>NZ_UGTH01000001.1:0-2218088 GCF_900454665.1 Peptoniphilus indolicus
AAAGTCATTATCCGATTCAAATCCCTCTACAGAAGAGAAAATGTAATCATTACCAACTCTCTGTAATTCAGAACAAAGCTTCTCATCAATCAATGAACCATTAGAGAGAAAATATTAAAATAACATTCAGAATGTTCTTCTGCAAGTCTAATTATATCGTCTTTCCTAATGAGAGGCTCCCCTCCTGTCATCATATAGAAATATATTCCAAGTTCTTTTCCTTGAGTTACTATCTTATTCATTATGTCATAAGTTAAATTTAATTTATGTCCGTATTTAGCAGCCCAACATCCTATACATTTTTTATTACAATCTGAAGTTGGATCAAACAGTATTGTCCATGGAATTTGAGTACCAAATTCCAACTTCTTATTTGGTAAATCTTTATTTTCAATAATCATAGATTGAAAGCCTAAATTCATAATTATCTGCTTTCTGACATTTGGATGTGTATTTTTTAGTGTACTAATTATGAGTTTTGTCCATTTATTTTCCGGATTCTTTAACATCTCTCTTGCTGAATCAAAAGCTTTTTCCGAACCCTCAAACTTATCTCCTATATTCCTTTGAGTAAAATCTATTATCTTTAAAATAGTCGATGTGTCAAGTTCATCTCTATCTACTTGACTAAGAAACTTATCAATCAATAGACCAAATGCTTGCCTTTCTACAGTTGTTTTAATTTTCATAATATCCCCTTAGTTAAAATCGACTAAACAATATATAAATTGCTACGAAAATTGAAATTAATAAGCCTATAAATGAAAGTGTTTTTGAAAGTATAGCCCATATCTAAAACCAACTATATTTCCAACAGTTGCAATTAAAATTGAGATTAAAAGAAATATATAAAATACTTTATTCGTAATAAACACATCCAAAAAAGCCATGGATAATCCCAAAATAAAGCAATTGAAATTGTTATTATACCTGTTATCACCAAAGATTTTATAGGTAGCTTATCTATTCTGCTTCATACCTATTTTTTAGCTTAAAATGCTATATAGAATATATAATCCTACAACAATGAATAAACGCTTGAAACTATATGTAATAAATTTGTCAAAGAAACCTCTCCAGTGAAAAAAGTTCTCGACAAAATATATTACCGAAGTGCAGAGAATTTGTCTGCCCAATTGCAAATATAAAACCTACAACAACTAACTTCCATAAATCTTTTTCTACAACTGAGATGCAGCTGCCATTGTTGATATTATAAGATCAATTGAGAGTATAACACTAACTATTACTATATATAAAAACTATTCATTATATCACTTCCTCTTATATTTTATATTTATTATAGTTTAAATTTTCTTAGGTCAAATATTCAAATTTCATAATTTATTGCCTTATATACTACAAAAAGTTAAATATGTAGTTTTATAAAAACAAATACAAAAACTTGTATTATAAAACAAACAATAACAGACTAATGAGCCTCCTCAATATTTGACATAGAGCCACAAACGCAAAAATCCCTTCAATAATTATATTTCATATTATCAAAAGGATTTTTTAATTAATTTTTTATTAACTATATACTTTTTAAATTTGTTTAATCTAAAACTTTGGCTGGTAACCCAACTGCTGTCTTTCCAGCTGGAACATCTATCAGAACTATTGCTCCTGCTCCTATCTTAGCACCATCCCCAATTGTAACCGGACCTAAAACTGTGGCGCCGGTTCCTATAGTTACGTTGTTCCCCACTGTAGGATGTCTCTTTTCTTCTTTTTCATTCCCAGTTCCACCTAAAGTGATGTTGTGGTAAAAGTGGCAATTATCTCCTACAACCGCTGTCTCTCCTATTACTACTGCCATTGCATGGTCTATAAATAAATTTTTGCCTATCTTAGCTCCAGGATGTATCTCTATTCCAGTTTTCTTTCTACTCCTTTGAGAAATCCATCTTGCTATTAAAGTATTTCCATTATTATAAAAGCGATGTGCAATTCTATGGTATACCATAGCTTTTACTATTGGATACATAAATATCGCTTCAAATCTACTTTTACAAGCAGGGTCTTCTTTTAATATGAAGTCCCCATGTTCTATTAATGTTTTAAAAAATTTACTCATATTCAAATAACTCTGTAGATATATATCTTTCTCCAGTATCAGGTAGTACTGTGACAATAGGCCCCTCTAATTTTTCTAACATTTTCAAAGCACCTACAACATTTGCACCTGATGAAATGCCTACTAAAAGTCCCTCTTCTTTTGCCAATTTCCTTGCCATTTCCATTGCTTCAGAGCCTTTTACAGTAACTACGTCATCTAAGATTTCTCTATCCAAAACTTTTGGCACAAAGTTTGCCCCAATTCCTTGAATCTTATGAATTCCTGCAACATTTTTAGTCAACAATGGAGATTCTTCCGGTTCAAGTCCCCAAATTTTGATATTTTCATCTTTAGATTTTAAATATCTTCCTACTCCTGTTACAGTCCCTCCAGTCCCTATACCTGCAATAAAACCTTTGACTTCTGGTATTTCAGAATATATCTCAGGACCTGTTGTCTTTTCGTGAGCAACTGCATTGTATTTATTTTCAAATTGATTAGGCATAAAATACTCTCCTGTAGTTTCAAGCTCTTTCGCTCTATCTACAGCAGCTTGCATTCCACCTTCACCAGTTAAAATTAGTTCCGCTCCATATGATGCCATGAGCTTTCTTCTTTCGATTGACATAGAAGCCGGCATTACTATTGTAACGTCATACCCTAAGTTCTTACCTATCATTGCGATTGCTATTCCAGTATTTCCACTTGTAGGTTCTACAATTTTCATACCTTGTTTTAAATTTCCATCTGCAATTGCTCCCTTTATCATTTCATAAGCTGGCCTATCTTTAATTGAGCCTGCAGGATTTTGTTTTTCAACTTTTACATATATATTTCCGTTACCTATATTATTTAGCCTTATTAAATTCGTGTTTCCTATTGTATCTAAAATATTTTTCATCTCAATACCTCCACAAGTTACTATAGTCTTAGAACTATGTTATCTTCATATACCCGAATTTTTTTATAAATAACTATTCATCTTTTTTATATATTTGATGATTTTGTTTTTTTGATGTATTAAAAAGGCTCTATAATATCCGTTGGGGAGTAAATCTCTAACAGATATTTTTGTATAAAAAATTTGCACTTATACGCATTTAGTCCTAAACTTAAAATAAGTAAAACCAAATTTAGGAGGTGCATATAAGTGCAAAATAATAATATCATGAATTTGTTTGGTTTTAAAGATGTAGTTTTTGATAGTTTTAATGAGGATAATGAATTTGTCCATGTTCATGCTCATGTTTCTAAGATGTCTATCTGTCCTCATTGTGGTTCTAAAAGGATTTGGGTTCATGATCATAGAGTTCAAATGATTAGGGATACTCATATTTGTGGTAAGAAGTCTTTGATTCATTTAAAGAAAACTAGATATGATTGTAAGTCTTGTGGTTGTCGTTTTGAAAGGAAGCTTGATTTTATCGCTAAAGGTCATACTATGACTAAGAGGCTTGTTTGTTCTATTATTTCTGAATTTGATGAAGTTTATTCTATTTCTTCTATTGCTAATAGGTATAATGTTTCTTCTAATACTGTTCTTCGCATTTTAAATTGTTTAAGTGTTTCTAGGGATAATTTGTCTGAGGTTTTATGTATTGATGAATTTAAGGGTGATAGTGGTAATAACAAGTATCAGACTTCTCTTCTTAATGGGGATACTCATAATATTATTGATGTTTTGCCTTCTAGGAGTAAAGTTTCTTTGTTTGAGTATTTTAAAAAGATTCCTTCTAAAGAGATGATGAATGTTAGATTTTTTGTAAGTGATATGTCTAATATTTTTAAATCTGTTAAGGAAAGATTCTTTAAGTTGTCTGTACATATTATTGATAGATATCATTTTATACGACAGGTTTTATGGGCTTTGGAGAATGTTAGAAAGAGAATTCAAAAGGATGTTTCTTCTAAGTTTAGAAGGTATTTTAAGAGGAGTAGAAGTCTAATTACAAAGCCTTCTTCTAGGCTTACTTCTGATGAGGCTAATGAGGTTTGTCTAATGCTTGAGTTAAGTAGGGATTTAAAATTGGCGTATGGGTTAAAAGAGTTGTTCTATCAATATGTTCTTATTCAGCCTACTAAAAAGAGGGCTGAAAAGTGTTTAAATGAATGGATAAGAAGGGCTGAATAATCCGGTTTAAAGGAATTTAGTTCTTGTATTACTGCTTTTAATAATTGGTTTGATGAGATATGTAATTCTTTTGATTATCCTTGGTCTAATGGTCCTCTTGAAGGGACACATACTAAGATAAAGACTTTAAAGAGAAATTGTTTTGGTATGAAAAATTTTAATTTTTTTAGAAAGCGAATTATGCTTTCTTGTAAATAATTGGTAAAAAAATATGAAAATTTTTGAAAACTCCTAGGAGTTTTGTTTGCTATGCTTATTTTTAGTGGTTTTTGGTTTATTTTGGTTTAGGATTTATTTTAGCTGCTATGTGTTGATTTTCACATAATAAGAGAGACTCGAATTAATGAGCCTCCACAATATTTGACATAGAGCCTTAAATTTTAGTATGAAAAAAATATTGTTGCATCGCTAAAGATTTTTTATAAATCCAAAAAGAGGCACAAATCAATGAGCCTCTAATATTTGACATAGTACCAAATTATTTGTTTATTTCTACAGTTCTAGTACTTGCTTTCCAATCTACTTTTGCCCCTAGTATTTCAGATATTGCTCTTAAAGGTACAAAAGTTCTAGAATCTTTAATTACTGCTGGAGAATCTATTTGTATAGTCTTATCTTTCGATTTAATTTCCTTAGAATCAATTATAAGATTAGCCTTATCATCTCCAATGATAACAGTTCTAGTATCTGCTTTCCATTCAACCTTTTCTCCTAGTGCTTCAGATATAAATCTTAAAGGCACCATTGTTCTTCCGCTTTCAATATAAGCGGGAGTTTCAGGTTTTATTTCTTTACCATTTACAACAATTTTAATTTCATTTGATTGTTTTTCTGTCTTTGGTTCTGAGTTTTCAGCACTAGATTCTAAAGGCTTTACATTTGCCCAGTCAAACATTAAGTATGCCTTTTGTTCTCCGGAACCCTTTCCACCACCTGATATTGCGTCCATGGCATCTACCCAAACTGCCACAAGAATTTTATCTTCCTTTGGAGTAGTCCTCTCAAACTCATGAGTTTTATTATATTCCCCTTCAATGGCTGTTTGTTTTGTTTCTACTCTATTTGAATCTTTGTCAGCTTCGTAAATAAATAGATTTGTAAGTTCGCCTTCCATATTCATAAATTCCATTTTCTTTAAATATAATTTATAAATATATTTCCCATCTTTTTCTTCTACTTCTGCCATTTGTTTAAGTGATGGATTACCCATCGATTCTTTGCCTGGTTCTCCAAATTTTTCTAATTTTACTGGTACTTCATACTTATTCGCTGCAAATATTGTATTTGGAATTATGACCAATACCAATAATAGTGATAGAATTAATTTTTTCATTTCAACAACTCCTCATTTTTATATTATACAGACAACCCTACTTATGCAGGGCAGCCTGAAAACCATGGACAGTCCACGAGGGGACTGTCCCCATTATTAATTATGATCAATATTGTAAAGAACTTGTGCAACCTGTCCTCTAGTAAATGAAGTTTTTGGTGCAAAGTTTCCATCATCCATACCCTTTACAACACCAAGCCTTGCCATTTCCTTTACAGAATCTTTGGCCCAGGATGCAATAGAATCCTGATCCTTAAATCCACTTGTACCTCCTTTGGCATTTAGATTTTTACCTGATACTTTTAAGAATCTTGTCATCATTACTGCCATTTCTTCTCTTGTAAGTGCCTTGTCTGGAGCAAAGTTATTATTACCAACTCCATTGACTACTCCCATCTTGTTTGCCCAAGAAATATATGGACTGTAATATTCATCAGACTTAACATCATTAAATTTTTGTGTCTTATAATCATTTGTATTTACATTTAACATTCTTCCAAGCACAGTTACAAACTGTCCTCTTGTAATTGATTCATTAGGTCCAAATTGCGTTTCTGAAAGGCCCTTGAAATAACCCTTATTTACTACATAGTCAATTGCAGTTTTTGCCCAGTGCCCATTAGCGTCAGTGAATTTAGATGAACTTGTAGTAGACTGGCTGTTGCTTGTGTTTTGCTGATTTTGCTGATTTTGTTTATTTTGTTGATTTTGCTGGTTTTGTTGGTTTTGATTATTATTTCCGCCGACTCTTCCAACTTCTTTCGCTCTAGACCAATCAAAGGATATTATAGCATTTTGCTCTCCACCGCCAGGTCCTTTGCCCATTATTTGATCCATAGCATCAACCCATACGGCTATATTTACCTTGTCATACTTTCCATTCATTACCCATGACCATACATTCCCAGAAGATTGTGATGCTTGATATTTATTTCCATCATAAATAAATAAATTAGTTAAGTTTCCTGTTAAAGTCTTACCGCCAAAGTCCCTTTGCATAGGCACAAATTGAACACTATATCTAAACTGACCATTTCTCTCCTCTACTCTAGCAGTATGATTAATAGCATTATTTGCCATAGAATATCCGGATTGATGTGCGTGCAATATTTCTACTGGCACTTCATATTGAATAGTAACTGGTCCATTATTTTGGTTATTGTTTTGATTTCCCCAGGAAGAATTATTCCCCCATGAGGAGTTGTTGTTATTACCCCAGTTATTATTCCAACCAGAGTTATTATTACCCCAGTTATTGTTATTTCCCCAGTTATTACCAATTCCACTATTATTAGAACCTTTAACAAGGCCAGATGCCGCAGTTTTTAAATTATCTATAGCCGATTTAATCTCATTTTCAGTAACATTACTTCTAGATAATAATGCCATAGCAGAATTATAGGCATTTACATATTCCATATTACTTTTATAAGTGTAATGAGGTCCGCCTAAATTAGAGTAACTTCTTAAAGCATCTATTAACTTAGTCTTACTACCTAAATCAGGTGTAGGACTTGGAGTTGGAGTTGGTGGTGTTGGGGTATCTCCGCCGGGAGTAATATCTGTAGCACCTGATTTATCTAAAACAAGTCTAGCCTTTTGTTCTCCGCCACCAGGGCCTTTACCAGCTATTCCATCCATAGCATCTACCCATACTTTTACATAAAGGGTATTATTTTCTAGTGCATCATACTCAGCCTTAGTTAAAGTAATTCTAAATACTCTAGGGAATTCTTTGCCCCCTGATTTTTCGTCGATTACCTTTTCTATAACTTCTGCTTCTATTGCACGTCCACGATCATTGTTATTTTCATAGCTAAATAAATTAGTTAAATGTCCATAAAGAACTTGCTCACCTAATGGTACTTCAATACCTTTAAATGTTAAATCTATTTCTACAGTATCGCCTTTTATACTTACCTTAGCCGGTCCATCTATAGCCTTTGCTCCCATTGATTCCTTATTAGGATATGCAAATTGCATTAAACTTACTGGAACATTGTAGACTTTATCTTTATTCTCTGGCTCTGTAGCTTTATCTGCACTTTCATTAAATACCTTTACTGCATTATTTAAATTAGTTAAAGCCGTATCCAATTGACTTTGTTCATTAGCAGAATTAAGAATACTTTTCGCCGATTCAATAGCTGCCTTTAAAGTTTCAAAAGCAACATCGGTTTTCTTACCCTGTTCTACTTTTTCAGCTTCTGCTATAGCTTTAGTTAAGGCTTCTTTTTTTAGCTCTGGTTTAGGTTCAATCTTATCAGCACTAGTTTTAAAAGTTTCAATAGCTTTATCTAAATCTTCTACAGCTTTATCTAGTGCATCTTGTTCAGTAGCATTAGCTAAAACTTTTTCCGCCTCTATAATTGCTGTTCTTAGGGCATTAAGTGCTTCATCTGTCTTTTTGCCTTGTTCTACTGACTTTGCTTCTAATATTTTATCTTCTAATGGTTTTTTATTTAGTTCTTGTGGTTTTTCTAATTTAGTTAGATTAGTTTTATCTATAACTATCTTAGCTTTTTGTTCTCCGCCACCAGGGCCTTTACCAGCTATTCCATCCATAGCATCTACCCAAACTTTACACCATAGGAAGTCTGAATTTTCAAACAGATCTCTATCTATAGTAAAGCTAAATAATTGTGGGAATTCATGTTGCTTTCCATCTAATCCCATGTCCATAGTTTTCTTTTCTACTTTAGTTTCTATTGCTTTTCCGCCTTCTTTTGGCAGTTTATTGTTTTCAAAGTAGAATAGGTTAGTTAAGTGTCCTTTCGTTCCCATAAGGTGTAGACCTTTAAACTCTAATTCTACTTTTACCTTATCACCACTATAAATTAGCTTTGCAGGAGATACTATAGCTCCATTTGCCATAGAAGTTTCTCCTTTATTGTATGCGTGCATTATTTTTACTGGTGCAGTGTATTCTCCATCTTCTACTGGAGCTTTTATATCAAGACTTTTATTAAATACTTTAACTGCATTATCTAATGTTGTTACTGCTTCATCTAATTTAGATTGTTCTGTAGCGCTAGCTAAAACTTGTTCAGCTGCTGCTATTGCGTCTTGAAGGGCTACAAAGGCTTCTTTAGATTTATTGCCTTGTTTAATTTTTTTAGCTTCTTTGATTTTTTCTTCTAACGGTTTTTTATTTAATTCATCCTCATATTTTTCAACTAAAACTTTTTTCCTTAAATCGACATTCCATATTTTAAACATATTTTTAGTAATATCTTCATTTTCAGATGGACTCATGGATATAGTTGTATTATTACTTTTTTTAATACAATGGATTAATCTTGCATTTTCAAGATTTATATATTGATCTATATCTCCTTCTTCTGCTAAAGGTATATTTTTTAATTTAATTTTTGTAATTCTATTACCAAATTTTTCTTTTGCTTCGTTTATAGTAAAATATTTTTCTTCTAAAACTTCTACTTCATGGAATTTTTTATCTGCTCCCTTATATTTTATTGGCTTATCTTTTTCTATTCTTACAAGACCAAATTCTTTTAAATTTTCTTTATCATAAACTTGCTCTACAAAAGAAACTGTAAGGTCTCCTTTTCCATCTTTAAATTCAAATGTATAATAAGGATTGACACCAGTTTTCGTATTCAATTTTGTGTTAGCTTTTTCATTTTTATCATGTAACCTATTTAGATAAGCATTTTCATCTTCTATAAAATTATTATCTTTCCATAATTTATCAAAAACTTTTTTATCACTATTAAACCTTTCTTGAGTACTATTAAATAGCTGTAAAGCTCTATATTTTCCAGGAGTAGAGTTTATTTTTTCACGCTCCATCTCCTGCCATCTCATAAGCATATTAAAATCTGGATTGCTTCCCATGGCGTCTACTCGGACATTAAACATTTTTACTGCTTCATAATTAGGCTGTCCATTCGAATATTCCAGTGGAATTTCATAGGTTTCCGGATAATTAAAATTATCTCTTGTATATGTTGATTTTAAATACTTTGGATCATTTAAGTAGACTTTATAGTCTGAATAATAAGTTTCATTGCTATAATATTTGCTATATTCATCTAAAGAATTGAAGACCCATAAATCTGTTAAGTGTCCCTCGATTACCTTATCATTTTCTTTCGTATATTTGGGGTCAGCTAAACTCATAGGTTTAAAAGTGAATCTTAACTTCATTTTTCCGTCTTCTGTTACAATTAATTTTCCATTATCTTCAACAGCACCAGATGCCATAGAATACATTCCAGGTCTACTTGCATACCTTATTGATAGGGGAATCTTATATTCTCCTGGCAATAAATTTTTAGGGATAGGGTCAGCCCACCCTTGAAATACATATACTCTAAATTTATCTTTTGTTGTATATGTATGATTTTTAAATTTAGAACCAAATCCTGCATTAGCTATATATGATCTTCCATCTTTATTTTTGTTAAAATCACGTATTAAAAAAAATGAATCTGTTTCAAATCGGTTCCCTTTATATCCGTCTGCTTCCTCAAGGCGCATAAATCTTTTACAATGTTTTGGTTCTGCAAATTTATTTGTTTCTTCATCAAATCTCGAAACATACATTTGAAATTGTTCGGGCCAAATCCAGTAAGTATCTTCATCTTTAATATGCTTACTTTCAATATTTATATTTCCATATTGTGCACAATCGGTTTCGTTTTTAGCTTCAATTTCATAACAAAACCATTGTGCTTCATGACTTCTAAAGGATTCCGCTTCTTTTTCATGTTTTTTTATAAATGCCGCAAAATCTTGGTCATCCTTCTTTATTTCTCTAAGTTTTACCGAGAATTTTTTTGGATCAAAATTTCCTTTTTCCCACCTCATGTAAGGTTCAGGGTTAATTTGGAAACTAACAAAATTATTGCCTTTAATATAAACTTTATCATCCATTCTTATATTTTCTGCAAAAACATATGATGGAATTAATAAAAAAATAGCTATTAATAGAAATAATTTATTTATTTTTTTTAACAATTTTATCCTCCTAATAAAAAATAAGTAGAGGAATACTTATTTTTTTATTTCACATATAATCTTGCGTTACGATTCATCATCTTATCGCCAATTACTCCTAACGCTCCTGAATCTTCTAAATTAGTTTCGAATTTGATTCTGTAAAAGTGTGGAAAACCATAATCTTCATCTTCTTCTACTTCTAAATAATCTTTAGAAATAGTAATTTCAAAACCATATGGTACTAATTTATCGCTATTAATAGCCTTTTTCTTTGTTTTTCCATCTACTTCTAATTCTTTTACTGTGTATTCAGCTTCTTTTTCTCCAGTTGGAGTCATAAATTTAATTTCGGTACAATCCGCTTCATAATATTTGAATGGATACCATTTTTTAACAGGTTGTAAATAAAATATAAAAGTATAGGAATCCCCATTATCTATTACTTTAGATTTGCTCTTATCAAAAGCGTCATCAGCCATTGAAAGCTTTGGATCTTTTCTGTGATATACAGCAAAATCTTCTGGACTTCCTGCTGATCTCAAACTATATTCTGTACCATATAGTTCCCTATCTGAAAAGTCTATTGTTGCTTTTATTTCATCTTCAATAGCTTTCATATCATATTCTTTTGCCATTGCAAAGGATGGTAGTAATATCAATAATACAAGTAATAATAAACTTAATTTTTTTATTGTTTTCATAATTATCTCCTTTTTTATTTTATTCAAATTTACAAATTATAATCCTACAATATTTTATATTCCTCTACTTATAAACATAGTCTTATAAAACAAATACTTGTTTTATGATTACATTCTTACTTTTTAGAAATAATAAGCGTTTCTCTTTAAATTAAATATTTTCTTCTTATCTCTTGTCCATCTCTCCTCCTTAAACTTACTAAATACTATTTTTAATTATTTAAGTATTTAGTATTTATATAATTATTAAATAGTTATAATTTACTATCCTAATCCCACCCACACACCCACTAATATTTTTATATTTTGTTTAATTTTTCATAGAAGTAGTCTGCTGCTTCTTGTAATTCTTCTTCTGTTGCATGTCTTGATTCGATGCTTGTTTGTATCATTTTTTCTTTTATTTTTTTCGGCACAATCGCTCCTGTAAATCCACGCATTTTTTCTATTAATTTTTTATCTACCAAGCCGGGGCATTTGTAATATCCGAGTGAATTTCTATTTTTAAGTAAGTCTTCTAAATTTTTGGATACATCCATGCCATGTGGTGAGTCTGGCATTGCTCCCATGGTTACAAATATGCCGAGGTTTTGTTGTTTTGTATTTTCTATTATATTTTTTGCTTCTTTATTAGGTTTTCCTTTATCAATCCATGCACCTACTAGTGCAAAGTCATATTCTTCTAGTTTTGGATCTTTCTTTATTTCTTTTATGTCTTTTATCTCGACATCACATATTTTTTTTAGTTCGAGATAGATATGTTCTGCCATCTTCTTTGTGTTTCCTGTCTTTGATGAATATGCAATTATTCCCCTCATTTAATTCTCCCTTGCTAATACTATTGTTTCTCCTTCAAGTTGTGCTAATTTTAATTTTGTATCAAATATTTTTGATATATTTTCTTCTGTAAGTGTTTCTTTAGGCTTTCCGTTAAATACTATTTTGCCTTTATACATCCCTACGATTTCATCTGCATACTTTATGGACTGATTTATATCGTGAAGAACCATTATTATTGTCTTGTTAAGATTTTTGTTTAGTCTTTTTACTAAGTTCAATATTTCTATCTGATATTTTATGTCGAGATAGGTTGTTGGTTCATCCAAAAAAAGTATGTCGCTATCTTGTGCTATTGCCATTGCTATCCAAACTCTTTGTGTCTGCCCACCTGATAATAGATTTACTTTTTTATCTCTTATTTCTTCGAGTCCGCATAGTTTTATTGCTTCATCTATTTTTTGATAATCTTTTTCTGTCAATCTTGCCATAAATGGAAGGTAGGGATTTCTGCCATAACTTACTAATTCTTCTACTTTTATGTCTGAATCTAATCTATTTTTTTGTTTTACTATTGCGACTTTTTTTGCGAAGTCTTTTCTATTTATGTCGCTTATGTTTTTCCCATCAAGTCTTATCGTCCCCATCTTTGGTTTTAGATTTCTCGTACATAATTTGAAAAGTGTCGATTTTCCACAACCATTTGAGCCGAGTAGTATTGTTATCTTTCCTTGTTTAAAGTTAAGCGATAAGTCTTTTATTATGTTTTCTTTTGTGTATGCGAAGAACAAGTGCTTAATTTCCATATTCTCGTCCTCCTGTTTTTAAAAGTATTATGAAGAATATTCCTCCGAACACAGACATTAATACTTGTGTTTTTATTTCGTAAGGATATGCTATTATTCTTCCTAATGTGTCTGATAGTAAAAGAACTATGCTTCCTAAAATCATAGAGAATGGCAAGAGGTGTTTGTGATTTGCACCTACTATCATTCTTCCTATATGTGGTACTATTAGTCCTAAAAAGCTTATTGCTCCTATTTGTACTGTTGCAACGCTTGAGAGCATTATTGCTACTAGTGCTACTAGAAATCTATCTCTATTTACATTTACGCCGATTGATTTTGCGGTTTCGTCTTCTAATGATAAGAGGTTACAAGATCTTATAGTTATGAGTGAAAGTACAAGTCCTATTATTCCGTAAATTGTCATTATTCTTACGTCTGCCCAAGTTTTTTGTGCTACATTTCCTTCTATTATTGACTGAACATTTGTAAGGTTGCCGCCTGTCATCGCTTTTATGGCTTCTGATATTCCTATAAAGACCATATTTAGGGCAATCCCCACTAATATGAGTTTAATTGGGTTTGAACCGCCCTTCCATGCTATGGAATATATTAATAGGTAGGCAATTATTCCACCAAGTATTGATAGTGCTGGTACGAGATAGAAAATTCCCGGTGCAAGTAATAGGACGATTGTTCCTGTAAGTGATGCGGCTGATGATATGCCTATGATGCCCGGATCTACGAGTGGGTTTTGCATTACTGCTTGAAGCATCACTCCGCTTGTTCCTATTGCCGCTCCTGCTATTATTGCTATTATTATTCTCGGAAATCTCAAGTCATATATTGTAGCTACTTCGCTGTCAAATTCTACAAAAAGACCTCTTATAAGTTTTGAGAAAGTCATTTCTATTGAGCCTGTTTTTGCTGAAAATAGGGTTAATATTAGAAGGATTATCACAGATATTGAAAATACTAAAATCATTTTAGTTTTTTTCATATAAAATTTCCTCCAAATCATTTAATGCTTCTTTATAGTTAAATTTTGCACTCATGCCGAATTTTTTGTAGTCCAGATCATAGACTTTTTCTTCTTTTACGGCTCTAAAGTGTTTCCAAATGTCATTTGTTGCAAAGTCTTTTTTAAACATTTCCATTACTTCATCAGGAAGTGCATGTGCTGTTCTTAATATTATGTCGGGATCTTTTTTAAGCATATCTTCTGTGTTTATTGTTATAAATTGTTGGTCTGTTCCTGCATAGACATTTTCTGCTCCGGCTAATTGTACAAGGCTACCGACATATGAGTTCTCTGTCGCCACTACATATGAACCGGGAAGTCCCATTAGTATTAATACTTTTGGTGTTTTTTTGTCTTTGTGTTTTTCTTTGTATTCGTTTATAAATTTATGGTAGTCGTCTACGAGTTTTTTTGCTTCTTTTTTTCTATCTAAGAGTTCTCCCAAATCTTCTATTGATTTATACATTCCCTCTATATTGCTAAGGTTTAAAAATCCATAGTCTATTTCTGCCGCCTTATATTTTGGCAATAAGTCTGATATAAGTGAAACTGGCGAAAATACATAATCTGGTGAAATCATCTTTAATTTTTCTATATCAGGGGTCATTGCCATACCAACTTTGGGGACATCTTTATACCTTTTGGGCATAGGGTCTATTTTTGAGTCCGGTACTGCGACTAAATCTACGTCTAGCTTTTCCATTATATAGACTGTAGCCATTGATGTTGCTGCTATTTTTAGCTGTCCACCTGTTTGTTTTTTGTTTTGTTTTTGATTTACGCAAGATGTACATAATAGTAGGGACAATGCTATTGTTAGGAGTTTTTTAATCTTCATATGTTTCACTCCTTAATTTGTTTAATTTTTCTTCCACATTATTTTTATAGAAATAAGATAGTAGTGCCAATATTATTGCTAATGATGTAATTATTACTACTAACCCTATAAGTGAATAGATAAATGCCATAGTTACTTTCCCTAGTCTTGTCTTTTCTTTTACTTCATCTTCTTCATTTTCGTCTGAGTAATATATTTTTTTTATTACTTCTGAGTCTTTGGTGAGTAACCCATGGGAATATCCTAAATCGCCAGCTGAAAATTTAGAGTTTACTATTTTTTGTTCTACTTTTCCTCCCTGTGCTTGTGGAGCTAGTATTTGCCCTACTTGCACATTGTTTTCTACTGGTTTTAAACCTTCTGTATTTTGTAGTGAATTTTGTTGTGGAAGTGTTTGTTGTATTTCTTGTGTATTTTCAGTTTGTTCTTGTTGCAGACTTTGATTTTGTTCTAAAGATGCAAAATCTGTATTTCCTGGTACGAGATCCGATATTGTGTAGTAGAATATTACATCTCTTCCCATTGGTCCTACGAAAAATGTCGCTCTTACTATTACATTTTTACTTGGTATTTCAATTCTATAATCCCTTGTTTCTTCTCCTTGTCCAGTTACTTCTGCTGCTACTGAATAAAATCCTTCTTCGCCGTAATTTTGAACTGCAAAGGTTTCATTTTTTATATAGTTTGCAAGACTGTATCTTACGGATAAGAATATTCTTCCGTCATCTGTTGTTTCTACAAGTGCTTGAGGGTTTAATACATTTTCGGTCATCCCCTGCCCTATACCCGGGTTATTGCCAGGGTCTTCTATAACTCCTGTTACAGGGTGTTGATAGTAAGGTGTTGCCTTTGCTATTTCTTGTGTATAGGCATTTACATTTGTTTTTAGTGTAAATATTATTAGTAGTAGGACTATGCTTAGTATTTTTTTATTCTTCATCTTTTTTTAGCCCTCCTATAAATAGTATTTCTTCTTTCATATTTTTAATTTCGCCTAGGTTCTTTTTGATAATTATTATCGCTGCTGTATTAAAAAAAATAAAAGTTAATAATATTAGCGTTATTATTCCTTTAGACTCTTTTTCTTTTATATTTTCTTCTATGCTTTCTTTTGCGTATTCTATATTTTCGTTTTTGCCTTTCTCACCATTTACTACATCTAATTGCTTTTGTAACGAACTTTGTACTGGTTGTTTTGACATTTGTGTTTGATTTATCTGTGGTGTTGTAGACCCGTTAACAGCTGATTTATTCACTGGTTTTACTACAGGTTTTTTTACACTTTTTGTAAAGGCCTTTTCTCTTTGTTCTTTGGTAGTTTTATTAGGAGTTTTATTTTCTTGTTTTCCTTCAGAAGTTGCAACAGGGTTTGAGCCTGATTTTACTAGTAGATAAACTCCTGGATTTTTCACTTTTGCCTTTATATGTTCGTCAGTATAGGTAAAGTCTATTTTTTGTTTTTCTCCTTCTGTGCAGTCGTATAATGCTAAATTATCTTCTTTTGTAAATTTAAGAAGTGGCAAACTTAATTCAAATTCTTTTTCTGGCTTTAGCTTCTTTCTTGTTGCTTGTATGCTATCTTCTTTGCCAGTTATTTTTTCTAATGGTCCTAAAAATTCGATTTTAAATACATTTACTTGATCAAGTGGATCGAAATCTTTTGAATATTCTTCAGCATCCTTGCCGGATAATTTATTCCCATAAAAGGAAAACGCTTCTGTAAATGTATCTGGTCCATAGGATACAAAAAGATTTTTATTTTCTACTTCCCCTGAATCTTCTTTAGAATATTCTGCTTTTTTTGCACCATTTTTAAATTTATTTATAAGTACTGATTCATCTTCGGATATTTTTTCTACTTTTGTAAAGTCAAGCTTTACTCTTGCCCTTATGGGTTCATCGCCCATCGGTTCGACCTTTGGATCTACATAAACTTTTGGCATATTGTCCATATTTACTAGTTTAGTTCTAAAAACTATAGGTCGCTTTTCCTTTTCTTTTGGTATTTCCATTTCAAATGCGCCAGGCTCTGCTGGATAATAATTTCCATCTTCTTTTTGGAAATAGATGTTTATAAGAGATGCGGTTATACTCATATACTTCATTTTATCTGAGCCTATGTACAAGAAGCCTTCCTTATCTTTTACTTCTAGCTCTCCTATTTGATTCATCGCCTGGTTCCCCATAGATTCCTTATCTTCTATTGCGTGCCATAGGGCTATGGGAATTTTATAATATCCATCTTCTAAATTTATTTCTACTTTCTCTGGGACTTCATCTTTTTGATTTTCTGCTCCATATATATTTACAGAAAATATTATAGTTAAAATTAAAATTAACAAGGTTGTTATTTTAATTTTCAAGATATTTTTCACGATTATATCACTCCCCCTTTGTAATTGATAATCGTTATCATACAGCTTTATTTTAATATGTTTTTAACATTATTGCTAGTAGTTTATTTATGACGACTAGTTGCCTATGGTTTACTTTTTCTATGAATTTTATTTGTTTCTTGTGTTTTATGAATGTTTTTTTTAATAAATCGGTTTGAAATACAAGTTTATAATGGATTTTTCTTATATGCTATGACAATTTGTTTTTATTTTTAAATTAAACCTAAGTTTACAGAAAATAAGAAATTTGCTTCTTTTATATGAAGATTCATTCCAATTTGTGATTTTATAATTAGCATAAGACCTGCTTGTAGTATTACCTCTCCTGTGTTATTCCAGTAGTCAATGATGTCTAGTGGGATCTTAAACTCTCTTTCGTTTGAATTAATTTCATATTTTTTGTTATCTTTGTAGTAGAAAACTTTAGTAGCTATTCCTTTTTTCTTATAGCCTTCTTTCGGTTTTTCTATTATTTTAGATTTTAGGCTTATATAAGGATTGTCGTCAATAATTAAATGTGCATCTTCTTCAAATCCCATAGATGCCATGGATTTTTCTATAAATGAATCTGCTTTATCTTCGTGATTTTTATAGATACAAAAATTTATTTTATGCTTTCCTCTTCCTAAGAGTTCTATTAATTTTTCTTTTTCTACTTTAGCTGAGAGTTTTTCTATTTGTTCTATTTTTTCTGCTCTTTCATCTATGCTACTATAGAATTCTTCCATCCCCCTTCCCATAATTTCAAATGATAATTCCTCTGCTATATTTTTTTCTATTTTGAATATTTTTTGTAAAACCAGAATAATGTTTTTACGTTTTTTATCATAACAATTTGCAAGTTTATCTCCGATTTTTGTTGGATTATATTCATGACCATCTTTATAAAGTACTCCAAGTGTTACCATTCTATCTAAAATTTTCTTTGAATTCGTTTTTGAGCAGTTGAAGCAAATTGATGTGGATGTTATTGTCTTGTTGTTTTTTTTGCTTTTTATATATAAAAGATATTGTATTTGAATTTTGGTCAAGTCTAGTTTAATCATTTTTATCACCTACGACTCTATTTCTCTATTCATTTTTACTATATTATTACATATTCTAAGACTAGATTTTCTATGAGAAGATATTATTATTGTCTTATCTTCTTTTTCCTTGTATAGGGATTTTAGTATTATACCTTCATTTAGTGCGTCTATATTTGCTGTTGGCTCGTCTAATATATATAGTTTTGATTTTCTTAGGAACATTCTAGCTAGGGCAAGTCTTTGTATTTGTCCTGTGGAAAGAAGTTTATTTTCTTTTACTATTTCTGTATCAAAGCCTTTTTCTAAACTTGCTATAAATTCATAAATATTGGCTTTTTTTGTGGCTATTATTAATTCTTCTTCTGTTGCATCTTCTTTTGCTATTTTTAGATTATCTCTTATTGTTCCTTTAAACAGATGAGTTTCTTGAGATGTATATGAGATGTTCTCTCTTAAATTAGAAGTTTTTATTGTTTTTAAATTTTCGTTATTTAAATATATTTTTCCTTTATTAGTATCATAAAATCTCATTATAAGTTTTATTACAGTTGACTTGCCGCAACCACTTTTACCAGATAGACCTATTACTTGATTTAGATTTGCTTTTAAATTAAAGTTTTCTATAAGGCTAGTATTATCGTAAGAAAAGTCCACTTTATTAAGCTCCAAATTGTTATAAATAATCTCCTTTCCCATAATATTTTCTTCTACTTCTGCTTCTTCGTCTAATAGTCCTAGTACCCTCTTAGCACATGCAAAGGTCAGTATTAGATTATTAGCAAGGTTAGATAATGCTGAAGTCGGGCCAAAAGATGAAATAAATATAGTCAGTGGAAATATTAACCCTAGTATATCTACTTTATTTTTAATATATAGATTTGCCCCCACTATTACAAATATTAGGTTTGCAATAATAATTATTGCAGACGATAGGGCAAAGTTTTCTCCAGATTTTTTAGACAGTATTTTAGTGGATTTATTTAGCTTTCTAGTTAGATTATTTATTTCCTTTAACAGTGTTTTTTCGTAATTAAAGTTAATAATTTCTTTTAGCCCTTTAAATGCCTCTAAAATTTTAGAGTTTAGTGCTGATAAATCTTCCCTTTGTACTGCACCTATATCTCTTGCTGATTTTTCCGTTACTATAGGTACAATGATTGCTAAGATTAAATGAGATATTAGTAGAACTAAGGCATATAATGGACTAAAGCTATATAATATTATTAAAAATACTAATGTATGAATTATAGCTATGCATATAGGAGAAATAGTATGGGCATAAAATACTTCTAAAAGCTCTATATCTGCCGTTATTATGGAAATTAATTTACCCTTGTTTTTCTCTTCCATTTTAGCAGGCCCTAACTCTCTTAATTTTTTAAATACTTTATCTCTAATTATGGCTAGAGTTTTAAATGCAACATAGTGGTTAAATAGCTGCTCTATATATTTAAATACTGCTCTTAAAATTGCTAGAATAAATATAATTCCTACTATAGTTTTTAAATTTATATCTTTATCAAGTATTAATTTTGCTAAACTATATCCTCCTAGCCCAGGTATTAGTGTGGCAAATATATGTCCCATTGCTCCAAAGAAAACTGCACAAATCATCTGAATTTTTAAGTCTTTTACTATTCGCAAAAGTTTTTTTATTAGATTTATATATTGTTTTATTTTATTCATTTAAACCCCACTTTTCTAAAGATATTTGATAATTATAGATAGTAGAGAATAGTTTTTCTTTTAATATTTCTTTAAACTTTCCTTCTTCTTTAATTTTTCCATCTTCCATATAGTAAATATAATCTGCATTTTCTGCATTTCTTAGTCTATGAGTTATTAGTATTATGTTCATAGATTTTTTCATTTCTTGTAGAAGTGTAAGTATTAACTGTTCTGATTCTATATCTATATTTGAAATAGATTCATCTAGTATTAAAAGTTTTGGAGATTTTAATACTGCCCTAGCTAGAGATAATCTTTGTTTTTGTCCTCCAGATAAATTACCTCCATCTGAATTTAACAAAGTATCTAAGCCTTCTTTGTTTAAAAAGTAATTTTTAAGTCCTACTTTTTCTAAAACTTGTATAAGTTCTTCATCTTTTGCATCTTCATTTGCCATCTTGAGATTGTACCTTAGGCTTCCGTTGAATATATATGGATTATTATCTATTAAGGCAATATTTTCTACTAGTGAATCGGAATTTATATCACTCACTCCGTTAAAATATATTTTACCTTTGTAGGATTTTAAACTACCTGATAAAACTTTTGCCAAAGTTGATTTTCCACAGCCACTTTTACCTACTATTGCAGTTATGCTATTGTTTTCAAATTCTATGTTTAGGTTATTTAGTACTAATTTATCTGTATATGAAAAATTTAAGTTTTCAATTTTTATATTTAGTCCTCTATCTTCTATAGTGTTTTTATAATCCTCCTCAGTTTCTATTTCTAATACATCAAAAAGACTTTTGGCAGCAGAAATTCCATTCATAGCTACATGAAATAAAGAACCGAGTCTTCTTAGAGGATTAAAAAATTCTTGAGATAAAAGTATAAAGTAAAATGCCCCAAATATGGAAATTTTTCCAACTTTATAAGCATTTAAACTTAACATTATTCCAAGTGCAGCTCCACAGTATGAAACTAAATCCATAACTGTAATATTGTTCAACTGCACCATTAGAAGTTTCATAGTTTTTGCTCTAAAATCCTCTGCCAGATCATTTAACCTTACATTTTGTCTTTCGTCTACATTAAATACTTTTAACGTTGTAAGCCCGTATAAAAAATCTATAAATATATCGGCTAAATTAGTGTAGGAATGCCAATAACTCTTTACAACTTTATTTGCAAGTTTTTGTACCATTACTATAGCTAGTGGTATAACTGGTACTAGAACGAGCATAATTAGTGCGATTTTTAAATTTATAAAACATAATATTATAAATAAAATTAAAGGTCCTATTAGGGAAAAAAGTAGTTGAGGTAACATCTCCGAATAGAAGATATTAAGTTGTTCAATTCCTTCTACTCCAAGGTTTATAATTTCTGAAATTTTAATTTTTTCTCCAAATTCCATTTTAAAAGAGTAAACTTTCTTTATAAGTCTTTCTCTAAGAGTTTTCTTTACTTCTATTGAAACTCTATATCCAATATTTGAATAGAGTTTTGTCGTTGCTATTCTAATAATGGCTATTATCAATATTGTCATTATTAGTTTTATATAATTTTCCTCTCCTTTAATCAGAGTATCTATAAATTTGCCTATAGTAAAAATCACAGATATATTTAAAATCATCTCTATGGTTTTTATTAATACTAAAATAACAATGTACTTTCTCTCATCTTTTAATTCTATATACAGCCTTTTGTCAAACATTGTTCTCCTCCTTAATAGTCTTTATCTTTAAGAAAAAGTACAAGTAGTGAAATATTAACACTAAAATAAGGCATATTCTTGCATGAAGATTATCTATAAGGAAAAACGAAATTCCTATAAAAACAGTTATAGTAAGTAAAATTTTAATTTTTCTATTTATGGTCATGCCTTTTTTTGACTTTATTGGCTCTATATTATTTTTATACAATTTTGTAGAAATAAAGTATCTATTGAATTTTTCCGAACCTTTTGCAAAGAAATAACTTGCTAAAATTAGAAATGGAGTTGCAGGAAGAAGTGGTAAATAAATACCAATAACGCCTATTCCTAAAAAAATTAAACCTAAAATTAAATAAATTATCTTCAAAATTTGCTCCTTTCTTTAATGTAGTTCTGTTAAATGAATTTATGCTAGGGATTATTTCCTTTTTATTTTCATGATCTTTGATTTAGTTAATGTTATCAAAAATAAGTTATTTGTCCAAGAAATTTTGATAAATTTTATCAGTTGTTTTTTTATTTTTATTTTTTAAAATTCTATGAAATAAAGCTTTTATCAGTATTACAAGGAAGTTATCCCCGGTTTATAAAATAGATTTACAGCATCATTTAATTTTGTACTTTAAAAGTTTTTTTAATCAACTATATTATCATAGGATTTTACTTTTTATCTTTAGAGCGACAAGATATGCCCCTATCTACACGCAAACAGTAATTACATAGCTCATTAAGTCGCATAAAAACATATTGCTTATTGAGTTGTCTTTGTTATGATTTATCATAAATTTGTTCTGCTTTTTTGAATTGTCTGTACTTGAAAAGTTATCTTTATCAAAAAAAAAGAATTAATAAAAAATGGAGATACTCATAATATTATTGATGTTTTGCCTTATAGGAGTAAGGTTTCTTTGTTTGAGTATTTTAAAAAGATTCCTTCTAAAGAGATGATGAATGTTAGATTTTTTGTAAGTGATATGTCTAATATTTTTAAATCTGTTAAGGAAAGATTCTTTAAGTTGTCTGTACATATTATTGATAGATATCATTTTATACGACAGGTTTTATGGGCTTTGGAGAATGTTAGAAAGAGAATTCAAAAGGATGTTTCTTCTAAGTTTAGAAGGTATTTTAAGAGGAGTAGAAGTCTAATTACAAAGCCTTCTTCTAGGCTTACTTCTGATGAGGCTAATGAGGTTTGTCTAATGCTTGAGTTAAGTAGGGATTTAAAATTGGCGTATGGGTTAAAAGAGTTGTTCTATCAATATGTTCTTATTCAACCTACTAAAAAGAGGGCTGAAAAGTGTTTAAATGAATGGATAAGAAGGGCTGAAGAATCCGGTTTAAAGGAATTTAGTTCTTGGATTACTGCTTTTAATAATTGGTTTGATGAGATATGTAATTCTTTTGATTATCCTTGGTCTAATGGTCCTCTTGAAGGGACACATACTAAGATAAAGACTTTAAAGAGAAATTGTTTTGGTATGAAAAATTTTAATTTGTTTAGAAAGCGAATTATGCTTTCTTGTAAATAATTGGTAAAAAAATATGAAAATTTTTGAAAACTCCTAGGAGTTTTGTTTGCTATGCTTATTTTTAGTGGTTTTTGGTTTATTTTGGTTTAGGATTTATTTTAGCTGCTATGTGTTGATTTTTACATAATAAGAGAGGCTCGAATTAATGAGCCTCCCCAATATTTGACATAGAGCCCAAAAAAAGTGAGTCTTAAAACTCACTTTTATACTAAATGACATGCTACAAAATGTCCCGGATTTCTCTCTGTCAGCTCCGGCTTAGACTTTCTACAAACCTCCTGTGCCTTCGGACATCTATCCACAAATGGGCAGCAATTTGGTGGGTCTATAGGACTTGGAACTTCTCCTTCAAGCATAATTCTCTGTCTTGTTCTTTGAATATTTGGGTCTGCCAAAGGTATTGCAGACATAAGAGCTATTGTATAAGGGTGTATAGGATTTGAATACAACTCATCTGAAGTTGCAACTTCCATCATATTTCCAAGATACATTACTCCAACTCTATCTGAAATATACCTTACCATTGAAAGGTCATGTGCTATGAATAAATAAGTTAAATTCATTTTCTTTTGTAAGTCAATAAGTATATTTATTACTTGAGCTTGTATAGAAACGTCAAGAGCTGAAATAGGTTCATCACAAACTATAAACTTAGGCCTTACTGCAAGTGCTCTTGCAATACCAACACGTTGTCTCTGTCCACCTGAGAACTCATGCGGGAAACGTGAAGCATGTTCTTCTGATAATCCTACAAGATTTAGTAATTCGATAACTTTATCATGTCTTTCTTTTTCATTTTTATAAAGTCCGTTTATCAACATTGGTTCTTCTACCAATGATTCAACTGTCATTCTTGGATTTAGCGAAGCATACGGGTCTTGAAAGATAAATTGGAAATCACGTCTTTTCTTTCTCAACTTTGACTCTGATAATTTAAATAAGTCTTCTCCATCAAAGAACATTCCCCCCCCAGTTGGGTTTAAAAGTCTTGTTATAGTTCTACCTGTTGTAGATTTACCGCATCCACTTTCCCCAACAAGACCAAATGTCTCTCCGGGATATATATCAAAACTTACATTGTCAACAGCTTTCAATATTCCTTTTTTTACTTTGAAATATTTCTTTACTCCCCTTGCACTTATTAGAGGACTTACATCTTTATTTTTATTTTCAGTCATTATTTTCCCCCTTTAAGTACTCTTCACTATATAACCAACAACTACATCTGTGTCCTTCTCCATGTTCTGTTGTAGGAGGCATATTATCTTCGCATATTACCATTGCCTCGTCACATCTATCAAAAAATGGACATCCCTTAGGTGGTATATATAAATCCGGTGGCGAACCATGTATTGCATGAAGCTTTTCTTCCTTACTCATATCAAGTCTTGGAACTGATAATAAAAGTTTTTTAGTGTATGGGTGTTTTGTGTTATAGAAAATATCATCTGTTGAGCCCTCTTCCATAATTTGGCCTGCATACATTACTTCAACTCTATTACTCATATCTGCTACAACACCTAAGTCATGAGTAATCAATATTATACTCATTTCAAATTCTTCTTGAAGCTCTTTCATAAGTTCTAATATTTGTGCTTGAACTGTTACATCAAGTGCTGTTGTAGGCTCATCTGCAATCATAAGTTTTGGATTCATTACAAGCGCTATAGCAAGCATAACACGTTGTCTCATACCACCTGAAAACTCATGAGGATATTGATTAATTCTTGTTTCAGGTTCAGGAACACTTACCATATCAAGAATTCTTATAGCTTTTTTAAGAGCATCTGCCTTTGATATTTTTTCGTGTTTCATCAAACCTTCTATTATTTGGTCTCCAACCTTCATAGTTGGGTTTAGAGATGTCATAGGGTCTTGGAATACCATAGAAATTTTATTTCCTCTAATTTCTTGCATTTCTTTTTCAGACTTTACTATTATCTCTTCACCATCAAATAGTATTGAACCACCTTTATAAAAAGCTGGTGGATTTGGTAAAAGCTTCATAATAGAATTAGCCGTTACACTCTTTCCACATCCACTCTCACCTACAATTGCAACTGTTTCTTTTTTATTTACATCAAAAGATATCCCTCTAACCGCTTCAACTTCACCAAAGAAAGTTTTGAATGATATCTTTAAATCTTTTACTTCTAGTAATTTATCCATTCCATCTCCTACTTTCTAAGTCTTGGGTCTAAAGCGTCTCTTAATCCATCTCCCAATACGTTAAATCCAAACATAATAAGCGAAATCATAAGTGCGGGAACTACCATTTGATAAGTAAGTCCTATAGCAAGAACTTCAAGTCCTCCGTTCGCCAAGTTACCAAGTGATGGAAGTGGGTCTTGTAAACCTAATGAAACGAAAGATAATGTCGCTTCAGAAAAAATTGCTCTTGGAATTATAAGTGTTAAGTTTACAAGTATAGGACCAAGTGTGTTTGGAATTATATGTTTAAATAAAACCCAAGCATCATTTGCACCCATTGAACGAGCTGCCATAACATATTCTGACTGTTTTAAAGATAGAACTTGACCTCTAACTAAAATAGCTGTAGGTATCCAACCAGATAATGTCATCGCAAATACCATAACCGCAAAAGAAGTTCCTGACCCTTTTTCAGCAAATACAACTGACAATAGTATTACTATTAGTAAGTATGGTATTGAATAAATTATTTCCGCTATACGCATTAATAAGGCATCAACTTTACCAGAACTCATACCTGCTATACCACCGTATAGTACACCAACAGTTATGTTTATAAATGCAGCTAAAAATCCAATTAAAAGTGAGAATCTTGCACCATAAGTCGCACGTGTAAATAAATCACGTCCTAATGAGTCAGTACCAAACCAAAAATCAGCAGAAGGTCTATGATTAGTATTTAGCATATCAATTTGATAATAAGTATATCCACTAATCATAGGCCCAATAATTGCAAATATAACCATAAATATTATTATTATTAAACCGAACATTGCAAGTTTATTATTTTTCAGTCTTCTCCAAACATCAGCCCAATATTTTATAGTAGGTCTTTTGATTCTCTCTGCATGCTCTGCATTTCTATCAACTTTTTTAAATAATTCAGGAGAAAATTTTCTTTCCATTATGCTTTTCCCCCTCCTTCAAACTTAATTCTTGGATCTATAATAACGTAAGCTATATCCACAAGTAAAATCATAAGTACTAATACTATTCCATAAAATACTGTAGTTCCCATAATAAGAGTGTAGTCACGGTCAGTTATGGCTTTTATAAAGAATCTACCTAGCCCTGGAATGCCGAATATTTTTTCTACCACAAATGATCCCATTAATAAATCAGCTGTAAGAGTACCTAAAATTGATACTATCGGTAATATTGAGTTTCTAACAGCATGTTTTAAAATGACTGCCGAGCCTGAAATGCCTTTACTCTTCGCAGTTTTGATATAATCTTGCCCTAGTACTTCGAGCATAGAAGATCTCATTAGTCTTGCTATTTGTGCTGTAGGCATCATACAAAGTGCAATAGAAGGCATAATTGTGTGCGCGAAAGAACCCCATCCACTAAGTGGAAGTCCAAGATTCCTCCCAACCACTTGTATTAAAAGAGTTCCCATTATAAATGAAGGTACTGAAATCCCTATAATTGCTATTAACATTGCAATATAATCAGGAAATCTATTTTGATATAATGCAGCTAATGAACCTAAAACAGGCCCAAATATTAATGACCAAATAAGAGCTTGTAGTCCAAGTCTCAAAGATACAGGAAAACCTCTCTTTATCATTTGGTTTACTGTTTCAGTATTAGACTTCATACTTTCACCAAAGTCTAATTTTACTATATTTTTTAAGTATCTTCTATACTGCTCAGACACAGGCTTATCAAGGCCATATTTTATCTCTAAATTTCTATAAACCGTAGCCGGTATCTTTCCTTCTTGTTGTAGAGGATTTCCAGGCACAGCATGCATTAGAAAAAATGTAAGAGTTATTATGAAGAATATTGTCAAAAACGACATAACAAATCTTTTTCCTATAAATTTTAACATCTTTATTCCTTTCTAAAAAGCAGAGCCCCACAAATGGGGCCCATTTTATTTTTTATTGAAATTCTGCATAAGTTAAAATTGGATATTGAAGAAGTGGCTTATAAACACCCTTTATATTTTCTTGTACTAGATAAGGTTGAGTATAGAAGTATACAGGTACTATCGGCATATCTTCCATCAATATCTTTTCCGCTTTTCTCATGTTTTCCATTCTAACTGTTTGGTCTGCGCTATTTTTTGCTTCTTTTATAAGAGCATCAAACTCAGGATTTGAGTAATTAGAATAGTTTTGCTCTCCACCTGTCACAAATAAATCTAACATAGTCATAGGGTCATAATAATCTCCAACCCAACCCCCACGACTTAGATCAAAGTCATGAGCATTTTCACGAGCTAGTTTAACGTTGAAGTCAGCATTTTCAAGACCTACTGTTACTCCAAGATTTTGATTCCACATTTGTTGAACAGCTTGAGCTATTTTCTTGTGTGATTCACTTGTATTGTAAAGAAGAACTTGTTTATTGATATCTTCGATAGTAATTCCAGATTCTTGCATTCCTTCTTCTAATAATTTCTTAGCTTCTGCTGCATCTTCTTTAATTAAATTACCGTTGATGTCTCTCCACTCTTTGTTATTTTCGTCAATTAAACCAAATGGTACCATACCTTCAGCGGCAATTTGACCACCCTTAGTTATATTTTCTACTATTGACTTACGATCAAGAGCCATTGAGAAGGCTTTTCTAATTTTAGCATTTTCAAATGGATTCTTTCCATCTTCACTCTTAGTCATATTTAAACTGTAATAATAAGTTCCTATTTGTTTTCCAATAGTTACTACCGGCGATTTATCAGCAATTTTTTGTGCCAAAACTTCCGTTGGGACATCAGTTAATATACCATATTTACCAGCATCGAAGTTTTGATATGCAGTGTTGCTATCTTCAAGAATTTCCCAAGTTATTCCACCAAGTTTAACTTCAGATGCATCAAACCAGTTTTCATCCTTAGTTGTTTCAACTTTTGAGTTGTGTTCCCAATTAATTAACTTGAATGCACCATTTGATACAAATGTAGAAGCGTCTTTTGCCCAATCAGGATTTTCTTCAACAACTTTTTGATTTACTGGGTACAATGTGTAGAATGCTGTTAAGTCTGTGAAATATGGTGTCGGTTTTTCTAAAGTAACTTCTAAAGTTGTATCATCAATTGCTTTTACTCCAACTTCAGCTCTTTTAGCTTCTAACCATTTTTCATAAACTGCATCGGCAATTTCATCTTCGTTCTTGCCATTAAGATCAAGCCCTGCTTTATCAGCATCACTTATAACAACTTCATGGTCAACTTCGTTAGTATCATTTCCATCAGCATCTTTTACATAGTATACGCCAGGTCTTTCAACTGTGTTATAAGCTTCTCCTCCTTTTAAATAGTAAAGTTGGAATGCATAAAGTGAAGCTGTGTTAGGGTCTAGAGCTCTTAGCCATGCAAATTCAAAGTCTTTTGCGGTAACAGGATCTCCATTTGACCACTTGACATCATCTTTAAGTTTAAATGTATAAGTCAAACCATCTTCTGATACTGTTGGCATTTCTTTTGCCATACCAGGAGCTAAATTTCCATCTTTATCATATCTTAAAAGTCCTGTAAATAAGTGATTTAACAAATATGATTCATGAGTACCTTGCGCAAGTGCAGGATCTAAAGACCCCGGTTCACTAGTATTGTTTACGATAAGAATTTGTCCTTCCGCTCCATCTGTGCTTGCAGTTTTATTTCCACCACATGCTGTCAAAAATACTGCTGTCAAGATTAACAAGGCCACTAAACCTTTAAATCTTTTGTTCATTAAAATTACCTCCTCAATATTAATTTAATTAATTAATTTTACCATATTTTACAGTACTTAACAATCGTTTTGAAGTTATATTATCCCAAAGTGTTATAAGCTATAGTCTATAATAGATATTCCTCTATCTTCAGTGCCATATCATCATAGGTAACTTCTCCTACAAATCTATGAACTTCTACACTATTTTTATACATAACTGTTAATGGTACATTATCTATCTTTTTAGTTCTTCTAACAGACTTATTTTCATCTATGTCCAAGTAAAATGCAGCTATCTCGCCAAACTCTTCTTCAATCAATTCAATAACTATTTCTCTAACACTCTTACAGTGTACACAACTCTTACCACCAAATATTACAATTGATGTTGGATTTTCAGCTATTCTCTTATCAAAATTTTCAGTTGATATGAACTTAACTTTTGAAGACTCCATACTTATTATCTCTCTTTGAAGAGCTATTTCATCTTCATTTTCCATAGCCATGGTCATGAAATCTATATCGTTTTGTATTACAACACCTTCCACAAAAGTTTCTTTAACTCTTGTTCCCGTATTTTCCTCTCTAATTTCATTTTGATCTACCGAAATTTCTATAGGTTTTTCTCTATTTAAATAGTTGTATGGATATCTAAATCCTTGATATATATAGTTTTTAATTGCAAAATTCTGTTCTGCATTAACTCTGTATGGACAAACCCATCTCCAAACTACTTCATGGTCTTCTGTTATCTCATACATAATTCCTGCCGAACCCATAGAAACTAAAGTGTTTCCATTTTCAAGTCTTTGTAAACTTCCCCCATATGGGGAATAAAACTTATATCCATTTAAATATGTTGAATATCCTAAATCTCTAGGTGTTATCTTCCATTTTATATCATACGTTATCGGGTTAAATTCCAAAACTCTTGAATATGCTCTTCTATAATTGTTTATTCCAGTACTTGAGTTTAAATTTGGAACTCCATATCCTGACTCTGCTCCACTTTCAAAAAGTAAAATATTCCCTGCTCCATTCAACCCCTTTTTAATCATCTGTAT
Source organism: Peptoniphilus indolicus (assembly GCF_900454665.1). Lineage (NCBI taxonomy): Bacteria > Bacillati > Bacillota > Tissierellia > Tissierellales > Peptoniphilaceae > Peptoniphilus > Peptoniphilus indolicus. Next base: position 29,898 of record NZ_UGTH01000001.1, read on the forward strand.
ATGAGTAGGACCTATTATCCCATGAAGTTTCCTAAATAAACTATCTTCTTTAGGACCTATTTGCCAAACAATTTTTCTCTTTTGTTTATCAATTATCCCAATAAAGTTTGATTGTCTTGAAGCAAATATTATATTGTCAGGAGCAAATCTCCTATCTCCTTGGTCATACCACTTGTTTTCTCCCAAGACTCCAAAAGAAGTTATGTGTAGATAGTCTCCTATCTCCAAGTTTGAAATTAAGTTAGGATTTCTATAAATTACATTTTTTTGCACTTCGGTATAACCAATTTCATTAAAATGATTTGAAAAAGAGAACTTCCAAACTACATTGCCATTTAAATCTACTTCATATATGACTTCGTCTAAAAGTTTTTTGTCAGATACTTCTGTGTTTACAATAGTATCATGACCTAAAATTAAGGTGTTTCCATTTTCAAGTCTATGGTAATCTCCATGAGCTCTGGCACTCCATATAGATTCTTTTTCAAGAAATCTAAATTTATTATATGACCAAACCACATTACCATCTTGTTCTATTTCTATTAAGCTTTCTCCATCTTGTGAAGAAAAATCAGATTTTCTAAATTTTGTAGTACCAATTATATTCCCATTCTCTAACATCTTTGCAGGCATAGCATTCATCTTAAAATGTTTTATTTCATTTCCATTCATATCGAACAATAAAACACCTGAACTAGGAGTTGCAACTAAATTATAACCACTGCAACACTTTTCTTTTTTATAAACTGTCGTGCCTGTTGGTAATATCATCGGTATTCCTCCCTCAAGTATCTATCTGCATAGACAGCTGCTATCGCTCCATCTGAAGCTGCTACAACAGCTTGTCTTAAGACTGTATCTGTGCAATCTCCAACAGCAAATAGACCTGGAATATTAGTCATCTTTTTTTCATTTACTTTAATAAACTTATTTTCATTTAGTATACCTAAATTGGAAACAATTTCTGTCTGAGGTTCCATCCCAACAAACATAAATATTCCATCTGTTTCTAAACTAGTTTCTTTACCTAATTTAGACAAAGTTATTGAATTTACATATTCTTCACCTTGGATTTTTATCAAATATGAATTGTATATTATTTCTATTTTAGGATTTCTTAAAACCTGTTTAAAAATATCTTTATCAGCATCAACTATGCCATCTGGATGTATTGAAATTATACTGACTTTATTTGCAAACTTAGAAATATATTCAGCCTCTTCAAGGGCAACGTTACCACTTCCAAGTATGTGGACATCTTTGTCTTTTACAAATTCTGCATCACAAGTTGCACAATAGCTTACTCCCTTTCCTGCAAACTCTGTTTCGCCTTCTATTCCTAAAACTTTTTCTCTTGTACCAAGTGCAAGAATTACTGCTTTTGCTTCAAAAGTTCCTCTTCTTTTAGTATGTACTTTAAATATATTTCCATCTTTTTCGACACCCGTTACAGTGCTTTTTATTCTCTCTACATTTTCTATGCCAAGAGCATGGTTCCTAAACATATCAGAAAGTTCTATTCCACTGGTTTGTATAATTCCAGGGTAGTTTTTCACCATTTCAGTGTCTTTTATTCTTCCACCAAAACTCTTTTTTTCTATTATGAGAGTATTTAATAATCCTCTCCCTGCGTATACACAAGCGGAGAGCCCAGCAGGGCCTCCACCTATTATTATCAAATCATACATAATTAAATACCTAATGATTTTGCAAAATCATCCATTCCTTCAATTTTTAAGCTCTCTACCAGACCTTCATCAACCATTCTTGAAAAATTAGGGTCTATAGGTAATGTTAATGTGCTCTTTATATCATGCTTTTTAGCTTCAGATTCAATCTTACTTTCACCATATATATAAGTTATTTCATTACAATGAGAGCATTTAAAGTAAGACATATTTTCTACCAAGCCAAGTATCTTTACATTCATCATCTGCGCCATCTTAACTGCTTTTTCTACTATCATTTGAACTAAATCTTGAGGTGTAGAAACTATTACAACGCCATCAAGTGGTATTGATTGATACACAGTAAGCTGGACATCACTTGTTCCAGGAGGCATATCCACTAAAAGATAATCCAATTCTCCCCAATTTACATTTTGATAGAATTGAGAAATTGCAGAGCCTACAACCGGTGCACGCCACAATACTGGGTCTGTGCTATTAGGTAGTATTAAATTAACACTGACTAATTTTATCCCCGTACTTGTTATTGCCGGATTTATATTCTTTCCGTCACTTAATACTTTTTCAGAAATTCCAAATGCACTTGGAACAGAAGGCCCTGTTATATCAGCATCAAGTATTCCAACTTTGTACCCTTGTCTACTTAGCTCAGTGGCCAAACTTTGACAAACAAAGCTCTTTCCTACTCCACCTTTACCGCTCACCACACCTATTGTGTGTTTTACATTTGAATTTTCATTTAAACTAAATTTTTGAATTGCCATTTATTTCTCCTATACTTATTATAATATTTTATATATGATTAATCAATCATTCATTCTCTGTTTTAAATTGTAGCTACTGGATTTTTCGGAGCTTTTTTTAATACTTTGAATTCTCCGTCAGAATACTCAATTATGTTAAAAGTAGCATTTCTAAGAACTCTATTTTCCCAAAAATCAGATATATCTATTTTTTCTACATAATTTAATATCGCAACAATAGTTACTCCATGACTAACTATCAAGACATTCTTATCTTTTGAATTTAAGATATAACCTTCAAAAAACTTCTTTACTCTATCCATCACTTCGTAGAGAGATTCTCCATCTTCTCTTTTATATTTGTGTGGTTCATTAAAATAAGTGGTATATAACTCTCTGTCTTCTTCTTTAAGTGTATTAAAATATCTTCCACTCCAATTCCCAACATCTATTTCTCTAAGATATGGTGTAGATATAATTTCATTGTCGGGTGCAACTATTTTTGCAGTATCTTCTGCCCTTTTTAAATCTGATGAGTAAACTTTATCAAATTTAATATTTTTAGATGACTCTCTTAATAACTCCGCCATTTCTATTCCTTCTTGAGTTAATGGAGAGTCCATTATACCTTGAACTCTATCCGCTCTATTCCACTCCGTCTGTCCGTGTCTTGTCAAATATATTTTCAAATACTCTTCTTATCCTCCAAATCTTTAGCCAATTTATATGAGCCTTCAATTATCTCATTTGGATAACCCATTAAATTTAAAATAGCTATTGCATTTCTTGATTCAGCTCTACCTAATTTTAATTTGTAGTCAAATTTTATGTCATCTTCTTCTATTTGTTCTTCAAAATGATAATTTGTATATTCACTCAAAAGTTCTGTCAATTCAATATCATGTGTAGCTGCCACTACAGTTGCGTCTTTTGCAATATATTTTAGAGTATTATACGCTGCAGCAATCCTATCTATTGTATTTGTACCCTTAAATATTTCATCCAATATCAATAGTTTTTTTACATCAATATCACCTATCATTCTCTTAATAGCTTTAGTTTCTGCCATAAAATAGCTCATTTTTTCTTCTAATGAATCTGAAATATCTATAGCTGACTCAACTTTAAAAAATGAAGTTTTCAAGCTATTTGAATGTGTAAGGCCAAAAGCATTGGCAAATATTACATTGATTCCAAGATTTCTTAAGAATGTAGACTTTCCTGAAGCATTAGAACCTGTTATTAAAACATCTATATTTGAAAATTCAAAATCTTGAGAAGTCTGTTCAACTCCTAGCAAAGGATGTTTAAGCCCCTTTGCTTCCAATATAAAATCGTCATCTACAAATTCTACAAATTTTAAATTTTCAGCTATTTTGTAAGAAACTATAGCTGTTATCGCATTTATATCACCGAGTGCAATGTATAATTTTAAAATATCTTCCTTACACTTATTTATCTCATCTGCAATAGAATAAAACCTGTTAGCTTCAATTAAAAATAATAAATCAAATATTTTTCTTATTCCCTCTGACTCATCAAAGTTTTTAAAATATCTTATTCCCTTTGCCTTATTGCGAATCTTCTTGAGTTTATTATTAAACTCTTTTATTTCTAATAATTCATTATATATTGAATCTATTTCATAATTTTCGATTTTTAAACCAAGTCCAAATATGGAAGATAAATTCCCTATATCTAATATAATTCCAGCTGTTGCCTTATTTAATTCCCTATAAATATAAAAATTAGCGAGCAGTAAAAAAAATAAAATACAAAAAGCAAGAAATTTATCAATAATTGCAACTAATATAAAAAAAATAAATCCAAATCTCAGAATTCGAGTAGGAATTTTTAAATTTTTAAACTTTTCATAATCTACACCATACTTTAATAAATCTACAATTGATTTTTTAAAATATCCAACTTTAGCAAATTCAAATTTAATCTCTTTGGTTAAATCAGATTTTTCTTCAAATTCTATTATCTTTCTCTTAAAATCTTCTTGATATGTTTTAGAATAGTTTTGTTTTCTAAGCATATTGTATAAGGATTGAGCCCCCATAATTGAATCGGTATGATTTATTTTTTTGTAAAGTTTATATAATTCTAAATCTTTAAAAGTTATATCATCTACATTTAATGGATTTTCTTGATACGTTTGAGATAAAATCTCTTCTGAAATTTTAACGTCTATTTCTTCTTTGCCAAATCTATTGTATGTAACTTCTTTAAGTCCTTTTAAATAATTATTCTTCATAATTTGTCCGTATATAAATACAAACCCATATATCGCAATTATGATTATAAAAATATAGAGTCCACTTCCGTATTCTTCCATAAATTCACCTCTATATAAATTTTACCATAGAAACCAATTTTTTATTCAATAAAAGCTTCTTACGCAAAAAATAGTTCAAATATAGAAATTAATTCTTTCTTACACTATTTATAGTAATAAAAAGAGCCGGCTAAGCCAGCTCAAATTTTTAATTATTACTTGAATTTTAATTATAAATTGAAGTGAGTTTTTAAGTTGTTTATTACAACAGCTCCAATATCATCTTGTGCGTCAATTGTAGAACCACCGATATGTGGAGTTACATATACTCTATCAAGTTCGAATAGTGGAGATTCAACTGGAACGTCCATAGTGTCAAGTCCGCCACTTCCTAATTCGTTAGAAATAGTATCTAAGTTAGCTCCGCCTAATTTACCATTCTTGATATATTTGTAAAGAGCTTCTTCATTTACGATTCCACCACGTGCAGCATTGATTATTATAGCTCCATCTTTCATTCTTGCCATAGATTCTTCATTGAACATATCTTTTGTATCTGGAGTTAGTGGCACGTGTAAAGTAACTACGTCTGAATTTTCAATAACTTCATCTAATGTAGTAAGTTTTACATATTCTTGTTTGATGTCTTCCGGTTTTAAGAATGGATCATAAGCGATAACATCCATATGGAAAACATTAGCAAATTCAGCAACACGTCTACCAATTGCGCCAAATCCTATAATCCCCATAGTTTTGTTTCTCATTTCACGACCAATCCATCTATATTTATTCCAGATTCCACCCTTAACTTCATTTTGAGCTTGAACTGTATTTCTATAAAGATCAAGGACTTTTGCAATTACAAGTTCTGCTACTGCGTTTGCATTTAATCCCGGTGAGTTATAAACCGGAATATTTTTTTCCTTAGCATATTCTTTATCAATGTGGTTAGTTCCTGTTGATCCTACAAAAATAGCCTTAAGATTTGTTGCAGCATCTAAAACTTCTTTGTTTATAAATGGGTCAACTCTCATGATAAGAATATCATAAGGAGCGATAATACTTGCAAGTTTTTCGCTTGTAGGAAGCATTTCCTTATCTAATTCTATACCTAAATCCCTTAAACCTTCATCAATTACTTCTGACATATAGTCAACCATTAATGCTTTCATTTTTCTCTCTCCTTTTTATTACTATGTACGATCATTCAATTTTATTGTAACATACCTTTTTTTTAATTCAACTCTTTTACCTATCTTTCGAAAACAATTTCACAAGCTATCTTTCATTCATTTTTCCTATCATTAATTTTTATATAAAGACAGTTTTGAAATATATGTTATAATTTTTACTTAATATGAAATATTTAATTTAAATTTATTATTGCCACTTATACAACTCATAATTTTTAATAAGTTCAACAATTTGGGTATAATAATAAAATAATTACTTACTTTGGAGGTAAAAATGAAAATAATAAAAAAATTAACCGTTACACTTGGACTTACACTAACCCTTTCAACTAATGCTTTCGCAGCTCAAGTGCAACAACCTACTATAAGCCCTTGGGCTATTAAAATAGTTAACAACGCTCAAATGCAAGGAATAGTTCCAATATCTCTTGAACAACAAGGAAAAGACTTCACTGTTAAATTAAATAAACAAGACTTGGATGCTTTAAATACTGCAACCCAACAAAAACTTGAACAATATAAACTAAAGAAAAATACTAAATTTAAATCTGAAAATTCAAAAAATGACTTCACAAAAGAAGATGTAATAATCAACATCTATAACATAGTTGGTAAATATTCTGACGATTCAGAAAAAAATGCCGTTGAATATTTTAAAAAAAATAAATTAATCGAAGGCGATGGAGTTGAACTTGGTTTAAATCAACCAGCCACTCTTGAACAAGCCATAGCACTATATACTCGTGCTATTACAGATGTTGTAAATGACCAAAATATGGGTGCAAAAGGTGTTTTCTATAAAGCTGAAGCAAATGGAAACACTGTTTATATGCTTGGTTCAATCCACGTTGGAGATTCAACAATGTATCCTATAGATTCAGATATAATAGACGCTTATAATTCTTCTAGTGAATTATTTGTAGAAGCTGATATAACTAATGCCGAAAAAGTTTTGGCAGCACAGTCTTCTTTGATTAGCAAGACTCCTTTAAACCAAAAACTTTCTCCTGAGTTATACTCTCGCTTTAAAGCCATTATGGACAAATATAAAATTCCAGAAGAAAATTATAAGAATTTAAAAGTATCTGCAGCCTACACAAATCTATCATCCATCCCTATGGTAACTGAAATGCCTCTAGCTAGTGCAAAGGGAATTGACCAATACTTTTTAATAAATTCAAAATTAGATAACAAAAAAATTGGAGAAATAGAATCTATAGCTTTCCAACTTGACATGCTAGATAAATTTGGAGATCAAAAATATGTTAAATTAATTGAAGAATTAATTCCTCAAATAGAAAAAGATAATGCTAAAAAATTAGTTGAACAAACTAAATCTATGCAAAAGTTTTGGACTGAAGGAAATGAAAAAGGATTTTCTAAAATGTTCAATACCGGTGATGAATTTACAAAACATTTAGTTGTAGACAGAGACCCTAAAATGGCAGATAAAATTGATGAAATGTTAAAATCAAAAGATAAAAAAACATATTTTGTAGTTGTTGGAAGCGGACACTACACTTCTGAAAAATCTGTCATCAACTACCTTGAGGAAAAAGGATATAAGGTAGAAAATTTAACTGGAAAATAATTATTATACAAAATTTTATTTAATACTATAAATAAAATAAAATTAAATAATCACAAAGGCTAGCCATAATTTTTAGTGGCTAGCCTTTTTAACTTTTGCTATCTTTATTACACAAAATGCTATTAATGCAAATATCGAACATATTGCCCAAGAAATTTGTATCGGCATCTGATTAGACTCTAAATTAATATAACTTTTTGAAATTATTCCCGTAATTATTAAACCCATACACATTCCAAATTGGAAAAATGATGATAATAACGACAACAGTGTAGCTCTATATTCATTAGGTATTCTCTTATTTATAAATATTTGAGATGTAACTGGATACATTCCTCTTCCAATTTCATATAATATAAACATTGGTAATATAAAATAGAATTTATTTGACAATGAAGATAGCATTAAAAAGCAGAATAAAATAAAACATGTTATAGAAACACCATAATAATCTTCTCTATTTTTACTAATAATTTTAGCTATATAGATTCCTAATATCATTGCTACAGAAAACAATACTTTTAGTATTCCCATTATCCAAATTGGATAGTTGCTAGTTCCCAAAAATCTTGGTTGTTGAAATACATTAGCTGCTGAGTTTGAAAGTGCTATAAATAATGCTACAATAAAAATCATAAAAATTTCTCTGTTGTTTTTTACTATACTTAAAGAATCCATAGATATTGATTTAATTGTTTGTTTTTTATCCCCACTCATATATCTAAAATTATCTGATACAAAAAATATCATAAAAATTAATAATACTATACTAATTACAAAACTAAATATCCATGGATATACTAAATTTTTAGATGCCAATATTGCACCTAATATTCCTGCTACAATTCCTGCTACATTTCTAATAATATTGTTGTTTGAAAAAATTTCTTCTATTTGTCTATCTGTATTTTCCACAACCCATGCTTCTAAACTTCCTGAAATAAAACAAGTATATAATCCTGAAAATATTGAAGCAAATAATAGAATATAATACCCTTGTTTCTCTATAAATGTATATAAATATATCAAATGCAATATTAAGCCTATAATTATAGAAGCTTTCCTGCCATATTTATCTGCCACTAAACCTGTAGGTATCTCCCCTATCCACACAATAAAAAATCCAAATGCTAATAAAAAATTTACTTCTTTTAAAGATAAATCCTTGTACAATAAAAATATTATCAAAGAGGTACCTACTATTTCCTCCATTAAAAATTGCAAAAAACTTATTATATAAAATTTTATATGTGTTTTACTTTTCATATTATTAACTCTCCAAAGCTATTTTAATTTTACTTGAAAATATTAAATAATTTAAAATCTATCATAATAAAAGTGCAAATAAATACTTCACGTTAATTAATATAAGTACAGAAAGATAAATTACAATAACTGTAGCTATATTCTTAGGACATTTCTTAATATAGTCCTTAAAAATTTACAAGCTTCTCGTACTACCCTTTTATTATGTTATTTAATTTTATAAAATTGAAATTCCCTAAATAACTTTAACAAAGTGTTTTTAAGCTAAAACTCATCTTAGAAAATATTTTTCTCTGTTCCTCTAAATTATTTATTGGAATCAGTTCTTAAATTTTATTATTAATATTTAATTCTTATACTCAAATTTAAATCTTTTTATAACTACAATTAAAAATTACATTACATCAACAATATTCCTATTAATATTAACATTATCAACATCCCAATTTCATTACCCAAGCTTCCATACATTGAATTTAATTGATAGGTAAGTAAAATAGAAAAGCCTAAACTTACTTGAATGTATTTTTTCCACTTATAATTACTAGGTTTTATAAAAATTTTCTTTTTTATCAAAATATAATTTAAAACTTGCCATACTAATAAAGCTATTAATGAGCAAACTATATTATGCCCTTGTATAATTTTTGACATAATCAGATAATAGACAGTTAAATTTGAAATAATTGTAAAAAATCTTTTCAATTACTAGCCCCTCCTGTCCAACTATAATTATATTTATCTATTAGCCCTGTATAATTAGATACTCGATATGCAGTTATTTCTCTTTGCCACTCATAAATTCCCCTTTGCCTATCTTGACACTGTCTATTACAAATTTCATAATATACATCACCAGGTCCTGCTGACACTACAAACCCTACAACTGATGTAACTATGCTTGCAACAATCGGAACTCCCAAAACACTAGCTGTTATAGAGGCAACCAATGCAGCTTCTGCTTTATAATAATTAGCGCTAGTTCTTGTGCAATACCACGAATTCCAATTACCCCATGAATAAAAACTTATATTATTATCTGTCTCATGATTTTGCAGTACAAGTTCTTCATCCACTATGGTTATGTAATTTTCTTTTATTACTAATTGATTGTTTTTCCTCTCTACAGTAGTCAAGTTGTCATCACTATGTATTTTAATAAAGCTATCATCTCCATTTAAATACTGCTCTACTATATCAACTTTTCCTGTTATGGTATCAAGGTAACTAGCTTTTATATAACCATCTCTTTCCTCAATTATTTGTACTATATAGCCATTACTTACTCCATTTAATTGTCCTATAGCATTTACAGTAGAAATACTTGATATAATGATAATAAACGCTAAAAATATAGCTTTAACACTCTTTGATTGTATGGTTTTCGATTTCATTTTATTCGCTCCTTTAATAAATAATTGTTTCTACCCTACTTTAAAAAACATCGAAACCACCCCTTTTTCATTATACTACCCTTTATATTACATTTGAAATATTTATTAACCTTTTATAAAGTTAAATTTTTAATAGTTAACAATTATTCATACTAGAAAATCATAATTTAATTGATGTCTTCTTATTAAATTCAAATTAAAAACAGCATGAAAACTTATCTCATGCTGTACTTATAAAATATATTTAATTTTTAAAACTGTGAACTGGAGCAGGAATTCTTCCTCCTCTATTTATAAAGTCTTTTGCGGAATTATTTCCTATATCCATTATCGGTGCATATCCTAACAATCCACCAAACTCAGCAAATTCTCCAACACCTTTTCCTACAACTGGTATAACTCTAACTGCTGTAGTCTTGCCATTTATTACGCCAATTGCCGCTTCGTCTGCTATCATTGCAGAAATTGTTTCAGCTTCAGTATCTCCAGGTATTGCTATCATATCAAGACCTACTGAGCACACCGCTGTCATGGCTTCTAATTTATCAAAAGTTAAATGCCCTGATTCTGCTGCTTTTATCATACCTTCATCTTCAGATACAGGTATGAATGCTCCGGATAACCCTCCAACACTTGATGATGCCATTATTCCACCTTTTTTAACTGCATCATTTAACATTGCAAGAGCTGCTGTAGTTCCATGTCCTCCAACAGTTTCAATACCAATCTCTTCAAGAATTCTTCCTACAGAATCTCCTACTGCCGGTGTAGGAGCAAGTGATAAATCTATTATTCCAAAGTTTTTATTCAGCCTTTGTGAAACTTCTCTACCTACAAGCTCCCCCATTCTTGTTATTTTAAATGCAGTCTTTTTAATCGTTTCATATACTTCATCAATAGGTGCACCTTTTAATTTATCTATTGCAACTTTGACTACTCCGGGGCCCGAAACTCCAACGTTAATAACTGTATCTGATTCTGTTATTCCGTGGAAAGCTCCTGCCATAAAAGGATTGTCTTCAACAGCATTTGCAAATGCAACAAATTTAGCACATCCAATAGAATCTGCTTCTTTAGTCAACTCAGCAAGTTCTTTTATCTTATACCCAAGTAACCCTATAGCATCTAAATTCATGCCTGCTTTTGTAGATGCAACATTTACACTTGAGCAAACATAAGTTGTTTCTGCCAATGCTCTTGGAATTGAATTTATAAGGTTCAAATCTCCAGGGCCCATTCCCTTTTGTACCATTGCTGAAAATCCACCAATGAAATCTACTCCTACTTCCTTAGCAACTTTATCAAGCACTTTTGCATAAGGCGTATAGTCCTTTAATTCCGATGCTGCTGCTATAAGAGCTATAGGTGTTACAGAAATTCTATTATTTATTATTGGAACTCCATACATCTTTTCAATCGCACTTGTAGTATTCAAAAAATTTTCAGTTTCTCTCATCATCTTTTCATAAATTCTTTGAGTTGCCTTTTTTGAATCTGAGTCTATACAATCTAAAAGAGAGATTCCCATTGTAACAGTTCTTATATCTAAATGCTCATCTTCAAGCATTTTTATAGTTTCTAATATATTTCTTTTATCCATGTGTCACCTAAATTCTATGCATTTTGTTAAAAATATCTTCGTTTTGAATTTTTATGTAAACTCCGATTTCTTCTCCTAATTTATCAAAACCTTCTACCACTTCTGTAAAAGTCGTGTTTGCATTAGTCAAATCAACCATCATCATTGCCGTAAATTTATCATCCATTATTGTTTGGTTTATATCCAAGATATTGATGTTATATTTAACTAATAGTTCTGAAGTTCTATAAACTATTCCTGTAAAGTCTTTTCCTATAATTGTAAGTATCGCTTTCAATCTTCTTCTCCTAAATATATTATTTTTTTATATTATATCATACAATAAAATTTTATCACTTATATGTTTAAAAAACACCTAAAATTGGTAAGTAATTAATAATTAGGAGGTACTTATGAAAGTTATTTTTCATATTTTAGAATTAAACAAATGGCAAACTAATGTACAAAATATTAGAGATTTAATTTCAAGTGATCCTGAAGCCGAAGTTGAAGTTATCGTTGGTAGTGATGCAGCTAGCCTTTTTGGTAAATACAGTGGTATCGACTTTGATGATTTATTACGTAACCCAAAAGTTAACATCACTATTTCAAAATTTGGGCTTGAAAATAACAACCTTGACTCAAACTTCTTACCTTCTGGTGTTCAAGTTGATGACTTGATAATAACTAAACTTGTAAAATTACAAGAAAGTGGTTTTGCCTACATAAGATTATAGTTTATAGCATACAAAAAGAGCCTTTTTTGACAAGGCTCTTTTAAAATTTTATTCTTCTATTTTTAAATTTTTCATAGATAAATCTAAAATTTTTGCAGAGTGTGTTATTGAGCCGCTTGATATAAAGTCAGCTCCCAAACCTCTATATTTATCTACATTTTCAAGACTAACATTTCCCGAAAGTTCTATATATGCTGTTCCATTTATTATTTCTATTGCTTTCTTTATGGTTTCTACATCCATATTATCAAGCATTATAATATCCGCTCCTGCGTCTACAGCTTCAGAAACCATCTCTAAATTTTCAACTTCAACTTCTATCTTTGTAACAAAAGAAGCATAATTTCTTGCCATATTTACAGCTTCAAAAACTGAACCGGCAGCCGCTATATGATTATCTTTTAAAAGTATTGCATCTGAAAGATTGTATCTGTGGTTTTTAGCTCCACCAACTTTTGCCGCATACTTTTCAAAAATCCTCATATTTGGAGTAGTTTTTCTAGTATCTACAATTTGAGTTTTTGGGTCGTTTAATGCTTTAACTAGCTTGTTTGCATAAGTTGCAACACCACTCATTCGTTGCATATAATTAAGCGCTGTTCTCTCTCCTGTTAAAAGAGTTCTAACATCTCCAAATACCTTGGCTATTAAGTCTCCCTTTTTGACTTCAGCTCCATCTTCTTTATAGATTTCAAATTCAACATCAGAATCAATAAGCTGGAATACTCTTTTGAAAACATCTATTCCAGCTATAACTCCTTCATCTTTAGATAAAAGTTCAACTGACGCTCTCTTTTTAGATGTATATATAGCATTTGTAGTCACATCTTCATGAGTTACATCTTCTTTTAGTGCCATTTTTAAATAGTCATCTATTTGAAAATTTTCAAGTTTTTGCATTTTTATCCTCTATTCCTAGTCTTTTAAATTTACTTAACTCCAAGTTTTGCTATAGTTCTTCTCTTCATAATAGCTATTAAAACAAATAAACTAACTAATGCTACAGGAAGCGCAACCATTTGACTTTGCATTATTCCAGCTACGAAGAATCCTGTGATTGATGCGATTGCACAGATTATAGCATAAGTCATCTGACTTGATACGTGAACTATATGGTCACAGCCCGCTCCTGCTGAAGATAAAATTGTTGTATCAGAAATTGGTGAACAGTGGTCTCCAAATACTGAACCTGAAAATATAGCTGCAAGTACTATGCTAAGATAGTGCATATGGTTTGATTGAACAAGTATTGGAACTAATATAGGAATTAATATACCAAATGTTCCCCATGCCGTACCTGTTGAGAATGCAAGGAAACTTGCCACTATGAATATTATAGTTGGTAAAATCCACATAGGCATATTAGAACTTTGTATTAAACCTGATATATATCCACCTGTATTTAGATAGTCTGTACTTGTTATTCCACCTATTGTCCAAGCAAGTGTAAGTATTACTATAGCCGCAATCATTGACTTCATACCATCTACTATTCCGTCCATAAACATTCTAAAGCTAACTAATTTTCTTGGTATGTACATTAAGAACGCACATACTATAGCTAGAACAGAACCTATTACTAATGATAGATTTACATTGGCATTTCCGAAAGCTTCTGCAGCTGTTGCAGAACCATCAAAGAAACCGCCTGTTCTCATCATCATTAGAATTGTAACACTTATAAGCACAACTATGGGCAGAATTAAATCTATTACTCTTCCCTTATCTGAATGAGTGTATCCTACTTCTTCTTTTGTAACAATTCTTGATGTATCATCTCTTTCATATGATTCCATTGAGCCTATTTCATATTTTGAGAAAGAGAAATAAACTACAGTTAAAATTGTAAGTAATGCATACAAATTCAAAGGTATTGTACTTAAAAATACATTCATTGGATTTTTTACTCCAGTATCACCAATTATAGCAACTACTGAAGCTGCCCAGCTTGATACTGGTGCTAAAATACAAATTGGCGCTGCTGTTGAATCTATAATGTTAGCAAGCTTTGCCCTTGAAACATTGTTCTCATCTATGATAGGTTTCATTACAGCTCCAACTGTAAGACAGTTAAAATAATCGTCAATAAATATTAAAATACCTAAAATTGCCGTTGCAAGTTTTGCACTTTTTTTGTTGCTTATCTTTTTGCTTGCCCATTTCCCATAAGCAAATGAACCACCAGCCATGTTCATTACCATTACCAATGAACCCAAAAGAGCAAGAAATATTACCATAAGTGCATTATCTCCAACTTTTGTTCCCATTAAAGTAAAAACTTTTTCAAATGCAAGTACTATATCTCCACCTGTTAGAATCAATCCACCCGCTACTATTCCAAGTAAGAGAGATGTGATCACTTCTTTTGTTATAAGTGCCAAAAATATTGCAACTATAGGTGGAACTACAGATAAAATCCCAAATTCCATTTAATCACCTTTTTCTTAATTTTAAATTTTATTATATCGTAGAACTTAGTATTTTACAATAATAAGCACTACTTATTAGCCATGTATTGTTCTCCTAAAAAACTGCTTTCAACTTTTAAATATCCACTTCTCACAAGTTCATCTAATTTTAATTTCAATTGGTCAACTGTCAAATCTGTTCCTTTATTTTTTAAATGTCTTAAAACTTCTATCGAAGCTACAGAAGTTGCTATTGGTAAAACTTCTTTTATCTTTTCATAAAATTCTTCGTGTTCTTTTGCACGAAGAGTTTGCAATTCATCAAAAGGATTTTCTTTATGCGGAGATTCCGTATCTGCATATCTTATTCTCACATAAGAAGTTCTTCCTAATTTTGAAGAAGATATAAACACATCCCCAGTTTGCAAATATGGTAATCTCTTTGCCTCTTCTGTTGAGATATCCGTTTCTTCTCGTATTGTATCAATATCAGAAGCTCTTACAGTTCTAAATATCAATTTTGTATTTAACTGAGCTGTTATAGTGTCATCTAATAGAGTCGGTCTTTGAGTAGCCAATACTAAAAACACTCCATACTTACGACCTTCTTGGGCTATTTCTCTCAATATATGTTTTGTTGGAGAGTCCACTCCTTTTGGTGCAAAATTATGTGCTTCATCAGTTATGACTATAAAAGGTGGGAAAAAATCATGTGCATGACCTGCATATTTCCATTCTCTATAGTCTCTTCTCATATTGTATAGTTTATTTACAAGGTAGGTCGCAAACACTTGAATCATTCTTGTTGAGCCTTGTATTACTTCAACTTTTCCGGACATTATACCGTCTACAATAGGTGTTATATCTTTATCGAGAACACCTTCATTTTTAAGCCTTTGAAGTCTCCACAATATACCCCTTACAGTTGCTTGATTAGTTGAATTACCGTATTTTTCATAAGTTGCTCTTACGTTTCTAAATTTTTCACTTTCAACACTATCTCCCATAGCATCAACTTCTTCTATCTTTCTATTTATCTTATCATTGCTTCCATATTCAAAAGCAACCAACAATTCATTCAGACGATTAGAAAAAGTGTAATAATTTTCACCGCGTTTAAACATAATATCTATGGTATTTCTCATGGCATCAGATATACTTCCTGAAGTATCTAATAGATTTTTTAAATCTCCAGTACTCAAATCTTCAAATTTTATACCGATGTCTATGCCTATTTGTCTGCAATTATATTTATCTTCATAATCTACATCAGACTTTGAATTTGCAAAACTCATTTCAAAATGAGGGTCCATTACAATAGTTGGTATTCCATTTTTCATAATTTCTTCAAGTAAAACTCTTATACCAAAACTCTTTCCTGACCCGGAGCCACCAAAAACTCCAATGTGTGGATATTCGTGCATGCTCTTATAATCTAAAATATATGGCACATCTTTTTGCGGAATTCTAATTCCATTTTCAAAAGTTGTAAAAAGATTTTTGTAATTATCGTCCATATTTAAAGTTAAACTATCAGTGTTTCTTATGGCACCAAGTACAAGTCCTGTTTCAGGTTCAGATGATATCAAAAGATTTTTTACTTCATCAAATTCAGGAACTCTTATCTTACTTCCCGACATTACAGGAAACTGAGCTTCTCTTAAAAGTCTTAGTTTTGCAATATAAATGGTTTCTTCATTTACATTCCACCCTATTGCTTGTAGAGAACTTATCACTGATTGGTCGACAAAATCTCCGCCTTTTGACATTGGAATATATCTGTTAAAAGTATTTGCTTCAACAACTTCTGAAATAAGTTGTCCTTGTTCATCTTCTACTATTAAAAATTCATTTATTCTGAAATTTCTCTTTCTATTTGCTGCATAAACTTCTCTAGAAGATGTAAGCCCAACAACGGTCATTTTTTCAGTTTCTATCATAAAGTTCTCCCATCTCTTTCAGATACAAAAAATCTTCTATATATACCTCTATCCATGTACTCTTCTAATAATGTCCTAACTAATGCATCTGTTATTTTAACTTCTGAATCCACAATATCTAACCACAATGGAACTCCCCTTGAATGTTCAGGTGTTAGTGTATAGACTAAGTTTGCCGCCATTTCTAATTCGTCTCTGTACTCTTTTAGAATATCCAAACCTATAATCATAGAGTCCAAACTACATCTTAAAAAAGCTGAGACAAGATTTGCCTCTTCAAACTTCTTGTTGCATTCATCGTTTATGATTAAAAGTTCTCCTCTATTAAGCCTTCCATAGATAAGTTCTCTGTCATAGTAAGCATTCTTTCCAATTGCCCTTGATATTACATCTGTCTTTAAGTCCTTAATAACTCCCATCAGAATTACATCATTTTCAATGCAAACTTCTACGAGTTCTTCAAATTTTTTGGAGTCATTTATCTTATATCTTATAAGACCTCCGTCCATCATTATAATACTCGGATTTAACTCTTTAACACTTTTTATTGCAACTTCCATCTCAACTCCAGATAGAAATACTTCTCTTTTTAAACTCTCTTTATCTTCACTAGTATACATAATAGGAGTACATATTTTAGTGGAATATATATCCTCTCCCTTAGTTGGTTTGGCTAAAGCTTGATATATTTCAACATAGTGCGGATCTGCTCCACCCACTTTCATAACTGAACCGTCAACTCCAACCAACACTCCCAATTCATTTAGAAAATTAGTATCGAGTTTTGTCATCTTTTTTATCTGTCCAACTTTTGAAAGAATGTCTCTTCTGAAAACTTCATTGTCCATAGAAAAAAATTCATTATACTTTTCTTTTAATTGACGATTTAGTTCTTGGACTTGAGCCTTCATTTCATCTATATTAGGCATCTCCATTCTCCTTTAATTCAAGGCTCACCTTATAAACTTCATTTTTATTTATTCCAGTTTCTGCACTAACTTTTTTTACTGCTTGAGATGGTTTTACTCCATTAGAAATTTTTTCGATTAAAAGTGCTCTTACATCAAATTCTTCTTCCTTTGTATTACCCTCAACTACTATTACAAATTCTCCCTTTTCGTGGATACTTTCTATAACTTCCGAAATCTTTCCTCTGTAAGTAGTTTCATACATCTTTGTAAGTTCTCTTGAAACAGATACATTTCTATCTCCAAATACTGTTTTCATATCTTCCAAGACCTTTAAAATTCTGTGAGGAGCTTCGTAAAATATCATAGTGTACGGAAAACTCTTAAGTGTGTCTAATTCCTTCAACCTCGCAGATGATTTAGAATTTAAAAACCCATAAAATAGAAAATGGTCTGTGTTTAATCCTGAATTTATAAGAGCAACTGTCGCTGCATTTGCTCCCGGAAGAACGTTGAATTCAACTCCACTTTTTATCAACTCAGTAGCTAAAACGGCGCCTGGGTCTGAAATTCCCGGCATACCTGCGTCTGAAACCAGAGCAATATCTTTTTCTTTTGAAAGTTCTATTAGTTCTTCGGCTTTTTCTCTTTCATTAAACTTATGATAGGCAATTAATTGCTTTTTTATATTAAAATGACTTAACAACTTCATTGTAACTCTTGTATCTTCACAAGCTATTAAATCTACTTTTTCAAAAACTTCTAAAGTTCGCATTGTTATATCCGATAAATTCCCTATCGGAGTTGGGCAAAAATAAATCATCCTATCCTCTCATTCCTATATATTTTTTTAAATTCTTCAGTAGTTTCACCATCATTATATAAATTAATTTCTGAAATTTTCATTCCTTTAGGTTTTTCTTTTATTCCTTCAATCAAAAATCTATTACTTTCTGTACTACAGTTCTTTTTTATAAGTAGTATTCTTCTTGGCTCAATATGGTTTTCTTTCAAGCCAACTATAGTATCTACCATCCTATCAACTGGTAAAACGGCATAAAATCTTCCTGAATTTTTTAAAACATAATCTGCCGCTCTGAAAAAATCTATTAAATCACTTGAATGTCTCGCCAAATCTTTACTCTTATTTTTCGGTTTTAGCCCTGAACCAAAGTACGGAGGATTTGTAATTACTACATCTGCTATTTGCCTATTCAAAACACTGCCAATATTTTTCACATCAATATTATAATTTTCTATTTTCTCATCAATTTCATTTTCTTCTGCTGATAGTTTCAAAAGATTTAAAGCTTTTTCATTTATTTCAAAGTTTATTATTTTATCAACTCGATTTATAACTCTAAATCCTATTATTCCAAACCCAGCTCCTAAATCAACACATACTCCTTTTGCTTTTGCAAAACTTGTCAATGCTAGTGAATCAAAAGTATATTTAAAATTTTCATCGTCTTGATAAATTATGTATTCTGTTCCTGGTACTATATCTCTTTTCATACCTATAATTTTAACATATTGATGAAATAAAAAAATAGCTCGGTTACCCAAGCTATAATTTTATTATTTCTGTCAATGCCTTATTTCGTTCTATTTTTTCTCTTATTATCTTTTTTCTTTCTTCATAGCCTTGCATTATCGAAAGCTCTTCATCTGTTTCGCCTATAATCTTAGGTACTTTTTCGCCGGGCTTTAATTTTTTAGCAGCATAAGTAACGAATCCAAATGCAGCCAAATATTTTTCTCCGGTAACAGATTTTTCTCCAACAAATTTTAAAAATATCTCCATTGAAGCATCCCCTGTTCCAGAAATAAAAGCTTCTCCAAAAATAAAATCTCCAAGCTGTATAGGATTTACAAAATTAAATTGATCAAATGAAGCAGTTGTAACTGAACCTCTTCTGTGTTTTATAGATACCAATCCAGATAAATTATCTGCCCATTCTAAAAGTCTTGCTCCATAGACACTCCCGCCTTCATTTAAATCATACGGCACTGTAGCGTGTGAAAAAAAGCATTTACTATCCGATGTCTTTTTAGTTGTTGTAAAGTTCTCTTGCAATTTGAGCCCCTATCTTAGCATTGTTCTTTACAAGAGCTATATTTGATTCAAGAGAATTTCCACCTGTTGCTGTCAAAACTCTACCAAGTAAGAAAGGTGTTGTTTCTTTTCCGTGTATTCCCTCTTTCTTTGCATCTATAAGAGCTAATTCAATAGCTTTATTGATTACATTAGCATCCATTTCATCTTCTTCAGGAATTGGATTTGCAACTACAACTCCACCATTTAAACCTAAATCCCATTTTGTGTTAATAGCATTAGCTATTTCAGATGTTTCATCCATCTTATAATCTAAATTAAATCCTGAACTTCTTGTGTAGAAAGCTGGCATTTCTTTAGTTTGATATCCAAATACAGGTACACCAAATGTTTCAAGATATTCAAGAGTAAGACCTATATCCAAAATAGATTTAGCTCCTGCACATACTACAGCAACGTTATTTGACGCTATCTCTTGTAAGTCACGAGAAATATCAAATGTTTCTTCAGCGCCTCTGTGCACTCCACCAATTCCTCCAGTTACAAGAAGTTTTATTCCAGCTAATGAAGCTGTAATAATAGAAGTTGCAACTGTTGTAGCTCCATTTAAGCCATTTGCCACAACATAAGCATAGTCCCTTCTTGAGCATTTTATAATATCTTTAGAAGTTGCCATAAACTCTAATTCTTCTTCTGAAAGACCAACTCTGATTTTTCCATCTATGATTGCAGTAGTAGCCGGAACACAACCATTTTCTCTGACTATTTCTTCACAAGCTTTTGCAGTTTCTAAATTTTGTGGATATGGCATACCATGTGAGATTATAGTTGATTCTAAAGCAACTATAGGCTTTCCACTATCCATTGCCTCTTGAACTTCATCACTTATAACCATATATTTCTTCATTAACTCTTTACTCAACATTTTCCATTTCCTCCTCTATTGATCCAATCGCAACTGTTTCAATCGTAGTAGACTTTGATTTTAATGCCACTCTGCTACAAGCTGTTGCATATTTAAGCTTACTTATTAAATCCATTTTTGTATAATCACCATATACATATCCTGCCATAAAAGCATCTCCTGCTCCCGAAGCATTTTCAATTTTCATAGGTTTTGATTTTATATACAATGAATTATTTCTATCCTTATAAACTAATCCCAATTCACCTATGGTTATTACCACAGATTTTATTCCTTTTTCAAAAAGAATTTCAGATGCTATTTGAGCATCTTCTACAGAATTGATTTCTATTCCACTTAAAAATTGAGCTTCATATTTATTTGCTTTTAAGAAATAAATTTTGTCCAAACATTCCACCAACTTTTCTGCTTTTTTAACAGAAACACAATCGATATAAAATTTTTGTTTTACATCCTTTAAAAGATATTTGATAGTGCTTTCAGGCAAATTTGTATCCATTACTACACAATTTGCATTTTCTATCTTCTTCTTTTTCTTAAATAGCATATCTGGAGTTAATTTTTCAACTATACTCATATCATTTATCGCAAACTCCATATCCCTATCTTCATTCAAAATAGCTAGATAAGTTGAAGTTGGCGTGTCTTGAAAAATAAATACATCATCTGTATTTACCCCTATTTCCTTTAAGCCATTTATAAGCATATCTCCATTGCTATCCTCTCCAAAAGCGCCTATAAAAGACACTGGAGCACTAAGTTTTGCCAGATTCTCACAAATATTTCTACCAACTCCACCACCTGACTTTACTATAGTCCCTGGATTAGAATCTTTTTTTATTATTGTGGAATCCGGATAACCAATCACATCTACATTGGCGCCTCCTATTACTGTAATTAAAGGTGATTCCCTAAAAATATAACGTCTACCTAATATATAGCCTTGCTTCGACAAATTATTGATATGAACCGCCACTGACGAACGTTTAATATTCAATATATCTGCTATTTCCTGTTGAGATATTGTTGGCGTTTTTTTAATAAGCTCCATAATCTCTGATTCACGTGGTGTCATAATACATTCTCCTTTATTTATGTTTAAATTATAAACTTTTATTTGCGTTTGTGTCAAGTAGTTCATTGTAACAATTTCTGCATAGAGGCTCATATTCATCGCTTGCCCCTATAACAATTCTATTGGTATCTTTTGACTTTCTATGCGATACCCAAGCATCAGCACCACACACAGTACACACAGCGTGATGTTTATATAGATAATCTGCTCTTGCCATTAATTCTTTTACTAAATCAAATGGGTTTGCTTCAAAATCCATATCCAACCCTGCCACAACCACTGTCTTTTTCTTTCTTAAGAATTCATCTATTTGATCTAAAATTCGTTGAATATCTCCTTCTAAAAATTGAACTTCATCAATCCCTATTACGTCAACTTTATTATTTTCTATATATTCAGCAATAGTATCTATATTATCACACATCACAGCATTTAAATGTGTATTATCATGAGTTGATATTCTCTGTTCTTCTCCCCTTGTATCCAATTTAGGTTTAAACGCTACAGTTTTATATCCTGCAATTTGAAACCTCTTGATCTCTCTTTCTAAGCTGGAAGTTTTTCCACTAAACATAGAACCTGTGTGTACAATTAACCTACCCCTATATTGATGCATAATTCCTCCCAAATTTATATACTTACTTTTAATTTTTTATTGTTCAATCTTAAAAATAGTATACTATAAATTTGCTAACTTTTATTTAATAAATTTGAAAAATGTAATTTAGACTATTGGATTTCATTAACTTAGATACTATTTTTCTTATTTAGATTATCGCTAAAAATAGACATAAATAAATTTGTTCGACACTACATTTTTGCCTATAAATACTACAAAAATCGCATAAAAAGTAATATAATATACAGTGTCAAATAATTTGTAAATCATTTGACTTAAGTAGGGTTTATTGTTAGAATATGCCGGAATAAAGGTATATATAAATGTAAATAAAAATATAAAAGAGGTTATTATGGATAAAAATAAAATTGAAACAGCTGTCACTATGATTCTTGAAGCTATAGGGGAAGACCCTACAAGAGAAGGATTAGTTGAAACCCCTCAACGTGTAGCTAGAATGTATGAAGAAATTTTTGGAGGAATTAATCAAACTGCTGAAAAACATCTTTCAAAAACTTTTGAATTAGTTGACAAAAATATGGTTATAGAAAAAGATATCCCTTTCTATTCTATGTGCGAACACCACTTACTTCCTTTTTGGGGTAAAGCTCATATTGCATATATTCCAAATGGAAGAGTTGCTGGACTCTCAAAGCTTGCAAGAACTGTTGAACTATATGCAAAAAAACCTCAACTTCAAGAAAGACTTACTATGGAAATAGCTGATGCCCTAATGGAATTTTTAAGTTCTGAAGGAGCTCTTGTAGTTATAGAAGCTGAGCATATGTGTATGAATATGCGTGGAGTTAAAAAACCGGGAACTTCTACTATGACTTCTGTTGCTCGTGGTAAATTTGAAACAGACTTAAATTTAAAAAATGAAGCTTATAGATTAATGGGGCTATAATGGAAAATTCAAATATTATATTTAATCTTGATTTTATTCAAGACTTGTTAAAAGATTTGAAGACTTTGGAAGATGACAGAATTTATTGCCGGCACAATCTAACTCATTTTTTAGATGTCGCGCGTATTTGTTATATTCTGTGTCTTGAAAACAATATTTACATTTCCAAGGATGTTATTTACAGTGCAGCTCTACTTCATGATTTAGGTAGAGCTTATGAATATAAAAATGGCACACCACATGATTTAGCATCTATTGATATAGCAAAAAAAGCTCTTTTCTCAACAAACTTTACAAATGATGAAAAAGATTTAATATTATCTGCTATTAAACATCATAGAAAAAAAAGTGATTTTTTAAATTTTGAATCACTTTTCTATAAAGCAGATAAACTTTCAAGAGATTGTTACAATTGCAAAGCTGAAGGTTGTAAATGGGGCAATCATAAAAAGAATTTAGAAATCAAATATTAGGAGTTTTTATGGATTATATTAAAATTTCAAATTTAATTGTTTTTGCAAATCACGGTGTTTTTAAAGAGGAAAAAACTCTTGGTCAAAAATTTGTAATTGATATATCTCTTGGTCTTGAAATTCAAGAAGCTGCCTTGACAAATGATTTAGATAAATCTGTTCACTATGGATTTTTATCCGAAGAAGTTCAAAAATTATTTAAATCTAAATCAAATAACTTAATCGAAACTTGCGCTGAAGAGATAGCTCAGTTTATTTTGAAAAAATACACTATGGTTAATGAAGTTACAGTTAGTGTAAAAAAACCATGGGCTCCTATCCATCTGCCATTAGATGAAGTTTTAGTCCAAATCACAAGAAAAAGAATGCGCTGTTTCTTGGGACTTGGTTCAAATTTAGGAGATTCTACTGAGTTGTTAAACAATGCATATTCAAAAATTGAAAATACTTATACAAAAATAATAAATAAATCAAGTATATACACAACTCCTGCTTGGGGTTTAGAAGATCAACCTGATTTTAAAAATTCTGTAGTTGAAATTTCAACAACATATTCTCTGCAGATGTTATTAAAACATATCCAAAAAATTGAACTTGATTTAGGAAGAGAAAGAAAAATTCATTGGGGACCTAGAACTATTGATATAGATATTTTATTTGTTGAAAACCAACAAATTTATCAAGATAATCTGATAGTCCCTCATCCATATATTTCAGAAAGAGAATTTGTGTTGGAACCTCTTTGCGAAATAGCTCCCCATTTCATTCATCCTACTTTTAACAAATCGATTAGACATATTTATGAAGAATTTAAAAAAAGCACTGTCAAATAGGCAGTGCTAAGAGTTTATACTAACGTTGGATAATTATAAAAGTTATTTGTTAAAATCTCCTCCTATTATATTAAAAGCCCAACGAAAATTTTCATTGGGCTTTTAATATCTGTGATTTTTATCTATACGCACCTGATATAGCATCTATTTCTATATCATCTCCTGTTTTTTGTTTAATAAAATTTTTAAATTCCCACCAAGTTTCTCTTATTATTCTAATTTTTTCTTTTATAGAAACATACGGAGTGTTTAATTTTTTTATAATATATTCTTTTACAATTGGTTCATATCTATAAATGATATTCATTATATCATAAAAAATATAGGGGCTGACGTAGGTTCAATATTTTCTCCATTGTTATTTATTATATTATAACTACTTAAATATTTAGGAGAATCCAAACTAGTATCTTCCTCTGCAAAAACTGGCGTAAAAGAACTGACTACTAGCAAAAAACTTAAACTTACAATACATTTTTTCATATAAATTCCTCCTTTATTAAGATTATATCTCAAAAAAAACAAGTCTTTTTTTAGAATAATAAATTGATAAAATATAATAAAAGGAGTGATTATTATGAATGAAAAATTTGAAATTTTATCAATTATTATACTGGTGATTTCTCCTATCTTTATGCACCTAATTTTTAAACAAGAATATAAAAATAATCTAAGAAAAAATTTTATGAATTTTCTTAAATGGACTATTTTAAAATTGTTGAAGACATTGGAATTTTTGTCAGTATACAGTACAGACTTAACTAGTACACTAGAAAAAGATTTAAATAATAAAAACAAAAAATAAAGGCTAAACTTAATAAAAAATTAAGGTTACCACAAAAAGTGGGGCTTTACACCAGAGACATTAAAAAATATTTGTCTCTGGTTTTTTGTCCCCAACATTTCCTCTAAGGTAAATAGCAACTAATCTGTATTTAATTTTCTATACAATTTTTAAGCTCGTTAAAAGACCTAAATGTTTACCATAGTAAATTTCTTGCTTTAATATTCCAAAGAAATTCTCCATTTGAATGAGTCTTTGAAATTTCTTCTTATTTACTAGCAGTCCGATTCGTTTAAGCATGGTCTGTATTCTTCTATAGCCATAGTTTAAATTATTTTGCATATGGACTTAATACGTTCTTGTAAATACTCTTCTTTATTTTTTCTATAGAATCTTTTTTGCCAATACATGTATGTTAATTTTGGAAAATTTAGTTTCTTAATCAAGCCTTTTAATTTAAATTTTTCTCTTAATGAATGAATTATAATAGTCATTCTCTCCTTTTTTACCTTCATCTCAAGTAAAATTTTACTATATTTTGACATGAAAAATTGATCTTTAAAAGTTGAATTTTTAAATCTCACTTCTTGGGTTCAGTTCAAATAGGTATTACTTTAAATTATTTTTGTAACTTATTAATGACTTCTGAAATTGTCTTACATTCAATTATTTGAAGTTTACTCTTTTTATATTTACCGGGAGATGTAAAAACTCTTTTAAATCCCATCCTCTCAGCTTCTTTAATTCTTTCATCAATTGATGGAACGCCTTTAAGCTCTCCAGTCAGTCCCACATCAGCAATAAAAATAGTTTGAGTATCTATAGATATATTTTTTAATGACGAAAATATACTCATCATTACTGCCAAGTTTGAAGCTGTTTCTTTTAATTTTATTCCGCCTGTAGTCTTTATAACTACATTCTTATCCATTAATTTCATATTGGCTCTCTGCTCTAAAATTGAAATTAAAGTATTTAAGTGTTCTCTCCTCATACACTCTGAAATTCTTGAAGGGTATGGCAAAAAGCTACTTGAAGCTAAAGCTTCTATCTCAAGTATTATAGGTCTAGTCCCTTCTCTCACTACAGAAAGTGCTGAACCAGGCAATTCTTCTCCTTGTTTTCTCTCTGTCATAAAATATTCTGACGGATTATCTAATGAGACAAGTCCTTTTTCGTCCATTATGAAAAATCCCATCTCTCCTGTAGAACCATATCTGTTTTTGGTAGCCACTAAAGAGCGTAATTGTTCATTATTTTCACTCTCTAACAAAATTACTGTGTCAACAAGATGTTCTAATGCACGAACTCCTGCTAACTCATCTTCCTTTGTCATCTGACCAACTAAAAATACCATCCTTGGTCGTTTACCTTTTGCAACTTCTACCATTCTATGAGCACATTCCATTACTTGAGTGGGAGCGCCAGGCCTTGATTGTATCTCTCTTAAAATAAATGTCTGTATAGAATCTATTATTATAAAATCCGGGTCTATTCTATCTATTTCTTCTAGACAATAATCCATAACATTAGTTGAATAGACAAACAAATTTTGGGATATATTGGCTAAAATTCTATCGGCTCTGCTTCTTATTTGAGATTCTGATTCTTCTCCTGAAGCGTATAATATTTTAAATCCCTTAGTTGCTAAATCATTTGCAACTTGAAGTAATAATGTAGATTTACCTGCACCCGGTTTTGCCGTTATTATTGAGATGGAATCTCTTACGATCCCACCTCCCATAACTCTATTAAATTCTTCTATTTCAGTTTGTACTCTTTCAGAGTCTCTTACTTTAACCTCCCCAAGAGGACGTGCATTTTCCTTATTTTCTAATAACTTAGATGATTTTGGACTTTCATCAACTTCTATTAGAGTATTCCATTCTCCACACCCTGGACACTTTCCAAAAAATCCATTTGAAGTATAGCCACAATTACTACACTTGTAAGATGTCTTTTTCTTCATCTCTCTTTGCCTCTTTAAGTTTTTTAAAAGTTACTTTCCTATTGTAATCAACTTTTATTGAATCTCCCTTAGCAAATTCTCCTTGAAGCAATTTTTCTGCAAAAATATCTTCTACGCTGCTTCTGATAGCTCTTTCAAGAGGACGAGCTCCAAACTCTGGATCATATCCTTCTTTTGCAATATGAGTTGCAAGTTTATTAGTAAATTCTGCCTTTATATCCATTTCAGAAAATCTTTGTTTTAACTTATCAAGCATTGTCTTTACAATTTCTGTAATTTGTTTTAAATCTAATTCTCTAAATACGATGACTTCATCTAACCTATTTAAAAACTCAGGTTTAAAAGTTTGCTTCATTGCTTCTTTTACAATTTTAACCATATTTTCGTATTCTTCTTTAGATTTATCTCCTGTGGAGAATCCCATTGAACTCTTATTTCTAAGTCTTGATGCTCCAACATTTGAAGTCATTATGATAACTGTATCTTTAAAACTTACAGTCCTTCCCTTAGAATCCGTTAGACGACCCTCATCAAGAATTTGTAACAGTATGTTAAATACATCTGGATGAGCTTTTTCAATTTCATCAAACAACACTACAGTATATGGGTTGCTTCTAACTGCGTTTGTTAATTGTCCACCTTCATCATACCCAACATACCCCGGAGGTGAACCCACTAGCTTGGCAACAGTATGCTTTTCCATATACTCAGACATATCTATTCTCAAAAGATTATCTTCTGAGCCAAACAATTCATTAGACAAACTCTTCGCAAGATATGTTTTCCCAACTCCAGTAGGACCAACGAAGATAAAACTTCCTATAGGTTTATTTGGATCTTTCAAGCCAATTCTGGCTCTCTTTATAGCTTTCGATACTGAATTTATAGCTTCATCTTGTCCCTTTACTCTAGATTTTAAATTAGCATCTAAATCTATTAATTTTTTATTTTCTTCTTGCGTCATCTCAGTAACTGGCACTTTACTCCATTCAGAGACTATTATGGCAATATCTTCTTTACTTATTTCAAGTTTGTTTTCAGATTTTTTCTCTTCACTCTTTCTATTTTCAAACTCTTTTCTAAGCTGTCTTTCTTCATCTCTCAATTGAGCTGCCAGCTCAAATTTCTGTTCTTCTACTGCTCTATTCTTTTCAATATCCAAATCTTTTAGTTTATCTTCAAATTCTTTTACATATTTTGGAGTCTTGTATGATTGAATTTTAAGTTTAGAAGCAGCTTCATCTATTAAGTCAATTGCCTTATCAGGTAAAAATCTGTCAGTTAAATATCTATTTGATAACTTAACTGCACTCTCTATTACCTCGTCCGGTATAGTTACATTGTGATGTTCTTCATATTTTTCTTTAAGTCCAATTATTATGTCGATTGAGTCTTCTACTGAAGGTTCTTTTACGCTGATTGGCATAAGTCTTCTTTCAAAAGCTGTATCTTTTTCAATATGCTTTCTATATTCATTTATAGTAGTAGCTCCAATTATTTGTAGCTCTCCTTTAGTCAACATAGGCTTTAAAATGTTTGACGCATCCATAGCTCCTTCAGCAGCTCCGGCCCCTATTATTACGTGTAGCTCATCAATAAACAAAATGGTATTTTTATCTTCTATAGCTTCATCAATTACATTTTTTAAACGTTCTTCAAAGTCTCCTCTATATTTTGCACCCGCTATAAGACCGGAAACATCCAAAGTTCTTATAACTTTATTTGCCATTATTTCAGGAACTTCTCCATCATTTATCTTTTGAGCAAGCCCTTCAGCTATTGCTGTTTTACCGACGCCGGGTTCTCCAATTAAAACCGGATTGTTTTTCTTTCTTCTAGATAAAACTTGAATAACTCTTCTAATCTCTGTTTCTCTACCTATGACCGGATCAATCTTTCCCTCTGCTGATTTTTTATTTAAATTGGTAGTATACTTTTCCAATGTTGTTTCAGATTCTGAGGTCCCATCTAAATCTTCATCCTCTATTTCTGTATTCAATATACTTTCTTCCAAAACTTTAGCGTCAATCCCAAGTCTTCTAAGAACTAATACAGCTATTCCTTGACCCTCTCTTAAAATTCCAAGTAAAATGTGTTCAGTTCCAATAGTTTCTAAATCATCTTCTTTTGCCGCTTCATAAGACAATTCAAATATCTTTTTAGTTCTTGGTGTATATATTAAATTCCCGTTGACAACTTCATTGCCCTTTGTAACTATCTCATACGTTGCCAATTTTACACTTTCATAGGTCAAGCCCAAACTCTTTAGGATTCTCGCCCCTGTGCCTGTTCCTTCTTTAATTATTCCAAGCATAAGGTGCTCAGAACCAACATAATTTAATCTCGCATCTCTAGCTTCATTTTGTGCAAACAATATGGCCTTTTGACTTTTTTCTGTGAATTTCCCAAATATATTCATCTTTTAAAAGACCTCCTTCATCATCTTTCTTACTTCTTTCGCCCTGAGTACATCTCTTGACTTCATATCTAAGAGTGAACCCGTTTGAATTTGTAATCTCCCATTTTTAAACTTTGAAATTGTATCAGCTAAATTCAAATTTATCTTTGGCTTAAAAACAGATAGTTCTATTCCCATAAATAAATCTGACAGCTTTTCTATTACTTCATTTTCACTTATCATTCTACAACAAGATAGTGTACCTAAAGCTCTGTTGGCTATGTCCTCTAATTCAATAGAATGATCTAGATACAAGTTCTTTCTATTTTGTTCTTCCATGTCCACTATCTCTTTAGTTATATTATTGAGTTTATTTATATACTCTTTTTCTGTAATTCCTATTGTTCTATCTGGAGATAATTTTAGTATAGAGTCTATTGAACCTCTTTCACTGTTTAATCTATCAACACGATATCCCAATCTCTTTAAACTTCCTATCAAAGAATCATTCCCAAAATAAGAGGTAGCTGGTAAATGTAGTAAGACACTTGCGCTCATTCCATTCCCACATAGATTAGGATTGGATGTTAAAAAACCAAATTTTTCAGAATATGCAAATTTAACTTTCTCAGCTATAAAATCATCTAATTTATCTGCATTATCATATATTTTCTCCAATTCCAAACCGTCTGACATGCTTTGAATAACAATATGGTCTGAATCATTTAAAAATACATTTGGCTTTTGTGAGCTCGTGTATATTCCTGAAATAAGCTCATTTTTAAAAATATCTCCCGTTGCATTGTAAGATTCATATAGCTTAAGTTTATCTAAAGAATTCATTTCCTTAGTTTTTCTCAACTCATAACCTAAAGGAAATAGTGTTTCAGTAACTTTATTCTCTATTTCTTCTGCTGATTTTATATCTATTTTATCTACAAAATTAAATCCACTTATATTTCTAAAAATTTTAACTTCAGTTTTTAGAACTATCATTTACTCTCCCTTATTTCTTTTATTCTATCCCTAATAATCGCAGCCTTTTCATATTCTTCACTTTCAATAGCTTGTCTTAAACTCGCCTCAAGCTCTTCCTCTTCTCTTCTCATAGATATAGCTATGTCTGCTGATTGTGGAATTTTACCCTTGTGCTTTGAAGCATACTTCAAGTTATTTAACATACTTGAAAGTTCTGAGCTGAAAGTTTCATAACAACTTTCACAACCCAAATGATTTTTCTCAAACTCATCAAATGTAGTCCCACAATTTGGACAAGATTTCTTTATTATTTCTTTATCGAAATTTCCAGTCAACTTAAATAATTCTTTTAAAAAAGAATCTACTTGGCTACTTATAGCTTGATTAAACGTTAAATCCTCTTTCATTTTCTTTTCAGCGCAAGTAGCACATAAATGAACTTCTTCAACATTATTCCCAGACATTTTGGTATATGAAATTATAGCTTCATTTTCTTTACAACTATCACAAAGCATAGCTACCTCCTAACTGAATACTACAAGTATTATATTTTTTAAAATACTTGCTCTAACCTCATTTTTAAAATCTCCACTCATACCAAGAGACCTGTCGCTTATACTTACTTTAATGATTTCATACTCTCTTCTATTGATGTACTCTCTTTTCAAAAGCTCGTCAATTAACTGATCTGCTTTATCTTTTGTGATGGAATTCCCAATTTCATCAATAAAAATTTGTAGTGTTGACTTTTCATTTTCAACCTGAACTCTTACAATCCTTATATATCCTCCTCCACCACGTCTTGACTCAACATAGTATCCCTTATAGGGAGTGAATCTTGTAGTTAAGACATAATTAATTTGTGAAGGCGCACAGTTAAACCTATCCGCAATTAAAGCTCTTTGAATTTCTAAAGTTCCATCTCCATCTTCTAATAATGTATTTATAAATTCTTCAATTGAATTTGATAGTTTTGCCATTTCATCATCCTCTGACCATCTTTGTCTTTTTGATTAAAAAAATTTTTCCCTATTTTTTTTAATTGTTTTAATATCATAGCACTAAACTATGAATTTGTAAAGTTTCGCACTATAATTGTAAGTTTAAATAAAAAGCCAGCTCTCTTGGAAAGCTGACTTTTAATTTTTATTTACTCATTGTAGCTGAAACTTCCGTCCAAACTCTGTCGTAAAGGTCAACATTTTCTCCTAAATCTCTAAATGTTTCTAATTTAGGAAGCTTTGTATAATCTGGATAAGCAACTTCAGATTTTGAAAGTTCTTCCGGTAAAAATTCTTTAACTCCATCAATTGGAGATGTAAAGCCTACTAAATATTCTGCATTTTTAGCTGATATTTCTGGTTTTGACATAAAGTCTATAAATTTTTCAGCAGCTTCTTTATGTTGCGTTCCCTTAGGAATTACAAATGCATCTACCCAAAGATTAGAACCCTCATCTGGAACAACATAATCTAAATCCGGGTTTTCGCTTATCATAAGCGCAGCATCTCCTGAGTACATAACTGCCATAGCTGCTTCACCTTGTACAACAACATCTCTGGCATTATCTGTTAAATATGCTGAAACAAGAGGTTTTTGATCTATTAGAGCTTTTTTAGCTGCTTGTAATTCTTCAGGATTAGTCGAATTTAGAGAATATCCCAATTTTGCAAGTGCAACTGCTATAGAATCTCTTTGTGAATCATACATAATTATTTGACCCTTGTTTGTCACATCCCAAAGATCTGCCCAAGAAGTGATTGGCTTAGCCACCATAGTCTTGTTATAAACTATTCCTAAAGTCCCTGAGAAATAAGGAATGCTATATTCATTTGTAGGATCATATTCAGGATTTTTAAATCGAGCATTTATTTTTTCCGAATTAGATATCTTTGAAAAATCTAATTTTTCAAGTCTATCTTCTTTTATTAGACGTTCTATCATATAATCAGATGGTACTACTACATCATATTGGTCTGCTCCTTGTGTAAGCTTTACATATAAATCTTCATTTGATGCAAATGTATCATACACAACTTTTATACCCGTTTCATTTTCGAACATCTTTATGGTTTCAGGGTCTATATATTCTCCTGCATTGTAAACATTGATGGATTCCTTAGTCCCACCACCACATGCCACTAACATCAGCATAGTCATAATTGAAAGCAATACTAAAACTTTTTTCATTTAACACTCCTTAAAAATTAATATTTTCCCTATTCCCGGGATTCCTATTTATTATTAACAACAATATCAACAATGCGATAAACATTATAGTTGACATTGCATTAATAGACGGATTTATACCTTTTCTCGCCATAGCATATATTGTTATTGATAGATTTGATACACCATGTCCTGTATTAAAATAACTTACTACAAAATCATCAAGTGATAATGTAAATGCCATCAAAGCTCCTGTAACAATTCCCGGTCTTATCTGAGGAATTATAACTTTTGTTATAACTTGTGAGGGCGTAGCTCCCAAGTCAAGTGCAGCTTCTACGGTATTCTTATCCATTTGACCAAGCTTAGGTAAAACAGACAAAATCACATACGGAGTACAAAACACAATATGTGAGATAGTCATTGTTAAAAGACCAAATCTCAAATGTAGAAAACCAAAAAGTCCCATAAGAGAAACCGCTGTTACAATGTCAGGATTCAAAACTGGCAAGTAGTTAACATCTAATAACATACTTTTTTTAAATCCTCTTAACTCATTTATTCCTATTGCGGCAATAGTTCCCAATACAGTTGCGACTACTGTTGCTATTAAAGCTACTATCAAAGTATTTTTTAAAGCTTCTAAGATAGTTGGATCGGTAAATAAATTTTTATACCATCTCAGAGTAAACCCTGCCCACTTACCTTTTAGCTTGGAGTCATTAAAAGAAAATACCATCAATGTAACTATTGGTGCGTATAAAAATATAAAAATTAGAACGAGATAAAACTTATCTATTATTTTTCTCAAAATATATTACCTCCTTCATGATTTTTATCAAATATTTTATTAACTCCCATAATTATCAGAAGTATAAATATCAATATCATTGAAACCGCTGAACCAAATCCCCAATTTCCTGTAAATGAGAATTGTTGGTCAATCAAGTTTCCTATTAGATAAATATTGTGTCCACCAAGTAAGTTTGAAATTACAAATGTTGAAATAGCTGGTATAAATACCATTGTAATTCCCGTATAAACTCCCGGCAAAGACAAAGGCAATATTACCTTTGTGAAAACTTTAAATTTATTTGCCCCTAAGTCACTTGCTGCGTCTAAAAGATTTTTATCTATTTTTAGAAGTATAGTATATATAGGAAGTACCATAAAAGGTAAGAAATTATAAATCATACCTATCATAACAGCATTCATATTGTACATTAAATCAAACGGTCCCAAACCTATTAATGCAAATGCTTTATTTAAAAGTCCATTATTCCCCAAAATAGTAAGCCACGCATAAGTTCTCAACAAAAAGTTCATCCACATTGGAATTATGAATAAAAGTATTACATTCTGTCTTATACTTGGTTTTAAATTAGCTATTATATAAGCTACCGGATAGCCTATCAATAGACAAACTACTGTAGATAAAAGAGCAACTCCTACTGATATTCCCAAAATTTTTAAATACAACGGCTCAAAAAAACTTTTATAATTTGCCAATGAAAATTCAAAATTTTCAAATCCCATTGAAGAACTGCCGTTGAAAGAATACATAAATATAAGAATTATTGGAAAAACTATA
This sequence comes from Peptoniphilus indolicus, assembly GCF_900454665.1. Lineage (NCBI taxonomy): Bacteria > Bacillati > Bacillota > Tissierellia > Tissierellales > Peptoniphilaceae > Peptoniphilus > Peptoniphilus indolicus. Next base: position 64,403 of record NZ_UGTH01000001.1, read on the forward strand.
AATATTGCAGCCCAGAGTGCATAAACATACGAATATTTTTTCATTTCTCACCCATTACATGTATCAAATCAGGGTCTACACTTATTCCAACATTTGACCCTATCTCTCTACTATCTGTAGATTGAACCAACATTATATAATCCCCAACTTGAACTTCTATATCATAGTGCACACCTTTGAATACTTCTGAAATAACTGTACCATAAATCATACCAGTTTCCGCAAGGTCTATATCTTCAGGTCGAACCACAACTTCAACTTCTTGATTTTTAGAAAATCCAGTGTCGACACAATCAAATACATGTCCTAAGAATTCAACCTTGTAATCTTCTTTCATAACAGCAGAAATAATATTACTTTCTCCGATAAAATCTGCAACAAAAGCGTTCTTTGGCTCATTATATATATCTATAGGAGTTCCGTATTGCTCAATACGTCCTTCATTCATTACCACTATCTTATCTGACATAGAAAGAGCTTCTTCTTGGTCATGAGTTACATATATAAAAGTGATTGCAACTTCTTGTTGAATCTTTTTAAGTTCAACTTGCATTTCTTGTCTTAACTTTAAGTCCAATGCTCCCAAAGGCTCATCTAACAATATTACCTCCGGTTCGTTTACCAATGCTCTTGCAATTGCGATTCTCTGTTGTTGCCCACCACTAAGAGAAGTTATTTTTCTCTTAGAGAAATTAGCTAAGTTCACAATTTTTAATGTCTTTTCCACTTTTTCTTTTATTTCGCTCTCTGGCAACTTTTTAATTCTAAGACCAAAAGCTACATTGTCGAAAACATTTAAATGTGGGAATAATGCATAATTTTGAAATACTGTGTTTATATTTCTTTGATATGGTTCAAGATTAGTTATATCTTTTCCCTCAAATATAACTTGTCCTGATTCAGGAGTTTCAAATCCTCCAATAATTCTAAGAGTGGTTGTCTTTCCACATCCGCTTGGGCCAAGCAATGTCAAAAACTCTCCCTTTACAACTTGCAAATTAAAATCTTTTAAAATTTGCACATCGCCATAACTCTTATTTATATTTTTTAAATTAATTACATATTCGCTCATGAATCCTCCTTAAAAATGTGGCGGAGAGCTCACCATCAATACCTTCGCTAAAGTTTCTCCATTTTCAATATAAAATTCACTATCTGCCTTGAAATAAAAAGTATCTCCTCTCTTTAGTTTGTACTTTTTATCACCAAATATTAATTTTACTTTACCTTTCTCCACATATCCAAATACCTCTCCTTCAAACGGAGGATTCTTTTTGGATACTGCACCTTTTTCTAACTCTATAACAACCGGCTCCATCAAATTTTTCTGTGCATTTGGCACAACCCAGTTAATAACATAATCTTCCTTCTCACTCACAAATTGATCATCAGCCGTAAATACAATTTTTTCTTCCTTATCAGACGAAAAAAATTCAATCGGCGTCGTTCCCAGTGCTTCAAGGATATCAATTAATGTGGCTACTGAGGGAGAAGTTAAGTTTCTCTCAAGTTGAGAAATAAATCCCTTTGTAAGTTCAGACCTGTCTGCAAGTTCTTCTTGAGTCAGCTCTTGTTGAACTCTTAAATTCTTTATCTTACTTCCTATATCCATGTACACCACCACTAAACTTTTTACTTATTTTATTAAATTCATACAATCTTGATTATAATTAATACTGATTTTAAAGTCAATGCAATTTAAAAAATTAATTAAAGAGTTTTATAAATTAAACTTTTAAAAAATTTTTACTCATATTCTATATCGTTTAATTTATTACCTAAGAAATTTCAATCCATATTTATTATTTAATTTTTAATAGTCTTAAATAGTCTTTCTGCTCTTTTGTTATCCTTAAACTCTCACAAGCTTTTTGTATAGTTTTGTTATGCACCCAGCTATCCAATTTTTTATCTTCAATATATACGATTGTCTCATCCCATCTTTTTGCCAATGCAGTTGCAAAAAACCACGCTATCATCATATTCACATAGTACTCTTCAGAATGAATTCTACTTATAATTTCTAAATACTCCACTTCAAAATCTTCATCTAAATAATGTGACATCAACATACCTATTCCAAATCTACAAGTGTATGTATCATCTGAAGCTGCCCACAATTTTATTTTTTCGATTAAGCTCATTTTATTTTTCTTAAAATTTTTCGGAGATAAAATATCACACACAGCCCAATTATCTATATGTTTTAAAAACTTTTCTATTAATTCTACACACATTTCATAATCTTTTAACTCAGATAATATTAGGCTATGTAACATATTTTCATCATAGTACTTATGTGGCAAATCATCTAAAAAATCTAAATATGTATTTTTCTTTACCAATTCTTTAGCAAATTTACGAAGCTCTGGAACTCTAACCCCTATAAAAAGTTCTCGTTCTACTGTCGGCACCAATTTACTTTGAAACTCAGCATACTTTAAATCTTGCAATTTAAATAATTCATTTACTATATTCATAGCTTTCTCCTTTTTGTCATCATTCAAAAAGACAGTAAGATTTTTCTCACTGTCTTTTGTTTCAATTCAATTTTACCAGCTTCCACTGGAGCCTCCGCCGCCTGAAGAGCCTCCGCCACCTCTGAATCCTCCGAATCCACCAGATGAGCTTCCGCCTCCAAAACCACCAAAACCTCCTGAACCGCCAAACGGTCCAAAATATGGTGGGAAGAAAATATCTATATCTCTTCTGCGTCGTCTGCCATTTCTTCCGCCACCTGAGAACATTGATGTTATAACCATCACTATTATAATTATTCTTATAATATCTTCTATGTTAATACCATCTTCTTGAACTCTCTGTTGTGGTCTATTGGCACTTGAAATTTTAACGTTATATTCTTGTTCATAGTAAGCTATTAATTGATTAAACCCTTCTATAAGCCCACTCTCATAGCCACCTTTTGATTTCATTAGCTCTATAATTTGTCTTGCATATATATCAGGTACAAATCCTTCCGAGCCATATCCCGTTTCTATTCTAACTTTTTTGTCTTTTACTGCCAATAACATCAAAGTGCCATTCTTCTTATCTTTGTCTCCTATTTTAAGTTGACTAAATAACTCTACTGCATACTCTTCAATGTCATTATCACCAAGACTATTTACTATTACCACAGGTATTTGACCACCTGTTTTTTCTTGTAAATCTTGATTGATATAGTTTATATATCTTATATTGTCTTCACTTAAAACTCCAACTTCATCATACACATACCCATTAAACTGACTGGCTTTAGGTATTTCACTACGTGCAATTACATTATCTGTAAATACACCAATAGCCAAGAAAAGAATAAAGAGTAAAACTTTCACTCCAACTTTTCTTTTCACTTGCTCACCTCTTAAAATGAAACTTCAGGAGCGTTTTGTTCTGCAGGTGCTGCTTCAAAATAATCTTTTTGAGAGAATCCCAACATTCCTGCAAACAAATTCATTGGGAATTGTCTAACTGTTAAGTTAAATTCTTTTACAGCTCCATTGTATCTTTGTCTTTCCACTGCAATTCTGTTTTCTGTTCCTTCTAATTGTGCTTGAAGATTTAAAAAGTTTTTATCTGCTTTTAGTTCAGGATAAGCTTCAACAACCACATTTATATCTCCTATCGCTGAAGTTAAATTTTGTTCTGCTTTAGAAAGTTCGGCTGGTGTACGAGCTTCATTAACTGTGTTTCTTGCTTGAATTACTTTTTCAAAAGTTTCTTGCTCGTGTTTTGCATATCCCTTAACTGTATTTACTAAATTAGGTATTAAGTCAGCCCTTCTCTTTACTACAACTTGAACTTGAGAAAATGCCGAGTCAACATCATTATCAAGTTTAACTAATTTGTTATATTTAGGTATTGCCATTGCTGCTATTACAACTACTAACAAAATTAATATTCCAACTATTTTTTTCATCTAATCAGTCCTCCTGTTTTATCGTGATTATTTCTAATTCACTCATCGCTTCTTGAACAAGTTCTTCAATTTGAAGCTTTGATTCTGATTTTTCTATTCCTTTGCGTGTAGGTCTTAGCTTAGGATGTTTTGGTAAAAACACACTACAACAGTCTTCAAATGGCATTATGGACGTTTCATAAGTTCCTATGCTTTCAGATATTTCTATTATATCTACCTTGTCCATTCCTATAAGAGGTCTGAAGACAACTCTATCCGGTATAGCATTTGTAACGTTTAATCCACCTATTGTCTGAGATGCAACTTGTCCTAAATTTTCTCCTGTTATTATGGAATCATACTCATACTTTTTAGAAATTTCTTCAGCAATTCTCATCATAAATCTACGTGATAAGATTGTCATCTCATCTTCAGGACAATTTTTATTTATTGCCTTTTGTATATTTAAAAGATTACATGAATACATTCTAATAGTTCCAGTATATTGTCCCAATATTTTAGCAAGTTTTTGAACTTTTTCTTCTGCTCTTTCTGATGTGAAAGGATATGAATGGAAATGAACTGCGTCCACACAAACTCCTCTCTTTGCCATCATATATCCTGCAACTGGAGAATCTATACCCCCTGACAACAATAGTAGTCCTCTTCCATTTGTTCCAATTGGCAGTCCACCTGTCCCCTTATATCTGTGTGAATATAAATATATTGACTCTTTTACATCACAATATATATAAAAGTCCGGATTGTGAACATCAACTTTGTAATCTGTGTTCTTTAAAACTATTCCACCTATCATTAAATTTAAATCTGCCGATTTAGTTTCAAATCTCTTATCAGACCTTTTAGCTTTGGCTTTAAAAGTCTTATACCCTTTTTCAGCTTGGTCATTCGCAACAGCTAAAACAGCTTTTTCAAAGTCTTCCATATTTCTGTCTATCTTCCAAGTTGGTGTTATATAGACTATACCAAAGATATTTTTTACTTTTTTTATTATCTCATCTATGTCTTCTTCATTACAATTTATATATATCTTTCCAAAATCTCTATACACAGACACGTTTTGAAAATTCTTAGTTAGCTTCTTTACCTGACCTATTATTTTATTTATAAAAGTCTTTCTATTATCTCCCTTTAGCATAACTTCGCCCAAGGACAAGCTTATCAATTTTTCCATTTATCTCACCATTATTTCTCTTAATTCATTTACATACTCTTTAAACTTTTCAAAAAATTCATCTATTTCTTCCAATGTATTATCTTTTGAAAAACATATTCTAACCGTTCCTTCAATATATTTAGGCTCCAATTTTATAGCTTCTAATACATGACTTCTCCCAGTACCGTTTGAAGTACACGCTGAAGCTACTGAAATATATATTTGATCTCTTTCTAAAGAATGTAGGAGAACTTCCCCTCTTGTATTCAAAACTGATACAGACAATATGTTATTTACGCCTTTGTCTGTTGAGTTTATCTTTACATCTTCAATTTCATTCAGTCTATCTATAAGTCTATCTCTACAAGCTTTTATAGACTCTTGCTCTCTTTTGAAATTCTTTACAACCATTTCAGCCGCAACGCCAAATCCCAATATGCCTGGTACATTTTCCGTACCACTTCTCATACCACTTTCTTGTCCACCGCCTATTACCATAGGGTCAATCTTAATGCCATTTTTCAAATAAAGTGCACCTATTCCCTTTGGACCATAGATTTTATGTGCAGAGATTGAATAGCTATCACAACCTATATCGTGAAGATTTACTTCTAACTTTCCAACCGCTTGAACTCCATCAACGTGAACAAAAATTTGTCTATTTATTTTTTTAATTTTAGAAATCAATTCTTTTACAGGATTAACAGAGCCAATCTCATTATTTACATGAAATAAACTGACTAAAAAAGTATCTTCATCAATAGCATTTAACAGTTCAGTTTCATCTACTATTCCATTTACATCAACGCCAACTTCAACAAGCTCAATTCCCAACTCTTTCATCTTTCTAAGTTGAAACAAAACTGAAGAGTGTTCAAGTTTCGTAGTGATGACTTTTTTATGTCTTTTTATATTCTTTTTTATAAAACCTTGTATAGCTATATTGCTACTTTCAGTCCCGCCTGATGTAAAGTAAATTTCATTTTCATCTGCTCCGAATGAATCCGCAATTTTCTTTCTGGCCGTACTTATTTCTTTTTCAATTTTTAATCCAAAACTATGAAGGCTTGAAGGGTTTGCATATCCCTCTCTAAGCGCGCTGACCATTGTCTCTATTACTTCATCTCTTGGCTTTGTAGTAGCACAGTTGTCTAAATATATCATAAATACACTTCCTATAAATTTTATCTTATATTATTATATTCTATAAAGAAAGTAATTAAAAGGATGGGACTAATGAATAGTTATAGTGAAACAATTAAAATTTCAGATTTTACAAAAAAATATTTTAAAGACTACACTCTTTTAAAAATTGAAACTACAGGCTTATCTAAATTTACAGATTCTGTCTTTATGGTGGCAACTTTAGATGTAAACTCAGGCTTATTAAATATAAACTACATTTCTAATTTAAAAGATGAAATTGAATTAATAAATAATATTTCTACTAAAAATTTAATAACATTTAGTGGAAACAGTTTTGATTTGGCATTTATCGAAGAAAAGCTTAAATTTTATAAGATGAGCTTTGCTCCAGAAAATAATTTTGATTTACATGAGTATCTAAAAAATTTCAATTTTATTTTAAATCTCAACTCTCTAAAACAAAAAGAAATAGAAAAATATTTGGGATTAGTGCGTCCAAAGTATATATCCGGTTTTAAAATTGCAAACTCAATTAAACAATATTTAATTTCTCAAGACTCTGATAAATTATCCGAAGTAATTCAACACGCAAAAGATAGCTTAATCTATCTTGAAAAATCTCTAACTATTGTTGAACAGATAGAAGATAATATAAATTTCAAAATTCAAGATTATGATTTTAGAATTGAAACACTAGAGTTTAAAAACAATTTTTTAACTATCTTAGGTCAAACTAGTTTTAAAAAAGATTTAGAAATAAATTCTTTCTATCATTCTATAAAAGTTTCAAAAAATAATTTCAAGCTGACTATTGAAGTTAAGGACGGCAAATATTCAGATGATGAACTTGTTTTTTATGTGCTAAATAAAAATGATGAGCTAACAAATCTTTCAAAGATTTTAAGCCCACCACAAATTCATTTGCTATATTATAAAACACCACTTTGGGAAAATATATTGTCTTTAGCCAAATACTATCTAAACTCTCTACTAGCTATATGACAAAATTTCCATCCTTGAAGATTTGAACTACTTCATCTCCCTTATGAGCTGTTATATCAGTAGTCGCATCTCCTATCATAAAATCTACGTGTACTAGAGAATCATTTGCGCCCGCATTTATAAGTTCATCATCGCTCATGATGTCCCCATCCTTTATGCTAGTTGGATAAGCCTTACCAAGAGCTAAATGGCATGCTGCATTTTCATCATATAAAGTCTCAAAGAATAATATTCCTGAATTTGAAATTGGAGAATCATAAGGAACGAGTGCAACCTCACCAATTCTTGAAGCCCCTTCATCTGTTTCCAAAAGATTCTTCAAAGTTTCATATCCCTCTTTAGCGTCAAAGTCTATTACTTTTCCATTTTCAAATTTTAAATAAAACTCATCAATTAAGTTTCCATTGTAATTTAAAGGTTTTGTAGAATAAACTATTCCATCAACACCTTCTCTGTGAGGTAGAGAAAAAACTTCTTCTGTAGGTATATTAGCTACAAATTCTTCGCCTGTTTTCGCATACTCACTTGCTCCTGCAAAAATATATCCCTTTGGAAGTTTAACTTTTAAATCAGTACCTTTTTCAGATTTAAAATGTAACATCTCAAATTCATTTTCATTTAAGAAGTTTGACCACTTTTTCAAATTATTAATATGCTCTTCCCAGGCTTTTTCAGGCTCTTCCAAATCAACTCTTGTAGTTTTGAAAATAGCATCCCACAATTTTTCAACAGCTTCATCATCACTCAATTCAGGATATACAGACTTAGCCCATTCAACAGTTGGTGCCCCAACTACAATCCAAGAAGTTTCGCTATTCATCATTCTCTTGTCGACTTCTTTTAAAGCTTTTGACCTTGCCATAATAGCTTTTTGTAGTTTGTCGGAATCAACACCCTTTAATCCATTTGGGTCAGAGCCTATAACTTTTACATACTTAGCCTTGTTGTCCAACAAATATAATTGCTCATCTATTACATAATCCGGTACAGTTGTCAAAACTTCTAAAGGAGATTTTTGATATTTTAATTTTGTAAATTTTTGGTCATTATAGTGAATTTTTACATCCGTTGCTCCAGCTGCATAAGCTTCCTCAGCTATATGTCTTAAAAATTCATAATTAACAACCTCTCCCGAAATTGAAACCATGTCACCTTGTTTAACTTTTATCCCCATATTTATTATTAACTTTGCATATTTTTCCAAATTTTTTTCGAATGTCATTAAATCACCTCATATTGATTATATCATATTGCCTCTACTACTTTAATATTATAAAATACCTCTAAGGAGATGATTTTATGACACCACATATAAACGCAAAAGAAAATGCATTCGCAAAAACTGTATTAATGCCCGGAGACCCTTTAAGAGCAAAATTCATAGCTGAAAACTATTTGGAAAACGTATCTCTAGTTACTGATGTAAGAAATATGTTTGGATATACCGGAGAATATAAGGGAAATAAAATTTCTGTAATGGGTAGTGGAATGGGAATTCCATCTATCGGTATATATGCTTATGAACTATTTAAATTTTATGGTGTTGAAAACATTGTAAGAGTTGGTTCTTGTGGAGCTTATTCAAAAGACTTAAATTTGTACGATATAATTCTTGCACAAGGAGCCTGTACTAATTCTGCCTTCCAAGAAAATTATAAACTTCCTGGAACTTTTAGTGCTATAGCAGATTTTGATTTACTACTATCAGCTTACAACAATGCTAAAAATTTAGGAATTACAGTTCACGTTGGAAATGTACTTTCATCAGATGTATTCTATCAAGATGATGTAGATGCGTGGAAAAAATGGCAATCAATGAAAGTTTTGGCAGTTGAGATGGAATCCTACGCACTTTATGCAATAGCTGCCAACTTAGGTAAAAAAACTCTTACAATTCTAACAGTTTCTGACTCATTAATTACTCACGAAGAGACAACTGCTGAAGAAAGACAAACCTCTTTTACAAAGATGATGGAAATCGCACTTAACCTATAGGTGTTGAAATGGACTTTAAAAAAAATAAAATTTTAATTGGTTTGCTTGTCGTTGTAGCAATGTTTGCAGCTAAAATATATGTTGATGTAAATTCAGACTTTAAATATCACCCTAATCTTTTAGTAGATAATTCTGACGAAATTTCTGATGAAGAATCTGAGCCTATACAAGAAGAAATACCTAATGAAGAAATTTATGTACACGTTGCAGGCCGTGTTAAAAGTCCAGGTCTTGTAAAACTTCCTCCAGAATCAAGAGTTATTGACGCAGTTAACGCTTGTGGTGGAATGTTTGATGATGCAGATATAAATAATATTAATTTAGCAAAAAAAGTATCTGATGAAGATAGAATTTATATTCCATATATTGGTGAAGTAGAAGAATCAAGCTCAAGTAGCAGTGGTCTTGGAAAGATAAATATAAACACAGCTTCTAAAGAAGATTTAATTAAATTGCCAAATGTCGGTGAAAAAACAGCTCAGAGTATTATAAAGTATCGTGAAAAAAATCAATTCAAAAAAATTGAGGACATTATGAACGTTCCAGGTATTGGAGAAAAAACTTTTGAATCGCTACAAGATTCTATTTCTGTTTAATATTAGGGCTCTTTAAATTATGGAGTCCTAATTCAATATATATATTATCTCCTAAAAGTTTTATTATTAAAAAAGATATATAAATATAATTGGAATTTTAAGCAAAAAAATAATGACTCAAATAAGCCATTCAAAAACATTTTAAACTGTTTTAAATTTTATGGGGTGGATAGTGGGATTCGAACCCACGATCTCAAGTGCCACAAACTCGCGCCCTAACCAACTAGGCCATATCCACCAAAACCGATAACAATATAATAACAAAATTTAATAAAGATGTCAAATGTTTTTTATTCAAATTAACACTTACCTTTTATTCATAGTTTGAATGGAAGATTGAATAATCCCACACAAATGAATAATATTATCTTTCTTTATTCATTTGTTGAGCTTAAATCATTATATCTTCATTTTTGTAAATAAACATAACTTCTCTTAATTCTTTTCCTCCAATATTATCAACCATATAATTGTCTGTTTCTATAAACCCATTTCTTTTATAAAACTTTTTTGCCAAATAATTATCCTCTAAAACCCAAAGTAACAATTTACTATATCCTAGTTTGTATAACTCTTTGGTTACATACTTTAGTATTTTATTACCATAACCTTTCCCTATATATTCCGGAAGTATATAAAAAGAAATAATTTCCCCATAAGAGAAGTACTCCCGAAATCTCGACTTAGAAAAACTCATAGTCCCAATATATTTACCATCTTCAATACATACAACAGTGCTCCAATCAGGGAAATCAAATATTGGTATCCACTTACCTTTTTCAATTGAATCAAGAAATTCTTGAGGAATTATATTTTTATATGCATATCTCCAACTTTTCTCATATATTTCACTGATTTCCATTTTATTGTCAGATTCATTTATATATCTAATTTCCAAATATTTCACTCCTCCATATAAAAAATTATGTATAATTATTTAATATTCTTCAATCATCCAAATATTAATTTATTTTATAATTTACTATTAACTTATGGACTATCTAATTTTAAAATAGTTTATATAGGTTTTGCTACTCTCCTTTTAATATTTCAAATAAATTTTCGTAATAATCAGAATAAAAACTTCCCTCTTTCCATAAAAATGTAAAGTCATGCTCTGCTCTAAAATCTGTTAAAAGTATTTCTCTCAAATTTCCATTTTTTATTTCTTTTTCTACTACAGACTCATATAAAAATGAAATACCCAAACCATTTTCAACTAATGCTTTAATTGTATTCAAGTTCCCAATTTCTGATATGTTTTTGAAATCATCTATTGAGTAGTTCATTCCTCTGAGCGTTCTATCTAATACCTCTCTTGTTCCCGAACCTTCTTCTCTTATAAAAAGCCAATTATCAAATATCTCTTTAACTTCAACATTATCTTTATCCATATAATTTTTAGAGCAAACTGGTATCAATCTATCTTTTTTAAATACCTTACTTTGATAGGAGTTTATTTTAAAATAGCCTTCGATTATTGCAAAATCAATTTTTCCAGTGTCCAACAATTCTAAAAGTTTTTGAGTGTTTTCTACTACCATTCTAAGTGACAATTCAGACTCTTTCGAAATTATTTTTGTAAGTATTGGAGACATTACATATTCTCCAATAGAGAGTGTTGTCCCAAAGTTAAGTCTAATCTTACTTCTATTGTGACTTAAATAGTCTTTAAAATGCTCTATATCATTGGTCATAGAGCTAATTAAATTCAAGAGTAGTCTTCCTTCTTCTGTTAAAATTACTTTCTTACCTTGAAACCTAAATAAATCAATTCCATATTCTTCTTCTATGGCCTTTATATGATTTGAAACAGCAGGTTGTGTTATGTTTAACTCTTTTGATGCTTGAGTAAAATTCAAAGTCTTACAAACTGCCATAAACGTGTTCATTTTATAATCTATCATTGTGCACCTATATACCTTCAATAAATTTTTCTTATGCAAGTATAACATATTATAATTTTATTTTTAATAGTATTATTTGTATAATAAATTTGAATTTATTTTTAGATAGGAGTTGGAAAAAATGAAAAAATTTCCAGGTATTTTTTTATGTTTTATAATAGCGCTCGTTTGTACTTTTTTAGGCGGAAAATATCCGCTTATAGGTGGCGCAGTGTTTGCAATCTTAGTTGGTATGTTAATCAGTTTGTTTTATAAAGAAAAAAATTCTACTCAACTAGGTATCAAATTTACTTCAAAGTACATATTACAATTGGCAGTCGTATTTTTAGGTTTTGGAATGAATTTATCTGATGTAATTAAAGTTGGAGCTACTTCTCTACCAATAATTATATCTACTATCCTAACTTCTTTAATAGTAGCTTATATATTACAAAAAGTTTTAAGAATTCAATCTAATACCGCAATTTTAGTTGGTGTTGGTTCATCAATTTGTGGTGGTTCTGCAATTGCTGCTACTGCTCCAGTTATTGAAGCTGAAGATGAAGAAATAGCAAAGGCAATCTCTGTAATATTTTTATTCAATATACTTGCAGCACTTATCTTCCCAAGCTTTGGAGAATACTTAGGTCTATCCAACAATGGCTTTGGACTTTTTGCAGGTACTGCAATCAATGACACTTCATCTGTAACTGCCGCGGCAACTGTTTGGGACGGAATACACGCAGGTGCCAACACTCTTGAAACTGCCACAATAGTTAAACTTACAAGAACTTTAGCTATCATACCAATAGTTTTAACTCTTGCTTTTATCAGATTAAAAAAAGAAAAGAACTCTAACAGTTCTGTAAGTATAAAAAAGATTTTCCCATACTTCGTATTATTCTTTATTCTTGCTAGTATAGTAACTACAGTTTCAATACAAATGGGAGCTTCACATGCATTTTTTAAACCGCTAAAGACTTTATCTAAGTTTTTTATCACTATGGCTATGGCGGGCATTGGTCTTAGCACTGACATTGTGAATATTATAAAAACCGGTGGTAAAGCTATAATCCTCGGCTTCTGTTGTTGGTCGGCTATTACAACAGTTAGTTTATTAATTCAAAACTTAATGCACTTGGTTTAATCCTTCTCAATTGAAGGATTTTTTTATTGACATAACGCTTATGCTTTGGAACAATATTATATAGAGGTGACCAATGACCAAAATATTATACTCAAAACCTCTATATGAGGAAAAACTTAAAACTTTAAAAAAATATTCTACTTCAAATAGTAAGCTTGCAATTCTTAGATTAGAAGAAAATTTTGGAAACAACGCTTATTTAAAGGGTATTAAATCTACAGCTTCCAAAGTAAATTTAGATGTCGTTGTCGTAGATACTACTCCTGAAAAAGCTTATTCTGATCTTGAAAAACTAAATGATGATTCATCTGTTACTGGTATTTTGATTTTTAGACCTATACCAACTTCAGTTGATGAAGATAAGTTAGACCGCTTAATCGCACCTGAAAAAGATGTAGATTGTATGAATCCAATTAATAAAGCTAAATTATATTCAGGTGATACATCAGGTTTTATTCCACTTGCGCCTAAGGCTTCAATTGAACTCATTGACTACTATGGAATAGATGTCGAGTCCAAAAATTGTTTGATAATTAACCATTCAAATGTAGTTGGAAAACCACTTGCAATGTTACTTTTAAATAGGTTTGCTACTGTTGAGATAGCTCATATAAAAACAAAGAATCTAAAAGAGCATACCTTAAAAGCGGATATAATATTCACTGCTGTTGGTAAAAGTGAATTCTTAGATTCAACCTACTTTAGAGAAGATGCAATAGTAATTGACATTGCAATAACAAAAAATGCTGATGGCAGATTTACTGGAGATTTAAACTCCACTGATGTCCAAGACAAGATTCAAGCTTATAGTCCTGTACCAAATGGTGTTGGTGGGCTTACAAACTTACTCTTAATAGAAAGTGTAATTAAATAATTTTCATTAACAAAAAAGGGCCCAAATTATTTTTTAATTTGAGCCTTTTTCTTATTTTGCTTTAAAATTACAACTTTATCTCCTTCTAAAAGATAAGTTTCTCCATTCGGTACTATTATTTTGTTACCTGAAGTTTGTAACATTACTATTAACTGCTTTTCCTTAAATTCTAATTCTTTAATCTTCTTTCCAACCCACTTATGTCCTTTAGATAAAGTCATTTCTATAAGATTAGAACCTGTCCTATCAAAATAACTTTTTCCGCCTAAAACTATAATGTCCCCTTCTTTTATTAAAGTCTCTCCGTTTGGAACTATAGTTTTTCCTTCTCTTTCTATCTTTGCAACTATCACATTAAAAGTTAAGTTGAAATCTTTAAGTGGAATATTATTCCATTTTGATCCCTTTTCTATCTTAGTTTGTATAAAACCTATATCCGACTTGTCTTGATAAAAATTAAAATTTTTAAGTACTGTATCAGTATATTCAAGCATCTTTAATTTTTTAGATACTAACGGCATCAATGAACCCTGTATAAAAGATGACAAAAGACATATTACAAAAACTATGTGAAATATATCTATGGAAATCTTCACTTTGCTATTTACAACCATTATTGCAAATGCAATTGCTGCTGCTCCTCTAAGACCTGCAATTGAAATTATACTTATCTGATTATTCTTCAAATTAAAAGGTTTCATAAGTGCAAATACACTTGCCGGTCTTGCAACAAATGTTATGAACAACATTATAATCAAAGCTACTGGAAAAACTGAAATTAAATGTCTCACATTACATAAAAGACCTAACAAAAAGAAGAGTCCTATTTGAACTAAACCTCCAAGCCCGTCATAGAAAAATACAACATCTCTCTTTTTAAGAAATTGTTGATTGCCTAAATATATTCCATATAAATAAATAGCTAAGTATCCATTTCCTCCAATTAAAACCGCCACAGAATAAGTCGCTATCATAGTTGCTGCTATAAATACTGTAAACAATCCGTCTTCATCAAAATGTATTCTATCTATTAAATTTTTTACAACTACTCCAAAACCAAAACCTACTAAAATTCCAAAGCCTACTTGTTTTAAAACTATAATTGGAACTGCAATTTGTTGCCCTGCTATTAATGAAATATAAACAAATGTCATTGTATAAGCTGTAGGGTCATTAGAGCCGCTTTCAAGTTCTAAAAGTGGTGCTGTAGAGTATTTAAAATTTAAGTTTTTTGATACCAATATAGATGAAACGCTGGCGTAGTCTGTAGAAGCTATAACAGAGCCTAAGAGCATTGCCTCTAACATTTTAAACTTCAGTATATAGTGACAAAAAAGCCCCGTAAATATCGCCGTTAAAAAGACTCCAATTGTACTTAAAACAGCACTCTCTTTCCAAACAGGCTTGCCCATATTCCAATTTGTACTAAACCCACCATAGAACATTATAATCATAAGCGACAATGTGGCTATATTATTTGAAATTTCAAAATTGTTAAATTTAAATCCCATTAAATTAAATGCTATTCCCAGAAAAATGAACAGCAACAACGATGGAACGCCTGAAAAATTAGATATTCTAACTGCGAACAGTGCAAGTAATAAAACTACCGCTACTAATAAAAGATTAATACATATCTCCTCCTATAGTTCCTTGAGTATAAGATACTCTATCTAAAATTCTAAGGTATATACTTTGTCCAAGGCCTGAATCTATATATAAAATAGTTTCTCCTATCTTATATAAACCCATTGAATATTTTGGAAAAAGTTTGGGCCCATGGTCTAATACTTGACCTAAAAAAGGTAATCTCACTTGTCCACCATGTTTATGACCACTTAATACCAAATCGTATGGTCTTACCTTTTCTAAAAATTGTTTTGGACTATGTACCAATAATATATTATAGTCCTCATAATCTTTATCTAAGTTATTTCCTCTAAACTCTTCTCCAAATATTTTAATTTTTTTCTCTCCACTCATTAGTAAATATGAACTGTTTTTTAAATTTAAAATCCCATAATTTGCTAACAAATTGTCTATACTGACTAGATTATTTTCAAATTCATGATTCCCCGATACAAAAAAGCATTTATACTTTGAAACAATTTCAAATAATTTTTCAATTCTATGAGTATTTTTTGTATTTCTTGAAATTATATCTCCCGTTAGAAATATAACTTCAGGATTGAACTCACAAATACTTTTTTCTAATTTCTTTAAATCAATCAGTTTATTATCATGAAAATCTGAAATTTGTACAAACTTAAAATTATTTATTTTTTCACTCTTTACATTTATCTCTTTTATTTTTATTTTTGCCACTTGAAAATATAGATAAATAAATATTAATAAAATTAAAATTTTCATGTTTATATTATACCATCTTTGAATTGAAAAAAGAGAAAGGTCATTTAGCCTTTCTCTTTGAATAAACAATAAATAAAATTGATGTAGCAACTATTAACAAGCTCACTATTTGTGAAACTCTCATTCCCATAAAATACAGAGAGTCTGTTCTCATTCCCTCTATTACAAATCTGCCAAGCCCATAGATGATTCCGTACGTTGCAAAAATTTGACCGTCAAATTTCTTTTTGTTATATAGGAAAAAATATAAAAATATAAAAATTCCCACATCTAATATGGACTCATATAGAAAAGTTGGGTGTACTTTAACTCCATCAATCATAATTCCCCATGGAACATCTGTTGGTGCACCATGAGCTTCTTGATTTACAAAATTCCCCCATCTTCCAATACCTTGTGCAAGAGCTAATCCAGGGGCTATAACATCTGCCAATTTAAAAAACTTTACACCCTTTATTTTGCTATAAAATATTCCAACTACTATTCCGGTAATTATACCACCGTAAATTGCAAGTCCACCATTTCTTATAGCTATAATTTCTGAAGGGTTTTGTAAATAATAGTCTAAATTAAAAATTACGTAGTACGCTCTAGCTCCTATGATTCCAAGTAATAGAGCAGACATAGCATAGTCATATATTATGTCGTCTTTAAAGCCCTCTCTCTTACCCAGTTTATTAGCTATGGTTATGGCAAGTAAAGCACCAGTCGCTATTAATATGCCATACCACATTACATCTATTCCGAAGATATTAAAAGCTACAGGGTTAATTTGCATTTCTTGCCCTATATTCTTCTATAATTTGAATACCAGCGCTTACGCCCAATCTATCTGCTCCAGCTTCTATCATTTTCAATGCTGTATCTAAATCTCTTATACCTCCTGAAGCTTTAACGTACATCTCTCCAACCGTTTCTTTCATAAGTTTAACATCTTCAACAGTTGCTCCGCCTGAATTAAATCCTGTAGAAGTTTTTACGAAATCTGCCCCAGCTTCTTTGGCTAATTGACAAACTTTTACAATTTCTTCTTTCGTTAAAAGACAAGTTTCAATAATTACTTTTACAGTTTTCCCATTAGCAGCTTTTACGACTTCTGCTATATCTTCTTTAACTAAATCATATTCTTTTGATTTTAAGAAACCTACATTTATTACCATGTCAACTTCATCTGCACCATTTTTCACTGCATCTGCTGTTTCAAATACCTTTGAAGCTGTTGTAGTGGCTCCTAGATCAAAACCTATTACAGTACAAACTTTTACATCAGTATTTTCAAGTTCTTTAGCTGCTAAAGATACCCAAGCTGGATTTATACATACTGAGCAAAAATCATATTGCTTAGCTTCTTCAATTAACTTTAAAACTGCTTCTTTTGGAGCCTCTGGCTTTAACAATGTGTGGTCAATATACTTATTTAGATTCATAAATTCATCTCCATTCATTCTTTAAACAAAATTCTTAACTACCTAATCTAATATTTTTAAAACTTATTACAAACTATGCAATAAGCTTTTTATTATAAAAGTACTGCCTTTAAACAAGTACCCAATAATTACAAAATAAATCTAATTATTCTTCTTCAGGTCTATTCCAGTTAGTATAGACTTCTTGAACATCATCATTATCTTCTAATACATCTATCATCTTTTCCATATTTTTTATATCATCTGGATTTGTAAGTGTACTATAATTTTGAGGAATATAAGTTATGTCCGATTGAACAAAATCATATCCCGCCTCTTCAAGAGCACTTCTAACCTTATGATAATCTTCAACTGCAGTTATTATTTCATAAGCATCTTCTTCTTCAACAACATCTTCTGCACCAGCATCAATTGCCACCATCATCAACTCATCACCATCTATATTATCCGATAAGACAACTATCTGTCCCTTTTTATCAAACATAAATGATACACTACCAGGAGTTCCTAAATTTCCACCATACTTATCAAAAGCATGTCTAATATCTGGAGCTGTTCTATTTCTATTATCAGTTAAGCAGTTTACTAATACTGCAATTCCACTTGGACCATAACCTTCGTAAGTAATTTCTTCAAAGCTTTCAGCACTATCCTCTCCAGAACCTTTTTTAATTGCTCTTTCAATATTATCATTAGGCATATTCTCAGCTTTCGCTTTATCAATAGCAACTTTTAACTGTGGATTATAGTCAGGATCCGGACCGCCCTCCTTAACTGCTACCATTATATATTTCCCAAGTTTAGTAAATATTCTACCTCTCTTGGCATCTTCTTTACCTTTTTTTTGCTTTATATTATGCCATTTAGAATGTCCTGACATCTTTACCCTCCTTAATTTACTATTCTAATTTTACCACATATTATTAAAGGTTTTAATATAAACTATACTATGTGTCATAAGTTAATATTTTATAAACAAAAAACTCCCCTGTACAGGGAAGTTTTCTTTATCATGATTATTACTCTGTTACAAGCACTTCTTTTCCATCATAATATCCACAGCTTGGACAAACTCTGTGCGGCATCATTGCCTCGTGACAGTTTGGACATTCTACTATAGTTACTTTATTTAATCTATAAGAAGATGCTCTTCTCTTGTTTCTTCTTTGCTTTGAAGTTTTTCTCTTAGGTACTGCCATTTTTACACCTCCTCATCATTAAATAAATTTAGCAGTTTTTCAAATCGTAAATCTATTTGCTCATCTTGTGAACAATCACATTCATGAACGTTTAAATCAACTCCACACTTTGGACAAAGTCCCTTGCAATCATCTTTACAAAGACTCTTCAAAGGAATCGACGTTATCACTTGAGAGATAACTAATTCATCCAAATATATTTCATCATTTTCAACTTGAAAAAACTGTGAATCAGATTCGTCTGTAAAGTCTTCTTCAAATGAATAAGCTTCAAGACTTGAATCTACAATTTCTTTCATTGGTTTTAGGCATCTGTCACAATTGGTGTCAAATGAATAATTTACCGTTAAGTCTAACTTAAAATTATCACCTAACTTAGTTACAACTCCACTATACTTTACAGGAAAGTTTATATTTAACCCATCTATGACATATTCTGTTTCGTTTTTTTCTATTTGCCCTTCAAAGTTTAAATTTTGATCCGGACTTTTGAGAAAATCTTTTAAATTAAGCCTCATAAATCACCTCAAAATTTCATACAGGTAATTATATCTTGAAATCTCGATTTAGTCAAGTCTAATTTAAACCAAATCATTGATAATTACACATAAATTCTAAATAAATACTATTAAATTTTATACACTTAAAAACAATTATTTTACAAGTAATTCAGTATCTCTTGCTATCATAAGCTCTTCATTTGTAGGTATTACCATTACTTTTATTTTAGAATTTGAAGTAGATATGATTTTTTCTTCTCCTCTAATTTTATTTTCAGCTTTGTCTATTTCGATACCAAAAGCTTTAAGTTTTTCACAAACGTGTTCTCTAGTTTCTGGAGAATTTTCTCCAAGTCCTGCTGTAAACACTATTCCATCAATACTTTCAAGAGAATCAAAGTGACTCATATAGCTTGCTACAAATTTAGCTACACTTGTTTCATATACATCAAGTGCTAATTTAGCTCTTTCATTTCCAGAATCAGCAGCTTCTTCTATATCTCTAAAGTCAGAAGAAACTCCGCTAATTCCAAGAACACCTGATTCTTTATTTATGATTTTATCTACTTCTTCAGCTGAAATATTCTTCTTAGACATTAAAAAAGTAACTATTGCCGGGTCGATATTTCCACTTCTTGTTCCCATTGGAAGTCCTTCAAGTGGTGTGAATCCCATAGTTGTATCATAACTTTTTCCACCTTTTACAGTTGTTATACTAGCTCCATTTCCAAGATGGCAAGTGATAAGATTAATTTCATCAACACTCTTTCCTAATATTTCTGCAGCTCTTTGAGTTACATATTTATGAGATGTTCCATGGAAACCATATCTTCTAATTTTATATGATTCATATTCTTCATAAGGAATAGCATATATATAGTTCTTAGCCGGCATTGTTTGATGGAATGCAGTATCAAATACAGCTACTTGCTTAACATTTGGAAGTAGTGCAGATACAGCTTCAATTCCCATTATATTAGGAGGATTATGAAGAGGAGCTACCTCAACATTAGCTTCTATAGCTTTCATAACTTCTTCTGTAATTACTACAGACTCAGCAAAGTCTTCTCCACCATGTACTACTCTGTGCCCAACTGCACCTATTTCATCTAATGAACTTAATGCACCATAGTTTTTGTTAACAATTGACTCCATAACAATTTTAAGAGCATCTTTGTGATCTTTTAATGGTTGTTCTATAACTTCTTTATCTTTACCTATTGTCTCGTGTTTAACTTTTGAACCTTCTATACCAATTCTTTCAACAAGACCTTTTGCCATTAATTTTTCTCCGTCCATATCAATTAATTGATATTTCAAAGAAGAAGATCCACAGTTTATTACTAAGATTTTCATTTTTTCCTCCTAAATATAATATCTTTGTACATTTGACTTATTTTATTATATCATAGATTAAAATATTGTGAAAAAACTAATTAAAGAAAGGTCTAAAAAATGTCTATAAAAGCAATAATAGCTGAATATAACCCATTCCACAATGGACACTTACATCAAATAAAATTAATTAACTCAGATTATACAATAGTTATAATGTCATCTTCATTCACTCAAAGAGGAACTCCGGCAATATTAGATAAATTTACAAGAGCCAGATTGGCTATTGAAAACGGAGCTGATTTAGTCCTAGAATTACCTACAATATATTGTACATCCAATGCACAAATATTTTCTGAAGGAGCTATATCAATTTTAAATAGTTTAGATATCGTAGATACACTATGCTTTGGCTCTGAAAATTCACTTTCAGAAATAATAGATGTAGTTTATAAAACTGAAAATATAGATAACAAATCATTGGCAATTAATTTATCAAAAGGTTATTCATTTATAAAAGCTAAACAACTCTCCTATAAAAATCTTTCTGATATAGAATTTGAAATAATGAATAAACCTAATAATATTTTAGGTATAGAATATGTAAAAGCTCTTAAAAAATTTAACTCTAAAATAATTCCTTTTTCTATACCAAGAAAAAATGTAGGACATTCTTCAGAAATAATAGTAGATGGATTCGCTTCTGCTTCAACTATAAGAAATATATCCAACAACAAAAATTTTTCTAAATTAAAAAATTTAGTCCCTGAAAATACTTATGTAGCTCTACAAGAAAAAGGAACTGATATTTCACAAAACTTTTTCCAGCTATTTAAATATAAATTATTCAGTGGCAATATAAGTTTTTCGGACTATATGGACTATGAGTTAGGGCTTGAAAATAGACTATATAGCTATTTAGATACACTTGATTATAATGAATATATAAATTTAGTATCTACTAAAAGATATACTAAATCACGAATAAGAAGACTCATATGTCAAATAGTCTTTGATTTAAAAAGAGAATTTATTTTAGAGTCAATTAATCACCCTTATGTAAGAGTTTTAGGTATAAATAATAATGGAACAGACTTACTTAACAAACTAAAAGAAAAAGAAATAAATTACATTACAAAATTTTCAGATAAAAATATTTTTTCAAGCCATATAAAGAAAATTATTAAAAAAGAAATTTTAGTATCAAATACTTATAATATGTTACAAAACAACCCCTTAAATCAAGACTACAAAAACAATCCATATATACAACCTTAAATAAAAGAAGGATAGATGCATATTAATTTATCCTTCTTTTTAAACATATTATTTTTTTATAATCTCAATTTTATAACCATCAGGGTCCTTCACAAAGAAATAATTAGCTGAGTTGTCTGAAAGACCTTTTAAATCAGTTACATCATATCCTTCTCTTTTTAAACGTTCATGAAATTGAATAAAATCTTCACATTCTAAAGCTATATGACCATATCCATCACCTAAATAATAATCTCCATGATCATAGTTATATGTCAGTTCAAGTTCTTGTTCATCTCCTGGCAAACTTAAATACACAAGTGTAAATTTAGCTTCAGGAAAGTCTTTAACCCTACTTACTTTATATCCTAGTGCTGATTTATAAAATTCCAATGACTTATCTAAATCTTTTACTCTAATCATTGTATGCAAAGTTTTCATAATTCCACTCCTCGCTATACCCCTCTCATTTCAGAGTCCCATATGTACTTATGAATTTGTAATTGAAGTCTTGCATTTATTCTGTAGTTTTTCATATACTCAACCAACTTATCTATATCAGTTCCATAAACTGGAGATAAAAATATTTGTGCATCCGTTGGATACAATTTCATAACTTCTACAATAAAATTCATATCAAATTCATCAGCCACAACAAACTTTACTACATCATTTCCTCTTAGTAATTTTAGATTTTCATATAAATTAAAATCTTCCATTTTAGATGTAGGCGTTTTTATATCTAATATTATATTCACATTATTCAGCAAATATTTTGAAACGTCTTTACTCCCATTTGTCTCTATGTCAATTTCATATCCAAGCTTTAAAAGGCCACTTATAAGTTCTTCTAAATCTTGTGCCAAAGGTTCCCCACCAGTTATTGTAACACTCTTTATTTTATATGACTCAACTTCATCAATAATTTCATTAACAGTCATAAAATTATAAACTCTTTTAAAAGCATACTCTGTATCACAATAAGAACACCTTAAATTACAATAATTAAGCCTAATAAATACACTTAATTTACCACTATTAGGCCCTTCTCCATCTATGCTATAAAAAATTTCATTTACATCATACTTCATAGATTGCAACATTTCCTTCACTTTCTTGAACCTCTACCATATAACATTTTTCCCCGATTTCATCGGCAATCCACTTAGCTATATTTTCTGCTGTAGGATTGTACGGAATCACATCATTTAAATAAGTGTGGTCCAATCTTTTATGAATTTTATTCTTTATATGTGTAAAATCATACACCATTCCATTTTCATCTAAATTTTTCGATTTACAATATATATTTACAATCCAATTATGTCCATGTAAATTTTGACACTTACTTTCATAATTTAAGCTCAATTTATGAGCAGCACTTATTTCCAAAGTCTTCTTTATTTTAAACATAACTTTTACCTCAAAATTTATAAATAATTGATTTAATAATACCCATACTATTTCAAATTCCATAATTAAAAAACCTCTGCAAATAATTCACAGAGGTTATAATACTGGTGCGCCTTAGAGGATTCGAACCCCTGACCTTCTGGTCCGTAGCTAAGGCCTGCTTCTCTGTATTTAAACCTTTTTAGCGGTTTTTGTAATCTACAATTGTGATACACCAAAAATTTTTCTGGCACTTTTCAGTATTTCAAATTAAATTATTTTTATTATTAGAAAATTATACAATACTTTTTATCATATATATACATTTTTCTTTTCTTATTTACAACAAAAAAAGAGTGGAATTAAACCACTCTCTTTAGTATTAATTATTCTCAAAAATCTTCTAAATGTTCTCCCTTATCCTTAGAATCTTCTAAATATTGAATAGTATTTATTGTAGGTAAATTTAATGGAGCTATATTTGCTACAGCAGTATATGTTGAAACTATACTTCTAATATAAGGAAATAATATGGCTAGTGCATTTGGTAGAAATTTTTCAAAATCTACATTGCTATCTTTTGTAGTAAATAATCCTTCTATTATAACTTTTATCTCAAATGGAAAATTTTGTTTTTCTGCATTTTCAAAAACTTTAACTCCATATTGAACTAACATTTGGTCATCCGAGATTTGATATCCATGACCTAAATCAAATTTAATATTTATAGCATCTTCAGGATAAAATTCTTTGTTTAATTTGTATGAAACCTCTAAAACTCTATAATCTTCAAAATTAATAATTCCGTCTATATTTTTTTTCTCCATTTAAGCTACCATCCATAATTGTTCACTATTTGTATAAAAGTTATTCTTTAATTCTAAATCTTCTTTACCTTTATAAGTATTGTTTAAAGAATTAATTTCATAATCTTTTAAATTATTATAATTTATTTCATTATATTTAAGTTCTTTGTCTATGGGGTAGTTACCTACCAATTCAAAACGAGAACGAAAATCATCATTGTAAGTTAAACTATTCTCACCTAGAAAATCATCAATTTTTTTAGATAATTCCTTCCTTTTGGTCTCGTCTTTATAAATATTTCTGAAAAACTCTTCTGCTTCTTTTAAAATAGCAAGAGATTCATTTTTATTCATTTAACCCACCTTCTTTTCTACTTTTAAAATTGCTCTATCATCAATCACATTATATATAGCTTTTGGTTCTGGTGATAGATGAGGACAACTTATATCTCTAAATTTGTAAAGCTTTGTATTTACTCTATTATAAATCCCATATCCTTTTATTACATGATATGCAGATAACCTTTCTGGATATTCATTTAAAAGAAAATTTATCTTAATCCCTAAAGGTGCTTTTCTTATGGCTGGATTGGACAAATAAACTTGTTCAAAAATTTTTTCAAAATATTTTCTAATATCACTATCTGTAAAGTCTAAAAGATAATCTAAATTCACACTAAGCTCACATATAGAATAAATATCGTTTCCACATTTTCTTTCTTTATCTTTTTTCCAATACTTAGCATTTGATAAATTATCCCAAAGGTAAATGCCATCTCCTAGCCAATATTTATCACCCTTTGACTTCATTAAGTTATAAGATTTTTCAGCTATTACTTTAGATATAATTCTATCTAAATTGCAATGATATAAATTTAATTTAGAGTTACACATATTTCCAACCATTTTCTATAATTTTATGCCTATTCATTATATCAAATACGTTTAAAAAATACTGTGGATAAGATAAAATACTTATCAACAACTTTTGTTTTGTCAAGTACTATTTTTTATTTTTATACCCATTTCTAATATTTTTTCTGCAATAAAAAAGAGAGTAGAAACTTTTAAATCTCTACTCTCTGAAAACTATACTATTCACTTTTACTCACAACATTGATAATAGGCTGTGCTTCAACTTCTTTTTTCCACTTGTTTAACTCTAATACACAAGCTTCAATCATGGCATCAAGTTCATCATCTTTTATTTTAATACCTTTGTCTTTTAAATATTGAATAACATATTCTTTCTTTAAATCCCCTTGGCCACGTTTATTATAAATTTGTTCGGCAGCATTGACTGCAATCTTAACAACCTCTAATGCGTTATTGATTTTTTCTTTACCATACTTCTGTTTCAAAAGCGGAATTATGATTTTTACAATCAAAATGCTCAAACAACTTAAAATAACATAAAAAATATTTGTTATCGTCAAAACGTCTTTCATTTTACACTCTCCTAATAAAATACACCTCATATAATCAAATATAAGGCTTTTAAAAATTTAATTAATATATTTCCTTGTCTTAAATCTAAAAATTAAAATATAAGGCTAATATTGCTTATTAACCCCATTCTCCATAATTTGTGTTGTCAGTATTGTTATTTCTGACAATTTTTTCTTCATTTTTAAGTTTTTTCACTTTTATTCTTGCTAGTTGCCATAATTCAACTGTAGAGAATGAAAACCAAGCTGTAATTAACGTACTTGGTTCTCCTCCTGTATTATTAAATAGATAAATTATAGCCACTACAAAAATAACATTAAGCATAATTATAGTTGAAACCCAAAACTTACTGTAATTTGACTTTCTTTTCTTTCGTCTGTGTCTTACATAATGATTTGAACTTTGTTTTCTCTCCATTCTACTTTTGCCCCCATACTTTCAAAAGATTGTCTAACGGCCTTTTCTTTTCCATTTACAACCATATAAGTTGTACCATCTATAATGTAACCTTTTTTAATCACATTACCGTTTAAAACTATAGGTATGTTCTCAATTGGTTTATCATTTATAAGATCAACATACGCACCAGATACAAAAGCCTTTCCACCTTTATATTCAATTTCAAACCAACTATCAGCTTTACCTATTATATTTATTTTTTGAGCTTTCTTAAGTTGTCCTAATTTATCTGAATTGACTGTATTAGAAGAACGAACATTTAATATTGCAGCTCTAACAACACCTGTAGCATTAAATGTAGTAACTTCTGGTCTTGCATTATTTTTCGTCTCAAGTGCAACAACTCTATATGCACGTTGCCATCTTATTCTACTTAATGGATACGTTGAAATTCCAGCATAGATAGCTTCAAAAACTTTATTGTTGCCTAAATAAATTCCAACATGGCCAAAGTATTTACCGTTCTTATCATTTCTATACCATACAAGATCCCCACGTTCTAACTCTGACATATCAATTCTTCTAAATCTGCTATCTCCCTCTACACCCATTCTATGTGTAGTAACAGAAACACCTGGACGTGTATTCCATCCAAGTGTATTAAGCGGTTTTTGTATTAATGATGAACAATCGGAGAATCCTTTTTGAAGTCTTTTAGGTTGAGAATATCTATCGCCATCATATTTAAGCGCTTCTTTTATAAAGATTTCTGCTTTTTTCCTGTCTAACATTTTTACCTCCTATTTAAATATCCCGTGTTGAACTGCATAAAAAAAGAAGCCTACAAAGCTTCCTACTGCTAGTCCCATTCCCCAACGTAAAGTTGTTATAAGACTATCCATTTTATCTATTAAATTTTCTATCTTAATGTCAGTTCTACTGTTGTGTTGCTCTATTACATCAATCCTTTTTGAGTGGTCGTTTATTCTTATTTCATTCCTATTAACTCTTTCTAACAGATGCTGTCTATATATTTCACATTGTTTTTCATCCATAATTCACCCCGTTTTTAAGCACTAAAAAAGACAACCCCTAAGGATTGCCTATTCTCTAAAATAATTCACTATGTGAACCGGTTCTATTTAAAATTAATATTAAACTATCTTCTACCTTTTCATAAATCAACAACCAATCAGGTCCGATATGGCACTCTCTGCACCCTGTATAATTGCCTATCAATTTATGGTCTTTATATTTTCCATCTAAAACTATATCATTTGCCAAACATTCCACAACAAAATATAGTTTTTCTATATCTAGCCCAGACTTTTTTATCTTTTTTAAATCTTTTTTAAAGCTAGACCTAATTTGAATCTTTCTTTTCATAAACTATCCACAAAATTTTTAAAATCATCCATATTGTCAAACTCTGCAACTATAGGATTTGTTTCTTTTATCTCAAAAGGAATTTTTCTATCATTAACAACAGCCTTAGCAAATACATTAAATGCAGTTGACATACTCATCCCCATAGAATCACAAACCCTTGAAAATTCATTTTTTAAATTTTCTTCCAGTCTAATATTTAAATTTACATTTGCCATATAATCATCCCCTTAAGATAATTATATCATTTTACACGCATTTGTAAATAAATAATAGCTTAATTATAGGCTCCTTAAATATATTTTTCATTTAGCTAATTCCTTAGTTGAAGTAATTTAAATCTTAATTAGCGAATTACATAAGTAGCTACAGCCTGAACGAGTCTATACGCATCTGGTGGGCCAAAAACAACTACCTCTCCAGAGGTTCTTACCGCAATGTCACTTCCAGAGCATTGAACAGTAACTAGATCCATAGGCTTATAATTATCTCCTAGATAACAAAGTCTTGCACCACCCTGCTCGAATCTTACCTCTTTATTAATATATAAAGAAATAACCTTGCCATATTTATAAATTGTAACTCCACTTGTTATATTTTCTTGCTCTACTTCATCACTATTTCCACCAATAACCTTCCAACTAGACCATGTACTATTATATTTTTTCCTTAAAAATATTTTAGATTCATTTGTATCTTCTGATATAGCGATTTGTTGTGCATAACTTCCACTAAAACTTGTAGTATTAGTTACTATTAAAGCTATATAACTATTACTTGTAGGAGGCTTATTTGCTGTTGGATTTGAAATATAATAACAACCTGGTTTAGTTATGTTATTTAAATCTTTATCCCCCTCTGACAGATCAAAAAAATTACTTGGAAGTTCATTTATTTTCTTTTTGTCAGTTGAACTCATCAGTCCACTTTTACTCATTGTAGCTTCTGAATAAGTTGTATCTTGATTCGGTTTAGTATCTATAAGTCTCTTCAGTTCCTTACCTTGTTCCGCACTAAGAGCCTTATCAGTTCCGCCAGTAGTTAAATTATCGACAATACTTGCCTTATTATTTTTTAACTCTCTTGTACGTTTATCAAAATCTCCAATCCAATCCTCTAAATCACGAGTTTTATCCACAGATTCCCATGGTGTTGCAGAATTATACCCATCTGTTTTGCAACGCTCTACACTTAGTCCCTTTAAATTATTGATTTCAACTTTATTGTCCGTACCGATTATTATCGTGTCACTTGCTAATAGCTTATCTTGCTTGTTATTCCAATTAAATTTTTCAGTATTTGTAACAAGTTTGTGTGTGTCATCATCTGCTAATTCTGATAATTTAGTTTTTATATCAGTTTTATCAGCTTTATTAGCTAGCTGTTTAGTAATATCATCAAAAATTTGATTTAAAAAATTTAAATCAGTTTTTTTGATAGTTACAATAGTACCATCATTAAACTCAATCTTAGTATCACCATTATCATCAACATTTGTTCTAACTATTTTTGAAGCTTCACCGGTTTTGCCTGTCTCTCCTCTATCGCCCTTAAAGCCTTGCGGGCCAATAGGACCTCTCTCCCCAGTCTGCCCTTTTTCTCCACGTGGTCCTGCTTTGCCTTGCTCTCCCTTATCTCCTTTAGGTCCTTGAATTCTACCTACATTAGTAAATTTACCTTTGTACGCAACGTGTAAATTCCCCCCTATCATATAAGCATCCCCATCTTCGGGATTAGATGGCAATCCACTTTCATTCTCCAAAGTGCCTTTTATAGTAAGAGAGTTTCCTACATCTCCTTTATCTCCCTTTAAACCTTTGTCTCCCTTAGGACCTTGATTTAAATATGGTAAGTCGGAGTATGGTGTTTCTCCATCTCCGACTTTCATAAGTTGCGTATCTTGTTCAAAAGCTATTTCACCCTTTAAAAGCACCAGCCCAGAACTATCAAGCTCTGCTTTACTTCCGTTATTAAAAATAAATCTTCCCTCTTGAATGATTTTCATTTACGCTTGCAACTCCTTTAATACTTCTTCTACAGCAGCCTTAATGTCAAAAACTGTAGGCACTTGTTCAACTCTGTAAACACCAGCCATAATCATAGTGACCCAAGCCTTTACTATCATACTATCTCTATTAAACTTAAGCATCTATTTCCCCTCCTTCCTCTTTTAAACTGTTTAAAACATCTTGTACACATTCTTTAAGATTCCAAAGTTTTGGAACATCATCTAATGTCTTTTCATTAGCTACTATTAAATTAACCCAAGCCTTTACTACCATACTTTCATTAGTAAACTTAAACATTTGTCATACCTCCCGCCATCATAGATGTTAACTCGGCAATAGCTTGAGCACTTGCAAGTTGCATTTCTTGCACCATCATAGTCATCTCAACACCAACCTTATTTAAATCATGTGTCTTGCTCTCTACAACACTGCCCAAATAAGAAACCTGTTCTTTTAAATCCCCTTTTTCCTCAAGCTTTCTTTGTGCTTGAATTTCACTTACAGCCTTGTGATTAAACTCTATCATTCAACACTACCTCCTATCGTTGTAATATAACTTCGCTGAACTGCTTTACCTTTTTCAATAGTAAGCCTTATATTCACACCAAATTTACTTGACGAGGCTCTTTTATTTACAAAATTAAAAGCTCTCCCCTCATTAGTTACAACAGTCGCGTCTTCCCAAGTAGGAGAATAATCAAAAGCATTGTTACAAACTTCAACTTTTGAAATTGCTCCCGGCGCGACAAACCAACCCGGAATAACCAAAACTTTCTTTGCAAGTACATCAGTAATACGAGGCTCTTTTAATTGCATTACAAGTTTTTTAGCAGTTCTTGTAAAAGAAACAATCCTTTGAGAAGATAAACCATTACTATCAGTAGCAACGATTTTTATAGTCCTTTTCCCATAAGGTATTTTTAAAAACTCAAAACCTTTTACCTCATATGTGTATTGCTTTTTATTTGTAGCCTTAAATTCTTTTACAACTAATTTATTATCAAGATAAACTTTTACATTCACTTCATCATTTTCTTGGTCTGTGATTGAATACTTGTAAGATATCTCTGTATCTCTATTTCCCAAATCTAAATCACTTCCAGAAATCACGGGAGCAAAATTACTTCTCCTAAAAATGAAACGTCTATAACTTACTGCATTGTTAGAATCTTTAGCTTCAATCTCAATAGTATTTGTTTGATTAATTTCAAGTCCTTGTAACTGTTCAGTACTAATTGTTATAAATTGCTTATCCTTCCCTATGTTGCTTACATTTCTAAGTACTTTCCCATTTAACCTTTCAATTACATCAACCTTATCTCCGTTTTCATCAACAACGGTATAATTTACAGTAAAAGCTGAATTCTTATTCCCCAAATTTTTATCAATCCCCGAAATCACGGGAGCTGTATTTGTTTTTGTGAATGTGAAAGTTCTAGTAGTTGTAAGCCCTTCTTTATCTTTTGCAGTTACTTTTATATCATGTCTGCCAAGCTCATATTCATTAATTTTTATTCTTATCTCTTTAGAAATCCCAAGAGTTGTGGGAACATCTTTTTGTAAAACTTTATCATCCACTTGAATAGTAACAGTTACTGAGTCTGCATCATCCACATCAGTAATCATATAATTTACAGTAAAATCAGATTGCTTACTTCCTAAATCTAAATCACTTCCAGAAATCACGGGAGCTGTATTATTTACAACACTTAACATCTCGCCATAAATAGAAGAAGATTGTGCCCCATAAATATCTACTGCCTTTACCCTATATCTAACAGATACAGTTCCTTTTGGTACAGTGTCTGATGTTCGAGTGTTTTTTGCCCTAGATTCTATCGTTGTATAAATGCCATTGTTTAAAGACCTCTCAACTACATAATGACTTAAATTACTTTCAGAATCGCTACCATTATTCCAGCTAATTTGTATAATTTCTCCGCCTCTTATTGGTATAGGAGAAACTCTAATCCCCCCACTTAGTCTAGGAGGTGTATTTTTTTGATAATCAGATTGGCACCCTTTTTCACAAGTGGTCTGACAACTATTTTCACAAGTAGATTCACAAGACTCACATCTTTCACAATATCCACACCCGCTACTTTCATAGCAGTTTTGACCGCTCATACATACGCAATCATCACCTATACCAGTTTCAGCAGCACTACCGCAATTTCTTCCACCACAACCCATTATTTTACCTCCTCTATTCTTAAAAATCCTTTAAGGCATTGCTCTTTATAAAAACAATATGCCCTATCAGCAACATTCAAATTTTTATACTTAAAATAGTTGTTAATAGCACAACCCCCATCACACACTTGATTTAACATACACTTTTCACATCTTCCGTCTTCACTTGACTTAACTTTGTGATGATGAAATTTAGAAGCTATCTCAAGCCTTTTTTTGTCATCAACTCCAGTGTAGATATTTCCAATAATAAAATCTTTACATTCTTTGTTTTCTGTCATCTCTTGACAACTATACAAATCTCCCGTGGCTCCAACAGAGCCATACCCAGTGCAGCCAATCCCACAATTCCCGCAACCTACTATGTCAGCTTTCTTACTTCTATAATAATTCGGATCTTTAATAAGATTCGCTTGTTCTTTCATATTGTCCATTTCAGAATATTTGACATAAAATTCATTATTTTTCTTTTTTTCAACAATATAATCAACAATTTTATTTAGTTCATTTTCCAAAACCTTAAGCTCATCATCTGTCCAATCTTCAAACACATTGACAATCCCCGTCATTTGCCTATAACCCATTTGTTCGGCCCATAAATAATTTTCAAATAAATACGCAACACTTCGTGGGTCAATTGTTGGTCTAAAAGCTCCGTTTGGAAAATATTTCAAAAATAATTTATGGTCTATATCATCATAACTTCCTTTTCCTGAATGATAAGGTCGCATTAAGTTGTGACTTTCTCTATTACCATCACAAGACATAAGCACACCAACATTATTGTCTTTAAAAAACTTCAAATTTTCTTCAGTTAATAGAGTTCCATTAGTTGTAATTCCAATATCATAATCTCCATAGGTTTTTCTGATATATTCTGTTATAGGCTTTATAATTTCTTTATACTTTAACATCGGTTCTCCACCGAAAAAATTTATACTTGGCACTTTCAAAGCTTCTAAAGCATTTTTGGCATAAAAATCTACCGCATCTTTTGCAGTCTTATAATCCATTTCAAGTGGTCTTTGTACCACAAAACAATATTTACATTTCAAATTGCATTTTTGAGTTAGATTTAAAAACCCTCCAATGATTTTGGGAAACATCAAATAACACCCCTACCATTAACTTCATCATACCAACCCTCAAGAATTATAATATCGGTATTTATGTTTGCGGCACTTGCGACAAACCCGTTATAACTCATATTATTTGAAGATTGTCCTAGGAGAGTTGCAACCTGTATATCTAATCTATTTACTATCTCTGCTAAATGTTTTACATTAACAAAATTGATAATATCGTTCCATTCCATTCTCCCAAGATTTTCAGCATTGACAAAAGTACCCTGTTGAAAAACATTGCCATCAAATCTTTCATGTCTTACAAGTTGTGTGCCATCTTTATTGTTTGCAACAATTGTTTCTTTCTTCACATCTCCAAATTCAGCTATGTTGTCGTACCAAAAAACAAGTTTTAATTCTTCACCTAAAAACTGTTGCCTGTTCTTGTCAAGAAATTTATTGTTTTCCTCATCTTTTTTAAGTGCATAATACGACCTCAAGTTAAAATTATTCATTTACATTCTCCTTTACTAAATCAAAAATATTTATAGGGTCGTCAACTTCTACCTCTTGTAATCGAATATAAAAAGCAACAACCAACCCGTATCCAGTTGTCTTTAAAATACTGTCAGGCTTAGAAATTAAAATTTGCTTTTTTTCATCTAAAATATTAATGTCTGAAACATGACCTTTACCAGAACTTGCATTTAAAAAAACTTTAAGCATATTTCCCTTAACTTCCGTCTTTAAAATCTCCATCGATTCTTTCTTTTGGTCTATTATCATTTCAGCACTATCAATTCTGGACTCAATATATTTAGTTATGTCTTCAATAAATTTTTCACTTAACATCTTTACCTCCCTCAAAGCTAAACACTCTATCATCATCTAAATTACTTTGATAGATTATTCCGGTTATCTCTCCTTCGACATCTCCGCTTTTTATCTTGTTAACTGTAGGATAATAGTTTTTAGAAATATTAACTCCTACTTGAACTTTCAAATCAGAAGATACTCTTTGTGCTTCTGCATAAGTATAAGGAATATCTCCACAAGGATGTTCTCCACATAAAAAAGACACATAATTATATGTGCCATACTGAGATACAATTTGAACTTCTGCAGAAAAAGCATAACTAATTTTAATCCATAAATTAGCTGGGACAATCATTCTTAAATTTCTAAGTATACTTGCTTCATCAACTATTCCACTTTTAACAAACAATTGAAAATTAATTCCATATTCATTATATGCAAGTTCAAGAGTATAATTTTTCTTCCCGAACCATTCATTTAGCCAAGATACTAATGTCCTGTGTGTCCATTTTATTTTCCTGTTCCATAACAAATAAACCCTCTTTCTTCGCTCATTTAAACCTTCTTCCCTCTCCGGTTCAATTCTAAGCATTTTTTCATATCTTGATATCCCATACTCACTAGCCTGTAAAATAAACCTATCAGCATAAGTTTTAAGTACTCTTCTAGCTAAAAAATCAAACTCAAGGTCTTCGCTGTCTGTCCAATCCACCCAATCAGGAGATTTCGCAATAGTTTCATAATCATTATAATAAGCTAAATCAACTTTTCTTTTTAACTCAAGTGCCCTGCCTGAAAAATCCTCCTCAGTATCAAAATACCAAAGTTTTTCAATCTTTCTTTTATCATTCATTAACTACCACCGCACTTAAAAAAGCAATTTCATTTTCCTCTAAAACTCCATTTCGTTCAAACCCTTCAAGCTTTGTATTAAAAATATCAACAACCCCTTCAATATCAAGGATTAAAGACTCTAATTTAGAAATTCTGATAACTGTGGACTTTTCTTTTTCCCATTCCTTTCTCATCTGTAAAAAATAAGGTTCTAATAAATTTTTAATCTTTTCATCTAGCCCATCTTTTGAACCTCCACTTTGTAAAGTCACATTCAAAGAAATTTTAATTTCTCTCTTTTTAACCCCTTCGACAGTAACCAGATGTCCAATTGGAGCAAGCCCATATCCCTTTTGTTGATTAGCAACAGGATCTAAAACCTCTTGTACCTTACCAATCAATTCTTTAGAAGGAACATTAAACTTAGAATCACTAAAAACTATTTTTACAGTTCCGCCTCCGTTCCAAACAGGATACACCTTAACTCCACCTACACCCTCAATAGCATGGCACCAATCAAGATACTGATCAATATTCCCACCATACGCATTAGTATGGATATGCCTAAAATATCTTTCTCTAAAATCTTCAGTGTCTTCCTCCTCTTCCCCTGGTCTAATTACTCCTACTATAAAAGCATGCTTTAAATTTCTTATGCTGTCTATAGGAATCAATTTCCCATGAGGCACATTCCCTACCTCTCCATACTCTTCACATATAAGCTCATAATAATAGTAGTCCTTTTTATACTCTAAAAATTTAGTAACCATAAAATTAAGATTATCAAAATTAAACCTGGCATTAATAGGAATCTCTATATTAAACTCCCCCTTAACTATTGCCTGATTTGCCGGAAAAGGAGTTAACGCTCTATCCTTAGCTATCGCAATAAGACCTGTTCTATCTGCAGTATCTCCAAAAGTATTTTTTAATATCCAATCTAAAGTCATATAAACCAAAGAAAGCTCAACAGAAGCCGGAGCCATAGCATCATAGATAATAGAACCTTCCCTCTTATCCCTAAACTCATCAATTCTTGATAACATTCTCTCCAATAAAAAATCAGCTGAGAATTCATCAAACTGTGGTTTATATTCTCTTTGAGCCATAACACACCCCCTCACTTAAATATTGTCATAATCAAACTTCCACGTATTTTCAATTTCAATTTCTCCATAGACAGAATTAACAGTAAAAGAAATACTTAATTCATCTCTTAAAGATTTATCTTTTAAATACTTAAAATTAATAACAGAATTTACCCTGTCATCTTTTATTAAGCACTCCTCAATCCTTCTTATAAGCTCTACATAGACAAAGTTTTTCGGCTTTCCAAATAAATCTTGTAAAGGCATCCCAAAAGTAGGATAAATTAAGTGCACCCCATACTCAGTATTTAAATTTTTATAAATCATCTGTTTTAGAGCCTCTTTACCATCTATGTTGCCATATATTCTTTCTGAATTAATATGCATTCTATAAGTCTTAGCAGGAGAAACTTTTTCTTCCAAACCCAATTGCATAGCTAAATTAATATCATTTTGTTCAGGTATCATTTTTTAATCCCCTTATCATGCTTAATTTCAATAATCTCTCCCTCAAAAAGTTCAATTGTTCCCTCAGTAACTAAAGTAGTAGAACCATCAGAACAATTGCCCTTTAAATTACACTTAACCCTACCTTTTAACTTATGTGTCCCATCAAAATAATAATCCACTCCATTTGAGCCTTGAGGGCTTGAAGCCTCATAAAGATAGTACCAAACTTGCCCCTCCTGATTAGACTGAAACACAAAAGAATGGCCAATCTCTTCCTCAGTAAACTTCCTATACTTTGGAACAACCAACCACTCTTCCTTCAATTCAACATCATCATCCCTTTTAAAAGTCAGAGGAACTAATTTTTCAAGCTTAGCATGAACTATACTTGAAAATGTAAGAGATGATACATAATCGGCAGCTATATTAGAAATAACGTCCTTTAATTTATTCGCATCAAATTCGCTCATATTATCCTCCAACATACCTAAAAGCACGAGTAAAGTTTTTATTTCTATTCCAAGCTGTTTGAATTACAGTCTTACCCTTAGTTTGTGAAGCTTCAATTACATTCTTACCATCATACATAATAGCAACATGTCCCTTGTTCCACATCACATCCCCAGGGCTTGCCTGTTTTAAAGGTATTTCAACAAATCCATATCTCTTAGGATTACAACTCAAACTACGTGAAGTCATTCTATCAGGAAACTTAACTCCATTAGCCTTATAAGCTTGCATTACAAGACCACTACAATCAACAGCACTAGAACTTGCTGCACCCCAAACATAAGGCTTACCCAAATAAGAATTTGCAGCTTTAACTACTCCATTAGAGCCATCATAATTCCCGAGTACTTTTGTACTTCCATCAAATGAACTTTTTTGTTTTTGTTCAAGCTTTTGAGGTGCAATCTCCGGACTAATATCCTTATTAAACACTTCAATATCCATAAAATGATGTTCCTCAGAAAACTTGTGAGTAACATAATCAACCATCATCAAAGAATTAATATCAATATCTCCAATCCCCAACATTTGAACAGGCACTAAAGAGCCTCCCCTTACATCAGGCCTACCAACTATATTTTTAAGCCTTAATCTTCTATGTTTTCTATTGAAAATTTTCAATAATTCTTTTGCTTTAGCCTCAATATCAACTTCCTCATTATTAGTCATATCAGAATAAGAAAGTAAACCCCACTTAGCTATAGATTCTTTATCCTCAGCAGTTGCAGACTTTATTTCCTTTTTATTGTCATCTAAAAGCTTTAAGTGGACTCTATTGTAACTGTTAGAATTAATAGAAGTATCATAAATAAAATCCTCAGTACAATCATAATCAATGACATCTTTAATCTTCATGTTTTCAATGTTTTTAAGATAAATCTTTCCACCCTTATCAAACAAAACATAGATTTTACCG
The DNA here is from genome assembly GCF_900454665.1 of Peptoniphilus indolicus. Lineage (NCBI taxonomy): Bacteria > Bacillati > Bacillota > Tissierellia > Tissierellales > Peptoniphilaceae > Peptoniphilus > Peptoniphilus indolicus. Next base: position 101,524 of record NZ_UGTH01000001.1, read on the forward strand.
GTACTTGCAGTAGTCATATCACTTGCAAACTTTAAAATCTCCCAAAACTCTTTATCCACTTCAATTCTTCCTGGAATCTTAAATTTTGTGTCATCAATTTCCCCCACTTGAAGATTTCTATCAGCACAAATATTTTTAAGTAACTCCCCATAAGTCCAATCCTTATACTGATAAGTTGATTTATTCTTTAAATACCTAAGTTGATCATAACAAGTAGTACTTATTACCTGCTCACCTGCTCTCGACTTAGAAAAAACATAACCATAAAAGAAAACCTCTCCATCCACATAAAAAGCTATAGGATTACCCTCTTGATAATCCAAATTTTCATCCTTAACAATATTACAAGTCATCTTACCGGGAGCACCATTTCTTGACCAAGTAACTTGGATTATGCCCTCTATTAATACCTCTTGAACCTTTCCTTGATTGTCAACAATCACTTTAAATCTATCTTTTTTCATTTCTTTACGCCCATAACAGTATCTAAAAATTTAGACACATTCTCTTTAATCCCATGAATAACATTAGATGCCAAACTATTATCAAGCCTTCTGGCTTTCATCGGAACATTTCCTTCTCCCGCTTCCAACTTTGAATTATTATCAGCATTTACATTTATTATCTTTGTTTTTAATGGAATATACTGCTTTAAAAAAATAGAAATAATTAAATCCATGCCATTTTCAGCATCTTCTAAAATTTCATAATCTTCCAACGTTACAGATTTATTAATAGAATCATTGAGATTATTTTGATACTTACTCCTCAAAATCTTAAATTGAAAAGTTTTTTTATTAACCTTTAAATCCTGTAGTTTATTAAGTACACTTTGAGGACTTACAAAAGCTTTAACACTCGGAAACTCATCAGAAGGAACTCTAAATTCAAAATTAAACTCTGTTAATCCCGGCTTTTTTAAAAGATTTAATTCTTCGCCGTTTAACAGAGTTACAACTTTATTTTTATTCTTTATCTTCGTATTAATCTTTGCAGGTGTTATAGGAAGTAGTAAGTCATCAATATAAAAATCATATCCTTTATTCATAAGCCGCAATACCTCCCATAGTTGTAGAAACTGCTTCTCCTAATTTATCAGTTAAATCAGAAACCCAACCATCTAAATCCACAGTCTCGTGAACATCACCAAAAGTATTGTTCGCAATAACTTCAATCTTATCAAAAGAAAAGTTTTGTATGGTCCTTCTCTCTGCTAAATCTCTTAAATATTTTATATCCTCATTCTTAACTTCAATACCATCTTTTAGAGCCTTAGTGTTTTTCTCAGTACCCTTAGCTGCATTTTTAATTTCTAAAAGCTCAGAAGCACTTGGTATATTAGAAAGAAAATCAGGCTTAGAACTGGCCATATTTGAACCATCAGAAGCTTTTTCCCTTTCATTTGATTTTTTCTCCTTTAAATCCAAAATATCTTTATTTCTCTGAGCTTGATTAGCTTTGTTCTTAGCTTCCAAAGCTTGAATTTCAGCTTGATTTTTAATCTTTATATTTTCGTACTGTTTATTTAACTCTTCTAACTTACTATCTCTTTCAGCTTTTTTTGCTGCCTCTTGAGTAGCCGCATCGGCTTGAAAACTTACATGCTCAACAGTTTCAATAGCTATCCCCGGAATATTATTGGCAAAATTTATTAAACGGTTCACTCCGTCTATAGCTCCATTTAAAAATGAATCTATAATTCCTAAACCTTGAACCTTTAAATATCCCAAGCCATTTAAAATACTATTAACAAGTCGAGTTGTTGTTACAGAAATATATATTCTAGACTCTTCAAAGTGATTTTGAACCATCAACAAACCTATTTGAATAGCCTCATAAGTAGAAAGTAACTTATCCTTTAATATCAAGTGTGCAACTTGAACACCGCCAACAGACCTAACCCAACGAGCTAAAAACATAATAATAATTCCAATCCCGGCAGCAAACCAAAAAATTGGATTAGCTAAAATTGCCATATTTAATCCATTTTGAGCAACAGTTTGAATCGTTGTAGCGACAGTCCAAGCACCATAAGCGACCGCAATCCCATATAAAATAGATTCAATAAAACCCCAATTGTCAGATATAGTATTAGCAAGTAGAATAGATTTCTCTATAATCCATCCCAATCCATTTAAAACAATCCCTAAATTTTCCATTGCATTTTGTCTAAATATCATAAAATCTTCACTATTGGCAAACTCATTTAAACGAACAAGCACCGGCTCAAGCTTTGATACAGCCTCGTTTTTCATCTCGGTAAAAATTCTTCCCCAGGTCTTTGGAGTATTTTCAAAAGCTGAGTTGATTTCATCATAATTTGCAAAAATTGCATTCTTAACAACATCTGCAGAGAGTTTACCCTCACTTGCAAGCTCTCTAATCTTCCCGATAGGAACTCCTAAATACTCAGCAATGTATCTTATCAATTGAGGAGATTGTTCAAAAATGGAGTTGAGTTCATCACCACGAAGAACCCCTGAAGAGAGAGCTTGAGTCAATTGTATAGAAGCATTTTTAGCCTCGTTCACACCGGTTCCGGCAGTTGCAAAAATCATATTAATAGACTCTTGAAATTTAATTACTTCCTCTAAACTACCAAAAGCCTCCTTAGCTTGCCCACCTAGCTTAGCCACTGTATTTAGTTGGTCAATATATATAGACCCCGTCTTTTGAGCCGACTCATAAATCAATTTTTGAGCTTTTATAAATTCTTCTTCAGACTCAACCAAAGCACTAAGCCTTCCCTTAGCAGAAACTAACTCATCAGACAATCCACCTAATAACTTCATTCCTGCCATAGATACATAAGTCGCAACAACTGTCTTAATAGCCCCCGATAATTTATTAGCTCCCTTTACACCGACATTAATTGATTTATTATACTCATCCTGTGCATTCTTTGCTCTATTAGTATTATTTTCAATATCTCTTAATTGAAATTCTGCATCATCAAGAGCTTTTTTTGCAGATCTTAAATCCTCAACATTGAACATATTGTCCGTTGCATTTTCAATTTTATTTGCACTTGCAATAACAATATTCATTGAATTAATAACATTGTTTAAAACAGGAGTCATTCTGTTTTGTAAAGCAATTGTAGACTCAATTAAACCCATTAACTCTCACCTCTTTTCGTATCTTCAGCATACTTCTCAAGCATAGCAACATACATGGCCTGCTCCGCCTTACTCATTTTTATAAATTCAGTTGGTCTTATTTTATATTCTGTAGCCACAAAAACATAATAAGAAAGGGAGGTTTCCAAATCCTCCCTAATTAGTTTTTTACCTCATCCTTTAAATCTTCAAAAGTTTTATCTAAGCCATTTATCTTGTTACATTCAGTTTGAAGTCTTTGAAACTCCTCAGCATTTAACATAGCATTTAAAAGAGAGTACGAATCCATTACTCCATAAGAATCTTGTAACTCAGCATTATTTAAATCAGGATAAACAACACTGTTTATAACTATCCCTAAAAAATATTGAGAAGATTTAAACTCTGCAGTTCTTCCCCTAGTTACAACAGCATTATCAGAAGCCTCTAAAATCTGACTTGCTTTCATTGGTTTAATAGTCCACTTTAGAACCTCTCCATTTTCATCTTTAAACCTATCACTGACAACAATTTGTTTTTCATTAAATGCAGAAACAACATTTTCTTTAAAAAAACCGGTTAAACTCATCTTATATCATCCCTTCTAAAACATTAAACTCTTCAGGCATATCACAATCTTCAAACGTTCCTGAAATCTTTTCCTCTAAAGTATCAGCAGTTATATCAAGTTTGGCCATAACTGCTCCGTCAATATTACAATCCCTAAAAATAGCAGTATGTCTGCCCGCGTTAGAATTAGGGTCGTCATTCGTGATTTGAATATCAAAATAAATATCCCTTCCGGTTTTAGCATACACCATTATAAGTTTTCTAAAAACATCAGTATTGTAATATAAATCAGCAGACCATTTACCCGATAAAGTATTTGACCTGTTACCCTTCTTTCTGGTACCAAGCCTTGGTATTTCACTCTTGCCTTTTTCCCAATTGCCCTCAAAATTCTTAAGCTGGAAAAGTAAATATCTGCTACCTTCTATAGTTGCATAAGCAGCACCTTCAGCCCCGTGAAGCGGCTCTCTTGCGTGCATAATTGGTTGATTAATATTTGACATCTATATCTCCTTTCTATCTCACGTGAATTGTTTGATAAAGTTTTTGCATAGCCATTACAGGAAGTAAATAATCATGTACAACAACAGCATCCTTTTCATGACCTTTCTCAACAGTTGTATCAGAAGACTCATAATTTTCGATAGCACCTAATTCAGTTAAAGTCTCTGCGTGCTTAACAAGTTCATTCCAATAACCAATTCTGCCGTCTTCATTGTTCTGAACCTTACCCAAGAATTGCTTGTTAAAAATCTTAGCACCATCTATAGCCCTTTGATCTAACACCCTAATAACTTGATTCTTAGAAAAATCAACATTTTGTGCCAAAGTAAACTCAGTAAACGAATTGACATCCTCAAGAACTCTAACTTCTTTATTTCTTTCATAAAATACAAAATAGCCGTCCTTTACAGCCTGTTCAAGTTCGCGCTTTTTAAGCTTAGTATCAATTTTATATTCTCCTGAATATAATTTATTAGTAATTGAAGCATTCACATTACATCCCGATTCATTGCCGACAACCCAATAAACTGCTGCAGCCTCATTATCCTCATCTAAAACCCTATTAAACACATTTATAAGCCCTTTATAATTAGATTTAGTTTTATTGTTTTTATAAACAACACACTGGAATTTTATCCCTTCATCCTCTCTCATTCTTCTTGTAAATTCTTTATATAGAAGCTTTACATCATCATCAGTCCCGGCATAACCAATTACATTAAAATCATACTTTTCTATCTCTTCTAAATACCTGGAATGAGACTTGCCAACAACCTTGCCATTTTCACCGCCGGTCAATTTAGTCCCTGAAGTAATTTCCAAAGATTCTCCATCAAAACTAAAATCAACTACAGAATTTCCTTCTATATTTTTTAAGTCCTTAACAAGTTGTTCAGCAACAGTTGCATCGCCCATCTTAGTAGTAATTACAAAAGCATTCTTTGTATCAACATCCTTTTCAATGATTATCATGATGTCATTACCTCGAATTCCATTGTGCTTAGCAGTAACCTTTAATTGTCCAATAGTTGCAGTTGCTTTTGCTCCCCCCTCATCATTTAGTCTATAAAGATATAAAGTTTTAGCCCCACTCATTAAGTCTCTTAAAGGTTTCATCTTCTCATGCACATAAGAATATCCCAAAATCTCAAGAGAATCATTTTGTAAATCTTGAGGCTCAATAGTGATAATTTCCCCGGTCTTTCCCCAATCAAGTTCCAGACCAATAGTTGCATACCCTCTGTCTGAAAAAGTGTTAGAAGCTCTTGCAACCGAAACATAATTTATATATGCTCCTGGTAATATCTTGTTTTGTACTAAAAAAGTACCTCCCCCTAATGCTCCATAAGCCATTATTCTACCTCCCTACTATTAAACTCTTTGACTAATGTTTCAACTTCATCAAGAGTATATTCTTTATCGTCATCTAAAATGACTTTTAATAAATCTTTGTTCCAATCTAACCTTTCCGCCCTTAAAATTGAATCTTTAGAATACTTGGCATCTTCCAATTCTAATTTAGGAACATTTTTAGTCCTTGACATATAAATTAATCTCCTTCTTAAACATCAAATCTTCTTCATCTAATTTGCCATTATTCCTTATATTTTTCTCCGGAATAACTCCTCTACTCTCTTTAGGTAAATCACTTTCCCACATGCCGGGGTTATCTTTTTGAGTAGCCTCTTTATATGGCTTTTCATCTGCATAATGAATAATATTTTCTATCCTCATCATATACGGGTCTTTTTCAACAAATTCCTTAGTGTTGTACCTATAATTGATTGTAAAATTCACCTCAAAATCAGTATTTTTAACAGAAGCATCAAATCCATAAACACCACCAGTTTCAAGTCTAATATTCCTCATTCCATAAATAAGCCTCTGCCCAACTTCCTCTTTGATATAAGCAGTAGCATTTTGATTTAAATAAACAATATTTATAAGACTATCCACCCTATACCTTCTTTGAAACTCCAAACTAATATCCGTATTTACAATCTGCACAAAAAAGCAAGGCTCAATCAAACCTTGCTCTGTGTCCTTAATATATATATTTGTTTCAGGAAATAGCTCATCTAGTCTATTCACAACCGCTTGTAATAACTTAATCATCCAAGCACCTTCCTTAATTCATTCTCAACAAACTTATCAATTTGCTTTTCAATCTTCTGTTCAGAAATCTTTAGCATAAAAACACCGGGAACCCAACCTACGGTTTTCCCATCTCTCTTTATCCTATGTCCATTTTCAACATACGGAGCATACTCAACATTATTAACAACCTTTATAGTGTAATAACCTCCGGAATTAGTATAGCCATCAATAAACCACCCACGTCTTAAAGTTCCGCCAAGCTTACCTGTATGAGGAGTAAAACTAACCAAAGTTTCCTTGTCCGTTCCTTTATATGCAATAAAAGATACCGGTTTATCACACTGTCCAACAGGAGTATTTAACTTAACAGTTCTTAAAAGTCTTGCAGCAATACCCTTAATAACCCTCTCAAGTATCACATCTTGATTATCCCTTATAGAAACTAACTTGTCCCTATAAGCCACTAATTCCTTAATATCAAAACTCATTCTATGCCCACCTCACAAACTCTACACAAGAATACTCATTGTGCGTAGAATAAGACTTCAATCTTGCATTCATAAGACTATAAGTATATCCGTTTTGAATAACAGTTATCTTAGAATTTATTGGAATATCTATTTCCGGAGCTATAAAAAGAGTAAAGCCGCTTTCACTCTCAGTGACAAACTCTCCTTTATTATTCTTAGCAGAAGAAAAAGACAATCTACAAGCAATATTCTCATAAACTGTCTTCTCTTTAAACTCAGTAACCTTAGTTGTAGGATTCTTAACAGATTCTCTCACAACAACACTTGCCACTCCAGTGTATAAGTTTTCTATAGCTTTTCTATACCTTTTTACCAACTTATCTTTCTGCATATTATCGCCTCTTTCTTCCATCTACCCCTTAAAAGTCCAATCCAGTACATAAGTTTTTGCTCACTCATATCATTAATATTTGTTGACCCCTTAAGCTCAACAGAAGTATCTCCAAGTTGCACCCTTCCAACTAAACTATCAATATCAAACTCATCAGGAAGTTTCCCCAAAACATACATATTTTCTAAAAAACTCCCTAAAATCATTTCATACAACAGATAATATAACCTTTCAGGCACATACTCAGTATTACAGAAATTCTTAAGTCTCATAACTTCATTAGAAGCAATAATATTTATACCAGAGTCAATACTTTCAAATCCAGTTTTCTTTAAAGTATCAAGGATTTGACTTGCATATATACTCTCAAAAAAAGGATCCATAGGTTTTAGAGTTTCAAACAACCCAATCACCTACCCTAAAAGAGCTATTAAATCAGCCTTTTTGGTAACACCACTTCTATCAATGCCCTTTTCATCAATAAGAGCCTCTAACTCAGAAACAGTTAAATTTTTCAAATTAGAATTCTCTTCTATAACAGTTCCATTAACAACCTTAGCCGCCTTTGAATCATCTTCAATAACTACAGCCCCTAAACTTTCAAGCTGTTCTATTTTCCCTACATCTGTAGTTGTATAAATTAAATTATCTAATCTAAGTTTCATCATCTTCCCCCTTATTATTCAGCGGTACAAACAAAAATTTGGTTTTCTTTATGTTTCTTAATCCATAAATCATGATACTTTCTAAAATCAATCTTCCATGCATCCGCCTTTTGGTTCACATCAGGAGTAAACACTCTTAGCTTATCAGTCTTATTTATTGCAATAGGAACATTTTGAGGAGTTATAATCCAGTTTATATCTTTAGCTTCACTATTAGGCTTTAATCCACCTGCCTCTTGTCCTCCTGTTTTACCGTCATTAACATCATATAATGTTTTTAATCTTGCCGATGGTACAACCCTTATAACATGCTCATCAATAGTCTTTACCTTAAAATTCAACCCACCTTGCTTAAAATCAGCAACATTAATAGACTTACTCACTTTAGGAGAATCCTCAATAAGAGCAAGAATTGAAGATGGCATTGTCAAAATAAGTTTACTATCAATCCCTATAACATCTTGAATTGCTCTTATATGCTCTCTAATCTTTGAAATTGCGTTATCAGCTGTTATAGTTATTTCCTCCGTTTTACTAGCTTTTTTAGCAATAGTTGCAATTTTAGAATATCTATAAGCATCAATTTCCGGAATTACATGCTCAGCTTGAAATATTTTAATTAAATTAGCACTTGTCGCAACAAATCCTGATTCATCTACATCCATAGCATCAAGTTGGAATGTTCTCCCTCTATCTTGAGTCATTTTATAAGTATCCCACTTAAGAGTTACTCCACCTTGAACAAATCCATTGTCCCTATCATAATTTCCAAGACCAACAGTAGACATATTTGGAATCTTAACTTCATCCCCACCATTATAAATAACTTGGCCCGCATTAGCTTCCATCCATCCACTTGTAAGCCCCTGTACCACTTGTTGATCTAATTGTTTCATCATCAATTTTGAATACTCAATTGTGTTAATTGCCATAATTTACTCTCCTTTTTTAATTACTAAATATACTTGCTATCGTAGATTCCATAGCACTAGCTCCGCCACCCTCAGGAGTTGGAGGCTCATGTGCATTAAATCTATTATCACTACCATTATTACTATCGTCTTTGAAAAGATAAGGCTTAGATTCTTTTAAAGCTTCAACCTGCTCCTTAAGTCCACTTATACCATCATCATTGAACTTTATATTTTCTTTGTTGATTAACTTCATCAACACATCATCATCCAAAGACCCATAAGTTCTTATAGCCTCTTTTAAAGCAGTATCATTCTTTAAATTAGTAAGTGCCTTTTCATGCTCCTTAGCAGTAGCCTTCCAAGTTTCAACAGACTTTTGTATATCCTCTATATTCATATCTTTATAAGATTTAATCTCTTTATTTGCAACACTAATCTGTTCTTGAAGAGTTTTAATCTCTTCATCCTTGGCTATAGCTTTTGCCTTTTCAGCGTTAATGTCATTACCATTTTCTGCCATAATCTTATCAATTGCATCTTTATCTAAACCTAATCCCTCTAAAAACTCTCTCTTCATTAACTTCCTCCTTACGTTTTTTTACGAGTGTTACAGTCTCACAGGTTGGCTAAGTTTTACGTCATTCCAAGACAATATAAAAGTGGTCACAAACTATTAATTTACAACCACTAAAAAAGAGAGGTTTCCCTCTCTTAAAAAACTTATTAAATTTTAATCTATATAAAATATATTTTTAATTGACTCTTTCAATTTATATATATCTTCTTGCGATAAAGAATATATTTTCTTTCCATATATCCTATTTACAGACACTTCCCTTAACTTATTAACCCTTACAAATGCTTTTTCATAACTAGGATTTGACTGATAATCTTTACAATTTATAGTAAATCCCTTTCTATATTTTTTGCCACTCTTTTTACTTGTCATAGGTGCTACTAAAATAGTATTATCGGGTTTGGTTAAATCTCCTACAATTACGGCATAGTGTTTACCTGATAATTCTCCACCTAAATTCTGTTTAAAATCAATTAAATATACACCATATATTTCATACTTCATAATTTTCTCCATAAAATTAGGCACACTTTTCGGTGTGCCTGCAACATCCTTAACTAATAAGGCTTTTTCCTCTTAAGAGTTCCTTATCCTTAACTAATAAGGCTTTCGGTACTTACATTATACCATTTTCATTTTTTATTGCAATACCGTTAGCCTCTTAACTATCTATTAATATCTACACATCAAACTATTTATTATAAAACTCCTCTTTAGTAGATTTTTCTTGCATTCTATGCAATTCTGCATGTTCATCCATAGAGTCCGCTGGTGTCCCCTCTATAAATCTTTGATATTTCTCAAAACATTCTTTAGCCGATCTAACAGAAAAATCTCTCATCTTTGTTTTTTTATTATAATGGAATCTTCTTTCAACATATTCACAATATTCATTAAAACTATATTCTCTTGGTGTATAATATTTAAGAGGCTCAAATCTTTCTATCTTAACCTCTATTCCTTTTAATAAATCTCTAAAGTCTCCTATAGGGGCATAGTATCCATAATCTTCATAAAATATTTTATTTAATTCTATATCATGAGCATTTAACAATTTATTTGGACTATATTTTTTAAAAAAATTACTTGCCTCTAAATACTTTTTAAAGTCTTTTTCATCAAACTTAAACATTTTTAACCTCCATAATAAGCAATGGCATAGTTCTATTATTCACTATAAGCCCCGTTTCTTTTACATCAAGTATTTTAAATTCTAAATCTCTTTTTAATAAGAATTCATATTCATCAAAATGATTACTAAAACTACTAATCATAGCTCCAATACCTTTTCCTTTTGGAATATATATCTCAAACATAGCTTCTTTTTTATAGAAAGCTTTTTCTAAAAGTAACGAAGTGCTTACATATCCTTTGTCTATATAACTTTTACCTACAAAATCTTGTATATTGTTAGTATCAAACTTTTTATATAAGAAATCTAAGTCGCTTCCTCTATACACTGATATTTTATCCGGTAAATCAAAGTTGGATATTACATTATCTATATTTTTTATGTGTCTTTCAATTTCACCTTTTATCTTTGCACTTCTCAAAATGGAATTTATTGTTTTGTCCCCTCTATGCGAGTAATAAGCAATACTTTCAGCTTCTTCAGCATTAACTGACCATTCAAATTCATCAAGTTTATCTTGACCATAAAATTCTACAAACTCTGAATATTTTTTAAATATAGTTGTTTTAAAATCATTGTCGAACGTTTGTTTGTTATTAGTATACTCTTTTTCACTGCTTACATCAACATATTTTTCATACCATTCGCCATAGCTAAGCTTTTCTATTCTTTCAGATTTTCCAGTTTCAGGATTTCTAATCATCCTAGTTTCATCATCTATATCATCAAAATAAGGAACAGTAGTTGTTCTGCAATTAGGGTGAAAAGGTGGAGCAGTTATGCCTATTTTATAATCTTTATACTCAAATACTCTGCCATCCATATCTCTACAAATTTGACTTGTTTTTAAATCTAAAGTTGCTATTATTTCATATTTTTCAACACCTAACTTTTTATATGAATCTTGAACAGCTTTTGAATTAATGGCAGCAGTTTCAGTCATCACAAGCCTAGCGGCACTATATTTAGAAGTTTCAAACTCTTTGGCAATATTTTTTATTGATTCATCCGGAGATGTTCCTCTTATGATATCTCTTGTTAAATTATCTTTTAAAGAATTAACAAGCTTATTGCCCCTTTCCCAAATTCTATTTGAAAATTCATTCCCATCACTTGTCCATGGTGTTTTTAGTATAGTTTTTAGAGTACCTTTATCAATACTTTGAAAATTTGAATAACCAACTATCCTATGAAGCTCATACAATTCATTATAATATCTCTTCTCGTAAGTCTTTCCTAAATGATTAAATAATCCTTTATCTTCCTTGGACATTAGATTTGCAACAGTCTTCTTAAGCTCTAACTCCATAGCTTGAAGCCTTGATATCCTCACTCTGTGAGAAATGATATCTAGCTCTCTTTCTATTTCAGGAGTTATACTTCCCTTAGACTTTTTCATAAACTCATCCATGTCCATTTTAAATAAACTCAACTCTTTGTCATTTAGCATTTTTTTAGCTTCGAATAAAGAAATACCACCTGCTTCAGCTTGTAGCTTAGTCAAGTGGTTATAAATTTTATCCTGTATTTTATTTACTTCAAAATCATAAATCTTTCGTATTCCTTTAACATATTCTTCAGACTCTCTAAACACATTCTCGTTAAGCTTTTCTATTCTTTTCTCCCAATCCATTCGCACGTGCTTCACCACCTAAGTCAGGATAATCATCATAAAGTTTAATTTTCTCATCTCTTTCTTTTTTTATTCGTTCCAACTCTTCATCCTTATCAGTTACAAAAGGATGATTAGAAACTAAAGTTTCATTTGATATAATTCCAATACTATTTTTAATCATCTCAACAGTAGACTCATCATTTACCATTATGTTTCGCTTGAATTTAATGTCTACTCCTTTAAAATTAACATTCTTAACTATACCTATAAATTCAAACATATAATCAAAACTTGCTGTAAACTCTAACTCTAGTTTGTTAGCATCCAGCTCCATATCAGAATACATAGCCTTAATATTTAAAGTATTTGGGGCATTATACGACCTTTCATTGTCTAGATATAGACTTCTGGCATTATGTGCAATAGCTTTCTTTATAAGCTCAATGATAACTTTATAATTCTCTGAATTAACCGTAACTTCAAGAGTATCTACTCCGCCTTGACTTCCATCTGCCGTTCTAACTTTAACAGCTCTATACTGTGCTAAATTCTCTCTAAATTCCCCTAAATCTTCACCCTCATAATTTTTAAGAATTAAGATAGTATTCATAGGATTTTCAAACATATTATCAGCATAGTTGCTAAGCAGTAAATTCAATGCATCCTGTAAACACTTAACTTTTTTAATTAAAGCTAACTCATTAGGCTGCTTAAAATACACAAAAGGTAGTTTCTTGTAACTATAACTTAATCCGTTCTTTTCCAAATACGGCTCATCCGTTAAATACTCTAAATGTCCATTTTCAAAAGAATATACTCTTATCTTATCTTGAGTGTAGAAATAAACATACTCTTTCTTCTTTATTGTATTACCGTTAAATTCCTCTTTTGATACAAACAAAATGACAGCCTCTAAGCTGTCATGATTATCATCTTTCCACACAGGAATTACACTCAATGGATCTAATCTTTTAAATTTAACATCTTGTCCATCAGTAAATAAATATAGCCAACCTATTCCTGTATTAAATGAATCAGCTGCTAAATTATTCATAGTTCTCATAAACCTATTATCAATAAACTCATTTATAAAATTTACCACTGTCTCATCATCTGAATCAATGTTTGGCTTGTCTGATAATAGATAATTGATTTTTTGGTCTACCGCACGTGCATACTGATTATCTTTTATAATAGTATTTGGTAGAGCTTTAATTCTTACTAACCTTCCGTCTTTACCTATTGTAGCCCTTATCTTTTCATCAATAGCTTGGCCATAATTGTAATAATCTATCCCTATTTGCATTTCTTGTTTTATAATATCATGAGCTAATATATTAATCTCTACAAACTTTTTAATCTGTTCCTCTGTTAATTTACTTAAATCCAAATTCTCACCACCTAAAATCCTACTAAGTTGCCCCTCATATCTTCTGTAAGTGCATATCTGCAACTGTCAATTGAATGGTTATCTTTATCTTCCAGTTTATTTTTTGTGTTACCATCTTTATCTACTTGGTAATCTATATTTTCAAATTCTCTTGCAGTATTAGGACATCTTACAGGATCTATTATTATCTCCTCTAAATCATCAAGCCACTTTTCACCAAATTCAACTGAACCCGGCCCCTTAGAAGCTCCGTACACTTTTAACCCATATTCCCACATCTCATCTATTGACTTTGGCTCAACACTATCAGCAAATATTTTTGTATCATTCCAACCATTTTCTTTTATCTTAATAGCTGCATTTCTATTAGAGAGTTTAACCTCGTGTATCTCCCCAAATATATAAATTTTTCTTCTCATCTTGTCATAATGAAGTCTCATAAAATGCAAAGGGTCATTAGCATATCCCCAGTCAATACCTTGTCTTATATTGTCAAATGAAAGTAACTCTTTAGTGCTAATCTCTCTAAAAATTAAATTATCAAATGGCACAACACCACTCCCTATTGGCTTGCCTAAATATTCCCATTCATATTTATTTGGTTTAGTTTTTTTGATATGCTCTGCCTCATCAATAAAATCTTTTGAAATAAAAGTATTATCCAAATATGTTGAACGATGTACTATAGTATTCTTTAGTATAAATTGAGTCTCGTACCTCTTATTAACCCAAGACTGTTTTCTTTTAGGCGGATTATAAGAATAAAAAAACTTATATTTTAACCCATCCGCAAGTTCAGCTCTTAAAACAGAATTTTCAATCATAGATACTTCATCTTCTGTTTTAAATTCAGCAAGTTCTTCTATCCATAACCTTGCTATAGGAAACTTTGCCACCTTAATAGATTTTATCTTTGCAGGATCATCAGCGCCCCTAAAAATTATTGAATTACCACGCGGTGTATATGTTATCTTTAAAGGGCTTAAATTAAATTTAAAATAAGGTTCAAGATTTAATATACTTATTGCCTCTTTTAACTGTTCATAGCAAGATTCTTGAAGAGTGTTTCCAACTTTTCTTACGCAAAGAATAGTTATTGGATTTGCTACTATATCTAAAATGAGTTCTATGCCTATATTAGAAGATTTCCCCGAACCTCTGCCGCCTTTGAATACATATTTTAAATAGTTATTAGCTTTTATCTCTTTGTGGATACTTCTAAAATTAGGCAGTATTATTTCAGATAGTTTAATCTTCGATGTCATCTACAATCACAACACTTTCCGCTTTGATTTCCAATTTATCAGTCCACATACCAAACCTTTTACCTAAAAGTTCTTGAGCCTTAATACTATCCTTATTTTGAGTTGGTAGCTCGACAACCTCCGGCTTTTCTTCAATACCTAAAAAATTCCCATTCTCATCAAAACTAGGCTTTTTAGTCATGACCACTTGATAATCAATCTCCTGCCTTCTTGCCGCCCTTGTAAGCATTCTAAGAATTTCACGCTGATCAGCAATAAGTTCTTCATCAAGCTCCTTCATTCTATCTTCAACATATTCTTTAACTTCTTGAGTGTTAAAAAGACGGCTTGCATTAGCACGAGCCGTCTCTCTGTTCTTTACGTTCTTATAGTATTTTAAATAACTTTCAGTCCTATTAAGAGTTTTAATATACTCATCAGCCACAAGCTTTTGTTTATCCGTTAATGCCATGCTTCACCGTCCTTTCTAATTAGTATCTCCAACCTTTGTATTTATGGAGATAGTACATAGTTGCATGTAAGTTGTTTTCAGTCTTAAATATTAATTTTTGTAAATCAGACTTACTTAAACCACGAAACTTTTCTTCAAGAATCTTCTCAATCTCAAAATTGGACTCTTTATCGTCTCTTATAAGAAGTTCATCTATTCTATCCACTTTAATTACCTCCTTTATATACATACTATAACATTTGAACAAAAAAAGAACCCTATTAATTTAAGGTTCTCTTTACTAACTATCTAAGAGGTTAAAAGTTGAATACACTTTTCTACTCTATTAATATAACACGCACATTTCGCACAAAACGCACAAAATCCAGAGTAAAATTAAAGCTTCATTCCTATTCTTCTTATAAAGTCAATAGGAGTGATATATTCAATTCCAAAAGCTTCACAAACATCAGGAATTTTAATTCTTTTCTTAGTGTTTGAACCGATTTCATTAGTAACAATAATATATTTTTTTGCTAGTGCTGCTGCACAAATCCATGAATCAGCTACATTATAATACTCATATTTAGCCGTATCTTCATATTTGCTTTCATTCTCAATTTTATCTGCAATTTGAGTATAATTGCTGATAATATCAGCATCTGAACTAGTAATATTTGTGAAATTATTTTTATTCTCTTTAATCCAATCTATTAATCCATCATCTCCAACTAGTAATTCATCATAAATTTTGTCTAAGAGTATAATTTTATTTCCACCGTTTGTTATGAGTTTATCCCAAAATGAAGGGAATACATCCATTGGATATGTATGCTTATATGCTGTTATGAAAATGTTTGTATCCAATAAAAATTTAAATTCCATATGTTATCTCCTTAAGATTTCCATATGCTTTTGCTTTTATATTTCCTAAAAGTCTAAATCCTTCAGTATAACTTATATTATTAGATTCAATATTGTATATAACATCTCTTTTAAAATTCTCACTTAATTTTGAATTTAGATTATTATAGTAATTCCCGCCTGAATTATTTTTTTTGCCTACGTTAAGCGTAGTTATACTTTTAATATGTTCATATTTATTCTGATTTATTAAACTCATATTTAATAATTTTAAAGCTATTGCTTCTTGGCTTATTTTCAGTTTTTTACTTAATATTGATATTTGATTAATATAATCTATTTCTTTATTCCAAAAACTTAGTAAATAACATTTCGGAGCCAAAATTTCCGCTGTAATGTTATTTATATATCTTTCATTTTTGGTTATATTATCTTCTTCTGTAATTATATCATCTTCTCCGAGCAGTATATGCACAAACTCATGAACAATAGAAAAAACCTTACCGGATTGACTATCACAACTATTTATAAAAATAATAGGTGCTATTTTATCAATTAGGACAAAAGCTCTAAATTCTTCTAAGTCTAATTTTCTATGAGTATTATTACCAACTACTCCATTTTGGAAAACACTGATTCCTAATTGTTCCAGCATATTCCTAAAATAATTATAGTACTCATTAATAGTCTTAAAGCTTTCTACTTTAGCGTAATCTAAGTCAATTAAATCTACAATTATTTTTGCTACTTCCATATAATTCATATGTTGTTGATATAGCTCATTAAACTTCCTATTTATTTCTAAATCCTCATAACCTAATTTTTCTCTATATTCAATTAACCAATTTTGTCTTTGAGACATATCTATAATTGTTTCTTTTAGATTTTTGGAAGCTTTAGGAAAAACATTATTTATTGATCTGAAATCAGCTTTAAATTTAAAACTTTTTGGAGGTTCACTCAAAAAAAAGTAACCTAACGGAATTTTAAAAAAGTTAGAGAGGTCTTCAATTTTTTTAAATGTTGGTAAATCTTCTTCTATAATCCAATTGTCAATTTTTGGGAATTTATTTATTATTTCAAACTCTGATTTTCCACTTTCCTTTATTGCCCATTTTAAAACATCAGGATTTATTTTGACTCCTTTTTCTTGTGTCATCGATTTACCTCCTTCTCTAATTTAAATAATAAACTAAATAATCTACTTAAAATTCAGTTTATTTTTTCTAAATTATACCATATTTTTCCCAACAATTCCTTTTGTTTTATTATTTGTTTAAATATCTATCATGAACCATTCTAGAGTAGCTCTCAGATGTACTACCTAAATAGCTGCTTATCCTTAACCAACTCCAACCCTCAATATATCTTAACCTAAACACCACTCTTATTCTACTATCCTCAATACTATTTATAAAATCCTCTATCTCAAGCCTTAAATCAAAAGCTCTCTGCCACTGTGCATTTAAACACTCTCTAATTAACTTTTCTCTTTCAGTAAGCTCTCTCATGCCAACTATAGGTAAGCTAATTTCTTGATAAGGGAATTCTGTGTTAGATGCTTTAACCTTGTCTACTACAATCTCTGTCTTATTTAGCTTTTTATTTTCTAACTCTAAAATTCTAAGTTCTCTTTTCAAATCTCTATAACGTGAAAGCATATCCTTATCCATCAATTCCCTCCCAATATGTATTTGCAGCTTGAAACCCCTTTGATATACAAAGAGGCAAATTTTAATATTCTATTGTTAAAAACTTGTAATGTTTTTCTGCATAAATAAAATTCTCATCATATTCAACCTTGAACCCTGCTTTCTCAAGTTGTCTTATCAATCTTACTCGTTCTTTAAAATCTTTATATGGTAGTGCTAACACTTTAATCATTTTCCCATTCTTCTATCTCCATTCCATTTATCTCTCACTTTTTCAAATATAAATCGATTTTTATACAATTATTCAATTTATATCGCCATTTCTTCTTACATAAATTCATTTTTGCCATTTATTTAATTTATATGCGTAAAATAGTTAGCATTAGTTAGCATTTTCTATTTTTGCTAAATATCTTATCTTATTTCTATCTCTTCTGAAATATTCTGTTCTAACCATTCATCTATTTTTGCTCGTATCTCACTTATTAAATATTCTTGTCTGTGATAAGCTGCGTCTTCTAACTCATCTAATAAATCTTGAATATCCATCATTAGTCCCCTTGGCCATCGACATCATAAAAATAACCGCTATCCAAACTCTCTATCCAACCCCATTTAAACAATTTATTTTTACTCCTCTGAATTGCAATTGCTCTTTCTGCTTCAAATTCAGAATTATAAATTCCAACAGAAACTTTACTTTCAATCCCTTCAAGCTTTACAAATGCTTCATACTCTCTCATTACTCGCTCCACATATTTAATATCGCCGCTTTTAACTTTGGACCAACACCTTTAGTCTTATTCAATACCTTCTCCAGCTTTTCCCTTGGGCTCTCTCCAATGTGTTCAACCTCTTTAAGTGCATTGTTCCAACCTTCCATGTACACTTTAGTTAAAAATTCGTCCATCTCTTTATGGTCAAACTTTTTAATTTTTTTATATAAATTCCTGTTGCATACGTATTCTTTTACCATTTTTTTGTCCTCTTAAAATCACTTATGCACTGTTTGTCTAGCATATAAGCAGCATCACTATATGCCCTCTTTCGTCTTTTAATTTCTTCGTTCTCTCTGTAAAAATCCTGATACTTACTGCAACCGCTATGGCAGTTAAGATGCCTTATCTTGCAGTCTAAACAACATTTATTCATGGCTATACCTCTTGCATGTATATCTCTACCATTTCCGTTCCACTCATTAAAAACTCATGAGATATATTTCTTACTTCATTCCACCCATCATTTTTTATAATTCCTGCCATCTGTAAACCGTCAAAAATGAATTTTTGTGCTGACATTATATTGTCTTTATCTCTTCTTTTGTCTTTACAATGCCATTTAAAAGTTATATCTATTTGGTTTTTAATTTTTCCATTCATCTGAGCTTTGATATTCCATGCTATCATCTCTGTTGTTTCTTTTTTTAGCCTTGCTCCAGCAAATTTATTCACTCTATTTTTGTTTATTACTTCATTCATTCCCGGCAGTCTATTCTTGATTACTATTTTGTGTATCATAAAAGCTCAACATCCTCCAACCCACAAGACAACACCGAATTAGCATTTAAATCCTTTAGCACTACAGACGGCACTATCTTGCCCTTTATATTTTTAAAAACAAGAGCCTCAATACACTCATACTCTGTGTTTTTAGCTTGTAAATTACTTAGAGTTCTGCCCTTAAAAATAACTCTGTCTTTGCTTATAAGTGCAGCCTTTGCCTGCTCCAAATTCATAGTCCCAACTCCTTTAAAGCCTGCTCCCTCTTACGCTTTGCAATATCTTCAAGATCCTGTTCACTCATAGAGTCAGCTGCTTGAGTGAAGTTGTGGAATTTAGTACGCTTAGCTTTTGCTTTTGGGCTGTCCTTTCCGTTACGTCTCCAATTCTCCAAAACGCTATTAACGTACTTCAAACTATGGGCATTATACTCAGCTGCAACCTTGAATGCATCACGAATCCAATTAATTTCAAAGTCCTCCAGCATAGCTATTATGCTATCTCTCACCGTGTTATTTATCGCACCAAAACCACTGTCCTGATATAACTTTATTATTTCAGACAGTTCAGGAGAGATATTATTATTTACTTTACTTTCCTTTACTTTACTTTGTGCATTAATGTCTACATTAACTCCCTCAGTTTGTGCATTAATGTCTACATTAACTCCCTCAGTTTGTGCATTAATGTCTACATTATGCTCACATTTATTACTTTCTATAATGTATAAAGTTGGTTTATTTGATTTTCTTCTTTTTGTAGCTTCAAGATAGTTTTGTTGAATTTTTTTGCTAGTTAGAACCTCAGCCGAATGAAACAGGGCTTTATCAAAAAACTCCCATAACACCAAGCGGTCTACAATTAGCTCCATTAATTCTTTACTTACTCCAGGTAGTCTTTTTAGGAGTTGGGCTTTCACAAGTTCATTCCATACAATGAAATATCCATTCTTGTATATCGCACATAACAGTTTTACTACTGTGATTTCACCCTTAATTCCAAACTCACCTGAAATAGCTTCTATCTTTTCATCTTCAAAAATATCTACATATAAAGGAAAATAATCCAAACCATCTTTAGGAGGTCTTGCCAAATTATCACATCCTTTATCTCTATTAGGGAGCCTAAGCCCCCTTAATTAAAATGGAATATCTGCGTTATTTATTTGATAAAATCCTTCTGCATCTTCTAATTTTTCACTTTTAGGTAGTTCAATTTCAACTACATTTTCATATCTCTGTACACAAGAGTTATAAATTTCTGCCGGTCTATTTTCTAGTTTTTCCTTAGATGTTTGTTTTGTTTGTGGGTCATAGAAACTTTTTAATATATAATCGTAAGCATATCTTCTCTCTTTAGTTCCGTTATTATCCACTTGGTAATCTCTAACATCAACTTCTATAACCACTCCTATTATTTTGCCTATAAGAGAAGCTATTTGTTTATCTTGTCCTGGTAGTAGTGCATTTTGATTTAGTAAATAGCATAAATGCGATAAATGCCTTTGGTTAAATTCAACCGGTAGTCCATCTCTATTTGTGTAGTACATTCTTAAATTTCCTCGTCTGCTTTCTGAGTCAGAAAAATTAAGAGCTATTCCTTCTGATTTTGAATTATATCCATTTAGTTGCTCAGCTTTTTCAATTACAACTTCATAACATCCACTCTTTTTTATATATTCGATACTTTCAACATCTTCGCGAATATAATCTTTATTCATTTGAAACATAATTAACCTCCGTAATATTCATTTATCTTTTCAACAACATAACCTAAATCATTAGGTATCTTTACACTTTCAAACATTCCTTTTGGGCTTTTAGTAGTATTAAATCCATTGTTTTGAGTTTCAAAGTAGTAATTACCATCTTCGATTTTTGTATTTAAAACTACAGTAAATAAACCTTCAATAGTTATTTTTTCATCAAGTAATTTTCCAATTGTCTTAACTTTTATTCTTCCATCATCTTTGACTTCTGAATGGCTAAGAAAGACAATCGTTAAATCTTCTCTTAACCCTGCAGCAAATTTAATAACGTCATAGTAGTGCTGCCCTATCTCTGTAAACTTATCAAATCCTCTTTCTGTGGCTCTTGTCATATATTCATCACTCATTAGATACTGTGAATCATCAATGACTACAACTTTTATTCCTGGATTATTATTTAAATACTCTAAAACACTTATTATTTGATTCCATTTACCTGAAACAACTCTATTTCCGTTTTTCTCTTTAGTTTTTAATGGATACTTAGCTTTAAATCCCTTAAATGGAAGAGGTTTATTAACCACTTGGATAATAAAAGTCTCGTTAGGATCTAAACTCTCTATAGCTGTACTTTTACCTGTTCCACTTTCTCCAATGATTAAAACCATATTGCTCATAATTCACATCCCTCATCTAATCCTTAAACTTTCGCTACTCTCTAAAGTAGCAGCATCAGCATAAAGACCATCCTTAACCGCATTTTTAAAATCTGTTTTATTTAATTTCCTTTCGATTACAAAAAATTCTTCAGGGACTTTACTTTCATCAATAATCTTTAATGACGGTGCATTTTTTTGAATATTAAAACTAAATAAAGTAGTTTTGAATTTCTTTTTATCTACTAAAATCATTTGGTCTTGTAAATACATTTTTAAACCTTTACTTCTGTTCTCAATCGCTTTTCTTTTCTCAGCAAGCCTTGTTTCTTCATCCTTTAAAGCCACCGCTTCAGCATCCATACTCTTTAATACTTTTGCTATGTTGTCTGCCTTCTCTTCAATTTCATCTTCAATGTTTGTAAGATGTACTTTTAATTCATCTTCAGATAAATCTAAATCCATTAGATTGTTGTAAATTTGCGTTAATTCATATAACTTCATTTATATTTCCCTCTCAATCAATTCCTTACTAAGCTCTGCGTACTCTCTCTTATATTCTTTCAATTTCGCTTCAAGTTCTTCTCTGCTGTATAGAAGCCTTTCTATTTCTTGAATGTTTTTTAACAATATTCCTAATCTTTCAAATATTTCTTCGTTCATTTTTTCTCCTTACTATGCTATAATTAGCATAGATATATTTACTAAGTCCTTTAAATGCTTGCCGGCTTTATTAGGACTTTTTTTAGTTATAACTTCCATTTATAAACTCTCCATTACTCCGCACAGATAGATAAACATTAAAAATCCAACTATCACTTTTAGATTTTGCCAAAACGGCGCCCTAAAATTTATAATGTTTCTGCCATTTCTATCAACTAATTGCATTTTCTATCTCCCCCAAATACTCCTTTACCTTCTCCGGATAAATAATATAGCTGTACTTCTTATTAGCTTCATTTGTTTTAAATGCACTACCAAAAGGTAATATCCCTCTCTGTAACCCCACTCTAATAGTCTGTGGAGTTTTATTTAACATTCTTGCTACATCTGTTACAGTCATCTTCTACCTCCTACCTCTATTCTTTTTAAACCATAATCTCAATTCCCCAGCAGCAACAACTATCTGCTCCAAAGTATCCATCACATCAATAAATCTTTCATGCTCCGAATCATCAACATCACCATCAGATGTAATATCTAAAAGCTCGTTTTTCACTTCATCTAAACTCTTAATTGCTGATAAAGTCTTTATAGTAACCCTATCAAGAGTTTCCACTTTCATAGGCGCCACACAACTACATCCAATAGGACACTCATCAGTGCAATACCTATTAAGCAGCTCCGGAGCATTGTAAAGGTCCGCCATTAAAACTACCTTGTCCGGCTGAGGACACTTCACAATCCCAAGCTCATAATCAGCCAAAGTCGAAGCATGAACACCTAACATTTCAGCAGCACTCTCTCTACTCTTGAGCTTTTCATTATATCCACTAGCCTCAATACGAGCCTTGTAGTAAATATTATTCTTTGCAGACCTTGCGTCTCTTCCCATTCATTTACCCCTTATTTCTACTATATATTGTATGCTTTTTTATTTTTAATCGATTCTGTATACTATATATTGTTTTGTATTTAGAATAATGATACTAATTGTATTAGTGTAGACCTTCTAAATAACAGTCCAAATAACAATTTAGGTTAATCTTAGTAAGGTCTACACTCTACTTTTATATCATCTCTAAGGATGATGTCCTTTGATGTTATAGAACAAAGTAAATTATCTTCCTTAAAAACATCAATCTGCTTTATTTCCAATCCATTCATTATCAAAGGTTCAGGATACATAAATGAATTTATATTCTCCCCACACTCACTAAAAATCTTTTCGAACTTTTCCATAGTTTTATAACTAATTTCAACCCATTCTTTGAGAATATAGTATAAATGTGAGTACGATATCCCTACACTCTCAGAAAAATCTAAATTACTTTTGAAGTGGTTATTTATAAACTCTTGCAACATTTCTCCATCAATTTTTCTACCTTTCAAACCCTCACCCCCTACATTAAAACTATCTTTATAGTCTTTAATCCTATTTTTTCTAACTACCACAACCTATATACTTTAGATATAATCATCTCAAAAGGAGGTGATTATATGCTTAGATATGACTATCCATACAACGGTAAAAGGTACCTTGCCAACTTAAACACAGGTGAAATACATGATTTATTAAACGAGAAGCCACAATGTCAAATAAACGAAATCATAAATTTCAAAATGGCAGATACTTATACAGAAGCATTAGTTACTTTAGGATTTCACACATCTTATTTGAAACCTAACGGTTGTCATTATTGCTTACCATCCGAAGACAAAGGTTGATTAAAGGTTTTTTTAACAGCCTCTTCTAGCCAATCAGGAAGAGGACTGTTTAAATCTTTTAAAGCCTTTTCCTCATTTCTACTATTAAAAAATCCTCTACCATACCTTTCAAACTGTTCAGCATTCATTAACCTAAATGCTTCAAGAAATGTCATACCATCGCCCCCTAACTTAGATTTAACAATTTGATATAATCACCTAAAGGAGGTGATTATATTGAACGCACACATCAAACTACTAAATGACAACTCTGTTTACATCAATGACTTAGAAAAAATAATTCATAAAAAAGATGGAAAAGTACTTGAAGATAGCTTTCCTGAATTTGTTTTTTATGCAAATTATTTTTATAACTTCATTGGTGTTGATAATTCATTAAGTGTATGGGGTAAAGACATACACCACGTAGAATTCTCAAAAACTAAATATTAATATTTAGTTCAATAAGAGCATTCCCCAAAGAGTGCTCTTGTTGAATATTAGTAAAAAACTCAATCCATTCTTTAATAGTTTCTTGCTTATCAAGTTTGTTTTGACTTTCACTAACATTTAAATGAATTTCTATTTTATCCATAAGCTCCCCCTTACTACAATTTCACAATTTGATATAATCATCTCGAGAGGAGGTGATTATATGAGTAAAAATTTTCTACTAAACATAAACACAGGTGAAATTCATAACCTTTCAAAACAGACACCCCAATGTCAAATAAATGAAATTAAAAATTATGAACTCTTTGACACCTACGAAGAATGTATGATAGAAGCAATTTTTAAATATGAAATTAGTAAACCTAATGGTTGCCACTATTGCTTACCTGCACTAGATGTCGAGTAAAGCCCTAGAACTTTTAAGAGTGGCTTTTCTGCATCTTTAGGAAAGTCGCTCTGTAAATCTCTTAAAGCTTTCTCCTTGTCTCTAGCATTAAAGAAATCTCTACCATACCTTTCAAACTGTTCAGCATTCATTAACCTAAATGCTTCAAGAAATGTCATACCATCGCCCCCTTACTTTGATTTAACCTTATCTCTCAACTTTTCTAAAATTAAAGCATTTTTACTAATAGCTTTATATTTACTCTCTTCCTTTAACTTTTCATCTAACCATTTAGGCAGTCTTAAAGTTGTAGTCACCACTTCTTTTGACTTCATTTTGAATTCACCTCAAATAAGTTATATCACGAATTCATTTTGAAGTCAATATATTTCCCGAATTATTTTTGATAGTATAATGACATCATAAGGAGTTGATAAAATGGACGAAAATATTACATTCACTTTTAGAACAACAAGAGAAGTCATAAATAAAATCAAATACATTGCAGAAAGTAATGGGCGTTCTGCTAACAAAGAAATTGAGCAACTAGTTATTCAAGCCATTAAAACTTATGAAAAAGAAAATGGAGAAATTTCAGAATAATCTTTAATCAATTCAGAAATTATAAATTGATTCACTGTCTTATTTTCTTTCTTTGCTTTGATTTTTAAATCTTCTTTAAAGTCTTTATCACATCTAAGGGTAAAGACTTTTCTTTTTTCTTTCTTTTTCACACCCTCACCCCCTACATTAAATAGCTATTTGTTTATCCAGTTCCTATTTTCTTCAACATTTAAAGAGACTATACTAAATACAAGCTCCTCCTTACTTCGATTTAACATAATGTACATCTTCCCATTTTTTTAACTGTTCAGTGCAAGCCCTAACAATTAAAGCATTCTTGCTTATCATTTCTTCATTCGCCTTTTCAGATATCTTTTCATCTATCCACGTTGGCAGTCTTAAAGTAAACTTAACAATTTTATCAGCCACCTTATTGCCACCTCCTTTTATTCAATTATATGCTGCCACCTTTTGAATGGCAATAGTTTTTTTATTTATTTGCCACTTTTTTAGTGGTAAAATGATATTTAGGAGGTATCACAATGAATGAAACTAAGAAATTTACAGTTAGAATGCCACAAGAACTATACGACAGATTAAAAGAATATTCAGAAAACAGCTATATTCCTATGTCTCGTTTAATTCTGATAGCTGTTGATGAATACTTGGCATCAAATCAAGATAATCAAGAATCGAAAGAACAACAAAATTAGAATTATTTATTCCATATTCATCACTAACCTTACTCAACGCTTCGTATAAGTCTTTAGGCAATCGAAGCGTTACTTGCTTTTTCACACCCTCACCCCCTATATTTAATAGCTATTTGTTTATTCAGTTCCTATTTTCTTCAATATTTAAAGAGGCTATACTAAAACTAAGCTCCTCCTTACTTCGATTTAACTAAATGTACAATATGTACATTTTTAGAGTAAAAAAATATCATCTATCTTTTCATTAAATACTTCTGCTATTTTTTTAGCTACATTTAAGGATGGATTTCTTTCGTTGTTTTCTATAAACCCTATATATTTTGGCGTAACTCCAACCTTTATCGCTAAATTATTTTGAGAGATATTGTTTTTTTCTCTTAATTCTTTAACGCGGTTCACAAAATCACCTCATTTCTCTTTATGTACAAATTGTACTGTACATTTTGTAGATTGTCAATAGCTTTTTTTTAAAATTTTTTATATAATGTACTTATAGTACAGAAAGTAGGTTTCTTATGGATGGTAAACTTTTAAAAAAATTAAGAGAAGAATTGAATATGACACAAAAAGAATTAGCGGATAGAGTTCAAGTTACACCTAAAGCTATCTCTTTTTATGAATTAAATCAACGAGAACCATCTAATGAATTACTTGTTGAATTTTCTAAAATTTTTAATGTTTCTACTGATTACTTATTAGGAAACCAAAATATAAATAATTTAAATATTCTATCTAAAAGAATTAAATATTTGAGAGAAGAAAAAGGATTATCTCAAAAAGAATTAGCTAATTATCTTAATATTAGCAATTCCACTCTATCTCAATATGAAAGTGGTGTTAGAGTTCCTAGTGATGAAATTAAAATAAAGCTAGCCAAATACTTCAACGTCACAACAGATTACCTGCTCGGAAATTCAAACGTCAAACAACTAAGCAGAAAAGATGAAATAGACATACAAAAAGACCTAGAAGAAATGAAAAAAGACATGACCAAAGGAACCCTAAGGCTATCCCTAGACGGAGAAATAGTTGATGACGAAATCAAACAATTTATCCTAGATAATATGGAAAATACACTAATCCTAGCCAAGATAAAAGCCAAAGAAAAATTCAATCCAAACAAAAACAAAAAGTAAACTTATCTCGTCTTAAACGAGATTAAACGAGATTTAAACGAGAATAGAAAAGGAAATTTATGGAATATAATAAGTTAAATGAAGAATTGTTTTCTTATATACTCATGCTTAATAAATACTTTCAAGAAAACCACATTTCTTTACATGATAGTAAAAGTCAACATGCTATAGAATCTACTGATAATAAATGCTCTTTTATCTTAGATATACATAAGGGAGGCGCTTATAGTAGACGTATAGTCTTTAATCTAAGACTCAAAAGGTCTGATGAAACAATTTTTAGATTAGAAATTGATGGCAAACCTCATGTAAACCATGACGGTACGTGCACTGACAGAAACCATGTGCACATAATTAAATTTGATGAAGGTAAAATTTTTGAATATGGTATAAGTCTAAATGACTTTCATGATATAATAATCAAAAATACAGATGATATTTGTGAAATTTTTGAAAACTTTTGCACATATAATAAGATTAAGATTCCACAATATCAAAAAATTATGTAGGTGATTTTATGACAAAGCTATCTTTAAAAACTGAATATTCGAATTTTTTGAGTAGCTTTGTATCCGAGCTTAAAATTAATGAAAAAGTTACTCGTATAACTACCCCATTCTTAGACTCTGGCAATGATTTAATTGAAATATATATTGAGTTTAAAGATACGGATTCCTTTTATCTTACTGATGATGGAATTACATTGGCTGATTTAGCTATGAAAGGTGTTAAGTTTGAAAAGGGCTCTAAGCGCACTGAAAAACTAAATAAAATATTATTAGACCATGGTGTATCTTCTGATATGCGTTCTATTTACACATTGTCATCAAAGAAAGATTTGCCTTTGAAATTATATTTTTTAGCTCAAGCTATGCAAAAAGTTTCTGATTTATATGTTTTAAATAAACCTTCTATTATTAATATCTTTAATGAAGATGTTAAAACTTTTTTTGATAAGAATAATATTAGATATATGGAAGATGTTGTTCTTATGGGAAAAACTAATTCAGGAACAAAGTATGATTTTATAATACCTAAATCTAAAAAAGCTCCCGATAGACTTATTCAAACTTGCAATAGTATAGAATTAGGTCAAACAAGATCCTTTTTATTTGGTTGGCTTGACACAGTAGATAAAAGAAATGATAATTCTAAGTTATACGTTATTTATAATGATGAAATCAAAAAAACAAATTCAGATATAGAAGATGCTTTAAATAATTATGGAGCAAAATCTATACCTTGGAGTAAAAGAGTTCAATATAAAAATTTATTTGTAGCTTAATAAGTTTAATATAGGAGATATTACACTCTCCTATATATTTTTTACGGTTTTAAAGAACGTAAGTTCATAAATATACTTAATAAGAGAGAATACTATGGAAAATATAAAAATAAATAGAATTATTAAAACAATATATAAAAAATATGGGACTAATCCATTTGAAATATGTAAAGAAAAAGATATTCTATTACAGTTTATAGATATGCCATTTACCTTAAAGGGATATACCACCACTAAATACAGAACAAAAATCATATTTTTAAATAGTAAAAATACAGAGTTTGAAAATGAGTTTACCTGTTTACATGAATTAGGCCATATATTTTTAAAGCATCAAGATAATATACTTTTTAATCAAACCTGTACTCTACACAACAATATCAAAGAAGAAACTGAAGCTAATTTCTTTGCCACTTCAATGATATTAAAAAAATATGATATATCCTCATTTGCTGAATTAAGTATAAAACAGATATCTTTTTTAACTGGCATTGAAGAATATAACTTAAACCATTACTTCAAAAACAATAATTTAGGAGGTTAAAATGAAACGAGCAAATGGTATGGGAAGTATTATAAACTTAGGCAAAAACAGAAGAAGACCTTATGCTACATTAGTAACTACAGGCTGGGATGAAAATGGGAAGCAGATAAGAAAATATATTGGATACTCAAAAACTAAAAAAGATGCTGAAATGCTTCTTTTAGAATACTATAAAAACCCGGCTGTATTAAATAAAGCAACTTTAGAAAACATATATGATCTATGGTCTAAACAACACTTTTTAACTATAGGAGAAAAAACAATCTCCGGGTATAAAGGCGCTTGGAAAAAACTTTCTGTATTAAAAAACATGCATATAAGAGATATTAAGACTAAGCATTTACAAGATGTAATCAACGACTACTCTACTATGTCTAGAAGCACACTAAAAGATATCAAAAGCTTATCAACTCAGTTATTTAAATTTGCAATGCAAAATGATTTAGCAGAAAAAGATTATACACAATTTGTAACATTGCCCGCTCAAAAAGATAAGAAAGAAAAAGAAATATTTAATAGTGATGAAATAGAAACTTTATGGAAATATAAAGACAATGAATGGATAGATTCAATACTTTTTATGATTTACACTGGCGACAGAGTTGGAGAGATGTTATCCATTCCCAAAGATAAAGTTAATTTAGAGTATGGATATATTCAACATGGGAATAAAACAGAAACAGGAAAACAAAAAATAACTCCAATACACAAAGATTTACTCCCTTTGATTCAAAAAAGAATGCTAACAGATTCTAAGTTTTTATTCGTTAATGAAAGAGGAAGAAGTATAACCACTGACTATTACAGGAAACATATATATTATCCTCTTCTTAAAAAAATAGGAATAAGAAAACTTACACCACACTCTTGCAGACACACTTTTGCATCGCTGCTAAATAAATCTGAAAAGAATAAAAACACAATAAGTAGACTTATGGGCCATACAGATTATTCAATAACAGCTAAATGGTATACTCATGATGAAATTACAGAACTTATAGATTCAGTAAATAAACTATAGATTTGTATGCTATAAATATTCTACTTGTAATCTACGTACTAAATTTTAGTGATTTTTATGCGACTTTATAAAAAACAAAATAAAAAGTAAAAAACCTTGTAAACGTTGATTTTACAAGGTTTTTGTTGGTGCGCCTTAGAGGATTCGAACCCCTGACCTTCTGGTCCGTAGCCAGACGCTCTATCCAGCTGAGCTAAAGACGCACAATATAAAAATGGAGCGGATGACGAGATTCGAACTCGCGACCCTCGCCTTGGCAAGGCGATGCTCTACCACTGAGCCACATCCGCATAGTTAATATTTATTAAATTGGAGCTGGTGAGAGGACTTGAACCCCCAACCTACTGATTACAAGTCAGTTGCTCTACCAATTGAGCTACACCAGCTTAACACAATTTTGGCGACCTGGATCGGGCTCGAACCGACGACCTCCAGCGTGACAGGCTGGCATTCTAACCAACTGAACTACCAGGCCAATTTATTTAGCCTTTTTAATATGGTGGGCACAATAGGGCTCGAACCTATGACCCCCTGCTTGTAAGGCAGATGCTCTCCCAACTGAGCTATGCGCCCATATCTTTGGTGACCCTGCCGGGAATCGAACCCGGGATACCACCGTGAAAGGGTGGTGTCTTAACCGCTTGACCACAGGGCCTTATTAATTTAATACTTTCTAAAATTTAAAACAAAGTCCACACAGTCCTTAGTTGATTCCTCTATGTAATGGTAGCGGGAGCAGGATTTGAACCTACGACCTTCGGGTTATGAGCCCGACGAGCTACCGGACTGCTCCATCCCGCGTCATTTTTTTTGGTGCCGAGGACCGGAATCGAACCGGTACGGTGTTTTACCACCGCAGGATTTTAAGTCCTGTGCGTCTGCCAGTTCCGCCACCCCGGCATTTCTGGCTCTCAGGGTGGGACTCGAACCCACAACCTACCGGTTAACAGCCGGTTGCTCCACCTTTGAGCTACCTAAGATTATTTATTTCTAAATCCGGCAAAACCTACTCTCCCAGGCCGTCTCCAGCCAAGTACCATCGGCGTATTAAAGCTTAACTTCTGTGTTCGGTATGGGTACAGGTGTGTCCTTCATACTATTGATACCGGATAAACTAACAATCATATCTTCTTTGATCAAGTCTTCGACCTATTAGTACTCATTAGCTTAAAGTATTACTACTCTTACACCTTGAGCCTATCAACCTCGTTTTCTTCAAGGGGTCTTATCTAATGGGGAAATCTCATCTTGAGGGGGGCTTCGTGCTTAGATGCCTTCAGCTCTTATCCCGTCCAAACTTAGCTACTCAGCTGTGCCTTTGGCAAGACAACTGATGCACCAGAGGTTTGTCCATCCCGGTCCTCTCGTACTAAGGATAGCTCCTCTCAAATTTCCTACGCCCACGACGGATAGGGACCGAACTGTCTCACGACGTTCTGAACCCAGCTCGCGTGCCTCTTTAATGGGCGAACAGCCCAACCCTTGGGACCTACTTCAGCCCCAGGATGAGACGAGCCGACATCGAGGTGCCAAACCTCCCCGTCGATGTGGACTCTTGGGGGAGATAAGCCTGTTATCCCCGGGGTAGCTTTTATCCGTTGAGCGATGGCCCTTCCACTCGGTACCACCGGATCACTAAGTCCTAGTTTCCTATCTGCTCGACTTGTTGGTCTCGCAGTTAAGCTCCCTTTTGCCTTTGCACTCTTCGCACGATTTCCATCCGTGCTGAGGGAACCTTTGAACGCCTCCGTTACTCTTTCGGAGGCGACCGCCCCAGTCAAACTGCCCGACTGACAGTGTCCCTTCCCCTGATTCAAGGGGTTAGGTTAGAATCCTAAGTTTAAAAGGGTGGTATCCAAAGGACGACTCCACTAATGCTGGCGCACTTGCTTCTTAGTCTCCCACCTATCCTGTACATTTAAACTCAAAATCCAATGTCAACCTACAGTAAAGCTCCACGGGGTCTTTCCGTCCTGTCGTGGGTAAGCGGCATCTTTACCGCTACTACAATTTCACCGGATCCTTTGTTGAGACAGTGCCCAAATCGTTACACCTTTCGTGCGGGTCGGAACTTACCCGACAAGGAATTTCGCTACCTTAGGACCGTTATAGTTACGGCCGCCGTTTACTGGGGCTTCGGTTCTAAGCTTCGCCTTTCGACTAACTCTTCCCCTTAACCTTCCAGCACCGGGCAGGTGTCAGCTCCTATACTTCGTCTTTCGACTTTGCAGAAACTTGTGTTTTTGGTAAACAGTCGCTTGGGCCTTTTCACTGCGGCCCCCTATTCAGGGGCTCCCCTTCTCGCTAACTTACGGGGTCATTTTGCCGAGTTCCTTAACAAAGGTTCTTCCGCTCGTCTTAGGATTCTCTCCTCACCTACCTGTGTCGGTTTACGGTACGGGCGATATCTTACTTGATAGTGGCTTTTCTTGGCAGTGTGGAGTTACATCCTTCTCTACTTGTTTTTCGATCCGCTTCACACTTCAACCTTCTCAAGAGCGGGATTTGCCTCACTCTTAGCCTTTGTGCTTGCACGCCTCACCAACTGGGCGCTTCTGCTATCCTCCTGCGTCCCCACTTACTTTTTAACGCTTGATATCGGTACAGGAATTTCCACCTGTTTTCCATCGACTACGCTTTTCAGCCTCGCCTTAGGTCCCGACTTACCCTGAGTGGACGAGCCTTGCTCAGGAAACCTTGGGTTTTCGACGGGTGAGATTCTCACTCACCTCTCGCTACTCATGCCAGCATTCTCTCTTCTCTAAAATCCACATCGGCTTACGCCTTATGCTTCGTCTCTTAGACATTGCTCCTCTACCACTATATTTACATATAGTCCACAGCTTCGGTATATAGTTTAGCCCCGGTTATCTTCGGCGCAGAATCACTTGACCAGTGAGCTATTACGCACTCTTTAAATGTATGGCTGCTTCTAAGCCAACATCCTGGTTGTCTGAGTAATTCCACATCCTTTCCCACTTAACTATTATTTTGGGACCTTAGCTGGTGGTCTGGGCTGTTTCCCTTTCGACTATGAAGCTCATCCCACATAGTCTGACTCCTTAGTGCTTGATTTGGTATTCGGAGTTTGATAGGTCTCGGTAAGCTCAATGCCCCCTTAACTATTCAGTGCTCTACCCCCTCATCATTGTTCACTAAAGGCTAGCCCTAAAGCTATTTCGAGGAGAACCAGCTATCTCCGTGTTCGTTTGGCTTTTCACCCCTATCCACAGGTCATCCGATAGCTTTTAAACGCTACCCGGTTCGAGCCTCCATCAGATTTTACTCCGACTTCACTCTGCCCATGGATAGATCACACGGTTTCGGGTCTATGGCAACAAACTTTCGCCCTATTAAGACTCGGTTTCCCTACGGCTCCGAAGCTTAACTTCTTAACCTTGCTTATTACCATAACTCGCTGGCCCGTTCTACAAAAAGTACACGATCCTGGTCTATAACCAGTTTCGCTGCTTGTAAACATTAGGTTTCAGTTTCTATTTCACTCCCCTCTCGGGGTTCTTTTCACCTTTCCCTCACGGTACTTG
The DNA here is from genome assembly GCF_900454665.1 of Peptoniphilus indolicus. NCBI lineage: Bacteria > Bacillati > Bacillota > Tissierellia > Tissierellales > Peptoniphilaceae > Peptoniphilus > Peptoniphilus indolicus. The sequence goes on from NZ_UGTH01000001.1 coordinate 135,034, forward strand.
TTCACTATCGGTCACCAAGTAGTATTTAGCCTTAGGGGGTGGTCCCCCTGTCTTCCCACCAGGTTTCACGTGTCCGGTGGTACTCTCTTGTGCCAACTATTTTCGTTTTCGCTTACGAGACTGTTACTCTCTTTGGTACTCCTTCCCAGAAGTTTCTGCTAACTATTTTCGTCTTATGCACGGTCGGGCTCTATCCATTTCGCTCGCCGCTACTTTGGATATCGAGTTTTCTTTCTTTTCCTCGGGTTACTTAGATGTTTCAGTTCACCCGGTTCGCCTCTATAAGCTATGTATTCACTTATAGATACCTCTTTTGAGGTGGGTTGCCCCATTCGGATATCTGTGGTTTGGCGGATATTTGCTCCTACCCACAGCTTTTCGCAGCTTGTCGCGTCCTTCTTCGCCTCTTGGTGCCTAGGCATTCACCTAATGCTCTTTTTTACTTGACCTTTGCTAATCAATTCTTATTGACTGCTTTTATTTGTTTTCCAGTGAAAAAGTGTCTTCTTTATTACTTCGTATTAAATTTGACTCTTCTTCTTTCTTGATATGATTGTTTAGTTTTCATGGTTCATATTGCTTTATTTAAAAAGCATGGTGGACCTGGGGGGACTCGAACCTCCGACCTCACGCTTATCAGGCGTGCGCTCTAACCAGCTGAGCTACAGGTCCATAATATATATAATTAAAACAGTGTAGAAAAGTCTATAAGACTTTTTATTTAATCCACTTTCCTTTTACAGTCTGTGAATTTATTTCCTTAGAAAGGAGGTGATCCAGCCGCACCTTCCGATACGGCTACCTTGTTACGACTTCACCCCAGTCATTAACCCTACCTTCGGCGTCTGCTTCCTTGCGGTTAGCTCGACGACTTCGGGTATTGCCAACTCCCATGGTGTGACGGGCGGTGTGTACAAGACCCGGGAACGCATTCACCGCAGCATTCTGATCTGCGATTACTAGCAACTCCGACTTCATGTTCTCGAGTTGCAGAGAACAATCCGAACTGAGATCGGCTTTTTGAGATTCGCTTGCTATCACTAGCTTGCCCGCTCTTTGTTCCGACCATTGTAGCACGTGTGTAGCCCAGGACATAAAGGGCATGATGATTTGACGTCATCCCCACCTTCCTCCGATTTATCATCGGCAGTCCCTTTAGAGTTCCCATCTTTACATGCTGGCAACTAAAGGTAAGGGTTGCGCTCGTTGCGGGACTTAACCCAACATCTCACGACACGAGCTGACGACAACCATGCACCACCTGTAATACTGTCCCCGAAGGGAAACCTCTATCTCTAGAGGGGTCAATATTATGTCAAGCCCTGGTAAGGTTCTTCGCGTTGCTTCGAATTAAACCACATGCTCCGCTGCTTGTGCGGGTCCCCGTCAATTCCTTTGAGTTTCATGCTTGCGCACGTACTCCCCAGGCGGAGTGCTTATTGTGTTAACTGCGGCACCGAAATCCTCCGACACCTAGCACTCATCGTTTACGGCGTGGACTACCAGGGTATCTAATCCTGTTTGCTACCCACGCTTTCGTTCCTCAGCGTCAGTTTGTGACCAGTAAGTCGCCTTCGCCACCGGTATTCCTCCTAATATCTACGCATTTCACCGCTACACTAGGAATTCCACTTACCTCTTCACTACTCAAGTTTAGAAGTTTCAAATGCTTACGAGGGTTGAGCCCTCGCCTTTCACATCTGACTTTCTAAACCGCCTGCGAACCCTTTACGCCCAGTGATTCCGGACAACGCTCGCCCCCTACGTATTACCGCGGCTGCTGGCACGTAGTTAGCCGGGGCTTCCTCCTATGGTACCGTCATTATCTTCCCATAGGACAGAGCTTTACGAATCGAAATCCTTCTTCGCTCACGCGGCGTCGCTGCATCAGGGTTTCCCCCATTGTGCAATATTCCCCACTGCTGCCTCCCGTAGGAGTTTGGACCGTTTCTCAGTTCCAATGTGGCCGTTCACCCTCTCAGGCCGGCTACTGATCGCTATCTTGGTGAGCCGTTACCTCACCAACTAATTAATCAGACGCGAGTCCATCTTTGACCGCTAATTCACTTTGATCGTTATGACATGTGTCACTACGATTTCATCGGGTATTAATCACCGTTTCCGGTGGCTATCCCCGTGTCAAAGGCAGGTTACTCACGTGTTACTCACCCGTCCGCCGCTAATCCAACTCAACTTCTTCCCGAAGGCGTCGGTTATGTCTTCATCGCTCGACTTGCATGTGTTAGGCGCGCCGCCAGCGTTCGTCCTGAGCCAGGATCAAACTCTCGATTATAATATCTTATTTGATCTTAGCTACTCAGTTTTTTCACTGACTTTCCGCTAAGCTTTTTTGCTTTGCTTATAGTTTTATTCTTTTCTACACTATTTAATTATCATTGTTCTGCGCTATCTTTTTTAACGAGACAGCTTATTTATTATACAACGGTTATTTTTCAATGTCAATACTTTTTTAAAGTTTTTTCAATCGTTTTTTCCGTTCATCAGTTGTCCAACTGACTTAAATAATATTACCATCTTCATATTATCATGTCAACAACTTTTTAACCTATTTTTTATTTTTTGTTAAAGCCTATTTAATTAGAGATAACAATTGGTCTGATGACTCTATCTTATAAGCTTTTTTGAAATATATTTTATATTTTTCATCTTTTAAATTGTAATATAAAAGTCCCAAATTATAATTTAGTGTATAGCTTTCTTCAAATTCTTTTAATCCTTGTTCATACCAATATATTGACTTATCTATATTTTCTAAAGCTACATTTACTAAGGCAGCATGATTATAGTATTCTTCTCGGCTGTTTGTTGTCAATGCTTCTTCTATAAGTACATTTGCTTGGTCATAATAACCTAAGTGGTAATTAATAATACTCTTATAATATATAACCTTGTCGAATTCGTAATAAGACTTACTTATTTTATTAAATGCATTTTCAGCTTCTTTAAATTTTCCATATCTTAAGTATGCTTCTCCCTCTTCCATTCGTGCATTGTCTTCTATTTCTTCTAAATTTACACGAACTTCGTTTTTCAATTCTTCATTTCCTTCATAATTTAGAAACTTTTTGAAGTATAGCATAGCTTTTAGATAATTTTTTAATCCAGAATTAAGATATCCCAACTTGTAAAATGCCAAAGGATATTCTTCTCTCTTGTTGATTTCTTCATATCCTTTTAATAACTTAGATATTATATTTTGTTTTTCTTCATCTTCAAGACTCTCTAAGTTTTGGTTGTATATCTGTTCTAGTACACCTAATCTTGTAAAATATAAATCTGAATCATATTTCAACAACACATCTTGTGCGTTTAAATAGATATAACTCTCTATTAACTCCCCATTGTCTAAGTAATATTTTGACAAATATAGAATATAATCTTTTAAATTAGAGTGTACATTTTCAATTATCGTCTTGTATTCTTCTTTGTATTTGAAATCTTGCTCTACACCAAGTAAGAAAACTATTCCCTCTGTAACTCTTAAAAGGTCAAATTCTTCCTCTAGTTTTCCAGTTTGAATACCTTCTAACAAGCTTGTCATTTTAACTGGTAACGGTATTTTCTTTTTTATTTCAATCTCTTTTACTTTTACCGTCTTTTTTAATTCTATAAATACTACATCTTTAATTTTTTCTTTTATCTTTTTTTCTATCAATCTAATCCACCCATATATGCTCTTTTTCTCATTGTTGATTTTGAAAGTACATTAAATAACGCTCCTCTAAATACTACATAGAAAGAAGTTATTAATTCTACAATTACAAACGCTCCGTTATTCACTGACATATATCCTATTCCCATTGGAATGTTAATTACATTAGAAATCAAACTAAAAACAACATTTATATTTGTCAATACAAGCACTATTCCCAGATAAGCTATAAGAGGAAGTATCCAATGAACTCCATTCTCTTTCATAAAATTAGCTGAATATGAATAGGCGTCAATATAGTTTTCTCCTCTTATATAAATTGCTTCCGCTATAGGATTGAACACTATAAAAATTATCGCTGTCAATAGAAGTAAAATTGTTGCGTCAAGTCTCATTATATTCGAGATAATAAACATTATAAATAGAACTGAATAAATTGCTGCGAAATTTCTTGTAAAAGAACTTTTAAAATTTCTAAAACTTATTCTTCCAAATGCATTTAAATCAGATAGTATTTCATAATAACTTGAGAGTATTAAAACTCCAACTATCGGCACAATAAATCCATAAGCAAGTCCACTTATTCCAGTTGCAAAACTTGCTATAAGTCTATTTGCTAAATAGTAAAGAACTGAATATACGCCAGGCACTATTAGCATTATAGGATTATTTTTTAATCTGCTAACTGTTTCTCTAAACGCTTTTGAATATACCATTTTTAAATCATCTAATAACAAAATATCACCTCTTTTAATATTTAATATATCCTTTGTAGAACTTATTTTCAATAGAAGTTATAATATAACAATGGAGGTAGTTATGAAAAAATTTAAATTGTCATATTTTGTGTTTATCTTCTTATTGATTTTAAACTCAAATGTGTATGCAAAGGAAGTTTTACGAGAAGAGTTCAGCCCTGGCGCTACTCGAGTTAGTCATGATGTAACCTATCAAAATAAAAATGTTAAAGTGGAAGTAATTGAGCTTGATTTAAATAATCCTTATCTTAATTTAAAAGTTGTTGCAGGAGATGGTAAATACACTCAACGTGCCACTGTATCGTCAATGGCAAAAAGAACTAATGCCAACGCTCTTGTAAATGCAGATTATTTTAATATGTTACTTCAAGGTGCTCCTGATAACGCTTCAATTATCGACGGACGATTAGTGAGCTCTCCAAGTGTTTATACAGACCGTCATACTTTAGGTATTACGTCTGATAACAGAGCCATAATAGATACAACTTACTTTGAAGGTAAAGTTATAGCACCAAATAATGTATCTTATCCTATTGATGGACTTAATAGGTCTTACTATTGGTATGATGGTACAGGAGAATATTCACACGAAAATAAAATTCAAGTTTACAATGACTTTTGGGCTTCTGCTTCAAGAGGCGAAAAGAAAAATAGTGAAGTATTGGTAAATTCTGATGGAACTGTTGAAGCAATTTCTCAAGGTAAAAATTTTGATTTTGCCGTTCCAGATGGAAAACAAATTTTACAAGTTGATGGCCAAGCTTTAAATTTTATAAACGCTAATGTAAAAGTTGGAGATAAAATTAAAGTTGACTATAAAATAACTCCTAACTATGACTTCAAATTTATGGTTGGTGGGCATGCTTTATTGGTAAACAATGGACAAGCTGTAAAATACACTAAAGATATAAATGTGCTTGGCGGAAGAAGAGCCAGAACTGCCGCTGGTATATCTGCTGATGGCAAGAAGATATATCTAGCTGCTGCTGAGGGAAGAACTTCTCGTTCTGCTGGACTTACTCTTGGTGAGTTGTCAGATTTTATGATTTCAATAGGTTGTGACAAAGCTGTAAACCTTGATGGTGGCGGTTCAACAGCAATGGTACTTAAAGAACTTGGTAGTCAAACAGGAAGTAGAGTTATCAATCCTGAAAAAAATTCTTCTGAAAGAAAAGTTGTATCAGGTATAGGAATTTTTAACACTTCTCCTGCCACCGGAGTGCCTAAGGGAATAAAATTCAAAGGACCCGATTCAATCTTAGTTGGAGAAAGTGCACTATACGATGTTGTCGGCGCTTGGGATGAAAATTTACATCCGATTGATATATCTTCTTGGACTTATCAATACGACAGTAGTAATAACGAAAGCGCTCAATTCTTTGGTTCTTACCTATTGGGTCTCAACCCGGGTAGTGTAACTGCTACTTTAACTACATCAAATGGACTGACAGCTACAAAAGAAATTACTGTTAAAGGATTTGACGAAATTGTAAAGCTAACTGCTAAAGTTGATAAGAAGAGAATATCCGACGGCGAAACTCTAAATGTCACTACAGAAGCTAAACTAAAAGATGGTAGAACAATAGCGCTTAGTCCTAAAGTTGTGGAATATTCAATTAACGGCTTTGTTGGAAACTTTGATGAAAATGGAAACTTAACTGTATCTTCTACCGCCGACCTATACAAGTCAGAAATCACAGTTAAAGTTGGAAATAAGACTTCAACCACTACTATCTACGACTCATCATCAAAAATTATCGAAATGACTATTGGCAAAAAAGATTATTCTATAAATTCAGAAAAGAAAAAAATGGACACTGTGCCATTCGTTCAAGATTCAAGGACTTTGGTTCCTGTAAGATTTGTAGCCGAAGCAATAGGAGCTCAAGTTGAATGGGATGCTGAAAACCAAATAGTTAAGATAACAAATAATGATTCTGTAATGACTTTAAAAGTTGGCGAAAATAATTACTCACTTAATGATAAAACTTCTGAAATGGATACAAAGTCCATAATCAAAGACTCAAGGACATTTATCCCTATAAGATTTGTAGCTGAAGCTCTTGGATTATATGTTGAATATAATGATACGGATAAAATTGTTACATTGGTTGATCTTAAATAAAACAAATAAAAAGTGGGATTGAAAAAAAGTTCAAAAATAAAAACAGCTTACTCAGCATAAGGTGACCCCAAAAAGTTAGACTTTATACCAGAGACATTAAGAAATATTTGTCTCTGGTTTTTTATTTCTAATATTTCCCCTAGGGGAAATAGCAACTAAGCTGCATTTAATTTTCTATAATCTACAGGACTTAAGTATCCGAGTTTTGCTTTAATCCTATCTTCATTGTAATACTTTATATATTTTTCTATACAGTTTTTAAGCTCGTTAAAAGACCTAAATGTTTTACCGTAGTAAATTTCTTGCTTTAATATTCCAAAGAAATTCTCCATAGGTGAATTGTCTAAACAATTACCTTTTCTTGACATACTTTGTAATATCCCGTTATTAGCCAATTTGCTTGTGTATTGTTTTAATTGATATGCCCATCCTTGATCTGAGTGAAAGATTCTTTTATACTTGCAATCAGAAGTATTTAATATGGCTTCATCAAGTGCAGTTATTATTGCATCTAATGCTCAAGCTTTTGTAATTGAATAACTAATTATTTCGCCGTTATACATATCTAGAAATGGATTAAGATAGAGTTTTTTAACTTGCATATTACCAGATTTATCAGATTCATAGTATTTGAATTTACTTGTATCTGTAGTTATTTTTTGATGAACTATACAAGTATTGAATCTTCTTTTTATTCTGTTTGGAGCTACCTTTCCAATTGTTCCCTTGTATGAGTAATATTTTCTTGATTTACGAGTAAAGCTTGTTACTTGAAGTTTTAATTTTTGAATGAGTCTTTGAACTTTCTTCTTATTTACTAGAAGCCCGAGTCGTTTAAGCATGGCATGTATTCTTCTATAGCCATAGTTTGGATTATCTTTACATATGGATTTAATATGTTCTTCTAAAATACTCATCTTTATTTTCTCTATCAAATCTTTTTTGCCAATACATGTATGTTGATTTTGCAAATTTTAGTTTCTTTAGCAAGTCTTTTAGTTTATATTTTTCTCTTAATGAATGAATTATTCTAGCCATACTCTCATTTTTTGATCGTCCTTGTCCTCCAATTCCATCTTTTTTTTAATAAATCTATTTCCATTTGTGTCCAATAGAGTTCTCCTTTAAGCTTTTTATCTCATCTATCTCTTCTTCTGTATATTCTTCTTTAGCTTGTTTTTTAGGTGGTTTTTTATCTTTAGTCATACCTGATGGTCTACCTCGCTTTTTTGGTCTTAGTCCATTAAAACCTTCTTCTCTAAATTCTTCAACCCACCTTGTAATAATTGATGGATTATTAATTTTAAATTGATTAGCTAGTTCTTGATAGGACATTTCTCCTGTGAAGTAAAACTTTACTATATTTTTCTTATATTCAAAAGAGTAATTGTTATTTTTTCTAGATACTTTTAATCCGTCATAGCCTTGTGATTTAAATATATTAACCCATCTTCTTACAATGGATTCATTGCTAATTCCATATTTATCAGCTGAAGTCCTATATCCTCCTTCTTTATTTTGATATGCTTTGACTACTTTTTCTTTTAATTCTGTACTGTATTTTGTCTTGAAAACCTGCTAACGAAAGTCAAGGTGTTTTCAATCCTTGAGTTTCGTTTTTTATGCACGACAAATAAGCTGATAGGAATAAATGAAAATCAACTAAATAACTAGTTTGTCTTATTTAAATTTTATTCAGCTTCTCTTCGTTCTATCCCTAATTTTACTTGCATGACTTTTGCATAATAGATTCGCAACAATTTATTCAAACCTTCGAATTTACATACTTTTTTTGCCTTTCCTTCTTTTTCTTTCTTTATCATATGTAAGTAAATTTCATTGTCTTTATTTTTCGCACTCATCATGCATTTCATTGCCTGGTAGCCGACTTTTCTCAGGATTGCATTCCTCTTTTTGATATCTTTCTTTGGGTGGCTTTGAAGTTTCCTGATTCATAGGGTGAGGCATCTATTCCAACAAAGGATATTAGGCATTTCTTATTCCTGAACTTACTTAAATCTCCAAATTCTGCCATTATTTGAACGGTTAATTTATCTAATATTCCTGAAATTTTTTTTGCTTCTTGATATTCTTCTAATGGCTCGGCAAGTTCGATCATTTGTTATAATATATTATGTAAGCTTTGCTTAATTCTTTTAACCAACTTAATACTCTCTTGTACCTCCGCCTCTATATATGGGCTGGTAGAGGGTTGTGTAGAGATACCTTCCTGAGAAAGGCTATAGATGGACTTAGCCTTTTGTGTATTCGAACGGTATCTCTTTTCTTTTGCCCAGATTTGATATTTTTTTTACAAGTTCTTCTTCTGATAGTTCTAGAACTTTATCTTTATCCCACCATTTTTCAAGAAAATCTAATAACTTGTCTTTTGAAAAATCTTGTGATCCATGCAGAATTAATTTTTTTATGACGCGAAATGTTTGGTCAATGATACGGTCGATAAAATTGATTTGACAAATCCTTAGTTCTATGTGGTGTTGATGGTAACGGTTTAAATGCTTTAATTCTTGGTAGTTTCTGTCGTCTAAATTGTAGTTTTCTAAAGTTCTCCAGTAGATTAAACCATCTTCGACTATCTGTTTGGCGTCAATCTGATCATTTTTAGCTTTCCTAAAACTTAGTAAGCGACAGAATTGCTTCATCTTTAGGGGGTTCACTAAGCTTACAAAGTATCCATTTGCTTTTAAGGTATATAGAATGGGCAGATTGTATTTACCTGTGGGTTCCATAACAATTCTTAATTCTTATAATTCGCCCATTTTTATCATAAATTTTTCAATTTCAGATTTTGAGTTCCTTATTTCATATGACTTCCAAATCACTTTATTTCCTTGCTCTAATGCACATACGGTGAATTTTTCTTTAGAAATATCAATGCCAATAGAAATCATCTCTTATCCTCCTCATTATTATTTGTAGTTTCTACCTGCACTCATTTCCATTCATTTTAGCTCGTTACGCAGACTTTTTGCCCAACCTATTTAATCGAATACTGATAATGAATCGGTAGATGACAGTTTTTATGACGGATGTAATCAATCCAAAAAGCGACTCGTCATTCTATCTTTTCATTATACATAAATAGTGCAGGTGAGAGTTTCCTCTTTCCTAAACTATTTATGGTACTAAAAAGCGGTGTTCTTATACTTCATTTACAGAAGCGAAAGATCCCGCTTTTACGATTTCCTATTAAATTTTGATCCATGCAAGATACCTTATGGTATCTATGGTAAAATACCTTTATTCTCAAGAGTTTTTTACAACACATCAAGTTTTTTCCTTCAAAAGTAGTAAATTGGTAGTAGATTCAATCTTCTCTCTTCCAAATATCCCTGTATTTCAAGAGGTTTGAGGGTTAATTGTTAAAGTTTTATTCAAAATATATTTTAATTTATAAATAAAATTTAGTAATTAATCACCCTGGAATACTACAAATATTAATATTTTGTACAATTAAACAACATATTATCTAGAGTTATGATGATTTTGATAATATAGTTCAATTTGATATTGCAATTTAGGAGAACTAAATAATTTTAGATTGCTTACATTATTACAAACCCTATCATAAAATTTATCATTTTATTTTCTTCCTAATTATAACTCCCTAAGACTTCTAAACTCTTTTTTGAGCATAATTATCACCATGATTGTAATAAATGTATCAATTATAAATGAACCAAAATATATTGATCCAATTCCAAAAATCCTTGGCAAAACAATCATAAGTGGTATGTAAAGAAAAACCTGTCTTCCAATCCCTATCATCATTGCAGGCTTTGTTTTTTTTATAGATGGAAAAAAAGTCATAGCTGTCAATACTAAGCAAAGCATTGGCAATATCAAAATAATCACTCTAAAATAATTCAAGTTTGTTACAGTAAAGTTCCCTGTAGGTAACATTAAATGCAATACAAACTCCGGAACAGCTATTGACACTAGCCACATAGGTAATATCAATACAAAAGCCACTGCAGAAAATACTTTATAAAATCCAATTACTCTTTCTATATTTTTTGCTCCATAGTTAATTCCAATAGCAGGCTGTAAAGCTCTCATAAGCCCATAAATTGGAGTCATAAGAAGGTTTAAAATCCTAAATACCATCCCATAAAATGCAACATCTGATGTTGTGCCAAAAGTGTTTAACGCTTTTAAGATGATAATTCCTTGAATCACTGTCATAATTGTCATGATAAATGAAGGTAACCCTATATTTACAATTTCTTTGATAATTTCCTTATTAAAGTATAATTTATACTCATTTGTCTCAAAACTTGCTTCTTTTCTTCTACAGTAAATAAAGAACAAAACAACATATACAAACATCGCAAGATTTGTTCCATGTGCAGCGCCTTTTACTCCCAAGTTAAATAATCCCATTAGAACATAATTAGCAATAATGTTAACTACCATTCCTATACCCATCATGATTGCTGCTTTCGTCATTTTACCTTCCGCTCTAACAACCATATTATAAGAAAGACCAGCAATCCAAAAGACTGAGCCAAAAAGAGCAACACTATAATATTCTTTTGCAAATGCAATGTTCTCTCCCTTTGCTCCAATTAAATCTAATAAAGGATTCATAAAAACAAATCCTAATATCATAATCACTATACTCAATACAATTATGATTACATTTGAATTTCCTAATATTCTTTTTTGTTTTTCCGTACTGTTTTCTCCAATGAGAATACTTAAATAAGATCCTGCTCCAACTCCTACAAGAGATCCTAAACCTAGAGTTATTTGTGTTAATGGATGCACGATAGATACTCCTGCCAAAGCTTCCTCTCCAACTAAATTACCCACAAAAACAGCATCAAATACTGTATTTAATCCATAAAGTAACATTGCGACCACAGCCGGAAGCGAAAGCTTTAAACAAGTTTTCAACATATTATCGTTCAAAATCATATTCTTTTCTTTTGTTATTTCCAACTAATATACACCTCCATATTTAATTTTCAGATTTGAAATAATTTTTAAAAACTCCTAATGAGACATGGGAATATTTTAATTATTGCTTTACAAATTCATATACTGTCCCACCACATTCATAAATAAACTCATAATCATGAGTTATTACTATAATCGTTTTACCTTCATTTTTCAATCTTTTTAAATACTTTATAACAGATAGCATTTGTTTTTTGCAAAGCCCACTTGTTGGCTCATCTAAAATTATAATAGGTTTTTCGCTAACTATAGCAAGTGCAATCATCAGACGTTGCTTCTCACCACCAGATAACGCCTGAGGATGAGAATCTTTCTTATTGTATAAACAAAATTCTCTTAATATTCGCTCTTTTTTAATATCATCATCACTTACAATCGAAATTTCGTTCCATACAGATTCAGTGAATATTTGATAGTTTACATCCTGCATTACCATAGATATATGGTTATATGATTCTTTTATTTCTTTGCCCTTATAAAATGATTTTCCTCTTCCTTTTATAAGTTTTGATAACTTATTTATAAAAGTTGATTTTCCTACTCCATTGTCTCCTATCAAAAAAATTATTCCTTGTGAAAAGCTGATCTGTTCTAAATCCATTATTTTAGTTTTTTTAAAATCCTGCATAAAGTTTTTACACTCTAAACATGCATCTTCTGTTTCAATTTTCCCCTTATCAAGTAAATGAATCTTCTTATAACTTTTTTCTTCAAAACTAGACTTACTTATTTCATTAAAGCTTCTTAAAAAATACTTTCCCTGAAGTTCTTTTAATTTTATATCGCTTAAAACTTCTTTAGGGAAAATTTTTACTTTGCCATCTTTTAGAATTGCCAGACTGTCAATTATACCCATAAGATAGTAAAGCCTATGTTCAGCAATAATAACAATTTTCCCCATTTTTTTAAGCTGAATAATTGCATTTTTTAAAAGTTCAATGGCTTTATGATCTAAAGAAGATGACGGCTCGTCAAAAAGATAAACTTTATTATCCATAGTCATAACACTTGTTACAGCCATCAACTGTTTTTCTCCACCTGATAACGAAAAAATATTTCTATTTAACAGTTTTTCAGTATTTAATAAATTTGTATATTTTTCTATGGATTTCTCAATATCCTCTTTTTCTACATTTCTATTTTCTAGTGGAAATGCCAACTCGTCAGTAGACTCAACACAAAAAAATTGAGTTTTGGGGTTCTGAAACACAGTAGAGATATAAGCACTTCTATCCGCTATATTTTTATCATTTATAAGCTGTTTATCCAGCACTATTTTCCCGTCTATTTCCCCATCATATATTTCCGGAATGACTTCATTAATTATTTTAATTAGAGTGCTTTTACCGGAGCCGCTTGCCCCTGTTAAACAAAGAACTTGCCCTTCATAAACATCAAAATTAATATCCTCAAGAACATTATTCCCTTTGTATGAAAATTTTAGATTTTTAACACTAAGCATACTTACCTCTCAAATAAAAACCTATCAATATACACATGAGTAAAAAACAAAAGTAATCTAAAATTTCAAACTTGCTTTCTATCAAATTACTTCTTTTCTCACCGATTTTTAACCCTTTAGTCATTGCTGAAATAGAAACATCATCAGCCGTCTTTGTAAGTATCATTAAAAGCGGCACTATCCTATATTCAAAAAACTTAACCGGATAAAAAAACAATTTTCTGATTGTCAATCCATGAAGATACATGGCATCTTTTACCTGATGATAGTCTTCTTTTACAGTATAGAAAAATCTTGCCATAACTATAATCGGAATAACCAGCTCATCCGGAAATCTTATTTTCTTAAGAGATAATGTAATCTCGCTCATTGAAGAGGAATAAAGTGCATACCTTGCCATCATAAGCCCGGGAAGTAATCTTAGAAATACCACTGTAATAAAAAGACCTATAGCCCCCATGTATCCGCTATCTACAAATAAATATTCTTTTTGAGCAATATAAGCTATTATTACAAAAATAAGACCTTTTATTGCAGTTTTCCACTCTTTACACCAAAATAAAAAAACATATGGCAGCAGAGAATAAAACGCTGCCACAACAGGATGATTTTGTTGAATATTTCCTAAAATCAAAGTATAAGATAGAATCAATGACATGAAGATTTTTGTTCTAAAATCAAGTTTCAAAAAATCTTCTCTCACTTTTTATACCTCCGCCATACCCGCTTTAACAAAATGTTTTTTTAACATTTTTATACCTATACTGCATCCTATATAAGTACCAATCATACCTAATAAAATAATTGGAATTAGTGACCAGTTCGGCAAAACACTCATCATTTTTTGAGCATATTCTTCTCCATATCCCATATCAATCATTGTCTTTATATACGAAGCTCTGGCAAAAAATATTGGTAACCAATTTCCAAGCCCCCACAAAGATTGGATTATAAAAGCAAATCTCGCTTGTTTTACACTAGTATAGTTTCCTTTTTTCAAAACCGCTTCTGCTAATATTCCTGCTCCAACACCTGTCAGTACTACCCAAGGTCCGTGTCCTATTGCAAAAAACACCAAAGACATCACTGTAGTTTGAATAAATACCATTCCGGTTTTTTTAATTTTGGTAGAGTAAAGCATATATACCGGTCCTGAAATAATTCCTTGTAGAAGAGGAACTATAGGCATAAGTGTAGGCATAAATCCTATCATTCCCCCGACAAAAGTCGCTATAAATATTAAAATAGCAAACAAACCTGCGTTTATTAAGTCTCTTACATTTAATTTTTTATCTTTCATTTTCTCTCCTTAACATAAATTAGATTTTTCTAACATATTTTTATAATATTTTGAATTTTTACGAAGGTCTTCATCTTTTCCTATAGCTTCTATCTTGCCTTCATTTAATAGAACAATTTTATCTGCATTTCTAATAGTTCTAAGTCTATGAGCAATTATTATAACAGTCTTATTTTTTATAAGCTCAGACAAAGCTTCCTGAATAAGACTTTCATTTTCAACATCAAGTGATGCAGTTGCTTCATCCATTAAAATGATAGGAGCATCTTTAAGTATTGCACGAGCAATAGAGATTCTCTGACGTTCACCTCCTGAAAGTTTTTGTCCATTTTCTCCTATAATAGTTTCTATACCATCGGGCAACTTATCTATAAATTCATAACACCTTGCCACTTTTGCCGCTTTTATAATTTCTTCATCACTTGCGTCTTTTTTACCAATTTTAATATTATTTTTTATACTGGCGTTAAATAAGACCACATCTTGAAATACAATAGAAAAATTCTTTAACAGTGTTCCCGGCTCAATCTTGCTTATATCTTCTCCACCTAATAATATCCTTCCCTTATCTACATCCCAAAATCTTGCTGCCAATTTGGCAAGTGTACTCTTTCCACTTCCTGATTCTCCAATTAATGCAGTTACTTCTCCCTGCTTAGCCTCAAAAGTGACTCCATTGATTACAGAGTAATCTTCATATCCAAAATGAACATCTTTAAATTCTATGTCATAATTTTTAGGATGCATTTCGGTCTTGCCTTCTTGAATTGGCATAGTTTTAATTTCTTTTATCCTGGAAACTACGCTATCAAGCATGACTATCATTGCCATAAAGCTTATAATTTCTTCTATGGGAAGGTAAATACTAACCGTCAACATTAAAAATACTATATAAATAAGTATGTTAATTTCACCTGCAATAAACATATTTGCACCGATAAGTGCCACACTTACAATCCCAAGTTTAAGTAATATCTTAGCAAAACCTGTCGATACTCCTGAAACAAGCTCAACCCTTACCTTATCTTTCTTAAGTTTATCAAGCATCGAATAGAATTTATTAAGTGATTTTTTTTCTAAGTTATAGGATTTTATTTCACTAATTTGTTCAATATTTTCCTGCAAATCATCAAATACTTCTCTACTGCTTTTAACCCATTTATTTAACGATTTTTTTTGCATTTTCTTTGCTAAATATGCTACTAAAAGTGATATAGGCATTACCCAAATTGTTGCTAATCCCATTTTCCAATTGTATATAAGAATCATTACGGAAATTATTACAGTAGAAATTGCTGTAGCATATATATGGGGAACGGAATGTGAAAATATTTGTTCATATAAAGTAATATCGTCCATCATCGTTGTCGCAATATCCGTTAAATCTCTTTTGCCAAAGTAAGAAAGAGGAAGCTTTTTTAGTCTGTTCGCTACATCAATCCTTATGTTGGCACTTTCCATATAAACATTGGTGTAGAGTCTTTTATAATCCCATCTTGCTACAATAAACATTACAATAAGCATGACCGCTATAATAACCAGATAATTAGTTAATGTAAGATTAACCTGTGATTTAACACCTTCAAGTCCACCTAAATATTGGAATAAAAAAGCAAAAGCAATCATTGGCGGAAATAGCTTGGTAAAGCTTAAAATTGTGCGAGAAAAAATCGCTTTAGAAAGGTTACTTGCTCCCTTCTCTGACATAGCATATTTTTCATAAAATATCTATTCATTTTGACCTCCTATCTGCCAACTAACAGCTCTTTGATATTCATCCCAAAGCTTTTTATATTGTCCATTTTTATTTAATAATTCTTCATGTTTGCCTTCCTCAACTATTTTCCCTTTATCAACAACTAATATTCTATCTGCATCTACAATGGTCGAAAGCCTATGTGCAATCATAAGGGTTGTTTTATTCTTAGAAAGTTTTTTAAAAGATTTTTGTATTATATGTTCATTTTCAGGATCCGCAAAAGCAGTTGCTTCATCTAATATTAAAAGATCAGCACTTTTTAAAAAGGCTCTTGCTATCGAAAGTCTTTGCGCTTCTCCGCCAGAAAAATATGTGCCCTTTGTTCCATAAACAGTATTCAACCCATCTTTTAGATTATCAACTATATCTTTTGAACCTGAATCTAAAAGTGCCTGTTCTATTTCTCTATCAGTTGCATCTTCTTTTCCTATAAGTAGGTTGTCTCTTAAACTCATTTTAAAAAGTCTTGAATTTTGAAATACAAAGGAAATTTTATTCATTAAAGTTTGCTTGTCGTATTCTTTGATATTAATTCCACCAATGAAAATTTCTCCGCTTTGAGGATCATAAAATCTTGCAGCAAGCTTAGCAATTGTTGTTTTCCCACCGCCGGAAGGACCCACAAGGGCTACTGTTTCTCCTTTTTTTACACTGAAAGAAACATTGTCAATAACTGTATTATCCTCATACGCAAAAGATACATCTTTAAACTCTAAGCTAACTTCCTCTCCGGATTTATCTCCATAATGCATTTCTTTATAATCCAAAATATTTTCTATTTTATTTAAAGACGCTTCTGCAAAATAAGAATATTGAGATATAACAGCAGATCTCATAATAAACACGCCAAAAGCAGGTCCAATTAAAAAATATATAATTGAATTGCCAATTACCTGACGAATATCTCCTCCGGTATTTATAAAAATAATTGCTGTAGGTACCAAAAAAAGGCTGTCGAACTTACTATAGATTCATAAATAGACATTTTGTTTTGCCATCTCATAGTCATTTTCATAACTATATCAGTCAGCTTCTTTATAAGCGAATAAAGTCTATCAAAACTTTCAATGCTTTGTGCAAAAGTTTTTACTACCGGTATTCCCCTTACATATTCAACAGTTTCAGCCGATAAAGTTGACAGTCCCGTATAGTATTCCTCCTTATCTTCCTTAGCACCTTTTGTCATCATAGTAGTCATTAGCCCCATGCCAATCACCATCGGTACCAAGCTTACTAAACCCAGTTTCCAATCAAATACAAAAAAGAATACCAGAAGAACCAAAGGAGTAACAATGGTCATTGCCATATCGGGAAGCTGATGTGCTAAAAAAGAATGAGTTTCTGCGGCGCCCGAAACAATTACATTTCTAATTCTTCCACTCTCTTTATTCTCAAAATATCCAAGAGGCTTATCCATCATTTTTTTCACATTAAGCTTAATGATATTATCTTCCACTTCAAAAGCAAACACGTGAGATAAAATAAGTGCTCCCAAATATAATATCAATCCTCCCGCTGCAAATGCTGCCCCATAAATTGCATTTTGTTTTATAATGTCAATTTGTATTCCCTTGCCAAGTACAATACTGCTTATTATTTTGTGAATATAAACCATGGGCATTAATACCATAATTCCTGATGCAGCAGACAAAAACATGGCAAGATAAAGCATAATACCTTTGCTACCTGCGTATGGCATTAGTCTTTTTAAAATTGATGTTTTCTTTTGCTTATCGTTCAAAACAAAACTCTCCTTTCCTATTATTTTAATTTTTAGATATTAAACCCAAGATTTATTTTATCCCATTTAGTTCTCATCGGCACCATTGTATAAAACTCAGATTTAAAAATCTCTTGCTTTATAGACTTTATTGTATCATTGTGTATTTCGTGATATAATAAAAATAGAATATTTATGTCTATTAGGAATAATGTCTAATCGGGCTAAAAGGAGGAATTCTATGAAAGACTACTATAATTTTGTAAAAGATTATCTGGGAGCATCTGAATGTTTTGTTAATAAGAAATATTGTAATGTAGGACATACTTTTTGTGTAAATAATGATGAAATCGAAGGTTTATATTGGTTTTATGAAACTGAAAATTTTATAATTGATATACACGATTTCTTTGCAAAAAAAGAAATTATCCACACTAGTTTGCCGGATATAAAAAATTTTATGACTTTTTCATCTTCCTATATAATTAGTGCCAGCGGGGAGAGTTTTAATCCATATCAAACCTTATCAGCAAATTCTTTATATATTTTAGACATAGAAAATTTAGAAAAGAATTATCGTTTTTTATTACATGAAAACTCTCCGTATCTTGGTATCGCTATAAACTTTAAACCGCAAATGATAAAAGACTGTCTATCTTCCATGAAAGTTTCAAAGAATATTTCATATTCTCATATTTTTCAAGATACAAAAGCCATTATCACCAACTCTTTAGAACCTATTGCTAAAGACATTCTAAACTGCAAAATGGTCTCTCCTGCAGCAGAAATGTTTTTTGAAGCAAAAGCCAAAGAATGGATTAGCATTGTAATAGATGCATTTTTAAATAAAAAAGAAAGCCATATTTCTTCATATGATAATATTGCCCTTGAAAACGTAGCAAACTATCTTGATGATCATTACGCTTTAGATGTTTCACAAAAAACCCTTGAAAAAATCGCTATGATGAGCGGTACTAAATTAAAAAAATTATTTAAACAAAAATATCAAATGAGCATTACAGAATATTCTCAACGAAAAAGAATGAACATGGCTGAAAATCTTTTATTAAACTCAACCCTAAAAATACAAGATATTGCAGCAGCCGTTGGATATTCTTCTCATAGTAAATTCACTGCGTGTTACAAAAAATATAAGGGGATTTATCCTAAAGATGCAAAAAAATATCTATCTAGAAAAAATTCAATGTCTATCTGTGTATGTAATAAAAATATTTAATCTTATTTTTAGATAAAAAGTCAATAAATGTCTAGTATATTTTCTCTGAGAGAATGCAAACACGTGAAAAAAACGCGTATTTGTCTTCGCTCTGAGTATAATTCATTAAAAAAATATATATCTGTATTTTCAAATAGATATTTTGTATTATTTCTGCTAGTCTTTTGACGAATATATATCTTCGTGATAAAATTTTTAACAATTTCTTTATATTTAGGTATGTAAAAGTTATAGCTGCTTTCACAGCCATTTTTTATTATTTTTTGATTTGTTTACCTTAAGTCATGACACTTTTTTGCTGTTTTATTTTGAAGTGTCTTTCTATTATATACTCTCAAGGAATACTCTTCTTTACCTGTATATATGTATATATATATAGCTTTTATAAAAATCTTTATAATCTTGCAATATGTATCTTGCTTTTTTGTATTGTTTGTTTATTTATTGTTCATCTTCTTAAACTTTGACAATATTCACATTTTTTTATTGCTTTTGCAGTATTTGTATAATCTGTTGCGCTATATTCTAATCCTTTATTTCAGAACATGTATAATAATATTGGTTGTATATATTCTTTCTTCTCCATTGTGGGTTCTTCCCTTTTTATTTCTCTGTTTTGTTTTTGAGAATAAAAACCTGCTAACAAAAGTCAAGCCTACTCCGAAATTAATTTCAGAGTAGGCTTGTAATATTTAGTATTGAATTTAAGCATAGCAAATAAGCCGGTTGATATCGGCTTGTTTTAACTATTCTATTCCTAGCTCTAAGCTACTTTTAACGCCTCCTTTTCTTGTTTTGATGCCATAACTTTTGCATAGTAGATTCTTAAGAACTTATTTAAGCCTGCAAATTTACATACTTTTTTGCTTTTCCATCTTTTTCTTTTTTTAGCATATATAGATATATTTCATTTTCTGGATTTTTAACACTCATCATACATTTCATAGATTGGTATCCTATTTTTCTAAGTATTGCATTACCTCTTTTGGTTATTTTTCTCTGATCTGCTTTGAAATTCCCCGATTCATATGGAGGTGAGTCTATTCCTACAAAGGATATTAGGCATTTTTTATTTTTAAATTTTGATAAGTCTCCAAATTCTGCTGTTATTTGTACTGCTAATTTGTCTGATATTCCTGAGAATTTTTTGGCTTCTTGATATTCTTCTAGAGGCTCGGCAATTTCTATCATTTGTGATAAAATATTATATAGAATTTGATTTATATGTTTGATCAATTCTATCCCTTCTTGTAGGTTCATCTTTATGTATGAGCTATTGGAAGGTTGAGTTGAGATACTTTCCTCTGCAAGCTTGTAAATGGATTTAGCTTTATCAGCATTAGGATGGTATCTCTTTTCTTTTGCCCAGTTCTTAAAGTCTTCTATGAATTTTTCTTCTGTTTTTTCTAAAACTAGGTCTTTGTGCCACCATGTTTCTAAGAAATCTAATAGTTTGTCTTTTGAGAAGTCTTTAGATCCATGAGATATTAATTTTTTTATTCCTGGAAATGTTTGACTGATTGTTTGGTCTATGAAGTTCATTTGATTGATTCTTAGGTCCATGTAATGCTGATAAGATCTGTTTAATTCTTTTAGAGTTCTAAAATTTTCTGTATCTACTTTGTGTTCTTGTAATTCTTTCCAATACATCAACCCATATTCTGCTATTTGTGTGGCATCTATATTATCATTTTTTGCTTTTCTGAAGTTTAACACTCGGCAGAACTGTTTCATTTTTAATGGATTAATTACTGCTACAAAGTATCCTTGTTTTTTTAATTCATAAAGAATTGGCAAATGATATTTTCCTGTTGCTTCCATGACTATTTTGATTTCTTGATTTAAATCTTTTAGTTTATTTAAGAATCCTTCTACTTCTGGTTTGTTAAGATTTACATCAAAGGGCTTCCAAATAATTTTGCTACCTTGTTCTAAGGCACAGGCTGTAAATTTTTCTTTTGCTATATCTATTCCTATAGATATCATTTTCTTACCTTCTTTCTTTTAAATTTGTAGTTCCTACCTGCACCATTACACTCATTTTAGCTCGTGACACGGACGTTTTGCCCAACCTGCTTAACCGAATATGAATAATGAAGAGGTAGATGACAGTTTTTATTGCGGATGTTTTAACCCTAAAAGACGATCGTCATACTACTTCTTCATTATACAAAAATAGTGCAAGATAGAAATCACTTTCTTTCTTACACTATTTATGGTACTAAAAAGGGGACTGCACATAGGCATAATAAGTCCTCTAAAATGAAAGAAACTTGCTCTTTCCCTATATTTTAAATTTGATTTTTTATGATAATTACCAGTATCAAAAAGGTCTATTATTTTTTTCTATATGAATAACAGATCCTCCACAACACATAGTAATTACCTCCATTATTTAATCCATTTTTTCCTCACGAACAAAGATTTATTTAAATCACTCCTGCTTTTTCAAAATGTTTTTTAAGTATCCTTGTTGCAACAAATGCTCCTATGCAAGCAAGAACAAAAGTTATCAAGCCAAATCCTACTGCCCACGATACTTTGAAATATGATAATGCTTCATTTATTTGTGCTTCGCTCATTTTCCATTTTGACGCTCTTTCCACAAAAGAAGCTGTCCCGAATAAAATCACAGGAATTACTGTCCCTAAAAAATCTGCTAGTGCAAATATCCCATATCCAATAATTATTCGTCCCTTGCTTTCATAATTTCCTATAATCAAATCACATATAATTCCACCGATTACAGCAAAGACTGCATGAGGCAAATGTCCTCCTGACAATGCAATTAAACCAATAAGCGTTCCTGATATTGTAAATACGCCCTTCTTTTTAACTTTCACAGCCATAAGAATATAAACAGTAGCAGCTATCATAAAGCTAACTCCTGAAGCAATAAATCCTCCAATAACTGTTGTTGCCATAGCAAATGCAACTGCCATGTATATGACAATTCCAATTGCATTAAAGATTCCGATTGTAATAAAATCACGACCATTTAATTTGTTTTTCATAAAAGTCCTCCTAATAAATTTTCTGTATTACTATCACAAGAGCAATCATCAAAGCTCCTAATAGTCCAATCATTAAGTCTGTTTTTCTAAACCGCAATTCTGTTAATGTTACCCTCTTCTCATCACTATCAAGTCCTCTAATGAGTGCTGAAGCTGACAGTTCATCTGAAATCTTAATCATTCTCATTAAAAGCGGAACAAGCGTATATTCAATATATTTAATTGGATGTAGCAACGGGAAAAATCTGCTTGTTACAATTCCTCGAATCTTCATATTCTCTTTTAATGCCTTGACTTCTATTTTTATAGTTGGTACAAACCTAAGCAAAACACTAAAAGGTATACCAATGCTTCTTGGTACTTTCATTCTATTTAATGCTTCAAGCATTTCACTTACACTTGTAGTCTTTGTTATATATCCACCAAACATAGCAATTAAGGTCATTCTTGTTGCAAAGTAAATAAACATATATATTGCAAATACGATGCTTGCTTCACAAAACTTTCCAAGCCCTAACTCTATGCAGTATAAAAACACAAAAAACAAAATAAAGCGTAATGCTCTTTTCCACATACTGCTGTATACATACAGAAAAAAGGCAAAGGCAATTAGTACAAAAAGTAGAATTGTATCGCTTATAAAAAAGCTAGTAAATCCAACAATTGGAAGTATAGTAAGTTTTATTCTCGGATCGACTGTTTTTCTATCTATCAAGCTCTCTACCTCCTCTCATCTTGTCTAATATGAGAAATTTATTACTTTCACTCATATTCAAAACTTTTTCTATTTTTCCATCTCCCATTACCCAAAGCTTGCTCACTGTGTTCGCTAAAAACTCAAAATCATGACTTATCACCAAAACTGTTATCCCATTTTTTAATTGTTCTTCAATCAATTTTGCCACTGAAAGCATTGAGTCTTTATCACAACCTGATGTTGGTTCATCATAGATAAAAACCTTTGCCCGTTTCATCATTCCACAAGCTATTGTAAGTCTTTGTTTTTCTCCTCTTGATAAAGCAAACGGATGCTTATCAATGTATTTATCTAAGCCAAGTACACTCAAAATAGACTTTGCCTTTTGAGTATTTTCTTTTTTATCTTTACTTGAAATACCAAGCAGCATTTCATCAAGTACACTTTCCGAAAACAACTGATAGTCTGAATCTTGAAAGACAAAATATGACATATCCATTAAATCTTTATGATTAAGCGACTTATCTTTCCTCGCCCATATTTTTCCCTCTTCTATCTTCTCAAGTCCTGAAAGCACTCTTGCAAAGGTGGTTTTCCCGGTACCATTTAACCCTATAAGACCAATGGCTTTTCCGTACTCCATGTTGAAATCAAGATGATTTAAGATGTATTGGTTTTGCTTATTTCCAACCTTAGTTGCACTTGGGTAACAAAATTTCAAGCCTTTTCCACTGATACTTTCATCATTTAATTGATATAAATCTTTCTTCTCACTTATCCTGTATTCTTCTAATTCAAGAGTTCTTAGTCCATTTTCATCCCAAAACGCCCTTTCAAGATAGATAACTTCTTCCCGACTCAAGTCTTTCGTAATTTCTCCGTCTTTCATCAAAAGAAAACGGTCAAATAAAGACTTTACATAGTACAAACGATGTTCAATTAGAACAACCGTTGTTCCTTTTTTCTTTAATTTCTCCAAAATTAAAAACAGGTCAAATGTTGCTTTCATATCCAAATTTGCTGAAGGTTCATCTAAAATTAAAACTTTCGGATTCATTGCATAGATGCTTGCAATAGCTATCTTTTGTTTCTGCCCGCTTGATAATTCAAAAACAGATTTTCCTTTAAGTTCCTCAATATCCAACTCCACATATACTGCTTCTACTCTCTGTTTGATCTCATCTCTTGATTTGCAGATGGTTTGAAGCCCAAAAGCTATTT
The DNA here is from genome assembly GCF_900454665.1 of Peptoniphilus indolicus. Taxonomy (NCBI): domain Bacteria; kingdom Bacillati; phylum Bacillota; class Tissierellia; order Tissierellales; family Peptoniphilaceae; genus Peptoniphilus; species Peptoniphilus indolicus. The sequence goes on from NZ_UGTH01000001.1 coordinate 158,983, forward strand.
CTTCATCTGTCGTTGTCGTAAAAAACTGACTTCTTGGATCTTGAAATACAGTCCCTACAATATGCCCTATTTCATGAAGCGATAATTTGCTTATATCTTTTCCGGACACAAAGGCCTCCCCTTGCATTTTGCCCCTGTAATAATGCGGAATAAGACCATTCATTACACTTCCAAGAGTGCTTTTACCACTTCCACTTTTTCCTGAAATTAAAACAAATTCACCTTTTTTAATTTCAAGATTGATATTTTTTAAAGCAGTTCGCCCATCTTCCCATTCATAAGAAACATCTTTTAACAAAATCATGGTTACACCTCATACTGAGCTTTCCATAATTTTGTGTAGTAGCCATCTTTCTCAAGAAGTTCCCCATGCTTTCCTTTTTCAAGTAAATTTCCTTTTTGAAATACGAGAATTTGGTCAGCTTTTTGAATTGTTTTTAAATGATGAGCCACTACAAGTACGGTTCTATTCTTTGCAAGTTCTGTAATGGCATCTTGTATCAAAGATTCATTTACAGGATCAACATTACTTGTCATTTCATCAAGAATTAAAATCGGTGCATCTTTTAGAAAAGCTCTTGCAATAGATATTCTTTGTCTTTGTCCACCTGAAAGAAGCCCACCATTTTCTCCAATATCAGTTTCATAACCTTTTGGTAAACTCATAATGAAATCATGTATCCTTGCCTTCTTTGCAGCTTTAATGATTTCCTCTTTTGTAGCTCCTTTTTTACCTACTCTGATATTTTCTTCAATCGTGTTATCAAACAGTTGAACATTCTGCATGACAATGCTGATACGATCTAAAAGCTCATCATAAGGAATATCCCTTATATCAATTCCTCCGAGTGTAATTTTTCCTTTATGCACATCATAAAATCTTAAAAGCAAGTTGGTTATAGTAGTCTTTCCACTACCTGATTCTCCAACTAAGGCTGTCATTGTTTTTTCAGCAATAGAAAAGCTCAATTTTTCCATTTTAAATTCATCTTTTTCATAGGAAAAATCTATGTTTTCAAAAGCTATATCATTATCTTTCGGAATAATCCCATTCACTTTATCCGGGATTACATCTGCATATAAAATTCTTGAAAGTCTTTCGTAACTATCTACCGCCGAAACATAGTACATATAGTGTTGTTCCATAGAAGCGAACGGCTTATAAAACTCTTTTGAAATTACCGCAAAGATAATAAAATTAAGTACATCAAGACTTCCCTTTACAACAAGTATTGCTCCAGAGGTTAAAAGAACTAAATATCCAATATCCAGTAAAAAACCAAATATAGATAACTGTTTTGCCTTAAATCTTGAAGCTGCTTTGCTTGTTTCTCCAAACCTTTTTGTCTTATTCATAAGCTCATTATCCAAGCTCTTATTGTTTGAAAAACTCTTTAATACAGGTATTCCTCTAACATATTCAACAAATAAGCTAACCATATCAAGAAGTGCTGAGTTGTTCTGATTTTCTATTTTTTCAGATTGCTTAATTGTCAGATATAGAAAGATAAGTGCAATCGGAACAGATACAGCCATAATAATAGAAAGTTTGAAATCAATACTTGCAAGACCAACAAATACGACTGCACCTATCAAAAAATCGCCAAACATTCTTGACCACATGTGTCCTACAACAAGGGACATATTATCAACATCTTTGTGTAAAATTGTATTGATTTCTCCCAATCTTTCATTTGTATAAAAACCCAAACTAAATTTCTTTAATTTGATAATCATTCGTTCTCTGATTTGCTGAACAATATCAAAACCTGCACTATGCTTTTTCATATCTGCGACCATATTACAAATGCCTTTGAAGACTACAAGTAATCCAATCGCAATAAAATATTTATAAAGCATATCTAAACTCGTCCCATCAAATATCTGAAACAGTATAGAAAATACGATAACAATCATGGCTATGGAGCTTAGTCCATAAAGGGCAAAGAATACACTTGATATAATCAAATCTCTCTTGCCGGTTTTTGTAAGTAGCTTTAACATTTCTCTAAACATTTTCTGTTACCACCTCCGTACACTCGCAATCCGCTTTGCTGCTTGCTCGTGAAAGACAATTGTCTTTCAAATTCCATCTATCAACCTTGTTCTGTGCTTCAACCATATCCTTATAAAAATCACATCTTTTCATCAGCTCTTCATGGCTTCCTGCATCAAGAACAACACCCTTATCCATAACTATAATTTGGTCTGAATCTCTAATCGTATTTAGATGATGAGCAATTGTAATAACCGTTTTATCCTTGCTTAAATCGTCAATCGCTTCACCGATTAGTCTTTCATTTTCACTATCAACAGCTGCCATTGCTTCATCTAATATTAAAATCGGTGCATTTTTAAGTATCATTCTCGCAATGGAGATTCTTTGTTTTTCTCCACCGGATAACTTAACTCCCATTTCACCTACTCGTGTTTCATATCCATTTGGTAAAGCAGAAATAAAATCATGGCATCTTGCTTTTTTAGCAGCTTCTATGACTTCTTCTTTTGTTGCATTTAATTTTCCAATTGCTATATTTTCAAAAATACTTAAATCAAAAAGTATAACCTCTTGCTGAACGCTGCCGATAAGTTCCGAAATATTTTCCTGACTATATTCTTTTATATCTTTTTCATTTATCTTTATTTGTCCGCTGTCTGCATCCCAAAATCCCATAAGCAGGTTAGATACCGTACTCTTTCCGCAGCCGCTCGCTCCGACAAAGGCATTCAAACTATTTTGTTTAAAAGTTAAATTGATGTTTTTAAGTTCAAAGCTATCTTTTCCGTATGCAAAATTCACATCTTTAAATTCTATATCTCCAAATTCTAACCCTTGTTCCATCTTTTTATTTGGAAGCGGAACAGTTAAAACTTTTCCAATCGCCTTTATAGCTTCCTTAAATACAATAGAAAAATGGTGCAAGGTTGCTGTCTTACTTATAGATGCAGTAAAAGCAGATGATAAAATAATGGCAAGGATAAAATTAGGTGTTGTAATATTTCCATAGTAAAGAAATATACTTCCCAAAATCATGACAATAACTACTCCAATTTCCATAAATATGTCAATGAGTCCCATTGGAATTGTAATTGCTCCCATACTCTTTTTAACCCAGTAAATATACTCTCTTGCCGTTTTTAATGTTCTTTCGCTAATCTCCTCTTCTTTAGCAAAAGCCTTAATCACAGAAATATTTTTTACATATTCCATTAGCTCTTCTCTCATCCTGCTTTCATGGTTAAAGTAAATAGCAAAGTTTTTATTCATCGTTTTTTGAGAAAGAACTTTTACCAAATACATGAGTGGAACTCCGGCAATCATTCCAAGAGCAAGACGCCAATCTACAAAAATCATAGCTATGAAAATGATAGTAGGCAGAAGTGTAACTGCCATTATTTCAGGCAAGCCATGAGCAAGATATACCTCCACTTGCTCCACATCATGCTGAACAATGTTCGTAAGCTCCCCTGTATTATGTTCTTTGAAAAATCCTAAGCTTAGTTTTTTTAGATGCCCGATAATATCTATCCTAAGTTCTGTCAATTTTTCGTATGCTTTTTCATGGGCAACTTTTGTCGCAAAATAATAAAACACTCCTTTTAGCACAAATGATGCAAGCATTATAAGAAAAATATATTTCAACTTTCCCGTTTCTGTATCCTGTGTAATCAAGGAACTGATTAAATAAACAAGCAATACCTGCGGTATTAAATCAAACAGTATTCTTAAAGTAAGTAATATATTTGACTTCAAATTATTCCCTATCGCTTTTCCTCTTAACTCTTTTTCTGTCATAAACAACACTCCTTCCAAAATTGAATAATATTGAATTATAATTCAATATTAAGGCTTAAAGTAAGACTTTGCTAATTACACAAAGTCTATTTTTTAGTGCTAAAATACTACTGCTAAGCTCCTAATTCTTGACATTTCCTCTTTCGCATTGCAAGCACCTCGCCATTTGTATTCCAAGTTTTTCCATTATCAAAAGATGTTTTATTTTCCCAATGGAATTTTGAATTAGAAATATTATCAAATACCCATAAATTTAAACCATTATCATTATTTAGATTTGTTAGTATAATTCTATCTTCTACTTTTTCAGCTTCTAAATATACCATTTTCCCCAAACAAGTATAACAAATATCCCACTTTTGTTTTTTAGGATTATATACTCTTATCGTTGTCCCATATTCTGCATCAAGCTGAGGGTTGGATATTCTTTCTTGTCTTGACGGGCAAATGAAAACATCCTGTACTCCATCTCCATTTAATATTTCTGAAAATATCCACTCTCCAATTACATGTCTTTCATTTTCAGTACCTTTACCATCAATCCATTCAATATTCCACTCTCCAATCAAATCACTAAATATATTTTTCTTATTACTTTTTTCTCCTATTAACGCTTTATAAAATTCCATAACAACCTCCAGATCAACCCTATTTCATATTAAATCCGCCTCACAACGATTCCACGCCCTTGTAATAACATCTTGCAACAAGTTTTAGCATATCTTCTGCCCACTTTTCACTTTGATAGTGCCTTGCTATTTCAAGAAGCCCCTCTGTAAAGTTACTGGCTAAAATATGAGCAAGCATTGGATCATATTCCTCTTTTGATTGTCTTTTTAAACTCACTTCAATATGAACCTGCATTTGCGATATGAGTTTTTGTTTTGCTTCTGTATGCTTTGTACCTGAACTTTTATCCATTAAAATAATTAACTTCTTACGCTCTTTTAAAAGTTCATGAATATAATTTTCTCCAACTTCATCAAACCTTTCAGAAGCAGAACCCTTTTCCAAAGACTCCTCCTCATCAAAAGCTGACTCAAAATTTATATAAACAGAACTTACTACTGCATCAAACAAAACTTCTTTATTTTTGAAATAGGTATATATTAGTGCCACAGGTATATCCGCTTCTTTTGCAATTTCTGTTAATTTGGCACCTCTATAGTCCTTTTTATAAAATACTTTTTCTGCTGCTTCCAGTATTCTATTTCTGACTTCTTCTTTTAACACTTGTGCCATAACACACCTCTTTCTACACTAATACTGAATTTATATTTAATAATAAATTTAAATTCAATATTTGTCAAGATGATTATAACTAAAATGATAGAATTATTACATAAAGTTTGCAACAAATTCAACATACTCTTGCCCTTATTCAAGGTTATTCTTTAATCTATGATGTTATTCATCTGTAAAAAACCTTGTATTTAATTTTTCAGCAAAAGATTAAAAGATTATTTTTTCTATCCTCTAATAATATTCACTAAAAATAAATTCGATTTATTCCCAAAACTTATCTTCTATCTCTTGATATTCTGCAAAAGTCCACACTTCTTGTATTTTCCCGTTTTCTATTTTGAACAAATCAATCCCCGGATTATTTAATTTTTCATTACCTTTTTCCGCTAATGAGACAACACTTGCAACAACAAAACAATCATTACTTGCAGCCCATTCTGTCATTATTCGGAATGTTCCATTACTTCTTTTTGCAAACTCAATAATGCATATCTCTGTCAAGACTACTTCACTTCTCCCCTTGGCAAAAATATACATTACTTTTGTCAAGGGGATATGTCCTTTGAAAATGTTATTAGATTGCTTTCTAGTCACATATGTTTGACAATCCTAAAGTTTTAATATCTATTTTTCTTAAACAAAGCTTTACAATTGTTATTTCTTTCTTCTATAGATTTACAAAAAGTCTTTTTCATTTTACACCACATTTCTTGCATTTAAATAATATTAATATATCAAACCTTTCTAAATGGTTTATTTCCGACTTTTAATAATTAGGTACCTAATAATTTATAGTTTCTTCTTTTTCTATTTTTCTAATTCTGCTAAGCATTAAAAATAATCCAAGTAGAATAATACTAAAATCAACAATTGGCTGAGCCCACCAAACAGCAGAGGCGCCAAACATTTTTGGCAATATTAATATAGCCGGAACAAAAAATATCAGTTGTCTCATCATTACAACCATTCCAGCCTTTTTTGCATCGCCAACGGATTGGAAGAAAGTCAGCGTCATGATCATAATTCCATACATAATAAAAGTACAATAGTACATTCTGAAATAAACCACATTTGCAGTCAAAATTTCAGTTCTAACATTAAATAATGATAAGAGCTTTTCAGATAAGAACATTGATGGTATCCAAGATATAGCAGCAAGTATTGTTGCACCACAAGCAAATATCTTCACTGTTTCTTTTACTCTATTATATTGTTTTGCCCCAAAATTAGTTCCTATGACAGGTTGTAATCCTTGACTCATACCCCATAAAGGAATAAATGAAAACATATATAATCTCATTGTGGCAGACATTAAAATTCCCCAATCACTTCCACCATATTTAAATGCTTGCTTAAATAGAAATGTTTGTTGTACTGCAAATAATAATTGCATCATCATAGCAGAACTTCCTATACTAAACATTTCTCCTGCTATTTCACTTGCCTTTTTTATTTTATGAATACCAACAAATGCACTCTTTTTAGTAAAATAATGTAGTGTTAAAACTGCTTGCACAATCTGGGAGATTACAGTCGCAATCGCCGCGCCTTCAATTGCATATTTACCCATCAATTTCATAAAAATCGGATCAAGTATTATATTTAATAAAGCTCCTGCCCCCATGATAAGCATAGATTGTTTTAATGCACCTTCACCACGCATTGTCATATTACCTGCTTGAGCAAAATTAACAAATGTTGAACCTAAGAAAACAACTCTTAAATATCTTATACTAAGGGCCTTTATATCCCCTTGCGCCCCTACTAAATCTAAAAAATTATGTGCAAAAATAATGCCCAATACGGTAATAAAAACCGAGAATACTATTACCCAATAACTTAAATTCCCAAAAATTTTATCCGTTGTTTCCTTATTACCTTTTCCAATAGCCCTCGATAAAATAGATGCACTGCCTACACCAATCAATGCCGAAATTGCCCCATTAATTAAAGTAAGTGACATAGAAATACTTATAGAAGACATAGCATAATCTCCAATAATCCACCCTGCAAATACACCATCCATAAATGGATAAAGACCTATTACAAGCATTCCTATAATACCTGGTAAAGCTAGTTGAAACATTAAATCTTTTGGATTTTTAGTCAAAAGTTGAGTTTTCATATCTTTCTTATTCATATTCTTTCTCCTCTTTAATAAAAGTAACTTCTATCTATTTTTTATAAATAATAACTTTTTGCTCACTTTATATAATAGTAAATCCTCTTTCTAACAGGATTTGTCTCCCAAACTTTCTTAATCCACCTTAATCTATATGTGAGTCCCTTTATACTCGTATGCAAGATTATATCCTAATGGAAAGATTACAGGATTTTCACTTTTGTTGGTTTTACTACTCTAATCTTTATTTAGCCAATTATATTAATAAATTTATGCAGTATCGTTTAATAATTACTCTAAATACCTTATTTGTGATATCATTTTACTTTTATCAAAACCAACATCTTTCATAATTATTGTGTATATTATTCTCAATAGTTTTCTGTCAAATGTTATTTTTAACTTCCATAAACTTAATGCAATTCATCTATTAAAAAAACAATTGTCTTACACAAAAAATGTTAAATTGTTTTTTCTCATATGTTTAAAAATTAGGTTTTAATGAGTTTATTTATTGTGTACAATTTTAATAATAAGTTCAAATTTCCAACTTAGAGGTTTTCAACATTCGTATTTCTAACTATTTTTAAAATTTTACTTGAATTTTTACAACCAGAGTTCATATCATTTTTCATCTATTTTTTTTATATAGAAAACAAATGCTTCTTTTAGGAAATTTTTTTGACTTTCAAATGTTTTTTTCGCACCTAAAATATAATTACTAAGTATTATTCCATTTATATAATCAACCAAAAAACCATCTGAAAAAATGTCAGCATCTATTCCTAATTTTTTTGAGATCATTTTTAATTGTTCAACAGTTTCAGTTTTTAATTCTTGAAATAAGTCTTCAAGCTCACTATTATATTTTTTAGCCTGTAATAAAAGTGCATAAACTTTTGTGTTTTCAGTATCCGACAAACATTTTTCAACTAGAATATTACTCATATTTTCATATTTGTCTTCAAATTTATATTTATCTAAATAATCATCAATTATGCGATTCCTATACTCGTTTCCATCTATCATTAAATCCTTAAGCATTTCAGTTGTGTTACTATAGTGATGATAAACACCTCCTACACTCATACCGACTTCTCTAATTACATCTTCCATCGTTGTATTTTCGAAACCTTTATTTAAAAAACATTTCATTGCCGTTACTCTAATTTCTTTCTTTCTAATATTTCCTACCTTCATTTTTATACTATTCAACATCAAACCTCCCGCATATTTCCCCGAGAATTCCCTCGGTTTTATTTTATCATAATTAGTATAGATTTTGAATATCATTATTAAATAAATTCTTCAAGTATAAATAAGAAAACTGAAAATTAAATGCTCAACTAAATTTGGAGTACAAAATAAAAATATCCATTTGAAGATTTTATGCTAATATCCGTTAAACAATAGATACAATTGTGTGATTTAATGTAGTATAATAATATTATGAAAGATATACAAAAACAAATTCAAGAATTAGAAGTAGAACTCAAAAAAACTAATAACAAAAGAGAATATATAAGGATTAAAGCCATAATACTAAAACTTAAAGGCAACAGTGCCAAATCCATATCTGAAAAATTAGATGTTGGAAAATCTACAGTATTCGCATGGTTAAAAGCATACAGAGAAGATTCTGTAAACGCATTACAAAATAAAAAAAGACAAGGCAATCATAGAAATCTCTGCTTTGAAGAAGAAAAAGAATTCCTAAAGCAATTTGAAGAAAAAGCAGAAAGTGGACAAATAGTAACAGCCAAAGAAATAGAAAAAGCATATGTAAAGCTTGTAGGACATTCCATAGGATCGGGTCAAATATATAGAGTACTAAAAAGACACGGATTTAGAAAAATAATGCCAAGAAGTAAACATCCTAAGAAAGCAAGTAAAGAGGTCATAGAGACCTCAAAAAAATTAACAGCAGAGCAAAAGAACTTAGAAACGTTAACCCGGATAAAAAAGTAAGAATAATGTTCCAAAATGAAGCAGGATTCGGTCGCATAAATAAGCCGAAATACTGTTGGGGTAACCATAAAATAAGACCATCAGTACCTTGTCATCATTTAAGAGAATACAGATATACTTATGGAGCAGTAGAACCAACAACAGGAGAAAACTTCTTTTTAATATTGCCGTATTGTAATACAGACTGTATGAACATATTTTTAAAAGAACTCTCCAAAACCTATAAGAATGATATGATACTACTAGTATGTGATGGAGCAACATGGCATAAATCCAAAGGATTAAGAATACCGGAAAACATAGAAATAATGCATATACCACCATATACACCAGAAATGAACCCCATAGAACAGATTTGGAAACAAATTAGGACTATGGGATTTAAAAATGAATTTTTCCACACATTATCAGACGTAGTGGATAGGTTGTGTGAAACGATAAATAAATTAACAAAAGAGATGGTTAAAAGTATCACCAATAGGGATTGGTTATATATCTAAATTTAATAGGATAATAGTATAAATACTAATAAGAATATCTGAAGCGCTAACTTCAGATATTCTTTACTTTACATTTTATTTGGAGCTTCTATTCCCAAAAGTCCAAGTCCTGATTTAATAACTGTTTTTACTGCATATGCAAGCATAAGTCTTTGTCCTTTTAACTTTGAGTCTTCTACTAATATTTGAGTAGAGTTATAATACTTGTTAAATTCTTTTGCAACTTCTGTTATATGTCTTGTTATAAAGTATGGTTCATACTTTTCATGCGCGTCTATAACTACATTTGAGAAATTATAGATGAGTCTTAATAAATTTATTTCAGATTCTTCTTTTAATAAATTGTCTTCTACATTAATTTGTTCAAAGTTTCCCCTTTCAAGAATCGAGTTTATTCTTGCATGAGTGTATTGAACATAAGGTCCAGTCTCACCTTCAAATGAAAGAGTGTTCTCCCAATCGAAAGTATAGTCCTTTATTCTTTGATTGAAAAGTTCTTGGAATTTGATAGCCCCCACCCCTACTTGCTTAGCAAGCTTTTCTTTATCATCAATATTTTGACCTTTTTCTTTTTCACGATTGTTCAAAATTTCCATTACTTTTTCTATAGATTTATTTAATAAATCTTCAAGATAAACTACATTACCTCTTCTTGTTGAAAGAGTTCCTTCTTGTAGAGAAACCATTCCAAATGGAACGTGAACTATCTTTTCAAACCAATCATATCCCATCTTTTCTAATACATATTTTAATTGTTTAAAATGTAATATTTGTTGAGAGCCTACAACGTATATAATTTTTTCAGGGTTGTGTTCGTTTTGTCTGTATACAGCCGTTGCTATATCTCTTGTAAGATATATTGTTGAACCATCACTTTTTATAACTAGTGCTGGCGGTATATTGTGTTCATCTAAATTTACTATCTTAGCTCCATTAGAAATTTCTAAAATACCTTTTCTTTCCATTACTTCAACTTCTCTAGCCATCTTGTCCGAATAAAAAGATTCGCCCATATAAAAATCAAAATCCACATCTAAAATCTTATATACTCTCTCGAACTCTTCCATTGAAACTTCTCTTATCCATTTCCAAAGTTCAACAGCTTTTTCATTTCCCTCTTCAAGTTCTTTAAACCAATATCTGCATTCATTTAATAATTCTTCGTTATTTTCAGTTTCTTGGTTTATTTTAACATACAATTTTAAAAGTTCAGGTATAGGATTTTTTTCTATTTCTTCTCTATTCCCCCATTTTTCAATTGCAACTATAAGCTTCCCAAATTGCGTTCCATAATCTCCCAAGTGGTTATATGAAGTTACATTATATCCTAAAAATTTGTAAATTCTTTTTAATGAATCTCCAATAATTGTAGTTCTTATATGTCCTATGTGAAATGGTTTGGCAATATTGGGAGAAGAATATTCTATTATTACATCTTTTCCTTTACCAACATTTACTCTACCAAATTCTTCTTTTTCCTGTTCAACAGTATTTAAAACTTCTTTGACAAGTTTATTTTTATCTATAAAGAAATTTACATAAGCAGCTTTTGACTCAACTCTTTCCAATAAATCACTATTGATTGACTCAGCAACTTCTGCTGCTATTATATTTGGGTTCTTTCTATATACTTTTGCAAGAGAAAATACTGGAAAAGCATAATCTCCCATATCATAACTTGGTGGTGTTTCTATCAAAGAAAAAATCTTCTCATAATCTAAACTATCAATTTTTTCTGCAAGTATGTTAGCTACTTCAGCTTTAAAATTTAGCATCTTTACTCCTTTAGTTTTTAAATTCCACTACTGTAGCACCATATCCTCCCTGATTATTCGGAGCATCCTCATAGTGCTTTACGTATTTGTTTTTTCTTAAATAATCTCTTATTTTTTCTCTAAGTACTCCCGTGCCTTTTCCGTGAATTATTCTAATTTCTTTAATTCCAGACAAATAGGCATCGTCTATGTACTTATCTACAATAACTCTTGCATCTTCAAAGTTATTACCTCTTATATCAATTTCAGACTTAATATATTTACTCTTCTTATCTATTATATTTCTCGTCTTTGTCTTTTGAACTTCTTTTTCAGCATTTGTTCTAATTAATGTATCAAGAGGTAATTTCATCTTCAACATACCCATTTGAAGTAGTACTTGATTTTTTGAATCCGGCAACTCCAGCACTACTCCTTCAGAATTTAAAGAAGTAGATCTTACAGTTTCTCCTACCTTTAATTCTCCTATAACTTCATCAGCTTTTTCAAGTACAAATTCATTCTTTTTCTGAGCAGATTTAAAACTTTCTCTGTATAAATCTTGAGCTTCTTGTAGTTTTCTCGCTTGAGCAGAATTCATTTGTTCTCTCAACTCAGAAAGTTCATTGATTACAAGCTCCATATTCTCTCTTGTAGTAAGCACCAATCTATTAGCTTCTTCTCTAGCCTTTTCTAAAACTTTCTCTCGCTCTTGATTTAACTTTTCAATTTCTTTTTTTAGTTTCTCATTTTTCTTTTTATATTCTAAACTTTCGATTTCAGCAGCTTGTTTGTACTCTTCGATTCTAGTCCTATCCTTCTCTATAGAAGATAAGACTTCTTCAAATTCAATATTATCCTCTGAAATCATCTTCTTAGCATCTCTGATTATTATATCCGGTAAACCAAGTTTGCGCGAAATTTCAAAAGCATTACTCTTGCCCGGAACACCTATCAAAAGTTTGTAAGTTGGAGAAAGTGTATCCACATTAAACTCCATTGAAGCATTCTGCACTCCATCAGTTGAAAGAGCATAGAGCTTCAGTTGATTATAGTGAGTTGTAGAGATACATCTTATCTTTCTTCTCAGCATAAAATCCATTATAGACCTTGCCAAAGCAGCCCCTTCAGTAGGGTCTGTTCCAGCTCCAAGCTCATCGAATATAACTAAACTCTTAGGCGTTATTTCCTTTAAAATTTCTACGATATTTACCATATGAGATGAAAATGTTGATAAAGATTGCTCGATACTTTGCTCATCACCAATATCAGCTAACACTTTGTCAAAAATAGCAATTTCTGAATTTTCCATCGTAGGAATATGTAATCCATATTGCGCCATCAATGTCAAAAGTCCCAAAGTCTTTATAGATACAGTCTTACCACCTGTATTAGGTCCTGTTATTATTAGCGATGTAAATTCTCCTCCCAAACTAATATCTATTGGAACTACTTTTTTCTTATCCAATAAAGGATGTCTAGCAGATTTTAAATTTACATATCCCTTGTCATTTATAATCGGTTTTCTACCATCATACTCAAGCGATAGTTTTCCTTTTGCAAATATAAAATCAATCTCTCTAAGTAAATCTTGATTCAACAAAATTTCGTGTCTAACATCATCTACTCTACTTGAAATTTCTTGTAGTATTCTCTCAATTTCTTCTCGTTCTTCTACTTCAAGAGACCTCAATTCATTGTTTATATTTACAACTGCAAGTGGTTCTATATAAACTGTTTGTTTACTCGAACTCACATCATGAACAATTCCCTTTACCTTGGATTTATGCTCATTTTTAACAGGTATTACATATCTTCCCTCACGAATAGTCACTATTGCATCCTGTAAATATTCACTTCCAGAAGAAATCATAGAACTAAGTCTTTCTCTTATGCTGTCTTTCTTCTTAGATATCTGTCTTCTTATACTAGATAACTTTTGCGATGCTGAGTCAGCAATTTCATTTTCAGATATTATCGCATCAGAAATTGTATCCTCTATCTTTTTAAAAGCCATCAATCCATCAGCATAATTTACCAATATTTCAGATTGTAAATCAGAATCATCAGGTGCTAGATAAGTCTTTAAGTATCTTGAAACTCTTAAGAAATCTCCAACTTTTATCAACTGTCCAGCTGTAAGATATCCGCCTATCTCAAGCCTTTTCATATATCCAGACATTTCATATATTCCAAAAAGAGGCGGTTCACCTCTTTTTATTATATAATCTACAGCTTCTGTAGTTTCTTTAAGCCTTTGCATCACTTCTATCTTATCCATGGATATTTTAACTTCATCAGCATATTTAACAGCTAATTCAGATGACATCATAGCTTTTAATTTTTCTATTATTTTGTCAAATTCTAAAACTCTATAAGATTTTAAAATAGGTTCATCCATTTAGAACCCCCCTGTTATAATGTCCATAAGTTATATTCCCGTATTTATTAATCAAATTGTTTTTTACTCTCTTATCTTCAAAATCTTTTCTATTTAAAATATTTTTGTATAACTCAATAGTTTTATAAATATCTTCTCTTAAGTTTAATTTAAAACTTCTTATACCATAATCCATGTAAGTTTTTATTTTATCAGACAACATAATAGGATGAGAGTTAAATATTTCGGAAATATTAGAATTTCTTTCAACTAAAAATTTCTCTCCCCTAGCATCTTCTAAATAAAATCCTTTTGAATATTTACAAGCCTTACAGTTAGAATCTATTGAACATCCAAGATTAACAGACATAGGACAATGAACCATTGTCATAACTGGTAACAACCCATGAGAGACTACTTCTGTATACTCTCCATAATCCTTTGCTATTCCCCTTATCTGTTCCTTGTTGAGTTCTGGAGAAAGACAAATTCTTGTAAAACCCATTTCTAATAAATTACTTATCGTAACCTTGTTAAATACATTTAGCCCTATATCAGCTACTTTATCTATAGATAAATCTTTTAAAAGAGATATTTGAGATAAATTATTTAAATACACTTCGCCAAAAACTTCTGTAGACTTTAAAATTTTCAAGGACTCTTCAAGTTCCCTTGTAGATTGAAACTTTTGAAATACTCCGCTCAATTTTACGTTTTCTTTGATGGCTACTTCTTCAATCTCTCTATTAAATCTATCAATTGGAATACATACTTTAAGACCATCAAAATCTTTTATCTTTTTTAAATCCTCTACAGAATAAATCTCTACAGATAAATTCTTTTCAAATTTCTTTTTAGGTTTATATAAACTATAACTTATCTTTTCTACATTTCTGTCATGTAAATATTTTTCGTCTAAAATTTCTAAAGCAGCTCTTCTCAAGTTATTTATTTCTGATATTGGAATAAAAATATTTTCATCCATCTCTAAATTTAAATCTATTAAATTATATACTGTTCCGCCGAGCTTAGAGATATTTTCCGCTATCTTATCTCTTGAAACACCTTTCTTTTGAGCTTGCTCCACAATATACTCAGATTCATATTCAACTGTAAAATCATCTGTTCTTAACTTGATATTAGGTTTTTGACCAATTTTAAACTTTACTTCTATTGAAATATCTCTGTACTTGATATCTCTGTTTAAATTTTCTTTTATAGCTCTATCTAAATCCTCAGAATAATTCCTATATATTTTTGCCGTAGCATTTAAATTTTTTAATAGGCTCCATCTATTAACGCCTTTTGGATAATCTTTTTCTGCTCTAAATCCAAAACTTTTGTTTTTATCAAATATTTCAATCCCATCTCCACAAGAAATTGAATCAAATAATTCTATTTCAGCAAAATCTCTACCTACATTTAAAACTTTCCCTATCTCTCTACCTCTGTTACTTGGTTTTTCAATAGTTATAAAGTCTTTACCAAATTCTCCAAATGCAAGCCCTGAAGTAAACCCTCTGCTAAAAATTTGTTCAACATTATCTTTATCAATTTTTGTGAGTGTGTTATCTATTGCCTTTCTATACGAACTGACAACTTGATATACATATTCAGGATTTTTCATTCTTCCTTCAATTTTCAAAGAAAAAATTCCATTTTCGACAAGCGTGTCCAATGTATTTAGAGAATTTAGGTCCTTAGGAGAAATATAGTACTTACTTTCAAACTCTCTTCCGTCCAAGCCTATTATCTTATAACTCTTTCTACAGGCCTGCGCACAATCTCCACGATTACCTGACCTTCCACCTATCATGGAACTCATCAAACATTCTCCAGAAAAAGATACACACAAAGCCCCATGAACAAATCCTTCGACATCTAAGTTTGTATTCTTACTAACCAAACTCATATCTTCAAGACAAGTTTCTCTTGCCAATACCACTCTTTCAAAGCCAAAATTTTCTATAGTCTTAGCCCCATAAAGATTATTTATTGCCATTTGAGTACTTGCATGGACTTCTATAGGCAAATTACTTTTTGCAACTGTAATTCCAAAGCCCATATCTTGTACTATTATTCCATCGACTCCAATTTCATTTAAATATTCAACCAATTTAAATGCTTCATCTATTTCGCTGTCGAGCAATAAAATATTAGCTGTTACATAGATTTTAACGCCTCTTAAGTGAGCATATTCTACAGCAGCCTTGATTTCTACTCTATTAAAATTAAAAGCTTTCGCTCTCGCACTAAATTTATCAGTTCCTAAATAAATGGCATCAGCCCCGGCTTTGACTGCGGAAATTAAGCTTTCCATACCACCTGCCGGAGCTAATAACTCAACTCTATCTATCATTTAAACTTTCAATCTCTCTATTCAAATCTATAATTCTCTTTTGAGCCTCAAATATCTGCTCTTCCAAAGAATTCTTTTCAGATTTTATTTTTTCAACTTCATCTGTACATTCTTTAATTTTCAAATTAAACTGTTTTGCATCTTCTATAAGTTTTTGATTTTCATTTACTAAAGAATCATAATCCTTTTGTTTTTTATCATATCTATCTTTTAATTTTTCATTTTCAGCACTTAAAGAAACTAATTTAGTTTTCAACTCTTCAAGTTCATTTAAAGTATTCAAATTTTTTTCTTCAATAGATCCTTCTTGTATACTATTGATTTTATCTGCTTCTCTATCCTTTTCTTCAAGAATATTTAAAGCAGTTAAAATTAGTGCTTGGACTTGGTTTAGTCTATAATTAGAATTTTGTACCATCTTAATTCTCTTGTCTAAGTCATCGGCAAATTTTCTAACCTTTTGTTCTTCGCCGCCAACCACATAGAAGTTCATATCATCTATTTGAACTTTTACTTTTCCACTGCTCATATATTCCTCCTTAAGCTCTTAAAGTAGCATCAAATTTATCTTCGATGACCTTGATAATTTTATCAGTAACTTCACTTACTTCAGTTTCTACCAACGTCTTCTTTAAAGACCTAAAAATAAGCGAGAACGCAATTGATTTTTTATCAGCTCCTAAAGCTTCTGATCTATATATATCAAATACTTTGAATCCTTCAAGTAAATCAGAACCATTTTCTCTTGCTATTTTTTCTATTTCATAAGCTGGAACTTCATTGTCCATAATAAATGCCAAGTCTCTCTTTACAGATGGATACTTTGGAATTTCCTTAAATAAATAATTTTCTTCAGCAAAATCTAAAAGTTTATAAAAATCCAGTTCTGCTACATAGCATTTCTTTTTAAGATCATAATTTTCAAGAACTATAGGGTGAACTTCTCCAAAGAATCCTATACTTTCACCTTCAACAAAAAGTTCTGCAGAAACTCCAGGATGTAAAAATTCTGTCTTAGCTCTATTCAATTCAAATTTTTCAATTCCAATTTGCCATAGAGCTCTTCTTATAACTTCTTTTAAAAAATAGAAATCTCCTAAATCATAAAAACCTATTGACAATTTAGTTACTTCTGTAGGCAATTCTTGACCTTCTTTTGGAATAAAAGTATTTCCAAATTCAAATCCTGCTACATTTAAATTTCCTCTATGTGCATTGTATGAAAGAACTTCCATCATATTCGATGTAAGTGTAGTTCTCATAATGCTGTATTCTTCGCCAAGAGGATTTATTATTTTTACAACATTTCTAAGTTCATCTTCTTCATGTAAATTCAACTTATCGAAGTTTTTAGGACTTACAAATGAATAAGTCATAAACTCATTAAATCCAAGTGACAAGAGAACATTTTTGACTCTTCTCTCAAGCATTCTAAGTTCAGACCTTCCACCAACTGAAAGGCTACCTTCAAGCGGTTTAGCTTTTATGTTGTGGTAACCATATATTCTTGCTATTTCCTCAATTAAATCTTCTTCTATCTCAAGGTCTAATCTAAAAGTGGGAATTGTAGCTGTAAGTTCTTCTCCTTTAACTTCAGTTTCAATAAATAGTCTATTTAAAATTTTAGAAACTTCTTCAGTAGTAAACTCCATTCCTATAAGCTTATTAACTCTTGAAGTTCTAAGTTTTATTTTTTTCTCTTCAACTTTTTCAGGATATATATCAAATTCTCCTGCTATAATATCTGCAAATTTGATTTCCTCTGCAAGTTCACAAACTCTTTGAACTGCAAGTTTAGCAGATGTGATGTCAACACCTTTTTCAAATCTTGAAGACGCTTCACTTCTCAAACCAAGTCTTTTTGAAGTCTTTCTGATTGAAGCCTTATCAAAATTAGCCCCTTCAAGTAAAACTCTCTTAGTAGTAGGTTTTATTTCAGAATCAAAACCTCCCATAATTCCAGCAAGACCTATGGCTTTTTCTCCGTCAGTTATTACAATATCTTCTGACTTTAAAGTTCTATCTTCTCCATCTAAAGTTTTTAAAACTTCATCATCTTTAGCTTGTCTAACTACTATCTTTCTAGACTTCAAATCATCCAAATCATAAGCATGAAGAGGTTGACCGTATTCAAGCATTACAAAATTAGTCAAATCAACTATGTTGTTTATAGGTCTAACTCCTGCAGCTACAAGATGATTTTGTAACCAAAGAGGAGACGGTTTTATCTCAACATCTTTTAAAACCTTAGCATAAAATCTCTTACAATTTTCAGTTTCAATTGTTATGTCGTCAAAATATTCATTAATATCTTCAACTTCATTCTTTATTTGAGGTTTTTCAAGCTTAAGAGGTATGTCAAAAGTTGCGCTAGTTTCTCTTGCCATTCCTATGATAGAAAGACAATCCGGTCTATTTGGAGTTATTTCAAATTCTATAATTTCTCCATCTAATCCCAAAGCTTCTATTGCTGAAATACCTATTTCTGTTTGCTCATCAAAAATATATATACCGTCTTTAGCTTCTTTTGAAATAACAGATTGGTCGTATCCAAGTTCTTCTAAAGAACATAACATACCATTTGACTCAACACCTCTCAATTCGCCTTTTTCTATTTTAACTCCACCCGCTAGACTAGCCCCCGGTAAAGCCACTGGAACCACAGCTCCTTCAAATACATTTTGAGCTCCTGTAACTATTTGGATGACTTCGTCTTTCACATCTAATTGACAAACAACAAGTTTATCTGCGTTTGGGTGTTTTTCAATTTTTAAAATCTTTCCAACTACCACTTTTGATAAGTTTCCAGCTCTATTAATTATAGATTCTACATGAGAACCAGTTAAACTCAACTCGTCTGCAACTTTCTTAATATCTAAATCTAAATCTATATAATCACTTAACCATTTAACCGGTAAAAACATTTAAAGCCTCCACTAAAATTGATTCAAGAATCTATTGTCATTTTCAAATAACAATCTTATATCGTTCAACTTGTACTTTATCATTGCAATTCTGTCTATTCCCATTCCAAATGCAAATCCAGAATATTTTTCAGGATCAATACCGCAATTTCTAAGCACATTTGGATGTACCATACCACAACCTAAAAGTTCCATAGACCAACCGGTATTGTGACAACTTGGGCAACCTTTACCACCGCACACAGTACATGTTACATCAACTTCGGCTGAAGGTTCAGTAAATGGGAAATAGTGTGGTCTAAATCTTGTCTTTATTTCGTCTCCAAATAGTGTCTTAACGAATATATTTAGTGTTTCAAATAAATTAGCCATAGAAATTTTCTCGTCGATAATGAGTCCTTCTAATTGGTGGAACATAGGAGAGTGTGTAGCATCTACTTCATCAGACCTAAAAACTCTTCCTGAACAAACCATTCTAAGTGGCGCTCCATATTCTTTCATAGCTCTTATTTGAACCGGTGATGTTTGAGTTCTTAAAACCGTCTTATCATCGATATAAAAAGTATCTGATAAATCTCTTGAAGGGTGGTCCATTGGAGCATTTAAAAGGTCAAAGTTATTTGCAACAGACTCTACTTCAGGACCATCTATAACCATAAATCCCATAGTTATAAATAAATCTTCAAGCTCTTCAATAGTCTTTATAAGAGGATGCTCATGACCCACTAAAAGAGGTTCTTTGTTTAGAGTTATGTCTATTCTTTCACTTTCTAATTTTTCCAATAATTCCTTATTTTTTAATGTACTAATTTTATCTTGTAAGCTACTTTCTATTTCAGTTCTCACTTCATTTGCAAGTGCTCCTATAATTGGTCTTTCCTCTGCAGAAAGATTACCCATTTCTTTCATCACTGCAGTGATTTCGCCTTTTTTACCAAGATATTTAACTCTTAATTGGTCCAATTCTTTTAAATCTTGAATTTCATTTAATTCACTTTGGACTCTTGCTTTTATGTCTAATAATTTTTCTTTCATTACATCCTCCGATCCATTGTACCTATCATTGTATTATAGCATTTTCAAGCATACATATCAATTTAAGCTAAGTAAGTATCCATAATACAAACTCAAAAATAAAATATGACATAAAAATAAGCAGCGGATTTTACCACTGCTCACTTAATCTTTTTAATTGTCGCCTTCTTTGATCATTTGTTCAGCCATTTCTTTATCCTCTTTTGTTGGAGGGAATATTATGTTTGCAAGAATAGAAATAATACAAACACAAGCAACAGTATCTTTAAATATAAATTGGAACATTGGAGGAAGTCCTACAAGTGCTTCTGGGTGAGAACCAAGTCCAAGACCTAATCCAAATGTAATTCCTAAAACGATTATATTTCTATCGCTAAATCCAGCTTTAGTAATCATCTTAATACCATTAATCATGATCATAGAAAATACAGTTATAACCGCTCCCCCTAAAACACTGTTAGGCATAATGTTAAATAACATACCTACTTTAGGAAGGAAAGCTGAAGCCATAAGAACAAAAGCTCCCATAGCAACGCACCATTTATTTACTACTTTAGTCATAGCAACTATACCAGCATTTTGACCAAAAGCTGTATTAGGAAGTGCATTGAAAAGAACTGCAACTGTTGAACCAAGTGCATCCGCTAAGATAGCTCCTGAAGTTTCTTCAGCTGTTGCTTCTCTATTAAATCCTGCAATTGTTATACCATTTGAGTTACCTATTGTTTCAAGACCTGAAACAATGTAAATTGTAGCAAAACTTACTACAGCTCCTAGAGGGAATTTCAATTCCCATGGTTTGATTATAGGAAGTGGAGCTCCAACTACATTGGCATTCATTACAGGTGTGAAATCAACTTTACCAATAAACGCAGCTACTATGTATCCGATTATTAATCCAACAAGTATAGAAGATATTTTCCACATTCCCTTCCCAAATCTTTGTAAGAAAGTGATTACAAAAAATACTAAAAATCCTAAAGCTAAGTTTTTAGCTGATCCAAAATCTTCAGCACCTACTCCACCTGCGAAATAATTTACACCAACTCCTAAAAGTTTTACACCCATTGTGATAAGTACACTACCTACAACCAAAGGTGGGAATAAACCTTTTACTTGTTTATAGAATAAACCTATTATTACTTCTACCATACTTCCCAAACAAGCAGCTCCTAATACTACTGAAAGTGCATATTCAGGTCCAAAACTAGAATACTCTCCTCCAATTGAAGCCGCTGTAGACACAAATGCAAAAGATGTTCCCATAACTATAGGCAGACCCGCCCCTATTTGAAATTTACCTATCTTAATTGGGTAAAGTTGAATAAATGTTGTAAGTCCCGAAACAAACATAGCACATTGAATCATTCTCAAACTCAGTTCAGTGCCATTTAATCCCAAAACACCTATTAATATTAAAACTGGCGCTAAATTCCCTGCAAACATTGCAAGTACGTGTTGAAAACCAATAGGAAATGCAACTTTTAAACTTGGTTTTCCCTCTAACTGGTAGATAAGCTCTTTATCGCTTAATCTGTTTACGTTTTTTTCCATAACTCTCTCCTAATCTTAATTTAATTTTATCTCAAGAAAAGCCTTTGCCGTATATCAAATTAAATACATTTATAATAGCGTGGTAAAATATTACCTACTTAATATTTAGCAAATCCGCACAACCTATCAAATCTAACGCATAACACATAGGATGTCTTGAATATGTAAAAGCTTTTCCTTCAACCTAAATAAATTTCTTTATTTTACCATTGGTAAAATGTCCTAAAGTTAAAAAACATATGTCTATAACTCAAATTTGGATCATGTACTTAGTTACTATCCATACCCTCAGCTATTCGGAACATTGAAAACGTATGTCGCCTTTAGAAAATATTTTCATTTACTTCGTTATTATACAATTTTTTTTCATATTTTACAACATCAATTTTGATAAAGTGTTTTCTAAGTGAAGTAAATTAATAAAATGAAATTTTCTTCTTGAAAAACATTTCAAACTATGTTAACATTATTAAAGTATTCGGCGACATAGCCAAGTGGTAAGGCACGGGTCTGCAACACCCTTATCGCCAGTTCGAATCTGGCTGTCGCCTCCATGAAAATACCCACGATATTAATATCGTGGGTATTTTACTTATATATTCTTTTAATATTAAATATTAAAAGCGACCAATGGTCACTTTTAATTTATTTTCTATTTGATTTTCTCCAAATTCCAGCTTTTTCAGCTTGCTTTATCAAGTCTTCTCTAAATTCAGGAGAAGCTAAGTTGATAATTCCTTCAGCTCTTTCCCAGGTTGATTTCCCCTTACAGTTAAAAATTCCGTGCTCAGTTACAATATAGTGTGTGTTAGGTCTTGCTGCAGTTATAATTGTTCCCGGCTCAAAATTCAATACAATTCTTGATTCTTCTTTATCTTCTTTCTTGTTATAGAATTTAGATGAAAGACAGATGAAACTCTTTCCACCTTTGGATAAATAAGCTCCAAGCACAAAGTCAAGTTGTCCTCCAGCTCCTGAGATATGTCTAAATCCAGATGATTCAGAAGAAACCTGTCCAAATAAATCCACGTTTACTGCATTGTTTATGGAAACAAAGTTATCCAATTGAGCTATAACTCTCGCATCATTTGTGTATCCAACTGTTGAAGCCATACAAGATGGGTTATTGTCTACAAAGTCATATAACTTTTTAGTACCTGCAGCAAATGCATAAGTTTGTCTATATCTATCTATATTCTTTCTAGCTCCTGTAATTTTACCCGCGTTTGCAAGATCTACAAAAGCATCTACTAACATCTCTGTATGAACTCCTAAATCTTTTAAGTCACTTTGTGCTAATAGAGAACCTACTGCATTAGGCATACCACCTATACCAAGTTGTATACAACTTCCATCTACCATTTCTCCAACTATAAGTTCTGCTACTTTTTTATCTACATCACCGAAAGATCCAGCTGGAAGTTCTTTAATATCAGGATTTTCTCCTTCTACTATATAATCCACTTCAGAAATATGAACTACATTTTCAACTCCGCCCAAAGCTACCGGTAAATTTTCATTTACTTCCACAACTACTAAATCAGCAACTTCAATAGCTGCTTTTAAATGAGAAGCATTTAACCCAAAGTTGAAATATCCGTGTTTATCCATAGGTGTAGTTGCAAGATATGCAATATTTAAATCAATGTTTTCTCTGTACCATCTTGGCAATTCTGAATATCTAAGTGGTGCGTAAAATCCCGCATCAGTTTTATTGATTCTATTTCTATCAGCTCCACCTGCATGCCAAGTTTTCCAAATAAAAGCATTTCCTTCAGGGTCTGCATTAAAAATTTCGGGAACCCCCATCAAAACACCGCCCATTACAACTACGTTTTCAAGTTCTCCTGCACGTTTAGCAAGTGCCTTGTCTATTGCAACTGGAGTTTGAGCTGCCCAAGCAAAATCAATAGTGTCTCCACTTTTAACAAATGAAGCTGCTTTTTCAGCAGAAATCAGTTTATCTTGATATTCTTTTTTAAAATCCATAAAATCCTCCGTTAAATTAAAATTAAATGTTTTCCTTAAACTATTTCCTTTATACCCTTATATACAACATAAATTTCATATTTTATTCGAATTTTGTACTTCTTCCACGAATCTTTTAAAATCTAAAATTCTTTCTTCCAATATTTCTTCACTTATATCTATAATATATTCTCTTTTGTCAGCTAAAGAAAATAACTTTGCAGAGTTTACTTTATTACCAGTTATCTTTGAATATGCATAAGAGTATATTTGAAGTTGAGAAGAATAGTGTTCAATTTTTTTCTTATTCATTCTACCAGTCTTTATATCTATAATTTCTATTCCATTTTCTGTGCTCCTTACTTCATCTATAAATCCATGTATTATAGCATTCTCAATACTTAAATAAAATTCCCACTCTTTATGAATTGCCTCATTAGAATTTTTATTATAGTATTCTATCAACTCTTTAAGTTCTAAAATATTTTCAATTTCATATTCTATTCCATATCGTTGAAGCTCACCTTCTATAAATAAATCTATATTTTCTTTAGGTTTTTCAGCATATTTATGAATTATATTCCCTTTTATTATAGGATCTATCTGCCCTATACTTCCTCCTAAATTGAGTTGCGCATCATTGTCTAGCACATATCTTTTAAAGTATAAATCTTTATCTTCTCTATATAGCATATATTGAGAAACTGAATAGTATTCAGATATTCCTGTTTTTGAATAATAATTATCTCTTATCAATGTTTTTTTATACAAACTTAGTTTATCATCTGATTTTTGCTTAGATATAAAACTTTCAACTCTTCTCTTTTTATTCTTAACTTCAAGGTCTAAATAATCAAATTCATTCAATTCTGATTCAAATAAAAGTTTTTTATATGTTTTATCCGGTATTTTCGCCAAATTACTATTGTATGCAAAAACCAAAACTTTCTTTGCTCTTGTACACGCAACATAAAATATCCTAAGTTCTTCTTCTAATTGTCTTAACTCATTTTCTCTCTTATTAATTTTAAATATAGAATTTCTTCCTTCTATATTTACTCCTATTCCCATTTCTCCAATTTGGAATAATGAATTACCATTTCTCATCTTATATGGCTGGTCACCATCCATAAGTATTACATAGTCATATTCTAACCCCTTTGATTTGTGTGTAGTTATGAGATTAACAGCCGTGCTTGATGGTTCTTGTTCAATTTCTAAATCCTCTATATGAGCTAAAAAGTCTAATATATTTGATGAGTACGCACATTCATAATTTATAGCATACATAATTAATTGCTTTAAATTCTTTATTCCTGTTTCTCCTTTGAAATAATATGCAATCTCATAAAAATCCAATTCCAATATAATTTTTTCCACTAAACTAGATATACTTAGAACTTTTGAATACTCTCTTAACTTTTCTAACTTATCCACTGCCACACTAAATTTTTCTCGATCTGAATCAGATAAAAGATTCAAGAAATCTTCTCCCCATTCTCTATATTCTACATATTCATTAGCCAATAAAAATATTGCATTTTCACTTAATCCAACTTCAGGGGTTTTTAAATAACTCAAATAACTAATTATATCCTCTGAATTATAGATAGCTTTTAAAGTTATAATTAAGTCCTGTATTTCTCTATTTTTATAAAACCTAGTGGCTGTGTTAGAAACCTCTATATTTCTCTTTACAAGTTCTCTCTCCATAGATTCCATATTCTTCTTTTTTCTGTATATTAAAGCTATCTCTCCTTGAGGAACACCTGAGTCAATTAAACTTTCGACATAGTCTGCAACAGATTTTACTTCATCTTCTGATTCAAGTATTTTAAACTTTTCTTCACCCTCAACATTGTGATTTAAATTAGAGTACTCATCTCCCATTAAACTTTTAAACAGAATATTGTACGACTCGATTAATTTTTTTGAGCTTCTGTAGTTTTCTGATAGTTCGAATGCCTTAGCTCCACAACTTTGCATCTTCCTTATATAATCTCTATAAGTTTGAATTGAACCTCCTCTAAAAGAATATATCGATTGTTTCGGGTCTCCAACTACGAATAAATTTAAATCTTTATTTTTTTCTTTTAATATGTCTAAAATCTTAGTTTGAATATGATTTGTATCCTGAAACTCATCAACCATAACATATTTATAATTTAGCTTTACAGTTTCTAAAACTTTTATAGCATATTCTTGTAAATCATCATAATCTAAAGCATTCATATTGTCTTTTGCTTGTCTATATTCTTCATCAATTTCCGAGATTAATTTTAAAACTAAATTAATATAATTAACATTTTCTAACTCAAGGTGCATCTGCAGCTTTAGAATCTCTTCTTTTATTTCTTCTATCAATTCAGCTTGCTTAGTGCTTGTACCTAAATTATTTTTAATCTCTTCTAAGAAATCTATAGTAGGCTCATTTAAAAATTTGATATATTCTTCTTGCTCTGTAAAATCTTTAAACTTATTTCGCCTTACCATTCCATCTAAATATTCATTTAATAACTCAATCAGCTTCGAAAAATCTAATTCTTGTAATGATTCTAAGGTCTTCTCAGTATTTTCTCTTACTTTTTCAAATGTATAGCCCAAATTCTTTATATCACAATACATTCCCATCAATTCAGACTCTAAAAATTCAACCGTTACATTCTTTGTTTCAAACATCAAATCATGTAAATCATCTATATTTTTATTCAATACGTGTTTTATTGAATTTTCAAGTAGTTTTGTCGAGTCCTGACTTTCAATAACCTTATACTCCGGGTCAATACCAACATTTATCGGATATTTTGAAATCAATTCTGAACAAAACCCGTGTATCGTATATATAGAAGCTTTTGAAATGTATTTTTGCCTTTCTCGCAACATTGGGTCATTAGAATTTAAAAGAGCTCTTTTTATTTTCAACTTCATTTCAGCCGCTGCTTTTTTAGTGAAAGTTATAGCCAAAATATTTTCTATATCTTCGCCACTTTTTAAAATATTTAAAAATCTATTAGTTAAGACTTGAGTTTTCCCAGTTCCAGCTCCCGCCATTAAAACTATATCATCATCAATATTTTCAGCCGCTGCTTTTTGTATTGCATTAAGTTCCATTTTAACTCCTTGCCAAATCAGAAATCCTGCTATCTACATCGTCCCACTTATCAAAAATTCCATTGTACATTAAATATATGACTTTTAAAGCATTGTCCAATGACTCTTGTAATTTATCTTTAAATTCTTCTGTGCTGAGTTGATTCCTAGCCCCTTTTATTTTTCCAATTTCATCAATATTTCTTATAACATGAGACACTTTTGCCCCCTTTATAAATCCATACTTACCTTCCACACAAGCCCCTTCAAAAAAGCTCATATATATTGGAATTTGAAAAACTTCTGTACCTTGTTTTTCAAAACCGGGAGCTGAAGAAAGTTTATAATCTGTTACAATTATTTTTCCATCAACACTTTGGTCCACTCTATCAATTCTTCCACTCAAGTCTATATTTCCAATTTTTATGATAAATGGCATTTCAAATTCTTTAGGTCTAAATCCATCTCTATTTTCTAAATCAACCTTTATATATTCACTTAAAATGGCACAATAAATTTTCTTTCTGAGTTGTGGAAAATCACTATTATTTGTTATTGGTTCAACAATTTCTTCCAGTTTTTTTTGGTCTAATGTATCATATTTTCTAAAATATCTTTCAAGAATCTTGTGAAAATCAGTTCCCATTTGCATATTAATTTTTTCAGGTTCTTTCAAAATATCTTTTAATCCTACCAATTCTAAATATAAAAAACTATATGGAGACCTAACCCAACTATCTAAATCACTTACTTTAAGACCACGTTTTTCAATTTTTGATTTTAAAATATCTTTGGCATTTCCAGATAATGTCACCTTGTTATCTTGTAAATTCCTCAACCTTTCTTCAAAAATTCTCATTATAATATCTTCAATATCTCTTTTAGATTGATACATGTCTAAATAATTTTCAGAAATTTCTTTTTTAGATTCTAAAATAACATTTGAGAATAGCTCTGACATCGTTGATATCCTATCTTCTACAACTTTATCTAAATTCAACATAAAAGAATAAGCTGAAAGATTTTCTTCATCTTTAAAAATCACTGTATTTTCAGATGAAGAAATAGCTATTAAAAATTTCAAAAGTTCCCTTTGATAAATTTCATCTTCATTTTCTACTTCAAACCCTATTTGTTTTAAAAATTCAAATTGAGTTTCAATCATGAAATTCCCACTTCTATAGTTTGGAAAATTCTCATTAAATGACGTTATATACAAATTTTCAAAGTTATATTTTAAACTTCCGTCTAAACTAAATACTTTTGATTTAAAAGGGTCTCTATTTTCAAAAGATATTCTATCTAAATATTCAATTAATAACTCAGTGTATTCTTTGACAGAAACCATTCCAAAATGTTCACCATATTCTTTTAAATTATTTAATACCAAAACAATTGAATTTAATGTGTTTAAATCATTTTTATAAACTTCAATATCATTTAACATACCATAGAAATTTTCAATTGACTCTTTAGTGTTTTCTAAAAATGATAAAAATATATCTGAATAATTTTCAAAAGTATCTCTTGATTTTATATCAATTTTAAGTTCCTCAAGAGTTGCCAAAAATTGTGTCAAGTCTATTTCCGCAGATATCTCAGTCTGTGTATTATTAATTAAGCTATTTAAATCTTTAAATTCTATCTTTGAAATTTCAGAAATCAACTTTTCATCTGAAGAATTTATTTTAAAATAGTTCAAATTTAATCTTCTAATTAAATTTCCCCTGTTCTGCTCTAAAATATAATCTATTAGAATTTTAAATTCCTCGACAATTTTTATTTCATTTACTTTTGTAGAAATATAATTTAGTTTTAGGTTTTCAATATTTTCTAATTGTCTTATATTTTTTACATCGGATAGAGTTATTACATCAGCTCTTTTCCCAGCTAGCAAATCTCTCTTTAAAAATTTAAATAGAACCTCATTTTCTCTATCACTTTTTACATTTGCAAATTTCAATCTTTCCTCAGATTTCAATTCTTCTATAACATCTAAAACTCTTTTTTTCGGCTCATCTCTTCTTATTTCAAAACCTATTTTTTTAAGTCTATCAACTAATTTTTCAGTATAATTGATATCTATTAATAAGTATGGAATGTTAAATATAACTTCATGAGAATTGGCTATCTTTTCAATGAATTTTATATCAGCTTTTTTCATAGAATAAAATCCATCAAATACAACAAGTCCAGTTTCAGATTTAAAACTTTCTATATCAGTTAAATCCGTGTATTTAGAATTAGATATAAAATCTTCATATTTTTTATAAACTTCGCCAACTTCTTTTAGAAAATTTTCAGAAGCATTTTCAAAAAGAGTAGAATCAACTAAACTTTCTCGCCCAAGTGCTATAAGTGTGGAAATTGCGCTTACCATTCCTCCGCTAAAATATAAACTTTCAAATTTTCCATTCTTCAAAATATTCTTTACAAAATATTTTTTCAAACTTCTATCCAATACTTTTTTACTTGTGGATATTTTTCTAAGAGAGTCCAGTCCTACAAAATCTAAATCCGATATACCACCCAATTTATTCACGTAATAATTTCTATATTGTATTGCAGCATTTTTAGTTGGCAAAATATAAGTTACTTTCCTACCTGAATTTATTTCTTCTAAAACTCTTTTTTCTACAGTATCATTAAATTCTCCAAAATTAGAATATATAGCATAGTTCATATTACTCACCAAAAATATCTTTTAAAATTCTTTCCTCTTTCTCCGGAAGCTTAACTTCAAACTCCTTATCACTTAAATAATTTAATTCCGCAGGCATATCTTTAAAAACAATTTTATTGTTGTGTAAAAATTGAGATTTATATCCATATTTTTCCATAAATCTTCTATTCACTCTCTCCTCTCCGTATTTCATATCCCCAACAATTGGAAATCCTTTAGACTTTAATACAGTCCTTATTTGATGTGTCCTTCCAGTTATAAGTTTTACAGATAATAGAGAATACTCTCCGGATTTAATCACTTTAAATTCCGTTATGGATTCTTTTCCCTCTGTCTTTGAAACCCTAACTTTGTTTGTCTTTTCATCTTTTAATAATTTACTTACATCTTCAAAATCATTTTTTACTTCACCAAGCACAAGAGTTGTGTAGAATTTATCTACTCTATGATTCCTTATTGAGTCATTTAAAATTCTCAAACTATTTGCATTTTTTGCCCCAATAATTATCCCTGAAGTATTTCTATCAAGTCTATTACAAATTGCTGGTCTAAAAGAGTTTTCTATTCTCGGAATATAATCTCCTTTTACAATTAAATAATCTATCATCATATCTACCATATTTTTTTCAAACTCTTTAGAATCGTTATGAGATAGAATCCCCGAAGGTTTATTCATCAATATTATATTTTCATCTTCATAAATTACCATCGGATAATTTTTGCCTCTCTTTAAATTTTTCTCCCCAGCTTGAAATTTCTTTATGGTTTCATCACTCAAGTACATTTCTATCTTGTCACCCTCATTTAATACAAATTCAGGTATTACTTTTTTCCCGTTTACAACTATATTTTTCTTTCTCAAATTTTTATATATAAAAGATAAATTAGATTTTTCAAAATATTTTTTTAAAAATCTATCTATTCTCTGCCCTGCATCATTCTTGTTTATTAAAATAGTTTGCATATTTCCACCCTCTGTATATTTCTGTTATAATGATAACATAAATATTTTAGAAAAGAGGATTAATTCAAATTGAACATATTTAGAAATATAGCAGATTTTTTTCATAGGATTTTAAAATTGATAATTTTAATTCTGGTTCTTTCTATATTAATATTGATTATAAAATGGAGATATGATGCTCTATATGTAGAGAGTACAACACGAACTGATGCAGAATTTTCTATAGTTGATGAAATAAGAAAAATCAAAAGTGATATAATTGCCACTAAGAATGGTGACCCTTTAGAATCTCCTATTCCTGTTGTAGTAGAAGATAAAAAAGATAATGTCACTATAAACATATCCGAAAATGAACCTGTAGATTCAATTGCAAACTCTTTATTAGAAAAAGGATTGATACAAGATACAGAAGTTTTTAAAGTTATGGTTAATGATATGGGACTTTACAATTCCTTTGTCAGCGGAACATATTCGTTTAAAAAAGATTCTAAAATTTTAGATACACTAATGACCCTTACAAATTCATCTTATAGAGAATATGATTTTGAAATAGTTGAAGGAGAAAATGCTCAAGCTGTAGGTAAAAAACTTTTGAGCATTGGTGCTATAAAATCAGAAGAAGCATTTGACCAACAATGCAAAGAACTTGGTGTTGAAAATAGTTTTAAAGCCGGCAAATACACTATATCAACTCCATCAAAAGTAATTAAAATAATAGAAAAATTAACCAGCCAAACATTAGATCAAAAATAGTAAAACCCAGCTTATAACTAGCTGGGCTTTTTTATTCATCAACATCTTCATCTAATGCTTCTATCAAAAAACTAACCGGACGAAACCCGTCATTACAAGAAATCATAGCCGACTTTTCATTTTTCATCCATCCGTTATAAATATTTTTTCCACCATGAGCCAGTGTCATAACAAAAGCAGACATACTTTGCCATGCACTTTCACACATACCCTCTGGTTTTTCCCAACCATTGGATATAAATACCTGTCCTTCTTTCATATCACAAGCATTTTCTATTGGATTTTCATATTTTTCTATCAAATCTTCGTGTCTCACAATTTTCATAACTGTAATTCTACATTTGTTCATATCAATTTCCTCTTTATAAATTACTTAATCATATTAGTATTCCATCAAGATGGTCTATTTCATGCTGTATAATTTGTGCTATAAATCCACTGTATATTAGTTTTCTTCTTGAAATTTATGTCTTCATACATCACTTCTATATTTTCATATAGCATAGTTTTTCTATCCCCCAAGTGATAGACACCCCTCTTCTGTTTCATAAGGTTTTGATTTAGCTTTTATAGTTGGATTTATCATAACTACATCCACCCTTTCCATAGGCACAATTATAATATTCTCTTTATAACCTATCATATTAGACGCCATACCAACGCACCTATCGCTATTAGCTTTTAATGTATCTCTTAAATCCTCTATTATTTGAACATCTTCCTTAGTTGCCCTTTCAGATTTTTATCTCAAAAATAAAGTATCTTTAACTATTTTTCTAATCATGAAACCTCATATTCCCTTCCTTAGTACTTTTAATATTAATACAAAGTCGTTAAAAATCAAATCTCGTTTTCTTCAATATAGCTTACATCCACTTGCATATTATTTTGTGATTTATATAATATTTACAAAGAGGTGTTTATTATGAAATCTATTCCCTTTGATTATTGGAAATATAGTACCAACGAAGTTTACAAATCTATAATAAAACATTACTTGCTTTGCAGTCGTAAATTTGAAATACGTTGTTTTAAAGATGAAGAATATGCTATATCTCAAGCACTATCTTTTGGAAAAATAAAAAATGAAGAGTCTGAATTTGAAACTGTAATTGTCGGTGATGTCAGCAAAGAATTTATAGAGTTCATTTTAAATCTACCTAAACCTATACAAGCTGATGATAACTATAATAAAATGGTACCTTTCTTTTCAATTTTTTTAGATTCTAACTTTTCATCTGAACACTATGGAACAGAGTTGTATCGCAATTAAATTTGAGGTATTTTAATGAAAAAATTTATTAATTTTATAATTTGGCAAGATATAGAAAAGCCAACCGGAGTTTTTCAGCAAATAAATAGATTATTATACATATTATTAGAAAATTTCTTTATTTTTTTAGTTTATATTTTTGTACAATATAATTTTCATAATCCTTTTTTAAAGTTTATTATGTTCATTTATTTTGCTTTAAATATATTGTTATACGGAGCCTGTATGGGACTTTTCTTAAAAAATAAAATAAATACTATGTCCTTACCTGCTATAGCTTTTTTAGGAATTTTCTTTGTAATAAAAGATATTATATCTTCTAAATAATGATTTTAGAATATTGTTCTATAACTATTAAATAAATTCTACCATTGTTCAACTAGGGAGTTGTTAAAATATGAATAAAAAAATAGCCATAATATATACTTCATTTCATCATATGAATACAGAACGTTTAATATTCTCTTTAGATGATGTAGACATCTTCAACACAACTAAATTAAATAATTTAAACTTTTCAAAATATGACTACATAGGATTTGCTTCTGGCATATACTATGGTGAGATGTCAAAAAATATTCTCGATGCCGCTCGAAAAATAATTTTAAAAGATTCAGCTAAAGTTTTTATTGTCTATACTTGTGGTATTTGTCTTAAAAATTATTCTAAAAGTATGGAGCATATTTTAAATTCAAGAAATTTAGATTATATTGGTGAATTTTCATGCCGTGGTTATGATAATTACGGTCCTTTTAAAATCTTTGGTGGAATATCCAAAAAGCACCCTACCCAAAATGATATTACTAATTTTAAAAAATTTATCTATGAAATTCAAAATTTATAGATCTCAAACATTAAAAACACGACTTCTCTAAAAGCCGTGTTTTATTTTTTAATATGCCCAACCCCAATTTCTATTCCATCCATTCCAGTCAATATTTGGAGTCTCTTCTGTCCAAAATCTTTCAGATTCATTTGGTTCTCTTTCATTTCTCCTATCATTAATAGGATTTATATCTTGTCTATTATATGATATCTGAGAAGTGTTTGGATGTTTTGAAATATCCCAAGCTCTATATCCGGCTTCTCTAGTTCTGAGCTTATCATCATTTACTAAATAAAACTCATAATTAGGACTGCTATTTGTTGGGTCATTCCATGTCAAGTCTATTTGATACCAAGTCCCATCTACCTGAACTCTATTCCACATATGATTTGTTTGTCCATTTCTAAATTGTCTTTCAACTTCTTCTCTTGGTATATAATAAGAACTGTTAGGTGATGTTGTAGTTACCATTCCTGATACGATTTCTACATTTAAATTTGCTTTTTTAGCAAAAGCATAAAAATATGTTGCATATCCTTGACATACTCCGTGATTATCATAATGTAGTGCCAATGGTGAAAATTGAGAGTATCTACCTTGTCCTCCTTCAGATCTATAATGAACCTTGTTTACAATGTGGTCATGTATAGCTCTAACCTTTTGCTCATCATTCATATTAGAATTTATATTTCTATCCACCCAACTTTGAATATCTGAGTGATATTTATCAATTACATTCTTATCCTCTGTAAAGTATCTAGGTTGTACTTGAACTAAATATATTTCTTCATTTCCTCTATACCAAGCTGTCAAACCGTAACTTAATTGATTCGTAACAGTTAGAGTTTCTGCATCTAATAAATCCAAACTATTTAAATCAATTTGAAAACCTTTCGCCTTAACTAATATAGGGTTTTTCAAATCCAAGATTTGTCTTTTTATTTCTCTTTCTAATTCAACTTTGCTATTTACTGTATCATTAACTTCTCTATAAGACCATTTCCCTACAAATTTTATATCTTCGCTTACTGATTCAAATCTATCCGGTGTCCACCCTTTAAATTCCCAACACCCAATAGTCCCATCATTCTTGATAAAATGTAATTGAACAACTTCTGCACCATTAGAATTTACAACTTTAGAAGCTGTTACACTCTCCCCTCGTGAAACTTCATTATTGCTAGGAAGTAATCCCATTATTTCATCCGGTATTTCAATTTCACTATCACTTACAAAAGAATAAGTTACATTATATTTTTTAGAATCTACAGGCAATATTTCAAAAACCGCTTTTAGTTTAACATCCTTTACTATTGAAGTATTGAAATCAAACTCGTTTATCCCATCTTCTGACCAAAACTTAAATTTATATCCTTCTTTTTGAGGAATTTGTTCTGGCTTTATAGCACTTTCTTTATATCCGACAGTAATTTGTGGAATATCAAATTCATTCCCTTCCACATCAAACATAACCGTTTTATAATCTTCATTCAGTTCATTTGTAAAAACTGCCTTTAAAATGATACTCTCATTTATTCTAGTATCAAAATTATATTCATTTATTCCATCTAATGACCAAAACTTAAATTTATATCCTTCTTTAATTGGATTAATTGGTTTTTCTACTCTTTCTCCTGATTTTACAATTGCAGTTGGTATTGTATTTGAGTCTCCATCAATATCAAAAACAACTGAGTACTCTTGTTGAGGTATAGGTTTAAAAACAGCTGTCAAGACCACATCTGATGACGGCATTATAATGATATTATTATTTAAATTTATTTCATCACCATTTATTGATTCACATTTTATATAATCTAATTCAAACCCTACATCAGGTTTAACAGATATCGTAACTTTTTCTCCTTTTGCAGACTTTAATTTATCTACAAATATTGAACCATTTGATGTTTCATAAGCATATACATTATACTTTAAAAGTTTCTCATTAGATTTTCCCTTAAGATTATTTTTAGATAACTCAATTAACTCAACTATACTATTTACTGTTTCTTGGTCAATATTGTGAGTATTAAATACATTTTTACCTATAATAACTGCATAATCATATTGATACTTATTAAAATCTGTATCAAATCTATATCTATCCTCCGCTTTAACCTTTGATTCTTCATCAATTAATTTTTTTAAATTACTTAAATCAGCAGAATAAATTCTTATATCATTTTTATTGCCTATCTTGTTACCTTTTAAATTTAATTTTGCCTTTTCTATTAAATTTAAAACTTCTTCTATGTCAATATCTTCATCTAAAGATGATAATGTATACTTCCCTATTTCTATTGCATAATCATATTCATCTTTATTAACTTGTGTATCTAATTTATATATATCAGATTTCTTAATATTATATGACTCATCAACTAATTCTCTTATTTTATTTAGTTTACTTCTACTAGTATATTTCTCTTCAAATTTAGCAATTAAATTTTTACTTTCAGTTGCAGGAACTGTAAAGTCAAACCTAACCCCATCTTCATCATACCAACCTATAAATTTTTTGCCATCTATATTCGGTTGTTTAGGAGCAACAATATAACGTCCCTTTATAAAATTTACTTTCCAATACTCTTGATTCCCTATATAGAATCTTATAGTTTTGTTGTTATTTGAAGTCTCAAAATCTCTTTCATCTCTCCAACTTCTATACCCCCAACTATTTTCTTCTCGCTTAGCTTTCAAAAAAGTTTGTTCCGTTTTTTTAAAACCTTCAGCAAAAGTAGTCCCTACATTTGATGCCAAAATCATCAAAGTAAACACTATAATAAGTATTCTTCTTTTCATGTTACCCTCCTTAAATTAATTTAGTCAAATATTTATTTAACTAAGTCATATTGTAACATGATAAATAGATGAATGAAAGTATTGTGTTATTTAAATTTTCTATATATAATTATTGTTTGATATAATTTTTTATATATTTCAATTATTGATTTAAACTAAAATAAAGGTGCTGTTGCAGAATAGATGATTCTACTCTGCAACAGCATTTTTTTATCAAGTATTTAAATTTAGCCATTGTGTTTTTGGTCTTGAAATATTTTTTAGATAAATTTATCTCGTTTTTCTTAAAAATGGGTTCACTTAATAAAGCTATACTTTTGAAAAAATTTTTTCTTAAGTAGCTTAGTATTTTATGATTTCTAAGTTCTTTTTTTGTTTTTGATGCTAATTTATTTAGGTTTTAGGCTATTGATAAGAGATTTATTTCACTTATTGCATTTGACTTTCATTTGTGATGAAATCTATTGGTTGTACATGTCCCTTGGATGATGGGATATGTTTTCTCCTATGGTAAATCCTGATGCACTTGTTAGTTATACGTTATATACTGGTTTTAGTTGTCCGTTTTTAATATGGTCTTCTTTCACTCACTTGAAGGTTACGTCATGATCTGTTTTTGAGTACGAGTTTCTATGCTCTCATATTGTTTTTAGATGTTCTTTGTATTTTTCGAGTTTTTCTTTCCGGTATTTTAGCTTTTGGTCCTTTCGTTGGAAATTATCTTTTCTTTTTCATTGTCTGTATGCAAATTCTATGTTTTTTTCTTTACATTCTTTTGAATACCGGTCAAATACTATTATTACTGCTTCTAAGTCTTCTTCTGAGCTCAAATTTTCATTAAGTCCTAAGTATTTTATGATTTTTATTTTTAGTTTTTCTTGATATTTTTCTATGATCCTTCTTTATTCAAAGCTATATCTGTTGGCATAGGCTTCTATCTTTGTTCCGTCTATATATACTTGATAGGTCTATTTGATTTTCTTCTATTGGTATCTCTACCATTTGATTGAGTATACTTGGTGTTAACTCCATGATTTTTTGCCTAAATCTATTTATTGTGCTATGGTTAGGTACTTTTTCTGTATCTAGCAGATACTTAATTCTTAAATCATATTTACAAGATTTTTCTATTTCTCTTGATAAAAATATTCCTTCTGAATAGCAAAATATTAGTATTTCAAATATTGTTGCCGGGTTACTTAAATACTTTGCATTGAGAAAAGACGAGGATTTTTTAGTTTCCTCGTCTTTTTAGTACCATAAATAGTGTAAGAAAGAAAGTGATTTCTATCTTGCACTATTTTTGTATAATGAAGAAGTAGTATGACGATCGTCTTTTAGGGTTAAAACATCCGCAATAAAAACTGTCATCTACCTCTTCATTATTCATATTCGGTTAAGCAGGTTGGGCAAAACGTCCGTGTCACGAGCTAAAATGAGTGTAATGGTGCAGGTAGGAACTACAAATTTAAAAGAAAGAAGGTAAGAAAATGATATCTATAGGAATAGATATAGCAAAAGAAAAATTTACAGCCTGTGCCTTAGAACAAGGTAGCAAAATTATTTGGAAGCCCTTTGATGTAAATCTTAACAAACCAGAAGTAGAAGGATTCTTAAATAAACTAAAAGATTTAAATCAAGAAATCAAAATAGTCATGGAAGCAACAGGAAAATATCATTTGCCAATTCTTTATGAATTAAAAAAACAAGGATACTTTGTAGCAGTAATTAATCCATTAAAAATGAAACAGTTCTGCCGAGTGTTAAACTTCAGAAAAGCAAAAAATGATAATATAGATGCCACACAAATAGCAGAATATGGGTTGATGTATTGGAAAGAATTACAAGAACACAAAGTAGATACAGAAAATTTTAGAACTCTAAAAGAATTAAACAGATCTTATCAGCATTACATGGACCTAAGAATCAATCAAATGAACTTCATAGACCAAACAATCAGTCAAACATTTCCAGGAATAAAAAAATTAATATCTCATGGATCTAAAGACTTCTCAAAAGACAAACTATTAGATTTCTTAGAAACATGGTGGCACAAAGACCTAGTTTTAGAAAAAACAGAAGAAAAATTCATAGAAGACTTTAAGAACTGGGCAAAAGAAAAGAGATACCATCCTAATGCTGATAAAGCTAAATCCATTTACAAGCTTGCAGAGGAAAGTATCTCAACTCAACCTTCCAATAGCTCATACATAAAGATGAACCTACAAGAAGGGATAGAATTGATCAAACATATAAATCAAATTCTATATAATATTTTATCACAAATGATAGAAATTGCCGAGCCTCTAGAAGAATATCAAGAAGCCAAAAAATTCTCAGGAATATCAGACAAATTAGCAGTACAAATAACAGCAGAATTTGGAGACTTATCAAAATTTAAAAATAAAAAATGCCTAATATCCTTTGTAGGAATAGACTCACCTCCATATGAATCGGGGAATTTCAAAGCAGATCAGAGAAAAATAACCAAAAGAGGTAATGCAATACTTAGAAAAATAGGATACCAATCTATGAAATGTATGATGAGTGTTAAAAATCCAGAAAATGAAATATATCTATATATGCTAAAAAAAGAAAAAGATGGAAAAGCAAAAAAAGTATGTAAATTTGCAGGCTTAAATAAGTTCTTAAGAATCTACTATGCAAAAGTTATGGCATCAAAACAAGAAAAGGAGGCGTTAAAAGTAGCTTAGAGCTAGGAATAGAATAGTTAAAACAAGCCGATATCAACCGGCTTATTTGCTATGCTTAAATTCAATACTAAATATTACAAGCCTACTCTGAAATTAATTTCGGAGTAGGCTTGACTTTTGTTAGCAGGTTTTCATTTTGAGACTTTTGCAACAGCCTCTTTAGCTTATATAAATTTTAGAAAGTTATTATTTCTGCAGTTTCTATTACTACATCTTCCACTGGTTTATCTCTAAAATCAACTTTTAAAGATGCAATTTCATCTACTACTTCCATTCCTTCAAAAACTTGACCAAATACAGTATGTTTACCATCAAGCCAGAAAGTTCCACCTAAATTTTCATATACATCTACAATTTCATCTGGATATCCTTTTTCAGGCCCCGCTGATCTCATTTGTGATATAACATCTTCTGAAACAGGTCCTGCTTGAACTATGAAAAACTGAGAACCATTTGTGTTAGGTCCTGCATTTGCCATTGAAAGAGCTCCTCTAAAATTTCTAAAATTTAAATTTATTTCATCTTCAAATTTTTTACCAAATATACTCTCTCCGCCCATTCCAGTTCCTGTTGGGTCTCCACCTTGAATCATAAAGTTATCTATAACTCTGTGGAAAATAATTCCATTGTAATATCCTTTATTTATTAAACCTTTAAAATTTTCTACAGTTTTTGGAGCTGCTTCTTCAAAAAGTCTAAGCTTTATAGCTCCATGATTTGTATTTAAAACTGCTATTTCTTCACCCTTATTTGGTTCTCTTATTTGTTCTAACATTATTACACCTCTTTATTTAAACTAATGCGTAAGCTTCTAAAATGCCTACAAAATGTGCTACACTTGCTAAAAGTACAAAAACATGCCAAATAGCATGATTATATGGAATTTTTTTGTTAGCATAAAAAATTGCTCCTATAGAATATAGTAGTCCTCCTAATACTAACCAAAATATAAATTCAAGAGAAGTTGTATTATAAATAGATTTCATCATAAATATAGAAATCCATCCCAACCCTAAATAAATCCCTAAAGATAACTTATCAAACTTAGAGAATTTGCCTAAAGTTATAATTTTAAAAACTATACCTACTATGCATACAAGCCATATAAATGAAAGCATTATAATCCTCATAATTCCATCTAAAGACAATAGTATTATTGGTGTATATGTACCACCAATAAAAATAAATATTGAACAGTGGTCAAAAACTCTAAGTACTCTCTTAAATTTTTCATTCGGAATACTATGGTATATAGCTGAACTCAAATATAAAAAAATTAGACATCCACCATAAATTGAAAATCCAACAATCTGAACAACAGATTTATTTCTAACTCCAAAAATTATTAAAAACACCAACCCAACAATTCCAAGTAAAAATCCTAGCCAATGTGTTATAGCATTTAACAATTGCTCCTTAAAAGAATAAATCACTACTTCTCTTTTAATAAAATCACCTTCTTTTAACAATCCCCTTGATCTGTAATTATAATAGGTCCATCTTCAGTTATTGCTATCTGATGTTCATATTGTGCAGATAAAGAATGGTCAAGTGTCCTTGCAGTCCAACCATTGTCATCGATAGTGAGTTCATGTCTTCCCATGTTAATCATAGGTTCTACTGTAAATACCATTCCCTCTTGAATTCTAATTCCTCTTCCAGGTTTTCCATAGTGAAGAACTTGAGGGTCTTCGTG
Source organism: Peptoniphilus indolicus (assembly GCF_900454665.1). Taxonomy (NCBI): domain Bacteria; kingdom Bacillati; phylum Bacillota; class Tissierellia; order Tissierellales; family Peptoniphilaceae; genus Peptoniphilus; species Peptoniphilus indolicus. The sequence goes on from NZ_UGTH01000001.1 coordinate 199,392, forward strand.
CATATCTCTTCCAATCCCATGTCCTACAAATTCCCTTACTACAGAATATCCGTTTTCTTCCGCATAAGTTTGTATTGCATTTCCTATATCTCCAAGTCTGTTTCCTATAACAGCCTTTTCAATTCCCTTATACATACATTCACGAGTCACATCTAATAGTTTTTGAGCTTCATCACTAATATTGCCCACAGCATAACTCCAAGCTGAATCAGCCAACCAACCATCTACATTTACAACCATGTCAACAGTTATTATATCTCCATCTTTTAAAACATATTCTCCAGGAAATCCATGACAAATTTCATCATTTACAGAAGCACATATTGAATAAGGGTAACCTTGATATCCTTTTTGCTCAGGATAAGCTCCCCTATCTTTCAAAAACTTCTCTACAAATCTGTCCAACTCTATAGTTTTGACACCAGGTTTAATTTGCTCTCTTAAGTTGTGATGTACTTCAGAAAGCAATTTGCCCGCTATCTGCATTTTCTTTATTTCATCTTTAGTTTTTATTACTATCATTTTTGTCACCTTCTTATGAAAATAATTATATCATAATTTTATTTTAACATTGAATATCATTTAAATTTTCTTTTCTTGAGTTCAGAGTATATTTCCGAAATCACAGTAAGTTTATCTCTACACCACATAGGTGCAATGTGTAGCTTTTTATCGGGATCGCCTGTTATCCTATGCACCACTATCTCTTTTGGTAATTTTTCTAATGAATCACAAACTATCTTAACATACTCATCTCTTGTTATAAGTCGTATATCATTTTCTAAATAAAATTTAAATAATTTAGAGTCTCTTTGAATATACAGAGAATGGAATTTTACTCCAAATGGTTTTATTTTATACACATAATTTAAAGTGTTTAAATAGTCTTCATAAGTTTCATAGGGTAGCCCATAAATTACATGAGTTAGAAACTTTATATTTGCTCTTTTTAATTTATTAACCCCGTCCTCAAACTCTCTGTGTGTGTATCCTCTATTTATTAACTCTATGGTTTTTTCATTCACTGTTTGAAGCCCAAGTTCTAACCAAAGAAATGTTTTTTTATTCAAATCAATTAGCATTTCCATCACTTCGTCATTTAAACAATCAGCTCTTGTCGCTATTGCAAGTCCAACTATTCCATTGATTTTTATTACATCATTATACATTTTCTTCAAATAACCTATATCACCATAAGTGTTCGTAAAATTTTGAAAGTATGCAATAAATTTATCTGACTTCCACTTCTTTGACATAAAAGTTTTTTGAAACTCCACTTGTCTATTTATGTTAAAGTCTGAAAATGTAAATTCCCCAGCTCCTCTTGAAGAACAAAATATACAACCTCCTTGATTATTAATTCTGTTTGGACAAGAGTTGTGCCCATCTAAGGATAATTTTATAACTTTTGAGCCAAATTTATTTTTTAAATAGTCGTTTAATGTTGTATAGTACATTCTTCCCCCTATTTGTATCTAATCCAAAAATTTTCTATATTTATTTTAGCAAAAAAATAGAGAGCTCCCTCTCTATTTTAAATTTCCTGTTATTAGATAAAATTTCATATATTGAATACTTTCGCCTTCTTTTATTCCGCTTTCATTTAATTGTGTAAAGACAACTTTGTATACAATGCCTTTTGAATTTCCTTTTATGCTAAGGTCTTCTAACACTATAGTTTCATTGGAGACCTTTAAAACCCTCAACTTATTTAAGACATCTTTCATATCAAAACTGAAAAGTTTATTGTATTTTTCCCCAATTTTATATTCTATAGTTGCTATTCCGTTATTGCTACTTACTTTATAATTTCCTATTGTCTTACTATCTTCTACATCAGAATATAATTCAAATTCCATCAATCTGGAATAACCTGTTAAATCTATAGAAGAATTTCCTTCATAGAAATAACTTAAATCCTCTTTAGTACTTGATGAATATTTATGTGAGAATCCAAATAGTTTTTCAAAATTTTCTTCTGTATTTTTATAGTCATTAGGAAGATATTTAGACTCCCAAGGTCTGTGCTTTTCTGTCATATATTCAACTATTTGCACTATTTCTGCTTTGTCTTCATCAGATATATCTGATGATGGAACGACTTCTCTTCGCAATAACATATTATTCTTCTCTAATATTTTTGCCAATCTATTATTTTGACTCTCTGCTGAAACTCTATAAGCACTTATCGGACCTAAAGTTGATATTAAAATTGTAGCTGCCAAAATTATAGGAATAGTTATATTTGAATTTTTTCTATAGAACACATAATATAAATTTGAAAGAGTTGCAAAAATACCCGCGGCTAAAACAAAAAATCTATTTTCTGTAATTCCATACTCTCTTATTCTAAATATAATGGCATAGAACATCATTCCCATTATAGGGAGAATTATTATAGGAAAATATTTTTTAAAACCTTCAACTACTTTTGAATCTTCTATTTTACCAAGCACAAACATCAGCATCACTTCAAAAATAGAAAACCAAATTACAAGCTCTACTATCATTCCTTGAGGTATTTCTGCCGTTATTATAATCTTTGCAAAATAAAGATAAAGTATAGTTATATATACTACAAATATAGGAACTAATATATAAATTATAAGTGCCTTTATTGGTTTGCTTAATTTATAATTGTCAAATGAAGCACTTGCTCTCGGATAATTTGACAAAAAAATTCCAACATTAAATGGCATCATTAAAATCACAAAAGTTGAAGAATATATCTTATCGCTAATTTCTATTCCCAACAACTTATTTATTGCAAAATATATGCTAAATAATCCCACTAACATTATCACAGAATAGCTTACAGATATAAAAGCTGATGTAAATATCTTTATCAAATATGCTATGAAATCTGAATGATAAAATAATTTTGCTGCAAAAAAACACCCACTTGTCAAGCCAAGCAACAATCCAAAATATATATATTTATTTTCAAACTCAAACAATGTCGGGTCGGAAAACAATACTGTCTTTCCTATACCAAGCAAAAATATAGTTGATAAAATTGTCACCGATATCTTTATTAACTTATTTCTATTAATGTTCTCTTGAGTTTTGGCTGACTGAGATAAGCCTTCAAAAAATAAACTAACAAACATAGCCATAACTGCTGCTAACATAAAAAAGTAAGCAAATCTTATTGCACTTGAAAATTCACCTTTTATGCCACCCATAAATGATTGATCTTTTGCTATAACAACTATAAAACAAAGCGCTGAGAGAATTATCAATGCCATAACAAGAGGATATCTTTTAAAAGCATTTTTTGCCTTATTTAATGTTTCTGTAATTCTATAAATTATTTTCATAATTCCTCCTATATATATTATAACCTAAAAAAAATAAGTGTACATCAGTACACTCAAATTTTCGACATTGTCATCAATTTTTAAACTTTTTATTTATTATTTAAAATTATACTCAATAAAAAATCTCCATTAAGTACAATCCACACCCCGGAGCAGTCGGGCCCGCTTTTATTCTCTCTTTTGACTTCATTGCATTGTATAGACAATCTTCCGGCAATCTTCCTCTTCCTATTTCAAGAGCTGTTCCAACTATTATCCTAACCATATTTTTCAAAAAGCTCTTTCCGTAAAAATCAAATTCTATAGTTTCTCCAACTCTTTTTACTTCAATCTTATCTATTCGTCTTATTGTATCTTTTACCACTGCATATCTGCCCATAAAAGCTTTATAATCATTCTCCCCAATTATCTTATCCAAAGCTCTTTGCATTCTGTCTACATCAACATTGTAATTGTAGTGCATAGCTCTATTCAAATATAGTGGGTTTCTATGAAAAGAATTATACACTATATATTTATAGTGCTTGCCTTTTGCTGAAAATCTTGCATGAAAATCTTCTTCAACTCTTCTTGCATCAAGCACTGATATATCTTCTGGAAGATGATAATTAATAATCCTTGCCATATTTTTCACTTCAACTTTTGTATCCGTATAAAAATTTACCATCTGACCTTGAGCATGAACACCTGCGTCAGTCCTACCAGAATAATATAGTTTAACTTTATGCATTACTGATTTTTCAACTGCTTTTTTAAGTTCTTCTTCAATAGACACACAACTTGGTTGCATTTGAAAACCGTGATAGTTTGTGCCCATATAGGCAACTTTTAATAATATATTCATATCATATCAATGGGAGCATATTTAAAAGCTATCATCAATGCTAAAAGTCCCAATGTCAATCCCAAACCAACATAGTCCGAACCCTTAATTTCCAATTGCCTAAATTTAGTACGTCCCTTTCCTCCACGATAGCATCTCGCTTCCATAGCTGTTGCAAGTTCATCTGCTCTACGAAAAGAATTTATAAAAAGAGGAACTAATAACGGAACTAAATTTTTAGCCCTTTTAATCATATTTCCACTTTCAAAATCCGCACCTCTTGCCATTTGTGCTTTCATTATCTTGTCTGTCTCTTCAATTAAAGTAGGTATGAATCTTAAAGCTATTGTCATCATCATCGCTATTTCATGGGCTGGAACACCAATTTTTCTAAGTGGATTTAAAAGATTTTCTATACCATCAGTCATTTCTATAGGGGATGTCGTAAGTGTCAACATACTTGTCCCCATTACTAGTAGCAACAATCTTATTGCCATCATTATTGCCATCTTCAATCCTTCTTCTGTAATATTTATCACTCCCAAAGTAAAGATTATCTTCCCGGGTATAAATATAAGATTTATTATAAATGTAATCAGCAAAATCCATCTCAGAGGTTTAACCCCTTTTATTATCATTTTAAAAGGTACATGTGATAGTTTTACAACTGTAAACAGAAATATTGCAACTGGTATATATGGTGTAAATTTATCTACAAAGAATAAACTTATTATAAATACGATCATACTTATTATTTTTATTCTAGGGTCTAATCTATGCACTGGCGATTCAACCGGGTAGTATTGCCCTATCGTTATATCCTTAAGCATTTTTCCCCCTTAAATATTTTATAAGTTCCACTTTCGCCTCTTCTATGGTTAGAACATCATCATTAACTGAATTATTACATTTCTTAAAGGCTCTCATAAAAGACGTTACCTGTGGCACTCCAAGTCCTATTTCAACGAGCTCATCTTCTCTTTTAAAAACTTCTCTTGGAGTTCCGTCCATTATAAGTTTCCCTCTGTTCATAACTATTATTCTATCGGCAATTTCTGCTATATCTTCCATTGAGTGAGATACTAAAATTATAGTTATATCTCTCTTTGAAAAAATTTCTTTTATCTCTACTAAAATTTCATCCCTGCCCGCTGGATCAAGTCCTGCCGTTGGCTCATCAAGAATTAGTAGCTTAGGTTGCATAGCGAGAACTCCGGCTATTGCAACACGTCTTTTTTGACCTCCTGAGAGTTCAAAAGGACTACGTCCTTTCAAACTTTCATAATCTAATCCTACTGATTCCATAGCTTCCTTTACTCTATTATTAGCTTCTTCTTCGCTAAGTCCTTGATTCTTAGGTCCAAAAGCTATATCTTTTTCTATGGTTTCTTCAAATAGTTGATATTCCGGGTACTGAAATACTAATCCTACTGATTTTCTTATCTCTTGTAGCTTTACATCCTTTAAAGAAATATTTTTGCCGTCTATATATACTTCTCCCTCTGTAGGTTTTATAAGACCGTTTAAATGTTGTATTAACGTACTTTTTCCTGAACCAGTGTGCCCTATCAGACCTACAAATTCACCCTTTTCAATATTCAAAGAAACCGAGTCCAATGCCTTCTTTTCAAAACTAGAACCATGGTTATAAATATGTGTAAGATTTCTTATTTCTACTAACGACATATCTCACCCACTAATTCTTCAATACTCAAAATTTCTGTATTTATATTAAATCCCTCTTTTTTAAGTTCCCAAGCAAGTTCTGTCACTTGTGGAACATCAAGTCCCATTGCCTTTACTTTATCTACATTTGAAAAAACTTTTCTTGGAGTATTATCTAGTATTACTTCTCCTTTTTCAATTACAACAAGTCTGTCTGCTTCAGCAGCTTCGTCCATATAATGTGTAATTAAAATTATTGTTTTTCCTTGCTCCCTATTCAACTTTTTGATAGTTTCCATAACTTCTGCTCTTCCAACAGGATCCAACATAGCAGTGGGCTCATCTAAAATTATATAATCCGGTGCCATAGCTAAAATCCCAGCAATTGCAATTCTCTGTTTTTGTCCTCCACTTAGCAGGTGAGGAGCATTTTTTCTAAACTCTGTCATTCCAACTGATTCCAAAGATAATGTAACTCTATCTCTTATTTCTTCAGTAGGCATCCCCAAATTTTCAGGACCAAATGCAACATCTTCTTCAACTATTGTCGCAACTATTTGGTTGTCTGGATTTTGAAAAACCATTCCCGCACGAGCTCTTATATCCCAAATATCTTCATCTGATTTAGTATTCAATTTATCTACAAATACATCCCCATCTGTAGGTACTAAAAGCCCATTTATCAACTTTGCAAGAGTACTCTTGCCACTTCCGTTGTGTCCAAGTATGGCTACAAACTCTCCCTTTTCTATGTTCAAGTTTATATTTTTTATAGTATAATCTTCATCTTCTTCACTATATTTGAATTTTAAATTTTTTATTTCTATCATTATTTTACCTCGTATTCTAATATAGTTTAGTACAAGAATTATCTCTTTTCAACAAATATGTTATATTTTAACAATCCATTTTATCTAAATCTCAAATTTCTCCAAAATAAAAAACATTGAACCAAAGTCCAATGTTCCCTAAATTAATTTATTTTTTCACTCTTTAAAAAATCTAAAGCATACTGAGCATACACTCCAGCACCATTTGCAAGAACTTCTTCATCTATATTAAATTTTTCATTATGATGTGGATAACAAGCTCCTATCGCTTCATTTCTAGCTCCTATAAATCCAAAACAACCCGGTTTATCTTTTAGATAGTAAGAAAAATCTTCCCCACCTGTTGTTTTTACCATTTTTTGAAGAGCTTCACTTCCTGCAACTTTTTCAACTGCTTTTTCAGCTATCTTGGAAGATTCTTCATCATTTGTAGTTGCACCTAAAATATAAGTGTAATCCAATTCATAATCAGCGCCATAAGCGTCGCAAACTCCCTTTATAACTCTTCTCATATCATTTTCTATTCTATTTGCAATTTCTTGTGAAAAATATCTGTTAGTCCCTTCCATTTCAGCTTCTCCGGCTATTATGTTGAATCTATTCCCACTGTGGAAACTACCTATTGTAACAGTAACTGAATCAAGTGGGCTATAGTTTCGTGAAACCAATTGTTGAATAGCTTGTACAACTGCAGAACCTACTACAACGGCATCTACTGTTTCATGAGGCATAGAACCATGACCTGACTTACCTTTTATCTTTATATTAAACATATCAGCAGCAGCCATTCTCTCTCCGGCTTCTACAGAAATCTTTCCAGATTCAAGCACTGACCAAATATGAGCTCCATAGATATTTTCTATTTCTTCATACCAAGTTCCCTGCCTCATCATATATTTAGCACCAGTTCCAAGTTCTTCAGCCGGTTGAAAAATTAAGTATATCTTTCCTTCTATATCATCTTTTACAAAACTCAATATTTTAGCAGCTCCAAGTAGCATTGCAGTATGTGCATCATGACCACAAGCGTGCATCTTCCCTTCATTTTGAGATTTATATTCTACATCCGTTTGTTCTGTGACATTTAGAGCATCTATATCAGCTCTAAGACCAACTACTCTTCCCGGTTTCTTCCCCTCAATCCAAGCTATTACACCTGTCTTAGGTTCTTCTTCAGGTATTTCATAAGGTATGCCCATGCTTTCTAATTCTTCTGTAATTTTCTTGGTTGTCTCATGTTCTTGATAAGATAGCTCAGGATGCATATGAAAATATCTTCTAATTTCTGTTATATATTCCTTATTATCTTGTACTAACTGTCTTATATCCATAATCTTCCCCTTCTTAACTACATACCCGGTATCAATATTGGTCCCATTATACCTGCAAGTACAATAGAACCGATAGATACTGTTACAAATCCTGCAACTAGCATCTTTGGTAAAATTTGAGATAGTATTAATTCTTTTTCTTCTTCGTTTCTTGCTACCGCACTTGCAACTTCATTTGAAACTACAAATGTTCCCGGAAAACCAAAAAGAGCTGATGAGCCTATCGCAAATGACATCCATGGACCAACTTTTAAAAACTTTCCAACTACTATAGACAAGATTCCTATACCTATAGTACCCAATACTAAACATATCAATAACGGTAATAATATATTAGCTATATCTTGTGGACTAGCTCCTGCAAGACCGCCATATATTACAGTCATAAGAGCTCCCATTATAACCCCAAAAGAATTTCCTTTATCTAGTGGTTGTCTCTCTAAAAATCCAATTTCAGAAAATACAATGCCAAGTATAAGTGCTAAAACATTTTTATCAATTCTGACAAAAACATTTAATATTGTTACCCCTGTATCAAAGTTTTTAAAAAATCCTGATACTACTGTAGCGACAAGTGCTATAAAAACTGTCTTAGCCAAAAAGTAATTAGCTGATGTATATTTTGGTGGCAACTTAAAAATTGTCTTTCTTTCCACTTGCTTTACTTCTTCATCAGATTGAAAGCTCTCCCCGCTATCTTTTAATTTTAAAATACTATTTGCTTCTTTTCTCAAACAAAATGATGCAAGGGGATAACCTACGAACCCTTGAAGTACTACTAAAAGAGTGGCTATCAATTTTAAATCATGCCTACCTATAGCTGTTGCAACTTCTGCCATTTGTAACCCAGCTATAATTCCACCAGAAATAGGAGGTGCTGCAACTATTGCAGTTTCATTTCCAACCATAACTCTACCAACTGTCATAAGTAATACAACAATACCAACTATCCCTCCCGCTGCTATTGTCAAAGTTTTCCATTGAGCTATAAGTTGTCTTATATTTAGCATAGATCCCATGTGTACAAGTAAAGTAGTTATAAATAGAGCTCCAAAACCATATAACAATGAGTCCTTAAAAAGTGTTTCTGGAACTCCCATCCAAAAACCCGCTAAAAAAATTGCCGAGCAAACAAAAAGAGATGGCACTATACTCTTCGTTGCAGCAGCCACTATGTCTCCAATAGTAAGAACGATAAAAATAAATAATAATGCTTGTAAAGAATCCATATTTCTCCTCCTCTATTTAGTGCTTTTAACCATTAAAGCAAATGGTTTGTCGATTATTATACTCTTGTAAATTTTATTTGTCAATTAATTTAAATATAAAAATATTAATAAATCATATCTACGCTAAAAAATTCAATACACAAAAAATACTCTTAACCATTGCGATTAAGAGCACTTTAATAACACTATAAAATTATTTTTTATAAATCTAACATTCCACCTTTTGTATACAAATCATAATAATATCCCTTTTTATCCATAAGGTCTTCGTGAGTTCCTCTTTCTACAATTTTTCTATCTCTCATCACGAGTATCTCATCTGCATTTTGAACTGTTGTAAGTCTATGCGCAATAGTTATGGTCGTTCTTCCCTTTGATAACTCTACCAAAGACTCTTGAACTATTTGCTCACTCTTATTATCAAGAGCAGATGTCGCTTCATCTAAAATTAATATCGGTGGATTTTTCAAAAATACTCTCGCTATAGAAATTCTTTGTTTTTGACCACCTGAAAGTTTTACTCCTCTCTCTCCAACATAAGTTTCAAGACCATTTGGCAACTTCTCAATAAATTCAAGAGCTCCTGCCATTTTAGCAGCTTCTAAAACTTCCTCATCTGTTGCCTTTGGATTGCCATATCTTATATTTTCAAGAACAGTACCCGAGAAAAGATATACGTCTTGTTGCATTATTCCTATATTATTTCTCAAAGATTCAAGTTTTATTTCTCTTACATCTCTTCCATCCACTTTTATCGAACCACTTGTGACATCGTAAAATCTTGGAATTAAATTACATATGGTAGTCTTACCCGCTCCGCTCGGTCCAACTATAGCTAGATTTGCTCCTGGATTTATCTTCAAATTAAATTTTTCTAAAACATTTTTAGTATCCGACTCATATTTAAAATCTACATTTTCAAACTCTATCAGACCTTTTACCTTACCCATTAAAACTGCATTCTCAGAATCTACAATCTCTGATTTTGCATCCATAATTTCTGTAAATCTTTCAATGCCTGTCATACCTCTTTGGAATTGTTCTGTAAATTCCACTATTCTTCTAACAGTTGTAAGCAATGAAGTCACATACATAACATAAGCCATCATATCTCCGGCAGAAATCTTATTTGATATCATAAATAGTCCACCGCATGAGATTATTATAAGATACATAATTCCGTCGAAACTTTTTGTAACGACAGTAAAGCCTGCCATTGCCTTGTAAAATATTTCTTTAATTCTTAAAAACTTTTTATTTTCTCTTTCAAATTTTTCAGTTTCAACTTTTTCATTTGCAAAACTCTTTACAACTTTTATACCTAATAGAGAATCTTCTATAGATGAGTTCAAATCACCTACTTGCACTCTTTGCTTAGCTTGTGCTGATTTCATTATCATTCTAAATTTTGTTGAAGTGTATATCATCAAAGGCAATGTTGCGAATAATACTAAAGTTAAATTCATATTTATATTTATAAGAATCACAAATGAGAAGAATATTTTTATAAAACCTATAAAATATTCTTCGGGACAATGGTGTGCAAATTCTGTAATATCAAATAAATCGTTGGTTATTCTACTCATCAGAACTCCAACTTTTGTTTCATTATAGAATGAATCACTCATACTTTGAAGATGTGAGTAGACATCTGAACGCATATCCGTTTCTATCTTTGCGCCCATTATATGACCTATACTAGCCATATAATATGAAGCCACTAATTCGATAATTTTTAAACCTAAAAATAATAGAGATAATCTAACTACAAGTTCAACGGTTAGAGAATTCATATCTCTTAGTCCCGTATTTGTTAAAGTTCTAAGAATTAATGGCAATGCCATTTCAGAAGCTGTTGTAAATCCCGCACAAAGTAAATCAATTAACAGTATGAATCTATATTTATAAAAATAGGGATATACTCTCTTTATTAAATTTATATTTTTCAATTAATCACCTTCCTCAGCTTAAGATTTTATAATATAAAAATTTACTTTTCAATTGTATATCAGTTATAATTGACATTAATTTGTATAAAGCTTAAACTCTTATCTGGAGGTAATTATGGAGAACACCAAAAAACTTGCAAAATCTACTCTTGCCATAATTGTGTTTTCACTTGTTGGTAAGTTAATGGGATTTGTCAGAGAATCTCTTCAAGCAGGAGTGTTTGGAGCTACTAACGAGATGGATGCTTTTATAGCTGCTCAATCAGCAACAGCTATTGTATCTGCTCTAGTCACTACAGCTATCGCAACCACTTTTATTCCTGCTTTAACTAAGGCTGAAAATGAACTTGGAGAAAATCAGAGGAATTACTTTACTAATAATTTACTTACTTTAGCTACTATCTTTTCTATAGTCGTAGCTATATTGGGTTATTTATTTGCCCCGCAACTTGCAGTTTTATTTACAACAAAGACAAAACCTGAGGTATATTTGTTGGTTATAAAACTTATAAGACTTGGAATTCCAGTTGTAGTCTTCTCAGCAGTTGTAGGAGTTTTTACAGGTTTCCTACAATACAATAATAGATTTGCTGCCGCCGGAGCGATAAATATACCACTTAACCTTTGCTATATCTTCTTCTTATTGTTTATGACAAATATGGGAGGAATTTATGGACTTACAATAGTATCTGTAATTGGTGTGTTGGCTCAGATTATATTTCTTCTTCCAGATTCTATTAGACAAGGTTATAGACCTAAACCTGTACTCAATTTAAAAGATAAATATGTAATGGAAGCTTTGGCATTAGCTGTGCCGGTTCTTATGAGTTCAGCTGTAAACGACATAAATGTCATAGTAAATAGAAAACTTGCTGCAAATATGGTTGAAGGTTCAGTTTCAATTTTAAATTATGCAAACAAGATGAATCTTATGATTCTTGGAATTTTTATTGCTGCTATAACTTCAATAATTTTCCCTACAATGTCTCGTGCATTTAGTAGCGATAATAAAATCCAAGGAAAAAGAGTTATGAATGCATCAGTTAAGCTAGTGCTTTTCTTGACAATTCCTGCAACAGTTGGAATGATTGTACTGGCAAGACCTATCGTCGATGTCGCTTTCTTACACGGTGTCTTCACTAAACAAAATGCAATTGATACAACTGCAACTTTAAGATTCTACACCCTTGCTTTGATATCAATGTCTGTATCTATGGTACTGAATAGAGTTTATTATTCTATAGCTGATACTAAGACACCTTTTGTAGTTGGTCTTATAAATGTAGTAATAAACGTCGTCTTAAACTTGCTCGTAGCCCATAGATTTGGAACTCGTGGTCTTGCAGCTTCTGTTTCCATAGCAACAACTGTTGCAGTTTTAATTTCTTTTATACTTTTAAGACGAAAAATAGGAAATCTTGGCACTAAATCATATATAAGAGCGCTTATAAAGACTACACTTTCAGCTACTCTTATGGGATTATTTGCGCTAATCTATTTCCCAATTGAATCAATTTTAATAAATCCAAATATGTCAAATGCAACTTCTACTATAGTTAAACTGGTTATACTTTTGATTGTAGTTGCAATAGCTGCATTAATATACGGTATATCAATGTATGCACTTGGCGTTCGAGAAATACGAGATGTAGTAAATATAATAAAGAAAAAACTAAAGAAGAGTGAAATTTAATCACTCTTCTTCTCTATTTCCAAATTAAATTTTCATACCCTGCTATTCGCTTCTTCGAATTAATGAGGTATCTATTTTTGACTAACTCAAACATTGGCCTGTCCGCACTGTAAGAATCAGAAAAACACATTGAGCTATCATAATCTATTTCAAATCCCTTTTCTTTCAAATGTGCATCTATACGTCTAACTTTTTCATACGACTTGTTATTTTGAGTTATGATATTACAAAACTTGTCTAAATCAGTCCCCATTACAACATCAAAATCTAAATACTTGTTGAAATACTTCAAATAATTATACGGAGAAGCTGAAACCAACATCTTGTATTCTACATTAAGTTCTTTTAAAATTTTAAGTCCATCTTTTAGCATATGGTTTTCATACACATAATCAGCAAATTCCTCAAGTTCTTCCTCTGTAAAAAGATGAATTACCTGGCAAATTTGATTTTTAAAAAATTTTAAATCTCTCTCTATTGCATAACCAAAAGAACCCTTTACAATTCTATTTATATATTCAAAGCCATTTGCCTTTTTTAGAATTCTTGCATACTTCCACAACAAAACTATAGTATCTTCCGTTGTAAGTGTCTTGTCAAAATCAAACAATGCTATTTTTTTCAATACACACCTCTCCTCAATTTGATTATACTATAAACATTGACTAAATTTCATTTTTAGTCGAAAATATTATTGGTGATTATTATGAACGAAAATAAGATAATTCATATTGATATAGATGCTTTTTATGCCTCAGTTGAAGAAATTGACAACCCAAGTTTAATAGGAAAACCCGTAGTAGTAGGCGGTCGCTCAAATCGTGGCATCATAACTACTGCAAACTACGAGGCGAGAAAGTATGGTCTTCACTCGGCTATGCCACTTTTTATTGCTAAAAATTCATGCCCCAACTTAATTATAGTTCCGGGAAGAATGCAGAGATATTTAGAAAAATCAAAAGAAGTTTTTGATATACTCCACAGCTACACCGAAATTTTAGAAAAAGTTTCCATAGATGAAGCGTACTTAGACCTATCAAATTCTCTTAACTCAGTAGACGTTGCAAAACAAATAAAAAATGAAGTTAAAGACAGAACAGGTTTGACAGTTAGTTGTGGAATTTCATACAACAAATTTTTAGCCAAACTCGCTAGCGACTGGAATAAACCTGACGGATTAAAAGTTATTTCCAAAAATGATGTTCCTGATATTTTACTCCCACTCGATATAAAAAAAGTGCACGGTTTAGGAAGAAAATCCCAAGAAAAGCTTAGAAACATAGGAATAAATACAGTTGAAGATATGTTTCAACTCGATTTAGAATTTTTAGAAAAAATATTTGGAAAAATGGGTTATGAAATCTATCAAAGAATTCGTGGAATAGACAATAGAGCTGTAAATTCACAACGCAGTAGAAAAAGCTTAGGTGTCGAAAGAACTTTCCCCGACACACGTGATAAGTACATTCTACTAAACAGATTAATACAGTATTCAGTAGAGCTCTCAAAAGATTTAAGTTCTAAAAATTTAGGATTTAAAACTTTAACTCTAAAACTTAAAACCTTTGATTTTAAAATAAATACTCATTCCAAAACTTACTCACATGTCATAAATGATAAACAAGAAATTGAAAATCTTGCCTTAGAACTTTTCAACACTCATTACAAAGGCGAAAAACTTAGGCTTATGGGAATATCTGCTTCAAACCTTCAACCACTAAACTCACTACAATTTAACTTTCTTCATAATTGGTAATTTTTACCTAACATTAAAATTTAATGGATCTTAATCAAATTAAAAAAGTAATAGGTAGCATTACTATTGTAAAAATAAAATCTATGTTTCATATAGCTTTGACAATAAAATATAAAATTAAAAATTCTATAAACGAAAACTCAAGTACACTATTTAAATACTATTTAAGAAATCTACACTATCTAAAATTTTAGCGGAATTTAGATAGTAAATCTATAATATATTTAAGCTATTAGAATATGAAATAACTTGTATTTAAAAACTTTTCTTGATTAAACTATCATAAACAATATTAAATAGAATAATAAAAAATATGTACCTTATACAATAGCTAACAACAGATTTAAAATCAGTATATAAGTACCAAAAGAAAAACCCGTTTTAACACATTAAGAAAATTTTGAGGATAAATGTGGCAAAAAAATATCCGATGTATGTAAACTCTTGAAAAAATAATTGAACTGAACTATCAGCATATTCTAAATATTCACAAGGAATAAGACATCTAATATCCACATTCCTCCAAAAAATTTAATAGATAGTTAATAAAAGTAACAAAAACAAAACTATATTTCTAAATGACTATATTAGCCCAAAAACTTGTACATATCAATTGCAGGCTCAACTAGAAAATTGACAAATAGAACAAAATTATGAATCAGATACTATCGCAACTAACAATATTTTTTGAAATCAGAATCTAAATTTTGATTTCATCGTAATAAAAAATTTAAAGAGTTTTCATCAAATAAAGGCTCCCCTTTGTCTGAAAACCAATCCTTGACAAAAACTCCCAAATTTTAAAAAAATAATTAAACAAAAAGATAGATTCCAACAGTCTGATTGTCTACCTTTAATTTTATAACTAATCTTAATTTCTAATGAAATGCATACCCTAAATAATAAATAGATAATGGTTAATATGCTACAATTCAAAGTTCGTGTAAATACTATTAACTTTTCATGCATCTTAATATTTTCTCCAATGCATTTTTATCACTGTCTATATATATGATTTTTTCTTCACACTCATCATATACTTGAGCACACTTTATATGACAACCACAAATTATTATTACATAATCCCAATCTTTTTCATCAATGTAGTATCCAAAATAATACATAGGTAATTTCTCTTTTATTTGTTTATAGAGTTCTCTTCGGTCATACTTTGACTGACAACCTCCACAAAATTTTATTCCTATTCTCATTTTTGTTAGTTATTTTCTAATTTTTTGGCTAATTCTCTTTCTTCTTTATCTGCAAGAATTAGATTTAATAGTACACCTATACACAAGCCCCAAGCTGCACCTTTAGCGGCTATAACTGCTCCCATTACACCTGCAATACCTTTATCTAGTTCTGAGTTTG
This sequence comes from Peptoniphilus indolicus, assembly GCF_900454665.1. Lineage (NCBI taxonomy): Bacteria > Bacillati > Bacillota > Tissierellia > Tissierellales > Peptoniphilaceae > Peptoniphilus > Peptoniphilus indolicus. Next base: position 215,359 of record NZ_UGTH01000001.1, read on the forward strand.
TCATATTTATCGCCAATCTTACACAGACAAACCCTTGTACTAACAATGTCATACTGAGTGCCGCTGGAAGAATTGGTTGTACAAAAGTAACTATTGGAGTTACCATAACTGCTATAAAGGTAAACCATCTAAATGTTCCCACACCTGAAAATATACTCTCCATCTTTTCCGGACCATCTTTATATCTCTCTGCAACGGATGCTGTAACTGCGGCCCACAAAGGTCCTGCTAAAGTTGGATATGCACACACTAAAGATTCTATTAAGTTTCTTATACCGCTTATTATATTTGACCTGTTTGCATCAAATACTATCTTTTCATCTTGTCTTTTTTCGTCTGCTTCTGCTAACAATGCACCTGAAGTTACAAAATCACCAAAAGCTATTATATAAACTACTATTGCCATAGGCAATGCTGCTAAAAATACTTCCTTAGTTGGCCAACCTATTGCAAAAGGACTCACTGTTTGTATTATCCCTGCAAAGTCAGGTATTTTTATAATTGGGAACCATTTTACCGGTGGTATCGGATATTCTCCTGCCAACGGACCTACTATAACTGCCAATAAAATGGCTGGTAACATCCCTAAGCCTCCTATGAAGCCAAATATTCCCTTGTTATTTTTTAACTTTTTAAATCTCTTTGAGAATAATAAATAGTATGCAAGTATTGAACATAAAGCTATTGTTATTGGAGTTGAATCAAATCTCTTCCCAGGGCTAAATTCTCCTATTACAGATGCAAACCCAGCACCCATTAATATACCTGCTTTTAATGAACTTGGAACTATACCCAATAGTTTCCCTGCAACGCCTGTAAGTCCCATAACTATAAATATTATCGCTATTATTAATTGCAATGCAATCAGCGCCTGTATTCTTTCAGGTCCCATCGGGAATGTACTCAAAAATGCTATCGTCAAAGGTATGGATGGTGTTATCCACCCAGGCACTACCGGATCTCCCCATGTTGCATGTAATGTATATAAGAATCCATTTATTATTACCATTCCCCAAGCTAGCTCAAATGGTATGCCTAATACGTCAGTTATTACTGGAACTGCTCCTAGACAAGTAGCACTCATGAGCAATGCTTGGAATAGTTCTGACAGTTCTATCCTATAATGCAATATTGGCAGTCTATATGTGAACATCCCAAGTCTAATCCCGGGTTGCTCCATTCCGTATTCTCTCTTCATAATATCTACCCCTACTAAATTTTTAGTTCATCATTAAATTTCATATTATGAGCTTTTATAAGTTCATCTCTAAAATCTGGATGTGCTATTCTTATAAGAGCCTCTGATCTCTGTCTCAATGTCTTACCTTTCAATTCTGCTATTCCATATTCTGTAACTATATAATCTACATCATTTCTTGATGTTGTAACTGCTGCTCCTTCATCTAAGCACGCTACTATTTTTGATGTTTTACCTTTTACTGTACTAGGCATAGCTATAATAGACCTACCATTTTTAGCCATTGAAGCTCCTCTTATAAAATCAACCTGACCTCCAACTCCGCTTATTTGATTTTTCCCAATTGATTCTGATGCTACTTGTCCCATCAAATCAACTTGTACGCATGAATTTATAGAAACTAAATTATCTTCTTGCATTATTATACAAGGATTGTTTACATAATCTACCGGCATCATCTGTACCATTGGATTGTCGTTTACAAAATCATATAATTCTCTCGTCCCCATTAAGAATGTTGCAACCATTTTCCCTTTGTATAAATTTTTACATTTGTTTGTTATGACTCCTTTTTTTACTAAATCTATAACACCATCTGCAAACATCTCTGAATGGATCCCTAAATCTTTTTTATCATCTAAAAAGCTTAGAACTGCATCCGGTATTGCCCCTATTCCTAATTGAAGAGTATCTCCATCTTCTATTAGAGTTGAACAATATTTACCAATTTTCATTTCTACATCTCCTATATTTGGTCTAGGCAATGTATATATAGGTTCATCATATTCAACTATATAATCTATATCAGAAATGTGAATGAAACTTTCTCCCATAGTTCTTGGCATATATTTATTTACTTGAGCTATAACAATCTTTGCATTTTCACATGCTGATTTTGTATAATCAACTGATATACCTAAACTCACATACCCAAAATCATCCGGTTTAGATACCTGCACCAATACTACATCTATAGGCATTTTAGTTCTAAATAATTTAGGTATTTCAAAAAAGAACGATGGTGTAAAATCCGCTCTACCTTCATGAACTGCTTTTTTAGTATTTGAACCTAGGAAAAAACCATTATGCTTAAAGTGTTTTTCCATACCTTCATCACAATATTTTGCAGATCCCATAGGTACCATGTGTACTATCTCAACATTTTCTAGATTTTTATAATTTTCAACCAAGTTATCTATTAAATATTTAGGTTCTCCACATGCATGTTCAAAAACTACTCTATTTCCTGATTTAATATTTTCTATCGCAGTATGTACATCTACTAACTTTGAGTTATATTCCTCTAACCAGTTCAAAATATCTCTCCTCACTCATGTCTAAGAAATGTTTTTGCATATTCCCACATTTTATCACTTATATCTGTATACAATCTTACGTCAATAATTTCCCCTTTAAATTCTTCTACCACTTTACTTTTTACAATTTCTTCAGTAGTTATTTGTGCTGATGGACAATAGCTACAATTGCCGGCTAAGGCAATTGTAACTACTCCATCTTCTATAGATTTAATATTTATTTTCCCACCATGAGAAGAAATTATAGGTTCAACTTTACTCTTTATAAAGTCTTCTACTCTTATATTCAAATCTTTATCTGACATTTTTCTCCTAATTATTTATCTTTTGAAACATCGACGTGTGCAATTCTTCTTGCCATTTCTTTTTTAGCTTCAAGATTTCCTTGTCTTGCTATCATTATTCTTTGAGCTTGTGGAGAACCTGCCCCATGCATTGATTCTGTTCTATATCCAACTGCGGCTGTTCCTAAAGTTATATTTTCAATAAGTCTTAACACTCTCATTCTATTTTCTGTTGATGTCCCAACCTTACCATTTAAAAATTTTTCAACCCAAGGTCCTGTAAACTCACCCTTTAAATCTTTTTCAGAAGGCATTGTTACCATCAATCCTCCCGCTATATCTTCAGCTAGTCTTGCTATTTCATAAGGGAATCTTGTTACATTTTGCTTACATACGTTTGCAAGTAATAAATCAATTAAATATGCCCCTGAATCAGTTTTACTTCCTTCCGCTGAGCAAGCCAGTGAACAAGCCCACATAGTTTCGTTCAAATGTTGCATTTCTATAATTTTGTCTTTAATGTGGCTGGCCTTAGGAACGCCATTGTAGTCTGCTGCTAATGCTGCTGCTCCAATAAGTACATCTCCAACGCCTGTTTTACATGCATAAGATTGTCTATGATATCCTGCAAATCTCTCAACTAACATTCCTGCATATTTCCATTCTCCACACATAAACACTCTTTCATTTGGAACAAAGACATCATCAAATATTACTAGAGCTTCTTGTCCCCCGTAAGTATTATTTCCAAGATCAATATCAGCTGCTTCTTCTAATTTTCTTGTGTCACATGATTGACGACCATAAATCATAAATACGCCTTTTGCATCAGTTGGAATTGCAAAACTTACAGCATAGTCTTTGTCATCTTCGCCCATTGCTATTGTAGGCATGATTAAATGTTCATGAGAATTTATAGAGCCGGTTTGATGAGCTTTTGCTCCTCTTACTATAATTCCATCTTCTCTAACCTCTTTAATGTGGACATACATATCGGGATCTTTTTGTTTCGAAGGCGCTAATCCTCTATCTCCCTTAGGGTCTGTCATTGCTCCATCAACCGTCCAGTCATTTTTTTGACATTCAAGTAAGTACTTTTTAAATCTTTCGTGATAATTAGTCCCGTTTTCTCTATCAATTTCATATGTTGTTGAATAAATTGAATTAAAAGCATCCATTCCTACACATCTTTGGAAACAACTTGCTGTTTTTTGCCCAAGAAGTCTTTGCATTTTAATCTTCTTGACTAAATCTTCTCTACTTTGATGTATATGACAAAATCTATTTATTTTTTCTCCTGTTAGATGGCTGGTTGCAGTCATTAAATCCTCGTACTCAGGATCATGTGCCAAATCATAAGTCATTGCAACAGAATTTATAGACGGCCTTATAATAGGATTATCTACCGGGTTTTCCACCCTTTCTCCAAACATATACACCTTAATATCCAACTTTCTTAAACTTTCGATATACTCTTTCCCTGTCATTAACATAATAATTCTCCTCTCATTATTATCTTATTGCTTACTATATCTTACACTAATATATACAGCAAAATTCATGCCAACTTTATATTTTAAGAAAACTCTATAATTAGGTCTTTTTTGAAGTGGTTATAATTTAATTATTTTTAAATTATTTCAATTATGAAACTATAAATGTACTTTTATTTAACACTACTGTAATTAACTACTATCTTTGTTGAAAAATATAAATTGCAAATTTGATATTAATTCCAAATTTGCAATTTATATTTTTTATATTCTCAATTTTTTAATTCTTCTACAAAGTTTTGATTCAGTTATACCTAAAATCTTTGATGCTTCTTTTTGTGAATTAGTGTAATCTATAACTTCTTTGATTATCTTTTTCTCATATTGATCTAACATTTCATCAAGGTTACTTCCACTTTCAAAAATATTTTTCTTTTGTACATTTTTATTACAATTTACCATATCTTCCGGTAAATCCCATTCTTCTATACAGTTATCTCTACTTAAAATTACAACCCTCTCTACTATATTCTTTAACTCTCTAACGTTTCCATACCAATTATTTTTATAAAATATTCTAAGTACTTTATCTGAAAAATACTTTTTAGTTTTATTTATTTTATTATTTTCTCTTAAAAAATGTAGCGCTAAAGGAATTATATCTTCTCTTCTCTCTCTTAAAGGTGGTATATGTATCGGAATTACGTTTATCCTATAATACAAATCTTGTCTAAAAGACTTCTCACTTACCATCTTTTCTAAATCTCTGTTTGTCGCACTTATTATTCTCACATCTATTGGAATATCCTTATCTGCTCCTATTTTTCTTATTTTTTTATTTTGTATTACTTTTAGTAATTTTGCTTGAAGTTCTAATGGTAATTCACCTATTTCATCTAGAAACACTGTGCCATTATTCGCAATTTCAAATATTCCTTTTTTACCTTTTTTCAATGCCCCTGTAAAAGCTCCTGACTCATATCCAAATAACTCTGATTCTATTAAATTTGCTGGAATTGCAGAACAATTTATTTCAACAAAAGGCCCATCTTTTCTGCTCCCAATTTCATATATATATTTTGCTATAACATCTTTTCCAACTCCAGTTTCACCTGTAATTAATACAGATACATCATAATTCGCTACTTTTTTAGCTTTATTTAGAATCATTTTCATTATATGTGAATTATATATAACCTTACTTTCCTGATCTATTAAATATTTAAGCATTAATATATTTTGTTCACTTTCATCCAACTTATCTTTTAATTCATTTATTTCAGTAACATCTCTTACTGTAGTCACAACTATAGATATTTCAGAATTTTTAGAAAAAATTGGCGTACTTGTAATTACGACTTGATTTTTATTATTTAGAATCTGATTAATAGTTACTTCTTCTAAATTCTCAATAACTTTTAAAGTCCCAGATGTATTTATAAGCCCTTCTTTTATCACTTGTTCCATTTTCTTGCCTATAAATAAACTCCTACTTGTTCCACTTATTCTTTCATATGCCTTGTTTACGAAAATTGTAAGTCCTTCCCCATCTGTTATATAAACTCCATCACTAAGTTTATCCAATATCTCTCCTAGCAGCATTAAATTATTGAGATCTTTATTTTTATCAAAAATTTCTTCAAAGATCTTACCTGTAATATTGTCTGATGATTCTATAAATTTTTTTCTCAATTAGATTCTCCTTTACAATTAGTTATAAATTTATAATCACAGTCCTCATTTATCTAAACTTTAAATTTCAGATCTATAATTAAGCTTCATTAAATTCTAATTATTTCATCTAAACACATTTTAGATAAATCTTTTTCTTACATGTACACTATTTTTAGAACTCATTAAAATTTTTATTAAGCCATATTTGCCAATACTAATAATTATAAAGAATGTAAATTTCAACATATATGTCTCATTTTTATAACAATTTAAGCCTTTAAAATAATTGCTTGAAAAGATTAGAATATGTTGATCTAACCAAATATTCTAAATTTAATTTTTAAATAACTTTTTATTCTTTATAAAACAGTTATTCATTGTTTAATGCATCTATATTATTTATATCATTTAATTTAAAATATTTCTATCTCAATATTAACTTTGATTTTGCCCTTGTTAATATGAAACAACTAATTAAAGCAATAGCACCTATCTATACTTGAACAAAATATATTAAATTTAGTTTTTAATTGTCACAATAATTTATATACTTTTTTTGTAATCATACTTAATTACCCTCTTTAACTGTTTTCAAGCAAAGAGGGTAATTACTATCAATCTATATTATCTAAATTTGAACAAAAAAATAACTCACTAAATAGTGAGTTAAAATGGTGCGGGAAAGAGGACTTGAACCCCCACTCCATTGGAACTAGATCCTAAGTCTAGCGCGTCTGCCAATTCCGCCATTCCCGCATGAGTTATGTCTTAACAACAAAAATAATTATACCTAAAATTTATACTTAGGTCAAGTGTTTTTAAACAAATATTTTCAAATTCGAGTAAAAAAACTCACTAAATAGTGAGTTAAAATGGTGCGGGAAAGAGGACTTGAACCCCCACTCCATTGGAACTAGATCCTAAGTCTAGCGCGTCTGCCAATTCCGCCATTCCCGCATAAGTTACATCTTAATAACGAAAACAATTATACCTAAAATTTATATTTAGGTCAAGTGTTTTTAAACAAATATTTTCAAATTTAAGCTTTTAGAGTAAATATTTTTAATTAGTTATTGTTAATGTTATAATATCTCAAAAGAGGTGAAAAATTGAAACAAAAATTTATTGAATTTATGAGAGGAAGATATGCTGCTATTTATGGCACAGATGCTTTAAGTAAATTTCTATTAATTGTTTTTATAATAGAGAGAATAATTTATAGATTTGCATATAAATTTCAAGGAGCAGATATAATTTCATTGACATTGGTAGTAATAGTTTACTATAGAGGACTTTCAAGAAATATCAACGCGAGATATGAAGAAAATAGAAAGTTTTTGTCTATTATATCTTCCATTAGAAAACCATTTAATAGAGCAAAAAATAATTTGTCTGATAGAGATTTTAAGTACATAGAATGTCCTAATTGTAAACAAGAATTGAGAGTTCCAAAGAAGAAAGGAAAAATTTTAGTTACTTGTAAAAAGTGTAAAACAAAATTTAACGCTAGAACATAGTTAACAATATTCATACAATAAAAACAATAGTAAACTTAAGCATATAAATAATTGACATTATATCCATAAAACTGTATTCTTTTATAGAGGTGTTTTATGGATATTTTTGAATTGAAGGATAAAGTCATAGCTGGTTATGATTTAACTAAAGAAGAGGCAATGTCTCTATACAAAGCGGATTATGAAGATTTAAAAAAATGTGCAAATGAAATTCGTGAACACTATTGTGGTACAAATTTTAATTTTTGCACTATTATAAATGCAAAGAGCGGAAAGTGTTCAGAAGATTGTAAATTCTGTGCTCAGTCAGGTCATTATGGACACAATTCAAATGAATATGGTCTTTTAAAGGAAGATGTAGTAGTTGCTGATGCTCAAAAACAAAAAGATGTTGGAATAGAAAGATATTCTTTGGTTACAAGTGGTAAGAGATTGTCAGATGAAGAAGTTGACAGAGTGTGTGAGACAATTAAAAAAGTTAAGTCAGATGTAGGTGTTGAAGTTTGTGCTTCTTTTGGTCTTTTGTCTAAAGAGAATTATCAAAAACTTTATGATGTAGGCGTTAGAAGAGTACATAACAATTTAGAATCATCAAGGGAATTTTTTGCAACTGTTTGTTCAACACACAGTTTTGATGAAAAGATAGATGCTATAAAAGCTGCTCAAGAAGTTGGAATGGAAGTTTGTAGCGGAGGTATTATAGGTCTTGGAGAGTCAAGAGAGGACCGTATAAACATGGCATTTGATTTAAAAGAGTTAAAGGTTGATTCTGTTCCTGTTAATATTTTAAATCCAATAAAGGGTACTCCTATGGGCGACAATGAGCGTTTAACTCAAGAAGAAATCAATAGAACTATTGCCATTTATAGATTTATTTTAAAAGATGTATATATAAGACTTGCAGGCGGAAGAGCACTGCTTAGTGATACTGGAAAAGAAAGCTTTATGAGTGGAGCGAACGCAAGTATTTCAGGCACACTATTGACAACTCAAGGAATGGATCCAAAGACAGATATAGAAATGATAAATGAACTTGGATATAAAGTTGTAGTATGAAACTATCATGTGCTATAATTCTTTTGAATGGAGGAGATTATGGACCTTAGAGACAAAATAAGAGCACTTAAAGATTATCCAAGTGAAGGCATAATTTTTAGAGATATCACAACATTGCTTAAAGAATCTGATGGATTTAAAGAGGCAATTGACCAAATAAGCGATTTGAGAAATGATGAAATTGATGTTGTAGTTGGTATAGAAGCAAGAGGATTTATAGTTGGAGCACCTATAGCATATAAAAAAGGTTGTGGATTTGTTCCTGTTAGAAAACCTGGAAAGCTTCCTTCTGAAACTGTTTCAAAAGAATATTCACTTGAATATGGAACTGATAAGATTGAAATGCACCAAGATGCAATCAAAGAAGGGACAAAAGTACTTATAGTTGATGACCTTTTAGCAACTGGTGGAACATCAAAAGCTGCTATTGAACTTATTGAAAGCCTTGGTGGAGTGGTAATTGGACTAGACTTTTTAATTGAATTAGAGGATCTTCCTGGAAGAGACGTTTTAAAAGGTTATGATGTAAGAAGTGTAATAAAATATTAAATAAAAAATATAAAGTTCTAAATGTCCGTTGTAAATAAAACAAACGAACATTTAGAACTTTTTTAATTAAAAGTTTCTATTTTTTCTATGGATAAACTTTCCATATTCTCGAGTTCCTTTAAATTCTCCGTCTTGTGCAACAAGAGTTCCTCTTGAGAATACTAAATGAATTCCGCAATTCACTTCCAAACCTTCATAAGTGTTATAATCACACACTGAATGTTGCGTGTCAACGCTTATCTTTTCATTTTTACTTGGATCTATTACCATTATATCGGCATCTGTTCCAATTTCTAAGCTTCCCTTTTCTGGATACATACCAAATATTTTTGCTGAGTTTGTACTTACAACATTTACAAAAGTATTTAAGTCTATTTTGTCTTTTTGCACACCTTCTGAAAATAATATCTTTATTCTCTCTTCAACTCCTGGTGCTCCTCCAGGTGAATTGGTAAAGTTTTCAATTCCCTTTGATTTTTCAGTAGCATAGATAAATGGACAATGGTCAGTTCCAACCGTAGCTACATCCCCATCTTTTAATGCCTTCCACAATACATCTTGGTCTTTCTTTTTTCTAAGAGGAGGTTGCATTAAGTACTTAACCCCTTCTTTTGCTCCATCTTTAGAATATACATCATCAGTTAACATTAAATATTGAGTACAAGTTTCAGAATAAACTTCCTGCCCCATCTCTTTTGATAATTTTATTCTCTCCACAGATTCTCCAGCTGAAGTATGCACAATATATACAGGCACATCCACAAGTTTAGATAAATTTAGAAGAGTGTCAACAGATTCTGCCTCTGCTTCATTTGGTCTTGTCGCCGGAAAATATTTTACATCTGTATGACCAGCTTCCATTGCTTTTTCAATCAAATGTTTTGTTATTAAATCATTCTCACAATGTATCGTCAACAGACCTCCGGAACTCTTCATCTGTTTTAAAATTCTGTAAAAATCTATATCCGTCATTGCATATCCATAAGTAGAATAGGCTTTAAAAGAAGTTATCCCTTCATTTCTTACAATCTCGTCCAATTCTTTTAAAATATCATCGTCAACGTATTGAATAACTCCGTGAAAACCATAATCTACAACTGACTTTTTGGCAAGTTGTCTATATATGTCAATTGAATAGTGTAAATTTGCTCCTTCAGGTCCAAAAGCTATGTGGTCTAATATTGTAGTAGTTCCACCAACAGCCGCCGCAACAGTTCCTGTGTAAAAATCATCAGCAGACCTATATAGTGGCGATTGTTGAAGTTCCATGTGCGTATGAGGGTCTATCCCCCCTGGCATTACATACATTCCCTTGACGTCATATATTTCATCCGCCTCATCATAGTTTCCAATTCCAACTATTTTTTCATCTTCAATAAGTAAATCAGCTTGTACTACTTTATCCCCAGTAACAATAGTTCCATTTTTTAAAAGCTTTTTCATATATCTTTCCTTTCTATTTTAATCTTCAAATAAATTTATTCATAATAACTTACAACCATAAGTTTTTCAAGCTTATCAACTAAGTTTTCATCTATATCATAATAGGAAATATTTTCAACTCTACAACTAACTATTTCCTCTTTTGATATTTTTTCATAATTTTTATTGTTGTTTAAAGTGACACTCACACTGCTAAATTTCAAATTTTTTTCAGCAAATTTTTTCTTCAATTCCAATATTGTATCAGCTAATTCTTTGCTATTTAAGACACCAACTTTTTTTGTTATACGTTAATATTCCATATTTTTCAAATAAATCTCGGATGTCATAGTCTTTATTCGCTACAATTTCTAAAGTTTCTCCGTTCAATGCGATAAAATTCTTGCCCTGAGTTCTAAATCCAACGTCTCCAAAATTCTCACCTATTATAGTATGGTTAATATCAAATTCGAAATCTTTTCCCAATATTTTAGATACTTCATTCTCTAGTCTATAGATAGTAGACTTGCCACTTTCTACATCCTTTTTATATGTATCATCCTTAACTTTTTTATCGTTTAAAATCACTATAAAATTATTGTCCTTATTTTCTTTGGATTCTATAAAATACATCCCATCTTTTATATACAATGTCTTATCTGCATACTTTTCATTAAGATATTCTTCAACAATTTTTCTATTTTCCATGTCTAATAGCTGATTAAACTTTACAAATACAACACCTATAATAAGTACTACAATTGTCCTAAATTTACAAGAATTCCACTCTATCATAACTATCTCTTAATTAAATTTAAGGGCGCTCATTTCTAAACACCCCTTAAAATTTAATTATATTTCTTCCCACTCATCTACTTTAAATCCAACTAATACTTTTGAACCTTTTATTAAAATAGGTCTTTTTACTAACATACCGTCAGATGATAGCAATTTGTATTGTTCTTCATCTGTCATATCTTTTAATTTGTCTTTTAATTCCATTGAGCGATATAGCTGTCCTGATGTATTAAAAAATTTTTTAAGCGGAAGTCCACTCATTTTGTGCCATTTCTTTAACTCTTCTAATGTTGGATTTTCTTCCTTTATATCTCTATAAGAGTATTCTATATCTTTTTCTTTTAAAAATTTTTCAGCTTTCTTACATGTGCTACATTTTGGATAACATACCATTAAAATTTTTTCCATAATTTATTCCCCCTATATTATCTTTCCAATAAATATACAAAATAATTTTATTCTCATTACGATTTTATTTTCTGATAGATTAATTATTTACCCGAAATTTTTTCATCATAATTATCAGCTGTTATTTTTCCATCTCTTGTATCTACTAAAAAATAAAAATCTTCTCTATTTTTTGATTGCACTGCCATAGTATATTTTCCAGATCCATTATAATAAGTCTTTGCTATATACATATCAGAGCTGTATTTGTTAGAAATATAATTATTTACAACATTTTTACTTCTATAAAAGTTAATTGGATTACCCAATTTTAAATAAAATATTATTAATGCTGATAGTAGTAGCAAAATATATCCATCACTATTTTTTCTCAATAAAGTCCCCTTAAAATTTTAACTATATTTTAAACTCATTTTACTTTTATGTATTAACTAAATATTATCATAATATAGCTTTATTTTACAGCCTTATCACTTGCTATTATAATTCAACTTGCTTAGCTAATTTTATTTATGAGTAGAAATTAAAAAGAAATATTTAGGGAGGTTTATTTATGAAATTATATTATGCACCCGGAACTTGCTCTTTAGCTTGTTGGATAGCACTTGAATGGGCCGGCGCTGATTATGAAGTTGAAAAAGTAGATTATGCATCCGAAGAATATAAAAAGATAAATCCATTGGCAACTGTGCCTGCTGTTGATATAGGTGAATCTCGTATGATGACTCAAGCTGGAGCTATTCTCCAATATATCGCTGAAAGATATCCTGAAAGTAATTTAGGTAGCAATGAAGGAATTGTAAATCATTTTAAATTTAATGAAACCATTTCTTTCTTAACAGGAGATTTTCACCCTGCTTATTGGCCGTTGTTTAGCCCTCAAAGATATACTACACTCACTGACGAAAAAAGTATTGAAGCAGCTCGTGAAGCTTCATTTGCAAGAATAGACCGTGTTATGACACACCTTGACAATTTGATCGGAGATACCAACCATATCTATCAAAATAAACTTACTGTACTCGATGCATACGCATTTGTAATGGCTCGTTGGTCTGTTAAAACCCCTAAGCCATGGAGTGAATATCCTAATGTTGCAAGATTTATGGAAGCTATGCAACAAGATGAAGCAGTTAAAAAATTTTTAGAATTATCTAATAAATAATTTTACAACTCTATAAAATTTATAAACAAATAGGAAATCTATTAACAACTTTAGATTTCCTATTTTAATTTAAAATTTTTATTTTGTTTAGCCTTTATAGCCTAACTAATATATTTTTTATTTAGCTCTATAATATCTGTTAGGGATTTATTCCCCAACAGATATTATAAAGCCAAAAATAAGCTCAGCTGAGCTTATTTAATTTCTTATTTTACAGGAACTATTTTGTCTTTTCCACCCATATACATTCTAAGTGGTGCTGGAATTTTAACTGAACCATCTTCTTGTAGCATATTTTCTAAGAAAGCTATTAACATTCTTGGAGGTGCGACTACAGTGTTGTTAAGTGTATGAGCAAGATAAGTTCCATCTTCTCCTCTCAATTTAATTCCAAGACGTCTTGCTTGAGCATCTCCCAAATTTGAACAAGAACCTACTTCAAAATATTTCTTTTGTCTTGGAGACCAAGCTTCAACATCAACAGATTTAACCTTCAAATCTGCTAAATCTCCACTACAACATTCCAAAGTTCTAACTGGAATTTCAAGACTTCTAAAGAAATCTACTGTGTTTTTCCAAAGCTCATTATAGAAATTCATAGAATCTTCAGGTTTACAGATTATTACCATTTCTTGCTTTTCAAATTGGTGAATTCTATATACGCCACGCTCTTCAATTCCATGTGCTCCAACTTCTTTTCTAAAGCAAGGTGAATAAGATGTCATTCTCAAAGGCATTTTTTCTTCATCTGTGATTGTGTTTATAAATTTACCAATCATAGAGTGTTCTGAAGTTCCTATCAAATATAAATCTTCGCCTTCAATCTTATACATCATATTTTCCATTTCAGCAAAACTCATAACCCCTGTTACAACTTCTGACCTAATCATAAAAGGTGGAATATAATATGTATATCCCCTATCAATCATAAAATCTCTTGCATAAGAAAGAATTGAAGAATGAAGTCTTGCTATATCTCCTCTTAGATAATAGAACCCTGCACCTGAAGTATCTCTTGCAGCATCCAAATCTATTCCGTCAAAGCTTTCCATTATTTCAACATGATATGGAACTTCATACTTAGGAACTACCGGTTCTCCAAATCTTTCAACTTCAACATTTTCTGAATCGTCTTTTCCAACAGGAACACTTTCATCAATGATTTGAGGAATTACAAGCATTCTCTCTTTAAGTTCTACTTCATATTTTTTAGTATCTTCTTCAATTTGAACAAGTGCATCATTTATTTCTTTAACTTTAGCTTTTGTAGCCTCTGCTTCTTCAATTTTCTTTTGAGCCATCAATGCTCCAATTTCCTTTGAAATCTTATTTCTTTGAGCTCTTAAATCATCACCCTTAATTTTTTCTTGGCGAAGTTTTTCATCAATCTCTATTACTTCATCTACAAGTCCTAACTTTTCATCTTGAAATTTCTTTTTTATGTTTTCTTTTACCAATTCAGGATTTTCTCTTAAAAATTTAATATCTAACATTTTCTCACCTTTCTTAAAAAATAAAAAGAGCCTTCTCAATCCCAAAGGGACGAGAAGACCCGCGTTGCCACCCTAATTAGTCTACAAATAGACTCTCTTTAAAACAATAGACTCAAAGGCGGATTCAGTTGCCCTCGTTATTTACTCACACCAAACGTAAACTCTCTAAAAACTCGGCACAACTTACTATTCCTCATCACTGTCCTATAAAAATTAAATTAATTATATCATTTTATAAAATTCTTTTCAAATACTAAGAATTATTTTTTCTAATAGTAATTAAATCTCTTAAAATTATAATTATGCTAAAAGGTTTTATTAAATTTTTACAAGTGTTAAAATACTTCTGGAGGATTTTATGAAAAATAAATTATTAATACTTATATTTCTTTTTGTGGTTATATTTCCCATCAAATCTCTTGCAGCTTCTACAATTGGTTTGGAAAATAGTCAGGGCGAATATATGCATTATGAAAAAGCAATTGTAACTAAAACTTCTGAATTCAGTAAAGTTGACAGCTTTGGAAATAAAGAACAAACAGTTGAAGTTAAATTTCTGACTGGAGAAAACAAGGATAAGACAATTGAAGTGAAAAATTCTATTTCCACTCAATTGAATAGTAACTTGGATTTAAAAATAGGCGATAAAGTTTTGATTCTTGAAAATAAAGATGCCTACGGTGAAACAATATATAGCATATCAGACCACTTGCGTACAGATTATCTATATATTTTGGCTGCATTTTTTATACTTTTTCTTTTATTGATAGGTAGAAAAAAAGGTGTCCTTTCAATAATATCCTTGCTTTTTACTCTTGGAATTATACTCTTCGGAGCAATTCCTATGATTATAAATGGACATAGCCCGGTTACAATGGCTGTTTTGAGTTCAATTTTAATTTCAATTTTCACAATATTGATAGTTGCCGGCTTTAGCAAAAAAAGTTTATGTGCAATACTTGGCACTTGCCTCGGAACTATCTTAGCAGCACTCATAGCTTATTTTGTTGGAAATAAATTACATCTCACCGGTCTTTCAATGGACGAAACACAAATGTTATTATATCTTCCAAACAATCTAACCTTAGAGCCAAAAGAATTGCTCTTTGCCGGAATAATTTGGGGGTCTCTTGGAGCTGTGATGGACGTTGGAATGAGCATCTCTTCAGCGATATATGAATTATCAATAAATAATAAAGACCTATCGTTTAAAGAGCTTTTGAATTCAGGAATGAATGTTGGAAAAGATATTATGTCAACTATGAGCAACACTTTAATTTTAGCCTACCTTGGAAGTGCTCTTCCCCTAATACTGTTGATGATGATATTTAATCAAAGTAATTATAAAATCATAAATTTAGATGTGATTGCAACAGAAATAGTTCGCTCGATCTCCGGTAGCATTGGATTGTTATTTACAATTCCAATAACCGCTATCTTAGCAAGCTATTTTATGCAACAAAATAAAAAATAAATACATTTAAAAAGCAACCATATATCGGTTGCTAATTTTATTATTTAAGTCCTTCGTAAAGAGTTCCCTCTTTTTCATCAATATATCTATCTGCACTAAGAGCCGCTATAGCCCCATCTGCAGCCGCTGTAACAACTTGTCTGATATTTTTAACTCTTATATCTCCAGCCGCAAACACACCCTCTATATTAGTTCTCATTTCTTCATCAGTCTTTATATATCCATTTTCAAGTTCAAGCTTATCTTTGAATATTTCTGTTTGAGGAACATATCCTATAAACACAAATAGTCCAAATGGCTCATTAGGTTTTATATTTGTAACTTTACCTGTCTTTAAATTCTTAATCACTATCTCATTTACTATTTTGTCGCCTTTTACTTCTTCAATAGTACTGTCCCATATAAAGTCTATCTTTTCATTTGCAAAAGCTTTTTCTTGCACAGCTTCAGTAGCTCTTAATTTGTCTCTCCTGTGAATTATATGCACTTTCTTAGCAAATCTTGTTATAAAAAGAGCTTCCTCTACAGCAGAGTTTCCTCCGCCCACTACATACACTTCAAGGTCTTGATAAAATGCCGCATCACAAGTTGCACAATAAGATACACCTCTACCGCTAAATTCTTCTTCCCCTTTAGCACCCATAGGTCTTGGAGATGCTCCTGCTGCAATTAGTAAAGTCTTGCCTTCATATTCTCCAAACTTACCAACTACTTTTTTAGTTTCTCCTTCAAGTTCAACTGATACAACTTCATCCATTGCAAACTCACACCCGAATTCTTCCGCTTGGGCTCTCATAGTCATTCCAAGTTCCATACCTGAAATATTTTTAATCCCAGGATAGTTTTCAACATCAACAGTATTAGCTATTTGGCCACCTTCAATACCCTTTTCAATTATGAGTACATTTAAACTGGCTCTTGAAGCATAAATACCTGCTGTCAATCCCGCAGGACCTGCTCCCAATATGATTAAATCGTACATTTTATCCCTCTTTCTATTATAAACTCAATTTTTATTAATATTCTTCTTACTTTAAATACCCATAAATTAACTTAATAATTCACACCCCCGCTCAGTTTTTGTTATACTTAAGTTGAGGTGAATTAAGTGAATAATTTAATAGAACATTTAAATCCAATTAATGCTAATATTATATCAATTATGTTGATTATCAGTATTTCAATATTGCTAAAGAAATCTTTTAAAAACAATATAAGAAAAGAAGTAGAAATGCCTAAGATAAATTTAACCCCAGCTCAAATAAGCTCACTGGTGTTTGGAAATATGAAATTTATAAAATCTTTAACTGCAACACTACTTTGCTTAAACGAAAATAAAAACATAAATCTAAACATTGGCACAAAAGATTTTTCCATAGATTTTTTAACTGATGAAAACTTAGAGAAGCCCGAAAAATATCTTATACAATTCTTTAAAACTATTAATCCCAAAAATATAACATCAAAAGATATTTTACGAGAGAGAAAATCTGCGCCCGACGACTTTAATAAATCTATGCAAAAATATTTTGATTTAGTCGAACAATCGCTATATACTAAAAATTTGAAAAAGAAAAATAATATAAAAATTCCAGCGCTAATTATTTTAATAGCTTTGATGTATTTGATAGTCGCTTTGATTTTAACATACTATAAGGGATTTTTAGCTTTAATTGTAATTCCACTTTCACTGATACTATCTTTTAACCAAACTAAAAAAATATTTGAAAAAACTCCACAAGGAGAAAAACTTCACGTTGAATATCTTAAATTTGTAGAAAACTTTGAAAATAAAAAGATTAATACATCTTCTCTTACTACAAAAGACATTATTAATCTAATCGCATTAGATGCTAAATCCGAACACATAGAGTCTATACTAAAATTAAATAACATTGACTCTTCAAAATATACCACACTGTTTGAAACTAACAACTTTATTTTCGCAGACAAAAAGAGTAGATAAAAACCTACTCTCTTTTTATTATCCAATTAAGTCTTTTAATCTTCCAGTCAACTTATAATTTACTTTCTTTAAATCCTTTAAATCACATGAACCAGTAAGCGCCATACTTATTCTAGTTTTTTCCATCAACTCAGTTAAATATCTCAAAGTGTATTCATATCCGCCATGCACCAAGTATGATAATATCTCGCCACTTATTCCAACCAAGTCAGCTCCCAAAACCAAACTCTTTAATACATCAAGAGAATTTTTAACTCCACCTGAGGCAACTATAAACAAGTCATCAGGTTTGTCCTTTACATTTTCTATAAGCGCCATTGCAGTTGGTATCCCCCAACCATATAATTCTGAAACATCTGTATCAGGAGTTCTAAGATTTTCAACTTCAAAGAAATTAGAGCCTCCAAATCCAGCTATATCGATATTTCTAACTCCTACAGAATACAATCTATCAGCAACTTCTCTAGAAATTCCAAAGCCAACTTCCTTGACAATTACAGGAACCTCAACAGCTTTTACGATATCCTCTATATTTTTTAGAACATCTGTAAAATCTCTTTCACCTTCGTCCATAGCAAGTTCTTGTGCTGGATTTAAATGAATTTGAAGTCCATCTGCCTTTATCAAATCAACAGCAAATTTGGCGTCTTCTGCACTTGCATAACCACTTATATTTGCAACTACAACACCCTCATCGCCCATTATTTCTCTAACACATTTAAAACTATTAGAAGCATCTTCATCTTCAAGCGCTATAGTTTCAGAACCTACTGCCATAGGAATTTTAAGTTCCTTTGCAAGCTTAGCTAAATTTTTATTTATATCTCCCGAAAATTCAGTTCCGCCAGTCATTGCATTAATCATAATTGGAAAAGAAATTTTCTTGCCTAAAAATTCCATAGTCGTGTCAATTTTATTATAATCACAACACGGTAGTGCATTATGATAAACGAAAACATCTTCAAAAAGTGGGTTTCCCTTATAGGTACTTCTCAGATAATTTTCTACATGTTCCCTCTTTCTATACTTTCTCATCTCAACATCTCCCATCAAGGATAATATAACATTCGAGTAAATCTTATTCAACCAAATCTCTATGATTTACTTCAACAGAATATCCAAGCTCTTTTAACTTCAAACCTATCTCATTAGTTATAACAACAGACCTATGAAAACCACCAGTACAACCAATTCCTATACTCAACACGCTCTTGCCCTCAGCTATATAATTTGGAATTAAAAACTTTAGCATATCAATGCACTTAGTTAAAAATCCACTGGTAACCGAATGTGACAATACAAATTCTTTTGTCTTATCATTTTCTCCTGACAATTTTTTTAATTCAGGTATATAGTAAGGATTTGGCAAAAATCTCACATCAAATATTAAATCACCATCTAATAAAATCCCATTTTTAAAACCAAAAGAAGTAACCGAAATTTTTAAAACTTCATCAATTTTTAAATCTACAATTTCTAACATCTTCTCTCTAAACTGCTTCATGGATAAATCAGAAGTATCAATTATATATTCAGCTTCTCCTCTTATATTCTCAAGCATCTTAGCTTCTTTTCTAATACCATTTAAAATAGACTTGTCTAGTGGATGAGGTCTACGCTTTTCCTTGTATCTATTTACAAGCACTTCTTCCCTTGCATCTAAAAATAGTAATTTATAATTTATGTTTTGAGCCTTAAGTTCCAATAAAGACTTTGAAAAATCTTCAAAAAACTCTCCACTTCTAACATCCACCACAACACAAACCTTACTCATGGTGTCAGATTTACAAGCCATTTCTGCAAACTTAGGCACCAAAGCCGGCGGTAAATTATCCATGGCAAAGTAACCCAAATCTTCAAATACATTTAAGGCTCCGGACTTACCTGAGCCGCTCATTCCGGTTATGACAAATATTTCCATTATCTTCCCCCAATGTATTTTACTTCTCTCTTTAACTCAACACCAAACTTTTCCATTACAATTTTTTGCACTGTATCTATCAAATCTTTAACATCTTGACTTTTAGCATTGTCAAAATTAACTACAAAACCACTGTGTTTAGTGCTTATCATTGCACCACCAACTCTAAGACCTTGTAGCCCTGAATCTTGTATCAACTTTCCTGCAAAGTATCCAGTAGGTCTTCTAAACGTGGACCCGGAACTTGGCATTTCTAAAGGCTGTTTGTCAATTCTTCTCTGCATTAACTCGTCCATCTTCTCAAAAATTTCTTCTTTATTTTTTTCAAATAATTCAAATTCAACCGAAAGAATAATATAATTATTTCTTTGAGCAATACTGTCTCTGTAAGCAAATTCCATTTCAGAATTGTTTAGCTCAATAACATTTAAATTGTTGTCAATCAATTTAACCTTGCTCACAACATCCTTTAGCTCTCCGTCATAAGCACCGGCATTCATTATAGCTCCGCCACCTACAGAACCGGGTATCCCATGGGCAAATTCCATACCACCAAGAGAATTTTCCCCCGCAAAAATTGCAGTGTCTCTTAAAGTTGCTCCAGCCCCTGCAATGACAGTCGTGCCTTTTAAAGTAATCTTGTTTAAAGTATCTCTTAAAACTATTACAAGACCGTCAACTCCCGAGTCATCAATCAAAACATTTGAACCGTTGCCAAGTAAAGTTACTTTAATACTCTTTTCTCTAGCAGTTTTAATGGCTTCAATTAAAGACTCTTCGTCATTTGGAATTAACAAAAACTCCGCCGGACCTCCAATCTTAAAAGTTGTATATTTATCTAAATTTTCTTCTCTATAAAAAGAACCAAAATTTTTAAATGAATTCATTTTACACCTCATTATAATTATACTATAAAATTCAAAACTATTAGATATAAAAAATAGAAATAAATCTCAAATTTATTTCTAGAATAAAAAAAAGACCTGAACTTTCCACTCAGGCCTTAAAATTAATTTAATTATTTAATTTCTTCTTTAAGTGCTTTCTCCTTCTTGATGATGTCAACAAGTTTAGGAACTATAGCGTTGATATCTCCAACAACTCCAAGGTCAGCTACATCAAAGATTGGTGCATCTTCAGTCTTGTTAACTGCGATGATAAGATCAGAATCTTCCATACCGGCTAAATGTTGGATAGCTCCAGAAATACCCATTGCAAAGTAAAGTTCCGGTCTTACAGTCTTACCTGTTTGTCCTACTTGACGGTCTTTTGCAATCCATCCAGCATCTACTGCAGCTCTTGAAGATGAAATTTCAGCATCAAGTTCTCTTGCAAGTTTATCAAGTTCATCAAATCCCTCCGGACCACCAAGTCCACGACCACCGGAAACTAAGATATTAGCTTCAGTGATATCTTTCTTCTTAGATTCACTCTTCTTGATTTCTCTGATAGTTACGTTCATATCAGCAGCAGTAAATTCTACTTTCTTTTCGATAACTTCTGATTTAGGGTTATCTACAGTAACTGATTGCATAACTCCAGGTCTTACAGTCGCCATTTGTGGTCTGAAATCTTCACAAATGATTGTAGCCATGATGTTTCCACCAAAAGCCGGACGAGTCATAAGTAAGTTCTTAGACTCTTCATCTATATCAAGTTTAGTACAGTCAGCAGTAAGTCCAGTGTGAATTCTTGCAGCAAGTCTTGGTGCAAGGTCACGACCAATTGAAGTTGCTCCATAAAGAACAATTTCAGGTTCATTTTCTTTGATTACTTCAAAGATTGCCTTTGCATAAGGTTCTGTTACATATTCCTTTAGCATTTCATCTTCTACTACTATAACTTTGTCTGCTCCATGTTTAAAAAGCACTGGTGTTTCAGACTTTACACTTTCTCCAAGAAGAATACCTACTACTTCTTGTCCAAGTGCATCAGCCAGTTCACGAGCTTTTCCAAGAAGTTCTATACCAACTTTTTGAATTTTGTTATCTCTTTGTTCTATAAATACGTATACATCTTTTGACATTTCACAAGCTCCTTTAGATAATGTACTTTTCTTGAAGTTTAGCTACAATTGCTTGAGCTGCTTCATCAGCTGATAAATCTTTTAAAAGTACGCCTTCGCCCTTACCTTGTTTAGGGAATGACTTCTTAACCTTTGTAGGTGAACCCTTTAGACCGATATTAGCTAAATCTAAGTTTTCTTTAATATCTTCTAATCCCCAAACTTTAACTTCTTTTTGGTAAGCTTCATATATTCCACCAACAGTCATATATCTTGCGCTTGCCGCTTCAGCTAAAGCTGTAATCAAACATGGCATTTTAACATCAATGATGTGATATCTATCTTCAAATTGTCTTTGTACAGTAACTGTGTCTCCGTTTACTTCTACGTTTTCAGCATAAGAAACTTGAGGAATTCCAATATGTTCAGCAATTTGAGGACCAACTTGTGCAGTATCCCCGTCAATTGCTTGACGTCCTGTTATGATTAAATCATACTCAAGATTTTCAAGAGCTCCAGCTATAGTACAAGATGTAGCCCAAGTATCAGCTCCACCAAAAGCTCTGTCAGATACTAAGATTGCTTCATCAGCTCCCATTGCAAGTGCTTCACGAAGAGCAACTTCAGCTTGAGGAGGCCCCATTGAAAGTACAGTTACATGTACATTTTCAGGGTCATTATCTTTAATTTTTAAAGCTACTTCAAGTCCCGCTTTATCATCAGGATTTATAATACTTGGTACACCATCTCTAATAAGAGTATTAGTTACAGGATCAAGTCTTACTTCGTTAGTGTCTGGTACTTGTTTAACACAAACAACTATTTTCATCTTTAAATAACCTCCTTAGTTTACACCCATCCATGAAGAAACTACCATTCTCATAACTTCAGAAGTTCCTTCATAGATTTCTGTAATCTTAGCATCTCTCATCATTCTTTCAATTGGATAGTCTCTTGTATAACCATATCCACCGAATAATTGTAAACAACGTCTTGTTACATCAGATGCTGCTTCAGATGCGAAAAGCTTACACATTGCAGCTAAGTGAGAATATGCTTCTTTATTTTGTTTAGCGCAGGCAGCTCTGTAAACTAAAAGTTGTGCTGCATCTGCTTTAGTTTTCATATCAGCTAATTGGAATTGAGTGTTTTGGAATTGAGAAAGTCTCTTACCAAATTGCTTTCTTTCCTTAACATAATCAACAGTTGCGTCAATAGCTCCTTCAGCGATTCCCAGTGCTTGAGAAGCGATACCGATTCTACCTCCGTCAAGAGTTTTCATAGCAACTTTAAATCCTTTGCCCTCTTTTCCAAGTAGGTTTTCTTTAGGAATTCTACAGTTTTCAAAAATCAACTCACAAGTTGAAGATCCTCTGATACCCATTTTGATTTCAGGTTCCCCAACTCTAAATCCAGGAGTTCCTCTTTCTACTATGAAAGCCGAAATCCCACGATTTCCTTTAGATTTATCAGTCATTGCAATTACTATAAAAGTATCGGCAAATCCTGCATTTGTTATGAATATTTTTGTTCCATTAAGTACATACTCATCTCCATCAAGAACAGCTGTTGTTTGTTGTCCTGATGCATCAGT
This sequence comes from Peptoniphilus indolicus, assembly GCF_900454665.1. NCBI lineage: Bacteria > Bacillati > Bacillota > Tissierellia > Tissierellales > Peptoniphilaceae > Peptoniphilus > Peptoniphilus indolicus. Next base: position 238,692 of record NZ_UGTH01000001.1, read on the forward strand.
ACCAGCTCCCGGTTCAGTTAAACCAAAAGCTCCAATTTTCTTCCCACTTAATAAATCCGGTAAGAATCTTCTCTTTTGTTCTTCTGTACCGTTTTCAAAAATAGGAGCACAGCAAAGTGATGTGTGAGCTGAAACTACAACGCCTGTTGTTGCACATTTTTTAGAAAGTTCTTCAACAGCCATAGCATAAGCTAAGTAGTCTCCCCCTTGTCCACCGTATTCCTTTGGAAATGGAATTCCGAAGAAACCATATCTAGCAAGTTTCTTTAGATTTTCCTTTGGAAATTCTTCAGTTTCATCTACCTCTTGTGCAAATGGTTCGATTTCATTTTCAGTAAAAGAGCGGTACATTTCTCTAAGAAGTAAGTGCTCTTTGTCCATTGTAAAATCCATTTAATATCCCCCTTAATATAACGTGGTTAATACGTGTTAATAAAATAACACACTTGAGTACAATTATAACATTCTTTGTTAAAAATACAACAATGATTTTTAGAATACAATCCGAAAATTTGATTGCTATCTTAACTCTTAATTAGAGTTTGAAATATGTATCGTGTTCTCTGACACTTAAAACTAATCAATAAATCACAGTTCTCTTCTACAAAATAAATGTATAAATTTTTCCCTTTACAAGAATAATAACATACCTCTTATATCATCTCAATAAATAAAATATAATTTACAAATACCGTTTGTGGTTACTGCTTTTTAATTTTACTTTACAAAAATTATTCTCTACATTATACTTAATTTGTAAGAAGTTTACTCTATAAGTTATATAAAAATTGGGAGGTACACATGAAAAGATTCTTATTTCTCAATATTATTCTATTACTTATGTTTTTCAACGTAGTTTTTGCAAATTCAAATGTATCTACAGAAGAATATAATCTTAATAACATTAGCTTTGTAAGTTTTAATCCCGGTTAGGAAATCGTTCCCTTCGTTGTAGATGCATGTCCTGGTAGAGGTTCTCATACCATGATTAGTAATGGTTGGGGTAAATTGATTGAAGTAGACCGTTATGGAAATAGACGTACTATCTTCAATGGAGCTGCTTGGCAATGCAAATATTGTAATGAAGTATTAGTAACTGAATTTGATCCTTTACTTACAGGATATGTTGGTAAATATTGTATGCGTTCAAGATGGGATGTGAGTTCGTTAAGTGACATAGGGACTATTATGGAGGCACCACCGGAATCTATAAGATTTACTAATGGAGCGACTGTTCCAAATTGTCATCTTTATTATTGATTATGAAAATAAAAAATATTCTTATACTAATTTTCACAATGCTAGTTCTAATTTCTTGCTCTGGCAAAAATAATGAAAATTTGGTTGATGATTTTTTAACTACATATTTTAATCAAGCTAATTATAGTGAGACGGAATGGCAAAAAATTGAAGAAATCATCAGTTCCAAAGATAGTCATAAAGTCTTAGAGCCTTTCAAAGAATTTTTGACCGATAAAGCTCTGGACAAATTCGTAAATTCCCGTGTAATACCATGTTTCTATTTAAAAGATATGAATATATCTTATAAAATAGGTAGCTTTGAAAAGTCTGATGATGGCCTTACTGTAGAATTAGTATTAAATTCTAATGATAAAACTATATCTTTCCCATTAAAGTTTCAATTTAAAGATGGAAAGATAAATTGGTTTGACTACGCTACACTTATGAAAAATATACAGCAACTAAAAAAGCAATCGGTTTGAGTTCCGATTGCTAATTTTTTAATTTTCAACTTTTAGTTTTAATTTCTCATCTTCTATATCTACTTTAACTTTAGAATTTTCATAAACTTCGCCTTTTATAATAAGCTTTGAAAGTTCTGTTTCAAGAGTAGATTGAATATATCTCTTTACAGGTCTTGCTCCGTATTGTGGAGAATATGACGCATCTAAAATAAATCTCATTGCTTCATCTGTAACTTCTATTTCAATATTTCTATCGGCAAGCTTGCTTTCAATATGCTCTACAGTTTTCTTGATGATTTCATAAATTTGTTCCTTAACCAAAGGTTTAAACAATACAATTTCATCAACTCTGTTTAAAAACTCAGGTCTAAAGCTCATTCTCATTTGAGAGTCAACTGCATCTCTTGCCTCTTGTGAAATTTCTCCGTCAGAATTTATTCCGTCTAACAGATATGATGAGCCTATATTTGAAGTCATGATTATAACAGTATTTTTAAAATCAACTGTCCTGCCTTGGTTATCAGTAAGACGTCCATCATCTAAAACTTGTAATAAGATGTTGAATACATCCGGATGTGCCTTTTCAATTTCATCAAATAAGACAACACAATACGGCATCCTTCTAACTGCTTCAGTGAGTTGTCCCCCTTCATCATAGCCTACATATCCCGGAGGAGAACCTACAAGTCTTGATACAGAGTGTTTTTCCATGTACTCACTCATATCAATTCTTATCATATTCTTTTCATCATCAAATAAAATTTCAGTTAGTGCCTTTGCAGTTTCTGTCTTACCAACTCCAGTTGGCCCTAAGAATATAAACGAACCTATTGGTCTGTTTTCTGACTTAAGCCCCGCACGTTGTCTCAACACAGCATCTGAAACAGCTTCAATTGCCTCGTCTTGTCCAACAACTCTTTGATGTAGTATATCTGACATCGATAACAACTTATCCCTTTCAGTTTCAGCAAGTTTTTCAACAGGAATTTTAGTCCATCTTGAGACAACATGAGCAATCTCTTGGTCAGTTACAACTTCTTTGACCATAGAAGACTCAACTTGATTTTGAGCTTCTTTCTCTCTTAACTCTTCTTCCAACTTAGGAAGTTCTCCGTATTTTAAAACTGATAGTTTTTCAAGATTGTACTCTCTCTCAGCTTTTTCAATTTCATACTTAACTTCATCTATCTTGCTCTTTAAATCTTTTACTTTGTCTAAAGATTGCTTTTCACTTTCCCAAGTTGCCTTTAAATTATCAAACTCTGACTTTTCCTCTGAAAGTTCTTTTTCAAGCTCTTCAAGACGTTTTTTAGAGTAGTTGTCTGTCTCTTTTTTAAGCGCTTCTCTTTCTATTTCAAGTTGTAGAATTCTACGTCTTACATCATCAATTTCAGTTGGCATTGAGTCGATTTCAGTTCTAAGCATTGCACAAGCTTCGTCCATTAAATCAATAGCCTTATCCGGTAAAAATCTATCTGTTATATATCTATCAGAAAGTGTCGCAGCAGCAATTACAGCTGAATCTGCAATTCTAATTCCGTGGTAGATTTCATATTTTTCTTTCAAACCCCTTAGAATTGAAATTGTATCCTCAACAGTTGGCTCTTGAACCATAACTTTTTGAAATCTTCTTTCAAGTGCAGGGTCTTTTTCAATATACTTTCTGTATTCATCAAGAGTTGTAGCCCCTATTGCGTGAAGTTCTCCCCTTGCAAGCATCGGTTTTAAAAGATTTGAAGCGTCCATCGCTCCTTCTGTCTTACCTGCTCCGACTATATTGTGAATTTCGTCTATAAATAGGAGTATCTTTCCATCAGATTTCTCAACTTCAGAAAGTACAGCCTTTAATCTCTCTTCAAACTCTCCTCTATACTTTGCCCCTGCAACTAAAGCCCCCATATCAAGAGATATTATAGTCTTATCTTTCAATCCTTCAGGCACATCTTTTTTTACAATTCTTTGAGCCAAACCTTCAACAATTGCAGTTTTACCAACCCCCGGTTCACCAATTAAAACAGGATTGTTCTTTGTACGTCTTGAAAGAATTCTTATAACATTTCTAACTTCTTCATCACGTCCGATTACAGGGTCCATCTTTCCTTGTCTTGCCTCAGCTGTCAAATCTCTTCCGTATTTTTCAAGAGCGTCGTAAGTGTCTTCAGGATTGTCAGTTCTTACGTGTTGATTGCCCCTTATCTTTTGTAGCGCCGCTAAAAAAGACTCCTTAGTTATATTAAATTTTTTTAAACTTTCACTTGAATTAGTATTTTTAAGACCAAGTAGCGCCAAATAAATGTGCTCTACTGAAACATAATCATCTTGAAAATTATTGGCAATCTCTTCAGAATCAACAAGAGCCTTGCTTATATCTTTAGATGAATATACAGTTCCTGATTGCTTAGGAAGTTTTGAAATTTTATTAATCAGCTCATTCTTAAAAGCACTAGTATCTACTCCCATATACTTCAGTATCCTCGGTATTAAACCATCTTCATCATTTACCAAACTGTAATTCAAATGAATTTCATCCACTTGAGGATTTCCGTACTCTCTTGCAAGATTTTGCGCATTTTGTATAGCTTCAAGTGACTTTTTAGTATATTTTTCAAAATTCATAATTTCACTCCCTTGTACTAATTTTCTTTAACTCCTCATAAAGTCTAAGTTGCTCTTCAGAAAGATTTGTAGGATTTACAATGTTAAACTTCAAATATAAATCCCCAACGTTACCTTTCATATCCCTAAATCCTTTTTTAGGAATTCTCATTTTTCCAGTTCCCCTGTACCCCTTTGGAACCTTCACCTTTATTTTTCCATCTATATTGTCAATTACAATGCTGTCCCCAAGAGCCGCTTGCCAAGGATAAATTTCCTCTTCCTTAGTTATATTCAAACCATCAAACGACTCAGTTGTTGAAGTGTGAATATCGATTTTAAATAAAATATCTCCCATCACACCATATTTTTCTCCATTGACTTTAATCTTCTTGCCCGGAGTTATACCCGCCGGTACTTTTACATCAACTTCGATATTTTTCCCATTCAAAGAAAGAGCCATGTGCTTATTTGTTCCATGATATGCTTCCTTTAAAGATATGCTAATTTCAGTATTGTATTGTTGCCTATAATTCGATTTTCTCTTCGACCTTCCCCCTAAATCAGAAAAAATGTCTGAAAAATTAAATCCTCCCCTGCTACTCCTGTCATCTGAGCCAAAGAATGTTTCAAAGAAATCAGAAAAATTTCCATTTCCCGTTGAAGAATAAGAGTAACCATATTGAGAAGGGTCAAAATTAGCTCCGTTAGAAAAATCATAACTGGACCCAAAAGTATCATACTTTTTCTTTTTTTCAGGGTCTCCTAAAACTTCATACGCTTCGCTAACTTCTTTAAATTTTTCTTGAGCCTTTTCATCCCCACCATTTAAATCCGGATGGTATTTTTTAGCAAGTTTTCTATAAGCAGACTTAATTTCTTTCTCACTTGCACTTTTATTTACACCTAATATTTCATAATAATCTCTATACTTCACTTTTGCCTCCTATTTTGACCTTCTTTGACCTTATTAAATTATACACCGCTATTTCTAAATTTGCAATAGTTATCCACAGATTTTTATTTAACTATTTCACTTTTATTTTATAATTTAATTCTAGATTGTTTTAAGTTAAAATCATATTTTTTATTTATGTAGATTATATAAATCTCACACAACTTTATTTCAATATCTAATCTTTCCATACAATCTTACCCAATAAAAAAATGGTTTATCAAAATAAATCTTTCGATAAACCAAATTAAATTTTACTGCATATTTGCACTTGTAACCACTGCTAATATAATTAAAATATCATATAAAAAGTGAACAATATATGCCAAAGTTAAATTTTTTCTTCTAATATATACAGCAGATAAAACAAACCTAACTATACCTATTCCTATAACAGCTTGGACTATATTAAAATTATACGTTGATAAGTGCATAGCTCCGAAGATTAAAGATGAAACAACCCATGCAAAAATTTCTCTTGTCGACTCTTTTTCAAACTTAGCCTTATGGTATAAAAATAAAAACCAAATTATAAAAAATATCTCTTCTATTACAAGTTGCACCATTAATAAAATGGCAATGTATTTTATATTGTCCTCATTTGCAATCCCAACAATCGGGTTATCAACACTTCCAAATCGCTCAAGAATTATACTAGATATTACACCAACCAAAATAGTTAGTACAGTCATTCCAAAAACTACCGGTATATCCCTTAACTTAGGTCCTTTAAATAATCTTCTAAAAGATTTATGTCCTAACACAAATAAAGAAACTATAGGACCCACAAGGAACATAACCGCCAACCATGTTTTTTCAGGAAAAATTTCCATTATAAAAAACGAGCAATTCAAAATTATCAACGCTATAACCCATCTTAAAATACTTACTTCTCCAAGAGGGTATCTTTCTTCTTTAACTTCAACTAAAATATCTTCTTTTTCAAACTCTTCCATATTTCCCCCTGTAAAGATTATATCGTTACTTATAATTCTTTACAAACACAATAGACAAAATATAGTTGAGAATAAACATTACAATTGCCGATGAGCCTACTATCATATATAAACTCTTCACATCATAATTCCCATTAAAAATTCCAAACCCAAATAATATCGCAGCAACTATAATCGCATAGATTAAAATGTACAACATAAATATGCCAAGCGCCCATTTGACTTTAAACCTAAAACAAATTGGAATCATAGAGCTGTATATTACCATCAAAATTCCACCTACAATAGGTAATCCGTATAATTCCTCAAGTTCTATTCCAAAAAGCATACCTATAAAACCTATAACCCCCGATAAAACAAAACCTATAAAAACCAAACTCAAATAGCTGACATACGTTGAATTTACAATTTTTACATTTGAAATTGGAAGTCCTTTTATATATCTAAAACTTTCATTTTGTTCATCTTCTTTAAAAATTTCTATCATTAAATTTAAAAAATAAATGTTTAAACCTATCATAGGCCCGAGTACAGTTCTGGTTATATATGCAAACAAAAACATAAATGCGAATAGACCTATGTGCATTTTCATTGGAACATTTTTTATAATAATCCAATTTTTTTGAAGTATAGCACTACTCATAATTTTCCAACTCCTTTAAAAGAATTTTAAAAAATAATTTATTAAGTACTACATCAAGTAAGAAAATAAACATTCCAAAATATAAGATATAACTGCTCGTTACAAAATCAGATAATAAATTTGGAAAGTTAGCACTTAAAATAAAAGCTATAAAATATAAACCTACAGGCAACACTGTTACATAATTCTTGCCAAGTTTTAAACTGAAGAAGATATAAAGCAAACTAACAAAATAACATAGACAAGCAGTAAAAGCTAAAGTCCCGACTATCAACAAGTTTCTTGAAATACCATAAAAAATTCCTATTTCAACAAAACTTATAAATAAAACCATTAAAAATTGAGTTATAAATTTACTTTTTAAATATTCTCTTTCACCAATTGGTGTCGCCCTTAAATATTCCCTAACCTTTTCAGCCCCTTCAGTTAAAACAATCCCTCCAACAGACATTACAAATACAATCTGAAGCAATATACATACCGGTAATATATTTGCAGGATTTGCTCCCTCATTAAAAATTTTAATAATAAAGTAAAGTTGACTTAGTGGTATGATAATCAATTGAAACAACATAGTTTTTCTAAAAATATAGAAATCTTTAAGCATTAAGGCTTTCATAATCTCCACCTCGTTTGTAAAATACCATTATATCCTCGATACCGGCCTTATCTACGCTAAAATTAGGATATGACTTTCTAAACTCATTTACATTTTTTATAAGAGCATTAGTAGAATACTTTTCATTCTTAACTTTAACTATATACTCCTTAAAATTATTTATCTCTTCGTGACTACATTTTAAAATTCCAAAATTTTCAAACAATTCATACTTTTCTTCAGATAAAATAACTTCCCCATTGTCTATATACGTGATGTAATCTGCTATCTTTTCTAAATCTCCAGTGATATGAGATGAAATCAAAACTGAATTGGTTTCATCTTGCACAAAATCTAATAAAATATCCAAAATTTCACTTCTTACAACAGGGTCAAGTCCACTTGTTGGCTCATCTAAAATCAATATCTTTGGATTGGAAGACAATGCAATTGCAATTTTAAACTTCATCTTCATCCCTTTAGAAAAAGTTTCAAACTTTTTATTCGTTGTTATTTCAAACTTTTCAATATATCCAAAAAATTTATCAGAGTCCCAATTTTTATAGATGTTCCTATAAATTTTATCCGCTTGTAGCGCATTTATCTGCTTACTTAAAAAAGCCTCATCAATTACAAAACCAATATCTTGTTTGACAAAATTGTCTATATCCTTTCCAAAAGCTTTTATATCTCCACTAAACTTAGTAATGCCAAGTATACAATTTATAATTGTACTCTTACCTGCCCCATTTGCTCCGACAAGGCCCATAATCGTCCCCTCTTCAATGGAAAAATTTACATCCTTTAATGAAAAATCTTTATACTCCTTATTTAAATTTTTAATCTCTAAAGCTTTCATCTTCCACCTCTTTAAATAAATTAAACACTTCTTCCCTGTTAATCCCTGACGTTTTGCATATTTTCAAAATATCAGCTAACAGTTCCCTAATCTTCTGAACACTATCCGCTTTGATGTCTTCGTGATTTACCTTACTTACGAAACTTCCCCTGCCAGAAACCGTGTATATAAACCCATCCTTTTCCAAGTCGTTATACGCACGTTTAGTAGTTATCACAGAAACTTTTAAATCCTTTGCCAAACTTCTCATTCCCGGCAAAGCATCATCAGGCCTTAGCTCACCTACTGCAATCAGCCTTTTTATTTCATTTTCTATTTGTTCATAAATTGGTACATCACTTGAATTTAAAATTATTATTTTCATTTCGCACCTACCGTATATACTGTATATATACATTGTATAAGTGTGTATATTATATGTCAACACCCAAAATATTTTTACATTAATTTTTATTAATAATTGTTTTATTATCACACCGTAGGGTGCGGCACGAGTGTAGCGAGGTCCGCCCGTTTCATGACAATTTAAATTAATTTATATTTTGAAATTTTATTTGCATTGCACCATAATACTTATATTTTTTATATTTCATTTTATTTTGGTTTTAAGGGCGGACCTTTACTTCCCTTTATCTATTTCATTTTATTTGTCTATTAATTTTTTAATTCTTTATTTTTCTTCCAATCACGTGCCGCTCCTACGATTGTTGGCAATATTTATGTTTTTTATATTTTATATTCGAGGCCCGCTCATTCTTACAACTCAAATTAATTAACAAAATAAAAAGCACAACAAAAAAGGTGGAAACTTTTGCGTTCCACCTCAGTCTTCATCTTTTAATATTCTAAGCTCTATTAAAGCAATTCTATTGTCCTTAACATTTAACCCCTTTAATTCTACCATATCTTCATATACAACAGTAAAACCGGTTTCGTCTTCTTGAGGAATATACCCCAGAAGTTCAATCATAAGTCCTGAAATCGTCTCGTGATTTTCAGAATACAATTTAGTCCCTAGTTTTTCATTAATTACATCAATTTCAACATATCCGTCAATCAAATACCTATCATCAGCAATTTTTTCAATCTTAGGTTCATCCTTATCATATTCATCCTCAATCTCTCCGACAATTTCCTCAACCAAATCTTCCATAGTAACCATTCCTGAAAATCCACCATACTCATCAATCAAAATCGCCACATACTTTTTAGAAAGTTGTAACTCCTTTAAAAGCGAGTCAACCTTTTTAGTTTCCGGAACAAAGTAAGGTTCTTTCATAACATTATCTATATTTACAGACTTATAATTTGTCTTAGAGTAATCTATGAATAAATCTTTTATATAAACAGTTCCAATTATATTATCTCTGTTATCCTTAAAAACAGGCACTCTTGAATAACCCATTTTTAAAATTTCAACCACAGTATCTTCATTAAACTCATCATAATCCACCATAAAAATAGAAGTTCTTGGTGTCATGATTTCATAAGCCATAGTATCATCAAATTCCATAATGTTTACTATCATCTCTTCTCCTGCTGAATTTATAACCCCTTGCTCTTGAGAAACTTTGATATAAGCCTTTAATTCTTCCTCAGAAATTTTTTCCTCAACATCTTCAGAATACTTTCCTAAAATCTTTAGTATCAAAGTTGTTGAAAAAGATAAAAGCTTCACAAAAGGATATGCAAATTTAGAAACTATCCCTATCACAGTTGCAGATTTTAATGCAACTTCATCAGCATTAGTAAGTGCTATTCTCTTTGGCACAAGCTCACCACATACAAGAGTTATGTAAGACAACAACAACGTTATCAATACAAGAGCTATAGTTTGCGCATACGGTATACCCAGAGAATTTAATTGAGTTGCAAATACTCTTGATATAGTTGTCGCCGCAGATGCAGATGAAAAGAAATTGGCAAAAGTAATTCCAACTTGAATAGTAGATAAAAATCTTGTTTGGTCAGACAAAATCTTTTTAAGGATTATGGCCTTCTTATTTCCCTCATCGACAAGAGTTTGTATCTTATTCCTATTTGCAGATACCATAGCCATTTCAGCAGATGCAAAAAAAGCATTCACCCACGTTAAAAAAGCTATTAATAAAAATTGTAATATAATCGAGCCTCCGGCCCCGTCCATATTGTTCCTCCTTGATTTTTCATATGTTTTCAACAATTATACCACAATTTATCAACTATAAACCAATATAATCTGTATTTTTACAGAAAATATTTAGAACTATTTACCAATTTTAAGCAATCCCATTAAAATTTAAATGACTTCCGATCTTATGTAACGCTTAAATGTAAAAATAAGATCAGAATTTCATTTTTCTATTTCAGTTATAATTTTTTATCAAAAAATTTTATATAAATTTATAATTAAATATTAAATTATCTATAATAAAATCAAAAATAGCCAGTCAAAACCAATTTATTCACTATTTAATTTTATAATTTTAGAAAACGATTATTTTATTTAAGACAAGTAAATATCGAATGTTAAATTTTTGCCATTCGCCTTTAATTATTTAATTAGTTGCTATAAGAAATTGTTTTACTTTTAAAAGTATTGTGCTATTATATTTATATAAGAAGTTAACATTTTCATTACTTTTAATAATTTTTTAAAAGAAAAGAGGGATTTTATGTCTGTAGGAAAAAGCGAAAAAAGAGTCGACGCTTTTGATAAAGTTACAGGTCGTGCTAAATACACAGAAGACCTAGTTGATCCACGTGCTTACGTTGCAAAAATTTTACATTCAACAATACCACATGGAAGAGTAGTATCAATAGATACTTCTGAGGCAGAAAAAATTGAAGGTTTGGTAAAAATAGTTACATGTTTTGATGTTCCAAAACATGGTTTCCCAACAGCAGGTCACCCTTGGTCAACTGATCCACATCACCAAGATATAGCTGACCGTAAACTCCTAAACGAACATGTACGCTACTACGGAGACGACGTTGCAGTAGTTATAGCAAAAAATGAAGTTTCAGCTACACAAGCTTTGAATAAAATAAAAGTGGAATATGAAGAGTATCCTGCAGTTTTTGATGCATTCGAAGCTATGAAAGACGGGGCGCCTCAATTACATGAGGATTTCCCAAATAATATAATCAATCATACAACAAACAACAGAGGTAATTACCAAGAGGCAATAAAAGAAGAAGGTCTTATTAAAGTTGAAGGTTGGTATGATACACCTGTAGTACAACACTCTCATATTGAAAACGGGATTGTTTACTCTTATGAAGAATCCGGAAAAATAGTAGTTGTAGCCTCAACTCAAATACCTCACATTGTAAGACGTATTTGTGGTCAAGCATTGGGGGTACCTTGGAGTAAAATTCGTTTAATCAAACCATATATAGGTGGTGGATTTGGAAATAAACAAGACGCTCTTTACGAACCACTTGGAGCCTTCTTAACAACTCAAGTTGGTGGACACCCTGTAAAGCTTGACACATCTCGTGAAGAAACTTTCGTTTCAAACCGTACACGTCACAAAATTACTATGCACATTGTTTCATACCTTAGAAAAGACGGAACATTTGCAGCTCGTAAATTAGAAGCTTATTCAAATAATGGAGCTTATGCTTCTCACGGACATAGTATCGCAGCAAAAGGTCTTGGCTGTTTTCATCAATTATATCCTTGTGATAATGTTGAAGGAGATGCTTACACAGTATATACAAATAGACCGACTGCCGGAGCTATGCGTGGATATGGCATCCCACAAGCTATGTTTGCAGTAGAATCTCACACAGAAGATATAGCAAGAGCGCTTGGAATGGATTCATATGAATTCCGTATGAAAAATTTAATGCCTAAAGGATACGTTGATGGATTCTCTAAAAATGAAAACTACTACGATTCATTCAGAGAATGTCTTGAAGTAGGTAAAAAAGCTATCGACTACGATAAAAAATTAGAAGAATTTAAAAATCAAACAGGAAATATTCGTCGAGGCATAGGTCATGCAGTATTCTGGTACAATACAGCAGTTTACCCTATCTCGCTTGAAACTTCAGCTTGCCGTATGGTATTAAACCAAGATGGTTCAGTTCAACTTATGTTGGGTGAAACAGAAATTGGACAAGGTGCAGACACTGCATTCTCTCAAATGGCTGCAGATGCAATCGGGGTAAAATTTGAAGACATTCACATCATAACAAACCAAGATACCGATATAACTCCATTTGGTACAGCAGCATATGCTTCAAGACAAACATTTATAGCAAGTTTTTCTATTACAAAAACAGCAAGAATTCTCAGAGAAAAAATCTTTGACCACGCATATAAACTTCTCGGTATAACACGTGAAAATATAGATTTAATTGATGGAAACCTTGTTAGAATATCTGACAATAGAATTCTGATGAGTCTTGCTGAACTCGCAACAACAGAATTATATAGTTTTGTAAACAGCGAACACATAACAGCTGAGTCAACATATCAAATAAGAAATAATGCATACTCATTCGGTTGTTCATTTGCAGAGGTTGAAGTAGACTTAAGCCTATGTAAAGCAACAGTAAAACGACTAATCAATGTTCACGACTGCGGTAAACTTATCAATCCTCAACTTGCAGAAGCTCAAGTACACGGAGGAATGTCAATGGCTATAGGATATGCCCTTTCAGAAGAACTAAAATATGACGAAAAAACAGGCAGAACACTTAACAACAACCTGTTAGACTACAAGTTGTCTACGACAATGGATCATCCTGATTTAGAAGTTTATTTTGTTGAAAATGCTGAACCAACCTCACCTTATGGAACTAAAGCATTAGGAGAACCACCAACTTGTTCCCCTGCTCCAGCAATTAGAAATGCGATATTAAACGCAACAGGAGTTGCTGCAACACAATGCCCAATGAACCCACACGTTCTATATCCACTATTCAAAGAAGCCGGACTACTTGATAATTTAGAAATAGAACTTTAAGCAGGAGGAAATTATGTACGATATAAAGAAAATTTATGAAGCCTTTACAGTTGATGAGGCTATTGAGCTCTTACGTGAACATCCTGAAGCAAAAATACTAGGCGGAGGTTCAGACGTATTAATTAAAATTCGTGAAGGAAAAATGGCAGGCGAAGAATTAGTATCAATCTATATGATTGACGAAATTCGCGGTGTATCCATGGACGAAGATGGAACGCTAAGAGTTGGTGCATTGACATCATTTAGCCACATAACTCAAAACGAACTAATTCAAAAATACTGTCCTACACTTGGTGAAGCCGTAGACACTGCCGGTGGCCCACAACTTAGAAATATCGCAACAATTGGCGGTAATATAAGCAACGGTGTTCCATCAGCCGATTCAACAACAACCCTACACGCTTGGGATGCAATAGTTGAAATTAAAGGTGAAAACGGAGTTCGTGAAGTTCCTATTACAGAATTTTATATAAAGACAGGCGTTGTAGATTTAAAACCTACAGAACTTGTTACAGCAGTTAAAATCAAAAAAGAATCTTATGAAGGATACTATGGGCACTACTTTAAATATGCCATGAGAAATGCTATGGATATCGCAACAAGTGGTTGTTCAATCAGTTGTAAATTCTCCGGCGAAAACATAGTAGAAGATGTAAGAGCGGCATTTGGAGTTGCTGGACCTATACCACTAAGAACACCGGAAGCTGAAAAATTCCTAAAGGGAAAACCACTTACAGTAGAAAATATCAACGCATTTGCCGAAGAAGCAATCAAAGAACTTAAACCTAGAGATTCTTGGAGAGCTTCAAAAGACTTGAGAGTTCATATTCTAAAAGAAATCTCAAGAAGATGCTTAGTAGAATGCTTTAAAGCTTATAAAGGAGGTCAAAATGCATAATTCAGAACACGGACCTTATGAACCTAAAGAAGAACAAGTATTACACTACGAACCACAATTTAAACTAATCAGATGTAGAATCAACGGAGAAAGAATTACTCAGATGGTTGATATGAGAGCCTCTCTAACAGATATGTTGAGAAATGACTTTAGACTTACATCAGTAAAAAAAGGTTGTGAAGTTGGAGAATGTGGTGCATGTGCAGTTCTTATAGATGGAGAAGCCTTTAACTCTTGTATCTATATGGCAATATGGGCAGATGGAAAAGACATTTGGACAACAGAAGGACTGCTAAACAAAGACGGCACCCTCTCAGATATCCAACAAGCCTTTGTTGATGAGGCAGCTGTACAATGCGGATTCTGTACACCAGGATTTATAGTAACATCTTCAGAAATAGTTGCTAAAAAGAAGAGATTTACAAGAGCTGAACTTAGAAAAATGTTGGCAGGACATCTTTGCAGATGTACAGGTTACGAAAACATCCTAAGAGCTGTTGAAAAAACAATCGAAAAAAATCTTGAAAAATAAAAAATATAAAGAAATGACCGCTAGTTTTAACTGGTGGTCATTTTTATTTATATAATTAATATTCTCCACTCTTTGAATAAACAAACATATCTTTATTTTTTGATTTATTTCTTATTTTATAATTTCTTTAAAATTATTTCCCTCTATCCCTTGACAGTTATTTAGAAAGTGGTATAGTATACTTGTAATAATGATATTGGTTATCTTTTGTATTTTTAATTTTACATACAAAGTACCTTATTAAAAATAAACCAAGGAGGATTTTATGAAAAACTTAAAAATGTTAGCTGTAACTACAGCTATGTGTATGTCTATGTTAGTTGTAGGTTGTCAAAAGAAAGAGGCGCCTGCTAATAATGCCCCTACTAATGCTGCGGTTCAAAACGCTAATATGGATAAAGATGCTAAGGCAAAAACTGCTGATGCTAAGGTAACTTTAGCTGATTGGGAAGGAACTTGGAACAACTTTGGAGCATATTTAGATGACCCGGCTGTTCAACCAGCTTTTGAAGAAGTTGCAAAGAGAGATGGTATAACTGCTGAAGAAGCTAAAGCTAAATTACTTGAAAGAAGAAACTGTGAGTTTAACGGTATGGTAGTTAAAGGCGATACTATCACTTTCTTAGATGGTTTTGAAGATAAAGGTGGAAAAGAAGTAGCATCTGCTGAATACAAACTAACTGATGAACACAAAACTCAACACGGTTCTCACGAACTTACATGGTACACTTTCGAATCTGAAGGAGCAAAATACCCTGTGCTTCTACTAATGGAAGTTCACGGTGAAGAAGAATTAACTCACTTCCATATGAGATATGGTAACAATGCTGAAGAACTTTTAGCTATGGATGATTGGTTCCCTACTTTTGTAAAGCCAAATTCAACTATGGACCAAATCATCGAAGAAATAACTGAATAATTTTAGGAGGTATTATGAAAAAGAAACTGCTTAGTTTCTGTTTTGTAATTTGTCTTTTAATAATTAGTGGATGTTCAAAAAAAGAGGTGAAAGATGACAGACCTGTTGTCTACACCTCTTTTTATCCTATTCACGAACTTGTTAGTCAAGTTGCAGGCGACACTGTAGAAATTAAATCTTTTATGCCGTTAGATAAAGACCCTCATTTTTGGGAACCTAGTCCTAAAAATATGAGAGAACTTGCCAATGCCGATTTGCTTATCGTAAATGGTGCTAATATGGAAAAATGGCTAGATCAAGTCTCTGAAAAT
This sequence comes from Peptoniphilus indolicus, assembly GCF_900454665.1. Classification (NCBI taxonomy): domain Bacteria; kingdom Bacillati; phylum Bacillota; class Tissierellia; order Tissierellales; family Peptoniphilaceae; genus Peptoniphilus; species Peptoniphilus indolicus. Next base: position 254,622 of record NZ_UGTH01000001.1, read on the forward strand.
CTACCTGATTTAGATGTATTAGTGCTTTCTGAATCTGTTAATTTGATAACTTACAAGGGAGCTGCTGCTATGGGAGATTTTCAATATATGGGTCATTCTCAAATGCAATCCGGACAAGAATATAGGATTGAATTTGGACATACTCACGAAAATAATATGCGTGTAGCTTTTTTCAAAAAAGGCAATGAAACAAATGCTGAATTAATAAAAAAAGGTAAAAAAATTATGGAACAGAAAGGTGAAATAGTTCATCAAAGGTCACAAATCAATATTGAAGATTCTAAAGTCTACACTATTGAAATGGGCCATGAGAGTGGACTTGTAACTTATAAGTTGCCAACTGATGGTGACTGGGTATTTGTATCAGACCGTATTTCGGAAAATATATTGTCTTATGATTTATTGGATTCAAATAAAGAAAAGCTAAATGAAGAAGTTGTACTTGCCGGTTCAAGTTCATCTCTTGATAAAATCACTTATGACCCACATTCTTGGATGTCGGTTGTAAATGCAAAGAAATATTTAAATGCTATTTTTGATAAATTATCTGAAAAATATCCTGAAAATCAAAGGTTGTATAAAAAGAATAAACTAAAAACTGTAGATGCACTAACTGATTTAGAGTTTGAGTTTAAAGAAAAATTTAAAAATAAAAAAAATGATCACTTCCTTACTGCACACAATGCGTATGGATATATTGCGAGAGACTTCGACTTAGTTCAATTTGCGTTGTCAGATTTAGTAAGTTCTGAGTCTCCAAGTTTAAAGACTATAAGAACTGCAATCAATTTTGCAAACACTTATGGAATAGACACAATTTTTTATGAATATGGCGGCGATTCAAAGAGCGCCAAGTCCCTTGCAGAAGAAGTACATGGAAAAGCAGAAGGTCTTGTTTCAATGGAATTCGCTTCTAATATCGATGATCTGGAAAATAAAGATTATGTCTCTCTTATGAGGATGAATCTTGAAAAAATATATGAAGCTGTTAAATAAAATAAGGAGGAAATTTTGAATATTGTAGAAATAAAAAATCTTTCTTTTTCTTACGGACATGACATTGTCCTAAATAATTTAAATTTAAACATTAAAGATGGTGGATTAAATATAATTCTAGGAGAGAACGGCTCAGGTAAATCAACCCTACTAAAACTAATCTTGGGAGAATTAAAAGTCAATTCAGGAAGTATAAAACTTTTTGGAGAGGACATATCTAAATTTAAAAACTTTGAAAAGATAGGTTATGTACCTCAAATACAAGTAGCAAACCAGATGGCTTTCCCTGTTACCTGCCTTGAACTAGTGGTTTTAAATTTGTATCGAGATTTTGGAAAAGTTAAAATTCCAAAAGATGAACAACTTAGAAGAGCTAAAGAAATACTAATCAAGATGGGACTTGAAAAACAAATAAACACTCCCCTAAATGAACTATCAGGGGGGTTAAAACAGAGAGCCATGATAGCAAGAGCTTTGATAAATAATCCTGAACTCTTAATCTTAGATGAGCCGACAGCCGGAATTGACGTTAAAAGTAAAGAGCAATTTATAAATATTCTCTCTTCAATGCAAAAAGACAACATCACTATTATGTTGGTAACTCATGAAATGGAATTTATTGAAGAAAATTTAAAAGAATATGAAATTTTCAATCTTAAAGGAGGTTCAGTATGTTAGCTTATGATTTTATGAGAAAAGCCTTAATCGCCGGCTTTATGCTTTCAATCATGATTCCTTTAATTGGAGTTGTAATGGTTAATAGAAAGACTTCAATGGTTGGAGATGCACTGTCTCACACTTCTTTAGCAGGTGTCGCAGTTGGACTTATAATGGGATTTGACCCTGTTATCGGAGCTATTATAGCTTGTATAGTCTCAGCTTTTTCAATTGAAAAAATAAGAAAGAAGTTTCCGCAGTACGGAGATATGGCAACAGCTGTAATCATGAGCACGGGTCTCGGTTTAGCTGCTTTGCTTTCAAACTTCGCCCCCGGTGGAAATACTTTTGAATCCTACCTTTTCGGTAGTATCTCATCAGTTACAACTATCGACCTTATAAATGTGGGCATTGTCTTTATAATAGTTGTTGCATTTTCAGTAATTTATTATGGAGCACTACTTGATATTTCAATTGATTTAAACCTTGCAAGACTTTCAGGAGTAAATATAAAACTTATCAACAATGTATTTACACTACTTACAGCCATAACAGTTGCTCTTGCTTGTAAAATAGTTGGCGCACTACTTGTTGCTTCACTACTTGTGTTGCCGGTTGCAACGTCTCTATTAATATGTAGATCCTACAAACAAACTTTAAAACTAAGTATCATACTGGGAGTGATATATATGTTCTTTGGAATTTGTATGTCATATTGGTTCGACGTAAAACCCGGTGGAGCAATAGTTATAAATGCTGTAATTGGTATGTTAATACTTTTCAGTTTAAATAAAATAAAAAAGAGAAAGAGAATTTAAAAAATAGCAGTGTTGAAATTAACTCAGCACTGCTATTTTCTTTATGTTTTAATTATTACATATAAAAAGCAAGTATTTCAACTTGCCCTTTACTTATCATATATGAGATTTAACTTCTGCTATTCTCTCCTCAAGAGTTTTTAAAATAGCTTCATAACTTTCCAACTTATCTCTTTCTTCTTGTACCAATTTTTCAGGAGCCTTGCTTACAAACTTTTCATTTGCCAGTTTTGAACTAGCTCTTTTTATTTCAGAAATAGTCTTTTCCCTTTCATTGTTAAGTCTTTCATACTCTTTGTTGTAATCCACCAAGTCGTTAAGTGGTAAAAATATTTCTGCACCGTCAACAACTATAGACACATTTTCAGAAGTCATTTCAAAACTTTCATCTTCCACAGAAACACTTTCTGAATAAGCTAAGTTTAACAAATGTCCCTTGTTTTCTTCAACAGCACGTCTAGCATCTTGATTCAAAACTTTAATCACTGTTTGAGATTTGTTTTTATTTTCTATATTCATCTCTTGGCGCCTATTTCTGATAAGTCTGATTATATCTTTTATATACTCAATATCTTTTTCTTCAGTTTTAAACTTCAATGACTCTTCAACTACAGGCCAACTTTCCACAATCAACGCACCATTTTCGCTTGGAATGTGGTCCCAAATTTCCTCTGTGATGTATGGCATAAATGGGTGAAGTAATTTTAAAATTCCCTTTAATACATAGATTAAAGTTGCCTTAGCAGCCTTCTTAGTTTCTTCATCTTCTCCATACAATCTTGGTTTTACCATTTCAATGTACCAATCGCAGAAGTCAGACCAAATGAAATCATATATGTCATTTGCCGCAAGTCCTATGTCGTACTTGTCAATCTTAGTTGTCAAAGACTCAACAGTTTCCATATACTTAGTCAAAATCCACTTATCTTCATTTCTTAAATTTTCAAGTTTTAATTCAAAATCTCTGTCTTCAAAATTCATAAATACAAATCTTGTAGCATTCCAAAGTTTATTTGCAAAATTTCTGTTTGCTTCAACTCTTTCAGTGTAGAAACGCATATCATTTCCAGGAGTATTGCCTGAAATAAGTGTAAATCTAAGAGCGTCTGCACCATAATCAGCGATTAACTCAAGTGGGTCGATACCATTCCCCAAAGATTTACTCATCTTACGACCAAGTGAATCTCTTACAAGACCTGTCAAGAATACATCTTTGAAAGGAACTTCTCCCATTTGTTCGATTGATGAGAATACCATTCTAACTACCCAGAAGAATATTATGTCATATCCTGTAACAAGTACATCAGTAGGATAGAAGTAGTCAAGATCAGGTGTCTTATCCGGCCATCCAAGAGTTGAGAAAGGCCAAAGAGCTGATGAGAACCAAGTGTCTAGAGTATCTTCATCCCTTCTGAAAGTCTTTCCTTCATATCCTTCTTTGCCGGTTGGATCCTCTCTGCTAACTACTATCTCATCAGTTTCATTGCAATAGTAAACAGGAAGTCTGTGTCCCCACCAAAGTTGTCTTGAAATATTCCAATCTCTTATATTTTCAAGCCAGTGTTCATAAACTTTTCCAAATCTCTCCGGAATAAAATCAACCTCTCCATTTCTGTAAGCTTCAAGAGCCGGTTTAGCAAGAGGTTCCATCTTTACAAACCATTGCTTTGAAAGCATGGGCTCGATAACTGTTCCACATCTTTCACAATGTCCAACAGCACTGTCGTGTTCCTTTGCCCCAACGTATAGTCCAAGAGCATCAAAATCTTCTATTATCTTCTTACGAGCTTCAGAAGTTGTAAGCCCACAATATTTCCCGGCATTTTCATTTAAAACAGCCTTTTCGTCAAACACTATAAGTTGACCAAGACCATGTCTTTCTCCTACACCAAAGTCGTTAGGGTCGTGAGATGGAGTGATTTTTACACAACCTGTTCCAAAATCTTTTTCTACATATTCATCTGCGATTATAGGAATAGCTTTATTGTCCATTATTGGCAATAAGACATTCTTTCCAATTAAATCCTTATATCTTTCATCTTCAGGGTGCACTGCAACAGCAAGGTCTCCAGGAATAGTTTCAGGTCTTGTTGTAGCAACTTCTATACTTCCTGAACCATCTTCCAAAGGATATCTAAAGTGGTAGATATGTCTATGCTCATCAACGTGTTCAACCTCTGCATCTGAAATTGAAGTCCCACAATTTGGACACCAATTTATAATTCTGTCCCCTCTGTATATAAGTCCTTTTTCATAAAGCCTTATAAAAACTTCTTCAACAGCCTTAGAAAGTTGATCATCTAATGTAAATCTCTCTCTTGACCAGTCACAAGAAACCCCCAATTTTTTCAATTGGTTCTTTATATTTCCGCCATACTCGTGAGTCCAATCCCAAGTTTCTTCTAAGAATTTTTCTCTGCCAATATCTTCCTTAGCTATTCCTTGAGCCCTAAGCTTCTGTACAACCTTAGCTTCAGTAGAAATACTCGCATGGTCGGTACCCGGTAACCAAAGTGCCGAATAACCTTGCATTCTCTTAGTACGAGTTAAAATATCTTGTATTGTGTTGTTAAGGGCATGACCCATGTGAAGATTCCCGGTTACATTTGGCGGTGGCATCATTATTGTAAAAGGCTTTTTATTTTCATCAACTTCTGCCCTAAAATGATTATTTGACATCCAAAAATCATATATTCTATCTTCAAACTCCTTAGGATTATAATTCTTTGATAACTCTTTCATTTTTCCCCCTATATTCAATCTTACTCTGCCTTTGGCACTATTTTAAACTTCTTAATTTTAATAATAAAAAAGACCCCTCATCTCTAAGGACGAAGGGCCGTGGTACCACCTTAATTTCTGAATAAATCAGCTCAAATAATATATCGGTTATAACCGCTGCATAGCAGTGCAAAAAAGCAACCTTCACTACTTTCAAATGACACCTTCCACCGGCCGATGCCTCTCTAAAATTCTACGATAGCTACTCCTCTTTTTTATAGCAAATATTAAATTATTCCCATTATATTAATTAAAGCTCATAAAGTCAACTGCTCTTGAATAAAAAAGTTAATTCTTACAATACTATTAAATCTACACTATTATTATCACATAATAAAACTAATGTTTATTAATTTGTTGAATACCTATTTGTTTTGTTATTTACTTATCTTATTTGCTAATTTGTCTTATTGTGTGGTACAGGTATCCTCACACTGCCTTGTTAATGCTGACCATACATCTTTATTAACTTCTCTACTTTTTCTTCAAGTTCTGCTATGAAACCGTCATTTTCTATAATAACGTCTGACATAGCCTTTTTAGTTTCAACACTGATTTGTGAATTTATTTTCTTAACCGCAATTTCTCTTGTTATGTTATCTCTATTCATAAGCCTCTTTATCTGAGTAGCTTTTTTAACATAGACCAACCAAATTTCATCTGCTTTAAATGAATATTCCACCATCTTATCTTTTAGTTCAAAATACAACGGCATATCCACGAATAACACTTCGTCTTTACTCTCTTGAATTTTTGCATTTATTTCTTTAAAAATCTCTCTGTGCATTATTTTATTTAAGATTTCTAATTTTTCTTTATTATTAAATACATAATCCGAAAGAGCTGGTCTATTTACTTTCCCCTTTAGCAAAAATTCATCTCCAAAGTTTTCTCTAATCTTTTCTGCTATAAATTCTTTTTTCAAAACTTCGTGAGCTATTTCATCTGCATCTATAACTTGAAAACCGTGTTTTCTTATTATTTCTGTAACAGCACTCTTACCCGTTGCGATTGAACCGGTTATAACTATGACCTTACTTCGTGTCATAAAGGCTATCTCCAACTTTCATATCTATCTTCAACGCCACCTTCATATTAACTGCATTTTCCATAAGTTCGTGCATGATTTTTTTCACTTCTTCAATTTCTTCTTCAACTGCATCAACTATCAATTCATCGTGAATTTGAAGTATCAGTTTGGAATTCATATTCTTTTCCCTAAGCGTTTTATAAACTTTGACCATTGCAATTTTTATTATGTCTGCTGCTGAACCTTGTATTGGTGTATTGATTGCTATACGCTCCCCAAATTGACGTATATTGAAATTCTTTGCTGATAACTCCGGAATATATCTTCTTCTGTTTAAAATTGTTTTGACATACCCTTTCTCTTTTGCAATTTCTACTTCATCCGTCATGAATTTTTTAATACCTTTAAAATTTTCCAAATAGTTATCTATATATATTTTCGCCGTCTTTCTTGGAATATTTAAATTTCTTGAAAGTCCATAATCTGAAATACCATAAACTATACCAAAGTTTACTGCCTTGGCTTGTGATCTCATAAGTGAAGTCACTTCTTCAAGAGGAACTTCAAACACTTCAGAAGCCGTTTTTCTATGAATATCGACATCATTTTCAAAAGCCGATATCATATTTTCGTCTTCTGTTATAGAAGCTAGAACTCTAAGTTCTATTTGTGAATAGTCTGCATCAACTAGTGAACAACCTTCTGAAGCCAAAAAAGCTTTTCTAATAAGCCTGCCTTCTTCAGTTTTTATAGGTATGTTTTGAAGATTTGGATCTTGTGATGAAATTCGCCCTGTGCTCGCAACAGTTTGATTGAAGTGGGAGTGAATTCTGCCGGTTTTAGGGTTCACTATCTCTTTTAGTCCATCCACATAAGTTGATTTGAGCTTTGTCAATTTTCTATACTCCAAGATATTGCCGACTATCTCCCCTTCATCTATCAGCTTTTCCAAAACTTCTGCTGATGTCGAGTAGCCTGTCTTTGTCTTCTTTATGACTTGAAACCCAAGTTTTTCAAACAATATAACTCCAAGTTGTTTTGGTGAGCTTATATTAAATTCTTCTCCGGCTTGTTCATATATCAACCTTTCAAGTTTTTCTACCCTCTCGTTTAAATCGGCACCTATCTCATCAAATACTGTTGTCTCAGTTTTTATTCCTATAAGTTCCATAGAAGCCAATACTTCAACTAATGGCAATTCAACATTTCTATATAACTCTTCCATTTCTTGTTCTCTGAGTAGCTCAACTTGTCTATCTCTAAGTTTATATACTGCACTCAAATAAAAAGCTGCATATTTATTTAAATCATCATCAGATAGTTCTGAATATTTTTTCTTTTTCACGCCTTTTCCAAGTAATTCTTCTTCATCTTTATATCCAACACCGAAGTGTTCACTTGAAATATTTGAAATATCATAATCCGATTTAGTTGAATTTAAAAGATATTCAGCTATTTGAGTATCGTGAGTGAAATTATTTATATTTATTCCCTCACTCATCAAAACCATGATGTCTTCTTTTAAATCATGACCTATTTTTTCTATTTCTTCAGACTCAAAAACTTCTTTAAATTCAGCCAAATTTTCTATGCCTTGGTATATCACAACGGGTTTTTCCTTAACTTTTATTGCAAATCTGCAAGGTTTAATACCTTCATAAATTTTTCCATCCGTTATAAACCTAAAGGCAAAAGATTTTTCATTTTTTATTTCTTCTATTAAATCTTTATAAACAATATCTCTTACTTTAAATACACTCTCTGAAACTTCCACAACCTCTGCCTTTTGAAATCCTTCCGGCAATCTCTTTAGTAATGTGTAGAATTCATATTCTCTATATAAGTCAGATAACTCTTGTAGATTGTATTCTCTTAGCTTTAATTCATCTAATTCAGTTTCTATAGGCACATTTCTAACAATTGTTCCAAGTTTTTTAGACATAAAAGCTTGAGCCTTATTGTCTTCTAATTTTTCCTTTTGTTTTTTCGCTGTGATTTCATCTATATGGTCATATAGGTTCTCAATTGTTCCAAATTCATGTATCAACTTAAGTCCCGTCTTTTCACCTATTCCCGGCACTCCCGGAATATTGTCCGAACTGTCTCCCATAAGTCCTTTTAAATCTATAAATTGATCAGGTGTTAACCCATAATCTTCTTGTAAACTCTCAACTGTTACAAGGTCCATTTCAGTAATTCCCTTTCTTGTCAAAAGTACACTGGTGTCCTTGCCGACCAATTGATAGTAGTCCTTATCTCCTGTAAGTAGTACAGATTCCATACCGACTTCTGAAGCTAATTTAGAAATTGTCCCTGCTATATCATCAGCTTCGTACACCGGAGATTCTAAAACTATAATGTTCATAAGTTTTAATACATCTCTTACAATTGGAAACTGTTGTTCCAACTCATTTGGAGTCTTTTGGCGAGTGCCCTTATAATCTTTGTATATATCCGAACGGAAAGTCTTTCCCTTCATATCAAAACAAACCACAGCATGAGTAGGCTTTATCCTATCGATAGCATTTTCCACCATCTGTATAAAACCGTACAGTGCATTTGTATAAATTCCCTTTTTAGTTTTTAACAACGGCAATGCATAAAAAGCTCTAAAGAAGAGCGACGAACCATCTATAATCAAAATTTTTTCCATAAAATCACATCCTTATAACTATTATACATTATATTTACAACTAATTTCACAATGATAATTAAAAAAGAACCTAATTATAGGTCCATTTTGAGTTTTATTTAATTGTCATTGCAAAATAAAATATACTCTAATAGTTTCGACTTGATTTAATATATAAAATGTTGTAAAATAATTAGGTAATATGCCGGAGTGATGGAATTGGCAGACGTACCAGACTCAAAATCTGGCGGTGGCAACACCGTGCGGGTTCAAGTCCCGCCTCCGGCACCATTTATATACTCTCATAAAAGCTTAAAAGTTTTTGTGAGAGTTTTTTATTTGCTTTTATGTGTTTGTAAGACATTGTTTGTCGAAATTATTGTCGATTTGCGGACGGGCCTATACTTTTTTACTATTTATATCTTTTATTTGTTGATTTTATTTTGATTCTTTATTTTTCTTGTAATCACGTGCCGCCCGTACATTTTTTGAAATTGTTGGTTATATTGATGTTTTTTATATCTTTGCAGCAAAAAAACATGGCTTCCCACGCTTTTTTATAAAATTTGTAATTTGCTTTCTTTTACTATATACATCATCAACCAAACTATTCCAATGCCAAGCGCTATGTGACCTAATCCGGCTATTCCTGAGAACATATTTTGGTTAAATAGTTCTGCATTTCCCCCTATTACTTGATATATTCCCTTTATCCACATCATCACTATTGTAAGAACTAATCCTGCGCTCCAAAGTTTTATCGGCATTTTTATTTTTTTGTAGTCAACATTTTTTATTCTGCTTATCAAAAGATACAATATTATTCCAAATACAAAACCCAAAATTAATGTGTGTGTATGAATTACTGAAAGCATTGTTTTTCCTTTAAATGCGAAAATTTTTGTAAATTCCCTAAAAAACACTCCTGCACTCAAACCAAATATCAATGTTATTAGCGCTGTTTCTAAGATATCTGCTGTTTTAAATTGTGTTTTGTAGTGTTTGTAGGCTACATACACGAGCATAAAGTAAGCCACGGTCTTTGGCATCATTAACATTCCAACAATCGCATATTTATCAGCAAATAGCACCACCGGTACATAGAAAATAAATGACAGTGCAATTAAGATTGAGTATTTTCTAAACAGTCCTTTTTCATTATATGATATTGCTATTAATATAATTCCCATAATTGTAAACGGTATGTTTCTAATGATATTCCAAGTTAAGTTTGGGTCGCTGGTTCCCCATTTGTTTTGAGGGAGTACTGTTAAAATTATTCTTACTATTGTAAGCAAATATATTGTACAATCGAGCATTTTGTTTTCTTTGTGATTCTCTTTTTTGTAGTGTTTATAATACAGTAGATAAAATATCGTCATGGTTATTGAAGTTATCATTTTGCCCCATGAGAGTATTGATGCAAATTGTTCCATTCCATTTTGTGTCATGTGTGCCATAATTCTCGGTACCAAGTGGAATGAGTCCCCAAGTCCTAGAACTACCCCCATTACTCCAAATGTTTTTGCACTTTTATCTTCTAGTAATAATAATTTTATTCCTATTGATATCACTAAAACTAGATATAGTGCATCAAATATTGATTCAAATAGTCCTGCCATTTTTAATTCCTCCAAATATCCAACTGCATTGGATGTCATATTTTTCTATAAATGTGTCTTTATCCCAGTTTTCGCTAAATGCTCTCCTAACCAAGTCATGCACAATTGCCTTTATGAACATTATTTTTTCTTCCCTTGTACTCTTTAGTGATTTTGTCATTTCCTTTGTCTTATATTTTGTATATTCTCTTTCTAAGTGTTCTGTCCAGTAGAGATACTTATATTTATACAAATTATAGTTTTCCGGGTTGAAAATTTCTTCGCTTATTTCACGTCCAAATTGTTGAAGTGCTTTTTCATGGTCGTAGTTATTTTTCTTTAATAAGCTTGAAAAAAGTTTGTGTGAGTCCACTATATATTTTTCTAATATCAAAAAATATGCTTCTTCTAAATTTTCAAAATATTGGTAGAAACTTCCCCTTGGAATATTTGCTTTTTGTATTATATTTGCTATTCGAGCTTTATTAAATGGTTTTTGCAAAAATTCTTCACGAATTGCATTTAATATCGACTGTTTTTTCTCTTCTGACAAATTAAAAAAAGTGTCCTTCATTTTTTGCCCTTTCTTTATAAATTTATAAGAATTTTTATTATGACACCCTGTCATGTTTTGATTGTATATGACGCTATGTCGCTTGTCAATTGTTTTTATATTATTTTATAAATTTTTGATTTTAAAACTTTGATTAAAAAAGTATTCGCAATGCAAAGATATGATAGCAGCTGTAATAGTAAGTGCCGATATTGATTTGTCTGCTTTGTTTTAAAGGTTTACACCGTGTGAAAATACTTTTGATTATTATCTTTTTGGTAGTATCCCAAGTTACATCTATCCAACTTATTTTAAGCTTTTCTCTGTAATAATTTGTTTGTGATTAAACTCATTTTACAAGTTGCTTCCTATTTCTTTATCAAATATATATTATCATCTAAAATAATAATATAAATCTTTAAATTTCACACCTTTATTTTAAACGACATTCTTTCTAATATTTCTCAACATAAATAAACTTACTATTATTTCTATTATCATAAGAACAACTATTATTGTATCAATAATAGGATAAACCTTGCCTATTCCGCTTAAAGATATATAATCCCAAAGGCCATGATAAACTACAATTAACCATATATTTTTTATATTTTTATAACTGAGAGAAAGAAATATACCTGCAATAAAGGTGGTTATTAATTGTGTAATAACACTTGCAGGGCTTAACCCTCCCAAGATATTAACCGCATGTAGCAAAGAAAAAGTCAATGATGATATAAAAACAGCTTTTGTAATTCCCCTTTTTTCTGCTGCATTTGAAAAAATAACTCCTCTATAGATAAGTTCTTCATTTAGTCCAACTAATAATGCTCCTATTAATGGAATAAAAAATGATTTAGATAGCTCAAATTTCTGCACTATTGTAAATAAACTTATTAACATAACAGGAACAAAAAGCAACATAAAAGCTGTATATCTCGGCCTATATTCATCTATCTTTTTCTTACATTTTTTATAACAAATTATAGAAAATATGGCCAATATTATTAAAAAAGGCATAAAGGTATTGATAAAATTTGAATCCAAATAAGATACATCTTTAAAATTTTTGCATATAAAAATACCTATCCCCATGATAATTGTGTAAATTATCGCTATACTATAAAATCTCTTCATGTTTGTGATGTTTAATAAAACTAAACATTTACCTCCCTTTCAACATTCATATTTTTAAAAATTTCCTACTATTTTAATCTTCTTATAAAAATAGCATACAATACCGGTTCACAAGACATCTGTCACCACATTCCCAATGATAATCAGTAATTAAAGACAATAAATCATTTTGGTCTTCTAATATTACCTTTCCTATACTCATAAATAAACTTTTGAGATTACAACAGATTAAATAATATTTGTAAAACCCTGGTTAAATAAAGAACTCACAGCCCAGTGAACATATAAATATATAAAAATACAGACGATATTTTATTATTTCATCTCGTCTACTCTTTTGTCAACAAAAAATCTTATACCTTAACATCTACTAAAAAGTCTTTAATGACATTTTGTAAATCCCGAATATTTTTATGTTGATACTATTCTCTTAACCTCTTAGATATTCCGTTTAATATTTCTATCTTTCCCTCTATTGGCAATAAAATTCCTCTTGATTAGTTTTTCTCTATCATAATCAAGAGGTTTCTATACACAAAATTTTACAACTTATAAAATTTGTGTAAATATAAATACTTAATAAAAAAGTGATGCGCAGAGTAGAATAATCTATTCTGCACACCACTATTTTAAAGACAATTTATATCAAAAATCAATAATATCACTTCAATAAACTCTAAAGTCTATTCCTTTTATTTGTAGATATTATATAGCACTTGAGCTACTTGAGCTCTTGTAAATGGTGTTTTTGGACTGAATGTCCCGTCTTCCATTCCGTTTACAATCTTAGCTTTTGCAAGTTCTTCAACTGCATCCTTGGCCCAGCTTGAAATCTTAGCACTGTCTTTAAATTCTGAATTTCCACCGTTCTGAACTGTGACTCCTGCAACTTTTAAATATCTAGCCATTATTACAGCCATTTGTTCTCTAGTCATAACATCATTTGGATTAAATTTATCATTTCCCACTCCGTTGACTATTCCCGTTTCACTTGCCCAGTTCACATATGGTGCATAAAATTCGCCTTGTTTTACATCTGAGAACTTAGAATTTTGGTATTTACTCTTATCAATTTTTTGAATTCTTCCAAGAACTGTTACAAATTCTCCTCTTGTCATGCCTCTGTCCGGATCAAATTTGTTATCTCCTACTCCTTCAAAATATCCTTTAGACAAACCGAATTCTATAGCTGCTCTTGCCCAGTGGTTTTGAATATCTTGCAGTACGCTGCTTGTATTTGTTACTTTCTTTTCTTCTACTTTATTTTTTTCTTTTTCATTTACATTTTTAGTTAAATCCACCACTTTTGCATTTGCATGATGTCTAGCAGCAGAAATTGACGGTTTGAAATAGAAACTTCCACCAAAGTTATTATTACTGTTATCAGTATCAACCCTTGGTTTTTCTGTGCTTGGTTTTTCAACTATATCTATTTCAAATGTCTTCTCTACACTTACTCCATCTTTAGTAATTCTAACTTTAAATATCTTATGACCCGGTATAATAGTCTCAAATTTTTCAGTTAGAAGTTCTAATTTTGCACCGACAGGATAATTCAATTCCTGACTAATTCCTCTAAACTCTTCAGAAATAAATTTAGTTTTCTTCAAAGTTACAGAACTTGCAAGTTCTTCTTTAGTAAGGCTACCCGGTTGTGGTTTCGGATCTATCGGTTTTGGTTGCGGTTTATCTCCAGCAGAAGTTTCGTTACCATCAGTTATATTTACTTTAAAAGTTTGAACTTGGCTTCTTCCAAATTTATCCTTTACCAATACATTTAATTCATGTTCTCCTGAGCTTCTAAGAACCATCCTATCAGCCAACCTATAAGGTTTTATAGTATCTCTGTCATGCCATTCATCATCCAATTTTGCAGATTCATATTTATCCGCATATTCAATGTAGCTTGCCTCTATGCCATTAGGAATTTCAAAAGCAGATTCTAATTTTTCTACTTCATTTGAATGTACATTGTTCTTCTTTAGTTTAAGAGTTGGAAGAGTATCCTCTAAGTTTATAGTATGAGAATCTGTAGATGTATTTCCGGCTAAGTCTTTAACTTCTAAATATATAAAGTACTTGCCCGGTTCACCTTCTACTTCATAATTTTTGATTTCATCATTCTTATACTCTTTGCCATTTACCAATAATTTTTGTTGCCATACTCCGGATCCGCCCTTATCCTCAGCAGTATACTCAATTTTAGATTCAGGAGTTAAACTGTTTTTATCTTTAATCTGTGCAATAGGAGCTTCACTGTCAATTTTGGTTACAAATTGATGTTTTTCAGAAGTCCCAAATTTGTCGCCAACTTCTATAGTTAACATCTCGCCATCTTTTGAGTGTCCTTGATGTTTAAATCTCTTTTCTCGATGATTTTCTCCAAATAGATCCCATGAAAAAACAGATACATCATCAACTTTTGCATATATCTCGCTGGAATCGTCAAAGACTTTTCCTTCTAAAGTATAATTTTCACTAGGGAAGAATATTTCAGCCCTCTTATCTCCTCCCATGTCCTCAGGTAATTTTACATTATACAATTCAAGTTCAGGCCCTTTTGCGTCTAAACTGAAAGTATAACCGCGATTTGTTATTACTTTCCCGTCCTTATCAACTATTTTTAAGTTTACAGAGTTAAATCCTTCATATAGCACAGCATAAAGTTCACCATACCCATTTCCCTCAAATTTGTATTCTTTAGGATACTCTCTGAGATTCGGCTCACGAAGAGGCTCATAACCCTTCTTTGCAGGATTATATGAAGTTACACTCATAACGTCGCCTTCCATACCATAGTATTGAATTTTTATTCTATAAGGTTCATTTTCTATATCCGATAAATTTCCGGGTTCTATATTCTTATTTCTCGAAATAGAATCAGGTGAAAATGCAGTCCATGCAGCAAAGACACTCGGATACATTACTTCTCTTCCCTCATCATCTAACTCGGCATGTGCCATAATTTTACTCTTTACTACTGAATGATCTTTGTTGGTTAATTTCTCTCTTCCCATGGATTCTATATTTTCCGCAGCTTTATCTAGAGCTTCATTAGAAATTTGTCTTTCATCAAGAATAGACGCAGAACTACCTTCAAGAGAAACTTCTATCCCTGTACTATTCTTAGCAAAATCTGTAGCTTGAATATTTAATTTGTTAGTAGAATTTTCACTTAGATTAAATTCTTTAGCTACAAACTTTTTGTATTTGCTTTGATCATCAACCCTTTCAAAGGTTATAGCTTTTCCATCCAGAGATCCTTTTATATATGAAATTCCAAAATTATCATCAATCGTAACAGTAAGAGTTTTATTAGCTTTATCAATTTGAATATTCTCTTTTTTAATTTCCGGTTTTTGTCTGTCAAGTTTGATTGGTAAATAATCTACTTGATAATCATGATTTTCAGAAGATCTAAATTCAAGTTTGAAATAGTATTGTCCATCCGGGAGCTCTTTTACAAAATCAGTTCTACCAGGTTTCCAATTTTTATTTAATACAGTTCCTCTCCAGCCCAATGAATAATCAGGATTTGATACTATCGGCTTATACCAATCACGTTCTAAATAGTGAGCATGAATATATTTTTTATAGAAATTCCCCTTTTGTAATACTTGTACTACTTCTTTATTTTCATTTACAACTGAAATTTTATAATCATTTGCATCTCTTAATGCAATTATTCTCGGTATAACTTCATATCCATTTGTGGCAATCATATCCGGATTTACCGTTTTATTATTTGGAATCATACCATCAATTCCAAGCTTTTTCATTTGACCTTCAGCACCATCATGTGATTGTGAAGCCTCTAAAACTGTTGTAAGCTTAGATTTTGAATTACTGTCCCATTCAGGAAGATCGACAATTCTCTCTTTGCCCCAATCACCCAAGAAACCCATATAAGGTATACTCAAACTTGGTTGTTCATTGTTTTGAGATTCAAAATAAATAAACCCTTCTACAAATTTATCTTTGCCATCCGATACAGCTTTTAATGTAAAGCTTACACTTGCTTTTGAATTAGCAGGTACTTTTATAGTTTGTACACTTGGAGTAATGCTGGCCCCATCCACTACTTTTGGATGAATTTCGTGTACATCATCATATCCCCCGCCGGATTTTTGTTTTTGTACAGAAACAATATTATCAGTTATTACATTTCCCGTTTTGATGTTAAATACTTGATCTGTATTTGAGAAGTTATTTAAATCAACCGTAAATTTTGTGGTTTCTTTTATCTCCTTTAAAGAAACTGAAGGTCTACCCTCATGTGATAAAAATACATTGGTCGAAAAAGCATTCTCAACATTTACTTGTCCCGCACCTTGATGT
Source organism: Peptoniphilus indolicus (assembly GCF_900454665.1). Classification (NCBI taxonomy): domain Bacteria; kingdom Bacillati; phylum Bacillota; class Tissierellia; order Tissierellales; family Peptoniphilaceae; genus Peptoniphilus; species Peptoniphilus indolicus. Next base: position 271,165 of record NZ_UGTH01000001.1, read on the forward strand.
CTAGGCGAACTCTCTAAAAATGTATCTCCAACCGGAACTTTCTTATCTCTCATAGGACGAGCAGTCGACATCATTAAAAATTTTGCAAGTTCCGATCTTGTATACTTGCCAATTTCTTCAGGAATCTTTGGAACCGCTCTATCCCTTAAAATCTTATGGTTTTTAGGTTGTATTAATACACTTTGCATATCCTCTTGAATCTTAGAATATAAAAGTGCCGTTACACCTGCTATAACAGGTTGAGACATTGAAGTCCCTGACATTTGTACATAATAATTTTTTCCATTGTGGTTATTTCCAAGAGAAATAATTTCTTGCCCCGGAGCTGTGATATCCGGCTTTAATTCCAATTGATTGTTCGGACCCCATGCTGAAAAACCGGAAATTGCAGTTTCATCTAAGAAAGCTGCACGAGTTTTATACTCTTTTGTTTTTATTTTTATTTTAAAAGGTTCATCTATTGGTTTTAATCTTTCAACATTATCATTACTTAAATTAAAAAGTTCTTTACCCGCATTTCCACTTATACCGATAGTAAGAATTGGGTCCATACCTTCAGATGCTTTAAGTGCTTTTTGGCTAATTCTCTCAAAACCGGTTGGCACTTCTTCCATAAATGTGTCTCTATTTTTATTCATGATGTCATTGACAAGAATAAACCCAATTGCACCATATAATCTAGCTTTATCTAATTTTTGATAAGGGAGATTATTATTGTCCATATCTCTTGCAACTGCAACTACTTTACCATCAAGTTTATTTTCAAATTTTTTAAATATTTCAGCATCTGCACGTCCTAAATAGTAAACTTCATATTCTTTGGCTTCAAACTTCTCAAATGTTTCAGGAAATTCAAATCTTTCCCCTATCGGCGCTACCGGATAGTCTTTACCATTAAGTTCCACTGTAGGATAAAGCGCTCCGGTATTCCTAGATGCTGCCACCCCTATTGCATAAGGATTTGCCGCTCCACTAACTGTCATTGAAGTATCTACATTCCCAAAAGCATTATTTGTATAATTATCAAAAGTGCTACTTGATGAAGACGCCCCATAATTACCCATTGAAACAGAAACGGCAACCCCATATTCTTGTGCATTTCTTATGGCTGTATCATATAAGTCTCCACGTCTGCCCACTCCCGGATCACCAATACTCAAACTGATGACATCAGCACCATGTTTAATGGCATCTTCCATTGCATGATATACTGCATCATCTCCCGAAGTCGGTGTATAACCATCCTTATCTTGCCCATCTGCAAAAATTCTATAGACAAGAAGTTGTGCTCCCGGCGCAACTCCTCTTATACCTAAGCCTTTTTCCGCATCTTCTTCACTCGCGCTGCCGGCCAGTATTCCTGCAATATGTTGCCCATGTGGAGCAAAGAAATTATCCTCCAGTTCAAAATTCGCATCACAATAATTAAATCCATGCGGTACTTTATTTGTAAAATGTCCTGTTTGATCTACGGTTTTAATTTTTGCATACTTATTAAAAAAATCATCACTCATTTGCAAATCTTTATGTTCTAAATCTGCGCCTGAATCGATAGAGGCTATAACCATGCCTCTACCGTCAAACTTATACTTCTTATTTATTTTTTCATTCTTTATAGAATCTACAAGCTTTATGACTTTTCTAGCATCTGTCATAGCCGGTTCAACAGGTTGAGATTCAATTGCCTGATCTACTTCATCAATCTCAAAAATTTTCTTCAACTCAACTTCCGGAACTTCAATTGCCGCTCCGTCAAACACTAGATTGTACTCATACTTTACTTTTAAATTAGGAATTTTTTTAAGTTCTGCAAGAGCTTTTTCCCTATCTGCTTTGTCGAACTTAACTATCATAGTAACTATTCCATTATTCCTTTTCTCAATAGTTTGAGACTTTAAATAATTTGCGATCAGAGGAAATTCTTCTTTTAATTCCTCTTCACTCACACTCTGTTTTTTATCATTTTCATTTACACTAGTTATTTCTCTCTCTTTTATTAGAGACGCTGCAGTGGCTGCAAGCGCAGAGGTGCCTGAGCCACATATTATAATAATAGCTAGCATCAAAGAAATAATTCTTCTTTTCATCTAGATACTTTCTCCTTTTATTGTCTAAATATCATTTGTAAACTGCTCTTATAATTACCTCAATATCCGGCATTATAAAGCTTGTTTTTTTTGAGTTCGGGTTATTAAATGTCACTTTTTCAGGACGGTTGGATTCCCAACGCACAAATTTTCTCTTTTCATTTTCATTTGCATATAAAGCTACTTCTCTTCCAGCTTTTGCTTTATACGGCCACGAATCCCCTCCTTCAGTGTAAATATCGTATGCCTGATTTTCATCATTTACTACCTCAATATCATCATTAAAAGTTTTCTTAAAAAGATCTTTTAATCCATTTTGACTAAGTTGAGGAGAAAGATTTACAATTCTTCCCGCCTCATCTAAGAGTAGTATATTAGGAGTTGTTTTAAGACCCAGTTTAGATGCCCAAATCTTAGTTTCAGAGTCATAGAGTGCAACTTCCTTTAAATTTCCGGCACCCATTTCATCTAAAGTTTTATTAGTAAGTTCAATTGTATCATTTGTGTTTTCTTCTACAGAAGTTACAACTACATAGAAGTTATATTTCTCTGTAAACTTAGGATATTTACTAATTAAATTAGACATTTCCTCCATCATTGTTTTGCAACCGCCACAACCTGGGTAGCCAAATAATAACATAGTTTTCTTATCTTTATTTAAAATGTCCTTCAAAGTAATTACTTCATTTTCATAATTTCTTGCATTGTAATTCGTCACATCATTACCATAAACTTTTTTGATTTGAGTTTTTTCACGATCATTTTGTTTAAAGTGAATAAAAAATTTAGACTCCTTTACTTCGTCAAAAGATTTAAACTCTACATTTCTTGATGACACAGGAATTGTTGCAATTCCATCTTCCCATCCATCTTCACTAGCCGTTGCTTTAATGGTAAAAGAACTTGTATCTGCAACATTAAGTATAAACTCTTTTGTTATTACCTCTTTATTATTCATATCAAAATCCTCTTCATGTTTTAAGTTATTATCTTCAAGTATTTCAATTTTTACTTTACTTTTAACTCTTGCATTTAAGTTAGGATCTAATACCTTCACCTCTACCTTTACTTTATTTATTTCAGTCGTAAGTGATTTAAGATTTACACTTAACTTTTTTTCAAATTTTGCAGATACATGTTCCTTATCCCCTATTAGCCATTTAGTCATTCCGCCTAGCATTACATAAATATTATTAAATCCCTTTCCCTGCATAAGTTTTGCAGCTTCTTTAGACCTATTATCTGTTCTACAATAGATTAGATAAGTTTTATCTTTATCAAGAGTTTTTAAATAGCTTTCAAATTCTGCTCTATTATAGAAATTAGATTGAATGGAGCCCTTTATATGACTTTCATCATACTCTCCCTTTGTTCTGACATCAAAAATTACAAAATCAGAATTATTCTTATTTTTATTTATAAGTTTTTCTCCTCTTTCAGTGTCAATTTCTTGATAGAGTAATTCTTTAGTTTTTTTTTCTCCGGATTTTGTCTTGCATAGATATATATTTGATCTGGATAATTTCCTCCAAATTCATGCTCTTCTACTGCTATTAGATTTTTTATATTGTCTAAACTTAAATTTGAAATATTTCCCAAGTGTTTATCTTTAAATATATAGAAATATTCAAAAGTCTGTTTTTCAGACAATTCTTTTAACTTATCCAAAAATTCTTGGGTAGCTTCTCCATAAGATTTCCCTATATTGAAATTTAAATCTTTTGCTACAAATTGTCCTTGGTTAAAACCATCTATATATTCATATAGATATAAGGCAACTTTTTTACCAATAACTTCATCTTCAATTTCTTTTTCAACATTTTTTTTCTTGTCTAAAGCACTTGGATCTGCTTTCAATACAACTTCCTTTAAGGCATTATATTTAATTTTTACAGATTTTTTAGTTCTATTTTCACTTATAATTTCATTTTCTGCAGCTTTTAGGGCACTTTTTAATTCTTCATTGCCTTCAATTTTTTTTGCTATATCTATAAGATCCTTTAATGAATCATTATAATTAAATACGCCAACTATATTTACAACTGAACCGCTACATTGAACACATTGCATTCTGCCATGCAGTTTTTCTTTTTTCAGTTCTTCTAAAGTAAAGCGCTGTTCCTGACCAAAGTTTACCTTTTCACCTTTTTTCCACTTTTCAATATAGAAATATCTAAAATCATCTCTTGCTGCATATTCTTCTAATACTCTCAAGACTTTACCATTTGTTTCAAAATTTTGTCCTTCTATAATAGTAGCCCCTTGTGAAATACCTAATTCAATATCTCCGTCCATTTTATTAACTGCACTCTTGTCTCTCTCTGCACTTGCCCATTCAAGATATCCTACTGTTACTGCATAAGGTGCCTTTGGCGTATCGTCTTCATTGCCCAACTTATTTTCTTTTCCATAATAAGTCTCTATTGTAATATCCTTATCTACTTTTATTTTTATTGCTTCCGTTTCAATTGCTGTAAGATCTTTTTGATTTATTTTAAACTCAATTTCTTTTCCATTTACTTCAATCTTCTTTAAAGGTTCATCACCATACTTGGTTTGAACTTTAATATAGATGTTGGAATTTTTTTGTACTTGAATTTCAGTTCCATTCGTAAAATTCAATTCTCTATAGTGAGATGGCATATAAGTGTCCGCTGCTTTATCTCCGTACTCTTTATTGGTTTTTTCTGAATCAAAACGGTCAAACTTTGCATCTTTCCACTTTTCTATATATTTATCAGTACCGAATAATACATGTACTTGAGGAGCAGCATAAGATGACGACAAACCTTTTACCTTAAAATTATCGTTTTTATCTACAAGTCCCTCTGTAAATTCTTTCAAATTAAATAATTCAGCTGTAACTGCATCTGTTTTTATATTTTCTTTTTTTTGCAAACCCTCAGTTCTTTCAATAGTATCTTTAAGCCTTTGTGCAGATTTATCTGTGTACTTACTCAAATCAATTGCACTAGCTTTTTCTACTTCTAATTTCAAAACAGTTTTTGGGTCTTCCACACCTTTGAGTTGTGTAACAAGTTCTAATTTAAGAACTACTTCTCCAAATTCACCATCATACTCATACTCAACCATATTTCTATTTATTTGAGCTTCTAATATCTGTTTAATTGTAAATTCCTGACCTGTTCTTTTAACTCTCCAAGCTTTAACTTCTTGACCTTCAGGAACTTTTGGTTTTTGAATTGCATTTTTTACATCTTCGTCACTTCCAAACTTTTGACCAACTTTCATATCTTTAGAATCACCAAGCAAACCTTCAACATAAACTGTTACAGTTCCATCAAAATCTTTTGGCAAATTCGGATCTTCTGCCATATTAGGATTACCAGGATTTAATCCCTCTTCACTTGGTGTATCCGGTTTAGGTTCAGGTTTTGGTAGCGGTTTTGGTGTATCTGGGACTTCTTTCCCAACAGGAAGTTCTGCATCATCATAGATGTTTACATATGCATATATATATACAGTGTCCTCTGTTATAGATGATCCATGGAAATGTTCAGGAATGGCTACAAGTTCTTTTAGTTCTTTTGGTCCGCCTATTTTTATTTTAAATGAATCTCCATTTGGATTGTTTTTTTCAATATAGAAGTATTTAAATCCTTTTTTATTAGCTAGACTTTCTATGGTTTCCAACATGCTTTTGCCATTATCACCATTCCCCAGTTCACCATATTTTTGACCTGTTTTAAATCCAAAATATTTGTAGTTTTGTTCTCCATTATTTTCAAAATCTAGAATACCTTTTTCATCTCTGCTTCTTTGAATGAGACGAAGCGATACCTTGGCATTTCTAACAACAACGCCTTCGCCTGGGTTAGGGTTAGGGTTAGGTGTTGGATTAGGTGTTGGATTAGGTGTTGGATTAGGTGTTGGACCAGGTGTTGGATTAGGTGTTGGATTAGGTGTTGGACCAGGTGTTGGATTAGGTGTTGAAGTCTTGTCCCTAACTTTCACTCCGATCTTTACATTACTCTCAGGCATTGTAAAGTATGCTCCGTTCTTTTGGTCAGCATTTTCAATTTTTACATTACCTTCTAGAACCACAAATTTATCAAACACTTTTTTGGCTGTTGTTGGTGCATTAAATGTAATGTTAACTTTCTCTCCCGCTCTTGCTTTAATAACTTCTTCGTCGCTTTCTTCATCATCCTTGCCATTGACTTTAACTTGGAAAAATCCATTTGAAAAATCCGTTTCAATTATGTAAGCTTTTCCAGTTGGTTTAGGAGTAGGAGTTCCTTTTTCCTTCCAAAGAGCTTTTACTTCAATATCTTTATTTATACTTATCTTATCTCCAACTTGTTTTTCTACTTTATCAACTTCCCAAGCTTTAAATTCTTTATTTTGAGGTGCTGTAAATTTATTTCCAGGCAATGTATATGATTTATCTTTATCAACTACTACACTTGCCATACTTCCGCCTCCACCGTTTGAGTTAAAGCTAACTGTGAATTTCTTTGCAGGTGTTAATGGAGAATCCTCTTTTTCCTTCCAAAGAGCTTTTACTTCAATATCTTTATTTATACTTATCTTATCTCCAACTTGCTTTTCAGTTCCGTCAACTTCCCAAGCTTTAAATTCTTTTCCGTCTGCCGGTTTAAATGCATTGGCAGGAAGTGTATATTCTTTTCCCTTTTCAACTTTAACACTCGCCATATTTCCACTTCCACCGTTGACATTAAAGCTAACTGTGAATTCCTTTGCAGGTGTTACCGGTTTTGAAGGTGTCACCGGTTTTGAAGGAGTGCTTCCACTTGAAGAACTTCCTCCGCTTGAAGAGCTGCTTCCACTTGAAGAACTTCCTCCGCTTGAAGAGCTGCTTCCACTTGAAGAACCCCACCATCCGAACCATGCATTTGAACTCCCGGAAGTAGTATGTTTATGAGTTGTTTCTTTATCGTCACGTATGCCTTTTCTCAAATTTTCTTTTGCTTTTCTCAAACTCTCTTCTTTTAGTTTGGATTTAGTCTCTTCCATTTTATCAAGAGCATTGTAAAGAGCATTAAACACAATATTTCTAATTGCATCGGCACTCGGTGTTAAATTTTCAACTCCGGTTCCCTCTCCAATGATTTTCAGTTCCTTTGCCCAATTAAAATAACTATCAGGCCATTTGGCATCTTTCATTTGATTAGATTGTAGATCAAACTTACTTGCAACTACCAAAACTTTTATAAACTCTTGATATGTTATTTTATTCTCCGGTTTGAACTGTCCGTCAGGAAAACCATTTATAAGATACTGACCATTCGGCATTTTAACAGTGCTTGCAACATTTATGACCCCATTTGCCCAGTGATCGGTGCCGACATCCGGAAATTTTCCCTTTTGAGATTGCAAATTCTTTGCTAAATCTTCCAATCCTAAAGAATAAACTACAATTTTTATAAGCTCACTTCTGGTGATTACTTCATTTAACTTTAAATCACCCTTTTCATCACCTTGGATGATCCCCTTTTTCACCAGTTTTTCTACTTTATCGTTTTCCTGTTTGTTTTGGCTTGCAAATGCAGCACTCGGACTAAAACACGAAAACAAAATACAAAAAACTAATAATATTGACCATAATTTTTTCATTGTAAATGAATGTCTCCTTCCTTTTATATTTTGATAATTACTATCATTTATGTAATATCACACTTTATCGCTTTTGTCAATATATTAGCTTTTAATTTATTATTATTTCTAGTTAAAATGATAATAAATTAAAAAAATTTTAACCATTTTAAAATAACGAATGTGACGGTAAAACCGCACCAATCCAAAAGAAGAATGTGCATTCATAAAAATATCAATATTAAAGCGTAGGGGCGGCACGTATCCACAAAAAAAATAAAGAATTAAAACAAAAGCAGAAAAATAAAAAATATAAATATCAAAAAAGTATAGGCCCGCCCGCAAAAATAATAACAGATTCAAAAACTGTATGATTACACAACACAACAGCATAGCCAACCCACCAAACCAAATAAAATGAAATACTAAAAACATAAATGTAAAAACCAGCCCAAAAAACGGGCGGCCTATACTGCTTTATAATATAATTTTCGATTTGTCCATTACATCATCAAACTCATTATCCATTTCACAAACACGTGCCGCCCCTACATGAACTAAATAAAATTTAAACCATAAAATAACCAAAAAAAACGGGCGGGCCTATACTGCTTTATAATATAATTTTTGATTTGTCCATTACATCATCAAACTAATTATCCATTTCACAAACACGTGCCGCCCCTACATGAACTAAATAAAATTTAAACCATAAAATAACCGAAAAAAAAACGGGCGGGCCTATACTGCTTTATAATATAATTTTCCCATTTGTCTATTTCATAATCAAACTCATTATCTATTTCACAGACACGTGCCGCCCCTACGATAAAATAAATAAAATAATTACATATAATGAAATATTAAAAATCCAAAAAACCTAAATATGCATCATCAACATAATAATCATATATGGCTATGTTATTTTGCTCTGCATACTGTTTTAGCATTGCTTTTTGTGAATATATACTCATACTCTCATTTGTATTACCATCATCTTTTGATAATCTGCATTACAAAACAGCAATATATTTTTTAGTCCTGTTCAAATTTACGCTCCTTTCTCTTAACAAGACTATCTCAATGTAATTATTAAATCAAAACACTCCTGTGTACTCAATTCTTACTTAGTCTTGCGTTTGTTTTTTATTTTTTTCTTCTAAATTTTTATCTACAATATGTTCGATTACTTCTTCAAATACTTCGGTAATCGTTTCCCCTACATACACTCTTTTAATTTCAAATTTTATTTTTCTATGTTTTTTCTCATTTGTTTTTTTCATCATTTCGTCTCCTTTCCATTTGTTCCAATAAAAACCTGCTAACAAAAGTCAAGCCTACTCCGAAATTAATTTCAGAGTAGGCTTGTAATATTTAGTATTGAATTTAAGCATAGCAAATAAGCCGGTTGATATCGGCTTGTTTTAACTATTCTATTCCTAGCTCTAAGCTACTTTTAACGCCTCCTTTTCTTGTTTTGATGCCATAACTTTTGCATAGTAGATTCTTAAGAACTTATTTAAGCCTGCAAATTTACATACTTTTTTTGCTTTTCCATCTTTTTCTTTTTTTAGCATATATAGATATATTTCATTTTCTGGATTTTTAACACTCATCATACATTTCATAGATTGGTATCCTATTTTTCTAAGTATTGCATTACCTCTTTTGGTTATTTTTCTCTGATCTGCTTTGAAATTCCCCGATTCATATGGAGGTGAGTCTATTCCTACAAAGGATATTAGGCATTTTTTATTTTTAAATTTTGATAAGTCTCCAAATTCTGCTGTTATTTGTACTGCTAATTTGTCTGATATTCCTGAGAATTTTTTGGCTTCTTGATATTCTTCTAGAGGCTCGGCAATTTCTATCATTTGTGATAAAATATTATATAGAATTTGATTTATATGTTTGATCAATTCTATCCCTTCTTGTAGGTTCATCTTTATGTATGAGCTATTGGAAGGTTGAGTTGAGATACTTTCCTCTGCAAGCTTGTAAATGGATTTAGCTTTATCAGCATTAGGATGGTATCTCTTTTCTTTTGCCCAGTTCTTAAAGTCTTCTATGAATTTTTCTTCTGTTTTTTCTAAAACTAGGTCTTTGTGCCACCATGTTTCTAAGAAATCTAATAGTTTGTCTTTTGAGAAGTCTTTAGATCCATGAGATATTAATTTTTTTATTCCTGGAAATGTTTGACTGATTGTTTGGTCTATGAAGTTCATTTGATTGATTCTTAGGTCCATGTAATGCTGATAAGATCTGTTTAATTCTTTTAGAGTTCTAAAATTTTCTGTATCTACTTTGTGTTCTTGTAATTCTTTCCAATACATCAACCCATATTCTGCTATTTGTGTGGCATCTATATTATCATTTTTTGCTTTTCTGAAGTTTAACACTCGGCAGAACTGTTTCATTTTTAATGGATTAATTACTGCTACAAAGTATCCTTGTTTTTTTAATTCATAAAGAATTGGCAAATGATATTTTCCTGTTGCTTCCATGACTATTTTGATTTCTTGATTTAAATCTTTTAGTTTATTTAAGAATCCTTCTACTTCTGGTTTGTTAAGATTTACATCAAAGGGCTTCCAAATAATTTTGCTACCTTGTTCTAAGGCACAGGCTGTAAATTTTTCTTTTGCTATATCTATTCCTATAGATATCATTTTCTTACCTTCTTTCTTTTAAATTTGTAGTTCCTACCTGCACCATTACACTCATTTTAGCTCGTGACACGGACGTTTTGCCCAACCTGCTTAACCGAATATGAATAATGAAGAGGTAGATGACAGTTTTTATTGCGGATGTTTTAACCCTAAAAGACGATCGTCATACTACTTCTTCATTATACAAAAATAGTGCAAGATAGAAATCACTTTCTTTCTTACACTATTTATGGTACTAAAAGGCGATAGATTTTACTTCTACCGTCTTGTGTAAATTTATTATGTTCTCAAAATTTATTTTAGTTCATTTTCGATTTCTTCTGTGCTTGGTAATACTCCTTTAAAACTTTCAGGAATTAAATTTTGTAGTTGATATTCTGAAATTCCAATAGGTTCTCTTGAACTTTCAGAAGCATATTTCGCCAATACATTATCCTTTGTCTTACAGATTAAAAGACCTATTGTTTGATTATCTCCATCGCCCTTCAATATATGATTTACAGATGTTACATAAGTTCCAAGTTGACCTATGTCCGCAGGTTTAAATGCAGAAATTTTAACCTCCACAACCACATAGCAATGCAGCTTAATGTTGTAGAATAACATATCAATAAATTCTTCTGAATTTCCAACTACAAGTCTATATTCTCTACCTACAAATGAAAAGCCTGTTCCAAGCTCTAATAAGAATTTTTGAATATTATCCATCAAAGCGTCTTTCAATTCTTTTTCATCATAATTTTGTCTAATCGCTATAAAGTCAAAATTATACGGATCTCTTGTCATTTCATTTGCTAAATCGCTTTGTGTTGCAGGCAAATTATTTGTGAAATTTGTTATTGCTTTTCCTTGTCTATCAAACAGGTCTGTATCCAAGAAATTTAAAAGCACAGCTCTACTCCAGTTATTTTCTAATGTTTTAGATATAAAGAAAAATGCTTTATTCAAATTTCCCTCACATCTATCCATAATATATCTTTGATGTCCCCATGGGATACTAAAAATTATATCAAAATCTCTACTGACTTTGGATATTCGTAAATCGTCCACAAGCTGTGGACGATTTAATGGAGAATACATTTCATAAAATTTTTTCATATATTTTAAATTAGTAACAGAAAATCCTTTAACATTTGGAATTTCCTTTTGTAGATCCGAACTTAGTTTTTTATAAAATCCGCTTCCCCATCTGCTTTCTGCCTTTAATCTAATAATTTCTTCTCCTAGACTATAATAAAATCTCAGCATTTCTGAATTAACTGAAACTGCTGCTTTAAGTTGTCTATCCTTATATGATTTTTTTATTTTTTCAAGCATTTTTATATATTCACTATCCCCTATGATAGCTAAATCTTTTTTATCCATCACCACCGCTCCTTTTTTATTGTAATTTTATCTTATATTTTTATCATAATCAGCTTACATCCTATAAGCCAATTCTATCACCAAGATTTTAGTCTAATTGAGATAATTATACCAAAAATATAGCCTTTTTTCTATCTCTCAGTTTATGTGTGCCATTGAAACAAGGACTAATCTTTATATCTGCATTTCCAAAATGGGATTGTGCTTTATGCACTTAGACAGTGCATAAACTTGTAGGACTGAACGGTTAGTTCATCTCTTTAATTCATATTTCTTGCTCTGTATAATTTTCGATTGGTCTATTTCATCATCAAACTCATTATCTATTTCACAGACACGTGCCGCCCCTACATGAACTAAATAAAATTTAAACGGAAAACAACCCAAAAAAATAACGGGCGGGCCTATACTGCTTTATAATATAATTTTCGATTTGTCCATTACATCATCAAACTCATTATCTATCTCACAGACACGTGCCGCCCCTACATTAACTAATAAAACGACTATGTATACAAAATAAATATAAACACATTGCAAAAAGGGCGGACATTGATACATTCGTGCCGCCCTTATAATAAATAAATAATTAAACCCATTAATATGATGGTGGAATTTCACCAATGACTTGCAAAAGTTCACGAGCTTTATCTAAATTTTCATCAGGGACATAGACCATTATTCCAACGTTGATGTTTGCATAGATAACTTGAGCGGTGGAGTCGTTCATTTGAGAAGATTCTTCAAAGTGAGGTATATTATTATCATCCAAAATACCTATTATTCCGCCAAGTTTTAATCTATCATTTACAGAGATTAATTCAACGAATTTAGGTTCTCTTTCAGTTTCTTTATTAAATTTAAACATATAAGACCTCCTTGGTAAATATATTTAATATATACCCATATATAAAAAAAGATGACGGATTGGGTTATATCCATCATCTTTTTTTAATTACATATTCTTTGAGTAGAACTCAACGATTAATTGGTCTTCAATTTCTATTGGAACATCTTCTCTTGCCGGAATAGAAACTAAAGTAGCTTTAAAGCCTTCTTCCTTAGAGATGTAAGGATATGAAGTTACGAAGTTTGTTTCAAAGTTTTCTTTGAACATAGCAACTTTTTTACCTCTTGCAGAAAGTTCAATAACATCTCCTGCATCACATCTGTATGAAGGAATATTAACCTTTTTACCGTTTACAGTTAAGTGTCCGTGAGTTACCATTTGTCTTGCTTGTCTTATAGAAGAAGCAAAGCCCATTCTGTAAGCTAAGTTATCAAGTCTTCTTTCAAGGAAGATAACTAAGTTAGGACCAGTTTGTCCAGCAGTTTTCTTAGCTTCCTTAAATAAGTTGACAAATTGTTTTTCAAGAACACCATAGTAAGCTCTTAATCTTTGTTTTTCAAGTAATTGCTTACCATATTCGGTTAATTTCTTGTCACTTCTTGCAGTACCCTTTACAGCTCTCTTCATAGCCTTAGGGTGTCCACATACGTTAAGACCTAATCTTCTTGATTGTTTAAATCTTGGTACCATCATTCTTGCCATTTTATTATTCAACTCCTAATATATTCTCGCCGCGATAATTTAAGAGCCGAAAGCATTATACTAAATAACTGAGTAAAAGTAAAGAGAAAACAGAGAAAAATTGTGCTATAATGTAACCTACGGAGGGTAAAATGATACTTAAAAATGCAAATTATATAGACGTTAAAAATGGTAGAGTTATAACACAAACCGATATACAAATAGAAGACGGGAAAATTGTAAAGATAGGCGAAAATCTTCAAGCTAATGATTATATAGATTGTAGCTCAAAACTTATTGTGCCGGCATTTACAAATGCACATACTCATCTTGGAATGAGTATGATGAGAAATTATTCAGATGATTTAGAACTTCAAGATTGGCTTGTGAAAAAAATATGGCCTTTTGAAGCTAAGTTGACTAAAGAAGATATATATTGGGGTGCAAAACTATCGGCGGTTGAATCGGCAAAAAACGGAGTGTGTGCAGTGGTTGATATGTACGACCAAATCGATTCAACTGCAAGAGCATGTAAGGAAGTCGGAATAAAGGGAATTCTTGCCAAGGGAGTTTTGGATGTAGCGGGCAGTGGTTCAGAGAGAATAGATATATTCAAACAAAACTACAGAGAATACAATTCAGATGATATTAAAGTTGTCTTGGGGCCGCACGCTATTTACACTTGTTCAACGGACTTTTTAAAAGAGTGTTTAAAAGTTTCAAAAGAATATGGTGGGATGCTTCACATACACGTTTCAGAAACTATGAAAGAAGTTGAAGATTCTAAAAAATTATATGGGATGACACCTGTAGAATACTTGGATTCGTTGGGATATTTAGATACTAAGATAATAGCCGCACATTGTGTGTATATAACAGATTCGGAAATTGAAATGATAGCGGGAAAAGAATTCTATCCGGTATACAATCCGGTATCTAATTTGAAATTGGCAAGCGGATTTACACCGGTTAAAAAGATATTAGATGCAAATATAAATTTGGGGATAGGAACTGACAGTTCATCTTCAAACAACAATTTGAGTATATTAAAAGAAATACACGTAGGAGCGATAGTAAATAAGGCGGTAAATAAGTCAAGCTCAAGTGTACAAGCTAATGAAATGTTAAAACTTGCTACAGTAAACGGAAGTAAGATAACAGGCTTCGACAACGGCTCTGTTGAAGTTGGAAAGAGTGCGGATTTGACATTTTTTGATTTAAATTCAATTAACTTCACTCCTAAAAATGATTTAATAGGAGCGCTTTGTTATAGTGCAACACCGGAAGATATCAAAGATATTATGATAAACGGTGAGTTTATAATGAAAGATAGAATGATGTTAAATGTTGACGAAGAAGAAGTTAAGTATGAAGTAAATAAATTGACAGACAGAATTTTAAGGAGTTTATAATGGATAAAAAAGTAGTTTACAGTGGGATACAACCCTCAGGTTCACTTACGATAGGGAACTATATAGGAGCTCTTTCAAACTTTAGTGAATTACAAGAAGAGTACAATTGTCTATACTGTATAGTGGATATGCACGCAATAACAATGCCGCAAGAACCTAAGAATTTAAGGAAAAATACACTGGATATATTGTCACTGTACTTGGCGTGTGGACTTGACCCTGAAAAATCAATTATATATATTCAATCACACGTGCCTGAACACGCTGAACTTGGTTGGGTTTTAAATACTATAGCATCCATGGGACAACTTCAAAGAATGACACAATTTAAAGATAAGTCAAGCAAGAGTAAAGAAGTATTGGCTGGGATACTAAATTATCCGGTGCTTATGGCGGCGGATATCTTGTTGTATCAAAGCGCCTATGTGCCGGTTGGAGAAGACCAAAGACAGCATATAGAACTCACAAGAGATCTGGCTCAAAAATTCAACTCAAGATATTCTGATACATTTACAATTCCGGATATAATGACGCCGAAAGTTGGCGCAAGAATAATGTCGCTACAAGACCCGCAATATAAGATGAGTAAATCGGATTCGGATGAAAATGCGTTTATATTGATTTTAGACGATGAAAATGCAATAAGAAGAAAGATAAAACGTGCCGTGACGGACTCGGAAGGAGTTATCAGATATTCAACAGAACAACCGGGACTTAAGAATTTAATAGACATCTATTCATCTTTTTCAAAACTAAGTGTTGAAGAAATAGTTGAAAAATATAAAGACTTGGGCTACGGCAAATTTAAAGAAGATTTAGCCGAAGTTGTTGTAGAAAGATTAAGACCTGTTCAAGAGAGATTTAATGCAATTAGAAATGATAAAGAATATTTAGAAAAAGTATATACAGAAGGAGCGCAAAAAGCCTCCGCATTGGCGAGAAAGACACTTAGAAAAGTATATAAAAAAGTTGGATTTATACCAAGATAGATAAAAAATTAAGAGCTGAGCATTTTTAATACGGGTGAGAAGAGAAATAGTATAGGTTCGCCCGTTTTTTTGTGGTTCGTTTTAGGTTTAAATTTTATTTAGTTCATGTAGGGGCGGCACGTGTCTGTGAGATAGATAATTAGTTTGATGATGTAATGGACAAATCGAAAATTATATTATAAAGCAATATAGGCCCGCCCGTTATTTTTTTGGGTTGTTTTCGGTTTAAATTTTATTTAGTTCATGTAGGGGCGGCACGTGTCTGCAAAATAGATATTGGGTTTGTTTATGTAATGGATAAATTGAAAATTGTATTATGAAGCAGTATAGGCCCGCCCGTTTTTTGGGTTGGTTTTATGTTTAAATTTTATTTATTTTATCGTAGGGGCGGCACGTGTTTGTGAAATGGATAATGAGTTTGATGATGTAATGGACAAATCTAAAATTATATTATAAAGCAGTGTAGGCCCGCCCGTTATTTTTTTGGGTTGTTTTAGGTTTAAATTTTATTTAGTTCATGTAGGGGCGGCACGTGTTTGTGAAATAGATATTGGGTTTGTTTATGTAATGGATAAATTGAAAATTGTATTATGAAGCAGTATAGGCCCGCCCGTTTTTTTTTGGTTATTTTATGGTTTATATTTTATTTATTTTATCGTAGGGGCGGCACGTGTTTGTGAAATGGATAATGAGTTTGATGATGTAATGGACAAATCGAAAATTATATTATAAAGCAGTGTAGGCCCGCCCGTTTTTTTTTGGTTATTTTATGGTTTATATTTTATTTATTTTATCGTAGGGGCGGCACGTGTTTGTGAAATGGATAATGAGTTTGATGATGTAATGGACAAATCTAAAATTATATTATAAAGCAGTGTAGGCCCGCCCGTTATTTTTTTGGGTTGTTTTAGGTTTAAATTTTATTTAGTTCATGTAGGGGCGGCACGTGTTTGTGAAATAGATATTGGGTTTGTTTATGTAATGGATAAATTGAAAATTGTATTATGAAGCAGTATAGGCCCGCCCGTTATTTTTTTGGTTGTTTTCGGTTTGAATTTTCTATGTGCTGTTGTTTTTTTACTTCTACCGCTTAAATAAATTATTATGATCTCTGTATTTGTTTATTAAATTTTTAGGTTTTTATTGTTTAACATTCTACTAAACATCATATGATATAAATCTTTAGATGATTCTTCTATTTTAGTAATACTTGATATTTTATTTCCTGCGTCCTTTGATGATGCTCCGCAAAGATAAAAGGCTTCATTGTCTGTTCCATAGTCTATTGCTATATATCTATCGTGATATTTTTTACCTGCTACCTTCAGTTTTAGGTCTATATTAGGATAACCTTTTCTAAAATCGTCCAAGATATTTTTTGTGAGCATATCCTTATTTTTTATATTATCACTAAAGACTATGATTTGGATATTATCTCTTGCAGCTCTTAAAAGTTCTAATGTTTTAAGTCCTATGTAGTTGTCTATGGCATAAATGCTTTTCTTTGCTGACTTATATATTTTTGTATATGCTACATCTGCTTCTATCTTATCTCCATTCATCAAAAGGAAGTGTTTATATGTTTGCGGATCTATGAAATTATCCATTACTTTTTTCAAATCTTCTTTTGTGGCTAGGGTGTTCATCTTTCTGTCTATTCTAGCTATATCATTTGTATTTTTATTTGTTTGAATAGCAATTTGTAATAATTCTTTTGAGCTGATAAAATCTTGGTTTTCAATTATAAAGTCTTTCATCTGCTTAAACATTCGTATTAAAGCCTTGCTCTGCTTAACTGCAAGTTCGCCTCTTAATACAGTCATAAGCATATATATGCCCTGTTCTGTAAAGGCATATGGCAGCTTTCTACGCCCGCCCCAACTTGATGTCGATTTTTTCGACATCAAGTTTTCAAATTCTGACTTTGTCAACTGGAACATAAAATCATCATCAAATTTTTCCGAGTTGTTTTTTACTTGCTCGTTAAATCTTGTCGTTGTATATCCATAGATTTCAGCAAGTTCAAAATCAAGCATAACTTTTTGGTTTCTTATATAGTAAATCTTACTTTCCATTGTAGTTTCTTCTATTACTACAATTTCTTTATTTTGCTCTGTCACAAAATACGCCTCCTATATATTTTTTTAACTACAATTTGTAAGCTATTTCTTCATCACGTTTTCAAAATCTACTTGTTATAATTGTACCAAAAATATAGGTTCTTTTCTATCTGTCAGTCCCCTTATGGAAATGTTGTTATATTTTATTTAGTTCATGTAGGGGCGGCACGTGTTTGTGAAATAGATAATTAGTTTGATGATGTAATGGACAAATCGAAAATTATATTATAAAGCAGTATAGGCCCGCCCGTTTTTTTGGGGGTTCGTTTTCGGTTTATATTTTATTTAGTTCATGTAGGGGCGGCACGTGTTTGTGAAATGGATAATTAGTTTGATGATGTAATGGACAAATCGAAAATTATATTATAAAGCAGTGTAGGCCCGCCCGTTTTTTTTTTTTTGGTTATTTTATGGTTTAAATTTTATTTAGTTCATGTAGGGGCGGCACATGTCTATGAAATAGATATTGGGTTTGATGATGTAATGGACAAATCGAAAATTATATTATAAAGCAGTTTAGGCCCGCCCGTTTTTTGGGTTGGCTTTTATATTTATATTTTTATGTTTTCAGTATTTCATTTTATTTTGGTTTGGTGGGTTTGCTATGCTGTTGTGTTATGTAATCATACAGTTTTTGAATCTGTTATTATTTTTGCGGGCGGGCCTATATTTTTTTGACATTTATATTTTTTATTTTTCTGTTTTTGTTTTAATTCTTTATTTTTTTTCGTGGATACGTGCCGCCCCTACGTGATAATATTGATGTTTTTAAAATAAGTGTAAGGTCGACACTAGTGTAGCGAGTTTTTTACAATAAAATAAGCGTGGTTTCCCACGCCTGTTTTGTTTAGTTTAGTATCTCTTTTCTGATTGTAACTTCTTGTTTTGCTTCGTCCCATTTGATGTCTTGTCCGTCTTTTAAGCCCAATGCTCTTGCTACGTTTGCTATCGGCAACATTGTTCTTCCGTTTTCTATCATTGGTTTTACGTCGCTTTGGATTTCTTTTCCGTTTACTATTATTTTATTTGTATCTACCGGAATTTCTATTGTTGTATTTTTGTCTTTTAGGATCGCTATTCTTGTGTCTTCTCTCCACTCTACTGTGTATCCTAGGGCTTCTGCTACGTATCTTATCGGTAACATTGTTCTGCCGTCTTTTATTATGGCTTTTGTATCCATTTTGGTTTCTTGTGTGTGGTTGTTTATTGTTCTTTGTAGTATGTCTGAGCCTATTTTGATCTTTAGTTCTATTACTGTCTTTTGTTTTTGCACTTCTGCTTTTGCATCTTTGCTTGGCGCCTTTATATATCTCCAGTCTATTGATCCCCTTTGATCGTTGTCGTTTCTAAATGCTCTTGGTGCCACTTTTATGCTTGGTTGTAATGGAGTTGAAGGTATTACTTTTATGCCCGGTGTCAGCGGCATAGCCGGCACTTCTTTTGGCTTTTCTTCTTTGTCTCTTCTTGCTTGTTCTTCTTTTTCTCTTCTTGCCTTTTCTTCTTTGTCTCTTCTTGCTTGTTCTTCTTTTTCTCTTCTTGCCTTTTCTTCTTTGTCTCTTCTTGCTTGTTCTTCTCTTTCTCTTCTTGCTTGTTCTTCTTTTTCTCTTCTTGCTTGTTCTTCTTTTTCTCTTCTTGCTTGTTCTTCTTTTTCTCTTCTCGCTTGTTCTTCTTTTTCTCTTCTTGCTTGTTCTTCTTTTTCTCTTCTTGCCTTTTCTTCTTTGTCTCTTCTTGCTTGTTCTTCTTTTTCTCTTCTTGCCTTTTCTTCTTTGTCTCTTCTTGCCTTTTCTTCTTTGTCTCTTCTTGCTTGTTCTTCTTTTTCTCTTCTCGCTTGTTCTTCTTTTTCTCTTCTTGCTTGTTCTTCTTTTTCTCTTCTTGTTTGTTCTTCTCTTTCTTTTTCTCTTTCTCTTTCTTCTTTTTCTTCTTTTTCTCTTCTCGCTTGTTCTTCTTTGTCTCTTCTTGCTTGTTCTTCTTTTTCTCTTCTCGCTTGTTCTTCTTTTTCTCTTCTTGCTTGTTCTTCTTTTTCTCTTCTCGCTTGTTCTTCTTTGTCTCTTCTTGCTTGTTCTTCTTTGTCTCTTCTTGCTTGTTCTTCTTTGTCTCTTCTTGCTTGTTCTTCTCTTTCTCTTCTTGCTTGTTCTTCTTTGTCTCTTCTTGCTTGTTCTTCTTTTTCTCTTCTTGTTTGTTCTTCTCTTTCTTTTTCTCTTTCTCTTTCTTCTTTTTCTTCTTTAATATTTTTTACAGACTTTCTAAATTCCTTAAGATTTTGAATATCATCATTATTATTTTCTGATATAAGTTTTCTAGCTTTAGTTCTAATTCTTCCTTCTAACTCTTGATTGCCTTCTATTTTTGTTTTTTCTAACTTCAATAATTCTTCTATTAATTTAGCTTTTTCATCTTTTAATTCTTGATCTATTTTATCAAGTAATGATTTAAATTCATTTACAAACAGAGTATGATCTAACTTACCATTGTTATATATAGCTGACCTATTTGATTTGCTAGGATCTTCTTTATAATTTTTAATTTCTTGTTCTAATTTAGATTCTAGATTTTTTAACAAAACTTTTCCATCGACACTTGTTGCATAAACAACACCACTTAACTCAGCCTTACCGAAGTTAACTGGTGCAAAAAGTACAAATGCTCCCACTACGCATGAGACAACCCCTATTGATAATCTTCTTATAGAATATCGGTATATTCTATTTCGCTTCCTACTTTTAATAAATTCCCTTAAATTCTCCATTCTCGTCCTCCGTTAAATATTCATTATCATTTTTAGTCATTCTTGATTAATTTTACAACTCTCCCCCTCAAAAATCAAGCTTTTTAGCGGTGTTGCAAGGATTCGAAATATATTACACTCTTTTTGTAAATTAATTAAAAGTTTATAATTTGTTCTTTAAAATTATTTTGCAAGTTCGCCTTATTATTCAACATTTATTTTAATTATCATTTTCACATTTTTAATCAGAGACAAATTTCTAAAATATTGTTTAAATTATTTTTAGGAAAAATATTAAATTAAAATTTAAATTTTATAATTGTATTCTAAATTTTAATCTTCTCAACTTAAAATTATGTTTTTTGTATTTCATTATATAAAATTATTGGGTTAATTTTATTTCATCGTAGGGGCGGCACATGTCTGTGAAATATATAATGGGTTTGTTTATGTAATGGACAAATTGAAAATTATATTGTAAAGCTGTATAGATCCGCCCGTTTTTGTATATATAATTATTTTATTCCTCTTTTTTGGCAACAAAATAAGCGTGGTTTCCCACGCCTGTTTTGTTTAGTTTATTATCTCTTTTCTAATTGTAACTTCTTGTTTTGCTTCGTCCCATTTGATGTCTTGTCCGTCTTTTAGACCCAATGCTCTTGCTATGTTTGCTATCGGCAACATTGTTCTTCCGTTTTCTATCATCGGTTTTACATCGCTTTGGATTTCTTTTCCGTTGATTATTATTTTATTTGTATCTACCGGAATTTCTATTGTTGTTTCTTTGTCTTTTAGGATCGCTGTTCTTGTGTCTTCTCTCCACTCTACTGTGTATCCTAGGGCTTCTGCTACGTATCTTATTGGCAGCATTGTTCTTCCGTCTTTTATTATGGCTTTTGTATCCATTTTTATTTCTTGTGTGTGGTTGTTTATTGTTCTTTGTAGTATGTCTGATCCTATTTTGATCTTCACTTCTATTACTGTCTTTTGTTTTTGCACTTCTGCTTTTGCATCTTTGCTTGGTGCTTTTATATATCTCCAGTCTATTGATCCCCTTTGATCGTTGTCATTTCTAAATGCTCTTGGTGCCACTTTTATGCTTGGTTGTAATGGAGTTGAAGGTATTACTTTTATGCCCGGTGTTAGCGGCATAGCCGGAATAACTTCTTTTGGTTTTTCTTCTTTTTCTTTAGGTTCGTTTTCCGGTTGTTTCGGTTCAGCCGGTTTTTCTTCCGGTTTCTTAGGTTCTTCCGGATTTTTTTCAGGATCCTTAGGTTCCGGTTTATTTGGTTTTTCCGGTTGCTTTGGATCAGATGGCTTTTCTTCTTTTTCTTTAGGTTCGTTTTCAGGTTTCTTAGGCTCAGCCGGTTTCTCTTCAGGTTTCTTAGGTTCTTCCGGCACTTTTGGTTCTACCGGTTTTTCTTTTTCTTTTTCTTTCTTAATTAATTCTTCAAGAGCCTTTTCCGCTTTCTTCTTATTCATCAATTTAGCTCTTTCTGCAATATCTTTAATAGTCTCTACATTTGTTGCTTCATCAATATCTTTTTTAGCTAGTTTCTTTGATGTCTCTGTTAGATCGCTTAAATTATCTATATACTCTTTTGCAGCTTCTTTTACTTCTTTTAATTCTTTCTTAACTAATTCTTCAAGAGCCTTTTCCGCTTTCTTCTTGTTCATCAACTTAGCTCTTTCTGCAATATCTTTAATAGTCTCTACATTTGTTGCTTCATCAATATCTTTTTTAGCTAGTTTCTTTGATGTCTCTGTTAGATCACTTAATTTATCTACATATTCTTTTGCGGCATCTTTTAACTCAATTTCCTTAGCTTTATCTTTTTCTTCTGCTAATTCTATAACTATACTTACACTATTAGGACTTGTAGCGCCTCCCAATTGAGATTTATAAAATTCTTTTTCTTCTTTATTTAGAAAAGCCAGTTTATCTATATCATTTTTTATATTATCCTTAATCTTCGCTTCAATGGCTTCATTTTTTTCTTTAGCTATATCAAAAACAGTTTTAAAATGATTAAATTCTTCTGTATTGTCTAAAACAGTTTTATAATATTTTTTCTCTTCTTCATTTAAAAATTCAAGTTTGCTAATTTCGTTAAATGTCTCTTCTTTACCTTTTGCATCAATTTTAGATTTATATACCTTAAGTTCTTCTAAATTTTTAGCTTTATCAATTCTTGCACTAAATATACCAATTTCTTTTTCATCTTTTAAAGATTTTATATTCTCTCTTAACTTATTCTTTAAATCTTTTTCTTCTCCCATTTTCTCTATCAATGGATTAATAGTCTTCTCAAGTTCTTTTAATTTTTCTTGAGTAAATTCTTTACTGTTGTCTAAATCTTTTATCTTCAGTAAATTCTTTTCTAATTCTGTAACAGAAGATCTTCCATAATCTTTATCTCCATTACGTAAGACTTTAGCTGCTTTTTCAAATAAATCATCTATTTTTTTTTCTATTTTCTTCTTATTTTCAACATGATTTTTTAAGCTATCTACAGCTCTTTTAAATACTTGTTCATTTTTACTCCAATCTTCTACATTTGTCTTTAAATTTGCTTTTTCAGCATCACTCAAATATCCTTCTACGTCTACAACCGCTTCTATTAATTTTTCTTTTATCCCTTTATCGTGCTCTTTGGATTGAATTTCAAATACTAACTTTAACAAATCGTCATAGTTGTTTGTCTTAAGTACCTTCATTAACATCCCTGAATTACCTTCAGAAAGTTTTATTTCTTTTAAAGTTTCTTTTACTTTATCCCTAATTTTATCGAAATTTGCATTCTCTGTTGGTTCTTTTTTCTCTGATTCTTCTCCTGATTGATCTACTTGAGGTTTCTCTTCTTTTTCTTTTCTTTCTCTAGCTATTGCTTTAGTTAGTGCTTCTTCTGCTTTTTGTACTGCTTCTTCTGCTTTTTGTACTGCTTCTTCTACTTTTTGTAATGCTTCTTCTGATTCTCGCGCTAATTTTTGTACTGTTGCTTGTTCTTCTCCACTCACTTCTTTAGCTTTTTTTTCTAATTCTTCTGCAGCTTGTTTTGCTTTTTCCGCATATGTTTTTGCTTCTTTTGCTAAATTTGCGGCTTCTTCTACTTTATTTTTTACTGTTTCTGCCTCAGTTGCCGCTCCACTAATCTCTCCTTTATTTAATTTTTCTTTTATTTTTTCTGCTTCTTTTGTCACTTCTTCTGCTACTTTTGTCACTATTTCTTCTCGTTTTGCTGCGTCTTCTACTAATTGTTGAACCTTTTCTTTTAATACATTTATTTTTTGTAAAGTTTCCCTTTCTCTTTCTCTTTCCTTTTCTCTTTCCCCTTCTTGTTTTTCTTCTTTTTGTAGTTTATCGTAAGTTTCTTCTTCTCTAAGAATTCCACCAGCATAATAGGTTGGATTCTCTTTTTTGCTGCTATCATATATAGCAACCTTAAACTTTTTGCCTAAATCAGTTGCATCTATTTTACCTTCACGAATAAGTGGATTACTCTTATCTGGTTCCAATTTAATCTCTTTTTTATTATCACCAATAACTAACTTCACATCTTTTAAATCATGATTATCCTGTGTAAAAGATTTAGACACTAAAACCACCGAACATTTGCCATCATTGTCATCTTTTTGTTGTACTTCAAGGAGAAGATCACTATATTTCTCAACTTCACTCGCATAAACAACACCACTTAACTCAGCTTTACCGAAGTTAACTGGTGCAAAAAGTACAAATGCTCCCACTACGCATGAGACAACTCCTATTGACAATCTTCTTATAGAATATCTGTATATTCTATTTCGCTTCCTACTTTTAATAAATTCCCTTAAATTCTCCATTCTCGTCCTCCGTTAAATATTCATTATCATTTTTAATCATTCTTAATTAATTTTACAACTCTCACCCTCAAAAATCAAGTTTTTTAGCGGTGTTGCAAGGATTCGAAATATATTACACTCTTTTTGTAAATTAATTAAAAGTTTATAATTTGTTCTTTAAAATTATTTTGCAAGTTCGCCTTATTATTCAGCATCTATTTTAATTATCATTCTCACATTTTTAAAAAAAGGCAAATTTCTAAAATATTGTTTAAATTATTTTTAGGAAAAATATTCAATTAAAATTTAAATTTTATAGTTGTATTCTAAATTTTAATCTTCTCAGCTTAAAATTATGTTTTTTGTATTTCATTATATGAAATTGAGGTGTTAATTTTTATTTTATCGTAGGGGCGGCACGTGTCTGTGAGATAGATTGTGGTTGATGATGAAATGGACAAATCTAAAATTATATTATAAAGCAATATAGGCCCGCCCGTTTTTTTGGGTTGGTTTTTATATTTATGTTTTATGTTTTTAGTATTTCATTTTATTTTGGTTTGGTGTTTGGCTATGCTGTTGTGTAATCATACAGTTTTTGAATCTGTTATTATTTTTGCGGGCGGGCCTATACTTTTTTGACATTTATATTTTTTATTTTTCTGTTTTTGTTTTAATTCTTTATTTTTTTCGTGGATACGTGCCGCCCCTACGTGATAATATTGATGTTTTTAAAATAAGTAGGGGCGGCACGTGTCTGTGAAATAGATAATGGGTTTGTTGATGAAATGGACAAATCGAAAATTATATTATAAAGCAGCATAGGTCCGCCCGTTTTTTGGGTTGGTTTTTATATTTATGTTTTATGTTTTCAGTATTTCATTTTATTTTGGTTTGGTGGGTTGGCTATGCTGTTGTGTTGTGTAATCATACAGTTTTTGAATCTGTTATTATTTTTGCGGGCGGGCCTATACTTTTTTGACATTTATATTTTTTATTTTTCTGCTTTTGTTTTAATTCTCTATTTTTTTCGTGGATACGTGCCGCCCCTACGTGATAATATTTATGTTTTTAAAATAAGTAGGGGCGGCACGTGTCTGTGAAATGGATTGTGGTTGATGATGAAATGGACAAATCTA
Source organism: Peptoniphilus indolicus (assembly GCF_900454665.1). Taxonomy (NCBI): domain Bacteria; kingdom Bacillati; phylum Bacillota; class Tissierellia; order Tissierellales; family Peptoniphilaceae; genus Peptoniphilus; species Peptoniphilus indolicus. Next base: position 296,601 of record NZ_UGTH01000001.1, read on the forward strand.
AAATTATATTATAAAGCAATATAGGCCCGCCCGTTTTTTTTGTGGTTCGTTTTAGGTTTAAATTTTTTATATGTTATTATCTTTTTTTATTTCTTAATCTTTTATTCCGAGGGAGGGCTAAGGGCGTTGCGATTCTCCCTCACGCCCTCTCTCTAACTCCCTCAAAACGCTTTTGGTTTGTGTTGGTATTTAGGCTTTTTAGATTTTTGATATTTCATTTTATGTAATTGCCGGGTTAATCTTTATTTATTTTAGAGTCTAAAGTTGTCAAACTTGTGTGACAAGAAACCCATCCAATAATATTTTTCAAATGGCATAACTATCCTCATCAAATAATGCATATTTCTGTCAAAGGAAATCGAAGCGACCCTTGACTGGGATGAGAAAATTCAACTTGAACCTTCTTTACAAATATAATTTACAATGTCTTATTAAAGTTATCTCCATTTTTTAAAACTAAAGAATGCGATACTCCTCATAAAAATGATGCTATGTTTTATTAATAAATGTTTTTTCTATGTCCTATATCAACAAAAACTAATACAAGTTCATTGTCTCTTATATCTGCAAGAATACGATAATCTCCTATTCTATATCTCCATTGACCGCTCCTGTTTGCTGTAAGTCCTTTTCCATGAATACGAGGATTTTCACAATTTACAAGATTCTTTTCAATCCAAACTTTAATTATTTTTTGGATTTGTCTGTCCAACTTTCTAAAAGCTTTATCAAACTTATCTGTTGTAGTTATCTGGTATATCATATTTCTAAATCTTCCCAAAGTTCATTTATAGGTCTTGTTTTTAGTGTTCCTTTTGCCTTTTCTGCTTCATACTCCTCAAACACTTTAAGATCATATTCATTTTCAATATGTTCAAGCATCGTCATTCTAATTATTTCAGATAGACTTTTATTATTAAGTCTTGCATAAGATTTAATAATATTTAGCTCGTCCTCCGGAACTCTCAAACTAATTGTAGACATATCTTTGCTCCTTTCATTTCTCCTCTTGCCCTTTAATAGTTAATCTCTCCTCTACGTAATACGATCGTATTACATAGAGGAATGCTTGTCAAGATAATATTGGTTTTGTTAGGCAACCAGACTGTATAAAATAAAGAGCATTAAGTCTACATATTTTTTAGCATCAGCAGGTAAATTTATGCCCTATTAAAAACAAAGAAGGTTCAAATTGAACCTTCTCATATTGAAGACAAACCCATGGTTTTCCTAGGTTCGTTTTATCTAAGCGTGGTTTCCCACGCCTATCTTCGGGTTCTCTCCTCCTACACCCTCAAAACGCTTTTTGGGATGGTTTTTATATTTATGTTTTATGTTTTTAGTATTTCATTTTATTTTTGTTTGGTGGGTTGGCTATGCTGTTGTGTTATGTAATCATACAGTTTTTGAATCTGTTATTATTTTTGCGGGCGGGCCTATACTTTTTTGACATTTATATTTTTTATTTTTCTGTTTTTGTTTTAATTCTTTATTTTTTTCGTGGATACGTGCCGCCCCTACGTGATAATATCGATATTTTTAAAATAAGTAGGGGCGGCACGTGTTTGTGAAATGGATAATTAGTTTGATGATGTAATGGACAAATCGAAAATTATATTATAAAGCAATATAGGCCCGCCCGTTTTTTGGGTTGGTTTTTATATTTATATTTTTATGTTTTCAGTATTTCATTTTATTTTGGTTTGGTGGGTTGGCTATGCTGTTGTGTTGTGTAATCATACAGTTTTTGAATCTGTTATTATTTTTGCGGGCGGGCCTATGCTTTTTTGACATTTATATTTTTTATTTTTCTGTTTTTGTTTTAATTCTTTATTTTTTTCGTGGATACGTGCCGCCCCTACGTGATAATATTGATGTTTTTAAAATAAGTAGGGGCGGCACGTGTTTGTGAAATGGATAATGAGTTTGATGATGTAATGGACAAATCGAAAATTATATTATAAAGCAGTGTAGGCCCGCCCGCTTTTTGGGATGGTTTTTACATTTATGTTTTCAGTATTTCATTTTATTTTGGTTTGGTGGTTGGCTATGCTGTTGTGTTATGTAATCATACAGTTTTTGAATCTGTTATTATTTTTGCGGGCGGGCCTATATTTTTTTGACATTTATATTTTTTATTTTTCTGTTTTTGTTTTAATTCTTTATTTTTTTTCGTGGATACGTGCCGCCCCTACGTGATAATATTGATGTTTTTAAAATAAGTGTAAGGTCGACACTAGTGTAGCGAGTTTTTTACAATAAAATAAGCGTGGTTTCCCACGCCTATTTTGTTTAGTTTAGTATCTCTTTTCTGATTGTAACTTCTTGTTTTGCTTCGTCCCATTTGATGTCTTGTCCGTCTTTTAAGCCCAATGCTCTTGCTACGTTTGCTATTGGCAACATTGTTCTTCTGTTTTCTATCATCGGTTTTACATCGCTTTGGATTTCTTTTCCGTTGATTATTATTTTATTTGTATCTACCGGAATTTCTATTGTTGTTTCTTTGTCTTTTAGGATCGCTGTTCTTGTGTCTTCTCTCCACTCTACTGTGTATCCTAGGGCTTCTGCTACGTATCTTATCGGTAGCATTGTTCTTCCGTCTTTTATTATGGCTTTTGTATCCATTTTTATTTCTTGTGTGTGGTTGTTTATTGTTCTTTGTAGTATGTCTGAGCCTATTGTAACTTTTACTTCTACTACTGTCTTTTGTTTTTGCACTTCTGTCTTTGCATCTTTACTTGGTGCCTTTATATATCTCCAGTCTATTGATCCTCTTTGATCGTTGTCATTTCTAAATGCTCTTGGTGCCACTTTTATACTTGGTTGTAATGGAGTTGAAGGTATTACTTTTGTACCCGGTGTCAGCGGCATAGCCGGCACTTCTTTTGGCTTTTCTTCTTTTTCTCTTCTCGCTTGTTCTTCTTTGTCTCTTCTTGCTTGTTCTTCTTTGTCTTTTCTTGCCTGTTCTTCTCTGTCTTTTCTCGCCTGCTCTTCTCTGTCTCTTCTTGCCTGTTCTTCTCTGTCTCTTCTTGCTTGCTCTTCTTTTTCTCTTCTTGCCTGCTCTTCTCTGTCTCTTCTCGCCTGTTCTTCTCTGTCTCTTCTCGCCTGTTCTTCTTTTTCTCTTCTCGCCTGTTCTTCTCTATCTTTTTCTGTAAGGATTTTTATTTCTTGCTCGTAAATTCTTCTTTCAAACCCATCTTCTTTTTTTAGAACTTCAACTTTCACTTTTTTGCTATTACCATAATAATCACGAGTAATTATCCATTTATTATTATTATTATACTCAACTCCTTTTATTCCTTCAAAGCCACTATTAGATTTAATAAATTCACCTGCTCTCACACCACCATCATTTGTTATTCTCACTTTATCATAATCTATTTCTATATTAAATGTTATTTCCCCAGTATTAGCATCATATTTTAAAAAATTATCTAATTTAGCTTTTTCTCTTTCTGCTTCTTTATTATATTTATCAGCATCTTGAGCATAAACAACACCGCTTAACTCCGTTTTTCCAAAGTCAACCGGTGAAAAAAGTACAAATGCTCCTACTATGCATGATGCAACTCCTATAGATAATCTTCTTATAGAGTATCTATATATTCTATTTCGTTTTCTGCTTTTTATAAATTCTTTTAAACTTTCCATATCTTTCTCCCGTTAAATTTTATTTTATAAATACCTGCTTATAATTTCCAATTAATTTTACACTGCATATTCCCTCAAAGTCAAGGTTTTTAATTACATTTTAATTGTTTCAGTTCAAACCCCACAAGCATTTACTAAATAAATGCTTATTATATATTTTAGGTGAATATTTTATTTATTTCTCTATTTTTACTGTTTGTTTCAAAAATAAATCTGTCATTTTAATTCTAAATATATACTTCTAAAATATTGCTTAAATTTTTTTACTAAAAAATTATTTTTCATTTTTTTAATTTTATTATCTGTTTTTAAGATGGATAGATCGATAAGTTTAAAATTTACAGCCTACTAAAAAAAAATAAAATGGATGCCCTATAAATTGCAGAGAAACATCCATTTTATTTTAAGTTAATGCCTAATTATTGACTTCATCTTAATTAATTTTTTATTTAATTTCTAGAATTACTTGCCCTTTCTATTTAAAAGAAATAGCTTACAATCCCCGCTCCAAAAACATCCGTTATTGCGTGTGCCAGGAAAAATGGGAACAGGTTTTTGTCTTTTGATTTTGTATATACTAGATAGTAAATTCCCCCTACTAAAAGCCCTATCGCCAAAGCTGATATATTTCCTTGGTAGGTGTGGAATGAATATCTTATAAGTAATGAGTAGATAAAGTAATATTTTCTTTTATCCGGTTCAACGCTAAGACAAATTCCCAAGAAAAATATTTCTTCATAGAATCCATTTAATATTGAGTACATTATAAGCGACAAATCCAATGTGGATAATTTTGACAATAATAAATTTGTAGTTTCAGATTCATAAAATACTGAATTATCTGTATTTGGATATGGCAAAATGCTATATACCAATGTGAAATACAAGTCAAAAATCAATGCTACTCCTATAAATAAGGCTATTCCAATTGCTATTGATTTTAAGTTTATCTTTATTTTCCATTGTGAGAAATTAAAGTTTCTAATGTATAGGTATATAAAGGCTATACTTAATAAAATAAATTGAAATACTAATGCACGCCAATTCATATTGGTTGTGAATTCAGGAATTTGTGTTGTGTTCGGATCCGGCAAGTAAAAAAATGATGATATTGAGGAATATATAAAGTAGCCGAACATTATCACAGTTACAATTAGTATGTCCCACCATTTTAAATAATTTATCTTTTCTCTTTTTGTCTTTAAATTTTCCATCTTATTCAACCTCATCTGTATATGTTTCTATGTCGAATTTATCTAAAACGTTCATCTTCTGTTTTACAAACAGATCGTAGCAAAGCAATATTATTAACACAATTTGCACTATTAAGCTGATTATACTTCCTTCGACTCCAAATTTACCTCCCGTAAGCCAGCTCGGCCCCTGTGTTGTGACATTTATAAATGCATTTCCCACATTTGTTCCGCTTACAGGAAAGGCGAATACATTTCCTTGGAAGCAATTCCACGCGGCATGGAATCCGCTTACAAGCCATATGTTTTTTGTCTTTATCATAACGAGGGCTGCAAAAATTCCAAATACAAACAGATCTATTAGAGGAATAACTGATATGCCGTCGTTTTCTAAATGCATAACTGTAAAGAAAATTGCCGAAACAGCTATGCCGATTAAAATATTTGTTTTACGAGCAACTCCTGAAAATAAAAATCCTCTTGTCAAAACTTCTTCGGCATTTCCCTGTATTGACCAAACCATAAGAAGGGGAATAAACTCTAAAATAAGTTTTGAGTCAAATGTAACTTTATCAATCCTAACTACACCTACAATTATCATAAAAGCTACACAACTTATTAAAACAATTGCACCAAAACCCCAGCCTTTTAAAAATTCTTTTAAGCTACCTGTTTTTCTAAATCCCAAAGTATTCCAAGAAATTTTTAATATTTTCCTCGCCAAAAATATAACCAAAAGAGTTATAAATATAAAACTCGAAAGCTCGACTAAATTTATTATATAACCACTACTTGGCAAGATATTTAATACTACATTTATATAGCCTAATGTAAAAATTTCAGAACTGAAAAGCACCAATTTAGCCATAAGCAAAAGTATTAAAGTATACAAATAGGGATTCTTTGTAAAATTCTTATCCTTAATTAAGTCCAATATCATCACACCTTTCTATTTTAAATAAATTCTTTAAATATCAGATGCCCTCAACCTTACCATAAATAATTTATATGATAATTTGTCAATTGAGGGCATATATTATTTTACATTTTCTAAAGTCGTATTCTTAATATTATTTATTTTCTCAAATTTTCTACCTGCTATCAAAAGCTCAATCGCTCCTTTCGGACAAGCTTTTCTGCAATTTCCACATCTGATACATTCCAAATGGTTGGCATCCTTTACAGGGTCAACATTCATCAAGCATATTTTGGCACATCTTCCACAGTTGATACACTTCTCACAGTTGATTTGGTACCTGTAAAAAGATACTTTATTAAACAAGGAATAAATAGCTCCCAAAGGACATATCAGCTTACAAAATGGTCTGTAAATTATAATTGATAAAATAATTGTAGTAAGAAGGATTACATTCTTCCATACAAATAAGAACCCGATTGATCCTCTCATAGCTTTATTTAACAGTACTAATGGGATTCCTCCTTCCAGCGTTCCAACAGGACATATATATTTACAGAAGTATGGATTGCCATTGCCTATATTATTTACCAAGTACATCGGAAGTATAATGACAAATATCAGCAAGATTAAATATTTTAGTTTTACTAGTATTTTTTCTTTGGGCAGTGTCCTTATTTTTTTGGGAAATGGAATTTTATGTAATAAGTCTTGGAAAAGCCCAAAAGGACATAACCAGCCACATACCAATCTCCCCAACAAGCTTCCTATAAGGAGTAAAAACCCTACTACATAGAATGGAAATCCTCCCCCTTTTTTTCCTATTACTGCTTGCAGAGATCCTATAGGGCAGGATCCCAATGCTCCAACGCAGGAGTAACAATTAAGTCCGGGGACACATGCGTTTTTTATGTCCCCTTTATATATTTTCCCTGAGATATACCCTGATACATTCCCATTTGTAATAATGGTTGCCAAGGCTTGAATTTTATGTCTAAACGAATTAAATTGTTTTTTCATAAGTTATTTTATCCAATTCCTATACATTCCATGCAAATCTTGATCGCCTTATTTAACACTACGAGATTTTCTTGTTTTACAAGGACTCCGTATAATACAAAACATATCCCGGTCATCAATAGAACTGAGGGTTTTATATTATTTTTCTGCATACTATCACCTATTTATTTTTAGAAATTTTATCAAATTCTTTGTCAATTACATTTGCCCACTCTTCTTTTGAACGGCTCCCTAGGTATTCTTCTCCGACTATATCTCCATTTTTATTTACAAAGAAAGTATATGGAAGTGCATCTGTCTTCTTGAGAAGTGTATTTATTAAATTTTCATCTAAAAAGATCACTTTCATTTCACTTTTTTTATCTTTTAAAATTTTTGATATTATTTCCCTTGATTCTTCGTCGGGTTTACCTTTTGAATCCATGTCAATGTCAACGCCCAATATGCCTACTTTTTTGTCTTTATATTCTTTTGCCAATTCTGCTAAATATGGCAATTCTTCCATGCAAGGGTTACATGTTGAAGAGAACATATTTACCATAGTAAGGTCATTTTCTCTAAATACTTCTTGTGTGACCTTATTTTTTTCTAAATCTGTTGTTTCAAACTCTCCTATGTTTGCACTAGAGCTTTCTTTTTGTGCTTGTTCGGCAACGGGCGGTTTATTGGCTGAATCTGTCTTATTTTCTTTTTTACCGCAAGCTGCCAAGCCAAATGTCATAATACCTACCAAACAAAACATAGATGCTTTCTTTAACATAAATTTTTTACTAAAATCTCTATTCATATTTTCCTCTCCTTTATTTTAGATTATTTTAGGTTGTAGTTATTTTATCATTTATGTTGTTAAGTTCGTGTTAAGAAAAAATAAAACTTCTACATTAAATATTGAATATCACACTTAAAATGGCGATAGGTTTCATCTATTCCTATCGCCATTAATATTATATTATTAATTTTTATCTTGCAAAGTTTAATTTAAAGCAATATTTTCTTCCATTTTCTGATTTTTGTTCTGAAAGTTCCAAAAGGTGCAACTGTATTTATGTGGATAAACTTATATACTTCCCATACTGCCGTCTTAGTTGCTTCATCAGCCCATTTCCTCATATGCGGTTCAAATAATTCTTCTTCACTTAATGAGTCGATCATTTCATAGATAGAATTGATATTTTCATTTAATTTATCTTTCAACTCTTTTAGGGATAAATGCGCATAAGTATCTGTAAACCATTGGTATAATTTTCCAAGCTCATTCCATTTAAATTCATCCGCTGGCGTATTCACATGAAATCCCATTTTTTCGTCCTCTTCCCATTTGAGAAGTAAGGTCGTCCACCCCACTTGGTAAGCTAAATTTTCAGAAGGGGTTCTATCAACTTCGTTAATTCTCTCATTTTTTAAGTTTTCCGGAATATTATCAAATTCTGAAATATATTTTTCAAATGATTTTTTTATTTCAAATTTTAGTTCTTCTTTATTTTCGTACGTTCTCAAAAAACACCTCCTCAACTTCTATTTCATCAATGCTTTGATTTATAATAACTTTATTTCCTCATTTATTTCTTGCCATAAATTAATTTAAAACAAAGTTGTTTCTCATACGTCTCATTTGTTCTTATTATCTTTTAAAAAATAACCTTCTCCAATTTTATTTACAATTGGATTATACCCTAAAATTTGTTTTACTTTTTTTCTAAGTGATGCCAAATGTACTCTTATGGAATTGCTGAAATAATCGACCTCGCTGTCCCAAGCGTGTGCCAGCAGATCTTCAACTGTTACAATTCTATCTTTATTAAATAGTAAATACTCGATGATTGCCGTTTCTTTTTTTGTCAACTTCATCTCCTCACCCCTGACATAGAGAATCCTTTTTTTTGTGTCGAATTCAAGTTCTCCGCAACTTATTTTTATATTTTTTAAGCGAAAGTCTCTTCTCATAAGTGCTTTTACTCTCATTTCTAATTCCTCAAAGTAGAACGGCTTTGTCAAATAGTCGCTTGCTCCTAATTCAAATCCTTCTACTTTTGACTCTATATTTGAATTTGCCGTCAATATTAATACTTTTGAATTTTCTCTCTCCTTATTCAATTGTTTTAATATTTCAAAGCCTGTCATGTCCGGAAGATTTAAATCAAAAATATATAAATCGTGTTCTTCAGCTAAAATATATTCCAAAGCTTCTCTCCCGCAAGACGCCTTATCTACATAATATCCAAGCGTGTTTAACCCTTCTGCAATGGAATTCAACAATTCTATTTCGTCTTCTACTAGTAGTATTTTCATCATTAAATCCTACCTTTCAAAATATGTCTCTATAATCGTTCCCTTTGGAAAATTATCTTTAATCTGTATTTTTGCACCGTGGTGGTCAAAAACTTTTTTTGAAAATGAAAGACCCATTCCTATTCCTTCTTTTTTTAATTTCTCAGGATTTTCTCCTCTGAAAAAAGGTTCAAATATATATTCTTTATCAGATTTTTCAATCCCTATTCCTTCGTCATATATCTTTATACAAATTTTATCTTCATTATTCTGTATAAATACTTTTACACTTCCACCTTTATAACTATATTTTATGGCATTGTCTATCAGGTTATAAAATGCTTGATATAAAAGTATGTAATTTCCCACTATATTAAAGTTTTTATTGTCTACACCTCTATCTTCTGTTGTTAAAATATTAAATTCCACATTTATATCTTCTTTTTCTATTCTTTCTTCAAAATCAACAAGTAAATCTTCAAGCAAAAGTTCAAGAGGAATGTTCTCTTTTAACTCCATTCTCTCTATATAAGTTAAATTCAAAATCTTAATTATAATATTATTTAGTTTGTTTACTTGAAAAGAGATGGTATCTAAAAGTTCTTTAACTTCTTCTTTTTTATACTCTCTTTTATTAAATACCTCTATTTTAGTTTGAAGTACTGTAAGGGGTGTCTTTAGTTGATGTGCTACATAAGAAGAAAAATCTTTTTGCATTTCAAATGATTTCTTTAATTTACGCATCATATTGTTAAAAGATTCTATTAAGCTATTGATTTCTATAGCTCGTGAGTATAATTCCACAGATTCACTAAGGTTTTGCTTGTCCATATTATCCATGTGTTCTGATAATTTTCTAAGAGGTAATAAATACCTTCCCAGAAAAACATATGTAATAATCGTTCCTAAACTTGTTGTTAAAAAAGCAAATATATATCCATACATTTTCAGTTTAAGACTAAAATTATCTATATTGTATATTTCAATTTGTATATTCCCTATGGGTATTATCAGATCTTCCAATACTAACGATACTGAATAATTTAGTAAAAAAATCAACGCTAAATTTGATGTAAATAGTATAATCCCAATCAACAATGTCAATTGTTTTTGCATGCTTTTTTTCGTGTTCAAATCTCATCTTCTCCTAAGTACCTATAGTAAACAATTTAATTATTAATTATCTTTTATTATTTTATATCTAATCAATGCGATTATAAATATCCGACATTAATTTATATTAAATTTTCTTCTCTTGATTTTTAATGTTTTAATGTGGATAAGTTATTTATTTCATATTTATATAAAAAAAGCAAGCCTTTCGACTTGCCTTAAATTATTCTGCTGAATAAGGAATTAATGCGATTTGTCTAGCTCTCTTAATAGCAGCTGTCATTTGTCTTTGGTGTTTTGCATTAAGTCCAGTGATTCTTCTTGGAAGAATCTTTCCCTTTTCTGAGATATAGTTCTTTAGAAGAGCTACGTCTTTATAATCTATTTTCTTAGTCTTATCCTTTTCAAATGGATCGACTTTCTTTCTTGGTCTAAATCTTCTTTGCACTTTCTACCCTCCTCAAAATGGAATGTCTTCATTATTTATATGGTAAAATCCCTCATCATTGTCTGAGTCAGATCCAAAAGTGTTTCCAAAACTACCTGATGGTGCAGATTGGAAATCATTTGAATAAGCTGAGTTAACCGGTGGTTCCGGTCTTCTCATTTGTTGACCTTGCATATTATCTCCTGCACTTTCAACAAAGTCCATATTCTCAACAATTACATCAGTTGTATAAACTGTTTTTCCATCTTTATCATCATATCTTCCCGTTTGAATTCTTCCTTGAACTACAAGTCTATCGCCTTTTTTTACGTAGTTGGCAATTACCTCAGCAGTTTTATTCCATGCTGTACATGAAATAAAATCGGCTGTAGGTTGGTTGTTACGCTCTGCCTCAGCTCTTTTATCTTTTGATAATCTTCTGTTTACAGCAATTGTAAATCTCACTACTGCTATACCACTTGGCGTATATCTTAGTTCCGGATCTCTTGTAAGTCTTCCCATCAAATTGACATTATTCATAATTTCACCTTAATCCTCTAATTTAACTACCATGTGTCTCATTACAGATTCTAAAATTCTTGCAACTCTGTCGAATTCTTTAATTACTTCAGCTTCTGTTTCAAATTCAACTAAGTAATAGAAAGCTTCTTTGTTGTATTCAATTTCGTATGCTAGCTTTCTCATACCCCATTCATCAACATTTGTGATATTTCCATTATCACTTATGATTTTCTTAAGTCTTTCAAAAGCTGCTACTCTCTTTTCTTCTTCTACTGTTGGGTAGAACATTACTATTGCTTCGTACTTTCTCATAATTCACCTCCTCGTGGACTAATGGCTCATTCTTTTGAATGAGCAAGGATATAACTCAAGTATTATATAAAATTTATACGTTTTTGTCAAATAAACAGTAAAATAATTATTGATTTAAATCCTCAATTTATATTATATAATAATTAGAGGAGGTTTTTTATGAATACTAAAAATATTAAAGTAAATGCTCAAAAAACCATAGCTTTAGTTGCGCATGACAATAAAAAAGACGAGCTTGTAGCATGGGCTGTAGAAAATAAATCACACCTATCCGCTCATAAACTAATCGGTACCGGAACAACTGCCGCTCTAATTTCAAAACACACAGGCCTTGAAGTCGAAGGACTATTCTCCGGTCCCCTTGGCGGAGACCAACAACTTGGCTCAAGAATCGCAGAAGGAAAAGTTGATATCCTTATTTTCTTTTGGGACCCGTTAGAAATGCAGCCTCATGACCCGGATGTAAAAGCACTTCTAAGAATTACAACACTATATGATGTGCCGCTTGCAACTTCTAAAACTTGTGCAGACTACATTGTTTCTTCTACACTATTTAACTCTGAATACAACGCAGAAATTGTAGACAACTCATTTAGTATAGCAAGTAGAGTTGAACAATTTGATTTAACTGAAAAATAAACAAAAAAGAGAAGTAAAAAGTTTTAAAACTCTTTACCTCTCTTTTTTAATTACAAAAAACCATAAAAGGCTTAACAGTATGAAAAATTTAATTAAATAAATTGCTCACTCTTCTTCCTTTTTATGGTGAATAATACTTACAAATTTCTCGCCCTCTTTTATCTTTCTGATTCTCTTTTCAAAATCTATTCTAGAAACCCAAATTTGCCTTTCACACCCAAGGCATTTTAATTTTATATCCACGCCCGTTCTAAGTATTTCCCACATATTTTCACCACAAGGATGACCTTTTTTTAGAGTGACTATATCTCCTACCTTGTAATATAGCATTTTACCTCCTACTTACCATCTATCTCATATTTAAAAACCGGAAGCTTTATTCCATTTTCATTAAACACTTCAACAATACTCTCTCTGAGTTTGTACTCAACACCATATTGAGAACCGGCTTTTGCATAAGCCACAACAGTTATTTCATAACCGGTGTTTGTGTTATTAGTAACCCCCCAGACAACAGGACTTCCTATCAACCCTTCAACTTTCATAGGAGCTAACTTTTTATTCAAAAGGTCTATAACTCTATCCGGTTCTTCAGATAAAGCTACCGAGCAGATTACTTTAGCCCTCATATTTCCCCTTTGTTGATTAGTCACAATCCCTATCTGTCCATTTGGAATAATGTGTTTCGAGCCATCAAAATCCCTTATAACCGTGGTTCTAAGTCCTATATCCTCTATAATTCCGGTCCTACCTTCAATTACAACAGTATCTCCAACTGAAAATTGATTTTCTAAAATTATAAAAAACCCATTTATACAATCTTTTACAAGAGTCTGCGCACCAAAAGAAAGAGCCAACGAGCCCACCCCAACAGTAGCCATTATAGACGATGTATTAAGCCCTACAATGTCCAGAGATATTGTAACGCATATTATCATTATGACAATTACAACTATCTTATTTAAAATGCTTACTATTGTGAGTAACCTTGGATTTGAATATGTTCCGTGTCTAAGTTGATGCTCAATTCTCGACATAAAAATCCATCTTAAAAATTTAGATAGCAAAAAACCTATTAGAAAAACTAATAAAATAATCACCAATTTGCCAAACGGATTTAATACCCCCTCTGTCCTGAGATACTTTTCAAACTCATTTAATACACTCATTTGTTTTTCTCTCCCAATTCATTTCTGTCATTCGTTACTTTATAAAGAGTCACTATCCCATCTTGAAGCACACCTATCCTAATACCCGATATTTCTATTTTTTCAGCTTCTGCTGGAAACCTATAATAAAATTCATTTCTCTGAAGCAAATTGCCCGCTATATCAGAATTCGAATAACCATATAACGATTTAGAAACCAATTGTAACTTTTCAACATTCGCCGCCACTATATGTTTAGTCTTTTCTTCAAGATTAGAATTATATTTCGATAAAATTCCAGAATGTAGTAAATATACACTCCTGTCCACAACCTCTACATCAGAAATATTTGGAATTTCAACACTCTTTACATCATCACCTTCAAATGCATACAAATTTTTATTAGTTACCATGATAACTCTTGAATCAGAATAATTTACATAAAGCGCCACCTCAGAACCCCTTGAGTAGGTCTTATTATTAGATGAATTTTTTACTATACAATTAGTTGTGTAACCATTAGTTTCAACCTTTAATTCTGCAATCACAAATTTTTCTAAATTCTTTACATCATAATCAAGTATGGAATTTGCAGTCTCATAGATTTTTTTCAGTTTTCCATCAGCTGTCAGACCCCATAACCTCTCTCCATTTTCATACTTTGTGTGTAAAATAAAATTTTTATTCTCATACTTTATGTTAAATAGAGTGTCCGTTATCTTTATATTTCTGATAAACTCTCCATTGTCTTGATATTGACTTATCCTTCCAAGGTCTTTATCATATAGAAAAGCATAGTTATTAGCAAAAAAAGATTCTAATTCAACATTTTTCGCCTTTACAGTCTTAATCAAATCCCCTTCTCTATTTAAAATATAGAGATTATTGTCAAAAATCATCAAACCATTTGTAGTGAGATGAAAACTTTTTGCATTCTCAGTAACCTTTATTTTCTCATCTAATACAATCTCTCTTCCAGCTGTGTTCCTATAATAAAAATATATTACAATCAGCAATAACAACAATGTTATCGATACTATTATTTTTCTCGTATTTAAATTCATCATTTCCTCCGAGTCAATTATACCACAGCTTAAAATCTATTTGGTATTGGATGGATATGAATTTATATTTGTTTTATCGTAGGGGCGGCACGTGTTTGTGAAATGGATAATGAGTTTGATGATGTAATGGACAAATCGAAAATTATATTATAAAGCAGTATAGGCCCGCCCGTTTTTTGGGTTGGTTTTATGTTTAAATTTTATTTATTTTATCGTAGGGGCGGCACGTGTCTGTGAAATGGATAATGAGTTTGATGATGTAATGGACAAATCGAAAATTATATTATAAAGCAGTATAGGCCCGCCCGTTATTTTTTCGGTTATTTTATGGTTTATATTTTATTTAGTTCATGTAGGGGCGGCACGTGTTTGTGAAATGGATAATGAGTTTGATGATGAAATGGACAAATCGAAAATTATATTATAAAGCAGTATAGGCCCGCCCGTTATTTTTTCGGTTATTTTATGGTTTATATTTTATTTAGTTCATGTAGGGGCGGCACGTGTTTGTGAAATGGATAATGAGTTTGATGATGAAATGGACAAATCGAAAATTATATTATAAAGCAGTGTAGGCCCGCCCGTTTTTTTTTGGGGGGTTGTTTTCGGTTTAAATTTTATTTAGTTCATGTAGGGGCGGCACGTGTTTGTGAAATGGATAATGAGTTTGATGATGAAATGGACAAATCGAAAATTATATTATAAAGCAGTGTAGGCCCGCCCGCTTTTTTTGTGATTCGTTTTATGTTTAAATTTTATTTATTTTATCGTAGGGGCGGCACGTGTTTGTGAAATGGATAATTAGTTTGATTATGAAATAGACAAATCGAAAATTATATTATAAAACAGTGTAGGCCCGCCCATTTTTTGGGTTGGTTTTTACATTTATGTTTTTAGTATTTCATTTTATTTTGGTTTGGTGGTTGGCTATGCTGTTATGTAATCATACAGTTTTTGAATCTGTTATTATTTTTGCGGGCGGGCCTATACTTTTTTGACATTTATATTTTTTATTTTTCTGTTTTTGTTTTAATTCTTTATTTTTTTCGTGGATACGTGCCGCCCCTAC
The DNA here is from genome assembly GCF_900454665.1 of Peptoniphilus indolicus. Lineage (NCBI taxonomy): Bacteria > Bacillati > Bacillota > Tissierellia > Tissierellales > Peptoniphilaceae > Peptoniphilus > Peptoniphilus indolicus. The sequence goes on from NZ_UGTH01000001.1 coordinate 311,943, forward strand.
GTGGTAATATTGATGTTTTTAAAATAAGTGTAAGGTCGACACTAGTGTAGCGAGTTTTTTACAATAAAATAAGCGTGGTTTCCCACGCCTATTTTGTTTAGTTTAGTATCTCTTTTCTGATTGTAACTTCTTGTTTTGCTTCGTCCCATTTGATGTCTTGTCCGTCTTTTAGACCCAATGCTCTTGCTATGTTTGCTATCGGCAACATTGTTCTTCCGTTTTCTATCATCGGTTTTACATCGCTTTGGATTTCTTTTCCGTTGATTATTATTTTATTTGTATCTACCGGAATTTCTATTGTTGTTTCTTTGTCTTTCAGGATCGCTGTTCTTGTGTCTTCTCTCCACTCTACTGTGTATCCTAGGGCTTCTGCCACGTATCTTATAGGCAGCATTGTTCTGCCGTCTTTTATTATGGCTTTTGTGTCCATTTTGATTTCTTGTGTGTGGTTGTTTATTGTTCTTTGTAGTATGTCTGATCCTATTTTGATCTTCACTTCTATTACTGTCTTTTGTTTTTGCACTTCTGCTTTTGCATCTTTGCTTGGCGCCTTTATATATCTCCAGTCTATTGAACCTCTTTGATCATTGTCATTTCTAAATGCTCTTGGTGCCACTTTTATGCTTGGTGTTAGTGGGGTAGGCTTCATTGACCATACTGCCTTTAGGGTTATGTTCTTTTCTACAGGGCTGTTAAAGTCATATTCTCTTCCTTCTAATTCCCATCTTTCAAAAGTTAATCCTTCTGCTTTTGGTGCTTCCGGCTTTGCTACTGTTTTACCTTTTTGAACTGTTTGATTTGCTATAGGTGTTCCCCCGTTTGAATCAAATGTTACTGTCACCATTTCTATCGGTTCAACCGGTGCTGCCTTAATTGACCATACTGCCTTTAGGGTTATGTTCTTTTCTACAGGATTAGTAAAGTCATATTCTCTTCCTTCTAATTCCCATCTTTCAAAAGTTAATCCTTCTGCTTTTGGCGCTTCCGGCTTTGCTACTGTTTTACCTTTTTGAACTGTTTGATTTGCTATAGGTGTTCCCCCGTTTGAATCAAATGTTACTGTCACCATTTCTATCGGTTCAACCGGTGCTGCCTTAATTGACCATACTGCCTTTAGGGTTATGTTCTTTTCTACAGGATTAGTAAAGTTATATTCTTTTCCTTCTAATTCCCATCTTTCAAATTTAAATCCTTCTTTTGTTGGATCTTCCGGTTTTGCTGCTTCTTTGCCCTTCTTAACTACTACCGGAGCAACTTGACTTCCACCATTTGAGTCAAATGTTACTGTAAATACTTCAACTACTTTTACTACTGCTGTTGTTCCGTCCATTTCTACGGTTCCAACTACTTTGTAATTACCTGTTTCATCTTTGTAGTCTGCTCCATCTACAAATTTTTCTGTTTCTTCATTTAACTTTTCTACCGTCAAGTCTTCAACAGTTTTTAACATTGAGATTACATTGCCATCTTTATCTACTTCTTTGATATTTAAAGTATATTTTGTTTGTCCCGGTTTTTCTTTTTGTTTTCTATCTTCTAATCTCTTAGCTTCATCTACTATTTTACCTATCTCTTCTTTGTCTTTAGATCCATCTATTAATTTCTTTGCTAAATTCTTTGATTTATCTGTTATTTCCTTTAATTCATCTATCTCTTTTTTAGCTTTTTCTTTTAGATCGTTTAACTTTCTATCTTCTAATCCCTTAGATTCAGCTACTATTTTTTCTACCTCTGCTTTATCTTTAGCTTTATCTATTAATTTCTTTGCTAAATTCTTTGACTTATCTGTTATTGTTTTTAATTTTTCTATTTCTTTTTTAGCTTTTTCTTTTAACTCAATTTCATTAGCTTTGTCTTTTTCTACTGCCAACTCAAAAGCAATATTAACAGAATTAATAGTCGTAGATGTATTAACTCCACTTATAAATGCTTCTTTTTCTTTGTCACTTAAATATCCAAGATTATTAATTTTTTTAGCTAATCTCACTTTTGTAAATTCTACACTAAAATCGTTTATTTCTTTATCAATTTTTTCTATCTCTATCTTTAGGCTGTTTAATTGCTCTTCGCTTGTATCATAATTATTAAGAGCTTTTATTTTTTTATCTACTTCATCTAATTTAGAAGTTAGTTGAGCTACTGTTTTAAAGAATTTACTTTTAACACTTGCATCTGCTCCTAAATACGCTGACCTTAAACTCTCTACCTCTTCTTCAAATGCTTCTCTTTTTTTATTTAATTCTTCTTTTAATTTTTCAGCTTTATTTTTATTCTCAACTTCACTCGCATAAACAACGCCACTTAATTCCGCATTGCCAAATTTAACCGGCGAAAAAAGTACAAATGCTCCTACTACACATGATACAACACCAATTGACAATCTTCTAATTGAGTATCTATATACTCTATTTTGTTTTTTAGTTTTTATAAACTTTCTTAAATTATCCACGGTTCCTCCTACAAATTTTTTAAATATTTCTTTAATTTTTTTGTTTTTATCTTACTTATAATCTTATCACATGCAAAATATTTATCAACTATTTATCTAATATTTTATAAAGAAATTTATTGACAAAATTAATTTTTAGCATTAAAACATAGATTTTTAGAAAAATTATTTAACTAAATACAAGCTTATAAATAAAAAAAGGCTGAAATCAGCCTGTATGTATTGAAATAAAGCCTCAACTTAAAATTTCAATAACTCTCTAAATTCCCACCACTCTTGCCAATTATTGGCGCTCATCTTTGCGGGGCAAATCTTTCTTGATGCGTCATAGTGTCTTACCACTCTATCCCAAGGTATGCCATAATATGCCATCAAAAATTTTATCAAATCATGAGCATTTTTCTTGGTCTTGTTCCAATCACTATCTTGGTTAACACATAGTTCAACTCCGATTGAATTGGAATTTGTTATCCCATATCTACCTTTTCCGTCTCCACAGTGCCAAGCTGCGTGGGCTACTTCTATTATCTCTACACTTCCTTTATCGTCTACAAAGTAGTGAGCCGAAGCTTGTCTATCTCCTTTGCCAAAGTATCTGTAGTGTGCCAATGCATCGGCTCCTTGCGAATAATTTCCCGTATCATGCACTACTATAAACACCGGCCTTTGCATTCCTCTTTTTGAAAAATTGTATTTCGTGGGTTTTTTATCTATCAACATTTATTTTGTCTCCTAATTCTCTTCTGATCGCTGCAATTGCGTTCATTTTTGTATTTATTACCGTTCTAACTTTTATTCCAAGTTCGCTAGCTATTTCCGAATGGCTTTTGCCTTTGAAATAATATAGAACCAGCACTTCTCTTTGTCTTTCTGTGACTTTTCTAATGGCTTTATAAAGCTCAACTTCTATTTCTCTTTCTAAAAAATCTTCTTCTGTAATATGTCCATCTTCGATGTCAAAATTTGGCTCGAATAGATCAATTTTACTCTCATGTTTTACTAAGTATTTCATTGTGTCAAGATAGAAATATTTTAAGTAGTTTTTTACATAATTTAAAAAATGTCCCCTATCTTCACAGTATGTTTCGATACACTCCAACACTATTACTCTCCCGTCTTGCAACAAGTCTTCAAATTCTCCTCTAATTGGGCAATATCTTGATATTGAAGATATTATAAGTGGGTTCAGAGTTTCTAAAAGTTCTTGTTTGATTTCGTCATCGTTTGCATTTTCAATTAGATAATTTATATCCATAGCTAACCTCCCTTATTTTAGTTTAGAACTTACGTTCTTAAGTAGATTATAGTACGTATGTTCTTTTTTGTCAAAGTTTGATTTTATAGGATGAATTTTTATTTTAACTTCGCAAGAGCGGCACATTTTTTTCAAGATTAGTTGTGAATTTAAAGGAACATGTACAAATTGAAAAATTATATGATGAAGTAATATAAGCCTGCCCGTTATTTTTTGGTTATGTTATAGGGAGCGGCGAGACTTAACCTTTTTACAATAAAATAAATTACTATCTATTTTAGTTAATTTACTTATTGCTGTTTAAATTTCCTATACTGTCGCTTAATTCATGAATACTATTTGTTAAATCACTTAACTTGGATTCTATTCTGAATAATAAATAAAATGTTATAGCTATTGGAAATCCAACGTTTGAAACTTGTGTCATTATTTCGTCCATATTTTCCTCCTTTGTTATGTTTATTTTATTGATGTTTACGGGCGGACCTATATTTTTTTATTATTTATACTTTTTATCTGTCTGTTTATATTTTAATTCTTTATTTTTCTTGCAATCACGTGCCGCCCCTACCGGTTTGGTTTAATTAAATTAATAAAAATATTCATCCTTATCCCAATTATATGGATTATTTTCAATATATTCGCACACGTTCAAATGTTCCCTTTCGTCTCTGACAATTCTGTCATAATACCCACGTTGCCACACTGGGAATTTTAAACCTCGGCTTACATCTGATTTTAATTTACGTACAATTTTTGGAACGGAGTTTTTGGAATCAATTAACACCAATGTGAAATGAATATGATTTGGCATTATAATATAGTGTTCAATTTCAGATATATTTTTTAATGTTTTATCAATTTTTTGTCCCAATTCATTTAAAATGATATTTGGTTGGTTTTTAAATTCAATGTTTCCAAATATTTTTTGTTTTTTATCGGCACATATTGTTATAAAGTATATTCCATTTGATGAATAATCATAGTTTTTTAGCCGTATTGTTTTTCGTTTTTGTAGTTTTGATTCCATGGTTTCCTCCTTTTTGTTTATTGTATCATTCATTGTGTTTATGGGTTGTTTTATTTTAAATTGCGCTTTATTAACGAATCGTAGGGGTAGCACGAGTGCAGCGAGGTCCGCCAGTTTCACAATAATTTAAATTAATCTATGTTTTTATTTTTCGTTTGCACAATAATTTTTATGTTTTTGATATTTCTTTTTATCGGAGTTGAGGGCGGGCCTTTGTTGTTTTGTTATTTATGTTTTTTATTTGTCTGTTCATTTTTTTAATTCTTTATTTTTCTTGCAATCACGTGCCGCCCCTACGGTTATTGGTAATATTTGTGTCTTTTATAACTATACAATTTTATCTTGGTTGGCGGGTCGGCCTCATCCTATCGCATTCGTGCGAAGTCCGCCAGTTTCACAATAATTTAAATTAATTTATGTTTTTATTTTTCGTTTGCACAGTAATTTTTATGTTTTTGATATTTCATTTTATTGGGGTTGAGGGCGGGCCTTTGTTGTTTTGTTATTTATGTTTTTTATTTGTCTGTTCATTTTTTAATTCTTTATTTTTCTTGCAATCACGTGCCGCCCCTACGGTTATTGGTAATATTTGTGTTTTTTATAACTATACAATTTTATCTTGGTTGGCGGGTCGGCCTCATCCTATCGCATTCGTGCGAGGTCCGCCCGTTTCACAATAATTTAAATTAATCTATGTTTTTATTTTTCGTTTGCACAGTAATTTTTATGTTTTTGATATTTCATTTTATTGGGTTTGAGGGCGGGCCTTTGTTGTTTTATTATTTATGTTTTTTATTTGTCTGTTCATTTTTTAATTCTTTATTTTTCTTGCAATCACGTGCCGCCCCTACGGTTATTGGTAATATTTGTGTCTTATAAAGACAAAATCATATTACCAACCATATGTAAATAAAGAAATCAACCTTGTAAAAGGTCTTTTTCTATGACTTCTTTGGTGTATGCCTTACCAAAGCCGACAATGTCGCCTTCAGGGCCAACAAACACTTTCGCATCTCTGATTGTTGTTTCCAACTCTGTTAGTTCAGTTTTTTCGATGCTTTCTTTCGGGTCTTTGAAACTCATGTTTAAAGTTTTTCCTCCTGTGTCTTTAAAGACAAGTTCTAAAGTTTTCTTAACCATAATTTTCTCCTTTCGTTAGTACTATTCTGTAATTTCCGACTCTGTGATTTTGTAGATTTTTTCTACCGGCGTTTTTAAAAGATTTCCTAATTTAGTCGCTACGTTTTTAACTGCGTCAATTTCGGCGTCTTTATTCAGCCTTGGCAGTATCTTAGACTTGATTTTTTCCTTGCCATCTTCTCCTAAGGTAGCTTTGAACTCAAGTTTTAACTTTGCGCTCTTTACTGTTTCCTTTGCCATGTTATCACCTCCTTGTACTATATATATAGAAATAAGGTGCAAAAGTTACTATTCATTTTTTAAATTTTTAAAAAACTTTTTGAACTTGTGTTTTTATAAAAATGAACATAAAAAAACCCGAGATTTCTCTCGGATTTTTATTTTAAGCTAAACTTATTTTGTTTTAACTGCTATTTCAAAAGCATCAATAGCTTCTTGTAATGGTTTTACACCAGCTTTAACTTCTTCTGCTTTTTCTTTAGCTAAAGCTTCTTTAGCTTTTGCTATAGCTTCATCTAATTTAGTGAAAGCTTCTTCTGGAGCCCATTTAGTTCCAGCTTTTACTGCATCTTCATTAGCTGCTTTTTCAACACCGCTTTTAACTTTTTCAGCTTTGTCTATAACTGTTTGAAGTTCAGCTTTTGCTTCTTTTAATTCTTTAGCTACTTTATCTGCTTCTAAATCCTTAACTGCTTTTTCTAAATCAGTTATGAAATTATAAATTCTACCATCAACATTTCTGTCATCAGTAAATCTTACTTCATATTCAACTTTTACATCAGTTTTTGCTAATTTAGCTAATTTATCTAAATCAGAAGTAGCAACTAAATAAGTTCTTGTGTTATCTTTAGCATCTGCATTAAAGTTATCACGAGCTTCATTCATTACAACAATAGATTCATTTGGTGAGAAGTTTCTAGTGATTACAACTTTACCTACGTGAGTTCTATCACTAATAGTAGTGAACATACCCTTAATAGCTCCTTCAAGAGCTGTGTTTGCCGGAAGAATTGAAAGTACTTCTATCTCAGTTGTAACTTTGTTATCTTTTCTTGCAAATTGAAGTTTATCTCCAACTCTTAAGTCTTTGTATTGTTTTGCATTGAAGATATCAGCATCTCTTACGTCTAATGAAGACATATCGCCATATTTATCAACAATATTAATTATTCTCTTGTCATTAGCAAATCCTCTAACTTCTACGATTGGGAAATCATTAGTTTTGCTATGGTCAATTACAGTAGTAAGTCTATCGTTGTATTGAACTTTTATAACATCATATAGATCACCATAGTTATATGGGAATGCTTTTGTGTTATTTAAGAAGTTTCTTTCAACTAATTTTCCATCAGTATCTTCAAGAGTTGTATTTCCTAAAGAACTTGCTTGGTTAACTACTCTGAACATTTCAGCTTTAGCTGATTTAGCTACAACGTTGAATACTACAACTTTAGCAGTTCTTGCATCTCTTTGGTTGAAAGCATCAACTACTGCTTTGTGTCCGTTTACATCATATCCTGCATAAACGTTAGGAACTCTATCTAAGTGTCTGTAACCAATTAGGCTGATAGCTTCGTTAACATCTTTAACTTGTCTCATAATGTTATTAGCTGGGTTAGCTACGAAGAATTTTGTATCGTTAGTTAAATCTAATGTTACGTTATCTCCTGCAACTCCTCTAACAAATTCGATAGTTTTAGCTTTTAAACCATCTTTGTCAAGTTTAATGTTTACATAACCATTTTCAACTCTTGTATCTTTAAGGCTTGCTACATCAGTATATCCTGTTTCAGCAACTTTTTCAGCTACTCCGTTCCATCTTGATTCTTCAAGAGCTAATTCTCTTGGGTTACCAAGTTCAAGGATGTGAGTTACTTCTTTTTTATCATTAGTGATTACTCTAACTAAAGATCCTAGGTAGTAGTTTGGATTACTTAAGTTATAAACTTTTACTACATTTGATCTATCAAGTGCTGCAGTATTTACAAATACTGTATCAGTAGTGATAGTGTATTCTTGTTCTTTAGCATCTTGGTTAAGAACTAATTTGTCTCTGTTTAAAGAAGAAAGTACGCCAAGTTTTTCGTTAGCTGCAGTTCTTCTGAAGTTCTTCATCTTGTAAAGAGCGTTGTATACCATTGTGAATGCGTCGCCTCTGTTAGCAGCTGCGTTTGAATCAGCAACAGTTACATCATCAAGAATTCCTAATTGTTGTGCCCATGTTAACCATAGACCAGCCCATTTAGCGTTAGCTTCTTTAACCATATCAGCTGTTAGATCAGTTTTAACTAGAACTACTAACATTTTTGCAAGTTCTGCATATGTTACGTTGTTTTCCGGTTTGAATGATCCATCTGGGTAACCTTGTAGCATTGGTTGTCCGTTAGTTGCTGAAGGAACTGTTGTACCTACAGTGATAACGCCGTTTGCCCAATGTGAGTTATCAACATCGCTGTAAAGTTTCATAGCACCTTGTAATTTAGCTGCTAGATCTTTGTTTCCGTTTGCAATAGCTAAAAGCTTAGTGATTTCAGCTCTTGTAATGTTTTTGTCTAGTCCTAGACTTCCATCTTCGTAACCTTCAACTAATTTTTTATCAACAACGTATTGGATTTTGTTATCCTTACCTGTGATTTTTTCAACTTTTTCAGTTGTTTTAGTTTCGGCAGCGAAAACAGATGTGAATGCGCCTAGTACCATTACTAGTGTTAGTACTAGAGATAATAATTTCTTGTTCATCTTGTCTTTCGACCTCCTTAAAATTTTTGTAGACCTACAAAAGTCTTAAACTTTTGCTAGACTGCTTGAACGAACAGTCTTTTCAGAGGTGACAAGTTAAACATTAGTCACATGGATTAATATTTAGTTGTCATTGTTCCTCGTTGTTATTATTATACACTATTACGTTTAAATGTAAAATTACAGTTGTGTTACATTTTTGTAACTTGATGAAACATTTTTGTAATCACGTGCCGCCCCTACGGTTTTTGAAATTGTTTGTTTTACGGGCGGGCCTATATTGTTTTGTCATTTATGTTTTTTTATTTTTTTGTTTTATTTTAATTCTTTGTCTTTCTTGTAATCACGTGCCGCCCCTACTGTTGTTTCATTAATTTTTGATATTTCAGCGTGTAATCACACAACGAAAAGAAGAGACAGATTTCTCCATCTCTTCTTCTTTTGTAGGAATTAAGTTATTTTTTTGTAGGAATTAAGTCATGTCGTACGCTCTTTTAAAGTTATTTAATTCTTGTCTTGTGACAATCCACTTTAATAGATCATATATAAAGAATTTAAACTTGGCGTTCCAAACATTAGAGTAACATTTCCAATACCCCACGCATTTACAGTCACATCGTTTTTCTTTAAAAGCTATTACATCTTTTAAAGGATATCCCAGGAATATGCCCACTTCACAAGGACAACTCGGACCGTTGAAATGTTGCTTTAATATATTTAAAGATTCACGCATGTCGCATTCATACGCATAGCCATATTCAGAAAGAAATTCTTTAATTTTCACGTCCTTGATTCTATTTTTTAATCTTTGCGGATGGTACAAATAGACAAGTACCGAATCTTCACTACACCTTAATATTATGGAATCTAATTTGAGGAGTCTTTCAAAGGCGGTGTTATGTTTTATCCAACAACTTTTTAAATCTCTACCGGAAGATTTTAAGTTAATGAGTGTGCCGACCTTTCTACCGTAAACAGTAGGTGCTGTATAGAATTTTAAAAGAGCAAGTACATAATTATAATCGTCTAATTCTTTAATTTTAAAGAAATACTTGCTGAAGTCCGCTTTTAATTTATGCGTTGGCAAGAAGTTTACCAAGAGCTTCACAATCCTCTTTGTCATCTTCTTTAGGTTGATCATAAACTGCTAGAGGTTCATCTACTAATTTCACGCCAAAACCTTCAAGCTCCTCTTGCCAGTCTCTAATCCACTGTCCATCTGCCCATTCATAAGATCCGAAAATCGCAACTTTTTTAGTGGAAAGCAATTCATTTACACTGTCCATGAAAGGACGCATATATCCTTCTTCAAGTTCTTCAGCTCCCATTGCCGGGCAACCAAATGCAACTTTATCAACATTTTTTACATCATCAACTGTAGCATTTGATACTTCAATTACTTTACACTCTTCACCAGCTGCTTTCACGCCATCTTCTATGTAGTGAGCCATCTGTTCAGTGTTACCAGTGCCACTCCAATAAATGATATTTACCATTTCTAGCTCCTTTCTCTATCGAAAAACTTTTTTAAACTAACTAAGGGTTTGTATGAACAACTGTTTTAAGAAGTTTTTGATAGTGTTTATCATTTACAAGTATTATTATACGTTCCTCGTTATTGTTTGTCAATACTTTTTGATAAATTTTATCATTTATTTTTTTATTCTCTTTAAGCCTTGAATTTACTGATATCTAAGGCTATTTACTATTTATTTTTTTAAAAATAATTTATTTTTTAATTTATATTTTTATATTTTATACACTTAACATCAGTTAATATAATTTTTTTATTCCATGAGTCTTTTATTAATGCTTTCGGATAGACTTCACGTTATTGCGTTCTCGCGAACCCTATTGAGTTATGTATTGATATCTTTATATTTTTGTTATTAAAACAAAAAACGGACTGCACTGCAATCCGTTCATAATATAATTCTATTTAAAAAACTCACTTCCCATTTCAAATAAAGTATCTGCGCTTATATTTTCACTTGTCATAAAACTATATAGTATTCCATCTTCCTCGAAAAGTAGGTGATGTGAAATAGAGGTTTCTCTTTTTGTACCCTCTCCACCAATTCCAACGTTAAAGAAAGGGTCGTTTTTAGAGCGTTCTTTTTCTTCCGTGGTCATTTCTTTTTCACTTGCTAAAAATAAGCTCTCAAGTCTTGTGAAATAGAATTTATGCCCGTCTATTTCTTTAACTTCAGTGTGTTCTAGAGTATCTATTTTTGGAACGTTAAATGGTACCTTGTCTATATTCACTTCTAAAAGTTCTCCACCTTCATTTTTATATGTTACATCGATGGCTTTCCTCTTATTCATTTGACTACCATTTTCATCAACATTGGCAAGATCTTCTATTCTAATTCCATCAAACTTAAAGTCTCCTATAGTTTCGGGGACAACTGCTTCAAATCCTGCTTTCTTTTCAGCTTTTTTAATATCTTCATATTTTGTATAGTTGTAATAAGAAGTTGAAGAGCTTATTGTGCCTGTTATAGTACCTATTGCATAAACTCCTCCTCCTATTAAAATACAAATCACTAAAGCTGCTGCTAATTTTAATTTCTTCATTCTCTTCATCATAAATCCTCCTCTTTCTCGTTCCAAGTCTCTTATTTGTAAATCAATCTTATTTTTTACAAAGTCGGAAGGAAATACTTTATCAACAGAAGAATTAATTTGTTTTTTCAATTCATCTTCAAATTTTTCTTTATCAATCATTTGCTTCCTCCCTTTTCGGCAATACAACTTCTGAATTTAGCTTTTCCAATTCTCTTTTCAAATCTTTTCTAGCCTTATACAGCCTTGACTTGACAGTTCCTTGAAAACTCCCGCAAATCTGAGCAATTTCTGCAATTGTGAAATCATTGTAATAATATAGCACTATGACTTCCCTAAGTTTTGGTTTTAGATTCATAAGACAAATTTGAATCTCATCTTCCAATGCAATTTTATCTTCTTGGCTATTTTCAGTTCCCTTGACTTCAATTTTTTCTAAGATATCTTGTTCCGGAAATTCTCTTTGATTTTTATTGTATTTTTTATAGGCTCTATTTTTTAAAATGGCATACAGCCACGTCTTCAATTTAGTATGGTCTTTTAAAGCAGACATATTTTTATAAGCCGATACAAATGTATCCTGTAGTACATCTTCTGCATCATAAGAATTTCCTAAAATCAAATATGCTGTTCTATATAACATTAAATGGTACTTTCCATATAATTGGTCAAAAGCTTCTTTGTCGCCGGCCTTTATAGCTTCGACCATTTGGATATCATCCATGCTCAGTCTCCTTCCTTTTTTGATGCATCTATATATAAGATATGTATTATGATTAAAAGGTTCATTTTATTTAAAAATATTATAAATTATTTTTAGATTTGATGTTTAATTGCATATAAAAAAGAGCCTGTTTCCAAGCTCTTAATTATATAAATTTCTGTCCCCAAACTTGATTTTACTATCCACAACTACTCTCTCTGAAGGTAGTTCATATTTATCCACCATAGTAAAGAGTACCTTTGCAACTTCTGCTCTACTCATTGGATTATTTGGATAGAGCATACCTCCTGCTCCGCCATTTACAACTCCAACTTTCACAAGTGCTCCAACGTAGCCTTTGTTTTCATTTCTAATAGAAGCTGAGTCTGCAAACTTAGATGCTGCAGCAGAATCCGGTTTTACTTTGTATATATAACCGATTATTCCCATTACTTCTTGTCTAGAAATAGGTTTGTTTGGATTCAAAGCTCCAGTTGTCGGGGTCAAATAACCGGCCTTAATTGCCTTTGCAATATCTTGGTAGTACCAATCTGATGTAGATACATCAGAAAATGTAACTGCATAAGTTTTTTCCAACCCTGCCATGGAATTTATTATGGAATAAAACTCTGCTCTACTCATCATATCGTCCGGTTTAAATGTATCCTGGGCATAACCTGTCATAAAGCCTCTATCACTCATATCGTCAATATAAACTTTAGCCCAATGATTCTTTGTGTCCTTAAATACCTTTGCATATGCCGTGGAAGAATTGAACAAAATCATAAGAGAAAGTAATGTAAACAAAAACTTAACACTTCTTTTCATTCTCATCACCCTAATCTTATTTACAAATTAATTGTAACATCATTATATAATTTATTACTTTAAATTTGTGTTACAGATAATCTGAGGTTTGTAATAATTCTGAAATATTTACATTTTATGGGTATAATTATTGTAAAATCTAATTTAGATATTCAAATTAGCAGGAGGAAAAATGGAATTATTAGAATTTTTAAAATCTCAAAATGTAGATGAAAATTTACTAAACGAAGTAAATAAATTTAGAGCTTATTATAAATTGGATAAAGATTTGAAGTACAGAGTTCCTGAAGTCAATTTTAAATTTTATGGAAAGGAAGTTTGGGAAAAGGCAATAGCCGGAATACTTTCCGGCAATCACATACTTTTAACAGGTCCTAAGGCAACCGGTAAAAATGTGCTATCTGAAAATTTAGCTACACTTTTTAGCAGACCTCTTTGGACTATTTCTTTGAATGTAAACACAGACTCAGCTTCCCTTATAGGAACTGATACTTTTAGAGATAACAATGTTATTTTAAAAAAAGGTCCTGTGTATGAATGTGGAGAGTTCGGAGGCTTTGGAGTGTTTGACGAAATAAATATGGCTAAGAACGAGGCGCTTTCTGTTGTGCATTCCGCTCTTGACTACAGAAGAATTATAGATGTGTCGGGATACGGCAGACTTAAATTGCACGAGGCGACAAGATTTATTGCAACTATGAACCACGGATATATTGGGACGAGAGATTTAAACGAGGCGCTTGTATCCAGATTTATGGTAATTGAAATGCCGACTATTTCAGAAGAAAACTTAAAATCTATTTTAAGAGATAAAACTAAACTTACTGAAAAATACATTGAATTGTTTACAAGATTTTTCTTGGATATTGAATTAAAAAGTTTAAATTCTGAAATTTCTTCAAAGCCTATCGACTTGCGTGGTCTACTCGGAGCTATAAAGCTAATGGAAATGGGACTTGATATAAAAAGTGCAATCGAAATGGGCATAAGTCATAAATCTTTCGATTCTTATGAAAGTGAAATAGTTGGAGATGTTTTAAAAACTTTGATTAGAAAAGACTTAAAATCTGAGGAATTATTTAATGAGTAGGAATAAAAATATTGTATGGACAATTTCAGAAGATTACTCAGATGTAAACACAAATTCCTTTTTATCTGAAACTCCTTACAAACTTGCCTTACTTGGAATTTCACATAAACTCTACAATAAATTTGCAATCGAAAAGTTTTTGAGTTTTCACATAAATTCCAAAACCAACTATAAAGATTTAAAGATGATTATGGCACTTGCCATTGAAAACGCAACAAGAGAAAAACTTTTTGAATTTCGCCCGGGAACGGTTGACTTTTTTGAAGAGTTTTTAAAAAGTTTAAAACACAAATATGAATTTTTAGAGCCAACTTCTATAAGTGAAGAATTGGAGCGAGCTTACTATTCGAGTTTTTTGAACAAACCAAGAATTGTAAACGGAAGTCTTGAAGAAATGTTAAATGAAATAGAAAATTTTCATTCTCTAGGCACTTATGAGCTCTTAAATTTTTTAAAAAATCTATATCAAAAGTATTTTCATGTTTATGACACAATGCCAACAACTGATAAGGTTGAAAAATTTATAGAAAAAGTTAAATCTAAACAGATAATAAATCCTATGGTTGTAAATGTGAAAGAAGTTGAAATTTCTGACCTTGAAAAATTCAATATAGAGTCTGCCGAGTTCACTCAATCGATTTATGAAGATTTGAAAGAAGTTATAGACAAGTCAAATATAAAGTCAGGGGCTAAGGATTACTCGGCTATAGTAGAGAGAAGATATGGCAAATCTATTGGAAGACCAAACGAAATAAAAAAGCTTGAGAGTGAAATTTGCACCGGAATACATGAAAATGTAAAGTTGCATTTTACCAATGGCGAATACACTATGAAAGATTCTTTCTTTAAAGCTCAAGCTGATGAAGTTCATACTAAAAATTTAGAAAAATATCGTGCAGATGAGTTGCACTTTAAAAGAGCCACAATAAATTTAAAAGAAGTGTTGAAAAACTCAATTTTAAAAAATTCTGAACAGTACAACATTAGAAGTACAATGGGAGAGTTAGTTGCAAGCGAAATTTGGAAGAGTTTATATTCTAACAATCAAAAAGTTTTCAAAAGAAACTATTCAGATGACCTTGGAGATATTTCAGTAGATATCCTATTAGATTCTTCCGCTTCTCAAACTGTTAGGCAGAGCGAAGTTGCAATTGAGGCCTTTATAATCGCAGAAGCGCTTACTTCTTTAAATATAGATACAAGGGTTATTTCATTTAACAACTTTTTTGACAGAATGATTATAAAGACTTACAGAGACTATCACGACTCAAAGCTCAAGAACTCAGAAATTTTTAAATTCCAAGGCTCCGGTAGCAATCGTGACGGATTGGCTATAAAATTGATTACTAACTTGATAGAAAAAAATCCACACGATAGAAAATTTTTGATTATTCTTTCAGATGGTAAGCCGAATGACGAAACGGACCTCGGTTTAATTGGCATGGCAGACCTTGGTGTTGAAAATTATGTTGATGAAATTGCAACGTTTGACACTTACAATTCAGTAATGAAAGCAAGGCTTATGGGGATAAATGTGTTAGGTGTATTTACAGGTCTTGAAGAAGATTTAGAAACAGAGAAAAAAATATTCGGCAGTGACTTTGCATACATCACTGATTTAAAAAGATTTCACTCAATTGTCGGAATATTCTTTAAAGCAATTGCAAATAAAATAAATTAAAGTCGCCTTAGTGATAAGACGACTTTTTCTTACTCATTCGCTTCCTTGCTGTTTATGAAGATAAAACCACCTAGAGAATAGGCAAGCGGAATAATCAAATCCATATATACCTTGTAAAATGTTAGCTTACTTATCACAAAGATTAAGCTGATTGCAACTATCCATATTGCTAAATTTATCAAATATTTTTTACTTTTTATATAGTTCTTTACCTTTTTTGTATAGTTCTTTTCTAATAACTCAATAGTTAGATGAAATAGACACATTGCCATTCCCACTAAATAACCTATATGAGTTATTGGCTCTTTTGACCATTGCACGTCTGTATTCATAAGGTATATGACTCTTTCTCTTGTCAGTTGTTGCCATTTTGGCCACACTTCAAGACCATGATACCTTACCAAGACATATATACAAAATATAAAAAATAAAAAGTAGACTACACTTATTTTTCTTCTAATCTTCATTTGTACTCCTATTACCAATCTATCTTAATAAATTTAAACTATATCCCTTTTATTTTGTACATTAATTAATTGATTCTACATTAATTAATCCTCAAAAATGTACCCCTGTTATTATGCCTATATAAATTAAAATAATATTTCATACGTATCTCTAAATATGTCTAAATATTTTATTTAACTTAATATATTTTTTTACTTTTGTCAATAATCATGCTAACCTAATAATTACATATAAAAAATGGCACTTCTAAAAGAAATGCCATCCAATTTTAAATTATTTCTATTTATCCGAAAAATCCATTTATTATCAAAAGAACTACAAATCCTATAGCCCAAGCTATTGTTGTTGGGATAGACCAAATTCTAATTTGCTCTTTAGCGTCGCTTATTCCCATAGTTCTATTTACAACCCAGAAGAATGAATCACTGAATTGGCTGAAGAATAATGAACCTATACATGCTGAAAGTGTGGCAAATGTAGGATTAACTCCTAAGGATGTCATAATAGGGGCAGTGATTGAGGCTGCTGTAAGCATTGCAACTGTTCCCGAACCTTGGATAAGTCTCATCATTGTAGCTATTATAAATGGTAAGAATAATGGCGGAATTGCTGTTGTGGCAATGCCTTTTGCTATATATTCTCCAACTCCGCTTGTTCTAAGTACAGAACCTAAAGCTCCACCACCGCCTGTTACAAATATTATTATTCCGGCGGATGCTAAACCTTTTTCCATCATCTTGGCAACTTCATCTCTTGGTGCGTCTTTAGCAAGTAAGAACAATGCTAAGAGAACTCCAACCGCAACGGCAACTATAGGCGCTCCTGTAAAGTTTATTATCCATTTTAAAGTTTCATTTTCAACTCCAACTAATGCCGTTACATTTTGTAATAGTATCAACACTATTGGAACTAATATTGGCAAGAATGAAGAAAATGCGCTTAGTAAGTTTTCATCAAAGTCAGCTAAAATTTCATCAGCCACAGCTTTGCTTCTCTCTCTTGTCCAACCTTCTCCATCTTCTGTAGGAATTTGATAAATCTTTTTACCAATGTATTTTGCATATACTAAACAAGCTGCTGACATAGGTATAGCTATTAATATCCCCCATAATATAAGTGAGCCTATATTGGCTCCAAATATACCGGCCGCTCCTATAGGACCGGGTGTTGGCGGAATTAATGAGTGAGTTATTACAAGTCCAGATGCAAGAGCTACTCCAAGTCCAACCATAGATTTCTTACTTTGACGAGAAAGTGCTTTTGCAAGTGGCGCTAAGATTACAAAGCCTGAATCACAAAATATTGGAATTGAAACTAAAAATCCTGTTATCGTAAGAGCTATTTCTTCTTTGTCTTTACCCAATACTTTTAAGAATGTGTATGCCATCTTTTTAGCTGCACCACTAAACTCAAAAATTTCTCCCATCATAACTCCAAGACCTATTATTACTCCTATACTTCCAAGAGTTCCTCCAAATCCATCGGTTATCGCCTTTATTAGATTAGGTGCGGGAAATCCTCCTATAGCTCCTATTAGTAAACTCGCTATAATTAACGCTAAGAAAGTGTGAACTTTAGTTTTTAAAATCATAAATACCAAGAATATTATGCCTATTACCATGGCTATAATCATTCTCTCAGGCGAAAGCATCAATTCTCCCATTATTTAACTCCTCCACTTTTAAATTGGTTTGCATATTTTGCCGCTACTTTTACAGCTTCTATCATACTTACAGAACTTGCCGTATTAGTTCCGGCTATTGGATAAGCTGTTCCATGGTCTACACTTGTTCTTAAAAATGGCATAGAATTTGTAAGTGAGATTGTCTTTTCAAAATTATATGTCTTAGTTGCAACGTGTCCTTGGTCATGATACAAACTCAAAACAGCTGCGTAACTTCCGTGAAGTGCTTGGTGGAACACAGAGTCTGCCGGCACAGGTCCTGCAACATCGTAGCCTTCTTCTTTAGCTTTCTTAACAGCCGGTTCTATTTCATTCACTTCTTCCCAACCAAACAATCCATGTTCTCCTGAGTGAGGATTAAGCCCTGCAACCGCCATAGTTCCTTTAACTCCCAGCCTGTGCATAGCTTCTGTACATCTCTTTATATAGTCTAAAACTCTATCGTATTTTATTGTGTCTATTGCATCTTTAAGGCTTAAGTGTCTTGAAAGGAAAAATACTCTCAAATTTTCAACTTCGAACATTGTAAGAGGGTCTTTTACTCCGGAAATATCTTCAAACATCTCTGTATGTCCTATATATGGAACTTTTGCTGCTCTTAGAGATTCTTTGTTGATTGGTGTTGTAGCAACTGCATCAACCTCTCCAGCCATTGCAAGTTCTCCGGCTTTTTTCACATATTGATAAGAAGCTTCCCCACAAAGTGCATTCACTTTTCCAAATTCATAGTCTTCTTTAACTATTCCTAAGTCGATAAGGTCTATTGTTCCTTTTTCAAAAAGAGCTTCTGATACTTCTCTAATTATATTAATCTTTAAATCTAATCCTGTTACGTCTAATGCTTTTTTTACTACAAACTCGTCTCCTACTAATATCAATTTTGATATTTCCTGAACTTCATCACTTGCCCATGTGTGCATTGTGATTTCAGGTCCTATACCTGCAGGGTCTCCAAGTGGTATTGCTATAATTGGCTTTTTCATTTATTTCCTCCTCAAATATTTTTTAACTTATTAATGCACTTACTCATTGCAAATTTATCTCCTACCATACCTCCTTTAGAAATTATTCTAAGTTGCGGAAAATACCCGCCCATAATTCTTCCGTACGCAACCAAAGGTAAAACTTCTTCTCTTATTTCAATTCCTATTGCGCCTGATTCTTCTGAAAGGGCAACAGTAATATCTCCTCCAGTGCAAAATACGCCCGAAAAATTATGCTCTAATTTCAAAATTTTGCTCGCCAGTTTTGCAAGCCCGTTTGAAATTTTAATTGATATATCATCTATTGATATGTTTAATCTTTTTGAAATTTCTTTTAAATCTAATCTACTTTGACCGTCTCTATAAGGTGTGGTTGTTATCATCAAAACTTCTGTTTCAAATAACTGAGTATCTGACTCTCTAACTAACTCTGTCATATAAGTTTCTAAATCAGTTTCCTCTACAAATTTTAACGGGTCAACTTCTACTACTTTTACATTGTGGTCAAATATTGTTTCATTAATTTGCTTTATAGTTATATCTGTTACAGAGCCTACAACCATCAATACTTTATTGTCTTTGCCTTCATTTTCTAATATCTTCTGTGTTAAAACTTTAGTAAATGGTCCTGCGTCTACTGCAAAAGATTTTTCTTTGGAAACAACTACGGCTTTTGATATTTCTTCTAAATGTCTATTAGATACTCCATCAAAAATAATCAATTTAGTGCCTTTTTTCTTTTCGCTTTTTATCAATTCAGCTATATAATCTACACCTTTTTCTACGTCTTCTAAATATATAGATTTGACTTGATTTTCTAAATTCTTCGATAACAAAGTTTCTGCATCGTTTGAAAATACCGGTGTTTTTGAATCCTTCCCAGCATCTGTATTCATAAGTAGAGAACCATTTACAATCATAGTTCCATTTACTACAATTCTCCCACTGTCTGGATATGCCGGAACACAAATTCCGATATAGTCTTCAAGTTCATCTAAAAATGCTCTCAATTCACTTCCAAGATTTCCCCTCAAAGTTGAGTCTATTCTCTTAGAATATAAAATAACTTCGTCATCTTTTAATTTTTTTAAGCCTTCTCTAACTCTTTTATAGGCTTCTTCAGGTTCAATAGCCCTTGAATTAGTAGTGTATGCAACAACATCCATATCACTTGGAATTTCATTAAAAGAATTTAAAAGACTGCATGCCGTCAGCCCTATCTTTTTCATTAGGGAGCAATTTGCATTTGCCCCTGTTAAATCATCTGCTACCATTACAACTTTTGCCATATAGCACCTAAACTTTCATATATTTTATTTCAGATTCTATTAATCTTTTTTCAAATTCACTACTTAAACCTTGGTCAGTTATAAATAAATCGAAATCTTTTACATCGTGAACATAGTACAAATTTGAATTATTTATCTTCCCACTATCTGCAATCAAAATAGATTTTTTTGAATTCTTCACCATTTCAATTTTTGATAAAATCTTATTCTCAGATGGAGTGAAAATTTTTAAATCATTCGATATGCTTGACGCACCTAAAAAAGCTATATCTGCAGAAAGTCTTTCAAGACATAGTTGAGTTAGTATCCCATTCATACTATTGGTTTCGTTACTCAATAATCCTCCTAAAACTATTAAATTTATTCCTGATGTTTCTTTTAAATAGTTAATAATGGATAAGTCTTGAGTTATCACATTTAGATGACTAAAATCTCTTAGCTTGATTTTTTTAGACAATTCATAACAAGTACTACCCGAGTCCAAGAAAACTGTCATATCTTCTTTAATCAGATTAATTGCCTCTTCTGCAATTTTTCTTTTTTTGTTAATATTTTTCACTTTCTTTTCATCTATAGAAACTTCTACATCTAATGCTCTGCTTGGATAAGCCCCGCCTATTCCTCTTACTGCAAGACCTTTTTGCTCCAGTTCCAATAGATCTCTTCTTATTGTCATCTCAGAGACATTGAATTTTTCAGCTAATTTTTCAATAGTTATAAATTCAGAATTCTTAAGTTGTCTATAAATTTCTTTAGTTCTGATTTCTTTATTCATAGTCTTCACCTAATTTAGATTTTAATCAGATAAAAAAGCATTGTCAATAAAAGTTGTTATATTTTGTTAAATTTGTTATTTTTTTTCATTAATCAGCATAAAAAAAATAGATAGTACATCAAAAATACTATTTTTTGACACACTATCTATTTTATTTTTAATTTTAATTATTTTCTATCGCATCAGTAGGAGCATCTATGTTGTCAAATTTTTTCAATATATCCATAAACTGTTCCCCTGTTATAGTTTCTTCTTTTAACAAGTACCTTGCAATTTCATGAAGGGCTTCCATATTGTCTTTTAATATATTTACAGCTTCAAGATGAGCTTTTTCTACTATTTTAAATACTGCATCATCTATTTCAGCTTGTTTTTTAGGTGAAACTGTCAGTGAGGAATCTCCCCCTAAATATTGATTTGTCATAGCTTCCATTGCCACAAAACCAAATTCATCACTCATACCGAACCTGGTTATCATAGTCTTTGCTATTTTAGTAGCTTTTTCTATGTCATTTGAAGCTCCTGATGTCTTCAAATTAAAAATCAATTCTTCAGCACTTCTTCCACCTGTCAAAGTTACTATTTGACTGAATAAATCTTTACTGCTCATCAAGAATTTTTCTTCTTCATCAACTTGCATAGTATATCCAAGAGCTCCTGATGTACGAGGAACGATTGTAATTTTATGAACCGGTGCTGAACCGTTCTGTTTTGCCGCAACAAGTGCGTGTCCAACTTCATGGTATGCAATTATCTCTTTTTCTTTTGGAGAAATTACTGCATTCTTTCTCTCGTATCCGGCCAAGACAACTTCAACGGACTCTTCTATATCTCGTTGGCTCATAAGACTTCTGCCCTCTCTAACTGCCCTTAATGCCGCTTCATTTACCATATTGGCCAAATCGGCTCCACTTGCTCCTGCAGTAGATCTTGCAACTTGATTGAAATCTATGTCAGCTTCTTTTTTTATTGATTTTGCATGTACTTTTAGTATTGCTTCTCTTCCGGCTAAATCCGGAAGTTCCACAGGTACACGTCTATCAAATCTACCCGGTCTTAACAACGCCGGATCTAATGACTCCGGTCTGTTTGTAGCTGCTAATATTACAACTCCATCATTACCTTCAAACCCGTCCATTTCCGAAAGTAACTGATTTAAAGTTTGTTCTCTTTCATCATTTCCACCAAAACCTGCTCCATCACGCTTTTTACCTATTGTATCAATCTCGTCTATAAAGATTATACAAGGTGCTTTTTCATGAGCTTGTTTAAATAAATCTCTGACCTTGGCAGCTCCAAGTCCAACAAACATCTCTACAAATTCAGAACCTGAAATTGAAAAGAACGGCACTTTTGCCTCTCCGGCAACTGCCTTTGCAAGAAGTGTCTTACCAGTCCCCGGAGGGCCTACTAACAAAGCTCCCTTAGGCAACTTAGCACCTATTGAAGTATATTTTTTAGGTTGATGTAGAAAATCAACTATTTCTGTCAAAGCTTCTTTGGCTTCATCTTGCCCGGCTACATTTTCAAAAGTAATGCCGTCTGTTGACTCAACATAGATTTTTGCATTGCTCTTTCCAAAACGCATTGGGCCTATTCCACCTTCTCCACCGAATTTTTTCAGTACAAATTTAAATAGTATTATATAAAGAAGTACCATCATTCCGAAAGTATATAGGAATGATAAAAACATCGCCACCGGAGCAGGAACTTCTTTAGTAAACTCTCTATTCACTTTTACATTATTTTCAAGCATCAAATCCACTATACCTTGATGTCCTTCAACTCTATTTGTCTTATATTCTATAGTTTTATCAGATTTTGAATCTGAAACTTCAAAAGTATAGTTTCTATCTTTTACACTAACTTCCTTAACTTTTCCACTTACTATCATACTTACAAATTGGTCATAAGATACTTCTTTGACTTCAGGCTTTTTCTCTTGTAAAAACCTATTCATAAAAGGAACTAAAAGTATCGCAATTATTGCCAAAATATAGTAGATATTCCTAGGATTTTTTAAGTTGTTAAATTTATCTTTATCTTTATTTTTCATATCTTTATTATCTGCCATTTATTCACTCCCCAACTAAAATATTTGCAGTGATAACATTATACCCATTTTTCTGACCAAATTTAACCTTTATTTTGAAAATAAAAAATTAATATATAAAAGTCAGAAATTTTCAATATTTCTGACTTTTATATAATTTAAAATTTACAAATTTCTATTTAAAGTTCTTCTGTTTTCAAGTGCAGTTGAGATTGTAATTTCATCATAGTATTCCAAATCTCCGCCAACGGGAAGACCGTATCCTATTCTTGAAACTTTAATCCCAAGCGGTTCAATCAACCTTGAAATATAAAGGGCCGTTGTATCTCCTTCAGTTGTTGGATTTGTCGCAACAATTATCTCTTTTATATCTTCTGTTTCAAGTCTCTTTATCAAACTGCCTATGCTTAGTTCATCTGCATGAATTGCTCTTGATGGAGAAATTGTCCCATGTAGTACATGATATAATCCATGATAACAATTGCTACGTTCTAAAGCCTCAACATCTTTAGGGTATTCCACAACGCATATTGTGCTCATATCTCTTGTGTTATCTTTGCAAATATCACAAACCTCTTCATCTGTGAAGTTTTGACATTTCTCACATTTGTGTATGTTTTGTTTTGCTTCAAGCAGGGCATTTGAAAGTTCTCTTACCTCTTCGTCCTTCATGTCTATTACATGATATGCCAATCTTTGAGCTGTCTTACTTCCTATGCCCGGCAATTTATTTAGTTGAGATATTAACTGTTCAATAGACTTTGCACGTTTTGCCATTATTATAGCCCCGGAATATTAAGACCGCCTGTTATTTTACCCATTTCAGAATTAACTTTATCATCGGCTGTTCTCATTGCTTCACCAATAGCTGCTACAATTAAATCTTCAAGCATCTCAACATCTTCCGGATCCACAACTTCAGGATCTATCTTAACACTTATAAGTTCTTTGTTCCCATTAACAGTTGCTCTTACTGCCCCACCGCCTGATGAAGCTTCAACTTCTTGATTTTTTAAATCTTCTTGCAAAGTCTCCATTTGTTTTTGAATCTTTTGCATTTGTTTCATCATATTATTCATATTTCCGCCGCCCGGAAATCCACCAAATCCTCTTGCCATGTTATCCTCCTAAATTTTCTTATAGTTAAATTATATCAATATTTTCTTCGCCGACAAGTTTTTTCAATTTTTCTATACTTTGTTCTCTATTTTTTAAATCTTTTATTTCCAATTTCAGTTCAATTGAATCTCCATAGGTCTCTTTTAATAGAACTATAAGTGCGGTTTTATTTTCATCTCTCGAACTCATCTTATAAAACATTTCATCTACTACATCGAAATATAGTACCACTGTTCCATTTAGAACTTCCATATCACGTACTTTATCTAACAATACCGCCGTTGACATTTTGTTTCTATTTTTTAAATTTGAAATCACTTGATTCCATTCTGATTTTAGCTGTTGAGTTGATAAAGAAACTTCACCTTTTTTAGTGGTTTTTATAGTGTCATTTGAAACTTGTTCATGCTCATCTTTTTCAACCTTATTTGCCACTGCCCTATCAACAGGCTTTTCTTTTGCTCTTTCAACTACTTTAGACTCATTGGACTGAAATCTATTGTCTTTGAATTTATTTAAATCCAAATTGCCAATACTTATAGAGTTTAATTTATCTTCTAATTCTTTCAACCTCAACTCTACATCTGTAACTTGGGTGCACAATTCAACAAGACACATCTCAATCATTACACGCTTGTCCATTGAATATTTAATATTAGAAAGAGTGTTGTTTAATATCTTGATTATCTCTATTATTCTACTTGCTCCTGCTTTTTCAGCTTGATTTTTATATTCTTCAAATTGGCTGGTGTGCACTAAAGTTTCAGAATTAGTTGCACCTATAACCATAACATTTCTAAAGTGGGTTATCAAATCACTTATCAAAATTGTTATATCTTTTCCCGCTTTATACAGTTCATCCATTTCAGCCAGTGATTGTGCAAGATTTCTTTCTATTATAGCATCCGATAAATTGAATAAAAATTTATTCGAAACAATACCCAATATATCAATCGCTCTTTCGTATGTTAATTTTTCATCTGAAAAAGAAAACAACTGGTCTAAAAGCGAAAGACTATCTCTCATTGCCCCATCTGAGCTATTTGCTATTAACTCAAATACCTCCGGTTCAACTTCTCTATTTTCTATTTTTGAAATTCTCTCTAAATTTGAAGATATTTCATCTTCACTTATCCTCTTAAAATTATATCTTTGAAGCCTTGACAAAATTGTTGTGGGAATTTTTTCAGGTTCAGTTGTCGCCAAAATAAATATCAAATGTCTTGGTGGCTCTTCTAATATTTTTAATAGAGCATTGAATGCACCTTTTGACAACATATGAACTTCATCTATTATATATACTTTGTATTTTAAATTTTGTGGTGGATAGACAACTTTATCTTTTAATTCTCTTATGTCATCTACACCATTATTAGATGCTGCATCCATCTCGACAACATCCATAACTCTATCTTCAAGAATTGACCTACAAGATTCACATTCGTTGCATGGATTTCCATCTACCGGATGTTCACAGTTGACTGCTCTTGATAGGATTTTTGCACAAGAAGTCTTTCCAGTTCCCCTTGTTCCTGAAAAAAGGTATGCGTGAGAAAATTCATTATTTATAATTTGATTTTTAAGAGCTGTCGTGACATGGTTCTGTCCAACTATCTCTTCAAATGTTTTTGAACGATATTTTCTATAAAGTGCTTGATACATTTAGTCCTCCTATTTAAATTATAGCATAATGTTTTAAATCTTATTTTTAAATAATTAATTATTTATTATTATAGAAATTTAACTTAACTAACACCTAATTTTCACATAAATAGCTTATTATCTTAGCATACAAATTAGGAGGTATTTAAAAATGACAAATCTTAGAAAAATGTTAAGTATAGCAACTGTAGGAGTTATGATGTTAGGTGTAGTAGCTTGTGGAGCTAAAAAACCAGCTGAAGAAGCAGCTAATTCTGCAAACGCAGCAGCAGCTGAAGCTAATGCAGCAGCTCAAGAAGCTAACAAAGCAGCTAACGAAGCTAAAACTGAAGAAGCTGAAGCTAACAAAGCAACTGAAGAAGCTAACAAGGCTGAAGAAGCAGCTACTGAAGCTGAAGCAGCAGCTAACTCTGCTGAAGAAGCAGCTGACGAAGCTAAAACTGAAGCAAAATAAGAAACTTTCAAAAGTTAGGAAGGCTCAATTCGGGCTTTCCTTTTTAAATGCAATTTTTTTTACTAATATGCTATAATAAATTAAAAAAGAAGGTGATTTAATGTTTTGTCCTAACTGTGGAAATAAAGTTCAATCTTCTGATAACTACTGCTCTAATTGCGGAACTAGTTTAAAGAATGTGAAAATACAAATTATCGAAAATAATACTTCAGAGCAAGAAACAAGAACTTTTAAGCCTCTGACAAATTTGTCCGGTATAGATTCTACAAGTGAATTAAAAGATATTATTAAGGCAGTAGATGAAAAAATATCTAAAAATATATCTGACTATCAAAAACAATCTTCTATTCTAAAAGGTTCTGAAAAACCTTCTAAAGAAAATAAAAAAGAAGTTAAAGATCTTAGCTTGACCAATGAACTTAATTTCAAAAAAGAAAATTTAGACGCTTCAACTAAAGAAGAACCACTAAAAACTCAAAAAACGACAAAATCAACACCTAAATCTACTCCTAATAAAAAAAGCTTTCGAGAAAAATTTAGGGACTTTATAAATGAAGATGATGACCAATTTTCTATATTCTCTTCTCTAAAAGATGACACTGAAAATTTAGATAAAGTTGAACTCACTAAACCGGAGGTTAAAACATTTGAAAATACAATGGACATACCTCCTATAAATGTTATCGAAGAGGAATTGTCAAAGACAAATAAAAAAGATACTACAAATAAAGAGTTTGATAAAAAGATATCTTCTTATGATTATAAAAGTTTTACAGAGCTTGTTAATGCAGAGTTGGAAAAATCTAAATCTGATGTAAAAAATGAACCGTCAAATAAAAAAGATAAAGCTGACGAAAAAACAAAAAAAGATAGTAAAACCAAATCATCTGATAAAAAGCAAACTGTAAAAAAAGAAACTGAGCCTGTCAAAGAAAAGAAACTTGAAAAAAGTTCAGAAAAATCTGTAACTAAAGAAAAATTTATAGACAAGTTTAAAAATAAATTTACAAATAAAGATAAACCTAAAGAAAACTTAAATAAAGAAAAAAAAGATAACCCATTTAAACTAAGCAAGGCAAATATTTCTAAAGATCATCATACATTAGAAGATATCTCGGAAACTATGAAGACTAATTTAGTATTTCAAAAACTTAGAAGTATACACACTATTGCAACTAAACTCAATGAAAAGCAACTTTTAATATTTGCAATCTTACTATCTATCATACCTGTTGTAATAAGTGTTGTGAAATGGAATAACTTTTCTCTTATTATTGTTTTTTCACTAGTGATTAAAATTCTAATCAAGTTAGCTCAATTCTACATCCCACTAAATTTAGCTACAGAAAAAGCTTGGATTGATTCGAGTTATAGCGAGATTAAACATTTTGCACTTATAAATTATTTTCTTTCTGAAATAATTATGCTCGTTATGTTTATCTTCTCTCCTTGGTATGGAATATTTTATTTTAAAACTCTATCAGCCTTTACGGCATTTCCAGTTGCAACAATAGTTTTGGTTTTGTTTGCAACTTGTCTATCGGTTTCTCAATTTCACAACCAACTAAAAGAAACTAATAAGATAGATTTTATAGGTTGGTACATGATACTATTCATAATATCTGAGTTCATCGGAAAAATTATATTTATGTTTACTGACATATTAGTATAAAATTGACCAAGTCGAAATTCGATTTGGTTTTTTTGTGCTTATATTTTTAATAATCATACTATACATACCTGTCAAACTATTATTTTTATGAAAACTTATATTTTATTCTCTAATGGTAATTTTTACTGTCTATGCCAATCAATCTAATATATTATTTAATTGTAAATCTTCTATACTAATTTTTATAGTGTAGTATTAACTTTAAATTACACACTTTCAAAAAATATTTTTAAATATATTGATGTTAAAGCTCCTATTATAAAAGATATAATACTAATGTAACTATGATCATCAAAAAAGTAAAAAATAAAAAAGATATTCCAAGCTAATGGAAATAATAAAATATATCCTAAAAATAGCTTTCTGCTCTTATAAACCAATGGTAATGAAACTAGTAAAGGAAAAGAGAATGGACTGAGTATATAATAATTTAACGTTGTTATGAATCTATATAAATTAGATAACCCTGAAAAGAAAATAGGAATGCATCCCACCATTATTATAAAATACAAAATCATAACTATTTTATTTTTCATTTGTTCTATTCTCCCCTTTTAATAAACTTTTCATCCAAAACTACAATAAAAAGTGTATTATACTTTTTATCTTTGAATCCTAAATCCTCTATTTTTAGTATTATAGTAATTTTAATTATACCCCTATTTTTATTTATTATTAATTTTACTAACTCTTTATATTCTCTATGCAGTATTGAGAAATGTTTCTATCAAAAAATTTAATTTTTTTCTATTTCTCAAATACCTAAACTAAGTAAATAAAAAAGTGTGGCTAAGCCACACTCGGTATTGTTTATGCAATTTCTTCTTGTCTTTCTGCTTTTAATTTTTTTCCGTACTCATCGGCAGTTTTCATTGCTTCTATAAATCTTTCCTTTGTTAAAGGATTTGTTACTGCCCTCTTCCACTCAGTTGTGTTAGGTGCTACTTCTGCTAATTTTTCTAAATCATCATAAGTTAAACCAACATCTTCAAGTGTGATAGGTAATCCTATAGATTTATTGAATTTCGCAATTTTATCCAATTCATCAAATTGTTCTGCATATGCATGTAGCACAAGCACACCAAATGAAACAAGTTCTCCGTGTAGATATTCTTTGTCTCTTGGAACAGCAGTTGATGCATTGTAGAAAATATGTGCAAGAGAAGAATTGTAATAGTACTCTGGTTGATTAGTTAAATTTGAAACATATCCCGTTGCAACAAGTATATCCATTGCTACTTCTTCAATTGCTTGAGTAGATTTATTGTTTCTGCAATCTTCTATAGCTTGCTTTCCATATTTTAAGAAAGGTGCTTCACAACTCTTGCTAAGTGTTAATCCCATTCTTGCTATGTGATCTAATTCTGCATACTTTGTTGCGTATGCAACTTCAGGTTGCTTGCTAAGTCCATCTCCTATCCCTGCCCATAGGTATTCCTCAGGTGCATTGGCAATTATACTTGTTTCAACAAACATATGCACTGGTGCCGGAATTAATTCATAGTGTGAGAAAGTTCTATCGTCATTATATACAACTGAAATTGCTGTCACTGCTGAGCAATTTGAACAGATTGTAGGGAATGAGAAAGCATTTTTATTTAATTGTGCCGCCAATATTTTGCCAGTGTCAGTAGATTTTCCACCGCCAATTGTAAATATTACGTCTGCATTTTGAATTTCTTCTCTATTTTTTAATCTTTCAACATTGCTCATTGTACATTCTTCACCGTATACAAATTCTCCGGTAATTTCTATATCTGAATCTTTAAGAGCTTCTCTTATCTTAGGTGCTGCTGCTTGAAGCGCCCTCTTTCCACCAACTAAAACTACTTTATTGTAGTTGTAATCTCTACAAACTTTTTCTAAATGTGGATATCCTTCTTTTGAAACGCTATAGTTACTCATTTTTACTGTTTTCATCTATATTTATTCTCCCGTATTTTTACTTAAAATCTATTTATAATTTTATTTAACCACTACTCTCCAATTGTGTTCATCTTCAACATCTCCCCATTGAATTCCTGTCAAAGTATCGTACAATTTTTGAGTTAGTTCGCCTGTCTTAAATTCATTTACTTCTACTTTTTCTCCTTTATAGAAAAGTTCGCCTATAGGAGATATTACAGCTGCTGTACCTGTACCCCAAGCTTCTTGAAGTCTTCCTTCTTTTCCAGCTTTCATAAGTTCATATATTTCTAAATGACGTTCTTCAACTTTATATCCCCAATCTTTTACAAGTTGTAAGATTGAGTCTCTTGTAACTCCGGCAAGTACAGTTCCTTCGATTGGAGCTGTTACAACAACGTCGTCTATCAAGAACATTACGTTCATTGAACCCACTTCTTCAACATACTTACGATGAACTCCATCTAACCAAAGTACTTGAGTATATCCAAGTTTTTTAGCTTTCATTTGACCTGCTAAACTTCCTGCGTAGTTTCCACCGCATTTTACAAATCCTGTTCCACCAACCGTTGCTCTTGTAAGTTCGTCTTCTACATATATTTTTATAGGATTAACTCCTTCAGGATAATATGCTCCTACTGGTGAAAGCACAATTATAAATCTATAATTATCTGCTTGGTCTACACCTAATGCAACTTCATTTGCATACATAAAAGGTCTGATGTATAAAGATTCTCCCTCACCTGTTGGAATCCAAGCTTCTTCAACTTTAACTAATTCCTTTATAGCCTCTACAAACATTTCTTCAGGTACACTTGGCATACACATACGCTCATTAGATTTTTCAAATCTCTTTGCATTCATATCAGGTCTAAAAAGATATACCTCTCCATTTTTCCCGCGATATGCTTTAAGTCCTTCAAAAGTCTCTTGTGCATAATGTAGTACCATTGCAGCCGGATCAATAATCATTGGTGCATAAGGTACAATTCTTTCGTCATGCCAACCCTTGCCTTCTTTCCAATCCATTACAAACATATAGTCTGTAAATTTTTTACCAAATCCTAGAGCTCCTTGTGGTTTTTCCTTTAAAGTTTCTGCTTGTTCAAATCTTATATTCATCTTATCCTCCTAAATTTACTCAACTGTACCTAATACTGATGATGGTACTTTCCCATAAGTTCTATTTTTATATACTCCAACTGTTAAAAATGGAATTACTACTACAGCTATCGCCAAATATCCACAGTAGCCATATCCATATTTAATTATATTTGTAAGTCCAACCATTGAAATCGCCATTGAAACAGTGATTATAAATGCTGCAACTATAACTCTTTTCTTAGTTTGACTTGCTATCTTATTAAGTAATTTTGAATTTTCAAATCTTGATACAAATCCAAAAGTAGTTGTTACTCCTGTTGAGATTAAGCAAAGCACCAAACACACTCCATAAATTGCAAACAACCATTTCCAACCTATTGCATTTGTTACCATCAAAGTAGGTAGTGTTGTTCCTCCCTCAACAGTTGTATAAAAACTCTTCCATGAATTTAACATCACAATTGACAATACTAATGCTATTGAGTTAACTGCAAATGAAAATTTCATAGCTTTGCCAACTTGACTTCTATCTTCTAAAACTTTTCCGCATACTATCATTGTTGGAAGGGTTACACATTGAAATCCTGCATATACGAATGAATTTAAAATTGCTTTTGGTAAGTTTTTAAATCCACAACTTCCAAAGTCTTTTGTAAGTACAGTTACAAAATTTTCTCCTTGAAAACTTCCAAGAGTGTATATACTTACTGCTGTTATCAAAATTGCCATTCCCATAAATGTGCTTGCTTTTCTAACTAAATTTGCACCAAATATTGTCAATGACAAAACCAACATCCCAACTACTACAACATAAAACTGATAATTTATGGCAAAGTACTCTTGAAGAGCACTTGCTGCTCCTGATATTGCTGCTGCGATTGCCATTACTACCATGATGTAGAAAAATATTTCAAAAAATACTGACAATTTATCAAACGGATGAAGCAATGTTTTGAAAAGTTCTTTATATGAGCTAATCCCTCTTTGATTAAACATTATCATCGCTTCTCTCATTGTTGCCGTCAACAAAAATATTGCCAATATTGCGCTTATAATTCCCGGCCAACCCAAACTTATAAAAAATGTATTTGCTTGATTTCCTGTGGCGAAACCGCCACCTGCGTGTGCTGAGAATAAAACCATCCCAACTGAAATTGCTGTAAAAATTGACTTGCTACTTGCTTTCATACTTTTTTCCATTTTCTTTTCCTCCAAAATTTTACTTTTCAGCTATTTTGGCAATAAGAAAGCCTCCCGTCTCCATTGCCTATAACAAAAGAGACGAAAGGCTGAAAGCTTCCGCGGTACCACTCTTCTTCATCTTTATGATGCACTTTGATCCAATAATGAATAGCTCTGTAACGGGAGCTCCCGTCTATCTCTACTTAATTTCAAGACAGCCATTTAATGACTAGTTCAACAGATCTCCCCATGTACTTTGCACCAACCAGTACCTCTCTAAGTAGTTTGATTCCATCTACTGCTTCATTTCGTTACGTTTTATAGAACTATAGCAGAGACAAAATTATTTTTCAAGTACTTTCAGCAATTTTTTTATCAAATTTATTCAGTTTTCAAATTTCATTTACAGGTTCAGCATTTGCAAAATTTTTATATTCTCGCTCGCTTAAATATTTTTTATTCTTATATGCTCCAACAGTTAGTAGTGGAACCACTATTAATACTATTGCCACATATCCACAGTAACCATATCCGTATTTGATTATATTAGTTAAACCAGCCATTGATATAAGCATTGAAACCGCCAATATAAATACTGCTACCAAAAATCTACGAACCTTTACATCGCTTACACGTTTTAAAACAGATGCGCTTTCAAATCTTGCAACAAATCCAAAGGTTATAGAAACTGCAGAAGATACTAAACAAAGTATTAATGATATAGCGTAAAATACCGTCATCCATTCATATCCCATCGCCTTTGTAGCTGTAAGTGTCGGAAGTGTAGTTCCACCATCAACCACTGTGTAATATGATTTCCAAGATAATAACATTGCAACTGATAATCCCAATGCTAAAGCATTTATAACTGCCGATAACTTCATTGAATTTGAAACTTCATTTTTATTTTTTAGAACTCCTCCACAAGCTACCATAGCTGGAATTTGAACACATTGGAATCCTGCGTATATAAACCCATTCATAAAAGCTTTAGGTAAATTATCAAAACCGCTATTTGCAAAGTCAAGTCTCAATACATTTAAAATTCCATCCCCCTTAAAACTTCCCACTGCATATATAACAAGTGATGTCACTAAAATGACCAACCCCATATAACTTTCAACCACTCTTACTACGCTCGCTCCAAATATCACCAACACAAGAGTCAATGCGCTTACTGCAACCACTCCCGACGCATAGCTAAACCCAAAATATTCTTTAATGGCGCTTGCAGCTCCTGATATGGTAGTTGCAACTACCATAACTACCATGATGTAATAAAATACTTCAAAAGCTATCTCCAATTTATCAAATGGATGATACAACGTTTCAAAAAGTTCTTTATACGACTTCAAACCTCTACTGTTATACATTGTCATTGCCTCTTTTAACATTGCCGTTAATAACAGCATTGCCACTACAGCACTCACAATTCCTGTCCAACCAAGTCCTACAAAATAAGTATTAGCTTGATTTCCGGTTGCAAATCCTCCACCTGCATGAGCTGAAAAAAGTACAAGTGCTATTGAAACAACACCATACATCCCACCATCTTTTCCAAACAATCTTTTCAACATCTTATTACCTCCAATATTTTATACAGGCAATAAAAAAAGCCCTTCGCCTCTATTGCCTTTAACAAAAGAGACGAAAGACTATATAATCCTCCGCGGTACCACTCTTCTTCATCTTTATGATGCACTCTGATCCAATAATGAATAGCTCTGTAACGGGAGCTCCCGATAATACTTACTCAATTCAGCATTACAGCTCAGTGGTGATTTTCAATAATTCTTTTCTGATACTTCGCACCAACCAGTATCTCTCTGATAGAAATTTAATCATTTACTTTTCCACTTCAAAACTTAGTAATGATATGTTACTCCCTAAAAAAATTTTTTGCAAGTAAAATTTTCAAAAAATAAAAATTTTTTTGTTCAACCTAAATTGCAATATCAAATTAAACTTTTGACTAATTTAAATTTATTTCTCTTTAATTATTAAAATATCCGGTAAAAATTTTTTACAAATTATAATTTTTAAATTTATAGTTTCACTATTATATTTAATATGCAAATCATTACCATGTATATTACAAAAGCTCAAAGTCAAATAAAATTACTTATTCTAGTCAAATAACTCAAAATAATTTTAAAATATAAAAAGGCAGAGATAAACTCTACCTTTAATAAAAATCTAATTAAATTTTTAAATAAACTTTTCTTCAAACCTAAGTAATTCTTCATCTATAAGTTTGTAAGAATTTAATCTGTTTATATTGTCTCGTGCTTCTTTTGAACCAGGCATACCTTTAAAATAACCCACAAACTGTTTTCTCATTTCAAGCACGCCCAATCTTTCATTTTTGTATTCAACTGCAAGTCTTAAATGCTCTCTCGCCTTTTCAATTCTATCCACAAAGCTTGGCTCAAAATATTCTTCGCCTCTTGATTTAGTAGCTATCTCTTCAAAAATAAACGGATTTCCTATAGCTGCTCTACCTATCGACACACCATTCACTCCATAGCTCATAACTTTTTCCAAAGCATTTTGATAAGAATCTACATCCCCATTACCTATCACAGGAATTTTAACAAGTTTTGCAATCTCTGATATATATTCCCAATCAGAAACTCCCGTGTAGTATTCTTCACGAGTTCTTCCATGAACAGTTATTCTCTTGGCCCCTGCTGCTTCTATCTCCTTCGCCGCTTCCATAGAATTAGTTTCTCTTATTCCCTTTCTAATCTTCACACTGACTGGAAGGTCTGTAGCATTCACAACTGCCCTTGTTACTTCATATACTAAATTGGGTTGATCTAATAGCGCAGAGCCAGAATTATTTTTCACAATTTTAGGCGCAGGACATCCCATATTTATATCTATCCCTATAAAATCAAATTTAGATACAATTTCAGCCGCCTTAGCCATAAAATATGGTTCATCTCCAAAAAGTTGTACCACAACATTTTTTTCATTTGGAGAAGTCTTTAATAAATCATTTGTCTTTCTGTCGCCATACACTATTCCCTTGCAGGACACCATTTCAGTCACAACTTCACTTGCTCCCATTCTCGAGCAAATTTCTCTAAAAGCTATGTCTGTATACCCTGCAAGAGGTGCAAGTGATGCAAATATTTTAGTTTCCAAAAATCTTATCCCTATTCATATCATATATCATTCTGAGCCCATCAAGAGTTAAGTATTTATCAATTATTATGTCATACTTTGACTCATGAGTTAAAAGAGATGAAAATCCACCTGTTGAAATTATTTTTGTACTCTTTTCTTCAAAGCCCACTTCATCTATTATCCTTTCTATTATTCCATCAATCAAAACATTATATCCATGATATAATCCTGATTGCATTGATGAAACAGTATTGGTTTGAACTACTTTATCAATCTTTTTAATTTCTATTCTCGGTAATTTTGAAGTTCTTTCAAAAAGTGCTTCGGCAGCAATTCCAATCCCCGGGAAAATAAGCCCCCCTCTATATGTTCTGTCCTTGTCTACTACGCAAAATGTCATAGCTGTGCCTATGTCTATTATTATGCAAGGTCCTCCATATACTTCGAGTGCAGCTACTGCATTTACAATTCTATCAGCTCCTACAGCACTTGGGTTATCATATTCTACTTTTAAATCGTAATCTAAATCTCCATTGACCACTATCGGCCTTTTACCAAAATACTTTATAATCATTGATGGTAAAGTGTGCATAAGATTCGGAACAACTGAAGATATTATTACATTTTCTATTTCATTCAACCCTATTCCTGCATTTGATAGAGTATTTTGAAATATCATTCCATATTCATCAGAAGACCTCGTCTTCACTGTTGCTATTCTAAAATTTTGTATTAATTCTTCACCTTGATATATACCATAAACTATAGAAGTATTTCCTACATCAATTGCTAATAACATCGTCTCTCCTAACTTGTTTGTATATTTTATGATTTTTTATTTTTACCCCAAATTTACAATCTCATTAAGTATATCTATTAAATTTATCATTTTCAATAAATTTTCTTATTTTATTATATTTAGGTTTACAATCAAATTTAATTTGACATTAGCGTTAACCGGCTTTAAAATATATGTAGTTATTAAAGGAGGTCTATCATGACTAAAAACACAACTCGCATAGTTAGAATTGCATTATTTACAGCACTTATTTGTGTCGGAGCTTTTATTTCTGTTCCAATAGGCCCTGTTCCGATTAGTTTTCAAAACTTTTTTGTAATTATGGCCGCATTATTATTGCCGGCTAAAGATGCTGCACTAAGTGTACTTATATATTTATTAATTGGATTGGCAGGTCTTCCTGTATTTGCTCAATTTACCGGCGGTCTACAAACTGTATTCAAACCTTCATTCGGCTTCTTAATTGGTTTTGTTGTAGGCTCATATGTAATTTCTAAAATAGTTGGAGATTCAAGAGATTATAAAAAAATATTTCTTGCAACTGTTGTAGGTGAAATTATATTTTACATTGTAGGAATCCCATATATGTACTATATATTGGCTGGTATGTCTAAAGCACCCGGTACAATTACAGGCCTTTTGCAACTTGGACTTATTCCATTTATTCCGGGGGATTTACTTAAGATGGCAATCGCTACTGCCATCGCACCTAAGATAAAAAATGCAATACAATATAAATAAACAAAAAAGGCAGATAGAGAAATTTCTCTATCTACCTTTTTTGTTTACTTAATTTATATTATTTAAAGAAATGTGATAAAAATATTATCAATATAGCTACTGGAGTTATATATTTTATACTTATTCTCATCCAACTCTTCACAAATTCATTTTTAATATTGCTAGCTTCAATTACATTTTCAATTCCCCAAACATAGCCAGAGAATATAGCTATCGCAAGACAACTGAAAACTAAAATATAATTACTTTCTACGACATCAAACATTCCAAATAAAGCATCGTTGTTGATTGAAAGATAAGCTACTATAACTATAGGTACTGCACTGATTAAAATAGCTGTAATTCTATTTAAGCTATACTTTTCAGTTAAAAGCCCCACTATCGCTTCATAAACTCCAACTGAAGAAGTAAATGCTGCAATGTAAAATCCTAAATAAAATAGTATGGATAAGAAATATCCCCCGGGTACAAGATTGAATGCATTAGGTAGGGTCAAAAAACTCAAACTAACACCTTCTGTAACTTCTAAATTAGTTCCAAATACCATAGGGAGTATCATAAGTCCTGCAAGAATACCTGCGAAAATTAAAGAAATACAAATTAGAGAAGAGCTCTTAAATATATTTTCATCTTTATCTTTGATGTATGAACCGAAAACCATACTTCCCAACATTCCCAATCCAAGAGCAAAGAAAGCTTGTCCTAAACAAGTTAAAAGTGAATCAAGAGTAAATTTAGATATATCAGGTAAAAATAAAAATTTAACTCCATCAATAGCCCCATCAACTCTAAGAACTGAAATTATTACAACCGCCATAATCAAAAATAATATTGGTAAAAGGATTTTAGAGATTCTCTCAATTCCTTTTTGTACTCCAAAAATTAATACAAAAATATTTAATAGCAAATTTATTATAAAAAATAAAAACACTTGAGTCTTGTCAGCATTGAAGTCATTAAAGAATTCTACTACACCATCAGGAGTAAGCCCCATATAAGAACCTTGGAAACTTACAATTAAGTATTTAAAAATCCACGAATAAATAGGTGCGGTATACCCAAGTATTAGAGCTGCTGCTATTAAGTGTAAATATCCAGCTAAATAAAATTTTGATTTAGGAGCAATAGTCTTATATGCATCAATTGCAGTGCGTTGAGTATGAAAGCCTATAGCAACCTCACAAGTCATTAGAGGAATACCTATAATCAATATTATTGCAATGTATATTAGTATAAAAATAGCGCCTCCATTAGCACCTACTACATAAGGAAATCTCCAAAGAGAACCTATACCTAGTGCAAGACCTATTGCAACTAAAATAAAGCCCCAAATGGAGCTGAAACCTTCATTTTTTTTCAAATTATCACCTCATTGAAGAGTATAGAGTAAATTTTAAAAATAGACAATAAATATAGAGAAGATTATCGAAAATATTTTTATATTAAAGATTATTGACATAATTTTAAATAACAATTATATTATTTACATAGTATTTATTAAGTGTAAAATAAATTGTCAATTTAAATTAGTCCTTACAATCAAATTTATAATTAATTTATAATTTGCTATCGTAGCTCAGTAGGTAGAGCACTACATTGGTAATGTAGAGGTCACGGGTTCAAGTCCCGTCGTTAGCTCCATTTAAGCCCTTGGTAGTCGGTGGAAAACGGCGTGTATTGGTACAAACTGACGACAAGCATAAATAAAAAATAAAGTTGCATCTTATACAGATGCTCTTTTTCATTTAAAGATAATTTTCTACTTTCTGCTTATTTTTTCTTAAATACATATTTTCTAACATTTTAAAAGGTGAACTCAACTATAAGCTCACCCTTTGTTATATCTTTTTTATTTTTTATAATAGTAATCCAAAGACTATACTTCCTATTACTAATACCATACCCCCGCCAAGTCTTGATGACAATTGTGCGTATGATATAAGCCCCATACGGTCTGCTGCTCCAAGAACTGCTATATCTCCGGAACCTCCTCTGTTTGCCATGCAAAGACCTGCTGTTACCGCTGAGTCTATTGGATAGAATCCTACAAAGTATCCGATTATAGCCGAACCTAGTATAGCTCCTATAACTATTAGAAGAGCCATCACTGTATTACTTAAAGTTATTGCTGCTCCTAATTCAAATAGCGATGTATCTGCTCCAACTCCAACCATGATGATTAAAATCATGTTTTTAGTAAAGAATGTTTGCATTTTCTTACACGCCGTTCTAAGTTCTCCCGGAATAATTCCAAGTCCATTAGCTAATGCTACAAAAACTATCATCCAAGCAAATTGGTGAATTGGCACTTGCGTTGATACCATTGGCCATAATGTCTTAGAGAATACTACACCCACTTGATAGAATGTAAGCCCTAATAACATTGCTCCTACATATTCTTTAATTCCAGGTTCATAATTATCTTCTGTGTAAACTATTTCGCTACTATTTCTCATAAGGTTAGTTTTATCACCAGTTAGAGATTTTTTTGAGTTACCGATTTTATTTAAAACCCCACCTGAAATTATTGCGAATATATTAGCTATTGTTAAGATTGCTATTGCGAATGAATAATAATCTCCAGCTGAGTTTCCTGTAACTCTTTCATAGATTTGGCTAAGTGGAACTGCTCCGGCTCCATTTCCCCCACCCATAACTGGTAGTACATATTTAATAAGGGTTTCTGTTGGACTAACTCCAAACACCATGCCACCCAAGATACCTAATAAACTAGCTCCAGCTAAACCGCCTAATATAGCTGGTATATAACCTGCAAATGATTTAAGCATTAATTCTCTATTAAGCCCCAATATTGAACCCGTTATCAATACAATTATAAATAAATTTAGAATTCCCATATCTGATGTTACTTGGTCCATAAGCTCTATATATTGTTCAGGAATCACTTTATAGTCTTTTAATGCCGCTGTACCTAAGAATGCTAATACAAGTCCACCACCTACATAAGTGTTCCAAATAGGGATTCTATCTCCTATCTCATTTAGGATTACCCCTATTACTAACATAAGTGCAACTCCGCCAACTATATCAGTTGTCAAAACTCCAAGATAAGTTGCTGCAAGAACCCCTATCGAGAGTGCCAATAGCATTGGAATACTCATACCGAAATATTTTTTGTTCATATTTTCCCCTTTCTCAAATCAATTGTCTTCAATTTCCATCTCTTTGGCCTTATTATTTTCATAATTTACTATTTCAACTATATACTCATAAGACCTGTTTAAATGCTGTTCTATAATAGCATTTAATTTAGCTTCATCTTTCCCTATCATCGCTTCTAATATTAGGCGATGTTCTTCAACTGCAAGCCTACTTCTATCTCCCTCATCTCCACTGAATGAGATCTGTCTAAATCTTGATAAATAGTTTTGTAACCCTGTTTGTATAATTCTAAGTCTTGGCATCTTAGCCAACTTATAAATTTCTTCGTTGTATTCATTTGAATACTTTATCAAACTTTCACTGTCTTTTTTTGAGGCTGCAAATTCCGAGTATTCTAAAATTTTATTAATATCATCTATACTTTTCTTAGTTAAGTTTTTAGATGCTTCTTTAAATGCCAATTTTTCTAGTGATGTTCTTATCTTATAAATTTCATTTACATCATCTATAGAAATTAGCTTTATATGATAGCCAAAGTTTTTAGTATAATCTAATAAACCTTCTTTACAAATTTCTTGTAATGCTTTTCTAAGAGGAGTTCTGGATACGTGTAAACTCTCTGCCAGCTCTTTTTCATTAATACGTTGTCCGACATCCCACTCTCCAGCAACTACTCTCTTTCTCAAATCTAAATATAAATTTTCAGCTAATGTAATCATAAAACCCCTCCTATGCTAGATTATTTTTACCCATTCTGATAGAATAATTTTATGATTTTACACATATATTTTTATAAATATTTAGGTTTTTTAATTACATCTATTATTGTTCCATCTCTATATTCAACCAAAGCCACAACTTTGTCTTCAAATTCAATTGGGTCAGCTACTCCAACTATTGACTCAGCGATTTCAGCTAACTCATCAATTGTCTTTAGTGGTAAGTCTGTTTTTTCCAGTTGCTCTAATATATCTTTTCTATTAGGGTTTACACATACTCCATAATCTGTTACCAAGACATCAATAGTTTCTCCCGGTGTAGTTATTGAAGTTAGGCTTCTTCTAACTGTAGCAAGTCTACTTCTGATAAGTGGGGCTACTATTATTGTGCAGTTCGCTCCTTGAGCTGTATCAGGGTGTCCACCCGGCGCACCTTGGATTTTACCGTCAGAACCTTGTACTACATTTACATTGAAGTCTGTATCTATTTCAAGACAACCTAAAATTACATAGTCTAAATAGTTTACAAAAGCTCCCTTGTTCATTGGGTTAGCATATTGTGAACAAGATATTTCAAAATGTTTAGGGTCATCATAAGCTGATTTAACTGATGCAACGTCAAATGCCTGGTCATCTATAAGTTTTTTAATATATCCTTCTCTTAATAGATTTACCATTGGTTCGGTTATACCGCCTAAACCCCAGCCCATTTTAATATTCTTTTCATCCATATATTTTTTTAGAAATCTTGTTACTGCAAGAGATGCCCCGCCTGCTCCTGTTTGGAATGTGAAATCTTCTTTAAACCATTCAGTTGAAGCCACTACCTTTGCACAGTATTCAGCCATCTTAAGTTCTCTTACATCATTTGTCATTCTTATTGCCCCGGATGCTATTTTACTGGGGTCACCTATTTCATCTACTTTTACAACATAGTCTACATCAACTGACTCAATTGGTGCGGGGAAGTTTGGAGTTTCTTTTATAGTATCTGTGATTACTATAACTTTATCTGCATATTTTGCATCTACATCTGCATAAGATAAAACTCCACAATCATTCT
Organism: Peptoniphilus indolicus; assembly: GCF_900454665.1. NCBI lineage: Bacteria > Bacillati > Bacillota > Tissierellia > Tissierellales > Peptoniphilaceae > Peptoniphilus > Peptoniphilus indolicus. Next base: position 353,350 of record NZ_UGTH01000001.1, read on the forward strand.
TTCCACCTTTCCCTGATGCATTTCCTATAACATCAGAGCTTGAAGCTGCAATAAATGCAACATCAATTTTTACTTGTCCGGTTTCAATTGCTCTAACACGTCCGCCATGACTTCTAATCCACGCCGGATTTTTAAGCTTTCCTGCTGAAAGGGCTTCACCTATTTCGTCTCTAACACCACTTGAAGAAATGCCAGTTATTGTTCCATCTTCAATCATAGGAACCATATTTGCATGAGCTTTTCCAAGACTTGATGCACATACGAATAAATCTTTAATTCCCATTTCGTGAATTACTTCCATAACTTCAGCACACACATAATCTCCATTTCTCAAATGGTGGTGGAAAGATATTGTCATTCCATCTTTTAAACCGACTTTTTCAATTGCTTCTTTTATTGTGTCTACTAACTTTGACTCTCCACTTGAAATATTAGCTTTTACAGTTGGAGCTGCTTTTGTATATACATAATCTTTTCTATACTCTGCACCTTGATAAACTTCTATTCCATCTTTTAATAACTCATCAGGTATCTCTCTACCTAAACTATTTTTCATACGAGATCCCCCTTATATAATCCTGCAGCTTTGGCTAATTTCAAGTTTCTTACAGCTCCTTCAACGTGGGCTATATCAACCATCTTGCCATCTACAATCATTACACCTATTCCTTTTTTCTTATTTTCTTCAACAGCAAGCACAATTCTTTGAGCTTCTTCTATTTGTTTTTGTGTTGGATTGAATACATTGTGTATTGTTTCTATTTGTCTAGGGTTGATGACACTCTTTCCATCAAATCCCATGTTTCTTATAAGTTCAGTTTCTTTTATAAGACCTGCTTCATCTTCAAGGTCTGTATAAACAGTATCGAAACACATAACTCCAGCTGCTCTTGCGCTCAATACAATCATAGACCTTGCACTGAAAAGTTCTTCTCCGGTTTTAGTAGTTTGCGCATGCATAGTTCTTCTGAAATCTCCGGCACTAAGTGCAACACCCATCATTCTGTCACTTGCTTTACAGATTTGGTAAGCATTTAAAACGCCAAGTGGAGATTCAAGAGCTGCCATAATCATAGTCTTGCCCTTTTCTATTCCAAACTCTTCTTCAGCCTTTGTAATTTCTTCTACTGTTTTTATTACATCTTCTGCTGTTTCAGTCATTGGTATCCTTATACCATCACATCCACCAGCAACAGAAGCTCTTACATCTTCTTTGAAATATTCTGAGTCTACGGCATTTATTCTAACCCAGACTTCTGTGTCTCCGTAATCTCTACTCTTTAAAGTGTTGTATAGGTGAATTCTCGCAGAATCTTTTTCACTTTCTGCAACTGCATCTTCTAAGTCTAAAATCACACAATCTGCACCATATACGTAAGGGTCTTTTACCAATGATGCTTTTTGAGCATTTAAAAACATCATTGTACGTCTAATATCTCTTCTCATAGTTTTGACCCCCATGGTAAATTTGAAGTCTGGTCCACTGCTCTAAAAACTGCTGTTTCAACTCTTGCCTTTAGAGTACATTCTAAAGCTCCTTTATCTTGAACTTTTACTTTTGCCTTTTCAACTTCTAAATCTTTTAAAACTTCTCTAACTGTTTCATTAATTTGGCGTCCAAATTGAACCATAACTGAACTTTCAATTTCAACTTGTAAATCTTCAGCCGGTTCAACTCTAACCAATGCATCGCTGGACTCCAAAGTTCCGGCAACTGCATCATGTTTTAATTCCATAACTCCCTCCAAAACAATCGTTTTCTAAAACTTCAATTTTAATTACTTTTCATATTATAAATTATAGATGCCCTCTTTTGACTATTTAAACCTTTAAAAACATCTAAAGAACAATTTTTATTTAATATTTAATAGAACTTGTATTTTTGCACTTTATATAAATAAAAAAACAGTCAAAAACTCTATCTCAATAAAATATCTGACCGTTTAAAGTTGTATATTAATTTATATTTAAAAAATATATAAGCTTTACTTGATTTTATTCAATCTCATTCAAAATTAAACCACTTATATAAGCTAACATTTCCTCAACGCTATGCGCTCTTGAGCTGGAACAAATTTTAGAAGGTTTGTCACATATAAAACACTTCCTCTCTTCTTTATTGATGTCTTGCCTTGAAACACTTCCATCAGCTGTCTCAACGTCAATATCATATAGCCTTCCTATCGGAGTTTCTTCTTCTATTTCAACCATATATTCTTTAATAATTTTAGAATCTTCTATAACACTAAAAATATATTCCGGTCCCGTCTTTAAATTTTGAACTGACTTTTTTTCTATGTCTATTCCATTTTCTAAAAGCTTTTTATCTATTTTTTCAACTGCTTTATCAAATACTTTTAATATCCAATCATTGTTTTTAACTTCCCCAGGAATATTCAATTTCAAGCACACAACACAATTCTCAGAATTTAAAAGTTGTCTTATTTGATACACTCTTTCTTCTCTTCTATCCATTACTTCTACAATTGAAGGTCTTGACCCGTCATTAAAAATATTGTCTTTTAAGTTTTCTTCCATAAAAAAATACCTCTCACTCTGTTATAATTTTAATAATACCACAATCGAGGAAAATTAATATGAAATATATAAATTCAAATAAAATAGATATTTTCTGTAACTGTTTTTTAACAGCTGTACATTCTGAATTGTCACGAAAGCGAGGCTATGGTTGTGTAAACTATACTTCAAACGGTTCACACACAGATATGGACCATAACACTTTTTTAAATTCTGCGAGCGCAATAGTGGATCAACTAAAAAAAGTGGAAGGCTCTGATTTAACAGATTTCAAGAATTTAAAAAACTTCGGAGTCAAAGTAGAAGAGGCTATGTTTAAATCAACCAATGGAATAAACACTCACAAGGGATTAATATTTTTAATACTGTTTGTCTACAGAGAATGGCTACTAAATACTGACTATTCTGAAATTTCAAAATCTATTAAGGAATTTTCAAAAGAGTTGACCTGCGACTACACAAATCCTCAAAACAGTGCCAAACTTCATACTTTTGGCATAAATGACATTCGTACATTTCCACTCACCGGTTACGAAACAGTATTTAATTTTATAGATTTAATAAAAGAAAATTATTGGGATGAAGACAAAAAAACTCTTTATCTAATTGCAAATATAGATGATACAACAACCATAAAGAGAAGTGATATAAAGACGCTTAAATTTTTACAGAATAGGGCTCTGGAAATTCTAAATAATTACGATGAAAGGTTAGCTGATGAACTAGACAAATTCTATGTGAAAAATAACATTTCATCCGGAGGCATTGCAGACGTATTGACTACTGCAAATTTAATTTTAAATTTATATGGAGGTAAAAATGCAAAAATTATGGATTGATAAAATAGAATCTGACTACAATAAATGGGCAAATTTATTAAAAGAATCCGGACTAAAGACTGAAAATACTGTGCATGAAACTTATGGAATTTTTGAAAATGATGTTCTCGTTGCGACCGGCTCCACATTTGAAAATATAATTAAATGTATCGCAATTAAAGAAAGTTATCAGGGCGGTTCTGTTTTCAATGAGTTGATTTCTTTTTTAATAAATACTATTTACGAAAAGGGATTTAAAGATATTTATGTTTACACAAAACCGGCATCTGAAAAAGCCTTTTCTTTTCTTGGATTTAAAACTATTGAAAGAGTTGGAAATGATTTAGTTTTTATGGAAAATTCTACAGATGGTTTTGGTAAATATATAAATTCTTTAGTTGCTCCTAAAATTTCAGGAACTGTGGGTTCGATAGTAATGAATGCAAATCCATTTACTAATGGGCACTTGTACTTAGTCGAACAAGCTAAAAAAATGTGTGATGTGCTCCATATTTTTGTGGTTAGTGAAGATAAATCTGTCTTTGATTTTAACACAAGGTTAAATTTGATTAAGCAAGGTACAAGCCATTTAAATAACGTCTTCTATCATCCTACAAAAAATTATTTGGTATCTTCTCAAACTTTCCCATCTTATTTTTTAAAGGAATCAGTGAGTGTAACAGAAGTGCATGCAGAGCTCGACAGCAGAATATTTAAATACCATATAGCTCCTAAGTTAAATATTGGATATAGATTTGTAGGAGAAGAGCCTTTTAGCAAACCAACTGAAATTTACAACGAAACTATGAAAAAAGTATTTAACTATTCTCCAAATCCAAACTATCCTCTGCTTGAGATTATAAAGAGAACTGAAGTTGATGAAAAACCTATATCTGCTTCTACAGTTAGAAACTTAATTGCAAATGGAGAGTTTGAGCAAATTGAAAAGTTAGTTCCTAAAACAACTTATGACTTTTTAAAGTCTGAAAAAGCTAATCATATAATTAAAAAACTACAAAATGACCCTCTAAAAGGATTTAAACAATCTGATACAAAATAATTGAAAAAGGATATGTCAGTTCCCCGGCATATCCTTTTTGTTGTTTTTCTTATTTGATGTCAAGAGTTACTTTTTCTTCTACAGCTTTTACTATAGATTCATTAACAAGAGCTTCTGTAATCTTTTCAAGTTCATCATAGATTTCGATATCTTTATCGTTTTCGATGAAATTTACAGTCTTTCTTACAACGTCATAAGCTGCTTGAGTTCCAACTCCAAGTTTGAATCCTTCTTCTTTTCTGAAGTCGATAGCTTGAACTGCTGCCATGATTTCAGTTGCAACGATACGTCTTGAGTTTGCAACGATATCTCTAGCTTTTCTTGCAGCTATTGTTCCCATTGATACAAAGTCTTCTTGGTTTTCGCAAGATGGGATTGAATCAACACTTGCCGGATGAGCAAGTACTTTGTTTTCTGATGCAAGTGCTGCTGCAGCGTATTGAGTAATCATGAATCCTGAGTTTAGGCCAGGGTATTTTACTAAGAATGAAGGGAAGTCAGATAGTTGTGCATTTACTAATCTCTCAACTCTTCTTTCAGAAACATTACCTATTTCAGAAGCACCAATTCCTAGGAAGTCAAATGGTTGTGCCATTGGTTCTCCATGGAAATTACCGCCTGAAATTACTTCTGTATCAGAAATAATGATTGGGTTATCAGTTGCTGCGTTAATTTCTATTTCAACTTTTTCCTTAACATAAGCTATTGTATCTTTACTTGCTCCATGAATTTGAGGGATACATCTTAATGTATAAGGGTCTTGTACTCTTATATCAGCTGTGTGAGTTAGGTAAGTTGAACCTTCAGTTAATGCTCTCATGTTCTTAGCTGTTGCTAAACATCCATTGTGAGGTCTGATTGTGTGAAGTTTTTCATAGAATGCATCTATAATACCTCTGTGAGCTTCTAGTGAAAGTGCTCCAGCGATGTCTGATAATTTTAAAAGTTGAATTGCATCGTGTGTAGCAAGAGCTCCAATTGCTGTTAGAACTGTTGTTCCATTGATTAATGCAAGACCTTCTTTTGCTTGAAGAGCTATAACTTCAACACCGGCTTTTTCCATAGCTTCCTTACCTGACATAAGTTCGCCTTTGAAATATGCTTTTCCAAGTCCAAGCATTGGAAGTACCATGTGTGCTAAAGGTGCTAAGTCTCCACTTGCTCCTAGTGAGCCTTTTTCCGGAATGTGTGGAACTACTCCATTATTTAGCATGTCAAGAATTGTATGAACTGTTTCAAGTCTTATCCCGGATACACCTTTAACAAGTGAGTTAATTCTGATAAGCATGATAGCTCTAACTTCATCTTCTTTTAGAGGTTCACCAAATCCACTTGAGTGAGTTCTAATTAAGTTTTCTTGAAGTTGAGAAGAATCTTCTTTGGAGATACTTACTTTACAAAGAGAACCGAAACCAGTTGTAACTCCGTAAACAACTCTTTCTTCTTCTACTATACCATCAACGATTGCACGAGATGCTTTTACTGCTTCTTCTTGTTCAGGTGCTATTTCAACTTTTACGCCTTCTCTGGCAACTGCAACTACTTCTTCAAGAGTTAAGTCTTTACCATTTAAAATTACTTTTTCCATTTTTTCCTCCTATTTATCCTTTATCCAAATAAATTGATAAATTTGTTTATAAATTGATTAAGATGCAGTTTAGTTCAAAACTACATCTTAATTGCTACCTATTAATTATCCAAATATCATTGTAGCTACAACCCCACCTATGATTAGGAAGATGTCATAAGCTATGAATGTAGGAACACAAGTGTCCCAAATGTGATTGTGTTGTCCGTCTGCATTAAGTCCTGATGTAGGTCCTAAAGTTGAGTCAGACGCCGGAGAACCTGCATCACCAAGAGCTGCTGCTATACCTATTAAAAGAATAATAGATGGTGTTGAAAGTCCTATTTGAAGTCCCAATGGGACATATATTGCTGTTACAATTGGAATAGTTCCGAATGATGTACCTATACCCATTGTTATTAACAAACCTACAAGTAACATTATGAAAGCTGCTACTGCTTTTGAACCTGACATATATACTGCTGCTGCATCAACAAGTTCTTCAACTGCTCCACTTGTTCTTAATACATTAGCATATCCTGATGCTACTAACATTACAAAAGCTATAAATCCCATCATGCCAATACCGCCGTTAATTACGTCGTCTAAGTTCTTAATTTTTATACATCCTGTTAGAAGCATTACTATAAGTCCGCCTAGCGCTCCAAGTGGAAGTGATTCTGTTATAGCTGAAATTGCCGCTGTGACAATACACCCCGCAAGAGCTCCCCAAGCTTCACGAGACATTACAGCTTCTCCTGTATCTTCTTCAGCCCCTACTATCGGAAGATCTTGATATTCACGTTCTTTTCTATATAGGACAAGAACACAGAAGATAAGACCAACTAACATTGAAAGACCGCCTATCCACATTACTCTCTTAGTATCTGAAACAGATATAGGTAAACCGGCTTGAGTTATATTATCTACCAATATTTGGTGGAAAATTAAACCAAATCCAAGTGGTAATGAAATATAAGGTGCTTTAAGACCAAATGTAAGAGCACATGCTAATGCACGTCTATCAATTTTAAGTTTATTGAATACAGTTAGTAGCGGTGGAATTAATATAGGTATAAAGGCAATGTGTACAGGTACTAAGTTTTGTGAAAAACATGAAATAAATGCCAAAGCAAAAATTAAAAACATCTTTTTACCTGATAAAACCTTTGCAATCTTTTGTGATAAGATTTTTCCTAAACCACTTCTTGCAAGTCCCACTGCAAATGCTCCAAGTAATATGTAACTAAGAGCTGTCGCTGAGTTACCTCCCATACCACCAATTAACAAACTCATTATAGAACCGTCGCCTTCAACTAGTGGCATTCCCGCAGAGAATCCTGCTACCATTGCAGATACTATGATTGCTAAAAGTACGTTAAATTTTAACAAACAAAGTATGCACATTACTAAAACTGATATAACAACCGGATTAAATAATATCATATAATTTCCTCCTTTTTATATTTACTCGGTTTTTATGATCTAATTATAATCAATTTCCATCAATTAGATGTCAACTATTATTAAATTTAATACGATTTATTATATAAAATTTTATTTTACTTCATTATAACTTTACAATAGATCTTGCTTTAATCTATGGAAAGTGAGCTTTTTCTATAAAAAACGTCTAATTATCGTCTTCTAAAACATTTTCACTATTATTCTTTTGTATCTTCACTGTAACTGTTATAAAAAATTTTTTTAAATATTTAATGTTTATTTAAATTTATTTGACTCAAAAAAATATTTTATAACTCTATAATAAATTTCTTTCAATTTTTCAACCCGTTAAATAAAGAAAATTCCTTTTATTTACATTATTGTATTGTTTTTTCTTCTAAATTTTGTCAATTTATTTAGAGAAAATTTAATCTTAAAATAGTAAAATCAAATTTATAAATAATTATCTCTTTACAAATTCATCAAGTTTTTACTGGAAGTATTAGATTTAAATATTCACTGATAATTATTATTAACTAAAATGTTTTCGTCTATTTTATCTAAAATTTATTTTTAAATTTTATTAATATTTAATTTTAAGTTCAAGCTTCCAATTTCAAAACGTCTAAAATTTGTTGCGATTTATAATAATATTTGACTTAAATGTTTTCATATCATAAAATTGTGTTAAGAGGTGAAATAAATGGACAAAATTTACTTACAATTATTTGGTGTTCCCCAATTCTATTTAAATGGAAAACAAATTTTATTTCCTTATAGTAAGATAAATGCTTTGATATATTATCTTGTGTTAAATAAATTTATAACTAGAGATGAAATTGCCAATTTACTTTGGCCTGATGAAAACGAAAAAACAGCTAAAAAGAATCTTAGAAATGCTATTTATCAAGCAAAAAAATGTGTTGGAATAGACTTTATAATTTCTCCTAAAAAATCTGTTTTGGAGATAGATAAAAATTTGGATATTCAATGTGATGCAGACCTCTTTAATCAAAATCCAATAGAACATTTAGACCTTTATAAGGGAGAATTCCTACAAGGTTTTTTTATAAAAGAAGCTGAATCTTATGAATACTGGGTTACTAAAATGCGTAACTACTTTGAAGAAAAATTTATTTCAACTTCTTATGATAAATTAGAAAAAGACATTGCTGAAGAAAATTATGAAAATGTCGAAAAAGAAATTAACAAACTAACTCAAATTGATGAATATGACGAAAGAAATTTCCGTCTACTTATGAAATTTTATCAAAAAACAGGAAGAAACGGAAAAGTTATAGAAACTTATTATAACTTAACTAAGTTATTACAAGATGAACTTGGTGTAAGCCCTGATTTAGAGACAAAAAAAATTTATGAAGAATCAATAAAGCGTATAAATTTAAATAACAAGCGCCCCAAATCTCATGATGAATATTTCTTCGGTAGGTTTGATGAGCTGGCTGCGATTCAAGAAAATTTAAAATTTTTCAAAACCGATAATTTAAAATCAATAGTTCTGTATGGTGAAGCCGGAATTGGTAAAAGCGCCCTCAAGAGAAAGGCCTTTGAACAAATTGATTCCAATACTACTATATTAGAAGCTTTTTGTTATCAAGCAGAAGAAAATTATGCCCTTAGACCTATAGGCGTAATGATAAATAAAATAGGAAAACTTTTAAAAGAACTTAAAATTCCACTTCCTACTTTCTGGGATATAACTATAAAAAAATTGTTCCCAGCTTTTGAAGACTCTGCTAAAGACATAATTTTATTAGAAAACATACAACCATTGAATTTTGATTTACTCACCCAAGTTATAGTTGAAGCTATAAAAAAAATTTCAGCCAAACAAAATTTAATACTGATCTTTGAAGATATTCAATGGATGGATCAAACTTCTATTAAATTACTTACTTCTGTCATATTGAGGCTAAATAAAGAAGCTATGTTTTTTATGACATCAAGAAAACAATTTAATAGAGATTTTGAAGATATGGTCAGCACATTAATTAAATATAACTTACTTGAAAAAATTGAATTAGATAGATTTTCAAGAGACGCCACTGCAGAGTTTGTATCAAAAGCACTGCCTGAAACTCAAATCAAAGATGAACTAATTGATAGAATATATTCCGAAACAGAAGGCAATTCTCTTTTTTTATCTGAATATGTTAATCTCTTAAAATCATCGAATTCTTCTAATCTTATGACTCAAGAGATGATAGATGCAATGAAGTCAAGATTTGCTTATCTTTCAAAACCGGAAAGAGATTTGCTCGATATAGTAAGCTATTTCTACGACGAAGCTCCTCTCTCTCAAATAACTGAAATAAGTGGACAAGGTGAGTTCGATATTATAGGTCTTTTAGAAAACTTAGAAAATGCAAATATATTAACTGAAAGAGAACATAAAAATGATACCAGAATCATGTTCACTCATTCAAAACTCAGAGAATATATATACATGACACAAGCCAATTCAAAGAAAAAAGTTCTTCACAAGAGAATTGGACAACTTTTAGAAGCCGACTTGAAAAATAATAAAAGTCTATATACTTACTCAAAACTTGTTTACCATTATTCAAGTGCCGGAGAAAATTTAAAAAGTATAAAATATAAATTAGAAACTTTAAACTACTATCTAAATTTTTCTCATGAACTATTCCCTATACTTAATGTGTCCGAACTGGACGAAGATGCAAAGATTTATATTTCAAGAGATAAAATTCAAGAAATGTTTGATAAATTAGAAGATAATTTTTCAGATATTAAGAAAAATGAAAATGAAGAAGATGTTAAACAACTCGAAGTTGAATTTTATTATATGAAAGGCAGATACTTAATACGATATGGTTCTTATCAAGAGGGAATTGAAGATATAAAATATGTAATATCTAAAGCTAAAGAAATCGACAATAAAGACTATATCTTAGATGGATATAAGCAAATGATTTTCTATAATATCCAAACTAACAACTCGAAAGATATGCTTGAATATATTGAATCAGCGCTAGATTTAGCCGTAATTTGCAACTATCATAAAGAGATTGGAATACTGCTCAGATTAAAAGGTCTTTACAATATGATGATTGGCAACACATTCCTTGCCGAAAAACTTTTCACCGAGTCAATCAACACATTTACAGTAACAGATGAAGTCGCAAATAGATATGCAATCAATATAGCTGCAGCTTACAACTACATTGGTGAAATTAGATTCCAAGATTTAAAATTCAAAGAAGCTATTGGTAAATTTGAAAAAGCCATTGAGCTTTCAAAAAATAAAAATGCTCTTTCTTCTCTATCTATTTTCTATATAAATAAAGGAAAAGCACACTTTGCAAACAATGAACTTGAACTTGCAAAGGAAGAATTTAACAAAGCATATTCTCTTTATGGACAGTTCGACTCATTTTGGAAACGTCCTGTCTTGGATGCTTATATGGCACTTTGTGAAGTTGAAGATAAAAATTATAAAAATGCTTCAGCACACCTTAGAACAGCATTTAAATTTGCATCTAAAATGGAAGACCCAAGAGCTCTTGGCACTGTTTATTTTGCCGGTTATAAAATATTTAAGTCTCTTGACCACGATATAATAAACGATGAATTTGTCGGTTTATTTACTGAAAAAGAAGATTTCTATAAAGAAAATGCAATTGCAAACTTAGATAAATTCAGAGATAATTTTGAAATAAGCAACTTATAAAAAATTTAGGGAGTTCTATTGAGCTCTCTTTTTATTTTATATAACTTTTTCATATTACTAATTTATTAAAAAAATATAGTATACTATTAAAAACGATACTTTAGCACTTGGAGGTTAATATGAATAATAAGAAAAAATTACTACTATTACTTTTAATATTTTATCCTGTTATAATAGATAAAATATTTATGACCGTAGTTATAAACAATCTTATAGAGCCTGCTTATTCTATTTACTCTGTATGCTTTGAGTTATCATTTTTGGTAGCTGTTGTTTTGTATTTTAAATACTCAAAAGATTAATGAGTGATACATAAATTATATTTTTAAACCCATCTCAATTCAGAAAGATGGGTTTATTTTAATCTATATTTTTTCTATTGTATTCTTCATTATTTCTAATGCCGCTTCTCTATCTTCTGTTGCCAAAAGTCCCATTGCTGAGAGTATATACTCCTTATCCAAATATTTTGTAGGTTCTTTTGGATACAGTGGAGCATTTTTTGTTTCTAAAATAAATTCAGGATTTTCAGAATGAACTAAAACTCCTCCCGTTCCTATTATAGTATTAAAACTTGATAAATCTTTTCCGCTTTGGTAATAAATATATCTTCCGTTTGAATACTCTTTTCTCAAATTTCCAACGTGCCTATCTAAAGAGTGATTTACACAAGCTTTTGCAATTGAAGTATCTATCTTTTTATCTTGTTCAGTATCCGGCACCATCATTATATCTTCGCTTCTTCTCTTACATTCTGTTTTATAATCCGCGTCATAATATTCTTTTAATTCTTCTTCTCCAACAGATTCGTATAAACTAACTGCAGAATATCTCATTCCAAGATCTCCCTCAACAGTTCTCTTATCAAATGGCTCTTTTAATCCTTCAAATCTAATATCATTATTTTCCGGAAGTCCATATCCGATTGAATGAACATCAGTTGTCGCTCCACCTATATCAACTAAAATTAAATTTCCAAGTCCGGATTCATTTTCTGTTCCAACTGAAAGTAACCTTGCCGCTTGCAATACAGAATCCGGAGTAGGCATAAGCACTTCTCCTACATTCTCTCTATATTCAGATAATCCCTTTGCAAAAATTATTCTTCTCATAAAGATGTCCCTGATTATTTTTCTTGTCGGGTCTGCATTTAATTCATTGACTGTAGGCATAACATTTTCTGTAATATAAGTTTCAAAACCATTTAAAATTTCAGCTACTTCATCTGAAACTTGCTCATTTCCTGCAATTACAATTGGCACTTTTATATTTAATTCAGAAAGCATTTTAGCATTATGTAATATATTGAATTTATTCCCGTTATTTGTCCCACCTGACAACAATATAATATCCGGATTTAATTCTTCTATTTCTCTAACTTTTGATAAGTCTAATTCATAAGAAAAAGTTTTAAGCACTCTAGCTCCCGCTCCAAGAGCTGAACGCTTTGCAGCTTCTGCTGTGAGATTTTTCCCAAGTCCTACAGCTACCATCTTAAGACCACCGGCTGCTGATGAACAAGTTATGGCTTTGTCATACTCTACTTTTCCAATTTCACTCTCTATTTTATTCAAAGCATTTCTAAATCCATTCATTACAGAAGTTTTTATTGTAGTTATATCTTTTGATTTTGCTATTATTTTCCTTTTCTCTGCATCTACTAGTGTTAATTTTGTATATGTAGAACCTATGTCAACAAGTAAATATTTCATATTACACCTTCTAAATTTCAAAACAAAAAGAGAGGGATATACCCCCTCTTTTTTTATTTATATTATTCTATTTCAGCTTCAATCTTTTCAAGTAGAGGTGCTGTTACAGCTTCAACTTTTTCAAGTGCTTCTGCCATTTGTTTTTTAGTATCTGCTACAAATGCTTCATCTTTGATTGAACCAAGATTGATTTTTACATTGTAGAAAGCTCCTCTTACTGCAAGTTTTAAGTTTAATAGACCTACTCCTACGTCAGTTATTGCATTAGAGTTTCCTTTTTCAATTAAAACTCCTGCATAATCTAATAACTTAAGAGTTTTTAGACCAACTTGTAGAGGTACATTTGCTGCTTTTTTATATTCTTCTTGAATTGTCTTGGTTCTTATAGCTTTTTCTTCATCAGTTTCTTTTGGTAATTTAAATGCTGCCATAACGCCATTGAATGAATTTGAATCTCTATCAATGTCTTCTACGAAATCTAATTCAAGTTCTTTTAATTCTTCAGCATATTTTTGCATTTCTTCGTGAACTGCTTCATATTTTTTGCTCTTTACTGTTAGGTTTGCAACCATTCCTAAAAGTGCTGCTGCTTGAGCTGCTGCAAGAGCTGAAACTGATCCACCGCCCGGTGCCGGAGAATCAGAAGAAGTTTCTGCTACAAATCCTGCTACTGTTAACTCTTTTAACATATTTCCTCCTTAGAATAGGCCTTCCATTTTTCCGTTTTCATCAACGTCCATCTTGTTAGCTGCCGGAACTTTTGGAAGTCCTGGCATTACCATGATGTCTCCTGTTTCACAAACGATGAATCCTGCCCCTGCAGAAACTCTTACGTTTTGAACTGTTATTTCAAATCCTTCCGGTGCATTTACTGCGTTCTTATCATCAGAGAATGAGAATTGAGTCTTAGCCATACAGATTGGCATTTTATCTAATCCAAGTTCTTCTAATTTCTTAACTTGTTTTTTAGCTGCTGCTGTAAGAACCACTTTAGCTCCTCTGTAAATTTCAGTAACTATAGTGTTAAGTTTTTCAGGAATTGAAGCTTCTACATCATATAGATAGTGGAAGTTGTTTTCTTGTTCACAAGCTCTAACAACTTTTTCAGCTAAGTCTAGAGTTCCTTCTCCACCTTTTGCCCATCCGTCAGAAAGTGAAACTTCTACTCCGTATTCAGCACATTTTTCAATTAATTTATTAACTTCAGCTTCTGTGTCGAATGCAAATTTGTTAACTGCAACAACAACTGGAAGACCAAATTTCTTTACATTTTCAATGTGACGTCCAAGATTTGCAAATCCTGTTTCTAAAGCTTCTACATTTTCTTCTTTTAAGTTCTTCTTATCTACTCCGCCGTGCATCTTAAGAGCTTTGATAGTAGCTACGATTACTACTGCATCCGGTTTGATGTTTCCAAGTCTACATTTGATATCAAAGAATTTTTCTGCTCCAAGGTCAGCACCGAAACCTGCTTCTGTTACAAGGTAATCAGAAAGTTTAAGCCCTAATTTTGTAGCTATTAATGAGTTACATCCGTGAGCGATATTTGCAAATGGTCCACCGTGGATAAGAGCCGGAGTATGTTCAAGAGTTTGAACAATGTTTGGCTTTATTGCATCTTTAAGAAGCATAGCCATAGCTCCTTGAGCTTCTAATTGTCCTGCTGTTACAGGTTCTCCATCAAGGTTGTAAGCTACAATCATCCTAGCAAGTCTTTCTTTAAGGTCAGTTAAACCACTTGCTAAACAAAGAGCTGCCATGATTTCAGAAGCTACAGTTATCATGAAATGGTCTTCTCTTGTAAATCCACAAGCTTTTCCCCCCATTCCGATTACAATATTTCTGATAGCTCTATCATTCATGTCGATAACTCTCTTCCAAGTAATGTTTCTTGAATCAATTCTCAAAGCATTACCTTGGTGAATATGGTTGTCAATAAGAGCTGATAATAAATTGTTAGCAGCTGTCATTGCATGAAGGTCTCCAGTGAAGTGAAGGTTGATATCTTCCATAGGAACTACTTGAGAATATCCGCCACCAGCAGCTCCACCTTTAACTCCGAAAACAGGTCCTAAAGATGGTTCTCTAAGAGCTACAACTGAGTTTTTACCCATTTTATTAAGTCCTTGAGAAAGACCAATTGATACAGTTGATTTCCCTTCTCCTGCCGGAGTTGGAGTAATTGCTGTTACAAGAACTAATTTACCATCTTCTTTTTTATCTAATTCATGAATAGCATCAAGAGATATTTTAGCTTTATATTTTCCATAAAGTTCTAAATCATCTGCATTAAGACCAGCTCTTTCAGCTACTGCAACTATTGGTTCCATTTCAATGGAATTTGCTATCTCTATATCTGTTAAAAATTCTGCCATCTATTTATTACTCCTCAATTAATAATGTTTCTATAACTTGTTCAGCGCTAAATTCTTCAACTTGCATATAGTATGCTGCGGAATCAATTAAAGCTTGTAGTGGAACCATACCGATTATCTCTGTTCCGTATACAGTTACACCATATCTCTTAGCTTCAGATTTTACCATTTCAAGCGCTTGGTAAATTCTTGTCTTTTCAAAGTTTACAAGATTCATAGATACTTGAACTTGTCCTCTTTCTTCAAGTGGAAGTCCTATAGCCTTAGCAAATCTAAGTCCACCACCAATGTGTCTTACTTTCTTAGCGATTGCATCAGCAATTTCTACTTTATCTGTATTTAAGTTTACGTTAAATGCTACAAGGTGGAATCTTGCTCCAACTGCAGTAGCACCACTCTTTGCGTTCATTTCTTGTGGGCCGAAATCCGGTTTCCATTCTTCTTCTTTGATCTTTTCAAAGAATCCTTCATATTGTCCTTTACGAACCTTTGCTAGATTTTGTCTTCCAGGAGTTGTAGCTGCATCTTCGTATAGGTAAACAGGAATTCCTAGTTCTCCTATTGCCTTACCAACTTCTTTTGCATATTCTACGCAATCTTCTGTTGTAACTTCTGTAATAGGCACGAAAGGAACAACGTCAACAGCTCCCATTCTTGGATGAGCCCCTTCATGTTGAGTCATGTCTATAACTTCTTGAGCTACTTTAACAGATTCTATAACGGCTTTGATTACAGCTTCAGGTTCACCAATAACTTCAACAACTGTTCTGTTGTGATCCTTGTCTGCTTGGTAATCTACTAACTTTACATTTTCTTTTGCTCTAAAGCATTCTACGATTTTATCTACTTTTTCTAAATCTCTTCCTTCTGAATAATTAGGAATACACATTACTCTTTTCATAATTTAGTCATACCTCCTAGACTTTTTACAACGCGAGTTTAACATTTTCCTATCTATAAAACGTCAAAAGATATACTATTATGAAAAATTTTTTGACTTTTTATGAATAAATTTGGTCAATGGAAAAATCTTTAGAAATTCTTAGATAAAAATCAAGAATATCTCTTATTGCATAGATAGGTACAGGCCCTACTAACTCTGTATCTACAATATTTACATTATATCTATTAGCTTCAGATTTTATAGTCTCAAAAACTCTGTGTATTGGTGTCTTTTCATAGTTAATCATATTCATAGAAACTTGAACTTGTCTCTTTTCTTCAAGACTTAGAGCTATCGCTCTTACATAAGTGTAACCGCCAGCTGCTGCTCTAACGGATTTAACTATTTCTTTTCCTATATCAATGTCTTCTGTATCTAAATTTATATTGAATGCAACTAATGGGAATCTAGCACCTGTTACAGTCGCTCCGGATTTTGGATTGAATTCTTTAGGCCCTTCATCAGGATACCATTCTTCATCTTTCATTCTCTCTTCTAAAGCTTCATATTGTCCTTTTCTAATCTTTGGCAGAGCTTTTCTATATTCTTTTTCCTGTGCGTCTTCATAGAAATAAACGGGAACTCCAAGACTTCCTAAATATTTTCCAAATTCTTTAGCTATATCTACTGCTTCTTCTGTTGTTATCTCTCTTACCGGAATAAAAGGAACTACATCTACAGCTCCTATTCTTGGATGTGAGCCTTTATGTTTAGTCATATCTATTAATTCAACAGCTTTTGCTGCCAATCTTTTTGTAGCTTCTAGTACATTTTGAGGTTCTCCCTTGTATGTGAAAACTGTTCTGTTGTGGTCTGCATTAGAATCAATATCTATAACTTCTATTCCATCAACTGTTAAAAAAGCTTCTTTAACTTTTTCTACAATACTGAGATCTGTACCTTCACTTATATTTACTTCTGCCATCAATACTTTACTCATAATTTGCTCCTTTATTTTAATTCTCCAACAACTGATTCAACTCTATCTAATAATTCACCTGATTTAATCACTTCAAACGATTTATCCATATCCGGATAGAATATCCTATCATTTTCCATAAAGGTTACATTTTCTCTTAAAACTTTATAGGCTTCTTTTGAGCCAATTCCCAATTTATCAGCTTCCCCAAAATCTGCCGCCTGTGCCGCACACATAAGTTCTATGCTTATTACGTGTTGAGCATGGTCTACTATTTGTCTTGCCTTTCTTGCTCCAATAGTACCCATACTTACATGGTCTTCTTGATTTGCTGAAGTGGGAATTGAATCTACTGAAGCCGGATGTGCCAACACTTTGTTTTCTGAAACTAAAGCTGCGGCTACATATTGAGGAATCATAAATCCATCATTTATTCCTCCATGTTTAACCAAGAAAGCCGGTAACCCATGTGAAAGTGCGGGATTCACCATTTTTTCTATTCTTCTTTCAGATACATTTGCTATTTCAGATACTAATATTCCAAGAGTGTCCATCGCTATTGCTATTGGTTGTCCATGGAAATTTCCACCTGATATACAAGCTCCGTCTTCTCCAGGGAAGATTAATGGATTATCTGTTACTGAATTAATTTCTACTTCTACAGCTTTTTTTACATATTCAAAAGCTATTCTTGATGCCCCGTGAATTTGAGGAATACATCTTAAACTATAAGAGTCTTGCATTCTAACTTCACCTTGTTTGGTTACATTTTTAGATTCTGATAAAAGTCTTCTCATGTTTTCAGCTGTATCTATTTGACCTTGGTGTGGTCTAATTAAATTTATCCTTTCATCAAATGCGTCTATTATTCCACCTAACGCATCAACTGTTAGAGCGCTTACAATATCTGCTTGCTTAAGTAACTTTTCAGCATCATATGTAGCCATAACTGCATTTCCCATAATGGCTTGAGTTCCGTTTATAAGCGCTAAACCTTCTTTAGCTTTTAAAGTAATAGGTTTTAATCCCGCTCTCTTCATGGCTTCTGCTCCACTAAGAACTTCACCTTTATACTCCGCTTCTCCTTCGCCTATCATAGGTAAAACCATATGTGCTAATGGACATAAATCTCCTGAAGACCCTACAGAACCTTTAGACCTAACTATTGGATGTACTCCTTCATTTAACATATTTATAAGGCATTCAACTGTTGTCATCAATACACCTGAGAATCCTTTGCATATTGAATTTGCTCTTAAAACCATCATAGCTCTTACTATTTCTGTATCAAAAGGCTCCCCAACTCCACATGCATCTGAATAGATTAAGTTCTTTTGTAATAAATCTAATTCTTCTTCTGAAATAGAAACAGTTGAAAACTTACCGAATCCTGTATTAATTCCGTAAATAGCCTGTCCACTTGCCAATGCATCTTCAACATAAGCTCTTGACTTAAGTATTTCCTCTTTTTGCTTTTCATCTATTTCTACTTTTGCCCCAAACCTTGCAACTTGAACTACATCTTCTATCGTTAAATCATTTCCATTAATTTTAATTACTTTCTCCATATTGAATCCTCCTTTAAGAATAAAATCACATATAATTTTCTGACAAATTAATATTTTATAGAGTTTCTAAATCTTTTTTAAACTCTTCGATAACCTTCTCATCTTTTATCAGTGGTAAATTTACTTCAACATTTTCTTTTCCAGCTTTTATTCCCATCTTAGCAAATTCAACTCCTGCATTTAAATCAGTTCCGCAAGCCGGATTTGAATTTTTTAAAAGTCCCTCACCTATTTCTAAAAGTCTTTTATTTAATTTTGCATTTGACATAGGAACTTCAGCTGCTCTTATTCCTGCATTTTGTATCGCTGCTTTTCTTGCAATTTTTTCTTCTTCTGTTGACTTAGGTAATTTATAAGCATTTACAATTAACATATATGCTTCATTATCATTAACTGCACCTTGCAAAAATTTGGCTTTTAATTCTTTTAACTCTCTTGAAAGTTCATCA
Source organism: Peptoniphilus indolicus (assembly GCF_900454665.1). Classification (NCBI taxonomy): domain Bacteria; kingdom Bacillati; phylum Bacillota; class Tissierellia; order Tissierellales; family Peptoniphilaceae; genus Peptoniphilus; species Peptoniphilus indolicus. The sequence continues at coordinate 372,457 of NZ_UGTH01000001.1, forward strand.
TACTTTTCATCAGAATATCCATAATCTTTCCCTTTAGATAAATTTATTACCATTCCCATTAGCCCACATCCAAAAGCACCAGCTATAGCAGATGAAGAACCTCCACCCACGGTAAAGTCATCTTCATCTAAAATCAGTTCAATAATATCTCTATAATCCATTTTTATTTCCTCCTAAGCTTGAAAAACAATTTTTCCTTTTTTTATAATAATATTAACTTCATTTACACCTATTTTATAGATACAGTTTTTATAATTATCAGATTCAAGAATTTGAATATCTGCAAATTTGCCTTCTTCTATAGATCCATAATCTCTATCTATTTTAAGAGCTTTTGCCCCTCCAAGTGTTGCTGCTCTAATTGCCTCTTCCGGAGTCATCCCATGATTTCTACAAGCCATTGCCATAGCTAAAGGCATTGATTCAATCCAATTGCCCGGATTTAAGTTTGTTGCTATTGCAATAGTAAGCCCTTTATCAATCATCGGTCTTGGATTAAATGGTTTATGATGTCTTACTGAAAAATCTGTTCCCGGAATCAACACCCCTACAACTCCATTATCTCTTAAATAATCTATATCTTCATCTTCTAAATAATTTAAATGTCCAACATTAGCTGCTTTTAATTCAGCTCCGACTCTTGCACCACCTATTGCAGAGTAACATTCAGTATGTATTGTAGGAAGCATTCCAAATTTTAAACCGGCAGATAAAATTTTTCTCGAATCCTCAGCAGTGTAGTATCCATCATCACACCATACGTCACAGAACTCTGCTAAGTCCTCGTCTCTTATTATTGGCATAACCTCATCTATCATATATTGAATATATTTTTCTTTGCCCATTTCAACGTCAAAATAATGAGCCCCAAGATATGTACTCAGTATAGTTTGAGGAGTATATTTCCCCATTTGTTTTATAATCCTCAATTGTCTTAGCTCATTTTCTTTATCTATGCCATATCCAGACTTTATTTCAAGTGTAGTTGTGCCTGTCTTAAGCATTCTATTAAGTTTTGTTAATGAAGATTGTAATAATTCTTCATCTGTTACATTTTTTGTAGAATACATCGATGATGCTAACCCAACTAAGCCAACTTTTTTCTTAACTTCTTCAGCCGACATAGTTAAAGATGCTGAGTATTCATCAACTCTGCTCTTTCCAAAAATCAAATGTGTATGACAGTCTACATAACCCGGCATTATTATTTTATCTTTGCAATCTATAACCTCAGTTTCAAAGTCTATGTCAATTTTTGAATAGTCACCTATTTTCTTTATTCTATCTTCTTTTATTAATATTGATTTATTAGAGACGATGCCGATTAAATCATCGGCATCGTCTCTAATTGTCAATATTTCTTTGCAGTCTTTTAAAAGTAATTTTTTCATTTTTCAGTCCTTATATAAATAGTGGCCAAATTATACCAACAATTAACAATGGAATATCATAACAAATAAATTGAGGAACACATGTATCCCAAATGTGGTCATGCTGTCCATCTGCGTTTAATCCTGCTGTAGGTCCTAACGTTGTATCAGATGCCGGAGAACCTGCATCTCCTAGCGCTGCTGCAACTGCTATCATAAAAATTATAGCGGCCGGAGAAAAACCGAGTTTTACTGCTAGAGGAACATATATAGCCGCTATAACAGGTACTGTACCAAAGGAAGTTCCTATTCCCATAGTAATTACCAAACCTAATGCTATCATTGTAAAAGAGCCTGCCAGCTTAGAGCCACCTAATAAAGCAAATGCACTTTCTACCAAACTATCTACTGCTCCACTTTCTCTAATTACAGTTGCATATCCTGATGCTATCAACATTACAAATGCAATGAATCCCATCAATTTAATACCACCGTCTAACATTTCTTGTATATCATTCCATTTTATAACTCTAGTAGCAATTAAAAGTGTTAGTGCTGCTAAAGCTCCCAAAGGTAAAGACTCTGTTACAAGTTGGACAACTAAAGCTACAATGCCTGCAGCCAGTGTAAGCCAATGCTTTACCTCTATTACAATTTCTTTTTCTTCTTTATTTTTATCTTCATCTTTATCTTCATAATTTCTATCTTTAGATAAATAGATAAGTCCAAGTACCAACCCAACAAACATAGCTAACCCAGCCATCCAAGTTGATTTCCAAATATCAGATAATCCAACATTAAGTCCTGCTGAGTTAACTGAATCTTTAATAATTCCATGGAAAATTGCTCCATATGCTATAGGAAGAGTTATGTATGGTGCTTTTAATCCAAATCCAAAGCAAATTGCAAGCATTCTTCTGTCCATTTTCATCTTATTCATCAAAGATAGTAGTGGCGGAATTAATATTGGTATAAAAGCAATATGTATTGGTACAATAGTCCCTGATGCCATAGCTGTTAAAGTTATTATAATAGCCAGGGTAAACTTATTACCTTTTACTACTGAAGCTATCTTTCTCGCCAATATATCAGCTGCTCCAGTTTTATTTATTGTATATGCCAACGCACCTAATAAAATATAGCTAAGAGCTGTGTTAGCGTTCCCACCCATGCCGCCGACAAATATTCCGATAGATTCTGTCAGTCCTATACCTGCTGACAAACCTGCAACTAATGCTGATACTAATAGTGCCAATAAGACCGGCAACTTAAGTAAACACAAAACGGATAATACAATAACCGATATTATTACCGGATTCAACAAAATTTCCATATTTATCTCCCTTCTATTTTAAATATATAAGCTTATTATTTTGTCATTTAATTACTTTAGCAATCAAAATTAATATATTATTATGTGAAATTTATATTAATAAATAATGTAAAGCTACACTTATCCACTAATTTTTTGATATCAAAATATAAACATTGCTAAAGGTGTAGCTATTATTACAGTCAGTATAGCTCTCCAAAACCAAATTTCAAATATTATCTTTATATCTATTGGTATTTCTGTTGACATTACACAAGGTATTGATGCTGACAAAAATAAGATTTCTGATATACATAATACTCCTACTATAAATCTACTTACCAATGGTAAACCCGCACACAATATAGCCGGTACATACATATCTGCAAAAGACACAGCTATGCTTTTCGATACTAGTAAAGTATCTCCTAGTCCCAATAACTTTACTAATGGATAAAAAATATATCCTAAGTAATCAAAAACCGGAGTATAATTAGCTAATATTAGTGAAATTACACCTATGCTCATTATATTAGGTCCTATTTCTAAACCTAATTTTATTCCTTCTTTTAAATTCTTTTTTGTGTTTTTTAATATAGAATCTGATTTAATAAACACTTCCATTCCTGCTAAATATGCTCTTTTAAAATAACTACCTTTTTCATCCTGTTCTAAATTTGGAATTGCAGAATAATAATAACTATTAGATAAATTTTTTAAAGGTCTAATTCTAGAAGTTATTGCTGTAACAGTAAATGTAACAAACAGAGTTATCCAAAAAAATTGTGTCCAATAATCCATTAATCCCAAAGTATTTGCTGTTATTATCATAAATGTTGCAGAAACAGTTGAAAATCCTGTAGCAATAACTGCAGCCTCTCTTGTAGTATACCTGCCGTCTTTATACGCTTGATTCGTTATTAACAAAGCTATAGAATAGCTCCCTACAAATGATGATACCGCATCAACAGCAGCTCTTCCCGGTACCTTAAAAACTTTTGTCATAAATGGTCTTGCAAAAACTCCTATAAACTCCATAAATCCATAATCGACTAAAAACGCTAAAAATATAGACCCTATTGGAACTATTATTATTACAGGAACTACTACAAATTTAAATACATATGGTGCTATTGTTTCTTGAATTATAACTTTTGGTCCAATGTTCAAAATTGTCATTGCTGTAAATATCAGACCTATTATTCCTAAAAAAGACATTACTATTTTAAATTTATTTATATTCCATGTTTTATTTTTAAATGGCAATAAAGCTCCAATAGTAATCATTATACTTCCTACTATTGGTATTACATTTGGAATAGCAGTAATGTTCTTTACTATATGATCTATAGGAATTGTTTTTCTACCCAAAAATTCTATAGGTATAAAAAACATAAAAATACCTATCCCAACATATACGAAAAACTTAATACTATCAATAAATCTTTCTTTCATTATTATCTTTCCTTTTATTAATAGGATTAAAGAGCAGATTGAAAATATCAATCTACTCTATATGTTTTAAATCAAAATTATCTGTACATCCCTTCCGGTCCAAATGTTACTTGGTCAGCCGGTTTCCACCATAGTGGTACTTTAATTGAGTCTGTAGTATATTTGCCTTTTCCATTTGCAACATCTTTAGCTGTTTGATATCCAGCTTGTGCATGACGTATTACTCCTATACCGGAGTCAACTGTAAGAGCTGCTGCAAGTCTTCTATCAGCTTCTTCAGTACCATCTGCTATCATAGTTACACCAGTGTGAACCGCTTCACCCATTGAGTAATTACTTTGAATTGCGATTAAATCACAACCTGCTGCACAGTTTAGTAGACCATTTAGATATGGCCAGTCAGAAATATAATCTCCGCCATCTGGCATATTTTCAGATTCAAATGTCGGATTAACTATTGAACCAGAGTCTAAGTTGTCTCTTGAGAAAGCAACTGTACCTTTAATTCTTCCTTCTCTAATAGCTTGGTTAATTGCAAGTCCAAATCTCTTTCTTTCGCCAAATCCCATATAACAAACTCTTGCCGGCATACCTTCTATTGGTAAATTCTTTCTTGCAAGTGTAATCCATCTTTCAACAAGTTTATCACCTTTACAAATTTCAAGTGCTATATCATCAGTAACTTTTAAATCTTCAGGGTCACGAGATAGGCAAGTCCATCTGAAAGGTCCTCTTCCTTCGCAGAATAGAGGTCTTAAATATGCTGCTACGAATCCTTCAATCTTCATTGCTTCTTCTCTTGGGAATCCTGCATCCATACATTCTTTTCTAATGGATGTACCATATTCAAATACTTCTACTCCATCTGCTTTTAATGCAATCATAGCTGCTAATTGGCGTTTCATAGTTTCTCTTGCTAATTGAAGATATTTTTCTCTGTCATCAATTCTAAGTTGGTCAGCCTCTTCCGGAGTGTATCCTGATGGGATATAAGAAATAGGGTCATGGCACGGACACATTTCTGAACAGATATCAGGTCTGAAATCGCTCTTTAAAACTTCTTCGTATGCATCTGCCGCATTTCCTACAAATCCAATTGAGATTGGTTCTTTTCTTGCCGCATAGTCTTTTGCCATCTTAATAGCTTCTTCCATTGATGGAGCAATTACATCAAGATAATCTTTTTCAATTCTCTTTTCAAGGGTTTTCTTATTAGCATCTACTATTAAACAAACTCCTCCATGCATCTTCATAGCCCATGTTTGATTTGTTCCCATACCACCAACACCAGCTGTCATGTAAATTTTTCCTGATAAGTCATCATTAAAAGCTTTAATAGCTATTGCGGATAGAGTTTCAAATGTTCCTTCAATAACTCCTTGAGTTCCTATGTATTCCCATGGAGCTGCTGTATATTGAGCGAATATAGTTAAGTTCTTATCTTGTAAATCATAGAATCTTTCCCAAGTAGCTTGCATAATATTTGTAGTTGCCATTACTACTGTTGGAGCTTCTTTATGTGTTTTAAATATTGCAACAGGCATACCTGATTGAACAACTAATGTTTCATCGTCTTCTAAGTTCTTTAGTGCATCAACAATTGCCCAATAAGACTCCCAGTTTCTTGCTCCTTTACCATTCCCACCATAGATAACAAGTAGTTCTGGAATTTCAGCATTTTCCATATTAAACTCTAACATTCTAAGAATAGTTTCTTGTCTCCACCCCTTACATCTTAAAGTGTCAGTATCTTTTAATCCGCCACCTTGAGCTGTTACTTTGTAAAGTATTTCAGGGTTTTCTCTGTAATATAATCCGTGTTCTCCGTTCATTTGTATGTCCTCCTTAAATTTAAACAATATTTTTAGCTTTGCTTTAGCTTGTAATCTAATTATATGAACACATCGTTAATACAGCGTTTATAAAGATTTTATTTCAAAATATTTTTTCAACTTTTTCAAAAAAATAAATAACGCTTTTAAAATATAAAAGTAGATAATAGCCTTATTTTTAGCCATTATCTACTCTATGCCTAATATGTTAATTGATTTCTATTGATTAATTTTTTTAATCATTATATTTAACGCAAGTTCACTATCTTCTGTACTAAGTAACCCCATAGCAGATAAGATATATTCTCTATCCAATAATATTTCAGAATTTTTTGGAATTAATCTTTTGCTTTCATTTTTAATACATGATGAAATTATTTTTCTATAGTTCGCAGAATTTATTATAGCTCCTCCCGTCCCAACTATATATTTTATATTTCTCAAATCTTTTCCATTTTGAATATACACATTTTGTCCGTTCAAATATCCTTGTCTAATAGTCCCAGCATGCCTTTTCACAGCTATCTCAACGCACTCAGAAGCAAGTAATTCATCAAATTCTCTCTCTTCTTTATCTTCCGGTATAAATGAAGTCTGCTTAAATCTTTTAATACATTTCTCTTTTGCATTAACTTTTTCTTTTAAAATCTTACTTCCTGATTGGTAAACTCCTATTGAAGAATATCTCATCCCAAGATCCCCTTCAACAGTTCTCTTTTCTACCATTTCTTCAAGGCCCTCTTGTTTATAAGAAATATCTATAACTGGATTTGAAATAGAGTGTACATCTGTAGTTGCACCTCCTACATCCACAATAATTAATTCTCCAAGTCCTTTTGTTTTTTCAGTTCCCTTTGACAAAAGTACTGCAGCATTTAACACAGCAGTTGGAGTGGGCATAAGTATCTCTCCTACATGTTTAGCAACTTCATTCATACCGTTTGCTTTTGTTATCAAATTCATAAATATTTCTCTAATTACTTCTTTGGCAGCATATGGATTTATTTTGTCTGTATCAGGCATTATATTTTCTGTATAAAATGCTTTTATGCCATAGTTTTTAAATATTTTTTTTATTTCATTTCGTGCATTAGAGTTACCGGCTACCACTATCGGTTTTTCTACCATATGCTCTGCTAATTTTTTAGCATTCGCTAAAATATATGATTTATTTCCCCCTTCTGTTCCACCAGATAATAAAATGATATCATAGTCTGTTTTCTTTATAATTTCTAGGTCTTCATCTGTTATATAGTAGCTAAAACTCGCCACTATTCTTCCTCCTGCTCCCATAACAACTCTTTTAGTAGCCTCTACAGTATAACTTGGAGTTATGCCTATTGTTACGATTTTAAGTCCTCCTCCAGCCGATGAACAACAAAGCGTTTTTATAATATTTATATCCTCTTTGCACTTTAAATATTTCAACATTTCAGATTTAGCTTTTTCATAGCCTTCGATTACTGATGTTTCTACCGTTGTATAAGACTTGGATTTAGCGATTATATCTTGCCTATCTTTCGATACTAATGTCAACTTTGTAAACGTACTACCAAAATCCACCAATAAATAACAGTCCATTTTTTTCTCCTCATTCAAATTTAATATTTGTCTTTAAGTATTCTACTTCCGCTGTATCTCTGTATTTATCCAAATATTTTATTGCATTATAATAGTATATATCATATGGTTCTGTTAATATTTTCTTCATATCATCATCGAACCCAACTTCATCTCTTTTTATTATGTATCCTATTATAGTTTGTATAAAATAAACATATCCAATATCTCTTGAGTTATTTATTGTCTTAACTTCCTGTAAAGCACTTTTTAGATGTTCAGAAGATTCTTTAAATTTTTCATCTAAAAAATTTACAAGCGCTAAATAAGCTTCTAGAACCGGTTTCTTCCAATATGAATCAAATCTTTTTATTATGCTTTCTGCCTTATAAAATAACTCTTTCATTGCAAAGACTTCACCTTGTAAAAACAAAGTTTTACCTGCATTTATATAAAAAATTGACAAACAAGATGCTTCTGTTTTCTCACACAGATTAATTGATTTTTGAAAATACTGCATTGCCTCTTCTAATTTGCCTTGGGCACTTCTTATTTCTCCAATGTAATTATAATTCGCAGCTGTGCTAATTGAGTTAGTCCCTTCTAAAATCCCTTCATACTCAAATGTGTCAATTGATTTTAAAAATAATTCTTCAGCCTTTTCAAACTCACCATTATTCATATAATAAACGCCATATAGTCTATAGAATATTCCAAGTTCTAAATTATCACCTACAGCTTTTGAAACCTCGATTCCCGCAACTACATGCTTTAACATCAATTCTTGATTTATTATTTGTATTGAGTATATAGCCATTTGTTTATGACCATTTAAAGCAATCTTATAATTTTTCATAGTCTCAGCGAATTGAATAACCCTATTCATTATTTTCACACCGCTATTATAATTCCCTTCTCTTATAAAATATCTACCTTTACAATATAAGAAAAGTAACTCAAATCCTAAAATGTCTTTTAGTTCTTCTTTACTATTTTCTTTTATTTTCACCTCAGATATATCTATCTCTATTCGCTCCATTAATTCTGTAACTTTAGAGTTATCTATATATAATTTAACCTGTTTACTCAATTCACAATCATTTAAGCTCGGAAATATTTCATGATTGAAATTTAAATAATATGCTAAAATATACACTTCGTACTTTAATTTCTTGATTTGATTTTTGGCTCTTTCAAAATGATATTTAAGTCTCAGATAAGTTTTTATAGTATTATTCCCTGTGACTAAATCTTTTTCTAGCATTTGACCTATTTCATTATGCATAATTTCCCTAGAATAATCATTTATACTGTTGTAGACATAGTCTTTATATGCTGAATAGGCAAAGCTAATTTGAGTTATGCCATTTTCTTCTCTTTGTTCTAAAATATTCAATTTTATTAGAGAATTTATACAGTCTATGACCTCAAAAGCATTTAGATTTAAAGCCTTAAAAATCAATTCTACATTTATATTTTCATATAATACAGACGCTATTTCTAATACTTTCCTCTCTTTTTCTTTAAGCATAGAAAACTTTTCAAAAAGTATAGCTTGTATTTTTGAATCTTCCAAAACTTTCTTTTGTTTATTGCTATATAGTTGAATATACTCACTCAAAAAGAATGCATTCCCTTTAGATTTAAAGTATATATCATCAATTTCAGATTCTTCAATTTTTGAATCTATCATTTTCTTACATATTATTTCAACCTCTTTTCTTGTAAATCTTCCTAACTCTACATACTCCAATTTATTTATATCTTTTAATGTTATAATAATATCTTCTTCGCAAATCGTATATTCATTAGATTTAGTCAACAGTAAAAATATATTCTTGTTCTTCTTTAATAATAAGTTTGTCAAAAGTTTTAAACTTAATCTATCAGCCCAATGAATATCTTCTATTGATATCACAATTTTTCTATCTTCTGATAACTTGTTAATCCCATTTACAATGGCACTATATACTAAATTAGTACTAAATTTTTCTTTACTTTCTAAAATCTTAGCTTTTGGTTGATAACTATTTTTACCTAAGAAAAAAAAGTTATTTATTAAATCTGTCCATAGTAAAGGTCTCTCTATATTATTAATTTTAAACTCATTTTCAATCAATGAAATTATCTTTATCCAAGGAGAATAAGAAAATGTCTGTTCAACCTTCAAGCAATCTGCTTCAAAGAATTTTATATCTTTATTTGAATTAATTATCTCTTTCTTTAAAAAACTCTTTCCTATTCCTGCTTCTCCGCTAAGTAATATAGATTTAAAATCTTCTCCACTTTTAAAAGAATTTAGCTGTTTTTGAATTATTTCTCTATCATAATTTCTTCCAAAAAAAATCTTGTCATTATCTAAATTTTTAGATTTAGCCTTATTTATAAAACTCAAAGCACCTCTATATATTTTTGTTATTTCCTCATTTGGTTGAACACCTAAATCACTTTCTAATAAATCTTGCAATTCATAATAAGTATTTATTATCTTGTCAATTCTCTCGTTCACTTGATAAGATTTAAATAAATACAAATATGCCTCTTCATTGTACTTATCAAGTTTCAATAATTTTCTTGAACTTTGTTCTAACTCTTCATATCTTTCATGCTTAAAGTCTTGCCCCATTTTCTTGAGAATTACATCAATAAATGTTTCACCGTAAAACTCTCTTAGCTCAAACATCCAGTTTTCAAAGTCAATCACATCTTTTAAATAAAACCCTTCTAAAAATTCTCCTCTATATTTATCAATATTATTTATAGGGTCTTTTTCAAATATTTCAGTGTCAATTTTAATATCCAAATCCTCGTTAACTGTAATGATAGATTTATTTTTAGACACTAATATTTCATTCTTAAACAGATGTCTTATTTTATGTAATGCATTTCTAAGACTGGTTCTAGCTTTATGTTCACTGGAATCTGCCCAAAACATCCCACTTAGTTCTTCTCTACTAACTACTTTTTTAATCAATACATAATATAATAATGCACTAACTTTACTCATCGGAAGAATTATTTCTTCTCCATCCTCGTATATAATTGGCAATCCAAAAAAAATACAATCTATCATGTAACCTCCTAATCTTATTGGAGCAATCTCAATGTTTTAGTAACTACGGAATACACATCTTTCGCTTGAAATACTATAGCCAAATCCTGTTCTATAGCCATAGGCGCTACAATCGAATCTATAAAGTAACACTTTCCCTTTGTTGACCTGCCAACTTCTATTGATTTTTGTAAACCTGTTGGATAGTCTTTTACTTCATAATCTGTTAAATAAATTAACGCCAACATTATGCCATCATTAACTAAACCTTCTTTCCCATCATATTTATAATAATCTAAAAAGAAATCATGTATTTTTGTCAACATCTTTAAATAAGCAAGTGATGCCCAATTTATTAAATATTCACCGTAATCTATACCTTTCTTACTAAGTGTTTCTTCGTCTACATAAATTGGTAATATAAATTTTCCATTTTCATTAACTTGAGATTTTCCAAAATATTTAAATGCAACTAAATCAACTTTTAATTTGTCTATAACCTCTTTTAAACTATTTGGTGTGTAATTAAATATGTAATTCAAATCTAAATTTAACACATTTTCACTTTTTCTAGGTACTTCATTAGTATAATCAATCTTTATGTTTCCTTGCAAATAATCTTCTGAATTTATCATACAAGTTATTATATTTCCTAAAATATCTTGAATTTCTATTGAGCCTATTAATCTTATAATCTGTTTCCCTTCTCTCTTAAGTTTTTCTTCAAACAATATTGTACTTGATTCACTATTTATATATGCATCAATTAAATAATTACTTAAGTTATTAAATAAAATAAAATTCCATAAATAAAGATAATTGTCTACATTTACAGTCTTATATTTTTCGTTTAATTCAGTTCGATTTTTTTCTAATTCAAAATTATATTCTTCCAATGAAATTAACTTACTTACTTTTTCTCCTTCTTGTACATAAATATTGTTTTCATTGATATAAACTAACATATTTCCCATATTTCCACCCTCTAACATTCATTGTTTATTACCGTTAATTTTAAAAACTTTATGTTAATTTATCGTTAATTTCAAATTTGATTTTAACTATAAAAACCTGCTAACAAAAGTCAAGCCTACTCCGAAATTAATTTCAGAGTAGGCTTGTAATATTTAGTATTGAATTTAAGCATAGCAAATAAGCCGGTTGATATCGGCTTGTTTTAACTATTCTATTCCTAGCTCTAAGCTACTTTTAACGCCTCCTTTTCTTGTTTTGATGCCATAACTTTTGCATAGTAGATTCTTAAGAACTTATTTAAGCCTGCAAATTTACATACTTTTTTTGCTTTTCCATCTTTTTCTTTTTTTAGCATATATAGATATATTTCATTTTCTGGATTTTTAACACTCATCATACATTTCATAGATTGGTATCCTATTTTTCTAAGTATTGCATTACCTCTTTTGGTTATTTTTCTCTGATCTGCTTTGAAATTCCCCGATTCATATGGAGGTGAGTCTATTCCTACAAAGGATATTAGGCATTTTTTATTTTTAAATTTTGATAAGTCTCCAAATTCTGCTGTTATTTGTACTGCTAATTTGTCTGATATTCCTGAGAATTTTTTGGCTTCTTGATATTCTTCTAGAGGCTCGGCAATTTCTATCATTTGTGATAAAATATTATATAGAATTTGATTTATATGTTTGATCAATTCTATCCCTTCTTGTAGGTTCATCTTTATGTATGAGCTATTGGAAGGTTGAGTTGAGATACTTTCCTCTGCAAGCTTGTAAATGGATTTAGCTTTATCAGCATTAGGATGGTATCTCTTTTCTTTTGCCCAGTTCTTAAAGTCTTCTATGAATTTTTCTTCTGTTTTTTCTAAAACTAGGTCTTTGTGCCACCATGTTTCTAAGAAATCTAATAGTTTGTCTTTTGAGAAGTCTTTAGATCCATGAGATATTAATTTTTTTATTCCTGGAAATGTTTGACTGATTGTTTGGTCTATGAAGTTCATTTGATTGATTCTTAGGTCCATGTAATGCTGATAAGATCTGTTTAATTCTTTTAGAGTTCTAAAATTTTCTGTATCTACTTTGTGTTCTTGTAATTCTTTCCAATACATCAACCCATATTCTGCTATTTGTGTGGCATCTATATTATCATTTTTTGCTTTTCTGAAGTTTAACACTCGGCAGAACTGTTTCATTTTTAATGGATTAATTACTGCTACAAAGTATCCTTGTTTTTTTAATTCATAAAGAATTGGCAAATGATATTTTCCTGTTGCTTCCATGACTATTTTGATTTCTTGATTTAAATCTTTTAGTTTATTTAAGAATCCTTCTACTTCTGGTTTGTTAAGATTTACATCAAAGGGCTTCCAAATAATTTTGCTACCTTGTTCTAAGGCACAGGCTGTAAATTTTTCTTTTGCTATATCTATTCCTATAGATATCATTTTCTTACCTTCTTTCTTTTAAATTTGTAGTTCCTACCTGCACCATTACACTCATTTTAGCTCGTGACACGGACGTTTTGCCCAACCTGCTTAACCGAATATGAATAATGAAGAGGTAGATGACAGTTTTTATTGCGGATGTTTTAACCCTAAAAGACGATCGTCATACTACTTCTTCATTATACAAAAATAGTGCAAGATAGAAATCACTTTCTTTCTTACACTATTTATGGTACTAAAATGGCGAGCAAATTCTGCCCACCATAATAAATCATATTTAAATTTTGTTATTTAACAAGTTGTCTATCTTTTACTACCAACTCACCATTCTTGTATACTTGAGAGACTAAGTTAGTTGCAAAGAAGTACATAGTATAGTCTAAGTTCTTTGCATCAAAAACAGTTATATCAGCTTTCTTACCTTCGTCAAATGAACCTATACTATCCCCTCTTGCCACTGAATATGCTGCGTTGATTGTTACAGCATTAAATACTTCAACAGGTGTTAATCTCATATATAAGCAACCTAATTGCATTGCAAATTGTAGATTTGCCGTTGGACAAGAACCTGGATTAGAGTCTGTAGTAAGAGTTATTGCCATACCCGCATCAAGCATTTTTTTAGCCGGCGCATAAGTGTCTTCTATTAAAGAGAAAGTTGTTGCTGGTAATAAGTTTCCTATTACATTAGCTTCAGCAAGTTTCTTAATATCTTCATCAGTTATCATCATCAAATGTTCTGCACTTACAGTAGGTATATCAGCTGCAACACTTGAGCCACCTATTGATTCTATTTCATCAGCGTGGATTCTTGTTTTAAATCCTTGTTCTTTTGCTGCTAAAAGTAATTTTTTAGATTGTGCTGCATTAAATACTCCCTTTTCACAGAAAATATCTACAAACTCAGCTAAGTTTTCTTCTTTTACTTTAGGTAACATTTCAATTACTTGCTCTATAAACTCATCCGGATTTTCTTTACACTCTTCAGGTATAGCATGTGCCGCCATAAATGTTGAAACAAAATCTACCGGAAGATTTTTATCTAATTTTTTTACAACTTCCATTTGTCTTTTTTCTGTATCCCAATAAAGTCCATATCCACTCTTAGCTTCTATTGTAGTTACTCCATGGTACATCATATGATTTGCCAACTTTTCTGTCTTATCATATAATTCTTCAAAGCTTGCTTCTCTTGTAGCTTTTTGTGTCGAAAGAATTCCTCCACCTTCTGCTAATATATCAAGATAGCTCATTCCATTTAACTTTTTAGAAAATTCGTGTTCACGGCTTCCACCGTATACAAGGTGTGTGTGACAATCAATTAGACCGGGTGTCGCAATTTTACCTTCTAAATTAACCATCTCTGTTGAATCATCTATTAAATCTTCAGGAACTTCCCCTTCTCCAACCTTTAAAATTTTTCCATCTTTTATAGCAATGTATGCATTCTTTAAAATTTTAGCCTCATTCATTTCAGAGCCTCTTAGTGGACGACCTAAATCATTTGGACAAAAAACTTCATTTAAATTATATAAAACTCTATCCGCTGCCATAATTCCTCCTATTTTTCATCTATTAACTGTATCTACTTTAGTCTAATTTAATCTAATTAGTGTCAAATCTTAGACTTTTCAATTTAAAATATACCCATATTTTGAAAAAAAGTAAATTTTATCACGTCTAATTAATTGACTTTTTTAAGACGGATACGATTTATGATATAGAAAAAGTTCAAATAATTAATTATGAGGAGGCAATATGATAAATAATAAACAAATAGCAGAATCAATGAAAATTAAATTAGAATTCGACGAACTTCCAGAAATGCCTAAGTTCGAAGAAGGTATTCGTCGTGCACCGGACAGAGGATTTAGACTTACTCAAGCTCAAACTGAAATAGCTTTAAAAAATGCTCTAAGATATATCCCTGAAAAATTCCATGAAGAACTTGTTCCTGAATTCTTAGAAGAACTTAAGACAAGAGGAAGAATCTACGGATACAGATTCAGACCAAAAGGAAGACTTTACGGAAAGCCAATTGATGAGTGCAAGGGAAATTGCTTAGAAGGTAAAGCAATGCAAGTTATGATTGACAATAACTTAGACTTTGCAGTTGCTCTTTATCCATACGAATTAGTAACTTATGGAGAAACTGGTTCTGTATGCCACGACTGGATGCAATACAGACTTATTATGAAATACTTAGAAGAAATGACTGATGAACAAACATTAGTTATGGAAAGTGGACACCCACTAGGACTTTTCAAATCACGTAAAAATTCTCCAAGAGTTATAATCACTAACGGATTAATGGTTGGACTTTATGACAACCACGAAGATTGGGAAGTTGCTGAACAAATGGGAGTTACAAACTACGGACAAATGACTGCTGGTGGTTGGATGTACATCGGACCTCAAGGTATCGTTCACGGAACTTTCAACACTATTCTCAATGCAGGAAGACTTAAATTAGGTCTTAAGGCAGAAGATGATCTTTCAGGAAAACTATTTGTAACTAGTGGTCTTGGCGGAATGAGTGGTGCTCAAGGTAAAGCCGGAGAAATCGCTAATGCAGTAGCTATCGTAGCTGAAGTTGATATTTCAAGAATTGAAACAAGACTTGAACAAGGATGGATTTCTAAACTTGCTGAAACTCCAGAAGAAGCTTGCGCTATAGCTAAAGAATATTTAGACAAAAAAGAAGCTATGAGTATTGCTTACCACGGAAACATTGTAGACTTACTACACTACATGAACGACAACAATATTCACATTGACCTTCTTTCTGACCAAACTTCTTGCCACAACGTATATGATGGTGGATACTGTCCAGTTGGAATAAGCTTTGAAGAAAGAACAAGAATGCTTGCTGAAGAACACGATAAGTTCAAAGAAATGGTTGATGATACACTAAAAGCTCACTTCGAAGTTATCAAAGCTCTTGTAGCTAAGGGAACTTACTTCTTCGATTATGGTAACTCATTTATGAAATCAATCTTTGACGCCGGTGTTAAAGAAATTTCTAAGAATGGCGTTGATGATAAAGACGGATTTATTTGGCCAAGCTATGTAGAAGATATCATGGGACCTCTTCTATTTGACTATGGATACGGACCTTTCAGATGGGTATGTCTATCAGGTAAACACGAAGACTTAGTTGCTACTGATAAAGCTGCTATGGAAGCTATCGACCCAACAAGAAGATACCAAGATAGAGATAACTACAACTGGATTAAAGATGCTGAAAAGAATCAATTAGTTGTTGGTACTGAAGCAAGAATTCTATACCAAGATGAAGAAGGAAGAGTTAACATCGCTCTTGCATTCAACAAACTTGTAAGAGAAGGAAAAATCGGTCCTGTTATGATGGGTCGTGACCACCACGATGTAAGTGGTACTGACTCTCCATTCAGAGAAACTTCTAATATTAAAGACGGTTCCAACGTATGCTATGACATGGCTGCTCAATGTTTTGCAGGAAACGCAGCTCGTGGTATGAGTTTAATAGCTCTTCACAATGGAGGTGGAGTTGGTATCGGTAAGAGTGTTAACGGTGGATTCGGACTTGTTCTTGACGGTTCAGAAAGAGTTGATGAAATAATCAAACTATCACTTTCTTGGGACGTTATGGGTGGAGTTGCTAGAAGAAACTGGGCAAGAAATGAAAATGCTATGTCAACTTCTATCGAGTTCAACCAAAAACATGAAGATGGACACATCACTATCCCTTATGTAGCTGACGAAGAATTAGTTAAAAACGCAGTAGCAAAATTATTTAACTAATTAATAAAACTATTTAAATTAATTTCACCTTTTTTAGACTCTCCCAAGTTGGAGGGTCTTTTCTATGTTTGCTATATAAATATTTTTAATAACTTATTTTTTACATTCAACAAAAAAGTAAGCCAATAATTATCAGCTTACTTCTTCATCTTAATTCTAATTTTTATATATTTTATTTACCGTATCCTTACCAACTTCATCTTCTCCAATAAAAGCTCCCGTATTTACATTGTATTTTAAAATCACATTACGTACTTTATTTGAATTTAATGTAAGTATTCCGCCATCTGAGCTGACATTGAAATCTGATGCATACCCAAATGGCATATATAAAATATATCCCTTTACATAAGGTTTGGCTTCTACTCTCTTGTCAGGATTTAAAAGATAATATCCTAAAACTCCCGGTGGTTGAAAATTTCTAAAGTTTTTGAAATACTTACTTCTAATATCTTCACCTAAACTAAGTTCTCCGGATTTTGTAGAAATTATAATACTATAAGCCGATAATGGTTTTCCTGCAGTATAAGATACACGTCCCCCATCAAAAACTATTTCTTCCATCCCAGTCGTTGGAAATGACATATGACGTAATGCTGCTTTCATCACAAGTCCATCCTTATGATTAAAACTAACATCATAGTCTAATTCATCGTGAAATATACTCCATGTCATTGGTAGATAAGTAATATCTCTAAATACAAATAGTGGATACTTTTTTAATTCCTTTTTATCAATTTTCTTCCCATTTATCACCACATCAAAAGGAATTATTTTAACCGAATACAATTTTCCATTTTCCTTTTCACTATCAAAAGGCTTTATCGGGATATTCCCAAATCCAGCTCCCCTATCAAGATATAAAGTTCTTTCTGCATTATTCCAATTAATTAAAATACCTAATGCCATTGCATTGTCATAAGTCATAGGAAAATAAGTTATCCCATTATATGAAAGCGGTGGATACTTATTTTTTTCTTTATCCATAACTACACTATTAACAGTTACATTATATTTTGGAACCGTTACGTTGATAACCTTCGCCTCTACATTTGTATTAAAAAATATAACTAAAAACATAACCGAAATAATTTTTTTTAACATAAATCCTCTACCTCAAATTTATATCAACATAATCAGTATTTCCACTGCGTTGATAATTAGTAAAATATCGAGACCCTGGAATTCTAGTATCTCCAAAAACACCATATCTACTATTATTTACCTGTGTTTCAAAAATATAATTTCCTCTTGAATTGTAAAGATATGAATCTACAAATCTTGCATCTCTTATGCTACTTCCTAGTCTTCTAGCTTGTGGAAATGTCATAGTAATTTGTTTATTAAATGAAATCCTATCAACACTACCATTATTTAACCAAATTCTTTTACTGGTTTTAACATCACTAAAATTATTATTGTTTAATATTTTACAAATCATATATCTATCTGAATCTCTATATATATTATAATATAACATATCTCCATCATAAACTCTCGAATTCAAAGGAAACGTCACCATATTTACTCCAATGTTTGGGTGATTATTCTTGTCTAGTAAATAAAACCCCTCCCAATTGTATTGACCTTTTATTAATCCAAAGTCAAATAAATCATTTGAGTTTCCTGGAGATACAAATAAATAATGTATTTCGTTGGAAGATTTTATGTTTGTATATGGTAATTTTACTCTCGTTGTCATTTGACTAAAATTTTGACTAGATAAAGCCTCAAAACCTGCTCCAAAACTATTATTTTCCGTTCTATCAGGGGCCGATCTTAATCCTAGAGACGTATATGAAATAGTTTCTGTTTCATTTTTTAAAAGTCCTTCAACATAACTTTTAATCTGGTCTTGAGTAAAACTATTTACTTCAGCCGCATTCTTTAATGCTTGAACATCAGATTCCAAGTTTCCAATATACTCATTTTCTTCATTAGCGCCGTCAATAAATAAACTTCTATACCTTACATCTTCGTTTTTTGGATAAGATTCAAACTTTAATAAACTTTCATTAAACTTTTCAATATCAACTCCCGAATTTTTAAGAAAAATTAATAGAATCCTCACTTAAATCAGTTTTCGACGATTCAGTATTATTAATGATGCCTGACTCATTAACCATAAATTCTCTTGCATATATAGAAGTTGTAAATCCCAATACAGATACCAACACTATTCCGCTTAATATATAGCAACTATCTTATTTCTTTTCATAACTATCTCCTTTCTAAAAATATTTTAAAGCTAAGAAATATTCTTTCGCCATTAGTATACACTTTATACTTGTATATTAATTACAACTTCAATAAAAAATTATAACACTTCTAAATTTATAGCACTTTTTAACTTATCCCTCATATATATTAATTCTATAATTCTGAAATTTTACCACTATATATTCCATGACCTCTCTTCTAATTATGTTGAAAACAACTATTTTATATCACATTTATTTATATATTGTGTATAATTTTTTTCTAAATTTCATTTTACAATTGTATTTAATACATAACTTCTTATATGTATTACTGAGTCCTTTATATAGTGTCTTATTAAAATGTAATACTATCAATAATTAAAATTTCCCCTAAATTGCAATATCAAATTGAACTATTTTCCCAAAAGTATCCATTAACCCTAATTTATTGAGTTCTTCTACAAAAACTTCTATAGGTGTTTGGTAATTTAGGATTTTTCTTGGTAAATTATTCATCCAGTTCATTATTTTTAGATAGTGATTTTCATCGTAGTTTAATAGGGATTTTCCTTTTGGAAGGAATCTTCTTATTAGGCTATTATGTTTTTCGTTACTTCCTCTTTCTTGTGCGTTATTTGGATGGCAATAATATACATCTCTAACTAAGCTATTTTCTAGTTTTGTTAAGTTAGCAAATTCTAATCCATTATCACTTGTTATGTTTTTGAATATTGCTGTGGAGTTTTCTAGTTTTGATAGTAATTTTTCTAATTTTTCATTAACTGATGATGAATTTTTTGTTGCAATTTTTAGTATTATTTCCATCCTTGTTTTTCTTTCTGTTATAGTAATTAAAGCTGGTTCTTCTTTATTTTTCTTTGGAACAATTGTATCTATTTCCCAATGTCCTCTTTCGAAATCATTTTAATGTTTATTTTTTCTTGAGTTTGTTGCAGTATTATTATATTCCATAGTCATCACCTTTGGGTTTTTTTGTTTTTGGTGAATCAATTATACCAAATGTGATTTACTATGGAATTTTTTTGGTTCAATTTCATTTTACAATTAACCAATTAAAATTTTCAAAAAATAATTAACTATAATTCGTTAAATTTCTTTGTAATATAGTTGATGGCACAGTTTATGTTGATGTGACTTAAAAAAATGATATTTTTCCGATTACTTGTTTCTTTAAAAAAGGTGCTGTTGCATAATAGATGATTCTACTATGCAACAGCACCCTCTTATTTTATATACTTATTTTCGGTTTACAAGTTTTGTCGTTGCAACCAATATTAACACAACGCCTATTATTTGTGCCAATACTATTTCCTCTTTTAATACCACTATACCTACTATTAAACTTGTTATAGGCTCAAGTGTACTCAATATAGATGTCTTATCAGCGCCTATTTTAACTATTGCACTTTGATATAAAAATGCTGCCCCAAATGTTATTACAAAGGAATATATAATTGGAAGAAACCATTCTATTCCTTTAAATCCAAGGTAAATTTCAGTTTTCGTTGCCAAACTATATATAATTACTACCATGACTGAAAATAAATTTAAATAGAACAACAACTTTGTCGAACCTATATTAATTAATTTTTTCATTTCCAAATAAATTGAATAGAATGAATATGTCAACGCAGATAAAACAGCAAAGAAAACACCTTTTAAATTCAATCCATTAGAAGAATCCATATTCATTATTAGAATAATTCCTATTGCAACAAATACAACGCATAGCACTTCTGTTGCCTTAGGTCTGTATTTTTTTATGAAATTTACCGCTATAAAAATAACTATTGGATAAGCAAAGTGAATAGTTGTTGCAGCACCTGAATTTATATATTCATATGATGAAAATAGCGTTATGCTAGTTAACGAAAATCCAAGAGCTGCAAAAAATAAACCTTTAGCTTCATCTTTATTAATTTTTAAATCTTTTTTCTCTTTAAATTTTATAAAGAAATATAACACGATGGTTGCGGGAACCATTCTGTAAAATGCTGAACTTACAGAATTGGCTCCCATTTTATATAGTAACTGAGTAAATAATGGCATAAGTCCAAATATAATAGCCGATAAAATGGCATGGGCTATTCCATTGTTCAATGCTTTATTATTCAAGGTTTATACATATCCTATCATAGTTGCTACAACTAATACTCCACTACAAATTAAGTACCATGCAAGTAACAACTTCCATATCCATTTCATCCATTTTCCGTAGGAAATTCCTCCTATCGCAAGAGCTGCCATTAAGTCCCCTGCTGTAGGTGTTACTAAGTTTGTTATACCATCTCCAAATTGGAATGCCAATACTGCTGTTTGACGTGTAAGACCTATTACGTCTGCAAGTGGAGTCATTATAGGCATACTTACAACTGCTTGCCCTGTTCCTGATGGAATAAATACATTTATAATTGATTGTAGTATAAACATTCCTATTGCACTCAATTGTAGAGGAAGACCTACCACCAATCTTGACATATAGTAAACTATTACATCTAGTATGTTGCCATCTTGCATAATTACTGTTATGGCTCTTGCAAATCCAACGCATAGTGCTGGATACAAAAGATTTTCAGCACCTTTTACAAAATTATCTACCATTTCATTTATAGTAAGTCCACCTGCAAACCCACAGATTACAGTAACTGCCATAAATACTCCGGCTATTTCTGTCAAATAAAATCCATAAGTTATAACACCGTATACTAAGAATACAATTCCAAGTATAAATGTTGCTATTGCAAATTTATGTCTGACTGTAAACTCTACATCTTCACTTAATAAATCAGCTTCTCTATATGGACTGTTCTTGTCACTTTCGTATACCAAACTCTTTGTAGGGTCTTTTAATATCTTTCCAGCATAAATGTATACATAAACTATTGTCGCAAGTATTAATAGAGCAAAAGCTATTACTCTCATATACATACCACTGAACATTTCAACGTTAGCTATTTTTTGTGCAGTTGCAACAGTGAATGGATTTAAAATTGCTCCTATGTATCCTACACCTACACCCAACATTCCAAGTGCCACACCTGTTATTGAGTCAAATCCTAAAGCTAAACAGAGCGTTATTTGCAGAGGCAAAAATGCCAAACATTCTTCGAAGTTTCCAATTATTGCTCCACCTAATCCCCAGAACATTAACACAACCGGAATAACCATTCTTTCTCGACCTTTTAATTTCACTAAGGCAAATTTTAAAAGTGCATCTAAAGCTCCGGTTCCCTTTAATACTCCAAAAGTACCACCTATTATGAATAAAAAATTGATAATTTCTGCGGACTCATTAAGCCCTCTTGGTATAGATTGCAAAACATCAGCAATAGAAACTGGACTTCTTTCAATAGAATGAAAACTATTCGGATCTACTATCTCACTTCCACTTATAGGGTCCTTTATTCTGTCAAATTGACCTGTTGGTAAAATGTAAGTTGAAATTGCTGCTACTATCACTAATATAGCTATTAAAGCTAATGCATCTGGCGCTTTGAATTTGAACTTACGTTGTTTTTTACTTTCCATTTTTTACGCCTCCTTGATTTCTAATCACGATTATAATATAATTATGATTAGAAAATCTTACTTTGTCAAGTATTAATGAGGTGAATTAATGAAAATTTCTATTCGTGAAAAAAGAGTTATGGATGTATTCATAACTTCTGCAAAAGAACTCATCGATGAATATGGATTAGACAATATAACAATTAGGAAAATTGCTGATGTTTCCGGATACAATAGTGCTACAATGTATAACTATTTCCAAAATTTAGATGAACTTTTAATATATGCTTCCATAGATTATTTAAAAGAATACATAATTGAATTAAAGGAACAAACTAAAAACATTAAAGATCCAATAAAAAGGTATATTAAAGTTTATGAGGTATTTAACAAATACTCATTCTCCAAACCTGATGTGTACTTCAATATTTTCTATGGTGTCTATTCAAAAAATCTACATTCAATCCTTTTAAACTATTATGAAATTTATCCTGAATCTTTAGATGGTTTTGATGATATAGATGTCCTAAATATGATTAAAAATGGTTCTATTTTAAACAGAGACTATGAAGTTACAAAAGTATTTTGTGAAAAATACAATCTCAGCAAAGAAAAACTAAACTTTATTATTCACACTGTAGTTAGGATACATTCCAGTTATCTGTATGACATAGTAGTTGATAAAAATATAAACTTAGTAGAACACTCAGAAAAGTTTTTATCATTCTTGAAAACTTTATTGGAACTTACAATTAAGGAGTAATTATGAAATTTTTAGAAGAATTTGACCAAATAACAAAAATACCTCGCCCAAGTCATCACGAAGAAAAAATTGCCGAATATCTAGTGAATTGGGCGAATGAACATCAACTTGATGTCGTGCGTGATGAATTCAACAATGTGGTAATTAAAAAACCGGCTTCAGTCGGCTATGAAAATTATCAACCTATCGCTTTACAATCACATTCAGATATGGTTTGTGAAAAAGCTGAAGATGTCGAACATAATTTTCTAACTGACCCAATTAAATATTTTATTGACGGTGATACGGTTTCAACTCATGGTATGACAACTCTCGGCGCTGATGACGGTCTTGGAATGTCCTTAATACTTTCTGTTCTTTCAGATGATAGTTTAAAACATCCAAAACTTGAAGGTGTTTTTACAACTGCTGAAGAAGAAGATTTCATGGGAGTTGCAAATTTAAATCCTTCCCTATTGGATGCTAAGAAACTTATTAACATAGACCATTGTGATGATTCATCAATTTTATGCGCCTCAGCCGGTGGAATAACTTTTACTGCGACTCACAAATTTAATTTAATTCCAAGTAAAAACTTAAAGTCTTTTGAAATAGTCTTGTCAGGGCTTATGGGCGGGCATTCCGGTGAAGACATAGGAAGTGGCAGAGGTAATGCAAATATTTTGATGTTTAGGCTTTTAAACCACCTTAGAAAATATGATGTAAAATTGAATTACATTTCCGGTGGTGGTTATAGATTGGCTATACCTAGAGCTGCAAAAAGTATAATACTATTTGAGGAAAGTCAACTTGAAAACATTAAACAAAAAATTTCTGAATTTTTAACTGTCATTAGAGATGAATATGTAAGCTTTCCTGAACTTGATATTAAATTTAACGAATGTTCATCTGATGGAAATTACATTGATGATAATTCTTTTGAAGATTTGGTTAAATACTCTCTTACTGTTCCAAACGGTGTATTTGAAATGAGTAGTATATTCAAACACATAGTAGACACTTCTTCAAACCTTGGAGAAATCTATATCAAAGATAACACTCTTGTTGCTATTGTAGATATCCGCTCAAATTACAATTCAAAATTAACTAGAATTACTGACTTATTAGAAATATTAGCTATACAGTTCAATTTTGAATATGATATTTGGGGAAAATACTTTGCTTGGAAATATCAAAAAAATTCTGCTCTAAGAGAACTGGCATACAATACTTATTCTGAATTAAGTGGAAATAGTCCTCGAATAGAAGCTGTTCATGCCGGTCTCGAGTGTGGATTTTTTGCTGAAAAAGGCTTTACTGATATTATTTCAATAGGACCAAATGCTAAAGACTTCCATTCCCCAAGTGAATCTTTTAGTATTTCTTCTGCTGAATATGTATATCAAGCTTTAGTAAAATTACTAGAATCTGCAAAATTTGAATAATTACTAATCTATAAAATTCATAAGTCAAAAATATTTATAACCCACTACTTGAGTTGACAAACATCTATAATTTGTAGTAGGTTATAAATATCATTAATGGAGGTGAAATCATGGATAGTTGTGATAGGTCGGATAAAAATATTTATTGCAGTTACATGATTTCTTTTTTTTATTCACAGTTTTTTACATTAAGTTAAAATCTGATTTCATAAATCTTCAACTGCAAAATATTTTAACGCCTAAAAAGTGATAATTTTACGTTTTTAAATTAAAGGAGGTTTTATGAACAGAGAAAGATATGATATTAATGAAATTAAAGAATTACAAAAATCCATTAATCTAATGGATCCTGTTGATTTAGCTGAAATTTTTGAAATTCTATCGCCGTATGAAATAGCTATAAGAATAAAGCTTCTTAACAAGGATTTATTAGCTGACACTTTTGCTTTGCTAAGTAGATCTAAAAAGGTCGACATTATAAAAACTCTATCAAGGGAAAGTATAATGGAACTCATTAAAGAGTTGGATGAAGATGAATTGGTGGATACTCTTCAAGAATTACCTGCAAATATGGTTGGAAAACTTATGAACCACTTTATTGAAGAAGGCCGTAGACCAATTATAAATGAGCTTTTAGGGTATCCTGATGAAAGTGTCGGCTCTATAATGTCTGTTAACTTCATGTCTGCAAAAATTTCTCGCAGTATTAAAGAGATACTTGATAAAGTTGTCAATTCTGATTTGGATGCAAATAAACTTGAACAAATTTGGATTACTGATAACTCTTTAAAATTAAAGGGGTTTGTTTATTTGGCAGATCTTCTTAGAAATATAGAACAAAATATTGAATCCATTCTACACCCTATTAATAAAACTGTCAGTGCTTATGACGATCAAGAAATTGTTGCAAAATTAGCTTTCAGATATGATTTATCTGAAATACCTGTAGTTGATTCAGAAAATAGATTAATAGGAACAGTTCCTGCCGAATGGGCTATTGATGTCATGGTTGATGAGTACAATGAAGACATTTCAAATATTCACGGTATAACTGATATAGAAGATGATTCTTACATGGAAGTTTCAAATTTAAAAATTGCTAAAAATAGAATAACTTGGCTTATTATTTGCCTCATAACTGCAACTATGACTGGGTTTATAATCAAAAGATATGAAAGTACATTAGCTACCAGCGTAGTATTAGCAGCATATATTCCTATGCTTATGGATAGTGGTGGAAATGCAGGAAGTCAAGCTTCTACAACTGTTATACGTGCTTTATATATTGGAGAAGTTGATTATCATACCATTCTAAAAGTCATGCTAAAAGAATTGAAAATCGGATTTTATGTTGGTATTGCTCTTGTATTCATAAATATTCTAAGAATTTTCTTTATGGATTCTGTTTCAACACAAGTCATGCTTACAGTTTCTATTACCCTTTTAATTACTGTTATGATATCAAAAGTTATTGGTGGCATGCTTCCACTAATAGCTGATAAATTTAAAATAGACCCTACAGTTATGGCGGGTCCCATAATTACTACAATAGTAGATACTGTTGCACTTTTAATCTACTTTGAAGTTGCAAGCAAACTGATCAATCTTTAAAATTAACTATCTTTATATTATTTATTAAAAAAGGAGTTATCTATGGATAATTACAATAGAGAAAAAGAAATAAAAGAAGCTATTGAAGCTTCAGAAAAAGTTTTAACACACTTATACAACGCGAGAGATTTATTTAAAAGTGCAAAAAATTGGGGTTATTTTGATATGTTTGGCGGCGGAATGATAAGTACGTTTATAAAACATAGCAAAATTAATAATGCTGAAGAAGAGCTAAGAAAGACTCGCTATGCTGTTCAAAATTTAAAATCTGAACTCACTGATGTGAATAATACAATGGGCATAAATATAATCCCCGATACATTTCTCACATTTGCAGACTACTTTTTCGACGGTATCCTTGCAGATTATTTGGTTCAAACAAAAATAAATGACTCGTTGTCCCAAGTTGAAAGTGGGATATCTCAAGTTGAAAAAATAATTGAAAATTTAAAATCTGAAATTTAAAAGAAGACTCGCCATTGAGTCTTCTTTCTATTTTTTATTTTCTAATTTTATTTTTCTGATACAACATATTTTTCTATATACTCATCGTAAGTCATTGGAACATCCCTATAAGTTCCGTCATCAAATATTTCAACTATTCTATTTGCAACAGATGAGATAAATTGATGGTCTAATGATGTAAATAATATGTTAGATTTAAAGTTTATAAGTCCATTGTTCACAGCTTCAATACTTTCAAGGTCAAGATGGTTAGTAGGTTGATCGAATATTAATAAGTTAGCAGGTCTTATCATCATTCTTGAGAACATCATTCTAACTTTTTCTCCCCCGGAAAGTACATTTGCTTTTTTAAGCACTTCATCTCCGGAGAATAACATCTTACCTAAAAATCCTCTTAAATATATTTCTGATTGTTCTTCTGAGAACTGTCTCATCCAATCTATAAGATTAAGGTCTGAGTGTTCAAAATATTCTGTATTATCTTTAGGGAAATATGTGTGAGTTATAGTTTGTCCCCACTCAATTTGCCCTTCATAATCAGTTTTTGCCTCTATCGCTTCAAAGAACTTTGTTATTGCAATTTCATTCCCTATAAAACCTATTTTATCGCCCTTATTAACTCTCATACTCATATTGTCAAGAAGTACCTTATCCCCTTCTTTTAAAGTTAAGTTGCCTATATTTAATATTTCATTTCCAACTTCACGAGTTAAATCAAATCCAACAAAAGGATATCTACGGCTTGATGGTTTTATATCGTCCAAAGTTATTTTATCAAGAAGTTTCTTTCTTGAAGTTGCTTGACGAGATTTTGATTTATTAGCTGAGAACCTTGCAATAAATTCTTGAAGTTCTTTAATCTTATCTTCTTTCTTTCTATTTTGTTCCTTAGCCATTTTTTGAGCAAGTTGAGAAGATTCATACCAAAAATCATAGTTCCCAACTGTAACTTGAATTCTACCGAAATCTATATCAACCATGTGCGTACACACGTTGTTTAAGAAGTATCTATCGTGAGAAACTACTATAACAACTCCATTAAAATCAGATAAAAAATCTTCAAGCCACATTATAGCTCTTAAATCAATACCGTTAGTAGGCTCGTCCAAAAGCAAAATATCAGGATTTCCAAAAAGAGCTTGTGCAAGTAAGACTTTAACCTTATCGGCTTCTATAAGTTCGCTCATTTTTAAACTGTGTTTATCTGTTGTAATCCCAAGTCCTTGCAAAAGAGACGCCGCTTCTGATTCTGCTTCATAGCCTCCCATTTCTGCAAATTCTGCTTCAAGTTCTCCCGCTCTTATACCATCTTCATCAGAAAAATCTTCTTTCATATAGATAGCATCTTTTTCTTTTCCTATATCATAAAGTTTTTTATTTCCCATTACCACTGTATCTATAACTACTTCATCTTCAAAAGCGTAGTGGTCTTGGTTTAACTTACTCATTCTGGATTCTTTATCTATTGATACATTTCCAGTTGATGGTTCTTTTTCTCCGGAAAGTATTTTTAAAAATGTTGACTTTCCCGCTCCATTTGCTCCGATTATTCCATAGCAGTTCCCAGGTGTGAAAGATAGGTTCACATCATCAAATAGTTTTTTATCCGGGAAAATTACACTGACGTTATTTACTGAAATCATTCTATTCCTCCAATCGCTTGTCGCGTGTATTATAGCATAGTTCTGAAAAAAATGATATACTCAATTCAAGGAGGGAAAATATGAAAAAAATAATCAGTTCATTATTAATAGTATTCTTATTTACAAATTACATTTATGCAACATCCAACTCAAAAGAAATTCTAAAAATAAAAAATATCTTTGGGGTAACAGATGCCACTGAATTCAATATAACTACATCAGAAGACACTTATGACGATGGTAGCGCTTTTAAAACATTAGACTATCATTGGAAAAATAATGATACACAATATAATGTCAGTACAGATACATCAGGAAATATATTCAAATATGATGTAAATTATTCTGACAAAAAAGATGAATTTAAATTTTTAACAAAAGAAGAAACTATAAAAATAGCCTCAGATTTTATGAATAAATTAGATCCTAATCTAATTAAACAATATAGACTACGAGATATACAAACCTATGTTAAAAATGGAAGTTCTACTTTATACTTTAATAGGTATGTAAATGATACCATAATATCTAATGATAGCATAACTATAGATGTATTTTTTAATAGTAAGTCTGTATGTTCTTTTGAAAGAACAAATTCAAGTTCAAAATTTAAAGATGAAAATTTTCCAAAACTTGAAGATGCTCTTCCAAAAAAGAATATATTCTCAAATATTGAAAATACAAATCCTTTAAGGCTTTCTTATTTAGTTACCGGAGATGAGAAAAAACAAATTGGTACGCTTGTATATACTCACTTATTAGATACAAAGCCCTTAGATGCTACAACTGCTAAGCCAATAGTAACTTATAATAATAATTACAAAGATTCCTCAAAAACTGATGGAACTTTAGCGTTAAATGATGTTGAAATAACTGAAATTGAAAAAATTAAGAATTTAAAACCTGAAAAAGAAGTTCAATCTTTCATTAAAAAAAATTTTAACACTAAAGATTTAAAGCTTGATTCCAAACAACTTATGTTAGATAAAAATAAAAACTACTACTATCTTTTCTACTATTCTACACCTAAAGATAGTTCTATAAGATCTATTAGTGTAAGCGTTGATGCAAAAGACTTAAGCCTACTATCATTTAATGAATATACAATCAATACTGATAATGATTCTGAAATTTCAAAAAAAGAAGCCATAAATTTAGCTTCTAAATTTCTAAAAAATTTTAAACACGCTAAAAATATAGATGAAAATAACCCTGTTACTTTATCTTCTGAAGGAATAACAACCATTTTATATCCAAGAATTGAAAATAATATTGCCGTTTATTCTGAAGGAATTACTATTTTAGTTGATAATTCAAGTAAAAAAGTTTTCGATTATAAAACTAATTTCTCAAACGCTAAATTTCCAGCTAAATCTAATATTATAAATTTAGAAAAAGCTAAAGAATTTGCGATGAATGATTTTGGTTTAAGTTATGGATATGTTGGAAGCAAACCAACTCTAATTTACTCATATAAAAATGGCAACACTATTTTAAGAGCTAGTGATGGTACACCTATCTCAATCGTTGGTGATGAAATTCAAAATCCGGAAATAAATTATGAAAATCTGGAAAAATCAAAATATAAAGATGAAATAACCATGCTAACAGACCTTGGAATTGGATTTTATAATTTAAAAGACTTACAAAGGAGCATTACAATAAAAGAATTTATAAATTTGATGGAATCAATAGACTCGGTAACAACAAAAGCCATCGATTACTCATTTATTCCATCTCAATATGAAGACCTAAATCAAAGTGACTTAGAAAATATCTTAACTTATAAAAATGCGATAAAATGGATTTTAAACTCTAAAGGTATTAATAATTTTAAAAATACAACTGAAATTTGGGATAAAACAATTTTTAAAGATTATGATAATATAGAAAAAGAATATTTAGCATATTATTATATAGCTAAATCAAAAGGCATATATGACAAAAATGAATCTTTTCAAAATCAAAATATAAGTGCAGATGAAATACTCCATCTCATATATAATGCTGTTATAAAAAATAGAAAAATATAAATCTGTAAATAATTTTGTGTATCAACCTAAATCCAAACTTTTTGTGAGGTATAATAGTTTGGAAATATAGCTTTATTATTGGTTGCTTTTTTAGTTGTCTATTGAAGTTTTCCCTGGCGTATATATTAACTTTCTTATATCTACCGGATATTTGAAATATGTGGATAGTTCTTAACAATTATTCTTGCAAGAACTTACACACAACTGTAGTTGCCAAAAATTCTTTTAATGCTTGTTTAATATCTTGTACATTTTACAGTTGATATTCTTCAATTAACATTTTCGCTATTTTGACACCTCTTAATTCCGGTCTCCCTTGGCATAAATCCCCTCCTAATTAGTTTTTGTCTATTCTAATCAGGAGGGTTCCATACACAAAATTTTACACAGTCTTAAAACAGATATGAATATTTCTTAATGTATCTGATATAACATCCGCATTTTTAGGACCCCATTATTAGTTTCTTTATCTTTTTTTGATTTTAAGACTTTTACAACATCCCCTTAATATTTATTTACAGCGTCCATATTAAAAGTTTCTTTCTTAAAATCATTAATATATGGTAAATTAGCTCTCATTTCAATGACATAATCTAAATCTACTTCCGTTATTAGAAGTTCTTCCTCTGTTTCAGATGCCTTATTTACAATTGAACCATCCGGGCCTACAATCATTGAACTGCCACATAAATTTTCATCTATTGCATTAACTCCGGCAATAAATATCAAGTTATAAAGAGCATTCCCTTGTAGATCTAAATACCATCTATCTTTTGCTTTCATTGACCAATAAGATATATTCAATATTATTTCAGCTCCTTTAAGCATTTGTATTCTCGAAGGTTCTGGAAATTCTATATCATAACAAATCTGCAAACCTACATTGCCAAATTTAGTTTTTACTACAGGAAATTTATCTCCGGAACAATAGATGTTTTTTTCTTTTCCCCACAAATAGACTTTTCTCATATTACTTATAATATTTCCTTCATCATTTACAAATATAGCAGAATTGTATATCTTACCAGGAATTATTTCATCTAATTCCGGATAGCCTGCATATATATAAATTTTATTTTCTCTTGCTAAACGTCTCATTTCTGATACAAAAAAATCATTTTTAGTTTCTGCTATTTTCTGTAATTCTATTTTTGAACCTATATAACCTGTATATGAATATTCAGGAAACATTATCAGCTTACAATTTTTATTACTAGCTCTGATAGTGAGTTCTTTAATTTTTTCCAAATTTTTTTCGGTTTCTTTATTGAATAATTTAAATTGCCCTTGTGCAATTTTAAAATTTCTTGTCATAAAATCTCCTATCAAAATAAATTTTTAGTTATAATACAAAGTATAATAACATTATAAATTAAATTTTAATATTTTATTACCATCCTGCAGGAAGTAATCCTATAGTTCCTAGTATATGGTATATTACAGTCCCCCCATAAACTATTATTATAGTTGCTTGTACCGGTTTAGATGCTAATTTACCTGCACTCCACTCCGGTTTAATCTCTCCATTTTTTCTAGCACTATTAACCATAAATATTGGTAAAATAGCCATAATTGCTGCTGCAAAAGTTCCGGAAAAATATATTGCATCAACAAATCCTACCATACCTGTAACGGTTAAAAATAGTGGTATACCTAGGCAGATTATCATCAACATTATTCTAGTCTTAGGATCTGAATCACTTTTGAAATGAAAAAAGTCCACTATATTTGATATTAATGTCTGTGTTATTGGAGTAAAAGATGTAAATATTGCCATCAATGCAAATAAGTTTGCACTCACAAATGCCCAATTTCCTATTGCTTTTCCCCATGTTATAGTTGCTACTTGTTCTATATTATTAGACGGAGAAACTAAGAAAGTTCCCAAAGGGATCAAAATCAATAATATTGCCACTATTATTTGCCCTATCAAAAGTGAAGGAGCAAGTTTTTTGGGGTCATGTGCTAACCCTCTGGCTAAGTCCGGAACTAAATATTGTCCGATATAACTAAAAGCCGCAACGTTGAAAATAGGAATTGCATAGTCCCAATTAGATTCAAACAGTCTTGATAACTCTGCATTTTTACTTACAAAACTTGCACTTATTAATACTAAGATTAATATTATCATCAGATATGACATATATTTTCCTGCAATTCCTACAGCTTTTAATCCAATGTATACAACTATTGCTGAAGGAATTAAAAATATAAAAGTTCCAACAATTTGTGGTACTCCTAATAATTGAGATATTATACTTCCACTTCCATTAAAATAAGCTATTAAACATGAAAATGAATTTATCACCACTGCCAAAAATATTAAAACTCTTGCTGCCGGACCAACATATTTTTCAGCAAGTCCAGGTAACTGAATCATTTTTCTTGTTCTTAATGTAGCCTCAGCAACGTAATACATAGAAAATAAAGTTAATAAACCAGATAATAACAACCATATAGCTATTACCGGAAAACCACCTTTTCTTGCAGCATAAGCAGTCCCAAGCGCTCCCGAACCTATGCCGCAACCTACAACTTGAAAAATAACTTCTGCTGAAGTAAGTTTTTGAATCTTTAGAGCCCCTTCTTCGTATTGAGTATTTCTATTTTCCATATTTCACCTCAATATTTATTTAGAGCTTCCATAGTAAATGTATCTTCTTTAAAATCATTTAAATACGGAAGTTTTGATCTCATTTCTACTACATAATCTAAATCAATTTCTGTTATTAACAATTCTTGTTCTGTTTCAGATGCTCTATTTATTATTTCTCCATCCGGTCCTACTATCATAGAACTGCCGCATAAATTATCTTTTACTGCATTAGTTCCGGACATAAATAAAACATTAAATAAAGCATTCCCTCGCATATCTATAAACCATCTTGTTCTTGCAGGCATTGACCAATAGGAAACATTTAATATGATCTCTGCTCCTTTTAAGGCTTGTATTCTTGAAGGTTCTGGCAATTCCATATCATAGCAAATTTGTAATCCTACTTTGCCAAATTTAGTACTTACTACAGGATATTTCTCCCCTGCTCTATACTTTAATTTCTCATCCCCCCATAAATATACTTTCCTCATATTTGCCAGTATATTTCCTTCGTCATCTATAAATATAGCTGAATTATAAATTCTTCCAGCTACTATTTCATCTAATTCAGGATAGCCTGCATATATATGAATTTTATTTTCTTTTGCTAATTTTTTCATTTCCGACACAAAAAAATCATTTTTTGTCTCCGCTAATTTTTGTAATTCAAGAGCCGTTAATGAATATCCTGTATATGCACATTCCGGTAATGTAATTAAATCACACTCTTTTGCTCCAGCCTCTTCAATAAATTTTTTCATTAAATTAAAATTTTGCTCTGTATCATTATTAATCAATGCAAATTGTCCTTGAGCTATTTTTAATTTTCTTGGCATATAAATCCCCCTTTCACTATGCAAATGTTTTCTTGAATTATACATTAAAAGGGAACATCAATTAGTATATTCCCTTTTAATAAGATATATTTTTATTACCCATTGATAATATTGATATCTATTTTACTTTGTGCAATTTATTTTAAATAAATATTAATTTTCCACACATAAAACCTTCCCATTATCTACAATAAGTTCTCCATCAAAGATTATAGTAGGATTGTATTGAACCATGTCTATATGAACTGTAGAAGTTGCAGGTTGACCATAATAATAGCCATTCCCCATTGCAATATGACAAGTTCCTAAAGCTTTCTTTTCTTCTTCAAAATCTCCATTGAATAAACTTTCAGGATTTAACCCTATTCCAATTTCTGCTATATTATCACTTCCAGGAATAGTATCAATTTGTTTTCTAATTTCTCTTACTATTTTTGGATCTCCATCAATAACTTCAACTATTTTACCACCCTCAACTTTCAATCTTACAGGTTCTGATGGATTCCCATAATAACAAATCGGTCCATCTATGACTAAAATTCCTTCTGTAGTTCCAATAACTGGTCCTAAAGATACTTCTCCATCCGACCATGCCATAGCATCTCCAGGCTTTCTAGCTATGCCACATTCAATTATTGGTTCCATATCATTCATTTCCATTTTTAAATCAGTTCCTGCAGGAGTTGTTATATGAGCAAATTTTTTTCCTCTCCACACAGCCTGTAGCTTTTCTCCGTTGGCATATATTTTTTCATAATCAGCAAGCGCTCCTCCACGAGTAAAATTATCTATTCCTCTTAAGCAAATAGAACATTCCCTTAATTTTTTTTCGTTTATTAATTCTTTTAATCTATTATTGTAGATAGCAGCTCCTGATGAAGTTGTCATTCCAATAAACACATCACACTTTTCCATTCCAAGTTCTAATGACTTAGGAAAAATAGTAGCTTTGTCTTTACCTCTTATAGGCATCATATATACACCGCATTCCGCTCCAAGTGTATTGGCCGCTCCCATCAATGCATCAACCATTCTGGTATCAGTTTGAGGATCTGTTACTATTAAAACTTCTTCCCCTTTTTTTACTCCCATACATTTATCTAATAAATAATAAGCTCTTTCAAAGCATTCTATAATTCTGTTATCCATAATTCTCTCCTCTTTATAAACTCATATTATAATAATCATCCGTATTTAATTTATTTTCACTTTTTGCTATTATTACAGAGGTTACTAAATCCCCTAAAGAATTAGTTGCTGTATGAATTTGATCTATTATCCTATAAATACCGGCTACCAGTGCAGTAGCCTCTAAAGGAAGTCCCATTTGAGTTAAAAGTGAAATACTGATTATTAAGCCTATTTGAGGTGTTGCTGCACACCCTACACTCAATAATGTACCTTGAAGTACAATAAAAATTTGTTGTCCTACACTTAATTCAATACCATATAACTGAGCTGCAAATACCACTATACATGCGAAGTATATGTTTGTTCCATTCATATTTGCTGTTGCTCCTAAAGGCAATACAAAGTTTGAAACTTTATCATCAACACCTAATTTTTCAGGCGCCACCCTCATTGACACAGGTAATGCTGCTGAGGATGTACATGTGCTAAAAGCTATTAGCCATGGTTCGAAAGCTTTTTTGAAAAAAGGCAAAGGTTTTACTTTCCCAAGTACGATTAGTACTATTGGGTAAAAAATTAAAGTTACTGTCAAGGCTGAAATATAATCTGTGATTATGAACTTAAACACTGGCCCAAATATGGATGTTCCAAATTTTATCATTGTAACACTCATCAAACCAAATACCCCAAATGGAATTATTTTTACTATCCACCCAATCATTGTTAACATAGCATCGGTTATAACAGATATGATATTTATTAATTCTTTTGTTCTGCTTTCTTCTAAATAAATAATCGCAAATCCAAGAATTAAAGCAAATACTATAATAGGCATCATATCTCCATCAGCTAATGACTTAATGGGATTTATAGGAAGTAATCCTAAAATTATTTCATAAGGACCTGGTAATGTAGCTTCTGTAGCCATTGCATTTTCAACTGAACCTAAAGTTATTCCTATTCCCGGTTTAATAATATTTACAAAAATTAAGCCCACGCCAGCAGCAAAAGCTGAACTTAATAAAAACCATAGAATCGTTTTTAATCCTATACTTTTTAAAGCATTTATATCTCCCAATGAAATAGCTGCATTTAAAATACTAAAAAATACCAATGGTACTAAAACCATCTTTATAGCTTTTATAAAAAAGTCACCTAAAAATTGCATAAAAGGTATTACTTTTTTAGCTATAAAAGGAATATCTTCTCCACCCATCTTATTTAAAATCAGACCTACTATTACTCCTAATACTAGTCCAATAAATATTTTTACATATGATGGAATTTTTCTTTTATTAACTTCTTCAGTCATTTTAATTCCTCCTATTTAGTTTTAAAACTTTATCTTCTATTACCTCCCTTTAATACTTGCAAGTATTTTACACTCTAAGTTTATATTTAAATTCGGATTAAGTCAAGTCATTTTATTAATTTTGAAGAATATTATTCTTCTTTTATTTATATAAGAATTTATTTATTCATATAATAATTGATATTATCTGTTTTTACTTGTATAATGTATAGATAAAAGGGGGATTTTATGCGGAATTCAATAAATTTTGAAAACTTGAATATATTACAAAGAATAAATTATTTTAAAGAAAACTTTAGTAAAACACAATTAAAAATTGGAGATTTTATTCTTGAAAATTTTGACAAGACTGTTTTTTACACTTCAACAGAACTTGCCTATAAATGTGGAGTCAGTGAATCTAGTGTTGTAAGATTTGCTAATTTTATTCAATATAAAGGTTATTCTGACATGCAGAATGATTTACAAAATTTTTTGAGAGAAAAAATAACCATGACTCAAAGGCTACATAATTTAACTGAAAAAAAAGGTAACCAGACTCAAATTCTCTATGATGTATTGCAAAAAGGTAAAGACGATATTCAATGGCTAATAGATAATATTAATCCTAATACATTTGATGAAATAGTTGATATAATTTCTACTGCAAAAAAAGTCTATCTTGTGGGTTCACGAAGTTCATATTCTGTTACATACTTTTTGGGTTTGAGTTTAAAATGGATCAGAAATAATGTTTATATTATAGATGGCATCAACAGAGATTTTGATGATATATCTGAAATTACATCCAAAGATGTCCTTATATCTTTAAGTTTGCCTCGTTATTTAAAAAGTACTTTAAATATTCATAGATATGCATATAATAGAGGAGTTAAAACAATTTGTATTACAGATTCAATTACATCTCCTCTGGTTAAATATACAACTATTCCTTTATTAATAAACAATGAAATTCTTTCTTTCTCTGATAACCTTATACCTGTTATAACTATCGTTACAGCCCTTTTGAATTCTATAGCAGCTAAAGAAAAAAAAGCGGAGCAAAAAATGGCTAAAAAGGAAGCTTTTTGGAATGATTTTGAACTTTATCAAAAATTTTAAATATCTAATTGCAACAATAAGTTATCCACCTTACTTAATCATAGAAAACTATGTTACTTTCTTAAGTCTTCCCCTATTTAACTAGGGGAAAATTTTTTATACCTTTATTTCTTTTATAAATTCCTCGTAATATGCGCTAAAATTTAGTATCTTTCCAGGATAATTATTTATCGATACTATTATTCTCTCTATTTGTTTTTTGACAAAGTTTCTATTGGATTTCTTTTATTTTGTAGTTCCTTTATTTATAGTGTTATTTATTGTATTAAGAGCTTCTCCTATATGTTTAGCTGTTTTTCTGTTACTATCCCCTCATTTAATTATATATAGTATATAATTTTTCATGTTTTTGTCTTCAAAATTCATTATGACATTAATAATTTATTTTATATTTCAAGTATGATACCTTGAAAAATATTCCCTATTGTTATATTCTTTTAAATGGAGGATAAAAGATATTATGAACGAAGAAAAACTTAGAACATTAGATCATAAAAGAGAGTTAAAACGAAAAAAAAGACGCCAAAAAATGCGTCGCAGACGAATGATTTTTTACGTAGGTGTGCTTATCCTACTTTTTATAATAATACAAATATTTTCAGCAATACTTGGAAGTTTCAAAAAAGATACCTCTAAAGAAATTTCATTCAATTGGTTTTTAGATAAAGCATATCGGGACTCAATAGGCGCTGTCAGAACACATATGCCAAACTATAATAATTTTGAAGATAGCTTAAATGCTATTTATGATGAATTTGAATTTATGAAAAAAGAACTTATGCCTGGTGAAAACCATTTGGTACAAGCAAATAGTTACGCATATAATACAGCAGAAATTAGAGCCTACATAAGAGGAGAAAAGAAATACACCGGGAAAGATAAACTTGTATTTTTAACCTTTGATGATGGCCCTAACACTTCAATTACACCACAAGTTTTAGCTACTTTAAAGAAAAACAATGTACACGGAACGTTCTTTGTTGTTGGAAGTAGAATTACAGAGAAAACTTATCCTGTATTAAGAAAGACAATATATAACGGTAATGCAATAGGAACTCACTCTTTCTACCACAATTATGATATTTTATATCCTGAAAGAGTTGCTGACCCAGCAAAAATTAAAGAAGAAACTCAACTAACTTTGGCAAGACTCCAAAAAGTTTTTGGAGATAATTTCCACAGTGTCCCATGGAGATACCCGGGCGGTCATATGTCTTGGCAAAACACCTCTGAAGCAGACAGTGTAATCTCTGCAATGAATGTAGAATGGCTTGACTGGAATTGTATGACAGGAGATGCCGAACCTAAAAAGACAAGACCTACTACAAACTCAGGTATAGTTGATACCTTAGATAAAACTTTGAATCAAAATTTACACACAGATGTAGCTGTTGTACTTATGCACGATGCAACAAACAAACAATTGAGTGTCGATTCACTACAAGATGTAATAGATTATTTTAAAGAACATAACTATAAATTTGGAATACTAAAATAAGGAGGATAACCCTCCTTTTTTTAAAAGGAGAAATAAAATGTTAAAGATAAAAAATTCAATAGAAATAGATGGCATAAGTATTGAAATGCTAAAGAAAACTTACGGAACTCCACTATATATATATTCAGTAAATGGAATGAGAGATAGAATTGGCGAGATAAAAAAAGATTTCTTAAATAAATATAAAAATACAAGTGTCGCTTATGCTGCAAAAGCATTTTTGACAACCGCAATGGCAAAATTTATTAAAGATGAAGGATTGAATTTAGATGTTGTCAGTGGCGGAGAAATAGCAATCGCACTTAATGCAGATTTCCCACCTGAAAAAATTGAATTCAACGGTAATAACAAACTCGAAGAAGAAATTTCGTTTGCAATAGAAAATAATGTCGGTAAATTTATAATAGATGGAGCCGATGAATTATCAATGATTTCAAAACATGCAAAAAATCTAAACAAAACTGTTAATGTACTTTTTAGAATTACTCCGGGAGTTGATGCACACACTCATGAGTACATCCAAACAGCAAATGTAGATTCAAAATTCGGCTTTAATCTAACTGATGTTTTAGAATATGTAAAGATTGCTAATTCAGATGAAAATATAAAATTCTTAGGCTACCATTTCCACTTAGGTTCTCAACTTTTTGAAAATGAAGTTTACTTAAAAGCAATTGATGCAGTTAGTGGATTGATCAAAAAAACAGAAAAAATTATCGGTTCTCCTCTACACGATTTAAATATTGGTGGTGGTTTTGGGATAACTTATACTGATGAAATAAGAAAACCCTACTCTTACTTTTTAGAACCTGTTATGAAAAAAATAGACTCTCTATATCAAAATTCAACACGTCCACATATAACCATTGAACCTGGAAGAAGTATTGTAGGAGATTCTGGCTATACCCTTTACACTGTTGGAAATATTAAAGAAATACCTGATATGAGAAAATATGTTACTGTTGATGGCGGCATGACAGACAATGTAAGACCTGCACTATACAATGCAAAATATACTGCTCTTACAAATTCTAAATCAGAAACTCATGAAGATGTTAGAATTGTTGGAAAGTGTTGTGAATCAGGCGATATATTGATTAGAGAAATTGAGCTTCCAAAACTAAACCGTGGTGATTTAATTCTTGTGCTTTCTACAGGTGCTTATGGCCATAGTATGTCAAGCAATTACAATTCCCTTCCAAGACCAGCCGTAGTGTTTACAGAAAATGGAACTCACAGACTCGTTGTAAGAAGAGAAACTTACAGAGATTTAGTAAGTAGAGATGTAGATTAATCATAATTTATCTTTGTACATTATAATATTACACATCATAAAAAGAGGCCCTGTATATCTACAGAGCCTTTAATCTTTTAAATTATTTCCCAATCAATGTATCAAGTCTGGCTTTATCAAAACCTACAATTTCTTCAGTCCCTACAACTATTACAGGAACTCCTGAATAACCCTTTTCCATTAATTCACTTCTTGCCTGTGCATCGTTTTGAACATTTTTTTCTTCAAATTCAATTCCTTTTTCTTTTAAATAATCCTTTGCCATTGTGCAATACGGACATGTATTTGAAGTATAAACTGTAATCTTTTCCATTTTTTAATTCCCCCTTAATCTCTTTGAATTATACCCTTATCTTTATTTATTAATCAACCTAATCTATGTTTTGCGTGTACCAATCCATCTTTAAATATACACTGTATATGTTCATCATCTAATGAATATATAGCATTTCTTGCAACTCTCTCAACCCTTATTATATTATGGCTCCTCAAAACTGCAAGTTGATGAGATATCGAAGATTGGCTCATCTGAAGCACGTTTGAAATTTGAGTAACATTCATTGGTCCTTTTGACAGTGCATAAAGTATTTTTATTCGAGTTGGATCCCCCATAGATTTAAAGATAATTGAAATTTTATCAATTAATTCAGTATGTTCTGAAAATTCTCTAATCTCTTGTTCTATACTCATTTTATCACCTCAAATTTTGGGAAAATTTATAGTTAAAACTATAAATTCTTCCGGTGTCAAAGTTTCTGCTCTTCTCTTAGAATCTATATTAGATATTTTTAAAACATTTTCTATTATGTCTTTACATATATCAAATCCATAAGTAGATAAAGAATTTATGATAGTTTTTCTTCTCTTTGAAAAAGATGCCTTGACAATTTTAAATAGTTTTTCTCTATCTACAACTGCCAAATCATCTTTTAATTTAAATCTAACTACGCCAGAATCAACTCTTGGTCTTGGCATAAACACTGTACTTGGTACGTCAAATTCATATTTTACATCAGAATAAAATTGCACAAAAACTGATAGAGAACCATAGTCTTTTGTTGAAGGCTTTGCTGAAAATCTTCTTGCAACTTCTTTCTGTACCATTACTGTTATAGATTCAGCTCTTGTCTGCTCTATAATTCTTGTCAAAATAGGAGTTGTGACATAGTAAGGTAAATTTGAAACAACTACAAAACTTTCACCTTCGAACTCTTCTTCTAATATTTTTAAATCCAATTTTAAAAAATCGTCATAGATAACTTTTACATTATCTAATTTCAAAGTTTCTTCATGAACCGGAATTAGCTTTTTATCTATTTCTATAGCCAAAACTTTTTTAGCTCTCATTGCCAATTCTTCTGTAAGAGTTCCAAGTCCAGGTCCTATTTCGAGTACATTCTTCCCCTCAACTTCAGCTACGTCCACAATTTTTCTGACAATATTTCCATCTATCAAAAAATTTTGGCCTAAAGATTTAGAAAATTTAAACCCATATCTATCTAATATTTCTACCACTCTATGTGGTTTATAAAGTCTTTCCATTTAAACCTACTTTTTCAGTATTTCTTCTGCTGATTTTATGGCGTTTTCAAATTCTTCTATGGTTATTTTAAAACCATTGAGTTTATTGACCATTTGTTTTGCATTACCGTGTCCTATTTTTAAAACATCTCCAACAATTTCTCTCTTGCTTTTTGAATCAGTTCTTCCAGTCAACCCATATCTCATCAACATAGCCTCATTAAATAAATTCGTCTTTTCTTCAAAATCAGGACGTGCATTCATTATCGCTGTTCTTATATCTTCAGCTTTGGCATTTTCAATTCCTATATCATCTCTCTTGGTGGCTTTCGACTGTGATAAAAATGCGTGTTTTACACCTTTAACCTGTGAAGATATGTCATTTCTTATCTTCTTTCCCATATAGTCAGGGTCTGTGAAAACTATTAGTCCCCTCTTCTTTTGAATATCCTTTAATTGATTTATGAGCCTTCTGCCGTATCCAAATCCATGAGTTTGAATTACATCGCATTCCAATGCACCTTTTACAGCTGTGATATCATCTCTGCCTTCTACAACTATCACTTCTTTAATCATTGTAAAACCTCTTTGCATTTTCAGCAGTTATATCTATAATTTCTTGAACCTTCATTCCTCTTATCTTAGCTATTTCTTTTGCAGTATGTTTTATAAACATCGGCTCGTTCCTCTTGCCTCTCATAGGTGTTGGTGCAAGATAAGGCGAGTCAGTTTCTAAGACCAACATTTCCAAAGGCACTTCTTTTGCAACTTCTTTAGGGTGGACAGAATTTTTAAAAGTTACAGCTCCCCCAAGTGCTATATAGCAACCCAACTTTATATATTCTCTCATCATCTCAACAGACTGTGTAAAACAATGTATTAAAAATTTTAAATCGGGATGCTCTTCCTTAGCTGCTTTTATAATATCAAAAGTTTCTTGCACTGCATCTCTTGTGTGAATTACTATCGGCAAGTTCAACTTATGAGCCAGTTCAATCTGTCTTATAAACACTTCTCTTTGAGTATCTCTAGGTGAATAGTCATAGTAATAATCTAATCCTATTTCACCTATTGCCTTTACATTTTCATTTTTGGCAAGTTCTATTAGCTTATTTTCTACTTCGTCATTATATTCATCAGCAGAATGAGGATGCACCCCAATAACTGCTCTCAAATTTTCGTATATTGATGCGAGTTCAACAGAGACTATTGAAGATTCTAAATCTGCCCCTATGTTATAAACTCTTTCAACTCCATTTTCTTCAAGATTTGAAATTACGATATCTCTATCGTAATCAAATCTTTCACTGTCTAAGTGTGCATGAGAATCTATAATTCCCATTAACAAATCACGCTCCCGTCCGGTAAATCTTCGTGTATAGTAGCTAAAGATATATTTCCTTTTTCATCTTCAGCCGCTAAAATCATACCTTCTGAAAAAACTCCTCTGAAATTATGTGGCTTTAAGTTAGTTATAACAAGTATTTTCTTTCCAGTTAGATATTCCTTACTGAATTTACTCTTTATATTTGAAACTACAACTCTTCTTTCTTCGCCTAATTTTAAATTCAAAAGA
This sequence comes from Peptoniphilus indolicus, assembly GCF_900454665.1. Classification (NCBI taxonomy): domain Bacteria; kingdom Bacillati; phylum Bacillota; class Tissierellia; order Tissierellales; family Peptoniphilaceae; genus Peptoniphilus; species Peptoniphilus indolicus. The sequence continues at coordinate 415,776 of NZ_UGTH01000001.1, forward strand.
TAAAGTCTATCTGCATTTGGATGGTCTTCTACTGATTCTATTAAAGCTACTTTGATTTCTAATTTATCAAAGTCATCAAGAGTGATTTCCGACTTTCCTGCTACTTCTTCAGCTTCTCCAGCCCAAGCTTTCTTCTCTGCCGCTCTTTGGTCTATCAACTCTTGGTTTGCTGTGTTAAGTCTTTCAAGTTCTTTTTCAACATCAAGTCTTGGGAAAAGAACTCCTAAATTCTTAACTTTTTCACCTGCAACGCAAAGTCCCCAAGTCTTAGCATCTTCCCATGAAATCTCATCTTTAATTTTAAGCGATTTTCTGATTGAGATTGAAGTTTTTGAAAGAAATGGTGAAATCAATACTGACACAACTCTTAGCGATTCTGCTAAATTGTAAAGTACTGTATCAAGTCTCTTTCTCTTGTCTTCATCTTTTGCCAATATCCATGGTGTTGTTTCATCTACATATTTATTTGAACGTCTTATAAGGTTCCAAATTTCTTCAAGCGCAACTGAGAATTGGAAGTGTGCCATAGCTTCGTCTACTTTATCAGCAGTTCCTGTTGCTACTTTTTTCAAGTCTTCGTCAACTTTTTCAAATTCTATAGCTTCTGGTATATATCCATCATTGTACTTTTCAATCATTGATATTGTACGAGATACTAAGTTGCCAAGGTCATTTGCAAGGTCTGAATTTAATCTTCTTATGAATTTTTCTCTATTAAATGAACCGTCTGCTCCAAAGCTAAATTCTCTAAGCAAGAAATATTTAAGAGCATCTATTCCATATAAGTCTATAATTGGTTCCGGATAGATTATATTCCCCTTAGATTTGCTCATCTTATCGTTGTCGAATAATATCCATCCATGACCAAAAACTTTTTTAGGAAGTGGTAAATCCAATGCCATTAAAATTGCCGGCCAAATTATAGTGTGGAATCTCGTAATTTCTTTACCTACCAAGTGTACATCTGCCGGCCAGAAAGAATTGAATTTTTCATCATCTGCTCCATATCCTATTGCAGATAAGTAGCAAGAAAGTGCATCTATCCAAACATACACAACGTGCTTTTCATCAAATGGAACTTTAACTCCCCAATCAAAAGTTGACCTTGAAACTGATAAATCTTCTAAATTTTCTAAGAAGTTTTTTATCATCTCATTCTTTCTCGATTCAGGTTCAATGAAATCAGGGTGATCTTCATAATATTTTAAAAGTCGATCTCTATATTTTGACAATCTAAAGAAATATGATTCTTCTTTTTGAACATTTGTAGGTCTACCACAGTCAGGGCAAGTGTGCCCTTCTCCTAATTGAGATTCTGTCCAAAATGACTCACATGGTGTACAGTAATATCCTTCATATTCAGACTTGTAGATTTCTCCCTTATCATATAGTTCTTTAAATATCTTTTGTACGTTCTTTTCGTGTTGTTCATCCGTCGATCTTATAAATGAATCATATTCTATCTCTAATTTTTCCCAAAGAGCTTTTATAGATACAATTATATTGTCCACATATTCTTTAGGCTCAAGTCCGACTTCTCTAGCCTTTTCTTCAATTTTTTGTCCGTGCTCATCAGTGCCTGTTGTAAAGAACACATCATATCCTTGTAATTTTTTATATCTCTTTATGCTGTCTGCCGCCACTGTACAATAAGTATGCCCTATGTGTAGATTATCTGAAGGATAGTATATTGGCGTTGTTAAATAATATTTTCCCTTTTCCATTTTTGTCCCCCTGTTCCAAAAAACAAGACTTTTTCTGTCTTTTATAATATATAAATTATATGCTAAAGCACTTATATTTTCAACTTTTGAGCATTTTAAGAGGGAGCATGTGCTCCCTCTTATATGTCTCCTTTTACGACCAAAACTGAAACTTTTGAACTATTTATTACTTTATTTGAAACTGAGCCTAGCACAGTTCTTGAAAAAGCACCTAATCCTCTGTTCCCCATTACTATTAAATCTATATCGTGTTCTTCTGCAAACTTTGTAATTTGTTGTGCGGGATTCCCACTTGTGTAAAAAGTTTCAATTTTCTTAGGATAGTCAGAAAGTTCATTTTCAACATCTGATAAAACTAACTCTGCTCTTTCTGTGTTAGCTCTTTCTATTTCTAAAGTATATGGGAAATTTGTAGGGTATTGTTCAAATATGCTTGTCTCCGGAATTACTGTAAGTACAACCAGATCTGCATCATACTTCTTACCTATATCTTTTGCTACATAAACTGATTTTTTAGATATTTTTGAACCGTCTATAGGCACTAAAATCTTCATTGTGATTCCCCCTTTTTATTATTAGATTTACCCCATTAGCAGAAAATAAAACCCAACATCTAAATCTTAAACTTTGCCATTTAAAACATCATTTAAGTCTTTTCAAATCTCTAAAAATTCTAACATACTCTTTATAGCTGCCTCCTTCATAGTCAACTTCAATTACTACTCCTTCTTTTTCATACTCAAATCCAACATTTTCTATATAATTTACATTCACTCCATCTATTATTTTTTTTTCCATTTTCCCAGAATAATACACTCTTCCTTCATATTGATTCAATAATCTTTGGAAAATTCTAACCGGTTTCCCATCCAACTTATAAAAAGAATATAAATAATTCGATTTCCCATTTTCATCCATTTCAGACATAATATGTTTATATTCTTTACCTAACACCACCGGCTCAAAATTTAATTCTTCTTTAATCTCAGCTATATTTTCTTTTCTCTGTAATTGAATATTACTTTCAATTAAATTAAATTCATGTCTTTTTATTTTTTGCTTATTTATTAAAACTTTTATTTTTTCTATATTACCTCCAGTATGCTTCATTATTTTAACTAAACTCTTTCCCGTATGAGTAAATGGCATTAAAAATAATATCACCGTTACAGCGGAAATATACTTGAATATTTCTGTTTTCTTCTTTAACTTTTTCTTTCTGATAAGTTTCTTAACTCTTTTCTTTGTTTCTTCTGACGGTTTATACATTCCAATAATTTCTGTGATAATTTCTAAGTCTTTTTGGTCAAATTCATCTATAATATCATAATCTATTTCTTTATCCAGTCTGCTACTGTCATTCTCCATAATATTCCTCCAGTCTCTTTCTAATTTTCTTAATAGCTCTGTGTAATATAACAGTTACATTTGAATATCCTATATCCATTAATTCTGAAATCTCTTTATTGCCAAGTCCAGCCCCAAACTTCATTGAAATAATTTCCTGTTCTTTATCTGATAGACTTCGAACTGCCTTCTCTAAATATTCATACTCTTCTTGCTTTTCTATATTTTCCTCAACATGCTTTTCAAACTTAATAAAATTTGCAAAATCATATATGGAACATGTTTCTTTAACATTAGATTTTCTGTAATAATCAGTTATCATATTTCTAGTTATCCTAAACACCCAAGTATCCAAAGTCCCTTTAGTTGAATCATAACTATTTAACTTTTCACTTAGCCGCATAAACACTTCTGCTGACAAATCTTCCGCATCCTCTTTATGTAAGATGCGATGAGAAACAAATTTATAAATTCTATCAAAATATATTTCATATAATTGTTCAGAATCTATACTTTTAAAACTTTCTGAATCCGTCATTCATTTCCTCCTTATTAGCTTATAATAATGAATACGTAATAAATTGAAAAATATTACAAAAAAAAGTGCCACTTATATGGCACTAAATTTCTATATATCTAAAACCATGACCTTGAATGTCCGAGGTATCACTAACCGCAACAAATGCTCCTTTATCTATTTTATTTATTATAGATTTAACTTTTACTACTTCAACCGGAGTACATATCATATATATTATCTTAAATTTATTATGACTATATGCTCCTTCTCCATAAATATATGTCATCCCTCTATTCATATTACTATAAATGCTATTTACAATTTTTTCATCATGCTCACTTATTATAAATACTTGCTTTTGCTTTCCAACCCCTAAATGAATTTTATCCATCACTCTATAGGCAATAAATAGTGCAACAAGTGTATACAGTGCTCTATCTAAAGAATATATAAAAGATGATGACATTATTATAAAAAAGTTTAACCCCATCAATACATTCCCAACAGAAATGTTGTACTTCTTTTTCATTATTGCACCAATTATATCAAGTCCACCCGTTGAGCATCCATTTCTAAATGTAATTCCCATTCCAATTCCATTTAGAACTCCGCCAAATATACAAGACAATAAGACATCTTTAGTAACTATAAATCCAGATTCTGTAATAGAGTCTAAAAATCCTACATAAAAAGATAGCAAAAATATTGATATAGTTGAGAAAAACATAAATTTTGTATCCAAATATATTAGCCCAAGTATCATAGGAGGTAAATTTAATAAGAACAAAATCAAACCTATCGGAATTGGTAAATACAAATCTAAAAGAGCTGATAATCCCGTAACGCCTCCCGATATTAGTTGATTAGGTCTCAACAACAAAACCAAAGCCATTGCGCAAAATAAATTTCCTATTAAAATTGCCAAAAGTTTTTTTATAAATACTTCTTTTGTGATATTAAATTTCAAACTTATCCCTCCTACTTTGATTATAGGATTAAGAGCCTAAATAGTAAACCTTATTTATTACATATTGTAATTATCTCTTTACTAACTCTTAAATATCATCAAAGTTTTAGATTTTAATTCTGTGGTATAATACAAATAAGATAAATAAGGAGGTATTCTATGAAAAAACTAAGCTTATTACTTATTGCACTCATTCTACTCAGTGCCTGTGCAAAGAACGAAACAAAAAATAACTCTAAAGACACAACAGCATCCGAAAATAAAACTACTCAGGAAACTGATAAAAAAGTAAATACTGAAGAAGAAGTTCTATATTCATACACAGGACAAAATGAAAACTTTGAGGCAAGAGCTGTCGTAACCCCTGTAACAGAAGAATATTTAAAATCTTTGGCTGATGAGCACGCAGGTACAAACTCTGACGAACTTCAAAAAATCATGGAACAAAATCCTGTATATAAAGTGAATGTATATCTTACATACACCGGAGATTCATTAGGAGAACTCCCAGATATGACTGATGTTGCATTTAAAGTTTCTCTTCCTGATGTATTTGAAGCTTCTACAAGTAAATTGCCTAAAGAAACTCTAGTTAAAATTCTAACCGGTAAGGAAGCTATTTCAAAAGATAAGCTAATACCTGAATCAGTTTCTTCTAACATCAATGAATCATCTGTTATAAAAATAAACGCTCAATCTAAGACAATGCCGGAATTTAATTTTGACATAGACTTAAAAGCAAATTAAATTATATTCAAGGCTCTGTTTTATTTTTTTTAAATGTAAAACAGAGCCTTTTTAGGAGGTATGTATGAAAAAAATACTAATTGTTTTAATGCTATTGCTATCTTTGACAGCTTGTGCTGAAAAAAAAGATAATAAAGAAACAGTAGCTGCACTTAGAAAATCTCCCGAATATTTATCATATTCCGAGTCAAATATTAGAAATGACTATGAACCTTATTATACATTCGAGGGAGAAAATGAAAATTTTAAAGCTGTGTACACAATAAAGCCCATTGACCAAAGTATAATCGAGCAATATTCTGAAAAGTTCCCTACTAACGAAAAGCTCACAGCTAAGTCTTTACAAATTGACTGTTATTTAACTTATAAGGGTGATTTGGCTGAAAGTGATTTAGATTTACCTTCGTATTCTGAAATAGATTTATCAAATAATTTTTCTACCTGTGGTACTTATTTAATGCCTCCTCGTCTTGTAAGTATCTTAGATGGAAAATCCGACCTTGTTTCTTATTATCAAATTATTTCAGATTTTGATTTTGAAAAAGGAACATCTGAGCTAATCGAATCAAACAATACAGTAAAACTTACTTCAAAAACTAAGTCAGATTCAAATAAAGATTTTAATTTTGAACTAACTTTAAACAGAGTAGATAAAAAATAGCCTATTTAAAAAGCGTACCAGAAAAATTTCTGATACGCTTTCTTTAACAAAACTTATTTCTATTTGGGTCGTCTTTATTCTCCATATCCCAGAAACAATCTATTTTCAAATCACTTTCTTTGGCAATTTCTAATATTTTGTCCCTTTCAGCAACCTCATCATACAAAATACAAACTCCACAACAATGGTCCGCCTCTCTTGGTGTCGGTGCAACTGTAGATTTAATTTGTGCTTCTTGCATTTTTTGATATAGTGTCATTGCCTCTTTAGAATTTGGCATTAATACATAGTGTCTTATTTTTTTCATTTAATCCTCAATTAGCTGAGCATTTCTATAAAAGCTCCTATTCTTGTCTTTAGTTGTTCAGCATCTTCATCTGTATAATCTGTTTCAATTCCTATGCAAGGAATTCCGGCTTCTTGCATAGCTTTTTCTACAAAGTATCCTTCTGTATCGTAGATATTACAGAATTTTAAATTTAAATCGATTACACCATCTACGTTGTATTCTTTCGCCAATCTGATTATATCATCGATTCTTTCTCTATTAGGAGTGAAGCAAGCACAATTTATATGTCCAAGATATCTATCAGCTAAATTTTTGACCATTGTGTCCTTACTTCCTTTTGTTTCATCAACTAATGCTTCAGAATATCTAACTCCTGTACACATTTCTTCACATACAACAGCACCACCGGATGTCTCAATAATTTGATGTATCTTCCAATTTGGAATTGATAAAGGCGTACCAGTCAATAAAATTCTCTTAGTTCCCTTTTCATAAACAGAAACATTATCTTTCTTTCTCTCATCTAATTCATCACATAGAGTATTTAACATTTGTGCAAATCTCTTAGGGTCATCATAAAACGCTATTTGATGAATAAGTAGTGCATCTCTACCGCTGATTGGAACATTTTCAAGTTTTCTGAATTCGTTTAATCTTTGAAGTGCCCTTCTCTTATTATTTGCAGTTAGAATTGCATCATACAGTGTATCTTCTGTGATTTTATTTCCTGTCAATTCTTCCAATACTTCCATATAGTTTCTAATTTCATTTTCCCATTTTACAAAATCTTGTTCTCTCTTCATTTGAGGTATGTCCATTATATGCATTGGTGCATCCTCGGATAAAATTTCCCACGCTTTCTTCTTTCCATCACAAGTTGTTTCGCCTACGAACAAATCACAAATACTAAAAAACGGACAAGTTCTATCAAACCTTGCTCCTAAAGAAGCTTTTATCAATGGACAAGTCGCCGTTGGCAAAACTTTTTCTCCCCCCGGAACCCAAAACTGCGAACCACTGCAAAGACCAGTGGCTATTGCGCCTGCAGCCAAGACAACTTCATCAGGAACATGTATACAAAAACTTCCTACAACTTTTCCACCATTCTTTTGAAATTCAACTAACTCTGCTGGACGAATCCCATGTATGTCTGCAACAACCATATTGAAATAATCCATCTTTTGCGGTCTTTTTTCTTGACTTAAATATACATCTCCAAAAGCTTGAGGCAATGCTTCACACAATAAATCATGAGTTTCAACATCCATCCCAAGTTCTTCCCACATTTTTTTATTATCTGCCATTATTAACTCCTCTTAATAATTAAATTTAATTTTTCCCATAAAACAACCCTTACACGTAAATATCGGATTATCTATATCTCTCTTAATTCCATATCGTATAGTATTTAAATCACTATCGATTGCTCTATAAATTCCACCTGGACATACTGCTGTCACTGTGATTCTATCACAGTCATACAAATCTAACTTTTCAACTGTTTCTTCTAAAAATTTTCTTCTCTCTTTTATGTCTATCAAGTATCTTGAAAAGAATTCTACTTCAAATATTTCTCTACCCGATAAATTACTTATATGTAATTTATTCAAAGCTAAGTCCATTTTCTTAAACTCTTCAATTGCAATCTCATGCAGTTCTTTTGAATACTCTCTTTTGTAAACTTCCTCTAAAATCAACTTCAATTCATCTTCATTTCTGTACACACAAATTGGTTTTTCAGTTTCACCCTGCAAACTCTCTATAAAATGGTCACAAAAATCTTCGACTACGTACATTTTGGCTGAAAATAACAATGGACATTTTTCAGTCTTTAAATAAATAATCGTACTCTTTACCAAATCGCAACCATCATACTCTCCAAAAGAGAATATATGTGAGTCCAAGCCCTCCATAGGCACTGTGTGTAAACCATAAGCATAAATCAAAGGCTCATTTACATTTCCAAAAATTCCAACAATACTATCTTCCAAAGATTTATTCATTATACAATCTACAAATGCCTGCCGTCTCAGCTCCGGCAAATCTTCATACGTTTTTAATTTTCGCTTTCTCCAAACACTCATGCCAATAACGCCGCTCCTATAGCTCCCGCAAATCTCGCGTCTTTATGTGAATTCACTTCTGCTCCGAGCCTCTTTGATAACTCATTTATGACATAATCACTTTCACAAAATCCTCCTGTCAGAAAATATGAATCGCTCTTTTGTTTTTTATTTACAAGAGCAACTACCTTCGCACATATCGAATTAACAACACCTGCTGCAATATCTTCTTTAGAAGTACCCTTCCCCATTAGAGAAATAATTTCTGATTCTGCAAAAACCGTGCAAGTTGATGATATCTTAGCCTTTTTTCCATTCTCCGCAAGCTCAAACATCTCATTCAAATTAAGCCCTAACCTATTTGCCATAACTTCCAAAAACTTTCCAGTTCCAGCAGAGCATTTATCATTCATTATAAAATCCATAACTTGTCCATTTTTTAGGACTATTATCTTTGTATCTTGCCCACCTATATCTATGACAGTTGTATCACCATTATGTAAATAACTAGTTCCTTTCCCATGGCATGTTATTTCAGTTATAGTTCTATCAGCATATGGTACACTGACTCTACCATATCCTGTTGCAACTATCTTTAAACAACTTTTTCTATACCCTAATTCCTCAATCCATTTTTTTATTTCTTCTCCTGTTTCCTTACTATTCCAACCACTTGGCATAATTTTTTTATTCAATATAGTACTCTTTTTTTCATCAAAAATGACTACTTTACTTGCTGTAGAGCCTATATCTATTCCTACATAATTCAAAACATACCTCAATTTAATAAATTTTTAACTGTAAAACGTATTCATTGATATTAAACTCTTATTTCTTATTATAAAGCATATCTTTTTTAAATCTTTTTGTCAATTACTTATACAATATAAAAGCCATCATCAAATGACAATGGCCTTCTAAATTTATTCTATACCTATTACAGTATATCCTTCTTCTTCAATTGTTTCTTTTAATTTTGCATCAATGTTTTCTTCAACTTCAACTACTGCATTTTTTTCTTCAAGATTAACAGAAAAACTTTTTACTTCTTCGATTCCACTTAGTGCTTTTTCAACAGCTGCTTTACAGTGTCCACACATCATACCTTCAATTATAATTTTTCTTTCCATTTTATTCTCCTCTCTTCCACTTAGGTGTAAAAAATTTCAACCTTAGTGCATTACTCACTACCGAAACTGAACTAAAACTCATTGCTGCCGCCCCTATCATTGGACTTAATAGTATTCCAAATTTATTATAAAGTAAACCTGCCGCAATTGGAATTCCTATAGCATTATAGATAAATGCCCAAAATAGATTTTGTTTTATATTTCTGATAACAGCTTTGCTAAGTCCTATTGCAGACGGCACGTCCAACAAATTACTTCTCATTAAAACTACATCGGCCGACTCTATTGCAACTTCTGTACCGGCACCAATTGCCATTCCAACATCTGCCCTTGCCAAAGCCGGAGCGTCATTTATTCCATCTCCAACCATTACAACTTTTCCATCTTTCTGAAACTCTCTTACAGCTTTTTCTTTATCTTCCGGCAAAACTTCTGCAACAAAATCACTTAACCCAACTTGCTCAGCAATTGCCTTTGCAGTTCTCTTGTTGTCTCCGGTTATCATAACAGTTGCTATTCCCATCTCTCTTAAATGGGATAGTGCCTCTTTTGAACTTTCTTTTATTGTATCTGCAACAGCTATTATTCCCAATATTTTATTTTCTTCTAAAAAATACATTGGTGTCTTGCCTTCATTTGCAAATTTTTCTTCTTCATAAGCAACTTTCGCTACATCAATTCCAAGCTCTTGCATAAGTTTTGCATTCCCTGCATATATTTTAACACCCTTACACATCGCCGACATTCCTCTGCCTGGAATTAATTCGTATTCATCAGCTTTAAAAATTTCAATATTTTTCTCTCTTGCATTGTTTACAATTGCTTCTGCCAATGGATGTGATGAAAGACTTTCTATCGAAGCTGCAATTGATATAAGTTTTTCTTCGCTATCTTCATAAGCTATTACATCAGTTACTTTCGGTTTACCTTCTGTTATAGTGCCCGTTTTATCAAACACCACAGTTTTTACCGAATGCAAAATTTCAAGAGCCTCTGCAGATTTTATTAAAATTCCATTTTCAGCACCTTTGCCAGTTCCCACCATAATTGCCGTAGGAGTTGCTAACCCAAGAGCACATGGGCAAGATATTACCAAAACTGATATACCTATCCCCAATGCAAATTCAAAATCTCCAGTTAAAATAGTCCAAACTATCATTGATAGCAACGAAATTAACATTACTATCGGCACAAATATACCACTTATTTTATCTGCCAACTTTGCTATTGGAGCTTTAGATGACGTAGCATCTTCCACAAGTTTTATTATTTTTGCCAAAGCTGTGTCATCTCCTACACGCTTGGCCTCTAATTTAAAAAATCCCGTAGTATTTAAAGTTCCTGAAGTTACAGTATCTCCAACAGATTTCATAACCGGAATGCTCTCTCCAGTTATCGCCGATTCATCAACGCTTCCATATCCTTCAACAACAACTCCGTCAACCGGAATGGCATCTCCAACTTTTATAATTACTATATCTCCAATGACTATATCTTCAACTGCAACTTCTCCTTCAACGCCATTTCTATTTATCAAAGCTGTCTTAGGCATCAAATTTACCAATTTCTTTATCGCATCAGATGTTTTATCCTTTGCTCTTGCTTCAAAAAACTTGCCAAGTGTGATTAGAGTAAGTATCATCCCAGCCGACTCAAAATACAAATGCATCATAAAGTGATGTGCTGTTATCATATCTCCAACACCCAATGCAATTCCTATTTTATAAATTGAATAAATTCCATATGCTATTGCAGCTCCTGACCCCATCGCAATCAACGAATCCATATTTGGAGAAAGCCTATACATATTTTTAAACCCATTTATAAAATATTTTCTATTTATAAAAACAATTGGTATCACCATCAAAAATTGAGTAAATGCAAATGTGATAGAATTTTCAACTCCAGTTAAAATTTTTGGAATAGGCATTCCCCACATTTCTCCCATTGCTATATAAAAAAGAGGAATTGTAAAAAATAATGATACTAACAATCTTCTTTTCATCTCTTTTAATTCATTATTTTCTTTGAGCTCTGATTTTTCTACTTTAGCATTTCCTTTTACAGTTGCTCCAAATCCCGTATCTTCTACAACTTTTATTATATCTTTATCAGTTATATTATCTTTATAATCTACCAACATAGAATTTGTCAAAAGATTAACACTTACTTTTTCCACTCCATCCATTTTTGAAATTTTCTTTTCTAATCTAGTAGAACAAGCTGCACAACTCATGCCAGTAACATCAAAACTTTGTTTCATCTCTACCACCCTTGACACATATTATTTTTAAATTTATTATATATCTACAGTTTCTTATTAACAAGAATATACATTTTTGTATTATACTATCTAAAAATATACTAAGGAGCAAATTATGAAATCTAAAGACGACATGACAGTAGACTGCCCTGTTTATACAACAATCTCTTTAATTGGCGGAAAATATAAAGCGCTGATATTATGGCACTTAACCGGAAAAACTCTGCGTTATTCTGAATTAAAAACTTTAATAGAACAAGCAACGCCTAAAATGCTCACTCAACAGCTTAGGGAACTTGAAGATAATATGCTCATTCACAGAGAAGTATATCCGGTTGTTCCGCCTAAAGTTGAATACTCTCTCACAGAGCTTGGTGAAAGCTTACTTCCAATTTTAAATGCAATGTATAATTGGGGAAGTGATTTTATGAAATCTAAGGGAAAGCACCCTTGTTGTAACATGAAAAAAATAGATGATTATATTTATAAGTCATTATAAAAAATCGTAGAGCAATTAACTCTACGACTTTTTTATTTTATTTACATTATTGATTGAGCTGCTGTAATTATAGCTAAAGAGTAAACTTCATCTTCATTACATCCTCTTGATAAATCATTTACCGGTGCATTTAGACCTTGTAGAATTGGTCCTACCGCTTCAAATCCACCAAATCTTTGGATTAATTTATATCCAATATTTCCTGCTTCAAGTGAAGGGAAAATAAATACATTTGCATGTCCCGCAACTTCTGACCTTGGCGCTTTTTTAGCTGCAACTTCAGGTACGAATGCTGCATCAAATTGAAGATCCCCATCTACTACAAGCTCAGGGTCCATTTCTTTCGCAAGTACGGTTGCGTTTGCAACTTTGTCCACAAGTTCATGTGAAGCTGAACCCAATGTTGAGAATGAAAGCATAGCAACCTTAGGATCCATTCCAAAAGCTTTAGCTGTTCTTCCTGTTATAACTGCAACTTCAGCTAGTGATTCTGCATCGTGTTCAATGTTTATTGCACAGTCTGCAGCTATATACATCTCTTCTCCTTTTAATAATATGAATGCTCCTGAAGTTCTCTTAAATCCTTCTTGAGTCTTTATTATTTGAAGAGCAGGTTTTACTGTTTCACCTGTAGTGTGCACAGCCCCTGATACAAGTCCATCTGCTTTTTTTGTATATACAAGCATTGTTCCAAAATAGTTAACGTCTTTTAATAAATTTGTCGCTCTGACATCATCAAGTTTTCCTTTACGTCTTTCAAGAAGAGCTTCTTTAAGTTCATCTATTTCTGCATATTCAGCTGGATCTATAAAGTTTAATTCATCTAAATTAACATTTAATTTCTTAGCTGTAGCTTCAACTTCTTGTCTATCCCCAAGAACTATTGGATTTAATATTTTTTCATCTTTTAGTCTTTTAACTGCTCCAAGAATTCTCTCATCTTCGCCTTCCGGAAAAACTATTGTAGGGCATTTTTCGCTTACTTTAATTTTTAGTTGATCAATTAAATACATATTAATCCTCCCTTTTTATTCATTACTACTATACCACATCTGTAGTATATTTGCATTTTTTCTCGTGTTTTCCTTAAATGTAAATCTTTGAAAGTATCATATTTTTTAAGATTTCTAACATTTAGCAAACTAAATTGATTTATTTTTAATTTCAAGTTATCATTATAAAAAGAATACCCTTTCCCAATATTAAATATCAAATTTAATATTAAAAAAATAAAGGTGAATTATATGAAAAAATATACAACATTAGTTGCCTTATCTCTTTTGCTAGTAGGCGCTGGAAATAAAGCACAATACTCTGATATAGAAAACCACTGGGCAAAAAATTATATAGAAAAAATGTCTGATTCTAAACTGCTATTGGGCTACACAGATGGTAGTTTTAAACCAAATAATTATATTTTAAACGTTGAAACCTATACAATAATAAATAGAATTTTTAAATTTGACAACTACACTACTGATAAAATAAATTCTAATTTAGATTCACACAAAGATAAATGGTACTATAATGAACTATTAGCTGCCGAGTCAGGTAACTATATAAATTTCAATAGAAACTTTAATGTAGAGCCAATTACTCGCTTAGAAGTGTGCAAAATATTGAGCACTTTATATAATTTAAAATCTGAAAATAAAAATTATTTTACGGACTTGGATAAACTTCAGTACAAAGAAATAGAAGCTATAAACTCTCTTGCAAAAGATGGTATAATAAATGGCTTTGGAGATAACACATTCCGACCAAAAGAAAAAATAACTCGTGCAGAATTATCTAAAATTTTAACTTTATCAATCGAAAGATACGGTACTGAACTTAGGAAATTTGACCCCTCTAAATATGAATCTCTGTTGAAAAAATTAGAAAATCTTTCTAAAGTAGATGCCAGTAGATTGAGTTCGACAGATATTCAAAAACTAAATTATATAATTGAGCAAACTTCAAAAGAAAGTTATATTTCAAATAGTGATTTTGAAACTTGGAATACATTTTTAGATAACATTTTAAGCGGTTTCAATTCTAATAATGTAAATAATCCAAATGCCAACTCGAGCAAAAATATAAATTTAAATATTAAGGTTTCAGATTCCATGGGAAACCCTATATCTGCAAGCATTAAAATTAATAATAAGCCTTTTACAGGAGCTCGTTTAAGCCCTGGTAAATATCTTATTAAAGTAGAATCTCCCGGTAAAAAAAGTTATGAATCATTCCTTGAGATAAATTTGGACCAAACTTTGGAAATAACATTAGAAGACGCTAAACAATCCTTTTTAAAACTGACTTTAAATTCTACATACCTAAGCAGTCCTGCCGGTTATGAATTTAAATCCGGTGCAAGAGTTAGCGTAAAAATTGATGTTCCAACTGGCATGGAAGTTGATTCGCTAATTGTAAATGGTGTAAAAAAAGGTGTCCTAAGTGATAAATTTACATTTATCATCAAAGAGGACACTCAAATAGATGTATCGTTTAAACCTGAAGAGAACCGTTAAGGGTCTCTTCTTTTTTTCTTTTTAAATCATCAATTAAAATTGCTTATCACATAAAGCAATATATATTCCTTTTCATCATTCAAATTACTTTCAATTGCTGCAACTTTAAATTTTTCATTCAATCTTTCAATAAAATATGAACCATTTAATTCATCTAATCCAACGTAAATTTTAAAAATAACTCCTTCATTAAAATTTATATAATCTACTATAAAATCAATAAATTCTTCAGAATTAAAATTACTTTTATATTCTTTTAATTTTAGGTTTGTATCATATACATAGTATAAATTATCGCATCTATGCTTTTTTGCTGTTGAATTTTTAAAATACAATTCATAAATTGTTTCGTCTATTTCTCTATCCAGTACCTTCTTACTAAATTTTTCAACAAAGTTATCATAGGGTTGCATTTGCAAAACAAATTTACTTTTATCTTTTTCTTTATATTCCTCTAATTCAACACACCTAAAGATTTTACACATTATTTCTTCGATTTTTGAATTTCTTTTTTCTAACCCAAGCGAAAGAACAGCATGATTAGTTAAATAATTTGCCATTAAAAATTGAATTTTTATACTTGCCAACAATTCATCTATAATTTTCATTTCTGAATAATTATATTCTTTAATATTGTTCAAATCGTAACTTTTTAATTCAGTCATTTTAAGATTTGAATTAAAATCCTTCAATTTTATTCTTCCTAAAAATTCTGCATACTCTACTTTTCTAAACATAAACTTTTATCCTATACGCTTTACTAAGATTAAACTTTAACCCTGAAAAAATCAGTAATATTCTCTTTTTAAATCATCAATCAGATATTTTGTCACAACTAATGTGCATATAAATAAAATCACATCTGCTTCTTTTAAAATATTTTTAATGTTTAACATATATACTTAAAACTTAACAACTCATAAATTTTATAAATTATTTTACAATTTTATATCTGAAAAATAAATTTATATATGTATGTAAATACTGTAAGATGTATAAAATAATTATCAACTAAATTGTAATTTGAGTTTTCACTAGAGCTGTTATTGCAGAAAATATACACTTATTTGTAAGTTTTTCAACCGATTCATTTAACAGTTCTTCGTAATTAGAGCTCATCCTCTTCACTTCCGTCATAAAATCCAACTATATCTTCAAAAATATCCCACATTTCATCAACCATTTTTTTATCTACAGAAGAAAATGGAATTATATTATCTCTATTTTTTATTCCCAACTTCTTTTGTATCTTTGCAATATGATTTTGGTATTGTCCACGTGAAATTTTATCTGCCTTAGTTGCAATTACAAGACCTGAATGTCCATTTGCAATTAGATAATCATACATAGCTTTATCCAATTCTGAAGGTTCATGCCTAATATCAACTAACAACAATACTTCTAATAAATTCTCTCTGTTTTCAAGATAAGTATTTATAACTCCAGCCCAAGAATTTCTTTCAGTCTTAGAAACTTTCGCATAGCCATATCCCGGCAAGTCCACAAGTCTTAAATCTGAAACTCTATAAAAATTTATAGTTCTTGTCTTACCTGGAGAGGAAGAAGTCCTCGCAAGGTTCTTCCTCCCAAGCATTGCATTTATAAATGATGACTTCCCAACATTAGACCTCCCTGCAAATGCAAACTCATATACATCAGGTTCCGGATACTGTTCTCTTTTTACAGCAACTTGTTCTAAACGTGCGTCATCAGTTTTCATCATTTCCTCCAAAGATGTGTTCTATTGCTTCATTAGCTTCATTTAAAGTTACAATTTCAAGCTTATTTACAATATTTTCATCAATCTCTTTTAAATCTCTCTCGTTTTCTCTTGGTATTAAAACTTTCTTGATTCCCATTCTCTCAGCCGCTAAGAGTTTTTCTTTTAAACCGCCTATAGGCAAAACTCTTCCGGTCAATGTTATCTCGCCTGTCATCGCAACATCTGATTTAATCTTTCGACCTGTTAAACTTGAAAGCACAGAACTAAACATTGCAACTCCTGCTGATGGTCCATCTTTTGGAACTGCTCCTTCCGGAACGTGAATGTGAATGTCTGATTTTTTTCTAAACTCAGAGTCTACATTTAAAGTTTCTGCATTACTTGCTATATAAGAAATCGCAGCATTTGCCGATTCTTTCATGACATCCCCTAGTTTACCTGTCAACATCAATTTCCCTGAACCGTCCATAACTGTAGATTCAATTTCAAGAGTCTCTCCACCAACTTCAGTCCAAGCAAGTCCATTTACAACTCCCACTCTATTTTTTTCTTGAACTAAATCAAATAGAAATTTCTTTTCTCCTAAATATTGATTTAAGTTATTTTCTGTAACAGATAGAGATTTTTTATTTTCTTCTACTATTCTCAAAACAGCTTTTCTAATACATTTGGCAATTTCTTTTTCAAGGCCTCTAACTCCAGCTTCTCTTGTGTAATAATTTATGATGTCTTCGATTGCCTTGTCTGTAAATTTAATTTGAGATTTCTTTAGTCCATTCTCTTTTATCTGCTTAGGCAGCAAGTATCTCTTAGCTATTTGAAATTTTTCTTGTGGTGTATATCCGCTTAATCTGATTACTTCCATTCTATCTAAAAGTGGTCTTGGTATTGTAGAAGTTGAGTTAGCAGTTGCTATAAAGAAAACTTTCGATAAATCAAAAGGAAGTTCTAAATATCTATCTGTAAAAGTATTGTTTTGTTCCGGATCAAGAACTTCAAGTAGTCCACTTGCAGGATCCCCTTTAAAATCACTTCCAACTTTATCTATCTCATCTAATAAAAACACAGGATTATTCTCTTCTGCTTTTTTCATTAAGCTTATAACTCTTCCGGGTAGAGCGCCGATATAAGTTCTTCTATGACCTCTTATCTCAGCTTCATCGGTTATACCTCCAAGACTCATCCTTACAAATTCCTTAGATAGAGAATTTGCTATTGAAGAAGCTATGGAAGTTTTTCCAACTCCCGGAGGACCTACTAAACACAATATTGGACCTTTAGAACTTTCTGTTAAATTTCTAACTGCCATAAATTCTAAAATTCTTTCTTTTACATCTTTTAGTCCATAGTGCTCAGAATCTAATATTTCTCTAACTTTACTCAACTCAACTGTATCTGCTGAAGATTCATTCCATGGTAATTCTAATATCCAATCTAAATAAGTTAAAATTACTGAATACTCCGGTGAAGAAGGATTTAACTTAGAAAGTCTGCTAACTTCTTTAAGCGCTTTTTCTCTAACGTAGTCAGGTAAATCTGTATCTTCAATCTTTTCTTCGTACTCAAGAAGTGTATCTTCTTCTGCATTGTCGCCAAGTTCTTTGTGTATTACTTTTAACTGTTCTTTTAAATAATACTCTCTTTGAACTTTATTCATATTAGATTTAACTTGTTTGTCAATTTTTCTTTCAATAGAGAGCAATTCTATTTCTCTTTTTAAAATTCCATGAAACTTAGTAAGCCTTTCAAATGGGTCCAATGTTTCTAAAAGGTCCTGACTCTTTTCTAAATCTAAATTTATATACGCTGCTGATGTGTCTACTAAAGATTCTGGAGATGATGAATCTACAACGGACTGCAAAAGACCTGGTATAAGCCTTGAGTCCAATTCAGTATAATTTTCTAAATCTTCTTCAATGAGTCTCATAGCCGCTAAAACTTCTTGATTGTCGTCTTCATTACTTTCATATTTTATCTCTTCAACTGCGGCTTCATAAAAGAAATCCCCAATAAAAAATTCTTCTATTTTAGCTCTCTTTACTCCTTCAACGAGAACTCTGACTACTCCTCCCGGAAGTTTTAAAATTTGTTTTATTGCGGCTAAAGTTCCATAATCAAATAAATCTTCTCTCTTTGGTTCCAATACTGCAGAATCTTTTTGTGCTACCAATAAAACATATGAGCCGTTTATTTCAGCAGCCTCTACTGCCGCTATACTCTTTTGTCTTCCGCAATCAAAGTGTGTTACCATCCTTGGAAAAACGACTAAATCCCTCAATGCTATTAAAGGCACTTTTTTATTTTCACTCAAATTATCACCTACTATAAAATAGGACTCACTAAGTGAGCCCCTAATTAATTTACATTCTTTAAAATTAACTCTGGACTCTTGTCTCCACTAACCGAATCCTTTGTTATAATTACCTTCTCAACATCATCTCGAGATGGTATTTCATACATTATATCCATTATAGTATTTTCTATTATACTTCTAAGACCTCTTGCTCCAGCCTTTTTTTCTATTGCAGACTTTGCAATATACTTAAGAGCTTCATCCTCAAACTCTAATTCTACATCATCAAGCTTTAACAATGCTTTATATTGTTTGACGAGTGCATTTTTAGGTTGAGTTAAAATTTCAATCAGAGCATCTTCATCCAACTGTTCTAAAGTAACTGTTATAGGTAGACGACCTATAAGCTCAGGTATCAAACCAAATTTTAAAAAGTCCTCTGTCCTTACATCCTTTAGAAGTAGTCCTCTGTCACGATTTTTATCAGTTAATTCACTTCCAAATCCCATAGAAGATTTTTCAGTTCTGGACTCAATGATACTATCTATTCCGTCAAATGCTCCCCCAACTATAAATAATATGTTGGTTGTATCAACTTGTATAAATTCCTGATTAGGGTGCTTTCTTCCGCCTTGTGGAGGTACATTAGCTACTGTGCCCTCTATTATTTTCAATAGAGCTTGTTGTACACCCTCTCCACTTACATCTCTTGTTATAGATACATTTTCAGCTTTTCTAGCTATCTTGTCTATTTCATCAATGTAAATTATTCCCTTTTCAGCTTTTTCTATATCATAATCTGCAGCTTGAACTAACTTTAAAATGATGTTCTCTACATCTTCACCAACATAGCCCGCTTCAGTAAGAGTTGTCGCATCTGCAATTGCAAACGGAACATTTAATACCTTAGCTAAAGTTTGAGCCAGAAGAGTCTTACCACTACCGGTTGGCCCAACCATTAGAATATTAGATTTTTGTAGCTCAACATCATCTTTATCTCTATGCGTTGAAATTCTCTTATAGTGATTATATACAGCCACCGCTAATGATCTCTTTGCTTTTTCTTGCTTTATAACATATTGATCAAGCACGTTTTTTATTTCTGCAGGTTTTTTCAAATCAAACTCTGTGTTTAAAAGTTCTTTTTGTTCTTCATTTAAAATTTCTTCACAAAGGTCTATGCATTCATTACAAATGTATACATTTGGTCCTGCAATAAGTCTGTCAACCTGATTATACGCTTTACCACAAAAAGAACATCTGGCAATTTCATCCTCTTTATTTAAAGTACCTTTTGCCATTTAACACCTCAGTTTCTCTTCTCAATTACTTTATCGATTATACCGTACTCAAGAGCTTCATCTGCTGTTAAATAATAGTCTCTGTCTGTATCTAACTCTATCTTATCCAACGGTTGACCGGTTCTCTCTGAAAGTATTTTATTTAATCGTTCTCTTACTTTTAAAATTTTTTCAGCTTGAATCTTTATGTCTGTCGCTTGTCCTTGAGCTCCTCCCAAAGGTTGGTGAATCATTATATCTGCATTAGGTAGCGCAAATCTCTTCCCCTTTGTGCCAGCTATTAAAAGAAATGCTCCCATAGATGCTGCCATACCCATACATATTGTGGAAACATCACACTTTATATATTGCATAGTGTCATAGATTGCAAACCCCGCACTCACAGACCCCCCCGGGCTGTTTATATATATTTGAATATCCTTAGTATTATCTTCTGCTTCTAAAAACAATAATTGTGCAACTACAAGGTCTGCTACTTGGTCGTTTATCTCGCCTGTTAAAAATATTATTCTTTCTTTTAATAATCTTGAATAAATATCGTAGCTTCTTTCCCCTCGTCCAGTTTGCTCAACTACCATAGGCACTAATGCCATTTAATCACCTTTCTTTTCTCTTTTATAAATTATTTATCCTCTTCAGAATCAGTTTCTTCGGCAGGTTCTATAAATTTAGCATTCTCATATAAATAATCAAGAGTCTTTTTGTTCATAAGGTCTTCTTTTATGGATTCTCTATTTGAACCATTCATATACTCTCTCATTTTTGTTTTTTGTTCTTCATTATCTTTGAAATACAGGTTTACTATATTCTCAATTTCAGCATCTACATCTTCATCAGTCGGTACAATACCTTCAAGTTCAGCAACTTTTTCAAGAGCTAATGCACTTTTAACTTGCTTAAGAGCATCTTCTCTTAAGTTTTCAGCAAAATCTTTAACTTCAACACCAATCATTCCTAAGTAGTCTTCAAGGTTCATTCCTTGGCTACGTAAATTTTGATCAAAGTTTTGCATCTGAGTATTGATTTGAGCGTCAACCATTCCCTTTGGAACGTCTACTTCAACAATTTCAACTAATTTCTTAGATATAGCTTCTTTCTTTTCTGCAATTGATCTCTCTTCAAATTGCTTAACTTTCTTTTCTCTTAAATCATTTTTGTATTCTTCAACTGTATCAAATTCTGAAATATCTTTAATGAATTCATCATCTAATTCAGGAAGTTCTTCTTTTGAGATTGAATTTAATCTAACTGAGAATACAGCTTCTTTTCCCTTTAAATCTTCAGAAAAATAATCTTCCGGGAAAGTTACATTGACATCAAATTCATCATCAATATTATGTCCTTCTATTTGTTTTTCAAATCCCGGAATAAAAGTATTTGACCCCAAAACTAGATCTTGGTTTTCTCCAGCTCCACCTTCAAATTCTTCTCCATCAACTTTACCTACAAAATCGATATTTACCTTATCTCCTTCTTCAGCTGCTCTATCATCAATGTTCAGAACTCTTGCATTAAGACTTCTTTGTTGGTCAATTTCAGCATTTAAAAGTTCTTCAGTAACTTCATATTTAACATCTTCAACTTCTATCCCTTTATATCCTTCGATTTTAACTTCAGGTTTTACATCTACTGAAATTTCAACTTTAATATCTTCACCTGAGTGAGCTTCTTCAATATTTACATGCGGCTGGTCTACAACTTCAAGCTTTAATTCTTCAATAGTTTCTTCATATTTCTTAGGTAAAATTTCATTGATAGCATCTTCTAAAAATACTTCTTTGCCATAAACATTTTCGATTATTTTTCTTGGCACTTTTCCTTTTCTAAATCCAGGAACTTGGAAATACTTTCTATTTTTCTTAAAAACTGTATCTTCGGCGATTTTAACTTCTTCAGCTTTCAACACCATTTCAAACTTTACTGTGTTATTTTCTCTCTTAATATCTGTCATTTCATCCTCCGTAAATGATAATTAATCCATTATACCATATTGGTAAAAGATAGTCTAATTTTATATATTCTTAATTGCTTCAACTAACTCATTAAATTCAGCTTCATCAAATGTAATTCCCTTGCTCATTTTAATGTGCTCTGGGTCCCATTCCCTTATATCGTATTTGGGAGCACGTTCATTCCATGAAACCATATTTAGCTCTTTTGTCCATCCATTACTCTTTGTTGATAGAGTTGCAACATGTCTGGTTATTTCAAATTTAAATTCTGCCATATTACCTCAATTATTTTTAAAGTCAACTTCTATTTTACTATAAAGTTCACCTAATTCAATTTCAACATTATTTTTTTCTCTTCTTGTAGAATATTCCACTATTTTTTCGTCAGCTTTTTTACCAACTGTTATTCTTAGAGGAATACCTATAAGGTCTCTATCTTTAAACTTAACTCCAGGTCTTTCATTCCTGTCATCAAGTAAAACTTCATATCCTTTAGAAATCAATTCGTTATAAATTTCTTCCCCTAATGCCATTTGAGTTTCATCATTTGCCTTCATCACAGTGATTATAACGTGATATGGTGCAACTGATATAGGCCAGATAATTCCGTCATCATCATTAAACTGCTCAACTACTGCCGCTACAGTTCTAGTTACTCCAACACCATAAGAACCCATCCAAATGATTTGTTCTTTTCCATTTTGATCTAAATAAGTTGCTCCTATAGATTCAGAATACTTAGTTCCAAGTTGGAATATATTTCCTACTTCAACCCCACGTCTAAATTTATATTCTTCATTAGTTCCTTCAATTAAATCGCCTTCTTTTACTTCAAGTAAGTCTTCAGCAATTTCCCCTTCGAAGTCTCTTCCGTAGTTTGCATTCTTTATATGGTAATCTTCCTTATTAGCTCCAACTATTAAATTGTGAAGTCTTGCAACAGATGAATCAAAAATAAGTCTTGCATCTATTCCCATAGGTCCGGTAAATCCTTGCACACTTCCTATGCTCTTTATTTGTTCATCATTCATCGCTTCTATTTCATGTTCAGGAACGCCCAAGTAACCTTCAAGTTTTGCCATGTTGATTTCTCTATCTCCAGGTATAAAAACTACTACAGGTTTTTCTTGAACCATAAAATCAACAGCCTTTAAACATCTTGATTTTTCTTCACCAAGATAGCTTGAAACTTCTTCTATAGTCTTAGTATTAGGTGTATGAACTTCTTCAAGCTCTCTTGCCTCTTCATCTGGAACTTCGGGATAAACTACTTTTGCCTTTTCAGCAGTTGCTGCATATCCAGTACCATAAGCAATTACACCTTCTCCAGTGTCTGCAAGAGCTATAAATTCATGAGATTGGTTTCCTCCCATGGCTCCATTGTCGCCTTCAACAACAACATATTCAAGTCCTATTCTGTCAAATATCTTTTCATATGCATCATACATTTCTTGATAAGACTTTTTCATTCCCTCAGGATCAATATCAAAAGAATAAGCATCCTTCATACTAAATTCTCTCGCTCTATTAACTCCAAATCTAGGTCTCTTTTCATCTCTATACTTTGTCTGTATTTGATATAAATTTAGAGGAAGTTGCTTGTAAGATTTTACTTCGTCCTTTATTAGAGTTGTAAAATACTCTTCAGCAGTCGGTCCAAGACAAAACTCCCTTTCATGTCTATCTTTTAATTTAAACATCTCAGGGCCAAATCTATCCCATCTGCCTGATGCTTCCCAAATTTCTTTGGGTTGTATTGCAGACATTAGTATCTCTTGACTTCCCGCTCTGTCCATTTCTTCTCTTACAATATTTTCAATCTTTCTTACCACTCTATATCCTAAAGGCAAGTATGAATATATTCCACTTGCAGATTTTCGAATAAAAGCTCCTCTTAACAACAATTTATGAGATGCTATTTCCGCATCTTGAGGTGCTTCCCTAAGGGTTGGCATATATAATTTAGAAAGTTTCATAAATTCCTCCAATTCCTCTTACAATTTGCCATATAATTATATTATTAAAATAAGTCTAATTCAAGTAATTTAGCCAATCTATATATAAATTTTCATTTTTATTCAAAAATTTATTGTTTTTCTTTAAAAAATTATGTACAATGGTAGAACAAATTAATTGAATTCAAAAAATGATTAATTTCAAAGTCTTATAAAAAACTTTTTAAAAGATACAAAAAAAGACTTGCAAAATTGTCATAATAGAATTATAATTTATTAGTACTTTGATTTCGGGGTGTAGCGCAGTTTGGTAGCGCACGTGGTTTGGGACCATGGGGCCGGGGGTTCAAATCCTCTCACCCCGACCATCAAAAAGCATCGCATTAGCGGTGCTTTTTTTATACCTAAATTTAAACAATGAGATAAACCTTATTTCTTATAAGGTTTATATTTCTATAAATAAGGAGCTTATATGAACACAATTATGTTCGATTTAGATGGTACTCTCTTAGATTCCATGCATATGTGGAAAAATCTGGGAAGTAACTTTCTACTTCGTAAAAATCTAAAAATAACAGATGACGTCATTAAAACTATGAGCACTATGAGCCTTGTAATGAGTTCAGCTTTTTTAAAAGAATATTACAACCTTCCAGAAAGCTCAGATAAAATTCATAAAGATTTTAAAAATACAGTAATGTATTTCTATTTAAATGAAGTAGACCCTAAAGTTGGCGCTATAGAAGTTTTAAAAAAATATAAAAAACTTGGAAAAAAAGTACTGCTTGCAACTGCTACAAATGAAGAATTTGTAAAGCCTACTTTAGATAAATTTGGAATATACCATTATTTTGACGGAATATACACATCAGATACCGTTGGTGAGAAAAAAGATTCTCCTAAATTCTTTGATAAAATATTAAACATTGAAAATATTTCAGCAAGCTCTACACTTCTATTTGATGATTCTGAATTTGCCCTATTGGCTGCAAAAAAATCCGGAATAAAAACTTGTTGTGTAATTGACCAATATTCAATTGCCAACTATGAAATGCTCAAAAAAGAGTGTGATTTCTATATAGAAAATTTTACAGATTGGATGATATAAAATTGATTTTATTTTTTCTTTCAAAGGCGATAATAATATTTTCAGTAACATTTATTTGTTTCTCAATTATAAGAACTCATTTTTTCCCTCATTTGAAAAAAGGTTCTTCACCAATTAGAGAACTATATATCAGTATTTTCTATTCTTATATATTGACTATGAGCATATTCCTTTTTATGCCAAACTCATACGTTGTCGGCTCTAACAGCACGCAATATTTTGACATGGCAGGAAATTTCAAAAATATATTGGAACATTCTAAAATAAATTTAGTTCCTTTTAGAACTATTAGAAACTATATATTATATGCCAGTATATCTCATACAATATTAAATATCTTTGGAAATACATTTTTATTCGTTCCATTTGGATACCTACTCACAAAAATATATCCTCAATTAAAAAAAGCAAAGAGTATTTCTCTAATACTTGCCATGGCCATTTTATCAATAGAAATTATACAACTCACAGTTGGCCGAACTTTTGATATAGATGATTTTTTATTAAATTTTATTGGCGGAATCTTTGGTTATTATTTAAGTTTAATTGACCGAAAGTAGTTTTTAATTTATAATGGTCTTACTTACCTTGGGGGCGAAACTGGTTTCGACGGGGGTTTGGAGCTTACAGTAGCGAGTCGTTTTGAGAACAACGTAAAAGTCTCAAAAAAAATTAAACGACAATAACGAATTAGCGTTTGCTGCCTAAGCGCAGCTCATCTTCTCTTTGAACCCCGTGGCTTAGAGTAAGGTGTCAAATTAACGGGACACAAAACTAGGGAAGACAACATAGCTTAGTGGGTATTAATGTTGTTATAATTTAAATACTTTGTTCGTCGAGGATTTAAATCGAATTTAAATGATGTAACTGCACTCGGAGAAGCTGTCTGTAAAGGGCTTTCGGACGCGGGTTCGACTCCCGCCGCCTCCACCACACTAAATCCAACCTTGTATTTTACAAGGTTGGATTTTTTATGTAAACTGAACCCCTAAAGTTGGACCAAGAAATTTAGCATTATGAGGTCAGTTCATTATAAAGTTTTATACTTACTATTTCTTTTAAATAAGTGTTTTTATTTATACTTTAACCCTTAATTTAATAATATTTATTTTTATTTATTTCTATTTTCTTTTTTCTAATTTAAGTGTATTATACTAGTAAGCAGTCAGGAAAACATATGCAAAAATTTAAAACTAGCAACCATCATAACAGGTCTAGTACTAATAAGTCTAACAAATATTGTAAATACAAAAGAATTTAAGGACACTAAAAAGGCTGATGGTACTCCCATCAAAAAGAAAAGAAAGGAAATATAAGATGAATGAAAACGTAAAGAATGTAATACTAAAAGGGATTGTATTTGGAACACTATTAGGAACAGTAGCAAACACAAATTCAGTACAAGGGGTAGGACAAAACAACCTCAAAATAAAAGAAACAACAAAGAAAATAAACCTAGAAAATAAAAAATCCAGCAATATGCAAAATGTAGAAATTGGGGGAACAAACTATATACAATTAAGAGAATTTGTAAACATAATCAATGCAAACGCAAGCAAAGGGGTTAAAATCAACTTTGATGATGCAAAACAAGAAATCAAACTAGGCACAGATGTTAAAAATAGAGAAGCATTAAAAACAGTATTAGAAACACAAGCAAAAGAAGGAAACTTTTTAAATACATTAGTACTAAATACAAAACATAAAATAATGGTAAACGGAAAATACTTTAACTTAAAGGGTTTTCTAATCAATGGAAGAAACTATTTTAGACTATCAGATTTAGCAAAAGTATTAAACATAGGGTATTATAAACACCCAGAAACAAAACAAATCTTAATTAACACAAAAGAGGGTTACTTTGCATCACAAATCAAATCAGATAAAGAAGTAAAAGCAGAATTTGCACTACACACAATAGAAGAAGAAACAAAAGACAACTTAAAGAAAGCAGAAGTACAAACATCATACGAATATGTAGAATTTAAAGAATGGGAAAATAGATATTTTGAAGATTTAGCAGAATTAATATATAAAGACCAAAAGACAACAAAACAAGAACCGAAAATAGAGAAATCAAAAGACAATAAAAAAGTAGAACCATTAAAACCAATAAAACCATTTAAACCAGAAATAATCACAGGTTATGATGAAAACCCAATAGACTTTGAACAATACAATAAAGAAGAAGTAAAAGGACAATATACAGAAGAACAACTAAAACACTTAACAGAAACAGAAGATAGTAGGAAAAAAACAAAAATAGAAATAATTACAGGTTATGATGAAAACCCAATAGACTTTGAACAATACAACAGAGAAGAAGATTATAAAGATGTAAAAGGACAATATACAGAAGAACAATTAAAACACTTAACAGAAACAAAAGATGGAGAAATTAATCTTAAACCAGCACCATCAGAAAAAAAACCAGAATTTGTAGCACCATTAGAAGATGACTTCCCAGATGTAACAAAATATAAAGAAACAATTGGAAAACCAGACAGAGAGTTATTTAGAGGGTTAAAAGATGCATATATCGACCAACTAAGGAAGATGGGTATTAATGATAAAGCCACAGAATATGCAATTTTAGAAAATGGAAATCCATATATTATAAAGCAACTATATGAAAATGCAATAAAAGCACAAGAAGAAAGAGATAGAATCGCACATGAAAAAGCAGTTCGTCAAAAAGAATTAGAAAGAAAACAAAAAGAAGAACAAGAAAAACAAAAGAAATTAAAATTAGCACAAAACGAAGCACTACAAAAACTACAAGCAGCAGGGGTAAAAGAAACAGATTTTATCTATAATTACAAAACAGTAGAAGAACTAAACAGAGAAGTAGAAAAGAAAATAGAAGAACACAAACAAGCAGCAAAAGAACAAGCAGCAAGAGAACAAGCAGCAAAAGAACAAGCAGCAAGAGAACAAGCAGCAAGAGAACAAGCAGCAAGAGAACAAGCAGCAAGAGAACAAGCAGCAAGAGAACAAGCAGCAAGAGAACAAGCAGCAAGAGAACAAACAGATAGAATAGAAATGCTAGAAAGCTATAAAGAGTTATTACAAAGAGAGGGTATACAAGATATTTCATTCTTAGATAATTTAAAAACAAAAGAAGAAATAGAAAAAGAGGGTCTAAAAAGATTAGAACAACATAAATTAGCACTAGCAGAAGCAAGAGCAGATGCAATTAGAGAATTAACAGAAAAGGGTATCAAAGACATAGAATTTCTAACAGATATCAAGACAAAAGAAGAAATTAACAGATTAAAAGAAGAAAAACTAGCTGAAAAAGAAAAAGAAGAACAAGAAAAAGAACAAGAAAAAGAAGAAGTTACAGAAAAAACAATGGATTCTGTTACAATTGCAGAAATAAAGAAAGATAAAATAGATTATGATAAAGTTTTAAAGTTCAATGAAAGAGATTTTACGGGTAATAAAGAAGGTTTAAAAGAATTTTTAAAGAAACACATCTATTATCTTGCACCACAAGCACAATTTGTAGCTAAGGTTGGAGAAGTAAAAGATGTAATTACAGAACTTAACAATAAATCTACAGATGCAAACGTAAGATATGTTAGGAACTGGAATTTCACATATTATACTACAATGGATTCTATAAATAACTTAACAGAAAATGACAGAAAAGGGAATGTAGAATTAACATTTAATTATGGTGAGAATAAGGAAACTTTAAAACAAATAGAAGATAAAATAGATAAGTATATTAAAGAAAATATAGAAGGTAAGGATTTAACAGAAGTACAAAAAGTTAAAGTAATTCATGACTACATCATAGAAAATACAAACTATAAAGTTAATGATAACAAAGTAGACTTAGAAAGAAAAAATTATAATGAACAACTTCCAAGTTCAATCCTATTTGGAGATGGTGGGGTCTGTGAAGCCTATGCAATGACATTTGCAAGAATGGCAGAAAGAGCAGGCTTGGACTCAAAAGTAGTAGTAGGATTCCACATATCACCAAATAAGATAAAAGATGATGATATGAGAGCTAAAAAACTAGAAGAAAAGCACAAGAAAATTAAAGCCGAAAACTTTAATATTCAAAGTACAGACCAACAGAACCACGCATGGAATGCAGTTAAGGTTGACGGAAAATGGTATCATATAGACGTAACACATGATGACCCAAAGGTATTTAGAAATGGTAAACTATACACATCAGACCCTAACTTTAAAACATATGATAACTTCTTAAAATCAGATGAAACAATGAAGAAAACAAGAACATGGGATGAAGATTATGTAGAAAAAGCTCCTGAAGATTACACAGAAGAAACATTTAAATATGAAAAATCAGTTGATGGAGATACAAAAATAGAAATAGTAGGTTCAGAAGATTTTACAAATAGAGAAAAAGAAGTAAAACAAAAAGATAAAGAAAATAAAGAGTTGCTAAAAATGGTTAGACCTTCTGATGAAACATTATTAGAAGTTACAGAAGAAAATATAGCAGAAGAATCAAAAGATTTAGAGTCTGTAGAAGAAATTTCAAAAGAAGCAGAAGTAGAAACAGGAACAGAAGAAGCATAGAAAACAAAAATAAATGGGTCTGTAGGTAGTGTTAAAAGGTAAGTGTATGTAATGTGAAAAGTTTTGTGTATCAGCCCCTCCTGATAGGATATGGCTAATATTTTCTAAAAAATATCTTAAAATTTAATATATTCAAAAATTAAATTTTATGAATATTTGTAAGCTAATTTTGGCACAACTAAATTAAAAGGTCAAGATTTATACTAAAAATCCACCTTTTTTTGCCTAATTGTTTTTTTAAAAATTTGAGAATTTTTGTCAAGGGTTGGTCGTTAGACCAAGGCATAGCCTTTACCCTTGACGGGAATTTTCAAATTTTTTATTATGGAGAAAGCAAAAAATTAGATTCTACGAGACCTTGAAATAGTTTATGTTTTACTAGTCTATTTTAAGTATATAATTAAAAAATAATCACTCAATATTATTAATTATTTTTATTTATTATATTAATTTTTAAGCTTAATATACTAAATTTTTATATATTTTTTCAAAGTTTTTTGTTACAATATTCTATATAAATTTTTATTTTTAGGAGGTATTTTTATTGAACAAAAAACTTTTAACCGCTTTATTATCTGCAACTATTTTAGTAGGTAGCGGAAGCATTTATGCAAATGTACAAAGTAGAAACATCGCAAATGAGAAGGAACGTACTATACTAAATTCTCCAATTGATGAAAAAGG
Organism: Peptoniphilus indolicus; assembly: GCF_900454665.1. NCBI lineage: Bacteria > Bacillati > Bacillota > Tissierellia > Tissierellales > Peptoniphilaceae > Peptoniphilus > Peptoniphilus indolicus. The sequence continues at coordinate 446,078 of NZ_UGTH01000001.1, forward strand.
CGGAGCTCGTGCGGCGCTATATTCTGCTGACCATCAAGAGTCTCCATATTACAAAGCACCTGACTTTTACAATATGAAGTCTTCTAAGTCTTTGACAATTCTACCTAAGTTTAAAACTTACCAACAATCTACTGAATGGTCTTGTGGCAACGCGGCAGCGCTTATGGTCATGAACTATTTAGGCGATAAAAAGATAACAGAGCTTGAACTTGCAAAAGCTATGAAGTCTTCTACAGACTTAGATGTTCCAAACGCTGAAATCGGTACTGCTAATAATTTTGGAGAGTATGGAACTTCCCTACCTCAAATGGCTCAATATTTTAAAAATAGCAAAACTTTTAAAATATTAGATACAAACTACGATGAAAAAATAGACTCAAATCAATTTACTAAAGCAGGACAAGCAACTCCTAATGCTGTTGGTAATAAGAAACCTACTTTTTCTCCTTTAGCTCTATACACTTCAGACAATGTAGCTAATTCTACAAATTTTGTTGAAGATGCTAAGGATTCACATTTTGTAAAGTGGTTAAAAAAATACCTAGATAAAAACATTCCTATCATGGTTGAATGGGGCGATTGGGGCGGACACTGGCTTACAATTATCGGATATGATAATATGTCAACTCCAACTGTCAGCGATGATGTATTGATATTCGCTGATTCATACGATGTAACAGACCATTCTCAAGATGGATACTATGTATATCCTTTAGAAAGATTCTTTACAATGTGGAGCGATTACAATATAGTTCAAAAACCTTACCAACTTCAAAACTATATCGTTGTTTCCCCTGTAAAATAAATTTAAAATCCCTAACAAAAAAGGAAGTAGAAATTAATCTGCTTCCTTTTAAAATTAAATAATTATTAAATTTTATCTTTCGACTTCTACTTCTATAAGTCCTAAATTACCGTCATTTCTTCTATATAGTAAATCAATTTCTTCAGTCTCTGCATTTAGGTAAATAAAGAAATTATGATTCAGTAAATCCATCTGCATTTCTGCTTCTTCTTCCATCATAGGTTTTAAAGTAAACGTCTTTCTCTTTACAATTTTAGATTCTTCTGTTTCTTCTTCAGAAAGTGATTCGATATTTTCAAATCTAATTGTCTTAGGGTCTTGATATCTATTCTTTAATCTAGTCTTGTATTTTCTAATCTGTCTTTCAAGGATGTCAATTGTCGCGTCAATAGAAGCATACATATCATCAGAAGTATCTTCAGCTCTTAATATTGTACCCGGCAAGAAGACTGTTACCTCGACTGTTCTATTATCCTTCTCTACAGATAATACCGCCCTAACTTCTACTTCTTCATCAAAGTATCTGTCTAACTTTTCTAATTTCTTTTCACTTTGTTCTTTTAAGCTTTGGGTTAAGTCAAGATTTTTTCCTATTAATTTTAATTTCATAGTAACACTCCTCTCAAGAATTTATTAATTCTTGTTTTTATTATACCCATAACTCATAATATTAATACATCAAATTTTATTTGTTAATATTTTCCCTGTGGATAATGTGTATAACTTTGTTGAAAAGTGTATTTTTTAAGCTTTTATTGTTATTATCTCTGTGGATTTGTTAGTTATAACTTCTCTTTTGGTATAATATTAGTAGGTGAATTATGAAAAAAATAAATTTTAATTTTAATACGAAAATAGGAATGAGAAATTTAAAAACTGCTTTGGCAGTAACATTAGGTCTGTATTTATCGGATGTTTTAAATTTAAACACACCTATCTTTACTTCAATAGCTTCTATAAGTGGAATGAAAAATTCTTTTGCTGAGAGTTTTAATGATTTCAGGGTTAGAATGTTTACAACTATCTTCGGAGTCGTGCTGGGTTTTCTCTTAAGTTTGATTCCAGCGCCACACTATCTAACTCCAATAGTTGGTGGTCTTGGTATAATTTTTATAATTTATATTTTAGTTGCATTTAATCTAAAGGATATGGTTATACTATCGTGCATCGTCTATATAGCTTCCTTTGTTTATCCTGAGAGTCAGATAATATATGGTATAGAGAGAGTGTTAGGTACTTTTTTGGGTCTTGTAGTTTCTCTTGTAATAAACTATCTTTTATCAACTCCTGATGTCAACGAAAACTTTACTGCCATAGGCAATGATTCTTTTTTCAATGCAAGGTCTGCTCTACTTAATTTAGTATTTACAAAAGAGCATGATATTTCTAATTTTGAGTCGTCCTTTGAAAAGATAAAAGCTCAATATAAAGTTCTTTTAGAAGAGTCCAATGCTCCAATACATCCCGACTTGGATATTGAGAATGCGAGAAGAGCTATAAGGGCATTTGATGATATTCATCTCAGATTTTTATTACTAAATTCTATCGAAGAAAAACCAAAACTAAAACCAAGTATAATAAGCCGACTTGAAGATAAATTTCACATCACATTGTTAAATAACGGCTCGCTTGAAGGCGATATAAATGAGATGTATAATCTTCATATAAAGAAAATATTATTTAATTTAGAAAATTTAAGAGAGTTGTTGAATATTAATGAAATTTGAAAATACAATAGAAAAATATAATTTTTTAGAAACCTTTTACTACCTTTTAGATGATTTTGTACAAGTTAATGACACCGGCGATTCGATTTATTACCAAATATCTGACATATTTGGTCCTTTACTCCCTAAATCTCTAGTTTTACTAGATAGACAAAAAAATGAATCAGCCTTTAAAGAAAGATTTTTATATTTTGCAAATATGTCTTTATTTGATGATGCTGATGTTCTTTTGGAAAACTTAACGAACTCTTACATAACTGTTTTAGAGTTATTTGAAAAAGGAGCTGAAGATAGACTTCTTGGAAAAAGTATAAATCTTTCAAACTTTCCCGAAGACGTATCTCCCGGAGAATTTTTAATATGTAGAGTTTTAGAAATTGACGGCGAATACTTTATCTATGGAGATTATCTCCCTATGACATTTCTTCACGCAGAAGCTGTAATAGATGAGTTCAATCGATTACGTTCTCTTGAAACTTTAGATTTAAAACAGTTAAAATGTAGCTCTTATGATTTATTTATGCTTTATTTTGCAAGCACTCTTGATGAGAACTTGCTAAGTGTGGACGTCGATTTATTTGCCACAGGTGCTATCTCTACACTTATGTTTAATAGACCTGAACTCTCCCTATACATGCAAATGTCTTCGTTTGGGAGCGAAAAGTTTTTTAATTCAACTGAGCTGCTCAGTATCTTTTATATGAGAATTTTATTGCCGCAAAACTATAATTATTCATCTTTTAAAAGAATTAATTTTTATGAATGCTTTACAACTGCTGTTAAAAATGGATACTTCAAAAATGAATCCGAACTATTTGCAGTTTTGGAAACAGTGATTGATGTATATAAATTCTTTTCAAGGTTTAGAGATGATTACAAATTAGCACTTTCAAACTTAAAAGAAGTTAAACAAAACATCTTTAATTTGATTAGAACTTTAAAAAAATCAACTAACGGTTTTTACTACGATGAAAATCTTTTAAAACTTATTGAAACACCTCATAGAGTAGTTTCAGATTTAGAGAAAATAGAAGAAATTTTAGGTACAGAATCCATCGTCGAGTCTAGGACAACTGCTGCTTTAACTTCTAAATCAGTCCAGATATTGGCAGATGCCTTGGAAGTTAACCCAACAAAAAAAGTGACAAGCTATACCGCTTACCACTTCCCTTATGTAGATTTTCTATATAGATTTTTAAAGTCAAAAGGCTTAGTTGAAGTTTATGATGAAGTCATTCTAACTCCCCTTTTAGATAATTTTTTAAATTTTGAAGAAGAAGAAATACTCGCTTTAATCTACACTTCTATATTTAATGTAGATTTCTTAAGCGAAATATATCCTCCTATAAAGGTCAAAGAGTTCTCTACGATTTTTAACTCTCTATTTGAAAAATTAAAAGTCTCTGAGATTGATTTGGACGAGTTAACTCAAGAAGAATTACACTTTATAGAAGGCTTCTCGAGAATTGGTTTGGTTGATGTCGATAGAGTTGTTAAACTTTCAAATACAGCTACGGCAATTTTAAATTACTATAGCTCACCAGCCAATAACATCATCAGTTTGAAGGACTATCGTTAGTTTCTATCGGTAGTATTGCAACAGCTATAAAAGTTGTGTTGTCTACTACTATATGAAATTCCCCACCTAAAATTTCAACCAAATTTTTAGTTATATACAATCCCAAGCCGGAGCCTTCAGTGGTTCTGGCTTTTTCTGATTTAACCAACTCATTTAATAAATCCGTTTCATTTTCCTTAATCGGAATATTCGATTCATTTTTCATTTCAAAATGAATGTATCCATCTTCTATTTTTGTACAACACAATATTTTAGTACCTGGCTTAGAATATTTATATGCATTTGATATTAAATTTTGCACTATTCTAGATACAATCCCAGGGTCTGTGTATAGATTTATCTCTTCGTTATCATAGTCATATATGAACTCAAGTCCTTTTTTATTTAGAACCTCATCGAAATCGCCATATATTTGACTTACCAATTCATTAAAATCGATAAATACTTTCTCTACTTTTATTGCACCACTTCCAGTCTTTGATGCATAAATTAAATCAATTATAAGGCTTCTAAGCCTCTCAGAATTTCTTCCAAGCACTCCTATATATTCCCTTGCTTCATCGTCCATTTCGGTCTTTTTAGAGAGTATATCCGCATAATTTATAATTGATGTCAGAGGAGTCTTTAAATCGTGTGAAATATTGGTTATTAATTCAGTTTTTAATCTTTCCGTTTCCATAGACTTATTTATAGAAGTCTTTATCTGTTCTTTGATTGAAGATAACATATCAAGTGTCCTTGTAGTCTTTCTATTTGCCAAAGTTGATTTTTCAAAAGACTCTCCAAAATTATATAAGTCTTCAATTGCCGTATTTAAAATTTCATTTTGCACATAAATATCTTCGCCAGAAAAGATAATCTTAAATACTATTAAATTTAAAAATGACGAAAAAAAGTTATAATCCATAACCATCATGGTAAATAATATAAATATATTCAGCACTCCAAATACTGTATACATTTTATTTCCAGATGAATTTAAAAACAGCTTCAATGTAAAGATACTGTCAATTAAATCTCCATCTAAAACTTTATGCATTATAATTATTGAAAAAATACCAATTGCCAAAATATATCCATACACGGAGAAAAAAGCACCGAACAATACCATAAGACTTAAAAAAGTAGATTCTAAAAAATTTGTATTCTTAAAATGTCGTACCACCTTTTTTAAGATACCCTTTTTAGTCGTCATTATTTACCCTCTATCTTATAACCCATTCCGTAAACTGACTTTATCAAATCAGGCTTTCTTGGATTAATTTCTATTTTATCTCTCAAATGTGATATATGCACTGATATTACTTTCTTTACATCATGTGCTTCTTCTTCCCAAACTTCTGAATAAATTTCATCTGAAGAAAATACCTTTGACTTATTTTTCATAAGTAAGAGTAAAATTTTATATTCATAAGGAGTTAAACTAACTTTTTGATTGTCTACAAAGACTTCTTTTGACATATCATTAACTGTAACTCTTCCAATTTGATAAGTGCCGCTGTCTATGCTAGCTGAACCCAAACTCATAAATCTTCTCAACGTAGAATTCACTCTTGCCACAAGTTCTATCGCATTAAATGGCTTAGTTATATAATCATCAGCACCAACATTTAAGCCTATTATTTTATCTGTGATTTCACTCTTAGCAGATAAAATAATAATTGGAATATTGTGGTCCTCTCTTATTTTTAATATGGCTGATATTCCATCCATATTCGGCATCATAAGGTCCATTATAACAAGATGAATTTCTTCTCTTTTTAAAATATCTAGAGCTTCCAATCCGTCATTTGCAGTAAAAATTTCATATCCTTCAGCTGACAAATAAATTTGAATAGCCCTTACTATATCTTGTTCATCATCACAAACTAAAATTTTATAGTTCATAAAATCTCCTTTCAAAATTGTACAATCTAAGGTTCAATCAAATCCTCACTGGGTATAGAGATATTGGAGGTGAGATTATCAAAAAGTTAAAAGATAAACTCTATTTGATTCGAAATAAGCCATTTATAATTTTTATAGATAAATTATTATATCGATTTACAGAACATAAATTACCAGAAATGAGTGGCTCATTAGTATACTTTATAATTCTGAGTCTATTCCCATTTATTATAGCACTTTTAAATACATTAAAGTTTACAGGTATTTTATCACCTGATGCAGTTTTAAGCTATATAGAATATCTTCCTGATGATATTTCTTCAATAGTCTTGAGTTTTTCTCAAGAACTTTTAAATTCAAGCTCAAGCAGATTGTTCATAGTTTCTATATTAGCAGGTCTATGGACTTCTTCAAACGGCATCAATCAATTACTAAACAATGTAAATGCCGCTTATGGATTTAACAAAAAACGTTCTTTTGTTGCTGCAAAATCTCTTTCATTGATATTTGCAATAGCGCTAATTTTAATGGTCATACTACTTATGATAACTCAAGTTTTCGGTGGTTTAATTCTTGATTATATATCTAAAACAATAAATTTGGACTTAGATTTTAAGCAAATCATTAAAATACTTAGTTTAATCATACCTGTGGTATACATGTTAATTATGTTTACAGCCCTATATAAATTCGCACCATCTAGTCAAATAAGAAAGATGTTAAGTTTTAAATTAGTAGTGCCGGGGGCTGTCTTTACAACAATCGGTGTCATTCTTATGACCATATTATTTGGTTCCTACGTATCAAACTTCGGAAAATATTCTGTAACTTATGGCTCTCTTGGAGGTATCATAGTCATGTTAATTTGGATATGGCTTGTAAGTTTAATCATACTTATAGGTGGAGAAATAAATGCAATTAATTTTTCTCGTAAATATTTCCCTGAATCTTCAGTTTGGCCTCGTAACGAATCAATTTTAAAAGGTATATTGACAGATGAAAAATATACTGATTTAGATGTTGATTAAATATTGTGTGTGGTTGCAACAAGTGCAGCCACTTTTTTTGCGCCATTTTCTTTTAACGCTCTTGCAACTTCATCTATGGTAGAGCCCGTAGTTATGACATCGTCAACTACTATTATATTTTCAGGTAGTTTACCTGTGACTTGAAATACATCCTTTAAATTTTTATATCTATCTAAACTTGTAACTTCAATTTGTTTCTTAGTTCTCTTAATCTTTTTAATTGGCTCTATGAATTTTAAAAGAATATCCTCCGAGACTTTCTTTGCCAATATCTTTGATTGGTTATACCCTCGCTCCATTACATCTATTTTGTGCATAGGTACATAAGTTATCGCATCATATTTTCTATATAGTCGCGTTTTTAAAAGTTTTTCAGTCATAATTTTAGATAACACATCCGAATAATAGACACAATCTCTAAACTTATAATCTATTAGAATTTCTCTTAAAAGACCTACATATTCGCCACATACTACAACATCATCTGCATAATCAAGTTTTTTATCCCAAATTACATCCAACCTTAAATTTGAATAGCATGATTCGCACAAATTATATTTATAAATTTTCTTATGTGAGCATTTTAAACATCCTGTATCAAACATTCTACTTTACCTTGTAATTTTTCTTTCAAACTTGAATACCTTAGAGATATTCTATTATTTTTTACCATCTGTTCAACATATTTATAATTTCCAACTAGTACCACAAGTTTTTTAGCTCTTGTTATAGCAGTATATAATAAATTTCTTGTCAACAATATCGGTGGCGCAAAGTGAATTGGCATTACAACAACTTCAAATTCCGAGCCTTGAGATTTGTGAATTGTTGTCGCATAAGATAGTGTCAGTTCATCTAAATCTGTATATTCATATTTTACTTTCTTAGTATCATCAAACAAAACAGTTAAACTCTTATCTTCCTCGTCCACTGACATTATTTTTCCAATATCTCCATTAAAAACGCCACTGCCTTTTTCAAAATAAAATTCCGATTCTATTTTGTACTCAAGATTATAATTATTTTTCATCTGCATAACTCTGTCTCCAATTCTGAAGATGCTGCCATTGTAATCTATCGCCTCTCCTTTCGGATTTAGTGTATTTTGCAATTCCTTATTTAAATTATTTACGCCACAAATCCCCTTTTTCATAGGTGCAAGCACTTGAATATTTTCTTTGTCTATTGAATAGTAATCCGGCAATCTCTTATGCACCAACTCTACAATAGTCTTTAAAGAAGTTCTCTCATCTTCGCTGTATATTGTAAAGAAATCTCCATTATTTGTTATCGGTGGAACTTTTCCATTATTTACCATGTGAGCATTTTTAATTATATGAGACTCTCCTGATTGTCTGAAAATTTGATTTAAATTTACAACGGGTATTACTTTTGAATTTATTAAATCTGACAATACATTGCCCGCTCCTACAGAAGGTAACTGATCTTTATCTCCAACTAAAATAAGCCTTGTCCCTATAGAAATTCTATTTAATAAATTCTCCATTAAATTCAAATCCACCATACTGACTTCATCTACTATTAATACATCACATTCAAGATTTTCTTCTGATTGGTATCCGTAATCTATGTATTCACTATCAGAAACTGTCAACTCTAACATCTTGTGTATTGTTTGCGCTTCTCTTGAAGTGGCTTCTTTCATTCTCTTTGCCGCTCTGCCTGTAGGAGCAGCTAAAAAGACTTTCTTTTCCATTAACTCAAACAATTCTATAATCACCTTTAATGTAGTAGTCTTTCCTGTCCCCGGTCCTCCTGTAATTATTGTTATCCCATTCCTTACAGCTTCTCTGGCAGCTTTTTCTTGATTTTCAGCTAATGTGATTTTTTGTCTATCTTGTACTTCTTCAATGAGTTTATCTACATCTTCATTCGTATGTTCGTACTTCAATATATCTTTTATCTTACCGGCGATATAGTTTTCAGCTTTTAGATATGGTGCAAAATAACACCTTATTGGATCACCATTTTCAAGTTTAAATCTGTCGTCTAAATTCAAAACTTCTACTTCGTTGTAGAGTTCTTCTTCCGCCTTATTCACTAGTAGTTTTGTTCTCTTTATCAGTAAATCTATTGGAAGATAACTGTGTCCTTCAAGAGTTGCCATGTATAGAGCATATTTAAGCGCCGCCTTTACTCTTAAATTGCTCTTGCTGAAATCCCCTATTTTCATAGCTATTTCATCAGCTTTTTTAAACCCTATTCCCCTTATATCTTCTGCCAATCTATATGGATTTTCTCGTACCATAGATATTGAATTATCACCATAATTCTTGTATATCTTCATAGATAAAGAAGTTGAAATGCCATATTCAGAGAAAAATATTATTACTTTTCTAAGTCCTTGGTCTTTTTCCAACTTTCCCAAAATTTTTCTCAGCTTCGCCTTTCCTATACCTTCAACCATTATAAGCTGCTCAGGACTTTTTTCTATTATGTCTAAAGTTTTCTCTCCAAATCTTGCATATATCTTTTTTGCCATAGCCTTCCCAACATAAGGTATTGCCCCACTTGTGAGATAGTTTATAATTCCCTTTTCTGATTTCGGTAGTATTTCTCGCACATTTTGAAAATTAAATTGCTCTCCGTATTTTTTGTGAAAAGTAAAATCCCCTTCAAGTACATACTCCATCTGTTCTTTAAATTCAAGTGCACTTCCAGTTACCGTTATGTAATCATCTTCCGTATAAAATCTGGCAACAGTATATCCATTTTCATCATTTCTATATACAATTTTTTCTAAAATCCCTTTGATTTCTATCATAATTTTCACCATATTAGAAAAGGACTGTTGCCAGTCCTATCTTATAAATAAGTTTTTAATTTCTCTACTTTATCCAGCTTTTCCCAAGGAAGATCTAATTCATTTCTTCCAAAGTGTCCATAAGCTGCCACTTGTTTATAAAGTGGTCTTTGTAAATCTAAATTCTTAATAATCGCTGCCGGTCTAGCATCAAAGTTTTCAAGAACTATATTTTCAAGCTCTGCATCTGATAATACACCAGTTCCAAATGTTTCAACATATACTGATGTAGGTTTTGAAACGCCTATTGCATATGAAAGTCCTATTTCACATTTTTTAGCAAGTCCTGCTGCAACCAAGTTCTTGGCTATATATCTTGCAAAATAACTAGCTGATCTATCTACTTTTGTAGGATCCTTACCGGAGAATGCTCCTCCGCCATGTCTTGCATACCCCCCATAAGTATCAACTATTATCTTACGACCTGTAAGCCCTGCATCTCCCATCGGTCCCCCAACTACAAATCTGCCTGTAGGGTTTATATAGATTTTAGTACTTTCATCCATCATGTCTTTATCCACGATAACTTCAATTACTTCTCTCTTTAAATCTTCTCTAATTTGCTCTAAGCTAACTTCCGGATCATGTTGTGTTGAAATTACAATAGTATCTATCCTCTTAGGTACACCATCTATATAGTCGATACTCACTTGAGTTTTTCCATCCGGCCTTAAATAATTTAAAGTTCCATTCTTTCTCACTTCAGTTAATCTCTTTGCAAGAGCATGAGAAAGAGAAATAGGAAGTGGCATGTATTCATCAGTTTCATCACAAGCAAAGCCAAACATCAAACCTTGATCTCCTGCTCCAAATCCATCCAATTCGTCAATGCCTTCTTCTTTAAATCTATCAACACCCATTGCAATATCAGGACTTTGTTCTTTTATTGCAGAAAGGACAGAACAAGTTTCGCAATCGAAACCTATCTTTGCTCTATCATATCCAATTTCTTTTAAAGTTTCTCTAACTACTTTAGTAAAATCAACATAAGTTGAAGTTGTTATCTCCCCTGTTATTAAAATCATTCCTGTACTTGCAACAGTTTCACAAGCTACTCTAGCATTTTTATCCTTTTCCAGGATAGCATCTAAAATCGCATCAGAAACTTGATCACACACTTTATCGGGATGACCTTCAGTAACAGATTCCGATGTAAATGTCCATTTTTCCATAAATGCTTCCCCTCCATAATATTGAGTATATCATTGATTGACAAGTAAATAAAGCTTATACTACACCTAAATTCTTAAGAATTGCAATTCCTGCTGCAAATGTAAATAGAGAAAGTGCATAACTCAAAGTTATAATTTGTGAAGTCATGAGTTCATCAGAACCCAACTTTTTTCCCATTACAAAACAATTTATTGCACAAGGAGTCCCAAACAATATATATGCTACAACTATTTCAGAACTGTTGAAATTTAATTTAAATGCCAAAGGAAGTAAAATAGTTGCTCCTATTACATTCTTTATTAATGCACTTATACTTACCAATATTAGATCATTATTTCTTGTATTAAAATTAAGACTTCCTCCAATCATTATTAAAGCCAGTGGCGTATTTAAATTTCCTAAAACTTTTATTCCTCTTTCCAATGTACTCGGTATAGAAAAATTTATATATCTAAGTATCAATCCAATAAACATTGCAACTATAACCGGATTTTTTAAAACTTTAATAATTAATTCAGATATAATTATGTCATTTTCCGAATAATATGTTAAAAATAAAGTTCCTATTATATTAAAAAGAGCAACTCCAAATATCATTGCCGCCAACACTGATGCCATTTGATAATCCGGCTTTATAGCTTTTAAAATTGGTACACCTACATATAAAAAGTTAGACCTATAAGCACAATGTACAAAAGCCGACAATTTTTTATTATCTTCTATAAAAAATCTGGCTATAGCCCATGTTCCTCCAAACATAACAAGTACGCCTAATAAAAGATAAATTATATAGTTTAAATTTATTCCACTTAAATCCGAACTTTTAACTTCCATAATTAAGCTTGCGGGCATTGTTACATAAAATATTAAATTTGTGGACTGATTTATAAATCTATCATCTATTATTTTTATTTTTTTTAAAAATAATCCTGTAAACAGTACAAAAAATAATGGGAATATAACATTTATTCCCAATATAAAATTATTCACTCCATCGCTTCCCTTCTATTTTATTATAGCAAATAAAAGGCCCTTATTGAGCATATTAATCCAAGTTTTAAAATAAAAAGGGGCTTATGTAAATAAATTTGGTTATTTAAATCTGTAAAAATATTAATTTAGAAAATTGTTATACAAAAAAGGACTACTCGAGTAGTCCTTTAATTTAGCTAATTTTAATTAGGGATTAATACCATCCTCTTAATTTCATAGCTGTATCTATTGATTTGATTGCATACATGTAAACAGCTTCTCTTAATGTTACTTTGTATTCATCAGCTACTGAGAAAACACCTTCGATAGCTTTCATCATGTCTGCTTCTTGTTTTTCTTCTACTTCTGCTTCTGTCCAGTAGTATCCGTATTGGTTTTGTACCCATTCATAGTAAGATACTAGAACTCCTCCTGAGTTAGTTAAGATGTCCGGTGTTAATTCGATTCCTTTTTCTACTAAAACTTTGTCTCCTTCTGGTGTTGTTGGACCGTTTGCAGCTTCACAGATCAATTTAGCGTTTATTGTTTTAGCTCTTTCGCCTGTGATTACATTTTCTAATGCTGCCGGCACTATAATGTCATATTCTTTTGTCCAGAATTCTTCTTCAGTTATTCTTTCTGCTCCCGGGAATCCAATTAATGTTTTATGTTCAGCTTTGTATGCTGCTAATTCTTTGAAGTCTAACCCGTTTGCATTGTAAAGAGCATAGTTTCCTTCATTTCTGTCCCACTCAGCGATTGCACAAACTTTTCCGCCTTGTCTTTCAATGTTCTTTACTGTAAATTGACCTACATTACCAAAACCTTGAACAGCTATTTTAGCATCTTCCATTTTGATTCCGAATCTCTTTGCAGATTCTCTTACTACTACAGCTACTCCGAATCCTGTTGCTTCGTTTCTTCCTTCACTACCACCAAATGCTACCGGCTTTCCTGTAAAAGTTCCGATATCCATTCTTTCGCCATTTAATTTTACATATTCATCTACAAACCAACTCATGATTTGTCCGTTAGTGTTTACATCTGGTGCTGGAATATCGATTCTGTCTCCAAGATATTTATAAAGACCTCTTACATATCCTCTTGCCAGTTGTTCTAATTCTCTTTCTGATAGTTCTGCCGGATCTACGCAGATTCCACCCTTTCCTCCGCCGTATGGTAAGCCTAGTGCTCCACCTTTAAATGTCATCCATAGAGAAAGAGCTTTAACTTCATCCATGTTTACATTTGGATGGAATCTAACTCCACCTTTTGATGGACCTACAGCGCTTGAGTGAGCACTTCTCCATCCTTTGAACACTTTAACTGTACCATCATCCATTTTTACCGGAATTGAGATTTCAATTACTCTTTGTGGTTCTTTTAATAGTTCATATACTGCCGGATCGCATCCCAATTTTTCACATGCTACTCTTACTTTTTCTTGTGCCGCTACTAACGGATTAAGTGTATCTGTCATTTTATCTCTCCTTATTTACTATACACAGTGATCTCTCACTTGCTTATGTACTTCCACATTACGAAATATATTGGTAATGTTTTCAACAATTTGATTATACCAAATAAAAATTTTTAAAACAACCGATAAACGAAAGAATTTTTTTATACCACTCTTTCGTTTATAACTTTATTTTATTGGCTTATTTATCATTTTTGAGTATTATTTACCACTTCTCCGCAGTTAAGTGCAAAATAAGCTATGCTTATTAAAAGCCCACCCAATATATTTCCTACTGTAGCCGGTATTATATTGTGAAGTGCCATTGCAAAAGTTATTTCCTTTGATAAACTCATCCCCAGTGTAAACACTGTCATATTGGCAATGGAGTGCTCAAATCCAAGTGCAACAAATGGTAATATGCACCAAAAAATCATTATTAACTTGCCTGATTCTGACTTTAACTTATAACAAGTTAAAACTGCAAGACAAACTAATATATTACAAAGTATACCTCTAAATAAAATTTCCATAGTAGTATGGTGTGCCTTTGCAATCGCAAGTTGTACTATTGCATCTCCTATGCTTTCATTTCCAAGGCCTGTTCCCAAAAATAGCCCACTTAATAAAAGCGCACCTAAGAAGTTGCCAAAATATGAAAATATACATACAGTAATAGCTTCTTTAGTGGATATGCCTTCGTTATATGCACCTGAAGACAAAACTAATATGTTCCCTGTGAATAAATCTCCACCTGCCATCATTACTAACGACAACGCCATAGTAAATATAATACCACTAAACACTTTGCTCAAAGGAAAATCCAGACTGCCAAAGACAGCCCCGGATAACCCCATACTTAAAACTCCAAACCCTATATACATACCTGCAAGTCCTGAGGTCGTAGCATATATAAGTTTGGAGTTTTTATACATTCCAACTTTTCCTCTTGCCGCATTTGAAAGCGACAATGTCAATTCTTTATACATTAATCCACCTCATGGTGGATTGTATAGCCTTTATGTCAAATATTAGTCTAATTTAAAGTTTTCTTCAGGTTCATCTATATGAATTAAAGCTATAAATTCAGGCCCAACATGTGCACCTATTATATGCCCTATCTGTTCCACTCTAATATTTTCAGGATTCATACTAAAATTCTTTATAATGGCATTCTTTACTTTTACCGCATACTCTTCAGAATCTCCATATACTATAAAAACAGGTTGATTTAAAACTTCCGGTCTTAAATTTTCTAAAAGTTTCTTCAACATATTTTTATCTCCACGAACCTTATCTATTACTTCTAACTTGCCATTTTCAGGAATTACTCTTAACATGGGGCGAATATTTAAAAGTCCACCTATTATTGCACTACTTCTTGAAACTCTTCCGCCCCTCATTAAAAATTCTAATGATGTTACGGAAAAATTTTCTTTTATAGTCCTCTTATAAAATTCAAGTAATTTCATTATCTGTTCAAAAGTTGCACCGCTATTTGCAAGTTCAGCTGCTTTTTCAACCATATATCCCAAGCCAGCTGTAGCAAGTTTTGAATCAAACACATGGATTTTTTCACCATATTTTTCATTTACCTGATCTGCAATCAACTTAGCAGCATCATAAGTTCCACTTAACCCAGAAGATAAGCTTATATATATTATCTCTTGACCTTGTGAAGCATATTTTTCAAAGGTTTCTTGGTAAATTTGATTTGAAACCTGACTAGTCATAAATACTTCTCCGGCTCTCATCCTCGAGAACATTTCATCTATTGATAATTCTCCATCGAAAAATATTTGTTCATCATTATTTATATACATGGGTAACATTTCAACATTAAGTTTTTTTAACTTTTCTTTTAAAATATCACAACCACCATCTGTAACTATCTTTATACTCATATCAAACCTCAATAATCTATTTTAGGCAGTCCTAAATCTTTTTTGACTGCTACCATTCTTATTATAAATACTATAAGTGCAGATAAAATCATAACTTCATCTAAATCTAACATATTTCTAAAAACTAGATAGCAACATGCTCCTAAAAGAGACGCCGAAGCATATATCTGCTCCCTAAATATTGATGGAGTTCTATCTGCGAAAACATCTCTTATAACTCCACCACCAACGCCTGTTATCATTCCTGAAAAAATCAACAAAAATTTAGCATCAGTGTACCCAAGCTTTAAAGCTGCATTTATTCCTGTAACTGTAAAAGCACCAAGCCCTATTGCATCAAAATATATCATGATATTTTCAAAATTTTCCATTGTCTTAGAACTCAATAGATCAGTTTTAAAATAACATATTACAAAAATTATTATTGATGATACCACTGATTGTACCGCAAAAGATGGATCAGTAAACATATTAGGGGGATGGTATCCTAAAATTATATCTCTTATGCAACCTCCCCCAAGAGCTGTTGTAACTCCTAGCACTATGGTTCCCATCAAATCCATTCTCTTTCTTATTCCCAACATTGCGCCGGAAAAAGCAAAAGCTATTGTACCTATTATTCCTAAAATCAAATCTATTTGTTGATAACTTGGCATCTCGCACCTACTTGATTCTTTTCACTAATTCTTTCAATTCGTCAGTGTTGTTGACAATATAATCAGCTCCTGCATCAATAAGTTCTTTTTCTTCCCCATATCCCCATTTTACACCTATGGATTTTAAATTCAACTCTTTGGCGCCTTTAATATCATAGAACCTATCACCAATCATATATGTCTCTTCTGAGTCATACTCACCTATATTTTCCAATACATATTTCAAAACTTTTGCCTTTGTGTTTCTCGACCCATCCATTGCCGCCCCACCTACAAAAGCAAAATATTTTTCTAAATCAAAATATTTTATTATATCTCTGGCACTTTCTTCCAACTTTGAAGTTCCAACTGCTAATACATGCTCTTTTGATAACTCTTTTATAGTTTCTTCAACCCCAGCATATATTTTATTCATACTCTTTCCATTTTTAGCATAGTGTTCTCTATAAAAAGCCAATGCTTTGTCAGCTTCTTGTTCAGCGAAACCTAAACTATTTCTAAAAGTATCTTCTAATGGAGGTCCTATAAACTTTTCTAATTCTTTTACATTAGGAACTTCTAATCCCATCTTTGTAAGAGAGTATTCAAAACTCTTAACTATTCCCTTTCCAGACTCTATTATAGTTCCATCTAAGTCGAATATTATTAACATCTTTACGCCTTCTTCCTAAAGTAAAATTAACTTCTAAATAAAAAGATTACCCCTTTAGTATATCCAAAAAGGCAATCTTTGAAAACTTATATTTATTAGTTAGTTAAAAATTTTTCCAGAATTTCTTTTGTAGTTCCACGAATTCATCTAAAGACATCGGCTGTAATTTAGCAAATAATTCCATTTGAGATTTCATCATCTCAACATAAAATTTATCCTTCCCATTTTTAAGTTCTATTTTTCTATTTGAATTTATAGTAGCAGGTATTTTTGAAGTATCATCACTATTAGGCGAATGTACTTCAATTATCATCTCACCAAAATTATTATTTAATTTAGGTTTTGTCTTTATATTTATCTTTCCAAAATCTCCTTGAACTAATTCTCTTTTCTTTCTAAGCTCAATTTCATTTTTTAAATTATCAGATAAATCTCTCTCTTTAGAAATTTCTATAAATATCCCTTGAGTTTTTATCAAAAGTATTTCATCTTCAATCTTTTCAAGCTCATTTCCATCTAACTTTTCTTTTAATAAGTCAGGTAATTTTTCAAGATACTTATACACCTCCAAAGACACTATTATTCTCCCCTTATTTATTTCTAGATATGCTCTGTCTTTTACTTTTGACAAAAAGATTTCATCTTGATATTTTATCCAAATATAATCGTCTTTTTCCAATCCAAAATACAAATCAAATTTTGAACTTAAATTTTCTGGCTCATTTAAAATAACTATATTATTTTCTATTAATTTAATATACCTATTATCATCAGTTAAATTAAGTCTGTATAACATGATATTCCTTTCTAAAAGCCTCTCATCATACCCGGCCTAAAGTTCTTTCTCTTAAGAGTTTCATCTATTTGAGCAATTAATGCCTCTTTATCTCTATTCAAAGTTCCCCCTAATAGAACATAATTAGAAGCATGATTAGACCTGAAGACAGTCCCCTCTGAATCTACATTCTCTAAAAATTTTCTCATTTCAAATAAAATTTGCTCTGCTGTAGGCATTTCAAATTTTCCAGCAGCATAATCTTTGTATAAACTTGCATTTTCATACAATCTAATAGTCAGGTAACTCACATAATCAGGTTTAGTCTTGGTTATCAAATCTGCTGTACCCAAAGCATTTTGCTCCCACTTGGCAGTTCCTCCAAGTCCGGCTATTATAGTTATAGAAGATTCAAAGCCAACGCTGTGAACTTTCTTCATTGCCTCTAAATAATCCTGTGTTGTAAGACCTTTATTTATATCTCTTAGTATCTCTTCATCTCCACTTTCAAAACCTATATACAACATTTTAAGTCCATTATCATAGAGTAATTTGAGTTCTTCTTCAGACTTTAAATTTATATCCTTTGCTGTCGCATACGAAGATATGCGCTTTACATTAGGCATATTTTCATTAATGTAATTTATCAGCTTTAATAACTTGTCAGTTGGAATGATAAGTGCATCTCCATCTGCTATAAATACTCTTTCATAGTAGTGGAAATAATCTCTATCTTCCTCTAAATCTGCAATTACATCATCTATATCTCTGATTATAAACGGCTCATCTTTGTACATATAACAAAAAGTACACTTGTTGTGTGAACATCCTATAGTAGCTTGAATTATAAGTGACCTTGCCTCACTCGGCGGTCTAAATACATTTCCGTAATATTTCATTTAATTCCCTTTCCATGAGATTTTAAAAGCTCATCTTTAATTTCCCATAATTTTTCTGATAAGTCTACAATATACTCTTGCGGATTGTCAAATCTTTTAACTTCTTCCCAAATAGTTTCCACTTCTTCTTGAACCTTATTTCTTATCTCTTCTATACTAGGCAATTCGTAAACTAATTTCCCCTTTTCATAAATCGGGACTAATAATGACTTGGCTGTAAAATTATTCAACCTCTTTCTCTTCCAAGTGTATATTGGATGGAATATTTCATATTCTTTACTATCATCAATCACTTCGTCATGTAATGTTATTACATCCGCCATTGCAATTCCAGTTTCATTATCATACAATCTATACAAATTTTTAAAGCCTGGGTTTGTAATCTTACTTACATTTTCAGATATTTTTATCTTTGGTATCATTTCTCCATCTTCAAAAACTGTTGTCAATTTATAAACGCCACCAAAAACCGGAGAACTCTTAGATGTAATTAATCTCTCTCCAACTCCAAAAGAATCTACTTTTGCACCTTGTAATAATAAATTTTGAATGGTAAATTCATCAAGAGAATTAGAAGCCATTATTTTGCAATCTTCAAATCCTGCATTATCCAACATTTTTCTTGCTTTCTTAGTTAGATAGGCCATATCACCTGAATCAATTCTTATTCCTTTTGGCCTGTATCCCTTTGGCAATAACACTTCATTAAAAACTTTTATAGCATTTGGTATTCCTTCTTTCAAAGTATCAAAAGTGTCCACCAGCAATAGACAATTATCAGGATAAATTTCAGCAAACTTTTTAAAAGCTTCATATTCACTATCAAACAGTTGCACCCATGAATGTGCCATAGTTCCCATTGCCGGAACACCATAAGCTTTTTCAGCCAGTGTATTAGCTGTTCCAACGCATCCTCCTATGTAAGATGCCCTTGCCCCAAGCATTGCTCCTGAATGTCCTTGAGCCCTTCTGGACCCAAACTCTATTACAGGTCTTCCCTCTGCAGAAATACAAATTCTATTCGCCTTAGTTGCAATCATAGATTGATGGTTAATAGTTAATAACAACATTGTCTCTATAAATTGAGCTTGTATCGCCGGTCCTTTAACTATCACTAAAGGTTCATTTGGAAATATAACAGTTCCTTCAGGAATAGCCCAAACGTTACATTCAAACTTAAAATTCCTCAAATACTTCAAAAACTCAGAGTCAAACATACCTTTCTTTTCTAAAAAAGCTATATCCTCATCTGTGAAATTTAAATGTTCAAGATACTCCACCATCTGTTCAATTCCCGCTAATATAGCATAACTTGCATTGTCCGGAACAGATCTAAAAAATAAATCAAAACTGACAATCTTATCCTTTAAATTTGATTTAAAAAATCCATTGCTCATCGTAAACTCATAAAAATCTGATAATAATGTGTAGTTATTTTTATCTCCGTCTATATCCCTCATATTATTCACCTAACCCTTTTAGTAATTAAAACAATTATATATTTATTGTACTTATTGTTCAAATGTTTACCCATTAATCATCTATAATATGTTTTTAATTTAGCAATCTCAAAATTTATTAAGTTGAAAAATAGTATTTAGGGTATACTATTTAAAAATAAAAAGATTCCCTTTGATTTATTACAAAGTAGGAGACTCAATAAAAAGTATAATATTTTTTATTGCAATTGCATTTATAAATTTTTTAATACTACTTATAACCATAAATCTTTTAGGAAATCTAGAATACGGAAATGCAGTAGCATTTTGCATTATAAGCGCACTCAACACGAGTATATTATTTCAAATGTTAAATAAAAAATAAGGTGAGAATATGAAAATTAGAGACGAATATTATTTAGAAGAAAATTTTGCAGTAAATTTTATTTCAGAAATTTTAGAATATGAGGGAAGTTCTTTTGTACATGATGAAATTGTATATGTTTTGATACAAAAATTAACGGTTGGAAATAAAAGCTTAACTGAACTCTTCGAGCTTCTAAATCTTGAAAAAGCGCTTGAATTTGTTATTGAACTTGCAAAAAATGAAAGAAATTTAAGTGAAAATTTAATTTCAGAAATCAATAGAATACTTTTGATAGACATCTTGCCGGGTGGTATTTATCGTACTCACAACAACATTGGCGGAGTTGATTTCACAGAAATACAAGAGCAGATGAGCTATTTGTTAAACGACTTTTTAAATTCAGATGAAATCAAATCAGCAGATTGGTTCTTTGAAAACTTTATGGAAATTAAACCTTTCAATTACAGAAACTTAGCCACAGCTGCAATAATCCACATATTCATAAGTTTAAAACTTGGAGATATCCCTAAACTACTTAGTGAAATTTAAGGAGTGATACAAACGAAAAAATTAGCTTATTGTTTTGTTTTTATAATTTTCCTCCTAATTGTAGGATGTAACAAAAATAAAAATAAATTTGAAATTATATTCGAATCCAAAGAAAATTTTTCTGAAAAATTATATACTTCAAAAGAAAATTATAGTGTTTATTCACACAATGGCACAGTATATGTAATGCTGAATGGTGAAAAACTCCTATTAAAAGATGCATTAGAACAAGACAAAATATCCATGGATGAAATACTTGAAAAAGCCAAAAATGATTTCAACCCTAATACACTTTCCAAATATTCTTACTCTGATGGAGGCAGCCAAGAATATCCCTATAAAACTTATACTTTAATTAATTTTAATACCCTTGATGGAAATAATGATATATATTTTGCTCCTCCCAAAACTACTATAAACGATATAGAACAAAATAATGAAATGGATATTTATTTTGAAGAAGCTGATAATGGATTAAAATTATTACATCAAAAAGATGAATTTACAAACTTCAACACATTTTCATATAATGGTATAGTGAGCATAGTGTATACTCAAAAAATCTTGCCTATTGAAGATGCTATAAAAGAAGGATTAGACATGTCTTTTGTGTACTATAAAATAGAGCGTCGAGATTTCCAAAAAAGAGAAGATGAAATAAAAACTTATAAAAATAATTTCAAAATCTATCCTTATCATAATTATAAAGAAATAAAATTTATAGATGGTGATTTGTACTTTGTTCCTAAAAATTTTTCTTTGAATGAAATAGAAAAATTAAATAATAATATTTAGAACATACTAAATTTAAATTAAAAAATACAAAAATAGTAGTGTTAAATTAATCATTATTAAACCCAACCTATTCTAAATATAGACTGGGTTTTCATTTTTATAACTTAATAGACTTTGTTGCAATATAAGTCTTTATATTCATCTTATGCAATCTTCCAAATCCATTAGTGTCTTCATACAAATCCACTAGTGTAAAGCCAGCTTTCAATTGACCGCCTATCTGCTCTTCCATACTATGAGAAAATTGCATGCCACAATTTTCTTTTTCCATAAACTGTCTTGCTTTCTCATCGGCAATTGGGTCAAAAGGCATTGGCCATATTATTTTTTCTTCTTTTTCATCAACTATGTAGTTAATTTCATTCCCTAATCCCGATAATAAAACTCCTCCCTTTTTTAAAACTCTATAAGCTTCATTAAAAACGTGTTGCACATCTTTAATATAACAGTTTGAAACGGGATGAAATACAATATCAAAAGTCTCGTCTTCAAAAGGCAATCTCTTCGTCATATCCCCTTGTATTGCTTCAATTCTGTATCCTTCTATTTTTGCAAATTCAATTTCAGTTTCAATTTGTTTTGTAGAATAGTCAAGCACGGTACACTCTGCTCCAAGAGCCGTTAATATTGGCATCTGCTGTCCGCCACCAGCTGCCAATCCAAGGATTTTTTTGCCTCTTAAATCCCCGAACCACTCTTTCGGCACATTTATTGTCGGAGTCAACAATACATTAAATATTCCATTTTTAGCATCTACAAATTGTTGATGAGTTATTCGTTTTCCCCATTCCCAACCTTCCTCAACCCATCTATCTATAGTTTCTTTGTTTATATCTTGATACGATTTCATAATTTTCTCCTAATCTATCTTATACAAATTATTTTATCTAATATTTGCAGTAACTTCAATTTTACTATAATACAAGACCCTCTCTACTTATTTTCGTAAAGAGGATCTTAATTATATCTTATAAATTTCTAAGTTTCTTTAAAATAAGCTTTTGCTCTACACTTGCAACAAGACGTCTTGTATACTCAACAGTGTCCGGATTTACACTCATTGATGTAACGCCACACTCTACAAGGTACTCTGCAAGCTCAGGATATTGACTTGGACCTTGGCCACATATTGAACAAGTTATTCCCTTCTTGTTTGCTGCATCGATTATTATCTTCAAAGCTCTCTTAACCGGTTCATTTCTTTCATCAAAATATCCCATGTTGTTTAACACACCTGAATCTCTGTCAGCGCCCATTACAAGTTGTGTCAAGTCATTTGAACCTATTGAAAAACCATCTACAAGTTCTGCAAATTCTTCTGCTTGGAATACAACAGCTGGAACTTCTGCCATTATCCAAATTTTAAAATTCTTAGATTGTTTCAATCCTTCAGAAGCCATAATCTCTTTTACAGTAACTAATTCTTCAGTAGTTCTAACAAATGGAAGCATTGCAATTACATTTGTTAGCCCAAATTCTTCTCTAACTTTTTTCATTGCACGACATTCAAGTCTAAATCCTTCTTCATATTCAGGAGAGATATATCTTGAAACCCCTCTCCAACCAATCATTGGATTTGCTTCTATAGGTTCAACTTCGTCTCCGCCCTTTAAACCTCTAAATTCGTTAGTTCTAAAATCGCTCATTCTAACAACTAAATTTCTTGGATAAATAGCTGAGGCTACTTTTGAAATACCTTCTGCCAATTTATCAATCATAAGTTGCTCTTGGTGTGTTTTCAACAGATACATTGGATGTGCTCCAATCATATTTGTAAATATGAACTCTGTTCTCATAAGTCCTATTCCGTCAAATGGTAAGTCCTTATATTTTTCAATAAGTCCTGGTTCACCAAGATTCATATATATTTTTGTAGCTGTTACAGGAGCTGAAAGATTTCTAAGGCTTGCAATTAAATCTTCTGATACAACAGCTCCGCCTTCTTTTTTCTCTTCAGCTTTCTTTTCTTCTTTTAATACTTCTCCTTCGTATACAACTCCACGAGTAGCATCTACGGTTACAGTTTGTCCTTCTTTTAACACTTTTGTTGCATTTTTAGCACCAACTATACAAGGTATTTGAAGTTCTCTTGAAACAATTGCAGCGTGACAAGTTCTTCCCCCTTCATCTGTTACAACGCCGGCAGCTTTTCTCATAGCCGGAACCATATCAGGATTTGTCATTTCAGTTACTAAAATATCGCCTTCTTTTACAAGGTTTATTTCAGAAACATCTTTTATTAAAATAACTTTTCCTCTGCCAATTCCTGGAGATGCTGGAAGTCCTTTGCAAAGTGGTTTTAATACTTCTTTCTTTTCTTCAATTGTTGTTATAGGTCTTGATTGTAAGAAATAGAATTCTTTAGTGTCTTTATCAAATCCCCATTCAGTATCTTGAACACTTCCATATAGTTCTTCAACTTTTAATCCTCTTTCAATCAAAGTATTCAATTCATTTTCAGAAAGACATTCTGCTTCAACAAATTCTTCGCCCAAAACTTCACTTACAAGTTTTTCTTCTGTTCCCACAGTGTCCTCTTTACGAACTACCATTGTCTTTTTAGAGGCTATATTTTTTTCAATTACTTTCTTAGCATTTTTATCTATTACATATTCATCAGGAGTTACCATTCCTGAAACAACCGCTTCACCAAGTCCCCAACTTGCATTTATCATCATTTCATCTTTAGAGTTGTTGATAGGGTTTGCAGTAAACATTACCCCTGATTTTTCAGAATTTACCATTTTTTGAACAACTACTGAAAGAGAAACGTTGAAGTGGTCGAAGTTTTGTTTTTCTCTATAATATATTGCTCTTGAAGTCCAAAGAGATGCCCAACAACTTCTAATATGATTTAAAAGTTCTTCTTCGCCTCTTATGTGTAGATAAGTATCTTGTTGTCCGGCAAATGAAGCATCTGGCAAATCTTCAGCAGTTGCAGAAGACCTAACCGCAACTTCAGGATTTTCTACTCCTATTTCTTCCGCAAATTGTGCATAGGCCCTTTTGATTTCTTCTTCTATCTCAGGCTTTATTTCAGATGAATTTATTTTATCTCTAACTTCTTTTGAAACATCTGTCAAAGCTTCAACATCTTCCACGTCAAGAGAACTTACTAAAATTCTTACAATTTCATCAAGTTCTGAATAATTTATAAATTCATCATATGCTCCTGCTGTTACACAGAATCCTGGTGGCACAGGCAACCCCATGCTTGTAAGCTCGCCTAAATTAGCCCCCTTACCACCAACTTGTGATATATCGTCTTTACCAATCTCATTAAACCATTTTATATAATTGTAACCAGACATAAGCCCTCCTCGTGTTATGTTATATTATATTTTTCCAACCTGTTTAATATTATATCATATTTATAATTATGACGCACTATATTTTATACAAAAAAATCGTGCTCTCACACGATTTATTTTGATATGCTTTCTTTTAATTCTGCTATCGAAAGAGTTGAAACGTGTTTCTTATCAACTTGAAGCCTGTCCAATATTTCATATAATTCTTCTTCTGAATTAGCCTCTACTTCAACATATGGATGAGGATATGTTTCTTCATCCCACGTATCAACATCAAATCTTATATTATTTAATTTATAAGACACTCTGTTTTTTCTTCCCTCTATTTGTAAATCATATCCCATAAGTTCTAAAATTTTTCTGAGTTCCATTACCTCAGATACTTCAGTTGTATGCTCTATGTTCTCTCTAACATTTTTATCTGTTATCTGTTCCTTAAATGTAAAATACTTTTTATGTTCACCTGTTATTAAATTTTTAGATTCTCTTATTCTCAAGTATCCAATTCCATTATTTATTTCATGTGTACTTGAATTTATAGTTATATTAACTTGGTCTTCTTCCAAAAATTTTTCAGCACCTATATATATTAACTTCGATTTAAATTCTTCAACATCTAAACTCAATAACTTTACTTCAATTTCCCTTTCCATCAACAATCTCCTGTAATTTAAAATCTATATAATCACTTGAAACGCATTTATATAAGACTTCATTTTTAATCCCCTCAAAAACTTGTCTGTGCCCTTCTGCATGAAGATGCCCATATATGCAAATCTCTACTCCACTTTTTGTCAATAAATTTGAAAATTCATTAGCCGAAAAATCTTGATTATACGGTGGATAGTGTATCATAGCAATTAACTTCTTACCTTTTTCAGCCGCCTTTATCGAATTTTCAAGTCTTATTACCTCTCGATTATATATTTTTTCATCCGCCTTTTTAAATTCACTCATATCCTTGGATATCCAACCTCTTGTTCCAACAATTGCATAATCTTCAAAAGTGTGTGAGTTGTTGTACAAAAATTTTGTCCTTTTAAGTTTTAGTTCATCCAACTTACTTATCGAACTCCACCAATAGTCGTGATTTCCCTTAGAAATTATCTTATATCCCGGTAAACTATCTATTAGTTCTAAATCTAAAACACTTTCTGAAAGTTTCAAACCCCAACTTATGTCACCCGGTAACAAAACCATGTCATCATCTTTGACCTTGGACTTCCAACTTTCAATTATTTTTTCCTTGTGATTTATCCACTTTTCCCCAAATACATCCATGGGCTTTTCTCCTATTGGGTCAAAATGTAAATCACCTATCCCATATATCATAAATTCACCTTATTGTATTCAATTCCCATCTCATCTAAAATTTTAGCCTCTCTGTTCATTGCGCTGAATATTATTATTTGTTTTTTATTTGAATAGTTATTCAAAAATTTAAGCGTTTCTCTACATCTTAAATCATCGTATTGTATAAAGTGGTCATCCAAAACTACAGGTGCATTTTTATACATAATTTCTGAAATAGCAAGTCTAATACCTAGATATAACTGGTCCACAGTTCCATTGCTTAGCTTTTCAACTTCAACCATCTTTCCAGAAGCTTTATCTTCAACTACAATGTTAAACTTTTCATCTACCACTATTCTATCGTACTTTCCAGAAGTTATATCTTTTATAAACTCATTCATAAATTCCACAACCTTTGGTAAAAATACCTCTTTATTTTGCGAATATATCTCTTTTAATACATCTATTGCTCTATGAATTGCTCGTTGATCATCTTCAAGCTCTTTTAATTTATTTTCTAATATACTAAGTTCCTCATCCACTTCAGTTAGTCTGTGAAAATTATCATCATTTATACTCATTTTACCTGAAAGCTCTATAAACTCAGCTTCCAGTTCTTCCAATACACTCTCTTCTTCAAACAAATTCCCATCTACCACTTCAATATTATGATTTAAATCTTCAATATCTCTTCCATTTAAAATGTGCTCTATAATACTTTCGCTATTTTTAATATCTTGTATTAAAGATTTCCCTTCATCTGACAAATACTTCTCTCTTAATTCATCAAAAGATAGATCATACTTTCTCTCTAACTCAGCTATTTTTAATTTGAATGTTTCTAATTTCTTTTCCAAATCAATTCTAATATTTTCTTCTATTTCATTCCTTACATCTTTTTCAATTTCCATCTTATTCAATTTGGAAATTTCATCTTCAAAAAACTCTCTAAGTTCTTTCAAACTATTTAATCTGTACTTTCTCATATATACAGAAAAAACATTGTCCATTTCCCTTTTCTCTTGAGTTTTTACAGCAGACTGTTTCATATAGTCACTTATTCTATCTTCAATTCTATCCATTGCTGCCTTTTTCATTCTATATGGATTGAATTTTAAATACGCAAAAAACAATAGCGGTATGGCAACTAACCCAATATAAAATCTTCTAAAGTAAATTGCTCCCAAAATTGACAGCAATGCCAACCCAAGAGCTATTAACATATATCCATTCAGCTTATTAACTTCAGTTTTAGAAATTATCAAATCATGGTTTAACAACTCAATTTCCTTAGAAAAATTATTTCTGTTGAGTTCATCTATTCTATTGCATAATTTTTTAAATTCTATATAGTCTTTTTCTATGTCATCATATTCACAAACCACATCTATGCAATTTCTCTCTTCATTTAGCCTGCTCTCTATCTTGGAATACTCTCTATCTATTTCAATTAAAGTTTCATAATCCGTATCAGAAATTACCTTGCCTAAATTTTCTTTACTATTCCTAAATTTTTTTATTTTTTGATAATTTCTCTGGTCATCTGATAGCTTTAAATTTCTTACAAATTTTCTCTGTTCATACAGACTTTGCTTAAGTTCCAAAAATTCTGAAGTTATCTCTTCATATCTTGATAGATTTAATTTCAGTTCACTTTTCTTCTTTTTAAGCAGTTCTATTTGCTGATAAAGCTTACCTATCGGAGAAGTCTTTCGACTTTCTCTGCCCAATTCATCACTTTTCTTCTCAAGATTTTCAACCGCATCAATTAAAGAATACTTTTCATCTCCCGAAGTAACAAAATTTTCCAAACTGTGCTTTAATGTATCAACTTCTGAACCAAGTTTTGATTCCAACTGTCCAATGAAAAACGAATTGCTAAACACCGAACTTTCAACATCGAATAAATACACCCCAGGCTGTTTTATCTTTGCAAATTTGTTTAGCTCACTTGCTGAACTCAAATTTTCTCCTGTTGTCATATTGTGAAAATCGAGCTCATACTTATCAAAGTTTCTCATTATTCTAAAACTATCACCATTATTTAAAACAATAGAGCCCTTGTATTCACTCCCAGTCCATGGTCTATACTTTTCAAAATCTGAAGTAGTTCTTCTCTGAACACCACTTTTTGCAAATCCATAAAATATACCTTCAATGAATTTGAATATAGTGCTCTTTCCAGATTCATTTTCACCGTAAATCAAATTAATTCCGTCTTTTAATTCAATTTGCTTATTTTTAAATTTCCCAAACGCCTGTAAATTAAGTTCTTCAATTTTCATTTGCAGTCTCCAATAGAGCCTCTATCCCATACTTTATAGCTTGCTCATCACTTCCTAATTTTTTTAAAACTTCTGAAATAATCCCACTGGTATCAGAATTAGAAAGTTCTTCATAATTTATTATATTCTTAGTTTCATTCACTATCTTTAAATAATAAAAATCGTTATTTTCAAGAATTTCTAAAATATATTCTATATCTTGATTTTTCCCAATTAAAATTAATTTATTAAAATCAGCTCTATATTCATTTAAAAGTTCTAATACTTCATTTTTTATTTTATCTACATTTTTATCCGTTACATCAACCTTAAAAGTGTTGTACTCTCTTTTGGCAAACTTCACAAACTCTTGATTTTCATTTTCTAAATCATATACATAAAATCCATGCCTTCCTTCGTCCTTAAATCGTGACGGTTCGAGTGCTCCAGAATAATACGCTCTGTCTGCTACTTTTTTATGTCCATGGAAATGCCCAAGTGCAATATAATCAAATTTTTGTCTGTTCAACCACTCTTCGCTAATTGGAAAATGACTTTCAAAACCAACAGAACAATGTAACATTAAAATATTTTTAAATTTATCATTCAGTTCAAAATTCAATTCACTTTTAAAATTATACTGTCTGTCCCAAGTTATCCCATAAATTCTCAAATTTTTATATTCAAAATATTCCTCTTCCGTAAATAAATGAACATTACTTGGCATATCAACTTTTAAAAACATACTGTTTTCATCTACGTGGTCGTGATTTCCACCTATTATATATATTTCTGAATTTGAAATTGAAAATAAATCACTTAATCTTTTAAAATTATTTAATGTGAAATATTCTCTCTCATACAAATCTCCACTTATTAAAATTATTTCTATATTGTTTGAATTAGCATAACTTATTAGATCCGAAAAACTTTGCCAGACCTCTTCTCTTCTCTGTTTAGAGTATAAAAAATTTTCTCCCTTATAAGATTTCCCAAGATGCAAGTCTGCTGTGTGTAATATTTTCATTCTATCACCTATCAAAATTATATAATAATAAACAAAAAATATATAGGACAAGCCTATATATTTTAGTTTTAAGTTACAAAGTAATCTTACATTATTAATTTTTGAATTGCTTTAAACTCATCAGTACCTGCAACAGAATTTAAATCAAACATAATTGTTTCTGTATTTGTTATTACACATCCCATTTCACTTAACATTTGAAGTGCATTCTTATAGTTAAAGTCACTTCTTGACCCAACCGCATCACTTGCTATAAATACTTCATATCCATTTGCTATAAGGTCTCTTGCAGTTAAAAGAACACATATATGAGATTCTACTCCACTAACAACAATTTGTTTTTTATCTTTAGATTTAAACTCTTCTACAAATTCATCATTTAACATACAACTAAAAGATTCTTTACCAATTTCTTTTGCCTCAGGTAAAAATGATTTTAATTCTTCGTTACTAAATCCCAATCCCTTTGGATATTGTGCTGTAAAAATACTTTCTAAATTCATTATTTTTGCCATTTGAGCAAGAATTTTTGTATTTTTTAGTACATCTTCTTTATTACTCATTACATTTAACAGCTTATCTTGAACATCAATA
Organism: Peptoniphilus indolicus; assembly: GCF_900454665.1. Classification (NCBI taxonomy): domain Bacteria; kingdom Bacillati; phylum Bacillota; class Tissierellia; order Tissierellales; family Peptoniphilaceae; genus Peptoniphilus; species Peptoniphilus indolicus. The sequence continues at coordinate 476,057 of NZ_UGTH01000001.1, forward strand.
AATAAAAATAATGTTTTATCTCTATCTAAATTAAAATTCTTCACATTTCCTCCCTTATGATATACACGTGTATATCATTCATCAAAGCTTTCAAATCTGCCATTTCAGCTTCACGATTTTTTACTACTGATTCAATTATAGCACAAGCTATCCCAAGTTTTAATGTCATCTCAAAGTCATATCCTCTTTCAATTCCAAGAGCTATTCCGGCATTTAACTTGTTCTTGTCAAACTTGCTAACAGAGTATTTTAAATCACTAAAATCTATTCTATAACTTGCCCCTTTAGTATTGACCATGACACCTGTCTGTGAATTTACCACCAACACTCCAACACCTTTTTCAAAGATTATATTAGATGCTTTAACCACTTGGCTTTGTGTCTTTATTACAAACTTAGTGTAATTTTCTAAATCTTCCTTATCAACTACCATTAGATATGGTTTCACATCTATTACATCTTCAATCTCATTTGGAGCTGTCAAAACTCTAACTCCATTTTTATAACAGAGATTAAAAAAGTTTTTATAAAGTGTAGAATCTATATTTGGATTTCCTTTAGCTGCTATCAATACGATATTTGCATTTTGTAGCAATTCGTTAAACTTACTAAATAAAGTTTCTTCTTCATCATTTGTGAGTACCGGATACTCCCCTCGTATTGTGGTCTTAAGACTTCTGCTCCTAATTAGTATTTCTTCCATACTCTCATCTTTAGAATGAACTATAACAGGTTCAATCCCTCTTTTATTAAGTTCATTTTTAAAAAGTTCTCCTGTTTTCCCTCCAAGATAAGTTAAAAGAGTTGAATTAGCTGAAAGCTTATCTACTAGTAACATAGAGTCTAAAATTTCGCCAGTTGGATATTCAAAATTTTCAGAAAAAGTATTAACTTTATTTTTTTCAAAATCCACTACTCTATATTCTTTCCTCAGAGTCGGATTAAATTCACAAAACAATATCATGTCAGCCTCCACTATTCAACTGAATTAAGCTTTGATAATACATCCTCTTTTATGTCGTCTACCTTTTTCTTTGCTGCTTCTGCGTCTTTATCAACTACATAGATATATAATTTTATCTTTGGCTCAGTTCCAGATGGTCTAACTGCAAACCAAGAACCGTCTGTTAGATAATAAATTAAAACATTACTCTTTCCAATATCTTTGTATCCATCTTTATAGTCAATTCTCTCTTTTAAATCTATTCCTGAAAATTCTTTGAATTCAGTCTTTCTAAAGAATTCCATCATTCTCTTAATTCTGTCTGCACCTTCTAAACCTTCAAGTACAACGCTCATAAGGTGTTCTGCGTGATAGCCATATTCTTTAAAAATTTCATTTAATAAATCAACAAGAGTCATTCCCTTAGCTTTATAGTAAGCTGCCATCTCTACAATTAGCATAGAAGAAATTACTCCGTCTTTATCTCTAACATGGTCTCCGTAAACATATCCTATACTTTCTTCAAAACCATATACAAATTGAGATTCTTTAGTTTCATCCCACTTGTTTGGAAGTGCACAGATATTTTTAAAACCTGTCAATGTATTGTAAGATTTAATCCCAAAACTTTCAGCGATTCTTCTTGGCAAATCTCCTGTTACTATTGATTTTACAATAGCTCCATTACTTGGAAGAGCTTGTTTTTCTTTTAATGAGCTCAAAATATAGTAAGTTAAAAGAGAACCTATTTGATTTCCGTTGAACTCAAAATATTCACCCTCATGTAGAGCCATCATTGCAACTCTATCACAGTCAGGGTCTGTAGCGATCAGTAAATCCGCTTTTATCTCTTTCCCCAACTTCTTAGCATAAGCAAAAGCCTTAGTATCTTCAGGGTTTGGGTAACCAACTGTAGCAAAAGTTGGGTCTGGATTTTCTTGTTCAGGCACAACTGTTATATTTGTAAATCCTCTTTCCCTTAAGATGTGTCTAACCGGATAATTCCCAGTTCCATTAAGTGGAGTATAAACTACACTTATATCTTTATCTACATTTTCTCTAAGAGCTCTTATAAGAGTTTCTCTATAGTATGATTTATCAAGATCGTCTGAAAGTATTTCTATAAGTCCTTGGTTTTTAGCCTCTTCATATTCCATAGTCTTAACATCTTCAAATTTTAACTTGTCTATTTCAGCTAAAATTTCTGAAGCAATGTCTTCTAAAATTTGAGAGCCTTTATCCCAATAAACTTTATATCCATTATAATTCTTAGGATTGTGACTTGCTGTTATTACAATACCTGATTGAGTCCCCAAGTATCTCACTGCATAAGAAAGCATAGGTGTAGGTCTTATACCGTCAAATAAATAAGTCTTAATGCCATTTGCCGCAAATACTGATGCCGCTATTTCAGAAAACTCATGAGACATATATCTAACGTCATGAGCTATTACAATTCCCTTTTGAACAGCTTCTTTGCCGTGATTTTTTATAGTGTTTGCCAATCCTTGAGATGCTCTCATAATCACGTACTTATTCATTCTGTTAGTTCCTGCACCAAGTATACCTCTAAGTCCTGCAGTTCCAAACTCCAAGTCCCTATAAAATCTATCTAATAATTCAGATTCGTCCTTTATCTCTCTTATTTCAGCTTTAGACTCTTCATCAATTACTGCACTGTTAAGCCATTCGTTCATCCTATTTTTATATTCCATTTAATCTCTCCTAACTATCTGAGCAAACTCAGCCCCTATTAACTTTTCTAAACTCTTCGGTTTTACTTTTATCTGTAAACCTATTTTACCACCACTAACATACATGAATTCCTTTTCTATTGCCGATTCATCTATATAGGTTTTAAAAAGTTTTTTCATTCCAACCGGAGAACACCCTCCGTGAATATATCCTGTAGTATTCAACAAATCAGATTGCTTTATCATTTCTATTTTCTTAACGCCAGCTACATTTGCCGCAAGTTTCAAATCAAGTTCAGCACACACCGGCACAACAAAAACAAAATAGTCATTTTTAAAATGTGTTACAAGAGTTTTAAATACTATTTCCTCATCTTCCCCTAACTGTCTTGCAACATCTTGTCCTGATATGCCACCATCTTCTGAATACTCTACAATTTCATATTCAATTTTATTTTGGTCTAAAATTCTCATCGCATTAGTCTTTTTCATACTTTTATTTTACCCAAAAACAACGTTTATCTTCAAGTCCTTCATCTATTAAACTTAGGGGATATTAAAAGAATTAGTATCAAAGTAAACACTCCAATTAAAACTATAGTTCCACCAGGTTTTAAACCTAAATAAAATGAAAGAATAAGACCACTCATGGTAAATATGAGTCCAAAAATTGATGATAGTATTAGCGTTTTAAAATATCCTAGTCTAAATTTCATTGCACAGGCCACAGGAATTACCATTAGAGAGGATATTATAAGTATCCCCACAGTTCTTGCCGAAACTGAAATTGTTATAGCGATTAGCATCATAAAAATTGTATTTACCAAGCCCACATTTATTCCGGATAGCCTTGCGCTTGTCTCATCAAACGAAATGTGCATCAAATCTTTATAAAAATATAAAAAAGTTAAAAACACAGCAATGCCAACACCCAAAATAAGTGCGAATTCATCATTTGGTATAGCTATTATACTTCCAAATAAAAAACCTTCAAAATTTGCTGACCTCGTCAAAAATCCTGACAATATTGACGATAGACCAATCCCCGTAGACATTATAATTGCTGTAGAAATTTCCTGATAACTTGGAAATCTCTTTCTAATAAATTCCATTAGCAGCGCTGCTATTATACAGACTATAAGTGCCCCCAAAGTCATATTCATTCCGAGCACAAATCCCATCAATACCCCTGCTAAAGATACGTGAGAAAGTGCATCCCCTATCATAGATATCTTTTTATTTACTACCACTATCCCCATAAATGGTATTATTATTGACACTATAAATCCGACTATCAAAGCCCGAATCATGTAGCTATATTCAAATATCTCCATCGATTATCCTCACTTGACCATCTTCCACCATATAAACTCTGTCCAAGTACTCTCTAACAAGATCCAACTCATGTGTAATTATCAAAATAGTTATTCCATGAGCTCTATTGATATGGTGTAACAATTTATATAAATTACCTTTAGTCTTGTGGTCTATACCATTTGTAGGTTCGTCCAAAATCAAAAACTTAGGGTAGGCTATCAATGCCTTTGCTATTAAAACTCTCTGTCTTTGCCCCCCTGATAGCTCAGAATATAAATCATCTATCTTATCATCTATGCCAACAAGTTTTAAAGTTTCTTCTATTCTTTCATTTTCTACCGAGCTAAGTCTCCCACGTCTTTTTAGCGGCAATGACAATAACTCTCTCACAGTAATTGGAAAATTGTAACTCGACCCAACTCCCAACTGTGGAACATATCCTATATCTTTAAAACCATTTTCCAAATTAAAATTTACAGTTCCACTGTTAGGTTTTAATTCTCCTAATATAAGTTTTATAAAAGTAGTTTTTCCCGCTCCATTAGAACCAACGAGGGCGATAAATTCGCCCCCGTTAATTGTTAAGTCTATATTTTTTAAAACTTTTTCTCTATTATATCCGAAATCTAAATTCTTTATTTCAAGCAATTTCAACTCAAAGCCTCAACTAATTTATCAAGATTTGCTCTCATAACTGAAACATAATCATCCCCATTTTTAACTTCTTCTCCAGAAAGTCCTTCAAGTGGATTTAATCTTACAGTTTTAGCACCTGTTTCTGATGAAATTGTATCAGCAATCTTAGTATCTAGCAACTCTTCTGTAAAAATTGTATTTATATTCTTTTCCTTTACAAGTTGAATGATTTCTTTCATTGTCTTTGCATCTGGTTCAGTTTCAGCTTCAATTCCTGTGATGCCTATTTGCTCTAAACCATAGTCAGCTACAAGATAACCATAGGCTTCATGAGAAACTACTATTATCTTGTTAGGAACTGTTGCAAGCTTAGCTTTATATTCTTCATCTACTTTCTTAAACTCTTCTGAATACTTAGCTAAATTTTCTTTATAATAATCAGCATTTTCAAGATCAGCTTCAGAAAGCGCCATAGTTATATTTTCAAGCTCTTTTATTGCTCTTATAGGAGATAACCATACGTGTGGGTCATAAGCCCCATGGTCATGTTCATGTTCGTGCTCATGTTCTGTAGCTTCATTATTGTTGTGGTTTTCGTGGTTGTGTTCCACCGCTTCGTGTTCATGGTCATGATCATGAGTGTTTGCTATAAGTTCAACACCCTTAGATGCTTCTACAAATTTCAAATCTTTGTTTTCAACAGATTCAGTTACCTTTTCAACCCAAGATTCAAGACCTGCTCCTGAATAAACAAATACATCAGCAGATTCAAGTTCTTTTAATAATTTTTGGTTAGGTTCCCATCCGTGAGGTTCTTCTCCATTTGGTATAACTGAAGTAAGTTCTATCTTATCTCCACCAATTTTATTTACAAAGTCATATACCGGATACACCGATGCATAAACTTTAAGCTTTTCACGTGAGTCTACTGCTTCGCTTTTTTCTGCAGAATTTTTATTGCCACAAGCTGCCAACAATAAAAGTACAAATGTCATTACTACCAAACTAATTTTTTTCATGTTTTCCTCCTAAAGTTAATTACTATTCTTAATAAGATATACCCAAATTTTTTTAAATTAAAGTAAAATACTATTTCTCTTTTTAAAATGTTATACTAAGTAAATGGAGGTTATATTATGGAAGAATTATTGATTGAACATGGTCTCAGGTCTACAAAAGCCCGCATGGAAGTTCTAGATATTTTAAAATCAAGTTCTGTGCCGCTTTCTGCAGATGAATTAATTCTAAAAATCAATAGAGAAGTAGTCTCCGGTTCAAGTGTTTATCGCATTTTAAGTGAACTTGAAAGAGCAGGTCTCCTTAAAAAAACACTTAGACAAAACGGTCTACGCTACTATACAATTTATGACTCACATGAACACTATATAGTATGCTCTAATTGCGGAAAGATAGTGCCTATTGCACATTGTCCAATCTCTCCTTATGAGGACGGCATTGCACAGAATACTGGATTTAAGGTTACCGGACACACACTTGAATTACAGGGAATCTGTCCTGATTGCCAAGGCTAAAAAATAAGCTCATGAGTTTTATCCCATGAGCCTGTTTTTATTTTAAATACATCCCTGCTGGAGTAGCACTTAAATTAATCAATATATTTTTCATTTGTGTGTAGTGGTCTAAGATAACCTTGTGAGTTTCACGTCCTATTCCGGACTCTTTATACCCCCCAAATGGTGCACCTGCTGGGAATGTGTTATATGTGTTAACCCATACCCTACCAGTTCTTATTCCTGTTGCAACTCTAATTGCCTTGTTTATATCCTTAGTGAATACACCTCCACCAAGTCCATAGTCTGAATCATTTGCCATTCTAATTAAATCTTCTTCATCTTTAAACTTTATGATTACTCCAACCGGTCCAAAAATTTCTTCTCTGGCAACTCTCATTTCATTTGTAACATCCCCAAGTAAAGTAGGTTCCATGAAAACTCCATCGCCTTCTATTTTATTTCCACCGGTTAAAATCTTTGCGCCTTCTTTTTGACCTATTTCAACATAGTCTAAAATCTTTCTAAGTTGACCCATGCTTGCTTGAGCTCCCATTTGTGTTTCAGGGTCAAGTGGGTCTCCAACTTTAACTTTTTTAAATGCCTCTACAACTTTTTCTACAAATTCATCATAGAAACTCTCTTGTACAAAAATTCTTGACCCTGCTGAACAAACTTGTCCTTGGTTAAATAAAATTCCAAGTTGAACTCCTTCAAGTGCAACATCCATATCAGCATCTTCAAAGAATATATTGGCACTCTTACCACCCAACTCAAGAGTTGCCGGGATAATTCTCTCTGCCGCTGCAATTCCAATTCCCCTACCCACTTCTGTAGAGCCTGTAAACGCAAGCTTGTCTATTCCCTTGTGATGTTGTAAATATTCTCCACTCTTTGAACCTGAACCGGTAATTACATTTATTACACCTGCCGGAACAACATCTTGAATTAATTCCATAAGTGCAAGCACTGAAAGAGATGTGCTGCTTGATGGTTTCAAAATTGTTACATCACCTGCTGCCAATACTGGCGCTAATTTCCATGCTGCCATTAAGAATGGGAAGTTCCAAGGAACTATTTGTCCTACCACTCCAATAGGTTCGTGTAAAATTAAATTTAAAGTATTCTTATCCAACATTTGAGCAGTACCTTCTTGCATTCTTGCCGCAGCTGCGAAATATCTAAAGTGGTCTGCTGCCAAAGGAATATCAGCTCCCATTGTTTCTCTTATAGGTTTACCATTATCCATTGATTCTATAGTAGCCAAGTATTCGGCGTTTTCATCTATTATATCTGCTATCTTAGTGAGCAACGCTTGTCTTTCAACTGCTGTAGAATCTTTAAAAGTTTCAAAAGCTTTTTTTGCAGCTTCAACCGCATCGTCTACATCATCATTTGTAGCTTGAGGGATTTGAGATAAAACTTCTCCAGTTGCAGGATTAAAAGTTTGTAACCATTGCCCGTCTGAAGCCTCTCTCCATTCTCCTCCTATAAACATTCTATATTCTTTTTTTAATTCAAAAGACATTTAATCACCCTTTTCTATCTTAATTATTTTAAAATATTTTTCTTCCTTTGCAATGTATACCCCTTGAATTTTATTAAATAACATAGAAAAAAAGAGATTTTTTTAACAATCTCTTTTTGTGATTAAATATTCAGCTTTGGCCTAGTTTATTGGCAATTGTATTTTTATTGTAGTTCCAACTCCGGCTTCACTTTGAACTTCTATCTCTCCATTTAAATTTTTTACAATATGTTTTACAATAGAAAGACCTAGTCCAGTTCCTCCGCTTTTTTTATTTCTTGATTTATCAACTCTGTAAAATCTTTCAAAAATTCTCTTTAAACTTTCTTCATCAATTCCTATCCCAGAATCCTTTACTACAATTTCAGTCTGTTCTGTAACTTCCATACTAACATCCACACTGCCATTCTCAACATTGTATTTAATTGCATTTTCGATTAAGTTAGCTAATAGCTCCCAAATCATGGTCTTGTTAGTTTTAAAAACTCCATCGCCAACAATCGCTAACTCAACATTTTTTTCAGTTGCTATTGGAATAAAATGTGATTTTAACTCTTCTGACAATTCATTTAAGTCAACAATATCTTCAACGACTTGAACGTTTGACTCCAACTTAGAAATCTTAATTATCTCATCAATCAAGTCCAATAATCTCTTTGATTCCTTATAAATCCTGTAGAGCATTTCTTTCTTGTCATTCTCATCAGATACAATTCCAGTGTTTAAAAGTTCTGCAAATCCATATATAGAAGTTAAAGGCGTCCTCAATTCATGGGATACATTTGCCGAAAACTCTTCTCTGATTTTTTCTGCTTCTATCCTCTTAGTCTCATCAATCAAAAGAAGTACTGCTCCACTTATATTTTCGTTGTAGTACACGGGGTTTGAATAGTACTTTATATATCTGTCTTGAACTTCAAGTCTACCCTCAGAATAAATTCCAAGATAACAATTTTCTATAGACTTTACAATTTCACTATTTCTCGTAACGTAAAGTATACTCTTGTTTATCGATTCCTCATCTGTTTCTAAAATCTTAGCTGCTTCAGAATTTAACATCAAAATACGTCGTTTCTCATCTAATATCAAAAGGCCTTCTTTCATGCCCATTAGAATAGTATTTATAGTATCTCTCTGTCTTTCAATTTCTCGGATCTCCTTTAAATTCATCTCGCTTTGTTTCAAAATGATTTTGTCAAACGGATAAATTTCCGGTACGTCCATTATCTTTTCTATATCCCATGATTTTTCATAGGCGTTTATAGGCTTCAAAATTCCACCCACCGACTTTTTAGTGGCGAATTTAGTAAAAATAAATACACTTCCAATAGCTAAAAGATTTATTGGTAACAAGTGTAAAAATATTCCAAATAAATTATTTTTTATTTCACTTACTCCAAGTAGAGAACTATTATCTAATTTTTTTACAACTTCAAATTCAGATTTAGTAAGACTTATATTTTCTCTATTATTCCCAACTTCTAAAGAAAAGTTTTTTTCTCCTTTAGAGTCATAATTTTCTGAACCTGAAATATATCTTATCCTAATTCTATTAAACTCTTTATCAAAATTTTTTATATATTCAAGTTTATTTTCTTCACTCTCAATATTCTTTTGTATTACAAAATTTAAATTCGCCAAAACTTTGTATTCACTTTGACTATAATCTACAAAATAAATTATAAGTGCGACTATAAAAGTTACGAAGAAAGAAAAAGTTGCCACAATTCTCAAATATCTTTGAATATGTCTATCCATTTTTATCTCCAGCATCTATCTTATATCCCACACCTCTTACAGTGGTTATAATATCTCTCTTATCTCCCAACTTTTCTCTGAGAAGTTTTATGTGCATATCTACAGTTCTGGTCTCTCCCTCGTAATCATAATCCCACACAGCATTTAACAGTTTTTCTCTCGAAAGTACAATTCCAACATTGTTAAGTAAGTACTTTAAGAGTTCAAACTCCTTGTATGTCAAAGATATTCCATCTCCATCAATAGAAACTTCTCTTCTCAACAAGTCCATAGTAATGCCTTTAAATTCTATTCTCTCTTCTAATTTCTTAGTATTTCTTCTCAAAAGAGCATTAACTCTCGACAAAAGCTCTAATACAGAAAAAGGTTTTATCATATAATCGTCTGCACCCATATCCAAAGAGCTCACAATGTCATACTCAGATGTCTTAGCCGTCAACATCATAACCGGAATATCTGAAGTATTTGAGTTTTGTTTTAACTTAGCCAATATTTCAGTTCCATCCATATCCGGCAACATTATATCTAACAAAATTAAATTAGGTACAACTTTAGAGAGTTCCCCAAAGAACTCCCTACCATTTTCAAAACCTTTACAATTGTAATTTTTAGATTTCAATGCATACTCAATCAGCTTTTGTATTGAGTTGTCATCTTCAACAATATATATCAACATACTACGCCTCTGTAGGAAATCCCTCTATGGCAAATATTATCCATCTTGAAATATTTACAGCATGGTCTGCAATTCTCTCAAGATATTTAGTAATCATAATCAAGTCAATTATTCGCTCAGCATCTAAGGATTCATTCTTTATTAACTTTACAAACTCAGCTCTAACTTCTATAAAATAATTATCTACAACATCATCATCTTTGGACACACTTCCAGCTATTTCAACATCTCTTTTAACATAAGCATCTATGCTCTTGTGTACCATGGCTATAGTCGCCTTTGCCATTTCCTTTATTGAGTCAACAGAAAATACCTTATCGTCCTCTTTAAAATATTTGCATAAGTCTGCAATATCTCTCGCTTGGTCTCCTATTCTCTCCATATCTGTAATCATCTTGAGAGTAGCTGAAATCCATCTCAAATCTGTTGCAACCGGTTGTTGCTCTAAAAAAAGTCTAAGACAGTGGTCTTGAATTTTTGTTTCCAACCTGTCAGTCTCTTCTTCATATTCAAAGACTTCTTTTATTCCCTTATCATCTGCATTAAAAATTAAATTTACAGATTTATCTATAGCTTTTTCAACTATCATACTCATCTGTAACATTTCTTCATTTAACAAAGCAAGTTCTTCATCAAATTTCTTTCGCACAATCTCACCCAAACCTTCCTGTAATATAATCTTCCGTTCTCTTATCTCTTGGATTAGAAAATATCTCATAGGTATCTCCAAATTCAACAACCTCTCCTCTCAAGAAAAATGCCGTCTTGTCAGAAACTCTTGAAGCTTGTTGCATATTGTGCGTTACCATGATAATAGTATAATCTTTTTTCAATTCAAGGACAAGGTCTTCTATTTTTCCCGTAGAAATCGGGTCTAGTGCAGAAGTTGGTTCATCCATCAAAATAACATCCGGTTCAATTGCCAAGCATCTTGCAATACACAATCTCTGTTGTTGTCCTCCGGAAATTGAAAGTGCATTTTTATTTAGGTTGTCCTTTACTTCATTCCATATTGCAGCTGCCTTCAAAGACTTTTCTACAATTTCGTCCAATGTATTTTTATCAGTTATGCCGTGAGTTTTTGGACCATAAGCTATATTATTATAAATTGACATTGGAAATGGATTTGGAGATTGAAACACCATTCCAACTCTCTTTCTAAGAGCATTGATGTTGTATGAATTGATGCTCTCTCCATCGAGTTCAATCTTACCCTCAATTCTACAACCATCAACTAAATCATTCATTCTATTTAAACACTTCAAAGTTGTAGACTTCCCACAACCTGATGGACCTATAAAAGCAGTTATCTCATTCGCTTCTATCCCCATATTTATTCCTTTTAAAGCTTTAAAATCTCCATAATAAAGATTTAAGTCTTCTATATTAAACTTAAGTGTCAACTTTTAACCTCCATAAATCTATTGGCAATCTTATTTGAAATAAAATTAATTATAAGCACTATGATTAGTAGTACAGTTGCAGTAGCATACGCCTCTCCAACGTGCATTCCCTCAGAAGACAACATATAAACGTGTAGCGATAAAGTTCTTGCTGATGAAAAAATTCCATCAGGCATTTTGGTTGCCGTCCCAAGAGTGAACATCAAGCAAGCAGTTTCTCCTACTACACGTCCAGTTGCAAGCACAACTCCTGAAATTATTCCCGGCATTGCAACAGGTAACACAACTTTAAAAATTGTCCTAAGCTTCCCAGCTCCAAGAGCAAATGATGCATGTCTTATGCTGTCATTCACTGCTTTTAAAGCTTCCTCAGTAGAACGAATTATAAGCGGCAATATCATAATCGATACAGTACACACTCCAGAAATTATAGAAAATCCAAATCCCAACCAAATTGAGAAAAACATCATTCCAAATAATCCGTAAACAATTGACGGAATACCTTGTAAAGTTTCCGCAGCAAGCCTTATAACTTCTACAACTTTTGAGCCTCTCTTTGCATACTCAACCAAGTATATTGCTGTGAAAACTCCTATTGGCGTAGCCAATGCCACTGATAAAATCACAGTTATAAAAGTTGTTATTATAGCCGGCAGCATTGACACATTATCTGAAGTGTATTCAAAAGCAAATAAAGACGGTTTTATATATGGTACTCCCTTTGAAATAACATAGCCTATTAAAACCGCTAAGCTTCCAAAAGTGAATATTATAGATAGAGTTGTCAAAAACCTATAGACGTTTAGCATATTTTTATACTTCAAAAAAGCAAAAGTGCCTATGAGAATTGTAGCCATTAAAATCAATATTCCAAATTTAGTGCTCATATCCTTTCACTCCTTATCTTAAAAATCCAAAAAGTAAAATTTATTATAAGGATGAATACAAATAGGACGCATGCTGTCGCAATCAAAGCTTCTCTGTGCATTCCTGAAGCATATCCCATTTCCATTACAATATTTGTGGTCAAAGTTCTAATGCCCTTAAAAATATTAAAAGTTAGACGAGTTTGATTTCCTGCAACCAATATAACTGCCATAGTTTCTCCAATTGCTCTACCAATTCCAAGAATTATGCCGGCAAAAATACCACTCTTTGCCGCCGGCATCAAAACTTTCATAATAGTTCTCTCGTGAGTTGCCCCAAGAGCAATACTTCCTGTGTAATAAGAATACGGTACTGAACGTATTGCATTTTCAGAAATAGAAATTATAGTCGGCAATATCATTATTAGGAGAAGAACTGATGCCGTTAAAATACTCATTCCAGTGCCACCAGATAAATCCTTCATCTTGGGAACTATAAATGTCAAAGCAAAGAATCCATAAATTATCGATGGAATTCCCGCCATTAAATTTAACGCCGGTTTTAAAATTTTGTATAACCATATAGGACAATCACAAGCCAAAAACGAAGCTGTAAACACTGCAATCGGAACAGCCATTGCACTTGAAATCAATGTCACCAATATAGAACCTATCACCATTGAAAAAATACCAAACGAAGCCGGTTTATTCATCGGTGCCCATTTAGAATTTAACAAAAAATCTTTAATTCCAACATCTCTAAACACATTTATTCCACCACTAAAGATGAAATAAGAAATTAAGAGAATAAATATTACAGATAACATAGCACTTAGTAAAAAGAGGTATCTTGCGATACTCTCTTTAAACTCTTGCTGACTTTTTATTTTATATACAACCTTATTTTCCATTTACCTCAGCCCAATCAGTTAGTTTTCCACTAAATATATTTTTCACTTGTTCCATTGATAAATCTGAAACTTGATTTGCTTTGTTAGTTATAATAGCTATTCCGTCCATAGCTATGACTTCTTTTTTCAATTGACTAGCCTCATCATCTTTAAGCTCTCTTGAAGCCATACCAACTTGAGCTGAACCGTCTATTGCAGCTTGAATTCCAGATGAAGAACCTGTGGCTTGAATATCTGCTTTAAAATCAGGATTAAATATCTTATAAACTTCAACTAATTTTTCCATTAATGGTGCTACAGATGTTGAGCCTGCAATTGTTATAGATGCTGAATTATTAGTTCCTTGATAAGGTTGAGCATCTTTGTTTTTGACATAACCCTCTTCTTCAACAACCTTTTGTCCCTCGCTTGAAGCTATAAAGTTTAAGAAATCTTGTACTTCAGGCGTAACACCGTCTTTGTAGACTATGTTGAAGGGTCTTGCTATAGGATATGAGCCATTGGTAATATCTTCAGCACTTGCTTCAACTCCTCCAATTTTTAGTGCCTTTACAGTGTCGTTCAAAGACCCTAAAGAAATATAGCCTATAGCGCTTTCGTCATTAGCTGTAGCTGTCATAACCGCATCAGTAGAATTTTGAACAACAGCTTCAGGATAAGTCATATCTGTTTCATTACCACTTGCATCTTTTTCGATTAACCCAACTATTTCAGTAAATGCTCCTCTTGTGCCTGAGCCGTCTTCTCTTGTTATTACATTTATAGTTGCGCTTTGTGTCTTTTCAGAAACGTCGGCGGCCTCTTTTTCATCTTTTGCCCCACAAGCAGTAAGCGCAATTGTAAATGACATTATACAAACCATCACAAATAATCTTTTAAAAACTTTACTAGACATTGAATTCATCCTTTCTAAGTTCGTGTTTTTTATTACAAGCACATTATATTTCTCTAATGTAAATTCCTTGATATTGAATTGTAAAGTTTGTGTAAAATAATTAAATGTACCATCGCAATGTAAAATCGATTTTGATAATTTTATATCAAATGATATAATACAAATGGTAAATCGTATATAAAAAGAGGTAAAAAATGACACTACAACAACTTAGATATATCATACAAGTGGCTCACACTGGTTCAATTCACACAGCAGCACAAGAATTATTTATAACACAACCCACACTTTCCAAATCCATTATGGAACTTGAGAAAGAAATGGGAATAACAATATTTTACAGAACAAACAGAGGAGTTAGCCTCACAGACGACGGAACAAAATTTTTGTCCTATGCAAAACAAGTCATTGAGCAAGCTGACCTATTAGAAGGTCAGTACAAATCAGAAAAATCTGTCAAAAGAATATTTGCAGTTGCCTCTCAACACTATGCGTTTGTAGTAAATGCCTTTGTAAAATTAGTAAAACTACTCGGAAAAGATGAATATGAATTTTCACTAAAAGAACTTCGTACCTTTGAAATCATTGAAGATATACGTACAAGACGAAGTGAAATAGGAATTTTATATTTAAGCGATTTCAATAAGGAAATTTTAAAGAGAAGCTTTGTGGCGAATGATTTAAAATTTGAAAAACTTTTTACTGCAAGGCCTCACGTATTCTTCAGTAAAAACCATCCGCTTGCAAATAAAAAAATCGTAACTCTAAAAGACCTTGAAGAATATCCACGTTTCACATATGACCAAGGATTAAACAATTCCTTCTATTACGCAGAAGAGTTGCACTCAATCGAATATGCAAGAAAATCAATTGTAGTAACAGATAGAGCGACACTTTTTAATTTATTGATTGGATTAGATGGCTATACAATTTCATCAGGTATACTCTCAAGAGAATTAAACGGAGATAATCTTGTGGCAATCCCTCTTGAAAGTGACGAGTCAATGGAGCTTGTCTATATCTATAGGTCTGACAACCCAATATCCGCCATTGGCAAAACTTATATAGACATTTTAAAACACTATGTAGCACAGTACAAAATTGAAGAAAATTACTAACTTCATCTTTAGTTCCCTAACACTTGGGTATACATTAAGTAAACTATAAAACAATTAGGAGGCAGACATGGAAGTTAAAAGAGGTCAAAATGCTTATTACATTGGTGAAAGCCAAGAAAAATATGATGGAATTCTTCAATTCGTTGAAAAAGACGGTAAAATCGATGCTCAACACACAATTGTAAGACCTGCCATGGAAGGTCAAGGACTTGCAGGTGAACTTGTTAAACGACTAATTGCCGACGCAAGAGCAGAGGGTAAAAAAATTATCCCTACTTGTTCATACGTAAACAAAAAATTACAAGGCGAAGAATTTGACGACGTCAGAGCATAAATAAATTATCAGAAGCTTCAGTTTTTTGAAGCTTCTTTTTATTGCATTTACATGCATCGATAGCCCTCTATATAACTCTTTTTAAACTCTATTCATTTTAGCTATAACCGGCAACACATAAAAGCCATTATTCACAGCATTGACTCAAAAAAAATAAAATGCTAACATACATTAAAATGATTTTTAAATAAACGTACAAAAAGAAGAGTACCTTTCTAAAAAGATTACAGAGAGCTTCGTTGTGGTGAAAGAAGTAGATTTTGAAATTGGGAATATGGCCTTTTTATGGACTTGCTAAGCTTATTGTTAGGCGAGTACGGGATTGCCCGTTACAGCAGAGGGTATTGATAGATACCTATTGAGTTCATTAGTGGAAGCTAATGAAAAATTAAGGTGGTAACACGAGCTTTCGTCCTTATACGATGGCTCTTTTTTTATACAACTAAGGAGGAAAAACATGACAAATTATTTATCAGAAACACTCTGTATTCAAGCAGGATATCATCCAAAAAACGGAGAATCAAGAACAGTGCCAATAGTTCAATCCACAACATATAAATATGACAATGCAGACGAAGTAGCAGACTTATTCAATTTAAAAAAAGAAGGAGATATGTATACAAGAATTTCCAACCCAACTGTTACAGCATTAGAGAAAAAAGTTACTGCTCTTGAAGGAGGAGTCGCAACTGTTGCAACATCTTCCGGACAACAAGCAAACCTAATCTCAATATTAAATATTTGCGAATCAGGTGATGAAATAATTGCCATGGACAACCTTTATGGAGGTACAATCACACTTCTGTCTTCAACAATCAAAAAACTTGGTATCACAACAAAATTTGTACCTTTAAATGACTTTGAAGCATTAGAAAAAGCAATCAACGAAAAGACAAAACTTATCTTTGGAGAGACTATAGCAAACCCTGGACTTGAAATTTTAGATTTAGAAAAAATTTCAGAAGTCGCACATAAACACGGACTACCCGTGATAATAGACAACACATTTGCTACACCTTATCTATGCAGACCATTTGAACATGGCATAGATATCGTAACTCACTCTTCAACAAAGTACTTAGACGGTCACGCAGTTGCGGTAGGCGGGCTTATAGTAGACAGTGGAAATTTTGATTGGGCAAAAAATGGTTACGAATCAATTTCTGCACCAGACCCTAATTACCACGGTCTATCTTATACAGAAACTTTTGGTAAAGCTGCATACGCAGTAAAAGCTAAAGTAGTATACATTCGTGACTTTGGTACACCGGCTTCACCAATGAATGCATTCCTTACAAACCTCGGAATAGAAACACTCGCCCTTAGAATGGATAGACACTCCGAAAATGCACTTAAAGTTGCAAAATATTTAAACACTCACGAAAAAGTTGAATGGATACACTACCCGGGGCTTGAAGATGATGCGTACCATGAACTTGCAAAAAAATACCTACCTAAAGGTCAAAGCGGAGTAATTTCAGTTGGAATAAAAGGTGGACTTGAAAAGACAAAACAATGGATAAATAACCTAAAACTTGCTACACTCGTAGTTCACGTTGGAGATGTCAGAACTCACGTCTTGCATCCTGCAAGCATGACTCATCGTCAGCTATCAAAAGAAGCCTTAGAGCGTGCCGGAATAAAAGAGAATACAGTCAGACTATCCGTTGGAATAGAAAATGTCGAAGACATCATAGCCGACTTAGACCAAGCATTTAAAAATATTTAATTCCGCTGTGGGTGTGCCTCTGCTCACCCATTTTTATTTTTCAAACCTATTTTTTAAGTTAAAATCCAACAAAAATAGAGCGAAAAACTCGCTCTTAATATTTTAAAAACTTATAAAAATATTTAACACCTGCAAGTGCCAGTGCTGTCCCTAATCCAGAATAAAAAACAGCTATGAAAACATCAGGCACTAAATTATAAAGCCTTAAACTAATACCCATGCTCATCATAAAAGCCATAATCAAAAAAGATTTTAAATCAAAAAAATTCCAAAAATTGTATTTTTCATGTGGCAAGCCCTTTATCCTTATGATATTTTTATCAACCATCTTCTTGAAAATCATATTCCAAAAATTAAAAATACTATAACACTTAGCCCCAAATTCAACAAAGATAAATACTCAGAATACACACTAATTCCTATCTTTAAAACATTAACCCCCGCTATAACCCAAACAATAGCTGCCCATAACACCAAACTTTTCTTGCCAACTTTCATAAACTTCTCCTCAAAATAAAACCCTTAATTTTAAATACAATTATAAAATATAATCAGTATTCATCTGTAAATCTATAACTTACCTAAATCAATTCCTTTAAAATAAAAGTAAATTATAAACTAACAGTAACTAATTTATTTATTACACGTTTATACCCATTAATACAAAAAAAGAGCACCCTAAGTTGCTCTTTTTTCAAGTGAGTTTATTTAGTTAGTTGGATCTTAACTTCTCTTCTTACTGAATCCCATTCAATATTTTTGTTGTCACCCTTATTACCAGTAGTCATTCCAAGTGCTTTACCAATTTCAGAAATTGGAAGCATTGTTCTGCCTTGTTTAATTTCAGGGTCTACACTGAATGTGTTCTTAATACCATCTACATAGAAATCTCTTGAATCTATATTGATGATTACCACTTTCTTGCCATCTGTGAAAGTCGCAAGTCTTGTTGTATCATTAAAAGTTACATTGTATCCCAAAGCTTGAGCTACAAATCTGATTGGTAGCATTGTTCTACCTTCTTTTATATAAGCTTCTACATCCATAGTTGTTGTTGTAGTTACTCCATCTTTTGTTGTTGTTAATCTCTTGTCTCCTATTGTTAGATTTACAACATAGTTGTAAGTATCTTTCTTAGATTCTCCGGCTACTTTGTAAGTTGTGTTGTTTTCTCTTAAGTTAGAATAATTTGCAGTTACTTTGATTTCTTCCCCGGCTTTTAAGTCTCTGTTTAAACTGATAGTGAATTCTCCATTGCTATAAGCTGTCCCACTACCAAGTCTAATTCCCTTGGAATCATAAACTGCAACTGTTGCATATCCATTAACTCCGCTACCTTTTACAGTGCTTGTTCCAGCTATAGCTTGAGTTATTCTTGGTGCATATGCATAGTTATTATAATATCCATTATTGTAATATCTATCAATATAAGCTTTATTTAAATATTGTCTCTCAGAATATTTTCCATCTAATTCAGCTTCTAGATAATAATCTGATAAATCGTAATATCCATAACCATTGTTGTAGCTATTGTTATATCCATTTGTATAAACTACAGTATTATTTCTATTGTATACATACTTATTAAAGTTTATAGTATAGTACCCTCTTGAATCAGAGTATGCAGAACCTAAATACTCACCATTGTTATATGCTTGAACATAAGTGTTTGCAGTTGTATAACCTGATACATATCTATCTCCATAAGAACTTACTGAAGCTGTCCCATTGTATCCGTTATATCTGTAGTCTCCAAATCTATAGTTTATTGTATAATCACCATATCTGTCGGCTTTTACATAGTCTACTTTACTTCTATTTCTATATAGAGTTACAGTTGCGTAAGGTGTAGTTCTTCCTGTAACCTTATTATAGTATACTGTTGGTCTGTTTAAAGTAACAGAAGTCGGAGCCGGTGTTGGTTTCACTGTTTTCTTTTCAAGTTTTACTTTTTCAAGATTTGCTTTTGCTGTAGTATAATCTGTTGATTTTTTAGTATCATCTTTATAAATACCTTCAGCTGTTGCTATTGCAGCTTTTAACTTATCTATAGAGTCTTGAGTATATACATCTGAAGTGGCGGTACTCAAACTACCTTTAGCTGTATCTATAGCTGATTTCAATTCTGCTTTAGCTTTTTCTTGAGCTGTCTTTTCTTGTTTGGCTTGTTCTTCCTTATTTTTAGCTTCTTCAATAAGACCCATTATCCTTGCTGCTTTTTCTTTTGCAGATTTAGAACTTATATTAGCTGATTTTGCTAAGCTTATAGCTTCTTGAGCTTTAGATGCTTCTTCTGCTGCTGTGGTTGCTGCTTTTGCTGCTGTAGTTGCTGCTTCTGCCGCCTCTTTAGCTTCTCCTTCTAATTTTTTTGCTTCTTCCAAATCGCCTGTTGCAGTTTTTAATTCCCCACTAGCTTCTTTAACTCTTTTATTAGCTTCTTCTGCTGCTGTGGTTGCTGCTTCTGCTGCTGCTTTTGCTTCATCTTGTGTAGGTGTTTTCGCTTCTGCCGCTGCTACCTTATTAAGTTCTAAATTAAAATTAGAAAAATTTGCTTTTACCGGTGCAGCTACTGCAAGTGTAAATGCTAGTGCAACTGATGTAATTCTTTTTCTATTGATTTTATTCATTTGTTTTCCTCCTAAGTCCATTTGTGTAAACTAATCTCTCACTCACTTGTTTCTTAACTAAAGTATACCTCTAAAATATTAAAATTTCCACTAAAATAACATTTTTTAACTTTTGTAACAAGATTTTAATATTTCTGTTAAATAAATGTTTAAAATTAAATTCCCCAAATAAATTTGCTTTATAATGCTTTTTAATTTATATATGTATGTTCGGACGAACCTCGTAAACTCGTGTCGCCCCTACGTTATGTTTATAATGCAAATAAAATTTTAAAACATCAAACAATATAAATTGTCATTAACGGGCGGGCCTATATTTCTTTTCATTCATTTTTTCAATTTCTCCATTTCATTTTACCTTCATATTCAATCTTGCAAAAACGTGCCGTCCCTACTTTTTTTTAAGCATTTTTAATTTTTATAAATCGTAGGGGTCACACGAATGCATCAGCATGAGATCGATCCGATAATCACAATTTAATGAATTTTCAAAAACTTAACTCAATCAATTCATATAAATAATTTTTCATTTTTCAAATTTATTTTCATTTTCGGTCAAACCTCACAAAACTCGTGTCTTCCCCATGTTTAATATCCCCAACTAAAATTGAATGTAAAAAATGGACAATTTTTAAAACTGTCCATTTTAATTATAAATCTTAATTATAAATCATCTTCTATTACACTGCTCTTTGCATAAGCTGAAACTTTGGCTTCAAAGAAATCTGTTTTCACCATATTAGGGTCTGAGTATTCGCTAACCCACGCCATACTCTCCGGCTCTTTTTCAAATCCGGGATAGATTATCCCAAATCCAAGTCCTTTGCTTCTCAAGTTTCCAAGATATTTAATATAACTTCTTATCATATCCATGCTAAGACCTTTTACATTATTGCCTATTGCGTATTCAGCCCATTTTATTTCTTCTTCAACTCCTCTTTCAATCATACTCCTATATTCTTCAATTTTTTCGTCTGTGAAGAGTTGAGGTTCTTCTTTTTTAAGTTCTAATATTATGCTTCTAAACAACCACAGGTGAGAATTTTCATCTCTGTTGATATATCTTATCTCTTGAACTGTACCCGGCATTTTACCAATTCTTCCCAAGGAATAGAAGAACATAAACCCTGAATAGAAATATATTCCTTCAAGCACATAATTGGCTACCAATGTCTTGGCTAAATTATCTTCTGTTCTCTCATAGTAAAAATCATTGTATTGGTCACCTATAAATTTATTTCTCGCAAGCAAAATCGGATCATCTTTCCATTGGTATAATATTTCTGTTCTCTCTTCCGGAGAGCATATTGTATCTAAAATATATCCATAGCTTTGTGAGTGGACAGATTCTTGATAAGTTTGAATATTCAGACATAAATTTACTTCGTTTGCCGTTATAAATTCTGAAAGGTTTGGCAAATTTGCTGATTGTAGTGAGTCTAAAAATACAAGAAAGGAAAGTATTTTGTCGTATGCTGTTTTTTCTGTCGCATCTAATTTTCTATAGTCTTTTATGTCTTGAGTTAAATTTATTTCTTCCGGAATCCAAAAGTTATTCATGGCAAGTCTATACCAATCCGAAACCCAAGAATACTTCATATTATTGAAGTCATTTAAGTTAGTAGTATTGCCATTTATCATTCTCCTCTTAGAGAGTTCTATATCTCCTTTTTCATTAAAAAGAGCTTTTCTCTTTACTTCCATTTTTCCTCCTCATGCACTACAACTGTCACACTCTTCAACTTCTAATGATTTACTTCTCACATAGTAGATAGTCTTAACTTCTTCTTCGCAAGCTTGTATAAATAAGTTCAAAATTCGTTTCATTGTATATTCCGTAGTTATATACAAGTTCACTGATTGTGATTGGTCAAGATGTCTTTGTCTTATTCCTGCTGATTTAATTACCCAAGTTTGGTCAATTTCATGTGCGTTTTCATACAACCAAAATGTTTGTGAGCTAAGTGATGGAGCTACTCTCGGAACGATTTGCCCCTTCTTTTCCTCTAGGAAATATCTCATCATAACCGGATCAACTGCCGCTGTTGTCCCTGCTATTATAGATGTAGACCCTGTCGGTGCAACTGCCATAAGATAAGCATTTCTCATTCCCTTGGCTACTTCATCTCTAAGAGCTTCCCATCTTTCTGATGTGTAGTTTCTCTTTTCAAAGTATGCTCCACTTTGCCAATCTGAACCTTCAAAGTACTCATAACTGCCTTTTTCTTTCGCTATTTCTGCTGATGCTTTAACTGCATAGTAGTTTATGTTTTCATAAAGTTCATCTGCAAATTTTAAATGTTCTTCACTTTGGAACATTATTCCCTGTTTTACCATTGCATGATGATAACCGCTTGTGCCAAGGCCTATTGCTCTGTATCTTCCATTTGTAATCTTTGCATATTCTACCGGATAGTAGTTCAAATCTATTACGTTGTCCAACGCCCTCACTACTGTGCTGACTACATCTTCAAGTTCCTCTTGGTCTGTTATATTTATATTCCCAAGCACTAAAGATGCTAAATTACACACTACAAAATCTCCCGGTTTTGTAGTTGTAACTACAACTGTTTCGCCATTTACATCTACTATTTCCTTTGAAACCGATTCAATTTCAGAAGTATTTTGAGCTATTTCTGTGCACAAGTTTGATGAATAGATAACTCCCTTGTGTGAGTTTGGATTGTATTTATTTACTACATCTCTATTGAATATAAATGGAGTTCCTGTTTCCACAGTGGATTTTATGATGAGCCTTACCATATCTTTCACACTCATCACTCTCTTTTCTATTCTATCGTCTTCAATACACTCTTTATACCTTCTAACCCACTCGTCACCAAAATAGTCTTCAAGAGCATATCCTCTATAAGTTAGAATTTCATGTGGACACATCATATACCAATTTGCATCTAAGTCATTCTTCGCAAGTTCCCAGAAATAGTTTGGGAAACAAACTGCCGGAAAGACATCGTGTGCTTTCATTCTGTCGTCCCCATTATTTGTTCTTAACTGTAAAAACTCAGGAATATCTTTGTGCCATACGTCTAAATAAACCGCACAAGCGCCCTGTCTCATTCCAAGTTGATCTACTGCAACTGCTGTATCATTTGCAAGTCTTATCCAACGAATTACGCCTCCTGCAACGCCTTTAAACCCTCTTATATCTGAGCCCATTGCCCTAACTTTCCCAAAATACAATCCCATTCCGCCACCGTGTTTTGAAACTTGTGAGAAATTGGTTATTGAACGGTATATTCCATCTAAGTTATCCGGTACTGTGTCAATGAAACATGAAGAAAGTTGATGGAAAGGCTTACGTGCATTTGACATTGTTGGGGTTGCCATTGTAACCTTTAAATTTGAAAGTATATCATAGAATTTCTTTGCCCAATAAACTCTGTCATTTTCTCTCATTGCCAAGTGCATTGAAATTCCCATGAACATTTCTTGCACTTTTTCAAGTACAACTCCGCTCATGTTTTTTATTAAATATCTCTTGTATACTAATTCCAAGCCTGAGTAGTTGAATAATTCATCTCTTTGTGGCTGTATATAGTTTTCAAGCTCTTCTATTTCTTCCACTGTGTAGTTTTCAAGTATATACTTGCCATACAAATTTTCTTTAGTTAACAACTTAATTTTATCTGCAAAGCTATATATTTCGTGCTTGTTAGATTCTTTGTCTATGTTTCTGTTAATATTAAAACTTAAAAATCTCCCTGCTATATACTCCCATTTAGGTGCGTCCTTTGAAGTTAATTCACTTGCCGCTTTTATAAGTGAATTTATAATATCTTCAAAGCTCATATTTTCTTTTGCAAATGATGTAAATTTTGTATACAGACTTCCCAATTCATATACGTCTTCTTTGAAGTCTTTTTGAATTTTTTTCATTACTTCAAGTAGTTCAACATCGTCAAAATAATCCGAAAAGTCTTCTAATACTTTTCTCATTTTGTGATGAGACGCTCTATATAAAATATATGATTTTACAACTGTATAGTAGTTGTATTCTATCAATGTTATTTCTACTAAATCTTGAATTTCTTCAACTGTTACAACATGGTCTTTTGGAAAGTTGTTTTCTACCTTTTTTTGAACATCAACTGCCATCTGTTCCAATATATCTTCTTTATATGGTTTAGAAACTGATATAAATGCTTTTTCTATTGCTCTTTTTATCTTTTGCACATCAAATTCTACAGTTTTTCCACTTCTCTTTATTATTATCATTTCTACTCCCTAAGTATTATATTAATAAATTAAATATACCCATAAAAACTACAAATTAAAGTTTAATCTTCTGCCCAATCAAAAGCTCTTGAAACTGCTTTATGCCAAAGTTTGAGCTTGTTTTCTCTGGTTTCATTTGTCATATTCGGCTCAAACTTTTTGTCTCCATTAAATTTTTTTAAAATTTCATCTATCGATTTAAACATCCCAACGCCAAGTGCCGCCAAAAATGCCGCTCCTCTAACTGTTGACTCTATGTTTTCAGGTCTTATTACTTCTCTATTTATAATATCCGCTTGGAACTGCATTAAAAAATCATTTGAGCTTGCTCCGCCATCTACTTTCAAAGTTTTTAGCTCTCCCAAATCTTCTTCCATAGCCTTTAAAACATCATTTGATAAATATGCCATAGACTCCAAAGTCGCCCTTACTAAATGAGCTTTCTTCACACTTCGTGTCAAACCACATATTATTCCTCTTGCATACTGATTCCAATACGGAGCTCCAAGTCCAGTAAATGCCGGCACTACATAGCAACCTTCTGTATCATCTACTTTGTTTGCCAAATATTCTGAGTCTTCTGCTGAGTCGATAAGTTTTAAATCATCTCTAAGCCATTGTATAGATGAACCCGCTATAAAAATTGAGCCTTCTAGTGCATAAGTTATTTTTTCATCTATTCCCCATGCAATGGTTGAAACCAACCCATTTTTAGATTCAACTCTCTTATCTCCCGTATTTATCAAAAGAAAAGCTCCAGTTCCATAAGTATTCTTTGCCTCAGCTTCTTTAAAACAACCTTGTCCAAATAGAGCTGCCTGTTGGTCTCCAACAGCAGATGATATTTTTATTTCTTCTCCAAAAAATTCTCTTGATGTCTTTCCGTATACTTCGGCAGTGTTTTTAACTTCAGGCAACATACATCTTGGTATATCCATTAAATTTAAAAGTTCCTCGTCCCATTCTAAAGTGTTTATGTTATATAGCATTGTTCTTGAAGCATTTGAATAATCTGTCACATGTACTCCCTTTGTGAGTTTCCAGATTAAAAAAGTTTCCACTGTTCCAAACAGCAATTCGCCATTTTTGGCTCTCTCTTTTGCACCTTCTACATTATCTAAAATCCATTTTATCTTTGTCGCCGAAAAGTATGCATCAATTTCAAGCCCGGTTTTTTGATATATCTCATCTCTATGTCCATTTGCTTTTAAATAGTCGCAGTACTTTGAAGTTCTTCTACACTGCCAAACAATTGCATTATACAAAACTTCTCCTGTTGTCTTGTCCCACACAATTGTCGTCTCACGTTGATTTGTTATGCCTATTGAGACTATATCCTTTGCATTTATGTTTATCTTAGCCATAGCTTCAACAGCTGTTCCAAGTTGAGTTGAAAATATTTCATTTGGGTCTTCTTCAACCCAACCGGGTTTTGGAAATATTTGCTTAAGTTCCTTTTTAGCTGAGGATACTATGTTGAATTCACTGTCAAATATCAACGTTCTACAACTCGTCGTTCCGGAATCAAATGCCATTATATACTTTTTCATAAACACCCTCCTCATTAAATTTTAGCATATTCTTGTGTATTTTTTGTTTACACTTGCATTTCTTTAGTATCTTTTTAAAATTAATAATAAAAAAATCACCCAAAATTATTTTAGGTGATCATTCTTTATTATATAACTAATATTCAATTTGTTCTACAATCGATTCATCTATTGCAAAAGTATGTTCTTTGTCAGGGAAAATACCTTCTTTGATTTCTTTATCATATTCTCTAAAAGCTTTTATCATATCTTCTCCAATATTTGCAAAGTGTTTTACAAATTTAGCTTTAAATTCTGTATACATTCCCAACATGTCCTGATAAACTAAAACTTGTCCATCACATTTGTTCCCAGCGCCTATTCCAATAGTAGGTATCTTTAACATTTTAGTTATCTCTTCTGCCAATCTGCCTGGTACGCATTCTAATACCACGGCAAATGCTCCTGCAGCTTCTACTGCTTTTGCATCTTCCACTAGTTTTTTTGCCCCTTCTATATCTTTTCCTTGTACCCTAAATCCACCAAGAGCATTTATTGCTTGAGGAGTTAAACCAATGTGTGCACAAACAGGTATTCCCGCATTTACTATAGCTCTTATCTCTTCTGCTACCTCTGCTCCACCTTCAAGTTTAACTGCATTAGCTCTCCCTTCACTCATAAGTCTCCCAGCATTTATTACAGCATCTCTCACTCCTGTGTTATATGTCATAAAAGGTAAATCACATACAATCAAAGTATTTTTAGCACCTCTTGAAACTGCTTTTGAATGATGAATCATGTCTTCAAGTGTTACACTCAAAGTATCTTCGTATCCCAACATAGTCATCCCCAAACTATCCCCAACCAAAATAGCATTTATGCCGGCTTCATCCACTAATTTAGCTGTAGTATAGTCATAGGCTGTCAACATAGAAAGTTTAACACCTTCTTCTTTAGCTCTTCTAAAAGTTAAAACAGTATTTTTCATAATAGTCTGAAATTAATCAGTCCCCTCACTTTCTAATAATTTTTTCAATCCAGAATAATCCCTATTAGGATTTTTTTCTTTTGCAATTTCTACCAAATATTTACTTAAGTTAATGTAGATTTCTTTTTCTAATTCAAAATTTCCATCTTTAATAGAATCTATATGTCCTTTTACAGTTCTTAAATCATTTCTTTCCACAGGCCCAGTCAAAGTTTTCAAAATCCCTTTTTGAAAAAATGCATTTATATTAGATTCTCCTAATACAGACAGTGCCATTAACGCTTCTTTTTCTGTAAAGTCATATTGTGTAAGTAGTTCAACTGAAATATTTGATAAAGCCAAGACCAAATTACTTATAAATACTGTAGCCAAATGATATTTTCTCTTATCATCTTCATAAATTAATTTAGTTGGATTCCCATTTAATTTCAACTCATCTTGAATTATGCTTACAGCTTTTAAATCCCCCTCCAAAGTAAAAAAAGCACTACTCAAAGCCTTGTACGATTCTTCTTTATTGGATATTGCCAACATAGGATGAAAAGAACAACAATTAACTTTTTTAATAGTACTATCGAAGAAAATTTTAGAAGACAAGCTACCACTACAATGACAAACTACTTTGTCTTCAATATTTAATTTTAAAAGTTGCTTCCAAACTCTACTTATTTCATCATCAGGGACAGTTATTATAAGAATTTGATTCTCATCCACCATCTTTTTTAATGATTCATATGCCAAAGTTTTGGTAAGATCTGCACTATATTTTGAACTATCTGCATTTCGGCTGTAATAGCCAGATAATTCAAGATTTCCTTTTTTAAATAGATACAAACCCAAACTGGTGCCAACTTTTCCGGCACCTATAATCCCTACTTTATAAATAGTTATCACCTCCTCAAGAGTATAATACTAAAATAGCGATTTTAAACTTCAATAATGTATAGTTTCCTTCGAATACTATCAAAATTTATTATAAGTGATCAATAATTTTAATTCAAATGTTTTAATATTTTAATCATTAAAAAAAGTCCGACTTTCGCCAGACTATTTTTTTAAAAAGCAGGAACTACTGCTCCTTCAAATTTTTCTTCTATCACCTTTTTAGCTGCATCTGAATTTAAAACTTCTATAAGTTTCTTAAACTTCTCTTGTCCTTCTTCACCTGTTCTAACTGCAACTAAGTTTGCATAAGGAGAGTCTCCTGATTCTAATAAAAGTGCATCTTTTGAAGGTACTAACCCTGCTCCAAGTGCATAATTTGCATTTATTACTGCCAACTCTGCATCTTTGTATGTGTTAGGTATGTTTTGTGCTTCCATTGCAACAAATTTTAAGTTCTTTGAATTTTCAACTATATCTGCTTCTGTAGAAAGTAGGTTTGAACTATCTTTTAATTTGATAAGGCCTACTTGTTCTAAAAGTAATAGTGCTCTTCCACCATTTGTAGCATCATTTGGAATTAAGATTTCTCCACCGTCTTTAATTTCTTCAACAGTTTTTACTTTGTCTGAGTACACTCCCATCGGTTCAATGTGTACATTCCCCACTGAAGTAAGTTCTAAATTGTTTTGTTTAGTAAATTCTTCAAGATATGGTCCGTGTTGAAAATAATTTGCGTCTAAATCTCCTGCTGCCAATTGTTCATTTGGTTGTATATAGTCATCAAATACTACTGCTTCAACTTTTAGGCCGGCTTCTTCAAATTGTGGTTGAAGCGCTTCTATGATTTCTGCATGCGGTGTTGGTGAAACGCCAATTTTTATTGTGTTATCTGCTACTTCTGTCTTTGTTGCTTCTTTTGCATTCCCCGCTTGATTTGCTTTTTGTGCTCCATTTCCACAACCAACAAGTGCTAATGAAAGTCCTACTACTGCTAATATTTTCTTCATGTTCTTCCCCCTACTTTTTATCAATTTTGTTTTCTAAATAAGTTCCTACAAATTGTATTATTTGTACTAATGCAACTATTAGTATTACAGCTACCCAAAGTATTTCATATCTCTTGTATGAATAACCATATCTAACGGCAACTTCTCCAAGTCCGCCACCTCCAATAGCCCCTGCCATAGCTGAATAACCAATTATGTTTATAATAACCATTGTTATACCATTTATAATTTGTGGCATAGCTTCTGGAATTAAAACCTTTTTTACTATTTGACTGTTTGTTGAGCCCATTGACTTGGCTGCTTCAAGTATACCTCTGTCAATTTGTGACAAATATCCCTCCATTAATCTTCCAAAGAATGGGATTGCAGATGCTGCAAGTGGAATTATAGTTGCTGCCGTTCCATAAGCTTTCCCAACTACAAGTCTCATCAAAGGTATCAATATCAACATCAAAATTATAAATGGTACTGATCTAAAAAAATTTACCAGTGAATCTAAAACTGAATACAATTTTGAATTCTCTCTTAAACCCTCAGGTCTTGTCAGTGTTAAAATTATTCCAAGCGGCATCCCCAACAACACAGCTATTGCAGATGATACAAAAACCAATATCAATGTCTGTGGTATTGCCGGAGCCACAATATTCCAAGCTTCTGATACAAACTCCATTACAATACCTCCACGCTTACTTTTGAATTTTTAAGATACTCTATAGCTTTATCAACTTCTACATCTTCTCCGGTTATCTCAATAGTCAAGTACCCCATTGCACCCTCTGTAACTTTATTTACATTTGCTGAGATTATGTTGAAGTAAACTTCATATTTTTTCAAACATTTAGATAGTATCGGCTCTGCTACATTGCCCCCATCGTATACAAGTCTTAATAACTTTCCTTTAAATTCACTTGCTACAATTTCTTCTGCAACATCTAAGTGTTGAATAAATGACCTTGTCAATGCAGTCTTAGGATTTCTGAAAAGTTGATTTGTTTCATTTTCCTCAACTATTTTCCCGTGATCCATCACTGCTATCCTATCGCAAATATCTTGCGCCACTTCCATTTGATGAGTTATCATCACTATGGTCATCTGATATGTTTTAACAACCTTTTTTAACAACTCTAATATCGTCTTTGTATTAGCCGGGTCGAGTGCTGAAGTTCCCTCATCAGATAACAATATCTTTGGGTTTGTTGCAATACTTCTCGCTATTGCAACTCTTTGCTTTTGACCACCTGATAGCTCAGACGGATATGCATTTTTCTTTTCTTCAAGGTCTATAAACTTGAGCAGTTCATTAACTCTCTCGTCTATTTTTTCTTTTGAAACCTTCGATATTTCTAGTGGATATGCTATATTTTGATAAACTGTCTTTTGCATAAACAAGTTGAAATTTTGAAATATCATTCCAATCTCTCTTCTTTCTTCTAAGAGTTGAGATTCTGACAAGTCCAATATATTTTTCCCATCAACTATAATTTCTCCACCGGTGGGTTCTTCCAGTCTATTTAAACATCTTACCAAGGTGCTCTTCCCCGCGCCTGATAATCCGATTATTCCATATATTTCACCTTTTTTAACCGAAAAGCTAACATCGTCTACAGCTTTAAAAATTTCGCCGTCTAATTTAAACTCTTTGGTTAAATTTTTTACTTCTATCATTTATTCCTCCGATATGCGTTAATGCATGTAAAAAGTATAATTTTATTTATCAGTTGAGTCAAGCTATCTAGTGTTTGATGTTTTTTATCTTGAGTTATAACTTTTATGAATATCAAAACAAAAAAATAAGTAGCACATCAGAGTTTTCTGACACACTACCTACATTTTAGTCTTGTGATTTTTCAATCAATTCACCAGTTTGAGCATTGTATGAATAATTTAATTCAGGAACATCATGTCCGTGTAATTCAACTTCTACAACATTCAATCCATCTTCAACTGAAAGTTTCCATGCTGTGTTGTAATATTTATCTCTTCCGGCATCTTCAATAGCCTTTTTAGCTAGCTCCATTACTTTCGCAACAAGAGTTTCATCTATAAAACCATCACTGTCAGTATCTTTTTCTTTTTCATCTCTTGTAACATCGCCTGTTATAGGATCGATTTCAACTTCAAATTCCTCAGCTCCGTTTGAGCCTTGTATTTCATAGTAAAACCCCTTGTTGTCATCATTGTCTAATGAAATGGATTCTATTTTTGCATCATCATGTACTTCTTTGAACTTAGCTACTGCTTCTTCAGGTTTTACTTTTATATTTTCGTGAGTTGCTGCAGTTACTGCGTCTGCGTTCTTTTCTCCCTTTAACTTGTCTTCCACTGTATTTTTAACATCGCCAGCTTTTTCTACCGCCGAGTTTTTAACTTCTTCAGCTTTATTTGCCATACTGTCTACAGCATTTTTAGCTTGTTGTTGACAACCAACTAATACCAAAGATAGTGCTGTTACAGATAATATTTTCTTATTCATATTCTCCCCCTATTCTTTTTATTTATATCCCCATATTTAGTACAAACTAAACATTTTTAGCAAATACATTGTATATTGCAGATATAGCTTTGTCGTAGTCTTTTTCCAGTATACCTACAATTATATTCAACTCAGATGCGCCTTGAATAATCATCTTTATATTTATATTCTCTTCACCTAATGCTGAAAATATTTTTGCTGAAGTTCCAACTCTATCTTGCATTCCTTGTCCTACAACTGTTATAAGTGCAATACCATATGAAATAGTTACTTTATTTGGATTACAAAAAGTTTTCAACTCAGAGATTATAGTATCTGCCTTACCTATTATCTGAGAGCTTGGTACTATAAGAGATAGTGAGTCTATTGATGAAGGCATATGCTCTAAAGTTACATCATTTACTTCAAGCACAGACATTACTTTTCTATGAAATCCCTTATCTGAATTCATCTTTATCTTTTCTATGTTAATTACTGCAAATTCTTTTTTACCTGTAACTCCTGTGATTTCTATATCAGATTTTTTTCGCTCATAAGGAACTATCATTGTTCCTTCATCTTCTGGCATAAAAGTATTTTTTATTTGAATTGGAATCCCAGCAGATTGAACCGGCAAAATCGCCTCTGAATGTAAAACTGAAGCTCCTGCATAAGACAACTCTCTAAGCTCTCTATAAGTAAGTTCTCTAACTTCTCTTGGCTTTGGAACTATTTTGGGATCAACTGCCAAGAACCCACTTACATCAGTCCAATTTTCATATAAGTCTGCTCCTACGCCCCTCGCAATTATAGAACCTGTTAAATCTCCTCCACCTCTTGAGAAGGTTTTGACCTTTCCACTTATATTCACTCCATAAAATCCAGGGATTACAGCAAATTCATATTTTTCTTTCATCTCATTTATTGCTGTGTAAGTTTTTTTATCGTCTATATTCCCTTTCTTGTCAAAGAAAATCAATTCTTTTGCATCTACAAACTCATATCCCAAAAGTTTTGCCAATATTTTTGCGTTTAAATATTCTCCTCTTGAAGCAATATAATCTTTGGACTCATTGGCCATATTTTTTGTAAATTCTTCAAATTCCGAGTCTAAATCTATTTCAACACCTACTTTTGAAATAATATCTTGGTATTTTTTCAATACTTTATTAAGTATGTCATCACTATTTATATTATTTACCTCTAAATCATAAGCTAAATATAATAAATCAGTTACCTTAGTGTCAAAACTGTTTACTTTACCAGGTGCTGAAGCGACTATATATCTTCTTGTTAAATCACTATTTAGAATTTCTCTTACATTTAAAAATCTATCTCCGCTTGCTAATGATGAACCACCAAACTTTGAAACTTTAATCATCTGTCTTTCTCCTCCTGATACTTTTTGTATATATTACACTATTTAAGACAGATTTTCATCTTTAATTGATATATTGTTTTAATTTTTATAAAAAAGTACATAAAAAAACCTTGAAGCAAAACTTCAAGGTTATAATTCTGGTGCACCTTCACGGACTCGAACCGTGGGCCCACTGATTAAGAGTCAGTTGCTCTACCAACTGAGCTAAAGGTGCGCATGTTTGATAACAAAAGATATTTTACACTCATTTTTTTATTAAGTCAAGTATTATTTCCAGACTTATTTATACATCAAAAAAGAGCCTGGGCATTGGCTCTTTTTATATGCGTTATATGCGTTTAAATTTATGCTCTTCGTCCTAGTTCAGAATCATAACGATACAAACCCGTCCAAGATTCTCCCAATCTTTCCATTTTTTCAACAATTCCTCTGAAAGTAGCTTCTTCTTCAACTTGTTCTTTTATATATCCACCTAAGAATTCAAGAATTTCATAATTTTTTTCTACAGTCGCTTGTTCATAAAGATTTCTAATTCTCTTTGTAACTTCTTTTTCATGTTCTAAAGCTGTTTTAAATAGATTTGTAAAACTTCCGTATTCAGCTTCTGGTTTTTCAATTGCTTCATAAACCGGCACTGAATCTAAAAGGAATATAAATTTATAAAAATCCATAGCGTGTTCTAATTCTTCTTTTGCTTGGAAGTTCATGAAGTGTGCGAATCCATCCATTCCCTTGCTCTTGCAATAAGAAGACATAGCTGCGTAAATATATGCGCTACTAATTTCAAAATTCATTTGTTCATTTAAGCTTTCTATTAAATTAGTCATATTTCCTTCCTCCTACATTAATTCCTACTAATTTGAGCCATAAAGTTCATATACTCCATAAAGTTTAACTTTTAGTTCAACTAATTTTTCAACAACTTCAGGAATTTCACTCGTCAAAATATTTAAACTCATTCCATTGTATTTAAGTTTTCCCAATCCATAATATTTAGACTCCACAGAATTAAAATTATCCAATAGAATTTTAATATTTTTATCCATATCTCCAA
The DNA here is from genome assembly GCF_900454665.1 of Peptoniphilus indolicus. Taxonomy (NCBI): domain Bacteria; kingdom Bacillati; phylum Bacillota; class Tissierellia; order Tissierellales; family Peptoniphilaceae; genus Peptoniphilus; species Peptoniphilus indolicus. Next base: position 509,535 of record NZ_UGTH01000001.1, read on the forward strand.
TCAAAAAGAAAACATTTCTTTTTTCATCTGTTTCTTGAATATTTATTTTGTTAATTAACAAAGTGTTATCCATTAGTCATCTACCTCTCTGAGAATACTTTTACCCCTTTTAAACTTTAATAAACTATTTATTCCGAATATCCTAAATTATCTAGTGATACATTCACATCATTAGCCTTTAATTTAATATATTTTATTTTATTCCTGTCTATATTAAAAACTTCCATAGGTATTTTAACCGTTTTAAAAGAGCCATTATAATCATAATTTTCAGTGAATTGTTGGAACTTAGAAATTTCAACTTTTATTTTAGGCTGTAGTTTTGCATAGTCTTCAAGCTTAACGCTTTTTGCATTTCCAAAATCATCTATTAATTCAATTTCTAAATCCGTCCCATTATAATTTTCTTCTTTATCATTTGTCATAACGTCTAAACTCAAATACTTTTTAACCGGCACATAATCTACAAAGCTAAAAATATACTCCCCACTTCCACTAATTAAAAGTGAATTATCTTCTGTGTCAAAATCACCTATATATGTGCTTTCTTCAGTAACACTCAATTTATCAAACCTTGTCCTTCCATGTGAAAATGTAGTTAAATCATAATCTTCATCAAAATTTGCTATCACATTAAAAGATGAATTTTGATACCTACTCCACACAGGCGTTGATATTTCTTTATACTCTTCAGGATTTTTTACCAAATTCAAATCACCAGTATTGAAAAAACTTGCTTTTAGAAATTCTCCTATCAGAGAACTTGCCATCTTTTGTTGTTCTCCTGATTTTAAAAGAGAAGCTCTGCTTAAAAACCATGATTTAGGGGGGTCAGTGTCCATTTCCCACTCACTGTTAAATTTTCCATGATTTGCATTGCCTAGATATATTGCTGATTTAAATCTCCCATCATCCAATGAAGTGTTGTTGTATAATTTCATTCCATCAAAACCGTCTACATCAGAATCATGAGTTCCGTGTATTGTCAAAAAGTTTATTCCTTTTAACTTTAAATCTTTATTTGCAAAATTATATTGGTCTACAGTGGGTGCAATTGCGACCACAGCTTTAGATTTAAAGTCATATTTTATTTTTTTCCCATTGTCAGGGTTATATTTTAAATTCAATAACTCAGCCGCAATACTCGCTGCTTCTCCGCCTCTTGAGTGCCCTATAAATGCAATTTGGTTCCTATCGAATAAATTTTCAAACTCAGTTTTGGTTTCGCTACTCTTAATCAAATATTCCAAATTGTCCAACAATAAGTATGCCCTTGCATCATTTTCATTTTTTAATCCAAATTTAGAAAATCCATTTAACATATTCATATCTACACTTGCCATGGCTATTCCCTGTCTTGCCAATTGCTTTCCAAGATAGTCATATCCCAAATAGCTTGGCGTTGTAAATCTGTGATTGCCGTGAGCCAAAATTACAAGCGGTACATTGGTAGCTCCCTCAGGATACCAAAGTCTTCCCTTGATGGGAACTTCACTAAGTGTCTTAGAAAAATATTTATCTCTTACCAACTTAGTTTTTCCCGAATATTTAACATACGGCCTCAAATTGACACTATCACCTTGATAATCTTTATATTCTGCTGAATATATTATATTTTCTTCAATAGTTCTATCTGCTACATTTTCAAAATTATGTTTATTTTCAACCCCTGGATAAATTATAAATATCGATGTTGCTCCAACTACCACAGCTGTTAATATCATTGTTATAATAGGTAAAACTTTTTTGTTTTTTAAAGCACTTATGCTCTTTGAAAATATCATAAAAATCAAAGTACTTACAAGTGCCACTACAACTTCTTCAAGCTGTGACCAGTCCATTTCATCTGCAACATCATCTATAAATTTATAGAGCACAAAAACTCCAATACAAAGTATCACAAGATTTGAAGTCCTAATTCGTTTAATAAATATAGCCAATATTTTTAAAATAAAAAAACAAATACTTATTAATATATATAGTACAACCGAACTTCCTATAAACGCTGCAATTAGCGGAACTCCCAAATCAATTATGTAAAAATATACATTTGTAGCCAATAATCCTGCAAAAATAGCTTTTAAAATTCTCTCTGCCGGCTTTATTCTTCCGTATTGATTCCTTAAAAAGCTTTGAATTTTTGCAAGCAACCGTATTAATATTGCTTTAATCTTCATAAAAAAAGGCGGTTCATCCGCCCATCACTCCTTCTCAAGTTCTTTTAATTCTTCAGGTCTTGCCTCTTCATCCTTTAGTGTAGAAGTCATCCCTAGATACTTTTTATTAAATTTACCCGTTCTCTTAACTTCACTTATATCATAAAATTCTATTTCTGAATCTTCTTCGTCTGAGAACATAACTTTTACCAACTCTTGAATTGTATAACTTGATATTACAGTACCCTTGCCTTGCTCCGTTTCGACAACTTCTCCAATCTTAGGCATTCTCTTTATTATGCACTCATATCCATCTTGTTCATACTTTAAGCAACACATAAGTCTTCCACATACACCTGAAATTTTAACAGGATTTAGAGAAAGTCCTTGGTCTTTTGCCATTTTTATAGATACAGGATTGAATTCTGACAAGAATGAAGAACAGCAAGTTTCTCTTCCACAACATCCAAGAGCTCCAACTACCTTAGCTTCATCTCTTACACCTATCTGTCTAAGCTCTATTCTGGTTCTAAATATTGTTGCCAAATCTCTGACAAGTTCTCTAAAATCTACTCTTCCCTCTGCTGTAAAATAGAATAGTAGTTTTGATTTATCAAAAGTATATTCAGCATTTATAAGATTCATCTTCAAATTATGGTGCTCTGCTCTATCTTCAAATATGATCATAGCTTCCCTTGCTTTATTTCTGTTATCTATATGTTCAGATTTATCTTCATCTGTTGCTATTCTTAAAACTGATTTTAGCTCTGATTTTATCTCTTCTTCGTCAATCTCTTTCTTTATTACAACCCTTCCAAATTCTAACCCTCTTATCGTTTCTACTATTACGTCATCTTCGATTTTTGCACCAGTTGATTTAGGGTCAAAGTAATAAATTTTACCAGTTTTCTTAAACCTGACGCCAACTACGTCTAACACTATATTCCTCCTATGAAGAGTTGCCCTATGGTCAACTCAAAATTTGCATTATCCTTTAAATATTGTTTTGTCCTTTGAATTTGTCTATATATTTCAAGGGCTTGTTTAGTTGATATATTTTGTTTTTGAATGTAATTTATCTTATCTATATTTATATAAAAAGATCTGCTCACATTCTCGTTAAATATTATTACATCTCTTAAAAAGATACTATATATATTAAAAAATTCGTCTAAATTTTCTTTATTTTCTTCAAAAAATTCCATTTCTCTGAAAGGGTCTGTATTTAAATTTATAAGTCTATCTATTAATTCAAAACTTTTATCTCTAAATGCTATAGCAGACGCGTCAGTAGCATATTTCATTGCTCTTTTTACAGAACCCACTGATATCCTTGAAAATAAATTTGCATTTTGACTATCAAGTCCTATATTGTGAACTAGGAAATCACTTATTTCTTCATCATCAACATCTTTGAACTTTATAAGTCTACTTCTTGAAGCAATGGTTGGAAGTATATTTGAAATTGACTTTGCTATCAAAATTATCTTCAAATACTCTTCCGGCTCTTCCAATGTCTTTAGGAGAGCATTTTGCCCACTTACACTCACGTTTTCAAAACCATCTATGATAAACACTTTATACTTTCCCGAAAATGGATTCTTCTTAGACTCACTTATAAGTTCTTCGATTTGTTCCTTTTTGATGGAATTTCCCCTTACAACGTGTAAATCTAAGGTGCTATCCCCCAAAATTTTCTTGGCAAAAGCTTTAGCCAGTGTGAATTTACCAACTCCCTCACTCCCAATAAATAAATAGGCGTGGTTTATATCCCCAGTTTCTATATTCTTTTCAAGTTCCTGCTTCGCATCTCTATTTCCTACGAAATCTATTAACATTAAATTCTCAAATTATCTTCAACATCTACTACAAAAATTGTAGCTCCTGAAACATTAAATTTACCTTGTTCAGTTTCAACACGTTCTTCTTTAGTAATTTCTTTGAATATAGAATAAACTTTTTCAATTTCAGACTCTTCGCACCCTAAAAGTAGAGTTGAGTTTCCATTTTTAAAAAATCCTCCCGATGAAGAAATCTTTGTTACATAAACTCCCTCATCATAAAATCTATCCATGATTTCATCTATAAACTTCTCTTGCACTATCGCAATCATCATTTTCATAATCTAAAACCTCTTAAAATCTTCTACGTTTAAAACAAATGAATTAGCTCCACCAACAGTAACCTTTATAGGCATAGGTAACATTGCAGTTCCCGGTATGTTTATAGTCTGTATAGTTCTTGTAACTTCTCTTGTCTTTGCATTATTTTTTACAACTGTTAAATATTCATCAACTTTATCATCTTCTACCCCGGATAAAAGAGTTGAATTTCCACTCTTTAAAAATCCTCCCGTAGTGCTCATTCTAGTAACTCTAAATCCTGCTTTTGTGATTTCTTCAGTTAACTTTTCGGCATCAACATCTTGAATAATTGAAATTATTAACTTCATTTTCTATCCAACCTTTCCAAAATGACATCCATACAGTTTTGAAAAACTTCTTCAACCGACTGTGTTGCGTCTATTACAGTATATCTGCCACTTTTAATCAAACTCTCATAGCCTTCTCTTACTTTAGAGTGAAACTCTCCCTTTTCCAGTTCAAGTCTATCTCCTCCAGCTTTTAACTTTCTCTCAACAGAATTATTTTGCTTTACATCAAATAAAAACGTTATATCCGGTGAAACTTCTCCAACAGCAAAATCGTTTATCTCTTGCACTTGTCTTTCCCCAAGACCTCTCGCATAACCCTGATATACTAATGAAGATACTATAAATCTTTCACATATAACTATTTTACCCATTTTTAATGCCGGTTCTATCAACTGTTCAACATGTTGAGCTCTAGAAGCTGCATATAAAAGCGCTTCTGTTCTTGATGTCATCTCAACATTGTTATTATCTAATATAAAATCTCTAATCTTCTCAGAAATTTCAGTTCCACCAGGTTCTCTAGTTTTCAAACAATTAAACCTTCGTGAAAGTTTTTCATAAACTTTATTTGCAATTGTAGTTTTCCCACACCCATCAGGTCCTTCGAAAGCTATAAACAAACCTCTCATTTAACTACCTCTACCTTATTATCTACAACTCCTGAAAGTTTAGGATATCTCTGAAGTTCAGCCACAATTTCTCTTGTAAACTCTTCCCCATAAGATATAATAGGTACTCCAGGTGGATAGAGCATTACTATCGCACTTGAAATTCTTCCTATTGAGTCCTCTAATTCCACCATTTCAGTTTCACTTTCAAAAGCTTCCTTAGGTGATATTACAACTTTCGGCAATATCTCTCTATAATTCTCATCTATATTTTGATAAACTCCAACCGAAATATCTTTTAAAGCTTTTTCTAAGCACTTAAAGTCTTCAGTTTCATCAATTACCGATAAAATACACAGAGCATAGTATAAATCACCCATTTCTAATCTTATATTATATCGTAAAGCCAACTCATTAACAACGTTAAGCCCACTGTGACCTTTAGTTCTAAAAGCAAGTTTTAAAATATCTACATCGGCAACAGAGTTATCTTCTATTTCCAAAAATTCAACTATTCCCTTTAAATTTTCTTTAAACTCTTTTACTTCTTTCTCTATTTTTTCAAATCCGCCTTTTCTTTCTAAATAATCAATTCCAAATTCACTGGATAACATAGAAAGATACGATGGAGAAGATGACATCAATAAATTCATCATCTTTAAAACTTTTTTATGCGCTATATCACAATTTACATGTAGCATTGCTGAGCCGGTCAAGCTTGGCAATGTCTTGTGTGTGGAATGCACAATCACGTCTGCATATCTAACAGCCGACAATTCTCTCTGTCTTGAAAAAATCAAATGCCCCCCGTGAGCCTCATCAACTATCAATTTACACCCATTGTTGTGAACAATTTCAGAAAGCTCTTTCAAATTCAAAATCATTCCATAATAGTTAGGACTTGTTAATACAACCAACTTTATATTTTTATTAGATTTTAATTTTTTATCCAATTCAATTGGGTCAACTCCCAATAAAAGTTGTCTTTCTTCATCAAACTTTGAATTTATAAATTCTAAATTTAAATCAAATTGCACTGCACTATTGTATATTGACTTATGAGAATTTCTCTGTATCAAAATTGTATCGTTGGGCTTTGTTAAAAGTGAGATTGCTATCTTTAAAGCCATTGTAGAGCCCTCTGTTATAAAGTAACTTCTCTTGACCCCATAAATTTCAGCTATCTCTTCTTCACTTTTTAGGATGCACTCTTCGGGCTCCATCAAATTATCTGCACCAACAACCTCTGTTATATCATCCCTAAAGTCAAAATCATATATATCTTTGGACTTGTGCCCCGGCATTGAAAATGCACTTTGTCCTCTCAAATTTTTTAATGCTTCAAAAATATATCTCTTCATAATTACATTATAATTAATTTTAAAAATTATTTCGATGTTTAAAATAAAAAAGGACTTCTCGTTAAAAAGAAATCCTTTAAATATTAATTTTAAAATGCTGAATTTCTAAGCACTTCTTCTCCATATCCTCCTGCTTGAGGTAATGGCATATTAGTCGAATTTGGAGCTCTGAAAACTCTAATAGGTCTAACCCCCACTTCTTTAGCTGCCAAGACATCATCATCACTATCTCCGTAGTGAATAGCAACATTGTGTTTCTTTATGAAGTAAGATTTGTCATATTTAAATCCTTCTCTTGGAGTATCTGCTGTATAGTCAATAGGATTTACTTTTTGCATATTAAAATAATTTTTCAAATTGTTAGCAGTCTTATCAAGATAGCCTTCTTTATACATACTTCCTCTTGTTCTACCTGTTATAAAGAATATGTTATCTCCTCTTTCCATATGCATCTTTATTATTTCTTTTGTAGACAATTTAGGAATTGAATGAGAATCACCTTCAAGTGCAACATAGTCCCAGAACTTTTGGTCTTTTAAGAAATCAAACTTTCCTGGAGTAAGTACTGTTTTTCCATATTGGAAATATTGACTTGAGAAAAGTAATGTATCGTCTATATCAAAACTTACATTAATAGGTCCCTTGTCCTTCAAAGAATTTTTAATATCTTCTACTGATACGTATTTTATAAATGCAGCATCACTTTGAACAGTAACTCCCGGTTGAGTATATTTAACTTTAGGTCCTGCAGCAAACGATACCATAGGCGCCGCTAATGTCACAGCTAAAGTTAAAATTGTACCTGTCTTTAAAATCTTATTTTTTATATACATACTATCACTCCTTTATCATAATATACCATCTTTAGTTTACTATGTAAACGTATTTTTAATAATTGGCTTCAGTTTTATAATTCAAATTGCTATTCTCTTCAAACTTAATTAAAAAAGGTAGTCTGTCAAACCGGCACACTACCTCATATTTATTCTTCACCTTTACCTTTAACTCTTTTAAGTCTGAAGAAGTCCTCTCTTTCTTTTTCGGCTAAAACATCTTCTATTTCTTTTAATGTCTTTTCCTGTTTAGGTATTTGAATTTTTTCCAGAGCATTTGCCCTCTTGACGCTCTTTTTAATTTCCTTCCCAAGTTTATATAAACTTGTCTCTATTTCTGCAAGCTCATAAATTTTTTCTCTGAGCTCATTCATTTCAAGATAAACTTTGTCAAAAGCAAAAGATGTTTCATAGATACTAAATGTACTTCTTGGATTATACTTACTATAGTGTACTTCTGGAATTTCCACTCCCATTACAGACCTATAACCAACCTTATATTCTTCTTCTTTTGGCATTGAAAGCGAAAGATCAACTACAGACTCCCAACCCATAGTCACTGAAGCCATAGTCAATGAGTCATAAGATTTTTTAAAACTCTCTTCTATGTCTTCTTGAATCTTTATGGCTCTTTCATTTAGTCTCATCATTTCTCTAATTAGTACGGTACGTTTTTTATCTAAAAGGCTATATCCCTTTTTGGCAAAAGATAAAGACTCCTTCACTTTTATAAGGTTTGCCTTTGTAGCTGTCATTTTCTTTGCCATAATATCCTCCTATAGATACTTAGCTTGAATTTTGGGATCAATTCTAACAAGCATTTCCTTAGGCAATATTTTTAGTAGTTCCCATGCCTTATCAAGTGTCTGCTCCATACTGGAATTTTCGTGAAATCCTTGCCCTACAAATTCTTTTTCAAATCTTTCTCCGAACTGTAATAACTTCTTATCGTCTTCACTAAGTTCTTCTTGCCCTATTATTTGAGCAAGTGCACGAACTTCTATTACTCGTGAATAAGAGGCAAAAAGTTGTGCTGAAACATCCGGATGGTCATCTCTTGTATATTCTTCGCCTATACCGTCTTTCATAAGACGTGAAAGAGATGGCAATACATCTACCGGCGGATAAATACCTTGTTGATGTAAGTCTCTGCTCATTACTATTTGGCCCTCTGTAATGTATCCTGTAAGATCTGGAATAGGGTGTGTAATATCATCTGAAGGCATTGTCAATATTGGAATCAAAGTCACAGAACCTTCTACACCTTTAACCATTCCGGCTCTTTCATAAATCGCCGCCAAGTCAGAATATAGATATCCCGGATAACCCTTTCTTGAAGGTACTTCACTTCTTTGAGAACTCACCTCTCTCAAACTTTCTCCATAACTTGTCATATCTGTCATGATTACAAGCACGTGTCTATGCTCTTCGAAGGCCAAGTATTCAGCTGCGGTAAGAGCACATTTAGGAGCTATAATCCTCTCCATAATTGGATCGTCTGCATAGTTTAAGTACATTACTACCTTATCCATTACTCCAGCTTCCATAAAATTATCTATAAAGAAACTGGCAATTTCTCTCTTCAAACCCATTCCACAAAATATAACTGCAAATTCACTATCTTCTCCAACTATGTGAGCTTGTCTTACTATTTGTGCAGCCAGCTCGTTGTGTGGAAGTCCTGACCCCGAGAAAATTGGAAGCTTTTGCCCACGAATTAAAGTCATAAGAGAATCTATCGACCTTATCCCCGTTTCAACATAGTTCCTAGGATACTCTCTGGCAACCGGATTCATAGGGCGACCATTTACATTATAGAACTTATCAGAATAAATAGGTCCACCTTTATCTCTTGCTATCCCTATACCGTTAAATATTCTTCCCAATATCTCACTTGACACAGGTATTTTAAAAGGCTTACCTTCAAATACAACTTTTGTATTTGTTGTGGAGATTCCCATAGATTCTCCAAAGACTTGAACAGTTGCCTTATCTCCATCTATCCCTATTATACGACCTACTACATTTTCAGACTTGCCTTTGACAGATAAATTGACTATTTCTCCATAAGCTACGTGATGAAGACCTGATAGTTCTACCAGAGAACCTTCGACCTTGTCTAAAATCAAATATTCTTTTTTCATACTATCACTCCTCTATCTCATCAGTGTCTGAGTATTGCATTCTCAATCCCCTATAAAACTCACGAATCTTGTTATTCAAAATAGTAAAAGGTGTATAATCTTCATTAGTTATATCATATTTCATATTTATTATTTCTGAAATCAAACTACTGTTTTTAACTTCTGAAATTGATACTCCCAAATCCAACACAGACATCCCCTCCCTGTAGAGTATGTCTATTGTATTTAACATTTCAAATTGCTTTTCAAGTGGTACAAATGTATCTATTTTGTGGAAAGCATTTTGTTGTAAAAATCCAACCTTTGTTATTCTTGCTATTTCAAGTAAAAATCTCTCTTTATCTGGAAGAACATCTTCTCCAACAAGCATTACAATTTCTTGAAGTTTTGATTCTTCGTGAAGTATTCCCAAAAACTTACTTCTAAGTTCAGGTAAATTCCCTTCAAGTCTATTATCATAGTAGTTAGATAAGCTTGAAACATACCCTGAATAAGAATCTAACCAATGTATAGCTGGATAGTGTCTGCTATATGCAAGGTCTTTATCAAGCGCTAAGAAAGTATTTACAAATCTTCTTGTATTTTCTGTTACAGGTTCTGAGAAGTCCCCACCAGCTGGAGAAACAGCCCCTATTGTAGTAACTGAACCATCTTTCCCTGATAAAGTAACCGCTGAACCACTTCTTTCATAAAAACCTGCTATTCTACTTGGCAAATAAGCTGGATATCCCTCTTCAGCCGGCATTTCTTCAAGACGCCCTGAGATTTCACGTAAAGCTTCTGCCCAACGTGAAGTAGAATCTGCCATCATTGCAACATTATAACCTTGATCTCTAAAATATTCCGCCATAGTAATGCCTGTGTAAATTGATGCTTCTCGAGCTGCAACCGGCATATTTGAAGTATTTGCAATCAAGATTGTCCTATCCATCAAAGGTTTTTCGCTATATGGGTCAATTAGTTTAGGAAAATCCTCCAAAACTTCTGTCATTTCATTCCCACGCTCACCGCAACCAATGTATACTATGATGTCTGCATCACAATACTTTGCAATTTGATGTTGTGTCATTGTCTTTCCTGTACCAAAGCTTCCAGGTATAGCAACTGTACCGCCTTTAGCGATTGGGAAAAATACATCTAAAACACGTTGCCCTGTTACGAGTAGTGTATTTGCATCTTTAAATTCCCTTACCGGTCTTGGCACACGCACTGGCCATTCATGGCTCATTGCAACTTCTTTAATACCACTTTCACTTTCAACTTTCACTACAGCTTCTACTATATTATAGTCGCCCTCTTTGGCAACCCATGTAACTTTTCCTGATACATTTGGAGGTATCAAAACTTTGTGAGTGATTATTTGTGTTTCTTCAACTTCTCCAAATATTTCTCCACCAGTTACAACATCTCCAACTTTTATTATAGGCTTCAAGTGCCATTTTTTTTCTAAATCTAAATTGCTAAGTCCTATACCTTCTGGTATAAATGCTCCGTGTTCTGCTTCTATTCTGTTTAGTGGACGTTCAATACCGTCAAACATATTTGACAGCATGCCAGGCCCAAGACGTACTGAAAGCGGAGCGTGAGTAGCGTAGATTTCTTCATCTCTCTTAAGTCCCTCTGTTTCTTCATAAACTTGGACTATACCTTTATCTCCCTGAATTGCTATTACTTCTCCAATTAGCTTTTTGTTCCCAACTTGAACCATTTCACGCATTGCAAAAGTAGACATCGGCTCTCCAACTACTACCGGACCGTTTATCTTAACTATTTTAGCTCGTTCAGACATTTGCTGCCTCCTTCTTGAAGAGATCATGCAAAAGCATCCCTATCTCATATCTTTTTTCTTCAATAATAGTGTATATATCATTATTTAAATTATAAGTCTTAGCTTCATTACTCAAGATATGTCCACCTATCATCCAATCTTTTTTTATAACTGGTATTAACTTTATTCCTCTTTCACCAGCTATTTTTTCAATTTCATCAAAGTATTTTTCCATATCTTTTTTAGTAAGACCTAATCTATATGTTCCCTCTTTCAAATGATTAAAGGTAACTATTATACCGTCTATAAGGTGTTTCTTGTATTCGTCAGAATCCGTCCAAGCCCAAGCTCTTTGTCTTATAGTTTGAATTAAATCATCTTCTAATTCATTCATAATCCTAAGCTCTAAAACCCTTTTTTCTTCCTTCGCCTTGGCAATTTTTTCATTTCCAAGTTCTTTTGCAAGCTTTTCTCTTCTCGATATCATATCAGCAGCTTCTCTTTCAAGAGAGTCCTCTTTTTCTTTTCTTATACGGTCTCTTTCATTTTCCCACTGTGCAATTTTCTTTTGGAATTCAGTAACACGATTTTTATAGACGACATTCTCAAACATTTCCAATTTATTTTCAATTAATATCATCTTATCACCTATCTAATTTTAGACCCACAGCTTCCTTAACATACTTCAATATAAAATCTTGTTCTTTAAATCCACCACGTCCAGGAAGTGTAACTATTAATGGTCCTCTCTTTTTCTTCTTAGCCTCAAAGACTTCTTCTCTCATCTCTTGAAAATCATCTTCAGACAATAGAATTATACCTATTTGATTTTGTTTTAGGATATCTTTGAATTCCATCTTCAAACTGTGAACATCTTTACAAAATATCCCTTCAAAACCACTCATTCTCAATGCCACAAGAAGCTCATAATTTCTGCTTATTGCGATAGATTTCATTAAAGTTTACCTAAAATCATTATTGAGATGATAAGTCCGTAAATTGCGATACCTTCTGCCAAACCTACAAAGATAAGTGTCTTACCTAATATAGAATCATCTTCTGAAACAGCCCCTAAAGCAGCTGACCCAACTACACCTACTGCATAACCAGTACCAATTGTAGCCATACCTGTTGAAAGTGCAGCTGCAATTAATCCAAGTCCGTTAACGCCTGTAGGTTCTGTTGCCGCACTTACTGCTCCTGGTACAAGTAGCACAAAGGCTGCCACTATTGTAGGTATAAAAACAGCTAAGTTAGATCTCAAAAGTTTCTTAAGTCTTGGTCTATCTCCACCAATTCCCTTTTCTATTAAAACAAGTCCATAAAATATAGTCGCAAACACTACAAGTGATGCTAAAATTAAAATCATTTCCATTTTTTTCTGCCTCTTTCTGTATTTCTAAAATTAATCTTATCTGATTTAAACTCCACTCCGCTACCTTGATAATAACGGCTGAACAATTCGTAGTATTCAAGTCTAAGTCCTTGAATAAATACTATAAGTCCTTCTAACCCAATAATTAAGATGTTTCCCAAAACCAATATTAAAACATTTCCAACTGTATGGTTTGCCATTTCAGCCATTGTATGAAAAGCTAAAAATAAACCTACATGGTTTATTGCAAATGCTCCAACTCTTATAAAAGAAACAATACCTGACAAAGTTGATATTAAAAGTTCTATTATTGAAAAAGAACTTTCTATAAAATAACCTACCTTACCTTCTTCATAACTCACTTCTTGTTTATATATCTTTGAAAGTATAGGCTTTCTAAATATCATTGCTAGTATTGATAAAATCAAGACTCCTATTGCAACTGATGTAGGTATCACGTGCACATAACCTGTCGCATCTAAAAGCAAGAAAATAAGCATTGCAAATACTACGAATCCAAGAAGTCCGTGTTCTCCAAACAGTCCTTGATTTAAATCTCTATTTCTAAAGGCATTTATAAAATTCATAACATATGCCATTACAAGTAAAAACACCCCAAAAGATATCGACATGATAAGCACTTGATTTATGTTTTCAAAAGGCCTTATCCATAGAGGTTGAATTATCTCTTCATTTCCAAACACAGAACCATAGAGCACACCGAATACCATACTGCTGGCACCAAGTCTCATCAAAAGAGGCCCCATATCATTTTTAAGTTTTTTCTTTAAAATCATTCCTGCCAAGAAAAATACTAAGCCTTGTCCTAAATCACCAAACATAGCCCCAAATAGAATCATATAAGTGATTCCCAAAAATACTGTAGGGTCGATTTCATTATAGTTTGGAACTCCATACATTCTAACTAAGAGCTCAAACGGTTTAAAAAAAGAATTGTTTTTTAGCTTTGTAGGTGGTTTGAAAATTATATCTTCTCCATCAGCATCTACCGCTGTAATTAATGTGTCAGAATATTTTCCCAACTGTTCCTTTAATTCTTTAAAACCATCTTCACTTGCCCATCCTGATAATAGGAAGTATTTTTTAGCTTTCGCCATTTTAGACTTAGCTTCTTCAATTCTTCCAAGCACCAACATTCTGGCTAAAATTTTATGAATTTCTTTAGTCTTACTCTTGTAAAGAGTTTGTTTTTCCACTTCTATTTCTTCAAGTCTGTTGTTTAATGCAGCTGCCTCAGCTTCAATTTGATTTAAAGTTTCCTTGGCACTCCCTTGTGAATGCTCTAAAATTGGAACGTCTATCCAATGTAGAGAACTCAATATTCTGTCTATTTCCTCATGAACTTCATTTGGATATATTGCCAAATATACTTCTTCATTTTCATATGAACCTGTATGAAAAACTGCCGCTAAAATATGGTCGTAATTTTCTTTTAGCTTAAGCCTTGCAGCTTTTTCAATTCTTCCGAATCTAGCTGTAAAATACTCCATATTTTTTAGTTCTCTTAAGTCGACATCAACATTTCTAAATAATGCCAAGTTTTGACTAATTCCCTGAGAAACTTCTAACCTCTTGTCGATTTCTTCTATTTCATTACGTAAATTAGCAGTTTCTGCATATAACTTGTCAAAATCTTTTTCAGTATATTCACTTGAGCCCTCTTGCTCAGCTTCAAGATTTTCAATGCCAAAATATTCCATCAATTGTCTTGCTTGTTGCGTTCTCTTTCTATTGTTATTATCAGCAACAAATGGTCCAAGATTGTTTAAATCTACAATCATATCTACATTTTCAGCATTCAATTCATAAATGGCATTGTTCTTTGAAAGCTGTGTCATGGCATCTACCATATCTATAGACTCACTTTTTAATATATCCAACAATATATTTTCTAAGTCATCAAGCTTCCCTACTACATTAAGCATGACCATTTTTTCTACTGCCATACTTCACCTTCCTTTAACGGGATTGTCAAAAGATCCCTTACAATATTCGAGTTAATCCCCAATCTCTTACCTTCTAATACTGTGGAGATATCTCTAATTTGCAATTCCATCAATAAAGTTATTGAAAGAATTTTTCCTATATCAAAACCACTTGTTTGATATGCATTTAAAAATTTTTTATATAAATCACGTTCCATTCTTATGTCCATATTTGTGGCTTCTCTTCCGCCCGGAAATAAGAAATTAAATTTGGTATCTGCTACATTTTTTAAAAATTCTTTTATATCCTCATATGCCAAAATAGATAATGTCTGCCTTGATAATTTTTCTCCACCATCAATCAAAAAGTTGACCATTTCTTGTGGCAAAATAGAATATGTCTTTTCCCCTCTATATAAATAGGTTATATTTAACAAATCTATATGATTGCCGATTAAACTCAATGCCAACTTTGAACTTGAGCCGCTAAGTTTCTTTGCTCTTTCAATTAAATTTTCATAATAACTCTTATCCAAAGTCATCTCTACATAAAATAATATTCTGTCATCTGGAATATCTGTATAGACCGTAAGCTTTCTTGCGTAGTCAGTGTCTTTTAAAGTTTCGATAAACCTCTCAACTTTCCAATCTCCATCTTCTGGAATTATTGCAGGATTTAGCGCAACAAGACTTTCTCTCAAAAGATTTCTGTTTTCACCGTGTACTATGGTTCTAAAAATTCTCTTTATATCTCTTATTTTATATCTTTCTAAAAGGCCACTGTAGAATTTTCTCTCTTCCCCTTGAAAGAAATAAAGAAAATCTTTTAATTCTTCATACACTTTGTGTTCCATCTGCTTATTTACTTCATATAAATCTATTGCTTCTTTTCCACTTGGTAGTTCAATGTCAAGTTTCCATAACTCATTGAGCTTAGCCAAGGCTGCCTTTGGTGTATCCATTCCCAACAATTGTAATTGAGGACTTTGTTTTATATATTTAGCATATACCGCTCTTGCCTTTGTATTTACAGCAGCATAATTCACATTCTCACCTCTACAGCTCTAAAAGTTTAATCGCCTTAGTAATCAATTCTTCTTTATTTTCTCGATAAATTGATTCCACATCTTTTAACCTCTTCTGATTTTCTTCAGAGATGCTTTCTACTTTCGCCATTGCCTCACTGTACACTTTTTCATACATTTCTATAGCTCTTTTCTTAGCTTCTTCATGGCTTTTTAATTCAAAATTATTTAACATATTTTGAATTTCAGCTTTTGACTCTTCCAATTCTCTCTCGGCTCTATTGGTAAACTCTTTAGTTTTTTTGTCTAAACTAAGTATCTGCTGAATCAATTCTTCCAAAATTCATCACCTTCCTTTAACTTAAAAAAACGACCGGCCAATGGTCGCTATTTTCTAATTACAAAATTTTCAATTTTCGTAAATCATCTTGAGTGTACTCCTTTTAATTTAATAATGCAAATTATTTTTTCTATTTTTTAGCCAATTTTCAATAAGTCTTTTTTATCTTTTAATAATTAAATTTTATAGATATTATCAAATCTTGTAAAATCTTAATTCCTAAGTTCTATATTATTTGATTAGATTTTAATTTTGGGCACAAAAAAAGTAGCCAAATAGGCTACTTTAATTTTAAATTTAATTAAGCAAGTTCTACAGTTGCTCCTGCTTCTTCTAATTTAGCTTTAAGTTCTTCAGCTTCTTCTTTGCTTGCACCTTCTTTAACTGCTTTTGGAGCTTCGTCAACGATAGCTTTAGCGTCTTTTAGTCCAAGTCCTGTAGCATCTTTAACTACTTTGATAACTTTAACTTTTTCTGCACCTGCATCTTTGATGATTACATCAAATTCAGTTTTTTCTTCAGCTGCTGCTGGAGCTGCACCTGCTACTGGAGCTGCTGCTACTGCCATAGGAGCTGCTGCTGATACTCCGAATTCTTCTTCTAATGCTTTAACAACTTCTGAAAGTTCTAATACTGTTAAACCTTTGATTTCTTCAATAAGTGATTGTACTTTATCTGACATTATAATATCCTCCTGTTTGTGCTTTGCACTAAATTTTTATGCTGTTTCTTGTTCTTTCTTTTCTGCTATGGCATTTAATACCACTGCAAGTCCTCTAATATTTCCGTTAAGTACATTAACAAGACCTTGAATTGGGCTGTTCATGCTGCCAAGTAACTTAGCAACAAGTACTTCTTTAGATGGTAATTTAGCTAGACCTTCTACTTCTTCTTTTGAAATTAACTTTCCGTCTACAATACCGGATTTTATTTCAAATGCTTCATGTTCTTTAGCGAATTCAGCTGTTACTTTTGCCGCTGAAACCGGATCTTCTAGTGAAAATGCTATCGCGCTTGGTCCTACTAGGTACTCTGAAATTTCAGTTTGTCCAAGTTCTTCGAATGCACGTCTCATCATAGTATTTTTATAAACTTTGTATTCTACATTAGCTTCTCTGTATTTACTTCTAAGTTCAGTAACTTCTTCTACAGTAAGACCTCTGTAATTAACAAGTACGATACTTTGAGCGCTTTCAATTTTTCCTTTGATTTCATCAACCAATTGGACTTTTCCATTTAGCTTTTCTTCTTTCACTATTTCACCTCCAAATATAAAAAATCCCATCGCAGACTGATGAGATTAAGAAATTCGTATTTAAAACGATCTTACCTCGGTAGGATTTTTAAGATTTCTCCCCTACTGTCTGCGGTTAATTAACATAGATATTCTATCTTTCACAATACACTTTGTCAAGACTAAATGTACAATTTATTAAAATTAATTTCTCGGATTGTCAAACATATTTTACAATCCTAAATGATTTAGATAACTATAATTCAATTTGCTATTGCAATTTAGGATTAACTTTGCTATATTACGATGTTTTCTTAACTTAATAGTACTTTTATCCATTAACCTTTGACTTTTCTTAGTAAAACTAAAATTTACTATTGCTTATATATTTTGTTATACTGTCTATACAAGGAGGTAATTATGGATTCTTTTATAGAAACTAAAAATCTTACCAAAGTATATAAAATGGGAGATTCTTCTGTATATGCCCTAGACGATGTCAATCTCAAAATAAAAAAAGGGCAGATTATATGTCTCCTCGGTACATCTGGAAGTGGAAAATCCACTCTTTTAAATATACTTGCCGGCCTTGATAAACCAACCACCGGTCAAGTCTTTATAGGCGGAATTGATATAGTTGGTTTAAACGAAGACCAAATCACCAAATTTAGGCAACTCAATGTTGGTTTTGTATTTCAATCTTACAACTTAATTCCAACTCTTGATGCATCAGAAAATGTCAGTCTTGGACTTACTTTTAAAGGTATTTCTAAAGCAAAACGAAATGAATTTGCAAAAGACATCCTCACAAAAGTCGGACTAGGCGATAGATTGCGACACAAACCAAATGAAATGAGTGGTGGACAACAACAAAGAGTCTCAATAGCTAGAGCCTTTGTCGATAGTCCTCCAATTGTGTTTGCCGATGAGCCAACTGGCAACTTAGATAGTAAAACATCTGATGATATCATGAAGCTTATGTGCTCAATATCTCGAAAACATAATCAAACGTTGATTATTGTAACCCATGACGTTGAAACTTCTGTCTATGCTGATGTGATTATACATATGAAGGATGGAAAAATTATAAATATAGAAGACAATGTTTCAATAATTTCATAACTCGGAGGAAAAATGAAGAAATTCACAATTTATTTATTATTAATTTTGCTATTATTTAATTCAAGCATTGTAAATGCAAGTAACGTAAAAACAACATCTAATTTAAAACTCAATGTGTCTGCCCCTCAAACTATTAATTTAACAGATGGAGAAACTGCTGCTGTAAATATTACGCTAAACAACCCATCCAACGAAGAAAACATCTCCGGAATTTCAGTACAAGCTTTTATCGAAAATCCTGACAAAGTGTATGTTGATGGAGATGGTTATGCTGTAAATAACGGTTCAATAGGACAAAATAATTCTTTAAGTGGAACTTTTTATTTGAGAACCGAAAAAGATTTTACAACCAAATCTGTTCCTATAAAATTAAAACTTAGATACTATGTAAATCAAACTTTTCTTGAACAAGAAGAAACTATATATGTAAGAGTTATCGCTCCTGAAAAGCCAGTAAATCCATCAATTGAAATTTCAAAAAGCACTCTGTGGACCGGCTCTGTACAACCTTCAAAGTCATTTGAAGTTCCTTTCACAATTAAAAACACCGGAGATTCGACAGCTAAAAATATTAAAGTTTCATTAGAAGGACTTGAAAGCGGAAAAATCACACTTGCAAAAGGGCTTTCAACTGTTGATATAACTTCTTTAGAGCCTGGAAATTCAACTCCCATATTTTTCGATTTGAAATCTGACCCATCAACACCTGCCGGAAGTTATATGTTGACTTTAAAATATTCATTTGTAGGTGATGATGCAACTAAATCTCCTAAAGAAGGTTCTTATAGTTTCTCAATAGATGTATTAAAAGCACCAAAGTCTTCTACAAATTTAGAATTCCAAAATATTGTCTTTCCTACTAAAGTTTTGAGTAGAAATCAAAGCACTACAATAGGTTTTGACATAGCTAACACTGGTAAAAATCAGGCAAAAAATTTAGTTGTAACAGCAATTTCTCAAGATCAAAGTGGACTTGCTTCAAAATCTGTTTCTAAAGTCTTGACTAAGTCTTTGGATCCAGGACAATCTAAGCACTATTCATTTGACTTTATCACCACACCATCTGCTGATACAAAAAATTATCCTGTGGAATTAAAAGTTTCTTATAGTGACGGAGCTGATGGCACTTTAGAGTCTACTCAAATTGTCGGTGTTTTCATTAAAGCACCTAAGCCAGTTGACCCTAATGCTAAAGATACTTCTCCAGTTCCTAAATTGATTTTGGAAGAATACTCTTTTGACCCTGAAATCATAGAAGCTGGTATGCCTTTTAAAATGCATTTAAAACTCTACAACACAAATGCAAAAAAATCTGTTAGAAATATAAAAATACTTTTGACATCAGACGCACAAGAATCTGTTTCAAATAACTCAAACAATTCAAATAATTCTCAATCTAGTGGAAATAATACTCCGTCTACAGCTTCAGTATTCACTCCCGTTGGAAGTTCCAATACATTCTATGTAGATGAGATAAAACCCGGAAAGAGAGTTGAAAAAGAAATTGTATTTACCACAGTTCCTGATACCGCAGCTAAGACATACACTGTAATAGCAAATTTTGAATACGAAGATTCTAAAGCTGAAAAATACCAAGCAACCGAACAAATTGGTATACCTGTAGTACAAAAAGCAAAACTTGATATAGGAGATATAGTCCCTCAAGGTGAATTTATTGTTGGACAAGAAAATCCAATCACTGTAGACTACTTCAACACCGGAAAAGCTTCGCTTTACAATGTGTTAGTTAAGATAAGTGGTAAAAATTTAAAATTCGATATACCTTCAAGCTATAAAGGAAACTTTTCTCCTGGAAGTTCTGAGCAGTTCACAGTATCAGTCACACCTGAAAAAGCTGGTAAAGGTAAATTTGAAATAGAATTTTCATACGAAGACTCAACTGGTAAAAAAGAAACTTTAAAGAGAGACTATTCATTTGATGCACAAGATTTCTCAGCTCCTGAAAACATGGATGAAATGCCGCAACAAAGTTCTTTTAATCCTTTACTGCTAATCATTCCATTAGTTCTTTTAGCTACTGGTGCTGGTGGATTTATATTCTATAAAAAGCGTAAACAAAATAAAAATGATGAGGACTTGAAATTATAATGAACTTAAATGATTTAATTTCTATGGCTATAAAAAATTTAAAAGCACGAAAGATGAGAACTTTCTTAACAGTTCTCGGTGTCATTATAGGAACTACTTCAATTATAGTCATGCTTTCCATCGGATTTGGATTCCAAAAAATAAATACTGCAATGTACTCTTCAATGGGTAATTTGACAATCTTGGACTTACAAAAAAACTTCGGATCAATGAATTCTGAAATGAGTCCTAAGACAAAAGATAAAAAGCTTAATGATACAGCTGTTGCAGAAGTGTCTCGTGTTGAACACGTCACTTCTGTAATGCCTATCTATAAGGCCTCAGCTACATTTAAAAGTGGTCGCTATGTCAATGAATGGGTTGATGTTGTAGCTATGCCCCCTAAAGTTATGAATGACTTTGATTTTAAAATACAAGATGGCAGACTTCTCACGAATGGAGACACTAAACACATTGTCTTTAGTGGCGGTGCTGCAAAAAACTTTAGAGACCCTAAGAGAGTAAATATTGATGCTTCATCAAAAGTAGAACCTATGAAAAGTAAAATTGAAATTTCAAAAATAAACATAGAAAACTCAGAAATGAATGGGAATTTTACAGAAGATGAGAACAAACCTGTATATTCAGAAAAAATTTCTGTAGTGGGAGTGTTAGTACCAAACGAAAATGACTGGCAAAATTACAATACAATTTATATGCCTATAGATTACTTAAAAAAACTAGCTAAAGATTCTGCACAATTTTCTAACACAACTCCACCTAAATTTAATGAGTATTCTATTATAAAGGTTAAAGTTGATGATATAAAAAATGTAAAAGCTGTTCAAGATAATATCAAAGCCATGGGATACAATGCTTCAAACATCTTTGCAGAAATTCTTGAAAATCAAAACAAAAATATATTGATAGTCCAAGCAGTATTTGGAGCAATATCTGCCGTATCATTTTTAGTGGCTGCCATAGGCATTACCAACACAATGATAATGTCAATATATGAAAGAACTAGAGAAATAGGTGTAATGAAAGTAATAGGAGCTTCAATATCTGATATAAAAAAATTATTCTTAATCGAGGCTGGTTTCATAGGCCTTTTAGGAGGAATAATTGGAGTTATATTTTCTCTAATACTTTCCTTTGTATTCAATATCTTGGCAAAAGGATTTTTGATGTCTAGGTTCCAACTCACTGGAGACTTTGAACCAAAGATATCTTACATCCCTTTTTGGTTAATTTTAATTGCACTGTTATTTTCTTGTTTAATAGGAATTTTAGCTGGCTACTTCCCTGCGAAACGTGCAATGAAATTATCTGCCTTAGATGCAATTAGAAGTGAATAGAAAATCCGTTGCATTGGCAACTAATAGAATTGCTTACAATATCAAATATTTAAATAAAATGGATGCTACCTAAAAATATAGGTGAACATCCATTTTATTTTTGTTTGAATTCTTTTGTTATAATAATTTATAATACAGAGTTTTAAAAGCTTGGCTATCTTAATTGTCTATAGATATAGCTCCATTTACTGTACCTATTTCTATAACATTTCTTCCATTCTTGATTTTTTTATCGATTCTCCTTGGAAATAGATTACTTTCTTCATATTCAAAAAAAGTGCTAACACCTCCATTTATTGAATTTATTTTTATGTTAGCATCAAAATTTTCCATCTTAATATTAGCCGCTCCATTTATTGAATTTATATTCATATTAAACGACTCTTTACTATCTATACCTAATGCACCATTTACTGTTTCTATTGTAAGCTCCTTAATATTTGTGTCTATTGACATAGCACCATTTAAATTAGTTATCTTTGCTATCAACTCTTCCGGATTTTTTGAATATACTATCGTTCGTCTATAATTATTTTTAAACAAATCTTTTATTGAAATATTATCTGTTTCTCCACCCTTATCATCAAT
The DNA here is from genome assembly GCF_900454665.1 of Peptoniphilus indolicus. Taxonomy (NCBI): domain Bacteria; kingdom Bacillati; phylum Bacillota; class Tissierellia; order Tissierellales; family Peptoniphilaceae; genus Peptoniphilus; species Peptoniphilus indolicus. The sequence continues at coordinate 531,915 of NZ_UGTH01000001.1, forward strand.
AATCAGTTTTCCATTTTCAAAACTATAAACAACATTCCCCTTTTCCCCATCAGTAATTTTTATTCCATTGTAATTTGATTGTTTTATTAATAGTCCACCGTTTAATTTTTCTATATAAAGTTCTTTTATCTCAGCATCAAAGTTTTCTTCTTTAGCAAAATTTTCTGTATCTGAAAATCCTTTTTGCTCTTCAATATCTTTCATAATACTCAAGTCAATTACTGAATTTTTTAGCTTATCTCTATCATTTATAAAAAATGAAACTCCAGCAATTATTGAAGCAGATATTCCTAATAACAATACTATAATAATAAATCTTTTCATCTATATCACCAACTTCCATCTTATTGCAAAAAATACGTCTCCAACTGTTCTAATAAAGAATTTTAAAAATTTAATTCCTAAATACAATAATATTATTCCAAAACAAATTAGCGCAATCCCTGTAAATAATCTTGTTATTGGATTTGCCAAAATAGCAACTTCTGAAACCGGTATAAATGGAAAAAAGCTCAAAAATAATCCAAGCCCGCCTACTATCAGACCCACTCCAGCTCCCATAAGTCCCATAAATATTCCAAATGCCAACCCGAAAATACCTGTAATAGCGCCTATGATTACCGGAGCAAAGATCAAACCTAAAACTATCAATAAAATATTTCTTGATCTATTATCATTTTTTTCTATATTTTCTTCATTTTCTATATTTTCTTTTTTTGTAGCTTTTTGAGGGTCTCTTCCCAAGTACTCTTTAGCTATGTCATCAGGATATCCAAGTTCTTCAGCAATCTTTTCTTCAGTTTTGCCTTGTTCTATTCCCAAGTTAAAATGCTCTTCATAATCATAGATAATATCATCTACAACTATTTTGGGCAGTTCTCCAAGATGATATCTTAATAAATTCAAATAATCTTTTTTATTCATCCGTTTCACCTTTCAATATCATATTTACAGAATTAATAAATTCAAACCACTCTTCAATTTGTCCTTCATATTGTTTTTTCCCAAAATTAGTAATAGTATAGTACTTTCTCGGCGGTCCACTTTGAGACTCTTCTAAGTATGTAGAAACATATCCTTCATTAGATAGTCGCCTAAGTAGAGGATAGATACTGCCTTCTGAAATATTTATATGCTTTGAGATTTTTTCTACCATTTCATAACCATAGTGGTCTCTATCCTTGAGAAGTGCAAAAACTAAAAGTTCTAAAACACCTTTTTTAAACTGTACGTTCATATAATTCCCTCTCTTCAGATGTATAATATCACAAGCTACCTTTTAATACAAGGTACTGAGTATAAAATAATACTAATTAAAATATTACTACCAATCCAAAAACTTTTTTATTAATTTACTCTATAGTTTGTAAATATGTATTACTTTATAAATAATTTATCAAATTATAACTTTTGAATTATCTATCATATAGAATAGCTAAATTTATAAATTTCATTAAAAACCCCCTTTCACTATGTACAGCAAAAGGGGTTCTTATCATTTTCTCATTAAAAATAGTGTTACTAATTTTTTATATTAAAATTCAGTTCTTGGGTCTTTAGCTCCGTAGAATGTTCCTGTTTTAGGGTCTTTTATAATTGCATTTACATCTCCCATAACAGGTTTCTTTGTTACTTTATAGCCCATATTTTCAAGTTTCACTTTTACATCTTTTACAAGAGTATCTTTTTCTATTCTTATTTCATCAGGCAACCATTGCATATGGAATCTTGGTTTAGCAACAGCTTCTGCTATATCCATTTCATGGTCAATTACGTTTGATATTACTTGAAGTACAGTAGTTATGATTCTAGTTCCTCCAGGGCTTCCGACTACCATATATACTTTTCCATCTTTTAGGATTATAGTCGGAGACATAGATGATAGAGGTCTCTTTCCACTTTCTATTGCGTTCGCATCTCCGCCAACTGCTCCAAATACATTTGGAACTCCTGGCTTAGCAGAAAAATCATCCATTTCATCATTTAATAAAAATCCTGCTCCGTCAACAGATGCTCCAGAACCAAATGTCCAGTTTATTGTATAAGTTACTGATACGGCGTTTCCCTTTGAATCCATTACTGAATAGTGAGTAGTTTGGTCTGATTCATAAGGAAGTTCTAATCCTGGTTTAACTTGTGAACTTGGAATAGCTTTATCTTTATTTGCAACTATCTTTTCATATATTTTTTTAGCATATGCTTTGTCCATGAGTTTTGCAGTTGGAACTTTTACAAAGTCAGGATCTCCCATGTATTCAGCTCTGTCTGCATAAGCTTGTCTTTCAGCTTCCGCCATCAATTGGATTGTTTCTGAAGAAAGTGAACCCATTTCTTTGATGTTTGCATTTTCCATTATGTTTAAAATTTGTATTATATGAGTTCCTCCTGATGATGGTGGGCACATAGAAACTATATCATATCCTCTGTAAGTTCCCTTTACTGGAGTTCTCCAAACTGTCTTATAAGCAGCTAAATCAGCCTTTGTTATAAGCCCACCATTCTTTTCCATATCTTTAACTATAAGGTCTGCGGTTTCTCCTCTGTAAAATTCAGATGGTCCTCTTTTAGCTATTCTCTCTAAAGTTTTTGCCAAATCTTCTTGTTTTAAAACTTCTCCTTCTTTATAAGGATTTCCATTTGCTTTATAGAAATATTTTTTTGTAGCTTCAAATTTTTGCATTCTATCTTTTTCTTCTACAAACGTTTCAGCTTGTCTTGATGATAATTTAAAACCATTTCTAGCTGTGTCTATAGCTGGTTGAATTAATTCTGATAATTGCATAGTTCCGTATTCGTTAAGCATTTCACTCATGCCCTTTACAGTTCCTGGAATTCCGGCAGCTTTGTATCCTGTTACACTCATGCCATCTATTACATTACCTTTTTTATCAAGATACATATCTCTTGTAGCTTTTGCCGGAGCAGTTTCTCTAAAATCCAATGCCACGTCTTTACCATCTTCAGTGTGAATCAATGCAAATCCACCGCCGCCAATATTTCCTGCAGCAGGGTGTACAACAGCTAACATATATCCAACTGCAACAGCTGCGTCAATTGCATTTCCACCTTTATCAAGTACTTCCTTACCTACTTTGTTCGCCAAAGGATTAGTACTCATTACAAGCCCTGTTCCATTGTCTTTTACTGGCTCTCTAGTTGCCGCATATGTACCAATTGGCGAAAGCGCCGACACCATTAAACTAAGTACTAACGTCCAAATAGGTAATCGTTTTCTTATCATATTAAATACCTCCTTTATCTTATTTTCAGATTATCACAATAAATTAATTGTGTCAATTACAATTTATCATGATAATCTAATGAAAGACTACAGGATGTAAAATTTTTCAACATCAGGATTTTTTTCAAGCATTTCTGAAATTCTTATAACTTCATCTTCATCATCCGATAAAAATCTCATATTTATTGTAAGTTTACTTTCGCCACTTAGTTGTTTTATATTGCTGTATTTTATCTTCTTGTATCCAACATGCTGTTTAATTTCATCTATTACAGTTAAATTATTTGCTTGAATAACAAGAGTATGTGTAGACGCGGCAGAGAAAAATACGCCTCCGACATATAGCATACTTTGTACTGTCGCCATTACCATACATACAACTATCCCAACAAAATACAGGCCCGCTCCAAAGCTCATACCTATAATCGCCATAGTCCAAATACCCGCTGAGGTAGTCAGCCCACTTATTGTATCATCTTTTGTAAATGTCAATATAAGAATGTACATTTTTGCTCAAATAATAATGTACATTTTCTTATTCCTCCTTTTCAAAAATATGGTCTTTTAATCTATATGATGCTCCTGTTATTGAGATGACTGTTGAATGATGTAATAGTCTATCTACTATTGCTTGGGCTATTTTTTCATCATAAAATAGTTCTCCCCATTCTGAAAAGTTTAAGTTACTTGTTATAATTGTACTTTTTGTTTCATACCTTTTATCTATTAGTTGAAATAGCATTCTTTCGTCTCCGTGGTTTAGGGGAAGGTACCCTAGTTCGTCTATTATCAGTAGCTTATATTTTGTGTAATGTTTGATTCTATTGTCTAATCTATTTTCTAGTTTGGCTCTTTTTAGATTGTCTATTAAGTCGTTACATTTGATAAAGTAGGTGCTTATTCTTTTTCTTGCGGCTTCTATTCCTATGGATGTTGCTAAATGAGTTTTACCTACTCCGCTATTTCCTAATATTATTATGTTTTCATTTTTTTCTATGAAACTTAATCCACATAGCATTTTTATTTGATTTTCGTTTATGTTTTCATTGAAGTTAAAATCAAAGTTTTTTAGGGTTTTTATGCTTGGAAAGTTTGCTACTTTTACCATTTGATTTGCTGCTACTATTTTCTTGTTATCTACTTCATAATCTGTTAATCTTAAAAGCCCATCTATTAGTGATATATTTGGATCTTTAAGTTCATTTTCTAAATGTATTATTACCTGCTTTAAATTTAGATATTTTAGGTTGGTTATTAGTCTTTCATAGTTTGTGCTATATTCCATATATTTCTCCAATCTTTTTTAAATTTTCTTTTGCAATTTCTTTTATTGCTACTGAATCTTTGTTTTTTAATGTATTGGATAATATTTCTTCGTAGTCTTCTAAATGATAATTTAATTTTTTATGGCTTATTTTATGAATTGTTACTAATTTTGTGTTATCATAGACGTACAATTTATTATCTAATACTTGTAAGTTTAATGGCTTATTTTCATATTCAGTTGGGACTGAGTATTGATTCTTCTTGTATGTTATCATAGAGGATTTGTTTACTCTTACTTGTGTTAGCTTTATTTTGTAGAGATTTCTTATTTGCTTACTTGGTAGTGGCTTTAAGAAGTCTTTTTCTTTTTCTAAAAGTTTAATTGGTATTTGACCTGTTCCTTGATGAATATCTAAGTTTACTCGGTTATTAATTTTTGAAACTAAGTCTAAAAGTTCTTGATATGTTAATTTCCCTTGTTAGGCGTTAATTTCTTCTAATAGTTTCATGCTAGATTCTACTTTTCCTTTAGTCTGTGGTCTTTTGGCTGTACATGGTTTTAGATCAAAACCATAATCTTTCATAAATTGATAAAACTTATTGTTAACTTTTCCTTCTTTTCTACCGGTTCTTGGCTCATCCATAATTGTTTTCATATTATCAGTTACTAAGCTTTGAGGAACTCCACTAATTTGTTCAAAGCTAGAATTTAAAAAGTCAAATAGAGTACTTTGTTTTTTGTCTAGTGATACACTAAAAATCCTATATCTTGAATATGAAAGTATGAAAACAAAAATATTTAAATTAATTACCTCTCCATCAGAAGTTATGAACTCTATATTTTCTTTCCAATCAATTTGAGCTTGCTCTGATGGAGATGATTCAAATCTTATTTTAGCTTTGTTTTTTCCTTTATTTTTATCAAAATATTCTTTGAAAACTTCATTATTGTTAATGTATTTATTGAAATTAGAAAGGCTTGTATCTAGAGCATGATTATCTTTTAGATATCTCCAAAGAATTGTTTTAGAGTAGAATTTTTGAACAGAGTTAACATCAAGCAACTCTTTAATTACATCCTTAAACTTGTCTATTTTAGAAGATTTGTTTCTAGAAAAGGGTTTTATCATAATCATGATAATATTTTTTAATAGTACGTCTATCCACACCAAGTTCTTTAGATAAAGCAGAATAGTTTGGTTTTAAATCATTTGAATCCATAATTATTTTTAATTTTGATAAATCTTTTAACTTTTGTATTTTAATTTTCAAGTTATTTATTAATGAATATTCCATTATTTCCTCCAAAATGTTATATTCATTATTTTATCAAATTGTACATTCCTATTTAATCATTTTTGTACATTCTTATTTTACCGTTTACAGATGAGTTTAAGGGTGATAGTGGCAATAACAAGTATCAGACTTCTCTTCTTAATGGTGATACTCATAGTGTTATTGATATTTTACTTTCTAGGAGTAAGGATTGTTTGTTTGAGTATTTTAAAAGGATTTCTAATATAGAGAGGATGAGTGTTAAGTTTTTTGTAAGTGATATGTCTAATTTTTTTAAATCTGTTAGGGATAGGTTCTTTAGAAGTTCGATTCATATTATTGATAGGTATCATTTCATAAGACAGGTTTCTTGGGCTTTGGAGAATGTTAGAAAGAGGATTCAAAGGGATGTTTCTTCTAAGCTTAGGGTGTTTTTAAGAGAAGTAAGAGTTTAGTTACAAAGCCTTCTTCTATGCTTAGTTCTATGCAGGCTAGTGAGGTTTCTTTAATGCTTGGGTTAAGTGAGGATTTAAGGTTAGCTTATCAATTAAAGGAGTTGTTCTACCAATATGTTCTTACTCAGCCTAATAAAAAGATGGCTAGTATATGTTTGAGTGAGTGGATAAGAAGGGCTAAGGAGTCCGGTTTAAAGGAATTTAGTTCTTGTATTACTGCTTTTAATGATTGGTTTGATGAGATATGTAATTCTTTTGATTATCCTTGGTCTAATGGTCCTCTTGAGGGTACGCATACTAAGATAAAGACTTTAAAGAGAAATTGTTTTGGTATGAGGAATTTTGATTTATTTAGAAAACGAATTATGTTTTCGTGTAAGTAGTTGGTAAAAGAGTATTAAATTTTCTGAAAACTCCTAGGAGTTTTGTTTGCTATGCTTATTTTTAGTGGTTTTTGTTTTATTTTAGTTTTGGACTTATTTTAGCTGCTATGTGTTGATTTTTACATAAAATGAGAGGCTCGATTTATGAGCCTCCCCAATGTTTGACATAGAGCCAAAAAATGATGTTGCAGAGTAGAATCATCTATTCTGCAACATCACCTAATTGTTAATTAAATTAGTCGATAAGTTTAGAAACAACGCCTGATGCTACTGTTCTTCCACCTTCACGAATTGCGAATCTTAATCCTTCGTCCATCGCGATTGGTGTGATTAGTGTTACTGTGAATGTTGAGTTGTCTCCTGGCATTACCATTTCTACGCCTTCTGCTAGTTGGATGTCTCCTGTTACGTCTGTTGTTCTGAAGTAGAATTGTGGTCTGTATCCGTTAAAGAATGGTGTGTGTCTTCCACCTTCTTCTTTTGATAGTACGTATACTTCGGCTTCGAATTTTGTGTGTGGATTGATTGTTCCTGGTGCTGCTAGTACTTGGCCTCTTTCGATTTCATCTCTTTGGATTCCTCTTAGTAGGGCTCCGATGTTATCTCCTGCTTGGGCTTGGTCTAGTTGCTTCTTGAACATTTCAACTCCTGTTACTACTAGGGTTCTTCTTTCTTCTGTTAGTCCTACTAGTTCTACGTTGTCGCCTACTTTTACTGTTCCTTGTTCTACTCTTCCTGTTGCTACTGTTCCTCTTCCTGTGATTGAGAATACGTCTTCTACTGGCATTAGGAATGGGTGGTCTATGTCTCTTACTGGCTCTGGAATGTATTCGTCTACTGCTTCCATTAGTTTTAGGATTTTGTCTCCCCATTCTCCGTCCGGATCTTCTAATGCTTTTAGGGCTGATCCTACTACGATTGGTGTGTTGTCTCCGTCAAAGTCGTATTCGCTTAGTAGGTCTCTGATTTCCATTTCTACTAATTCGATTAGTTCCGGGTCATCTACTTGGTCTTCTTTGTTTAGGAATACTACTATTTTTGGTACCCCTACTTGTCTTGCTAGTAGGATGTGTTCTCTTGTTTGTGGCATTGGACCGTCTGCTGCTGAGCATACTAGGATTGCTCCGTCCATTTGTGCTGCTCCTGTGATCATGTTCTTTACGTAGTCAGCGTGTCCTGGACAGTCTACGTGTGCGTAGTGTCTGTTTGCTGTTTCGTATTCTACGTGTGATGTTGAGATTGTAATTCCTCTTTCTCTTTCTTCTGGTGCTTTATCGATGTTTGCGTAGTCTACGAATTCACCTGATCCGAATCTTTTGTTTAGTACTAGTGTTATTGCTGCTGTTAGTGTTGTTTTTCCGTGGTCTACGTGTCCTATTGTTCCTATGTTTACGTGTGGTTTGTTTCTTTCAAATTTAGCTTTAGCCATTGTAATTCCTCCTTAAAGATCTTACTTTTTGTCTCCAAGAACTTCGTCAGAAATGTTCTTAGGTACTGGTTCATAGTGGTCAAATTGCATAGAGTAGTTAGCTCTACCTTGTGTGTTTGAACGAAGTGATGTTGCATATCCAAACATCTCTGCTAGTGGTACATAACTTGTTATGATTTGTGCACCATTTACAAGTTCCATACCTTCCATTCTTCCACGTCTTGAGTTTATATCTCCGATAACATCTCCCATGTATTCTTCTGGAGTTGTTATTTCTACTTTCATTGTTGGTTCAAGAAGTACCGGATTTGCTTTTGCAAGTGCATCTCTTAATGCCATAGATCCAGCAATCTTAAATGCCATTTCTGAAGAGTCTACATCGTGGTAAGAACCATCATATAGTTCAACTTTAACGTCTAATACTTCATATCCACCAAGTACACCTGATTGCATTGCTTCTTCGATACCTTGTTGTGTAGGTCCGATGAATTCCTTAGGAATAGCACCCCCAACAATGTTGTTTTCGAATACAAATCCTGAACCCGGTTCAAGAGGTGTAACTCTGATCTTACAGTGACCGTATTGTCCACGACCACCTGATTGACGAACATATTTACCTTCGCCTTCAGAAGCTGTAGTAATAGATTCTCTATAAGATACTTGTGGATTACCGATATTTGCTTCAACTTTGAATTCTCTTAAAAGTCTATCTACGATAATGTCAAGGTGAAGCTCTCCCATACCTGCGATTATAGTTTGACCTGTCTCTTCGTCAGTGTATGTTCTGAATGTTGGGTCTTCTTCTGCTAATTTTTGAAGTGCAATACCCATTTTTTCTTGAGATGCTTTTGATTTTGGTTCAATAGCAACAGAAATTACCGGTTCTGGGAATTCCATTTTTTCAAGAATTACTTTTGATTTTTCATCACAAAGTGTATCACCTGTTGTAGTGTCTTTTAGACCAACAGCTGCAGCGATTTCTCCTGCATATACTTCATCAATTTCTTCTCTCTTATTAGCATGCATTAAAAGAATACGTCCGATTCTTTCTCTCTTACCTTTAGTTGAGTTATATACATAAGAACCTGATTTCAATACCCCAGAGTAAACTCTAAAGTAAGCTAACTTACCAACGAATGGGTCAGAAACTATCTTAAATGCTAATGCTGATAGTGGTTCTTCGTCTGAAGCGTGTCTTTCTATAGGTTCTCCGTCATCATCAGTTCCCTTGATTGCCGGAATATCTAATGGTGATGGTAGATAATCTATAATAGCGTCAAGAAGTAATTGTACCCCTTTGTTCTTATAAGAAGATCCACAAGTACATGGTGTTATCTTAACATCTACTGTACCTTTTCTTATAGCTTTTTTAATTTGCTCTTTAGAGATTTCTTCACCTTCAAGGTATGCCATCATAAGTTCTTCATCAAACTCCGCAACCTTGTCAATCAAGTTTTCTCTATATTCTTCTGCTTGAGCTTTATATTCTTCAGGAATGTCAGTAACTTCAATTTCTGTACCGTCATCATTCTTGTAGATTTCAGCTTTCATTTCTACAAGGTCAATCATACCGATAAATGTGTCTTCAGCTCCCATTGGGATTTGAATAGGCACCGGGTTGCCTTGTAATTTTTTATCTATTGTAGCAACTGATCTAAAGAAATCAGCTCCTGTAACGTCCATTTTATTGATATGTGCAATTCTAGGCACACCATATCTATCTGCTTGTCTCCAAACAGTTTCAGATTGCGGTTCTACACCACTCTTTGCATCAAACAAGGCTACTGCACCATCAAGAACTCTTAGAGATCTTTCTACTTCTACAGTGAAGTCAACGTGTCCCGGAGTATCAATGATATTAAGTCTATGATTCTTCCAATTTGCAGTTGTTGCAGCTGAGGTAATTGTGATACCTCTTTCTTGCTCTTGTTCCATCCAATCCATTTGCGCTCCACCTTCATGTGTTTCGCCTATTTTATGGATTTTACCTGAATAATAAAGTATACGTTCAGTAGTAGTGGTTTTTCCGGCATCGATATGAGCCATGATACCAATATTTCTTACTCTATTTAAAGGTATATCACGAGCCATGGGCTTCCTCCCTTACCATCTATAGTGAGCAAATGCCTTATTGGCTTCTGCTGTTCTATGCATTTCTTCTTTTCTCTTCACACTTGCTCCTAAGTTGTTAGATGCGTCAAGTATTTCTTTCGCAAGTCTTTGAGCCATAGTTTTTTCACCTCTAGCTCTTGCATACTTAACCAACCATCTTAGTCCAAGTGTTTGACGTCTTTCAGGTCTAACTTCCATAGGTACTTGGTAAGTAGCCCCACCGATTCTTCTTGCTTTTACTTCTAATACAGGCATTACATTATTAAGAGCTTTGTAGAATACTTCTAAAGCTTCTTCACCTGTTTCCCCTTGAATATTTTCAAGAGCATTGTATACAATTCTTTGTGCTGTACCCTTTTTACCATCTAACATTACGTTATTGATAAGTTTTGTGATGATTACATCATCATAAACAGGATCAGCCATTACTTGCCTTTTTTGGATGTGTCCTTTTCTTGGCATAACTTCCCTCCTTAACTATTTAGTCGATTCATTGGTACTCGATTAACGTAAGCCAAAAAATCTATATAAAGAATGTTAAATCAAATCAATCTTATTTCTTAGGTCTCTTAGTACCGTATTTAGATCTTGATTGTTTTCTGTTGTCAACTCCAGCTGTATCAAGTGTTCCACGAACAATGTGATATCTAACCCCTGGAAGGTCCTTAACTCTTCCACCTCTGATAAGTACAACACTGTGCTCTTGTAGATTGTGTCCTATCCCTGGGATATAAGCCATTACTTCGTATCCATTAGTAAGACGAACTCTGGCTACTTTTCTAAGCGCTGAGTTAGGTTTCTTAGGAGTTACTGTTCTAACTGCTACACAAACCCCTCTCTTTTGTGGTGAGTTTACTTCTGTTTCAACTTTTCTTAGTGAATCATAGTTAACATCAAGAGCTGGTGACTTTGATTTAGTTTCAATTTTCTTTCTACCTTTTCTGATTAATTGGTTAATAGTTGGCATTCTTTCACCTCCATAAAATTAGTAAATTCCAACACACACATTAAGACTACCTTTAAAGGTAGTCTTAAATAGCTATCAAAATACTCAATAAGTATATCATTCAACCTGTTTTAAGTCAACTTTATTTAGCCAATATTTCTCTAATTTTGTAGCTTTAGAATACTTATAACCAAAAAAAGACCTAAAATATATCACAAAAGGTATTCTTAGGTCCTAAAAATTTAAATTATTTATTTTAGATTAAGTCCAACTACTAAAATACTAAACTGTATTCTCAAAAATTTTCTAAAAAACTTTTATAACTCCTTCACTATAAATTTTTAATCTCTTCAGGAACTTCTATCTTTTCAAGTTGATTTATTTTTTCATAATTTCCGCTTTGTTTTAACTGTGTAACTTCGTCGTTCTCCTTATTTAAAAAGCGTGCTTCCCACTCAAATGAAATAGGCTGATATGTATCTTTTTCAAAAGAAAATTCAGCTCTTATTGAAGTTAACTCTCCTATAAATGAATTGCTCTCATCTTTTCCAAAAAGAATATTTTCAATTTCACTTATATTATCTGAGTTGGACTCAAGCTTTAATATATAAATATCTTGCGACTCTACGATTTCATAATAACTTTCAAGATTTTCCAAAATAGAGTTTGAATCAAATGTAGTTTTTGCAACAAAAGTAGGTATGTCTTCTTTATTGTCGTTCATATCGTCAATTGTTTTCTTATTCCATTCCCCTTTGTTTTCTCTATAAAAATTCTCTTTGTCTATGATATAAACTTCGCTTTCATTTTTAGTGTTATCACTTATGCCTTCCCATTTTGCGTGATATATCTTAGGCTCCCTTATCATTTCAACAGTCCCATTTGAATTAGTTACTTCTTTTTTCTCATCAGACTGAGCATTAAATGTCGCTTCACTTTTAGTCTTAACAACATAACTCATTAAATCTTTTTCTCTTAATAATTTTGAAAATACTTCTTTTTTGTTTACAGCCTCAGTATCTTCACTCAAATTGCTTTTTGTCCCTTGTGAACAACCTATCAAAAACATTACAACAATTAACGTAACCATCAAATATTTTTTCATAGAAACCTCCCTATACTTTGCTTTATTTATAACTAACCCCTGTAATTTATATTTATCAATTATAATTTTGCCATCGTGAAACTTCTTATATCTTTTCTAAGCGACACCATTAAACAAATATATTCCTCTATTTTTCTTCACTCTATCACACAATCCCAGTAAAGTAAACTTTTTTAAACATACTTTTATTAGTAATTATATTTTCTTATCCAAAAGCATACAAAAAATCCGCCAGATTTCTCCGACGGATTTTATTTCTATTCTACTACTACTTCTTCTTCAAATTCATTTTCATCAATGAATTCTGAATTTTCAAGAAGTAAATAATTTTCTTTTAATTTTTCATCTACATCTAGTTGTACAAGTTTATTTTGTCTTGCTCCTGTACCTGCAGGAATTAACTGACCTATTATGATATTTTCTTTAAGTCCGTGTAATTTATCTTCCTTGCCTTTTATCGCTGCATCTGTAAGAACTCTTGTTGTTTCTTGGAATGATGCTGCTGATAAGAATGAATCTGTAGCAAGTGAAGCTTTAGTTATACCAAGTAGATTAACTTCTCCGATAGCAGGATTTTTACCTTCTTCTATCATTTGTTTGTTAGTCAACTTGTATTCAGTTGCATCAACCAATGAGCCTGGTAGGAATTCTGTATCCCCCGGATCATCGATCTTATACTTAGACAACATTTGACGTACTATAATTTCAATATGCTTATCGTTGATGTCTACCCCTTGAAGTCTATAAACTCTTTGAACTTCTTTAACGATGTATTCTTCAACTCCCTTAGCTCCCATTACTCTCAATAAGTCTTGAGGGTAAACGGAACCTTGAGTAAGCTCTTGTCCTTTTTCTACATAGTCGCCATTTTTAACTTTAAGTCTTGCCCCGTAAACTATGTTGTAGCTATGAGATTCTCCATCTCTTGGCGTTACAACAACTTCACGCTTTCTGTTTTGCTCTCTAATTTCAACTGTCCCCTCAACTTCTGAAATAACTGCTAATCCCTTAGGCTTTCTAGCCTCAAAAAGTTCTTCAACACGAGGAAGACCTTGTGTGATGTCCGCAGCAGATGCAACCCCACCAGTGTGGAAAGTTCTCATTGTAAGCTGAGTACCAGGTTCACCTATTGATTGAGCTGCTATTACCCCTACAGCTTCTCCAATGTCAACGTGGTTTCCAGTTGCCAAGTTACGTCCGTAGCAATGAGCACAAACTCCTGTCTTAGCTTTACAGCCTAATACAGTTCTAACTTTAACTTCTTTTATTCCAGCTTCAACTATTTTTTCTGCATCATCATCAGAAATTTCGTGGTTTGCGTATACTAATACTTCTTTAGTTTCAGGATGTACGATGTCTTCAAAAGAATATCTTCCTTCAATTCTATCTTTTAATCCTTCTATAAGTTCTTTTCCATCCTTGAAATCTCTTGCAACTAAATACTCGTCAGTTCCACAGTCTTCTTCTTTGATGATTACTTGTTGAGCAACGTCTACAAGTCTTCTTGTCAAATATCCAGAGTCCGCAGTTCTAAGTGCTGTATCCGCAAGTCCCTTTCTGGAACCATGCGCTGACATGTAGAATTCAAGTACTGAAAGTCCTTCACGGAAGTTAGATGTAATGGGAACCTCGATAGTTCTACCAGATGGAGAAGCCATCAAACCTCTCATTCCGGCCAACTGTCTGATTTGGTTCTTAGAACCTCTGGCTCCTGAGTCCGCCATGATGTAAATATTGTTAAGTCTATCAAAGCCTTCCATTACATCGTCTGTCAAATCATCTGTAGCCTTGTTCCAAATGTCTATTACCTTTTCATATCTTTCTTCGTCTGAAATCAAACCTCTACGGAATGCTTTTTCGTATTTATCTACTTCAGCTTTAGCTTGAGCTAAGATTTCAGGTTTTGATTCTGGTACCTCAACGTCGCCCATTGAAATTGAAATAGCTCCAATAATTGAATAGTGGTATCCATTTTCTTTTATATTGTCAAGCAATTTAGCGGTAACTATATTGCCATGTTTTTTGTAAGTTTTTTCTATTATCTTGCCAAGCAACTTTTTATCAGTTACTTTATCTACTTCAAGAGAATATTTATCGACATTTCTGTCAACAAATCCAAGGTCTTGAGGTATGAAGCTGTTCATTATAAATCTACCTACTGTAGAATATACAATTTTACCCCATCTGTCATTTTCATCAGCGTATCTTCTAACTCCTACGTGAGCTTGTAGATGTAAGAAACCTGCATAGTATGCATGCATCATTTCATCTTCGCTGGTAAATACCATTCCATCTCCTTTTTTAGATTCCCCTATATCTAAAGTTAGATAATAAGAACCTAAAATCATATCTTGAGTTGGAGTTGCGATAGGTTTACCATCTTTAAGGCCTAGTATATTGTTTGTAGATAGCATAAGAAGTCTTGCTTCTGCTTGTGCTTCTGTTGACAGTGGTAAATGGACAGCCATTTGGTCCCCGTCGAAGTCGGCATTATATGCTGTACATGAAAGTGGGTGAAGTTTAATAGCCTTTCCTTCTACAAGCACTGGTTCAAAAGCTTGAATACCAAGTCTGTGAAGTGTCGGTGCACGGTTTAGAAGTACTGGATGGTCTTTTATTACTTCTTCAAGCACATCCCAAACTTCTTCCCTCGTTCTCTCAACCATTCTCTTCGCACTCTTGATATTGTGTGCATAACCTTGTGCAACAAGTTCTCTCATTACAAATGGTTTGAACAATTCAAGCGCCATATTCTTTGGAAGACCGCATTGGTAGAATTTAAGATCTGGGCCTACTACGATTACTGAACGTCCTGAATAGTCAACACGCTTTCCAAGTAAGTTTTGTCTGAAACGACCTTGCTTACCCTTTAGCATCTCGGAAAGAGATTTAAGCGCTCTGTTTCCAGGTCCTGTAACAGGTCTTCCTCTTCTACCATTATCTATCAGTGCATCGACTGCTTCTTGAAGCATTCTCTTTTCATTTCTTACAATGATATCTGGTGCATTGATATCTAATAATTTCTTAAGTCTGTTGTTTCTGTTTATGATTCTTCTATAAAGGTCATTTAAATCGCTTGTTGCAAATCTTCCACCGTCTAATTGAACCATAGGTCTTATGTCTGGTGGGATTACAGGCACCGCTTCAAGTATCATCCATTCAGGTCTGTTACCTGATTGAAGAAAAGCTTCTATAACTTCTAATCTTCTTGAAATTCTAACTTTCTTTTGTCCTGTTGCCGCTTCTAATTCAGCGCTTAATAATTCAGATTCTCTTTGTAAATCTATGCTTTGAAGTAAATCCTTTATAGCTTCAGCTCCCATTTTAGCAGTAAATTGGTCGCCGTATTCTCTCTTGTATTCTCTGTATTCTATTTCTGTTAAAAGTTGTTTTTGATAAAGAGGCAAGTCTGCTTCTCTCTCAACATGAGTTACTATATAAGATGCAAAATAAAGAACTTTTTCAAGAGCTCTTGGACTCATGTCAAGTACAAGTCCCATTCTTGAAGGAATCCCTTTAAAGTACCAAATGTGAGATACTGGAGCTGCAAGTTCTATGTGGCCCATTCTCTCACGACGAACTTTTGCCTTTGTCACTTCAACTCCGCATTTTTCACACACTACACCCTTATATCTTACTCTCTTATATTTACCGCAACTACACTCCCAGTCCTTAGTAGGCCCAAATATCTTTTCGCAGAATAGACCTTCTTTTTCAGGCTTTAGCGTTCTATAATTTATAGTTTCCGGCTTTTTAACTTCTCCATAAGACCACTGTCTTATTTTTTCAGGTGAAGCTAGCCCTATTTTAATTGAGTGAAATAATTCGTGTTCGCTCAAGGAGCATTCTCTCCTTTCTGTAGCTTATAAATAAGTTACTCATCATCAGAGTCATCATAAGAACTAAAATCTTCTTCATAATGACCATCTAATTCATCTTCTTCGTTCTCTTCTTCATAACCTTCTTCAAGAGCCTCTATATCATCTGTAGAAATTCTCTTAATCGCACCTTGAGTAGGAGCTTGGTTATTTTCTATAAGGCCTTTTATCTCTTCATCATTATTTGAAATGTTATCAATTCTGTCTAAATCATCTTCGTCAACTTCAAGGTCAACATCTTGTCCGTATTCATCCAAAACTTTTATTTCAAGAGCTAATGATTGAAGTTCCTTAATCAATACTTTGAATGATTCAGGCACTCCCGGTTGAGGAATGTTTTCTCCCTTTACAATTGCTTCATACGTCTTAACACGTCCAACAATATCATCACTCTTTACTGTCAACATTTCTTGAAGAGTATAACTTGCACCATAAGCTTCAAGAGCCCAAACTTCCATTTCTCCAAATCTTTGTCCACCAAATTGTGCTTTGCCTCCAAGAGGTTGTTGCGTTACTAAAGAATAAGGTCCGGTACTTCTTGCGTGAATCTTTTCATCTACTAAATGGTGAAGTTTAAGCATATACATGTATCCAACAGTTACAGGGTGGTCGAATTCCTCACCTGTTCTACCATCTCTCAATTGAATTTTTCCATCTATAGGATATCCCGCTTGGCTCAAAGCCTTTTGAATATCTTCTTCGTTTGCCCCATCAAATACTGGAGTTGCAACATGCCAGCCTAGTTTCTTAGCTGCAAGTCCCAAGTGAACTTCCAATACCTGTCCAAGGTTCATACGAGAAGGTACCCCAAGTGGATTTAATACTATTTGTATAGGTGTACCATCTGGCATATAAGGCATATCTTCAGCAGGCATAACCCTTGAGATAACCCCCTTGTTACCGTGACGACCGCACATCTTATCTCCGACTTGAATCTTTCTCTTTGTAGCTATAAATACTCTGACCATTTCATTTACGCCAGGTTGAAGTTCATCTCCGGCTTCTCTTGTAAAAGTCTTTACATCTACAACAATACCTTGCTCTCCGTGAGGAAGTCTAAGCGAAGTATCTCTTACTTCTCTAGCCTTTTCTCCGAAAATAGCACGTAAAAGTCTTTCTTCAGCTGATAGTTCAGTTTCCCCCTTAGGAGTTACCTTGCCTACAAGAATATTTCCCGGTTTTACTTCAGCGCCTATTCTGATGATTCCTCTTTCATCCAAATCTTTTAACATATCATCGCCAACATTTGGAATATCACGAGTTATCTCTTCAGGCCCAAGTTTTGTATCTCTAGCTTCTGATTCATATTCTTCAATGTGAAGAGAAGTCAAAGTGTCATCTATTACTAAGTCTTTATTTACTAGCATCGCATCTTCATAGTTGTAACCTTCCCAGTTCATGAAAGCTATAAGTATGTTTTTACCTAACGCCATTTCACCCATATCTGTAGAAGGCCCATCGGCTATGATTTCGCCTTTTTTAACTTTTTGTCCCTTCTTTACGATAGGTCTTTGATTTATAGTAGTTCCTTGGTTAGCTCCGATAAATTTATGAAGTTCATATCTATCCTTAACTCCATCAGAATCCCTTCTGACAACTATTTCTGTGGCATCAACTTTAGTTATCTCACCATCTTCTTTAGATACAATAACTACCCCTGAGTCCTTAGCTGCTCTGTACTCAATACCAGTACCAATTATAGGAGCTTCTGTTTTTAATAGAGGAACTGCTTGACGTTGCATGTTGGCACCCATTAGGGCTCTGTTCGCATCGTCGTTTTCAAGGAAAGGAATCATTGCTGTACCTACTGCAACTATTTGTTGAGGAGATACGTCCATGTAAGTTACTTCCTTAGAGTCGAAGATATCTACTACCCCTTCATGACCCCTTGCAACTACTCTATCATTTATAAATTTTCCGTTTTCATCAAGTAACTCATTAGATTGAGCTATAATTTGCTCATATTCAACATCAGCAGTTATATATTCAATTTCATCAGTTACAATTCCTTCTCCAAATTTTACTTTTCTATAAGGAGTCTCTAAAAATCCGTATTCATTAATTCTCGCATATGTTGTAAGCGAAGTTATCAGTCCTATGTTAGGACCTTCTGGTGTCTCAATAGGACACATTCTACCATAATGGGAATTATGGACGTCACGCACTTCAAAGCCAGCTCTATCTCTGCTCAACCCACCAGGCCCTAGTGCAGATAGCCTTCTCTTGTGAGTTAATTCTGATAGAGGGTTATTTTGGTCCATAAATTGCGAAAGTTGTGATGACCCGAAGAACTCTTTAATAGCAGCTGTTACAGGTCTTATATTTATTAACGATTGAGGAGTTGTAGCATCTACATCTTGAACAGTCATTCTTTCACGTATAACTCTTTCCATTCTTGAAATGCCAATTCTAAACTGATTTTGTAAAAGCTCTCCTACAGATCTAATTCTTCTGTTTCCTAAATGGTCAATATCATCTACTACCCCAACGTTAAATGAAAGTCCAAATTCATAGTTTACAGATGCGATGATGTCATCTACAGTTATATGTTTAGGACTAAGTAGTCGATAATTTTTCTTTAATTCTTGTTTTAACTTTTCTTCATCGCCTTCAAATTCTTCTACGATTTCTTTAAATAGAGGATAATAAACTTTTTCTTTAAATCCTAACTCTTTTAAATCAAAAGGTAGTTCAAAATCATCTGGATATGCAAAATTATTTCCAATAACAATTACATCTCTATCTGGTTCATCTTCACGAATCGATTTAACAGTTACAATAAGTTTATTAATACCTGCATTTTCAACAGCTCTTGCCGTTTCTTCAGTGAACCTGTTTCCTTCTTCTACTATTATTTCACCAGTTTCAGGATTAACTACATCAGTACTTGCATAGTGTCCTTCAATTCTTGCTGAAATACCAAGTTTCTTATTGAACTTATATCTACCTACATGAGCTAAATCATATCTTCTATTGTCAAAAAACATGTTTTCAAACAATGATTCAGCAGACTCTATAGTAGGTGGCTCACCAGGTCTAAGCTTCTTATAAATTTCAAGTAATGCCTCATTTTTATTAGAAGTAGAATCCTTCTCTAAAGTCTTCAGCAATGCTTCACTTTCTCCTAATATGTCAGTTATTTCCATATTAGATTCGACGCCTATAGCTCTCATAAGAATAGTAACAGGAATTTTTCTTGTTCTATCAAGCCTTACATTTATAACGCCTTGAGCATCCGTTTCATATTCAAGCCATGCTCCACGATTTGGGATAACAGTCGCTGAATATAATTTCTTTCCGGTTTTATCTGTTTCTACTTTGTAGTAACTTCCCGGGCTTCTAACAAGTCGAGATACCACAACACGTTCTGAACCATTTATAATAAATGTTCCAGTTGGTGTCATAAGTGGTAGATCTCCCATGAACACTTCTTGTTCCTTAACCTCTCCAGTTTCAGTATTGATAAGTCTTACTTTAACTTTCAAAGGCGCAGAATAATTTGTGTCACGTTCCTTTGCGTCGTCTATTGAATACTTACGTTCTGCAGATACATAATAATCTACAAATTCAAGTATTAAGTTACCTGAGTAATCCTCGATAGGAGATACCTCATCAAAAACTTCCTTCAAACCCTCTTTGATTAGCCAATCAAATGAGGCTGTCTGCACTTCAAGAAGATTTGGTAAATTTTGTACCTCTGGTATTCGAGAAAAGCTCATTCTCTCTCTCTTCCCATATTTCACAGGATGTGCCAATTAATAATCACCCCTTAAATTCAAGACAGATTTACTGTCGCCTAATTTAGAGAACACTAATCCATTTTTATAATTTTGCAATTAATTATTTTAACATTGTTACACAAGTTTTGCAAGGATTTACAATGCTTTTTTATTTTTTTAGAAAATAAATTTATATGTAAATAAAATAAACCTCAGTAGATTATTTATGATAATTCTAAATAAAAAACGTGCTAATAATCAAAAATTATTAACACGCTCTATCTATTTTAATATGCCGTTTGGTTTTATAACGGTTTCTATTAATTTATTTTCTTCTTTAATTCTTATATACAGCACTATCATGTAAAGTGGAAGCACTACAATACTTGTGATTGTGCTATGACAAATCAATGCTATTCCTATAAGCTCAGGAATAATATTTAGAAAATAATTAGGATGCTTAAATGTATCAAACAACCAGTGGCTATTAAACTTATGTCCCTTTGCTATCATAAGTTTTACAGTCCATATTCCTTTTAATATATTAACCACCGAATACAAAACTACCATTGAAAATATTACTAATATTAGTCCTATCAAACTAACTTTATCAAATTCTACTTTCTTAACTAACGCTTCAACTAAACTACCAAAATAAAATAGTATGTGTAATATTGTTATTCGCTTAGTATTTGTAACTCCATATTCTCTTCCACCACTTGCTAATATCGCTCTTTCATTTTCTTTAGATATCTTTAAAAAAGCTAATCTTATGGCAAAAACTATTACTATAATTACATAAATAGAATATCTTTGCATAATACCCCCTTAATTTATTTAAAATATTTTAAATAAATTTTAATATGGAAAGCCTTTTGTTGTCAACAAAACAAAATATTAAGAATATTAAATTTTTATAACGCTAAAAATTTCTATCCTTAGCTCAAAAATTTTTAAGGATTTATATAATAGCGTTTAAGGTAGTATACTCTATTCTGTATTATCTGCAATAAATTTTATTCAAAATAATTACTATTTGCACAATAAATGATAGGTCTACCCTTAACCTTTATTATCAATCCTTCTTGTTCTAAATCACTAATTTCATCTCTTATTGTTTTTGCATAATATCCATCTAAATATCCAATTATATCTTCTCTTTCTATTCCGCTATTATAATTAA
The DNA here is from genome assembly GCF_900454665.1 of Peptoniphilus indolicus. NCBI lineage: Bacteria > Bacillati > Bacillota > Tissierellia > Tissierellales > Peptoniphilaceae > Peptoniphilus > Peptoniphilus indolicus. Next base: position 552,907 of record NZ_UGTH01000001.1, read on the forward strand.
AATAATAATCTTGTGAAAGTATAAACATTATATCTTTTTTTACATCAGTATCTAAAGTATTATCATTCATTATTTTTGCGTGAATTTTGTCGAGTTTTTCTACTTTATCTATTAAATTTTCTATAATATCAAATTGCCCCTCAATTAAAATACTCAAAAAAGTATCAATAAAATAATTGAGTTCTCCTTTGTTTTTTACAGAATTAGTGATATCAAAAGCTCTGTAATAATCATTTTTCTTCAAAAAGCTTCCTCTAGCTAATGACATAGCCGTTAAATAACCATAATCTTCTTTTATATACATACTACTTATAAAACGCCCTGTTCTACCATTTCCATCATAAAACGGATGTATATATCCAAAATAATAATGCCCTATTGCAGTTCTTAATAACAGTGGAATTGTATTATCATTTAAAAAATTTAACATCATATTTATATGCTCAGAAATATTATCTTCCCCTAAAATACCTTCGTGGATGCATTCTCCAGAAACAGTATTTTTCTTCTGAACATAAATAGCATTTTCCCTAAAAATTTTACCGTCAGGAATACAATCTTTTTCTAATTCACCTTTGGTAATATGGTCATATATTTTCCTAATATCTTTACTATCTTCTGGAAGTTTTAATATATCTTCACCTGATAAATATATATACGACTTAATCATGCTCACTAATCTGTCATTTGTTAATTTCTTATTCTCGATTATCTCTCTAGTTGTTTCGGCTATTTGTTCTCTGCTACTTTCCACCCCTTCAAGTTCATTTGAACTTTGTAGTTCACTGGAAATAATATCTTTAAGCAAAGATTTTTTCGCCACTTCAGGCAACTTTAATTCAATTTCATTAAGCCGATTATCATTTTCTCTTACTAAATCTAAGTATCTTGAAGTTTCGTTGTTAAAAACATAATATAAACTTAAATTTTCATTTGTTTTGTAAGGATTTATTTTCAAATCTAACCTTAATGTAGTCTCAAACTCATACCTATTTTTATAGATTTTTTCATAATTTTTAAAATCCTTATAATATACTTTTGATATATAGTCCATATTTTCACCTCTCCACTTCTTTTAACTTCTATTTATAAAAAAGCCTTGAAACAGTAATAAAATTTATTTTTATGGAAATATTTAATCTAACGCATTATTTAATGCTTGATAAATTAAATTTTATCGATATATTTAATTTATTATACCATTTATTGTAAACAAATCAATTTTTTCCGATTTGTTTAATTTATATTTCTATTTTTTCTTAACAAATCAATTTTTCCCACTTTATTTAATTTATATTTCTATTTCTTCTTAACAAATCAATTTTTTTCCGCTTTATTTAATTTATATTATAAAAATTTATTTTATATTTATTATTCAAGTAAATATATCTGAAAATAAAAACAAGGGCTTTAAAAGCCCCCTATATTTATAGTCTATTCTTTTTGTATTCTGCCAATCCGTTTAAATAGTATAATGCCATCCAACATCCAACGTGAGAAGCTGTTTGTAGTGAATTAGTTTCTGGATAAATTTCAACAAAGTCAAATCCTTTTGCCCCTGCTAATCCTGCTTCATGAACCATCATAGCCAATTCATAAGAAGTAAGTCCACACATATCTTGTGGCCCTTGTGGCATAAATGCTGCATCTAATGCATCCGCACATATTGTTACATAGACAACTTCTGTATCCTTAAATGCGATTGCTATCGCTTCATCTATAGCTTCTTTCCAGCCTTTTTCTTTAACATCTTGGCTCTTAATTACTGTTGCTCCAAATTTTTCTGCATTTTCATATTCTTTTTTATGATTTCTTGGCCCTCTTATTCCTATGTGAACTATCTTTGTAGGGTCCATATTTTCATCAGTGTATAGTCTATAGAAAGGTGAGCATCTTGAATATGGGTCATCTCCAAATTGTTCATAGTTGTCTAAATGAGCATCGAAGTGTAGTATACCTACTTTTTTAGGATGTTTTTTAGCCATCTCGCTAATTATTGGATAAGATATTGAGTGATCTCCCCCAAATGTTATCGGAATAACATCGGCATCTATAACTTTGGCAACTTTTTTTCTTATTTCTTCAAATGTAAAATCATAATTTCCGTTTTGTACTGGAACATCCCCAAAGTCTCCACCTTTTAAATATTCAAACGAATCCAAGTTGAAGTCAGGCAAAAATCCTGTATATCTTATTGAGACACTTCTAATTGATTTAGGACCTTCTGTACATGATGAATATCCACCTATTGTGCATCCACCTTCCCAAGGCACTCCCACTATGGCTATATCCAACTCATTTAAATCTTCATCTTCTTCTATTACAGGAAGATTTAACCATGATGGTACTCCACTATAAATATTATTTGGTAAAAATTTTGGATCATATATTGTTGGCTTACTGTTTCTCATTTTGCTCCTCCTAATTTAAAAACTTTATTTAAAATAACGACATTATACTGCTTACACCAATTGTTAGAGATATTAAAAAAACTCCAATCCCCAAAACTTTTTGAAGCATGTTGTTTTTATATTCTCCCATAACTTTTTCTTTGCTAGCTAAATACAATAATACGAACACACTCACCGGCAGGAAGATCCCGTTTACAGCTTGTGCCGCCATTATTATTGTAATAGGATTAAATCCTGTTGCCGCTCCGACAATTCCAAAAAGTAAAATCAATACATTTGTCGCAAAGTATCTCTTATCTCTTTTGTTAAGTTCCCATCCAAATAGTCCTGCCAACACATAAGACACTCCCAATGGTGTTATTACCGCGCTTGAAATACCAGCTGCAACTAATCCTATAGCTAAAAATGGAACTGATAAATTTCCTAAAAGCGGCTCCAATTGTTGAGCCATGTCTACTGCCGATGAAATTTCCATTCCTCTAACAACCGTTCCTGCGGTTATCATTACAGCACCTGTAATTATTCCACCCACTATCATAGAGAAAGTTACGTCAAATTGAGCTAATGGTATTTGTTCCGGATCTTTCCATGTTTGTCTAGCACTTGTTGCATGAATAAATAAATTGTATGGAACTACAGTTGTTCCTATTAGTGCTACACAAGTCATAATAGAATTAGATTCAGTACTTGGTATCAAGCCTTTTAATATTTCTGTAAAATCAGGTCTTACTACAAACATTGTTATAACAAATATAACTGCCATTATAGAAACACACACTGTCAATAATTTTTCCAACCATTTTATAGCATTGTTATGATTACTTATAAATAGAATACATATGCCCCAAATAGGAGCTATAACTCTTGAAGGTATCCCTGTAAGTGCTGAAAGACCTATTGCCGTACCTGTAAGGTCTCCACTCATATAGGCAATTCCTCCTAATATAATGGCTGCTGACACCAAAATCACCATTATATTTTTTAAGACAGGTCTTTCCTTTAAATCTTCTATTAAATTTTCAGATAATCCAGTTTGTGTTACTATCCCAAGTCTTGCAGCCATGCCTTGCATGATTATTACTGCCAAAACAGAAAATAATATACACCATAATAGCTGATATCCATATGTAGCTCCTGCTCTAGTTGAACTAGTTATCGTTCCGGGCCCTATAAACGAACCCACTATAAGCATCCCCGGCCCTAGAGCTTTTAATTTTTCTTTGAAAGTATATTTTTTCATAACTTCCTCCTACAAAATTATCATCTAAATGTATTTTAAGTTAATTTTGTAAATATCATTGCGCATCGATAAATTACTAAATTAATTATATATCCATAAGAAAACCTTTGTCAATACGGTATTATCGTTTTTTATTCTATAATACCGTATTTTACTTTCGCTATCTTCCCCGTTATAATTTAATTATAAATATTTATATAGAGAGGGAATTAGTATGCTATATTCATTCAAACCTATTCAATCTATAAAAAGAGCTATAGATGTTATAAACTGTTTTACTGACAATATAAACTATCTTACATTAAAGGAAATTAGTGAAATTACAAATTTAAAATTGAGTACAACAAGAGGAATAGCTAATACCCTATTAATGTATGGACTTTTAAACTTTGATTCTTCTACTAAATGTTATAGCCTAGGATTATTTTTTTCAGCTAAATCCAAATTACTAAATAAAAAACAAGAACTATATATACAACATATAAGCCCTTTTGTAGAAAAAATATCCGATGAATTCTCAGTAACTTGCTGTTTTCAAATTGTAGAAAATCTACAAGTTTACACTATATATAGTTCAAGTGCTCATAAAGAACACTATCAAATACATGTCGCCGAGCATGTATTACTACCATTATCAGTTAGTGCATCAGGTAAGTTAGCTTTAGCTCATAACTACAATTTACAAAATATTAAATATGCTTTGGACAGTAAGCCCGACAACACAACTGACTATTCCTCAACCTCTGTTGAGATGTTGGAGGCAAAATTAAATGATATCTTAGAGAAGGGCTATAGCTATGAAAACCAAGAATATCAACTAGGTGTGAGCAGTCTTTCAGTACCAATCTTTAATTCAAACGGAAATATTATAGCTACACTTAGCATAACTTCATTTTCAACTTATATTGAAAGTATATTAAACGATGTAGTTCCCGAATTAAAAAATCAGGCTTCTCAAATAGCTAAATTAATATCAAATATTTAAAAAGAGAGTTCCCACGAACTCCCTTTTTGATTTGAAACATTTTAATCTTCAGCTTTGACAAATATCTTAGTTATATTAATTACTACCGCATATAAAACCCCAGCCACCGGCCATACTATCCATGTGAATCCCCACTTCATTGTATATAGTGACCACGCTAAATATATTGCAAGTGCTATTCCCCAATATACAGAGCTCACTTTATTTATAACTGTGGCTATTTTTTTATTTGCTACTGTAAAATCCCCCTCTTGTAAAAGTTTGTCATAACTATCCTTCACTAAACCAACTTGTGCCATTCTATTCACCGATACAGCTATAATAAAAATTAGCAGAGCTACCATGTTGAATATTATATAGTCCTCATCAGTAAGTGCTGTGCTGACTAAAAGTGGAACACAAGCCAAAATACACGCTACAACACCTATCGCTATTGTGTTCGTATACTTATTTGAGTGATTATTTTTCTTCTCACGAACCAAACCATCCACTCCATACGCAGTTTCTATTTCATTTCTAGATATAAACTTATATTTCTTAGCTCTATTTCCACAACCTATAGATATATACACTCCAAGAGCAACCATAAACAATAAAACAGGAACTCCCACAGATATTATCATATCCTCCGATACACCAAACAATTTGCTTTCAGCCAATCCAGACAAAATTAACAAAACTATAGGAGACGCTATATATAGGAAAATTGACAAAGCTGACCACATCGAATTTTCCTCACTTATCTTCAAAAAATCAACAGCCTCTTCCATACTCACATTCTTTATGTTTTTACTTTCTACTTCAACGGCAATGCTCTCATAATTTTTTTGAACAGTATCTATCTCGTCTTTTAACAGATAATCAGTGCTAACCCCAAAAATTTTGGACATATTTAATATCCTATTTAAGTCAGGCACAGATTGTGCGCTTTCCCATTTAGAAACCGACTGTCTAGAAACTCCTAACTTTTCAGCCAACTCTTCTTGACTCCATCCATTTTTCTTTCTTTCTTCAATTATCTTATCAGCTAGTATCATCTCTACTATTCCTCTCTGTTATTTTTAATTAATGTATCAAAAATAGTATTTGCATTCTATAAAGTTAGCTTTGAAATTTGTCAACTGCCAGTTGCAATCGTCGATTTCAGCCAATTTAAGTCCATGTAGAATATATATATTACAAAATTATAATTTATAGTTCATTTCTTTTCAAATATACCTTTAATTTATAACTATTACTTTTTCAAAATATTTCTCTTTAATATTGTCGTCTCAATTTTATTCACAATTAAAAAGAGTGCCTTTCGTATATTGCACTCCATAGTTTAAAATTTATTTCCAGTATTGTAATTTACTTTCATCAAGTCCTATATTCTTTCCAATGAATACAGGATTTTTACCTTGTCTCTTTTGCGCTTTATAATCCTCTAAGGCTTTAAGTGCTTGTCCTCCCAAAATTATAATTGTAGGAATATTGATTATACACATAAGTCCCATCAACAAATCTGCAACATTCCAAGCTAATTCCATTTGCATTCCCGCTCCAACAAAAATTAAAACTGCCGCTAATACTCTATAGCAAACCATAAATACCTTTGAAGGCACTTTCTTATTCAAGTATGTCAAGCAAGTGTCTACATAGTATAAGTTCCCTATCAAAGTTGTGAATGCGAATAGCGTAAGAGCAACTGTTATGAATATAATCCCATAATTTCCAAATACTGTTGATAATGAAGTTTGAACAAATGCTGCTCCTGCAAGCTCCGCTATCGGTTCAACTCCAGATGATAATGCCATAAATGCTGTTGCAGAACAAATTAAAAGTGTGTCTATGAATACAGAAAGCATTTGAACCAAGCCTTGTTTTGCAGGGTGGGATACATCTGCTGCAGCTGCGGCATTAGGCGCAGATCCCATACCAGCTTCATTTGAGTACAATCCTCTCTTTATTCCCGCAACAAGTGAAGATCCTGCTATTCCTCCAAATATTGCCTTAAAGTTAAAAGCATCAGACAATATCTTTGAAAAAACTGTTGGTATATAAGTTATATTTAGTATAATCATTAAGATTGAAACGATTACGAATATAACTCCCATAAACGGCACTAGTATTGAAGTAAATTTTATAATTCTCTTTCCACCGCCTAAAATACAATATGCAGCAACTACAGCAAGTATAGCTCCTATCATCCAAGATGTTTTACCTGGAGTGTAAAATCCGTATATTTTAAATGAATCTTGTAAATTAAAAGATGCTAACATATTAAACCCAACTGCATAAGTTAATATTAAACATATCGCAAATAAAACCCCAACAGTTCTGCTTCCAAGTGCAGTTTCTATGTAGTATGAAGGACCTCCATAGCTCGTACCGTCCTCACCTTTTCTCTTGTAAATTTGAGCAAGAGTAGATTCTATAAATGCTGATGCTCCACCAATTATAGCTATAACCCACATCCAAAATACAGCTCCATATCCGCCAAGGCAAATAGCATTAGAAACCCCTACTATGTTTCCTGTACCAACTCTTGATGCTGTTGAAACCATAAGAGCTTGGAAAGATGATACCCCACCTTCATCAGGCTTTTCAGTTACCACACTTATAGACTCTTTGAACATTGATAATTGTATAAGTCCTGTTCTAACCGAAAAATAAAGTCCACAAAACAACAACATAATAAGTAAGATTGGATAATACAACACATCATTAATGCTCAACAATATTTCATTTAACTTCGTAGATAAAGTTATGAATAATTCTTCCATCTATTCCTCCTTTAATATACATTCAAATTTAATTTCTCAGATAAATACTCAAGCATTCTAACACCTGAGTAGCTATTCCCGTGCGTATCAAGAGCCGGACTATAAACTGCCAAGCCATAACCATCTATTGTGGCTGTGACAATTCCTCCGCCAACTCCACTCTTAGCCGGAATTCCAACTCTAACAGCAAAATCTCCGGAGTAGTCATACGTACCACAAGTTGCCATAAGAGTTCTTAAAATTCTTGCATGTTCTGGTTCTATAACTTTTTCACCGCTCAAAGATACTCCATTGTTAGATATACAATAGCTCATATTGGCCAAATTTTTAACATTTACCATCAATGAACAGCTTTTGAAATAAATATCCAAAACTTCTTCTACTTCAAGACTCGGTGGTAAAATCTTTCTTGAAAGCATGAGATATGTTAAAGTTCTATTGGCAAAAGAAGATACTTTCTCAGATACAAAAATTTCTTCACTGTAACTTATTTCTTCCCCTAAAAACTTTGATGCTTTCTCAATTATAACTTCTAGTGTCCTTTCTTTATAAACCCTATGTAGCAATGCAACCACAACTATCGCCCCTGCATTTATAAAAGGATTTACCGGCACATTTTTCTTTGACAACTCAAGTTCTATTACACTGTTAAAAGCTTTTGATGATGGCTTGAGCCCAACATATTTTTTCAATTCATCAACAGTAAAATTTTCAAGTGCAATAGCATATAAAATTACTTTTACAACAGATTGTATGGAAAATCTATCCTCACTATCTCCCGAACAAATTAATTCTCCATCTTCGATTGCAGCAATCCCTATTTTATTTGGATCTTGTTTCTTCAACTCAGGTATGTAATCTGCAACTTCTCCCATGTCAGTATATTTTCTTCCAAGCGCTATTGCACCTTCTAGTAGTTCCTGATTAAATCTACGCAAACGTTTCACCTCCGATTTTAATTCTACCATAGTCATATATTATCTTTCTATATAAAATTTTTTAAATACAATATTTTTTTGAATGTAGTTTCACAAAATATTCTTTTTACCTAAAAAGTAATAAGGAGTATAATATACTCAATAAATTTAATCATTAATTTTAAGGAAGGTTATGTATGAATAAAATCAAATTTTTAGAAGAGATTAAATCCGATTTATCATCGATAGTTTCAAATTTAACTTTTGATAACTTGGAAGAAACCAATGTATATTTAAAAAACTATCTTTGTATTTTAAATTCACTAAATGATTTACCAAATAATTTATCAAACTATAATACGTATGAACACTCCACGACTATCAAGTCAAATAATAACTTAACCGAAATTTATGATGCAAATAACAATATTTTCTTAGGTCAAGCTCACTTAAATCTATCCGGAGCAAACATTGGAAGCTTTAAAATATTTGTGCCTGAAAAGTTTATAAGAAAACTTAATATTGAAGAAGGTGATTGGGTTAAGGCTTCAGTTATCAAAAAAGCTTACAACCAAAAACCTGTATATGAATATGAATTAATTGAAAAAGTCGCTGCCGAAAGCAATAAAAAAGTTGTCAAATATGCCATTGTAGAATTCGACGAAGATCTAGAACAATATTACATAGAATCTTCAGAAGATAGACTATCTACAAAAATACTACTTGACCAATATAAGACAGGTAATTTCCACTTAGAAATTGGTGATGTAGTAGACTATGCATATTGGAACGATGAAATCCTAAGCGGAAAAATAATATGGGTTTACCACACTGATTCTTCTCCCGAATTAATCAAAGACCACGAAATACAATCCTTAACCTCCAGCTCATTAAACGGATTAAATATTGGAATAATCGGTTTAGAAACTGATAAAGAAATCTTCAAAAGAGCTATCGAAGCAAATGGAGGACAACTTTGTTACTTGTCAGGAAATGAGTCAGTCGAAATTCTTTCAAACGAAATTTCAAAGACAAATATTTTAATAATATTTATAGATTCTGTTGGCCACGATGCAATGTTCAAAATTAGAAATGTGAGCAAAGATTTTGAAATACCTATTTTATATTCAAAGAGCGTTGAAAGTAATGCTCTTATCCAACTAATATTAGAAGAATTAGAAATACAGTAACATAAGAAAAAGGACTTCATTGGAAAGTCCTTTTTTATATCATTGATTATAGTTACTTTGCTCTCTTATTTTTTATCTTATTTATAATAATTTGAACTTCAGATACTTTTAGCACTAAAATAGCTACCAAGTAAACCCCTCCAGCAACCACAATTGCAACCAATAGAGCTAAAATATTGCCAATAGCTCCTCTTGAAAAACTATAAGCAACACTCGCTAAAAGTCCCATACATACAGTCGCTATAGTTATCTTCATCAAATCTGAAATATTTATATTACTAAACATTCTGCCCAATTTACCTTTTAAACTTAAAACCATCAGTATGGCTCCAACAATAAATGAGATAGAAGTTGCAAGTGCAAGTCCTCTTATCCCATACACCTTCATCATTACCATACTCAAAACTATATTCACTCCAACCATTACAACTGAATTTACAACAGGTGTTTTAGTATCCATAATTGCATAAAACGCCCTTGATACTATCTCTCTAACGCCTATACCAATTATCCCTATGGCATAGAAATTTAAAACATTGGCAGTCACCACTGCTTCTTGCTTCCCAAAAGCTCCCCCCACAAATAGTAGTTTTACAATTGGATCTGAAAATATAAATAGACCTACCGAAGCCGGTACAACTAAAAGAGCCATAGATACCAAGGCTCCCCCAACAGATTTTTTCAAGCCGTCATAGTCACAAACTGCTCCAAGTCTTGCCATGTCCGGATATACAGCTGTTACAATTGAAGTTATTACAATCCCCGTTACAAAAGCTTGCAACTTATAAGCATAATTTAAAGAAGCCATAGCTCCAGTAAACAAAGCAGATGCCAATGATTTTGAAATTATAAAATTTAATTCAATTACTGAAGTCGAAATAAGCACAGGCACAATAATCTTCATCATCATTTTAAAATCTCTATCTTTCAAACTGATTAGATTTCTATGTCTATAACCCGACTTCTTGATGTATGGCAAAAATATTAAATATTGGAATATAAATCCTGACAAGATACCAAACGCCAAGTATTGATAACCCATTTTTTTAGCAATTGTCATACTTGCAATTATAATTACATTCATCAAAATCGCATGTGCTATTGAAACTATAAAATGTCTTTTAATTTGAAGATAAGCTTTAAAAATAGAAAAGACAGTCGTTGCAGCAAGACTTAAAAGCGCAACTCTTGTCATAAAGACAGCCATTGTCAGTGTCTCACCTTCAAAACCTATCGCCATTGCCATAACCAATTGTTTTGCAAATACAATCCCTACAATGGAAATTAACAAAGTGCCCATAAAGACGATATTAGATAAATTTGAAGTAAATCTATTAGCCTCTTTTTCTCCGCTTCGCTCTTTAATTTCATTATACATAGGAATGTATCCATTAGCTGTAGCTCCGGATAATATGTTTGTAAAAGTCATTGGAATTTGAAAAGCGACCAAAAAAGCTTCTACAATTATTCCCGTTCCGAAAAAATAAGCCAATGCTTTTTCACGTACCAAACCAAAAATTTTTGATAATATTGTTACAATCATCAATATATACGACGTATTCATATTTAACCTCTTTTTATTTTTTACTATATTATTATTGTAACAAAAAGATTTAATTAAAAAAATATGTTTGAAATTAATTAATATTTCAATTTTGTACAATTCCTTTTAGTTTACTTAATCTTCTAAATTAAATTTTAAATTACAAATAAAAAGGCCCTGCAAAAGTTTATATCTCTTACAGAACCTATGCCTTATATAATTTATTTTATTTGAATATTTTTGCAAATGCCATTACTATAAGTGACAATAGTCCAAGCACTACAAAAATAGAAATCATTCCCTTTCCCATTATTTCAAGGGATACTAAAAAATTTGGATTCATATTCCCCTCCTATAGAAACTGTTGGATTAAGTTTAATATAACTCCACCAGCTACAACAGAACCGATTTGACCCGATACATTTGCACCTACAGCAAACATCAAAAGGTGGTTAGATGGATCTTCTTTTAACCCCATCTTTTGAACTACACGAGCTGACATTGGAAATGCTGAAATACCAGCAGCACCTATCATTGGATTAATCTTATTCTTTGTAAATAAGTTTAGTATTTTCGCAAACACTACTCCGCCAATTGTATCAAACACAAATGCTATAAGTCCTATTCCCATTATCAAAAGAGTTTCAAAATTTACAAAAGCTTCCGACCTCATGCTGAATGAAATAGTAATTCCAAGTAAAAGTGTTATCAAATTCGCAAGTTCATTGCTCGCCGTTTCTGTTAAATTTCCAAGTACACCCGACTCACGAATTAAGTTTCCAAACATCAAAAATCCAACAAGCGAAACTGACATAGGAGCAACTAATCCTGCTATAATCGTAACTAAAATAGGGAAGAAAATTCTCGCATTTCTTGAAACTCCAGTAGGATTGTAGTGCATTTTTATCTGTCTTTCTTTTTTAGTAGTAACCAATTTTATTGCCATTGGTTGCACAATTGGAACCAATGCCATATAAGAATATGCCGCAACCGCTATAGCACCTACATACTTTGAGCCCAAAACTTGAGAAACAAGTATTGAAGTAGGTCCATCTGCTGCACCTATTATTCCTATTGAAGCTGCATCTTTTAATTCGAACCCAAGAACTGTCGCCAAAGAAAGTGCAAAGAAAATTCCAAACTGAGCCGCCGCTCCAAACAAAAACATTTTAGGGTTTGAAAGTAACGGACCAAAATCAATCATGGCTCCTATTCCAATAAATAATAATAGCGGGAGTGCCTCTGACGCTTCTATTCCAACCTTAAATAACCATTCAACTATCCCCGTTACTTCACCAATTCCAGCCATGGTTTGGTTTATAGCTCCAGATAATGGTAGGTTAACTAAAATTGCACCAAATCCCATAGGGAGCAATAGTGCCGGTTCAAATTCTTTTTCAATAGCTAGGTAAATAAGCAGAATTCCAACGCCATACATAACTAAATCCTGCCAAGTGATAAGCTTTATACCTTCTGTTAAAAATTCCATTTCGTCCTCCTAATTAACTATAATATGTTACCACACAGAAAAAACTTTTCAATATGTTGAATATAAAATTTAAAATAAATAATTAAAAAATAAAATCTGCACACACCTTCGTATGCACAGATTTATTAGCTATATTATATTGTCATAAGTTTAATCTTCAAAAAGTGGTTCTCCAAGGTCAAAGAAAGATAAAGTCCCTCTCGCCACTAACTTACCACTATCATCTTTTATTTCAACATCAATAACTTTTACAGTTTTACCATTTTTTAAAAGTTTTGATTCTCCAATCAACTTCTTGCCCTTCATAGCCGGAGCTAAGAAATTGATATTTGCATTTAACGTACTCGCTTTATTCCCAAAAGAGTTTGCACAAGAGCCGGCAGTTACATCTGCCAAGCTAAATATCAACCCACCATGAGCTGCTCCCATAGGATTGATATGCCCATCCCCTATCTCGACTTCCGTCTTTGCATATCCTTCTCTTATTTCAACCACATTAATCCCCAAGTGATTTATATATCCACTTGCGTTTCTTTCATCAATCATCCTCTTATAATCCATACTACACCTCCAATTTGTGAATAGACCCTCTTGATACAATCACATTTCTTCCCGTAATCTGGTAAATCAAATCTGAAATATATGGCTCATGTCCAACTATTATATAATCCATATCTTTAGATAACTCTCTCACAAAGTCTTCATACCTTGAATCATATAAATCATCAATCGTTTCAAAGTCACATTTTAAAATATCACTTAAAATTTCTGCAGTCTGCATTGTTCTAACTGCGGGGGAAACATAAATCTTGTAGTCTTTGGAATCAAAGTCTTCTGCAAACCCCAAGAAAGCCGCCTTTAGCTTTATCTTTCCCTCTATAGTCAATTCTCTTACAAAATCGGATGTGCTGTATGCTTCAGCTATGCCATGTCTTATTAAATAAATCATCTTTTTAAATTGTAGAATCCTTTTAATCCCGCATATTTTGCTGTTTGCCCTAATTGGTCTTCAATTCTCAAAAGTTGGTTATATTTAGCCACTCTCTCACTTCTTGCAGGAGCTCCTGTCTTTATAAATCCTGCATTAGTTGCAACAGCTAAGTCTGCAATTGTAGAATCTTCAGTTTCTCCACTTCTATGTGAAATTAAACAAGTCATGTTGTGAGTTTTAGCAAGTTCAATTGCATCTAAAGTTTCTGTCAAACTTCCAATTTGGTTGAATTTGATTAGAATTGAATTTGCAATTCCCTCTTCGATTCCCTTTTGTAATTTCTTTGTATTAGTTACAAATAAGTCATCTCCAACTAATTGAACTTTATTGCCTATCTCATCTGTCATAATTTTCCAACCAGCCCAGTCATCCTCGCCAAGTCCATCTTCTATTGAATAGATTGGATAGTTTTCAACTAAGTCAGCATAGTAATCTATCATTTCTTCTGATGAAAGAACTTTTCCTTCACCCTTTAAATTATATTTTCCATCTTCATACATTTCTGAAGCTGCAACATCAAGAGCTAATACAATATCTTCTCCTGCTTTATATCCTGATTTTTCAATAGCTTCTACTATTACATCAAGAGCTTCTCTGTTACTTTCAAGATTTGGTGCAAATCCACCTTCATCACCAACTCCTGTTGAAAGATTTCTTTCACGAAGAACTCCTTTTAAGTTGTGATAAACTGTTGCCCCCATTTCAAGAGCTTCTTTAAAGCTATGAGCCCCAACTGGCATAATCATAAACTCTTGAATATCTACATTGTTGTCTGCATGTTCTCCACCGTTTAAAATATTCATCATTGGCACAGGTAATGTCTTTGCATTAACTCCTCCAAGATATTGATATAGCGGTAAATTCAATTCATCAGCAGCAGCTCTTGCAACAGCTAATGAAACACCTAAAATAGCATTTGCTCCAAGTTTACCTTTATTTTCAGTTCCATCTTGTCTTATTAAATAAGAATCTATTGCAAGTTGGTCAAAACAATCAAAGAAAGTTAAATCTTCTGTAAGTTGAGTGTTGATATTATCTACAGCTTTTTGAACTCCCTTACCAAGATATCTTGAACCGCCATCTCTCAATTCAACAGCTTCATAAGCTCCTGTTGAAGCTCCACTTGGAACTATAGCCCTTCCAAGACCGCCTTTTACAGTTCTAACTTCCACTTCAACAGTTGGATTTCCTCTTGAATCCAATACTTCTCTTGCATATACATTTGAAATTAAACTCATATATTTTCCTCCAATAAACTCTTTCCCGTCATTTCAATAGGCTGTTCAATATTCATTATTTCCAACACTGTCGGCGCTAAATCTGCAAGTGCTCCGCTGTGTAATTTTCTGTCAACTCCAACAAGATACATCGGCACTACATTTGTTGTATGTGATGTAACCGGTTTTCCATTGTCATCTAGCATTACTTCGCAATTTCCATGGTCCGCAGTTATTATTGCCGCTCCGCCTAATATTTTAAGTTGCTCAATTATTTTTCCAAGACATTCATCCACTGTTTCTACAGCTTTTATTGCAGCAGGAATTGAACCTGTGTGCCCAACCATATCAGTATTGGCAAAATTTAACATTATAAAATCATAATCCCCCATTACAGGAATTAACTTTTCAGTTACTTCATATGCACTCATCTCCGGTTTCAAATCGTAAGTTGCCACTTTTGGTGATTGGACTAAAATTCTATCTTCATTTTCAAAAGGCACTTCTCTTCCACCATTTAAGAAAAATGTCACGTGTGCATATTTTTCTGTTTCAGCAATTCTGAGCTGACTCTTTCCATTTTTTGCAAGCACTTCTCCAAGTGTATTACTTGGTATAAATTCGCCATATGCAACAGTTACATTAGTAAGTGTAGAATCATATTGTGTCATGCTCACTACGTTTAATCGAACGTATTTAGCGCGGAGTGCATCACTAAAATCATCATCACTTAAAAGTCTGACGATTTGCCTTGCTCTGTCCGGTCTGAAATTGAAGAAAATAACAGAATCTCCATCCTCAAGCGTTATGTCTTTTACCTTTCCAGGTTCTACAAATTCATCATATATTTCTCTATGGTAATTCGAATCTATAAGAGCATCAACTGATGAATAAGCTTCCCCTTCTCCTATGGTCAAGAGATTGTAATACTTCATGGTCCTTTCCCATCTTCTATCTCTATCCATAGCCCAGTATCTTCCACTGACAGTTGCAATTTCTCCAACACCTATTATATCAAGTTCTCTTTGAAGTTCTCTTAAGTCTTCTCTACCTGAATCAGGCGCCACATCACGGCCATCTAGAATAGCATGCACATAAACTTTTTCTACTCCTTCAAGTTTAGCAAGTTTTAACAATGCCTTTAAGTGTTCCATATGTGAGTGAACTCCCCCATGAGATACCAATCCCATCAAGTGTAGAGCTTTTCCATTCTTTTTGACTGACTCCATCTCTCCAACTAACACCTTATTGTGGAAAAATTCTCCGTCAGATATTTCTTTATTAATTCTTGATAAATCTTGAAATATTACACGTCCAGCGCCTATATTCAAGTGTCCTACTTCTGAATTGCCCATCTGCCCATCAGGCAAACCAACATATTCTCCAGAAGCTTGTAGTGTGGTACTTGGAACACTTTTCTTTAGTTCATCAATTACAGGTGTATTTGCAAGATATGCAGCATTTCCGTCATATTCTTTGCCGACGCCAAACCCGTCCAAGACTATCAGCATCATAGGTTTCATATTATTCTCCAAAATTTACTAATTTTTCAAAATCATCTGCTTTTAAAGATGCTCCTCCAACAAGAGCTCCATCTATATTTTCTCTTCCCATTAATTCAGCTACATTATTTGGCTTAACTGAACCTCCGTATAGAATTCTTGTCTTTTCAGAAACTTCTTTGCCATAAAGTCCCTCAATAGTTTCTCTTATAAATTTAGCCATTTCTTCTGCATCTTCAGGACTGCAAACATCTCCTGTCCCAATTGCCCAAGTAGGCTCATAAGCTATTATTATGCTTCCATCGTTTTCAACTTCATTAAGTCCATTTACAATTTGAGCTTTGACAACATCAAACGCACGATTTTCATCACGCTCTTCTTTAGATTCCCCAACACAAAGTATAGGAACAATATTTGCTTCCAACGCTCTCTTTATTTTTTTATTTAATAATTCATCGCTTTCTTGTTGGTAAGTTCTCCTCTCAGAGTGTCCTATTAGTACGTGAGTTACATTTAAATCAGTTAGCATTTCAGCTGAAATCTCACCTGTGTACGCCCCTTCATTTTGTTCACTTAAATTTTGAGCTCCCAACATTATATGTGTTTCATTTAACACCTCATAAGCCTTTGGTATTGACGTAAATGGCGGAATTACCAATACATCAACATCTATAGCAAGTGGCTTTTCTATAAACTCCACTAGCATATCTTGAGCTCGACTTGCATTTAAATTCATTTTCCAATTTCCGGCTATAAGTTTTTTTCTCATATTATGCCTCCTCAATTATATCTATTCCAGGTAAAACTTTACCCTCTAACATTTCAAGGCTTGCTCCACCACCAGTTGAAACGTGTGAAATCTTATCCTCAACACCGCTCTTTTCAACAGCAGCTCCCGAATCTCCGCCGCCAACAATAGTTATGGCGTCTTTAAGATTTGCCAAAGCTTCTGCTACTGAGAAAGTACCTTTAGCAAATTCATCTATTTCAAAAACTCCACAAGGTCCATTCCAGATTACAGTTGCCGCACCATTTAATGCATCTTCTATCCTCTTAACCGACTCCGGTCCTATATCAAATGCGGCTTTATCACTTGGAATTTCATTAGCAGCTACAACTTCAGTTGGAACTCCCGATTTCAATTCTTCTGCTATTACAAAGTCGACCGGCAGTATCATATCTACTCCATTTTCCTTTGCTCTTGAAATAAGTTCTTTGGCAAGCTCAAGCTTATCATCTTCAACAAGAGACTTCCCAACTTCACATCCCATGGCTTTTACAAACGTATTTGCCATTGCACCTACTATTATAATCTTATCTACTATTCCAAGTAAATTGTCTATTACCCCAATTTTGTCTGAAACCTTTGCTCCTCCTAAAATTGCAACAAAAGGTCTCTTTGGATTTTCAATTGCATTTTTAATATATTTTACCTCTTTTTCAACTAAATATCCCATAGCTGATGGTAAATTTTGTGCTATTCCTACATTTGAAGCATGTGCTCTGTGTGCTGTGCCAAATGCATCATTTATATATACATCTCCAAGACTTGATAGTTTTCTTGCAAACTCAGGGTCATTTTTTTCTTCCCCTGCTACAAATCTTGTATTTTCAAGCAATGCTATTTCTCCGGCTTTTAGTTCTCTAACCTCTTCCAAAACTCTATCTGAAACAACTTCTTCATCTGGGATGAATTTAACTTTTTTACCAATTAGGTTTTCTAAAACTCCCACAACCGGTTTTAAAGAAAACTCTTCAGAGTATTTTCCTTTAGGTCTTCCAAGATGAGATAGTAAAACTACTGATGCTCCTGCCGCTAAAACTGTATTTATAGTTTCAAGACTTGCCCTTACTCTGGCATCATTAGTAACTTTTCCATCTTTTAGTGGCACATTGTAGTCAACTCTTATTACCGCTCTCTTTCCTTTTAAATCTAAATCTTTTATAGTCTTTTTCATTTTTCCTCCATAAGAAAAAGCGAAAGCAAAAAGCTTCCGCTAATTTATCTCAACTTAAAGTCCTTTGCTAACTTTATCTGTTAAATCAACAACTCTTTGTGAATAGCCCCATTCATTGTCGTACCAAGAAACTAATTTCACAAGTCTGTCTTTTACAATTGTAAGTTGTGAATCAAAGATTGAAGAATGAGGATCTCCAACTATATCAGAAGATACTATATCTTCTTCAGTGTATGCTAAAACTCCTTTTAATTCATTTTCAGAAGCCTTTTTAATAGCTGCATTGATTTCTTCAACAGTAGCTTCTTTAGAAATTTCAAAAGTAACATCAACTACAGAACCAGTTGGAACAGGAACTCTCATTGCCATACCAGTTAAAATTCCTTCAACTTCAGGAATTACCTTTGCAACCGCTTGAGCTGCTCCAGTTGTTGTAGGAATTATATTTTCAGCTCCTGCTCTTGCACGTCTCATATCTTTATGAAGAGCATCATGAATTTTTTGGTCATTAGTATACGCATGAACAGTTGTCATGATTCCTCTTTCGATACCAAAGTTTTCAAGAATAACTTTTGTTACAGGAGCTAAACAGTTAGTTGTACAAGAAGCATTTGAAATTACATCATGAACAGCACTGTCATATTCTGAATCGTTAACTCCCATTACTATTGTCTTGACATCTCCCTTTGCAGGAGCAGAAATAATAACCTTTTTAGCACCAGCTTCGATGTGTCCGTGAGCTTTTGCATATTCAGTAAATGCACCAGTTGATTCAATTACTATATCAACCCCTAATTCTCCCCAGTTCATTTCACTTGGTAACTTTCCATCGATAACTGTAACCTTATTTCCATTTACTAAAAATCCATCTTCTACAACTTCAACTTCGCCAGGGAATTTTCTATATACTGAATCATATTTAAATAAATGAGCGTGTTCTTTTATCTTTTCACTCGCCTTTAAATCAGCTATGTGAGTAATATTAAAACTCTTTTCATCTCTAAGAGCCCAACCTCTTAAAACATCTCTACCTATTCTTCCAAATCCCATAATAGCTACATTAACTGCCATAATTTACCTCCTTAATAATCTCGTGCGCTGCACTTTCATCTATAACTAAAACCATATCAGGTCTAAGAGTTGAAATACTTATAATAGCTTGTGCTTTTTCAACCCCACCTGCAACACCTATAATCTTAGGTATGCTTAAAAACTTATCCAAACTTATGCCGACACTCTCTTGAGAATAAACTCTATCTCCCTTTAAATTAAAATAATTTCCAAATGCTTCAGACACAGCTCCACAGTTTAAAACTTTCGAACTTTTCTCTTCATTTATACCCCTTCTTGCCAACATAACATCAGCTCTACCTATACCAAACAGCAAAACATCTAAACTCTTTAACATCTCATAAGCTTCTCTCATTTCACTATCGCTTAAGAAAATTTCCATAGCCTGCTTCGAAACAGTCTCCGGTATAGGCAAAAGTTGTAACTTCGCATTTAATTTATTTGCAATTCTGGATGCAATTGTGTTAGCTTGAAATCTAGCTTGGCTACCAACAGAACCCCTGGCCGGAATCACTGTCACATCAAATTTTTCATCTCTCGATACGATAGACTCCGAAACACTATAGATAGTCTCGCCACCAGTCACACCTATCAATTCCCCTTTAGAGATGTGATCTTCAAATACAATTGCCGCCTGAGCGCCTAAGTTCTTCACCGTCTCAGCATGAGTGCCACTTTCAACAATGAACACACTCTTAACACCCAAACACTTTTCAACTTCAATGCTTAGAGAACGTAAACTGTTCATCTCACGATAAACAGAACTCAATTCACTTATGAACTTACTTCCCTTCTCCAATATCTCTATACCGAAAGAAGAAACAGCAATAAAATCTTGAGCTTTAAGCTTTTCAATTTCATCTCTAACAACTCTCTCAGAGATGTCCATACCTTGTGCAATTGTCCTTCTGCCCACTCTTCCATTTATGCTTATATATTTAAGTAATTCATATCTTTTTATAAACAAATCATGAAGTTCAGGCACAAACTCTATTAAAAATTCTAAATTCATATTCGCACCTTTTGTCCCGCTTGTCATTTTTTGTTCCCACTAAGAGTATATCACATACACTCCTTCAGTCAATAGTTTATAAATAATATATTGAAATTAAAAAACCCCACCTTTAAAATTGGATTCACATCTTTCTCTTATTGTAAAAATGATTAACTATACCACCAATAAACATACACAAAAAATAAATTATGACAGCTCTAAAAATATATTCATTTTTTTCTTGGGGCGTAAAATACTTAAATATATGTTTTTTACCTATAAAAATATAATAACTCAACACACTCCAGTAGATTAATGTACTTGCAATTATTTTTTTCATAGACCCTCCTAAAGTATTATTTTTATTGTGCGTTTTAATATTACGAATAAGCTAAATTGTTAGATTATTACTTAAATTCTTTTAGCCACTTAAGTAAAATCTCATAGCTTTGTTCTATACTTATATTTATATCTGGTTCAATAGGTTCATTTTCATAAACTATTCCATCTTTAATATGTCCTTTGATTCAATTTTATAAAACATTTTTTCGATTTTATTATATTTTTATTCTAACACACAACCATATTAAATCAATCTATCTAATTCATTAAGAATTCTATAGATTAACTTCTTTAACCCATGATATATAAAAAACAAGACAGAATTAAACCTGCCTTGTCTATCTATTTTCTCATTAAATAATTAAATGCACCTAAAGCTGCTGTTGCTCCACTTCCCTCTGCAATTATAATTTGTTTAAATGCAGTGTCTGTACAATCTCCTGCTGCAAATATCCCTTCGACATTTGTTGCGCCTTCTCTATTTACAACAATCTCTTTGTGGTTATTTGTTTCAACTCTATCTCCAAGCCACTCTGTACTTGGAACTAATCCAACTTGTATGAAACAACCGTCTATTTCAGACTCTACTGTTTCTCCACTTATCCTGTCAGTATAAGTAATACCTTCTACTTTTTCTGTTCCCTTTATTTCAGAAGTTTGTGCATTAGTTACTATTTTTACATTAGAAAGTGATTTCAATCTCTTTTGTAAAACCTCGTCTGCCTTTAATTCTGGCAGGAATTCTAAAAGTAGTACTTCCTTAGCCATTCCAGCTAAGTCAATCGCAGCTTCAACACCTGAGTTTCCGCCGCCTATTACCGCAACTTTCTTGTCTTTGAAAAGTGGTCCATCACAATGTGTACAATATGCAACACCCTTATTTCTAAGTTCTGTTTCTCCAGGTATTCCTATAAGTCTCCACTTTGCTCCTGTCGCTATGATTACAGTTTTGGATTTAAGTTCACCTTTATTTGTTACAACAGTAATCATTTCCCCAGGCACTACATCTTCGACTTTTGCATTTTCCATCAATGCAACATCATAGCTCAAGACGTGAGCTCTAACTTCTTCCATATATTTAGGTCCTTCAGTATATGATGTACCTATTATATTTTCAATTCCAAGAGTTTCTTTAACTTGTCCACCGAATTCTTCGCAAACTATTCCAGTTCTAATGCCCTTACGCGCTGCATATACAGCTGCTGCACCACCTGCTGCACCACCGCCGATTACTAAGACGTCAAAGGGTTCAACCCCTTCAAATTTATCTTGTGCGGATTCTCCAACGGCTTTATCTAAAATTTGCTCTAATGTCATACGTCCATTTGCAAATTCCTCACCATTTAAAAATACACTCGGGACTGCCATCACTCCTCTTTTTTCAACAAGCTCTTTGTGCATTCCGCCTTCTATCATAGTGTGTTTTACATTAGGATTTAAAACTGACATTATGTTCAATGCCTGTACAACATCAGGACAGTTATGGCAACTTAAACTAACTACCGTTTCAAAGTTTAGTTCTCTATCTATCGCTTTGATTCTGTTTATTTCATATTCAGAAATTTTTGGAGTTCTTCCACCAACTTGTAAAAGCGCTAAAACGAAAGACTCAAATTCATGTCCCAAAGGCACACCGGCAAATACAACTCCCTCGCTCATTTTAGAGCTAAGTGAAAAACTTGGTTTGAATTCCAATTCTCCCTCTTTAAGACTAAGCTTATCTGACATTTCTGAAATTTCAGTTACAAAATCTCTAACCTCTTTTGAATTTTCATCATTAGACACCGATAAAGTAATTACAACTTCTTTTTCAAGAAGTTGTAAATATTGTGCTAATTGATTTTTCAAATTAACATCAAGACTCATTAAATTTTACCTACTAGGTCTAGTCCTGGAGTTAAAGTTTTTCCTGATTCTTTCCATTTTGCCGGGCAAACTTGACCAGGGTTGTTACGTACGAATTGAGCTGCTCTTATCTTATCGATTAGTGCGCTTGCGTCACGTCCGATTCCATCTGCGTTGATTTCACAAGCTTGTACAACTCCGTCCGGGTCTACGATAAATGTTCCACGTTGTGCCATTCCTGCTTCTTCATCAAGAACTTCAAAGCTTCTTGCAATTTCTTTAGAAGGGTCAGCAATCATTGTGTATTCAAGTTTGCTTATAGCTTCAGAATGATCATGCCATCCCTTGTGAACAAAGTGTGTATCAGTTGATACTGAATATACTTCTGTATCTAATCCTTGAAGTGTTGCATATTGTTCTTGTAAATCTTCAAGTTCTGTTGGACATACAAAAGTGAAATCTGCCGGGTAGAACATAATTACATTCCACTTCCCCTTTAAGTTTTCATTTGATACTGTTACAAACTCTTCTTTCTTTGGATTATAAGCATTTGCTTTAAATTCTGGTATTTGTTTTCCTATTAATGACATATTTCCTCCTTAAGTAATTTATCTATTTCTTAATTTTTTTAAGAATATTATTTGTAATTTATGACTTACACGTTAAGTATACCCCCTAAAATTTTGTTTGAAACCTATTATCAATGTTTTTTATACTTTTTTTGTAGATTTTATTTAAAATTCTAAAAAAAGGTACGCCGATTAATCGCCATACCTTAAATACAAAAGCATTTATTTTCTAAACGCTTTTGCTTCGTCAAGTCTCTTCAAAAGTTGTTCTTTTCCAAGTAAATAGATGATGTTCTTAAGTTCAGGACCGTGAACATTTCCAGAAATGGCTGCCCTTATAGGCATGAAGAGTTGTTTCCCCTTTATTCCTGTAGATTTTTGGATTTTTTTCATAACTCCATTTGCAAATTCTTGGTCAACTTCTTCTATAGAACTTAACTCATCTTCAAATGCTTTTATTAAATCCGGTACTTGTTCACCTGCAAGTTCTTCTTTTGCCTCTTCTTCTGTGATGTTTAAATCTCCAAATAAGAATCTAACTTTTTCAGGCACTTCACTTAAGTTACTCAAACTCTCTTTAACCGTTTCAATTAGAAGAACATACCAATCCCAATTTGATTTCATTTCCTCTTCTGTCATAAGTCCTTCTGCCACCATAAAAGGCATTGAAAGTTCTGCTATCTTTTCTGTTTGATATTGTTTAATATAGTGAGCATTTACCCAGTTCAATTTTTCTACATCAAAAATACCGCCGCTCTTTCCAACTCTTTCAAAAGTGAACTTATCTACCATCTCATCAAGAGTGAAGATTTCTTCTCCATCTTCACTACTCCAACCAACAAGCGCTAAGTAGTTTACTAAACCTTCGGGTAAATACCCCTTGTTTTTAAAATCTTCTACTGAAACATCTCCTTGACGTTTTGAAAGCTTCTTACGATCTTTATTCAAAACTGTTGGTAGATGTACAAATGTAGGTGCTGCCCAGCCTAGTACTTCGTATAAAAATACATGTTTTGGTGTTGATGGTAACCACTCTTCCCCTCTTACCACGTGAGTTATTCCCATCAAATGGTCATCTACTACGACTGCCATATGGTATGTTGGAAATCCGTCTGATTTCATTAAAACTTGGTCATCAATTTCATCTGTATTGATTGTAACTCTACCTCTTACCGCATCTTCAAAAGATATGTCTTTATTTCTTGGCAATTTTAATCTGACTACATACTCTTCTCCGGCTTCAATTCTCTTTTTAGCTTCTTCTAGTGGTATATCTCTGCAGAATCCGTCATATTTGGGAACCATACCTTTTATCTTCTGCTCTTCTCTTACTTTATCAAGTCTTTCTTTTGAACAGAAACAATAGTATGCATATCCTTTTTCTATAAGTTCATCAACATATTTCTTATAAATATCTAGTCTTTGAGATTGAATATATGGCCCAGTTTCTCCAACTTCTACCACTTTGCCGTCTTTAACCATAACTCCTTCATCGTAGTCAATTCCAGCCCACTTTAAAGAGTCTATTAAATTTTCAATTGCTCCCTCTACAAATCTTGTTCTATCTGTATCTTCTATTCTAAGAATAAACTGTCCACCATTTTTCTTTGCATATAAGTAATTGTAAAGCGCTGTTCTAAGTCCTCCGATATGTAGATATCCTGTTGGACTTGGCGCAAATCTAACTCTGACATTATCCATAATTCTAATCCCCCTGTAAATGATTATAAAGCTAGGTCATTCATCTATCTATACGACAACTGCCGTTTAATATCTTATGAATGATTATATAAAAAAACTAAATTCTTGTAAATATTGCCATTTAAAAAGACCTCTTTCGAGGCCTTTAAAATACTTACTCTCTGTAAGATATTATATCATACATATCAAATCAATAAATGTCTTTATGCTCTCCGTGTGGATTTCCGCAACAATTGCTATTACAACTTCCACAATCACAAGTTGACTTCTTTGAAAAAACTCTTTTGATCGCAAAGCCTAAAGCCACGCAAAGTAACACCAAAACTACTACTGTAGATACTGTAACATTCATCTTCTTACTCCTTTACTGACCTGGCTTGTACTCCTTTTATGTCTTTATATTTATTAGGTCTAAATAAAAGATATAGATATACAGCCAAGATTACAATTGCTATTGCCGTCATAAAATTAGCCGGTTCATGCATTACTAAAACTCTTCCGAATTGATATATCATAAGCGCTACTGTATAGGAGAATAATATTTGGTATCCAACTGTAAACCAGAACCATTTTCTATCATTCATCTCTTCTCTTATCGCCCCAACTGCCGCAAAACAAGGTATTGTCAATTGGTTAAAGAACATAAATGAAATAATTGAAACGGTTGTAAAGTTTTGTTGAATCAACGGTACTAGACCCGGATCATCTGCCCCAACTTCTCCAATTCCAGCAACTACACCATACGTACCTACTACAACTTCTTTTGCAACTAAACCAAGCACAGTTGCAACCGCTGCTTTCCACTCTCCAAATCCAAGTGGAGCAAATACAATTGCTATCTTCTTACCTACGAATGACAAAATAGAATCTACTGACTCAGATTCCCAATCCAAGAAATCTCCGTGAATTGAAATATTTTGTAAGAACCAAATGGCCACAGTACATAGCAAGATAACTGTTCCAGCTTTAATTATAAACGCCTTACATCTATTCCATGTAGCCTTTAGACAATTAACTATAGATGGGAAATGGTATTGAGGTAGCTCCATTACAAATGGCGCCGGGTCACCATGGAATCTCTTTGTCTTTTTCAAAATTACACCAGTAACTATTACGGCTAAAATTCCTCCAAAGTACCAAAGAGGTCCATACCAAAAATGTCCCCCTAACACAGCTGTAAACATGGCAATAATTTCAGTTTTTGCACCACAAGGCATAAATGATGCCGTTGCAATAGTCATTCTTCTATCATTGTCATTTTCTATAGTTCTTGTACCCATAATTCCTGGAACTGAACATCCCGTCCCAATCAAAATAGGAATGAAACTCTTCCCTGAAAGTCCAAATCTTCTGAAAATTTTATCTAATATAAAGGCAATCCTCGCCATGTATCCAACATCTTCTAACA
Source organism: Peptoniphilus indolicus (assembly GCF_900454665.1). Lineage (NCBI taxonomy): Bacteria > Bacillati > Bacillota > Tissierellia > Tissierellales > Peptoniphilaceae > Peptoniphilus > Peptoniphilus indolicus. The sequence continues at coordinate 579,045 of NZ_UGTH01000001.1, forward strand.
GTGATATCAAGAAAAATAGAGTCGCTATTATAGGTAAAAACCCTAATACTCCACCAACTCCGCCTATTACACCATCAACTATTAAAGATACAAGCCAAGGCGCAACTTCCATTGATTCAAGAAATTCAGTAGCTCCATTAGCTATAAATCCACCAAATAGAGCTTCATTTACCCACTCTGTTACTGGTCCGCCAACGATTTTTATCGCTATGTAGTAGATAACATACATAAGCCCTGCAAAAATTGGAATCGCTAAAAATCTATCTGTTATAATTCTATCTACTTTATCTGAAGTAGTAAGGCCTACTGTTCCCTTTTTAACTGCTGTTGTTGTCATATCAGTGATAGCTGAGTATCTTTCATCGGTTATGATACCCTCAGTATCGTCATCATATTCTTTCTCAGCTTCCTCTGCTATCTTATTTAATCTATCTATTTGCCCTTGTGTTAAATTTAATTTTTCAATTAATTTGTTATCAAGTTCAAACAATTTTATAAGTAACCATCTCTTAGCTGTATCATTTGAAACTTTTGGCAACATAGTTTCTATTTCCACAAGATATTTCTCAACACCTTCAGAAAATTTAATGCTGTAGTTATTTTCCGAAATCTTTATAGCCTCTTGTACAAGAACATCTATATTTTCATTTCTTAGCGCAGATATCTCAACTATCTTGCAGCCAAGTTCTCTCTCAAGTTTTTTAGTGTCAATCTTATCTTTATTCTTTCTTACAACGTCCATCATATTTAAAGCTATTACTGTAGGTATTCCAAGCTCTAAAAGTTGTGTTGTAAGATAAAGATTTCTCTCTATATTTGATGCGTCAACTACATTTATAATTGCATCAGGTTTTTCATTTAATAGATAATCTCTTGATACAACTTCCTCTAGTGTATATGGAGATAGCGAATAAATTCCTGGAAGGTCCGTAAAAAATATCTCCCTATCTTTTTTGTATTCCCCTGTTTTCTTTTCTACTGTTACACCCGGCCAGTTTCCAACGTATTGATGAGAACCTGTAAGCGTGTTAAAAAGCGTAGTCTTCCCACTGTTGGGATTACCCGCTAATGCGATTGTATATGCCATTCTTTCCTCCCGTTATAATTACATTTCTTCAATTTCAATAAGCTCAGCATCTTCTTTTCTTATACTGAGTTCATAGTTTCTTATGTTAATTTGTACGGGGTCTCCAAGTGGCGCCACTTTTCTTATGTAAATTTCTGCTCCTTTAGTTATTCCCATATCCATAATTCTTCTCTTTAACGGACCGACTCCATTAATCTTTTTAACTTTATAATAACTTCCTACTGTTGCTTCTCTTAGCGTCATTGTAACTCCCCTACCATAAATGCTGATGCTATGTCTTTTCCTATTGCAACTCTAGCACCCTTAATATTTACAATTAAATTTCCATTGTTCTCACTTACAACTCTTAGAGTTGAACCTTCTATAAATCCAAGATTGTTTAAATGCTTTGCCTGTGAATCCGTTGGAAGTTTATTAGACTTAACTTTTAATATTTTTAACTCCTTATCTATCGGAGCCATTAATAAACTCAACATAATATTTCTCCTATCTATTATCATTAACAGCGTATAAATGATAATTTGTATTAACTTCTACAATATTATAGCATAAATTCATAAAAAATCACTATAATTGAAAAATATTATTACTCCTATTTGTAAAATTTAAATCAATTCTAAAATAAATTCTTTTGTTTATATTGGTTAACTATTTCTTGGAAGCTTTGAATATTTTCTTTAAATTTTAAAATTTCACACAAAAAAACCACCCCTATAGGTGGTTGATTTTAATATGTACCATGAACCCGCTTTCGAATTATTGTTCACATACGGTACCCAAGTAGTTAACTCAGATAAGGCACCCCCATAACACACGCATGAACTTGCTTAGTGCTGCTTCCGTCAAGACCTGACACGATTCACAAGTATACATTGTATGGGACCCTATCGTCACCGCCACTTGCTTGGGGCAGGCTATACAAACAAAAATCCTTGAACGGGAATTCAACCCTGCTATAGCGAATTGCAGGTTACAAGGCATCGCTAATTCCCCGTCTATCATGGATGGCGGAGAGAGGGGGATTCGAACCCCCGATGCCTTTATGGGGCATACGCACTTTCCAGGCACGCGCCTTAAACCAGCTCGACCATCTCTCCACATGTTTAGACTTTCATTTTACATTTTTTGCAAGCTATTGTCAAATTGAAAAGTTTGTTTACCTAATTACAAAAATAAACTATAATTTTATTAGGAAGTGATTAAATGTCAACTAAAGATAAAGTTTTAAAAATACTCGAAGAAAATAGAGATATCCATATGTCTGGAGAAAGCATAGCTCTTCAACTTGGTGTATCTAGAACGGCTGTGTGGAAAGCTGTTAAAAATTTAAAAAATGATGGTCATAATATCAGTTCTGTAACCAACAGAGGGTATAAATTGGATAACTCATCTGATAAGTTGGATAAGTGGGCAATTATAAACTACTTAGATTCTGAAATAAAAGAAAGTGATGTCAGAGTTTATGAAACTATCGACTCAACTAACACAGAGGCAAAGCGCCTTTTAAATTCTGAAAATCTTTCAAATTTCACAGTTTTAGTTTCTGATGAACAAACTGCCGGACGAGGTCGTCGTGGAAAAACTTTTAAATCTCCTAAGGGAACTGGAGTCTATTTTTCTATTGTATTCTTCCCTAAAGAAGATTTTTCATATAATTCATTTGACTTAGTCACTATAAAGGCAGCCGTCTCTATTGTTAAGGCAATTGAAAAGACTACGGACAAAAAACCTGAAATAAAATGGGTGAATGATATATTTTTAAACCACAAAAAAATCTGTGGAATACTAACTGAAGCTGACATAGACTTTGAATCTAAGAAAGTTCACTCTATAGTCACAGGAATCGGCATAAATTTCACAACAGAATTTATAGACGAATTAAGTCCTATTGCAGGTTCTCTGTATGCTGAAAATTTACTTAGATCTGAACTTGTCGCCGAAGTAATAAATGAGTTTTACAAAGCTCTTTATTATAAACCTGACGAAGAAATATTATCCGAATATAAATCTCATTCTCTTTTACTCGGAAGATATGTAAATTTCGAACTCAACGGAACTAAGTACGAAGCCATTGCAAAAGATATAAATGAAAAGGGAAATTTAATAGTCCAAACAGACGATAGTAAACTGATGACACTTTCTTCAGGGGAAGTTTCCGTTCGCGGCCAATTTTAAAAACTATAATTTAACTTTAGGACGTCATATTATATATGCGTCCTTTTGTTTAACTTCTGTATAAATCATAAACATATCATTATATAAATTTAATTAGAAATTCTCATATAACTTAAACTCCTAATTAGCTTTATATTGCATTATAAGCATTTTAATGTTTTCTCCATTTATATTTCTAATTTCACTTCCAATTATTATAAACCCTGAATTTTTATATAATTTAATAGCCCTTTTGTTAAATTCCCTAACCTTTAAAATTAAATTTTTATCTTCAAATCTATTATTATACTCTTTCAATATAATTCTCATAAATTTACTACCAAATCCCTGGCCGCAAAAATCAGGCTTTAAAGATAGTCCAAGAATTACATTTTTTTCATTCTCTATAAATCTGAAATTACCTATTAATTCTCTATTTTTATATAGAGACAGAAACTCTCTTTCTCTTGTCTCCTTAAATAAAATTCCCCATTCTTGCTCCCTTAAAATTTCAAATTCCGGATAATTATGCACGTCATAAGGTTCTTCATATCTCCAATTACAAATTTCAAAAATATCTTGTTCTGTAGTAATTCTTACTTCAAATTTATCCAAATACATCCCTAGTTGTTTAACTATCACTTCATATTAACTAACATTTTCTAAGCTTAATCTTTATTTATATTTTAACTTTTCTAAAGTTTCTCTAAAAATCAAAAAGACATCCAATTTAGATGTCTTTTTATGTATAGCTGGGAAGAAAAAAGATGATTGAAATATCCATTACTCAGGATATTTACAATATAATGATAGCACTTTACGAAACATATTGCAAGCCTTTTCATAAATATTTTTTGAAAAATATTTGTAATTTACCCAGATTAATTTAGTTCTATTTTTTTGAAAACACGTTTTCATTTTTTGTTGTTTTTATGTTAAACTAATCTATACATTCTAATCTTTCATTCAAATGTTGATTTAAATTTGTATTTTTTTAATTTTTTATTTATCATGGCATTAAAGGTTTATGAAAATATTTATTTTGGTATAAATAATGAGAATTAAATAAATATGAGGTGAAATATGTTAAAAGATTTAATTAAAGAGAGAAGAAGTATTAGACAATATAAAGAAAATTCTGTAGATGTAGAATTAGTAAAAGATTTATTAAAATATTCACTTATGGGGCCATCTTATAAGAGCGCAAGGCCGGTTGAGTTTTTAGTTGTAACTGACAAAGAAATTTTAGAAAAACTTTCAAACGTCGGCTCTTTCTCAACAAAATACATAGCTGAGGTTCCAATGGCTATAGTAATCCTTGCAAATACTGAAACCACTACAACTTGGGTTGAAGAGAGCGCTATTTCTGCAGCTTATTTCCAACTTCTTGCTCAAGAAGAAGGGCTTAATACTTGTTGGGTAAACTTAAAAGAAGGTGAAGCATCTAACGGAGAAGAAATACAGGCTTACTTAAAAAGTTTCCTAAACTTCCCTAAAAACTTAAAAGCCGTCTGCATGATTCCTGTTGGATATGGAAACGAAAGAGTTAGAAAAAGAAAAGATTTTGAAGTTGACGAAAAAATACACTACAACACATTCTAAAATTTTAGGGCGATCATCTCGCCCTTTTTTATTTGTATCTCAATTTTGAAAATATCTATCATTATTTTTTAACAATTTATATACTACTAAAGAAAAAATTATATATATCGAAATTGATGGTAGAGAAGCTTCTACTCCAAAATCCCCACCGGTAATCAATAAGTTTTTTGACAATAAAACTATATTATAAATAGATTCCGGATTTTCTGATATACCTATATTTATTATTTTACCAATAAATACTATATTCCATATACTATGTACAATGGCACTATTCCAAATACTATTGCTTTCAATAGTTATTAGAGAAAATAATATCCCAACAAAAGTTCCTGCAACCATTAATTGAATTATACTTATAATATCCAAGTCTCTGCCAATTATATGTAATCCTCCGAATATAACTGACGGTATTAAAATAGCCCATTTTCTATTTAGTTTCTTTTCCAAAATTCCAAGTATTACTCCTCTAAATATACTCTCCTCAGCTATCCCTGTTGCAATTCCAAAAAAGAATACTGAAGCCGTTATTATCTCGAGTTTATTTGTCGCATTTCCTATTTTAAATTCTGCACCTGTAGTAATTAATAGTACTATTACAAAAATAACCATAAGAAACCCTATAACTACATACTTTAATTTCATATTAGTTGGGCATATCCTATATTCATTCAAAGTTGATTTAAGTACTTTTTCAATTAATACCTTCAAATTTATTAATATTAAAACAATAGATATTACTCCCGTGAAAATATTTGCTACTGCATTTGGAATACCTATCTTCACTACTATCCTTCCCACTCCAATTGCTGCTAATTGCGCTATAACTAAGCATACAATTGATAAAAATATTCCTCCCACAACTTGATATTTAGATAAGTGTTTTTCTGTCATAAGTCTCTCCTATTGTCATTATGTTAATAATAGCATTATACTAAAACTATACAATATTTACTAATTACCTTTTTCTATTGCACTGTTCATAAAAAAGAGCTACGCAACAAAGCATAGCCCTTATTTAATGCACAAATTCTATAACTTTACCATTTGAATTTTTAATAAATTCAAAGTCATGCGTAACTACTATAACAATTTTATCTCGTTCTTTTAGCATATCCAAAAGGTTTACAACAGATTTCATGGTCTTATTGCACAACCCGCTCGTCGGCTCGTCTAAAACCACTATTGGCTTGTCCGATAAAATAGCATTTGCAATTAATAACCTCTGTTTTTCTCCGCCCGATAAACTTTGTGGGTGAGAGTCTTTCTTTTCAAATAAGTTTAAAACTCTTAGCACTCTCTCCTTACTTAAATTATCTTCGGTCGCCAAAGAGAGTTCTTCCCAAACACTTTCTGTAAAAATTTGATAGTTCACATCTTGCATGACCAGTGAAATATAATCCTGTGGTCTTTTTATTCTCTCTCCATTGTAAAATGTCTTTCCTTTAAATTTTTTATTAAGGCCGCACAAACTCCTTATAAAAGTTGTCTTTCCTATTCCGTTCTCTCCAACTATAAAATTTATCCCTCTATCAATCGACAAATCCATGTCGAACAAAACTTTGCCTCTCTCATACCAATACTTGTAGTCTCGCATCTCCAATGCTCCACGTGGAGCATGCTTTTCATAGACGTTCGTTTTACTCCATTCACAGTCCACATTCTCTTTAACTATTTTTTCAAGAGTTCTAAGTTCATATGTAGATACAGTTTCTTCTCTTATATCGTCTTTATTTAACTCTGTAACTCTCCCTTTGTTCAGGATGTAGAGCTTATCCATGAGTTCTTTTAAAAAATATAACCTATGTTCAGCTACTATAATTATCTTGCCCATGTCTCGTAACTTTTCTATCACATTTTTGAATTCATCTATTGAACTTCCATCCAAAGACGAGGAAGGTTCATCAAAAATATATACTTCTCCATCCATAACGGCCACTCCCGTTATAGCTACTAGCTGTCTTTGACCTCCTGACAATTTAAAAATATTTTTACCTAGTAGATGTTTTGTATTTAACAGAGTCGAATATTCTTCAATTGTATCTATTATCTTCTTCCTCGGAATGTTTCTGTTTTCTAACGCAAAAGCTATTTCATCAAAGCTGTCTATTGAAAAAAATTGACTTTTAGGATTTTGAAACACCGTCTATATACTTTCGCTCCGTTTTGCTATGTCCAGTTCATAGATGTTTTTCTTATTAAAAAGTATCTCTCCACTAAAATAAGCCTTTGTAAAGTGAGGTATAACTCCGTTTATCAGTTTCATAATAGAGCTCTTGCCTGAACCTGAATTGCCTGTTATTACATTTATTGTTCCTTTTTCAAACTTCATTGAAATTCCATTCAAAACTGTATCTTTTGCATATTTTAAAGTCACATTTTTAAATTCAAGCATACCTACCTCTAACAAATATTACAAACACTACACCACATCCTAAAATCATTAAGTAATCTATAATTTTTAGTCTTGTGTTAGATATAGAAGTCCTTTCTTTCCCAACCACAAGCCCTCTGCTCATGGCAGATATGGAGACATCGTCCGCAGTTTTTGAAGCAACCATGAACAATGGTACTACTTTAAATTCAAAATATCTAATTGGGTCTTTGAAAAAATTAGATATAGTGATCCCGTACATCTTCATTCCATAATTTATAAACTGTAAATCTATTTGTAGTGAATAGAAAAATCTAAACATGACGGCTATAGGTATTATGAGTTCATCCGGAAAGTGCCAAGCCTTTAAAGCCGCCACCAAGTCCGACATAGTTGTTGTGGATATTGCGTAGTACCCCATCATTATCCCCGGCAACATTCTTCTAATTATGCTTCCAAGTATTAATGTAATTAGAGATAAAATTCCCATTCCCTCTTCAAAATTCTTTGTCAAAAAAATAGATATAACTATTGCAAGTAAACCCTTTATACACATTTTATACTTCTTTTTTTCAAGCAATAATACAAATGGAAATACTACCAAAGAATACGCTAATAGAGGAGCTGTATATTCTAAATTTCCTGAAATACATACCGTGGACAAAGTCACAGTCATAATAAGTTTAGTTCTAAAATCAAACATCAGATCATATTCGCTCTCTTAAAATGTTTGTTTAACATTTTTATTCCGAATGTCGCTCCTATATATCCACCAAGGCACCCCATTAGCACTATAGGTATAAATGACCAAGTTGGCATGACTGATAACATCTTGTTGACAAATTCTTTAGGATATCCCATTGCTATAATTTGCTTAATATAAGCCTCTCTAGCAAAAAATATAGGTATTAAATTAAATCCGGCAAACACCGCAAAAACTGTATATGCAAGTCTAGCTTTCTTAATACTCTTGTAATTTCCGGACTTAATAATGTATTCAGAAATCAAAGCTGTAACCACTGTTCCCGGCAATACATAAGGACCGTGTCCGCTCATCATAAATACAAGACCCACCACTATTCCAAGTATTAAAACCATACCGAATTTTTTAATCTTGGTTGAATACAGCATAAATACCGGCGCAGAAACAAGCGCTCCAACGAATGGTACTATAGGCATCAAGACCGGAATAAACCCTATCATTCCTCCACACCAGTAAAGTGCTGTAAGTAAGATCGAAAATAATCCCGCATTTATTAAATCTTTAACTTCCAATCCTTTTTTATCCATAATTTCCTCCTCAATAAGTGAACTTTTCTGTCAAGTTTGATTTTTCTATGAGTCTGTTGTATAGTTTGGATTTTTCCATTAGTTCTCTATGAGTTCCCTGTGCGTTTATCTTGCCCTTATCCATAACTATTATTTTATCCACCATCTCTACTGACTTTAGTCTGTGTGAAATAATGACTACAGTTTTTCCAACTATAAGTTTATTTAAACTCTCTTGTATCTTCATCTCATTATCTACGTCTAAAGATGCACTGATTTCATCTAAGAGTAATATTGGAGCATCTTTTAAAAATGCTCTTGCTATTGAAAGTCTCTGCCTTTCTCCCCCTGATAGCTTACTTCCATTTTCACCAATGAGCGTCTGATATCCATTAGGTAACTTCCTTATAAATTCATCACAATTTGCAGCCTTCGCCGCTTCCATTATCTCTTCATCAGTTGCATCCTGTCTACCTATTCTTATATTCTCCATAATAGAGGCATTAAAAAGAATTACATCTTGAAATACCATTGACACATTCTCAAATAAAGAATCAGTTGAAATTTTTTTAATGTCATATCCATCAATCTCTATATTGCCTGAATCATAGTCAAACAGTCTGGATATAAGACGTAATATAGTAGTCTTACCACATCCTGAAGGTCCGACTATCGCTGTAACATCACCCTGCTTAGCTACAAATGAAACTCCATCCAATACTCTCACATCAGAATTGTATCCGAAAGATATATTTTTAAATTCTATGTCGAATTTTCTCAATTCAACATCCTTCCCCGTTTGTATTTTAGTATCTTTTAAAGCATTTATACGTTTAGTCCTTGCATCTATATAGAATAACTCAGCTAAATTTTCATCCATAGCTCCAATGCTGTCTATTAACTTAACTGAACCAATTAAAAATCCTATTACGTAAATTAGCTCAACTTCATTTTTGGCAAGCATCATAGAACCCACCAATACCACAGCACCTATTGCAAATTTAATAACCGAAAAAGAACTCAACACCGGCAAAGCCTGTCTTATTTCTGCCTTTATATGCATATCCTCGCTGTCTTCTATTGCAGCATATACTTCATCTTTCTTTTCCGATGCCATACCGTAACTTTTTATCTCTTGTTGCATCTCTATATTCTCTTGAAATATTTCTGCATTCTTTCTAAGTTTCCAAAAGAATTTTTCACTCCAAACCTTTTGGTTATTCTTAGACATAATTAACATCAATATTCCAATCAACATAGGAACCATAGCCGCAACGCCTAATTTCCAATTTGAAAGCAACATCATAGTCGCTATGATAGTTAAAAATATTGCCGTTGCTACCACTCTTGGAATTGCATGGGACACGCTATGTTCCAAATCGAGCACATCTTGCATTATAGTTTGAGCCACATCTGATATATCATGCTTTGAGAAATATGATATCGGCATCTTCTTGAGTTGGTCTGCAATTGCTATTCTCAAATCCTTTGCCTCAGCGTAGGTAGTGTTAAAAGTTCTCTTATATTCTAAATTCAGCACAATGTACATCACTACCACAATCGCAAAAATAATTATGTAGTAAGTTTTATTTTCTACAGAATTTCCTTTTAGCAAATTATCTACGAAAAACAATATTGCCACCATGGCAGACATAAGTGAAAAATTCACCAGCACAGATGCCTTTATAGCTTTTACAACTCCCCTTGCTCCCTTTTCAGTTAGAGCAAATTTATTTTTTAACCAGTTCATTTTTTCACCTTCCAATCATTAGCTTGTCTAAATTTTTCCTGATAACTTCTATATACTGAATCTTTAGCCATCAATTCAGCATCATTACCGCGTTCAATTATCTTTCCATCTTGCACAACCAAAATTTCATCCACATTTCTTATAGAACTCAACCTGTGTGCTATCATAATCACCGTCTTGCCCTTCATTAAATTGGCAAAGGCCTTTTGTAATTCATATTCATTTTCCGGATCAGCTGCCGCACTCGCCTCATCTAAGATTATAATCTTGGCATCTTTTAAAATCGCTCTGGCTATAGCTATGCGTTGAGTTTCCCCACCTGATAGATAAACTCCCTTTGTCCCAATAACTACATTCTCTCTCTCTTTAAATTTGTCCAATATCTCATCACATTGTGCCAAGTGCAAAGCTTCCATAACCTCTTCACGAGTTGCTTCTTTATTCCCAACTTTTACATTGTCAAATATCGACATTTTAAAAAGTTTTGAATCTTGGAACACATTCGCTATATTCTTCACTATAGCATCTTCTGTATATTCATCTATAGAATGTCCACCTATCAAAACCTTGCCGCTATTCACAGGATAAAATCCTGAAATCAACTTAACTATTGTGGACTTACCACTTCCTGAAGCTCCAACCAGCGCATATGTCTTACCTTGTTTTAAATAAAATGAAAGATTATTCAAAATCATATTTTCTTCATATCCAAAGCTGACATTCTCAAAAGTTATATCACAATTCTCGATCTCTTTGACCTCACCATGAAATAAACCTTTTTGTTTCATATCTGTAAATAAATCTTCAATCTTTTTAATCGCTGATGTTGCTTGGTATTGATACATTGCCACATACATTATCTTCATAAATGCATTGAAAATTACTCCACACATAGATACATAGAAAATAACCTTAGCCGCTATATCATATATATTTTCTCCTCTTGATATGACATATATTGACGCAGGTATCAAAATTAAAATTATAGAATTAAAAAACATTTGGAATACTACATAAGGCACTCTACAACTCATGCTGTATGAAAGAGCCATTTCTGAATAGTCCAAAATAGAATTGTAAAACTCTTTTAATGATCTGACATTTGCTTTAAATATCTTCAAAACGCTCATGCCTCTGACATATTCTACAGCTCCTGAAGTCATTTTCTCTTGAGCCAACATATACTTGCCCATGAATTCAGTCTCACCCATCATTCCCTTACCGATAATTCCACCAATGATTACAGTTATAATAAATAAAATTCCGAGTCTATAGTCTACAACAAAAGCCAAAATTAAAGAAAACAATGGAGTGAATACCGCTGTCGCCAAGTCTGGAATCAAGTGTGCCACGCTCATATGAGTTAAAGCCGTATTGTCATCTATTATCTTACGAATTCTTCCTGATTCATTCTTGTCATAAAATGAAAATGAAGCTCCCATAAGATTGTCTATTCCCCTCTTTTTTAAATTCGTCTCCAATCTAAATGCTACCAAGTGAGTACACCAAAGACTTATAAAATAAACAATTGCATTTGCTATTAAAAACCCTAATATACATCCCGCAATGTTTACAGCATCTACAACTTTCTTCTCAACTAAAAGACTGTTCAATAATTTGTACAAATGCCAATACGACGCTGCCATACATGCTGAAGATATTATGGTCAACAGAATTCCGCTATAAACTAAGTGAATCTTTTCCGGCACATACTCCTTTAACTTTTTATAAATCATATTTCAACCCTCCTCTGTATACTCTAGGACTAATGCCCTCATATTTTCTAAACATATCTGCAAACTTACTCGCATTTGCATAACCAACACTCTCTGCAATCTCTGTTATGCTAATTTTGCTCAATCTCATCTGTTCCTTTGCATATTCTATTCTCTTGTTTATTAAATACACATGGATGCTATCTCCATAAACTTCCTTGAAAGCTCTGTTCAGATAAGTCTTTGAAATGTTCACGATGCTCGCCAACTCATCAACAGTGTATTTTTTTCTAAAATCACCAGTTATCAATTTTTGAACCTGCTGTACTTTTTCTATATGTTTCTTTGGCAGATAGACAAATTCATTTTCTTCAGAAAGTTGAATGTCTTTTAAATAGAAAAGCGTTTCTAAAAGAGCCATTCTGTATCTATTCACATTAAAAAACTCTTCTCCTATAAAACTTTTAAAAATCTTTTCGATTCCTAAATCCTTTTTAAGTACAGCCACCTTCTCCGAACCAAATTTCTCATATATTCCCATTATCGAAACTCCAAAGCTTTCAAAAATTTTTTCTGTCTCTTCGCTTATCTCTTCAATTGAAATAAAATACTCTAAATTTTTTAGATGTCCTTCCGGAAATTTAGCCTCCGCACAGTGCTTAGCTATGCAGTCCACAGTGAATGAATGTTTTGTTATAAAAGATACCTCATTAGTGGTAGGCAACTGACACTTCATTTGCCCCTCTAAACAGTATGACAAATTCATTGATTTAATATTAAACCCTCCAGAAACTTCATAATTATATGTGTCTCTATAGTCAGTCAAAACCAAATATATCCCATCAAATAATTTCGCCACATAATTAAAGCTATCTTGTGCCTTTTTATATCTAAACTTCGAAAGACCTTTGAGCTCTCCTATATAATCCAAATTCATTTTATTCATCAGAATTTTTTTCATTTGTTTCATAAATTTACCCTCAATAAATTGATAACATATATCATTTGCTATCAGTATACATTTTATTTTTTCTTTATTCCACTCCAATTTAATTTAATTGTCCCTTTTGGAAAATTCATTTGTTCAATAACTGTTTGCATTTAAAAATTTTATAACTTCCCACAAAAAAATAACCTATTCCGTTTGAATAGATTATCTCAATAATTTTTTATATATTTGTTTATACTGCTCAACGCCCGGCTGATTGAATGGATTTGCTCCAAATAAAACGGAAGATACGAAGCATGCGTACATAAAAAAGTAAACTAATTGACCTAAGTTATACTCATCTATACTATTTATCTCAATCATAAGAGTATCTATATTATTTTTTGAATGAGCAACTTTAGTGGCTTCCATCACCACTTTATTTATATTGTTTAAACTATATTTATTCAAACCCGCATAGTCATTGCTGAACTCTTCCAAATTTATTTCCAAATCTATTTTATTTTCATTTACGAATAGTACTGTCTCAAATAGATCTCCAGGTCCTTCTTGAATATACTGCCCAATTGAGTGGAGATCTGTTGTGTTTGTCAAATATGTGGGAAAAATAACATTATCACTCTTCCCTTCACTCTCTCCAAACAACTGCACATACCATTCTTGTAAAAATTTCAAGCTCGGATCATATGAAACTAAAAACTCTTTATTCTTCCCATTGTCATAAAACTCTTTCCTCGACAGAGCATATTGGACAGAAGGATTATCGAATGTAACCAATTTTCGTTTGTAATCTCTTATTCCTCTTAGAAATTCATCTATATTTATTCCCGCCGCCGCCATAGGTAACAACCCTACTGATGTGTGGAGTGAATATCTTCCACCTACATTTTTAGGAACTGTAAGTCTTTTATAGCCTTCTTTTTTTGATATATCATATAGATATCCCGAGTTACAATTAGTTATCACATAGATTCTATCAGAAACATCGGTATACTTTTTTTTAAAGCCTTCTCTTACCAATTGATAGCCTATATTTGTCTCAAGAGTTTCTCCGGATTTTGAAATTACGATTATACAAGCTTCGTAGTTATCGATTAATTTTAAAGCTGTTCTCAAATATCTCGAAGACAAATCATGCCCCAAAAATATGATCTTGGGTTCATCTCTTAATTCTCCCTGCACGCTTTCTATTATCGCTCTCGAACCAGTATATGAACCACCTGCACCACAAATCACTATCAGTTTGTATTTATCTCTTATTTCTTGTGCGTATTCATATATCTTATCTAATTCAAAAGTCGAATTAAATTCATCAGTCCACCCTAAGTAATCTGAATACTCTTTAGATTTTTCTTCAACTAACTTTTCAACTTTTTCAAATTCTATAAACTTAGTTTCTCCAATAAATTTTATCATCTACCAAACCTTTATCAAAAGAGCAGTTATATCATCCTTTTGTTCGCCCCACATATAACTATAAATAGATTGTTTAAGCTTCAAAAGTTCGTCAGTTTCATTTTTTAGCATGATATCTTTAATTCTTTCTATTCCATAAGGTTCATTTTCATAATTCATAACTTCACTAACTCCATCACTCATCATTATGACTTTGTCAGATGTATTTAATTTTATACTGTATTCTTTGTATTCAACCTTATCGAAAAATCTGGAAATTGGATATCCTTCCACTTCTATTTCTTTTATTATTTCACCTTGTACTATCAAGGGACAAGGAAAATGTCCTGCATTCGAGTACGTGAACTGCCCTGTTTTCTTATTAAACACTCCGTAAAAGCAAGTAAAATATATTTCAAAGTCGAGTCCCAAATTTTTAAATCTCCTCCAAAGCTCTTGTAGTAACATTGATGGTCTCAACTTTTTGCCATACGATATTGTACGCATTGTAATTCTAATAAACATAGTTACCATTGACGCTGCAAAACCATGTCCAACAGTATCTGCAATATATATCCCCAAGTGGTCATCGTCTATTTCAAATATATCAAACATATCTCCGCTAAGTAAATTTGAAGGTCTGTATAGATAATCTACATTTAACACCCCAAAAAATCCTTTTTCAGGTAGCAATGCCGTTTGAATTTTTCTGGCATGATTCATTTCAACTGTCATAGATTTATTCTTTTCTACAATGGCTGAAATCAATTTTCTCTCTTGGGAAATATTTCTAAACACTTCTACTACGCCTATTATTTTTTCGTCACTTTTAATAGGTGAGCATTTTACTGAATACAACTTATCTTGAATAGTTTCTTCTCTTTGAATTACTTCTCCTGTTTCAAGCGTTCTCTTTGTAATTTTCGATTTCAAGATATTATCATAAATATTGCAAATCAAATTTTCAGTATCATACCCTAAAGTATCTTTCATAGCTTGATTTACATAGACCACTTCATTTCTATGGTCTAAAACTCTCACCAAGTCCACTATTCCATCTAATATTTGATAATTTAATTTTGAATTTTTTAAAACTTCTTCTAAATCTTCATTCATAGCGAACCTCTCCTTGATATTAATTATACCATACTAATATTGCTTTACAAACACACTATAACGGTTTAGGACCAAAGTATTGATACAAATAGGAGAGTAATCTTCCGTTATAAAGTTTTCTATTTTTATTGCTTTTACCTAAATTCTTTTCAAGTTTTTCATCTGCCGAAATTACATACATTGAGTATGTTGGAACGGATTTATAGAGAACCTTTAAAGCTATCTCCAATTCCTCTACTTCATCTACTCCTATTCTGATACCATAAGGTGGATTTGTTATTATCACGCCATAGTTATCAGGTAAGTCTAAATCTCTAACATCTTTTACAAAGAAAGTTATATCTTCTTCAAGTCCTAAAATTTCCGCATTTGACTTTGCTATTTCTATAGCTTTCCTTGAAATGTCAGAGCCTATTATATTTAACTTCTTATCATAATCTATCTCCGAATAACATCTCGCCTTTTCTTCTTTCAAAAGAGATTCATCGATAAAGATAAATTTTTCAAAATCAAATTTTCTCATAAGTCCCGGCGCTATTTTTTTAGCCATCATAGCTGCCTCAATCAAAATAGTCCCTGATCCACAGAACGGGTCTACCAACAGCCTCTCCGGTTTCCAATAAGACAATTGGACCATTGCCGCTGCGAGAGTTTCTGTTATAGGTGCCTTGTATGAAGCCTCTCTATATCCCCTCTTATGCAGCCCTTCTCCTGATGTGTCCAAAGTCACAGAGACAATATCATTTCTAATTGCAACTTCTATAGAGTACCTCTCTGCAGATTTTTCAAATCTGTTTCTTTTGTAAGTTCTTTGCAAACTCTTTATTATTGCTTTTTCCGAAATTCTTTGAATATCAGAAAGAGAGAACAATTTTGACTTATAACTCTTAGAATTTATTATGAAGTTTCCATCTTCAGAAATCCATTCTTCCCAATCTATAGCATTTATATTATCAAAGAGTTCCTCAAAGCTAAGAGCTTTAAAATTCCCAATCTCTATTAAAACTCTCTCTGCACATCTAAGTCTTAAATTTAAAATGGCGACATCTCTCAAGTCGCCATTAAATTTTATTCGTCCATCTTGAACTGTTAAATCTCCATACCCCAAATCATATAATTCTCTTTTTACTACTGATTCAAGTCCAAAATTCACAGTCACTATAATATTTAAATTCATTATTCATACCTCAAAGCATCTATAGGATTTAATTTTGCAGCTTTATTCGCCGGATAATATCCAAAGAAAATTCCTATGCTCATAGAGAAGCCAACTGCAATTACTATAGATAAAATATTTGGAAGTGTTGGTAACTTCATCATTGATGAAGCAAGATATCCGAGCGAACCTCCCAACAACACCCCTATTATTCCACCTATTATACATATTATAATACTTTCTGTTATAAATTGCCCTCTAATATCTTTTGAAGTAGCTCCTAATGCCTTTCTAACCCCTATTTCTCTGGTCCTCTCTGTAACAGAAACAAGAAGTATATTCATTACCCCAATTCCACCTACTAATAATGAAATTGCCGCTATTCCTCCTATTGCCAATTTAACATTTGACATAATTGATGTTATTTGCTCAAGTTCCGATCCTACGGATTTAGCTTCAACCTTGACAACTTCATTTTCAGCAAATTTATTTTCATTATAATATTTTTCTATTTCTTTTGTGGCAAAATCTATATCCTCTGCTTTATTAGTTATTATGCTGAAATTCATAAACTTCTGATCATTTTTTTCAAAATCTCTAACTCCTACTGTATATGGAATGTACAACGTTGTACTATCTTCACCTTGTCCTCCCAAGGCGCCAAAGTTTATAGTTTCATTTTTATAAACACCTTTACACCTGTAAACATATATGCCATTCCCGGTATCAACTTCTACTTCTTTCCCTAAAGCTTCTGAATATCCACCAAACAAATCTTTTGCTACTTTGTCACTTATGATACAAACTTCTCTATACGCTTGAACATCATTTTCATTATAAAATTCTCCGGACAGCATCTTTAATTTTTGAATTTCCTTCACACCTTCTGTACTCGGATTAATATTTACTTTTAAATCCTTACCTTGCTCAGTTTTTATCTTAGCTCCTTTACCGTCACCCTGTAATATAATAAACTTTATAAAACTTCCAAATTGTTGTTTAAGAAATTCTGTATCCTCAGATTTAAAAAAATCTCTATTTTGTATATCTGTCCAGCTATAGCCTTCTTTAGGTCTAAGGCCTACTTGAAACATATTTTTATTAAATTTATCAAACCCATCAGATACCGACTTTGACATTGCTTGTCCTATTGTGAGAATTGAAATTACAGAAGCTATACCTATTATTATCCCAAGCATTGTCAAAAAAGACCTCATCTTGTTAAGTTTTAGTCCCTCCAGTGCCATGGTTATATTTTCAAGTATATTCATTATTCTATTATCCTTCCATCTGACATAGTAAGTACCCTCCCAGTTTCTTCAGCTAATTCAGGATTATGAGTTATTAAAACTATAGTCATGCCTTGTTCTTTGTTTAGCCTATGAAACAAATCCATTACACTTCTTCCCGTCTTTGTATCAAGTGCTCCGGTTGGCTCGTCGGCTAACAATATACTAGGACTATTTGCCATCGCCCTTGCAATAGCCACCCTTTGTTTTTGTCCCCCTGACAATTCGTTGGGATTGTGATTAGCTCTTTCAGACATCTCAACCAATTCCAAAAGTTCCATAGCTCTGCTACTCATATCTTTTTTATTTTTTGAATATATCATTGGCAGCTCCACATTTTTCCTCGCAGAAAGCCTTGGTATTAGATTAAAGTTTTGGAATACAAAACCTATTTTTTGATTTCGTATCCCTGAAAGTTCTGAGTCTTTTGCTTCACTCACATTCACTCCGTCTAAAAAATATTCTCCCTCGGTCTGCCTATCAAGCAGTCCAATTATATTCATAAGTGTACTCT
This sequence comes from Peptoniphilus indolicus, assembly GCF_900454665.1. Classification (NCBI taxonomy): domain Bacteria; kingdom Bacillati; phylum Bacillota; class Tissierellia; order Tissierellales; family Peptoniphilaceae; genus Peptoniphilus; species Peptoniphilus indolicus. Next base: position 597,415 of record NZ_UGTH01000001.1, read on the forward strand.
TCCCCGATCCGGAAGCACCAACTATAGATACAAATTCTCCCTCGTATATATTTACATCTATCCCATGAAGAATTTCTAACTCATTCGGTTGCCCTATATAATATCTCTTGATGATATTCTTCATCGATATTAATTCTTTCATTTCTTTTCTTCCATTTCTTCTGTAAGTTGTACTGTTGTTCCTGATTGATACTTATCAGCAGAATTTATAACTCTCATTTTCCCCTTTAAATCCTTTGATGTTATTACACTCTCCACATCATTTCCTGTTACAACTTTTACTTCAATTTCTCTAATTTCCGTTACATCTTTATCGTCCACAACAAGCATAAAACTCTTGTCATTTTTTTTGTAAATTGCACTTGTAGGGACTATTATTACATCTTTTTTAGATTCTAGTATATATTTTGTCCTAACACTCATACCAGGTTTAAGTTTTAATTGCGGATCATCAATTGAAATTTTACTTTTATAAGCTACTTCTTGTGATTGTGTTTGTCCTTGGTTAGATTCAGCTGCTTTAGGAGTTGGAGATATGGACTCAACCCTACCTTTAAATACTTCATTCTTGCCTAACGCATCAGCCGTAACCTCAACTTCCATCCCCACTTTTATCTTAGGATAATCATATTCCTTTATTTGAGATTCAATTATTGTTCTCTTTACAGTCTGTATTTGAGCAAGAGACGCCGTTGGAGCTTGCCCTTTTACCATATCTACCTTTGTAATTGTTCCTGAGATAGGAGCTTTTATAACTGTCTTTTCAAGTTCTTCATACAAATTTTTCAAATCTACTGAATTAACCCCATTATCTCCACTTGCCTTAGCTTGCTCAAGACCTGACTCAAGGCTTCTTATTTCTGCCTCTTGCGCTGCAAGAGCAACTGTCAAATTCTTCTTTGCATTTTCATATACATTTTTCGCATCTGCAGCATTTTTTCTATAAGTATTCAAAACATCTTCCCTTGAGCGTTTTGAAAGTTGATCTTGACCTATTTGAGTATTAAGTGTATTTTTTGTGTTTGCAAGATTCTGCTCTTGTTGTGCCAATTCTTTCTCTAAAGACAATCTTGTCTCTTCATTACTATCAATTTGTGATTTAAACTTTGATCTCTCAGCTTCTACTTCGGCTATCTTAGCTTTGATTTGTTGAGACTCAATCGTCTTTTCATTTATTTTCCTTGTCTCTCTATTAATTTCCTCTTGAATCTTTAATGTTTCTTCAAACATTTGTGTATTCTTTTTTCCATTTATTTCATCTCCTGATGAGCCTCCTTCTCCTCTTGCTTTTACATTTCCCAATTTTATATTTAATTCATTTATATCTCTAGTTATAGCTTCATCTTCAGATTTTAATCTATCAAGTTGAACTGTCAACTCGCTATAGCCCCTTCTTGCATTCTCTGCTAAAGATACAGATTCTGTTAATTTCTGTTTTGTTTGTTCATAAGTAAGATTTTGACTATTTAAATTATTTTGTAAAGTAGTGTCATTACCCTTTTTTGCAACTAAAGCTTCATTATAGCCCATATTTAAACTTCTTAAATAATCATCATATGTTTTTTCAGCTAATTGCCATTGGTCATAAGTTTGTAATACATTGGCATTTGCACTCACAACCTGTGAATTTGTCCCATCATTCTTTCCCTTTAATGCTTCATTTAATTTATCCTTGGCACTTTTTACTTGAATTCCTGAAGTTCTATTATTAGACGCAATAAGAGCTTCTTTCGCCTTTATTTGTTGTTTTAAAGAAGAGTCATCCAGTTTAGCTATAATCTGCCCTGCAATCACCTCATCTCCCACTTTTACTTCCACGCTTTCAACAGGTAGGTTTTTTTCAGCAAATATATCTACTGAGTCTTCACTTTTTACCTTTCCACTTTCTTTTATCATGTTAGAAAAATCCTTTTTTCTTATCTCAGTAGTTTCTATTTTTGGTAATTGAACATATTTACTTTTACCAGCTCTCCCTAAAATCGACCTACCTATTAAAAGAACCAATATTATACCCAATGCTATGGCTATTTTCTTATGTCCTAAAATAAAATTTTTAATCTTCAAAATTATCCCCCTATTAAATTAGCCAATTTATTTTATTAATATTTATTATATTATTGACTTTATATACTTTATATTATATCAGTGTTTAATACATCAAAAGCAAAGTAAATATAAATAAATTTTTAAAATTTTATTACATATGTTACATATTTTTATCTTATAGGTTTATAATGTCCTAAGGTGATGAAATGAAATTTGAAATTAGTCCCAAAGACTTATTTGAATATAGCGTTAAAAATGAAATTTTTATATTAATAGATATGAGAAGCCCAATTGAATTTAAAAGTTTTAATATCCCTGAAGCTATAAACTTTCCAATTTTAAATAATGAAGAGAGAAAAATTGTAGGTACTTTATTTGATAACGGAGAAATAGATAGAGCAAAATCTCTATCAGTTAAATACGCCGCTGCTAAATTACCTACTTTATTTGATAATATTTTAGAACTTGTAAAAAATTATGACCATGTAATTTTATACTGTGCAAGAGGTGGATATAGAAGCACAGTATTTTTTCAATTTTTAAGAAGTCTGGGAGTCCCTGTAAAAAAATTAGTCGGAGGTTACAAAGCATACAGAAAATATATAAGAGAAAATTTAGAGCAATTAGTATCCACTAAAAACTTTGTAGTTCTCCACGGAAAAACCGGAGTAGGAAAAACAGAGATATTAAATAGGTTAAAAAGTTCAGGGCTATCTATTTTAAATCTCGAAGAACTTGCAAACCACCGTGGCAGTTCATTTGGTAGTCTGGGTTTAAATGCTCAGCCATCTCAAAAACAATTTGAATCTCTTCTGTATAACTCTCTTTTGAAAACTTCCGATTTAATATTTTTAGAAGGTGAGAGTAGTAGAATAGGAAATATCTTACTTCCGAAATACTTATTAGATAAAATGTACAAGGGAACCAACATAGTTATAGAAGATACCATTGAAAATAGAGTTGCTCGAATAAAAAGAGACTATGTAAATGGCACAAAAGAAGAAATCAACTCAGCACTCGATAATTTAAGTAAGTATATATCCGAAGATAGAATTAATTCATATAAATCCCATGTTGAAAATAACGATCTTGAATTTGTTATAAAAGATTTAATCTTAAACTACTACGATAGTCATTACGCCATAAATTATTCCAAAGATGACTTGCATTTAAATAACGATGAACTAATCTTAGAAAACTTACAAAATTTTATGCAGACACTGTAAAAGCCGACCTTTAGCCGGCTTTTACATATTTACTATATTTATTCCACTTGCAACTATTTTGTTCTTTATTTCCTTAATATGCTCTGCATCTCTTGTTTCAATTACAAATTTAACTATCTTGCAATTTATCTCCATATGCTCTTCACTTTCATTGTGCTCAACCTTAATGATGTTTGCCCCGGACTCGCCAATTAAGTTTACAACCTTTGCCAGTTGTCCAGGTTTATCAGTCAACACTAATCTAAACTTAGTGTTTCTTCCGCTCATTACAAGACCTCTGTGAACAACCTTAGAAAGTATATTTACATCAATGTTGCCTCCAGATAATAAAACAGCTACCTTTTTGCCTTCGTATGGAATCTTTCCGTGTTTAATGGCTGAGTATCCTACCGCACCAGACCCTTCACAAACTAACTTTTGTTTTTCCATAAGTTCAAGTACACCAGATGCAATTTCATCTTCAGACACTGTCACTATTTCATCAACATATTTTTCAACTAAATCAAAAGTAACTTCTCCCGGTTTTTTTACAGCTATCCCATCTGCAAAAGTACAAACTGAATCAATGCACATCAATTGATGAGTTTCTTTAGACAACTTCATTGCATTTGCAGACTCAGCCTCTACACCGTAAACTTTACAATTTGGATTTAAACTCTTTGCCACAAAAGCAACTCCGGAGATAAGTCCACCCCCGCCTATTGGCACCACAATTGCATCAATATCCTCAATTTCTTGAAGAATTTCAAGTCCAACCGTTCCTTGACCTGCAATTAAAGTTTCATCATTGAAAGGGTGTATGAAAGTCTTTCCCTCTGACTCATTGTATTTTATAGCAGCAGCATATGCATCATCATATACACTTCCCACTAACTTAACTTCTGCTCCATATGATTTTGTCGCCTCAACTTTTGAAATTGGAGCTGACTCAGGCATAAAAATAGTTGCACTGATTCCAAGTCTTTGACATGCTAAGGCTACTCCTTGAGCGTGGTTCCCGGCAGAACAAGCAACAACTCCCCTTTCTTTTTCTTTTTCACTTAAAGTTGATATTTTATAATATGCACCTCTCAATTTAAAAGAACCTGTTACCTGTAAATTTTCAGTTTTTAGATAAACCCCTTTAAATTGACTTGACTCAATTAAAGAAGTTTTTCTCGCAACCTCTTTAAGTTTCTCTGCCGCACTATATACGCTCTCCATACTTAATTTATTCAATACAAATAACCCCCTCTTAATTCTCTAACTCCAATTTTATATTATGTAAACCACTTCTTGCTTACGTTTTCCTTTTCACTAAAACACAAACTTGATTTGATGTTATATAGTAATTTTATCACAACTTTTAATATTATAAAATTTACTATGTAATAGTTCAGTTCTAACTCTATTTATTTTTAAATTATATTATAAATTCCTGAATTAAAATTTATTTATACTAAAAAAGAGATGAGCTTAACCCATCTCTAAATCTATTCTTATTTAACTTCTTCAGCGCTTTCCCAAAGGCCGTGAATATTGCAATAGCTTAATGCATATACAGTTCCTTTTTTATCAGTCTTAACAACTGCGTGAACTTCAGGTTTAGAAAGAAGTTCTCCTTCTCCGTGTGCAGAGAAATTATAAGAACCTACTTCAACTGGAGCTGCAAATCCTTCAGGTTGGAAGAATACTTTAATCCATCCAATATGGTGTTCTAAAGTATTTGGATGTTCAATTTCTTCTCCTACTTGTGCATGTATTTTTAATTCTCCGTTTACACTTTCAACGTGAAGTACAGGTACGTGCTTTTCGTTTTTCCAATCTCCGGCTTTTACTGTTTCTGTTAATTTCATTATATTTCCTCCTCAAATTGTATATAACTTACTCTGACAAATTTATACCCTTTGTGAAGATTTTTAACCTTATTATTTAAATTATCTTTATTTTATATAACTTTTACAAAAAATAAGAGAGGTTTCCCTCTCTTACCAATTTAATAGCATTTTCTTAATCAAAACATCTCCACCTAATGTATAGGCGATTAATGACCAAGGTTTTAAGAATAAAATTATCCATGTGAATTTTGACAATTTCATATTCACAAGCCCTGCAAACAAGCAGAGTATATCATCAGGCGCCACTGGCAACGCAATAGCTATTGCAAAAAACCTATCAAATTTATTTCCCTTGTGAATCCATTTTGTATATCTTTGCAATTTTTTCTTGCCAATTAATTTTTCAACAAATACTATGCCATATTTCCTTGCCAAAAAATAATTGATATAACTTCCTATTACAATCCCAACATAATTATAAATAGTTCCCTTCAAAGGTCCAAATATGAAAACTCCTGCTATTGAGGTTATTCCTCCCGGTATTATAGGAACAACTACTTGTATAATTTGAAGTACTACAAAAAATAACGGTCCCCATACTCCAAGATTTACTATGAAGCTATCTAACTTTTCTTGAGATGTAAAAATTCCAAGTCTATAACCTCTATAAAATCCCCAAAACATTAATAACATAGTTACCGCAGTAATACTATGATAAATTCTATTTAGTTTTCTATTGTTTTCTTCTAACAAGCCTCTTCTTTCGAGAATTCCATGTGGTTTGTCAGTTTCTATATTTTTTTCATCCTTCATATTTATAATTATACACAATATTTTTAATTTCTATTCTTAAGTTATAATTAAGATTTTATTAATAACCTGTTATTTCTAATATTTCATAATATGCCCAGTCATTTTTATCAAAATCTTTAAATGGATTCTTTGAATAAGTATCCATAAATTCTTTATTCGGACTTCTGTCCAAAATCTTGTTCAATACTTTTGCACACTCAGCTCTTGTAATAGGATAATCTGCTGCAAATATTGTAGAACTTCTGCCTGTCATATATCCTTTAGAGCTAACATAGCTTATTGCCTCCCTCGACCAACTATCTGCTTTTACATCTTCATAAGTTACACTTTCTTCTACACCTTCATCTTTTAATTTGGCTATAACTGCTGCAAATTCTGCTCTTGTTATAGATTTTTCAGGTTTAAAGCTTCCGTCATAGTAGCCTTTCATAAAGCCCTTTTCTTCCATAAAACCAATTGCATCTGCATACCATTCACTTTGTTTTACATCCCTAAAATTAGTATAGTTCCCTGAAGGTTCTTTCTTCAAGTAAACTCTTGCCAATACTTGAGCAACTTCTGCCCTTGTCATCTCTTTTTTAGGTTTAAAAGTCTTGTCCCAATATCCATTCATATATGGAACTCTTAAATATTTAACTGCATTCTTAACTTTAGTAAGTGCGTCTTCTAAATCAGAATTTTTTCTATCTGACATTACTAATACATATTTAGCATTTGCAACTGCCGCTTCTATTCTCGCCCTGTCTTCATTACTTGCTCTGTTTGTAGAAATATTCATTGCCATCTTAACATAATCTTCTAAAACTTTTGTATCGATAGCTACAGTTGCCTTCTTCCCTTCCGAATCGGAAACAACTATGTTTTCAGAGTCTGTTGTAACTTTTCCATTCAATTTATATACTGAAATGACTTTTAGTTTTTTGCCAAGTTCTTGTTTAGGAATCTTTATTTCAAATTCTCCCTTGTCATTTGCAATGACATTTTCAATTTCTATATTTCCATCAAAAACACTTACTTTAGCTTTTGGTTGAGTTGTCCCTGTTAGAATTTCATCTTGAGTCTTTAATTCATTGATTTTTAATTGTGTCTTAGAATTCGTTACAACAGTATTTGATGTCAAATCTTTTTGACTTGAACTCTCTTTTCCATCATCTTTTATTGAACTAAGCACTACAGAATTGTTGAAATCTCCTTCTTGTGCTCCTGTTCTAACTTTAGTTGATATAGAAACTGAAAAGTTATTTACTTCTCCAAGTGCCTTCATATCATTCACTGAAAGTGAAACTATATTTTGTTTCCCTTTAACTTCTGTACTCTTCAACACAATCTTATCATTCTTAACAACACCTTCTAAAGACGTCCCAGTAACTGATAACTTTTCATCCATTAGTAGAGTAACAGCAAAAGATTTATACTTTACACCTTCTTTTGGAATACTTATATTCAATTTATAATTTAAATTATCCCCAACTACCGCCTTTGCCACTGCCGGTTGTTCCAAAACAGCAGATATTTCTTGAGCAAACACCGGTGTACTTAGCATCAATATAAAACAAAATAAAATCAAAATCTTCTTCATAAAACACCTCTCTTATTATTATATCTTTTTAAAGTAGTTTAGTAAAATACAAGCTCATATTTTTCTTCACTTTAAACTAAAAAATCCCCTTTTAAAAAGGGGACTTGTAATATATATCAGCCGATTCCTCCAAAGATTGCACCTGCTATTAGGGCAATAAAAGCTAAAGCACAATATAAATACTTTCCTGCAGGATAAAACCATCCTCCAATTTTGTGAGGTGCTCCTAAATTTACTGCTTCCTCTGCAAATTCTCTGTTTGCTATCCAGAAGAACATTACCCCTGCTAAAAGTGCTCCTAACGGACAAATGTAGATCGAAACAATATCCATCCATTGAGAAACTATGGCTTGTATAAATATAGCTACAGCACATCCAATAACATGAATTATTACAACTGCAGTTAATCTATTCATATTAAATTTTTCTTGTAAGACTGCAACCGGTGTTTCATATAGATTGATTATTGAGCTAACGCCTGCAAATAATATACAGAGGTAGAATACAACCCCTATAATTCTTCCACCAATCATTCCATTTATTACATTTACTAAGTAAATAAACATAAGTCCTGGACCTCCTTCTGATAGCTCAGCGCCACCAACTGCCATAGCTGGAATAATAACTATTGCAGCAAGCATTGCGGCTAAAGTATCAAAGAATGCAACTTGTTTTGCAGAATCTATTAAATTTTCACTCTTACTCAAATATGAACCATATATTACCGAGCCACTTCCCGCTACTGATAGAGAAAAGAAAGCTTGTCCAAAAGCAAAAATCCAAAGCTTAGGGTCTTTTAATCCTTCTGAATTTACAGTGAATATATAACTATAACCATTAGATGCTCCCGGTTGTAGTGCTATGTATATGGCTAAAAATACAAATAGTATGAACAGCACCGGCATCATTATCTTATTTGCCTTTTCTATACCGCCTGCAATACCCATTGACATTATTATTAAACTTACAACTATTGCTATAATGATCCATGTATTAGCTCCACCTGCTGAAGCAGTTTTGCCAAATGTAGAACCTATTACATCCATATCATTACCCATTGCATACAATGAACCGTCTATTGACATCCAAGCATATTTAAAAATCCAACCCATTACGCATGTGTAACCTATCGCAAGAGCAAGAGAACCCACTACAGGAATTAAACCTAAAGTTTCCCCCACTTTTCTATTACCTTTTTGCTCTGTACACATCCCAAAAGCTCCCACAGGGCCTGCTCCTGCAGCACGACCAAGTGCAAACTCTTCTATAACCCCAGTACTACCTATTAAAATTACAAATATGAAGTACGGAATTAAAAATGTCATTCCTCCCCATGCCGAAACTAAAACAGGAAATCTCCAAATATTTCCCATACCTACAGCTGAACCTATACAGGCTAAAATAAATCCCCACTTACTGCTAAATCCGTCTCGTTTCCCACCGTTTTTTTCTGACATATTGTGCCTCCACAATTATTTATTTTATTAAAATCTCATCCTCTCCATTACAGAAGGGATGAGATTTTAGGTTGGTTTATTTAATTATTAAATTATTTTTCTTCGTTTGGATATGGTTCCAAAAATGCATGGAAGTGACGCATTGGAAGAGTGTGACCTTTTGTAATTCTCATGTTTGGAATTGATTCACGGTCTTCATAAAGCGCCTTAACAGCAGCTATTACATAATCTAAATGTTCTTTAGAGTAAACACTTCTGTTAATTGCAAATCTTACTACGTTTGCAACTTCAGCTTGTTGCTCAGGAGTCTTAAGGTCATATTCCATAGAATAATCTCCAAGTTCAGAAACCCTTATACCGTAACGACGGATAAGTTCTAAACTGAAACCTTCTCCGGCAAATGTTTCATGCCCTCTCTTTCCATCAAAGAATTCATCCATATTGATATAAACTCCGTGTCCACCTGCAGGAATTACAACACCTTTTACTCCAGCGTTGAATAAACCTTCTGCAAGATAGTTGCATTGATCAATACGTTCTTCAAGATAGTTTACGTTTAGACATTCATATAAACCTGCTGCAAGAGCCATGATGTCACGTCCTGACATTCCACCGTAAGAGTCATTACCATAAGAAGAAATTTGTTTAACTTTTAGTAATATACCTACATCTGTCTTAACTGTTCCGTCTTCGTTGAAATCTGAGAATTTCTTCCAGAAGTATCCTTTATCACGGAAAGCTAAGATACCACCCATGTTAGAGTGTCCGTCTTTCTTAAGTGAAGCTGTGAAACCATCACAATAAGAGAACATTTCTTTAGCTATTTCAGCAATTGATTTGTCTGCATAGCCATCTTCATTCATCTTGATAAAGTAGCAGTTTTCTGCCCATCTTGCAGCATCAAGCATAAATGGAATTTCATATTTATGAGCAAGTTCAGAAGTTTCTCTGATACTCTTCATAGAAACAGCTTGTCCACAGATAGTATTGTTTGTAACTGTAGTGTAAATCATTGGAATGTTTTCAATACCAACTGCATCTATAAGTTGTTGAAGTTTTTCAACGTCCATATCACCTTTGAAAGGATTCTTTTCATAACGTCCGTTTTCTGGAACTTCATATAATAATTCTTTGTTGTATAGGTTACGAGGAATTGAACCCATTTGTTTAATATTTCCTTCAGTAGTATCGAAGTGTCCATTTGAAGGAATTGTGAATACTTTCCCCGGTTCACGTTCTGCTAATATTTTACGAACTATTTCAAATAAAATAGATTCCGCTGCACGGCCTTGTGGCATAATGAACGCATTTGGACGTTCAAGTTGAGCTGCCCCACCGTTGAAAAGAGTGCCTTCGTATTCACATAAGTACATTTCGTCCATCATTTTTTCTATATCTTGGCAATCTGTTCTAACCAAGTCTATAATTCTCTTTTGATCGTCTCCACGTTCAAAACAATCACGCATTGCATCTAAAAGTACATAGTAGCCCTTGTTTCTTCCGTAAGCTTCATCGCCTAAGAACATTGCTGACCATTGTTGGTCTGTCATAGCTGTTGTACCTGAGTCAGACAACATATCTACAGTAAGCATACCTGCCGGGAATGCAAATTCATTGTAATGAGTTTCTTTCAAAGCTCTTTCACGTTGTTCAATAGTAACATTTGGGATATTACGTTTTACGTAAGAAAAAGAACGTGGTGTTGGAACGTTTAATTGATATTCTTTCATTTTTATACTGACCTCCTAAATTTTGACTATCGCCTTCTCAGAGGATACCCCGGTTTTCGAAATTATCGATTAGCGGACAGTATACTACTCTAACTATTTTTGAATATCTAAAGCAGTTCCTTAGATATTACAAACAATTGCTTTGATTTTTTATTAGATCTATGTATTCAAGTTTTTAGAATCGTTTGCATAACACGGAACTTCTTTATAGGTCAATTTTATCATCTACTGAGATACTTTGTCAATAAGTTGACGCCTTATACTAACCTTTATTTTTAACTATAACTTATTCTAAATAATCTATGTTTTACTTCTTAATTATTTTACTTATAACATATACAACCAAGCCCGCCATAAGTATCATAAAAATCGTTGGCAATATGTTTGCAATTGTATTCATAATAAATATCCTCCTATCGATTTATCTAAAAATATTACTTAATCATAAATAATATTATCATTTTAAAATTATTTCTTCAATTTGCTGTAAATTATTATTTCTTTTGCCATGCTGTACATTTAATGTGTATAATATCTTTAATAAAGGAGGCTACAATGTATAAACTTTTAAAAGAAGAAATGATTGATGAAGTGTCTTCTAAGGCACTATATTTTATACACGAAAAAACTAATGCACAAGTCCTTGTGCTTTCAAATGATGATGCAAATAAAGCCTTTGGAATTGGTTTTAAGACAATCCCTGAAGATTCAACAGGAGTTGCCCATATAGTTGAACACTCTGTACTATCCGGCTCAAGAAAATATAGAACAAAAGAACCTTTTATGGACCTTATAAAATCCAGCCAACAAACTTTTTTGAATGCTATGACATTTCCTGATAAGACAATCTACCCTGTCAGTTCAAGAAATGAAAAAGACTTTTATAACCTGATGGATGTGTACTTAGATTCCGTATTTTATCCGAGAATGTATGAAGTCAAAGAAATCTTTGAACAAGAAGGTTGGCACTATGAAATGGAAAAAGATTCTCCATTATCTATAAACGGTGTCGTATACAATGAAATGAAAGGTGTCTACTCAGACCCTCAATCAATAGTTTCTGATACTTTGACTTTTAACCTACATCCCAACTCAACTTATGGTGTTGATTCAGGTGGAGACCCTAAAGAAATTCCAAATTTAACTTACGAAAACTTTTTGAATTTCCACAAAAAATTTTACCATCCTTCTAATTCTTATATCTATCTCTATGGAAATATGAATTATGAAGAAGTTTTAAAATTTATAGAAGATAACTATTTAAATTCATTTGATTTTGAAGAAATAGACTCTGAAATAAAATTAAACTCTCCAATTACAGAAACTACCTTTGTAAAAGAGACTTATGCTGCAACTCCAGCAGAGGTTGAAAAGAAAAATGATTATTTAGGATTTGGGTGGTGTATTGGAAAGAGTTTAAACCCTGAAGATTTATTTATGAGAAATTTCCTATCTGAACTCTTAGTAAATTCAGATTCATCTCCTATAAAACAAGATGTTTTAAGCTCAGGTTTTGCAGAAGATGTTTGGGCTGAAAATTCAACTTCACTAACTCTTGACTTATCAATTGTCGCTAAAAACACCGGTGGGAAAACTGCCGAAGAATTTCGCGACTTCATATATGCCTCTCTCGAAAAAATAGTTTCAAATGGCATAGATAAGGATTTGCTCCTTGCTACATTTAATAAATTTGAGTTTGCATATCGTGAAGGCGGAGGAGTCCAAAAGGCTATAATATATTACATTAGAGCTCTTAACACTTGGTTATATGGCGAAAACCCTATAGACGGACTAAAATCTCTATCTGTAATTGAAAACTTGAGAAATAAAATAGATACTGATTTCTTTGAACAATACATTCAAAAGCATTTGATTGATAACAAATATTCAGTTGGAGTTCAAATTTCAGCAGACGCTGATAAAAATGAAATTGAACTAAATGAATTAAAAGAAAAACTTGAGAATATAAAGGACTCTCTTTCTGATGAAGAAGTAGATAACATTATATTAAATCATAAAAATTTAGTCGAATATCAATTAAGAGAAGACAGTGATGAGGATAAAAACACCATACCTTCACTTGAACTTTCTGATATCAAAGAGGGTATCGAACACATTGAAAGTGAGATATTTAAAGAAAAATATGGAACGCTTTTATTCAATCCTCAACCTACAAATGGTATCTCTTACGTTACAATTTCGTTCCCTGCTGAATATATAGCTATCGAAGATTTGCCAACTATGAATCTATTAAGCGAATTATTCGGCAAAGTCTCCACTCAAAACTATCACTATTCTAATTTAGACACAGAAATATATAAGACAATGGGTGGTTTTGGAACAGGACTTGCAACTTATAGAGACTACACTAAAGAAGATGAATTCAAATCTCGATTTGAAGCTTCTATTAAGACTTTAGACTTGAACTTTGAAAAGTCTATTGAACTTTCAAAAGAAATTTTATTAAATTCTAAATTTGATGATAAGAAGAGAATTAAAGAGCTTATCTTACTTCAAAAATCATATATCGAGGCAATAATACTTCAAAGCGGACATTCAATAGCTGCTGAAGTTGTTAAGAGTTATTTCTCAAAGCTATCTGCTTATAATCAAATAGCCGGTGGATTTAACTACTACTTCTACCTTTCTGATTTGATTGAAAACTTTGAAACTATGTGGGAAGGTTTAAGCGCTAAACTTAAAGAACTATCAGCCAAGTTGATAAACGGTGTGGATGTTGTTGTGAATTTAACTGCCGACAGTTCTGAAAAGAAAGATTTTCTATCCGAGTTTTTAGAATCTCTTCCTACTGAAAAATATGAATCTGTTGAATTTGAATTTACTCCTAATCCAAAAAATCAAGGATTTACAACTTCTGCCAATGTAAACTATGTATCTAAAGGATATAATCTAAAAGAATTCGGAATAAACTACTCAGGTATTATGCCTGTCCTTGGAAATATATTGTCCGCTGATTATCTTCATAATCAAATACGTGCTAAAGGTGGCGCTTATGGAGCTGGAGTTAAGTTCTCTATGTCAGATGACGTAGTAACTTATTCTTATAGAGACCCTAACCTTGAAAAGACAGCTGAAGTTTATGACAATATGGCTGAATATGTGGACTCACTTGACTTAACTGAAGATGAACTCAAAAATTATATAATCGGTACTATGAATGCTTTCGACCCACTTCTTGGCGCAGCTGAAAAGGGAAGTGCAAACTTCAGCCGATTTATGACAAACTTAACAGAAGAAAAAGTTGCTGAATTTAAAGAACAAGCGCTAAACACCAAGCTTTCAGACCTAAAAGCTCTACGTGGAGCATTAAAAGAAGCTATGAATAAAAATTATATTACTGCAATAGGCTCAAAAGAAATGATAGAGTCAAGCAAGTTGTTTAAAGAAGTAATTGAACTAAAAAGATAAAAATAAGGTGATATTGTAAAATAGAATTCTATTTTGCAACATCACCTTTTTAATATAAACCAGTTTAATCATCTAAATTAATCAAACATGTCATTATTCACCAATACAGTACATATGCTATAATTAACTTGGTGATTCAATGAAAAAACTTATAACGATATCATTATCCATTCTACTGTGTTTAGTAGGAGCACTATACATTTACTCAAACAACAATAAATCTATTAACATAAACAGCCCGAAAAAAACTGAAAATGAAATATACAGAACTAAAATTTGGGCAACTGGCGACATCATGTACCATATGCCATTGTATAAATATAATTATGATGCCACCACAGGATTGTACTCTTTCAACACCTATTATCAAAAAGTTTCAGAATATTTAAAAGGTGCTGACTTAGTAATTGGAAATTTTGAAAGCACAGTCAATCCAAACAAAAATATCTCAGGTCATCCAATGTTCAACACCCCGTCTGAAGCTTTAAATTATTTAAAAGACTTTGGTTTCGATGCATTAGCGACCTCAAATAACCACTGTCTTGATTCCGGATACGAAGGCGTTCAAACAACTATTGACGCAATAGAAAAAGCCGGCTTAAAGCACTTCGGCACTCGCAAAGAAAATTCCAAACCTCTAATCATAACTACCAATGGCATCGCAGTTGGTTTGCTATCATATTCTGAAATGTTTAACGGTTTAGACGGACTCGTTCCAAAAGATAAGAGATATGAAATCTCACCACTTCAAGAAGATTTAATTTTAGGTGACATCCAAAATTTAAAAAGCCTTGGCGCAGATTACATCATTGCATACCCACATTGGGGTGTTGAATACGCGAGCGAACCATCAGAAACTCAAAAATATTTTGAAAAATTTTTGTTAGATAATGGTGTAGACGCAGTCCTTGGTTCGCACCCTCATGTTTTGCAAAGAGTTGAACTAAAAGATAATAAATTTACAATTTTTTCAATGGGAAACTCAATTTCAAACCAAAGACAACAGTGGATTGGTCATGCCGGAGTTGAATCCGGAGTCTTTGTAGAATTGAATTTGATTAAACAAAATGGAAATACAAAACTTGAAAACTTTATTCTCCACCCAACTTACGTGAATAGATACCACGACCAAAACGGAAAAATACAATCCGAAGTCGTATTGTATTCAGATATTCTAAACGGTGGAAAATATAGAAACACTTTAGACCAAAGAACTCAAAACTTTGTCGATTCAAGTTATAACTGGGTCATCGAAAGACTTGGCATCTTACAAGGTCCACAGAAATAATTCTATATTGATTAATTGCCAAAAATATAATTATTAAATATAGTATCTTTTATCACAACTTTCATTATTTTTCACTCATATATTTATGATCGTAAAAGAGGTCAACCTCTCCTTTATTTTAATAAGGGCAGATTGACCTCCTCTATTACTAAAATATTAAATTACTACAATGAATTTTTTATCTTTTTAAAAATTTTATTTCTTATCTTTTAATTAATCCTCGATATCTAATTCTTTTTAAGTTTTTACTTAGCGATTCATTTAATTCTAATATCCTATTAAATGTAGAAATACAATCAATTCATACGAGTAATGTTTTTAATCTTTTCTTTAGTATTTATTGTTTCAAGTAATACATCGACGACATCAACTAATAAATGAAAGAGTTCATTCTTAAATCCCATAGATCTTATTTGTTTCCATATTTGTTCTATGGTATTCATTTTCGGTGTATAGGGTGGTATGTGAATAATTTTTATATTCCCTGAAATTTTAAGTTCTTTTAATTTATGCCATGCCGCTCAATCATATACAGATAGTATCCTATTGTTATGTTTTATCCTCCTTCAACAATTAAATATTTCATTTCTTATTTCGCATTTCTAACAACCAATATGTTTATTTTTGTTAATAGTATTTAATTAATTGTCTTTTCTCTTCCCATTTTATTCAACTCAACAATCATCATAAATATTCCAACAACAATCATTATAAAATCTACAAGAGGTTGCGTGAACCAAACCGCTTTCACTCCAAATGCCATTGGCAAGAAAATCATTGCAGGAACAAATAAAAATAACTGTCTTAACATAACTATAATCCCTGCCTTCTTTCCGTTTCCAATTGATTGAAAAAATGTAATGCTCATGACCATAACACCATATAAAATAAATACAGAATAGAACAGTCTGAAATTCCCTACTCCCTGAGCTATGATATTTGCGTCTACTCCAAACAGCGAAAGTATCTGACTTGATAACAATAATGACGGAATCCAGAAGACTGCTGCAAGCACAATCCCTCCGATAGAAAATACTTTCATTGCTTGTCTTACTCTATCATATTGCTCGGCTCCGAAGTTTGTTCCTACAACAGGTTGTAAGCCTTGGCTCATTCCCCAAAGCGGAATGAATGAAAAGGCATATACACGAAGCGATGCTGCCATTAAAATTCCGTTTGGATCACCGCCATATTTAAATGCCATTTTGTAGAGCATAGTTTGCTGAATCATAAACAAAAGCTGCATCATCATAGCCGATGAACCTACTGCGAACATTTCTTTTTTTATTCTCACATCAGATTTAATCTTATAGATCCTTACAACTTTACTTTTCCTCAAAAAATATTGAAGTGTTATCACAGCTTGAACAAACTGTGCTGTGATCGTTGCAAGAGCAGCACCTTCAATGGCATATTTACCCATAAGTATCATTAAAATCGGATCAAGAATTATATTGAGTAATGCCCCAAGCCCCATAATCATCATTGCTTTTTTCATCAATCCTTCCCCACGCATGACCATATTTGCAGACTGCGTGAAGTTTACAAAGATAGAACCGATAAAAATCACTCTCAGGTATCTGATACCATAAGACTTGATTTCGCCTGTCGCACCGACCATATCTAAAAAATGTGGTGCAAGTAGTATTCCGCCAACTGTTATAATTGTCGAAAAGAAAATCACCCAAAAAATCAAATTCCCCATGATTTTATCTACAGTTTTCTGATCACCTTTTCCAATTGCTCGTGATAAAACAGATGCCGAGCCTACACCAAGTAAAGTTGAAACACCACTATTAAAAAAAGTAAGCGGCATTGCAACCCCGCAGGCAGTCATGGCTATCTGTCCAATAATCTTCCCTGCAAATATTCCGTCCATTAATGGATACAATCCAATTACTATCATCCCGATAACTGCCGGGATAGATAATTGAAACATCAATGATATGGGTGTTTTTGTGAGCAATTGTTCTTTCATATTTTCTTTCATAAACGATCTCCTTATTTTTAATATAATATCGTTAATAATATTAATTTTCGCACTTATTAAACTTCCATATACTTCACTAAGACTATTTAAATTTCTTTCCATTTCATTTAAACAGTACTCTTCATTATTCTTGATATTTATAACTTCGAAAATCCTCTAAACAAAGAACATAATCTGTTGTTGCATTTATAAATTCAATATCATGAGAAACAATAAATACGATGTTATCTTTCGTTTTCATTTTCTTTATCAGTTTTGAAATTTTTAGCATATTATTATAATCCATTCCACTTGTAGGCTCATCAAAAAATATAAACTTAGAATTTTTGCATAAAACAGAAGCAATCGCCACTCTTTGTTTTTGTCCTCCTGATAAGCTCATTGGATGCCTTTTCCTCAATTCATCAAGTCCAAGTCCAATTAGAACCCTATCTATTTTATCTTGACTTGAATCCTTAACTCCGAGTTTCAATTCTTCTTCTACAGAATCTGTAAAAAGTTGATGATTTACATCTTGCATAACAAAAGCTGAATTTTTAATTCGTTCTATTTTGCTAAGTTTTTTACCTTTAAAAATAATTTCATTGTTATCCTTTTTGTTCAGCCCTGTCATTGCACGTAAAAAAGTAGATTTCCCACAACCATTTTTGCCGACAATGCCATAAATCTCTCCCAAGTCAAAAGATATGTCTTTAAGGACTAATTCACCTTTGTCTTCAAAATCAATTTTCATCGTTTGAATGACTAAATCTTTTCCATAAAGTTTTTGATTTTTACTTAAAGGTGTCTTGTGTATTGAACGAAGTCCATACTCGATCAAACTTTCACTTGATAATGACAAAAACTCTTCTTTGTTAAAAACTTGGTCAATTCTTCCTTGTTTTATTAAATAAATATAATCGACCAAATTCATCAGATAATAAATTCGATGCTCTGCAAGAATAAGCGTTATTTTCTTTTCTTTTAACATTTTTAGCATTTTCATTAAAATATTTATGTGCTTGTCATCCAAGTTTGATGACGGTTCATCAAGTACTATAATTTTACATCCGGAAATATACGAAGCAGCTACACACAATATCTGTTTTTCTCCACCGGATAATTCAAAGATACTACGTCCAAGTAAATGCTCTATATGAAATATTTTCAGCATTTCTTGCATACGTGAGTCCATATCCTCTTTAGATAACCCGATGTTCTCTAAATAAAACAGGAGTTCTATTGTAGTATTAACATTAAAAAAGTGTGTCTTAGGATTTTGAAAAACACTGGCAATAAGTAGGGATACTTCATAAAGTTCTAAGTTCTTTATTTCTTTGTCATCGACTTTAATGCTACCTGTTCCAACGGCATTTTCATAGGCAAATGCTAATCCGTTAATTGAATTGATTATAGAGGACTTTCCGCTTCCGCTTTCACCTGTTAGTAAAATACATTCTCCGTCAAGAACTTTTAAGGAAATATTATTTAATATTTTATTATCTTCACCATACGATAAACAAAGATTTTTTATTTGAAGCATAACCATCCTCCTATGACTATTGATGCCATCACTATCCCATAGATGAAGTCGATTAAATTTACACCAACCCTAACATATCTCGTTTTTTTTATGGGATTTGCAATACATTTTGTTTCAGCCGCCTTAGAGATGTCATCAGCAATATTAGATGAAATAATTAAAAGAGGTACAATAACATACTCTAAATATTTAAAAGGATTTTTTGTTTCTATTCCCCTTATTTTCATTGCCATTTTTATATTTTCTCTTTCTTCCGCAAAAGACGGAAAAAATCGAAACATCACCGCTATAGGTATAGATATGACACTTGGGATTTTTAAGACATCCATAGATGAAATAATACTCCCAACATCCGATGTTTTAATCAAAAATTTTCCTGCAGCAAAAGGTATATAAAACATACGCAGTACAAAAATTAAAGAAAATAACATCTTTATTAAAAATGGCAACTGAGCTAATATCTTAAAATTCGGTGCAAGAAATAGAATACCGAATAAAAGAATATTTTTTATTGCTTCTTTTCTAAAGCCATTTATTAAGTACATTATGGAAATAATAAATATCAATGCCCATTCCAAAATAGGATGAATGGAATGTACAACAGTTAACCCCAATAATCCCACAACAAATAACTTTGTTATGGGATTTGGATTTAATCTTCTATTATTCTCAATAAACATTAAACAATACCCGCTTTGTTAAAGTGTTTCTTAAGAAGAGCCTTTCCAATATATGCTCCGATAATTCCACCTATTAAAGCACCGGCATAAACTAATAACATATTTGGATAGGTAATTAACTTTTCTAAAGCATCTACATATTCTTTTCCCATCATCATTGATAATTTAATATATTTTTCTTTTGCCCATAGCATTTGCATTAAAGATCCACAAATCCATGTATTAAAAATCGCAAAAGCAAACATATTGTATTTAAAAGAATTATATCCGCCCACTTTTCTTATCATTTCAGCAATAAACATAACAACAATAGCATGAACTGCTATTACATAGGTATGCCCCATAGCAAACATCAATAATGGGGATAGTATTCCTAATATAAATAAGCCCCAAGGTTTTTGAACCTTTGCCATAAATAACATAATAATTGTACCTGTCACAATACCAAGAAGAGTTGGATATACTAAGAATAAAATAGGTACCATTCCTATCATTCCCACACCGAACATTACTACAAAATAGATAACTGCAAATACACCAATGGTTACTAAATCTTTGATTTTTAGTTTATTTTCTCTCATTTTCTTCCTCCTAATAAATTTTTCTAATTTCTATAATGTCCAATTGGCTGCACGTTCTCGTGCCTGTATAAACGATGAGTAAATTCCTTCCTTGCAAATCAAGTCACTGTGATTTCCCGCTTGCACCAATGTACCGCCGTCAATTACTAAGATTTGATCAGCTTTTTTCACTGTAGAAAGTCTGTGTGCTATAGAGATAACAGTATGCCCTTTCGATAATTCTTCAATAGCAGCCAAAATCTCATATTCATTTTCAGGATCAACAGAGCTGGTCGCTTCATCTAAAAGAATAATCGGTGCATTTTTCAGTAACGCTCTCGCAATAGAAACTCTCTGTTTTTCTCCGCCTGAAAGAGAACTTCCCCCTTCGCCTACCATAGTATTATAACCGTCGGGAAGTTCCATAATAAAATTATGACAGCGCGCTTTTTTAGCAGCTTCTACAACTTCTTCATGACTTGCATCAGGATTTGCAAAGCGAATATTGTTTTCTATGGTATCTCGAAAAAGATATACATCTTGGAAAACAAGAGAAAGATTTTTTAGTAAACTTTCTACTTTATAATCTCGTATATCCTCATCCCCCAATCTTATTTCACCACTATCAACATCATAAAAACGAGATATTAAATTGATAATTGTAGTTTTCCCTGAACCGGAAGGTCCGACAATAGCTGTCCTTGAACCTTGTGGAATCGTAAATGAAAGATCTTTTAAGACAAAATTTCTCTTGTCATAACCAAAATTCACCTTATCAAAGACAATATCATTGTTTTTCATGACTTCTAAAGTCCCCTCACTTATTTCAGGAATATCTAAAACCTCATCCAAATATTGCATATTCGCAGGATTTTTAACCATCAGAATAGCTGCGTTTTCAAGTTGTTTTAAGCCACCAAAAATCATAAACCCGGCAGCTGAAACAGTGAGTGCTTGCGGTAATAAAACCTCTCCTTTAGTATAGAGATAACAAGAAAATAGTGTAACAAGGAGGCTCGAAAGATTGATAATAGTAGAAAAAATTCTAGCATAAATAACAAAGACCATCTCAAAATGTACTTGCGTAAGTCTAAGCTCCTCAGAAGCATTCTTCAATTTAGAGTGTATTTCCTCCTCAACGCTCTCGTTCACAAGCGGAAAACTTCGAAGCACAGGAATACCGCTGATACTGTCGACTAAAGCATCCCCCAACTTGGTAATGGCAGTATGTTCACGTGCAATTTCTTTCTTTGCTTGATTAGTCATAAGTAATACGCAAAGCCAAATAAAAATTAAGCAAATTAAAGTCAATATTCCGATTTTAATATTTACACCGAACATTCCAATCAATAGGAAAAATGATATTGAAATCCCGGAAACAGCAAAGTCTATGCTCATTGCAGAGTAGTTTTCAAGACTTTTCATAACATTGGTAAAAGCCGCCATAATTCTCGATAAACTTTGTTCTGCAAAATATCCCATGGGTGCTTTTTTAAGTTTTTCTCCGACAGCAAGTCTGTAATCTTTGAAAATTCCGAAGAAAACACCGTCACTAAGACCACTCTTTGCCCAACCTGTTAGAAAATTGAAAAGAAAAGATGCAAATAATACTCCAAAAATCGTCCAAATATGTCCGACAGTAATTTCATTCATCCAACCGAATGCAAGGAATAGAGCGAAAAATCCAAACAACACAGAAGCGTTTTGAAGAAAAATAAGCAACATTCCCGCCTTAAGTCGATTTTTATACTGTCCCGCTAATTTGAGTGATAATTTTATAAACTTCATATTCTACTCCTTCCCTAAATATTGTTCCCAAAGACTTGCATAGAGCGGCTCTTTCATAAGTTCATCATGCTTACCCTTAGCTATAATTTTACCTTTATCAATCAAAATTATTTGATGCGCCTGCTTAATTGTATTTAATCTATGGGCAACCATCACAAGATTTTTTCCCTTTACAAGATGAGATAACGCTTCTTGAATGAGTGCTTCATTTTCCGGATCGGCATAAGCTGTTGCCTCATCTAAGACAATTGTTGATGCAGGTTTCAAAATTGCTCTGGCAAGAGTTATACGTTGTCTTTCTCCACCTGACATTGCTCCGCCTGCTTCACCCGCTTTAGTATCATATCCTTCAGGAAGTGCCATAATAAAATCATGACAATGAGCAGCTTTTGCTGCCGCAATAATTTCATCCTCGCTCGCCCACGGTTTACCAAGTCTTATATTATCTCTAATGCTCACATCGAACAAAAAGTTATCTTGTGATACGAAAGAAATCTCTTCTGCAAGCTGTTTAAATGAGATTTTATTTGTATCCACACCTCCAATAGAAATTGTTCCCGATGACTGATCCCAAAAGCCTACTAAAAGCTTTGCAATTGTGGATTTACCTCCCCCTGAAGGCCCTACAAGTGCAGTTACTTCCCCCGGTTTTGTTTCAAAAGAAATGTTATGCAGAACCTCAGTTCCGTCATGATAAGAAAAACTTACCCCATCAAACTTAATTCCCCTATTCTTGTCTATAACAGCTTTATTTTTTGAATCAGGACGTTTTTGTACAGGCATATCAAGCAATTCTTGTATGGATACCCAAGTATTCGATGCCATTTGGAAGAGTTCAAAGCTCGTCATAATTGAAAAAGCCTGCGGAAGAATAGCAATCGGAAGTATAAGTGATAAAATTAAAGTTTCGATACCTATTTGTCCGTTCCCATATAAATAAAAAGCTAAAGGCATACTAACTATCTGCGGTGTCATCATCGCCGCAGTCATCAGTGCTTTGCCAAACCAACTTTGCTTCCACCACTTCATCGTAGAGAAATGATAGAATTTTACCGCATCTGCAAATTTCCCATACGAAACTTTATCTTGTACAAAAGCTTTTATTACAGGTATCCCACGAACATATTCAGCACTTCTATCCGCAACATTAGCATAACTTGATATCCACACAGCCATCCTGCTACGGTATTTATACATCATAGTAGCCATTCCGATAAAAATAATTGGCAATGGTACAAATATTGATAATCCTATCCGCCAGTCCAATAAAAATAAAATGATTATACAAAGTATCGGATGTAAAAGTCTACTCGGCAACTCCGGCATTATATGAGCTACCCAATCTTCCATATCCGCTACTCGTTCCATGATAATTACTTTGATTTTTCCCACAGGATTATCCACCAAATATCCCATTGGAATCACCTTTAATTTTTCAAATAAAGTCTGTCTAAGTTTTGCGAGTATAGAAAATGATGTTCTGTGTGAAATAGTTGTGCTAAATCCTGTAAATATAAAATAGAGAAACAATGATCCTACTGCCAAAAAAGCATATTTAATAAGTTCATCAAAGCTTACCGGTTTATTACCGGAATTTTTTATTAACCACCCTGCCGCATAAGCACTGAAAAAATAAGTAGAAAAACTAAAAATCTCTCCAATACAGGCCAAAATAACAGAAAGTTGCATCCTCCCCTTATACTCCGGAGCTATACTCATAAGCGCTTTATTTAATCCCCCCATGCTAATTTTGGGTTGCTTTTCACTTCGCTCAACATCACTTTCGATTCGCTGCATAATTTCATTAGGAACATCGAGATTTAAATTCTCTATATCTCTTATTAAATTTTCATTTCCCTTGGGCTTCTTGATTTCCGAAGTAGAATCAAGCAATTTATCATTATGTTTTTTCTCCTTCATTAATTTATCTCCTTTCAGCTAGTGTATACTAACCCTTGATTATAAAAAATATTCTATTTGCCTTATCATAGCTATCGATAAGCAGATTAACGGATCCTAGAAAAAAACTATCTATTCTTATAAAGCTTTATTTTATTCCTCTCCATTTTCAAATATGCAAATAATCATTTTTTCTAAAATCTTTCTATTCTTGGCGAAATTTTCTCTAGCGTCTAAAACATCTGCCGCAATAATCATTGCATTTGTAAAATCAGTAACTAATTGAAAAATATTGGCTTCATTTATCCATTTTAGTTCTTCATTCATAGATATTTTGAGTCTTTCTTTTGTCTGCTCCTGTAATTCCACCATAAGTTCACAGAGCTCAGGATTTCTTTTTTTAGCAATTAAAAACTCAATATAAAGCGGCATATAAAGGTTGTCATCAATTATCTTTGTTACAAGCTCCTTAGCCATAAATTCCTTAGTTACATTTTTTTGAGATTTAGCCAGATGTTCTCTTATAATTTCGTCTCTATATTTAATTCCATTAAGCATAATATCTTTAAATATTTCTATAACACTTCCATAATAGTGATAAACCCCACCCTTTGATAAAGTTGTTCCTGCAATAATTTCTTCCATTGTTGTCTTTTCAAGTCCCTTTTCTGCAATTACTTTTGCAGCTGAGTCCATGATTTCTTTTTTTCTTTCCTTTACGCTCAACCTTTTGGCAGCACACATATATTTCCTCCTCTTATACCGACGACGTAGTCGGTATTTAATGATATTATATATCATTTAACTTCGCCTAACAACCATTTTTTAAAATTTTTATTAAAACTAATACTAATCATTTCCTAAACATTAAATAATCGGTATGATAAGGATATTGAAATAATAAACATAAAAAATACAAGAAATATCTAAAAAAAATAGAACTTGAATTAACAAGTTCTACTTTCACAATTAATCTTCTTTTTTATCTGCAAGAATTCTCTTAGCCATTTCTTTTCCAAGATCTTTTAATTCTTGAATTTGTTCGTCTGTTGCAGCACCTTTGATTTCGGGTTTTATATCTAAAACATTGTACTTCATTTCTTCTGCAAACTGGTCAAATCTTTTCATTGCTCCACCACTCCAAGAGTATGAGCCGAAGAATCCCCAAATATTATTTTTCATCTTTTGATGTTTTAATTCTTCAATTAGGAATGACATTGGTGGGAATATATTGTTGTTATAAGAGCATGAACCTAAAATAACCCCTTTATATTTCCATGTATCTGCTAATAGATACGATAAGTTAGTTTTTGAGATATCTCTAATTCTGACATCACTTATTCCGCCTTCAACAACTCCTTTTGCAACTGCTTCTGCCATTCTCTCTGTATTTCCATACATACTTCCATAAATTATTACTACACCATCTGTAACTTTTTGTTTTGAAAGTCTTGTATACAAATCTAATATCTTTGAAGGATCTTTTCTCCAAATAACTCCATGCACCGGACAAATCGTTTTTATATCAAGACTCTCTAATCTATTAAGTGCTTTTAAAGCTTGTCCTGAATATTTTCCAACTATATTTATAAAGTAACGAGTTGTTTCAGATAGATAGTAGTCGTCAAATTTTACCTCGTCATCAAAAATTGCACCGTTTAATGTACCAAATCCACCAAATATGTCTTGAGAGAATAGAGTTTTTGTAGCCTCTTCGTAGCATACCATCGATTCAGGCCAGTGAACCATTGGTGTCATATAAAAAGTAAGTTCTCTATCTCCAAGTTTTAAGACTTCCCCATCTTTTACTTCGATTATATTTTCTGTAATTCCATAGTAGCTTTCTAAAAGCGGCACTGTCTTTTTGTTACATATGATTTTTACATGCGGATATATTGAAAGTAACTCAACAATCCCACTCGAGTGATCCGGTTCAATATGGTTTATTACAAGATAATCAAGTTCTTTATCTCCTAAAATTTCATATAACTTTTCTAAAAATCCTTGCACTGTAGTGTCTTTTACAACATCCATACAGATGCTAACTTCCCCTGTAAGTAAGTATGAATTATATGCAACTCCATCCGGAAGCGGCCACATCCCCTCAAAAAGTTGAGTTATTCTGTCGTTTACTCCAATGTAATATAAGTTTTCTTGTATTTTTTCTGTCAATAAATTGTTCATTATTACCTCACTTTAAAATAATTTCAACAGGACAATGATCAGACCCCATAACACTTTGGTGAATCTTAGAATCTTCAATCCTATCTAAAAATCTTTCAGAGACTACAAAGTAGTCTATTCTCCAACCTATGTTTCTCTCACGTGCTTTATTAAAGTTACTCCACCAGCTATATTCGTCGGCTCTATCTGGATAAAAATGTCTAAACGTATCTACATATCCGCTCGCCAAAAGTTCTGTAAACTTAGCTCTCTCCTCGTCGCTAAACCCAGCAGATTTATGGTTTGTATCCGGATTTGCCAAGTCAATTTCATTATGTGCGACATTTAAATCTCCACACAACACTATAGGTTTATTTTTATCAAGTTCATTTAGATAGTTTCTAAAAGCATCTTCCCAAACTACTCTGTAATCTAAACGTTCCAATTTTCTCTTTGAATTAGGTGTATAACAAGTTATAAAATAATAATCTTCAAATTCAAGAGTTATAACTCGCCCTTCTGTATCATGCTCTTCAATTCCTATTCCATAAGTTACAGAAATCGGTTTTAATTTTGTAAAAACTGCCGTTCCTGAATATCCCTTTCGCTCTGCATAATTATAATATAATTCATATCCTTCAAGTTCAAGTTCCAATTGTCCTTCTGAAAGTTTTATTTCTTGAAGCCCAATTATATCAGGGTTCATCTCTGCAAGTTTTTCTAAAAAACCTTTTTTCACTGCTGCTCTAAGTCCGTTTACATTCCACGATATAAATTTCAATCTTCACCTCTAATATTCTTCCATAAAAGATATTTTCTTTCCGTCTTTATTCTTATATCCTATAATAGCTCCCAATTCAACATTTTCAGCTGACCTCAAAATGCTAATTGCGGCATTTGGGTTTTTCTCCTCTACTCTTGCAATTAAATTCTTAATATAGCCTCTCATGGAGCCTTCTTCTTTTTTCTGTGCAACTTCGCAAGCACAATCAAGTGCATGAAGTCCTGTAGAATTTATAAAATTTATAACCGACTCTTCCCTTACATAGTACATAGGTCTTATCAGCTCAAGGCCTTCAAAATTTTGAGAATGAAGTTTTGGCATCATAGTCTTATAGTTTCCTGCAAAAAGTATATTCAACATTATAGTTTCTATTACATCATCAAAATGGTGCCCAAGCGCCAACTTATTACAACCCAGTTCCTGTGCTTTGGCATATAAATTCCCTCTTCTCATTCTTGCGCACATATAGCATGGATACCCATCAGATACTTTTTGAGAAACTTCAAACACATCCGAATTGTGGATCTTCAGAGGAATCCCTAGCCTTTCACAATTGTATTTAAGTGTTTCCCTATTTTTATTGTTATAACCCGGGTCCATAGCTATAAATTCAAGTTCAAAATTCATCTTCCCATGCCTTTTAAGCTCTTGTAGACATTTTGCAAGTGTAAGAGAATCTTTCCCCCCTGAGATTGCAACTGCAATTTTATCTCCATCTTGAATCATGTCAAATTCATTAATTCCTTTTACAAAAGGCACCCATATATATTTTCTATAACTTTTTATTAAACTTCTTTCAATTTCCTTTAAAGCCTTTATATTATTCAATCATCTCTCTCCTTAATCCTAGTTTATTATAACATGATTTCGGTACATATTGGGTATATGTATATAGGTGATTATATGAAAAATAATGTAAATGGTCCAAAATTTTCAGAAGCTTTAGTTGCGATAGCCTTAATTTTCTTAGGAACTATTTGGAGCTATTTCTCAATTTCAAATAAAATGATTTTACTAAGAGATGGTGTAGACCCTTTCATCGTAACTGCACTACATATATGTGGCTTTATAATTATTTCAATAGGCATCTTTTTATTGGTGTACAAGCTAAGAATAAATATATCTTTTCATAAAAGTCATAAAAAGAAAGACTTCTCTAAAAAGCGAGTTCATAAGACAAATTTTAAAAATTTCCATAAGCATAACCTCTGCCCTAATTGTGGTTTTGAATTAGAAGATTACTTTAAATTCTGCCCAGAGTGCGGTTATAAAATAGAAGATGAAGAAATATTTTGAATTTAAAAATAGGTTCTAGTGAATTTATCTAATCATTAGAACCCTATTATCTATTAAATATTATGTTTTAATCTATCAACAGCAACTTTCAATCTATTTAATGCTTCTATCAATACATCTGAAGGCACAGCTAAATTAAATCTTTCGTATCCTTCTCCACCATCTCCAAATATATATCCTTCATCCAAAAACAACTCTGCCTCATTTATCATAAATTCTTCAAGTTCTTCGCTGTTCATACCTAAGCAATTAAAATTAACCCATTGTAAATAAGTTCCTTCATTTAATTTTACTTTAATCTCTGGGAAGTTTACCTCGAAAAACTCTTTAAATATTTTTTGGTTTTTTTCTATGTGTAATAAGCATTCTTCTAACCATTCTTCACATTCATTATATGCTATTTCACAAGCTTTATATCCTAATACGTTTAGCGCTATCCCATTTATGTTATTCACTTCTTCTATAAATTCATCTCTTAATTCCTTATTTTTTATAATAATATTGGACATTCCCATTCCAGCCAAATTAAATGTTTTTGATGGTGCTGTAAATGTTACAGTTTTATCTGCCAATTCTTCACTTAGAGTCTGTAGCACTAGATGTTTATTCCCTCTCATTACTAAATCATGGTGTATCTCATCACTCAATAATATAAGATTATTTTTCAATACTATTTCGGATATTTTTTCTAATTCTTCTTTCTTCCATACTCTCCCAACTGGATTGTGAGGGGAACAAAATAGCAATACTTTATTTTCTTCTTTAGATGCAAGCTCATTTAATAGTTCATAATCAATAGTATAATTTTCATCCTCTTTAATCAAAGGGCAATTTATAACTTTTCTATCTTGTAATTTTATTGCATTGAAAAAAGGATAATATACTGGAGACATAACAATTACACCTTCATTTTTTTGAGTAAACGCTCTAACTGCTGTAAAAAGAGCCGGAACAACCCCCGGTGTATTTATAATCCATTCTTTTTTTATTTTAAAATTGTGCCTTCTATCCATCCATGAAATAACAGCATCATAAAAACTATCGTTTGCGATTGTGTAACCTAAAATAGTTTCATCTATATATTTCTTTAATCCTTCTCTAATTTCCGGAGCATTCACAATTTCCATATCTGCTACAGATAATGGTATTACATTTTCTGATACATTAGGTTTTTTGTTATACATATCTATCCATTTAAATGACCCTTGTTTTTTTCTATCTATTAATGTTTCAAAATCATATTTCATATCTTTTCTCCTTATTCTTCTTCTAGTGCTTCTTTTATTATTCTAAGTCTATTTTCTTCTAAGATACTCTTTTTTACTCTTCCAGTTTTTAAACAAAATACTGATAATACTAATACCAACAATAAAATAGCTACCATAAATATCTTTTCAACCGGCTTAAAACTAATAAATAAATTATAACAAACTATTAATGCACATATTGATGATGCAATACAAATTAAATTTATCATTAGTTTAGGCATATGTAATATACTTTTATCCCATTGTTCATCATGTTGCTTTATTAATTTTATACATTTAGCATTGCAATACGCATTCATTAACATAGATGGTATCATAACCAAAGAAACCATTGCTCCTAAGCTAAATCCACCAACTACAGGAATAATACTTATTATATAATATAGTAAGTAAACTGCCCATGGATATCCTGAATCTGTAGTCTTTGTAAAAACTTTTGGCAACCATCCATCTTCAGCAACTTTTAACATAGGATATCTTACCATTGTCACACCTGTTATCATCGAAGTTGCTATGGCAAATGTAGCTCCTCCTATTATAAAAATTACAAACAATATACTTGGAAATATTTCCCTTGCAACAACACTTAAGTTTTGACCCGCTACTTGATCTATTGGCAATACGCCCGCTGCTACATATGACATTAATGCATATACTAAAGCCAATACTACTGTAACCAAAAGTATTCCTAATGGGATATTCCTCTTTGAATTTATAGTTACTGCAGATACTGATACAGGACCCATTGTAGTCCCTTGGCAAGCCCATCCCATTATAGCTATAGCTGATATAAATCCTGACATCTTATCTTTAAAAAAATCAGTTCCACTAAAATATCCTGTAGTAACTTTTGGCAAACCAAATATTATAAATGACAGTATAGAACATATTAAAACAACTGTCATTATACTATTTAAAGTAGATATAAATTTAGATCCTTTTATTGTTGCACCAAATAATACCGTTATAATTATTACAGCTAAAATTTTGGTATAAGGTAATATTTCCGGAAAAACTATCGATAAGTATTCAACAATTGCAACACTATACATAGCTATACTAAACCCATTTATAAAAGTTATATATGCTCCTACACCAGTTAAAACAGGTCCAAAACAAATAGCTTTCTGACTATAATCTCCTCCCTTAAACACAAACATCGATGATAAGAGTACATTATAAAAATAGGCTAATAACATAACAAGGCAACCCACTCCTACTGCTAATACTACAGATTTACCAGTGTATTCTATTCCTAACCCCATTAATACAAATATCCCTGATCCTACAGCTCCTCCAAACCCTAAGTTAAAAACATCAAATAACTTTAGTGATTTCTCCTCAATTCTAGCTACATTCATTTTACAACCCCCTTTATAATTTAGGCACTTAATTATTAAGTATATTTTAATACTCTTTTCTCACATTTTCAATATGGATTTTCAAATTTTTATTGTTATAATATTTTTAGAGGTGCACAAACTTGAATAAAAAATTATATTTAGAAAACATTATTGATACGTGGGTAGAACCTAATGAAACAGACGACAAAATTCATGAACGCTATAAAGAATTGAATAAAATTGTTACTCCTATGTATGACTTCATACTTTCTTACTCTAATTATTACAATACTAGACGCGATTATGGTAATGGTATGTTATCCACAATGATAGAAATTCATATATTAACTGATATTTATGATTATAATAATATTACTGTCTCTGATTTAGCTGATAAATGGAGACGTAGTAATTCAGCGATATCACAAATCGTTCGTAGATTAATAGGGAAAAATCTTGTTACTCGTAAAAATAGTGAACAAGATGCAAAAATATTTTATTTAGAGTGTACTAATGATGGTAAATCACTCGTAACTCTCCATAAAAAATATGATAATTTAGATATTATAAAAACTCGAAAAAAGTTATTAGAAAAATTTACAATTGATGAGCTTGTAGCTTTTGACCAAATTTGTTTAGAATATACAAAAATATTACGTGAAAACACTTCTGATACTGATAAATAATTTTAATTTTTCAATCCGACACTCAAATTAATTTATTAATTTAAAACTTTATTACAAATTTTAAAAAGAAGCTCTAAGGTCTGACCCTAAAGCTTCTTAATTTTTACTTATAGATATTATATAGCACTTGGGCTACTTGAGCTCTTGTAAATGGAGTTTTAGGACTAAATGTACCATCTTCCATTCCGTTTACAATCTTAGCTTTTGCAAGTTCTTCAACTGAATCCTTAGCCCAGCTTGAAATCTTAGCACTGTCTTTAAATTCTGAATTTCCACCATTCTTAACTGTGACTCCTGTAACTTTTAAATATCTAGCCATTATTACAGCCATTTGTTCTCTAGTCATAACATCATTTGGATTAAATCTTCCATTTCCCACTCCGTTGACTATTCCCGTTTCACTTGCCCAGTTCACATATGGTGCATAAAATTCTCCTTGTTTTACATCTGAGAACTTAGAACTTTGATATTTACTCTTATCAATTTTTTGAATTCTTCCAAGAACTGTTACAAATTCTCCTCTTGTCATACCTCTATCCGGATCAAATTTGTTATCTCCTACTCCTTCAAAATATCCTTTAGACAAGCCAAATTCTATAGCTACTCTTGCCCAGTGGTTTTGAATATCGTAAAGATTGCCAGTCTTATTTATTACTTTCTTTTCCTCATTCTTCTTAGGAGTTATATCTTTAGCAGATGACCAATTAAATCTTAAGATTGCATCTTGTTCACCAGCTCCCGGGCGTCCACCTCTTAATTCATCCATTGCATCTACCCAAACAGCAATTTTCACATCTTCTATTTTAGAATTTAAAGTGAATGACCAAACTCCGCCACCTTCATTAGTAGCTTCATACTTGCCGCCATCATAGTAGAATAATTTTGTTATATTACCTGTTAAAGTCTTACCTTTAAATGACTTTTCAATAGGCTTAAATGAAACATAGTATTTGAATTTTCCATCTTTTTCTTCAACTCTAGCTATTTTATGAACCCCATCTCTTGCCATTGAAGTCCCATTTCCATCAGCTCTTAAAACTTCTACTCCTACTTCGTAAGTCTTTACATTTTCGTTGATTTTCTTACTTTCTAATGAATTTTTAGTTTCAACGCTCTTTGTTGTATTATTCTTAATTAGATTTCTCTTCGCTCTAATCAAATCATCTAGCGCCCTACTTATATCTCTATCAGAAGCTCTATAATCTCTTACTACATCTCTTGCCCTATCCAATGAATATTGAAAATCTCTCCAAGATCTATCTTCATAATCTCTAGAATTATAATTCAATCCATTTCTAATTTCTCTCTCTAATTCATCTTTTATGCTAAATCTAGAGTTGGAATTTGGATTATAATTTGAGCTTACTTGACTTTTATTTGATGGATCAAACACCATTCTAAAAACTCTATTTCCAGATCCATAGCCGCCACCAGCTAAAGCATCCATCATATCAACATTGACTTCTAACCAAACTTCTGTATTTCTATCTAAAACTTCCCTTGGAACTTCAAATGTAAATATATTTCCTGACTTGCGCGCAGGAATTCTACTTCCATAGCGACTATTGCCGCTAAAGCTAAATAACTCTTGAACTTCTCCTTCAAATCCTCTGTAATTGATTGATTGCATTTTAACATCCGCATACAATCTATTATTTTCTTCTCTTATAGTTACAGGGTTTACTATGGCATTAGCTGCCATTGAAGTTTCATTTCTATCCGCTTCTAATGCAGTTACTCGCATTGTATACATATTTGAATTTGTACCATTAGTAACTCTTCTATCCACATTAGTAGATGTAGAATTATTTAGTCTCTTAAGTCCATTTCTTGCTTTAACTAATTCTTCTTTAGCTCTATCTATCTCATCTTGTGTAAAGTTTTTATTTTCAATCAAAATATCTGCTGCCTTGTCATATTTTTCTTTAAAAACATTCCATGAACTTGGTTCATAATCTCTCTCAGACAGTGCATAAGACTTATAATATTCTTTTCTTAAATCATCTTTTGTAAGACTTATGTCAGTACTGCTTTCACTATTATTAACTACAGGTTTAAGACTTTCAGAATTAGGATTTAAAACAAGCTTTGCTGATTTACTTCCTTTACCTGAACCAAGTTCTCCATTTGCAAGCATATCCATTATATCTACAATAACCCTTACATTAACTTCATACTTTTTAGTTAAAACTTCTTTAGGAACTGTAAAAGTAAACTTAGTTGGATACTTTTTAATCTTACTTGTCGGATTAGTTATAGTTTTAAAATCAGATTTTGTAGTTTCAATTTCACCTTTTAATGCTTTGCTTTTATCCGTTTCATTGTTGGACTTACTACTTCCATCCTTTATAAACAAATCCAGTAAATGCCCTTTTAAAGCTCCATTATTATTTTTAATTTCTAATTCTCTTGTATTTATAGTTATGGTCGCTTTTTCTCCATCCACCTTGGCAGTTATAAAGCTAAAAGCATCTTTGCCCATAGCCTCTTCTTCTGAGCCATCTCTTTTCCATTCAAACGGAATTTTATATACACCTGCTTCAAGTGCCTTTTTGTTCCCAATATTATCTTCTATATTTTTATCTGTTTTAATTTTTGAGTCTTTCTCATCAGTAATACTTAAGTTAGGAATTTCTGACTTAATAGCATCTTTTAATTGACTTTCCGTAATTGTTTCTTTGTTATTGTCTAACTTCAAATCAGCATCTCTATAGTCAATAGTTGCTGATGTCATATAGGCTCCCGTTTGAATCTTGAACTCTTTTTCATCTTGTTTATCTCTTATAAACGAAATTACTTTAGTATATCCAGGACTTTTACTTAATCTTACACTTGTCTCCTTAAATTGATTATCTTCAAAATGCTTTAAATTCTGAATTTCTGCCTTTACTCCCATAACTTCCATAGGTTTAAATAACAAATGATATATAGTTTTTCCCGCTACTTGCTCTATATAGATTTCCTTAGACATCGCATCATTTGCCATAGAATCAGAAGAAAGCCCACTCTCGGCAATTCTTCCCTTTACCTTAAAATACTGTCTTTCCCCTTTAAGCTTAGGTACTAAACTTTTTTCTATATCTTGTAATTTTTTAATCTTATCCTGTATTTGAGTAGGATTTAAATGTTTGTTTAACTCCTCTTCACATTCCTTTATAGCTTTTTCTAAAAATGCATAAGACCATTCTTCATAATCTTCTGCCTTTTTAGTTCTGGCACTTTGCACTGCAGCTTCCAATAATTTATTATCTTTATCTTTTCGCTGTAAAGCATTTTTTGTACTATTTAAAGAATCGTAAACTTTAGATAAACTTGCATCATCCTTACTATTTCTAAAAGTTTCAAGTGATTTTTGGTAAGCAGTTTTAAACTCATTTACATTACTATCTTTAAATGCTCCTTGCTCTATTTCTAACAATGTTTCATAAGACTCATTTATAAGTGTTTTTAAATTTTTCTTTATTTCAGAATACGTTGCTCTTTTTCTGTTATTTTCCTTTAAAGCATCTATAATCGCACTCTTTACTGCCTTTTTAACATCTGCTGTTGCTCGTGCTTTTAAATCGCTATCTCTATCTTCTATGACTATTTTTTCAATTTCTTCTAACGTCTTGCCCTTGTACTCTTTAAAACCTTCCGCCATATATGAAGCATATGCAGGATTGCCCGCAACCGCTGTATTGTTATCTGTCACTTCTAATACTTTGTCTTCTGTAGTATTAAGTTTGATTTTTAGTTGAATAGTCTTTTCCGGCAGTCTATACTTACCTAATATTATAGCTGGATCTTTATCAGACGGTTTGTATTCCGAAAAAGGATATGATATTTCCGTTGGAATTTCTGTTCCATAGTAATATACCTTAACAGACTTAGCTGGTCCATTCCCATCTAAATCTTTCATATTGATTATTTCATGAATAAATTTTAAGTTTGTATATACACTATTTTTTAATATATATGCCCCTGCCTTATACTCTGAATTTATTGTACCTTTTGAGTCATAAAATACATTGTTCAAATTTCCAATAACATTACCTTTTTCATCTTGTGGCGTATATATTTGAAAAGCACTACTTCCTGCTGTAGTTACTAGAATAAGCCTTATATTTTTATTTAAAAGATCAATTTGTTGAGGATCTCCATTTGCTATCTTGCCATTATGATACTCAAAATCAGATGACAAACTATTTATAAAATGTGGAGAGTTTATTATTGTTTTATTATTTTTCCATTGGTTCAAATAAATTCCTTCCACACCCTCAATATATATTCTTTTTTCAGGTAACTTGTACTTACCATTTTTATCTTTTATATTTACAAAATATATACCTCCTAAATGTGTTTTTGGCCCTGTTAACTTATATTGTCTATCTTTAATTTTCTCTAATGTATATTGTCCTTCCACTTCCTCATTATATATTCCATAAGTCACCCCCTCAAATTCCAATTCAAAATCTTCAGGTAACGTACTTTCAAATATATATATTGAATTTTTTCCTTCATCATATTTGTCTTTTAAAGTTAATGTTTGACCTTTTTTTAATATCCCTTCTTCATTCACATCTTGCACATCTTCAATTTTTTTGTTTTTGTCAGAATCTTTCTTTTCAGCTTTTTCCTTTTTATTGCTATTTAAAATTTCTCCTTGAGATATATTTTTATTTAAATCTTTTGTATACTTCTTGATTAAGCTATCTCCTTCAACAAGTAAAAATAATAGTTCATCTATTCCATAGCTTTTATCTGCATTTTCTATTTTATCTAAAAATAGGCTAATTTCTGAGTTTATTTTTATTCTTTTTAAAATTTTTTCTTGTTCCCTAATTTTATTTACTATATCTTGACTGTTTCGTTCTGTATAATCTTTTTCTTTACTTATATCTTTCTTATATACTGCTATAAGTTTTTCATATCTATTTATAAGATTAATAATATCTGTAGAGCTACTTTCCTCAAAATTTTCTTTATATCCTCTTATAATTATTTCTAAATTTTTATAACTATCTTTGTCCTTCCCTTCTTGTTTATTTATTATATTTTGTATTTCTTCTGCTCTTTTCCTCAATTCTTGCTTTAAGTATTCCTGTATATCTTCTATCTCTTTTATAGATTCATCTTTCTCATCTGCCGGAACATCTTTTGTTGATTCGCTTTCATTCTTTTTGATTAAGCTATCTCCTTCAACAAGTATTAATAGTACTTCTTCAAGAGTTATTTCTTCATTTACAGTTTCTATCAGACTAAGATGAGCACTAATATCTGAAGATTTTGGATTTATTTTTTCTAACTTTTTCTCATCATTTTTTATTTTTGTTATTATAGACTTTATATTTTCACTTGCTTTTTTTTCATCTTCATCATTATACTGATTCATTTCCTTTTTATATCGCACTAAATTTTTTTCAAATAGTGCTATCAATTTTATAATATCAGTACTACTCTGATCTTCAAAATTTTCTTTATAAGATTTTATAATTACTTCTAAACCTTTATAACTATCTTTCTCCTTCCCTTTTTGTTTATTTATTATATTTTGTATTTCTTCTGCTCTTTGCCTCAATTCTCGCTTTAAGTATTCCTGTACATCTTCTTGATTGCTATTTGTACTTTGACTGCTTATAGACAACACTTCCATAGGCCCTCTAGCTCTAACTTGTGCCATAACCGGACTAGCAGTTGACGCCGCCATTTGCAATGCCAACATAAGTGCCATCGCTCTATTTATTTTATTATTCATTGTCATTTTCTCTCCTTTACTATTTTTTTATTATCACTGTACGAGTTTCTGCGTTCCAATCCACTTTAGCGCCAGAAATTTCAGCAATTGCTCTTAATGGCACAAAAGTTCTGCTTTCTTTTATAACTGCCGGAGCGTCGATTTTAGTTTTTACTCCATCTTTTTCTATTTCAGCTTTTCCAATTGTCAAATTGATTTTTTCATCTATAAAAACTTTTTGAACCTCTCCATTCCAATCCACTTTTAAACCAAGTGCCTCTGAAATAAATCTAACAGGAACCATAGTTCTGCCATTTTCTATATATGGTTTAGTATCCATTTGAACTTCTTTGCCATTTACATTTATCTTTATTAAATCGCTATTTTTCTCTTCAACTTTCACTTTATTTTCTTTATTATTTTGTGATTTTACATCAACATTAGACCAATCTAAACTCAATATTGCCTTTTGCTCTCCGGCACCCGGAGTTCCCCCTGCAAGTTCATCCATGGCATCTACCCAAACTGCTATTTCAATTTCTTTTTCTTTTAACATATCTCTTGAAAATTCAAAATCTGTCTTATCGCTTTTCTCTATTTTTTTAGCTTCAGTTTTAGAACTTCCTGATATTACAAACAAGTTAGTTACTTTCCCCTCTAATCCGCTAAATTGTAGCGGTTTGAAAGATACTGTATAAATGGACTTCCCATTTTCTTCTTTAACTTTTGCTGTATGTATAATGGCCTCGTTTGCCATAGACTTTTTACCGGCTTCTCTTGAATAGTGTATAATCTCAACCGGCAAATCATAATTTTCCCCAGCAGCCAATACGCTTGATGTCAGCATTAAAACCAAAACCATAATTGTTAAAAATAATTTCTTCATTTTTCTTTCTCTCCTTTTCTTTTTATTTACAGATCAAAATTTATTTTCTTTAAATAAACTTTAGATCTCATTTTTTTGATAATATATATCATTTGGAAAGGATTATATCATTAACTTTTTATAAAGAATTAATTTTATAATAAAAAAAAGAGTTAATGCGAATTAACTCTTCTAGTTTAAAATTTTCATTTTTTCAAAAAATACTTTTTTATTATTTTTAAATTTTTTACAAATAGCTATTTATTCAATACTCATTCTCAATAACAATTTATTTAACTTTAAGTTTATTTATATTTACTTTTTGTTTCTCTATAAAAATTATATTCTCTCTCGCTTGAATTATCTTCACTGTATTTATAACCCAACTTATCAAATCTCTTTATCTTTTCAATTTCTTGAACATTGTTTTCAGCCATGTATCTTACCATTTCTCCTCTTGCAATTTTGGAATAAGTGGCTTTTTGCACCGGCTTTTTCTCTATAACTTCAAAGAAATTACAAGTTATAAATACATCATCTTCTCCCAAATATTTTTCTATGGCCTTGTAATATTCTTTTGACGCCAAATTTACAATCGGCGTTTTTAGTTGGCTATATAATTTTTCTCCCCAAAAGTCATACAAATCATCATGACCTAAAATATTTGCCTTTGCTTGCATTTCAAGTCTATATGGAACAACTCCATCAGTTGGTTTTAAAACTCCATAAAATCCTGAAAGTATTCTCAATTTATCTGATAGATATTCTATTTCTTTTGGACTAAATTTTTCAGGTTCAATAGTTTTAAAAACTATCCCGTCATAAGCTAAAATTGCTGGAGTAACTCTTTTGTCTAACTCCATACTCTTTATTCTCTCGTAATTTTGTTCTGCAAGCTTGTCGTTGCATTGCCATATAGTTTTTAACTCAGAATATGTTCTATCTTTTAACCAACTTAAAATTTCTAATGTGTCTTCTAATAATTCAGGTTCTGTTATTTCTAAATTATTTTCAACGTATCTCATCTTCTTAGTTGGTGAAATAATAATGTGCATTATACTTCCCCAAGCATTTTTTGTGGGTCTTCTTTAGCTTTCACTTTGTCATTTGCATATATAATTTTGCCTTCTTCATCTATTACATAGGTTGTTCTGACAACTCCCATATATGCCTTGCCAAAAGTTTTCTTTTCTTTCCAAACATCGTATGCCTCTATTGCCTTAAGCTCCGGGTCTGAAAGAATTGTAATTTTTAAATCTTTTTTCTCTTCAAAATTTTTGTGTGATTTAACACTGTCTTTGCTCACTCCAAGAACCACTGCATCTTTCTTGTCAAAGTCATCTTTTAATTCTGAAAATCCAACTGCTTGCATCGAACAACCCGGTGTATTATCTTTAGGATAAAAATATAATACTACTTTCTTTCCTCTGTAATCTTCTAATTTGTGTAGCTTTCCATTTTGGTCTTCAAGTTCAAACTCAGGTGCTTTTACTCCAACTTCTAACATATTTCAATCCTCCAAATTCTATATTTTAATTTATATTGTATTTTACCCATTTTGCATAAAATACATTACATAAAAAAGGAGCTATTCTCAAAGAAAACAACTCCTACAAAATCTCAATTCTTTAATTGCTGATAGTATTCAACATTATCAAATTTATTTTTTTCTTCTCTACCTAAATTTTCAAAATTCCCCTGTCCGTCTAAGTTTATAAAATCTTTTCTAACTGAATGTTCTTTAGAATAGCTTGATAAAAACTGACTGTATATATTTCCTTTAATTTTAAGTTTATCTAACAATTCAGATATTAAAAAAGCCGGCTCTATGGTTCTTCCATCTCCACAAAGTTCTATCCTTTGTCTCAAACTTTCATTCGCCCAAAACAAATACGGAGTTTCATACAAGTTGCGTACACCTTCAACAGTCTTCAAATTTTGTTCGATATTAAGCATTTCAATCAAACTTTTATTTTCTCCCATCGTTGGAGAATGGTCGCCAAATAAAACCATAACTGTTGGCTTATCAATTTTATTTAGTTTATCCGTCAATATTTTAAGATTGTCAGAAGTATCCTTAATTCCTCTGAGATAATTATTAAAGTAGTTAAACAGTCCTTCATTATAATTTTCTTTCCACTTTATAATATCTTCGCCTTCTATATCTTTAGTGTACGGCCCGTGGTTTTGAAATGTAACTGCAAAACTAAATACTTTTGATTTTTTAGAACTCTCTTCAAAATCTTCCATAAGTTTTTCAAAAAATTCTCTATCCCTCAGCGGCTTTTCAGAAAAATTTTTAAAATAATTTTCGTAATACTTAAAACTTTCAAAGCCTATATTTTTGTATATCTGTTTTCTGTTGTAGAACCCACCATAATATGGATGATGTGCTGTGGTCATATAGCCCAGATCTTTAAAATAATTCACATAAGTTTGGGTATTTCTTTTGAATTTAGGAAGATGGTAAAAACCGCTTAGAACTTGCATTTCAGTGGTAAAAGTTCCTCCTCCGAACGCATCCACTATCAGCCCGCTACTCAACGATTCAACTTTTAATTTTTTAAAATCTTCATACGGATCGATTTCAAATTCAAAATTTCCTTGAACGGTTGAAAAATCTTTAAATGATTCAAGCATTATAACTAAAAAATTTATATCACAATTTTTGCCTTCCTCAAATTCTGAAAGCTCCTCTACTGCCATCTTTTCAGAATAGTTTTTAAATTTATACTCAAATATATCGGATATAGAGTGTAGAAATGGATATAAAAATCCTTTGCTTTGGTAACTTTCAAGTTCAATATATGGGCTCATATCTCTTATAGTCAAGCTTCTATAAACTCTCTCATTTTTTATCGCATACCAAACTGCCACTAAGCATACAATTGAAATT
Source organism: Peptoniphilus indolicus (assembly GCF_900454665.1). NCBI lineage: Bacteria > Bacillati > Bacillota > Tissierellia > Tissierellales > Peptoniphilaceae > Peptoniphilus > Peptoniphilus indolicus. The sequence goes on from NZ_UGTH01000001.1 coordinate 638,256, forward strand.
AAAAGCATAGCTGTAGATATCTCAAATTCCGTTTTGTACCATTGCATTAATATCGCCACCATAATTGACAATATATAGAGTAAAGCACTTCCGTTTAATTTTAGTGGATATTGCCCTGACATATTTATAGCTTCTTTAAAAATTAATATGTCTTTAAAATACAATGGTTCTTCTCTAAACTGAACTTTGTAGTAGTGGATTAATGCCAAAGTGTTAACCGCTACCATTACAACCGCTGCTCCGTTTACAAATTTTATTTTGCTAAGTATTATTGAGCATAAAATTATAGGCAAAAAATTTAACAAAACTATTTTAGGTTCTTTGAAAAAATCTACAATTCTAATTTTCTTGTTATTCTTTGAGATGATTAGAGAAAATATCGTAGAAAAAATCGAACCCAAAATTAAAAAAGTCATTTTACACTTCCTTAAAATCTTCCATATTCCATATTTCTGTTGCTATCGACTCATAGAAATCTCTTTCGTGGCTTATTAAGAAAACCGCCCCATCAAAATCTTTAATAGCTCGTTTTAATTCTTCTTTTGCTTCAGGATCCAAGTGGTTAGTAGGCTCGTCAAGCATCAATACATTTGCCGGTCTATTTAAAATTTTACATAACCTTACCTTAGCTTGCTCTCCTCCGCTTAAAACTCTAACTAAAGATTCTATCTGTTCTGTCATCAAACCACATTTTGCAAGAGCAGCTCTGACTTCTGCTTGGTTCCAGCTTGGATACTCTTCCCATACTTCATCAATTGCCGTCTTTTTATCTTCATAAAATTCTTCTTGTTTAAAATATCCAACTTGAATGCTTTGCCCTTGGTGTATGCTCCCTGAAATTGGTTTAACTTCTCCCAAGACAGTTTTTATAAGGGTACTCTTTCCTGTTCCATTTGGACCTACAAGAGCAATCCTATCGCCTCTCTCCATTCTCAAATTCAAAGGCTTAGTAAGTGGTTTGTCATAGCCTATTACCAAATCTTTTGTTTCAAAAATTAATTTTGACATTTGAGAAGTAGATAAGAATCTAAATTCCGGCTTTGGTTTTTCCTTGGCAAGTTCTATAATTTCCATCTTGTCTAATTTCTTTTGTCTAGACATCGCCATATTTCTTGTGGCAATTCTCGCCTTGTTTCTCGCAACGAAATCTTCCAACTCTTGTATTTCTTGTTGTTGTTTCTTGTATGCAGCTTCTATTTGCTTTTTCTTTAACTCTCTAAGTCTTTCAAATTCTGAATAATCCCCTACATATCTGTTCAATTCTTTATTTTCAACATGGTAGATTATATTTATTACAGAGTTTAAAAAGTCTATATCATGAGAAATTAGAATAAATGCATTTTCATAATTTACCAAATAATTTCTCAACCAATCTATGTGGTTTTCGTCTAAATAATTTGTCGGCTCGTCAAGCATCAATATATCCGGTTTTTCCAACAGTAACTTTGCCAACAATATCTTTGACCTCTGCCCCCCGGATAAATCTTTAAAGTTTTTATCAAGTCCTATTGAGTGTAACTCAAATGCATTTGAAATTTCTTCAACTTTTGAATCAATCATATAAAAATCGTGTTGCTCTAGTAGAGTTTGAAGCGTTCCAACTTCTTCCATCAACTCATTTAACTCAGCTTCCCCAACATCTCCCATTTTCATATATGCAGCGTTTATTTCTTGTTCCCAATCATATAAATGCGCAAATGCGCTCTTTAATACATCTCTAACTGTATAATCTCCGACAAAAGTGGCGTGTTGGTCTAAATATCCAACTCTCACTCTCTTTGCCCAAGTTATCTCTCCTTCTTCAGGAACTAACTTACCTGTTATGATGTTCATAAAGGAGCTCTTACCTTCTCCATTTGGACCCACAAGACCAACGTGTTCTCCTTGTAATAATCTAAAATTTACATCATTTAAAATTTCCCTGCCGCCATACTGATGACTTAAATTTTTTACTGTTAAAATACTCATTTTTCACCTAATTTTTCATCTGCATAATCCATTAATTTTGCAACGGACTTACTCTGTCCTACAAATGGATAAGTTGTAATATACTCTTCAAAATCTTTCTTTATCTTTCTAGCTCCGGCATAATCTCTTTCATACAGTGTAAAAGCATATTCTATATGAAATCTATTTATAAGAGCCTTTAATATTTTATTTCTAAATTTTTCAAATTCTTCAGTATCGTACTTCTCTATACCTTCTTCATCTCTATTCACTAGTTTATAGAAGAGTACCTCTCCAATTAAAACTTGTCTTTGTAAATCTGAAGACAACACCGGCTTTGTCAAAGCCAATTCTGCTGTTTCTTCAGCTCTTTTAAAATCTCCAATATCCAAATAATAATCTACCATAAAACTGTTAAATTCTAAATATTTCATATTTTCGGGCGCTGTTAAAACTTTCATTTCATCTTCCGACCACAAATTCTCTGACTCTGTTAAATATCTTTCACTCGCAATCAAAGACGCTTGAATTAACAACCTATATGATTTATTTTTGTAGCTTTCAAGCGCATTCTTCCCGTCATTGTTAATCATTCCCTTTAATGGAATTCCATTGGTTATCACACCAAATATATTTACTATATGCATGTGAAATGCAAAAGCTTTTAAATCTCCTCTAGCATTAATCATAACTACAAAAAATATTATTGCCGTAATTAAATTTAACAGAACTCCACCCATATTATATAAAATATATGGATAATCTTCCCCTAATTTCTGTTTTGGAACCATTAGATTTTGCCCAAGAGTTCCCGGAATTTTAAATTTCTTAAATTTTAAATGTCCATTTTCTCTTACCAATGCATACGAAGATATTCTATACATTACAAATCTATATCCACTTATCTTTGCTGCTAAATAATGCCCCAACTCATGTATAAATATACTAAATACTATAGCCGGTGCAAGAGTATATAAAAATACCAAAGGATTAATTCTTTCTCCATTTAATATGTAATTTCCATAACTATAAGTTACAAATCCTCCAAATAAAAATCCTATAATCAAAGATAGTATTCCCATGCGCCCTCCCTATTTGATAATTATAACATTACATACTACTTCATACATTCTTATTTTTCTTCTGTGACTTAGTCACCGACTTCTCATCTTATAAAGATATATACTAAATATATATTACTGAAAGGTGGAAAACTATGAAAAAAATTGTAATTATCGGAGGAGTTGCCGGTGGTGCAGGAGCCGCTGCAAGACTCAGACGACTGGATAAAGATGCTGAAATAATTGTTTTAGAAAGAGGTCCTTATATTTCATACGCCAACTGCGGTCTCCCATACTATGTAGGTGGTGTGATTGAATCTCAAGATGCTCTCTTCTTAGAAACTCCTGAGGCAATGAAATCTAAATTCAATGTTGATGTAAGAGTTGAAAATGAAGTTGTTAAAATAGATAGAGATTCTAAAACAGTAATAATTAAAAAAGTTGACAGCGGTATTGAATACGCTGAAAACTATGACAAACTTATAATTTCAACAGGTTCTTCGCCTCTAAGACCATCTATTCCCGGAATTGATAGCGATAGAATTAAAACTCTATGGACTGTCCCGGATACACTTACAATAAAAAAATTCTTAACTGAAAAAAATGTAAAGGACGTTGTCGTCATTGGTGGTGGGTTTATTGGCCTTGAAATGATGGAAAACTTGAAACATGCAGGACTAAATGTCCATCTTGTTGAAGGTACAAATCAAGTGATGGCGCCTGTAGATTTTGAAATGGCTCAACTTTTACACGAAAATATAGCGCAAAATGGCGTTAAACTGCATCTTAACAGCACGGTTTCTAAATTTGAAGAAACTTCAGATAAAATCTCTGTAGTTTTAGAATCCGGAGAAAAAATAACTTCTGACTTAGTTATTTTATCTATAGGTGTACGTCCTAATAGTCAAATTGCTAAAGATGCCGGCATAAATACTAACGAACGTGGTGGAATCATTGTTGATGAACATCTTCTAACTAATGACCCTGACATATATGCCGTTGGAGATGTCATTGAAGTTAATGATTTTATACTAAATAAAAAAACCATGATTCCTCTTGCCGGACCTGCCAACAAACAAGCGAGAATTGTTGCAAACAATATCTGTGGTAGAAATGAAGTCTATGCTGGAACTATGGGCACTTCAATCGCACAAGTATTCGATTTATCTGTTGCATCAACAGGCTCAAATGAAAAAGCTCTACTAAAAAATGGTCTTGTTGAAGGTAAAGACTTCAAAAAAATATACGTAACTCAAAACTCCCATGCAGGTTACTATCCCGGAGCAAACCCATTAACTATTAAATTATTATTTAGCACAGACGGAATGAAAATCTACGGTGCTCAAATAGTTGGCATGGAAAGTGTTGATAAGAGAATTGATACAATCGCCACTACAATGAAACTTAACGGAAGTATCTTTGATTTAAAAGCTCTAGAGTTATCATACGCTCCGCCTTTCTCTTCTGCTAAAGACCCTGTGAATATGGCAGGCTTCACAGCTGAAAATACCTTAACTAACTTAGTTGAATTTTCAGCTTGGGACATAGAAAAGACAAATCCTGATGCAGTTCTATTAGATGTGAGAGAACCGGCTGAACTTATGGCATTTGAAATTGAAAACTCTGTCAATATTCCTTTAGGACAGTTGATAAATAGACTTTCTGAACTCGATAAAGAAAAAGAAATTATAACTTTCTGTGCAATTGGAGTTCGTTCTTACAATGCTGCAAGAATTTTAATTCAAAACGGTTTTAAAAAAGTTAAATTATATCCCGGTGGAACAAGATTCTATCAATCTACTCATTACGATAAATTAAACCCTTCTCCAAAATTAGAGCCGTTATCCGATAATGGAAATATAAATTTTCAAGAAAAAACTTTTAATGTCAAAAACCATAGTAATAACGAAGACAACAGGACAATCAAACTAAATTGTATGGGGATGCAATGTCCCGGTCCTTTGATGCAAGTTTTTGAAAAGATGAACACAGTAAATGAGGGGGATATTTTAGAAATCCAAGCTTCAGATCCCGGTTTTGTAAAAGATATTAAAGCTTGGAGTAACCGAACCGGAAACACACTTATTTCAGCAGGAAAAGATGGAAATAAATATGTTGCAGTTTTAAAAAAAGGCAGTGATGAATTAAAACCTATGCCAAAGCTCGCACCTACTAACACACCTGATGGGAAAACTATGATAGTATTCTCCGGAGATTTTGATAAAGTCTTGGCAAGTTTTATAATTGCAAATGGCGCCGCAGCAATGGGTAGACCTGTAACTATGTTCTTCACTTTCTGGGGACTGTCTGCTCTTAGAAAACAAAATCCGCCATCCATTAAAAAGAACTTTATGGAAAAGATGTTTGGATTTATGTTACCTAAGGGTAGCACTAAGCTTGGCCTTTCTAAGATGAACATGGGCGGTTTAGGAACTGCAATGATGAAAAAGATAATGAGAGATAAAAATGTAAATTCATTAGAAGACTTGATTAAATGTGCTATGCAAAACGGTGTTAAAATAATGGCTTGCACAATGAGTATGGACGTTATGGGAATTACTAAAGAAGAACTAATCGACGGAATTGAATATGTAGGAGTTGGAACTTATCTTGGTGATGCAGAAGAATCAAATGTAAATTTATTTATATAACACAAGGGGCTGTTGCAAAAGTCCCGAGAATAAAAAATACGAGGAAATAAAAAAAGGCTCTATAATATCTGTTGGGGAGTAAATCTCTAACAGCTATTATAGAGCCAACAAAAATTGATAGACCTGAACTAAATAAATTACTTTCTTTATTGGAAGATGGTGACACTTTAATGTTTACCAAACTTGATAGAGTCGCTAGAAGTGCTATTGAAGGTTCTAAATTAATTCTCTTTTAGAAAAAAATGTTAGAGTCCATATATTAAATATTGGCATTATGGATAATACTCCTGCTAGTAAATTAATTAGGCAAATATTTTTTGCTTTTGCTGAATTTGAAAGAGATCTTATTGTAGAGCGTACTCAAGAGGGAAGGGCTATTGCTAAATTAAAATCAGATTATAGAGAAGGGCGTCCTAAAAAATTTTCACAAAAACAAATAAATCATGCTTTAGAATTGAAAAAATCCTATTCATATAAACAAGTTAGTGAGATGACAGGAATTTCTGTAAGTACATTAAAACGAGCTAATCGAAAATGATTAGCCCATTTATTATAGTTGATTAAATTTAATTATTCTTAATAAATACTAGATTAACTTTTTTAATTTTTAATACAATTAAACTATGCTTCTGAATCTCCACCAATAACTTTTCCCGTTATCGCATCAACATATATTTTATCTCTTGATTTTGATATTACCGAATAAACCAAATGTAACTTTTTATTAGATGCACTTCTCCAAAATGACCTACCAAAATTATTATTTTCTCCTTTTACAACTAATTCAACTTCTGCTAATTCAAAAGGTTTTTCAGTATAATCATCATTATTATATACATCTTTTGCTATTTTTATTGCTTCTTCTTCAGTAATTTTAGGTCCTTCTGTCATTTCAAATTCATCTACTCTATAAAATGTATAAACTGTATTACCTGAATATGGAACTACAAATACGTAGCTATCATAATAATTTTTTATTCCATATTCATTATTTTTTAAACATGCTATTCTGTGTCCTAAATTTAAAAAAGGTTGATTTTCTATAATTCTGTATTCATTGGGAATATATTTTTCTATAATATAGTTTATATACTCGGTTCTAGAAAAATTATCTATCTTTTCATTTTTAGGTATAGATTTTCTCACATTGTCATAATCTTCTATTAAACCTATCTGGTCGATTTCATTAACTTCACCATTCTTGGTAAATACCATACATCCCTTTTCTCTAGTTATTGGAATTTTAATAAACTTACTTTTTCTGCTTGCTCTATTTATTTCAGTTGAAATATCTATACTAGATGTATCTTTTATCATAATATTAAAGTCTGAAATTGTTTCAGATATTTTTTTATATAGTATATCTTTATCTGCTATAGGTTCTCTTGTTACAAACCATATCAAACTGCACAAAGTAGTTATTACTATAATGAATATAGGGAAAATTTTTTCTCTCATAATTATATATCTCTCTTGCAAAAATATGTCGTCATACTATGCTCTTTCGTCATAGTTAGAATCACCTATAAATCTTACATGATAATAAGTTCCTTGCTGGCTTATAGCTCTATTGATATTCTCAAGTATAGAATCTCTTGGATGATTCTCAACACAATTAGTTAATCTTCTAGAAAAATCACGAAGTACATCTATATCTTCATGTGCATACCAACCTATAAATGCTTTTCTGTAAGAGTTATTTCTTATCCCGAAAGCATTACTCCAATAATTTCCATGATCTGCAGTATTACAACCATTTAAAATTACTAAATCCCAACAACATCTTACTTGATCAGGAGATAAATATCTTACATAATATCTACTATCTTCATGCCCATTCCCAAAATATGTTGGGCTAGCATGTCCTGAAAAACTAAATGCATAATTATTGCCATCTCCTTGCACAAAAGCTTGAGCAGATCTACCATTATCTGCTATAGAATCAGAAATTATACTATTATATCCTAATATTCTAAATAGCCTGTTTGTATTCCCTGCTGTCATTGCAAATCTATAATCGTTCTTTTCTTTATTCGAGCCAAAAGTAGCCATCGCATCTTTACTAGCAACCTCTGTTCCCCCAACTATAACACCTTTTAAGGCATCTACATATATTTTTATACCGGATTGAAATTTAATAGAATACACCAACGTTAAAGGACGATTTAATTCAATATCTGTATATTTTAACATTTCTTCTTCGCTCATTTCTAAATAATCAACATTCTCAAAATAATCATTTTCTCTTTTTACTGTTAGTTCTATTTCTGGATTAACTACACTTTCAATCTTATAACCTTCGTCTATCAATTTTTCTATGGCTATATTCTCAGCTTTTTCCCTTGAAATTATTGACTCATTATTAACAATATACTCACTTATCTTATTAAATCCTAAAACCACTTTTTTTGAAACATTAACAGTAATTTTATATTTATCATAATCATTTATTATCCCATGTTTATTAGGCTTTCTACAAGAAATTAAATGAATATCTTTAAAAGTATTCTCTATTTCTATCAAGCTATATTCTTTTGGAACATATTTATTAATTATATAATCAATATATTCTTGTTCTGTTAGAGAATCTATTTTACTGTTTATTGATATATCTATACTTTCTATATCTGCTGCTAAGCTAAACTGATCTACTGAAATAATATACCCTTCAGAGTCAAATATAAAAATACTTTTTTTATCCTTAGAATCGATTTCTATCTCTTCACTCTTTATAAAACTCTTATAATTTAAACTATCTAATTTATCTTCATTAATTTTTCTATCTACATTAACATCTAATATATTGGCTTCTTCTAAATCTATAAATTTAAAATCATTCAAAGTTTCTTTTATTTTTACATTTTCTTTTTCTCTAGCTAATACAGAACTATTTAATACGAACATTAATATAAACAAAACTAACATACAGCTATATCTTTTTTTCATTTTTTCCTCCTTGATTTCAATAAATAAATTTTTAATATTCTTGATTTATACCTAGTTATTCTAGTATAATTAAAGTATTATTTTATTATGTTTTTAAATTGTATTCCATAATACATCTCCTCAATAACGAAAACGTTGTACTCTTACATTCTTATATTATCAATTTATTTTGTTAATGTGAATGCATTTCTATCTACGTTATTTATTATTTCAAAAAGCATCTTATTGCCCTTATTTGTACATTTTAGTTATGACCTATACTACGAATTTTCCCTGTTTGAGTGATTTAAAAAGTAAGTCACTCTTTCTTTATGTTTGAATAACTTACATTAATTTAATATAATTAACACAAATGTAAATTATGTAGGTGATTAAACGGCATACGAAACTAACGATAATAGAACAAGAAACAAAAAGATAAGTATTTTTTTTAATGATAAAGAATTGTTAAAATTACAAAATCTTAAAGAAAAAACGTCTAGCAAAACATACAGTCAGGTAATAAGAGATTTATTAATTAAAGGAAAAATTGAAAATTTTGAAGTTAAAAAAGAAAATTTAGATAATATCAGAAATTTAACTCAAGAAATAAATGCTATTGGAAAAAATATTAATCAGATTTCAAGAATGGTTAATTCCGGACAACCTGTTTTTCAATCTGATATAGATTATATGAAAAAAGAAATTGAAAATATAAAGTTAAAAGTCATGGATTTGTTATAGTATTTAAAATGTTCTTGATGAAAGGAAATAAATATGAACGAATACAATTTAAAAGTTTTAAAGAATTATGTAAATAAAAATAAATATTATCTTTCTGAAAACACAATTTATAGCTTAGAAAAAGACTTTGAATTAAGATTTCATCATGAATCAACTAAGATAGAAGGAAATACTTTAACTTTAAATGAAGTAAAAACAGTACTTGTAGATGGAGTATCTATAGGAGGCAAGTTATTAAGAGAAATATATGAAGTAACTAATAATAATAAGGCTTATGAATATGTTAAAAATCAAGTTTTTGAAAATAAAGAATTATCAGAAGATACTATAAAGGATATTCATGAAATAGTTGTTGAAAATATTTTTCATGGAGGAATTTATAGAACAGAAAATGTAAGAATACTAGGAGCATCTTTTATTCCGCCTACATGGGAAAAGATAAGAAATGAAATGAAATTTTTTATGGAAGATATGAAGAGATACCCTGAAGGCATAGAAAAAGCTGCCTGGATTCATGCTGAATTTGTTAGAATGCATCCTTTTGCTGATGGAAACGGAAGAACAGCAAGATTATTATTAAATTATGAATTAATGAAATTAGGCTACTTATCTATTAATATAAAATCAGAAAATAGAGTAGAATATTATGAAGCTTTAGATAATTATGGTAAAAATAAGGATATAAAATTATTTTTAGATTTAATTTACAAACTTGAAGAAGAGAGACTTCTAGATTATAAAAAAGAAATAAATATGATTAAGTATAAAGCAAATAATTTAGAAAGATAGGGTTCAAGTTGAACCCTATTATTTTATACTATTATCCTATTAAATCTAGATATATAACCAATCCCTATTGGTGATACTTTTAACCATCTCTTTTGTTAATTTATTTATCGTTTCACACAACCTATCCACTACGTCTGATAATGTGTGGAAAAATTCATTTTTAAATCCCATAGTCCTAATTTGTTTCCAAATCTGTTCTATGGGGTTCATTTCTGGTGTATATGGTGGTATATGCATTATTTCTATGTTTTCCGGTATTCTTAATCCTTTGGATTTATGCCATGTTGCTCCATCACATACTAGTAGTATCATATCATTCTTATAGGTTTTGGAGAGTTCTTTTAAAAATATGTTAATACAGTCTGTATTACAATACGGCAATATTAAAAAGAAGTTTTCTCCTGTTGTTGGTTCTGCTGCTCCATAAGTATATCTGTATTCTCTTAAATGATGACAAGGTACTGATGGTCTTATTTTATGGTTACACCAACAGTATTTCGGCTTATTTATGCGACCGAATCCTGCTTCATCTTGGAACATTATTCTTACTTTTTTATCCGGGTTAACGTTTCTAAGTTCTTTTGCTCTGCTGTTAATTTTTTTGAGGTCTCTATGACCTCTTTACTTGCTTTCTTAGGATGTTTACTTCTTGGCATTATTTTTCTAAATCCGTGTCTTTTTAGTACTCTATATATTTGACCCGTTCCTATGGAATGTCCTACAAGCTTTACATATGCTTTTTCTATTTCTTTGGCTGTTACTATTTGTCCACTTTCTGCTTTTTCTTCAAATTGCTTTAGGAATTCTTTTTCTTCTTCAAAGCAGAGATTTCTATGATTGCCTTGTCTTTTTTTATTTTTTAATGCGTTTACAGAATCTTCTCTGTGTGCTTTTAACCATGCGAATACTGTAGATTTTCCAACATCTAATTTTTCAGATATGGATTTGGCACTGTTGCCTTTAAGTTTTAGTATTATGGCTTTAATCCTTATATATTCTCTTTTGTTATTAGTTTTTTTGAGTTCTACTTCTAATTCTTGAATTTGTTTTTGTATATCTTTCATAATATTATTATACTACATTAAATCACACAATTGTATCTATTGTTTAACGGATATTAGTATAAAATGTAAATCGCTAGAAACAATTTACACTAAAGACAAAACATTATTTGAACATTGGTGTTTGAAGATGAGAAAGCTAATTCTTTAATTCCAAGTTTTATAAATATGAAAACTTATACAGTTAAAAACATCTTAGTCTAAAAAGCAAATTTGTTGTATATATAAATTTTTGTAATACCACTATATATAATTTAAGTGCTTTACTTCACTTAAATACTTTTAAGTTTGTTACCCAATCTTGAGAAACGCTTTATGTAGTATACTATATATATGAACGCTGTTATCCCCCATGATATGGGATAACATGATAATACTGTTATAAGAGTATGGTTAAGCGGAACTATGAATAAAACCCACAAAATTCTTGAAATGCAAGTTCCCAAAAGAGTTATTACCATAGGCCTAAATGTATCTCCCGTTCCTCGTATCGCTCCAGGCAAGATATCACAAAACACATAAATAAGATATAACGGAGCAATGAAGTGCATAATTTGCGAAGTAATAAAAATTACATTTTCATCATCAATAAGAAGTTGCGCAAAAATTTCACCACAGAAATATAAAACGCAACTCACTACTGATATTGAGGTCAATGCCATAATTAATCCCACTCTCACACCATTTCTTGCTCTTTCGTACTTCTGTGCACCATAATTTTGAGCAACAAAAGTTGCCACTGCAACAGAAAAAGCATCAGATATAGCCCATATAAGAAAATCTAATTTCCCACAAACAGCCCAAGCGGCAATGCTATCAACTCCTATACTATTTATGCTAGCTTGAACTATAGTGTTGGAGAGTGGATACAAAACGGATTGTATTCCTATTGGTAATCCCAACTTAAAGATTTCTATTACATGAATTTTATGAAATCTTAGATTCTTAAAGCTTATTTGGCAAGGCAATTTAGTTTTTGTTAATGCCACTACAATCAAAACAGTGCTTAGACATTGAGAAAAAACAGTAGCAATTGCTGCTCCCACAACACCTAATCTAAAAAATGCTACAAAAATCAAATCTAAAATTACATTAAGAAAATTAGCTGCGATTAAAAAATAAAAAGGTGTTTTAGAATTTCCAAGCGCTCTCAATATACCGGCTCCCACATTATAGAGCATAGATACAACTATCCCCGAAAAATAAATAAAGATATATCTCTGTGCATCAGTTACAATTTCATTTGGAACACGAATGGCTTTTATAGCAAATGGTGACAAAATACAGCCAATTACAGTCAATGCTATCCCCCCGACAAAAGCAAACAACATAGCATTATGACTTGCATCGGACACCTCTTTATTCTTTTTTGCCCCATAATATTGAGAAATAATAATTGTTGCCCCTGATGCAAGTCCAGCAAAAAAATTGATCGGCATTTTTGTTAATGTGAATACAGATTCTATTGATGCTAATGCTTCTTTACCTGCAAATCTTCCGATAATAATCGCATCTACAGTCGTATAGAGCGATTGAAACAAAGTCCCCAGAAAAATCGGCATTGCAAATTGCAGCATAATCTTCCATACTGTTCCTTCTGTTAAATTAAATTTTTGCAAAAATTTTTTTGTCTCCATAACATACATTACTCCCGTTTATTTTTGAAGTTAATACTATTACTCAATTTAAATATCTCTCAAAGAGATTATAGCTATTCTAAAACACTTCATAAACCACAAATATAGTTATTGTATATTTATGGTATTAAAGTTTATTCTTAATTCTATCTTTTCATTAATTAATGTAAAATTATTCACTGCCTATATATGAATTTGCTTTTTAATAAATGTATTGTATCAAAAAAGACGAGAATCTTTAGTTTTCTCGTCTTTTTCTACTTCTAGAAGCTTTTAAAACTGTTCATTCCGTCTTTTAAAGACTATACTATTTTTTGTAGTCTCGCTGATTTACAATGACCATTCTACTCATAATAATTAAAACTACACTAACTTTATTATAAAATAATATTACTAAAAAATTTTATTCTTCATAATCTCTTTCTCAAATCGATTATTATTAATTTAGTTTAACATCGTTAATTTATCGTTAATTTTTATTTTCTTTATTATATCAATTTTTTTAACTCTTTTATATTTTTAATTCCTATCTTACCTCTTGAAAGGCTTATTATGTTTTTATCTTGCAGTGTATTTAAACTTCTTGAAACAACTTCCCTTGCCGAGCCTATATCTTTTGCAATATCTCCATGAGTTAAACTAAGAACATCGGAATGTTGTCTTTCTCTTTCTTCTAAGAGCTTATTCAAAAGGCGTTTTTCTAAGGGTATAAACATCATACTTTGCATTAAATTAAATGCATTTTGATATTTATCTTTTGCTATTTCCAAAAAGAATATTTTAACTTCATTATATTTTTCAGAAAGTTTTTTTATGTATTTCACATCAATTACTAAAATTTGTGCATTTTCAGTTGCTTCTATATAAAAATTTCGGTTTAAATCATCTATAATACAAGCTCCCGACATTATGCACATACTATCTTCCATAAGTTTATTCAACGTCATATCTCTTCCATCTTCAGATAACACATAACCTCTTAGCTTTCCCTTTATTACATAGAGTATGCCCGTGCAGACAGTTCTTCCCCCATGCACTAAATCACCTTTTTCATAGTTATTACAAAGGGTACTTTCAACTATACAATTTTGTTCATATTCTGTTAACATTTCCCAAAAGGGAAATTTCTGTTTAAATATTTTTTTAGTATCCATATCAAACCTTCATTCAAATATATGAGTTAAATTCTAAACATACACTTATTAAATGCTTTTTCTTTTTATATTTACTATATTAACATGAAAATAATTATATTAGAAAGTATCTATAATAATTAAAAATAAATTTTAAAGGTACTAAATTCCAGTACCTTTACTTCGCTCTATTCAGAAATAAAATATCCGTGATCTAACGGGCCACTTCCTTTACCCAAATCCATCTTTCTCATCAATAGATTATTTAAATATAGTTTCGCCATATATATTGAGTCTTTAAGTGAATTTCCTTTAGCTAAATTCGAAGCTATGGCTGATGAAAGTGTACATCCGGTTCCATGTGTATTTTTATTATCTATTCTTTCTCCTCTAAACCAATTTTCAGTTCCATCATATAACAAATCATCACAACTGCTATCCAAGTGTCCACCTTTTACCAACACTGCCACGTGTGACTTTTCATATATAAACTTCGCTGAAGTAAGCATGTCCTCTTTACTTTTTATTTTCTTTTCAGATAAAACTTCTGCCTCTTTTAAATTCGGAGTTATCAAATCAGCTATTGGAAATAATTTATTTTCTAGTGTACTCACTGCCCCTGATTTAATTAAATTTGAACCACTTGTCGCCACCATAACCGGATCCACTACAATATTCTTTGCAGAATATTTTTTTAAATTTTTCACTATCACTTCAATTAATTCAGAATTTGAAACCATTCCTATTTTTACAGCATCTGGAAATATATCTTCGAATACACATTTCAACTGCTCATCCAAAATTTCCGGACTAACTTCTAATACTTTTGTAACTCCTGTAGTATTCTGAGCTGTTATCACTGTAATACAACTCATCCCATATACTCCATTTGAAATCATAGTCTTTAAATCAGCTTGTATTCCTGCTCCTCCGCTCGAATCACTTCCGGCTATAGTAAGTACTTTCTTTCTCATAACGACTCCTCAAAATTAATCTATAATCTAACTTCTCCTAATCCTGCACAAATAAGTTCAATTAATAATTCCGCCGTCTTATTATCATAATCAAGTAATGGATTTAGCTCTACAAATTCCAAACTCAAAACTTTTCCTGAAGCGTGACATTTTTCTAAACCAAGTCTTGCTTCTCTAAAATTAAGTCCACCAAATAAATGAATCCCTGTTCCCGGCGCAAATATTGGATCTAAACAATCTACATCAAATGAAACATGTACTCCGTCTGTATTTTTTAAATACTCTAAAGCTTCATCCATAACTCTTCCCATTCCAAGTTGATCAATATCGGCTATAGTGTAGCATTTAATATTGTTCTCTTTTAAAATTTCCTTTTCGCCATTATCCAAATCTCTAAGGCCCACATAAACTATATTTTCAGGATTTAAAGTTAAGTTTCCCCCAACAGCCTTTAATCTCTCATCTCCCATTCCGATTAAAGCTGCTATAGGCATTCCATGTATATTCCCCGATGGGGAGGTTTCTGTTGTGTTTATATCCGCATGCGCATCAAAATATATTAGCCCAGCATTTGGATAATTATTCAACACACCTTTCATAGTTCCAAGAACTGTTGTATGGTCGCCCCCTATTACTAAAGGCAATCTGCCTTCTTCCATTTGATTTTTTACACTTTCAAAAAGAATATCTAGTTGTTCTAAAATCATATCTAAATGATTTAAATTGTCTTCTGATTTTTCCAATTTATATCCATTTTTAACATCTAAGTTAAAATCTCTATCTATATCTAATCCGAGTCTTTTTATTTTATCTATTAAGCCGAGTAATCTAAGTGTGTCAGGTGCAAACCTAGAACCCTGACGGACTCCACCCATATCAAGCGGTGCACCTATTACAGAAATATTTTTATTCATAATTTCTCCCTTTTTCATTATTTTATAATTATACAACAATTCCTATAGAAATATACCTAAACTCACTCTCTATACTCAGTTATTTTAATTTTTCTAAGGGTATCTTTTAAAAGAGGTGAATTATGTATTTAGAAGATTATTTTGTTGGACAAACATTTAATATAGATTCTGTTAAAATTACAGAGGAACATATTTTAGAACATGCTAAAAAATATGACCCTCGCCCTTTTCATTTAGATAAATCTGTCGCTGAAAAGACAAGGTTTAAAAAGCTTTTCGCATCCGGACTGATGACCTTAAATGTATGTTGGGGAGAGTGGGTTAAAACTAAAATCGATGAAAAAGGAGTTATAGCCGGTATAGGAATGGACAACATACGATGGTTGGCTCCTGTTTTTGCTGATGATGAACTGCATTCCATATTGACTGTATCTGAAATCACTCCTTCAGTAAAAAATCCTCATGGTGTTGTAAAATTTGATATGGTCTCTATGAATCAAAATGATGAAATTGTACTAACCCTTACTGCCATTGTTTTAATTGCCAAGAATCCATCTATATAAAGTATTGTAAAAAATCGTTAACCTCCATATAATTATAATATAATTACTTGGAGGTTTTTATGAATATTAAGTTATTAACTCGCACTGCCCTTTTTATGGCTATCGTAACCGTAACTACTATGGTTATAAATATTCCAATCCCGGCCACTAAAGGGTATGTTAACGCATCTGAAATAGCCGTATTTTTGGCTGCAGCTCTTTTACCATTTGCATATAATACATTTGCTGCCGGAGCCGGCTGTGCACTCGCTGATATCTTGCTTGGATATAGTCTTTATGCTCCTGCAACTTTAGTTATAAAGGCAATTGAAGCTTTCATCGCATTTAAACTTCTTAAAAAGTTTAAGCTCAATCCTTTTGTGGCTTTCGGTATAGCTTGTATATTTATGCCGGCCGGATACTTTTTATATGAATTTGGAATATTGAGATACACTTACGAAACAGCACTTGCTGCACTAATTCCAAACTTGTTACAAGGTCTTTTCGGCGCAATTGGTGCAGGAATTGTATATCCTTTCTTAAAAAAATTATATATTTAAGATTTATTTACAAAAAACCGACGATTGCCCGTCGGATTTTATTACTTTAATTTTTCTATTATTTGTTCTATTGTTAAACTTTCTTGTTCTTGCTTTGCCATATCCTTGATAGCATATTTCCCAGTTTGTACTTCGTTTTCTCCAACTACAATTGTGTATGGGATATTTAAAGCATCAGCATACTTAAATTTCTTTCCAAGCTTGGCTTTTTCTGTATAGACAGTTGTAGCTATGCCTGCTTCTTGTAATTTTGCAGCAAGTTTTATGCTGTCCATTTCATATTCATCCATAGGAATTACCATTACATCTGTTAAGCTTTCTCTCTTAGCTTCAATTATATTTGCTTGGTTAAGTTGATAGAAAAGCCTAGATAGTCCTATTGAAATACCAACTCCCGGAAGTTTCTTATCTGTGTAATAGCTTGCAAGGTTTTCATATCTTCCCCCCGAACAAACCGAACCTATTTCAGGATAGTTTACAAGTTCTGTTTCATAAACCGTTCCTGTATAATAATCCAGTCCTCTTGCAACTTTTAGATCAACTCTATAATTTGTCTCTGGAACTCCATATCC
This sequence comes from Peptoniphilus indolicus, assembly GCF_900454665.1. Taxonomy (NCBI): domain Bacteria; kingdom Bacillati; phylum Bacillota; class Tissierellia; order Tissierellales; family Peptoniphilaceae; genus Peptoniphilus; species Peptoniphilus indolicus. Next base: position 655,766 of record NZ_UGTH01000001.1, read on the forward strand.
ACCAATACAATCTATTACAGTAGTTAATTCTGAAACTCCCTCTTTAAAACTTTCATTTTCAATACCTAAATTTTCAAGCTGTTTTATAATTTCTTTATTAGTACCTTCTATTGTGATGAAGTTCAAAATTTTATCGGCATTTTCTTCAGAAACTCCTACCGCTAAAAGCTCAGCTTTAACTTTATCAATACCTATTTTATCCAACTTGTCTACAGTTCTAAGCACAGAAACTGTATCTTCTATTGCCAGTTCTTTATAAAATCCATTTAATATTTTTCTGTTGTTTAGCTTTACTACAAACTCATCAAATCCCAATTCTTTAAATGTGTGGTATATTACAACAGGGAATTCAGCATCATTTAAAATGCTGAGCTTTTCATTTCCTATCGTATCGATATCACATTGGTAAAACTCTCTAAATCTTCCTTTTTGCGCCTTTTCTCCACGATATACCTTTCCTATTTGATATCTCTTAAATGGAAAAGACAAATCATTGAAATGTTCTACTGTATATCTTGCCAATGGCACTGTCAAATCAAATCTAAGAGACATATCCGTGTCTCCCTTTTGGAATCTATAGATTTGTTTTTCTGTCTCTCCACCACCCTTCGCAAGAAGTACTTCACTCTTTTCAATTACCGGAGTATCCAATGGCAAAAATCCATACTTCTCGTAGTTTCTCTTTATCGTGTCCAACATCTCATTAAAAAGTATTTGTTCTCTCGGCAACAATTCCATAAATCCTGGAAGTGTTGAAGGCTTTACTATATCTGTCATTTCTTCCCCCTAATTAAAGTTTATTTCAACCATCTCACTCACTGCACTGTATATCAACACTGCTGCAAGGCTGGCTGTAGCATTGTCTTTATCGTATCTTGGCGATACTTCCGCTATATCAAAGCTCACCACTTTACCTGTTTGTAAAATATGTTTAAGTATTATAATTACCACTTCCGGATCCAACCCCAAAGGTTGTGGAGCACTTACCCCCGGTGCATAAGAACTTGAAAATACATCAGAACAAATTGTCACATATACAGAATCCAATTTTCTTGTGAACTTATCTATACTGTCAAACAATTTATAAATTTGTCCATTCACTATATCCTTAGCTAAAATATATTCTACACCTGCATCTTTTGCAAAATTAAACAAACTCACTGTGTTGGAATGCTTTTGTATTCCTATTGGCAAATAATTAAAATCTAAACCATTTTCTTTGTTCATATCATGAATTTGTCTAAACATAGTTCCTGATGATGGGCCGTTTTCTTCATAAGGTCTACAATCAAAATGTGCGTCAAAGTTTATTACTCCTAACTTGTTTGATTTTCCATACTTATTAAAAAGTCCTTGGTAATGTCCAAATGCTGTTTCATGCCCTCCACCCAAAATAATAGGTTTTAAATTTAAATCCAACATTCTGTCCACCGCTTTAGCCAAACATCTTTGTCCTTCATCTAAACTAATACCTTGAACATATACATTTCCACAATCGAAAATTTTCACTTCTTTTGGAAAATCACATGGCAATTTAGAAAGTTCTTTTCTAATGCTCTTAGGTCCGTTGGCTGCTCCAACTCTTCCCTTGTTATACTCTATTCCCCAATCACATTCGAAACCTAATATACCAATTCCAAATTTACCTTCAAAAGGTTCTAAACTTTCATCATTTAAATCTATTATCTCAACCCATTGATGCCATCTAAATGAGTCGAAATCATTCACTGAATCTACTCTTCCCGTCCAGTTGTATGGAAGTTCTTTACTATAATTTTCTATCATATAACCACTCCCTCAATATTTTGATTTTATCATTAAATTAAAATATTGTCAGCTTTTTGCCATGATTTACTGATCTAATCATTTAAAAATCATTTCTAATCTGCTAAATATCTAAATGCTTTTTATATTTTTCCGGAATAGCACTTAGGTATTCTTCTCTTTTAGTTCTCTTTCTGTCCGGATCTCTGAAGAAGTCTCTGATTAACGCTATTACAACCGGCATAAGGAGTAAAACTCCAACCAAGTTTGGTATTGCCATAAGTCCATTTAATGTATCTGAAATGTGCCAAATTTCCTGTAAGCCTCCAATAGCTCCAACTGTTGCTATCGGTATATAAATTAATCTATAAATCCAAACCGAATTTCTGCCGAATAAATATTGGAAACACTTTTCTCCATAGTATTCCCAACCCAAAATAGTTGAGAAGGCAAATAGAGCGAGCCCAATTGTAACTACGTGGTCTCCCCCTACAAATCCAGTTTGAAATGCCTTTGTAGTCAATTCCGCTCCTGTCAGACCACTGTAAGCTTGACCTGTAACAATGATTACCAGCGCAGTTAAGGTACATATCATTATAGTATCTGCAAACACTTCAAATATACCCCACAGTCCTTGTCTTACCGGATGGTCAGTTTGAGCTGCAGCATGTGCTATCGGTGCAGACCCCAAGCCAGCTTCATTTGTAAATACGCCTCTTGCTATACCAAATTTTATAGTCTTTTTAATAGCTATTCCCATTCCGCCACCCAAAGCAGCTCTCGGTGAAAAAGCAGTTCTAAAAATCTCAGCAAAAGCACTTGGCACGTTCTTTATGTTTAAAAATATTATAAATAATGCACCTACTATATATAGTGTTGCCATAAGAGGAACTAATTTTGCTGTGAACTTTGCTATACGTGCTATCCCGCCAATTATTACAATGCCGGCTAAGACTGAAACTCCTATACCAACATATAATTTATTCAATCCATATGTGGTGTTGAGTGCGACAGCAACGGAATTTGATTGAGTCATATTGCCTATTCCGAGCGAAGCAATCATTCCAAAAAATGCAAATGTACTTGCCAGCCAACCAAGTCCCAATCCATTTTTGATATAGTACATTGGCCCACCTATTGAATAACCATAATCGTCCGTTTCTCTATACGTTATGGACAATATTACCTCTGACATCTTTGTCGCCATACCAAATAGTGCTGAAACCCACATCCAAAATATAGCCCCAGGCCCACCGGATGCTATTGCTGTAGCAACTCCGGCTATATTCCCTGTGCCAACTGTGGCTGCGAGTGCTGTAGACACTGCTTGAAAAGGAGTTATATCTCCCTCGTGTTCTTCACTCGCCTGCTCAAAAACTTTCAGTATAGTATTTCTTATTGTGTAGAAAAATTTTGTAAGCTGCGGTGCCCCTAGCACTGTAGTATATAAAATTCCCGTTCCAAGTAATAGGATTAACATAGGCCAACCCCAAACTATTCCATTTAAAATATCATTTATTTTTAAAATTAGCTCCATCTTCTTCTCCCAAACTAAAATTATATTTTTACTATTTTACCATTTTAATTATAACTTTAAAACTATTTTTAGTATAATTTTTATATTATATTTATCTTGGTATTTCAAAAATTTTACATTCATGTATTAGTTTTTACAACCTCATTTCAAAACTTATCAAAATTGATTTTTTATCTTATGCTATTAAATTTCTTAATTTATTGCGCCGGTATAATAGAAAAAGATATTGTAAAATTTACAATTGCCGTCTTATATAGCCTAATCTTGTATGCCTATATAAAAAAACAAATATAAGGAGAAATAATATGAAAAATAAAAAATTTATTATTACTTTTTTGGTAATGTTCTTTATCTCTATGTTTTCAAGAACAGCTTTTGCACAAGAAATGAATTCGGTAATAGAAAACGAAACCTTTAAGGATATGGTTGCCTCAGGTGAATTAGTATATAGGAGGCACTGATCAAGAAACTCAACTTCAGATATCTAATTCAAACTCAACCATTCAAGAGAGTGTATATCAATTTACAATTTTTGAATCTGTCATAAATAATATTTTGATTCTAAATCTTTTAAAATTCTTCATTCCAAATGTTAGTATTTTAAATTGCTTCATCTCATTGTTTGTTCGTATTTCTCTAGCAACTCATCTTATTTTATCATTTAAATTATAGCTTCAAAGCTATTTTAAATATTATGTTTATATTAAATTTATACTTTATCTTTCCATATTAAAATCCGCCGAATTTCTTCGACGGACTTAATTATTAAATATTAAACTTCACTTCTCTTATTAACCCGGTATCTTCATCTTTAAATGTCAATACTCCATCTAAAACACTAACTGTTTTAACATTTATATTTCCCTTTGTCTTTGCAACTATACTTTGATTTTTATCAAAAACTATTAAATTGTCGCCTTTATCAAAAGTCGCAAATACATAGTTATTTACTTTTCTCAAACCTGTTAGAGAACCTTCTCTATTTAATTTCTTTCTATTTTGGTTGAATAATGATCCATTTTCTATAGAAGTTTTATAATAAATATTTCCATTAAGTGCTGTCATTAATATAGGATCCCATTTATTAACATCAAGCCTTAATATTTCTTTTTCTTCCATATCTATTAAATTTAAACAATTAACAGTTTTTTGAGTTTCGTAATCCACGGTAAAATATAAATTATTATTGTCTAAAACTAAATTGCTTCCATTTTTATTTACATCTTTTACTTCAACATCTTTTCCGCTATCAACCTTAGAGATTATTATATTTGAATTCTTTCTATTTCTTCCTACTAAGTAGTTTATTCCTCCTATTTCTTTTGAGAAATAGTATTCTCTAAAATTAGTATTGTATGAACTTACATTTAAAATATCTCTTTTACAATTATTTTTTTTAGAACTTATTCTCAAGCCTGAATCTTTATCAAAGCTATACTCCCAATTAAATTCATCATTACAAAATCTCCATGTCAACGGAAAATATGTCACATCTCTATATACTAACAAAGGAAACTTTTCATTTTTATTATCTATATCCTTTCCATTGACAACTATATTGAAATCTGCTTGCTTAGCTACATCATAATTTTTATTTCTTCTTCCAATATATCTATAATAATCTCCTTTTGGTATATCACTTTCTATTTTTAAAGTTTTTGTATCTTTATCCCAAAAAGTATTCACTCCTAAAAATCTTGAATTTTTATATGTCATTGGGAAGTAAGTTACATCTTTATATAAAATAATAGGATATTTATTTTCTCTCTTTTCCATCTCAATATCATTAATGCTTACCTTAAAACTTGGAATTTGAATATTTACTTTTTGTATTTCCGTAGCCTGAACACGTTTAGTCATCATCAATACGCAACACAATATTATAAACTTAGTTTTGTTATTCACTTTCACTCTCCTTTATCAACTCATATCTTATTTTTATTAGTTAAATCTTATAGTTATATTTTCTGTATCCCATTGTGTACTACTATTTACTTCTACTTTATCTCTACTTCCATAAATCCCTGAAACTCCAAATTTTCCAGTTCTATTAGTAACACTACTATAGTTCATAGGTGTATAACTCCCATCTGCTCTATACAAATATGATTGAGAAAATCCCCCATTATATAGCACTTCCTGTATTAAAATCTCTATTAGGATTGCACAATGTTATTTGTTTGTTAAATGATGCATTATATTTCGTAATTCCATTTAAATAGTAATATTTATCGTATAATACATTTGAAAAATCAGAAGCGGAAACAACCCTACATCTAACCCAATTGTTACTATCAACATTTATGTTAGATCTATTATATCTTGTCTAGTCAATATTAGTCATTTACAAACTAAACCCATCTCCGTTTTTATACCTTTGAGGATTTTGACACTTTCCCATTAAAACTCCTCCTTTTTATTTAGATTGTCCTATAATTTTCTTTAATAGTTAATATATACTTATCTTAATTAAATAACTTTTTAAAAATTTTTCTACATTATATGATATCATTTTCTATTGTTTGCTTTAGCCTATCAAAAAAAAAGAAAAAGTCAACACTTTATAAATTTTTTATAATATCTAATTAAATTAAGCTTTATAAAATGGAAGATTTTATACACTTCTAGTAATCAGTAGGCTATTAATAAAAAATGAATTTTACTCTTTGCTGAGCATTAAATAATTATTATAAAAAATATCTGTTGAGTATTTCTACTAACAGATATTTTAAAATTTATTTAATTTGCCAAATCAAAGCTATGGAACTCTGATTCTTTCTTTGGTTGCTTACTTTCTTCTTTTGAAATTATATCTTTTACTTTCATAAGACGAGTGATTCCCGCTCTTTCATTTTCATCCAGCTTGCTTCTTATATAAGAAACTGTTTCGGATAAATCCGGAATGGTCTTGTACTCGAGTGCATTTACTCTTCTTCTTGTCTTTTCTATTTCATCTGCCATTAACTGTGCAGACTTTTCCATTTGAGCAAGTTCGAGAAGTCTTCCTAACACCTTGTTCAATCCGTCTATCGCCTCATCTAAATCTGAAGTTGTTTGAGCATATCCATATGGATATACTGAACCTGACTCAGTTAACTTTTTTGTTTGAAATTTCATATTTGGAATGAATACGCTCATTACATTTTCAATCTCTATATCTAATTCTATAGCTTGTGTCGGAAAAGAAACTGCCGCCTCTAACATCTTTGGATCAGTTGAAGATGATGCCAATAGAAAGTTTGCAAAGGCTCTGTGCAATTCTTCTTCGACTTCTTCTCTTAATTTTTTATTTTCTCTTATTAAGTCAATAAATCTTCTCATCAGTTCGTCTTGCTTATCTTTTAAGAGTTTGTGTCCTCTTTTAGATGTAGCAAGCCTACCCTTTAGATTTGTCATGTTCATTCTGGTAGGACTTACATTCAATCTAGCCATGTTATCCCTACTTTCTGTCTTGACTTACTGGATCTTGTCCTTTTATATCGTTTAAAGTAGCTCTAGCTGACGCTTTTGACTGTTCAGCTCTTTGCTTATCTATTTCTTCTATTGATTTATTAACTGCCTTCTTAGTCAGATTCTTTTGTTCAACTTCAACTTCTGATTTTTCAGTAAGGTATTTATCAATTAATTTATCATCTATTCTCTTTAGTTCGGTTCTTGGAATAATTCTAAGCAAATCCCAACCTGTATTTAAAGTTTCTTCAATACTTCTATTTGAATAATATCCTTGATTTACATATTCTTTTTCAAATGCATCGGCAAATTTTGCAAATGCCTTATCCGCTTCTGAAAGCGCAGATTCTCCAAGGATTACTGAAAGTTCTTTAGCTTCTTTTCCTGAAGTGTATGCTGCATAAATTTGGTTCATAGTACCTGAATGGTCTTCACGAGTTTTACCTTCACCTATACCTTTATCTTTCAAACGTGATAATGATGGTATTGCATTTATTGGCGGTTCTATTCCTTGTTTATATAATTCTTTAGAAAGTATTATTTGTCCTTCTGTTATATATCCTGTAAGGTCGGGGATTGGATGAGTTATATCATCTTCAGGCATTGTCAAAATAGGAATCTGAGTGATTGAACCATCTCTTCCCTTTATCTTGCCTGCTCTCTCATAAATTCCCGCAAGGTCAGTGTATAGATATCCCGGATAACCTCTACGTCCTGGAACTTCTTTACGAGCTGCTGAAACTTCACGAAGAGCTTCTGCATAGTTTGTCATATCAGTCATAATTACCAACACGTGCATTCCCAACTCAAACGCCAAATATTCTGCACACGTCAATGCCATTTTTGGAGTCGCAAGTCTTTCAATGGCAGGGTCATCTGCTAAGTTCATAAATAATACAGCTCTATCTATAGCTCCAGTTTCTTTGAAGTCGTCTATAAAGAATTGTGCTTCTTCAAATGTAATTCCCATTGCAGTGAATACAACTGCGAATTTATCATCTTTACCAAGTACCTTTGCCTGTCTTGCTATTTGAGCAGCAACATTGTTGTGTGGAAGTCCTGCTCCGGAAAAGATAGGTAACTTTTGTCCACGCACAAGTGTGTTGAGTCCATCAATAGTGGATATACCAGTTTGTATAAACTCTGATGGATAATCACGAGATACCGGATTTATTGCAGTACCGTTTATATCTATCTTAGCTTCAGGAATTATCTTTGGACCATCATCAATTGGATTTCCAAGCCCATCAAATACACGACCAATCATGTCAGGACTCACGCCTAATTCAAGAGGATGTCCTAAAAATCTAACTTTTGTATCTTGTAGGTTGATTCCTGTTGAACCTTCGAAAATTTGGACCATGGCTTTATCTCTTTCTATTTCAATTACACGACCACGGCGTCTTTCTCCAGTTTGTAATTCAATATCTACAAGCTCTTCATATTCAACTCCGCTAACTCCCTCTACAACCATTAGAGGGCCTACTACTTCTGTAACCGACTTATATTCTTTAAGCATTTACAGTACCCCCTTTGTCTTCTGAATTAGGAGAAAGCTCTCTCATTTCTCTTTCTATTTCTTCTATAATTTCATCTAAAGAAGATATCTCTTCTTCAGAAACGTACTTCATTCTTGTTATACGTTCTCTTACATTCATCTTTTCTATTTCTGATAGATAAATGCCGTCTTCTATTCCCTTAAGTCCTTGGTCATAGAATGAAAGAATAACTTTCATCATCTTGTTTTGCTTTTCAAGAGAGCAGAAAGTATCAACATCATGGAATGCATTTTGTTGTAGATAATCTTCACGCAAAGACTTTGCAACTTCAAGCTTTAATTGGTCCTGTTCAGATAGAGAATCACGTCCTACTAAACGAACAATTTCTTGAAGTGATGATTCTTCTTGTAAAAGAGCCATTGCTCTTCTTCTATTTTTAGAAAATTCTGAATCTATTTCTGAATCAAAATATTTATCCATCTTAGTTTGATATAGAGAATAAGATTCTATCCAGTTAATTGCCGGGAAGTGACGTCTATATGAAAGGTCATAGTCAAGCTTCCAGAATATTTTTACAATTCTAAGTGTTGATTGAGTTACCGGCTCTGAAATATCTCCCCCCGGAGGAGAAACTGCGCCTATTACAGAAAGTGCCCCCTCTCTGTTATCTTGTCCAAGACAAGTAACACGTCCTGCTCTTTCATAGAACTCTGCTACACGAGATGCAAGATATGCTGGATATCCTTCGTCCCCTGGCATTTCTTCCAAACGTCCACTCATTTCACGAAGTGCCTCTGCCCAACGTGATGTAGAATCTGCCATCATCGCAACTGAGTAACCCATATCTCTATAGTATTCCGAGATAGTTATCCCTGTATAGATTGAAGCTTCACGTGCTGCTACAGGCATGTTTGAAGTGTTTGCTATAAGAACTGTACGTTTCATTATAGACTGACCCGTCTTTTCGTCTATAAGTTCAGGGAATTCCATAAGAACGTCTGTCATCTCATTTCCACGTTCTCCACAACCTACATATACTACAACTTGAGCATCTGCCCATTTTGCAAGTTGATGTTGAACAACTGTCTTTCCTGAACCGAACGGACCAGGTATAGCTGCTGTGCCTCCCTTAGTTATAGGGAAAAATGTATCTATTACTCTTTGTCCTGTGATAAGAGGTGTATTTGGGTCTATCTTTCCCTTTGTCTTTCTACCTCTTCTTACAGGCCATTTTTGAATCATATTAAATTCTCTGTCTCCACTTTCTGTTTCAAGTACATATACTGTTTCATCAACATGGAAACTTCCACTCTTTATGTCTTTTATCCTACCTGATACCCCTATAGGTACCATTATTTTGTGGTTTATTACCTCAGTTTCTTGGACAGTCCCTACAATATCTCCTTCTACTACTTCATCTCCGACTTTGGCAACTGGTACAAAATCCCATAGTTTTTCTCTATTTAAGTTTTTAACTTCTGCGCCTTTTGTCAAAAAATCTCCTGCTACTTCTTGAAGTGATTGTAGTGGCCTTTGTATACCATCAAACATTTGCTCTATAAGTCCCGGTCCAAGTTCAACTGATAATGGAGCTCCTGTTGTAATTACATCATCTCCAGGACCTATCCCTGTTGTTTCTTCATAAACTTGTATTGAGGCTTCATCACCCCTCATCTCGATGATTTCGCCTATCAATCTATCTTTAGAAACTTCCACCACATCATAAACAGCGGCTTCTTCCATGCCACTTGCCACAACTAGCGGACCGGAAACTTTTATTACTTTTCCTGTTTTCAAAATTTCCTCCTTACAATATGTTACTTCCAACAGCTTTTTCTACATTTTTATCGATATTTTTCATTCCTATCCCTAAAGAACCCTTATTTGATGGGATTAAAACTATTGCCGGTACTGTAACACTATTATATCTATCGATGGTCTCCTCAATTTTTTCTGCAAGTTGCTCTGTAATAAATATGAGCCCGTAGTTATCTTTTGCAAGGCCATCTACTATTCTTCTCGTCTGGTCAGCATCGTAGCTTATCTTTACATCCACTCCCAATGCTTTAAATGCTAATACAGAATCTTTATCCCCTACAACTGCTATTTTATACATATGTTTCACGCAGCCTTTCACGTATAGAGTTGGTGTCTGTTGAATTCAACTTTGAAATTAAAATCATCCTTATATTTTTAATTTCAGTTTCTCTTGCATATAAGTATGCAAATAAGACTTCAGGGCCATATGTCACTTTTTTTACATCCTTTACTAGTTCCATGAAGTAGTTGTCTTTTTGTCTTTCAAACTCTGACATAGTTCCTGTTTGTTTATATTCTTCAATTCCCTTCTTCAAATATTTATAAAACTCAGTTCTTCTAAATACTGAAGAATTTTCATCTACTTCTAATCCGAATATATTTTCTAACTCTCCAACTTCTATACTTCCACCTTCAACTAAAACCTTTTTTAAAAAATCAATAGTTCTGTCTTGTCTTTTACATCTTAATACTGTTGCTATATTTGTAAAATCAATTAGATTTCTCACATATTTGTCAAAAAGTTCCACTTTAGACTCTTTAGCTATTTTCTTTAAGTGCTCAAAATATTTTTTATCTATAAAAATATCAATATCTTGCGGATTTTTCCCCTTTTCATATTCTTCCATAGCTTCTCTAACCACATCTGAATACTCCACACTCGCTCCAGTATCTATGCTTTTCTTAATTTCATCTCTTGGGAAATTTTCTAATTTATAGTATAAATATTCTAAATCTTCTCCCAAAATGTATTCTTTTAAGACAACTTTTAAATTATGATAATAGTATTTAAGCGCTAACAAATCTACTACCAAGTCTTCTCTTGTCATCTCATACATCTTTTTATAAAAGTCTAAGAGCATATTATCAAGAGCCTCTTCATAATTTTGCGCTGCACTAAGCTTAGAAATTTCTTCTTTATAAGTTGTCTCTTGCAACGCACGAATTGCATCTTCTATATCAGCGGTTTCTATTAATCTTTCAAAATCAGACTTAGTTAAAAGAGATTTTTCAAAAATTCTGGTAGTGACGGACGGCTGAACAAATTCATTTCTATCCATGCCTACCTCCTATTTTTTCAAATTTCCATTTGAAAATAATTCCCTATAAATTAAGCCTTCTATATCACTTCTATTATTTTCTATTATTCCTACAAAATCATTGTTATATAAAACATTGCCATCTTGTACTGCAAATCCCGAATTTATTGTTTCTTCACTGATCTTAATCTCTTTGAAGTTTTCAACAATGTATTCTCTATACTTAGCCATAACTTTCAACTCAGCATTTTCAGATAAGTCTACTGAAGCAACTTCCCTCTTTATATACTCAAGATAATCATCATTTGATATATCATTGAGTTTATCAACCGCAAGTTCTATTACTTTTTCAATCGTACTTTGTTTTATCTTTAAAATTTGGTCTCTAGCTTCTAACTCTGCTCTTCCAGTAGCTTTTTCAATTAAATTTTCAGCTTCCTGTTCTGTTTTTTTTAAGAATACCTCTGATTTTTCACGAGACTCTACTTCAGTTTTTCTTACTATTTCTTCGGCCTTTTGTCTTGCAGCGTCAATGATACTTTGCTGTTCTTGTTTAGAATCAGCTTCTATTTTTTCAAGTAAAGTTTCTATATTTGACACTACATCCTCCTTAAATTGAGTTCATGTGAAGGAAAGAGATTGCCAATGCTAAAATCGCATACATCTCAACCATTACTGCTAAAACTATAGCCTTAGTCATGTGCTCTTCTTTTTTAGCTAATATGTTTATACCGCTTACAACAACTTTACCTTGGCTAATTGCAGAGAAGAGACCTACTAGACCTATTGGAATAGCTGCTAAAAATAGTGAAAATCCTGTTTGTAAATCCATATCAGGGCTTAGTCTAAATAGCATAAGCATTCCTATTACAAAACCATATAACCCTTGTGTACCTGGTAATAGTTGAAGTACAAGTGCTTTACCAAACTTTTCAGGTTCTTCAATTATAACACCTGCTGCTGCTTCTCCGGCTATCCCTACACCTTTAGCTGACCCTATGCCTGCAAGTGCTACAGAAATTGCTACACCTAAACCTCCAAGTATCATTCCTCCATAATTAACAAAAAACTCTGCCATTTTAATCCTCCTCAATTATAAAATAATCTGACTGTGTGACCATTTCCTTAAACGGAATTCCTCCACCTTCATAAAACTTATTAAACATTTCTACAAAAGTAAGTCTTGCTGAATGTACATATGATGATAAGAATGATAAAAACATATTAAATATTTGGAATGCCACAAATATTAAAACTCCAAATATAACTCCTATAATTCCCTGTCCCATTAACATTCTTACTATTATATTTACAGCTATAGCTATAAATGAACCTGCTAAAGCAAGAGCCATAAGTCTGAAATAACTTACAAAATCTCCTAAATAAGATGTAATACCGTATAGGGCATACACACCCCATCCTATCTTTCCGCCAACTGATTCTTGGTCACGACCTCCTGTAAATAATATTCCAACCATTCCTATAAGCATTATTATAGGAGATACCATACTGACGATACTTCCTAAGTCTACTACTTTAGAACCTATAAATAACATAGCACCTATTAATGCCATATACCAAAACCCAACGTCAAATAGCGCATCTGCCGGTTTATGATCCCTTAAATTCATGTATGCTTTAATTCCCATTGCAAAGAATATATGAAATATTCCAAAAGCCATACACATGGCAATCATTTTCATATAATCTTCTGATGGGTTTAGATATGCCTTTATTGGAATTAAATCTCCGAAAAACGATCCAAATATGAATCCCCAGAATGTAGATGAAATCCCCATATACATTACGAACTTTATAAGTCTAGCCTTTACTTTATCAGGTTTTAAAACTTTTAGTACAAACATACTTATTAAAGTAACTAAGATACCATAGCCCATATCTCCTACCATAATTCCTGAAAATATAAAATAAAATGGTGCAAGCAGTGGTGTCGGGTCTATTTCTTGATATCTTGGAATTGAATACATTTCCGTTATTGATTCAAAAGGTTCTACTAATTTATTATTTTTTAATTTAATAGGTACATTTGTATCTTCTTGTTCTGCCGGAGCAATTTCTAAATAATATTCTGTACCTAAAACTTCATCTAATAAATTATTAAATGCATCAGCCTTATCACTTGGTACATAACCCGTGATAAAATCTATTTTTTTAGACTTTGCAAAATTTTGTACTGCCGCTTGTCTCAAACTCTCATTTCTCAAATATTCATAATAATACTTAAGATCCTCTAAGTTTTCTTTTTCTGAATCTATCTCAGAATCTATTTGTCCAATTCTATTTTCAAATTCTTTTAATTTATTTTTTTGATCTGTAATTTCTTCACTTACTCTTTTTTCAGTTTTTATTCTATTGTTTGTAAATCCATTAGCTCTTAAAATATTTGTTAATTCAGCTTCTTCTGTTTTTTCAACTGCAATTATCAAATACTTCATTCCATTTAATATTTTATACTCTTCAACAGAGTACAATTTTAATTCTGAACTGGATAATGATTCCTTAAACTGCGCTTCATTCCTTAAAGGAATGCTTCCCGGTATAACTTTTATGCGATTTAAATTTCTAATCTCATTTAAACTTACTCTTAATTCTGAAAATGGTTCTAATTCATTTATTACTTCATTGACCGTAGAAATTTTTTGATTCAATTCATTCTTTTCCAAGTAAAGACTGTTTAATTTGTCATAGATTTCATTAAAATTAAATCTGTCTGCCTTTTCTTTTAAATCTTTTAATGAAACTCTTATCTTTTGACCTTTAAATCCGTCTACTGCAGATGCTGACGGCAAATATGTTTGTAATAAATCCATCGTCCACTTTACTCTACCTATTTCATTATCGAGTTTAAACACAGATTCTGGAACATCAACTTTTTTTAAGTAATCCTGCTCTTCTGAAAGCTTTAAATCGTTTAAATGAACATCTTTGAATTCCTGCAAAGATTTTAAAAGCTCACTTTGACGATTGGCAAATGTGTACAGATCAAACTTATGCATCTTAACTATTGCCATTTTTCACAACCTTATCTACAACCATATCAGCTAATTTTTCTATCTTCCCCTTGTCAATTTGGGAAATTATATCAGCTTTCTTCCTACTCTCTTCAAGAATTTTAGTCCTTATTAAATTAGCCTTTTCCTCAGCTTCTTGAATTTTCTGACTTCTCAATTCTTCACTTTGTTCTGATATCTCTTGCTTCAACTTTTCGGCTTCGGCTTTTGCATCTCTCAATATCTTTTCTGCAGTTTTTTTAGCACTGCTCAATTGATCTTCTGCCAATTTCTCACTTTCAACAATACGTTCTATTGCACTAGCCATTTTCCACCTCCTATATCAGTTTTTAACATTATATCACTTTGATTATGATAAGTATATATTCTCACCAATAACTTTTTATGATAAATTTCTCTTATTTTAATAGTATAACACACTATTATGCCTATTTACTATAGTATCTCATTAATTTAACGACTTACAAGTCATAAATATCATCTTTATTTTATTTATTTAAAAGCCCAGGAACTCCCGGGCTTTTAAATCTAACTTTTTACAAATATTTCGTTTAAAAATACAATAATTCTATTATTGTCTAATTAAAGTTCCTGTTTTTCCTTCCAATCCTTCTAACGCTTTTTCAAGAGAAGTGATTATTGCCTTTCTATTTTCTTTTGATTTTACAAATCCTAATGCTGCTTCAACCTTCGGTTTCATAGAACCTTCTGCAAATTCTTTTTGTTCTATATATTTTTCAGCTTCTTCAACACTCATTTCGCTCAACCATTTTTCTTCAGGCGTTCCAAATTTAATTGCAACTTTTTCTACAGCAGTCAAAATTATCAGTACATCAGCATCGACAAGTTCTGCCAATTTAGCTGTTGTAAAATCTTTATCTATAACAGCAGGAACTCCAACATATTCTCCAGCTTCATCTACCACTGGAATGCCGCCACCTCCAGCAGCCACTACTATTGTTGAATTATTATATAAAAGCTCTACCGACTTCTTTTCTATTATGTCTATTGGCTTTGGTGAAGGTACAACTCTTCTATATCCACGACCCGCATCTTCTTTAAAAACCAATCCTGTTTCCATCAATTTTTCTGCTTCTTCTTTAGAATAAAAAGAACCTATTGGCTTAGTTGGATTTTCAAATGCCTTGTCATTCTTATCTACTAAAACTTGTGTTACAAGAGAAACAACGTCCACTTTCATATCTCTTTTGTTTAGCTCATTCTCTATTGAGTTTTGTAGATGATATCCTATATAGCCTTGACTCATTGCCCCACATTCCGGAAAAGGCATGTTTGGAGTATTTGCTTCTGATTTTGAAGCAGTTTCCATAGCTAAATTTATCATTCCAACTTGCGGACCGTTACCGTGTGAAATTATTACTTTATTTCCTTCAGCCACTAAATCTACAATTGATTTTGCAGTAATCTTAACCGCCTCTTTTTGTTCTTCCGGTGAATTGCCAAGTGCATTTCCACCAAGTGCTAAAACTATCTTTTTAATAATAATCCCTCCTAACTATTTAGTGCTCTGTCTACATTTCTTATGAAATCTTGAACATTAGTTACCATTGAAACAGCTGTTACAGTTCCTCTGTCTGATAATTTATTAACAGCAAATTCTTGAATGTCTATTGTATACATATATACCGGTCGAATTTCTCCGTCGAATTCATTATATGATGGAGTCATATTTCCAGTTGCTATGGTAAATAAAATTGCTGACATCATGATTATAGTTGAAGTTTTTCTCGCGTGAGACCTCATTGTATTTTGTGCTTCATATACATTATTTATAGTCTCAGGCAATCCCAATCTGTCACGAATTGTCCCTGCTATTACAAATGGAACATCCATTTCAACACATGCTTTTATAAACCCATCTTTTACTAACCCTGACTCAACAAGCGCTTTTGTAGAACCGTATTTTCTAGCTAAGTTAAGTGTTTCAAATAAATTTCTAGTCGTATTCTGCTCTTTTTCAAAATGTTCTTGACCCCAAGATGTATTAAATAATCCCTTTTCAAGGTCAAATGCTGCTGTTTCTGTACCACAGAAAATTGCTTGAACAAAGCCATTTCTTATAAGTCTTGCCAATGCATTTCTTGAGTCTGTATCAAGCGAAAGTGCAGAACCGACTATCAAAGTAACATATCCATTATTTGCTTTCTCATATCTTAAAACTTCATAAAGAGTATCGTAGTCTATAGAAAAAGCTGTTTCTCTTGAACGGCCTGAACGGAATGCAAAAGTATCTGTATTTTCATCTGCTGTTAAAAATCCTCGAGTCCAAACATAGATACCTTCTGAGGCATCTTCAGTACGTCCTATTACAACTTTGTCACCTTTTTTTAAGTTTCGAAACTCTACTATGTTTACACTCTCTTCTCCCAATGTATCATTTGCAACACATACTGTGTCCATTCTTGATTGAGTTGCTAAAACCCATTTCCCATTTATTTTAAAATATTCAGGATAAACTGAAAGAGCATGGTAATTTCTTGGACTTATTCCATCTATTTTTACCTCCTCCAAAGTTACATTAGGAGCTTTTTTCAAAAATTCTTGTTCAAAATCCGGATGATGATATTTTGGCATTTCAAATTTCATTTTAGATTTCCCCCCTGCTTTCTTCTTTATCTCTCTCAATTCCTACATATTCTTCTTCAGGTATCTTCATCTCATCTGCGAAAACTTTGTTCGCTGGTGTTATAAGAGCTTTTTCACAATTTACTACAAAGTCTTGTACATTAGTTACCATAGGTACAAATGCCATCAATTCTCTTGCAGCTCCAACTTTGTTTACTACATTTTCTGTTACATCTATTGAATACATGTAAACCGGTGTTATTCTTCCATCTTTTCTGACAGTATATCCTGAAGCCATGTTTGCTACAGAAAGACTATGAAGCATAGTTGCTATACAAATTATCAATGTTGACTTATCAAGTGCTTTCTTAGTCTCAGTAAGTGCTCTCTCAGTATCTCCTATAACTTCTGGTAGTGGTCCATCATCTCTAATCGAACCACTTAGTACAAAAGGAATGTCCATGTCTGATAAAGTCTTTATTATTCCATCTTTTACATTTCCACTAGCTATAAATTCTTTTATAGAACCTATTGTCCTAACTTCATTTAACAAATCTAAATGGTTGTAATGTCCCATCGGAACATTTTCTTGAGTATATATATTTTGTCCCAATGCTGTTTGTAAAAATCCGCCTTCTAAATCATGAGTACACATTGCATTCCCACCAAGCAGACAATCAATATATCCATTTTCAGCTAACTGATTAAGTGCTTTTCTTGTGTCATAGTCAAAGACAACACTAGGTCCTAAAACCCATGTAATGTATCCATCTTCGCTATCTCTTTCATTTTGCATAAGCTCAAATAAATACTCATAGTCTTTTGAAAATGAAGTTTCTACTGCCTTTCCAAGTGTTGAATATATCGATTTTGGAAATCCCTTTCTATATACCAAGACTCCTGTGTCCATCTCTCCAGTCAAAGATAATACAACTTTCTCGCCTTTTTTAAGCTCTCTTATCTCTTTTATAAAAATTTCCCCATTTTCCAAAACAGCTACACAGTTTAATGAATTGTGTTTTGGAAATAGCCATCTATCTTCATATTTATAGAAAGTTGGCATATGAGTTGTAAGATAAAAATTATCAGGCGCTACTCCATCTCTTTCAACAACTCCCAATTCAATATTCGGTGCATCTTTATACTTTTCTTCGGAAAAATTTGGTGAATTAAACTCAGGTATTTGAATTCCCATGCTTGCCTCCTATTTTTATTTAATATCTACATATAATCTTTCATTTTCCATTTTTAAAATAATACTAATACCATCTTCTGTTTGATTTTCTAATTTTCTCTTGCATATTAAAAAATATACTTCATGTTCTATATACTTTTTGATTTCTCTTGCACCCATTTTTTCTTTTAAAACATAACTTGTTAATCTATCAATAAACTCTTCTGTAATATTTAAGTCCACACGACTATCTTTTAATAGCTTTTTTAGTTCGTTGAGGTTATGTTTTATGAGTTCTTTAATGGTGTCAGGGGTTAATGATTTCAAATAAAATATATAATCTACATAGTTATCAATTTGAAATCCTAAATTTTTATTAATATCTTTAATGCTTTCGTCCACTCCACAAGTTGTAGTCAGTATTACAATTGTATTTTTAAAATTTATCTCTCGTCCTTTATTATCTTTTACTTTGCCATCTTGAATAATCTGCATGATTAAGCTTTGAACTTCTCTATGAGCATTTTCTATATTTTTAAACAATATCACACTGTAAGGTTTAGTTCTTAAAGCTTCTGTTAAGACACCGCCCATTTCATATCCTACATATCCTGGAGGTGCACCTATCAATTTTGTTATAGAAGCTTTTTCGCTAAATTCACTCATGTCAAATCTTATTAAACTTGTCTGCCCATCAAACAAATTTCTTGATACAACTTCTGCAATATAGCTTTTCCCCGAGCCTGAACTCCCACATATTAAAAAAGTTCCTATAGGTTTATCTCTGTTGATTAAACCACTCTCTGAAATCATATAAGTATTGACTATCTTATCTATCAATTCATTTTCGCCAACAAACTCTTCTTTCATAGAGTTTTTTATTTCATCAAGCTTTTCAAGTTTATTCAATTGTAGTTTCACTTTCGGCATTCCAGAAATTTTAGATATAATTTCTTTCACTTCATTAGCAGTTACTCTGGTGTGTATTGGATAATATGGTTGTATATCAGTTAAAGATTTTATTTTTTCTTCTATTCTTTTTTTTGCAATAATGAGCTCATCTAATTTTTTAAAATCATGTAGCTCTTTTGCCTCTTCTACTTGTAAATTTATATCTTCTATCTCTTTTTCATTTAATAATATATCTTCTTGTCGCTTTTTTTCTAAATTATACAATTCAGTTCTATGCTTTAATAATGCTTCAAGTTTTTCAATTTCTCTTTCTTTTTCACTTAGTCTATCTTTTGAAACACTATCCACTTCATCTTTTAATGCAATCTTTTCCATCTCCAACTTAACAATATTTCTATGCAAATTATCAAGCTCTTCCGGTTTTTGATCTCTCGCCATTCTAACGAGTGCACATGCTTCATCTATTACATCCAGTGCAACATCGGGCAACTTCCTTTCAGTTAAAAATCGCTTTGAAAGTTTTACAGCCTCTATCAATGCTCCATCTGTAATTTTTACCATATGATGATTCTCATATTTTTTCTTTAATCCTCTTAATATGGCGATAGAATCTTCTATGCTTGGCTCTTCAATCAAAATTTTTTGAAACCTTCTATCTAAAGCTCCATCTATTTCAATATATTTTCTATATTCCTCTATAGTTGTCGCTCCTATAGTTAGTATTTCTCCTCTTGCAAGCATTGGCTTTAATATGTTCGCAGTATCCATGGTCCCAGATGTATTTCCGCTTCCCATTATGTTGTGAATTTCATCTATAAACAAAATTATTTTTCCATCTGAATCTTTAATTATATCTAAAAGTTTTTTAAGTCTTTCTTCAAAATCACCACGATATTTAGCTCCTGCAATCAACGCAGTCATATTTAATGAAAAAACGATCTTTTCTTTTAAATTGTCCGGAACATCTCCTCTTACAATTCTTTGAGCTATTCCCTCTACAATTGCCGTCTTTCCTACGCCCGCTTCTCCAATTAAGACAGGATTGTTCTTTATTCTTCTTGTAAGCACCCTTATCGCACTTCTTGTTTCTTCATCTCTACCTATAACAGGATCTAATTTTCCTTCAATTATTTCTTTTGTGAGATTTCTCCCATATCTTTCAAGATTTAGCATAGTTTCTTGAGATACTCCACTTAAAAAAGCTTCATTAAATTTTTTTGAAACATATCTCATAAAACTTTCATAGTCTACTTTAAATGACATTGCAAGCTTAGCACTCGCAATGTCATTCTCTCTTAAAAGAGCTAAAAATAAATGCTCTATAGTTACTTTTTCTTCATATAAATTTCTTGAGATTTCTTCAGATATTAACAAAACTCTTTGATAAGATCTACTCACGTATAAATTAGAAACACCTTTCAAACTTCTCAATTTACTTATTGCATTTTTAACATCTTCTTTTAAGTTTTGTAAAATAACTCCTCTTTCCTTGAAATAATCCTTAATATTCTTATTCGGATTTAGAAGAATGGTATAAAAAATGTGTAAATCGGTTACTTCATTGTTGTTATTTCTTATAGCAACTTGATTCGATTCATTAATTATATTAATAGCTGCCTGTGAGTATCTTGAAATATCCATTAAAACAATAACCCCCAAATTATATGCGATGCTATTCCTGCACTTAGTCCTCCTATTGTGTGAGATAGTATGGCATTTCCCGTCATCTCTTTAGTATCAAGTGCATCCATCATTGCAATATGTGTTGATAAATATCCGCTCCAGCACATGCAAATTGAAGTAAATACCGCTATGTCATTTCCACCTATTATTTTTTTACTTGCCATATCAGAAACCATACCAATTGCAGCTCCACTACTTCCAAGTGCAGTTATAGGTATAGCAATGGCCTTAGGTGTGCTAAATCCAAATAGTGGCGTTAAAATAAAACTAAGTTTTTCGCCAATTATTGGCAAAATTCCTATCCCCTGATTTGCACTGCCATCGTATATTCCACTTGCTCCTGTTCCATTTGTAAGTAAAATTACAATTGTACAAATTAAACATACTCCGGGAATTATGGCAATACCCATATCAACTCCTATCTTTCCACCTTCTAAAAGAGATTGTATAAATCTTGACCCCACAGAGCCTTCTCTTATTTTTCTCTTCCCATTAGGTAATGAAACAGTATTCTTACACTCAACCATTTCTTCTGTTCCATAATACTTCTTAGTTTTTCTAATCATAAGTCTCACGGAAACAACACTTCCTATAATAGCTCCTAAAAGACCTACCAATGCACCTTTAATTGCTCCATCAACAGGTAACGCCATCATTGAAGTAACAGTGATAAGACCCATGCCAAATGAAGTCCCCAAATTAGTTAGGGCTGGCATTTGGTATTTTTTAAAATATTTTCTGAAATTATCATCATGTGCGAGAGTCAATATAGCAGGGTTATCTGACATAAAACAGTTTAATATACCTATTGAACTGGCCCCCGGTAAATCATAAATTGGTTTCATAATTACAGATACTGCCTTATTTATTAAAGCTATAACTCCAAATTCAGAAAATATAGAAGAAATCCCCCCTGCTATAACTGCAACTGCCATAAGATAAAAACAAACATTTATAAGCAAATCAAACGCAGTATTCATCATTGTCTTAATCATATTGGTTCCGCCCATTACGTTCCCAATATAGGCAAATAGCCCAAAAAATATTACTAAAAATATGGGAGCTTCCCATCCAATTTCTTTTTTTAACAGTCTATCATTCTTTAATTCTTCCATTTATTTTCCTCTGTCATAAAATTTGTTGACTATTTTTTAGCCCCCGGATAATATTTCGGATCTTTAAAAAATTCATCTACAAGCTCTTTAAGTTCTCCACTGAGCATTATCATACCTACCATGTTAGTAAAAACAACAAGTCCTAAAGTTGCATCCAAGAATACTCCTGCATTATCAAATGATACAAATCCACCAAGTATAACCATGCCGCAAGCTATAAGTCTTACAACTTTACCTATAGTTGTACCGAATAGATATTCGCCTTGTTTTTCAGCATAAAATACTATAACTATTATTGTAGAAAGTACAAATAAGAACAAACTTATTGCTATAATTGCTGTTCCAACTTGTCCAAATGCAGAATTAAATGCTCTCTCAACCCCTATATCTTTCATATCAGGATTTTGATAAAGCCCTGTTACAATAACTACAAGCGTAGAAATTGTACATACGATAATTGTATCTGCTATTACTTCAAATATACCCCACATACCTTGTCTACAAGGATGGTCAGTAACTGCTGTTGCGTGTGCATAAGGCGCTGAACCCATACCCGCTTCATTTGAATAACAACCTCTTGCTGCTCCGGCTCTAATAAGTTGAGCTATACCTGCTCCGGCTGCTCCTCCAACAACAGCTCTTGGATTAAATGCTCCGACTATAATCATTCTAAATGCTTCAGGGAGTTTATCTATATGCATAACTATAATTGCAAGACCTGCCAATATGTAGATTGTTGCCATTATAGGTACCATCTTTTCAGTTACTTGAGCAATTCTCTTAATCCCGCCATAAGCTACTAACACAACCAACACAGCTATTATAACAGCTGAAACCACTCTTGATAAACCCAGTTGTTCCAAAGGCGCAGCCGCTGAAATCGTTTGTAATGTTATTGATGGCAATATTTCTATCATAAAGAAGAAAGATACTAAGAACCCCATTATCTTGCCTAAAGTTCCTCCAATACCCTTTTTAAATGTATATGCAGGTCCTCCAACATATTCTCCTTCAACATTCTTTTCTCTATACTTAATACCTAATATTATTTCTCCAAACTTAGTTGCTTGACCTATTAAAGCTGCAATCCACATCCAAAATATTGCTCCAGGACCTGCGGTAAAAATAATAGAAGGTGCTACTACTATATTTGCCGCTCCTATTGACGATGCAAGTGCTGCCGTTGCCGCTTGGAAAGGACTTACTGAACCCTCTCCTCCAACATTAGAAGAAAACATTTTTCCAAAAGTTTGTTTTAAAATAAATGGAAGATATCTGACTTGAATAAATCCTGTTCTCACACAGATTATAAGCCCTCCACCAAGTAATACTATTAATATTGGCCATCCCCAAAATGCGTTAGTTATATCAGATATTATTTTTATTAAATTTTCCATAATAAACTCCTTTAGTTAATTGAGATTTAGGGGAAACTGTTGCGTCTCCCCTAAATACACCAATAAATTCTCTATCTCATAAGTTGTCCATTAACAAAGAGTTGCATAAATTACCGCTTTTATAGTATGCATTCTATTTTCAGCTTGATCAAATACTAATGATTGTTTTGATTCAAATACTTCATCGGTAACTTCCATTTCTTCTAATCCGAATTTTTCATAAATATCTTTTCCAACTTTTGTCTTTGTATCGTGGAAAGATGGTAGACAGTGTAAGAAAATAGCTTCTTCATTAGCATTTTCCATAGCCGCTTTGTTTATTTGATAATCCTTCAAAAGTGATATTCTCTTTTCCCAAATTTCTGCCGGCTCGCCCATAGATACCCAGATGTCAGTGTAAAGAATATCAGCATTTTCAGTACCCTCTTTAACATCAGATGTTAAAGTTACTGTACAGTGATTTTCCTTAGCTATTTCTTTTGCCATTTCTACAAGATGATCTTCAGGGAATAATTCTTCCGGTGCACAAGCCACGAAATTAACTCCTAATTTTGCGCAAACTATCATAAGAGAATTAGCAACATTGTTTCTTGCATCTCCCATGTATACAAATTTTAATCCTTTTAAATATCCAAAATGTTCTTCAACTGTAAGCATATCTGCCAACATTTGAGTTGGATGCCATTCATCAGTCAATCCATTCCATACAGGTACTCCTGCATATTTCCCCAATTCTTCAACTGTTTCTTGAGAGAATCCACGATACTCAATACCATCATACATTCTTCCAAGAACTCTTGCTGTATCTGCAATAGATTCCTTATGTCCCATTTGAGAACCGGCTGGATCTAAATAAGTTACTCCCATTCCAAGGTCGTTTCCAGCAACTTCAAATGAGCATCTAGTTCTAGTTGAAGTCTTTTCAAATAATAAAACAATATTTTTCCCCTCAAGATACTTGTGTGGTTGTCCTGCTCTTTTCATTGACTTGAAGTTTTTAGCAAGTTCCATTAAGTAACGAACTTCTTCTGAACTAAAATCAATCAACTTTAAAAAATTTCTACCTCTAAGATTTTGTGCCATTTTAATCACTCCTTTATGTAACTTATCTTTACTACCTAAGATTAATTTATCACATTTGAAAACATTTCCAGAGACAAATTAAGATTAATTTTCTGTAAATAATTTCTATTATCTCACAATGTACAAATATGGCTATCTTTATAGTACTAATTTAGTCCAATGTTTTCCAATTGCACTAAAGTGAATTACGTATTATAATAATTTTATCACATTAAATATAACTTAAACATAGAATAATGTTTCTTATCTGATCCTTATGTTATATTTTGGAGAGATTCACCATGAAAAAAATTAAAATACAAGAAAATTATAACGAAACTGTTGATAATAACTACATTTTTAATTTTGACATACAAAGTGATTCTAAACCCACAGAACCACTTTTGCATAAACACAGCAGATTTATCTACATCTTAGAAGGACATGGCAAAATTAAAATTCAAAATAAAATTATAGCCTTATTCCCGGGAGTTATAATTTCAATAGCTCCGTGGCAAATTTCGGAAATAATAGAAGTTTCCGAAGAACTCACATACTATCTTTTGGTCTATAATTTTAATCTCCTAAACATCTATATAAAAAAAGAATTTAATATCAATAGTGAAAACATTAACATAATAAATTCTCTTTATAAATCAAATGTAATCATACCTTCCAGCAAAGATTCACTGAAAATAAAATCAATTTTTGAAGATATTAAAGATGAATTTGGACTTTGCTCTGTTAATTTCATTTCAGAATCAAAACCTTATTCAACTCTTTATGGCATTTCAAAATTTGCTGAACTCTTAGTTATATATTTAAGAAATATTAATGAAACTACACCAGCTGACGATGAAATTAACCCGGACATGATTTTTATGTATATGTTTTTAAACTGTTGCAATAATTTGAGTTTAGAATTGATTTCAAAAGCATTCTTTATGAGCGAAAGTTCCATCTCCAAATATATACATGATTTTACCGGAATTGGATTTTATGAATTATTAAATGAAATGAGAATTTTTAAAGCTAAATTTCTTTTAACTCATACAAATTTAAATATAAAAGATATTGCATATATATTAAACTATTCCGATCCCGGGCAACTATCAAAAATATTCCATGACAAATATCATCTTGGAACTAAAGATTTTAAAAAATTACAATGTCCTGAGTCATTAGTAAACATAAGGCTTGATTATAGAGGACTAAAAATAATTGAATATATGTATGAAAATTATGATGAAGAATTAGATATAGGCACAGTTTCAGATTTATTTAAGACCACACCAAAAAATATAAATAGTATTCTAATGTATTACATTGAGAAAAATTTTTACAACTTTTTAAATCAAATTAGAATTCATAAAGCTTGCGACCTACTCACTGAGACTGAACTTCCTATCGCAGATATTTCAGCTTTAGTAGGATATAATTCTACAAAAACTTTCGTCAGAAATTTTATAAAGATTTTAAATATTACCCCTTCTGAATTTAGAACAACATATATAAAATAAAATAGGCGATAAACGGAAAAATATGATCCATTTATCGCTTATTTATCTCTTTTAAGTCAATTATTCTATCTGATATTTTATCTATCAAAGCATAATTATGTGATATAAATAACATGCCCATCTTTCTCTGTCTCACATAGTTGATTAATTCCTCCAGAAGTTTGACTTGTGTTATTGCATCTAACATTGAAGTTATTTCATCAGCTACCAAATACTTAGTATCTTCATGCATAACTCTGGCTATACATATTCTCTGTAACTCTCCTCCAGATAGCTCATTTGGAAAATTTCTTAACCAGAAATCTTTTATTCCAAAACTTTTAATTACTTCTTCACTTACGTTCCAACCTTCATTTAAAATTTTTGATACTTTCCAGTTTGGGTTTATGCTTTTTTCAGGATGCTGATGAATCATTTGTACTTTTAAAAATCCTTGCAATTTTTCTATGTCTTCTCCATCCACTAAAATTTTACCTGAGTTTGGTTTTAGATATCCACTCATCAACTGTCCCAAAGTACTTTTCCCATATCCAGACGGAGCCACAATTCCCAAAATTTCATTTTCATCTAATTCTAAACTCAAATTTTTTATAATTGGAGTTGTTTTGTCATAAGAAAAACACACATTTTCTAACTTTATCAATATTTCTTCTCCTAAAAGTCAACTTTAAACTCATTTTCAGGCAAAGCTCTTAACAACTTCCTTGTGTAATCGTTCTTTAAATTTAAGCCATTATTTTCAAAATCTTTTATGTCTTCAACTTCTATAATTGTCCCATCCCAAAAAACTGCAATCCTATCTGCAAACTCAAGTGCCATTTTCAAATCATGTGTTATGACTAAAGCTGATTTTCCTCTCTCTTTTAAGGATTTAAAAAAGTTAACTGTTTCTTC
This sequence comes from Peptoniphilus indolicus, assembly GCF_900454665.1. NCBI lineage: Bacteria > Bacillati > Bacillota > Tissierellia > Tissierellales > Peptoniphilaceae > Peptoniphilus > Peptoniphilus indolicus. Next base: position 682,468 of record NZ_UGTH01000001.1, read on the forward strand.
AACACCCAAGTCGTCCATACCTGGTGTTGGTTCATCCGCTACTATCAAGTCAGCTTCACTAATCATACTTTCACTGACGAGTATCCTTCTTGCCATCCCCCCCGAAAGTTCAAATGGATATTTATCAAGGACTTCTTTTTTTAATCCAAACTGATTTAACATTTCTTCGTATTTCTTTTCATCTCTTTTATAAAATTTAAGTTGCTTTTTAATTTTTAAAAGTGGATTTAATGAGTTTACCGTCTGTGGAATTAACCAAATTTGTTCACCACGCAGCTTTTCAATAGATCTATTGTTTAACGATTGCTCTTTATAATAAATTTCACCCCTTACAACAGCATTATATGGTAATAAATTTAAGATTGCATGAGCTAATAAACTCTTTCCGGACCCACTCGCCCCAACAATCGCAACAACTTCATTAGCTCCAACTTTTAAGTTTAAATTGTGTACTACATTTAATTCTCTTACTCTAAGACCTTTTTCATACTGTAGAAATGAAATGCTTAAATCTTCTATATTTAATAACATAAAATCACCTGTGATAAGAATATGGGCAAATTAAATCTTTTAAACTTTCTCCTAAAAAATTAATACATACTACTATACTCACCAATGCTATCCCCGGAAATATTGCCAAATGCCAATAACCATAAATTAAATATTTCATAGCCTCTGACAAAATTATTCCCACCGCCGGTGTAGATGCATCAAATCCAAATCCCAAAAATGTTATTCCTGCCTCATGTAATATTGCATGAGGAAATAACAATATAGTTCCAACTAAAATCTGTGGTAATATTTTAGGTATAACGTGATTAAATGCAATATATAAACTGCTCTTACCCATAGCTTGTGAAATTTTTATGTAGTTTTCTTGTTTTATCTCCAAAATTTCAGCTCTTATAATTCTAGTAAGAGAAGTCCAATGAGTCAGTGCTATTCCAATTATAATCCCTTTAACCCCTCTTCCAACTGCTACAGCAATTACAATTAAAAACACCATGTGTGGTATTGCTAAAGATATATCTATCAGCCAATTCACAATAATATCTGTCTTTTTGCCAAACACAGTCAATAGAATTGCAAAAGTCATAGTTATTAAAACACTGGAAAAACTTGCAACCATTCCTACACAAATTGATATCCCAAGGCCCTTAACTGTCCTTAAAAACATATCTCTGCCTACTGCATCAGTTCCAAAAAGATGCTCTAAACTAGGACCTAGAAACTTTTCAGAAAAATTAACTTTTAAATCTGCTTCACTTATTCTCCAATAACTTATAAATATATATGCTATAAAAAATATTGCTACGGTCATTATAGTTAATGTTATTTGTCTTTGTGATTTTCGTTGATTAGTATTTTTAAAAATTTTTATTTTTGATTTTATATCTTTATTAAATTCCACTTTTCCTCCTAAGCCTTGGGTCTATAAATAAATATAGTAAATCACAAACTCTATTGCCCACATATACAAACACACCGGAAAAAACCACTAATCCCAACAGTAAAGGCGTATCACCTCTAAGCCCAGCCTCAACTGTCAAATTCCCTAAGCCCGGATAATTAAAAACATTTTCTACTAATACAGTCCCCGAAAACAATTCGCTAAAATACGTAAATTGAAGTGTCAGTCCAGGTAAAATCATATTTTTAAAAGCATAGTTCCAAAGTATCTCTCTCTTCTTTAATCCTTTTGCCTTTGCATAAAGTACATAGTCTGAGTTTAAAATGTCTTCAACTTTAGCACGTGTTTGTAAAATTATATTTGAGACTCCTGCCAACACAAGACTTATACAAGGTAATACCATATATTTTAACCTTTGTAAAAAATTTACATCTATATCTCTAACACCTATTGGCGAACCCATAGATGCCGGAAACCAATTCAATTTTATTGAAAACACAACTATCAACATCAACCCTATCCAAAATGTAGGCATTGCAGCAAAAATTAAAGCATATAACTTAATTGCTTTATCTTTTATTGTGCCTACATTAGCCCCTGCAACGATCCCTAATACAATCCCAAATATCCCCTGTAGAAGCCATGCACATGCCATTAGCATAATAGAAGATGAAAACCCTCTTTTTATTATTTCTAAAACTGGTCTATTATATATATTTGAGATTCCTAAATTCCCTCTTAATAAAAATTTAAGCCATATTATATATCTTTCAAATAGCGATTTATCTAAGCCCCATTTTAATATTAGGGCTTGTTTTTCGTCTAGTGTTAAACCTATTGCCCTGCTCCTTGTAAATGAAGCAACAGGGTCAATAGGCGATTGATCTATCAATAAAAAAGATATAAAAGAAATACTTAAAATTAAAACACAAAAGAATAAAGTTTGTTTTATAATCTTTTTCATTTTAAAAATTACTTCCATTTCCAATTAGAAATTGTATCAATCATTGGCCAACCCCCACCATGAGGTTGTATTTTTTGTCTTCCTATTTCAAGTTCATCGCGAACTAAATATAGATGATTTTCATTTACCAACCAAATCCACGGGCAATCACCTTTCCATGATAAACCTGTTTCTCCATCCCATTGAGCAAGCTTGAAATTTTCATAAAGTGCATCAACATTATCACTAGATAGAGCTTTTTCAAAGTACTCATCAACTTTTTCATTTGCATATTGATTTGCATTATAATATTCAAATCCTTTAAATTTACTAGAATAGTTATAGTACATCTCTAGAGGGTCATATCCTCCCCACCCAAATAAAACAGCACTGCTATACATTCTTGGAGTTACAAAATCCCAATCTCCGTATACAAGATTCACATCTATGCCTATTTCTTTTGCTCTCTCAGCGAAGTACAGTGCAATATTTTCTCTTTCTTTATAAGAGTACAGCAAATCAAATTTTGCTTTTAGTCCATTTTTCTCGCGTACTCCATCAGCTCCCATTTTCCAACCTGCATCTTCTAAAATCTTCTTTGCACCTTCTATATCACCATCAAATAAATCATTAGTTTGTTCATTGTACCAAGGCATTTCATCGGCAACTGAATTTGCCTTAGTTCCCTCTCCATTTAGAACATTATCTATTATCTCTTGTCTATCCATAGCTATATTAAGTGCTTTTCTAATTTCAAGATCAGAAGTTACATCATTCCCAATAGGACTTCCCGGCGACATTGTATCATCGTTTGTCACCTTTCCTTCATTCTTTACAACAGGCATTGAAATTCCCCTGTTATCTATTGACTTTATACTTTCAACATGAAATCCTTCTACATTTATATCTTTAGCAGTGTAAGGAATCTTTATCATATCGCAGTCTCCTGATTTAGCTGTTGCCAAAACAGAATCATCATCCTTGAAAAATAAAAAAGTTAATTTTTTAAACGGAACTTTGTCTCCGTAATAGTATTCATTAGGTTCTACAATAAGTTGTTGCCCTTCTTTCCACTCCAACAGCTTAAAAGGCCCTGTCCCGATTGGATTTTTCCCATATTCTTGATTGTAAGCGTGTTTTGGGACAATTGACAGTGAACACATAGAGGACATAAACGAAATATCCGGCTGATTCAATTCTATCTCAACCTTGTATTCGTCTGATTTTCTAGCTTCTAAAAGCCTACTCAAATTAACTCCTGGCGTCTTTTCTTCTTTAGCTAAATTATATGTAAAGACAACATCATCCGCCGTAAAAACTTCTCCATCAGACCACTTTACATCATCTCTTAATGTAATTTCATATACCTTCTTATCCTCAGATAATTTATATTCTTTTGCTAAGTCCGGAACTATATTCAAATCAATATCTCTTTTAAATAGAGCTGACTGAAAAATAGCAGTCCCATAATGTCCTGAGCCATGTATTGGGTCCCAACCTTGTTCCGGCTCACTACCTAACCCCAGAACTAATTCATCTTTTTTAGCAGTAGTTTCTTTTGTATTCTCTTCTTTCTTATCTGCGCAAGCTACCATTACAAATAACAGCATCATTATCAACAAAGCGTTTTTTAAAAATTTTTTCATAACTCCTCCTACTAATGTTGTTAGATTTAATCCATCTTTTTAGCAATCACAACAAACATTTCCTCACTATCTACTTTTTTTAATACTTTATAATTTGCTCCTATAAAATAATTTTCTAAAATTTCCATCTTTGGCAAAATATCCTTTTCTACCACAATTGACGAATCCTTGTGTAAATTATTGATTGCCTCTCTACTTTGAGAATGACATATAATTAACTTTCCATTTTCATTTAAATATTTTCTAAGCTTTTCTATCGCCTTCTTTTTATCTTCAAAATGAGGAAACATTGAATAACATATAACTTTATCATAATATCTAGTGTTTAAATCGCAATCTAGAATATCTTCATTCTTAAATGTCAAATTACTTGCAGCATACTTTTTCATTGCAACTTCTATCATTTTCTCAGAGATATCAACCGCGCACACTTCTCCACCTTTACCAACTCTTTCAAGTAAAAATGGAATCAAAATCCCCGTCCCCGTTCCAACGTCAAGCACTTTATCACTTGGTTTAATTTCTAATAAATTCAAAATCTCTATAATCTTTTTATTATCGTGCTTACAAAAACTGTCCCATTTTTCAGCCATTGAATTAAAAAATTCTCTTTGATTCATATTTCAAGCCTTTTTTGTTTATTTAAAATATATACAATGGCCGGAATAAATATTAGCTGAATTATAATTCCTGGAATTCCCTTTACAATAGCTCCAGTAATAAACACTGTAGGCGCCGGTAACTTAGCCATAAAGAAAGAAGCTAAAACCCAAACTACAATCGCAGATACAATTCTTCCTGCTATCATAGCCACTATTAATGACACAAATATATTAGCTTTTACCTTGTTGTGAATATAGCTTACAACTGCTCCATAAGTCAAAAGTTCAAAAACCATAAAAGGTAATACAGGAAACATTGGTGGCATACCGGTTAGCACAGAGCTAAGAATTGGAGTCAAGGCTCCAACTAAAGCTGCATAAGGCACACTCAAGAAAAACCCCGCTAATAAAACAGGAATATGCATAGGCAAAAATACCGGTCCTGCACCAATAGCATGAAATACCATTGGTAAAATCAATCCTAAAGCTATAAATAATGCCGCTAAAATCAATTCTTTTGTCGTATTCTTTCTCATAAATTTCCTCCTATAAAATTATTTTTTTCTAATTTTCTCTTTCACTTCAAAAATACTCAAGTTATTTTCTCTTGCTATCTTTGATAGGTCATCGTATTCAAACTTTCCCCTACTCACTCCATATCCATAAGATTTCTTAAATCTTATCGTGCCTAAAGAAGTCTCGATTTCTTCAATATTTCTATCTAAAATATATCTAGAAGTTTGAGTTTCTCTAATACCAATAGTAGTAGTGTGTTTAAATATAAGCTCTAATAAATTACTCTTATCTTCTTCTCTACACATTACCTTTATCAAAGTTCCCGGCCTTGATTTTTTCATTCCTATTGGAACTGTATACACTTCTTTAGCTCCAGCTTCAAAAAATCTGTCCATTGCAAAACTAATTTCTTCAGCACTCATATCATCAACATTACAAGACAACTCATACACTATTTCTTCTGAGTCTTTGGTCTCTCCCAAAAAAGCTCTTACACAGTTTATTCTCTCAAAATCTTTTTTCCCCATTCCATAACCTATTTTTTCAACTCTCAATTTAGGCATTTCTTCAAATTTTGATACAAAATGTTTTAATATAGCCGCTCCGGTAGGAGTACAAAGTTCTCCGCGTATTTCAGAAGTATACATTGGAACATCTTTTAATATATAAGCTGTTGCCGGAGCTGGAACAGGCAATATCCCATGTGCACAATGTACGTGTCCACTTCCAACATTTATTGGAGATGCTATTATCTTTTCAACTTCCAACTCATCAATCAAAAAACAAACTGCTGTTATATCTGCTATTGCATCCATAGTTCCAACTTCATGGAAGTGAATTTCTGAAACATCAACATTATGAGCTACACTTTCTGCTTCTGCTATGTGCTTATAAACTTCCATAATGTCTTTTTTAACTTTCTCTGACACTTTTATATTACGAACTATTTCTTCAATATCTTTCATACTTCTATGCACATGATGCCCGTGTTCATGGTGATGGTGACTATGTGTATGTTCATGGTCTTCATGATGGTGGTGATGTTCATGGTCTCCATGATGATGGTGGTGATGTTCATGATGGTGTTCATGTTCGTCGATTTTCTCTTCTTCTCCATTTATTTTTACAACCATACGAGTTCCTTTTATGCCACACTTAAAAGAATCCACTTTTTCAAAACTAATCCCTTCAATTCCAAGATTATTTAAGTTTTCTATTTGCTTTTCATTATCTTCAAACAGTTCTAATATCGCCGCTGTCAACATATCTCCAGCCGCTCCCATTGAACATTCCAAATATAAAGTTTTCATTTCTTGACCTCCATATGATTTATCATACTGGCTGTATAACCCGCTCCAAATCCATTATCTATATTTACAACACTCACTCCACTTGCACATGAATTAAGCATTGATAAAAGTGCCGCTACTCCATTAAATGCCGCTCCATATCCAACACTTGTTGGAACCGCAATAACAGGACAATCTGTAAGGCCTCCTACTACACTTGCAAGCGCTCCTTCCATACCTGCGATGGTGATAACAACACTTGCACTCATTATTTCATCAAGATGCCCTAAAATTCTATGAAGTCCTGCAACCCCTACATCATAGAGTCTAACCACTTCATTTCCTAAGAATTCACATGTCAAAGCTGCTTCCTCCGCTACCGGAATGTCGCTTGTTCCTCCCGTAGCAACTACAATCTTACCAATTCCATTCGGTTTCTTTAATGGCCCGTATATCCCTATCTTTGCTTCTTCATAATATTCTATTGAGTGTATTTTTTTTATCTCTCTTGCTGCATCTTCATTTAATCTCGTAATCAAAATTGAACCTTGTCCATTCTCAAGCATTGTAGAAATAATTCCTATCATCTGATTTGCAGTCTTGCTTGCACCGTAGATGACTTCTCCAACGCCTTGTCTTACTTTTCTATGAAAATCTATCTTTGCATACTCTATATCTTTAAAAGGTTTAGATTTTAATTCTAACAGTGCATCTTCAACTGAAATTTCTCCATTTTTTACAGACTCTAAAATTTTTTTAATATCATTCTTCATCTCTCACCTCTAAATTCAGTGTCACTTCTCTATAAAACTTCTTAAATTCATCTACTATTTCTTTTCTAAATGAAATTATCTTTTCGAAGTCTTTCCCCGTAACTTCAATTTTTGCAACATCGTCTATTTTCCTGACTCTAAAATTTTTAAACCCAAGATTCATTAAAAATGCTTCTGCTTTTTCAATGACTGCTAAATCTTCTTTTGTTATATTCATTCCTGTCTTTATTCTCGTTGCCAAGCACGAATATGATGGTTTTCTCCAACTTGCCAATCCTTCTTTTTTGGACAATTCCCTTATTTCAGATTTAGTCAAATTACACTCTCTAAGTGGAGATAATACCTTCATCTCTTCTTTTGCCCTCATCCCCGGTCTATCTTCATATTCATCCGAAGCATTTGTCCCATCTAATAAGACATCAAACCCATCTATTTTTGCTGCCTCAATAATAGTTCCAAAAATTTTTTGCTTACAAAAATAACATCTATCCTTATCATTTTTCTCTATACGGACATCTTTTAAGACATCAACTTCTAGTATTTTTAAATCCGCTCCTAATTCATGAGCAAAATATTTTGCTTCTTTAAACTCAAACTCAGGTTGAAAATCTGATTTCACATAATATGCTCTCACTTCAGCTTTGTTTTTTAGAGCTTGTTGTAACAAAAAAACAGAATCAACTCCACCCGAAAAAGCAATTGCAACTTTTTTATTTTTGCTAAAGAATTCCTTTAAATTCATCCTTTGTTCCTCACAAATAAAAAGCATGCAAATCCCTACAGAGATTGCATACTTTCATAGTACTATTAAAAGACCGTTTGAATTTTTAACCGACTACTTCTCTAGTCATCCTTTACTTCATATAAAAGATTCAACTCAAACAACTATAAAATTTTTTCAACTTCCTTAACCGCAAGCGCTATCAATTTTTTGATAGAGTATTCATTAATTCCCACAATAACGTTATCATCGTGTAAAAACGGAATTAAAATCCTCTTTGCTCTACTAAGACTTACCGCTTCTGCCATTTTTGCCGTTATCTCGCCATATAATGAATTAGTTAATAAAATCCCAATTGGACCAACTATTACATCGGCTCTTGCACAATTTACTACCACAGCATTTTCGCCTGTCGCTCCAAAGCTCGCTCCTGCTTTTAACATATTTGTGGTTGCAATACCATTTGTACCAACTGCAATAATTTCTAGATCTTTATACTTTTCTTTTAAGGCTTGAACAATTTGTTTGCCAAGTCCGCCACCCTGAGCATCAATTACTAATATATTCACAACTACCTCTTTAAATCTTAAATATAAATAATTATATCATTTATTTTCTATGAATTTTAAATTCCAAATAGAATTAAGATTAAATCCTTTAATTTTTTCTCTAATTGTCCTTTATAAAATAGTCTCCTTACATTAAAAGAATAAGCCCAGAAACTTCTGAGCTTATTTTAAATAAAGTTTAAATTTTATAAAACTATTTTTTCTTCTTACCTTGTTTCTTGGATTCTCTATCGTTATTTGAATCTAAATTTCTCTTATCGTTTTTCTCATCATTGTCTTTATTTGAAACATTTGTGCTTCCATTTTCTACACTGTCTTCAGATTCTACAACTTCACTTCTAAGAGATACTTCCTTTGCAAATTTTTCATCTATCTTGTAAACAGAAACTTTATCTCTGCCAATCTTTACACCATTTACAGGTACCCCTTCAAGGGTAGCTGTTGAAATGTCTTCTCTATCTATTCCAATTCCAAACCTTGCTAAAGTAACCATTTGTCCATAAGTCAAATCTGTTTCCACAAACTCATCAACAATATCAAGTAATTCTGGAATTTTTAATAGCATTGCAGGTGACTTCAATTTTTCAAAAAGCATCATCAAAAATCCTTGTTGCGCTCCTATCCTATCTATATCTTGACCTTCATAAGCTTTTCTTATTCTGAGATAGTCAACTGCCTTTTTACCATCTAAATGGTTAATTCCCCTCTTCATGCTTATTTCTAAAGGTGGCACTACCCAATCATCTTTGTAAATATAGTCAGGTCTATCCCACTCTACATCCATTCCCCCAACAGCATCAACAATTTGTGTAACTGCTTTATAATCTATTAAAGCATAGTGGTCTATCTTCACATTCAATAAATCTTCAACTGTAGAAGCCACAAGTTTTAATCCTCCCTTAGGATAAACTATATCGCTAAATGCAGCATTTATTTTATTTTTATCATATCCATGAATCCTCACATAAGAATCTCTTGGAACTGATAGTAATTGTACCCTTTTACTTACCGGATCAATTGAGAATAACATTATCGTGTCGCTTCTCATTCCATTTTTTTCTTCTGAAAGTTGTTTAGTAGCTGTTTTATCAACTCCTAAAACAAGCACTCTCAACACTTCATCATTGTTAAAAACTTCCGTCCCCTTAGTGTCTAGGATAGATTCTTCTTTTTTGTCTTTTAAACTAATTTTTCCCTTGTTTTCATAATCAGGTTTTATTCTGTATAATAGCAAAACTACCCCTGCTAACAAGCACAGCATTAAAACTGCGACTATTCTGAATACATATTTCACTCTACACCTCAAATAAATAATTTCAGTATGATTAAAGCTATAACGAATGGTACTCCCAATAAGCCTGTCAAAAATGCCACTATTGGTTTAATTACTATGTAAATACCAAAAGAGCTCAATAAAATGTTTGCAACATAGAGAATTATAGCTCCTATGATTGTGTTTAATATAACTTTAACAACTATTTTTATAGACTTAAATATAATTAATGCAGATAGTATCGCAACTATTGCACCTACAACATAAAGTTCCATACTTTCACTTCCTAATTTTTTATTATATCATGTAATCACACTATTTAAAATAAGAGGTGATTTAATGAAGATTTATCTTGATGCTGATGGTTCTCCCATTACTTCTGAACTAATAAATTTAGCAAGAGAATACAATGTAGAATTAATAATAGTTAAAAATTATCTAACCAACATAAAAAGCGAATATGCAACTGTTGTTAGTGTTGACATATCTTCTGACTCTGCAGATTTATATATTGCAAACCACGTTGAACACGAAGACTTAACTATAACTGCTGACAGAGCTCTATCAGCTCTCATCTTGGCAAAGGGCTCATACGTTATAGACTTTTATGGAAATCATATAACTAACGATAATATTTTGTTCCACTTAGACACTAGACATGCTAACAGAAATCTTAGAAAAAAGGGTATATATTCAAAAGTTAGTGCACGCAAAAAAATAGATACTCAAAATTTTATAGCTTCTGTTAGAAATTTTTTATCTAACTTTGCAAATCAAACAGGAGGTGTTTTATGATAACACTATTTATATCAAGTTTATGTCCAGATTGTCCCCCAGCTTTAGAAGCTTTTGAAAACTCTTCACTCGACTATAAAATAATCGACATTACCGAATCCATGGCTAACTTAAAAGCTTTCTTAAAATATAGAGACAAAGATTCTTTTTTCAACTCTATAAAAGCTAATTGTCAAGTTGGTGTACCATCTATAATGGTTGGAGATGGAGAAAAATTTTATTCTTTCTCATCTGAGCTCGACTTAAAAAATTTATAATTTTAATGAAAAGGAGATAACTACGACTTTGTAAATATCTCCTAATTTTTAATATTTTTTTAATTCAGATGCTCTTAATATTATATTTGCTACATCTTGTACAGAAAATTTTGATACATCAATTGTTATATCATAATCTGAGGAGTAGCCCCACTGTCCTGTTGTATACTTTTGATAATGGTTTCTTCTCCTTGCATCTATCTTTTGAACTTCATTTTTAGCTTTTGCATTGTCATATTTATATCTATTTTTTATCTTTTCTAATCTATATTCTTCCGGTGCGGTCAAAAAAACATTGAATATTTTTCCCGTACTCAAAACATAATTTGTACACTTCCCCATCATTATACAAGAACCTTTTTTAGCTAAATCTCTTATTGTTTTTGAATTAGCTAAAAATTGTGCGTCATTACTCGTGATATCTTCTTGTGAATAAGAATAATTTTCTCTGTATAAATCATACACGGTTCCCTGTAAAAATGTATCATCTTTTTTTACATTTGAAGGGTCTACTTGGCTCTCCAAGGTTTTTAACTCTATTATGTCTTCATCATAAACTTCAATATTTAATTTTTTGCCAAGTATCGAAGCTATCTCAAAAGCTCCAGTACCATGTTCTCTGTCAATTGTATATATTACATCATTAGATACATTTGCATTACCTAACAATTTATTAAAAAAATTCATCTTCACCACTTCCTTATTAAATATATTATCTCACATTAGAATAAATAATTTATTAAAAATTAGATGATGATTTCTAAGATTGCACTAAATAATTTCTATAGATAGCCTTTTCTCTTTAATATCCTCACTATATACCAAGATATTACCATGCTAAGCAGTACCAAAATCCAAAATGCCGCCGGATGATTTTCAATCGGAAGTTTTACATTCATTCCCCACAATCCACCAACTATAGTTGGTACAGTCATCACTATTGTTATAGAAGTCAAAACTTGCATTACAACATTCAATTTATGTGAAATCAAATTTGAATACAAATCAGATAAATTCTCCATTATAGTTGTAGACTCTTCAATCATCACTCGAGCTTGTTTGTTTTCAACAAGCAAATCATGTAACAATTCAGATGCCTTATCACTTTTTAATTTAGAATATGACTCGAACATCTTTTCTATTACCGGTCCATTTTCTCTGGTTGCCATACTAAATTTTATAAGCGACTTTTGTATCACTATCATATCTGAAAAAGCTTTTTCATCACTATTTTTCAGAACTGTCTTTTCAATCTTTTCTATACTTTCATTTAATTCTCTAACACTTTTTACAAATTCAGAACAAATTGCCCATGCAATTTCTGTAGATAAACTCTCGCTATCTTCTCCCAAACCTTTCTCTTCATAAGAATTTTTAACTTTGTTTATCAACTTCAAATTTTCAGTAGAAACTGTAATCAAAATTCCATCAACCATTATCATTGATATCGGTCTTGTTATATAACTACAATTATTTATTTTTATTGGATGACTTAGTAAAAATAAATTAGCTGCCCCACTTTCCCAAACTTCAACTCTTGGAACTTCTTCATCATCTAGCACAGAGTATATATAGTCCTTTGGAATTTTATATTTTGTAAGTATTTCATCTATTTCTTGTTGATTAGGATTTATAAGTTCTATCCAAAAAAACTTTTCACCATTTTCTGACATTGTCAATTTATTGTTCTCAATATAATATTTATTTTCCATTTTCTTTATTTCCCAACTGTGCAGCCATAATTGCAATAAACATCAACAGGCATCCTATTAATTCTCTTTTAGTTAAAATTTCTCCAAGTATTAAATAACCACCTACCGCTGCAAAAACTGATTCTATTGAACTTATCAAAGATGCCAAAGCCGCATCTATGTGTCTTAAAGCCATTATCTGTAATGTGAATGCCACAGAACTTGACATTATTGAAGCATAAAGTATTGACCACATCGCCAACTTTATAGCCTCTAATGAAATGGTTTCAAATAAAACCGCTCCTACTGTACTTAAAAGTCCACATATTATAAATTGATAAGCATTAAATTTCAATCCGTCTGTTCTCGGAGAATAGTACGCTATTATAAGCATATGAACAGAGAAAAATACAGTGGAAATAAAAACTATTAAATCCCCTTTATTTATTGATAAATTTTCTTTAACTGACAATAAATAAACTCCTATTACAGATAGTACAATACAAACTATTAGTTTTTTAGACAGTCTATGCCCTCTAAACATCATGAGTATCGGTACTATTATTATATAGAGTGCACTTATAAAACCCGCCTTACCCACAGTTGTATCTACTATTCCTATTTGCTGTATATTCATTGCACAGAACAACACTATTCCTGTTAGGATTCCCCCTCTTCTTGTAGCTGCTTGATCTACGACAACACTTTCTTCATCAAGTATAGCTTTTCTTAAAAACGGATTCATCCTCATAATAAGTATCACAAATCCGCCAATCAAACATCTTAATGCAGAAAACGTCATTGTGCCTATGTATTCCATACCTTTACTCTGTGCTACAAATGTCAAACCCCATATTGCCGCTGCAACTAGTAAATAGATAGATGCCTTTAATTTATTTTTATCCATAAATATTTCTCCCAATAAATAACTTATATACACAGTGTAACAGACCTAAATTAAACTTTAAAGACACTTTAAAAATTATTATCTTTTAGCAATTTAAATATTTATTTTAATTTTCCTTAAAATTTTGCGCAAAAAAGCACAGGCAATTTAACCTGTGCTTTAAATATCTTAGAATAATTTTCCACCAAATGCTACGAATAGTGGTGCAAATACTAATGATACTACTGTTATAAGTTTTACAAGAATATTTAATGAAGGTCCTGAAGTATCCTTGAATGGGTCCCCTACAGTATCTCCAGTTACAGCTGCTTTGTGAGCTTCTGAACCTTTTCCACCGTGTGCTCCACCTTCGATAAATTTCTTAGCATTATCCCAAGCTCCACCAGAGTTTGACATAAAGATTGCCATTAATACACCAGTGATAAGAGCTCCGGCTTGTAATCCACCTAGAGCTTCTGCTCCAAGTAATAGACCTACTACTATTGGAACTACTACTGCTATTACTCCTGGAACAATCATTTCTTTAAGAGCTGCTCCTGTAGAAATGTCTACACATTTTGCATATTCAGGAGTTGCTTTACCTTCCATGATTCCTGGGATTTCTCTAAATTGACGTCTTACTTCATCAATCATTGAAGAAGCTGCATTTCCTACTGCTGACATTGTCAAAGCAGAGAAGGCAAATGGAAGCATACCACCGATAAACGTTCCGGCAATAACTTCTGGTTTAGATACGTCAATTCCTTCTAATCCTGTTGCGTTGATATATGAAACGAATAGTGCTAAGGCTGTAAGAGCTGCTGAACCAATTGCAAATCCCTTACCAATAGCCGCTGTTGTGTTACCTACTGCATCAAGTGAATCAGTTATTTGTCTTACTTCTTCTGGAAGTTCACACATCTCTGCAATACCTCCAGCATTGTCAGCTATAGGCCCATAAGCGTCAACTGCAATTGTCATACCTGTAGTTGAAAGCATACCTACTGCTGCAAGAGCTATACCAAATAATCCGTGAACTGATGATTCATTTCCACCAGCACCTATAAAGGCAACCATTATACCAATAGCGATTACTATGATTGGTCCAACTGTAGACATCATTCCTACAGAAAGTCCTGAAATTATGTTTGTAGAAGAACCTGTTTCAGATTCTGATGCTATTCTTCGTACTGGAGCGTATTCGTCCGCTGTATAGTACTCAGTTATTTTAGATATTATAAGTCCAACACATATACCTGCGATTACGGGAACAAATGGTTTAAAGTTACCAAATATCATATTTGATAATACAGCTGCTGCAATTATACTAGCTCCAGCTGCGATGTATTCTCCAACATTTAGAGCTTTTTGAGGGTCTTTATCTCCCTTTACAAAAAACACTGCTATAATTGAAGCGATTATACCTACTGCTGCTATTGATAGAGCATACGCTATACCATTTTCTTGATATGCAACAACTCCTAAAGTGATAGCTGATAAAAGAGCTCCAACATATGATTCAAATAAGTCCGCACCCATACCTGCAACGTCCCCTACGTTATCACCTACATTATCAGCGATAACAGCTGGGTTCCTTGGATCATCTTCAGGAATTCCCGCTTCAACTTTACCTACAAGGTCAGCTCCAACATCTGCCGCTTTAGTGTATATACCACCACCAACTCTTGCAAAAAGAGCGATTGAAGAAGCCCCTAGTGAAAATCCTGTAACTATAGTTGTATCTTGAGTTAACATATAAGCTGCTGTGATGCCTATGATCCCCAAACCTACAACACACATACCCATTACAGCACCACCTGAAAATGCGATATCAAGTGCTTTTGCAAGACCTGAAACATTAGCTGCGTTTGCAGTTCTAACATTTGCACGTGTTGCCACTCTCATACCCACATAACCTGCGATTACTGAACAAATAGCTCCTGCAATGAAACATAGAGCCGTTGCCACACTGTGAAGTCCAACAGCTAAAATTGCTGCAAGAACTATTACAAATACTACAAGTGCTTTGTATTCTCTTGTTAAAAATGCCATTGCACCGTCTTGTATATATGAAGAAATTTCCCTCATTCTTTCATTTCCCGGATCTTGTTTAGACACAAAAGACGCTTTAAAGAAAGCAAAAGCTAATGCTAAAACTCCGGCTATTATAGCTAAAATATAAACGTTCATTCTTCCGTATACCCCCTATATTGCTGAAAGTGCTATTACGGAAACTAAAAATATTATAGATGATACTGTTATAATGCGATTTTCAATTTCCTTCTTGCTTGTTCCTCTATGTTCTCCCCATAGATTTGATTGTTCTCCCTGTAATGTGCCAAGTCCTGCTTGAGCACTCTCAGTAACTACCACAGTGCCAATTAAAACGAGCGATGAAATGGCAATAATTACTGTTAAAAATAATTCCACTGTAAAACCTCCTATTTTATTTATCCACAATGCATTAATTCTACCACAATAAATTTTCAAAATCAATTGAAACCGTTAATTTCAAGCCTTTTTATACTAAAATATCTTCAAAAATAAAATTACTAGTACGCCAAGCCCTATTCTATACATTCCAAACACTTTGAAATCGTGTTTTTGAATGTAAC
The DNA here is from genome assembly GCF_900454665.1 of Peptoniphilus indolicus. Classification (NCBI taxonomy): domain Bacteria; kingdom Bacillati; phylum Bacillota; class Tissierellia; order Tissierellales; family Peptoniphilaceae; genus Peptoniphilus; species Peptoniphilus indolicus. The sequence continues at coordinate 698,455 of NZ_UGTH01000001.1, forward strand.
TCATAAACTTAGTTATTACAGCATATGCTACTACAAATGAGATTACAAAACCCACTAAAATATAGAACCACTCACTTACTGTAAACGATGTTCCCATCTTCAATACCTTCAAAGCTGTTGCACCTAACATTGTTGGAATTGCCAAGAAAAATGAAAATTCCGCTGCTGTTGTCCTGTTACAGCCAAGAGTCATTCCACCAATTATTGTAGCTGCACTTCTTGAAGTTCCCGGTATCATCGCTAAGCATTGGAACACGCCTATTTTAAAAGCATCCACTACACTTAGCTCATCAATGTCTTCATATTTAAATTCAGATTTTTTCTTGTCTTCCATAAATATAATTATCACACCATAGATTATCAATGTTATCGCAACTACAGTTGGATTAAATAAGTACTTGTCTATTATATCATCAAATAGAAAACCTAAAACTGCAGCAGGTAAAAATCCTATTATAACCTTTGCTATCAATCTCATAGTTTTCTTATCTCGTAAGTGCCATCTATCTGAAATAGATAAATGCGATTCATTTTCTACAATACTTGAGGATAATTTTTTCTTTGATATTGGGTTTAATTTATCCCAATACAATAGCACTACTGCTAAAATTGCCCCCAATTGAATTATTACTGAGAACGCATTTTCAAAGCTTTGTGAGTGTAATTTTAAAATCTCACTAACTAAGATTAAATGTCCTGTAGATGATATCGGCAAAAATTCCGTAATACCCTCTACAATTCCCAAAATTATTATCTTAATTAACTCCATCTTCCCTCCTATGAACCATATTCTTTATTTAAGAATTTAGTAAATTCTTTTCTAAATATCAGTTCCACTGTACCTGTTGGTCCATTTCTATGTTTTGCAATTATAACTTCGCCAATATTTGGTTTTTCTGACTCTTCTTTTGTATAGTACTCATCTCTAAATAGAAACATTACGACGTCGGCATCTTGTTCTATAGCTCCTGATTCTCTAAGGTCTGAAAGAATAGGCCTGTGGTCAGCTCTTGCTTCTGGCGAACGTGAAAGTTGAGACAGTGCAAGCACCGGCACTTCAAGCTCTTTTGCTATAGCTTTTAAGCTCCTTGAAATTGCTGAAATTTCTTGAGTTCTCGATTCAACTTTTTCACTCATTTGCATAAGTTGAAGATAATCTATAACCACCAAGTCCAAGCCTTTTTCCATCTTTTGTCTTCTGCACTTGGCTTTTAATTCCAACGGAGAAATACCTGCTGTATCATCTATTTCAATTTCAAGTTCAGATATTATTGGCATTGCATTTATGACTCTTTCCCAGTCATCTGCTGTCAAATTACCAGATATTATCTTTTGTAAATCCACATGTGCTATTGAAGCTATGATTCTGTCAACCAACTGAGTCTTACTCATTTCCAGAGAAAACATTGCAACTTTTGCCTTTGCTCTTAGCGCTGCATTTGTTGCTATATTTACCATTAGAGCAGTCTTTCCCATCGATGGTCTTGCCGCCAAAAGCACTAAGTCCGACTTTTGTAGACCACTCAACTGTCTATCCAAATCTTCAAAACCTGTAGTAACTCCTGTTAGCGAGTTTGGATTTTGTGCACGTTTTTCCATTGCAGCAAATGATTCAAGCAGAGTTTCTTTTATTGGCGAAAGTCCAATTCTATGAGAGGCTTGAGTTATATTAAATATATTCGACTCAGCTTTTTCTATAATCATATCCAAATCTGCATCTTGTGCATACGCGCTCGACATAGTTTCATCTGAGGCAGCTATCAACTTTCTCAGTGTAGACTTTTCTTTGATTATCTCACAATGATATTTTGTATTTGAGACTAAACCTGCAGAAGAACTCAAACTTGCTATATAGCTAATCCCCCCAACATCTTCAAGACTATTTCTCTTTTTCAGTTCATCTACTGTAGTCATCACATCAACCGGAACATTTCTATTGTATATAGAAGTTATGGCTCCATATATTTCACCATGAATCTCTGAATAGAAATCTTCAGCTCTTAAAATTTCTACAGCCGATGTGATGGCATCTTTAGATAACATCATAGCACCAAGCACTGACTGTTCCGTTTCAGTGACGTGAGGAGGTACTTTGAGATTTAAATCTTCCATTATTCTGCCTCAACTGTTACCTTTAAATTTGCAGTTATTCCAGGATACAATTTTACAGGTACAGTTTTTGTGGCCTCCATCTTGATGTTTTCGCTTAATTCAATTTTTTTCTTGTCTAACGTTATTTTAAGTTGCTCTTCAAGAGCTTCTTTTATATTTTGAGAAGTTATTGCTCCAAAAAGTCTTCCCCCCTCACCAGATTTAGCTTTTATTACAACTTTACCTGCTTCAATCTTCTTTTTTACTTCAGTGAATTCAGCTCTGTTTTTCTTTTCTTCTTCTGCTCTCTTTTCGTTATCTTCTTCCCATTTTTTAAGGTTCTCTTCATTAGCTTCTATGGCAACCTTTCTTGGTATCAAGAAATTTCTTGCATATCCGTCTTTTGCCTCAACAAGAGACCCTGCTTTTCCTAAATTTTTATCGTCTTTTAATAAAATTACCTTCATATATTTTCTCCCTTTTTCTGTTCGTCAATATACTCTTCCACTGCTTGTACTAAAATATTTTCAGCTTCATCTAGAGATTCTACTTTTAGTCTGGCTCCAGCCATGTTAAGATGTCCTCCGCCTCCTAATTTTTCAAGTATCAACTGCACTGAAAAATCCCCTGATGACCTCCCTGAAATGTGAATTTCATCATCTACCGGAGTCATTACAAAACTTGCCCTTATTCCATTTATATCAAGTAATTCATCAGCAGCTTGTGCCGCTATCAATATAGAATTCGCAGCCTTTTTATCTAGCCTTGAAATTGCCACCTCATCACAAACTACCTTTGTAGCGTGCACTACTTGAGCTCTATTTTGAAGTGTATCTAAATCATCTTGAAACAAGTTTTTTACCTTTATCATATCTGCACCAGCACGTTTTAATATTGATGCTGCTTCAAAAGTTCTAACCCCTGTTTGGAAACTAAAATTCTTAGTATCAACTACTATACCACTCATCAATGCATCAGCCTCAAAGTGAGTTAAATTTAATTCATCATTCATATAAGTTAACATCTCAGTTACAAGTTCACTTGTAGATGATGCATAAGGTTCAACATAAGTCAGTACAGGATTCTTTACAAATTCCTTACCTCTTCTATGGTGGTCTATTACAACTATTTGTGTTGTCAAATCTAAAAGTTCAGGACTTTCAGTAAAGTTTGGTTTATGATTATCAACCAATATCACTAAAGACTTAGGTGTTATATTACTCTTTGCCTGCTCTGATGAAATTATCTTCTCAAAAATTTCAGGCTCTTCTTCTTTCATTCTATCAAGAAGATTTGATATTGAAGGATTACTCTTATTTAAAACAATATACCCTTCAACATTTCTATTCAATACAGCTCTTAAAATACCTATCGCTGAACCTATAGCATCCATATCGGCATTTTTATGTCCCATTATATAGACATCTTCTGCTCCATCGATAAGTTGTTTTAGGGCAACCCCTAAAACTCTTGCCTTTACTTTGTTTCTCTTTTCAACAGCTTTTGACTTACCACCAAAGAATTCATAGTTGTCCTCAACTTTTATTACTGCTTGGTCTCCTCCACGTCCAAGTGCAAGGTCTAAGCAAGTGTCAGCTTCGTCCACCGACTCCTTAAAGTTAAGTCCAAAAGATGATACCCCTATTGAAAGTGTCATAGGTATGGAATTTCCCATATCTAACTCTCTTAAATCGTCAAGTAAATCAAATCTCTTTTCCTTTATGCTCTTTAATGCTCCAAAAGTCATGACAACTAGGTACATATCGTCATCATACTTTCTAACTAGAGCATCATAACTTTGAAAATATCCTCTTACCAAGTAATCTATCTCAGCTATTAACTGTGGTCTGTTGGCAGTCGGTGCAGAATCCATTGCCTCATCATAGTTGTCTACTTCTATTTTTGCAACTATTGGATATTCTGAGACATATTTATCTCTCAAAACATCATAATCAGTCTTATCTACGAAGTATAATAGAATTAATTTATTTCTATCTGAGTCAGATTTTTTGACGTCAACTACATTCGCATAAACTTTATAAGATTTAGAACCTAATTTTGCAGTTAAATCTTCATCATTGGGCTCTTCAATTACACTTTCAAAGTTTATTTCAGGAATCAACTCAGAAACATTCATCTCCATAATTTCAACATCTTCAAATATGTTTAAGAAAGTTGTGTTGTACCAAATTACATTCGCATTTTCATCTGTTATTACCATTGGAAAAGGCATTGAAAAAATAGCATGTTTTGTTATCGAGTCAAAGTCTCTGCTTATTGTTTCAACCATCGCAATTGACTTTTGGTTGTACTCTTCTATAGTCTTACTACCTGAGTATATCAAATAAACCAAAATTAGAAGTCCCAAAATACCTAACCAAGGCTTGAAATATAAAAGTCCTATGCTCAATATAGCAACAACTACTATAAATCCTTTAAAGTCTTTTAAATCAAATTTATAATCCATCTTTCACCTCACGCAAGCCTTCTAAAGTTGAATATATTGTCCAAAATACCCATAGCTATAAAAATAAACTGTGCTCCCGGAACTAAAAATCCAAAAAGAGTCACTAAAATTTTTATAAACCTTCCAGCTTTAATCTTGTTTAGTATAAACATTATAACACTCATTCCCAATAAAAATAGTATGCTTGAAAATACTAAAATTAAGTTTTCTATAACTAAATTAGGTGACTCAAATAATATATCCCCAAAACTATATAATACAGCTATTGAAAAAGCTCCTACAAATAATATTCCTTTCGGTAGATTAAAATAAATAAATGGTTGATAGTTTAATTTTAATCCTTGTTTTAAGATAAGCTTTCTTATTGATAAGTGATATGTTACATAACTTAACAAAAGAGAAATTATAACTAACATAGCTGGCATCAATTGCAACGACCTATTATATAGCATAGTCCATTCTGCAGTTGACAGCTTTTCGATACTCATATTATTTTGTATTTGTATAAAACTTTCTAAAACTTCTTTTGATTTTAACATTTCAGGGCTAACTCCATAAGAATATGAAGTTACAAATATAGAAATAAAAAACATTACCGCTGCCAAAACTACAGTTGAATTTTGATCATAATTTTTATGCATCATCCAGTGAAACACTAAAATCATTGGTCCAAATAATGTAAAAACTATTATGGCATAATTTAAAGAAATCATAGTAAGTAGTGCATTGGCAACAAAAAACAGCGAAAAAGCGTTCATAACGCCTCCTGATATAGCTTCCCCAACGAAAATAGCCGGTAAAAATAAAAATGCCGGTGGAAAAACCATTCCAATCGCAGCAATAAGCACTGCTCTTGTCACCAATATAAACTTATTTAATGTTGAATTTGTAATTTCAATCATCTCCTTATTATTTTTTATTTTACCATACCGACTAAATATAAAATAGATATTTGTTAATATGCTATTTATATGCATATTATGGTATAATTTCACTAACGTGTAGGAAAGGAGTTAATATGATTCAAAGTTTAATTAAAGCAGCAAATATACTCGAATATATGAAACAAGATAGCCGCGAATTCACTATCGCAGAAATTTCAGAAGCCATATCAATTCCACCAAGTACAACTCACAGAATTTTATCTACACTAATAGCTTGTGAGTTTGTAACTAAAGACAACAATACCCACTTATATAAACTTGGTCCCGGACTTATTTCAATAGGCATGGCAGCTTCAGGAAATATAAGTCTACAAAGCGAGGCTGATATTATTTTAAGAAAACTTTCAGACGAAACTAATGAGGACTCATTTATGGTAGTACGCTCTGAAAATACCGGAGTTGTCATAGGAAAAGCCGAAGGCTCTGAAACATTGAAAATCGTTGAAAATTTTGGAAGACAAATCCCTCTGCATAAAGGCGCTATAAGGAAAGTGGTTCTTGCATACCAGCCAGAAGATTTTATAAATTCTTACTTAAAACTTGAATTGGATCCATACTCAACCGGTCCTGTGGATATAGAACAATTAAAATCTGAACTTCAAAAAATTAGAGAAAAATCTCTTGCAATTTCAGAAGGAGAGTACATAAAAGATACCATCGGCCTTGGAGCCCCAGTATTTAACCATACAGGTGACTTCATAGCTTCCATAGGTATAGTGACGCCAGAATACAGGTCAAAAGATAAAGTTGACGAGATGATTAAATATGTAAAAGGAGCAGCCTTGGAACTTTCAAAACGTCTAGGCTATAGAGGAAAGAATGAATAACTACGAAGAACTTTTATTTAAAATAAAATCTCTCTGTTCTCAAACAGAAAATAAAGTTTCAATTTTGGCAAATGTTTCAGCCGTATTATTTGAAATGGGAGATGTTTCTTGGGCGGGGTTTTATATGTTAGAAAATGAAAAACTATTGCTTGGACCATTTCAAGGTAGAGTAGCTTGCACTGAAATTGAAATTGGAAAAGGCGTTTGCGGTACATCATTTGAAAAACGTGAAACACTAATCGTCGCTGATGTTCATAAATTTGATGGCCATATAGCTTGTGATTCTCGAAGTAATTCTGAAATAGTTGTTCCAATTACAAAAAATGACCTACCGATTGGAGTGATTGATATAGATTCAACTTCATTCGATAGATTTTCAAAGATTGAAAAAGACTTTTTAGAAAAAGTTTCATATATAGTTTCAAAAAAGATGTAATCGTTGGGATATGTGTATTATAAATAATATGCATATCCTTTTTAAATTTTAAAAGGTACCGGCTTTATAACCGACACCTAACTTTTATACTAAATTTCTAATTTCTTCTATTTTTTTGCGATAATCTTTATATATTTTTTGTGCTTCTTCTATAGAAACTTGCTGGAATAAAACTTTTCCATCTGGAGCCATTTGTGACAACTTACAAATATCCGGTGTTATTACAGTTGCTATCTTAGTATATCCACCTGTTGTCTGACGGTCTGCCATCAACACAATAGGTCTGCCATCTGCAGGGACTTGAACAGAACCTTTAACTGTTCCATCAGATATTATATCTGCTCCCTTCTTAAATTCCAATGGGTTTCCATCCAATCTAATCCCCATTCTGTCGGCATTTTTAGTTATCGTATATCCGCCTGACATAAAGAATTTTTTGATACCTTCTTCTGTAAAATAATCATCTTGTGGCCCTAAAACAGTTCTTAAAACTGCAAATTGACTCATAACAGGTCTGTACTTTTTAGGAATAACTCTCTTCACAAAATCTCTTGCATTTAAAATTTCAAGTTCATCTTTCGGTTTTAAAGCTCTTCCTTTGTAGCCACCTATCTTGCTTTTTATCAAAGTTGATTTACTTCCATTTAATTCTTCAACGCCTATCTCTCCACTAAAAGCCAAGTAAGCTCTCATCCCGGATTTTAATTTTCCAAAACTTAGCGTGCTTCCCGCTTTTAATAAGTGAGTTTCATACATTGCAACCTCTACACCGTCTACTTTAGGTGTAACATCAGCACCTGTAACAGCAAAAGTTACGTCTTCATCAACTTTTAAAGTTGGTCCCAAATAAGTTATTTCAAATACAGCTTCACCGCTTTTATTGCCAACTAAAATATTTGACAACTCATAGCTATATTCATCCATTACTCCTGCTTGTCCTATGCCAAACTTTTGATATCCTATTCGCCCAAAATCTTGAACGGTAGTGAGTACACCTCCCATGATAAATTCTACTTTAGCCATTCAACTCACCTACCTCTACACGTCTAACATTGACTTTATAGTTTCCAGATTCTACTTCAGCTTTTATTTTATTGTACTCTTCTTCATCTATACTCACATATCTTATATAATCTCCAGCTTGTATAAACACTGGCGGTTCCGCTTCCGGATTGTATAATTTAAGTGGTGTTCTTCCTATCAACTGCCAACCACCCGGTGATTCAGATGGATACATCCCAGTTTGACTTCCTGCTATACCAACAGAACCAGCTTCAATTTTTAATCTTGGAGATTTCAATCTTGGTGTTGCAATTCGCTCGTCCATTCCACCCAAATAAGTGAACCCCGGTGCAAACCCAAGCATATAAACTAAGTAATCAGTCCCTGTATGAATTTTTACAACCTCTTCTTCTGATAGACCCGCATTCGATTTTACAAAATCCATATCAGGACCATACTCTCCACCGTATAGAGTTGGAATTTCTATAAGATTTACTTTTTCTTCTCCATCACTTGAAGAAACACTCTCATATTTCTTTAACTGCTCAACCAAATCACTATAACTCAACTTCTCAGGTTCATATACTATTGTTATAGATCTATATGTTGGAGTCATTTCAACTATTCCTTCTATATTGCCATCTATCGCCGCCATAGTACTTCTGATTTTGGCATTTATATCTTTGTTTATCTCATTTCCAAACTCCATAACTATGGCTCTGTCTCCAGCTATGAGATATTTAACTTCATTATACATAGTTCCTCCTTAGAAGAAAGTAGATAATTTAGTAACCATTGTTGTCACTCCCAAATAGAATGAAAGTGCTGTTACAACCCATCCTAAGTAGAAAAGAACCATCGGATGTTCATAATTCCCTACTATTGATTTCTTCTTACTTGCAATAAGCATAACTGCTAAAGTTATTGGTAAAATCAATCCGTTTAAAGCTCCTACCAATACAAGTAGTGTTTGTGGTTGGCCTATTAAAACATATGCAAGAGTTGAGATTACTATAAAACCAATTGTAAATAAATTAGCTTTTTCTTCAACTACTTTGAAAAGAGTTTTTAAGAAAGATACTGACGTGAAAGCACAACCTACGATTGAAGTAATCGCCGCCGCAGTAAATACCAAACCAAATATCTTATAACCAACTTCTCCACTTGCTATTTTAAAAGCTGACGCCGCTATATTTTCAGGGTCAAGTTGTCCTCCTGATGATATTACTCCAAGAATAGCTAAGAATAATAAAATTCTAACTATAAGAGCAACTCCTATTCCCATTGTTGCAGACTTAGTAACTTGTGGTAAATTTTCTTCACCAGTTATTCCTGCATCAATTAATCTGTGTCCGCCTGAGAATACTATGTATCCACCAACAGTTCCTCCAAGAAGAGTTAGTACTGCAGGAATAGTATTGTTTAATTCTGTAGGTGCAACTGCTCTAACAGCAGCTTCTCCAACCGGAGGCGCAGTAGTAATACATACGTAACCTATCAAAAGTATCATGCCGGCTCCTAACACTTGAGTTAGTTTATCCATTGCATTACCGGCTGACTTTGAAGTAAAAATTACTATTCCTAATAGGGCGGCAATTATTGCTCCAAGTTTTGTGTCTATACCAAATATTACGTTTAGCCCTAGTCCAGCTCCACCAACATTTCCTATGTTAAATGCAAATCCACCAAGAGCTACTAAAAATGCTATAAAGTATCCTAACCCAGGCAATACTTTGTTTGCTATATCTTGTCCTCTTAGTTTTGAAACTGCTATAACTCTCCAAACATTAAGTTGAGCAACATAACTCATTATTATTGAAGCAAATATTACAAAAGCAAAATCAGCATGTAAATCATTTGTGAATTTTGCTGTCTGTGTCATAAATCCAGGTCCTATTGCAGAAGTAGCCATTAGGAAAGCTGCCCCTAAAAGAACCGACCAATTTGTCTTTTTCTTTTCCATAAATTACCTCACTTTATAAATTCATCTACGGGCTTTATTTCAATTCCCGCTTCAATTAAACCCACTCTTATCTGTTGAACAAATTCCATTGCTTGTGGATTGTCTCCATGAACGCATATAGAGTCAGCTTTTATGTCTATATCCGTTCCGTCAACGGCTGTAACTTTACCTTCTTTAATCATTCTTATTACTCTTGGCAATGCATCCTTTATATCTTTTACAAATGCCCCCTGTTGAGAACGATTGACTAATGTTCCGTCTGGATTGTATCCTCTATCAGCAAATACTTCTTCGCTTACTCTAAGTCCTCTCTTCTTTGCCTCTTTTGCTATGTAACTTCCACTTAAAACCATTAAAATTATGTCTTTATCTAAAACTTCTATACCGTCTATTATTCCAGCCGCCAATTCAGGATCAACACAAGCTTTGTTATAGAATCCGCCGTGCAATTTCATATGTTGTAACTTTGTTCCATTAGCTTTGGCAAATGCCATTAAAGCCCCTGTTTGATACAACATATAATTTTTAGCCTCTTCTCTAGTTATAGTCATAGCTCTTCTTCCAAATCCCAAAAGGTCCGGATAGCCAGGGTGTGCTCCAACTTTTACTCCATTTTCAATTGCAAGCTTTACAGTTTTGTCCATAATCATAGGGTCTCCTGCATGCCAGCCACAAGCCAAGTTTATGCTACTAACATACTTTATGATTTCATCATCCATCCCCAACTTATAACTGCCATAACCTTCTCCTATGTCACTGTTCAAGTCAACATAAAATTCCATAATTTGATTCTCCTCTACTGTAAAATTAAGAACGAATCACTTTAGAATACGTTTTCACGTTTATTTCACTCGCTCTTAAACTAATTTTATTACCTTTATATCTTTATTGCAATACTATGTGTAAAAAATATTTTTAGTCTTTACTTGTTAAACCATTTTGAATCACTTTATTTTTTTGAATATGTTTTAATTTGCTATCATGCTATAATGATTTTAATAACAAAAAATTATTTAAGGAGCTATTTTTATTAAAAATATAAAATACGTGCTACGCAATATCTTTGTATTCACTTTAGTTTCAGCTTATTTTTAATAAACGTGGTATTATTTACTCACACCTATCCCATTCCGAAAAATTATCCTTGCTTAATAATAGAGTTTTAGTTTTTTCAATTCTTGTAGTGATACTTTGTTTAATAATACAAAAATTTTTTAAAAAGCATGACTAAGTATATATTAAAGCCTCACTCATATCATTAATATCAAATTTAATTTTATTTACATAACAAAAATGGACTGTTTTTAAACAGTCCGTTTTTGTTATTTATAAAATTCTTTAAACACATTTATAAAGTGAGCAACATCTGAAGCTCCTGTAAGCTCTCTTGCTGAGTGCATACCTAGCGTGCTCATGCCTATGTCTACAGATTTAATAGCTATTTGTGATTGTGAAATAGGCCCTATTGTAGAACCTCCCTTTACATCACTTCTGTTGTGATAAGTTTGGAATGGAACCTTGGCTTTAGTACACATATCTATAAATTTTCCAGCGCTGTATGCATCTGAAGTATATGATCTACTAGCTGCATATTTGATAACCGGACCTCCCCCTAGTATCGGTTGATTAGTAGGGTCTGCTTTTTCAGTAAAATTAGGATGTACTGCATGAGCTGCATCTGCTGATATCAAGAAAGAATTTTCTAAAGCTCTTAGATATTCTTCTCTATTTGCTCCAAGTGCTATTGCAACTCTCTCAAGAATCCTGCCGAGCACTGGCGAATCAGCTCCAGCATAAGATGTTGAACCAACTTCTTCATTGTCCGTTGCCAAGAACACATTGATCCCTGATGCATTCGACTCTAAAAGAGCTATTAAGCTTGTATAAGCCATAAATAAGTTATCCTGTCTTCCTTGAGAAATAAATTCTTCTTTAAGACCTACTAATTCTCCCTTAGCTGTATCATAGATGTATAAATCGTAATCTAAAATATCTTTAGAATCTATTCCCTTTATCTTTGCCATCTCATTTAATAGCAAGTCTTCTTTCATCTCTTCACTATCCAATGCCATTAGAGGTAATGTGTGTTTTTGAGCATTAAATTCAAACCCTTTGTTAACTTCTCTGTTCATATGAATTGCCAAAGATGGAATTGTAAAAATCGGCTTTTTAAAATCTATTAGTTCAGTTACAATTTTTCCTTCTTTAAAAAAACTAATTCTTCCGGCTGCTGATAAAAGTCTATCCATCCAAGTATATAAAATTGGTCCTCCATAAACTTCTGTATTCAATATGATATTTCCGGCACTTTTCATCACAGGATTTCTCTTTATTCTAAAGGTCGGAGAATCGGTGTGAGAACCTATAATTTTAAAACCATCTTCTAATTTTTTATCGCCTATGTTAATTGCAAGAAGAGCTGTATCATCTATTTTCACATAGAATTTTTTACCATTTAATTTAAACTCTTCCTCCAACTTCAATTCCGTATAATCATTTTCAACTAACAAGTTCTCCATATTTTTAACTGCGAAATGTGCAGTCATGGACTTGTCTATAAAATTCACAAGGCCTTCTACTCTACTATTCACCTAGTGCCTCCTTTAATCTATTATATCTTGGCAGTATATCCTCTTTCTCCACACCATTTATCTCTCTAATAGAAAGGGCATAATCTATTGCCTCTCTAAGTTCAGAATTACCTACTGTATCTAATTTCTTTTGCGCTTTCTTAGTTAGTTTGCCCAATTGATTAAACAATTGAACAACTTCGTGTTCATCTTTTATATGCTCTAATAAATAAGAAAATTTCCAATCTTTTGAAGTTTCAGTTATCACTGCTTTATACGGAACAACCACTTCCTTTTCTTTAAGTGCCATTAGATAAGATTGTAGAATATTCCTATCTAAATCTCCGAATAATAACATCTCTACTTTCGGAATATCAATATAATCTACATCTTCTCTCTCATAACCTTCAAGATTAAATAATACAGCTACCTTTTGCTCCAAATCTTCTTGTCTAACTTCATTTGTCTCAATTCCAAATTTTTCAGCCACAGTTATTACTTTTTCAAGACGCTCTGCGTCAAATCCATAATATAGAAGTTGTTTTTTCATATTTTCCCCTTCCTTAGTCTATGTATAGTATAATACACTAAGGTGATTTAAAATGGAAATACATGAAAAGAATAATTTAAAATTGGGATACCTTTTGACAATACTTGGAGCTGTAGCTTGGGGTTTTTCAGGAATATGTGGCGAATACTTAATGCAAAGCAGCCATATGAACACCGGACTCATAGTAAACATACGACTTATAATTGCAGGACTTTTACTAACTATACTATCTATAGTAAAGTATAAAAAAGAATCCCTATTAATTTTTAAAAATAAAAAAGACTTACTTAATTTAATAATATTTGGTGTTTTTGGAATACTCTTTTGTCAATATTCCTACCTGTCCGCTATAAAATATACCAATGCTCCAACTGGAACTGTACTTCAATTTTTAAGCAGCGGAATAATCGTTGTCTATGTTTGCTTAGTTGAAAAGAGATTTCCTAAAATCATAGAAATTTTAGCAATATTCCTATCCTTGCTTGGAGTTTTTGGACTTGCAACTCACTTCAGTTTAAGTGAATTAGTAATAAGTCCTTTAGGCCTGTTTTGGGGAACAATGGCAGCAATCAGCGTAGTTGTTTATACACTCATACCAATTAGCTTAATGCTCAAATATCCGAAACTTTCAGTCATAGGCTTTGGAATGCTCGTCGGTGGAATTGTATTTACCATTTACCTACAACCTTGGAAATTTGTAGTACCAACTGACTCTGTATCTCTATGGGCTCTCTTTGGAATGGTATTTATCGGAACCGTCTTTTCTTTCTCTTCGTTTTTAATTGGAGTTAGTATTGTAGGGCCGGTTATCGGAGGTCTTATAGCCGGTCTTGAAGCTGTTGCCTCACTTATTTTTTCAATAATCCTATTAGGACAGACATTCACAATTCAAGATTTAGTGAGCATTGCTCTTGTAATGTCTTCCATAGTAATTTTAAGTTTTAAAAAAGATTAAACCTTGCTAACACATTGAATTTACAAACTTGTGAGTTCAATGTATTATATTCTCATGGAGGTGTAAGTATGAAAAAATCAATTTTTTATATTTTTTTATTATTAATTTTACTTAATTTAAGTGCTTATAAGAATACTTACCCAGAAGAAGATAATCAAATATCATTAGATTCTTTCTATGACATATCGTAAAAAACCATTTCTAATAACCCTTATTATTCAGCATTTTTCAAATATGAAAATAGAACTTACAAATTAGACTACTTCTCAGATTTAGACACAATTAAATCTTATATAAATAGTTTCTTTGAACAAATATAAATTAAAAGCTAACGGATTCATTTACTAAATCCATTAGCTTTTTTTAGTTATTGTAAATATTTTAAAGCATATCTTACAAAATATTCTATTCCAAGTTTCATTGCTCCCTCGTCTATTTCAAAATACTCATTGTGTTGAGGGAAATATCCCTTATCTCCTGCTCCGCCTAACAATAAAAAGCAACCCGGTATATTCAAAAGATATTTTGCAAAATCTTCTCCGCCCATCAGTTTAGGATAGTTTTCGATATAATTTTCTCCAAACACTTCCCTTGCTATTTCAATTCCAAATTCAGTAGCTTTTTCTTCGTTGACTGTAGCGGGTGTTCCATCGTGATAGTCCAAAGTGATTTCTGCTCTTGTAGTAAGAGCAACTCCGGCTAATATTCTCTCTATCTGTTCTTTATATTTTGCTCTTAACTCGTTGTTAAATGACCTTGTAGTCCCTTCCAAATGTGCCATTTCAGGGATTACATTCTTAGAATTTCCAGAGTTAAATGCCGTCACACTTATAACTTGTGGCTCCAATGGGTCGTTTTCTCTGCTGACTATAGTTTGAAGTGCATTTACTACCATAGAACCCGCCACTATTGGATCTACTGCCAAATTAGGTGTTGCTCCATGTCCGCTTATACCTTTTATGTAGATGTCAAAAGTGTCTGCCGACGCCATAATCGGCCCAACGTTTAGCGATGCCTGTCCAGACTTGATACCGGCCCATATATGAAGTCCTATTATGTTATCGAGTGTCTCAATTTCTTTTTCTTTAGAAAGATATTTCGCTCCGGAGTCTTGTATAAATTCTTCAGCCGGTTGAAAAACAAAAACTATTTCTCCATTAAACTTATCTCTCATTTCATTTAATACTTTTGCCGTTCCAAGCAATACAGCTGCGTGTACATCATGTCCGCAAGCATGCATCACTCCGCTGTTTTTAGATGCAAATGGCAAATTAGTCTCTTCTTTTATCGGAAGAGCATCTATGTCCGCTCTTATACCAAGTCTTTTTCCGGTACTTTTCCCGCAAATCTTGGCTATAACTCCCGTGTCTTTTACAACTCTGTACTCTATACCCATGCTTTGAAGTTCATTTTGAATCTTCTTAGCTGTGTTGAATTCATTCCAAGACAGTTCGGGATTTTCATGGAAATATCTTCTGAGTTGTATTGTATAATCTTCGACACTTAGTATTTTATCTTTTATATCCATAGTTTTCTCCCTCGTAAATTAGAATGGTCCGTAGTTGATTTTTACAGCTATAATTAAAGATATAATCGCAACTACAAATAAGATTGCGAGTAATTTCCAAACGAATTTATACCATCTGTTAAGTGGAATTTTTGCAATTGTTAAGAACATTAGCAATGTACCACTTGTAAACCACAAACTGTTTGTCAAACCATCACCAAATTGAAATGCTAAAATCATAGTTTGTCTTGTCATTCCTATCAAGTCTGCCAAAGGAATTAGTATAGGCATAAGCGCTGTGGCCTTTGCAGAACCTGATGTGATAAGACCGTTGAATAGTGAGATTATAAACATAACGGCTATTGGTGTGCTAACTGCACCCATCTTACTCAACGGTTTAGAAAGTGCATTTATTATAGGGTCGATTACTCCACCGGAGTTCAACATCCATTGAATACCTCTTGCAAGTCCTATTACAAGCGCCGGTCCAAGACCGTCCTTAGCTCCCGCAATAAATCCGGAGATGACTTCGTTTATATTCATTCCGTTTATTATTCCACCCATTACTCCCGCAAAGAAGAATGCTGCGCCTAAATCGTTCATGCTCCATCCTTTTGATGAAACACCAACTATAGATGCTATAAAAGTTCCCAAGAATACTAAAAGAGATAACTTTTGTCTTCCATTCATCTTGGCACTCAATTCATCTGAAAAGTTAATTCTAAAACTTGAATCGTCTATTCCCTTCATATATGAATTGTTAGGGTCTCTCTTCACGCTTCTTGCATATCTAAGTACATAAATTTGCATAATTATGTTAAATATAACCAACAGTATAAATCTAAATGCAAATCCTGAAAACATTGGCAACTGAGCTACTTCGTGTGAAATTCCTACAGTGTACACACTTGATGGAGATACGGAGAAACTTATCATATCCACCATGGCTGAACAAGCTATCCCAGTCATTACATCATATCCCATTGCCAAACAGAGCGAGATAATTATAGGTATGAACGGAACTATCTGTTCATTCCAACCTAAAAATCCTCCCAAACACCCGAACATAACCATTATTAAAGACAATATTTTTTCGCTGCCAAATCTATCTGCCTTGGATAGAAGTGCAGATACCAATTTATTTATTGCATCTGAACGCTTGTATATCTCTATACATCCAGCCACCATCATAACCACAAACATCATAGATGCTGACGATGTCAAACCTTCCGGCACAGCTTGAAAAATAGCTTGAGGTCCTAAATAAGTTTTTTCTGTAGCATGGAAACTATTTGCTATTACAGTTGTAACTCCATTGACTTCTTCTCTTTGGAATTCTCCAGACGGAACTACCAATGTTAAAAAATAACAAAAAACAATTACTAAAAATATAATTACAAATGCATCAAATTTTATTTTTTTCCTATCTTTATTCATTTTATCCTCCTTATCTTATTAATTGTTTTTTAATCTACCTACTCATAAAAATATTTTCGCTTCACCTCCCCTATAAATTTTTTGTCTTTAAAAGTGGTTTGAAATCAAAATATTAAATTAAAATTTCAATCTCGATTTCATCCTTTATTTCATTATAACTCTAAAGAAATTATATTTCTATAGAACTTTAATTTCGCTCATTAATCCTAATTTAATATTAAAATAGAGCTGATCTCATAAAAGTCAGCTCACAAGCTTTAAAATTTTATTTATTTTTATATGCACCAAAATTTATATCTTCCATTTCATCTGCCATTCTAACGCTATCTGAAATGCAAGCTGCCATCAAGTGAGGTTTTATAGTGTGAACTCTTACAACTTCAACACCCTTAAATGCAGCTATAGATGTTAAAATAGCAGAACTTTGATCTCTGTTTATGCTTCCTTCTTCAGTTTCAAAATTAGTTTCAAATCCATTTTCATCTAAGATATTCATTATGAATCTTTTTCTCGATACTCCAAGGAATGTAAAATATCCCATTTCTCTTATAATATCTACTTTGTTTATCAACTCTAAATTTTCTTTTTTTGTAAGTCCAAATCCTATACCCGGGTCAAGCATAATTCTCTCTTTAGATATTCCATATTTTTCAGCCAGTTCCAAACTCTTTTTAAAATATTTTTCCATAACTTCCACAATGTTCATATCTTCATATGATTTTAACTCTGCTTCTGAAAATACTCCGTCTCCTCCAAATTTAGGAAATACCTTTGAGCTTGGATGACTCGGCCTTGCTATAACAGGATTAAACATGACTATTGCTCCAACATTTGACTCGCCAATTACTTTGCCCATATTTAAATCTCCCAAAAATCCGGTTATATCGTTTATTATGTCTGCTCCTGCTTCAATTGCTGCCTTAGCCACTTCGCTCTTCCATGTATCTACTGAAATCGGTACATCAACTGAATCTTTAATCGCCTTGATAGCTGGCACAACTCTCTTTATTTCCTCTTCAATTTCCACATAAGTGCTTCCCGGTCTTGTAGATTCTCCCCCAACATCTAGCATAGTTGCTCCTTCAGCAACTAATTCCTTGGCTCTCCTCACAGCATTTTCTATATCGTAATACTTGCCACCATCTGAGAATGAGTCCGGTGTGGTATTTATTATTCCACATAAAATTGTCTTTTCCCCACTTACAATTTTCTTGTCTCTATACTTAAAATCCATTGTACTTTAAACTTCCTTTCGTTCTAAAACTTAAAGTTATAATTATTGTGAATAATATAATTCATAAAAAATTTTGTCAACAATTTTATTTTATACCTATTAAGTCTATAGAATATCCACAAATTTAAAATAAAAAACTCCAAATCTATAAAGACTTGGAGTCATAATTTTAATCAATTTGTATATTTTTTACTTTTTGTAGTTCAGCTTTTTTAGGAATTTGTATATTTAACACTCCCTTATCTAAGCTTGCCTTAATATTTTCTTCATCTACATCTTTAAAATACATTCTTCTTGAAACTTTTGACATCTTTCTTTCACGATGAATATAATTTTTAGATTCATTACTTTCATCAACCGACTCTGATTTTTCAGCTTTTAAAGTCAATTTTCCTTCATCAAATTCAATGCTTATATCTTCCTTTTCAAATCCCGGAAGCTCAGCTTCTACAGTGTACTCATTGTCATTTTCACTTATGTCTACCTTAAAAGATTCCACATTACTTCTCTTTGATGGAAACTCTTCATTAAAGAATGAATCCATCATGTTGTAAAAATCTTCAAAACCCCTATTTTGTAATCCAAATCCATTTCTTCTAACTAAGTTTGTCATTTTAACATCTCCATCGATTTAATATTTAGCACTCTCTTATCTCAAGTGCTAAATTAATTATAAAATAAAAGTCAAAGAAAGTCAAATATATTTTTTACCTTCTTCGACCTTTATTTTTATTTTTTGATTTTTTCATACTTTTTTTCAATTTAATTAGTGTGCTTACTAAATCAAATGCAATGGTTAGAATTAATAGATAGTACACTACGCTGAGTTGTGTTTCATAAAAATACATTTTTAATATTGTACTTAGTAGAATCAAAGCTCCTGCATCAGTTATCACGCTTAGTGTAGTGATAAATTTACCATAATATACTTCTGATATTCTACTTATATCTCTTAAAACCAACATGAAAAATATTATTTGTAGTGCTTTTGTAAGTGCTTCTTCTGAACTCAAACTAGCATAGATTATACTCAAGAATATAAATAAACTAAATACAAACATAAATAGATATTCACCATTATTTTGAGTGTATCTTTCTTTTGAATAATATAGTTCATCTATGGAGAAATCTTTTACAAGAGAGCTCATCATTCTAATGTTCTTCACTCTTTCAGATATGAAACTGCTAAGCACTCCCGTTATAAAAACTGTCAGCAATAAATTCTTAGCTGAGTTTATAATTTCAGCCTTATTTTGAAATCCGCCAATAAATTTATAAATTATTGTAGCTAATATGATTTCTAAAGACATTATCTTCAAATATTTGAAAAATATCTCATAGTTTTTCCCTGAAATTAGCATATTTTGTTTGACTTCATACTTAGTTGAAAAATTATAAGGACTTCCAAGCGTCAATAGAAAATCTTCTAATTCTTCGTATGTATAATCCTCTCCCAATTTACTCTCTATTATTTCGTTTAAATCATTGGTCGCCGTTATAGAGTTTTCATAGCTCAAGTACTTTACCATTTGATTTATATATCTATCCAATAACTCCGATTTTTCTCTCATACTTCCTCCTAAATCGGATTATAACATAAAAAGGAGCCTTTCGGCTCCTATCTAATCTAATACATAAACTTTTACATTTCTTCTGCCAAACTTATTTGCTTGAGCATTTGTACTGTAAAATAAATCTATTCTATTTCCTTTAATTGCCCCACCTGTATCTTCTGCTACAGCATATCCATAAGTTGGGAATCCATCCATTGACTCTATATATAATTTTGAGCCAAGTGGTATAACTCTTGGGTCTACAGCTACCGCACCAACTCTTGCTCTTGTTCCCATAGCTGTCTTTGAACCGGCTGTTGGATCATATGCTGTAGCTTGCATAACTATAACTTTCTTTACATTTCTTCCTTGTAAGGAAGCAGATTGATCTTCTTTAGGTTTATCTTTAGTACCTTTTTCAACAATGGCATTAACAGGTTCTTGAGATACAACAGAATTTATTATATCTATTGAAACCATTTGACCATTTACAAAAGTATGTTGTACTGTGTCAGTTTTCTTACCAACTACACCTTGTTGAATAACTTTTTCTTCTCCTTTAAACATTTCAGAATTTTCTCTTACTTCTGTTTCAAAAGGTATATCTGTTTGCACATCAAAAGTTTCTCTATTAACTCTCTCTATAATTATTAGAGTTTCAGGCTTAACCGGTGTATTCATAGCTGGTGTAACAACGTCATCTGCATCTACGCTTATCTTTAAATTCTTAAGTATTTCTCCGACATTATCCCCTATGGCCTTTACTGATTTTGATTCTGCACCATCTTGAAGCTTATAGTTCTTTGGTGCTTTTATTATTATGTCCATATTATCAACAAGCTTTGTATCTAAACTTGGTTCAACAACTTCTTTGTCTTTTAATTCTATACCTTCATTTTCTAAAAAGCTTCCTACTGTCGATGTATATGTCACTACTTTACTTTCTTTTCCATCTATAATAAGACTTACTTCCTTGCTCATTATAGTGTTAAAACCTAATGTGAATGTTGAAGAAAGAATTATTGCTCCCATTACAAAAGTTAGGGCTTTCTTCTTCCACTCTCCATGATTTAAACTCATAACTCCTCCTACTCTAAAACGGTTACTGATTTGTAAATTTTGTAATCATTTTGTAACTACTTTCTGACTTTGTTAGTATATAGGAGTTTTATAAATTTGTCAATAATTTGTAACCTTTTAAATTTTTTTGAATATCTGTCCCAAAAATTTATTTTAATTCTCAAATTTTCTGATATTATTTGTAACTATTTCCCAAAAAACACAATAATTATTCTTACAAATTAATTTTTAATTAAATCTCACTCACACCTCTTTTTTAACATTTGTATAAATGTGTAGGTAAGTTTAGCTGTGAATCCCCAAATTATTTTGTCTTTATATCTATAAAAATGAATTTTGTCAGTTCCTCTTTTAAATTTATAATTCTTTCCATTTGGAATTAAGTCGTACGGAAAATCTTCTGAACTCTTAACTTTTAAATCAACTTCGTATATATCGGGTTCATTCTCTAAAAAATAACTAAGTGGAACACAGAATATTGAATCCACTTCATCACCACTTGGGCTTATTTTAGTTGCATCTAAATTCAATTTCCCAATTGTAGAATAAATTATGGCATTATATGGATTTACTAAATAGTCTCCCTCTGATATCACTTCAACCCTATCTTTTGTGATGCATAATTCTTCAGAGGTCTCTCTTATAGCCGCTTCAACTGGATTTTCTCCGTCTTCTATCTTACCACCCGGAAAGCTTATCTCCCCAGGCTGATTTCTCAGTTCTTTACTTCTAACCTCATATAATAAATGTATTTCATTTTCAACTTCTATTAGTGGAATTAAGACACTATAACTATTTTTCACTTCTATCGGTTTTGGTTCATAGCCTTTAAATACTTCTGATATATCTTCTAATTTCATCTTAACACCTTATTCATTAAAATCTTGATGTTGAATGCACTCAATAACTCTTCCGGTAATTTTTCAAAATCGCCTCTCGCTTTTAAAATAGCGCTTAGCTGTTCAATATCGTATATCTTTAAGTACTCTATGTTGTGCTTATTGGCAAAGTATTCAAACAATCCCGTCAAAACTTCTGAATATTTATAGTTGCTTTCAAGTTTCAAATTGGCAGCTATAGATGGTATGAATTCTTCATAGAATTTTCTATACTCTGACTCAAATTGAAGATTTGAATATTCCTTGACCTTTTCAAAATATAGTTCTCTTAAAAGCTTGTCAGCTTCAACTTCATCAAATGGTTTCACATAGTATTTTTTGCCCAAAAGTCCCTTGAATTTCTTATACGTATCAAAATACCCTATTCTCATAAGTTCATCTGATTTATTTGGATTGAAGTCCATAGTTTCAACATATTTTTCACTCGGAGCAATCACTATTGCATCGCTTGGCATTATCATATTTCTAAAATCATTTGGATTTGCCCTTATAATAACTGGTCTCATTCCCAATCGTTCAACCATATTATATGGAATTTGATTTGCAAAACCACCGTCTAGATATGCCTTGCCATTTATTAACTCTCTCTTAAAAATCGGTAAGTAACAAGATGCTATTATATAATCCCTGAGCTGTCCCTTTGGAATATCTTCAACAAACTTCTCTTCAACAACTCTATCAGTTAAATTTATAGTCACAAGACCAAATTTTAAATCAGAATTTCTTACTTTATCTTCATCTATGTATTTGTAAACAAAATTTCTAAGTGGCTCAATTGAAATTCTCTTGCTGTTTAAATTATCAATTAACTTTTTAAAACTATGAAACATATTGTTTGTTTGCTTTTCTGAAACTATCTGAGCAATCTCTTTATTATCATAATAATCTGAAAGCCCCGTATTTCTCCAAGCTTCCATAGCCACGTTAGCTTCTCCCATAGCTATCATAGCTCCATTTATCGCTCCGATTGAAGTTCCAACTACTGCATCAAACTTATATCCAAGTTCCTTTAACGCAAAATAGGAACCTATTTGATAGGCTCCTTTTGCTCCTCCACCTTCTAAAACTAATCCAAGCATAATTCTTCGTTCCCCTCAATTAGTTAAGTTCGCTTGTACAATGAGGACATCTTGTTGCATCAATAGCAACTTCACTCTTGCAATAAGGGCAAGTTTTTGTTGTTGGTGCAGCTTCTTCCTCTTCTTTTTCAAATCTCTTTTTAACTCTATTAATCTGTCTAATCATAATAAAAATTACAAGTGCAATTATTAAAAAGTTTAAAACATTGCCAATAAACGCCCCTAGTCCCATAACTGGAGCTCCTGCTTCTTTAGCTGCAGCAAGAGTAGCATGCTTTGAACCGTCAAGAGTTATGAACATATCGTCAAAATTAATACCACCTGTTATATATGCGATTACAGGCATGATTACATCATCTACTAATGAAGTTACAATTTTACCAAATGCTCCACCTATTATAACCGCAACAGCAAGATCCATTACGTTTCCTCTGGCAATAAATTCCTTAAATTCCTTTACAAAACTCATTTGTCTCTCCTCTCTAACTTTTTCAACTCTACATTGTTATCCTTTATAAGTTTTAGAGCATAGTCATCCACTCTATATGCATCTCTGTAGTATATGGCAGTTATTCCGGCTTGGATTAGAGCTTTTGTACAATTTAAACACGGAAAGTGAGTGACATATGCAGTACAACCTTTTACACTTATACCCTCTTTTGCACAATATAAAAGAGCGTTCATCTCAGCATGTATTGTTGCAATGCAATGTCCATCTCTCATAGTATGTCCTATCTCATCACATTGTGGATTACCGGCTAACGAGCCATTGTATCCTGTAGAAACAATTCTGTGCTCACTATTTACTATTACACAACCCACAAATGCTCTGTCACAAGTTGATCTAGTAGCTACCATTTCTGTTATTTCTAAAAAATATTCATCCCAACTTTTTCTCATTTCGCACCCTTTGCAAGCTTATCTGCAAGTTCGTTAAACTCCACCCCAGTATGTGCTTGCACCTTTATAAATTCTACTGTTATCTTGTCCTTTACACTCGAATAAAAATCTCTGTACTCCTGAGTTGATTTCTTGTTTGCCTTCCAACTTCCAAGAGCCCAACACTCTATGCCCATGTAGTCGTAGTGAAGATATATTTTTTTATATCCAAGCTCTAAAGCTCTTTCAATTGCAACTTTAGAACCCATTATCTCTCCGGCAACATTTCTCATTGAAGCATCTTCTACTCCGAAAAATCTCTTGCTGTCAGTTTCTATTACATTCACTCCGTCAGTCAGTACAATTCCATAAGAGTAGCTTTTTTCATTCTTGTCATAAGAACCGTCAACATAAGCTATTATCTCTCCATCAGATATAGAACTCACTATTTCTGATTTACTATCTATCTTTTTTTCTACATTAGTTTCTCCACCTATAAAGGCCTCTGCTTCGGAAAGTGTTGGAAATTTTTTATATATTGCTCCGCCAAACCCAATCACTTGTCTTTTGCACTCATCCCAAGTGGTGAATACTCCCGTCTGTCTTCCTTTTTTTACTGCGTAATAATTCATAATACTCCTAAATTTTATTTGTCTTATTTTATTATATTAACCTTTATTATACAACACTTAAGGTTTATGATATACTTAAAACAAATAAAAGGGGGATAAAATGAATCAAAATCAACTCGAACAAATGAAATCTAAAGACGGATTTATCGCCGCTCTTGACCAAAGTGGTGGATCTACTCCAAAGGCACTTAGACTATATGGAATTGAAGAAAGTAGCTACAATAGCGAAGAAGAAATGTTTGAACTTGTTCATGAAATGAGAACAAGGATTATAAAAAGTCCTGCTTTTAACGGCGAAAAAATCCTTGCTACAATACTTTTTAAGAGAACAATGAACTCTAAAATTGATGGAGTTTACACTGCAGACTATCTATGGAACGAACTTGGAATAGTTCCTATTTTAAAAATTGACGAAGGTCTAGCTGAAGAAAAAGACGGCGTTCAACTTATGAAAGAAATGAAGAGTCTTGATGAACTTCTTGAAAATGCAAAAGAACGTGCTATCTTCGGTACAAAGATGAGATCAGTTATAAAAGAACTTAACCTTGAAGGAATAAAAGCTGTAGTTGCTCAACAATTTGAATATGCTAAAAAAATCATGGCAGCTGGATTCGTTCCTATCATTGAACCGGAAGTGGATATTCACTCTGAAAAGAAAGCAGAAATAGAACAAGCTCTTCACGATGAACTAAAAGCTCAACTTGAAGTTTTAGATTCTGATGCAAGACTTATGTTCAAACTTACTCTTCCAGAAAAGAACGACCTTTATGAAGACCTATACGACTTCGAACAAGTTGTTAGAATAGTTGTACTTTCAGGCGGTTATTCAAGAGAAGAATCTAATGCAAGATTAAAAGCTAATCATAGATTGATAGCTTCTTTCTCAAGAGCACTTTCTGAAGGATTAAGAGCTGACCAAACAGATGAAGAATTCGACACTATGCTTCAAGCATCAATCGATTCAATCTTCGATGCATCTGTAAATAAAAACTAACTAAAAAAGAGAGGTTACCCTCTCTTTTAATTTATTGTGGATTTTTTAGCCTCTGTAACATCATCATAAGCATTTCTTACATCTACAAACTCTTTAAACTCTAAGTAAGTCCTAAATAATGTGGACCTTTTTTCAAACTCATCTCTCGATTCAGGTAATGGTAAATTTCTATATCTGTTGTAGAGCTCTTCTAATCTATTAATTATAGTGTCTGTTAGTTCAGCCTCACTATTCTTTTCATTTTGTAAAATCATCAATTCTGCAAGGCCTGTTCCCTGTGTAAACTCTTGAGGCATATACTTTAAGTTTTCAAACATACGTCTTAAAATTCTAACTTGCTCAACACGCATAGTCCAATAACTCATTAAGTCCGCACTTTCTTCATAAAACATATTTTCTCTCTCATTTCTCAGCAATGTCTCTGCCAACTTGAGGTCATTGTCTAAAATATTAAACACAACTTCACCTTTCATCAAAGGGATATCTTGTGTAATATAATTCGCATAGTGAACTAAAATAGACCTTATTTTTCCATCTATCTTATCCAAAACTTCTTGCAGTTCTTTTGATACAGATGGAAAATATAAATTGGCCACAATTGCAAATCCTGAACCAATGATCATGAGTGCAATCTCATTTAATATCAAACCCAATTCCACACCATTTGATAACAACAAGTGAGTTACAAGAACACTTGATGGTCCAAGTCCTATATCAATTTTTAACAACAATGAAATTGGCACAAATAAAATTAAATACAATACATACGCCCAAAGATTATAACCCAAGAACATAAAACACATACTTCCTATTCCCAAGGCGAGTATTGCCGATGCCATTCTATTTATAACGCCTTTATAAGTTGCCTCTCTAGTGTCCATAACACTTAATATTGCTATTATTGCCGCAGCTGAAGAAGATTTAAGCCCCAATAATTCTGCTATAAACAAAGATATTCCCGCCGCCAAAGCTATCTTTATAGTTTTTAATCCTATTATATTCATAAACTCACCCAGACTTTATTTACCCTTTGAGATTGAGTTTACACAAATTTTAATCCAACATCCCATACTCCTTTATAAAGAGTTCATTTGCAATTTCAAGTTTTTTATAAAATTCATCATATTTTTTACTCAAAACTCTCATATTTGGAATAAATACATCATAAAATCCATTTTCCTGATTAAAAGATTTAAAACTTTCCATTAACTCATAGCCAATTGAACTTTTATATTCATCAGACTTTCTATATTCTAAATAAGCTTCTATCTGTTCTCTATTATCCAAAAAATTCTCAGGCTCTTCAATACTTTTAATAGTCTCATTTTCCGCTCTCTGAAGAATTTCCATATTTGGCGTATTTTCTAAAAACTTATTTAATTTATCAGAAACTGTAAAGTTTGGCATATTATCTAAAAACTCCATGACTTTTTCATAAGCTCTTTTCTGTTCTTCCGTTACAACTTTTATCTCAAGAAACTTTGAAAAATGTAAATATAAATATCTTCCGTAGTGCCCCGGAAATTTTTCGATCAACATTTCTGAAATATAACTATTTTTCTCTAAAATGTTTAATAGTTCTTCAATCTCCTCAAATCTAGAACCATTTGATAGTTTGTGAAGTAGTTCAGCTCGAATAGATTGGTTTTTTAATTCCAAATCCTTCTTTATTGAAATTTCATCTAACTTTTTCTTTCCGTGCTTTAAAATCTCTCTTATTTCTTCAACTTGTAAATTCAATTTTCTATACACATAGATATCTCTTAGAATTTTTACATCTTCTTGTGAATAATCTCTATATCCGTTTTCTAATACTTTGGGGCTCACAAGTTCTTTCTCAGTATAATACACAATTGCCTTTTTAGTAAGTCCAGTAATTTTTGCAACTTCATTTATTAACATACTATCACCTCTATCTAAATGATAATCTCACCTCTAATGTATCAGTCAACTAAATATTTTCTTTGTTATCTTGTATATTTTAAATTATAATAATCTTGAGGTGTTTATGAAAAATCTTAAATTAAAATATATTTTAACTCAATCAATTTTTTGGATGTTGATGGCTTGTCTGACTTCATACATCAATGTTATCTTGACCGGTCGTGGAATAAGTGTTTCAAATATCGGAATAATAGCAGCACTCGGTAGTGTGATTGCTGCTTTCTTTGGTCCATTTATATCTCAACTATGTGAAAATTCAAAGAGCAAAACTGAACGTGAATACATGCTGATTGTAATTTTAATTTCAATTATAGCTCTAGTACTTTCACTATTGTTTCGCAGCCCAATTATCACAGTACTTATTTTAATTTTAATTCCCAATGTGTTGGTTCTATCTCTTCAACCATTGCTAAACAGTCTTGGAATGAATTATATGCAACTTGATAAAAATATAGACTTTTCAAAAGCTAGGGGGATAGGAGCTTTTTCGTACGCAATATGTTCTCTAATCCTTGGTAAAATGAGTGTTGGGAACTCTGATATGCCCATAATATTTTCAATCGTACTATTTGCATTGTTGTTCTTCATAATGCTATCCCAACCACACTTAGAAAATGTAAATTCATTACATACTTCAAGCGGAGCAGTCGAATCAGATATTCCCTTCTCTAAAAGAGAGGCTACAGCAGCTATCATTGGGGTTATTCTATTATTTGTATTCTATCAAATAAACCATTCATTTATGCTTCAAATAATGGAAAACTTGGGAGGAGATTCATCTCACATGGGTCTTGCCTTTTCAATAGCGGCATTTTCCGAAACAATAGCAATGTTTGCTCTACCAAAAGTATTGGGGAAATATAATCTAATAAAATTATTCAAATTTTCAGCAGTTATGTTCATCGCAAAAGGTATCTTGACTTATTTTGCCCCAACCGTTGGAACACTTCTTGCTGTTCAAGTTTCTCAAGTTGTAGGATTTGGAATTTTCACTCCTGTTTCAGTTTACCTATTCAGTAGAAAATTCCCACCATCTATGAGAATTAGAGCACAAGGATATCTTACAAGCTCCATCACGCTCGGCGGTGTATTTGGATTGTTAATCGGCGGAATATTAGTTGAAAATTTAGGAATAGGAAATACAATTTTAATTTCCATGCTCTTTGCCCTAGTAGGCACTGTATCTATTTTTACAATCAAAAATATAAATCAAAAAAGGTAGCGTGTAAAAATATTTTTACACGCTACCTTTTTTAATTTTGATGGTTACTTTATTTGATTATATTTTTTTCTCTCTTATAAACTCATTTCAAGCAATTTTCAATAAAAAAGAGTAATAAAAATAAAGCTCCTAAAATAAAATTTTTACATAAATATAGTCCCACCAATACCTATTGGTAAGTTGAAAGCATAGAATACTGCCATCAACGCTGTCCAGAATACTAAGAATGCTAATGAGTATGGAAGCATCATTGAAATCAAAGTTCCAAGTCCTGAATCTTCGTCATACTTTTGCATAAATACTACTATCATTGCAAAATAAGTCATAAGCGGTGAAATAATGTTTGTTGAAGAATCACCTATTCTGTAAGCAACTTGTGTAAGCGCAGGGGAGAATCCCATTTCAAGCAACATTGGTACAAAGATTGGTGCCATGATAGCCCATTTTGCTGATGCTGAACCCATAAACAAGTTTATGAATGCTGATAATAAGATAAATAATATTATCAGTGGTAATCCAGATAGACCTGCTGACTTAAGGAATGCTGCGCCATTGTATGATATGATAAGTCCTAAATTTGTCTTACCAAAATAAGCTATAAATTGTGCTGCGAAGAAAGAAAGTACAAGATATCCTCCCATTGATTTCATAGCTGATGTCATAGCCGCTACTAAATCATGAGTAGATTTTATCTTTCCTATAGTCTTTCCATATACAAGACCAGGGATTAAAAATAAAAGCATCATCGCTGGAATTAATCCATAATGTAAGAATTCATTTAAATCCATTTGTCCTGTTTTTTCGTTAAGTGATTGGAAAAGTGCTCCTTGTGGGAACATCAATACTCCCATTATGATTACATATCCAATAAGAGCAATCATTGCATTTCTTATACCTTTCACTTCAATATCTGTAACATTGTCAGCTGCTTCAGCTTCATTTATTGCTCCAACATATTTTCCTAAATTTGGCTCAACAATTTTATCAGTAACTATTGTTCCAACTACTGTTAAGAATATTGCTGATACTGCTAAGAAATACATATTTGATGTTACCGGTATTGTTGTGTCAATTTGAGCAGCTTTTAAAGCTTCATTTGTGATGTTAGTCAATAGTGGGTCAGTCGTACCTAAAATTAAGTTTGCTGAAAATCCACCACTTACTCCTGCAAATGCCGCTGCAAGTCCTGCTAATGGATGACGCCCTGCAAGACCAAAGATTAGTGCACCTATTGGAACTACTACTACATATCCTGCGTCTGAAGCTACATTTGACATAATACCTGCAAATACTACTATTGGAGTAAGTATTTTGGGATTTGCATTTAAAAGTGCTTTTCTTAAACCTGTGTTAAATAGACCTGTCCATTCACAAACTCCAACCCCTAACATTGCAACAAGTACTGTTCCAAGTGGAGCAAAATCTGTAAAGTTTTTAGTGGCTGAATTGAAGATATATCTTATACCCTCTGCATTTAATAGTGATACGGCACTCTTGGTAACCTCTTCCCCAGCCTTAGCATCGTAATATGTTACCGGTGCTCCATACTTTGCAACAAAATGCGAAGCAATTACTACAACCACCGAAAGAATAAAAAATATTATTGCAGGGTGCGGTAGTCTATTACCTATTACTTCAACACCTTTTAGAAATCCTTTGACTTCTTTTTTGTTGTTTGTAGATTTCATACTCTGCCTCCTCTTTTATTTATAATAAAATTATACAGGATATTGTTAACTCTTCATAGCATTTAAGTTAAATTTTATTTATAATATTTCAAATCTTCCTAAATAAGCTTTGATTGTAAGCTTTAATTTTTAAGAACATTTTTTATATCCACTTTATTCTCTGAAAGCAAAATTTCCTTGCACTTATTCCAATAATCAAATTTTCTGATATAATAAATTTGGAGGTGTTATATGACAGATTATAGTGCATTTGAAGTCATGGGCCCCATTATGGTCGGTCCGTCAAGTTCACACACTGCCGGAGCGTGTAAAATTGCAAACGTTGCCGTCGATATTGTGAGCGAAGGTTTTAATAAAGTTGAATTTCAACTTCACGGTTCTTTTGCACATACTTATAAAGGACATGGAACTGACCGCGCCTTAGTTGGTGGAATTCTTGGCTTTGAGCCGGATGACGACAGAATTAAAACATCTTTTGAAATTGCTGAAGAATCCGGATTAAATTATATATTTACTACTATAAATCTTGGTGAAAATTATCATCCAAATTCTGTAAAAATAATTTTTTCATATCCTGATAGAGATGAAGAATATGTAATAGGCTCTTCTATTGGTGGTGGAGCTATGAAAATTGTAAACATAAATGGAATTGCCATCGAGTTTAAAGGTGATTATTCAACTATATTACTTGAATACCCTGAGCAACGTGGTGTAATATCTTACGTCTCTTCACTGCTTACAGGAAATGATTACAATATTGAATCTTTAAATACTAAGAAGAATAAATTGACTAATGTTGTAACTTTAACTGTAGAAATTGATAAGCCACTTACAGATAGTTTAAAATCTGCAATACTCGGTGTCGAAAGATTTATAACAGCTAAATATGTGGAGGTATAGATGCTAAACACAGCTCGTGAAATAATAGATGTGTGCAATGAGAGAGGCATTAAAATCTACGACTTAGTTCTTGAGGAAGAGATTAAAAATTCTCATACCACTGAAGAAGAAATAAGAAAAAAACTTGACGAGGTAATTGATGTAATGTACTCCTCAGCAACTAAAAATTTAACTAATTCAGATGTAACTGAATACAAAATGATTGACGGATTTGCAAAGACTACTTATGAATATGCAACTTCCGGAAAATCTATAGTTGGCGACTTCCTTGCAAAAGCTATGGCAATGGCTTTTTCCACAAGTGAAGTAAATGCTTCAATGGGAAAAATCGTAGCTGCTCCAACTGCAGGCTCTTCCGGAATCATGCCGGCAATGTTGGTCGCCGCTTCTGAAAAATATAATTTTGATAGAACCACTATTCAAAACGGCTTCCTTACCTCAATAGGTATAGGTCAATTGATAGCAAAGTATGCAACTTTTGCCGGAGCCGAAGGTGGTTGTCAAGCTGAATGTGGTTCCGCTTCTGCAATGGCAGCTTCTGCCATTGTTGAAATGCTTGGTGGAACTGTTGAACAAGCTCTTCACGCTGCAAGTATCACAATCATTAATGTGCTTGGACTTGTATGCGATCCTATAGCCGGTTTAGTTCAATATCCTTGCACTTTCAGAAATGCGTCCGGAGTAATCAATGCATTTATCTCTGCAGACTTAGCTCTTGCAGGTATTGAAAGTTTAGTGCCATTTGATGAAGTGGTAATAGCAATGGGTGAAGTTGGAAATTCCATGATTGAAGCCTTAAGAGAGACAGGACTTGGCGGGCTTGCCGGAAGTAAAACCGGTCAAAAAATTAGAAGAGATTTCTTGAAAGAAGGAGATTAATATGACAGAAAAAAAGACTTTTAAATTAGGCTTAATTCCAAAACTAATCATCGCTATAGTTTTGGGTACATTAGTAGGCCTAAATTTACCTGAAGTTGTAACTCAAATAGCAGTTACTTTTTCATCAAACTTCGGTAAATTCCTAGGATTTATAATCCCATTAATGATTATTGCATTTGTATCTAAGGGCATTGCAGACTTATCTGAAGGCGCCGGAAAATTACTTCTTGCCACCGTAGGACTTGCTTATGCTTCAACTCTTATAGCAGGTACACTTTCTTACACTATGGCTAGTAATATATTCCCAAGTTTTATTTCAACTGAAATGGTTGATAAAATTCAATCAGCAAGTGAAAAAACTCTTGAAGCTTTCTTTGAAATTCCACTTAAACCTGCTATTGATGTAACAGGAGCTCTTGTTCTTGCTTTTATGATAGGTTTATGTGTATCAATTATTCGTCAACATGGAGATGGTGAAGGCTTTTATAAACTTATAAATGAATTCAATGCTATGATCAACTTAGTACTTGAAAAGGCAATCATACCTCTTCTACCATTCTTTATATTTGGTAACTTTGCAAATATGGCTTACTCCGGATCAGTATTTGCTATACTTTCTGTATTTATAAAAATCTTCGGCTGCATAATAGTGCTACATATTTTATATATTTGTGCTATGTTCATAGTTGCCGGAGCTTATAGTAAGAAAAACCCTTTTGCTTCTCTTAGAAAAGCAGTTCCTGCTTATTTAACGGCAATTGGTACTCAATCATCAGCTGCAACAATTCCTGTCAATGTTGAATGTAATAGAAAAATTGGTGTAACTAGACAAATTAGAGAATTTGTAATTCCTCTATCTGCAACTGTTCACCTCCCAGGTTCTATGATCACGCTTACTGCATGTGTATTCACATTACTACACATGTATGATATGCCTCATTCATATGCCCTTATATTAAAATTCATCGCCATCCTTGGCGTTGCAATGGTAGCTGCTCCAGGAGCTCCAGGCGGAGCTGTTATGAGTGCTCTTCCATTCCTACCTGTTGTTGGTATAGCTTCTGAATCACCACTTGCTTCAATCTTGATTTCACTTTACTTAACTCAAGATTCTTTTGGTACAGCGGCCAATGTTACAGGCGACAATGCTATATCAATGATGGTAGAAAAATTCTATTACAAGCATATAGTTAAACGTCCTATTCCAACAGAAGAAGACTAATTAGATTTCAAGAGAGGAGAAATTCTCCTCTCTATATTTTAGGAGGATACTATGACTTTTGAAAATTTAGAGGGTGTTCTTAACATCAATTTAGATAGTATATTGACTTTAGCCTTAGCATCAATCCTTTTATTAATCGGATATGGCCTAAAGAACAGGATTCATTTCTTAGAAAAATATTGTATTCCAGCTCCAGTTATCGGTGGATTTTTATTCATGTTCATAACTTGGTTGGGTCACACTTCTGGAAGTTTTGTTTTTAATTTCGAAAACGTATTCCAAGACGTATTTATGTTAGCTTTCTTCACTACTGTAGGTCTTGGAGCAAGTTTTAAAATACTTAAATCAGGCGGAAAATTATTACTTATCTACTGGTTGTGCTGTGGTGTAATTTCTTTATTCCAAAATACCATAGGTATGACTATTTCTAAAATTGTTGGCCTCGAAGCGCCTTATGCTCTTCTTGCCAGCTCAATATCAATGATTGGTGGACACGGTGCCGCTCTATCTTATGGTTCAACTTTTGCTGAAATGGGCTATGATATAGCTCCTCTTGTTGGCGCCGCAGCAGCAACTTTTGGTCTTATCTCTGCCGTTTTAATAGGTGGACCTCTTGGCAGAAGACTTATAGAAAAAAATAACCTTAAACCAGTTGATGAAAATTTCGACGAGTCAGTTACTTCTATAAATGCTACTCACGTTTCTTTAAACAGCCTTGACGTTATAAAAAATGTAGTTGTGATAATCGTATGTATGGCAATAGGTAGTATAATATCCGGTAAAATCGGAGAGCTTATCGATATGTCATTCCCAACATATGTTGGTGCTATGTTTGTAGCGGTAATTGCCAGAAATTTAAACGAAAAACTTAACTTATACAAATTCAGCTACCCAGTAGTTGATGAAATTGGAAATGTAATGTTAAACCTTTATCTTGCGCTAGCTATGATGACTTTAAAACTTTGGCAACTTTCAGACCTAATAGGAGGCGTTCTATTAGTAGTAGTTGCTCAAGTATTATTTATGATGCTTGTAGCTTACTTTGTAATATTTAGAATATTGGGCTCAAACTACGACTCAGCTGTTATGTGTGCAGGACTTTGTGGTCACGGCTTAGGTGCTACACCATCTGCTATAGTAAATATGACAGCAGTAAACGAAAGGTATGGAATGTCTAGAAAAGCTATGATGATTGTTCCTATAGTTGGAGCATTCCTTGTAGATATAATCTACCAACCACAAACTATTTGGTTCATTAAAACTTTCGTACAAGCTCTACATTAATAGTTAAAACCAACAAACTTAACCCGCCGAAAAATTCGGTGGGTTTTTAATTGCTTTAAGTTATAATATAATTAGGTGATTATATGGAACTAACGGAAAAATTTGAAGTAGATGATTGTAAAAATAAAATTTCATACAATATAATCCATGGCGATATTCCCATCAAAATGTCTCCGGATTTAGTCGATGCCATAAAGTACTTACTTTGGTACGTTCCTGATATTGCATCAATTCAATCTCGTGACAATGAATTGGTTTCAAATGTTTTATATGATGATTTTACTTTTTTAGAAATTATGAAATATATGAAGCTAAGAGATGAAGATGTCTGGTTTGCAGATGAAATTCCAAAAGCAATTGAAGAAATTTATAGACACAGCGTATGTACCAATTCTCAAAAAATTGTAATGACCAAGGGTGAAAATGAAACTAAAACCAGTGCCGTTCTAAGACATATAAGAAATGCAATTGCCCATGGTTATTTTAATATCGTAGAAAATTTAATTGTTGGGTTTGACTATAAACCTGTAAATAAATATGAAGAAAAATGCACTGCTTTTTTTAAAATAGACCCTACAAACTTGCTGATGGCTCTTAAAAGTTTGGACAATGAGCTAACTTCAACACAACTGGTTACTTTGGCTCTTAAAAACAATGGTTACCACGTTGGTAAATATGAAGAAAATTTTGAAACAAGCGAAAGATTTGATTTATATGCTCGTAAAGGCTCCCAAAAATATGCTATCGAGCTCAAATCTTATAATGCTCAAGAAAAAATACATCATCAAGACGTTTTGGATATGATTGCAAGTTTCGAGGGAATGTTTCGAGATTTAAAAACTGTTTTAGTAATAAACTCTTCATTTTTGCTTGAAGAGTCAAAAGATGAATTATTAAAACATGACGTAATAATCTTAGACGTTAAGAATATTAAAAAGATGCTAGCCGGCAGAGATATGCTCTCTGAAATTGTAAGAGATAATAAAATTAAATAATTTTGGACATAAAAAAAGATAGTTACTCATTTATATGACTTAACTATCTTTTTTATACTTCACATTCCATCCAACTGTACATTTTTGGTTCTATCACTGTCTATCAACTTCCTCTCTTTAACCTTACTTTTTCATCTCGTTTAAAATATTTTATAGTCTACTTTAATTTTTAATCTAAGGTCAACCAATAATTCTTAATACTCCATTGCCAAAAACCCTACTCTTAAGTTTTTGTAGAGAACTAAGTCTTACCACTTAACATACTACTTGCGTTCAATCTATATAAACGCCTTCGCGATTTTTAAAAGTTGGATGGAATTGTAAAGGTTCAACATCGGCTCGGTATAAAGTATTATTTTATCTTCCGATGTATTATTAATATACCCATCGTTTTTACTATTAAACATTTTTTTCAAACTTTTTTTATTTTTTTTCAAATAATTTTTTGAAAAATATTTTTTCATTGTGTAAAATATTTTTTGGTGATTAATATGAATTTTTTAGATGAGGCTATAAATCTTGCTCTTAAATCTATTGAACATGGGGATATCCCCGTTGGTGCAATTGTTGTAAAAGACAATAAAATAGTTGGTCGCGGATACAATCAAAAAGAAAAAAAGGCTGATGCATCTGCCCATGCTGAGTTATTAGCTCTCCAAGATGCGGCTAAAAATCTTGGAACTTATCATCTTGAAGATTGTGAAATTTATTCAACCCTTGAGCCATGTTGTATGTGCGCAGGTGCAATAGTTAATTTTAGGATAAAAAAAGTATATATAGGTACACGAAATCCAAGATTTGGGTGTTGTGGCAGCAACTTGAATCTGCTTGATTCTGTTTTGAACCATACAACTGAAGTGGAATTTTTAGATGATGCTAAATGCTCAAAAATCATCTCCGAATTTTTTAAAGGTTTGAGAAAAGATAAATAGTTAAATAAACTACACAAAATATTATCTTTTTTAAATTAAATATCTCATTTAAAAAGCGAATAACACATTATCAGTTATTCGCCTTCTTATCTCTTATTTAGTAAAATCTTAAGTAAGTTCTATTTAATTTATCTCTGATTTTCTAGAGGAACCTTTTTCTCCAAAATTTTCTTTGCAACTATTGCACAAATATACCCCAAAGCTACTCCACCGAGTACATCTGTTGGATAGTGGACAAACAAATACAATCTTGTAAATCCCATCAAAATTGCAAAACTAAGCAGTATAATTCCATTCTTTTTATCATAAAAGAGCACTGAGAATGCTGTTGCAAATGCTGAATAGGTATGTCCTGATGGAAAAGAGCCATCTATTAATGGATTAACCAATATTTTTCTGCCTATTGCATTATAAGGACGCACTCTGTGTATTAGAGGTTTTAGTATAAGGTTCCCCAGTATTGCTGAGAGTACTAAACTAAGTAATATATTAAATCCTATTCTTCTTGTCTTTTTAAAGATTGAAAAACACAATCCAATTAAAATAAATATGGCTCCACCCGTTCCAAGTTGAGCCATAATTATTGAAATTCTATCCAAGACAGGATTTTGCAAAGTCTCTATTGCGTTTAAAATGCTTAGCTCCACTTATCTTTGATTTTCCTCATCTACCCATTGTTTGGCTTCTTCTACCGATTGTTCTGTTGGAGTTTCTACTCCTGTTTCTGAATCTTTTTCTTCAGATTTTGCATATACATCTGTAGCAGGTCTTTCTTCGTGATTTATTTCTTTAGCTTGTTCTAAATCTGCTACGATTTCTTTTTTTCTTTGTTCTGACAATGTGCTCATTTCTTCAAATTTATTTTCTGACATAATATCCTCCTACTTTACTTTTACTTTCTTACTTTATCATGTATACCCACTTGTGCAAAAAATAATTGGGTATAATATATTAATCGACAAGACAGGAGGAATTTTATGATAAAGACAATTGTCTCATACGTTAAAGAATATAAAATATATTCCCTACTTTGTCCTATTTTTGTTGTCATAGAAATTACAATGGATGTTCTAATACCTTATTTAATGAGTTTAATAATTGACAAAGGCATCCGTTTGGGTTCAAGAGATGACATTATGAAATATGGAATATATTTAATTATCACCGTTGTAATAGCATTTCTAAGCGGAATGATTTCAGGCTACTTGGCCACTAAGGCATCTGCCGGTCTCGCTAAGAACTTAAGATTTGCAATATTTAAAAACATACAAGACTTTGCATTTGAAGATATAGAGTCATTTTCTACCGGTTCTCTTATAACAAGAATGACAACCGATGTACAAAATATTCAAGCTTCTTATCAAATGGCAAACAGACTCGCTCTAAGAGCACCACTTCTACTTATCTTTGCCATGATTATGAGTTTTAATATACATTTTTCTCTATCTCTTACATTTATGTTCACCTTTCCCGTTTTAATTCTTGGATTGGCATATATCATCAGCCATGCCCATCCTCTTTTTGTGAAAATTTTCAAAACCTATGACGATTTAAACACAATGGTTTCAGAAAATCTTTTGGGGATTAGAGTGGTTAAGAGTTTTGTTAAAGAAGACCATGAAATTGAAAAATTCCATAGCCTTTCAAAAAAATTATTCAGACTGTATACAAAAGTTTCTAAATTGATGGCTTATGCCATGCCTATAATGATGCTTTCAACTTATGTTGCCTCTCTTTTAATTGCATATTTTGGAACTGGTCATATCTTGGAGGGCACTCTTACCACAGGACAGCTTGTAAGTCTTATTAATTATGCAGTTCAAATTCAAATTTCTCTTATGATGTTATCTTTTGTAGTAGTTCAATTCATCATTTCGAGAAATTCTGCAGAAAGAGTGGTTGAAGTTCTAAACACCAAGACCGGCCTTGATAAAAATATTGATGGGTTAACCGAAGTAAAAGACGGCAGTATAGAATTTAATGCTGTTTGTTTTTCATACCTACACGACAACTCAAAATATGTTTTAAAAGATATTAATTTTTCAATCTCTTCTGGAGATAGCGTGGGGATAATAGGCCCAACAGGCTCTTCAAAATCGACTTTAATAAGTTTAATTCCTAGACTTTATGATGCTGATTGCGGTGTCGTGTCCGTCGGAGGGATAAATGTAAAAGATTATAATTTGAAAAATTTGCGAGATGCTGTGTCAGTCGTGTTGCAAAAGAACACTCTGTTTTCAGGTTCTATCTTGGACAATTTGAAGTGGGGAGATGTAAATGCTACCTTAGATCAAGTTCAAGAAGCTGCAAAGCTCGCTCAAGCTCATAATTTTATTATGGATACAGAAAATGGTTATGACACAAAAGTTGACCGTGGCGGTGCAAATTTCTCTGGTGGTCAAAGACAACGTCTTAGCATTGCAAGATCACTTCTAAAAAATCCTAAGATATTAATTTTAGACGATTCGACTTCCGCTCTTGATAATGAAACTGAAAAGAAAATAATAGATGGATTGAACAAATTCAGACCTGACCTTACCAAGATAATAATAAGCCAAAGAATTAATTCTTTAAAAAATACAGACTATATCTTAGTAGTTGACAAAGGGCGAATAAATAAAATTGGAACTCATCAAGAACTTTTAGATACAAATGAGATATACCAAGATATAGCCAAAACTCAAATAGGAGGTGACTTTGATGCATAGGAATAGACAAGCTCGTGGAAAGATTAACACCCCTGAAAACAAAGCGGCTTTCTTAAGGCTTATGAAGATACTATTTAATGAATCTAAAATTAAATTTATAACTATCATATTGCTTGTGTCCATCGGCTCTGTAGTTTCTGTTGCACAATCTATATTCATCAAGACTTTAGTTGATGATTATATAACTCCTATGTTAAATACTAAAGCACCTGACTACTCACCGCTTATTAGACTGATACTTCTATATGCATTTATATTCCTCATGGGAACTTTCTCAACTCTGTTAGCTTCTCGACTTATGATAAATATAGCCGAGAAGATTATAAGAGATCTTAGAAACAGTATGTTTGAGCACATGGAAAAATTGCCTATTTCATTCTTCGACCAAAACTCACACGGCGACCTAATGAGTAGATACACAAGTGATACTCAAGTTTTGGAACAGATGCTTACCAACGCACTTCCAAACTTCTTTTCATCACTGCTCACGCTTATAGTTATCATAACAGCTATGATACTCTCCTCAGCAATGCTGTTCTTAGTGGTAGTGGTATGTATAATCCTATTATTCCTATCTATGAATTTCGTCGGAGGAAAGAGTTCTGTGTTCTTTACAAGACAACAAAACTCAATCGGAAAGACAAATGGATATATAGAAGAATTGATTGAAGGTCAAAAAGTTGTTAAAGTATTTTCTCGAGAAGATAAAGTTATAGAAGATTTTAAAATTTTAAATGAAGAATTAACTGAAAACACAATGCTCGCCAATAGATACTCTCTATACTTGCTCCCTATAATTTTTAATATAGGTAACTTACAATTCGCATTTATAGCAACA
The DNA here is from genome assembly GCF_900454665.1 of Peptoniphilus indolicus. Lineage (NCBI taxonomy): Bacteria > Bacillati > Bacillota > Tissierellia > Tissierellales > Peptoniphilaceae > Peptoniphilus > Peptoniphilus indolicus. Next base: position 738,166 of record NZ_UGTH01000001.1, read on the forward strand.
GTTGGCGGACTTATGACTCTTAGCGGAAACTATGGTCTTACCGTTGGTGGACTTGTAGGATTTTTGCAACTATCAAGATCTTTTTCAGGACCAATTAACAATATCTCTCAACAGATGAACCAAGTTATACTTGCGCTTGCAGGAGCTAAGAGAATCTTCGATTTGCTTGACCAAGAAGTTGAAATTGACGACGGAACTTATGAAATTGTCAGAGTTTGCGAAAAAGAAAATGGTCTTGAAATATGCTCCGAACGTACAGGACGTTGGGCTTGGAAAAACTCTGCAAGTGATGAAGATTTTATTGAAGTCAAAGGTGATATAAGATTTTACAATATAGACTTCTCTTATGATGGAGAGCATAAAATTTTAGACAACATCTCTCTATATGCTAAACCCGGTCAAAAAATCGCCTTTGTCGGCGAAACCGGTGCCGGTAAAACAACAATAACCAACTTGATAAATAGATTCTATGAAATAGACTCAGGCAAGATAACTTTTGATGGAATCAATATAAAAGATATTAAAAAATCACACCTTCGTAGTGCACTCGGAATGGTGTTGCAAGATACCCATCTATTCACTGGAAGTATCAACTATAACTTGAAATATGGTAGACCTGACACATCTGCCGAGAGAATTGTAGAAGCAGCAAAGAAAACTCAATCAGATGACTTTATAGAAAAACTTGAAAATAGATACGATACCGTAATCTCAGGTACAAATTCAGATTTATCACAAGGACAAGCTCAGCTCCTATCAATTGGACGTGCTGAAGTCTACAATCCACCTGTGTTGATATTAGATGAGGCGACATCCTCAATCGACACTCGTACTGAAAGACTTGTTCAAGAATCAATGGATGAAATTATGAAAGGAAGAACTACTTTTGTAATTGCACATAGATTATCCACTGTAAAAAATGCAGATGCAATAATTGTTCTTTCAAAAGGTAAAATAATAGAACGTGGAAATCACGAAGAATTGATGGCTCAAAAAGGAGTTTACTATCGCCTATACACTGGTGGTTTTGAAGAAAAAGAAGATTAAAAATAAACTCACACTTCATTAATACAGTTTTGTGTGGTAAATTTATCTAGTAACCTACAAATTAGTCTTGGACTTTTCCCATACGGAATCCAAGACTTTTTCTTTTCTATACTTCTGTTCCTTACAATCTTACCGTCATAAAATTTTAAATATCAATTACTTGTCTAAGTTCTTTGTAAAAGTTGTCCGTAATTACATAATTAGATATAATTACATATATTAAATAAAAGAAATTTGGAGGTGATTTTTTGAAAACAATGCAAGAATATAGAGCTTACTTAATTGTTATAGCAATTGCAATTTTGTTGCGTGTATTTGTTTTTCGTATATCTGTTGTCAGTGGACAGAGCATGGAAAATACTTTTCACAACAGAAATATACTGTTCTGTACTATTTTTGACAGGACAGATTTAAAACACGGAGATATAATAGTTTTCAAATCGCCAGTGGAAGATAAATTGTATGTAAAGAGAGTTATCGGACTACCAAAAGATGAAATCGAAATCGACTACGAGCATATAATTTTAAATGGAAAAATTCTTGAAGAACCTTATATAAAAGAAAAAACTAGATACTATAAAAATTCAATAAAATTAGAAAATAAATATTTTGTACTTGGCGACAATCGTGACAATAGTTCCGACTCACGCCATTTTGGAGCTATCACTCCCGATTCAATTGTCGCAAAAGTCAGATTCAAAATATTTTAGGAGAACCAATGAACAGAGAGACAACTTCAACACTAAAAAAACTGATGATATATATTCTTATCTATATAGCTCTTTCATCAGTCATAATTTACTTTAATATAAATAAAAGATATTTAATCTTTAACGCCGGCCTTTCATTTATACCTTATATTGTAAGCGGCTTTACTCTTTCCAAAAAGGACAGTGCGTTATTTGTCCTTTTAGGGCTTTTTGTGTCGGTTATCTTCTATCCAAATGCAATATATATGTTTACCGACTTCATACATATAAAAACTTCGGATTATTATAAAATTATCGGCGGCGAAGTAGTCTATGTAATGGAAGCTATAAATTGGATAAAGTTAGGCGCTGAAGTTTGTATAATAACTCTTTCTATGGTGCTAAGCTTTGAAAGTTTTATAAACATTCTAAAGATAATGAGATGCCGTGGTCATAAGATTGCCGAACTAATACTTTTAATTGTTGCATCAGCCGGCACTTCTTTAGCTGTCTACATTGGCAGATTTTTGAGATTTAACTCTTGGGATATATTTAAAATTCACACAATTGTATCTGATATTTTAAACAATATTTCCACAAATGATTATTATCTCTTAGGCGCTTTTGCAGTAATTCATTTTATAATAATGCTTACTCTTTTCAATATGAAACAAAACTAAAATAGGTGGTAATGTGATGTGTATTAAATTTATTCATAAAATAATATTTTCCGGCATTTCTGTAGCTATTTTAGCTATTTCAGATAATTCTTTGGGACTTCATATGTATGTACAATATAAAATAGATTATATTATATTATTTTTAGTGTTTTTTGGGATATCAAGTTTAATAAATGATATTTCTAAAATAGTAGAATATAAAATAAACGCAAATTCCAATACCCAGTTGAATAAAAAATATTAAAACACACACTTATTATTAAGTTTTAATATTTTTAAATTCTACTTTTTCTTTAGCAATAAAGCCATTAATATCAGCTTTTAATATATCTATGTCATTTTTAAGCTATGTATTTGCTCTATTTAAAGTGTCAGAATATAAATTAATTTTAGGTTTGACCAAATCAATATTTTTTTCTGAAAGAGAATAATTAATATTCTGATTCTTTAAATTTTGACTTTTGCGATCAACTTCCACCTCAAGACCTTTAATATCTCAAGTAGAAAATTTCTGCATATGCACTGAAAAAACTCCCATAAACACCTCTTAAAAAATTGTATAAAAAAGTTCGCGCAAACACTTTAAGAATGCACGAACTAATAAATAATCCTATTAAGAGTATAACACGGTATACTCTTGCTTCGCAAGAACCGTGTTATATAAATTGTTTTTTAGAATTCAACAGTACTGAATAAATTACTTTTTAGATCATAGGTATATATATTATTTAGTTGCTCATTAGATTGTAAAAAAACATACCAAAAATTATTCTCTTCATTTAACATTGCTACATTAACACTATTAACCTTAATTTTTTTTATAAAATTTGGGTTATATTTACCACATATAAAAATAATATTTGGATTTAAAGGTATTTCTAAAAAAGAAAAACCTTTAATCTTATAAAAGTTTTCTATGCTTCCTTGAGCTCCTGAAAAAATAACCTTATGAGTTAAATTATTATATGCTATGTATGATATAAGATTGTTTTCAGTATGATAAATCTCTAGAAAATGAAATTTATCATACCTTTCAGAAAATAAAATTTCATTTTCTGAATCTTTAATCGCATATAATTCATATGAATTATATGCAAAATATATAAAAAAACCTAAAAATATAAATACTATCGTTTTTAAAAAAACATTTTTTTTCATTACTACCTCCTCAATTCTATTGAATATTTTAACAGAAGCTTTGTCATGGATTTTATTTTATTTAGTTGTTAAATTTTATTTAACAATTTACGAATATAAAATAAAAGGCGATAACATAAAATAGAATTATCTATTTGCTTATTACTTTTTTATTAACATACGAATTTACAATTTAATTTTACAACTTATCCTATAAAAAAGACGAGGATTTTTAATTTCCTCGTCTCTTTCTTTATAAGAACTTTAGTGCTATTGGCATCAAAACAACTGTCACAAGTCCTGCTATGCCTATTGATAGCCCTGACATTGCCCCTTCAACTTCGCCCATCTCGTTCGCCTTAGATGTACCTACGGCATGAGACGCGGTTCCCATTGCTATTCCCCTTGCAACAGGACTTTTTATCTTAATCATTTTTAAAATACTTGGTCCAAAAACTGCTCCAATTATTCCAGTAATCATTATAGTTATAACTGTAAGAGTTGGATTGCCACCGTATTGCTCAGAAAGTGGCATACCTATTGCAGTTGTAACTGAATGTGGTAAAAATGCAGTTGCAAATTTTTCGTTTATTCCCAACAATTTACACAACACCAATGTGCTTGCAATAGCAGTTATCGAGCCGACAACTATCCCAACCAAAATAGGCACTATATCTTTTTTTAATATATTCAAATTTTTATACAACTCCACCATTAAAGCTACAGTTGTAGGTGCTATTAAAAATGTAATATACTTCGCACCTATGTTGTAGGTTTCAAAATCTATTCCCAAAGCTAAAAGAACTCCTATTGTTAATATTATTCCTATCAACAATGGATTTAAAATAGGCGTTCTAAATTTTTCATTTATCTTAACCCCAACCATATAACAAGCGTACGAAAGTAAAATTCCAAAATAAGGATTATCTATCATTTGTATAGCCTCCTTATCACAAACTCCACAACAAGAGCTGTTAATATCAAAGTTATAATCGTAGATATTGATATTATTACTAGAATTTGAAGCACCTTCCCATCCATACTTGCATACTCTTTCATAATCTCAACTCCAGCAGGCAAAAAGAAAAAAGCAAAATACTTTAAAAGCCCTCTTGAAGTTTCTTCAATATCACTCACGCTCACAACTTTAAAAATAAGTCCTAAAAATAAAAAAATCATACCCCAAACTACCATAGGTATAGGAGTACTAAAAAAATAATTTACAATCACACCCATAAAAAGACATATGAGCAAGATTGAAAATTGTTTTAGATAATTCAATCATCTCACCTCTATTTTTATTATATAATATATTTTTAACATTGTCTTATTTTTTAAAACCTTATAAAATATTTTATTATTAAGAACATAATTTTAACATTAAATTTATATAATCTTGAATTCTCTTATCACTTTTTTACTCATTTAGTATATGTTAAAATGGAGAATGGAGGTTAAAATGTTATTTTGCTCACTTTCTAGCGGTTCTTCCGGGAACTGCCAATATATAGAATATAAAAACACAAAAATTTTAATAGATGCCGGTCATTCGGGTAAAAAGATAACTGAACTTTTAAATAGTATCGACAAAAAAGTAGAAGAAATTGACGCAATCTTTGTAACTCATGAGCATTTAGACCATGCTAAAGGCGTTGGGGTGCTTTCTCGTAAACACAACATAAAAGTTTTTTCTACTATAGAAACCATGCGAGCTATGCAACCTGTAACTAAAGAAATAGCTGCTGAAAATGCCTATACTTTTATAAATGGTCAGCCTTTTCAGTTCAAAGACTTGTTCATCCAACCAATGCAATCTTTCCACGATTGTAGTAACGGAACTTGTTTTATACTAAATGGTAATAAAAAAATAAGTGTAGTCACAGATACCGGATATATAAATCCTGATTTGCTAAACTCAATGGAAAATTCAGATATATACTATTTAGAATCAAACCACGATTATGAAATGCTGATGAACGGAAGTTACCCTTGGAGTTTGAAAAGTAGAATTTCTTCAACTCGAGGCCACCTTTCAAATGACAATGCGGCAGAAGTTTTAAACAGATTAATCAAAAAGAAGAATGAAATTGTAATGTTGTCTCATCTATCACAAGATAACAACACCCATACAATTGCTTCAAATACAGTACGTAATCTTCTCCATCAAAACTCAATAATAGACGGAGTAGATTATACTTTAGAGGTATCTCCTCGTGATGAGATTTCTCTACATGAAATTTAGGAGGAAAAATGAATATACTATTAACAAATGATGACGGGTATTTTGCACCCGGTATAAAGGAACTTGCAAGACAACTTATTGCAGAAGGACACAACATTACAATTGTCGCTCCTACTCAAGAAAATTCAGGCAAAAGCCATTCTATAACTCTACGTGAAAAACTTGTTGTATCTCCTGTTACAATAGATGGAATAGACGCTATGTGCTATTCAGTTAGCGGGACTCCTGCAGACTGTGTAAGAGCTGCTCTAAATATACTTGATACAAAATTTGATTTTTGTTTCTCAGGCTGTAACTTTGGATACAATGCCGGAATGGATATACTCTACTCTGGAACTGTTTCTGCGGCAATTGAAGCCAATGTCTTTGGCATAAATTCATTTGCGGTTTCAGCTGAATTTTTAAAAGAAAACACAAATTATGAAACAGCTGCAAAAGTTGCAATAGAAGTATTCAACAAGGTTCATAAATCTCTTGATAAAGTTCAAGTTGTAAATATAAATGTACCATCTGTTGAATATTCAGAATTAAAAGGCATAAAGGCAGCTAAAATTGGTGGAAATGTGATGGATAAGTATACAAAGGTTCAAACTGAAAATGGATACACTCTTTCTCTAAGCGGAAGAAATGAATACAATTGCCCTGAAAATACTGACAGATATCTTCTTTCAGAAGGATATGCAACTGTAACTCCACTTTTATATAATTTAACTGATATCGAACTACTAAAAAACATCAGTGAAAAATTATAGAGTCTTTGACCATAAACTATTTAAAAATTAGATTTTTTATAAAACAAAATCAACTTTTTATTAAATCATAGAAAGTTGATTTTTAATCTCTAAAGCCAATTACTTATAACTTTGAAAAGTAAATATTTCCTTTACATTAAAAATCCGTTTAAAATGAACTATTGTTTAATATGTTACCAAAAATTTATAAAAATTTTTTCTCTTATATTTTCCTTATATACTAGCTTTTAATTCTAAGAATTGTGCTCAGCATATTTTAATTAAATATTTTTTATTATTTTTGTTCTACTCACATTTTATAACTGTTAAATTTTTATTATTTAATTCCATAATTCCTTTACTTATGTAAGCATTATTTTGTAAGCATTCCACTTAAAACCTTTAATATTACTAACTCTTATGTGTTTTTTATTGTAATTTTAAAACTTTAATGATATGCTCAATAATATAAAATTTTAATATATTTAGGAGGACATTATGAAATATTTAAAATACTTAGTGGCTGAAAAAAGTGCGTTTTTTATTGGTGGAGTTGCCGCTGCAATGGTAGCTAAAAAAGTTTTAAAGAGCAAATCTCTACACAACTTAGCAGTTAGTGCTGTTGCCGGTGGTATGAAAATTCAAAAAGAAGCTGGCTATAAACTTGAATCAATAAAAGAAGATGCTGAAGATTTAGTAAGACAACAAGAAGAATCTGCTAAAGCTGAATGCAATTGTGATTGTGATTGCGAATAATATAATATGAAATTTCAAATCGCATGTAATTTAAATGGTTATCTGCGCTTAAAGTTAGGTCGATATACTCTTGATGAAGAAAAGTCATATTCTCTTTCTCATGAGATAAAAAAATACAGTGGAGTTTATAAAGTCAGTGCAAACCACATAACCGGTTCTGTACTAATAGAACATGATGCTGATGTCAATTCACTTATTGAAAAGCTAAAAAAAATAGATTTGGACTCTCTTGAAGAGGTCCCTTCTTATGAACGAGATGAGAGCACTGCAATAGGTGTTAAATTTAGACAAAAACTTTTGAACAAATTCTTGATTAGATTCATTGCAAGAAATCTAATTCCTAGACCCATTGGCAAAATAGTAATTATAAAAAGAGCCCTTGGCTATATAAGTAAAGGTTTCAATTCTCTATCCAAGGGCGAAGTCAATGTTGATGTTTTAGACGGTTCAGTTATAGGTCTCTCTATATTGAAAGGTCACTATGGCAATGCCGCTTCTATAATGTTCTTACTTGGAATTTCTGATGTACTTGAAGAATACACTAGAGAAAAGAGCAGAAACACATTATCGAGCGCACTGATATTCCAAGTTGATAAAGTTTGGATTAAAGGTAAAGATGGAGAACAATATCAAAAATCTCTTGTAGATGTTCAACTAGAAGAGCAAATCATCGTCCGTACCGGATCAATGATTCCTGTTGATGGAAATATAGTAAGTGGCGAATCTGAAGTCAATGAAGCAAGTATGACCGGAGAAAGTATGCCGGTTCAAAAAACAGTTGGCGATTCTGTCTTTGCAGGAACAGTGGTTGTAGACGGAGAAATTGTAGTTGCTGTAAAATCTCTTCACAGTGATTCTCGAATTCAGAGCATACTATCTATGGTCGAGGAATCTGAGGGATTAAAATCTGCAATTTCTTCTAAAGCTGCTCACTTAGCTGACAGAATTGTACCTTACAGTTTCTTGTTTTCTGCAATTGTATTTGCACTTACTCGCAGTTCAGAAAAAGCTCTTTCAGCTCTTACTGTAGACTACTCTTGTGCTATAAAGTTAGCGACTCCTCTGTCAGTTATTTCTGCAATAAGTGAGGCTTCTAACAACAGAATTATGGTCAAGGGGGGTAAATATCTTGAGGCTTTGAGTGAAGCTGATACTATTGTATTCGATAAAACAGGCACACTTACTATGGCAACTCCTAAAGTGGTTAAAGTTATACCTTTTGGAGATTTCACAAGAGACGAAGCACTTAGATTGGCTGCTTGCCTTGAGGAACACTTCCCTCACAGTTTAGCTCGTGCCATTGTAAAAAAAGCCGAAGAAGAAAATTTAAAACACAAAGAAGAACACGCAGAAGTTCAGTATATTGTATCTCATGGAGTTCATTCTACATGGAAGGGACATAAAGTTCTAATAGGAAGTTCACACTTCTTAACAGATGATAACGGTGTATTTATTTCTGAAGATGAAGAAAATATAATAAATTCTGAAGGAGTTGGATATTCGTGTGTATATCTATCAGTAGATGATAGACTTGCCGGTGTAATTTGCGTGCAAGACCCACCTCGTCCGGAGGCTCCAAGCATTATAGCTGAACTAAAAACTCTTGGAATAGACAATATCTACATGCTCACAGGAGATAGCTCTCAAGCTGCTGAAAAAATAGCTGAAGAGTTAAATATAGATAATGTCTTCTCAGGAGTGTTACCTGAAGACAAGGCAGAAAAAATTGAAGAATTGCAAAGAAAAGGTCACCGCGTAATCATGGTAGGAGACGGTATAAACGATACTCCTGCACTCGCTAAGGCCGATGTTTCAATCTCCTTAAGAGATGCTACTGACCTTGCAAGAGAAGTTTCTGATATCACTCTATTAGATAGCAATTTGCATTCTCTAATAGAGCTTAGAAAACTTAGCCGTGGAATGACTAATCGTATTGAATCGAATTTCACGAAAATTTTTACAATAAATACCATGTTATTGGTGCTTGGTGCATTTGGAACTCTTAGACCTACTAGCACAGCACTTCTACACAATGTTTCAACTGCGCTAATAGGTGCAAGTTCAACTAGAAATATTTTACCTTTAAATTAAAATGATCGGCATACTCGAAAGAATATGCCGATTTATTATTTTCTTTTTTCAAGTAACTCAGTACTCTCTTCTACACTTAGAAGTTTTCCATAGCTTACAACTTCTCCGTCAACTACAAGAGCCGGCGTACTCATAACACCCATACTTGCAATGGCTGAGAAATCAGTTATATAAGGACTCCCCTAAAAGAAGTCCTTAAATTATTATAATGCACTTGCTAAATTTTCTATTTCTTCATCTGTTGTAAGATATGTCGTTACAAATCTCAAAACTCTGTTGTCTTCATCTAACGGCATTACTTCAAACATATTATCTACTGCCAATTGTTCAATTTTTTCCAGTGGATATTCTATAAATATTTGGTTTGAAACCGGTTCTTGATAGAATTTAGCTCCGACACTTCTCAACTTGCTCTCTAATTTTTTAGAAGCTTCAAATGATTTTCTACCAAGTTCATAGTATAGTCCATCTTCAAAAAGAGCTGCAAATTGTGCACCTAGTGCAAATCCCTTTGCCATAACTGCTCCTCGTTGTTTCATGAACTTTCTAACGTTGACTTTTAAATCATCATCTACAATTACAATTGCCTCACCATACATTGCACCGTTTTTTGTTCCGCCAAGTGTAAAGATGTCGCATATCTTTGGAAGTTCAGATACATCAATTCCACTCGCCGCAAGTCCGGTTGCCATTCTAGCTCCGTCTATATATAAATACAATCCATGTAGAACACACACTCTGTATATTTCTTTTATCTCTTCAAGTGAATATACAGTTCCAAGCTCTGTGGTTTGTGAGATATATACTAATTTAGGTTCAATATGATATTCTTCTCCTAAGCTTAGTATTTTTTCTTCTATCAATTCTGCACTTAACTTTCCATTAGCTACTTCTATAGTTTCAAGCTTATGACCTGTAGCTTCTATTGAGCCTGTTTCGTGGGCTGTTATGTGACCTGTGCTCGCTGCGATTATTCCTTCGTATGGCATCAAATTAGCGCTTATAGCGATTATGTTAGCTATTGTTCCCCCTCCTACAAATTCAATTTCAACAGTTTCATCTTTTAAATCTCGTCTAATGTAATTTTTAGCTTGCTCAGTATAAAAATCTGAGCCATAACCCAAGTGTCCATTTCTTTCAATTTTACCAAGCTTCTCAAAAACTCTCTCATGGCATAAATCATTATAGTCGTTTACAAAAATATTCATACTTCACCTCTTTGTTACAATTATACTACTCATGGTATAATATTGGCGAGGTGTATTATGAAAGATAAACATGGTGCAAATATTTTTGAAATTTCAAGAGAGTATGGCTTTGACGAAACTCAAATTGCCGATTTCTCTTCCAATATAAATCCTATAGGACCTTCTGTGTCATCTATAGAATACTTAAAAGACAATTTAAATTTGGTAACAACATATCCTGACCCTGAATATGTTTCTCTTAAAGAGAGCATATCGTCTTATTCAGGAGCAAACCCTGAGAATATTGTGCTTGGAGCTGGAACAACAGAGCTATTTAAACAATATATAAGTTTGATTTCACCTAAAAAAGCTTTGGTATTCTCCCCTTGTTACTCAGAATATGAAAATGAACTAAAGAGTATAGGTGCTGAAATATTTTATGAAGACTTGCTCGAAAAAAATGAATATGCAGTATCTTTGGACTCTATGATAGAAAAAATTAAATCTCAAAACATAGAGATGTTGATATTTGCAAACCCAAACAATCCGACGGGAACAATACTAAATCGTGAGGAAATTTCCGCAATACTTAAAACCGGCATTCATCTCTTGGTCGACGAAACCTATGTAGAATTTACCGACAAAAGCAAATTTTCAGCAGTGGAACTCACCAACCACTATCCTAATCTATTTGTAGCAAGAGGTGTGAGCAAATTTTTTGCAACTCCCGGGATACGTCTTGGCTATGGAATCACATCAGACAAAAAACTACTAACTACTCTTAAAGAAAACTCCATGCTTTGGAATGTGAATATATTTGCCGATATTCTCGGTCAAAAAATGTTCCAAGACTCAAAGTATCAATCTGAAGTGTTTTCATTTATGAATTCACAAAGAGACTACTTTTTTAAAGAGTTGTCTGAAATTAAAAATATAAAATGTTTTCCATCTTATGGTAACTTTATTCTCTGTAAAATTTTAAACCATTCCACCGCAGCCGAGTTAAGAGAACATCTTATGAAAAAAGCCATCGTCATTCGCGATTGTTCAAATTTTAAAAATCTAAATGAAAAGAACTTTAGATTTTGTATATTGTCGGAAGCTGACAACAAAAAACTAATATCTGAATTAAAAAAATATTTCAAATAATAAAAAGCTTTGTCCTCGTAGCGACAAAGCTCTTTTTTTAAAACGTTGAAAGTCCACTAAACTCTTGGACTCTATATATTATATTTTTCCACCATATATCTTCGGCATTTGTGTTGTAATCAAGTGTATAAGTTCTACCATTGTTATTCCATAACACATCTATATAATTTGCAACTTTTTGCATTTCTTCAGTGTCCTTATCGCCAATTATCACTACATCCGATTCCAAATTCAAATCATCTAAATTTCTTCTTGTGAAGTTTGCCGAACCGCCTATCAATACCATTTCATCATTGGTTTCTAAAACAAGTAACTTTGAATGGAATTGCTCTCCACTGGTGTTGTACCATCTAATTTCTATATTTTTTTCTTTAGACAGTTCATTTGCAACTTGTTTATTAGGTATTCCTATCTTCTTCTGACCAAAGGCATCCTTATTCAAATCTAAAATCAATCTTATTCCAACACCTCTCCTAGATGCTTCTTTTAATTCCTTTATAATACCTCGATGTGATAAGTAGAATACACCTAAATACAATTTATCTCCCTTTTTAGAACGTCTTATAGTGTCTATCAAAGCTTCCTTTATCTTTCCTTCAGTTACACTTTGTATCTCAAACTCTCCACCTTTTACATCTTTTACTATAAATTCAAGCGCTCGAGATTCTAGGCCAGAAAATCTTATAATGGCTTTTTCAGACTCCAATATATCATTTAGAACAGCACCTTTAACTTTAAAAGCTATGTTAGAATGAAATGCACTTCCATCATGCGGGTTTGCAGAAGCTATTATGGCTTCCTTTTCATTCACAACAACTTTTCTATGATTGGCTTTGAAATTTAAAAGCTTTGTATATTCTGAAATAGAGACTTTTTCTCCCTTTATAAATAAATTCGGAAGAAACTTCCCTTTACCGGACGGTAAATTTCTAAAATATGCTCTATAAAAACTTGTATATAAAGGATTTGAATCCTTTATTGCATCTAAATCAGTAACCAAAACTTCTATGTTGGCCTCTTTTAACTTTCTGAAGTTCTCCGGCATATATCCACCATAAAAAGTATTTATAGGGTCTGTTATCAACACTATAGGCAAATTAGGATTCTTTGCTTTTTTCTTCAAAAGAGTTTCTGTAAGTTCATTTGAAAGCGACGGCATATCATACTTATCCTTGTCGTAATCATCGTTAAATAAGAAAAAATCTAACAATAAAAAGTTTTCTGCCTCATCTATTAATTTATATACATTTGAAAAAATTTCCTGTTCCGACTTTCTGTCTCCTTTGATGTCAGAATAAGTTAAATCATATAAAAAGTTAAAATCTCCGTGGTGCTCTAAACTCTTGTATGAAACATCTTCAGGTATTTCTCTAAAAGATTCAATTAAAAATGTGCCAAAAGGTACTATAATAAATATTAGTAATAAAACTATTTTTAAAAACATCTTCATCTTGAACCTCTTTATTTTAATAATTTATTTTATTTGCAAAAATTCCTTATATCTTTAATTAACTCTTCATATTTATCCGTCATTATAGCATGTCCACAGTTATCGTACATTATCAGCTCAGCTTGTTTGGAAAAATAATTTTTATTTACTTTAGCTATCAATGAATCCACAACCTTATCTCCAGTGCCATGAACAATTAAAATCGGTATATTCTCTCTAATTGTTTTGTTAAATCTAAAATTTCCAACTGCATTCCCAGCTTCAGACAAGCATCTTTGTTTTACAGTATCTTGTAAATTTCTATCATATATCTCATCACCCGGATAATTTTCTGTATATACCAAGCTCTTCAGTATTCCACTCATTCCCCTGTACTTTATAGCTTCATTAGCATGTTCTAAAAAAGAAGTTATCGGATTATATTTAACTAAACTTTGAGTTAGAGTAAAATTAACATTGTATATTTGATTGCCAATGCCCTTCATTCCCGTTGTCAGTGGAAGTTCAGCACCATACACTCCTATGGACGCCATAAGTATAGCTTTTTTCACTCTGAACTTTAGGTCTTGATCCCCCATAAATTCCATTACAATTCCACCACCCAATGACCAACCCAATATGTAAAATTCTTTTAAATCTAATTCTATTACAAACTCTCTAATATCATCTGCAAATTCAGATATACTATTTATTTTCTTATTGTAAGAACTATTCCCATACCCCCTTAAATCAGGAGCTATAACTCTATACTCTTTAGATAATTCTTCTATCATCTCTGTAAAAAAGATTGAAGAAGATATATTGCCATGTATCAATAATAAAATCGGACCTGTGCCCTTTTCTCTATAAAATATCTCTTCACCATTTATTTCTATAGTTCTACATTTCAAAATTGACCTCCAAACATATTTTAATTTTATCAAACTCACTAAATCATTACAATCGTGCCAATTGAAATTATAAAGTCCCTAATATATAATTTTTACAAAGGAGGTAGAAATGGAAGATTTTAAAACATTACCTACCGTAGTCAGTACAAACCCGAATCACCACCTACAAATAATTCGCGCGGAGCTGACTAACGATTTAAGCATTGCATTTGATATATTAAATATAGGCAATTTAGTTGTTTCAGATATAACTTTTTCAGTTAAATACAAAGATATATACGGTAATTTTCTATTTAATTCAAGTGAATTTTTCTATACTTCAAAATCTATTGAAGTGCTTCCAGAAAAAATTTACTATGTAGAACCATTTAAAATAGACCAGAGATTTGTTGATGCTCGTGGTTTAGAAGTAAGAATTAGAGAAATCACTCACCTTGGGGGTAAAAACCATGTCTACGATGCCTCCGAAGAAATTTCATACAGCTTAGCTGTTATTCCTCAAAACAAACAAATTAAAATAAACAATTTGCTTGGTAATGACATAATAGCTTATGGTGAAAATTTAAGAGTTGCTTGGAAGTGCGTATGTGGTGCTGTAAACCCTTCAGACGTTCAGGAGTGTAGACACTGTCACAGAAATAAATATTTTGTACTAAATAATTTGACCGAGTCGCTGGTTAATATGAAGATACTAAATATGCTTTCTCAAACTATAAACTTTTCTGAAGCAGGAAAAAAAGCCTTAACTGAAAATCTAACTAAGACACATCTTACAAAAATTGCTCCTTCTACAGATGTATTGGCAACTACTCGAATTAATGAAGATGAAGATAAGAGCAAAAGTAAAAATAAAGTTCTCACAAATACCCTTTTAGTTACTGTGTCTTTAATTATATTTATATTAATTTCACATCTAATAATGAATTTTAATCAGTCAAATAATTTTTATAAAGCAAAAGATTATATAGCCAAAGGGAAATATCAAGAAGCCGTTCAACTGCTAGAGAAAATACAACCTTCAGATAAATTTGAAACTCAACCTTTAATAGAAAAAGCTGAAAAACTCATGGAATCAGATAATCTATTTTCAAGAGCTAAAACATATTTTGATGAAAAAAACTATACTGCAGCCTTAATAAACTATAAAAAAGTATTACCTGAGGACTTACACTATCAAGAAGCTCAAGATAAAATAAGTGAAATAGAAGAACTCGTTATAAATAGAGCAAAAAACCGTATAGAAAATGGAGACCCTTACGAAGCCGTGAATATATTATTATCCCTACAAGAAATATTACCGGAATCCGCAGAAGCATCTTCACTTCTAAGCTCTATAAAATCATCTTCGGATTATGTAAAACAAAACCCTTATGATATTGAAGAATCTCCCGAGTACAAAAAAAATCGTGCTGAAATGTCTAATATAGCAAACAATCTATTACACACTTTCCAAAAAGTACAGACAGATAAAGCCAATTTACGTACATCTCCTTCTATTGAATCTGAAATTGTAACTACGTTGCCAATTGATTCCGATCTATATGTAAAAAATACAAAAATTGAAGGGATAGAACGCATTTGGTGTGAAGTAGAGGCACTCGACTCTTCAACAGGAGAAAGATATCAAGGTTGGATATCCAATAAAGTTATGGATAAAGATAACGCCAGTAAAAATACAGTTTCTGTTTCAAAATTCTAACAAAAAAACTGTATCAAAAAGACTTCAAAAGCAACAAAGCTTTTGGATTTTTTTGATACAGTAAAATTTACATCTCTTATAATAGTTCTAAATAATTTACAACCGGTTCTTCATAAGGATGACACTCTTTAATTACATCTTTTACAAAATCCAGTTCCGCAGACCTTATTCTAAACTCTAATCTTACTTCCCTTATTTCACTAACTACGCCAATTTCTCCGGTGTATGGATTTGCCCCTTCAATAGGTCTAAAGTGACCAGTGACATTTGAAGTTGCAAATACATAGTCATAATTTCCATCTCTAAGGATTCCTTCCTCATTAAGAGCATTGACTAACTTTATGACATTCTCTTCAGGTATATAAACTTCTACTTTTATATATTCTCTCACATAATCACCCCTTAATAAATATGCCATTATTATATATTAGCCTATAATATCACTTCAACTAAGAAGAAAATAAGAAAGATTTAAAATTTTATTAAATTTTGAACTTACTCATTCTTACCATTCTATTTAATGTCGATATCCCAAGTATTATACACAGCAATATTTCATCACTTTTTACATTATCATGCTCTTTAAGATAATCAATATGCTTGCGTTAATATTTTTAGTTAAGTATTTTATTTCCCATATGTAAAAATTAAGTTTAGATTGATTTTAATAATTTATAGATTCTCTTGATTATTTGCTTTTTCTAAAATCGGCTGAAATAGTTCTTCCTCAGCTTTCTTTCTAGCTCTGATAGCATCTTCTTTTTTCTTAAATGTTCCAAGTGTATATCTCTTTCTTCTTAATGTAATATAAGAAATCCACTTTCCATTTTTAGTTTGACTGACACCTCTTACTCCACTGGTATTATTTGATGGAATCTTTCCCGTTAGTAAGTATGGTAAAGCTCCGTCTACATAGTTATATTTGCGTTCATTACTAAGATGCCCACAACTAAGTGTATGTCCGCTGATTAGGTTGGATCTGGATACATAAGTATACTTACCGCAAGAACATAGACAAAGGTACTTTTCTCTATTTTTATCAAATGAGATAATTGTAAGCTCTCCAAATTTTTGCCCTAATAAATCTTCATATTTATGATTCCCGCAGTCTTTGACATATCCTCTGTCCAATTGCTTTTTAGTGGCTTCAATGTATTTTCCGCATTTAAGACACCTACATTTCCAAACTATTAAACCATCTTCACGTTTTTCAGTTTTCTCTTCAACTATAAGGTCGTGATATATTTTCCCTACTATGTTTTTATAACTATTGGCAATCTCCGCTCCTCTACATCCACAGCTCACTGTCCTCCCTGAAACAAGATTACTATAATATACATCAATAGTGTTTCCGCAATCACAAATACATTTACATTTTTTGTACTTGCCTTTTTTATAAACAGATATCACTTTTAGTTTCCCAAACCTTTTCCCTATTAGTTCGTCGTTTTTATCTATTTCTTTTAAATCCTTTGATACCATATCTACAAAAATCTTCTTTTTTCAAAAAACCTCTCTTAAATTTTATTTCTTCAATAATCAATTAAGAAAAATTCAGCTATTTTTCAATTTCTTTGCATAATATATTTATTACCTTGACTCATACAAGCCAATAATAATAGATTCTAATTCTATACAAGTAACTATTATTGAACAATTTAACTCCTATTCTTTTAATTAATTCAACTTCTATTAACAGACTTTTATAAATTTAAAAATTACAAATAGCAACTCATAAAATATAATTTTGTCTTTAATGCTCTATATAAATCAATTCCTATTCCCAAGCTCTATTATTTCTCCTTTTCTTGCCCTTAATGTAAACAAATCTAGGGTTAAAATGTCAAGAATTTTAGACTTTGATTTACAGATAAAAACCTATAAATCAAATATCTGCTCAACATTTAATAAATCCATTAAATCCATAATAAAGTTCATAATAAACCTATTTTAAATATTATACTACAAAGCGGAATTCAAAGTCTATAAATATATCCATCACTTTCTAGTTTATTTATAATTTTAGAAATATATGCCTTGGAGACATTCCATATTTCATTTAATTCAATGGCGTTTATACCAGGAGATTTGAAAATATTATAGATAATGTGCGCTTCAATCATAGACAATTTATCAGAGTCTCCATAATTTTTTGGAACTTTCATATAACTTTCATAAGAGATTGCAAAGTCATAAACAGCTTGGTTAAACTCATTTACATCTTCAAATAATGCAATTAATTCCTCGTCAGAAAGTTTGTCTAAAGATTTTTGGTTTATCAATGCATGTAAGTCCATATAATCACTCCTAATAAAATATGATATATTGATAAGAAGATAAAGTCAAGTGAGTGAACAAATTTATAAATCCAATTATCAATTATAAAATGGCTTTAAATTATGAAATATAATACAATATTAGAAAATACATGGCCACTAGCGACAAAGAAAAACGTTTATTTATATTAAAAGAATTGTTGAAAATATTTCAAATTGAAGGATTTGGAATAAGTGAAGAGCATGGAAATTAATGGTTGGTGGTTCATGAGAATAAAGAAGGATTTGATAAACTAAATAAAAATAGGTTATTGACATCAATTGCAACGTCATCACTATTAGCCGTCACAATTGGAACAACTCTTAAAAGTGAATTAGAGAGATAAAAACTTCTGATAGAATCGATCTGCTTATATATTTTATTAAGTATAGTGGATTTAGGCTTATTTGAGATGCGTTAGAAGGATTTACCGAAGATCACAAGCTAAGAATTATAACAACATCATATATGGGAGTTTCTGATTTTAATGCAATAGTTGAGCTTTTAAAGTTGCCAAATACTGAAGTTGAAATTTTATATGATACAAACAGAACTGACTGCACGTAAAATCTTATTGTTTTGAAAGAAGTACGGGATATTCATCAGCTTATATAGGATCTTCAAATATATAAAATCCGGCTTTGATTTCTGGATTGGAGTGGAATTTAAAAATTTTAGAATACATATCACCCGATGCAGTTAAATCTTAGAGCAACCGTTATAGCTTTTTTACAAGATATCAATGAGAAAATAAGATAAAAATTGATATGATAATTTATATTAAAGGAGTACTGACAGTGAGTATTAAAAATAATAAAAAATTTTGGGATAAATTTGCCAAACTATATAACGCTTTTATTAAAAAAGATAAAAAAGTTTATGATAAAATTTGCGGAAATATTTGTCATTATTTGAATAAAGATATGAATATACTTGAACTTGCTTGTGGATCAGGGCAACTGTCGTTTAGTCTTTCAAGGTATACTAAAAGTTGGATTGCAACAGACTTCTCTGAACAAATGATTGTGGAGGCAAGGAAGCGTGGAAAATACAAAAACCTTACATTTGAAATAGCTGATGCAACATCATTATCTTTTGCAGATGGAAAATTTGATTGTGTTGTAATAGCTAATGCACTTCACATTATGCCTAAGCCGGATGAGGCAATGAAAGAAATATCTAGGGTATTAAAATCTAATGGTATTTTATTTGCTCCTACTTTTCTATGGAAAGAGGGGAAACAAAGAAAAATTATAAAAATGATTATGTCCATTTTAGGATTTAAGATGTATCAAGAATGGAATAAAAAGCAATTTGAAGAATTTATTGAGGAATATGGATTTTCAGTAGTTGAAATGAAACTGATATATGGAGGGCTTGCACCAGTTGGCGTGATGATTGCTAAAAGTGTAACATAACATATCTTTTTCTTAATTTCATACCAAAATACGATAGATTTCAAGAATTCTAAGAAATAAAATTTCTTTTCCTATATGCGTTATTAAAAAGATATTTTGAAATTATTTCAGACAAATATTGAAAATACAAAATGACAAGGTGAAAAGCAGTTGAGGATTTTTAAGTGAAAGCTGAAAAACTTTACTACAAAGAAATTATAGGCTACATCTTCTATGAAGCTCCAAGAGAAGAAAATAACTTCACAGCACTACTTGATACAATTGATTTTTTAGAAGTTAGAGAAGATGAATACCAAAGGACAGGCAAAGAACTGATGATCCAAGGAGAGATTATCGTAATGGATGGGGCAAATACATTTTTCAACTTAGAGGCGTAAGATCTTATGTATCATATAAATACTATATTACAAAACATAAGAACTACAAGTCCCTTGAGAATTATGACAAGAAGAATATACTTGGTATAGAAGATATACATAAAGATATGGAAGGGTGAAACTAAGCGGAAAGACCGTTATTAAAAGGATGAAATAGCATATAATAATATAAAATAGATAAAATTGGAGGTAATTTTTTGGATTTTATTATTTTGAAGATACAAATTATATATACGGCTATTATGTCAGGAATGATGCTTATGTATACAGTTACATTGGGGAGCTATTTTAATTATATCTTAAAAAATAAGATATTAAGCGGATTTCAAGATTATTCATCTTTTCGTTCAAATACTAATGTTAAAATAAATCACTCTATTATATTACTTGGGCAAATAATAGTATCAATCATATCTTTGATTTTAAATTACAATAAAGGTTTTAACCCATTATGCTTTAGCTTAATTGTTCCAATTATAATGTTGGTGTTGCATACATTAACAGGTTTTGGGGAAGTAGAGAATTTGGTAAATAGCGGAAAGAAAGTAGAAATGAATCAGATTGAAAAATATGTTACATGGAATATTCCACTTCATATTATATATTTTATCTTATATCTAATATCTGCTGAGCAACTACTTAGCCTATTTTAATAAGTAATAAATACAAATATTTTATTAAAACAGAATATAATAAAATCAAAGGTAATTTCAAAACGATATGATACTCCATAAGTAGACAAGGTAAATAACCAAAACTACTTATGGAGTTTTTTATTATTTGAAAATTTTAAGGAGGAATTAGAGTGGATGAAAATAATAGATTTTGATTTTCAATAGGATTAAGCCAATTTAAGGTCTGAATTGAAAGCCTGGTAGATCTATACAAATATCTTTTCATCTGATTAATTATTTTTTCAAGCTCTTACATACTTTTGATACTTTTTGCCCTATTTATCTTCAAACATGGCTAAATTTGTAAAAGTCAATTCTTCTGTAGATGCTCTATATACTGATTTTAAATCTTTCATTACTCCTTTTATATCTTTGAAATATACATATTTGGAGAGATTTCTTATTTGATGGATTATACATTTTTGTATCTCTGCTTTTGGATATACAACTTCTATTACTTGTGGTTTAAAGAATCCTTTTCTATCTCTTAGAATACTTAAGTCTATATATCCATAGGATTATTTAACAGTTTTTTTGCTTGAAGTGTTTCTTGCATTAAAGGTTAATGGATTTTCATCATATTCATAGGGTAAATGAGCATCTAATTCAGCTTTTAATATTTGTTTCATTGTATCACGTAAAAGATCTTTTAGAGCTTTTTGCAGGTCATATATTACTTCTGGTTGAAATTCTTCAATTAACATCTTAGATATTTTGTTTAACTTTGTTTATGGTCTCTTTCTTGGCATAAAAATTCCTCCTGATTAGTTATTGTTTACCATAATCAGGAGGTTATATACACAAAATTTTACACAATCTCGAAGAACTGTAAAAAAAAGTAGAGAAATAAATCCTGAAAATAAAAGAAAATATGATTTATATTTGACAAAAAAAGGTGAGATTTTTAATAAAAAACATATGATACATGATATCGAATCGACAATTTTTACAACAACTTTCTTATCTCAAGATTTCAGTCTTGATGAAATTGCAAAATCAAGAATTTTTTTGAGGAAGTATAAAGATGCTATTGAAAAAGAATAATCCAAATAAATTAAGTCCCCCGGATAACCCGGAGGACTTGCTTTATATATACTTATGTTTCTTTAAAACTTCTTCTAGTCTCATTAAATTTTCGGTTAAATATTTCTTAGGTAAACCAATATTAATTCTCATATGTCTTTCTCCGCCGTATCCATATTCGGAACCTAAATTCACATAGCACTTTGCCTCATCAAGCAATTCACACATTTTATTTTCATCAATTCCCATCTTTTCATATGAAATCCAGACCAAAAAACTAGCCTGTGGAACTACGTATGAAAATAAATTATTGTACTTTTCTAAAAAGTTCACTAAAACTCTTAAATTTTCCTTTATTACTTCTGTCACTTCTTCTATCCAAGCCTGACCATTAGTATAAGCTGATTGAGTTGCTACCATCCCTAAAACATTAGCTCTTTCCAATCCAATTTTCTCGTTGGCAACAATAAATCTGCTCCTTATCTTTTCATTAGCTATTATTATGTTTGAGCATTGAAGTCCGGCAATGTTAAATGTCTTTGATGCTGCTGTACAAATTATAGAGTTATCCAAAACTCCACTTGAAATAGTGCCTATAATCCTGTGCTTCTTCTCGCTCAACATTATATCTGAATGAATTTCATCGCTCACTATCATTAGACCGTTATCAATACATATTCTCCCCAACTTTTCTAATTCTTCAACGTCCCAAACTCTTCCCGACGGATTATGTGGGCTACAGAATAAAATAAGTTTTGCTTGTTTAGCTTGTTTTTCTAAAAGTTCAAAATCAATAAAATAATTTCCATCATTAAAAATCATTGGACATTCAGAAACTTGTCTATCTTGACCTTTAACTACATCATAAAACGGTGGATAAATAGGAGTCATAATGATAACTTTCTCTCCAACATTTGTAAATTCTCCAACAGCAGTTGCTAATGCTGAAACAACTCCTGGAGTTGTAAATATCCATTCTTGTCTTATATTAAAACCATGGTGTGACTTAAAAAATTCTACAACGCTCTCTAAAT
The DNA here is from genome assembly GCF_900454665.1 of Peptoniphilus indolicus. NCBI lineage: Bacteria > Bacillati > Bacillota > Tissierellia > Tissierellales > Peptoniphilaceae > Peptoniphilus > Peptoniphilus indolicus. The sequence continues at coordinate 760,756 of NZ_UGTH01000001.1, forward strand.
ATTCTTTTGTAGGTCTTGAATAACCTAAGACTTGTTCGCTTATATATCCGGTTAAGTCATTTCTAATTTCCTTGCATAATTCGAAATCCATATCTGCAGTAGACATCGGCAACACAAAATCCTCTTCTGTATTATTTACCTTTAACCACTTGCTTGGGTTTGATTTTCTTCTATCTACTGCTGAACTAAAATTATATTTCATATTTACTCCTCTCAATAATTTAGTAATTTATCCGCAACATCTCTCATTTCTTTAGTCCAACCTTGTAACCCACCGGTGTGTATAAATAAAATATTTTCAAAATCTGAATTTTTTATCTCTTCAAGCATCCCGATAAAACCCTTCCCTGTATAACAAGGGTCAAAAATTATTCCCGTTTCTTTTGATATATCTATATAGGCTTGAATTTCTTTTTCTGTATATTTTCCATAACCTAAGCCAATGTAATCATCAACTATATTTATCCCATTGAAATCTGTAATATTACAGTTCATACCTTTTAATATTTCAACTATTACTTTTTTAAAATGTTCACTTGACTCGCTAACACTTATACCAAAAATTTCTTTGTTTGACTTATTTTTGTAATTGCCATACCAAAGACCTGCATATGTTCCACCTGAACCAGTTGTCGAAAATATTGCATCGAATTTAACCCCCAAGCTTTTTTCTTGGTCTATTATTTCATCAAAACAAGCTTGGTATCCTAACGCTCCAACTGATGTAGAAGCTCCAACCGGCATATAGTAGGCTTTATGCCCATTGTCATTTAAATTTTGTATCAACTCTTCTACATATGTTTCTCTTTCAGATGATTCTTTTATTACATGAATTTTAGCACCCAATAATTTGTCTAAAAAATAGTTTCCTTCGTTATTTCCAACTTCACCAACTAATACTAAATGACAATCCAAACCAAGTTTAGCTGAAGCTGCAGCAGTTGCTCTACAATGATTTGATTGAATAGCTCCAGTTGTTATAATTGTATCAGCACATTGATTTATAGCGTCTTGCATAGTGTATTCCAATTTTCTAATTTTATTTCCGGATACTTCAGTACCCGTGAAATCATCGCGCTTTATATAAATATTTTTTTTATATTTTTTGCTTAATGACTCGATTTTTTCAATTGGTGTCGGTAGATTTGCCAAATTTATTTTATTCACTCGCCACATCCTTCTTTCTTATCCAATTTTTGCCTTCAACAATTCTTGTTACCATCATTGAAGCTATTGTATCTCCACTTGCATTTGCCATTGTAGCTGCAGGATCCACTAAAAATCCAATCGTTGCAATAATCGGGAATGACTCAGGAGGAAAATTAAATAGTGATACTATTAACATTTCCCCAACTAATCCACCTCCTGGCGCCCCTGATAATACAAATGCACTCAATATAGCCACCATCATAGACTTAGCATACACATCTATTCCCGTATAGGGAATTCCATAAATTCCAAATAAAAATGCTATTTTAAATATGGACGAAATAACTGAACCGTCCATATGCATTGTACAACCTAATGGAAGTATAATATCGGATATATCTTCAGACACTCCTATATTATTACAAGCATTCTTGTTAACTGGTAGAGTTGCCACAGAAGATTGAGTTGCAAAAGATGTTACCATTGGTTTTATTATATTTTTAGACATCCTTCTCACACCTATCTTACCACCAGCAAAGTAAGCATACAAAGGGAAAAATATTACTACATAAATAATTATCAAAGGATAATATACTGCCAGTAACCTTCCATAATTCCCAATAAGTTCCGGTCCAAACTCTCCAACTAAATTGCAAAATAAGCTCCTAATCCAATTGGCGCAAGCTTCATAATAAAAGAAATAATAGTCATAATAACATTATTTAAATTATTTAGTAATTTGCCTACAAGGCTGTCTTTTCCTCCGTTTTTACTTACAGCCAAGCCCAGCATTATAGAGAACACGATAATTGCCAACATGTTTTTTCTGCTTAATATTTCAGGAAAATCACTTACAGTTAAAGTTTCAACTACCATGTCTCCTGCAGATTTTATTTCAACACCTTGCTCAGCAGCCATTTCAAAGTTCATAGACCCTGGATCTACAATATTAAAAATATTTAAAGTCCCAAAACTAACTATACCTGCGAATAGACCTGTAACTACAAATATCAACATTGTCCAAGTTAATATTTTACCTAATCTCTTCATGTCTATCATATTGCCAACCGCAGTTGATATAGAAACTAACACCATAGGAGCAACTATTGTAAACATCAAATTTAGAAAAATATCTCCTAAAGGTTTTAACACTGTCGCCTTTTCACCAAACACTAAACCTATAATAGCCCCTAACACAATACCACCTATAAGTAATAATAAAGATAAATCTCTCTTTTTACTAACTTTCTCAGTCATAAAACCCCTCCAAAAAGTATCTATTGTGAACTGTTCACTTAGTTAACTATTTTCAGTCTAGCACGGTAATGTTTTCCTGTCAATCATTTTATTATTTAATCTTATTCTAATAAAATCCCGTTGCTTTGAGTAATCATCTGTCCACTTACCTTTTCTCGTAACCATAAAGCTAATCTTTAATGCTATAATTAGCTCAAGGAAATAATATTAAAAAAATATCTACTATAAATTAATGACTTAAAAGGAGAAAATTATGGAAGTTAAACAAATTTTAAAAAAATATTTTGGCTATGATAATTTTAGATCTGGACAAGAAGATTTAATAAACAATATTTTAAATGGGAAAGATGTTTTGGGTGTACTACCCACAGGCGGCGGAAAATCTATATGCTACCAAATTCCCGCAATGCTGATTGATGGTTTAACTATATTTATCTCACCACTTATTGCCCTAATGAAAGATCAAGTCGATGACTTAAGGCTAAAGGGAATCCCGGCAAGACTTATGAATTCCAGTCAAGATTTCACCCAAACCGGCGAAGTTAAAAATGAAATTGAAAATGGAAATATAAAACTCTTATACATAGCTCCTGAAAGATTAGAAAATGTTTTTTTCACGCAATGGGCTAAAAATCTCAACATCTCGCAAATAGTTGTTGATGAAGCGCATTGTATTTCACAATGGGGTCATGACTTCAGACCTTCTTACAGAACAATTTCTTCTTTTATACAAAATCTTAATATAAGACCGGTAGTTTCAGCATTTACGGCAACAGCAAATCAATTAGTCAGAAAAGATATAATCAACCAGCTTGATCAAGTAGAGCCTTTTATTCATGTATCCAGCTTCGACAGACCAAATATCTATTTTGCCGTTGAAGAACCTAAAGATAAAAAAGAAAGGTTACTTGAACTATTGGATAAATGTCAATCTCAAATAATTTATTGCTCAACTAGAAAACTTGTAGATGAAATAAAAGATTTTCTTCAAGATAGAGGATATTCGGTCGGGAAATACCATGCCGGTATAGATATTACGCAAAGAAATGCCATTCAAAATGCATTTTTAAAAGATGAAATTTCAATAATGGTTTGTACTAATGCTTTTGGAATGGGCATAGATAAACCTGACGTAAGACAAGTTATTCACTACAATATGCCAAAAGACATTGAGTCATACTATCAAGAGGCAGGTAGAGCCGGCAGAGATGGAGAACCTGCAAATGCAATCCTCTTATTTTCCCCACAAGATATAGTAACTAATAAATTCTTAATAAAATCTAATAATGACAATTATTCATATAAAAAACTCGAACAAATGATTGCCTATTGCTATTCAACTAAGTGTTTACGTTGGCAAATAATTAATTATTTTGATAAAAATACCCATGACAAGTGCAATAACTGCTCTGTTTGCTTAAATAAAACAGAAATTGAATCCAGAACAATTGATGCTCAAAAAGTTTTGTCCTGTATAGTTCGTATGGATCAAAACTTTGGAATGGACTTGGTTTCTTTAGTTTTAAAAGGATCTTCTAACCATAAAGTACTTAACTGGAATTTCGATAAATTATCCACCTATGGAATCATGAATAATCTTAGTCGTGATGAAATTAAAAATATAATATCTAAACTTATCTCAGACAAATATCTTGTTCTTGGAAGACATCGAGAATTGAGATTAACTAAATCATCCGTCAACCTATTACAAGGCGAAGAGGAGTTTTACATGATTAAAAAGAAAACTCCAAAAGCAAACAACAAAACTTCTATAATAAAAGAAAATTTATCCTCCATTGATGCCGAACTATTTGAAAATTTAAGATATTTAAGAAATTCTATAGCAGAAGAAGAAAATGTTCCGCCTTATGTGATACTGCATAATTCACATTTGAAAAATCTAGCCATTATGAAGCCTCAAACAATGAGAGAATTTAAAGAGATGCCTGGATTTGGCGAAACTAAAATAAGAAAATATGGTAAAAGATTTCTTGAATTGATCTTAGATTTTGTTAAAGACGTCGATTTAACACAAAATAAGTACGATAATTATTCCATTCCTCAAGAAAATAGTATAAAGAAAAAATCATTCTCAAACTCTTTCAAACGTTCAGCCATGCTATTTAAAGAAGGTATGTCTATAGAAGAAATTGCCATTCAACGAAATATAACTTCCGAAACTGTACTTAAACACCTAGACATTGCTCAAAAAACAGGATATCTTGAAAATATAAATTTTAATTTGGATAAAAATGTAAGAAATGAAATATTTAAAGCGATTGAACGCTTGGGTTACTCAAAATTAAAGCCAATAAAAGAAGCTGTAAACGAAAATATCTCCTATAATCAAATAAAAATGGCTGTAATCGAATATAGACAAAATAAATAGATGAGCTTTTTAGTTATGCAATTATATTAAAGTTTGATTAAAATAATTCCTTATTTTTATATACTCGAGATGGTAGATTGGTTGAAGAATGCAATTTCCAGTAATTATATTCGCGAAAATATATACTTAAAATTGGATATTATTCTTTAAATAAAAAAGTAGAAGATGTATATAATAAACTCTAGATAAACAAAGTATCTATTTCAAATATCCGGAAGGAATAGGAAAATGTACATTCTTATATTGACATTTACACTTGTACCTTGCGATGGTAGATGCATCTAGCAAGTGGGCCACTAGAATAAGGGGCTGGGATAAGATATTGTCGCAATTAACAATATTTTTTGAAGGCAGAATCTAATTTTTTGCCTTCACCATAATAAAAAAATTGAATTTTCTTGTCACATATGTTTGACAACTCTAGACAGTTTTTTATATAATCAAAAGTTTATAGTTGCATTTGATGATAATTTTAGATATTGTTACAATAAGTATTATTCAAACTTTTGAAAAATTTTTTTATATTTCTATATATAAAAATCTTCTAAAATACACTACACTTAGCTCTTATATTTGTTGCTTGATTCCAAGTTTCTGAATCTATTTTACAAATATAACAACATTTCTATAATTGTTTTTAAATCTCTAACCCAGAGGCTGATAAGCTTAATTGTAATGAATGTTCACTATCATTTTTAATTAAAATTATTTATGTTATAATATTATCAGTAATAAATTATTTGGAGGTTAGAATGATAGATTTACCAAATTGCCCACAGTGTGGAGAAGGCTACACATACAAAGATAATCATTTATATGTTTGTCCTATGTGTTTTCATGAGTGGACAGATGCAGATATGGAAGCTGCTGAACTTGCTAGCAAAACATTTGATTTTAACGGAGCTGAATTAGCAGATGGCGATTCAGTTACTACAATAAAAGAATTACCATTAGGCAAAGATAGATTAAAACAAGGAACTAAAGCTACTAAATTAAAAATTCTTAAACCTGAAGTAAATGGTCACGACATTGAAGCTACTGTAGATGGAGTTGGTAGAATTTATCTAAAATCAAAATTGGTCAAGAAAATATAAGAATAATAACTCGGAATGCTCCGAGTTTATTTTTTTATATTTTAGTCTGAATATATGATTTGATGAACTAGTTAATTTCACTTTCTTCTTAAATTTTATATTTTTAACATATGAATAAAAGCAAACCCCGTATAAAAATTTTTACAATACATACTTTAATTTTTGACTCTCAACTTAATCAAATTAACATAGATTATACTAATAGTCTTGCTGAGGATTTTTAACCTCTTGAATTTATAATCTTATTCAAACCCAATAATTATCATAGCATATTTGTTTATTTTACAAATTATCAGTATCTATTAAGTTTCTAAAATCTGGTGTCTTTATACCTAGTTTTTGAGTTTTTAATCTCAAAACAATATCAGTGTTTATACTACAGTAAGAGTGTTTTTGGGGACACACATTATTCATCCAACATCAACTTTCCCTGTTTAGCTTTATCCTTAAGACGTTTCATCTGTTCTTTTTCTATCTGTTGAATATTTTTCTCTGGAACTGGTAAATCTTCTGGCATTGTGCCACCTATTTTCTCAATGGCACCTCTCACTTCTTTTCCTACTGAATAATGCACTTTTGTTGCTGCATATGCACCCTCAACTTTGTCTTTCCTTAGCTTTTCTTCTGTCTGTGAAATTCTAAATAAATTCGCAATGAGTTCAGTACTTCCCATGTAATCCAAAATCTTTTGTCTTGCAGCTAGACCCTTCCTAGAATGTATATCTTCTACATCTAATCCGCCATACAATCCCATATATCCAGCATTTTGGAATATAGCGAATTCTTCGTTTGTGATAACTCCCGCATCATGTGCTGTTTCAACTAAAATCTGATTCCATTGTTTAATATCACCTCGAACAACAAGCCGTCTTCTATCCTCATCAAGCTGATTAAAATGATCCGCTAGCTCTTGACGATATGTTTGTATAGCAAAGTAGGTTTGTCCAAGTGCAATAACTTCTTTTCTAGGATCACCATTTTGCACAATCAAATAGCAAGCATATCTTGTAAGTTCATAATCTTTAATAGACTTGCTTGTAGCACCAGCTTCTACGATTTTGCTGGCCTCAGCAAAATCGTATGTTACTTCATGCCCACTATTTTCACAAGCAATCATAGCCTTATCAATTACCTTTTGAAAATTACGCCATTGATAGTAATCAAGTACAGCAGAAAGTTCTCTTGCACTCCAATACTCACTTCCATCTTTTCTGATATGTTTAATATCTTCAAATTTTTTATATTCTTTTGCTTTTAAATTTGGCATAAACTTACCTCTTGCTATTTCTATAGTAACTATCTTATACATAAACTATCTTTCTATATCTCTATATTTTTCGATTCTGTTACCATGTATATCCTTCCATTCAACCCATCCATTATTAGATTTTCCGATAATTATCCAACCTGCGCTCGATGGATTAACACATACAATGTCTTCTTGTAATATATTATTTACTATATTTGCATTTCGTCTAATAGAAGAAATATACCCTTTCCCAGTATTTCCACAAATACTTCCTTTTAAAACTGTAAATATACCATCTTCTACTTTTGCTTTACCATAAACTTTACCAAAACCTTTAATATTACGGTTTAATACATATTCCCCATCTGGAACAAACCCATTATCTGACTTAAGTTTTATTTCTTCTGTTGATTCCTTAAATACTTCCTTTTTACTCTTATCTTTTGGATAAATCTGCTTACCATCTAAAGAAGATAATAACGATTTTGCTATTTCTATATCTAAAGCAAATAGTTCTGTATTAACAATCCTACTTTTACTAAAAATATCATGTATAAGCTTTTCTTTCTCGTCATATCCATCCACTTCTATAGCAAATTCTCTTTTTAGCCCTGTAATATTAGCGTATCCATTACTTTCTAAAAATCTCATTCTATTTTCAAATTGGTCATTTCTGGTTTTACCAATCTTTATAAGACCAGATACTACTGTGGTCATTAAATATATTATTCCTTTTGACATAATTTACACTCTCTCAATATATTCGTTCATTGAATTTAATCAAATATATTTTATACTATTTTCTGCAGCTAACGGCACAGACTTGTTAATATAGTCTGTATGTGAATAAATATCATCATATTCAAAATGATAACTATCAGTCCAAAGTTCGCACTGTGTCATAACAACTTGCACTGCATCTTCCATCCCCTCAGGCGGATATTTATGTTTTTTCAAAAGTTTTTTAATTAACATTCTCATTTTAGCACGAGCTGATTCTCTTTTTTGCCAGTCTATACTTCTATTCTTCCTAAGTGTATCTGTTAATTCCCTACTAATTGCAATTAACTCATCATTTTTATAAAAATCTTTAATCGCTTGAGGTTTTGTAAGTGCATCATAAAAAGCAAGCTCATCTGTTGTCAACCCCAATTTATCACCAGCTTTTTGTGCTTCAGCAATCTGTTTTGCAAGATTTAGCATTTCTTCAATGACCTCTTCATTCGTTAACATCCCATTAAGATATGAATTTAATGTCCTTTGCATAATTCCACTAAATTTTTCAGACTTTACTATATTTGTCCTCTTATATACAACAACTTGCTCTGCTATTAATTTTTTTAAAAGCTCTACAGCAATATTTTTTTCTTTCATATTAGCTACATCTTGCAAAAACTTAGGATCAAATAATGAAAACTCTTCTTTTATGTCAGAGAATAGATTTATCACTCCTTCACTCTTAATGCTTTGTTTTAATAAATCATTGATTTTAGCATTCATTTGATTTAAAGATATTTTTTGTCCTTGTCCATTATTTATAAGCCTTAAAACTAAAACTCGAATCGCTTCAAAAAAAGCAGCTTCTAATCTATCTTTCTCACATACTAAAGATGAACAAAGAGATAGTGCCTGATGAAGCATAAGTGCTTCTTTCAAAAAAATTTCTTTATCATTCTCTCTTTTTCTGTCTAGAATAAAATTTAACGCGCCACTAATAATTTTAGCCCTTTCTAAATCACTATCTCCACTAAAATTAATATAATTATAACCATGGAATAAATCTTGACATACAGATAATTTTTCTAAAAATTTAGGATAAGCAACCTCTGCAACATCTGTATTTCCATAATTTTTCTTATCACGAGTTGTATAATCATTCATAGCTTGTTTTAATGCTGATGCAATCCCTACATAGTCAACAATAAGGCCACCTTCTTTATCTTGGAACACACGATTCACTCGTGCAATAGCCTGCATCAAATTATGTCCTGTCATTGGCTTATAAACATACATAGTTGCCAAAGATGGAACATCAAACCCCGTAAGCCACATATCCACAACAATAGCAATTTTCATTTCACTATCGTTATTTTTAAATTTCTTTGCCAACTCATCCTTATGCTTTTTATTTCCAATTATATCTCTCCACTCTTCAGGATCATTGTTCCCCGAAGTCATAACTACGCCTATTTTTTCAACCCAATTAGGTCGAAGTTCTAATATTTTCTCATAAATTCTCATAGCAATAGGTCGAGAATATGCTACAATCATAGCCTTACCAGTAAGCAAGTTTTCTCGATTATCTTCATAATGATCTATAATGTCACAAACAAGTGAATTTATAGTATTATCATTTCCAAGTATTGCGTCCATCCTACCAAGCTCTTTTTTACTTCTTTCAATAACATGAGGGTCAGCATTTTCTGCCATTATATCGTACTCTTTATCTATTAATTTTAATGTACTTTCATCAAGATTTAATTTAATAACTCTACTTTCGTAATAAACAGGTCTTGTAGCTCCATCCTCAACAGCTTGGGTCATATCGTAGATATCAATATATTCACCAAATACCTCTCTAGTACTTCTATCTTTTGAAGAAATAGGAGTCCCTGTAAATCCAATATATGTTGCATTAGGCAGAGAATTTCTAATAATTCTCGCAGTCCCGACAACTCTTTTAGCTATATCTTCTCCATTTTCATTTTGTACAATTTTAATTCTTTCTGCTAAACCATATTGTCCTCTATGTGCTTCATCAGCCATTACAATAACATTACGTCTTTCACATAAAGCATCTTCTGATTCCTCAAACTTTTGCATTGTAGTAAATATAATTCCGTTTGCTTTTCTTCCATTAAGCAAATTTTTTAAATGAGCTCTACTATCTGCTTGAATAGGATCTTGTCTTAAAAAATTCTTACATTTAACAAATTGTCCATACAGTTGATCATCCAAATCATTTCTATCTGTAAGCACAACAATCGTAGGGCTATCTAATGCTTCTTGTAGTCTATGTGCATAAAATACCATAGATAAAGACTTCCCACTACCTTGAGTATGCCAAAAAACTCCACCTTTACCATCTGTCACTGTAGCTTTTTTAGTAGATTCAATAGCCTTATTAACTGCAAAATACTGATGATACCCCGCTAAAATTTTAAACATACTTATACCTTCATTTGAAAAACAAATGTAATTTTTTATTATATCTAAGAATCTTTCTTTTTTAAAAATTCCCTCAAAAAATGTATCAAAGTTAGCATATTCTGTATTTTCATAGCTACCATCTTTTGTTTTCCACTCCATAAAACGATCTTCACCAGAAGTAATTGTTCCTGCTTTGGATGTCAATTGGTCACTCATGACACAAATAGCATTATAAATAAACATAGATGGGATTTCTTTCATATAATTTTTCAACTGTCTATATCCATCTGAAGCATCTGTTCCTTCTCTAGATGGTGACTTTAATTCAATAACGACAATAGGTAGTCCATTTAAAAATAAAACAATGTCAGGTCTTTTTTCACTATTTTCTATAAATGTCCATTGATTTGCAACAATAAAGGAGTTATTATCTAGATTCTTATAATCAACAATATAAACAATATCTGAGCGCTCTTCATCTTTAAAAAAATATCTTACTGGAATGCCATTTTGCAGATAGTCCATAAATAAATTATTTTTTTGTACAATCTCACCATTTTCAAAATTTTTAATTTTATACAATGCCTCCTGAATGGCATCTCCTGGCAAATCTCTATTTAAACGATATAACGATTCAACTAGAACCTCTTCATATAGCGGGCTATAAAAATCCCTCTCAATATTAGGACCATATGCGTACTCATATTCCAAATCGTTTTGAAATAATTCAATTATTGAGTTTTCATAATTTTCTTCTGTATATGATGCCAGCATAACTCTCTCCTTTATAGATTTATTTAATATAATTCTTATTTTTCTTTCTAATTTTTATATGAAGTATTACAAACAATAATTTAGAGCAGCAAGCTCGGGCAATTTTTGATGCGATGTTTCCAAGTATATCAAATGGAGAAAATACTATCGGAGATAGCATAACTCCAAAAAGAGGCAAGGGCTTACTATCGAAAAACGCCATATTCGGAAATGTTCCAGTTGTTGCTGGCGGTTTGGAACCATCAACGTATCATAATGTAGCTAATACAGTTGCTCCTGTTCTTGCTATATCTGCTTCCGGTGCAAATTCGGGATATGTTAGTTTATGGAATATACCGATTTGGTCATCAGACTCATCTTTTATTGATAGTTCAATGACAGACAATGTTTATTTTTGGTATGTGTTATTAAAAAAGCGCCAGAAAGAAATATACGATGCTCAAACTGGTTCTGCACAGCCGCACATTTATCCTCAGCATATAGCCGCTATGCCAATAAGCAACTTAAACTTTGACGATGTCCGTAATTACACGGCCACTGTAACGCCGATTTTTGAGATGATTGGTCATAACAAAGCTGAAAATGTACGATTAGCTACAACTCGTGACGCTCTTTTACCTAAACTGATGTCCGGTGAGCTTGATGTATCAGACATAGACCTTTAAGCCGCTAAATTATTGTTTATCGCATTATTCAATGCTATTTTATCATCAAGAGCCTTTAGTATACTTCCGATTTTCCTTTGCTCTTCGATATTAGGCAACTCTATATCCAAATCAGAGACTACATCAGTTTGTACTCTTTGGCGACCCGATGACCCCACCATAGATTTAATTGCCGGATTACGAACCAATGGGCTACAAATCAAATAATACAGAAAATCAGCATCACTAACACCTTCAATAGCACGAAAAACAATGTATTCAGTTGATCCAAAACCAACTTCATCATCATCCAACATAGAAACTTTTGAAATTTTTCCATTCTCCAAACAAGGTGTTATTCTTGCCATTATCGTGTCACCATTTCTAAATTTAGCTCCCCCCTTATACTCTCCCAAAATGAATTCTGGAATATCCCTACAAAACGGTTGCAATTTATCCATTGGTACTTTTTTTGCCATGATGCCTTTACCAATGCTTTCTTTTGGATTGATGTGAGCAATTTCGGATAGCTTTTTTATACGCCAATTACACTTCATAACCAATAGCCCCTAACTTCTTTCTGATTTCCTCTTCCAGTTCATGAGATTTCTCAAACATATCCGAAAGTTCTGAGGTCAGCCTTGTCATCTTTTCCTCAAAAGGCTCGCCGTCATCTTCTTGTTCTTCAATACCTACGTATCGACCGGGAGTTAATATATAATCTTGTTTTGCTATATCTTCTATTGACGCTATAGCGGAAAATCCTTTTTTCTCCTCTAATTTTCCATTTTGAAAATCTTCAAAGGTTTTTGCTAGTAAGTCAATATCCCCAAGACTTCCATCTTCTTGTATACCTTCCGTAAAATCTCTATGTTTTCGATCAACCATATATCCCATTTTTCTGGCATCAATAAATAGGGTCTTTCCTTTCTGTTTTTTATTTTTAGTAATAAACCACAATGTCACTGGAATAGTTACGCTATAAAATAACTGTGTTGGCAAAGCTACAATCCCTTCAACGAGATCATCTTCTATAATCTTTTTTCTTATTTCTCCTTCTCCTGAAGATTGGGATGATAATGCTCCATTAGCCAGTACTAAGCCTATTTTTCCGTTCGGCGCTAGGTGATGAATCATATGTTGTATCCACGCATAGTTTGCATTTCCCGATGGCGGAGTTCCATATTTCCACCTAACATCATCTTTTAATTTATCTGCACCCCAATTAGAAAGATTAAACGGTGGATTTGCCATAATGAAATCCGATTTTAATGTTTTATGGATGTCATTAAAAAATGTATCGGCATGATAAGAACCGAAATTGGCATCAATTCCTCTTATTGCCATATTCATTTTCGCCATCTTCCATGTGTCTGCATTAGATTCCTGTCCATAAACAGAAATATTCCCTCGATTGTCGCTATGAGCCTGTACAAATTTTTCACTCTGTACAAACATACCACCACTTCCACAACAAGGGTCATATACACGACAATTATTAAAAGGTTTCAAAATTTCAACTATTGTCTTTACAATACTTGAAGGAGTATAAAATTCTCCACCTTTTGTTCCTTCATATGCTGCAAATTGAGCAATACAGTATTCATAAGTCCTACCAAGTAAATCTTTGCTTTCATCTGTATCATCCATATGAATTTCATTAGTAAATAAGTCAACAACTTCTCCTAATACCCTTTTATCTAAATCCGGACTAGCATAATTCTTAGGCAAAACATTTTTTAAACTCACATTTTCTTTTTCAATCGCTCTCATTGCATCATCAATTACTATTCCAATTTCAGGTGTGTGCGCAGCAGAGGAAATCTTACTCCAACGTGCCTCTTCTGGCACAAAGAAAATATTTTCTTCTGCATATGCATCTCTGTCATTTTCAAAACCATAACCTTCTTTTAAAAGCTCCTCATAACGTTTTTCAAAAGCATTTGATATATAACGAAGAAAAATAAGTCCAACAATTACCTTTCTATATTCAGCTGCAGGTATATGTCCCCAAAGAACACAAGCTGCATCCCAAATTTGCTTTTCAAAACCTATATTTGTGTTATTTTTTTTTGCCACTATTCATTCCCCTTCCTCTTCAATTTAGATAAAATCATCTAATATAAATTTAACTATCTGCCAATTTCACAAAATTTTATATTAATTTTTATTTAACTTGTTTATTGTCTATGTGCTAACTTTTGGTATTTTTACTAAGTATTTTTATTAATGTATTTAACTAATACAACTTGTAATGTTTATTTATATTTAGTTTTAATTCTTACATCATATTTAGTCAATCGCATATTATTTTTATATATTATATCATAGCATCAAGTTAAATATACCGTTCTGTCTATTTTAGTTTTATACATAATAAATTAGTACAGTAAGTGAATTTTAAAATTTGTTATGAGCGTTCTTTCTTTACTTTTAAAGATTCTTATACTAATTTTCTACTTTACATTTAATTTATATCACTTTTTATTTTCTGTGTATATTAACATTCTGTCTTTATACAAATTATCTTTTATTAATTTAATCTTTTATTCTTTGCATTCAACTAGAAAAATATACTTTATATATTTATCAATAAAAATTCGATCGTGATTTTATTTGAATATTAAATCTTTACTAATACTAATATCCGTTAAACAATAGATATAATTGTGTGATTTAATGTAGTATAATAATATTATGAAAGATATACAAAAACAAATTCAAGAATTAGAAGTAGAACTCAAAAAAACTAATAACAAAAGAGAATATATAAAGATTAAAGCCATAATACTAAAACTTAAAGGCAACAGTGCCAAATCCATATCTGAAAAATTAGATGTTGGAAAATCTACAGTGTTCGCATGGTTAAAAGCATATAGAGAAGATTCTGTAAACGCATTAAAAAATAAAAAAAGACAAGGCAATCATAGAAATCTCTGCTTTGAAGAAGAAAAAGAATTCCTAAAGCAATTTGAAGAAAAAGCAGAAAGTGGACAAATAGTAACAGCCAAAGAAATAGAAAAAGCATATGTAAAGCTTGTAGGACATTCCATAGGAACGGGTCAAATATATAGAGTACTAAAAAGACACGGATTTAGAAAAATAATGCCAAGAAGTAAATATCCTAAGAAAGCAAGTAAAGAGGTCATAGAGACCTCAAAAAAATTAACAGCAGAGCAAAAGAACTTAGAAACGTTAACCCGGATAAAAAAGTAAGAATAATGTTCCAAGATGAAGTAGGATTCGGTCGCATAAATAAGCCGAAATACTGTTGGGGTAACCATAAAATAAGACCATCAGTACCTTATCATCATTTAAGAGAATACAGATATACTTATGGAGCAGTAGAACCAACAACAGGAGAAAACTTCTTTTTAATATTGCCGTATTGTAATACAGACTGTACGAACATATTTTTAAAAGAACTCTCCAAAACCTATAAGAATGATATGATACTACTAGTATGTGATGGAGCAACATGGCATAAATCCAAAGGATTAAGAATACCGGAAAACATAGAAATAATGCATATACCACCATATACACCAGAAATGAACCCCATAGAACAGATTTGGAAACAAATTAGGACTATGGGATTTAAAAATGAATTTTCCACACATTATCAGACGTAGTGGATAGGTTGTGTGAAACGATAAATAAATTAACAAAAGAGATGGTTAAAAGTATCACCAATAGGGATTGGTTATATATCTAGATTTAATAGGATGATAGTATAAATTGAATACTTCTCAATTATTATAATATTCCTTTAAAAATCACTATAAAAACCTCCCATAATTTAATGGAAGGTTCTCTAAGTTGTATATTCAATAAATTATTTAATTATTCCCATTCTTCTTTTCCAAATGTACTATATATCCCAAACCGTCCAAAATACTAGATTCTATTTTTTAATGTACCACCAAATCCACCTAATTATAGGGCGTTTTCAAATTTTTAGTCCCGTACCAGTCCCAGTACCGGAGAAAACTCTATAATAATTTTACTTGTGTAGTTTTTTTATATCTGATTGGTTTAATTTTTCTAAAGATACGAGTTGGGTCTTTGCAAGATTTCTAAGTTCAATCATTCTTTCTTTTTGCTCTAATCCCTTTTCAATTAAAATTGCATTGTAGGATTCCATATTAGCAAGTACTAATAGTTCATTAAGACTTGCATAGTCTCTCATATTTCCTTTTAGGTCAGGATTTTCTTCACGCCACTGTTTTGCTCTTTTATTAAATAGTGCCACATTAAGCATATCTGCTTCACTTGCATATTTAAATGATAACTGCTCATCTGTAAGGTCTTTTAATAAATATTCTTTGATGGCATCTGTATGAATTTTATAATTGATTTTAGATATTTCTCTATGCAGGTTCCAAGTTAATGATAATTTTGAGTTTTCATCTTCTTTAAGTCTTTGATAATCTTTAATTATATAAAGTTCAAATTCTGCAGATATCCATGAAGCAAATTTAAAAGCTATATCTTTATGAGCATATGTGCCTCCATATCTACCCAACTTTACAAATAGTCCTACTGCATTAGTGGTTTTCTGCCATTTTTGAGGTGATAAAGTAAAAGCGTTACTACCCGCCTTTTTTAAATACCCCTCGAATTCGAGGGGGTTAAAATCTGGATTATTTAACTGCTCCCAAATGCCAAGATATTCTATTGTATTATAGTTTCGCATCCAATTTGAAACAACTACATTAGGTTCTTCCTTGTTTTTATATTTTGCTATATCAGTAAGACTTATATAATCATTTTTAAAATCTTCTGTGTAAACCTCAATATCAAAGCCTTTAGCTGAAATTTGATCTTTTTTAATTTTTGACAATATACCCCCTCCTTATTCTAGCTTAATCTTTATTACTTGTATTATAACATAAAAAATGGCCAGGGCACCGTATGCTTCCTGACCTAATCTTAAGATTAAATTAAATATCCCAAATCACTAATTGTCAAATGATATAAGCCACTTTACTCATGTATATAATTTTTATCTTTTTATTTTATAGGCTATTTTTCTGGTAAAACTCCCACACAGGGGAGTTTTACTCCCACTCAATAGTTGCTGGTGGTTTACTTGTTATATCATACACAATCCTATTTATGTGTTTTACTTCATTTACTATTCTAACTGAAACTTTATCTAAAACTTCGTATGGAATTCTTGACCAATCTGCTGTCATGAAATCTGTTGTCTTAACTGCTCTTAGAGCAAGTGTGTAGTCGTATGTTCTAAAGTCTCCCATAACTCCTACTGTTCTGTTATTTGTAAGAACTGCAAAGTATTGGTTTATATCAGAGTCAAGTCCTGCTTTTGCAATTTCTTCTCTAAAGATTGCATCTGCATCTCTTAGTAAATCTAATTTTTCTTTGGTTACTTCTCCAATTACTCTTATTCCAAGTCCTGGCCCTGGGAATGGTTGTCTGTTTACTAAATAGTCTTTAAGTCCAAGTTCTCTACCAAGTTGTCTCACTTCATCTTTAAACAACATTCTAAGTGGCTCTACTATGTCTTTAAAATCTACAACCGATGGAAGTCCTCCAACATTGTGGTGGCTCTTTATCACTGCCGCATCTCCAAGTCCTGATTCTATTATATCCGGATAAATTGTTCCTTGAGCTAGGAAATCTACTGAGCCGATTTTCTTTCCTTCATCTTCAAATACTCTGATGAATTCTTCTCCAATTGCCTTTCTTTTGTCTTCTGGGTCTGTAACGCCTTCAAGTCTCTTTAAGAACCTTTCTTCTGCATCCACTCTTATAAAGTTCATTCCTGAATCTTTAAAAGCTTCTTCAACTTCTAAAGCTTCATTCTTTCTCATCAGACCATGGTCAACTAAGATACAAGTCAAGTTTTCTCCAACTGCTTCTGAAAGTAGTGCTGCTGCAACTGATGAATCTACTCCACCTGATAGGGCAAGTAAAACTTTGCCATCTCCTACTTTTTCTCTTATGGAAGAAATAAGTGTTGTTTTATAATTTGCCATTGTCCAGTCTTGTTTTTCACCAACAACATTTACGACAAAGTTTTTTAACATCTCTGTTCCAAATTCTGAATGATTAACTTCTGGATGGAATTGGAAGCCATATAATTTCTTTTCATCATTTGCTATTGCAGCATTTTCTGTATTGTCTGTCTTAGCGATTGTCTTAAATCCTTTTGGTAATTCAACAACTTTATCAACGTGACTCATCCATACTGTAGAGTCTTGTTCTATGCCATCGAATATTTTATTATCAGAGATATTTAAAACAGTTTTTCCAAACTCTCTTTCAGTTGAAGCCTTTACTTCTCCTCCAAGTACATGGCTCATAAGTTGCATACCGTAGCAAAGTCCCAAAATAGGGATTCCAAGTTCAAAGATTTCCTTTTCTATGCTTGGTGCTCCTTCTTCATAAACTGAATTAGGTCCCCCTGTAAAAACTATTCCACTTGGCTTTTTTTCTTTGATAGCTTCTAAAGCCTTGCTATATGGAACCACTTCACAGTACACATTAAGGTCTCTTATTCTTCTTGCTATAAGTTGGTTATACTGTCCTCCAAAATCAACAACTAAAATCATTTTTCCTCCTATTTAATCTTTTTCTTAACTATATTATAAATGCTATATGGTACAAGTTCTAGTACTATAATCATTAAACTCATTATAATTGGATAAATTACTTTAAAATCTTTAAATGCTTCAGGCATTAATCCAACTTTTAGAAAATATTCAAGCACTAATATATGTGTTGTGTATATAAAAAGTGTTGAATTTGATAGCAAACTCAATTCTGTATCTGTCTTTGACCTAACCACAAATAAAAATACGCTAACTGCATATATAAAGCTAAGTGGATTTACCATTTCAAAGTATGTTACAAAATTTGCATCCGTAGGATTTTCTATCAAAATATCAATCATATACCAGATTGCAAATGCTCCAAATATTGAAAAACCTCTTGGTATATCTTCTTTATATTTAAAAATGTAATGTCCTATCATTGCATAACCTATAGTTGAGTAACTCATTGACAAACTGTATGTTAAAATGAATGGATTCTTAATTAGATTTAAAGTTTTTAAATATGGCACAACTATTGAGCCTAGGAAAAATAAAAATATTGCAAATCTATATTCATTCCTAGTCATATTTGAAACTAATCTATAAACTACCGGTGCTGAGATGAAAAGCACAACTGCAATGTAGAGATAATACAAATGAAATTTTTCATTAATCTTCATAAGATTTTCCATACTGGTGTCATTCATCCACCAACCGTCCCAATACCTATATACGAAGTTAAAGAATAGTATTAAAAATATCAGTTTAAGTACCATTTTAAAGGTCTTTTTAAAAGTTGGTTTTCTTCTATATAGTAAAGCTCCGCTCGCCATCATAAATAGTGGCACTGCGCATCTTGATAGCGCACCATAAAATATTTTAAAGTTTATCAGGTCTTCTGAAACCATATATATATTTGTGTGTATCATCAGAACTAAAAATATTGCCAGTCCCTTTACTAAGTCTATTTCTCTTATTCTCTTCATATTAGTAAAAAAGTCGCCTTTCGGCGACTATTTAAAACTCCTTAAGTGCTCTTTTTACGTTTTCTGCAGTTATTCCAAAATACCTAAACACTTCTGAACCAGGTGCTGATGTTCCAAATTCATCAATAGTTACAAGTTTCCCGTCAATTCCTGCATATTTATGCCAACCATAAGAACTTGCCGCTTCTACTACAACTCTGTTTCTAACGTTGTTAGGTATTATTGATTCTCTATATTCTTCAGTTTGTGCCTCAAAAAGTTCTCTTGATGGCATTGAAACAACTCTTGTTTCTTCATCTGCCGCTTCTACTGCAATTTCAACTTCAGAACCTGTTGCTATGATGATTTTCTTTAGTTCTTTTGTTTCTTTTTGTACTATATAAGCACCTTTTGCCGCATCTCTTGATGAACCTTCTAAATTCTTAAGAGTTTGTCTTGAAAGAATAAGTGATACAGGTGTTGATTTTGAGTTCAGCGCAACTGACCAACCTACTGCCGCTTCTACTGCATCTGCCGGTCTAAATACAATGTGATTTGGAATACTTCTAAGCATTGAAAGTTGTTCTATAGGTTGATGTGTAGGTCCGTCTTCTCCAACTCCGATAGAGTCGTGAGTAAGTATGAACACTGAGCCTAAATTTTGAATTGCAGCAAGTCTGATAGCAGGTTTTAAATAATCTGCAAATACAAGGAATGTTGCTCCATAAGATTTGAATCCTCCATGTAGCATAATACCATTTACTATTGCCGCCATAGCGTGTTCACGAACTCCAAAGTTTATGTTAAGTCCTTTTGGATTTTTCGCACTAAAGTTTTCTTCTTTATCTATATTTGATTTGTTTGATGGCGCAAGGTCTGCTGAACCGCCAAAGAATAAATCAAATTTTTCAGCTATTCTATTTAATGCAACTCCTGAAGATGCACGAGTCGCCATATCTTTTTCAAATTTGTAAAGTTCTTCTGTATTCAAAACTTCTAAATCAAATTTTCCATTCATTGAGTCTACAAGTTTCTTGTATTCTTCAGGATATTTTTCAGCATATAGCTCTTCTACTCTGTTTGATTTTTCGTATTCAAAGTGTAAATCTTTTTTGATGTCTTCAAAATGAGCTCTAACTTCTTCTGAAACGTAGAATGCTTCTTCTGAAGCTTCTAAGAATTTCTTAGTTTCTAAAACTCCGTCTGCTCCAAGTGGTTCTCCATGCGCTTTGCTTGTTCCAACTCTTGGTGAGCCATATCCTATTTCTGTAGTTACTTTTATAAGTGAAGGCCTTTCATCTTTTTTAGCTTCTTCTATTGCCGCTGCAATTGCTTCTATGTCGTTTCCGTCTTCAACTTCTATAACTTGCCAACCCAGTGCTAAATATCTTGAAGCAACGTCTTCTGAGAATGCTAAGTCAGTTGATCCTTCTATTGAAATTCCATTTGAATCGTAAAGAACTATAAGCTTTGATAATTTAAGAGTTCCCGCAAGAGATGAAGCTTCGTTAGAAATACCTTCCATTAAATCTCCATCGCCACATATTACAAATGTATGGTGGTCTACAACTTCAATGTCTTTATTATAAATTGCGGCCATGTGCTTTTCTGCCATTGCCATACCAACTGCCATAGATATACCTTGTCCAAGAGGCCCTGTAGTAGCCTCTACACCAACTGTGTGTTTATACTCAGGGTGCCCCGGTGTACGTGATGAAAGTTGTCTAAAGTTCTTTAAATCTTCTATTTCAAGGCCATATCCAAAAAGGTGAAGTAATGAATACAACATACTTGAACCATGACCTGCTGAAAGAATAAATCTATCTCTGTTTATCCAACTTGGGTCACTAGGATTGTGCTTCATATTTTTCCAAATTGTGTAAGCCATTGGAGATGCTCCAAGTGGTAATCCAGGGTGTCCTGAATTTGCGGCTTGAATTTGGTCCACTGAAAGTAATCTGATGGTGTTAATAGCTTTAGTTTCTATGTTCATTTTTTCCTCCTACTACTACAGAATTCTTATCCTTTATTACAGAATACAAAAATTTAGGTATTGCCACTTGTCTTTTTATTCTGGCTGGGTCTGATAACAATCTATAAAGCCACTCTAAATTTAACTTTATAAACGCCTCCGGAGCTCTTTTACTCACTCCGGCAAGTATGTCTATAACTCCGCCATTACCTATTATAATTTTTGAATTCAATCTGCCCTTATTATGTTCTATCCAAAGTTCTTGTTTAGGATAACCCATACCCAAAAATATTATATCAGGTTTTAATGAATTTATCTGTTCAATTACTTTAAGTTCTTCTTCATGGTCTCCCATTCCCAAATGAGCTCCCTTGAAATATCCATCATGATAACCAACTATATTAAGCTTTTCATCTTTTTTTAAATTTTTATAAGCTTGCTCTACAATTTCGGGTTTTGTTCCAAGTAAAAACAAACTGTATCCTTCTTCTCTACAAAGGTCTATCATCTTTATAGATAAGTCAAACCCTGTTACACGCTCCTTTAACGGCAACTTCTTCATCTTTGAGCCATAAATAAGCCCTATACCATCTGCCACAACCAAGTCCGCAGAATTTATTATGTCTCTCATCTTAGGATTGTCTCGTGCATCCACAACAATTTCAGTGTTCGGAGTCATTATGGTGTGTAATCTATCTTCTTTCAAAAAACCTTTAATCTTTTCAAAGGCTTCATCGAAAGTTACATTGAAAACCTCAACTCCAAATATACTAACCTTTTCCATGCTCTGTATTTAATACCTCCAAAACCCTTTGATTGTGCTCTTTGGTCTTTTTTACAAATTTAAGCAAATATCCACTAATTTCTTTTTTAAGTTCATCTCTATCTTCTATAGATTGTAAAATTTCTTTGGCTAACTCATCCGATTTGAAATTTTGTACATAGTGGTTTTGTACTCTATCTAATTCTTTCATAAACCCGTCAATTTTAGGGTCGTATGAAATTCCTATGGGATAAACTCCCATAAGTGTCGAAAATATAAGCCCGTGAAGCCTCATGCTCACACATATATCTAAATTCCCTATCAATGATAGATATTCATTTACGTGTAAATAGTGGTCTGCCAAGTATATATTTTCATATTTATCTTTTATTTTATCATAAATTTCAGTTTCAATTTTTAAATCTAAATGGTAAAAGAATGGAATCAGTATTATATTGACATCTCTTTCACTCTTTACGAGTTCAATTGTCTTTATAAATTCATCTATAGTTCTCTCTCCTGAATTCTTCCAATTCATAACTATCATTCCAACATTTACTGCATTTTTTCTAACTCCTAGCCCATCAAGGACTTCTCTTCCCTTGTCCAAACTCGGTTTTTTTATTCCAAATACAGTGTCTGTCGTTACTTGAACATCTCTTTTTACATTTAAATCTCTTAAATACGCTTCGCTTTGTCTATCTCTAACATTTAAATAATCTACTTTATTTAAAATTTTTCTTGTCAAAAATCTATTAAAAGTTCTCCTAATAGGTCCTATTCCTTGAGAATATATAAAAGTTTTCTTTCTCATAAGTTGAGCAAGTTTCAAAATCCCAAGGTAATAAAGTATAGATTTACTACTACTTACATCTTGAAGAAGTGAGCCTCCTCCTGACAAAAGCATGTCTGTACTGCTGATATTTTTTAGAATATCAGTTATTTTAGACCTATTTACTGCTTTTACTCCATATTTTTCCGTTGTCCAATCTGGATTTTTCGATAATACCACAATTTCAGCATCGCTAATCTCAGATATTCCGTCTACTAGACCTTTTAGAATAGCTTCATCACCTATGTTGTTATAGCCGTAGTACCCGGACACCAAAATTTTATTTGCCAATGTATTTGTCGTACCCCTTTCTTACAACTTCTGCAACATATACAAAAACTAAGGCTATAAGTGCCACAACTAAATATTGCACACAAACTCTAGTAAATGAAATATAAAGTGGTGTTCTTATATGAGAGAAAGTATTTACTATGTCTGCCATACCTATTGAAGCTAAAAGTATCAATATAAGTGTCATTATTTCAGCTCTTTTTCTATATGCTATATACATCAAAAGCACTATTGCCGGCCAACCCATTAAGATAGCTTTAGTTCTTGGTCTAACTGGTAGATATATTTCCATCAAGTTTCTTGCAAGTAATTCCATTCCTGGAATTTTAGTGTTGGTGTTCCCACCTCTTAGCAAGAATATCGCAACTAAAATCAACAACATTCCCGCAAGGCCCGCTTGCCAAAATTTTACATCCATATTTAATACATTTCTAATTTCTTTTACTTGTATTTTTGGAGCAGTCTCTTCAGTTCTCCCAAAACCAATGTATGCCGCATATATTACAAATGCAAATAATATTGGTAACATTTGAGAAATTTTAACTCCTCTAAATTCTACAAGCTCTACTAAATAATTTGTTCCGCTCAAAAATGAAACTTCGTTTAAAGCTCCTATCATACTTATCAAAATAGCTATTAAAAGCAATAACATTCCATGAGTATAAATTTTAAAAGTCTTTACTTCTCTATTTTTTCTTCTCTTCACAAGCATATAATTTTCCATTATCACTGTAAGAGCTAGTGTCGGATAGACTACTATCGCCGCCAAGTTAAACAACAAATTGCCCAGGTTTTCTTTTATTCCAAGTCCAAAAAATGTAAGTGACGTAAAAATTCCAATTCCCATAAGTATAGCTGAAACAAGAGCCGGCAATTTAAATATTATCTGTAAAAGTAGTATTCCAGCTGCCACCACACCTATCGCCACAGGTATTTTAAACAGTCTATTTGGACTCCATGTTCCAATTGGATTTACTTCACCTGCTGTATATCCCTTTTGTCCCATTCTTTCAGCTAAAGGAAGTAATACATTTCCATACATTTGTGGATCTGTTATTATTTCATTTCCCTTTGTGTAAGGAGCAATGAAAACCACTGCTACATTTCTTTCTGAAATAGCTCTATAATACACATTTGTAAGCTCTTGTCCATTTCTGTGTAGAGGAATTTGATAATCATATCTATCTTGTAAGTAATCCCAAGTAGTAAAAGCTCTAAACTTTCTAACTCTATCATTTTTAATTACATTATTAACGCCTTTTAAATCTGTATGTCCTCTTTGATTAGAAGATTCAACCAGTCCAAGTGCCATATTATTTTTATTAAGTAAGTCTATAAATTCCTCATCAATTGATTTATCTTTAGATCTGTTTGAATAAAATTCTGTTCCTGAAAATACAATCCACTTTTGTTCAGGGTTATATTTTTCTACTACTCCAATAAATCTTTCCATTGTCTTTTTAGGATCTTGAATTCTTGAATAAAAATTAGGTCTTAAATTTACTTTTAACCCATTATCTTTTAATTCCTCTATTAATTTTAAATCATATCCCAATCCCACATACTCAAGAACTGAACTCTTATAACTAAAATCACCTATACGTTTTTCTTCTATATCAAAAGCTCCTACACGATTTCCCACTAAATCTTCGGGTCTTCCTTCTACTATTATCTCTTCTTTTGAAATCTTTGTAATCTTTCTAGGTTGTTTTAAAGTTTCCAAGCCATTTATTATAAAGTTCAACTCTTCAGAGCTTCCCTTTATATCTAAATCTTGTCCGATCATTTGTGTTCTAAGTTTTGAATTTGGCAATTTTCTCATAGAATCAATAGTGTATTCATTTAAAGAAATTGTAGTTACTCCATTTTTTTGTAACTTCTTAAAGTATTCTATTGACGAATCTCCACTTTCATAAGAAAGTTTTAAAAATTGATTGTAGTCAGCCACTACATCATATCCCTTATACTGTACCTCCGCTCTGTATCTTCCAACTACAAAATACATTGAAAAAACAACAGATAATAATATAAGCCCTAACATTATATATCCTCTATTCAGCTTTTGCATAATATCTCCTCTTACTAATTAATTTATATTTTTCATTATACTATGATTACTTTATTTTTTACAGAAAAAAGGCCTCTCTCTTGAGAAGCACTTTAATATGTATTTATTTTTGAATGTTTAAACTCACACTCATTGCATGATCTATTTCCCTCATAATATCTTCATTAAACTTTCCTATTTTTTCTCGAAGACGTTTTTTGTCAATAGTTCTAATCTGCTCAAGAAGTATTACAGAATTTTTCGGCAACGGCACTCCTTTTGCATCTACATTGACATGAGTTGGAAGTTTAGCTTTATTAAGCTGAGATGTAATTGCAGCAACTATTGTAGTTGGAGAATATTTATTCCCTACATCATTTTGTATAATTACTACAGGCCTCACACCTCCCTGCTCAGACCCTATAACCGGAGATAGATCTGCATAAAAAATGTCTCCTCTCTTGATAATGTTCATAACTTTTCCTCTAACTTACTTGAGCATACAAACTGCAACTGCATAATCTCCGTCATGCGAAATAGAAAGTTCAAATACTTTTTCTCCAACTCTGGCTCTAGGATATGGATTGTATTCAATTGCTATTTCTTTAAATCCAACTTCTCCTATTCCAGTACCGAGTGCTTTTGAAACAGCTTCTTTTGAAGCATACATCCCCGCAACTGTATTTTTGCTCTTTTGCTTTTTCTGTATATACTCAATCTCCTCTTTTGTAAAAATTCTTTTCAAAAAGTTATCTCCAAACTTTTCTAGAAGCTTTTCTATCCTATCTACCTTTACTAAGTCAACTCCTAACACTTAGTGCCTCCTCATATAACTTACCTAACTTACGACCTATTTCTATTATGTCCTTATCCTCTACGAATTTATACCCTGCTTTTGAAATGTTTGGCAACTCTCCAGTTAAAATACCCCTTATTTTAACCTCAAATTCATCAACAGAACTTGCCTTATACACCTGTTCTCCATCTTTCAAACTACTATAAATATCAATACTCCTAACCAAGACATTTGTACCAGTAGCTAACGCTTCAAGTAGTACTATACCTTCTGTTTCTTCATATGTGGGGAAAAAGTATAAGTCTGAAGCACTGTATGCGAGTCTCAGTTCTTCACTTGAAACATAACCTGGAAATTTTAAATTTGGAAGTTTTACGTTTACTGCTTGTCTTACTTCTTGAGGTAGTAGTTTTGGGTCAGTATATCCGAACCAAATAAATTCGTATTCCGGCATTCTCTTTGCAAGTTCAACAAAATCCAATATGCCTTTTCTCTTTATGTATAGCCCCACTGAAACTATTACCTTCTTACCCAAAGTGTTATATTGTTCATCAAAAACACTTCTGTCAGATGGTTTAGCTTTCCAAAAATTTAAATCAATTCCATTTGAAATAACTTCAATTGGACTCTTTAAATTATACTTTTGTAGTAATTCCTTAGAATACTCAGTAGGTGTTAGTATTAAATCTGAATTGTTGTAGCATTTTATAAGCCATTTCTTAAAAAAAGGTGCAAGTTGGTTTGAAAACATAAAAGAGTTTTTAAAATCCTCTTCTGTTGAATGTGCATGGTAAACTACAGGTATTCCTTTCTTTTTACACTTTTTTGTAAATATGTACGATTTTGGAAACACTGTATTAATATGTACTATATCATAATTATCTTTTATATCTGTTGTGTAATTGATCCCTGCTTCACTAAGGGCTTTTTCCTGATGCTTTATCGCCTTTCCTACGCCTGAGTCCTTTACAACATCATAGTCTTCTTTATATAAAAGTACATTCATTGCAGTAACCCCTCCATAAATATATTACCATACATTAGTCTATTGCACATCTAATTTTATTGATGTATGCTTATTGGGTTGACAATTTATTTTATATGAGCTATATTTATAGACAAGTAAATATGGACAGATGGTACCCAGTAAGCTTAGCGCCGAATTACAATACCGGAGTCCAAGGCAACTGTGCTTAAACAGTATTGAGGCTACAAGCGAAAAAAGGTGGTACCACGAAAGCGTCCTTTTATATGCATGTGGTTTTTTTATTATCTAAATTTATATAGCTTAAGAATAAAATTTATTTTATATAGTTTGAATAATATTTTATACTTAAATCTTCGCTAGTCAATATAAATTTAAATTAACTTTAAATTAATTTAGGAGGAAAAATGGAAAACAAAACTAATGTATATGACTTGCTTGAACAACGTGGTTTTATAGACCAAGCAACTTATGCTGAAGAATTAAAAGAATTATTGGGAAAAGAAAGTGTAACTTTCTATATAGGATTTGATGCTACAGCTGACTCATTAACTTTGGGACACTTCCTACAAGTTAGAGTTATGCAACACATGCAAAAATTCGGCCACAGACCTATCGCCCTTCTTGGTGGTGGTACTACTATGATTGGAGACCCTTCCGGAAAAACAGATATGAGAAAGTTACTTACTAAAGAAGACATCGACCGCAATGCAGAATGTTTTAAAAAACAACTTTCCAAATTAATAAATTTTGAAGGAGACCCTGAAAATGGAATCCAAAAAGCAATCTTTACAAACAATGCTGATTGGCTTTTAAATTTAAATTTCCTTAACTTCATGAGAGAAATTGGAGTTCATTTCAGCGTAAATAGAATGCTTACATTTGATGCATATAAAAATAGAATGGAACGTGGACTTACATTCTTTGAATTTGGATATATGTTGATGCAAAGTTATGACTTCCTACATCTTTACAGAGAACACGGATGTAAATTACAACTTGGAGGAAGTGACCAATGGTCAAATATGTTAGGTGGTTACGAACTTGTTAGAAAACTTGAAGAAGACAAAGTTTACTCAATGACATTCAAATTATTGACTACTGCATCAGGAATTAAAATGGGCAAGACAGTTAGCGGCGCTATTTGGCTTGACCCAGAAAAGACAACTCCTTATGAAATGTATCAATACCTAAGAAATACAGATGACAGAGATGTAATAAAATTCTTAAAACTTCTAACACTTCTACCTATGGAAGAAATTGAAAAATATGAAAGCTATGAAGGTTCTCAATTAAATGAATTAAAAGACCTCCTAGCTTATGAAGTTGTTAAAGATGTACACGGAACACAACTTGCAAATGAAGCTCGTCAAGCTTCTAAGGCTCTTTTCGGTGGTGGAGCAGATTTAGAAAATGTTCCTTTCACAGAATATGACAAATCCGAATTTGAAGAAGGTAAAGGACTTTTAAATCTTCTAAATGAAACAGGACTTACAAGCTCAAACTCAGAAGCGAGAAGACTTGTTACACAAAACGGTATTGCAATTGATGACGAAAAAGTTACTGACCCTAAGACAATTATAACTCTTGCTAATTTTGACGAAGAAGGCAGAATGATGATTAAAAAAGGTAAAAAAGTTTACCACCAAATCAGAATAAAATAATTTAAAACACTCTCTTTAATTCAACTTAAGGAGAGTGTTTATTGTTTTTCTAATTATTTTTATTTAATCTAACTTAAGATAATAAAATCTGATTAATTTTTCGGGCAATTTATTTTCACATAGAATTTATTCTACATATTTACAAGTTCAATCAAGAGCTATTCAGCTAATTATTTAGTTTCTTTTTCCGGACTCACTTGATTAATAAAATCTTGATATATCTTCAATGCAAATTCATCTTTATCATTTATTATTAAATCTTCTGGGTGCCATTGGAAACCAATAAAATAAGTTTTGTCATTTCTTACAATTGCTTCGATAGTTCCATCAGCTGCTGTAGCAACTACATCTAAATTTTCACCTAAATCTTTTATAGCTTGGTGGTGCCATGAATTTACTTCTATAGCTCCATCTTGTCCAATAATCTTGTGTAAAAGTGTATCTGGAACAATTGTAACTTCATGTTTTACAAATACTTCTCTATTAGGGTCTCTGTGTACTATTTCAGTTGGTCTTTGAGTGATTATATCTTGATATAGAGTTCCACCTGATAATATATTGGTTAATTGCATACCTCTACAAGTAGCCAATGTATGTTTATCAGCTTCTAAACAAGCTTTGATTAGTGCCACATCTGAAATATCTCTTGTCGGATTTATATCCTCTAAATTTGGATGAGGTTCTTCATTGTAAAGAGCAGGATTCAAATCATCTCCGCCAGTAATTATAACTGCATCTACTTCTTCAATAGCTTTTTTTGCTTCTTCGTCATTTGTAAATTGTTTTAAAAATATAGGCTCTCCTCCGGCTTTTTTAACTGCATCTGCGTAAAGTTGAGTGTCTTCGTCAATTTCATCAGCTGCCCAAGATATACCTATCTTAGCTTTTAAAACTTCATCTTCTTTTTTTGAGCATCCAACCATAATTGACAAACTTAAACTCAAAACCATTGCCAACAACAGTATCTTTTTTAAATTTAATTTCATACAAAGTCTCCTTTCCGTTGTTAAAATATGTAAGCTCTTGATTTATAACTTCATTATATAATTAAGCTAACGTTTTCTCAATCTTTCTTTTGTATATAGTCATTATTTAATCTATTTACATTAAATTTAATATTTTAACTTATTTTACTAATTAATTATTATAAAATTCTCTTTTGAATTAAATATTACTAATTTATTAATTGTTTATATTAAAATTTGACAACATTAAATCCTATCAATATAATCAGATTTAGGAGGTGTTTTATGAAAAATTTTAAAAAATTGTTAGCCGTTACTCTTGTGTCAACTTGTCTACTTGGAACTACACAAAACGTTTTCGCGTGTACTGGTGTAATAGTAGGAAAAAATTTGACCACTGATGGTAGTTTTATCTATGGTAGAACTGAAGATTACGAAAGAAACAGAACTAAGAGATTAGTTGTCCACCCTGCTGGAGAATTCAAAAAGGGAACCAAACTTGTTGATTCAAACAATGGTTTTGAATTTATTCACCCTGAAGATAGTTTTAAATTCTTCTCCACTCCTGACTCCACACAAAAACCTGAAGAGATGGAAAAAGGTGTATATGATGCAGCAGGTTATAATGAATATGGCCTCGGTGCTTTCTGTACTGTTTCTGCAAACTATTCTGATGATATAAAAGCTGTTGACCCTTACATAGAAAATGGAGTGAATGAGGCCTCTATGACTACATTCATTCTTGCACACGCAAAATCTGCAAGAGGCGCTATCGAACTATTAGCTAAAACTATTGACGAAAAAGGAGCTTCTATGGGTGACATAGTAGTATTTGGAGACCACGATGAAGTTTGGTATATGGAAATTTATTCCGGGCATCAATATGTTGCAATAAAATATCCAGCTGATAAGTTCAGTGTATTCCCTAATGCATTTTGGTTAGGTGGCGTTGATTTGAACGATAAAGAGAACGTTATATCTTCAAAAGATGTAGTTAAAATTGCTAAAGATGCAAAAACTTATACTGAAACTAAAGATGGTCTAATAGATTTAGCCGCTTCATATAACCCGAAACAACTAAGAGAATCCAATAGATCCAGAATGTGGTCCGGTGTTCACTCTCTTGATCCAAACTCTACTGTTAAATATGATTCTGAAAGATTCAATTTGATGAATGACCTTTCCAAAGACAGTAAAAAAATTGATATAAAAGATGTCTTAGCTTTCACAAGAAATAGATTTGAAGGTACTGACTTCAAGGCATCTGAAAATAGAAAATTATTAAAAGATAGTAAAGAATATAAATATCCTATCGGCAATATCAACACTATGCAATCACATATATTTCAAATAAAAGAAAACTTTCCTAAGGAAGCTCCTGGAATTATGTGGCTAACCCCCGGAAGTCCACTTAACATTCCATACATTCCAGTCTTTCCGGACATCAATGATACAACTGAGCAATATAAAAATAATGCTCCAACTTATGATGATAACTCACTTTACTGGGTAGGAAGTTCTGTAAATGATTTAGTAACTTCTAACAGAGAAGCTCTTGGCGTTTCTACAAGAGAAAAAGTTCTGGATTTAGAAGATAAATTTATGAAAGATTTGCCAGCCTTAGAAAAAGAATGGTTAGCTCTTTATGACAAAGATAAAGCTGAAGCGGCTAAATATTCCACAGAAAAAACTAATTCTTTCTCAAATGATGCATTCAAACTTGAACAAGATTTACAAAAAGAACTTTCAGAAATTTCAAAAGTTGACATAGACAATCACTGGGCAAACAAAGCTATTTTAAACAACATTGCCAACAAGACAATGTCCGGAATAGATAAACTACACTTCGCTCCTAATCAAACTATTTCAAGAGCAGAATTCGTTACAATATTAGGTAGACTTGAAAAAGTTGATACAGAAAAATTCAAAGAAAACAAAGCTACTGATATAGTTGCTGATAAATTCTATACAGCTTATATGAACTGGGCAGTTGAAAATAATTTAGTCAAAGGTAAGGAAGACGGACTTGTTAAACCTGATGATAAACTAACTCGTGAAGAAATGTCTGTAATCTTAGCTAAGTATATAAATATGTCAGCTGACAAAGACTTGCTTAAAAATGTAAAAGCAGAAGTTAAATTTGCAGATGAAAAAACCATTTCTGATTGGGCAAAAGATTCTGTTACTCTTCTTTCTAACATGAAATTATTAAAAGGAAAAGATAATAATAGTTTCGCTCCTAAGGATAATTTGACAAGAGCTGAAGTTGCTCAAATTATTTATAACTTAAATAATAAATGAAAAGTTAAATAATATTTAAAATAAAGTATGCTATCTTTAGATTTGAATTAGATAAAGATAGCATTTTTATTTAATTTATGTATATTTTAATTTTTCTATCCAAGAGATTTAATAAGTGTTATAATTCTATAAAATTTAATATTAATTAATACACTTTATCTAAATTACAGCTTTTTTAATTTATAGGGGGAATTACTATGTTAAAACTAAAAAAAGGAGATACTATAGGAATTTTTTCACCTTCATCACCGGCTACAGTTTTTGCTAAAAAACGTTATGAAAGAGCAAAAAATTTTATAGAAGACAAAGGTTTTATTATTAAAGAAGGAAATTTAACCGGGAAAAGTGACTTTTATCGTTCAGGAAGTATAGTTGAAAGAGCCAATGAACTAAATAATCTCATCTATGATCCCAAAATTAAATGTATCATTTCCACAATAGGAGGAAACAACTCAAACTCCATTTTACCTTATATAGATTATGAATATTTTAAAAGCCATCCCAAAATTATTATAGGATATTCTGATGTTACTGCAATATTATTTGCAATATATGCTAAAACAAATATCCCAACTTACTATGGTCCCGCTATGGTTGCTTCTTTTGGTGAATATCCACCTTTTGTTGACAAAACGTATGAATACTTTGAAAATGTTTTAATTAAATCAAACAATCTTCCATTAGAACTGCAAACGCCTAACGAATGGACCGAAGAATATATCCCATGGGAAGAACAAACTAGATGCAAAAGTGGAATTGATAATGAATTAATTACAGTTAATAGCGGTAAAGTAACCGGAAGACTTATAGGTGGAAATTTAAATACAATGGAAGGTATTTGGAATACAGAATATATGCCTGTCATCAAAAATGGAGACATATTGATGATTGAAGATTCGTTAAAAGATATAGCTACAATAGAGCGTAGCTTTTCATTATTAAAATGCAGTGGAATTTTTGATAAAATTGGCGGTTTAATTTTGGGCAAGCATGAACTTTTTAATGACCTAGGAACAGGCAGGAAACCCTATGAAGTTCTAAAAGAAGTCATTGGAAATTTAAACATTCCAATTCTAGCCGAATTTGACTGTTGCCACACTCACCCTATGTATACAATTCCCATTGGATCTAATGTGGCACTGGATGCAGACAAAAAAACTTTAACTTTATTAAATTGGTGATTTCTAGAATAAACGCTAAACCAAATAATAGATTTCT
This sequence comes from Peptoniphilus indolicus, assembly GCF_900454665.1. Taxonomy (NCBI): domain Bacteria; kingdom Bacillati; phylum Bacillota; class Tissierellia; order Tissierellales; family Peptoniphilaceae; genus Peptoniphilus; species Peptoniphilus indolicus. The sequence continues at coordinate 793,821 of NZ_UGTH01000001.1, forward strand.
AACCCTATCATTAAAGCATAACCGCGTGTTTAACAAGTGGTTATGCTTTAGCTATAAAAACTGCTTTTTTAAGTTCCACAATAAGTTTTATATTTTATAATATCTTTTTCTTGCATCGGTGTTTTATACTTTTCATCAATTTCAATTTTATAGTTATAAGGGTCACTAAAAACTCTTATGGCTTCTTCAAAAGGTTTATAATTTCCACTTTCAGCTGATTTAATTACTTTTTCTACTATCTCATTTCTTGGAATTACAACAGGGTTTGAATTTTCCATCAATTCTCTTGATGTGCACTTAGGCTCCCATTTTTTTACAAACCCTTCAAGCTCTTCCGGATACTCTCCAATCGTCAATTTGTAGAATGTATTTGTGAAATCCATTTTATTCATATACATTATATTTAATAATTCATAAATCAATTCATGATCATTTTCTTCAGGTTTCTCTATCCCCAATTTATTAAAGAACTCTCTTTCAAAAGCTTCTTCATACAATTTTGAAAAATTCGAAATCACTTCTTCAATTTCTTCTTTTGTAACTTCTTCCAACAATACATCTAAAATGTATTCTGCAAATCTTGCAAGATTCCATTGATATATTTTGGGTTGATTGGAATATTTATATCTGCCAATTGTATCTATAGAACTGAAGACAGTTTCTGGATTGTATATGTCCATAAAAGCACACGGCCCATAGTCAATTGTTTCTACTGCCAAAGACATATTGTCAGTATTCATAACTCCATGTATAAATCCAACCGACATCCACTTTGCCATCAATTTTGCGCCTTGCTCTGAAATTCTTTTGAGTAAATCAAATGGGCTTACCCCGTCATACAATTTATTTGATACATAATTTAAAAGCTCTTTAACAGATTCTTTACCCATCTCACTTGCATATCCAAATGTTCCAAATCTCACATGAGTTTTGGCAATTCTTAAACTGACAGCCCCATCTTCAACTTTATTTCTTATAACTGCATTTCCTGTTTTCGCCACAAATAAATTTCTAGTAGTAGGAACATTTAAATTATACATTGACTCTGAAATTAAATACTCTCTGACCATAGAGCCCAAAGTAGCTTTTCCATCTCCACCTCTTGAATATGGAGTCTTTCCACTTCCCTTTAAATGTAATTCCAATCCATCAATATCTCCAAGAAGTGCTGCTCTTCCATCTCCAAGCCTTGTAAAATATCCAAATTGATGTCCACTATATGCCATAGCTATAATTTCATCACTATCATAATCTATTTCATCTAAATTTAAATCCAATTCAGATAGTAATTTTTCATTGATCTTTACATATTCTTTAGGCCTTTCTGTAGGTTTTACTCTTGAATAAAATAATGAAGAGAGTTCATTTAAATATTCATGATTCATTTTAAATTCTCCAACAGTTTTAGAGTGAAATCATATACTCTTTCAGCTGAAGAGATACTAATTCTCTCTTTAGGAGAGTGTACATCAAACATATTAGGACCAAATGAAATCATCTCTGTATTAGGAAGTATTTTCTTTAAAATCCCACACTCAAGACCTGCATGAACAGCCTCAAAAGTTGCTTTAGGTGAATACATACTATTCCAAGTTTCTTCCGCCACGTCTTTTAATTTGCTTTCAGGTTCATATTCCCAACCTGGATATTCATTTTCTATAGCAAATTTAGCTCCAGTCATATTTGCAATTACTCTAAGTTTATCTATCAAAAATTCTAATTTAGAATCAGATGATGAACGAACAGAAATAGTATATTCTATCTTTTCTTCATCTTGCACAATTACCGCATTGTTTAATGAAGATTCAACTAATCCACTTATATTTTTAGAATATGCAAACACTCCATTTGGAATTGACGCTACGAAATTTATAAAATTGTCTGATACTTTTTCACTTAAAACTCTATTAATTTCAATTTCTTCTATGTCTACTTTTAAATTTGGGTCTGTATTCTTATATTCGTGAGCAAATGCTGCTTCTAAAGATTTTATTCTTTCTTTAGCTCTTTCAATATCTTCAACTTCCAACACAACCTCATTTGAATTTGCAATCGCATTGTGTTTTGTTCCGCCCTTTACAGTTGCCAGTCTTACTCTCATTTCATTTCTTAAGCTACTCAAAATTCTTGCAGACAATACATTTGCATTGGCCTTATCTTTATCAATTTCCATTCCTGAGTGTCCGCCTTCAAGTCCACTCACTCTTACTTTAAGCGCTTTTGTAGTCTTTTCTTCCCATTCATTTTCAAAGTCTACTACAATTTCTGCTCCACCGGCGCTACTAACCAAGAAAATACTTTCTTCTTCAGAATCTATATTAAATAGATAATCACCTTCTATTTCTCCTTCTTTTATAGACATTGCGCCTACCATAGTAGTTTCTTCTTCTGTGGTTATGAGCACGGTTAATTTAGGATGAACTAAATTTTTAGAATCCAATATTGCTAATGCATACGCAACTGCTATTCCATCATCTCCACCCAAAGTTGTGCCTCTTGCTTTTAAATAGTCTCCGTCTATATACATATCTATCGGATCTTTTTCAAAATCATGAGCACTGCCATCTTCTTTAACACAAACCATATCCATGTGCCCTTGTATTATGACACTTTTCGAGTTTTCATAACCTTCTGTTGCCGGTTTTTCTATTATTACGTTGTTTGCTTCATCTTTTCTCACCGCTAAATTTCTCTCTTTAGCAAAATTCACTAAAAACTCAGAGATAGCTTCCTCATTTCCTGAGCCTCTTGGTATTTGATTTATCTCATAGAACCAATTAAAAATTGGATTTTTTCTTAAATTTTCCATTACGTACCTCCTATATCTTATTCAATTTTACCCAATTATCTACAATTAAAAAAGGTGGCAATGCCACCCTAATTAAAATACTAATAATTCTTCCGCTCTATATTCAGTTTCTACAGGCTTATCTTGTTTTGGCTGAGCTTTAGGTTCAACTACTGCACTTGGATCGGCTGCTTCATATACAAGTTGTTCCACTCCCCAAGTCTTTAATTCTTGAGCTGTTCCTATCCAAACTGGCATTCCCACAGTTGCCCTTGGAAATACAAATTGTTCAATGTCATAATTAAACATTCTTATACATCCGTTTGATGCATATTGTCCCAATTGATGTGGCTTTATATTTCCATGTATTCCATATCCACTTGCACCAGGTATGCTAAGCCCCATCCATCTTTCTCCAAGTGGATTTTTGGGGTCATCCGGTAGAGCTGGAGAATACTTTCCGCCCATTCCTCCCCAAGCTGGATTTTTATGCATATTTGCAATCTTTGCCTTTGCAGAAGGTGTTGGAGTATCTGAAGCTCCAACTGTCACAGGAAATTTATAAATAGGAGATTTTCCATGGTAATAAGTCAAAACTCTTGTAGTTGTGTTTACTGTTATCCAATCTCCATTAGTTGGTGGCGTTAAAATCACATCTTGAACCACCATATTTTGATTGTAAAGCACCTTATTAGTCATGGCATCTAACTTGCCTGTTACTGGCAAATTAGACAGTGATTGAAATCTCTTTATCTCTTCAATTTTTCTGTAGCCAGATTTGTCCATAAAAGTATTTTGTCTTACGTACTTAGCGTAAACTCCAGTACTGTTTAAAATACAAATGCAAAGTACAAAACTAAAAATAACCCTTTTTAAAATTTTATTCATCATTTTCCCCTCTATAATAATGGTTTTAAAAATTTTCCTGTATATGATTTAGGATTTTTTGCAACTTCTTCAGGTCTGCCCTCGGCGATTATTTCTCCTCCGCCATCTCCACCTTCAGGTCCTAAATCGATGATGTGATCTGCAGTTTTTATCACATCTAAATTATGTTCAATTACAACAACGGTATTTCCTCTGTCCACCAACTCATTTAGAACCCCAATCAATTTTCTAACATCCTCTGAATGTAGACCAGTTGTCGGCTCGTCAAGTATATACATAGTGCTTCCCGTTGCAACTTTTGAAAGTTCAGTGGCAAGTTTTATTCTCTGTGCCTCTCCACCTGATAGTTGAGTAGATGGTTGTCCAAGCTTGATATAAGAAAGCCCAACATCTCTTAAGGTTTCAAGTCTTCTCTTGATTCTTGGATGTACTTCAAAGAAATCTATAGCTTCTTCAACTGTCATATCAAGAACTTCAGAAATATCTTTTCCCTTGTATTTTACTTGCAATGTTTCACGATTATATCTCTTTCCTTTACAAACTTCACAAGGAACATATACATCTGGTAAGAAGTGCATTTCCACTTTTATTATTCCGTCACCTTTACAAGCTTCACATCTACCACCTTTAACGTTAAATGAAAATCTTCCTTTTTTATATCCTCTCATTTTAGATTCGGTAGTTTCTGCAAATATATCTCTTATTATATCAAAAGTTCCAGTATAAGTTACCGGATTAGAACGCGGAGTTCTTCCTATTGGACTTTGGTCTATATCTACAACCTTGTCTATATTTTCAAGCCCTTTTATTTCTTTATGCTTTCCAGGTTTTATTCTTGAACGATTGACCTTGCTAGCTAAAGATTTAAACAATATTTCATTTATAAGTGAACTCTTTCCACTTCCGGACACTCCTGTAATAGCTACAAATTGTCCCAAAGGTATTTTCACATTTATATTCTTTAAATTGTTTTCAGCTGCTCCAATTATCTCAATTTCTTTTCCAGTGTACTCTCTTCTCTCTTTAGGAACCTCTATTTTCTTACGTCCAGATAAATAAGCTCCAGTAATTGACTCTTCACAAGCCATAACTTCTTCAGGTGTTCCCTGCGCAACTATGTGCCCACCAAGCCTTCCGGCGCAAGGCCCTATATCAACTATCTGGTCTGCCATTCTCATAGTGTCTTCGTCATGTTCTACAACTATTAGAGTGTTTCCAACATCTGTGAGTTCACGAAGTGCTCCTAATAATTTTTCATTATCTCTCTGATGTAAACCAATGCTTGGTTCATCTAAGACATATATAACACCAACAAGTTTTGAACCTATTTGCGTCGCCAATCTTATTCTTTGAGATTCTCCACCAGAAAGAGTCCCGCTCATTCTTGAAAGTGATAAATATTCTAACCCAACAGTCTCTAAAAATCCAAGTCTTGCATTTATTTCCTTTAAAATTTCAGCTGCTATCATATTTTCTTTTTCAGATAACTTTAAATCTTTAAAAAATTTAACTGCATTAGAAATTGAAAGTTCTGTTAACTCAAATATATTTAAACCGCCAACTTTTACAGCAAGTGAAGACTCTTTAAGCCTTGCTCCATGACATTTTGGACATGGTGTATCGCTCATAAACTCTTCTATTCTTCCAAGTTGAGCGTCTGAACTAGTCTCCATATATCGACGTTTTAAATTCTTTTTAATTCCCTCAAACTCTCCAACATAGAGTTTATCTCCTGAAAAATGAGAATTGAATTTAAACTTTAGCTTTCTATCAGAACCGTTCATCAACTCATCTATAAATTCCTCAGGAGCATTTTTAATGGGTTCATCTAAGCTAAATTTGTGAGCTTCGGCAAGAGCTTTTATCATCTGATTGTAATAAGTTCCATCTACTGTTGAATAACAAGCTATTGCTCCTTGATTTATTGACAAATCTTTATTAGGCAAAACTAACTCTTCATCAACTTCTTTTGAAAACCCAAGACCATTACACACTTCACAAGCACCTATTGGTGTGTTAAATGAAAAAGACCTAGGAGTTATCTCTTCAATAACTATATCACATTCAGGACAAGCTAATTTTGAAGAAAATATTAATTTTTCTCCATCTATAATATCCACATAGACCAAACCATCTGAAAGAGATAGAGCTTGCTCCATAGACTCTGCAAGTCTTGACTCTATTCCCTCTCTTATAATTAATCTGTCAATTACTACATCAATATCGTGTACTTTATTTTTATCAAGTTCTATATCTTCATCCAAGTCGTGCATTTCTCCATCTATCACAACTCTAATAAAACCATCTTTTTTTAATTTATCTAAATTCCGCTTATGCGTGCCCTTTCTTCTGCTTATTACCGGAGATAGTATTTGTATTTTAGTTCTCTCTTCAAGCTCTAAAACTTTATCAACCATCTGGTCAATTGAAAAGGATGTTATCTCCTTGCCACATTTAGGACAGAAAGGATGTCCAACCCTCGCATATAAAAGTCTTAAGTAGTCATAAATTTCTGTGACAGTTCCCACAGTTGAACGCGGATTTTTGCTAGTGGTCTTTTGGTCTATAGATATGGACGGACTCATTCCCTCTATATAGTCCACTTCAGGTTTATCCATTTGCCCCAAAAATTGCCTTGCATAGCTCGACAAACTCTCGACATATCTTCTTTGCCCTTCGGCATAAATTGTATCAAACGCAAGAGAGGACTTACCCGAACCGGAAAGCCCTGTAAATACCACAAATTTATTTCGCGGAATTTCTAAATCAACATTTTTTAAATTGTGTTGTCTCGCTCCTTTGATAACTATATTTGAACTACTCATGTTCACCTCAATTATCTTTTATCTTCTCCATTGTATCTTTTAATTCTTTAATCTTATCCCTTATTTCTGCTGCCTTTTCAAAATCAAGAGACTCAGCTGCCTTGTACATTTCGGTCTTTAGTGCATCTATCATAGCCTGTATTTCCTCATTAGAAAAACTTTCTACAGCTTCATACTTGACTTCACTTTCTGCAGCTATTGTAGCTTCTATTACTTCCCTTACACTCTTTGATACAGACTTAGGTATTATGCCATGCTCCTTGTTAAACTTGTCTTGAATTTCCCTACGACGATTAGTTTCATCGAGCGTTGTTTTCATAGACCTAGTAATAGTGTCAGCATACATTATTACCTTACCTTTGACATTTCTAGCAGCACGACCTGAAGTTTGAATAAGAGAAGTTTCACTTCTAAGAAACCCTTCCTTATCCGCATCCAAAATAATTACCAAAGAAACTTCTGGTATATCCAAGCCTTCGCGCAACAAGTTTATACCCACAAGTACATCATATACACCAAGCCTCAAATCCCTTATAATTTCCATTCTCTCGATTGTGTCTATATCCGAGTGCATATAAGTTACTTTCATTCCTATTTCTTTTAGATGTCGACTCAAATCCTCAGCCATCTTTTTAGTAAGAGTAGTCACGAGAATTCTTTCCCCTGCATCTATTCTGTCGTTTATCTCTCCAATCAAATCATCAATTTGATTCTTAGTTGGTCTGACTTCAATTTCAGGATCCAACAGTCCTGTCGGTCTTATAATCTGTTCAACTTTATTCTGTTCATGCTCCTGCTCATAAGGACCAGGCGTTGCAGAAACATATATTGTTTGATTCATCAGCTCTTCAAACTCACTAAAATGTAGTGGTCTATTATCAAGTGCCGATGGTAATCTGAATCCATAATCTACAAGAGTTTGTTTTCTCGCTCTGTCCCCATTAAACATACCTCTTATCTGTGGCAAAGTTGCATGGGATTCATCTATTATAGTCAAAAAATCCTTAGGAAAATAGTCAATCAAAGTATATGGCCTAGAGCCAGCCGGTCTTTGAGAAAGATGTCTTGAATAGTTTTCTATTCCCGAGCAAAAACCCATCTCAGACAACATCTCTAAATCATATCTCGTTCTCTGTTCTATTCTCTGCGCTTCCAAAAGCTTTTCCTGATCCTTTAAAACTTGAAGCCTTTCCTCAAGTTCTTCTTCAATAGTTACAATTGCTCGCTTCACCTTTTCCTCAGATGTTGCAAAGTGAGAAGCCGGATATATTGCAATATGTTTTCTATATCCTATAACTTCTCCCGTAAGAGCATTCATTTCAGTTATCCTATCAATCTCATCCCCGAAAAACTCAACCCTTATACTATTTTCAGAAGAAAAAGCAGGAAATATTTCTAAAACATCTCCTCTAACTCTAAATGTACCTCTTACAAAATTGACATCATTTCTAACATATTGAATATCCACCAATTTTTTCATTATTTCATTTCTGTCCTTAAGCATACCGGGTCTTAAAGACACTACCAGATTTTCATAATCTATAGGGTCCCCCAAACCATATATGCAAGAAACAGAAGCAACTATAATGACATCTCTTCTCTCAAACAAACTCATAGTTGCAGAGTGCCTTAATTTATCAATTTCATCATTTATAGAAGAATCTTTTTCAATAAAAGTATCACTTTGAGGCACATAAGCCTCAGGTTGATAATAATCATAGTAACTTACAAAATATTCTACAGCATTTTCAGGAAAAAATTCCTTGAATTCACTTGCAAGTTGGTAAGCCAAAGTCTTGTTGTGAGCTATTACAAGAGTTGGTCTTTGTACCCTCTCAATTATATTAGCCATAGTAAAAGTCTTTCCCGAACCAGTTACTCCAAGTAAAGTCTGATGCTTTAAATTGTTGTTTAAACCTTCCACTAACCCATCAATAGCCTGTGGTTGGTCTCCCATAGGTTTAAAATCTGAATGAATTTTAAATTCCATTACATCACCTATCCTAAGTATACCCGAACAATTGTTTTTTGTAAACGCAATCGAACAATCGTTTTTTATTTTATAAGATTATATACAAATCAAAAAACCCGTGGAAATTAATCCACGGGAAATACTAAATCTTAAATATTTTTATTATAAATACATACATAAGAAGAAGCGATGGTTTATATTTAAGATTTAATAACTTATTTATAATACGGTAATTGTTCCTTAAATTTTTTATCTTTATTATTTAGCCAATATACTACATGGTTCATTGCTTCAACGGCTTTTGTTTTTGCTGCCAAATCAGAATTGAAGCCTTGATGTGGTTGTACATAAAAATTCTCAGCTTTGGCAATCCCATTTTTGATTATTTCTCCCGCTGCAATAATATCATCATTACTACATTTAGAAAAATCATTATTTTGCAAATAACTTGTCAATTCTGATTCATGGCTGAATACATCTACTCCTATCCCCACTATTTTTTTCTCTTTATATAATTTTAAAAGAGTGGATTCGGGAGCTATTTCTCCTCTTGTAACATTTACAAAATACAATGGTTTTTTAGCTTTTAGTAAATACTCCTCACTAAAATAATTTTCATTATAAAATCTACTTCCTCTATCTTTAGTAAGATTCATCACATTTACAATTATGTCGCTATTTAATATTGCTTCTTCCGGAGTTACAAAATTAAAACCTTTATATTCTTCAAGTAATTTCAATTCTTCACTTCTGATGTCTACAGCCTGTACAGATAGTCCATTATAACTCAAATTTTCATAAATCTTTTTGCCAATTTTCCCTACCCAATATACAGTTGCTACTCGATTTAAATTTAATTCCATAAAAGAAGAACTATTTTTTCTCTCAAATATACTTGTATTTAAAGTATATTCATTTAAATTTCCGCAAACACAGTACACAAACTTAATTGCAGTCTGAGCTACCGCATCCACACAATACTCTCTTAAACTTGTTAAATTTATTTCATTTTGTAAATGTTCAAAGTGGTCATATCCGGCACTTCTAGTTATAACACTCTTCTTATTTCCTTCTGATACGTATCTTTTTGGAAGTTTAGAATGAGTTTTTGTAGTTATTATATCAGGCATTTTTACTTCTTTATCTTTAAAATATTCTTGTATAGTCAAAGGAGTAATTAAAAAATTAAAATTTTTAGGTAGCTTCCCATTTTCTATAAGTTCATTTGTTATATTTTCTAAATGTTCAGCTTCTTTTCCCAAAGCTTCAAAGTGCATAATATCATAATTCATTTTTTATTCCCTCACTACTTCTTTTGATTTCCTTGCATTTTGCCAGGAGTCCACCATTTAAAAATAAGTGCTGAAACTGTCAAAACTATAAATGCCGCCCACATTGCTAATGTAGTGTATTGAGGCCATTTCCCACCTAAAACAATAAATAGTGGTGGTAATACCTGCAGTGCAATAGCTATAGGTCTATTTAACAAGTCCGTTATTCCCGTATCTTCAAGCCCTCTTGATTTTTGATCCGGGTCTACAACTCTATTTAACAATACTCCTGTAGCTATAACACCGTTAGACCTTCCGTAATTCATAATACCTCTCTCAAACCAAGCTCTACTTGAAGTATATTTACTAACATATAAAAACCATACTATGTTTAAAACTAATCCAAATATAAAGCTTATTAAAAGTGGTCCGAAATTAGCTGCTATTACATCTAACTTCAAAGATGCTACAGCTGACAATACCAATAAATCAGTAGCCGAACTACTTATCCTTTGCATAGTCCCTCTGTCAACATATTCCACAGCTCCTGTTTTTTTCAAAACAAATTGAGCAAGATATCCAAAAATTAAAGCAGACACAAAAACCGGTATTGATAACCAACTAACATATCCTTTTACAAAACCAGAAAACCATTTCCCTAAAAAGGTAACAAATAGTGCTATAGCCAAGTGAAATACTAATGGATCTAAAGACATATTAGATACTGTTATTTTCCCTGCACTCTTTTGTTTATCTTTAGGTATTAAACCCGTTCTTATTTCTTCCGGTAATTCTTTAGGTGAACTTACATAAATTGTATAGCCCTTACGAGTTCCCCAATTTATCAATGCCATTCCTATAACTATACCGCCTACTAATCCCACTGTAGCCGAAGCATTTCCAAGGTCAAAAAACTCTGGCCAACCGTAGTCTTTGTAAACTGCACCAACTGCTGCCGCAGTACCATGCCCACCATAGAATCCCGTTGCCATCAATAGACCAAAACCATCATTTAAATTTGGCCAAATTTTATTTAATACTCCCAATGCCAATGTCATACCTGCTGCATATTGTAGTATCAATATACCTGTATTTTGATAAAAAAAGCCTCCTACACCTTTAATATCTTCTTTACTCATAGGTTCATCACCTATAGGAGTACATGCAAATACAACCGCTATAAGTATTCCTGCATAACCACTTAACTGATCAGAAAAAGGTAAAATATTTAGTACTCCGGGTCCTAAAATTAAGCCTATAAATCCTCCTATTAACGATGCCGGCATCAATAGATTTTGAAACAATTTTACTTTTGCTCTTAAAAATTGTCCTACTAATAGTAATAATCCCATCAAACCTGCATCAATAAGTACATCCCATAATGACATAAAGTTATCTCCTTATTTATTACTACAGTACTGTGTAATTTCATTATATGCTCCATTTAGGAACATGTCAATTATATTTCGTCATTTTGGTTCATTATTATTTTTATTTGTACTTTTATGATATTTTAAGTATATTAATAAATATTATTAAGGAATGATTAGTGTATGTTATCTTTTGGCGCTAGATTAAAAAACTTAAGAATTAGTTCTGATATGACTCAGTTAGATTTATCAAAAAAATTGAATGTATCTAGAGCTACAGTTGGAAGATATGAGACAGAAGAGCGCTTCCCCGATAAAGAAACTTTAATTAAATTAGCTGACATATTCAATGTAAGTCTAGATTTCCTGCTAGGTAGAGAATATAAAAATATAAATATTTCTTCCATAACTTTAAATGATTCTTTAGATCCTTACTCCGTTTCAACTTTTATTCATGAAATTTTATTAGAGAATTTAAAGAAACTTAATATTGAAACTAATATAATTAATGATTCATCTTTTTTAAACAATGTTATTACATATGGATTACAGGCCGGATTAAAAATATACTTATTAGAAAAAAATCAAAATATGTGAACATTATAAAAGCTACTGATCTAATAAAACAGTAGCTCCTCTTCACCAATATTTAAAAATTCAATTACTCTTTCCAATTCTTACAAACATCAACCCATTTAACATAATTAGAATACTTTTCCAATTGATCTATATTTACCTTCACTGTATTATGGGCATCTCCCCCACCGGTGTAAACTATGTCAAATCTTTTTAAAGATTCGTCCAAGTACACCTTCACATTGTCTTTTAACCCAAAAGGACATATTCCACCAGGCAAGTGCCCTGTCAATCTTTCAACCTCTTCGAAAGAAGCCATCTTAGCTTTTGAGTTGAACTTAGCCTTGTATTTTGGATTATCTATCTTTGCATCTCCACTTGTAACTATTAATACAGTTTCATCTCCAATTACAAAAGACATTGTCTTTGCAATTTGCTTTGGTTCACAGCCAAGTAAACTCGCAGCATTTTCTACAGTGTCAGATATTACATCACTATGTAAAACTAAATCTTCTAAACCATCTTTCTTAAATACTTCTCTTACACTTTCTACAGACATAATTCCCCTACTAACATAAAATATTTTCTACTTTAAGTTTATCATTTTAAATTTGAATTTAATATATAATTTCTAATTTTATTTGCTATTAATTTCTAAAAATATTATCTTATTAATTCAACAATGCTCTTATTAGTTATTTTCTTCATCGCAAAGTAATATATTATATAACTGAATGAAATAATAATTATAACTATTAGAAAAATTATCATAAAAGGAAAAATAGAAATATATTTTTTGATACTTATATATGGAATGGTTGTTAATAATGATCCAAATAAAGCATTAGCTATTAGCGTAGCAATAAATACTGACTTTATAATATTTTTTTTCATATCTTTCAGCAAGTTTTTTTCTAAATCAACAACATACATCCCATTACTTAATAAAACCCCTATTTCCTTTTCTCTGTTGAAAAATGATAAATTTGTTGAGGCATATGAATTTGCTATATTTAAAAATACAACCGAAACAATAGATAATACTCCTATAAAATATACACTCTGCTCATTAAGTTTATTTAATTTCATCTGCTGTATTTTATTATTTACAATGTACTTCTCATCGTTTAATACAGTATTTTCCATAATATCTTCTATTCTCTTAGAATACTCTTCTATATTTTTATCACTAAATTTCATATTTAATTCATAGTATATTCTAGGAAATTCTATGCCCTTTTCTACAAAAGCTTGTTCTGATTTCTTTATAATTTTTTGAAAATTTTCGATTGAAGTTACTAAACACACTTGATACAAATTAATATTTTCACTATCTTCAACAAATGTATTTAGTTTTTTATTTATCTCTATTTCTTGTTCAGCCATATTGCTTAATGGCCTTAAATAAAGGCTATCAACATTATTATCAATATAAGGAATAAATTTTGCGTCTGCATAAAAAGTTTTTGGATTTTCTTGTACCAAGTTTACCAATACAACATCTGATGCATTTTCACTAATTTTTGAAAATCTTTCATTATCTATTCCGATTAAAGTACCATCGACTAAATTATCTTCTGAATAATAAAATAATCCATCAAATCCTTTTGCATAACCTATTTTTTTAAACTCATTGCTATAGTCCAACTTATTCGTATTAACATAGTAATTTTTAACTAAAGTTACCATAGTTTTTTTAGTAGGAAATTCATTTATAATATCATCAAAAATCTTTGGATATTCGTTGTTTTTAGTACTGTATCTCAATAAGAAGTTGAAATCTCTTTCATCTTTATTTCTTAATTCATTATAAGTATTTAATGTGCTTGTATTGATTAAAAATATTACTAATATAAGTCCAACAGTCATAATAATAAAAGCTGGTCTAATAGATTTATAATTATTAATTTTTAATTCTTTAAAAAGGTTCTTATTTCTTTTCTTTTTTAGACTTTTGGTCTGTATATTTTCTTTTAATCCATCTAATATTTCTATCTTAGAGATAGTCCTTGTTGGAAATGTAATGGAAATCATTAATATTATAAAAATTATAAAGTTAATAGTTAATATAGAAATCCAATTTAAATATATTTCATTTGTTGGTATAGAAAGTAGTTTAGCTTGTAAAGAAAAGAGTTTTTTAAATACATTAACAATTAAAACTAGTCCTAAAAATTCACCTATGCAGATAGGTATAATTGATATTTTAAAAATCTCTCTAGCTAACAATTTATATATTTGGAAATTTGTAGCTCCAATAGATTTATACATTGAAAATTCTCTTATTTTATAAATTCCCCAAATATTAAATACATTTTTTATCATAAATATAAATATTACTGTTATAACTATAATTGGAAGAAGGTTAATTCCGATAAAACTCAAAGGATGTACTCCAGTTTCATCTATTTTCAAAAATCTTAATAAATTTATATTCTCTATGACTAAATTTTTTTCTCCAACTATTTTTTCTATGTCCAACTTTGTATCATATATTTTGTCTAATCGATTAACTTTTATACAAGGATAGAGTTCTTTTTCTTCTGTTAATTTTGAATATACATTTTGAATTTTTTTATCAGACTGATTTTTAAATATCCCGACTATTTTAAAAACCATTTTATTATCTTCTCTAAACTTTTCATTTTTGTTATATCCAAATGTTGGATTTATTATGTTTCCCTTTAATAATCTATCCCCTGATTGAACCTGTATATCATCTCCCAATTTAAACTTAAATCTATCCATAGTTTTTTCTGAAACTATTAATTCATTTGAGTTATCTGGAAATGTCCCACTCTTCAAGAAATCTTTTTGCATTTTAAAATAATTTTCATCGAATCTATTTATTGTAAACAAATCCGATTTATATTTTAAAGACTTTGGGTCACTTCTAAATCCTACCGATTTTATATTTTCTAAATTTTTAATCAGTTCTATCTTGTTTTCACCTATTTTAGAATACAATGTCATATGTTCAGGCATAGCTTCTACATAAGAATTATAAATTTCTAAATTTTGTGTTATTAAAATATATCCTAAAATTGAAATTACAAAAGATGCAATAAAAGTAGATATTGTTATAGAAATATTCTTTTTAGCCATTTTTCTCATCTCCGCATATTTTTCCATCTTCTATTGAAATAATTCTATCTGTTTGCAAAGCCACTCTTTCATCATGGGTAATTATGATAATTGTCTGATTTAAGCTATGATTAAAATACTTTAGAATATCTATTGTGTCTTGCGAATTTTTTCTATCCAAGTTTCCTGTTGGCTCATCAGCTAAAATAATTGATGGTTTATAAATCAAACTTCTTGCTATAGCCACTCTTTGTTGTTGCCCCCCTGATAGTTCATTTGGAAAGTTATCAAGTTTTAATTCTATTCCCAATTTTTTAACTATTTCTTCAAAAAATTTTTCATCCACCTTCCTGCCATCCAATTTTATAGGAAGTTCTATGTTATGTCTTACTGTTAAATTTGGAATGAGATTGTAAAATTGATATATCAGTCCCACCTTTCTACGTCTAAAAAGTGCTAATTCCTTTTGAGAATATTTTGAGATATTTGTACCTTCTATAAAAATTTCTCCACTTGTTGGCGTATCAACACCCCCTATGCAATGAATTAATGTAGATTTTCCAGAACCACTTGGACCCATAATAGCTAAAAATTCCCCTTTTTCAACTTTGAAACTTACATCATTTAATGCCTTTATTTTATTTTCTCCATTTCCATAGACTTTTTTTAAATTATCTACTCTCAATATTTCCATATTTATCACCTCTTGATTCTTACATAAATAATATACAACTAAAGTGATTTTAAAATGACAAAAGAGAACTTTAAGCTACTAAGTTCTCTTTTAAAATATCATTTATAAATTTTAATTTTAAAATTTGCCCCATCTTGAATATTCTCAACACTTATCTCTCCATTGTTACTTTCTATTATTACTTTAGCCATGGCTAATCCAATTCCAAATCCTTTTGAATCAGGTGTTTTATAAAATCTTTGGAATATTTTATCTTTATATTTTTTGTCTATTCCACCACCATTATCACATATATTAATTAACGTAAAAATTGGATTATCTTTTACTGAAATAATTATTTTTGTGCAACTTTCCAAATCAACCGCATTTTTTAAAATATTAATTATTGCTTCATTTATCCAGTAGAAATCTCCATATATATACTCATCTGAACAGTCTTTTATTATTTCTATCTCTTTCTTATCAATTTCAGTTTCTAAAATATCTAGAGCATATTCAAATACTTCCTCAACATAAAATTTTTCCCTTTTCATTTTATCCAGCTGTGCATCTAAACTTGATAACTTAAGCAAAATTCCCACTAACGAGTTTAATCGATTTAATTGAAACTTTAACTTTTGAATTTCTCTATTTTCATAGTTTTCTCTTTCTAAAGTTTCTATATCAAGTAACATTGTCATTATAGGAGTTTTTATTTGGTGAGAAATATCTTCTACATTTTTTAATTGAGTTTTAGAATATTTTTTAAATTTTTCTTTTTCCTCTATAATTTCTAAAAATAACTTGTATATCGTATCCTCAAGAATTGAAAAATCATCTTGTTTCATCGGAATTTTATAATCTTTTTTATACAAATTATCAACTAAATTTAAAATTTCGTTTATTCTATCTCTCTTTTTATGTTCTATAAATACATATAGCAAAAATAAACTTAAAATCCAAAATACATAAATCATAATATTTCCATTCTATATCCAATTCCACGCACAGTTTTTAATAATGTCTTTGATGTTTTATTTCTTATCCGCCTAATCGTTGCTGTTAATGTGTTATCGTTGACAAATTGATTTTTATTTTCCCAAAATCTCTCTAAAAGCTGTTCTCGTGTAAATATTCTATTTGGATTTTTTATAAAAAGGCTCATCACTTCATACTCTAAACTCGTGAAATCAACTTGTTTACTTTCATAGAAAATAATAGCCTTATCCAAATCTAAAACACATTCTCCAACTTCTATTTTATTCCCAACTTTTATAGGTATGGTTCTTAAACTGGCATCAATTCTAGCTCTTAAAACACTCAAATTAAAAGGCTTTGTTAAATAGTCATCTGCTCCTTTATCAAGAGCTTCCACTATAAAATTTTCATCATCTTTTACTGTTGCTATTATCACTCTTGTATTTCTATCTTTTAATTTCTTCAAAAGAATTATTCCAGATTCATCCGGTAAATTTAAGTCCAATATAGCTAAATCAAAATTCTCATCAAGCTTAGTGATAGCTTCTGTGTATGAATATGCAGTTGTAGTCTGATACCCTTTCGAATCTAAAAAAGATTTAATTGAATCACTTATTTGTCTATCATCTTCTATCAATAGTATTTTATTCATAGTTTTCCTCTCTTTTTATTGAGTCAATAATAACATAGCACTTTCAAATAAAAAAGGTCTCTGCTTTTTTATTTAATTTCTCAAATGTACTTTTATAATTGCTAATTATCTTTATATGATAAAATATTACTTAGATACTTTATAAATAGGAGGTTTTTATGAAATATTTTGATTTATACAATGGAAATAATTTACCAGCCGTTGGGCTTGGTGTATATACTTTGGAAAATGAGCCTGAACTTAGAAAAGTTATGATTGTTGCTCATGAAGCCAATTATGAATTAATAGACACTGCTTATTTTTATAAAAATGAAGAATTTATTGGTGAGATAATACAATCTGAAAAATTAAATAAATTTAAAATCGCTTCTAAAGTTTGGCCTTCAGATTTCGGAGCAGATGCCACTAAGAGAAGTATCGAAAGGTCTTTAAAATCACTTAAAACAGACCGCTTGGAAATTATGTATTTACACTGGCCAGGCGAAGACAGTGAACAATCTTGGAAAGTCTTAGAAGATTACTATGAACAAGGTGTTTTTAAAAACATAGGAGTTTGCAATTTCTACAAACATCACTTAGACAAACTCTCTGTGACCGCAAATATAAAACCTCATGTTAACCAAATCGAAACCCATCCCTTGCTCACTCTAAATAATTTTATAGACTATCTAAAGAAAGAAAACATACAACCCATTGCTTGGAGTCCTCTTGCAAGAGGCAATGGAGAGTTATTTAATGACCAAGCTGTTTTAAAATTAGCTAAAAAATATAATGTGAGTGTTGGACAAATAGTTTTAAAATATAATATTGCAAGAGATGTAATAGTCCTTCCAAGAACTACAAAAGAAAAAAGAGTTTTTGAAAATATAGACTTATTTGATTTTGAACTATCTAAAGAAGATTTAGAAATTTTAAACTCACTTAATATAGATAAACACGTTTCACACAGCCCCGAAGAAACTGAATGGTTAGAGGAGATTCGTAAAAAATGATTTTTTCAAAATTATTATTAAACGCCGGACTTAAACACTATATCTCCGGCTCTTCCTACGATATACGTGACAACCCTCAAATAGCAGAAAATTTGAATCATTTTGCAAATATAATTGAAATTAAACCAGATAAATTTTATACTGCACACCAACTTCACACAGATAATGTTATGTATGCAGATGGTCTTAACGGAACAGATAAACCTTATGGCAAAATGTTTGAAAATACCGATGGACTTATTACAGATAAAAAAGATATTGCACTTGTCATTAAATTCGCCGACTGCACTCCAGTTTTGATGTATGATCCAATTAAAAAAGTCCAAGCCGTTGTCCATTCCGGTTGGAGAGGTACAGTAAAGAAAATTTCAAAAAATGCACTCGATTTAATGATTCAAGATTTTGGTTGTGAGGCAAAAAATATACTCTGTTTTATCGGACCTAGCATTGACCAAGAGAACTACGAAGTTGGAATAGATGTCTATGATGAGTTTAAAACTTTTAAAAATCGGGATTCATTCTTCAAACCTTTTGGAGAAAAATATAAATTGAGTATGGTGGACGCAAATTTAGATATACTTATTTCCTGTGGAATACTGTTAGAAAATATTGAAATTTGCAGAGTTTCAACTTTTAATACTCCTGAGCTAAATTCGGCAAGACGAGATAGTTCAAACTATAAATTAAATTGTATGATTTCTATAATTGGTGAATGATATATTTATACTTTTTAACTATTTAAAATCATAGAAATTTACGCCGGCAAATTAAGTATTCTAATATGACTTTATGTAAATTACTTTTTTACTATATTTATAAATCAAAGGAGAATGAAATTGATAGAAATAGAAAACTTAGAATTTAATTATAAAAATAAATTTCAACTCAATATTCCTGACCTAATAATTAGTGAGGGAATAGTTGGCTTGCTTGGTACAAATGGTTCAGGTAAAACTACCTTTTTTAAAATATTATCTACTATTCTGCCATTTAAAAAAGGAAACATAAATATATATGGTTTAAATCTTAAATCTAAAAATTATCGAGAAATTCGTTCTATACTAAGTTATATGCCTCAAAACTTTGATTTCTTCCCTAGATTTAAAGTTTATGAAGTATTAGAATATTTTGCAATTTTAAAACTTATGGACAAAAATATTGTTCCACAAAGAATAGAAGAAGTATTAACTGAAGTAAATATGTTAGACTATAAAAATTCTTTAGCAATAAATTTGTCAGGCGGTCTAAAAAGAAGATTAGGATTTGCAATTTCTATACTAAATAAACCCAAAATACTCCTATTAGATGAACCAACTGCAGGAGTAGATCCTAAAGAAAGAATCGAAATGAGGAATAGTATAAAGAAATATTCTAAAGAACATCTAACCTTAATATCTACTCATATTGTTGAAGATATAGAAAATTTATGTAGTGATGTAATTATACTATTAAACGGAGATATTAAATATGTTGGTAAAACAAGCGATTTTATAAAAAACTCTCCAAATGTATATATTTTTAAAGTAAAAGAAGATGACCTTGAAAAAATAAAAACTCTTGGTGAAATTATAAATATTAAATATCTTGATAATATTATGGAGATTACATTAGTAAGCGATAAAACTTTAGATGCTGTCGAAAAAAACAAAACTTTAGAAAGTGGATACTTATATGTGCAAAATAAAAACTCATTCATTAAAAATTAAAAAAATATTTCCAATTGTATTGTTAATTTTTACACTAATCAGTATCTTCTTAGCTAACAATAGTATTGGATATATAAAAAGTTTCCCAATAAAAACATCATATGATGTAAATAGTCTAGAGCATTATAAACTATTAAATAAAGTATTCCCAAGATTCGAGACATTGTCAGATAAAGAAAAGATGGAAATTTTAAATAATTATTTCAAAGATTTAATAAAAAATGATATCACATTAAAAAGCAATGAAATACAGTACATAAGGGAAAACTTTATAAATAAAACAAAATATAACGACTATGAGAAAAAATGGGATCAACTTTATAAAATAGCTATAGAAAATGGAACAATAGAAAAATTTGAAAAAATTAGATTTGATATATCTTATTTTTCCGGAATGGATTTGCAAGATGTACAAAATAGATTATATGAAACTGGTAAAAACCATAATCTTTCTTTTGATTTTGCATATGAATTAGCCGACAAAATAATTATTCTTTGGTCTCTATTTATATATATAGTAGTTGGATACTATTTCTATATCTATAGAAATAAAAACAGCGAAGTATTTATAATAACTTCACCATATAGTCCTACAAAATATTCTCTATGTAACTTGCTAAAAATTCAATCTACAATATTACTATTGGCAAGCTTAGAATATATTATTATTTCATTAATTATTCATAATAAAATAAAGTTTGACTACTTAAGTGCTTTTTCAGATTATTTAATTGTATTATTCATGTTAATATGGATTTCAATTATATTTTTAATAGGTCTTGCATATTTTTTAAATGAAATAAGCAGAAAAATATATTTAACAGCTCCATTATATTACAGTGTTTGTTTTGCATTTATTACTCCTACATTTGAGAAAAATAAATTAAAAGTTTTATTACCTCATATAAGAAGAGATATGTTTACACTAATAGATAAAAAATTTATTGATTTGTTATTCATAAACAGATTGGTTATATTTATATTGACTATTTTGTTGGCCATAGGAACAATCGTAATTTTTAAGAAAGGATATACAAGAGATAGCCATGTTAATTAAATTTATCTTAAAACAAGAAATAAGTTTAAAAAAGATATTTCTAATATTAATTTCCCCTATATTATTATTTATTTTTGAAGTAAATAATAGTTTTTCATACATACGATTTTTCGAGTCAATATTGCCAACTTTCTATATTTTTATACTCTTTAGTAGTTTAATAAACTCTAAAGAGATAGGTATAGATGACTTAGAAAAATCTACACCTTATTCAAATTATAAGATTTATCTTTATAAAACTTTTATTATCTTTATTCTATTTATTTTAAATATGGCATATAACTACTTGATTTTAAGAATAATATTTAACTATAAATTTGATATAGGACAAATTTTCATTGGTGAAAACAATTATTCAGAGATAAATACATTTTATATATTTATCTCTGGAATTATAAACTTTATATTTTATAGCTCAATTATGAGTTTCCTTCAAGCATTATTTAAGGAAAAGTGGATATCAATAATTTTAACGTTTATTTTTAGTTTAATGAATTTAGTTAATATCAATTTAATAAATATAAACTCTATTTATTATTATGGCAATAATTGGTTATATCTAAAATTTATCTATGTCTTATTAATTATAGTTCTCCAATTTATAATAATGAACTTAAAAAAGTATATAACTTTACTTAATAGCTAGATATTTGAATTTTCATTTTATTTTAGTTATTAATACTGTCAATTAATGCCCTGTTTCCTAATTTAATTATTTGTTATTTTAACTTAAAAAATATCAAAACACATTAAAGACCTTATGATTAATTTTTACTTTAATCGTAAGGTCTTTACATAAATTTTTGTATTCTAATTTTGATTTTCTAACATATGCCCGGTTTCTTTTAACTCACCAGAAAGTGTATTCCATATAACTTCAACATCTTGTTCTTCACTAATCTTTTTTATTTCATCTTCTGTGCTGAGAAATAGTGTTGTTGATAGGTAGTCGCTTAGCCCTGAGTCTTTTGTGATTATGCTTATTGAGTTGTATTCTCCTTCCGGGTATAGTGTCTTAGGGTCTATTATGTGGTGATATTTTCTTCCGTTGTATTCGAAGTATCTTTGGTAGTCTCCGCTTGTTACTACTGATGTGTCGTTTAGCTTTAGTACGGCTAGGAATGTGCTGTTGTCTCCTTTGTCGTTTGGGTTTTGTATGGCTACTGTGTATGTTTCTTTTATTGGGTGCTTTCCTATCAGTTTTACGTTCCCTCCTGCTGATATTAGTCCGCTTTTTACTCCTATTTGTTTTGCGTATTCTCCTATTTTTTCTGTTGCGTATCCTTTTGCTACTGCTCCCAGGTCCAGTTTCATTCCTTTTTCTATATAGATTGTTTTGGTTTTTTTGTCTGTTTTTATTTTTGTTGTGTCTGTTAGGTTTCTTAATGCTTCTAGTTCTTCTCTTTCCGGTAATGGGTGTCCGAATTGTTTTATTGCTTCTGCTTCTCCTCCGTCTAGATGGGCTTCTCTGTATTTGGCCCATATGTCTATTATTGGTCCCATTGCTATGTTCACTTTGTTTGATATTGTTTTTTCTCGTTCTAGGGTTGTTTCTATTAGGTTGTATAGGTCGTCTGATACTTCTACCGGTTGTACTCCTGCGTTGTCGTTTATTGTTTTTAGGTTGTTTAGGTTTTCGTAGTTGTTGTATCTGTCGAATTCTCTGTGTAGTCTAAAGTATTCGTTTCTCATTTTTTCCAGTTTTTCGTTTGCTGTTTTTTCGTCTGTGTCGTATATTTGAAATGTTGTTACTGTGTCGAATGCCTCGAAAAATTGTATTTCGTATTTTTGCATTTTTGTGTTATTTTCTTCTATTTCATTTGGTTTATTGCCTCCGCATGCTGTTAGTATGAGTAAACAAATTATAATAAATATTTTTTTCATTTTATCACCACATATTTTAATAAGTTATAAATTTTTATCTAGAATTATATTGTTCTAAGGCTTTCTTTAAAGCTTCAAGACCTCCTGAAGTTGAAAAAGTAGCTCCGCTTATACCATCAAAATGCTTGTTTATTTTTGATTGTTCCGTCGTATATAACCCTCTTTTATTTATCGGCTTGATGTCATCATACATATTTGAAATTAGTTGGTAAGCTTCTTCTACGCTGTCTGTCTTTTTAATTTTAAGCCATAAATTATCCATACATCTATCAAACATAACTTTGTACACTCCCGGATTTTGGGAGTCTTCAAAGGTAGTTTTCATATCTACTATTTTATTATTTTCAATAGTTACAGATGCAGAAATAGAATTTTTATCTTTCACATTTTTATTATCCTTACTTTCAAAATTTAAGAAACCTCTACCGCTACCGCTGTATTTTCCATCTCTATTATCCGATTTATTTTTTTCACGAGGTTTAATTTCGTCATAATTAATATTCGGATTTATAAAATTTTTCAAGTCTCGTATTATGTTTTGGATTTGATTTGTAACTGTAGCTTTCCAATCCTCTATAGAGTTTATTTTTTCTTTTATAATCTTATTATCATCATAAATAGTCTTGAGCATTTCATCTGATCTAGGCTCCTTGTTGCCTAACCCTACTTCTTTTATGCTTGCTTTTCTAAGTGCATCTCTTACTGCATTCTTTATTCCATTAGAACTATAAGTGGCATTTGATATTGAATCCACCTTTACAGATTGATTTTTTACTATATCTTTAGTAATATTTTTTGCCAAATTGAAATAAGGTCTGTCTTCATTCTCTTCTTTTATATCTATCTTTTCAATTTTGCCTTCATTAATTTTAACTAAAACCTTTATTTCGCCTTTATAACCTCTGCCAACTCCGTCATACTCACCATCTTTATAACCTTTAGTCTCTTCACCTCTATCTATCACATTTAAGTTTTGATTTAATCTGCTAATTTCATTTTTTAATTCCTTATTTTCTTTTGAAATTGCTTTTAACATTCCCATTATTTCGTCATTTCCGCCTTCAGAACCGCCACCTTTTTTAAGCGCATTTCTAACTGCCGATTTTATTCCATTAGAACTAAAAGTTGCTTCACTTATTGAGTCCACCTTTGTAGATTGCTTCTCAATTATCTTATTTATCACCGCTTTAGCATTGCTAAAATAAGGCTCATCATCAGAAGATTCAATAATATTTATAGACTCTATCTTTTTATCTTTCACTACTACAGATGCTTTTATACTTCCCTTAAAGCCTTGTCCTTCTCCTTCGTATTTTCCATCTTTATATGAAGTAGGGTCTCCTCCGTTATCCAGTGAACTGATAGATTTGCTTAAAGCCTCTATTTTCTTTTTCAATTCTTTATTTTCTTTGCTAATTCCGTCAAGCTTTTCGCTAATTTCCTGTGAAGCATCTGACTCATCACCTTTGCCCCCGGCTTGTTTTAAAGCATTTCTAACTGCTGACTTTATTCCATTTGAACTGTAAGTTGCTCCGCTAACTGAATCTACTTTTGCGGATTGTGACTCTACTATTTTATCCAAAATAGCCTTGGCATTGCTAAAATAAGGCTCGTCATCAGAAGAATTTAAGACATCTATTTTTTCTATTTTGCCGTCTTTTATAGTTAGCTCAACTTCTATATCATCCTTAAAGCCCTTTCCTTTTCCTTTATATGTCCCGTCCTTATAGCCTTTAGAATTTTCAGAACCTTCAGAACTTCCTTCAAACTTACTTATAATTAAATCTAATTTTTTATTTATTTCCTTATTCTCTTCATTTGAAGAATCATTATTTTCCGGTGAGCTTACAATTGAATCATCGCCGGCTTGTTTCAAAGCACTTCTAACTGCCGATTTTATTCCATTTGAACTGAAAGTCGCTCCGCTAACTGAATCTACCTTTGTAGACTGCGTCTTTAATATTTTATCCAATACCGCCTTGGCATTGCTAAAATATGGCTCATCATCAGAAGATTTTAATATCTTTATGTCTGTGATTTTAGCATCTTCCACTTTAACAGACACTTTAATTTCACCTTTGAAGCCTTTACCTGAACCTTCATATGTCCCATCTTTTAATTTGTTTGGAGTAATTTTTTCATTACTCAATTCTTCAACCATTTTTGCAATTTGATCCAACTTTTTCTTATAACTTCCATCAACTCCCGCTGAATGAACTGATTTCTTCACAGAAGTTTTTTCTAACTCACCAGCCCCGGCCTTTTCTAAAGCATCTATGACTGCATTTTTTATACCGACCGAAGAAAAAGTAGCTCCACTTATTGTTTCCACATCAGGACTTTGTCTTTCTATAATATTACTTATTATTGACTTAGCTTTATTAAAATATGGTTTATCATCATTATTTTCAAGAACTTTTATATCTTTTATTTTTCCTGATTCTATTTTTACAGATACCTTTATATCGCTCTTAAAACCTTTAGCTGTCCCTTCGTACACACCATCTTTTAATCCTTTTTCCTTATCAATGTATGTATTACTTTCAATTACATCATTATTTTCTAAATCTTTTATCGCTAAATTTGCATGTTTAGGTTTTTTATAAGCCTCCGCTTTAGATTTTAGAGTATTATCAGCTACAGACTTCCCCAATGCAAAACTAGTTATACTGAAAAAAACACACAAAATTACTCCAGTTAAAACAAACTTAGATCCATGTTTACTCATTTTAACCCCCCGGCTTTCATCAAAGCATCTTTCACCGCATCTATTACTCCATTTGAAGAAAATGTAGCCCCACTTATTGTATCAACATCTATAGACTCATTTTCTAAAATATCTTTTATTAAACCATCCATTTGCAATAAATACTCTTCATCATCATTAGAATCTATTATCTCTATATCTTCCATTTTACCTGAATTTATAGTTATATTCACTTTTATATCGCCATTGTAGCCTTTGCCGATTCCTTCAAAATTTCCATTTTTTAAAGGTCCCTTAATAATGCCGACTAAATTTTGTTTCCCGACTGATTGACTTTTGCTTATTTTAGTCCCGGAATTTATTCCCATCACTATTAAAGAACATACTAACACTGTTACTATTGTTTGTTTTATATTCATAAAAACATCTATCCCTTTTTCTCTACCAATAAAACTTTTTTCTTTCTATTCTTTTCTAAAATTCCATTAACTTTTAATATTGTGTAAGAAATAAATACAACATTATAAAAAATTAAACTTATAACTTTATCAAGTCCAAGAGGCCTTGATATATAGACCATAACAACTTGCACATATATCATTGCATAAAATATATAAGCAAACTGTTGCAGATTTTTCCACTTTGAGCCACTCATTTTTTTCCTAAAAAATTTAAACGATGTAATAAATAGAGGTAGCATAATCCCTATGGCAAAAATTGCAGACGCGAACACCATCAAATTTGTCCATATAGAAAAACCGCTCATCCTATCTAAAAGTTCAGATTTTTTTATGAAATCAAAAAAATAATAAAAATTATGCGGTATTGTAAATATACAAGCTATTATAGATAATTCCGCTCTAATTATCTTCAATCTCTTACATACTTCATATTTCATATTTACTACACCCAAGTACATTACAACTATAAAAAACGCTCCACCTAGAGCTCCTGATTCTATAGCACGCATAATTTGTTTTAGCCCTACAAAATATTCAACATTATATCCACTTAATTTAAAAAACGAATGCATAATTGCCATTACAGATATTGTTGAAGCTAAAATATACACAGGTATATTATTTTTTCTGATTTTATCTGAAAATAAATATCCAAATAAGAGTGCCGACAGAACACAAATTGTTATTTTCATCTCTTTCCCTTCCTTAAAATTTAAAGATTATAAGGGACGGACTTAAACCCGCCCCTTATAAATTTATTACTTATTTTTTTGATTTTTACTTTCTAATGCCTTTATTACAGCTTGTTGAACTGATTTTGATGTAACTGTTGCTCCAGAAACAGAATCTACTCCGTCTTTATCTGTTTTCATAGCTTTAACTCCATCAAGGTCTTTCCCTTTATATTTCTTTAATCCATTCTCATGATTCTCATATACCGTCCAATAAATTGCATTCTGACTACCTCTATCCGTATTGTTATCTGTTACACTTTCAATTCGGCCATCATCTCCAACTACAACTTTTACTTTTTGAGTAAAATTAAACTTTGCAATTATATCTTCACATGGAGCTTCTCCAAAGTAATTCACTTGAGAATTCCCTTGCTTCTCATTTACAGACTTTTCTTGTTCTTCGAAATTAGTAAAAAATATCATCAAATAACTTGCAGCATATTTATCAGTCTTAAAGTTAATAGTAAGATTTTTCATTTTTCCAGCATTCACTACTTTTACTTCTTCAACTACGTCATCTATGGATTGATTTGATTCGTTAAATACTTCTATTTTAAAAGTATCTTCTTTTAAATCCTTATATTTTACCGGGATACTTTGTTTGGGTTTTGAAATTGTTCCAGACTCTTCAAATTTTTCTTTCTTCCATGTAAATTCTTTTACAACAGTATTATCTGTTTTATCTCTTAGAACTACTCTTGTTGGAACTTTATCTATTACTTTTGCTTTGCCGCCTGCATTATCTTTGCCGACTATATTATCTTCATCTTTTATTGCATCTTTAAAGCCAACTGACCACATTGCATAATTACTTACATCATCATATTTAGCTTTGAAATGAACTTGGAAAAATCCTCTTTCTTTTTTAATTACTGAATAAACTGTTTTTTCAGCATCTAGAATATTTATTTCTTTACCTTCTAAATTGTATACTTTTATATCAAAATCACTTATTTTAGAACTATTATATTTAGTTGGAATTGTTCCTATTATACCTTTTTTAAAGATTTGTCCCTTTTGATCAGTCCACTCATTTTGTTTCCACTTCAATTCGAAAATTTCTTTACCATCTTTTTTATCTTTTATAACTACTTTTGCTGGTGTTAAATTTTCCTGTTCAGTTATTTGCACCTTATATTTTTGTTCTTTACCTTTATTTTTTACGGTAATCTCCTTTTCCTTCTTTGCTAAATCATCTTTTGTAAATTCATATCCTATTATAGGGTCTATTTCAAAGCCTTCTTTTGGTGCATCTGTAAAGAATATAGTTTTTGTCTGCCCAGAGTTCATAATTACTTTTAATTTTAAATCTTTATCACTAAGCTTTTCCCCTACTCCGTATTTTTTGTTATAGGTTCTATTTCAAAGGACTCTACTTCTAAACCCTTCTCAAAATGAGTATCTAAACGGTAAGTTCCATATTCCCATCTATCTTTAGAAGCCAAATTTTTAGTCTCTGCAAAATATTTTGCACTATCTCCTTGATATATTGGTTCAGTTTCTAATATCATCTCACTATCTTTATATAGTTCAACTTTTTCTATAGGCTTGTCTATAGATATAACTTTACCAACTGTTAATTTTCCTTTTGGAATGTCTATTTTTTGATTGCTTCCGTCTTTGTAAGTTATAAGGAAATGTGATGGGTTGTCTTTTACTTTTGGAGTTTCTGACACAACAATATTTAAACTCTGCTCTGTCAAAGAAGGCGCATGTGTAAATTTAAGTTCTATTGCAGTACGTTTCCCTTGGTTTGCAATCACATCTCCATTTTTATAGTTACACTCTACACCTAATTTCTTTAAATCATCTAATGTTTGAGATTTAAGAACTTCGCCATTTGCTTTTGTAACTTCAAATCTCAAAAATCCTAAATTTATAGGTTTATCATAGAATAATTTACCTTCGTTCATAGCATTGGTTCTATCTTCAACTTTAATAAAAGCTATTTTTTGATCTTCTTTATCCTTTGCATACTTAGCGGCTCTTTCTAATGCATGCTCTACTCCCAGCAAGTAAGCTCTTGCAGAGATTGTAGCATTTGTTACCGCATCATACTTAGAATTTAAATTTTTTATCTTACCTCTTACTTTTTTCTGAAGATATTCTTGTACTTCTTTCAATCCTTTTTCATCTATATTTTTCGGTGTTTTAAATGTTTCTTCACTTTCTCCAAAATATGCACCTAAAATTTTTATACCATTTGTTTCTGATAATCCAGTTGCCGGATCTTCTGTAGTATAAACTATCTTTGCGCCTGTTATTTTGCCATCTTTTATTGTTACTGCTACTAAATCTTCTCCTCTTTGAGGATTTGCATAATTTTCTTTTGCAATTCCATACCAAGTTCCATCAGCATACTTTACATCTTCTTTAGGAGATGGCACTAGAGGTGCTGCCGGATTCTTAGGAGTAGTAGGAGTTGTAGGATTTAACGGCTTAGCAGGTCTTGAATCTGTGTTTGAACTTCTACTATCTCTTGGTGTATCGTAACCTACTATGTTTATTGTTCTGTAGTTAAATCCGCTCCTATTCTTGTTTTCTGTTTTCTTCGGTTCTTCTTTGTTTGTGCTTGTGTTTGTCTTCTTTTCTATTTTTTCTAATCCGTTGCTCAATGCTACGAATGCTGTTTCTCTTGTAGCTTTTTCGCTTGGTTCTATTTTTTCTATTCCTGTGTCTTTTCCTATCAGTTTTTCTTCTTCTGCCCATTTTATATAGTCTTTTGGCCATTGGGCATTTTTGATTTCTGTGCTATTTAGGTCCTTTTTTGTCGCCACTACCAACATCTTTAACAGTTCTGCGTTTGTTATGTTGTCTTCGGGTTTAAATGTTCCGTCCGGATATCCGTTTACTATATTTTGTCCATTTTTCATTTTTTCTTCGCTGGCATATGAAATTACTCCGTTTGCCCAGTGACTTATTGAAACGTCTGAAAATTTTCCTTGTTTTGGCTGTAATTTTTTTGCTTCTGCTTCTTTTCCCAGTGCATAAACTATTATTTTTGTTATTTCACTTCTCTTGATGTTGTCATTAAGGTTGAGGTTACCTTTTTCATCTCCCTCTACTATTTTTCTGTTTACCAGTTTTTCTACTTTTGCTTTGTTACTCAATCCATTCTGCGCATATGCAACGGGGTTTATGCTCCCAACCAGTAATAGAGCTGCCAAACCCGCTGATAATATTTTTTCTTTCATGTAATACTCCTTATTTTTAACTGTTATTTATATAGCAAATGATAATTTTTAACTCTCATCCTATTATGAATGCTTCAAATTTTAACAAACATTCTCTTGATACTATTAACTTCTTAAATCAATGTGCTATATGGTCTGATCATCGTTCTAAAATTCAACTTTACCCGTCTTCACGGGGGAGATTTGTTTTTATTGGATATTGCCAATTTGTCATCTTTCTCCTTTGCTTTGTGATTATTGCAAGATAAATAACCTGCTCTTAACAACAATTAATTCCTTTTTGTTTCTGATAATTTACTAAACTACAAAATAATAGTCATACGATAAAAATATCTATTTAAATCGCCCTAGTTTTTAATTGCGATTATCTTTATCAATAAAATTTTTCATAGAAGTATCTTCTATAATATTTAAATTGTAGGTTGTATATTTGTATTTTATTTTTTTACCGCTTTTAGAAGAGATTTTACTAGTGTCAATATCCAAAATAATCTCTCTATTGTGTTCCAAAGCTTCTTTTAAATTCTCTTTTTTGTAAACTAATTGCGTTTCTCTTTCTTCATTGCTTTCTTCTCTGTATTTAAGTATAAATTCTACTCCATTAAGTGAAGATACCGCTTTGTAAACATCAGGAGAAACTTTAACTTTTTGTGCAAACTCCTCTGGATTAAAAGGAGTTAAA
Organism: Peptoniphilus indolicus; assembly: GCF_900454665.1. NCBI lineage: Bacteria > Bacillati > Bacillota > Tissierellia > Tissierellales > Peptoniphilaceae > Peptoniphilus > Peptoniphilus indolicus. Next base: position 824,315 of record NZ_UGTH01000001.1, read on the forward strand.
TTTATCAAATTATCTGAGCCGCTAACTTTTAAATATATCCCTAACGGTTCAAGCTTCACTCTTTCTTCTTCAACATAAATAACTTTACATCTTTTGATTGTATTACTATCTTCATGAATTACCGCCAAATACAATCCCCTATTTATATCTGTACCGAGTAGATTTGAATTTATCTCACTGCCATTTTTGACTTCTTTTCCCGTGTAAACATTTATTACTTTTAATCCATATTGGTCAAAATCTGAATACGGAACAGTCTTCTTTTCTGAACTGTTTTTCATGGTAAGTTCTACTTGAAGTTTATCCAAATCCAACTTTGAATTTTCTTTAACTGTATAACCCTCTCTCGTTCCAAATTCTCCTGTTATAATCAAGTTTGTAAACTGTATCGCCGGATCAGCCTTCTCCAATGCCATAGCAACAGCTTCAACCGTCCCCTTTGCGGTATCTGTAGCTCCGCTTACGCCGTCTATTTGGTCAAAATATTTTTTATACCCAAGTTTTTCGCTTGCATAGTTTCTTAACGATACATGTATATTATTCTCAAGGTCTGCAGCATTCCCAATAATAAATTTTTCTTTAGGAATTTCTCCTTCACCAATTATTTGATTAAAAGCTTCTTCATAACTTTTTTCAGCGTTATTTTTATTTTCATTTATCATCCTGACAATCTTATCCTTAGCTTCATAGTAAGAGCATAAAGAATATGCTAATTGATGATGATTTTGATTCTTAAGTATTGATTCTCTAACTTTCTCGTAGCCTCGTAAATATACTCCACCATCATCTATATCCGGATGATGTTTGTCCGCTTTTATTAATTCCTCTTTAACCACTGCTATGTCTACAATTTTATTATCTTTTATAGTAACTTTTAACGGTACTGCTTTTGCTTTATGATGCCCATATCCATCCCCATAATATTCTCCGTCCGGGTAAATTTTATCTTTGCCTATTTTATCAATCTCTTCCGTAGTCAAAAATTTCAATTTATCTCTGTTTCTCTCTTCTTTTGGCCTTGGGATTGGACCAGCTATTGGCACGGATCCTCTTTCCAAATTTGAAATTAAATTACGGTCTAAACTTGTTCCCGTTTTTTTGTCTTTCGACGGTCTATCAGTCTTAGTTTCTTTACTTTCAAATTCAAAAAACAACATTATGTAACTTGATTTATCATCATTTAAGTACACTGTAATTAATTTTTTATTTTCTCCCCCTCCTGTAACATTAATTTCTTTGATCAATTCTAACTTTTGACCGTTGCTATTAAACAGCTCAATGTTAAAAGTATTCTTATCTAAATTTTCATACTTCTTAGGAAGTGTTTGATTTAATTTTTTTACAATTTCTTTATTTCCCACCCACTCATCTTTTGTCCAAGTATATTCTTTTACTATATCATTTCCATCTTTGAGAATTATTTTTGATGGCACTTTGTCTAATACTTCTTTCTGAGATGATTCTACAGGAATATCCGGTTGTTTAGGAGTAACAGTGTTTGTAGGATTTAATGGCTTAGCAGGTCTTAAATCTACTGCACTTGAACTTCTATTTTCTCTTGGTGTATCGTAACCTACTATGTTTATTGTTCTGTAGTTAAATCCGCTCCTATTCTTGTTTTCTGTTTTCTTTGGTTCTTCTTTGTTTGTGCTTGTGTTTGTCTTCTTTTCTATTTTTTCTAATCCGTTGCTCAATGCTACGAATGCTGTTTCTCTTGTAGCTTTTTCGCTTGGTTCTATTTTTTCTATTCCTGTGTCTTTTCCTATCAGTTTTTCTTCTTCTGCCCATTTTATATAGTCTTTTGGCCATTGGGCATTTTTGATCTCTATGCTATTTAGGTCTTTCTTTGTCGCCACTACCAACATCTTTAACAGTTCTGCATTTGTTATGTTGTCTTCGGGTTTAAATGTTCCGTCCGGATATCCGTTTACTATATTTTGTCCATTTTTCATTTTTTCTTCGCTGGCAAATGAAATTACTCCGTTTGCCCAGTGATTTATTAAAACGTCTGAAAATTTCCCTTGTTTTGGCTGTAATTTTTTTGCTTCTGCTTCTTTTCCCAGTGCATAAACTATTATTTTTGTTATCTCACTTCTCTTGATGTTGTCATTAAGGTTGAGGTTACCTTTTTCATCTCCCTCTACTATTTTTCTGCTTACTAATTTTTCTACTTTCGCTTTATTGCTCAATCCATTCTGCGCATATGCAACGGGGTTTATGCTCCCAACTAGTAATAGAGCTGCCAAACCCGCTGATAATATTTTTTCTTTCATGTAATACTCCTTATTTTTAACTATTATTTATTTAAGTTAATAAATTAAAATTTTTAAACCTCTTTTGTCTATATCCCTTTACTATTTAATAAACCGTCTTACACCCCCGCTATCACATCTTTTTAAATACAATAAAATCCCACACTAATCTCAAAAAAGTTAATACTACTTAAAATTACAGCAGTATATTTCGATTAATATTTTTTACATTTTTGCTATATTTTATTTACTTTCTTTAAATAATTTAAATATACATTTATAAACCTATGTTTAAATTTTAATACTTATACTTCAATTAAACATTCATTTTTTAATTATTCCCCCATTGAAACAGCTCTTCTGTATATTAAAGAATGTTAAATATTTTATTTATAAAACTATGAATATCTCATCTGAGTTAATAGTAATTAATTTTTCTTAGAATAATATAATAATTATGCAAATGATACTCACTTGCAACACTTTAAGAGTATAACATATTTTTTATAAAAAAACATTCTTTTTTTACTTTAATTAAACTGCAATATATTTTTTGTAATCCTCAATTTAACTAGAATATATTATTAATTTAATATTTACTGTGTTTAGATTTTACCTATACAAAAAGCTCACAGCCTCTCAAATAAGAGAAGCTATGAGCTCTATAATTTTAATATTTTTTCTGTGTATTCAGTTTTTATAAATTTAATGTCATCTATACTCTTAACAAATCTCTTCTTCATAAGCGAGTTAGTACAGATGCAAGCGTCAAAATTTTCTACTTCTTCAAATGGTATGTGCCTTATTTCATACTGTATATTTTCTTCATCAAACTTTTTGATAAGATTTTTTCTATATATTCCGGGTAACAAACCATCTTCAACCGGCGCTGTAACAACCATACAATCTTTTATAAAGAATAGATTTGTATAACTGCCTTCTGTCACATTCCCATCTTGGTTGAGAAATACAACTTCATCATATCCATCTGACTTGGCATTTGCCAATACTTCATGATTTAAAAGGTAGTTGTTGGTTTTGTGGTTATTTAAGAGATTATTTTTATCCCTTATTTCTTTTGCCAATTTTAGTTTTAAGCCACTCTGAAATTTTTCATCTGTATAGTCAGTAAGTCTAGTTTCTATATGCAGACTGTATTTTTCAAAATTTTCTAAAACCATTATTCTAACTGCGCCATCTATATTCAAATCAAGCTTTTGAATTTCTAGCTCTATATCTTTTTCTATCCCATCAGAACAAATTTTTAAAAATTCCATTGAGTTTTTAAGCCTTTGTAGATGGTCTTCAAAATATTCAAGTTTTAAATTTTTTATCTTTATGGTTTCAAAAAGTCCTTTGCCATATTTTATTCCATCTGACTGCTTCACTTCAGTGCCTCTATTAATTTTAGCGATTTTTGCAATGACTCATTGTACTCATCTTTAACTTCTGAATCCCAAGTCACTGCACCTCCACCTGAAAAATAGCAGTCTTCGCCCTTTTTTAATATCGTTCTGATCAATATATTCAAGTCTGAGTTTTCATTAAATGAAATATACCCTAGTGAACCCGTATATACATTTCTCTTATATTTTTCTACCTTGTCAATCGCTTCAATGGCTGTCAGTTTTGGAGCACCGGTTATTGACCCCCCCGGGAAAATATTTTTTATAAGACTGTATATGTCTTCTTCATCTCTTAATTCCCCTACAATTGTGGCGACTAGATGGTGTACACTTTCGTAGCTCTCAAGTCTGTAATTTTCAATTGCCTTAACTGTTTCATATTTACATGAAAGACTTAGATCATTTCTCATAAGGTCCACAATCATCAACAACTCAGAGACATTCTTTTCGCTATTTAACAACTCAGCTTTTAATTTTTCATCTTCTTCTTTGTCAGCAGATCTCTTTATAGTTCCCTTTATAGGCCTTGCTTCCACCATTCTATCTTTACACTTAAAAAATCTTTCAGGTGATGAAGATAGTATTTGATAATCTCCAAAATCCATATATGTCATAAAGTCAGCTTTGTTTATATTTCTTAAATTTATATATAAATCATATGGGTCTCTATCGCTTTTCACTGTGAATTGTTGAGTTAGGTTTACTTCATATACAAATCCTTTTTTTATCATTTCTCTAACTTGATCAAAGGCAACTCCATATTCTTCTTCTGAAATTCCCTTAATCATTTCTTCAGTGTGATATTCAGTTGGAACTATTTCTCTATAATAAAATATTTCTTCGATATCTCTTATATCTTCTCCATCCACGTATATTATATTAAATTCTTTTGAAACATTGTCATATTCTACAACTTTGAAATAAATTCCAAAAAATGCGTCATATATGTCTACATTTTTTTCAGCTTTTAAAACTACATTGCAATTTTCTTCTGTAAAGTCATATGAAAGATATCCAACAGCACCTCCGATAAAATCTCTATCGTCTTCTACAAAATATTCTTTCATAAGCTCTCTTAAAACATCTAACGGATTTTTATGAATTTTGAAATTCTTAAGTCCTTCTACTTCTGTGTCAAATCCCTTGGATTTAACTATTATCTTTGGCTCAAACCCGAAGTAAGATTTATTTCCCTGATGTGAATTCCCCTTTGCACTATCTAAGAAAAATGGATAGCTTTTTTCTCTTATATTAAATAACAGCTCCTCCGGAGCTATGTTTGTATCAATGTGCTTAGTTTTTATCATTTCTTACCTCTGCCAAAAAATTTTCTATCATCTTTAAACCAAAGTCTGTACCAACAGATTCAGGATGAAACTGTACTGTTTCAATTTTCATATCTTTATCTCTAAATCCCATTATAACTCCGTCACTTGTTCTTGATGTTATCTTCATTCCATTGTATTTATCATCTACAAACAAATCTTCTTTTGCAACTAGTGAATGGTATCTCATAACAGTTACAGGATTTGGTATATTTTTAAACACGCCTTGTCCATCATGTGTTATCTCGCTCATCTTGCCGTGCATTGGACGTTTGCCTTCCACAACTTCTACACCTCTTGAAACTGCAAAAACTTGATGCCCTAAGCATATTCCCAAGATTGGATACTTGCCTTGTAGTTCTTTAAGTATCTCCAAACTTATCTTTGATTCCTCCGGAGTTTTAGGCCCTGGAGAAATAACGATTGCCTCAGGATTTAATTTTATTATTTCATCTATTTTTATCTCATCATTTTTTTTAACTACAACTTTTTCTTTTAAAATATTTAGATACGTAACAACATTGTACGTAAACGAGTCATAATTATCTATCATTAAAATCATTTTTTCACCTAATTCATTTTGTATTTAATTCGATTTTACATCTTTTTTAATGCCTTTATTAAGTAGTATAATAGAAATATAATTGAAGTATATTTGCTAATATTATCGTAGTCTAACTCTTGACTGCCTTATTTTACTTTGATAGTATCGATTATAAATTAATATGTTATTTATTACAAGCGAGGAAAAAATGAATACAGAAAACAAACAATTAAAAACTTTTGATGATTATGTAGATTGGATGTACGACAGAGGCTCCAGCGGAGAAAAGCATACTATGGAAAACGTAGGTAGACTTCTTGCTGCTTTTGATAATCCTCAAGATAAAATTAAAGCTATACATGTTGCAGGTACAAATGGTAAGGGCTCTACTTGTCATTACTTAGAAAGTGCTTTATCTGCTACTTCAAAATGCGGCCTGTTTATATCTCCTTATATGGAAACTATATTAGAATCAATTTCTATAAATGGCGTTCAAATATCTGACAAAGATTTTATGAAGTATATTGATGAATTAAAACCTGTTGTTGAAACTTTAGACGCTGAAGGATTCCACAACACTTATTTTGAAGTTTTAACTGCAATAATGTACAGATATTTTTATGATCAAAAAGTTGATGTGGCAGTTATAGAAGTTGGTTTAGGAGGTCGTGTAGATTCAACCAACATTATAAAAGCGCCTCTTGCTTCAGTAATCGTTACTATTTCTATGGACCATGTTAATATTTTGGGAAATACTATAGAAGAAATTGCTGAAAACAAAGGTGGAATTATAAAAGACAATCGTCCGGTCTTTGTATATCCTCAAAAACCTGAAGTTATGTCAGTTTTAAGAGAAATAGCAAGTGAACACAACTCAGAATTCTTTACTTTCTCACCAGATGAAATTAAAGACATTGAGCTTTCACCTGAAAACAATCAATTTAGTTTTAGAAACTTCACAAATGCCAAGACAAAACTTGTTGGAGTACACCAACTTTACAATGTTTCTCTTGCTCTTATGGTTCTTGAACGCTTTAAAGATGAATTTAATTTAACTGATGATATAATCAAAGAATCAATTTTTAATACCGAAAACCATGGTAGACTTGAAGTTATATCTGAAAATCCTAAAGTTTTGATCGATGGAAGTCACAATGCTGAAGCTATTGAAGCTTTACTTGAATCATTAAAGGCATTTAAATACAATAGATTGATAGTTGGCTTTAGTATTTTAAAAGATAAAGATTACAACTATGTAATTTCAAAACTATCTTCTATCGCAGATGAATTAATCATAACAAACATAGACAATCCTCGAGCTTTTGAACTTGAAGATTTGAAGAAAGAAGTTTTAAAGAAAACTGAAAATGTAACTGCTATAGCTGATAGAATTGAAGCTTATGAATACTCAAAATCTCGTGCTAAAGATGGAGATTTAGTATTGTGGTGTGGTTCTCTATATCTAATCAGAGAATTCAGACTTTATGAAAAAAATAAAAAGTAAATAAAAAATCGGTTTATAATGTCCATTGGAACTCAGTACTCCAATGGATGTTTTTTTAACCGATAAATTTTTCACGCTTTAAAAATTTCCTTTGTTCTATGAATAACTACTATGTTTTTTATATCATTATTTTTTTCTACATAAATTTTTGCATTTAAATTTTCTATTCTATCCCATGGTGAAAGTAGATAATATCCACTTACAACACTCTTTTCCGATTTTTCATCTTTGTATTTACACTTAATCCTAGCTGTCATATAACTTCCTATTCTAACCATATTATTTGGTATAATCTCTGTTATAAAACAATCATAACACACACCTTCTTTTTTTAATTTTTTTAGTTTATTATTATTAAGCTTTGCTTTTATTAAAAGTAGAAAACTGACAACTATCCATAAAATTCCATTGTATAAAATAGCTACATTTCCCCCATAAAATAACCAAATTAATCCTACTAAAAAAAATGGAATTCCAAATCCCAGTCCAATAAATTTACCAAGTAAATGCCAAGGAGTCTCTATAATTTTCATTAAATCTTCCTTTCCTCAATTTAAATGCATAAAATTACTAAATAAATACTAGCTATCTAGTTTAGAAATTATCATTCAATAAATTAATTGTCAATATATTTTCATTTTATACCTATACTCTCTACTCTTAGAACAACAAAATTTAATTTCAAAATATTAAATATAAAAAAACCTTCCTTATGATTGGTAAGGAAGGAGCTTTCACTTTATTTTGACTCATCTAAATTAACTTTATCTATATATTCTTGTAATTTATCATCATCTTTATTTAATTCATTTAAATTTGTTCCGTTGGCTTCCAATATTAAATCAACTGCCCCTCTTGAAAAAGAGCTCAATTCTTTTTGATTATTAAAATATCTTAGCTCTCCTAAATTTTCAATCATTGCAAATGTAACTACTGCTTGGTCAAAAAAACTTGCCTCTTGTTGACCTTCAAGATTTACATTCAATCCATAAGGTTCTTTTTCTGACTGAATTTCAATTGATTTATATTTTAAGCCATTCGGATAATTTAGTCCGCTTACTATTCCAATAACTTTTGAATTATCTCCAACATACTTTGTCTTATATTGTTGAAGTCCTTCTTGTTTCTTTGAACAAGCTACTAAATAAAAAACTGCAAATAAAATTGTACATATTTTTTTCATATTAAAATCCTACAACAATTCCTCCTATATCTGCATATCCTGTAGCAAGCCCTTTAGTGTGTACTATTAATATGTCTTTAAATTTATAGAGTTCTTTTGCTTTTTCCGCTAGCAATTGTGCTTTTTCTAAACCATCAGCATGAGATATTACCAAAATTCTCTCTTCTAAATTTTCTGCTATATTCCCTATTTCTTTAGCTAGCTTGAGTAGAGATTTTTTAAATCCTCTATTTATTTCGTGAATAGTAATTTCCCCTTCTCTGGTAGCCTTCATAATAGGTCTTATATTTAATGCTGTTGCAATTAATCCGGTAGTTTTTTTAATTCTTCCATTTTTAATTAAATTATCTAGGTTTTCTAATATGAAAAATGTATGATTGTCTTCTACAGCTTTTTCTATTTTCTCTACTTGTTCATCAAATCTAAGCTCTTCTTTCATTATTTCATCAATCTTTAATAATAAAGATAATTGTCCTGCACTTGCTGATTTTGAATTTATAATATAAACTTGTTTTTCAGGATGTTCTTTTAAAAACTCTTCTCTTGCTATCACGGCAGCATTGTTTGATCCCGATAATATTTCAGATATTGTCACAATTAAAATTTTATCTTCTTCGCATTGATTTAACTTTTCTAGATAGTCATATGGCGATGGGCATGAAGTTCTTATAGGGTTTTTTGTCTGTTTCATAGCCTCTTTAAACTCATTTAAATTTAAATTTTCGTCATCTACATATTCAACATCTTCTATATCTATCTTAAATGAGACTAACAAAACTCTTAATTTTTTTTCTAATTCTTCACTTATATCGCAAGACGTGTCTGCTATTATTCTATAATCCATTTCTCCTCCTAATTTAATTTAAGTTCTATAAAGTTAGCAAGTTCTCTTGCTTTTGCTTCCATCAATTCTTTATCTTCGCCTTCAATCATAACTCTAATCAAAGGTTCTGTTCCTGACGGTCTAATTACAACTCTACCATTTCCGCCAAATTCATTTTCTATTTTTTCTATTTCGTCTTTAACTCCCGGAAAACTCATATAATTATTTTTTAAATCGTTTCTAACTTTTGCATTTACTAGAACTTGAGGATATGACGTCATTAAATTATTTAATTCACTCAACTCTTTTCCGGTTTTCTTTGCTACTTCTAATAAATGAAGTCCTGTGGCAAGTCCATCTCCTGTGGTGTTATATTCTAAAAATACAACGTGCCCTGATTGTTCAGCACCTATTACATAGTCTTTTGATATCATTTTTTCTAAGATATATCTATCTCCCACTTTAGTTTGAACAAGATTTACACCGATTGTATCCAAATATTTCTTAAGTCCTATATTCGACATAATTGTTCCAACAACAGTATTGTTTTTCAATCTGTCATTTTCTTTTAGATAAGTTGCACAGATTGCAAGTATATGGTCTCCATCAATTAAGTTACCTTTTTCATCAACTGCTATTATTCTGTCTGCATCTCCATCGAAACTCATTCCCATATCAGCTCTCGTTTCAAGAACTAAATTTCTTATTAGTTCAGGATTTGTCGAACCACAGTTGTCGTTTATGTTCATTCCATTTGGCTTGTCATTTACTGCCACAACTTCTGCCCCAATCTCTTCTAAAACATTTTGTGCAATTTTATATAGAGCTCCATTTCCAATGTCTATGGCAACCTTCATTCCGGTTAGATCCACATTTGAAATTTCAATTAAATATTCTTCATATTTTTTAAGCAAGTCTTCACTATAAGTCATTGTTCCAACATCTTCATGAGTAGCATTTTTATATATTTTTGTATCGTCAAATATCAATTCTTCTATTTGTTCTTCAACCTTATCAGGTAATTTATATCCATCTGATGAGAAAAATTTTATTCCGTTGTGTTCGAAAGGATTGTGAGAGGCTGAAATAACTACTCCGGCCAGATATTCTCCTGTTCTTGTCAAATAAGCTATCCCCGGAGTGGGTATTACTCCTGCAACTTCTACATCAAGTCCTATTGACATAAGTCCACTCACAAGAGCTGCTTTTAAAAGTTCTCCTGAAAGTCTTGTATCTTGACCTACTACAACTTTTCCTTTTTTATCTTTTGAAAGTACATATCCCGCTGCTCTTCCCACTTTGTATGCAAGTTGAGGCGTAAGTTCAAGATTTGCTACCCCTCTTATTCCGTCAGTTCCAAATAATTTACCCATGTTAACCTCTATTTTTTAAAATTTCTATAAGATAGTCTTTTTTGTTAAGCTCAGGCTTATCCAAGACAATTTCTTCAAGATATCTAAGTATATTTCCTATTTCTTTTCCTTCTCTATACCCAAGTGCCTTTATATCATTGCCATTTAAGCATAAAAACTTTTCTTTTGCAATATCTTCTTTTAAGAGTCCTTTTGCTCTCTCCCTTATCTTAAGTAAAAAATCTATATCTCTACCCTCAGTTGTACACATTCTATCCGCAATCATTAAGCTGTATAAATCTAAAATATTGTCCGAACCCACTCTTCTTAACTGCCTTCTCAATGCCTTATCTGATATTTCTTCATGTACCTTCATATGCTCAGAAATTAAAATTTGAACTCTTCCTATAAAGGCTTTTGAATAACCAAATTTTCTTAAAATCTCTCCAGACATTTTTGCTCCAATTTCATCATGCCCATAAAAATGACCTTGACCATTTTCATCAACAGAAAAAGTTTTTGGTTTAGCTATATCGTGTAACAACCCTGAAACTCTCTGTTTCAAGTTTTTTTCTGTACTGTCTACAACACACTTTATATGGTCAAACACAGTTTTGTCATGATATTTAGTCCTCTGTTCAAATCCTATACAATCGTGTAGTTCAGGAATTATATATTTTAAAGCATCAGTCTTGGCCAAGAGTTCAAGCCCTATCGAAGGTCTTTCAGAAAGCAATATCTTATCAATTTCAATTTTTAATCTCTCATTTGCAACGCTTCTCAAAAGATATGCATTGTCTATAATTGAGTTTAGAGTTTTCTCTTCTATTTCAAAATTTAGAACAGTCGCAAACCTTATTGCTCTAATCATCCTAAGTGCATCTTCTCTAAATCTCTCTTCAGGATCGCCAACTGTTCTTATGATTTTATCTTCTAAATCTTTTCTTCCACCATGCAAATCTAAAATTTTACCTTCATACATTGCCATAGCATTTATGGTAAAATCTCTTCGCTTTAAATCTTCTCTGACATCGTCTGTAAAAATAACTTCATCAGGATGCCTTGAATCAGTATGCCCCAGTTCAGTTCTAAACGTTGTAATTTCAAAGTGCTCATCTTCAATTATCACAGTGATAGTCCCATATCTCTTGCCCAAAGCCAAAGTCTTATATTCTTTAAATACTTTTATTATTTCTTCCGGCAAGGCACTTGTTGCAACATCATAATCATGAGGAGTTTTGCCGAGTAATATATCCCTGACAGAACCGCCAACCATATATGCTTCATATCCGGCACTCATCAATCTTATTAATACTTCTTCAATTTTACTTTGCATAGCATCACCTTTTTTATTATACCATATTCCTCACAATTCAGTTACTATACAGACGTTACTTGTTGAGAAACTCGTGGTATAATGTAACAAAAGGAGGATTACATGAAAAAATTAATAATAACTACTCTATTACTTAGTTTAATGCTAAGCGCATGTAATAAGAAACCGGCTGATGATAAGACAAGCACTAAAAAGGGAAATACCGTTGAAGTGTTGACAAATCAAAATACTGACGAGAAAAAGGTTACTCAGGCAGAAGATACAGATGCTGATAAAAAGAAAGATACAGCTGATGAAAAGAATTCTGCTAAAAATAATGACATTAAAGATACTGACATAGTTTCACTTATTAAAAATTCAGATTACATTTCTCGTATTCGTATAACTGCAGCAGGTTCTTCTACTGATGTAAATTTCATTGAAGATTACAGAGGAGACCTTTCAAACATAGTCTTGGATATTCCAAAAGGTCTTAAAGAAAATCGTGAATATATTTTATTCTATGTAGATGGAAAAGATGGAAAAATAGCTCCTGTTTCTGAAGATTCAGCATTTATTGAGCTAAGTGGTTCTGACGATAGCAGACTTAAATTCTTAGATAAAGAATTTGGCGTGAAATCAAGTCCTGGCATTGTTGACAACACCACTGCAAAAGACTCTAAAAAATCCACTACTAAAGATTCCACTAAGTCATCAAATGATTCTAAATTAGAAAAACCATCTTCTAAATCTACTAAAGATGTTAAAACTACTGATAGAGAATCTTTAAAAGCTACTGATGAAAATTCAAAGACCACAAAAGAAACTACGGCAACTAAAGACGGTTCAAAAACTACGAAAGAAACTAAACCTACTAAATAAATTAAGGAGTTTATAGAATGAAAAGATTTTTGATATTTTGTCTTGCACTTTTAATTGCAACTCCGGTATTTGCAAAAGACATTAAAATCACCCTAGACGGAAAAGAAATAAAGAGCGATGTTTCTGCATATATTGAAAACGACAGAACCCTTGTGCCAATAAGATTTATATCCGAACAACTTGGCTACGAAGTTAAGTGGAATGACGAGACAAGAGTTGTAAATATCTTAGATAAAAACAAAGCTATCGAACTTAAAATTGACTCTAAAGATATTAAAGTAAATGGGAAAGATTTAAAGATGGATGTTGCTCCAGTGATAAAAAGAGATAGGACTTTTGTCCCATTGAGATTTGTAGCAGAACACATGGGACTAAAAGTTGATTGGGATGCTACTTCCTACACTGTAATTTTACAGACACAAAATCAATCTCCATACTTTTCTGAAATTAATGGCTTATTAAAAGAATTAAATTCTAAAAATGAAGAACTTAAAAAATATTTCTTTGCCGGAGAAGAAAAATATTCTCGAGCTGAAATTGAAAGTAAATTTGAAGTCTTGAGAAATGACATCCAAACAACTTTGGATAAGATAAGAAATATGACTGTACCGGCAGAAAATACAACAAGTCACAAATTAATCTTAGAAGTTTCAGACTTAACAAGTGAAATTTTAAAAGAATATCGTACCGGAATTTTAGAAGGAAATAGTGCCCATGCTAAAAAAATTGTAGATATTCAAACTAAACTTGCTGTAAAAACACACGAAGTTGTCAATGCTCTTGAAGCTGAGAAAAACGGTAAGGCTTATACGCCTGACTTAGATACTCAAATATTTAATAGAGCCGGAGAAGTTGATAAAAATAAAAATCCACTTGAAGATGAATTGATACAAAGTTTATTGAGAAAAATATAAGAGGAGAGCTTAAAGCTCTCCTCAGACTGATGACAAAGGTAGGTGCAAAGCGAAAAACATCTACCTTTTTTCATGCATAAATGGCTAAACATGGGCTAATAAGGGTATAAAACTACCAAGAAAGTAGGTGGAAACATGCTGTCCAAAAATAACAAACGAAAAACAGATCAAGTTCAGATGATCTCAGTCGAAGAATTAATCCCTAAAGACCATATACTTAGAAAAATAGATAAATACATAGACTTTGACTTTATCTATGATTTAGTTGAAGATAAATACTGCTTAGATAATGGAAGACCAAGCATAGACCCACTCGTGCTTTTTAAAATCATATTCATTCAATACTTGTTCAACATAAAAAGTATGCGCCAAACAATAAAAGAGATTGAAGTAAACATTGCCTATCGATGGTTTCTAGGCTTTGATTTTTATGATAAGATTCCACACTTTACCACCTTTAGTCAAAACTACAGAAGACGGTTTAAAGATACAAAGATTTTTGAAGAAATCTTTGCAAATATATTAGGTCAAGCAATGGACAAAGGCTTTGTAGATAGCAAAATACAATTTGTCGATGCAACCCACGTAAAAGCCCATGCAAATAGACATAAAAATAAAAGAGAAGAAATAAAAGTCCAAGCAAAAGCCTATCAAGAAGACCTAGAAAAAGAAATCGATGAAGACAGAAAAGAACATGGTAAAAAACCCTTAAAAGAAAAAAGTAAAAGCCAAGAAACAAGAAAAATCACCACGTCCACAACAGATCCAGAAAGTGGACTTTTCCATAAAGGAGAACACAAATAAGTATTCGCCTACAATGTACAAACCTCCTGTGATAAAAACGGCTGGGTCTTAGCCTACAAAATATTTCCAGGCAATCTTCATGACAGCACAAGCTTTATCCCCTTTTATGAAGAAAAATTAAAACAATATCATGCAGAAAAAATAGTCATGGATGCAGGATATAAGACACCAGCCATAGCAAAAAAACTCATTGATGATTCCACGCTACCCGTATTACCCTACACCGCCCCAAAAAGAAAAGTCAAAACAGAAAAGCCCTATTACAAAAAAGATTATGTCTATGATGCATACTATGATTGCTACCTATGCCCAGAAAATCAAGTCCTAGACTATAAAACAACAGATAGACAAGGATATAGACAATATAAAAGTGATAAAAAAGTATGTAAAAACTGTCCAAATCTAAGTATGTGTACTCAAAGTAAAAACCATCAAAAAGTAATCACTAGACACATCTGGCAAAACTATCTTGATATATCAGAAGAATACAGATATACAAATCAAGGAAAAGAAGACTACAGTCGAAGAAAAGAAACAATCGAAAGAATATTTGGAAGTGCTAAAGAATTCCATGGATTTCGATACACCAATATGATTGGTAAAGGAAAAATGGAAATGAAAGCAGCACTTACCTTTGCATGCCTAAATATGAAAAAGTTAGCAACCTTAATGTGTAGATTAGACCCGAATAAGGATCTAATAAGGCATATTTTTACGAATATTTTTAATAAATTATTAAAGCTATTAAAATGCAAACAAACCCAAGGAAAATTCCTGGGTTTGTCTACAACCTGAAGAGAGCTTAAAGCTCTCCTTATTTTAATGCTAACAATTAAATTGTCTATTAAATTTTAAATTCCCAACAATTTTAAAATTTCTTTTTTGTACTCTAGAAATTTTTCTGTGAGAGTGAAATCTCCTTCTGTCTTTTCAACTATTATCTCATTCTCAATTTTTCCAGGAGAGCCAATCATTAGATAGACCCTATCTGAAAGTTCCAATGCTTCATCGATATCATGAGTTATAAAAATTGTAGACAGATTTAAATTTTTACTGATATTCTTGTACCATTTGTGCATTTCTTTTTTCGTTATCGCATCAAGTGCACTAAAAGGCTCATCAAGCAAAACCATTTCGTCAGACGCAAAATAAGTTCTTAAAAACGCCGCTCTCTGTCTCATCCCCCCTGATAGAGAATTTGGATAAGAATTTTCATATCCCAGTAGACCAAACATTTCCAAATATTCTTTTGCCTTATCTATCGCGACTTTCTTTTTAATCCCTTTTATTCTCAACGGTAAAATTATATTTTCCAAAATTGTCTTTTGTTCTATAAGCAAATCTTTCTGTAGCATATAACTTATATGCCCTGGTTTTGAAGTAATATCTTCTTCTTTTAGAAAAACTCTCCCCTTATCAGGACTTTCAACTCCCGAAATTATATTAAAAAGAGTGGTCTTTCCAACTCCACTAAGACCTAAAAGGGAGATTATCTCTCCCTTTCTTAAACTTATAGATATATTTTCAATTATCTTTTTATCTTTGTAGGCTTTTTCTACATTTTTTACTTGTAGTATATTCATATCAGTCTGGTAAATATTCATTGCTATATCCAAAATCTGCCGGTATTTCTTTTTCTATCAAGCCATTTTCAAATAACCAAGCATAGAAATTATTCCAACGTGCTGAGTCAAAATATCCCCACTTCTTTGCATCTGAAATGTATTCATCTTTTAAATACTCTTGACTTGCAATTACCATGTCTTTATCAAGTTCAGGATTGTCCTTTAATAAAATTTCAGCAGCTTCCTTAGGATTTTCAATTGAATATTCATATCCCTTTTTAATTGCTCTTAAAAATGCCTTAACTGTTTCAGGGTCTTCTTTTAAAAATTCATTGTTTGCAATTATTGTTGGTGTGTAGTAATCAAACACAGGATTTATATCCTTAAATGCAAAATAATCTACATCAACATTCTTTACCTTAGCTGCAATTCCATCCCATCCATAGAAAATCCAAACTGCATCTATATCATTTCCAAGTCCTGTAAATATATCTGAGTAGTTTAATGGCACTAACTTAACTTTTGAAAAATCTCCGCCATCTTTTTCAACTACATTCTTTATCATGGCTTGTTCAACATCCATTCCCCAAGTCGCATATTTTTTGCCTTCCATACCCTTAGGTCTGTCCATTCCATTTCCCTTTAGCGATACAATCCCTGATGTATTGTGTTGTACTAAAGCTGCAACATTAGTTACAGGAAGTGGCTCGTCTTGTGCATATGCAGCAGCTATTGTATCTTGGTAATCAACCCCTAATTGAGCTTTCCCAGAGGCAACAAGCACTGGGGCTCCGTCAGCTGGTGGTTGAACTATATCAAGTTCGATTCCTTCTTCTGCAAGATATCCAAGCTCTTTGGCTACATATATTCCAGTGTGATTTGTGTTTGGTGTATAGTCCAAAACAAATGTCAATTTTTTTAAATCTCCTTGTTGTTTTTTGCCACATCCGACTAAAACCAACATCATTATCAACATTAAACTTACAATTTTTTTCATCTTACTCTCCTTTTTTTGTCTTAAGCCATGGCATACTCAAATGTTGAATTAAATCAACTAACTGAATTAATAATATGCTCAAAATTGAAATTAAAAATATTACTGCAAACATCTTGTCAAAAGCATATGACTTTCTAACTCTTGTCATATACACCCCAAGCCCGTTATATCCTCCAAGCCATTCTGAAATTACAGCACCAACTATAGAATATGCCGCTGAAATTCTAAGCCCTGCAAAGAAATATGATCTTACATGAGGTAACTTTGCCATCCACAATGTCTGTAACTTTGTTGCTCCCATTGATTTAAAAAGCCTTATCACATCTGGGTCAACAGATTTAAAGCCATCTAAAACTCCAATCGTCACTGGGAAAAATGTAACCAGCACTATCAAAACTATCTTAGCTTGCATTTCATATCCAAACCACAAAACCAATAGCGGTGCAATTGCTACAGTTGGAATTGTCTGAGTAACTATCAAAATTGGATAAATTGCCTTGTATAGAAATTTAAAATTTTCCATTATTAGTGCCACAATAAATCCCAGGACAACTCCAATTGATAGTCCTAAAAATGCCTCTATCAAAGTTACTCTCGCATGTTCTACAAGCAATGGTAAATCTAACACAAATGCTTTTAGTACATCTGTTGGGCCAGGTAACATATATGCCGGAACAATCTCCAACATAGATAAAACTTGCCACAATAATAAAATACTTAAAATTCCGAGCGCCGGCAAAACCTTATTTATGGTACTTAGATATTTTTTCATCTGTTGTCAAAATATGTTTTTCAGGGCTATACACAAGCTTAATATACGAACTCACAGATGGAGCTCCCGCTTCAATAGCTTTCAACTGACTAAACTTTATAATTTCCATTATCTGCTCTAAGTCACCTTCTACTGTTGTCTCAAAAGGTCCTACATAGTATTCAAGTCCTGTCGAATCTATATAAGCTATTACTTCATCAACTATTCTGACTACTTCTTCATCACTTTCAACTCTTGGCAGAGTTTGAAGTGCAAGTGCACAATTCATTTTATCCCTCCAAATAAAAAAGACTTTAGATAATCTAAAGTCCAAGTATTTAACACTTCCCTACGCTAGAATTATCTATCAGGTTCCAAGGGTCATTTTACAATTCTCAGCTTTCGCTCCCCTAGTGAATCTATTTAATTTACTTTTTTATTATAGCACAACATGAAATTTATATTATAATTATTTGTAGAACTTAGTTTTAGGAGAAAAATTATGCTCATAAATGCCCACGACCATTTTAATTTCTATAAAGATTTAGAAAGTGGTTTAAATACAATTGAAAAAAATAAAATAATTACACTTGTAAATTCTATGACCTTTGAAGAATATTTAGAACTAAAAAATAAACATTCAAAAAATCCCCTTATAAAAATTGGACTTGGAATTCATCCTTGGAAAGTAGATGAAAATACCAATCTATTACTTCTAATCGAAGAGATTAAAAATTGTGATTTCATCGGAGAAATTGGTTTAGATTTTTATTGGGATAAGAGAAGTGAAATGTATTCAAAACAAAAAATTATATTTAATGAATTTTTATCTCTTGCCGATGGAAATAAAAAGGTTGTGAATATTCACACTAAAGGCGCTGAAAGAGAAGTTCTAAATTTTTTGAAACAATATAATTTAAAAACTCCAATCATTCATTGGTACAGTGGAGATTTATCTTTAATTGATGAGTATTTATCTATTGGCGCTTATTTTACAATTGGCCCTGATGCCGGCTATTCAAAAAAAACTGATGCAATTATAAATATTTTGCCGATAAACAGAATACTTACTGAAACCGACGGTCCAACTTCTATTGAATGGGTAAATGGAATTTATGCCGAAAGTGATTATATTAAAAACATTCTTAAATATATTTCTAATATCAAAAAAATAAGTCCTTCAGATTTAGAAGAACAAATTTATAAAAACTATCTCTCTTTAAATATAAAATAGACAAGCCATTAAACTTGTCTATTTTTTTCTGCAATAATAATTTGCTCCTATGATCACCGTAACAGGGATTGTGAGTAACAAACCTATGCTACCTGCCATTGCCCTTATAATTTCTGTGGCAATTGAGTCCAAATTTATTATCTCTGTCATCCTTATTCTATATACAATAAAAAGTATTATTAAGTGAAGTGTACTTCCTACATATGCCAAGATCAAAGTATTTGACATTGAACCCAACATATCTTTTCCAATGTTCATTCCTGATTTAATCATTTCATTTTTACTGATTTCGTTATTTATAGACTTAAGTTCATACAGAGCAGACGCTATTGAAATTGCAACATCCATTATCGCTCCAATCGCCCCAATTAAAATTGTTCCAAATAAAATTCCTTCATAGTTCATATTTCTATACTGTGGTATATAAGCAAGACTTATTGCGCTGTCTTCGGCAAGTCCAGTAAGTGCTGCATATTTCCCAAATATTACAGCAAGTATTCCAGCACATATAACTCCTATCGACGTACCTATTATTGAAATAGTAGTCTTGCTACTCTTGCCCGCAATTATAAATAATGTTCCTATTATTGCAACTATTGAAATTATTATTGATGTCAACAAAGGTGGATAACCTCTTAAAATCAATGGGATGTATACTGCAAATATCATACTCAATGTAAATATTAATGAAAGAAGTGTCTTAACTCCACTTATTCCTCCAAATACACACAACAGTATTATAAATAACCCAACTATCATAAAGACCTGTTTGTCTCTTACTTTTTCTTGTATCTTCACTGTGTCTATGACCGAGTCTTCTTCTGTAACTCTCAATAGTAATTTATCGCCAACTTTAAATATGTAATTACCCGGCATTATTTTTTCTATGGTATGTTTTATGGTCAGCTCTTCACCCTTGTATTTTCCATTTAAAAACTTTACTTTCAAGTGTTGGTATCTTATATCTGCTTCGAGCGGAATATCTCTTTCCTCTTTTGTATCATCATATTCTATTTCTTCAACTCTTGCCTTTAATATCAAATAATCAGTTTCATTTATTTTGTCTTCATAATACTTTCTCATTTCAGAATCTGCAGATACTTTTTCAGCTGTTACCATGTTGGGATAAATCATTAAAATCATTAAAATTAAAATAAGTTTTTTCATATACTCCTCACTTAAAAAGAGAAAAGCCCAATCACTGGGCCTTTCTTCATTAAAAATTTAAGCTTTAAATTCTCATTTAAGCTGCTTTTTTTGTTTCAGCAGTTTGAGTTACTGCTTTTATATAGTCTATTGGCTTTGGAGTTATTTTCTTAGATTCTTTAATTTTTTCAACTAATGCATCTCTTATTGGTACATAAGTTTCATCAACATTAGTTGCCTTGCTAAAGTCATATCCATCTCCACCTGTAAACATAAAGTCGTTTGTAACTACTCTATAAGTTTTTTCCATTTCAATAGGAGTTCCATCAGTCAATGTTATCTTTGTAATCTTTTCCCCATATGGTTTTGCAGGGTCATATTCTACAACTAAACCGCTGAATGCTCCGTCTGTTGTCTTCGGCATATCAATTCCGTGGTCAATAGCTTTTATTAAGTCTGCTCCCTTAAGGTCCATAACAACTAAATAGTTGTCAAATGGCATGATTTCATATAAATCTCCCATTGTTATTTGACCTTTTTCCATAGTTCTTCTAAGTCCACCGCCATTTTGGATAGCGATTTGAGCTTTTCCTTTTTCTGCCATAACTTCACATGCCCAGTATCCTAAAAGTGTGTTTGATCCTTTTGTCTTTCTATCGTGTGTGAATTCAGCAGTAGCTTCTCCAAGAAGTTCGCCTTTGATAGGTTTTAATTCTTCTTGTAGTTCTGTATAGAATTTTTCAGTAGCATTATCTTTTATAATGTTGCTCTTAATTCTATTTCCTTCTAATACTTGAGTATCGATGCTTACTTTCTTTTGATCATCAACTTTAATGTCAACTTGTCCGATCGCTCTGCCATAGCAATAAGCTTGTAGTATAGAAACATCATTTACTTTACCGCTAACTGTTCTATGAGAGTGAGCTGAAAGCACACAGTTAAGCCCCTTAACTTCGTTAGCTAATTTTGCTGCATTACCTGTAATTTCTTTTGTGTCAGATTTTTGATCTGAATCTAAATGAGTTAGTGCTATGATTATATCAGGTGTACCTTCTTTAGCTTTTCCGGCTTTTAAATAGTCAACCCATTCTTGAGCGGATTTAACCGGATCTCTAAATTCATAACCGGCAACATACTCTGCTTTAGTTAATGTAGCTGTTTCAGGGTGAGCAAGTCCTATTACACCAATTTTTAAATTATTTTTTTCTATAATCATATATGGTTTTGCCCAATCAACTGGCTTATTAGTTTTCTTATCATAGATGTTTGAAGCAAGATAAGTGAAGTTACCTTCTTTACCCCAATTACCTATCTTGTCAGCTCCCCAATCAAATTCGTGGTTTCCAACTGCTGATGCAACTATTCCCATACCTTTCATCATTGCAGTAACTGGTTTACCCATAGTTAAATTTGAGTCGCTAGTTCCTTGGTAGTTATCTCCACCAGCTAATACAATTGTATTAGGATGTTTTTCTTTAAATTCGTTAACATAACCTACCATTTTAGCCATACCAATATTTCTCTTCTTACCTGTAACTTCTTCACTGATATTTCCGTGGAAGTCATTGAAGTATAGAATATGGATTCCGTCTTTTTCAACAGCTCCGAATACAACGCCAATTTCTTTAGCTTTTTCTTCAGAAATTACATTAGTTTTTACTAAGTATTCTCCTAAAGTGTATCCTGTGTTGTCATTCATTTTTTGATTTAAAGCTCCCATTATATATTTAGCAGCTTCTTGTTTTGTTATTTTTGAATTGATATCATCATCTTTTGACAATAATCCAATTTCTTTTGAAATCTTGTCAGCATCTTTATATGCTTTGTTTGAATCGTAAGATAACCCTCTTAAAATAAATGCGATAAATTCTTGTTTACTTAAATTTGAATTAGGGTCATAAGATTTTTCTGATTTACCCTTAGTTAGATTTAAATCAAAACCTAGTCCTGCATAGCCTTTAAACCATTCTGGAACATCTGTAAAAGGATTTAATTTTACATTTTTTTCACTTTCTGCTACCTTTTGAGAATATCCCAAAGCTTTTAAGACCATTGTAAGTCCTTCTGCTCTTGTTAAATCACTTTTTAATTTTTCTTCTGTATTTTCTTTATCAAGCAATTCAACTTTTTGAAGTTTTTCAACATCTGTAGGTTGAGTAGCCGCAGCAAAAACGGTTTGGAAACTTGATGTCAATAATAAAACAGACATAATAAGTGATAATAACACTTTTTTACTATTTTTCATAAAACTCCTCCTTTGTTTTTATAACTATATATTATCATTATTGACTTATAAAGTATACGTTTTCAGAAAAATTTTCAACAAAAAAATGGACGACTAAGCCATCCACTTTCTTTAATATCTTTCTTTAAGCGCTTGTTGAATTTTTCTATCGGCATCTTTTTTAGCTAAGGTGTCTCTTTTATCGTATAGTTTCTTACCTTTTGCCACTGCCAATTCCATCTTAACTCTTCCATTTTTCAAATATAACTTCAATGGAACTAGAGTATTTCCCTTTATTGTAAGTTCTCTTTCTAACTTTCTAATCTCGTTCCTATTTAATAAAAGCTTTCTCTTTCTCATAGGGTCTACATTAAAAATATTTCCCTGTTCGTATGGGGAAATGTGCATTCCCTCTACAAAAACTTCTCCGCCTGAGATTGACGCATAGGAATCTTTTAGATTAGCTTTGCCTTGCCTTAAAGACTTAACTTCAGTTCCAACAAGCACTATTCCAACTTCAAGAGTATCTTGAATAAAATAGTCATGCCTTGCCTTTCTGTTACTGGCAATTGTATTATCGCTCATCTTCCTCGCTCCTATCTTCTTTAGAAAGATTTATATTTATATCTTGAATATCTTCTGTTATTACAAAATCTACTGTTCCCTTAAGTGTGTTAGCTCCAACAACTTTTACTCTCACTTTGTCGCCTATGTCATATACTTTTCCAGTATCTCTTCCTATAGCCTTGAAATTATCTGCATCATATTCAAAATAATCATCTAAGTCTTGGTAGGAAATTAAACCTTCAATTGTATTTTCAAGTTGAGCAAACATACCAAAGCTTGTTATTGAAGTTATTATCGCTGGATATTCTTCGCCTATTCTATCTTCCATATACTCCGCAAACTTCACAGACTCAACAGTTCTTTCCGCATCTTGAGCAAGTCTTTCCATAGCTGATACGTGGTCTGCGATTTCCGGCAACATCACTTCTAAATATCTCAATCTACCTTCTGTCAATTTACCTTTTATTAAATCTTTCATAATTCTGTGAATAGTAAGGTCAGAATAACGTCTTATCGGAGAAGTGAAGTGAGAATAATATTTTGCTGCAAGTCCAAAATGTATATCATTTATTTCAGAATATCTTGCTTTCATAAGACTTCTAAGTGCTATTGTTGAAACGAAAAGCTCTTCATCTTTTCCCTTAACACTCTCTATCAACTTTTGAAAATCTTTAGATTCCATATTTTGAGTATTTAATTTCAAGCCTAAGTGTCTCAAAACCTTATTAAGATTTTCTACTCTCTCAGCATCAGGCTTTTCATGTATACGATATAAGAAAGGTATTTCCATCCAGAAGTATTCTTCAGCCACTACCTCATTGGTAATCAACATAAACTCTTCGATCAATTTATCAGCTGTTCTTCTCTCTCTTCTTCTTACATCTACTGTTTTTCCATTATCATCTACATCAATGTATGCCTCTGGAAAATCAAAATCTATTGAGCCTCTGTCCATTCTCTTATGTCTAAGTTTTAAAGCTAACTCATTCATCTTAGTTAAATCTTCTTCTAAACCTTTTACAGATTCGTGAACAGTCCCATTTTCTAAAAAGTCACTCACATTTGTATAAACAAGTCTTCTATTTGAATTTATGACTGTGTTCATTATCTTATGTCCAACTAATTTTGCATTCTTATCAAAATCCATATAAACAGAAAACGCCAATCTGTCTACATTTTCGTTTAATGAGCAAATTCCATTTGAAAGCTCTTCCGGAAGCATTGGAATTACCTTATCTACTAAGTAGTAAGAATTCCCTCTCTTGTATGCTTCTTTATCTATTTCATCAGATTCTTTGACATAGTGACTTACATCAGCTATGTGAACCCAAAGTCTTAAATTGCCGTCTACTTCTTCAATTGAAATTGCATCGTCAAAATCTTTTGAATCTGCTCCGTCAATTGTAAAAGTTGTAAGCTCTCTAAGGTCTTTTCTTCCGGCAAAGTCCTTTTCTGTAACCTTTTGAGGAATTTCTCTTGCAGCTGATTTAACAGCTTTTGAGAACTCAGTAGGTATGTTCATATCTCGAGCTATGCTCATTATGTCCACACCTTTTTCGCCCTTGTAACCTAAAATTTCTACTATCATTCCCTCAGGTTTCTTACCTTCTTCAGGCCATTTTTTTATCTTAACTACTACTTTTTGATTGTCTTTTGCTCCGCCAATGTCTTTTTTAGCTATATATATATCAAAAGCTATCTTATCATCATCCGGAACCACAAACCCAAATGTTTCTTTCTTTTGAAAAGTTCCGACAACAGTTTTATTCCCTCTATCAATTATTTGTATTACTTTTCCTTCAAGAGAATGTCCTGTTGAACCATCTAACACCTTAACTAATACTTCATCTCCATTTAATGCAGAAGATAAGTTTTTTTGAGATATAAATACATCTTCATCAGCTTGAAGTAAAAATCCAAAACCTCTTTCATTTCCTTGGATTTTACCACGTCTATATTTTTGTCCATCTATAGGAATGTATTTTTGTCCGTCAAAAAAAATTCTTCCATCTTTTTCCAATGTTTTTAAAACTTTGTCAAATGCAGATTTCTCTTGTTTACCTATTTCAAATACTTTGTATATTTTGTCCTTTGTCATTGGACTTGAGTCTTTTAACTTGTCGTACACTTTGTCAATTATCATTATAACTTAGCTCCATATGTCGTCTTCTTTAGAAGATCTGAATCATAAGAGGTTATGTTTTTAGATTTTTGATTAAACCTCTTATATGCCAATTCAATTAATTTATTTATTTCTTCAGTGAAGCTAATTCCACTTACTTCAAATAAATAGAAAGAAATTGAACCTGGAAGTGTGTTGATTTCATTTACATATACTTTTTCGCCATCAAGCAAGAAATCTATTCTAGCCACTCCCATTCCGTCTATTGCTCTAAAAGCAACCTTTGCATAATTTTGAATTTGATTTTTTATGTCCTCTGTGACATTCGCCGGTAAATTCTTAGATTGATTTGCCATGCCATCCATCTTAGAACCGCCCTTTGAACCTGAGATATACTTTTCATCAAATTTTAAAAAGTCCTTCCAACCAATAGGTTCTTCAAGTTCAGAAACTTGTAAATCATTTTGGTATCCAAGAACTGCTGCATTTATCTCTCTCGGATTATCTACAGCTTTTTCTATTATTATTTTTCTATCGTATGACGCAGCCACCTTTATCGCTTCAATTAGCTCTTCTCTATTCTTAACTTTAGAAATTCCAATTGAAGAACCTAAGTTGGCTGGCTTTACAAATAAATTATACCCTATTTCCTCAGCTTTATTGATTATCTCGTCTTGATTCTCAAAATCCTCTCTGTAGAAATAGAAATATGGGGTCATAGGTATTCCTTCAGATTCAAATACCTTTTTCATTATTACCTTGTCCATACCAACAGCCGCACTCATAACCCCACATCCAACGTATGGAACTCCTGTTGTCTCTAACATACCTTGGAAACAACCATCTTCTCCATAAGTTCCGTGTAGTGCTGGAAATACACAGTCAACTTTTATATATTTCTCAAGAGTTGTGCTCTCTTTTCCAAATAAACCACTCTTTTGAGTTACTTCTCTATATAAATATTGGTCTTGAGGTTTAAAAAATACTTCAAAAGTTTCGCTGAAATCTCCTTGCTTGAAAGTTTTAAAATTCTTTAAACTATCTCCGCATAAAAATTTTCCTCCTTTTGTAACATAAAGAGGCACTGCATTATATTTTTTATCCATATTTTCTACAACTTGCATACCTGTGATAACTGAAACCTCATGTTCAACAGATCTGCCACCAAAAACTACTACTATATTTTCCATTTTTTCCTCCTAATCAGCTTTCACTATAATTATCTGGTAAATCATTTTCAAATAATACAATATCTCCCGGTTTAGTAATACTTCCAAGAACTTCAGTAGCCTTTGTCAAAGACTCAACTACAAATGTATTTTCCTTTGCAAATCCAGACGCTTCAAGCCCTCTTTGAATAGGCTTAGTTCTATTAGGTCCGACTAAAATCGCATAGTCACAAACTTTTGCAATCTCAGACGCAACTTTTTCATTTTCCTCTTCTTCAATATCTCCAAGCTCAACCATTCCCGGAGTTATTATTATTTTTCTACCACTCTTAAACTCATTTAATACATCAAGTGCTGCTCTAAATCCTACAGGATTAGAATTAAAAGCATCATCTATTACTATTACGCCAGTTCCGCTATCAACTATGTTCAATCTGTGCTCAACCGGTTCAACCTTTTTAATACCTGCGCTTATCTGCTCTAAACTAAGTCCAAGAACATATCCCGCACAAGCTGACGCAAGTAAGTTTGATATATTGTGTACGCCTAACAATTTACTCTCACAAGGTATCTCTCCAATGTCTTTTACTCCAAGAGTGAACTTTGAACCATTTTCATCAACTGTTATATCTTTTGCATACACATCTAATTTTTCAATATCTTTAATTCCATAGTTAATAGTTCTTATCTTAGTCTTATCTGATAATGGCTTTACATAGTCATTGTCATAATTAAAAATTGCCACGCCATCTTCAGGTAAGTTTTCAATTAACTCATACTTTGTATTTTGTATATTTTCTATTGTCTTAAAAAGGTGCATATGAGTTGGTCCGATTGCTGTTATTATACCTATATCAGGTTGTACAAGTTTAGCTACCTCGTCAATTTCTCCCTTTTTCTTCGCTCCAAGTTCAGCAATAAACACTTCATAGCTCTTATCCAAATCATTGTTGATTACTTTTGAAAGTCCCATTGGTGTATTGTAAGATGATGGAGTGTTCTTAACTCTAAGTCCTTCTGAAAGAACTGTATCAGAAATAAATTTTACAGATGTCTTCCCAAAAGAACCTGTTATCCCCAAAACTTTCAATCCGTCTTTTTTCAACTCTCTTATCTTACCTTGGGCGTTAGTATAAAATCCCATATTGATTTTTTCTTCAACAGGAACTTGTCTATTGTTTGAAATTTCAAGCACCTTGTATTGGTAGTAGTATAAAACTATATTGCTCAAAATTAAAAATGCAAAACCTAACGCTGGGTTAAATAAAAATCCCACAAAGCCAACAATTAATAAAGCACTTATAAATATAATGTTTGTCGCCTGATGTCTTTTTAAAAGTCTCTTAGCCCTATCAGTCCACACAAGTGGAGATTTTACTTCTATTGCTTTTTCATATACAAACTTGTTCATTTTTGATTTATTTTCAGCAATCCACTTTGTATATTCTTCCGTTTCATAACCTTCAAGTTGAAGCATGTGAATTGGAAATTCACTTCTCTTTGTAATAGACTTATAATTCAAAATAGAAACTGCTATCCCTATTACAAAATATATAATAGTCCCTATCATCATATTCTCAAAAATATCCATATTTCTCCTATCCTAAAAATGATTTTAATACTGCACTAAATGTTCCATAGTCATCAATATAACTAAAATGTCCCCCATTTAATACAACCAATCCCGAATCTTTTATCTTTTGTTCAAACACCTTTGCCATATACAGTGGAGTTGCATCATCAGTTTCTCCCCAAACCAAAAGTGTCGGAGCTTTTATCTTTTCAAAATATTCTTCAGTAGATTCGTTTACTACTTTTACAAAAGTCTTTCTCATAATTCCTTGAGAAGATTGATAATCATCAGAGCCATACTTTTTATAAAACTTTTCAAGCCTTTCATCCTTATCTCCGCTTGAAAATGTCGTGTAAACTTTTCTCAAAAACTTAAAAGAATAGACCTTAAAATAATACTTTAAACTTCTCTTAGGTATCACCCCAGAGGCATCTACCAAAACTAATTTATCTACCATTTCCGGATGTTTTGCCGCAAAAATACTAAGAGTCTTTCCACCAAAAGAGTGCCCTACAAAAGTTGCCCTCTCTATATTCATCTTGCTCAAAAAACGTTCCAAAAGTTCTTCATAATCATGTGTGCCCCAAACTTCTCTCGGCTCTTCAGAATCTCCAAAGCCCGCTGAGTCATAAGCATATACATGATATTTAGGACTTATCGCATTTATTATCGGCACTACAGACTCTATATTCGCTCCCCATCCATGGAGAAGCACCAAGGGAATTTCGCCCTCTCTTTCAAAATAAGCAACCTTTGTGCCCAAATCTATATACTTTTTTTCCAAAACTATTCCTTCTCATTCATCTATATATTTATTTTCATCTCTTACTTCATCAGATTTAAAATTAGAAAATGACTTTACGTATTCATACTTGCTTTTAATAGCTTCTATTCGAGCTAAAAGCCTGTCAATTTCAGCAATTGTATTCTCTTCAAAATCAATGTCCACTGTAGCGCTCTCTTTTTTTAATTTGAACACATACTCTCCAAGTTTTCTATACTGTGCGCTTAACTTGCTCTCTTCTTTTACCAACTCAACCTTAAGCTGAGTTTGGTCCTTGATTTGTTTAGAGTTCTTTTCAATTTTGCTGACTATTCTTTGTAAATTATCCTTTAAATCCGAAACATTGTCGCTAAAATCATTAAATAAATTCATGATCTCACCTCTACTTGATTCATTATACCAAAAAATATAAACTTTGGACTTAACTATGTTTAAAATATGCAAATTTAGAGCTTTCTTAAATTTTTAAAACTATAAAATTTATCTCAACTCATAATTATTTTTTATAATTGATTTCTAAATAACTAACCAAAAATATCGATAGCATAAGTAATCTTCTCGACAAAATAGCAACTAATAAATTTCCGTGAAGCGCTATACCATTATATTCAAAATACATTTTAGCTAAAAGATACAACACTATATGAATTATAGTATTTCTCACAATTATTTTTAATCTATCGTCCATTAACACGCCTCCATAGATTGTTTATTTATATACTACAACAAATCAATTGATTGTGCTCACGATATTTTAAACTATCATCATAACTATGTTATCTTGACACACTTTAGCATATTTGTTTAATAAGCAGTTTTCAGGGTAAATAAATTATAGAGGTGACTTATAAAATGGAAAATTTAAGATTATTTGTCGGAACAGTATGTCCTTTTTGTAAAAGAGTAGAAAAATTTATAGAAGATAATAAAATTGAAGGTGTTGAACTAGTGAACATTGACGAAAATGTTCAAGCAAGAGAAGACCTTATTGAAAAGGGTGGCAAAAAACAAGTGCCTGCTCTTGATTTAGGCGATAAGATTATGTACGAATCTCTTGATATCATGAACTACCTTAAAACAAAAGGAGAATAAATAATAAAATGAAAAATTTAAAACTATATTATAAACCAACATGTCCTTACTGCTTAAAAGTTTTAAGATATATGGACGAAAATAAAATTGAAACTATTGAACTTTTAAACGTAGATGAAATAGATGGATTGCGTGCAGAACTTGCTGAAAAAGGCGGCAAGACTCAAGTGCCTGCCCTTGATATCGACGGCAAAATCATGTATGAATCTGATGACATTGTCGAATATTTAAAAGCAAATTTTTAAAATAAACTTTATAACAACACTTAAAAGCAGTTAATTGTAATCGTTAACTGCTTTTTCTTTAACCCTTATGTAACTTTTATAAATTATAAATGTAGTCCAGTGCATCTTTTTTAGATAGATTATGCTCTTCCATTAAAAATTTTATTGCATCTTTCTTTTTATTTTCTATCATCAAATCCAATAAGTATATATCTTCTTCTATTGGAATTTCCAATGAAGACATGCTATCTTTACCTTCATCTTTTAAATATTTATAAAATGATTTTTTGTTTGTGTAAATTCGTCTTCGTAAATCTAATGAACTATTTGCAATATATCCTTCTAGAAAAATTAACAATATAAAAATTGTTATAATTATATATCTATTCATAAGTTTCTCCCTTTTACATTACTTATAT
This sequence comes from Peptoniphilus indolicus, assembly GCF_900454665.1. Taxonomy (NCBI): domain Bacteria; kingdom Bacillati; phylum Bacillota; class Tissierellia; order Tissierellales; family Peptoniphilaceae; genus Peptoniphilus; species Peptoniphilus indolicus. The sequence goes on from NZ_UGTH01000001.1 coordinate 854,486, forward strand.
AATTCAATTTAACACACTACAATTAATATTTCACTAATTTAAGATTAAATATTTAAAAGAGTGCTAATTTCAGCACTCTCTTAATTTTAAGTATTTAAGTTACTAATACAAACTACTATAAAAACAAACCCTTTTGTTCAATAATTGCTTTCATTAGCAATATTGTGCATAATTGCCATAAAATTACCATAAAAGCAAATCCCTTCTGAGTCCACTTTAACTCCCTATTTATAAAAATTGAATGTAGATTTGCTAAAATCCCTAGGATTGTCAATATAAAAAAGATTACGACTTCAAACTTTATCGGCGTAGGATTATTAAAATCTCCATGTCCAATATCCACACATAATGGAGTAGTTAAAATCCACGAAGTTGCTCCAAAGCTAAATATATAATTTTTTAAACTCAGTTTCTGCCTTTTATCTTTTTTCATAACATCCCTTTCAAATGTTTAAAATGTGTAGACACTTCTCACATTAAAATAATAAGCTGTATAGCAGTCATTTCCTCTACACTTTCTTTGACATACTCCAACGCCATTAAGAACTATCCCAGATTTTGATAAATAAATTCCACCTAAATCACGTACTGCATCTAAACAATCATGTATCTGATTTAACATTGCTATATCTATCGCACCTACTCCACTAGCATATAAAAATCCAGCAATTGCCGCTATTTCAATACCCCATCCTACTGCAGAAACAATCTCTGCATAAGTAAATCTTAAGTTAGGCATTGCTTTTTCAGAGCCTATAGGACAAGTTCCTCCATCATAACCGAATGGTTTAATTTCTCCATAGCTTTTCAATTTAGGTACAAAACTAAAATCCGCTTCTTTTTTATCCAAATCAATTACTTTTTTTGTAATAGATGATGACAATGTATTTTCTATTTTATCTAAATAGAATGTGCTTTCTACTTCTCTGCTTTAATTAATTACTTTTGTAACTTTTGATACTTTATCTTCGTATATTTTAATTGTTTTTAAAACACCTTTTTCCTTTATTTGAATAGTGTTTTCATCAATATAGTTTAATTCTAATACAGGTTCTTCTTGTGCATAAACAAAATATGGACTCAACGAACTAATTAAAATCGTTAAGAACAACAACATACAAATTTTCTTTTTCATAATACACCTCTTATTAGATTTATTCAAAATCGATTTCATTTGTATTTTATTATTTTTTTTGTCAACATTTATTTTTTCCAATTGAAAATGTTTTATTCAAACCTGCATTAGTGCATCAAATTTATCTAAATAATAAAAAGACTTTAAGAAAAATATATTAATCTCCTAAATTACTTTTTAATTCAAACCTCATAAGCTAAATTTTAAATTTTCTAACTTTTAGAATAAAATTTAACCAAACTTTATAAACTTTACTTAACTTTATTGTTGGCATCTTCCCCAACAACACTTTCATCCATACCTGTAGTCATTTCTATTTTTGTGTCAATACCTTTTAGTTGCTCGGATTCTTTTGGCAAATACTTATCTATTAAAAACTTTCCTTCGTCAGTTATACCAACTTCCCCAGATTTTATTTTATCCATATTTTCATCTATATACGATTTAAAATCATCAATTGTAACTTCTTCAAGTTCAGTTTTACCATTTACAAAATACTCTCCAACTACCTTATCATTCTCTATGTAGGTTAAAATTGGATTTGAAAAAAGTTTTAAATCCTCTTTTTCAAATGTATTGCTTGTCTTTTTACAGCCATAGATAAATATAAAACAACTAATGAGCAATATTAGTTTATATCTTTTCATTTTTAGCCTTTCGCATTAATATGGAGAATATATATTGTAATGCATATATAAGCCATCAATTTTAAAATAAAGCGACCCTGAAACAATCATTTCAGATAAGGTTCCTCTGCCATAAGTTCCATCTGCTCTGATAGTATGTGTGTAAATTCTTTTACCATTAGTAAAATCTCCGTAGGATGCTATTATCCTAACATCTGTCTGAGAATCTAAATTCGTTACATGAGATGATGGATTAACATAATCTATAATATTACTGCTATCATCCACACCCCAATCAACATTGCTACTTATTCTAAAAATAGGTGTTCCTCCTAAAGGGGATTTAAACTCTCCGACAGCTGTCCCAGTTCTATGTCTGTATGCATAAGGAATTACTAAATCCTCTTTCTCTTCAGAATTTAATTCATTTTTAGAAAATACTACTTCATTTTTTGATTTGCAACTTCCTTTTAATTTAGTATATAATCTCGGATAATAATTTTCCATTAATTTCAAGCCATCTTTTGTAAATAAAATTTTTTCTCCAGATATCACTTTATCAATAGTTCTTGATAATTCATCATCTACTAGTGAATATTTTTCTTCAAAAGTTAATAATGTCATGTCTTGTGCAATATTGTTTAAATTATGATTATTTGCCAACGCAAAAAAATCATCCCCTATACTTGCGTTTTCAATGTAAAATTCTACATATGCTGGTTTCAGAATTAATTGATCAAACCCATCTAAATTTGTAGCCATTACTTTTTTAGATGCTAATATTGCGATTATTAAAATCGTATTCATGAATAATGTAGTTATTTTTTTCATAATATAAACCCTTTCTACATTAAATATTCCCATTTTACAATATACTTACTTTAGTAATTCATGTACATCGGTATCACTCCTTTTTCCTTTTATACCCACAAAAAACTATATATAACACTCTTTAAAAAATTTTTTACTCATATAATTCACAGACTAAAATTTTACCCTTACCTGTTACTTCCGCCTCCTCTCCTATGTATGCACTCATTTTAGAATATTCCTCTCCATTTACTCTCATTCCACTTTCATAGAAAAATATTAAATTTCTATCTTCAATTCTCGCTGTTCCATCTACATCTAAAGAATACATTTTATTAGTAAAATCTTCTCTCACTATTAAATTAAAATCTCTTACCTTAGAATATGAAATTACCTCATCTGAACCAGAAAACTTATATACTTCAAATGGTTTTAAAATAACCTCTTTCCCATTTACCACCATCTTCAAATCTCCATCAAGTGGTGTTATGTATCTTGTAAAGCCATTATATGGAGTAAAACTAGAGCTGTCTAATTCACAAGTTGCCGTTGAAATTCTTAAATCAAAATTCTTGTCTTTAACACTTGCTGTAGTCGGACTTATTAAAAGTTCTGAAGTTTCTCCGCCAGACCAATTTGTAGTTTTAAATTCTTCTCTTGTTATTTTCATAGTCATCCTCCTAATTCTTAATTTGATGTTACCACAATAATAATAAAACTCAAATATTTGTTTTTATGATAAAATAATCACCGAGGTGTTTTATGGAATCTATTTTATCTATTTCTATAATTGGAGTTGGTCTTGCAATGGACGCTTTTGCAGCGAGTATTTGTAAGGGGCTATCTCTTACTAAAAGAGATTTTTCAAAGACTATTAAGGTTGGGTTGTGTTTTGGAATTTTCCAAACTATTATGCCTATTTTCGGCTTTTTACTTGCCAGTACATTTGCAGACAAAATTAAAAGTATCGACCATTGGGTTGCATTCTTTTTACTTTCTTACATAGGGTTTAATATGATTAAGGAATCGAGAGTTGCAACTTGTGATTTAGATTCGGGCTTTGATTTTAAATCTTTAGTTTTAATTGGTATTGCAACTTCTATAGATGCAATGGCTGTTGGAATAAGTTTTGCATTTTTAAATGTTGAAATTTATTCAGCTTCTATTTTAATAGGAATTATAACTTTAGTTATATCAATGCTTGGAGTAACTCTTGGCAATATATTCGGCATCAAGTACAAACAAGCCGCTGAATTTGCTGGTGGAGTTATCTTAATTGCAATGGGAGTCAAAATTTTAATACAGCATTTATTTTTTCTAAAGTAAAATGCTCCGTAAGGGATGAGAAGATATTGTCATTATATTTTCTCATCTTTATTTATTTTAAAATTTATTTTTTTCACTCTTTTTTCCATGTTTATTTTTGGGTATAAATGTTTAGAAAAGGAGGTTCAAATGGACTACAATAAACAATTAGAACGTGTTATAAATTACTTTAAAAAAGGTGAAACTGATTATAAAGATTTCACTGTTGGTTTAGAATTTGAACACTTTGTATTAGATAAAAGTTCTCTCAAATCCATTTCTTATTATGGAGATGGTGGATTGGGCGAAACTTTACTTGAAATTTGTAAAACTTTAAATGCTAAACCTTATTATAATAATGAATCCATATTAGGTTGTGACACTGATAAGTTTTCTATTTCACTTGAACCGGGTGCTCAATTTGAAATTAGTATAAAATCCAAACTTTCAATAGAACAATTATATCAAGATTACAAGGAAATTTTAGGTATGGTTCTTCCTATCTTTGCTAAGAAAAATCAAATTTTAGTGCCTCTTGGATATAATCCTGTTTCTAAAATTGAAGATATTAAATTAATTCCTAAAATTAGATATAACCATATGTTTGAGCATTTTAATTCTCTAAATGGAGATAACAACATGGGTTGGAATATGATGAAAGGCACTGCTTCTGTACAAGTTACTATCGATTATTCTGACGAAAAAGATTGTATTAGAAAATACTTTCTAGCCAGTGCCATAGCGCCAATTCTATATGCAGCTTTTGACAATGGATATATTTTTGAAGAAGAGCCTTATAAAAAATATAATATAAGGCAAATGGTTTGGGAAAAGACTGATAAGTCTCGTTCCGGCTTATTAGATTTTGCTTTTGATGATATGTCTTATCAGAGATATGCCAAATTTATTTTGGATACTACTCCAATATTTGTGGAGAAAAATGGAGAAATTATAAACGTCAACAAAAAACCGTTTAAAGAATTATTCGACCCTGAAAATGATTCTGATGATGAAATCTTCCATGCCATTTCAATAGTATTTCCTGATGTTAGATTAAAAACTTATCTTGAGTTTAGAATGATGGATGGAGTAAACTATCCTACAAATTTTGCGATAGTTTCTCTTATAAAAGGACTTTTCTACTCTGAAGATAGTTTAAATGCTTTAGAAAAGATGTTTAAAGGCACAACTTATAGTGAAGTTATGAATACTAAATCAGAAACTCTTTTACACGGTCTAAAAGCCAAGTACAAGGGAATTACAATTTTAGAGCATCTAGAAAATTTATACAATTTGGCTTATTCAGCACTAGGAGATGAAGGTCGTTTCTTATCTCCTATAAAAGAAATTATAAACAGCGGAAAATCTCCTAAAGATGTTTTTGAAGATCTATTTGAATCTGAAGGTCTTAGGAGTGCAATAGAATATAATAGGGTTGATAAAAATGTTTAATATAAAATATGCAGAAGAATATATTTCTTTAGTAAAAAAAGAACCGGAAAAATATTACAAGGACTATTTAAAACTTCTTGATGATGTTGCGCACTCAAACGCAATATACAAAGAGAAGCCCGTACCAGTTACTTATCAAGGCCTTTTTTATGACCAAGAAGATAAGGACAATTTCACACAGCTTTGCAAAACTCTAATGGATATAACTCAAAAAGTTACTCATGAATATTTAAAAAATCCTGAGTACAGAAAACTTTTTGGATTTTCTAAAGAGCTTGAGGAATTGATTTTACACGACCCAGGATATGACATAACAGTTCCTATTGCAAGATACGATGTATTCTACAACGGTATGGATAAATTCAAATTTATTGAGTTCAATACCGATGGCTCAAGTGCAATGAATAAAGACAATACTGTCGGAGATTTGTTAATTGAAACTTTGGCCATGAAAGAGTTTAGAAAAAAATATGATGTTGAGTGCGTTGATATGTTTCATCCTTGGATTGAAGAATCCACAAAAATATATGAGTCAGCTCATCACAGAAAACCTAACATAGCTATTGTTGACTTTTTAGACATAGGCGCTACTTATGAATTTAAAAAGTTCCGTCAACTCTTTATAGAATCTGGATACAATTGTGAAATATTTGATATCAGAGATTTAAAGTATGTTGATGGAAAATTGGTTTGTGATAATTTTGAAATCGACATGGTCTACAGGCGTGCAGTAACTGTTGAATATATGAAACACTATTCTGAAATGCAAGACTTTACTAAAGCCTACATGGACAATGCGTTTATGTTAATTGGCTCTTTTAGAAGTCAGATTATGCACACAAAACTGATTTTTAAAATACTTTTAGACCCTCTGACTCAAAATATCTTAACCGATTATGAAAATAAGTTTTTGGAAGACCACATTCCTTTTACAGATTATTTTGACGAAAGAGTTTATGAAGAAGTCTTGGAAAATAAAGACCAATATATAATAAAACCTGTTGATGATTATGCAAGTCATGGAGTTTATGCCGGAAGAGGATTTTCTAAAGAAGAGTGGTCAAAACTTTTAGATGAAGCTTTAAAATCAGAATATATCTATCAAAGATATTATGAGATGGAGCCTCTACCGTTCTTGGAATTTGATGATTCTGGAGAAATTAAAGTCAGTGGATTTACTGCTGTTCTAGGAATGTTCATTTACAACGGAAAATTCGTTGCTCCTTACACTCGAATAGGTCAAAACTCAACAGTTGGTGGCGCAGATAAACACTATGTAGCACCAAATATGTTCATAAAAAAATAAGAATTCTTTTCCCTTCTTACTCAACATTTTGTAAGAAGGGATTTTTTATGAATTCTTATCTTCTAAAAGTTATTATAAATTTTTATTTTATTATAGGAATTGAGTTATAAAACCTCCAACCACTATTAATGGTAATCCAATAAATATAATTTGCGGTATACAAGTGTCTCTTATATGGTCGTGTTGTTTATCTACTCCAAGACCTGCCGTAGGTCCTAACGTTGTATCAGATGCTGGAGAACCTGCGTCTCCACAAACAGCTGCTATTGTAACTAATAGTATAGTCGCACTTGGTGAAAATCCCAACTTCATTGCCAACGGAACGTATATTGCTGAAATAATTGGAACTGTACCAAATGAAGTTCCTATTCCCAATGTTACTAACAGACCAAGTAAAATCATTACATATGAAGAAATAAGTTTTGAACCGCCTAACACTCCTGCTGCTGATTCAACTATTTTATCTATTGCTCCAGAATTTGTAATTACATTTGCATATCCTGCTGCTAATAACATTACAAATGCGATAAATCCCATCATGTGAATTCCGCCATCAAGCATATCTTGAATGTCATTAAATTTTATAACGCCTGTTGCCACTATAAATATAAGTCCGCAAAGAGCACCTAGAGGTAATGACTTAGTCAATATTTGTACAGCAACTGTTATTGCACCGGCTATTAGTATAAGCCAATGATTTTTATCAGCTTTTATATCTCCTTCTACTTCACTAGCTCCAACAACTGCTCCTGAAACTGTCTTATACTCTCTATCTCTTGAGAAGATTATAACACCTATAGTAACTCCTATAGCCATTATAAGTGCTATTATCCAGTTAGTTGAAATTATCATACTACCGTTTATTGCAAGCCCAGCTTTTTTAAATGATGTGATTATCAATTCATGGAATATTGCACCATATGCTATTGGAAGTGTAATATATGGAGCTTTTAATCCAAATCCAAAACTTATTGAAAGCATTCTTCTATCTACTTTCATTTTATTCATAAGCCCTAATAGCGGTGGTATTAATATCGGTATAAATGCTATGTGAATTGGTATAAATGTTTCGGCAACTACTGCAAATAACATTACAATTATAGCTAAAATAAATTTATTGCCTCTTATCAACTTTCCAATTTGTCTAGCCATAACTTCTGCTGCGCCACTTTTATTTATACAATAAGCCAAAGCTCCCAACAAAATGTAGCTAAGTGCTGTATCTGAATTAGCTCCCATTCCACCAACTAAAAGCTTCATTGTTTCGTCAATTGGTATCCCCGAAGTAACACCAGCGACTATAGCTGCTACTATAAGCGAAAAAAATACAGGAATTTTGACAAGACAAAGTCCTGCTAGTACTATTACGGATAGCACAACCGGGTTTAATAAAATCATCTTCTTTCTTTTCCCCTTTTTCTATATTTCGATTTACCAAGATAAATTATTAATATGATATATCTTATATTAATTATATTTATATAATACCCTTCACTTTTTAATATGACGCTAATATTATGTTTGTTTTTTATATAATTGTTCTTTTACTGTTCTAATGTTTATATGGTATTATATTCCAAGGTGATTTTTTGAAAACTATAATTTACTTATTAACTGAAAAAATGCCTAAAGAATTAGCCGTATTCCTTATATCAATGCTACCCTTTATTGAAGTCAGAGGTTCTATACCGATAGGAGTTGGACTTGGAATTCATCCTATTGAAGTCCTTATAATTACTTTTTGTGGCTCAATAATACCCATACCTTTTTTGATAAAATTTATACGTCCTATTTTTACATGGTTGAAAAGAAAAAATTTATTTTTAAATTATATAGATAGATTAGAAAAAAGAGCTGATTATAAATGGGGCAAAATAAAAAGATATGAATTATTTGCTCTGTTTATATTTACAGCTATTCCATTGCCTGGGACAGGTGTATGGTCTGCAAGTTTAATTGCATCTTTAATGGACTTGCGTCTTAAAACTGCAATTCCTACTATTATTTTAGGAAATAGTCTAGCAACAGTTTTTATTGCAATTTTAAGTCATCTTATTATAAATTGATGTAAAAAAAATCATAACTATCACTTATACAGTGTGTTATGACTTTTTATATTATTATTTAATTTTTATTTATTAAAATTAGCTTTGCATTCTTTTAGATTCTCTATGAACTGCTTCAGATAACTTTCTTTCATCAATTCCTAAGATTTCGCCCTTATCTACTACCAATTTTCCATTTATTACAGTATAGTCTGCAGCCCCTTTTAGTCCAACTGTTCCCAGCATATTTTTAACATCGAAAGTTGCTCCTGCCAATTCTATTCGATTTTTATCTATTGCAAAGAAATCTGCTGCCATTCCAGTTTCTAAATATCCTATATCTTCTCTACCAAGTAGTTGAGCGCTTCCTTTAGTCGCCATTTTTAAAATGTCATATCCAGTAGGCGCTTTTTCATGATAAGTCAATCTGTGCAATAGATAAGCCACTCTCATCTCTTCCAACATACTTGACCCATCGTTACTCGAACTTCCATCAACTGCCAATCCAACTGGAACTCCAAGCTTTAACATTTCAGGAATTCGTGCTACTCCTGAAGATAATTTCATATTAGAACAAGGACAATGTGCTACTCCCGTTTTAGTCTTAGCTAAAATTTCAAGCTCTTCATCATTAAAATGAATTCCGTGAGCAAACCACACGTCATCTCCTATCCAACCAAGTTGGTCCATATACTCTAAAGGTCTAACCCCTTTTTTCTGTAATGTAAATCTTTCCTCATCTTTTGTTTCTGCAAGATGAGTATGTAGTCTAACGCCTAATTGCCTTGCTAACTTTGCCGACTCTATCATCAAATCAGCTGTTACACTAAATGGAGAACATGGAGCTAAAACAACTTGTCTCATAGAATACTTATTCTTATCATTAAACTTATTTACTATTCTCTCAGAGTCTTTAAGTATTGAATCTATATCCTGAACGACCGAATCAGGTGGTAGTCCGCCATCTTTCTTACTAAGGTCCATACTACCTCTCGAAACTACCATACGAACCCCTAATTTTTCTGCCGCTTCAAATTGTCTTTCTATAAAATCAAAACTATTTTCAGGAAATACATAATGATGGTCAAAAACTGTCGTACATCCATATTTTGCAAGTTCTGCCAATCCTGTAAGCGAGCTGTAATATATCGAATCTCCTGTTAAATTCTTCCATATTTCATAAAGAACTTTCAGCCAATCAAACAGCTCTAAACTTTGTACCTGTGGTAGATTTCTAGTCAATATTTGGTATAGATGATGGTGGGTATTTATTAACCCAGGATAAATTATCAAATCACTTGCATCTATAGTTTCATCTGCTTTCAACTCACTGTTTTTCTCGATAGCTTTAATAACTTCATCTGCTACAACAATATCAAAATTTTCTAAGACCTCATCTCTATCATTACACGTAACTATTTTATTTACATTTTTAAATAACAAAGACTTTCCCATAAATAACTCCTCCTATCTTCTATATATTTAATATTATATCTTTTTTACTTAAATACAACAAAAAAAGGATACAACACTAAGTATTGTATCCTTTGGTGCCCAGAGCCGGAATCGAACCAGCGACACGAGGATTTTCAGTCCTCTGCTCTACCGACTGAGCTATCTGGGCAAATGGTTTGGGTTATTATATTTAAAAAATATAATGGTGGGCCTTCGGGGACTCGAACCCAGGACCTACCGGTTATGAGCCGGGCGCTCTAACCAACTGAGCTAAAGGCCCAAACCATTGGCGGAGAAGGAGGGATTTGAACCCTCGCGGCCCTTTCGAACCCTACTCCCTTAGCAGGGGAGCCTCTTCAGCCACTTGAGTACTTCTCCAATCCATCTTAACGACGAATTACTTTAACTATTATAATAAACACTTATCATCTTGTCAACACTTTTTGAAAATTTTTTAAAATTAATCTTTTATCCTAAATTGCAATATCAAATTGAACTATTTCTCCCAAAATATCAACTAACCCTAATTTATTAAGTTCTTCTACAAAAACTTCTATAGGCGTTCGGTAATTTAGGATTTTTCTTGGTAAATTATTCATCCAGTTCATTATTTTTAAATAGTGGTCTTCATCGTAGTTTAATAAGGATTTTCCTTTTGGAAGGAATCTTCTTATTAGGCTATTATGTTTTTCGTTACTTCCTCTTTCTTGTAGGTTATTTTGATGGCAATAGTATATATCTCTAACTAAGCTATTTTCTAGTTTTGTTAAGTTAGCAAATTCTAATCCATTATCACTTGTTATGCTTTTGAATATTGCTGTGGAGTTTTCTAGTTTTGATAGTAATTTTTCTAATTTTTCATTAACTGATGATGAATTTTTTGTTGCAATTTTTAGTATTATTTCCATCCTTGTTTTTCTTTCTGTTATAGTAATTAAAGCCAGTTCTTCTTTATTTTTCTTTGAAACAATTGTATCTATTTCCCAATTGCCAAAGCTTGACCTTTCTTCTATTTCTAAAGGTCTTTCTTCTATTCTTTTTCCGAGGTTTCTTTTACTTTTTATAGTTCTTTTTCTTTATCATTTTTAATTTGGCGGACTTTTCCTCGTTTTAATTCATTTCTGATTGTATTTGAAGATCTATTGAGTTCTTTAGCTATCTTGTACGCAGAATAGCCTTTATTGTGTAAAAGCTGAATTTGTCTTCTTTCTAAATCATTTTAATGTTTATTTTTTCTTGAATTTGTTATAGTATTATTATATTCCATAGTCATCACCTTTTGGTTTTTTGTTTTTGGTGAATCAATTATACCAAATGTGATTTACTATGGATTTTTTTAGTTCAATTTCATTTTACAATTAACCAATTAATCTTTTATTATTGTACCTTCCCCATCAGGGTTATTTGTATTTAAAATTCTTATAGTTATATTCTTATTCTTTACAGGTTCTATAGCATCTCTTTGATACACTTGAGCTCCTGAGTCAATTATATCTGTAAGTTCTTTATAATTCATACTTTTAATTACCTTAGCATCTGCATTCACCCTTGGGTCGTCAGTCATTATACCATTCACATCAGTCCAATTTTCATATATTTCTGAATCTAATGCACTAGCTATGATGGAGCCAGTATAATCCGAGCCACCTCTTTTAAATGTCCTTATATTTCCCAGCTCATCACTTCCATAAAACCCTGGTACAACAACTTTAGATTTAGAGTTAATTATATTTGATATTCTTTCATAACTCTTTTCAAAATTTACATTATATTTTTCATCAAATATAATAATATCTTTTGCATCTATAAACTCATAATTCAAATAATTAGCCATTATTTTTGCATTTAAGTATTCTCCTCTACTTACTATAAAATCTTTTGATGTAGAGCCTTCTATGGCTTTAAATACAACATCAATTTCAGGAGTACATTTCTCTTCTATGCCTAAGTCTTTTGAAATTTCATAAAAACGAGTTTTCAACTCAGATAAGTTTTCATTTAAATCATCATTCTTTTTTAATAACTCAATTTCCAATTTCTTAATTAGCTTTTCAATATCCTTTGTTTCTGTATTTAACTCAGCAACATTTATTAATCTATCAGTAACTTTTACATCTTCGTTATATCTTTTGCCTGGCGCTGAAACCACAACAACATCGCTTTCACTTTTTGATGTAATTATGTTTTTAACTTTTGAAAATTGTTTTGCATTACTTAATGATGAACCACCAAATTTAGCAACTTTTTTATTTTTAATTTCTTCAATATTGTAAGGAGTTTCTTGGTATACACAATAATTTAACCAATTTGAAAAAAATAAATTTCCAGCCGACCTCCAAGTTACTTTTATTCCCTTTGATATATCATTTTCTTTATAATAATTTACAGGCATATCAATTTTTATATTTTTATCTAAATCTCTTCTATATTCATTATTTAAAGTATCTTTGTCATATTCCCAATGTCCAAAATTGAATACAAACCTATAATCTTCGCTCGTTATAAGTCCTACTCCAGTATCTTCTCTTTCAGCTAAAATATTCAGCTCATCTATATCTTTTAATTGCTCAGATTTTACATAAGTATATCTTGAAGTTGGAACGCTAAATTCATCATCAAATCCTTTTAATATCTTATCGTCTTTTTTCTTTTCAAACTCAAACACTCCAAAAATCTTATTTTCTGACAAATTGTGTTCCACGTTGTAATAATGGTATAGCGCAGCTTGTGCTGACCAACATATAAACATAGTTGAAAATACATTTTCTTTGGCGTAGTCTAAAATTTCTTTTAATTCATCCCAATATATAATCTTTTCATATTCTAACTTTTCAACAGGTGCTCCTGTTATAATCATTGCGTCGTATTTTTCATGTTTTATTTCATTAAATGTCTTATAAAACTTATTCAAATGCTCAGCTTCTATATTTTTAGGCTCATAAGACCCCATTCTTATTAAATTTATATTGATTTGTAAAGATGTGTTAGAAAGCATTTTTATGAGTTGTAACTCAGTTTCTTTTTTCTTAGGCATAAGATTTACAATCGCCACTTTCAACGGTCTTATGTCTTGACTGGACGCTCTTTGTTCGTCCATTGTAAATATTCTTTCTCTTTTTAACGTTTCTTCTCCAATTAAATCTTTAGGTATTATTAATGGCATCTTATCCTCCAAAACTTATCATCTATAGTCTATTTTATTTTTTATTATCTTTTAAATTTAAAACAATAAAAAAGAGCCTTCACATAAGGACGAAAGCTCGTGTTACCACCTTAATTTTTCATTAGCTTGCACTAATAAACTCAATAGGTATCTATCAATACCCTCTGCTGTAACGGGCAATCCCGTACTCACCTAACAATAAGCTTAGCAAGTCCATAAAAAGGCCATGTTCCCAATTTCAAAATCTACTTCTTTCACCACAACGAAGCTCTCTGTAATCTTTTTAGAAAGGTACTCTTCTTTTTGTACGTTTATTTAAAAATCATTTTAATGTATGTTAGCATTTTATTTTTTTTGAGTCAATGCTTTGAACAATGGTTTTTATGTGTTGCCAGTCATAGCTAAAATGAATATATTTAACCACTAATAATAGATCATAAAATAAAAAAGATTTGAAGTATTTATACTTCAAATCTCTAATGGCGGAGAAGGTGGGATTCGAACCCACGTGGGCTTGCACCCTAACGGTTTTCAAGACCGCCCCGTTATGACCACTTCGGTACCTCTCCAAATTGGTGACCCATGCGCGATTCGAACGCGCGACACCTTGATTAAAAGTCAAGTGCTCTACCGGCTGAGCTAATGGGTCATAATATTTAGTTTTAAATTGGCTGGGGCGGCAGGACTCGAACCTACGCATGTCAGAGTCAAAGTCTGATGCCTTACCGACTTGGCTACGCCCCAATAAAATTGTGGTGCACCCAGGAGGATTCGAACCCCCGGCACACGGATTAGAAGTCCGTTGCTCTATCCAACTGAGCTATGGGTGCCAATAATGGAGCGGGTGAAGGGAATCGAACCCTCGCAACCAGCTTGGAAGGCTGGGGCTCTACCACTGAGCTACACCCGCGAATCAATTGTTCTTTTTGTCTGTTGGAGCTGGTGAGAGGACTTGAACCCCCAACCTACTGATTACAAGTCAGTTGCTCTACCAATTGAGCTACACCAGCAAGATATTAAATTGGTGGAGGAGAGTGGATTTGAACCACTGAAAGCGAAGCTAACGGATTTACAGTCCGTCCCCTTTGGCCACTCGGGAACTCCTCCATAATATTGGCGACCTGGATCGGGCTCGAACCGACGACCTCCAGCGTGACAGGCTGGCATTCTAACCAACTGAACTACCAGGCCAATTTATTTAGCCTTTTTAATATGGTGGGCACAATAGGGCTCGAACCTATGACCCCCTGCTTGTAAGGCAGATGCTCTCCCAACTGAGCTATGCGCCCATATCTTTGGTGACCCTGCCGGGAATCGAACCCGGGATACCACCGTGAAAGGGTGGTGTCTTAACCGCTTGACCACAGGGCCTTATTAATTTTTTTTGGTAGCGGCGAACAGATTTGAACTGCTGACACTGCGGGTATGAACCACATGCTCTAGCCAACTGAGCTACGCCGCCATAATTATTGTTTTGAGTTTATGGTAGCGGGAGCAGGATTTGAACCTACGACCTTCGGGTTATGAGCCCGACGAGCTACCGGACTGCTCCATCCCGCGTCATTTTTTTTGGTGCCGAGGACCGGAATCGAACCGGTACGGTGTTTTACCACCGCAGGATTTTAAGTCCTGTGCGTCTGCCAGTTCCGCCACCCCGGCATTTCTGGCTCTCAGGGTGGGACTCGAACCCACAACCTACCGGTTAACAGCCGGTTGCTCCACCTTTGAGCTACCTAAGATTATTTATTTCTAAATCCGGCAAAACCTACTCTCCCAGGCCGTCTCCAGCCAAGTACCATCGGCGTATTAAAGCTTAACTTCTGTGTTCGGTATGGGTACAGGTGTGTCCTTCATACTATTGATACCGGATAAACTAACAATCATATCTTCTTTGATCAAGTCTTCGACCTATTAGTACTCATTAGCTTAAAGTATTACTACTCTTACACCTTGAGCCTATCAACCTCGTTTTCTTCAAGGGGTCTTATCTAATGGGGAAATCTCATCTTGAGGGGGGCTTCGTGCTTAGATGCCTTCAGCTCTTATCCCGTCCAAACTTAGCTACTCAGCTGTGCCTTTGGCAAGACAACTGATGCACCAGAGGTTTGTCCATCCCGGTCCTCTCGTACTAAGGATAGCTCCTCTCAAATTTCCTACGCCCACGACGGATAGGGACCGAACTGTCTCACGACGTTCTGAACCCAGCTCGCGTGCCTCTTTAATGGGCGAACAGCCCAACCCTTGGGACCTACTTCAGCCCCAGGATGAGACGAGCCGACATCGAGGTGCCAAACCTCCCCGTCGATGTGGACTCTTGGGGGAGATAAGCCTGTTATCCCCGGGGTAGCTTTTATCCGTTGAGCGATGGCCCTTCCACTCGGTACCACCGGATCACTAAGTCCTAGTTTCCTATCTGCTCGACTTGTTGGTCTCGCAGTTAAGCTCCCTTTTGCCTTTGCACTCTTCGCACGATTTCCGTCCGTGCTGAGGGAACCTTTGAACGCCTCCGTTACTCTTTCGGAGGCGACCGCCCCAGTCAAACTGCCCGACTGACAGTGTCCCTTCCCCTGATTCAAGGGGTTAGGTTAGAATCCTAAGTTTAAAAGGGTGGTATCCAAAGGTCGACTCCACTAATGCTGGCGCACTTGCTTCTTAGTCTCCCACCTATCCTGTACATTTAAACTCAAAATCCAATGTCAACCTACAGTAAAGCTCCACGGGGTCTTTCCGTCCTGTCGTGGGTAAGCGGCATCTTTACCGCTACTACAATTTCACCGGATCCTTTGTTGAGACAGTGCCCAAATCGTTACACCTTTCGTGCGGGTCGGAACTTACCCGACAAGGAATTTCGCTACCTTAGGACCGTTATAGTTACGGCCGCCGTTTACTGGGGCTTCGGTTCTAAGCTTCGCCTTTCGACTAACTCTTCCCCTTAACCTTCCAGCACCGGGCAGGTGTCAGCTCCTATACTTCGTCTTTCGACTTTGCAGAAACTTGTGTTTTTGGTAAACAGTCGCTTGGGCCTTTTCACTGCGGCCCCCTATTCAGGGGCTCCCCTTCTCGCTAACTTACGGGGTCATTTTGCCGAGTTCCTTAACAAAGGTTCTTCCGCTCGTCTTAGGATTCTCTCCTCACCTACCTGTGTCGGTTTACGGTACGGGCGATATCTTACTTGATAGTGGCTTTTCTTGGCAGTGTGGAGTTACATCCTTCTCTACTTGTTTTTCGATCCGCTTCACACTTCAACCTTCTCAAGAGCGGGATTTGCCTCACTCTTAGCCTTTGTGCTTGCACGCCTCACCAACTGGGCGCTTCTGCTATCCTCCTGCGTCCCCACTTACTTTTTAACGCTTGATATCGGTACAGGAATTTCCACCTGTTTTCCATCGACTACGCTTTTCAGCCTCGCCTTAGGTCCCGACTTACCCTGAGTGGACGAGCCTTGCTCAGGAAACCTTGGGTTTTCGACGGGTGAGATTCTCACTCACCTCTCGCTACTCATGCCAGCATTCTCTCTTCTCTAAAATCCACATCGGCTTACGCCTTATGCTTCGTCTCTTAGACATTGCTCCTCTACCACTATATTTACATATAGTCCACAGCTTCGGTATATAGTTTAGCCCCGGTTATCTTCGGCGCAGAATCACTTGACCAGTGAGCTATTACGCACTCTTTAAATGTATGGCTGCTTCTAAGCCAACATCCTGGTTGTCTGAGTAATTCCACATCCTTTCCCACTTAACTATTATTTTGGGACCTTAGCTGGTGGTCTGGGCTGTTTCCCTTTCGACTATGAAGCTCATCCCACATAGTCTGACTCCTTAGTGCTTGATTTGGTATTCGGAGTTTGATAGGTCTCGGTAAGCTCAATGCCCCCTTAACTATTCAGTGCTCTACCCCCTCATCATTGTTCACTAAAGGCTAGCCCTAAAGCTATTTCGAGGAGAACCAGCTATCTCCGTGTTCGTTTGGCTTTTCACCCCTATCCACAGGTCATCCGATAGCTTTTAAACGCTACCCGGTTCGAGCCTCCATCAGATTTTACTCCGACTTCACTCTGCCCATGGATAGATCACACGGTTTCGGGTCTATGGCAACAAACTTTCGCCCTATTAAGACTCGGTTTCCCTACGGCTCCGAAGCTTAACTTCTTAACCTTGCTTATTACCATAACTCGCTGGCCCGTTCTACAAAAAGTACACGATCCTGGTCTATAACCAGTTTCGCTGCTTGTAAACATTAGGTTTCAGTTTCTATTTCACTCCCCTCTCGGGGTTCTTTTCACCTTTCCCTCACGGTACTTGTTCACTATCGGTCACCAAGTAGTATTTAGCCTTAGGGGGTGGTCCCCCTATATTCCCACCGGGTTTCTCGTGTCCGGTGGTACTCTCTTGTGCCAACTATTTTCGTTTTCGCTTACGAGACTGTTACTCTCTTTGGTACTCCTTCCCAGAAGTTTCTGCTAACTATTTTCGTCTTTTGCACGGTCGGGCTCTATCCATTTCGCTCGCCGCTACTTTGGATATCGAGTTTTCTTTCTTTTCCTCGGGTTACTTAGATGTTTCAGTTCACCCGGTTCGCTTCTATAAGCTATGTATTCACTTATAGATACCTCTTTTGAGGTGGGTTGCCCCATTCGGATACCTGTGGTTTGGCGGATATTTGCTCCTACCCACAGCTTTTCGCAGCTTGTCGCGTCCTTCTTCGCCTCTTGGTGCCTAGGCATTCACCTAATGCTCTTTTTTACTTGACCTTTGCTAATCAATTCTCATTGACTGCTTTCTTTTCCAGTGAAAAAGTGTCTTCTTTATTACTTCGTATTAAATTTGACTCTTCTTCTTTCTTGATATGATTGTTTAGTTTTCATGGTTCATCCCCTACAATTTAGTAGAGTTTAAAAAGACCAATTTAATGGTCTATGGTGGAGATGAGGAGATTCGAACTCCTGACCCCCTGCTTGCAAGGCAGGTGCTCTCCCAACTGAGCTACACCCCCGCGGTGTTTGATATATATAATTAAAACAGTGTAGAAAAGTCTATAAGACTTTTTATTTAATCCACTTTCCTTTTACAGTCTGTGAATTTATTTCCTTAGAAAGGAGGTGATCCAGCCGCACCTTCCGATACGGCTACCTTGTTACGACTTCACCCCAGTCATTAACCCTACCTTCGGCGTCTGCTTCCTTGCGGTTAGCTCGACGACTTCGGGTATTGCCAACTCCCATGGTGTGACGGGCGGTGTGTACAAGACCCGGGAACGCATTCACCGCAGCATTCTGATCTGCGATTACTAGCAACTCCGACTTCATGTTCTCGAGTTGCAGAGAACAATCCGAACTGAGATCGGCTTTTTGAGATTCGCTTGCTATCGCTAGCTTGCCCGCTCTTTGTTCCGACCATTGTAGCACGTGTGTAGCCCAGGACATAAAGGGCATGATGATTTGACGTCATCCCCACCTTCCTCCGATTTATCATCGGCAGTCCCTTTAGAGTTCCCATCTTTACATGCTGGCAACTAAAGGTAAGGGTTGCGCTCGTTGCGGGACTTAACCCAACATCTCACGACACGAGCTGACGACAACCATGCACCACCTGTAATACTGTCCCCGAAGGGAAACCTCTATCTCTAGAGGGGTCAATATTATGTCAAGCCCTGGTAAGGTTCTTCGCGTTGCTTCGAATTAAACCACATGCTCCGCTGCTTGTGCGGGTCCCCGTCAATTCCTTTGAGTTTCATGCTTGCGCACGTACTCCCCAGGCGGAGTGCTTATTGTGTTAACTGCGGCACCGAAATCCTCCGACACCTAGCACTCATCGTTTACGGCGTGGACTACCAGGGTATCTAATCCTGTTTGCTACCCACGCTTTCGTTCCTCAGCGTCAGTTTGTGACCAGTAAGTCGCCTTCGCCACCGGTATTCCTCCTAATATCTACGCATTTCACCGCTACACTAGGAATTCCACTTACCTCTTCACTACTCAAGTTTAGAAGTTTCAAATGCTTACGAGGGTTGAGCCCTCGCCTTTCACATCTGACTTTCTAAACCGCCTGCGAACCCTTTACGCCCAGTGATTCCGGACAACGCTCGCCCCCTACGTATTACCGCGGCTGCTGGCACGTAGTTAGCCGGGGCTTCCTCCTATGGTACCGTCATTATCTTCCCATAGGACAGAGCTTTACGAATCGAAATCCTTCTTCGCTCACGCGGCGTCGCTGCATCAGGGTTTCCCCCATTGTGCAATATTCCCCACTGCTGCCTCCCGTAGGAGTTTGGACCGTTTCTCAGTTCCAATGTGGCCGTTCACCCTCTCAGGCCGGCTACTGATCGCTATCTTGGTGAGCCGTTACCTCACCAACTAATTAATCAGACGCGAGTCCATCTTTGACCGCTAATTCACTTTGATCGTTATGACATGTGTCACTACGATTTCATCGGGTATTAATCACCGTTTCCGGTGGCTATCCCCGTGTCAAAGGCAGGTTACTCACGTGTTACTCACCCGTCCGCCGCTAATCCAACTCAACTTCTTCCCGAAGGCGTCGGTTATGTCTTCATCGCTCGACTTGCATGTGTTAGGCGCGCCGCCAGCGTTCGTCCTGAGCCAGGATCAAACTCTCGATTATAATATCTTATTTGATCTTAGCTACTCAGTTTTTCACTGACTTTCCGCTAAGCTTTTTTGCTTTGCTTATAGTTTTATTCTTTTCTACACTATTTAATTATCATTGTTCTGCGCTATCTTTTTTTAACGAGACAGCTTATTCATTGTACCTCTTTCAGATTTCTTTGTCAAGAACTTTTTTTTAATTCTTTTTAAGTTTTTTTCTTCAAGAGTGTTGCTCTTGCGAGACAACTTGTATATTATACAACAACTCATTTTCCATTGTCAAGAACTTTTTTTTATTTTTTAAGTCCTTTTTTATGAAGTTTTTAGCTGTTTTCAACTTGTTCAGTTGACTTTTATTATATTACCATCTCATCTATTTTCTGTCAATAAAAATTTACATTTTTTTATAATTTCTCGTCTGTTTTTTACATTCAACTTTTTATATAACTCTGTAAGATTATTTTTTACAGTTTTCTCGCTTAAGTATAGAGCTTTTCCTATCTCTCTATTGCTCATTCCTTCTATAATTTTAGATATTAAGATATTCTCTCTTGCATTTAACATTCCCATTTCCACCTTAGTTTGGTTAAATTCTATAAAAGAATCCTCTAATGCCTTTTGAATGTATTTTCCACCTATATTAGCTTCTCTTATCGCTTTTATGAGTTCACCAACGGTTACATTTCTACACAGCTTAACTGTTGCAGTTGAGAGAAATGCTTGCCTATAGTCCTCAAATATTGTAACTTGCTTTTTATGGTCTATAATTTTATCTGATATGAGTATGGCATCTTCAGTCAATGTTTCTACTATTTCAAAGCTATTTTCTATACATGTTTGTTCTATACCTTTTTTTAAAAGTTCTTCTTTTATTTGGACATATACTTTCATTATTTTATATTTTTGATAGAATCTCTTTCAACTATACGAACTGGTAAAACTATAGTTTCGTCTTGTGTTGAATCTGTCTTTTCAATTGACTTTAAAATTCTTCTTATAGCTACTGCTCCTATGTCATAGTAAGAAAGTTGAACTGTTGTCAACTTAGGTCTATATATTGAAGATATTTCTGTTCCTCCAAATCCTGTAACTGAAATATCTTCCGGAACTTTATATCCGCTGTCAACTAAATAGTTTATAGCGTGTATAGCTATTTCATCTTGCGAACAGAAAAATGCTGTGTAGCCATTTTTAACTGCTTTTTCTATTTTATTTGCAACCTCTAAAACATCTTCTTCAGCAAGTCCCATTGTATAGATTACTTCTTCTTCTAACCCAAATTCTTTGACTGCTCTTTCATATCCTTTTAATTTTTTCTTTTCTTGCGTTCTATCTATGTCTTTTTGTATTACTATTGCCGCAACTTTTTTATGTCCATTATTAGCAATTAGTTTTACCATTTCATAGCTTATTTCTTCGTAATTTATTTGAACTTCAAGTTGGTCATTTGAACCATAATATTTATTCAAATTTATAAATGGTATTCTTGATTCTTCCAGTTTATAAGTAAGTTTTTGGTTTAAAGCTGTAGATATTACAATTATCCCTTCAACTTGTTTTTGAGCTAAAAGCTTAACAAATTTAAGTTCTGCTTCTAAATCTCCAAAAGAACTTGAAATCAACAAATCATAGTTGTACATTCTTCCAACTTCTTCTACACCTCTTAGTACTTTACTTACATAAGAGCTACCAATATCATCAACTATTACTCCGATGACATTTGATTTTTTGGTTACTAGGCTTCGAGCAATTTCATTAGGCCTATAATCCAATACTTCTATCGCATGTAATACTCTTCTTCTAGCCTCTGGGCTAACCGGTTTTGAATCGTTTATTACTCTTGATACTGTTGAAATTGATACATCAGCCATTTTTGCAACGTCTTTTATTGTAGATGTCATAACTTCCTCCTATTTTATTATTAATTTTATAGCTTTCTCTAAAATATTGAATGTAAGAGGTAATTTTTGTGCTCTTTCACCGTCTACATCGACAATCACATCTGCATCTGTAGATAGTGTTACCTCTTTAGTTTGAAAATATATCACTTTTTCATGTTCTATGTGTTTTCCCTTAGTAAAGTTTCCAATTAGTGTTGGAAGTTCAGATAGATCCAAATCTTTTACTATCATAACATCAATATACCCATCATCTACTGCGGCTTTTGGAGCGAGTTCAAATCCACCTACTGAGACTGAGTTTGCACATACAAAAGCTAATACATCTTCCTCTGCACTGTATTCTTCACTTTCTACTTTTAGTTTAAAATAAGTTTTCTTTTTCTTATCCCCTAATTTCACAACTTCTTTGAGTGCTTCTACATAATAAGCCGCTCTACCAAAAATAGTCTTTTTTTCTTCCGAAACACTGTATGCTATATCTGTCATCATACCACCGGCGGCTACATTTATAAACTTCCTATTTCCAGCTACTCCAACATCAATATTCTTAGTTTTTTCTGCTTTAAGCATGTTACAAAACTCTTCAACTTCTGTAGGTATTTCCATAGCTGTTACAAAGTCGTTCACAGTTCCGCCGCTTAAAATTGCCAAAGGTATTTCTTTTCCAGAATCTATCATTCCATTTACAACTTCATTAAGAGTGCCATCTCCTCCTATTGAAACTATAACCTCTTCTCCATCATCCTCTTTGGCAAATTCTGCAGCATCTCCGGACTTCCCAGTTAATCTCAAATCTATTTTACAGCCATTTTCAGACATGATTTCTACTATCTGTGCAATTTTATCAATCGCTGTTTCATTTCCCGATTTTGGATTTGCAATAATCTTATATTTTTTCATTCTTATACCTCATGATAGGAATCACTTTAATCCTATTTTAAAAATTAGATATACTTTTATTTATAGTATACGTTCTTCATATGTAATTTTACAAGTAATAGCTTTATTTATATCAAATATTTTTGTACTAAAAAGGGCGAAATTCTATTTAAGAACTTCGCCCAATAATCAGTTTCTTAGAAATACATCTTTTAATGCTTCAACCACTTCTTTTAAAATATAGAAATAGTCTACTACATTGTTTGCATTCAACGATATTGTCTTAGCTGTATCTGAAATTGTATCAGAAACACTTGAAACTGTGTTTGTAAGCTTCAATGTTGTGTGGTCTACTGATCTTGAAATATCGTCAACAGTATTTGTAATTGATCCAACTGTACCCACTAATCTTTCAACTTCCGGTCTTGCTATTACAACAAGTTCTGACGCTTCTCCGCTTATTAGATTTACATTAGATGCAATTTCAACGGCATTATCAGTAAGTTTTGGAACTTTTCTCAAAGTATCGTCTATTATCTCTTGATTGTTTTCTATTGTTAGATTTATTTTCTTTACTATACCCAGTACATTTTTCAAGACTAAAATTAGGTAAACTAAAACTCCTGCACCAGCTAAATAAAGCACTATAGTCAATAAATCTTGAACATTTATAGTCGCCTGCATTCTAGCCTCCTACTTATTTGTTGTCTTCAATCTTCTTTTTTGTTTTTTCTACTTCTTTTTTTATTTCTTTGGATGCTTCTTTTGCACCTTCAGATACTTCAGATGCTCCTTCTTTAACTTCTTCTTTGATGTTTTCTGCGCCTTCTTTTAGTGTTTGTGCAGTAGAATCTACATCCTTTTTCAAGTCTTTCATGTCTTCTTTTACTACTTCGCCTACTGCTTTAGCTTTAGCTCTAGCAATTTCTATATCATCTTTAATTTCAGATTTCTTTTGTTCAGCTTTTTCTTTTAAATCTTCATAAGTTTTCTTAACTTGCTCAGATGCTTGATATGCTTTGAATTGAATACTATCTGCAGCATCTCTTGTAGCACTTTCAAGATAGTCCTTAGTTTCTTGAGCTTTATCACTTATATCTTTTCTTGTCTTCTCTCCAGATTGTGGGGCAAAAAGTAATCCCAAAAGAGCTCCTAATGATGCACCAGCCACAACTTTCCCAGCGTCTCTCATTTGTCTTTTTACTCTTGCTTCTCTTTTTTTAGCTTCTAAATAATCAAATAAACTCATAATATCTTCTCCTTAATTAAATCTCAAGTTTTTGTCTATCTCTGATAGACTAATAATACCCTTCAATATATTATAATAATCAGAAATAGCAAAATTATAAAATATTTATTTTAAATTAATTGTTATTTTTAGACAAAAAATGCTCCACAATGGCGTGTCCCCATTAATTCAGACCCGCCCCATCATTAGGTGGGTAACCTAGCCTAAATTTCTAACTTCCTGTCAAGCAGGCTTGTTATCCATTCAGATTGTGGCTTCCCGGATCTTTTTTGTCGGTTGAATTAAATGAAGAATATTCGCTCACCGTAGAGTATCTATATTATATATTAATTTGTCATCTTTTTCAATTTGTTAGAATATTCAACTTTTGAATAACTAAGTACTTGACATCACTTCTATACTACATTTAAAATTTATCACTTTCTTAAAAGTTGTTTCATATCATCAGGCAGTTTAGCCGTTAACTCAACACGCCCTTCTCTTGGAGAATTAAAAATAACTTTAAAAGAATGTAGGGCTTGTCTTTCGAGTGTAGTGTCGTCAGAGTATAAGCTGTCCCCTAGAAGAGGATATCCTATGTGTTTCATATGAACTCTAATTTGATGAGTTCTTCCTGTGTAGAGTCTGAGTCTCACAAGAGAATACTCCCTAAAACTCTTTAGTAACTTTACAGACGTCTTAGAATACTTGCCATCTTCTCTAACTTCTCTTAAAATTCCATCTTCTCCCCTTGCAATAGGCGCTTCTATAATCATGTCCTTTGGAGTCCCCTTTACCATTGCCAAATATTCTTTTACAACTCCATTTTGGAACTGCTCAGAAATCATCGCATGAGCAAAACTATTCTTCGCAGCTATCACAAGCCCCGAAGTGTCTCTGTCCAATCTATTTACAAACCTAACTTTTCGCTTTAAACCTATCTCTTCAAAATATCCAAGTGTATAATTTAGAAGAGTATTTGACATATCTCCTCTTGAAGTGTGAGTTACCATATTAGGCGGTTTGTTTATTACTAAAATATCTCTATCTTCATATACTATATCTAAATCCATGTGTTGAACTTCTCCGTTAGGATTTTCATCCGGGAAATCAACTCTTATTATATCTCCCTTTTTTAAACTAGTATCTCTAATAGATAGCACATCATTTTTAAAAATATTATTATACTTTATACTAGATTTTATAAATCTACTTGAGAGCTTATCTCTCATAAACTCCTTTTGCGATGTAGGTTCTTCTACCACATAAATTAAACTGTCATTTATTTTCATTGTATTCTCTTTTCACTTTAATTTTTATGATTTTTATTATATCATATTACCAATACTTTAATCTGGAGGATAATGTGAGCGATAAAATTATAAATATAATATCCAACTCCAATTATGATTCTCGAAAGACAACCTCGAGACTTATACAAATTCTAATAGACAATGGATATACTCCAACAACTACATTTAACCCAAGTGCAGAGCTTACTATTTGTGTTGGCGGAGATGGTTCTTTTCTAAAAGCTGTTCATAAAAACAGCTTTTCTACAATTCCACTTGTCGGAGTAAATACAGGCCACTTGGGTTTTTTTCAAGAAATAAGTCCTGAAAATTTAGAAGAATTTGTTGAAGAATATAAAAACGGAAACTATATTATTGAAGAAGTAAAGCTTATAGGAGCAGAAATTTTCACTCGCACCAAGTCAATAATTTTAACTGCTATCAATGAAATAGTTGTTAAAGCACAAGCTTCAAAGATTATACATTTAAATGCCTACGTAAACCGTAATCATCTTGAAAAATTTTCCGGCGATGGAATTTTAATTAGCACTCCATCAGGTTCAACAGCTTATAATTTTTCAAATGGCGGAGCAATTTTGCACCCTTCGTTAAATGTATACGAGCTAACTCCTATCGCTCCTGTCAACAGCGTAGCTTATAGGTCTCTTTCAAGCTCTATAGTAATACCCGGAAATTATGTTGTTTCGATAGTCCCTGAAAAAAGATATTCATCATCTAATTTAATACTTGTTGATGGTCAAGAATATTCTTTTAAAGGACTTAAAAAAATCAACTTTAGAATGTCTAATAAGACCATTAAAAAGTTGACTTTCGAAAACGAATCATATTGGGAAAACTTAAAAAGTAAATTTTTATAAATCCGATTTTTTATCGGGTTTATTTTATTTGTCTAAAAACTCACAAATTTTCTTTCTATTTGTATCGCAAATCACTATGCTCCTCTTTTTTCTGGAAATTAAACCTTTTTCTTCCCAAGAGTTTAAATATCTGTATAGCGTTCTCTCGCTTATCCTAAACATATCAGCCACAAATGCATTTTTTAAATTTATAATTCCAAGCTCACTACCTTTAGATATTTTTAGATAGTATTTTAAAATTGCCTTCTCTACTTCATACTCTTCATACTCAATAGAGTTCTTGATTATGTTATACGAAAACTTTGATAGATATTCCAAAGCTATGTCTCTTAGTTCCCCACCTCTAAGTTTATTTAAAAATTCATCTTTTTGCACTTTAAGTATCGCAACTTTGTTAAGAGCAAAAACTCCACTCATAACTTCATCTTCGCCATTTAAAACTTCTATTAAAGATAAAATTTGAGGCGCTTCTAAATTATTTGCTATAACTCTTTTGCCATCTTTTAAATTTCTACTTATGTATATATTTCCCTCTATCAAAAAATCTATAGTTTTTATTTTTGAACCCTCTTCTAAAACTACTTCTCCTTCAGAGAATTCAACTCTCTTTATATCTTCAAAAGATTCTAAAAATTTATCCAAAGTCTTCCTCTTTTCTGACATCTGTCATATTATTCTATCTATTGTATATTGTATAATTTACACAAACATCGGTAAAGTTTTAAGGAGGAAATTATGGAAAGATTTTTTGATATAGAAAGCTTTAGAAAAGAAGTATTAAATACTATACAAGATACTTCACTTACTTACGAACAGCAAACTTCTCGTCTTGCAAAACTGGCAGAAAATTCTCTTGAGTATCCTGTAGATGGAAATGATTTTTATGATTTATATGAAACATTAGAAATTTGCGACTTAGATGAAGGACACGCACCTTATGCACCAAGATATATTTTGCCTGACTATGAAAAACTACTTAAAGAAGGTTCTAAGTTCTTGAGACTTGCACCTGCAAAAACTTTGGACGAAGCACTTACCAATCTATTGATTTTCTACCATCATGTACCATCTATAACCAGATTTCCTGTTTACATCGGTTCTTTAGATACTCTTTTAGAACCATTTGTACAAGACTCTGACAGCTTAGATGATATACGAAAAAAAATAAGATTATTTTTGATCCAATTAGACAGAACAATTGATGACTCTTTTTGCCATGCAAATATAGGCCCTAAAGAAACGACTGTGGGAAATATAATATTAGATGAACTTGCCGATTTGAACAATGCAACACCTAACTTAACTCTACTTTACGAAGAAGGAATTACCCCGGATGCATTTGCCGAAAAAGCTATTGTAGCTTCTATAGATTCAGCAAACCCGGCTTTTGCAAACCATCGTTACTACCAAAATGATTTTGGCAAAAACCAATATGGTATAGCATCTTGCTACAACGCACTACCTCAAGTTGGCGGCGCTTTTACTCTATCAAGAATTAGATTAAATAAAATCGCTGAACAATCCACTTCCGTCAAAGACTTCTTCGAAAATAGATTGCCTTATGTAGTAGAAACAATGCTCTCTCTGATGGAATCTAAAATTAAATTCTTAGTAAATGAAACTTCTTTTTTCAAATCAAGCTTCCTAGTTAAAGAAGGATTTGTAAAACAAGAAAACTTCGTCGGACTTTTTGGAGTTGTCGGGCTTTTTGAATGTGTTGAAAAACTTACTTCTTTCTCGGGCGAACCACTTGCCCTTGGAAATTCAGATTTAGCTGATGAAATGGGAATTCGTGTAATGGATGCCGTTCAAGCAAAATTAGATTCATTTAAGAGCGAATACTCAAATATCTGGGACCACAAGTTCATGCTTCACGCACAAGTTGGTGCTGCAAATGATATCGGAACAACTCCCGGTGCAAGAATACAAATCGGTCATGAACCTGATATGTATGAACATATAGCAAACGCAGCTAAGTTCCATAAATATTTCCCATCAGGAATTGGTGACCACTTCCCATTTGAAGAAACAGCAAAGAAAAATCCAGCCGCAGTATTAGATATATTCAAAGCTGCATTTAGGCTTGGAATGAGATATATTTCTTCTTACGGAGCAGATGCCGACTTGATTCGTGTTACCGGGTATCTAGTTAAGAAAAGCGATGCAGAAAAATTTAGAAATGGTGAGCAAGTTTCTTATGATACGGTTCAATATGCTCAAGATGCACTTTTCCAAAATGGAGTTTTAGAACGTAAGGTACAACATGCTAACAGCTAATGTAAATAAAATAATACCACTTAGTATGGTCGACGGTCCTGGAAATAGATGTTCAATCTTTTTTCAGGGCTGTAATTTTAATTGTAAGTATTGTCACAACCCTGAAACTATAAATATGTGTAACAGTTGCGGATTATGCATTCCACACTGCGAATACGGGGCTATAAAAAAAAAGAACGGCAAAGTCATTTACAATAAAGAACTATGCGTGAACTGCGATTCATGTATTAAAGCTTGCCCTCGAAACTCCTCTCCAAAAATTGTCAAATATTCAGTCGATGAACTATTTAATGAAATAAAAAAATATTCTCCATTTATAACAGGAATTACTACAAGCGGTGGAGAATGTAGTTTAAGATATGAATTTATTGCAGAATTATTTAGAAAAGCTAAAACATTAAATTTAAACTGTCTTGCAGATACAAACGGCGGCCTTGATTTTTCAAATCCCATCTTTTCAAATTTCATTTCTCAAACAGATGGATTTATGCTCGATGTAAAAGCTTTTAATAATTCAACTCATGTTGATATAACCGGACAAGACGGCGAAATTGTCTTTAAAAATTTAAAATATCTTGCCGAAATCGGAAAGCTTGACGAAGTTAGAACAGTTCTTCTCGATTCTGTAGACAATGAAAAAATCATAAGAGAAATAGGAAAAATTCTATCTCTTTATTTAAAAGAAAAATCTATAAGATATAAACTTATATCATACAGACCTTTTGGTGTCAGAGATGAATATCTATATTTGCGAGGCATAAGTGAACAAGAAAAAATAAGACTTCAAAAAATTGCACAAAGCTATGGTTTTACAGAAGTTATACTCATATAAATTTATTAATGCTCCACGTGGAGCATTTTTTATACGCTAATTCACTTTACTAAAAATTTTTTTAAAACTATAATCAAAGTAACGGAGGTGCATATGGAAAATATATTAATCGGTCGTGGTGAAAAAGACTGTGTAATGTTATCAAACAAACTCAACCAACATGGTTTAATTGCAGGAGCTACCGGAACAGGTAAAACAATCACTTTAAAAGTTATGGCTGAAAACTTTTCAAAACTAGGAATCCCGGTAATCTTAGCAGATGTAAAAGGGGATTTATCAAATATCTCAAAAGCCGGCGAAAATAGCGAAAATATTTCTAAAAGACTTTCAAAGCTAAATTTAGAAAATTTTGAATTTTCAGGATTCCCAACTCGTCTATGGGATGTATTTGGAGAAAGAGGTTTGCCTCTTAAAGTTTCCATAAGCGAAATGGGTCCTATACTGCTCTCAAGAGTAATGGACTTAAACGATACTCAGTCCGGAGTTTTAAACATTGCATTTAGAATTGCCGATGAGAATGGACTTCTTCTACTCGATATAAAAGATTTAAAATCCATTTTAAAATTACTCCAAAGTCACTCAAAAGAATTTAGCGAAAAATACGGAAACATCGCTCCCCAAACTATTAGCGCACTTCAACGCCGTCTTTTCGTTTTAGAAGATAATGGAGCGGACATATTCTTTGGCGAGCCATCTATCTCAATATCAGATTTATTGCAAACTGACTCAAAAGGATATGGATTTGTTAACATAATAAATTCAGAAAAACTTATAAATAATCCTACAGTCTACTCTATGTTTTTATTGTACTTGCTATCTGAGCTCTTTGAAAATCTACCTGAGGTTGGAAACCCGGATAAGCCTAAATTAGTCTTCTTTTTCGATGAAGCTCACTTGTTATTTGATAGCTTACCTAAAGTTTTGGAAGATAAAATTGAGCAAGTTGTCAGACTTATACGCTCAAAAGGCGTTGGAGTATTCTTTGTGACTCAAAACCCACTCGATATTCCTGACAAGATAAGTTCGCAACTTGGAAATAGAGTGCTGCATCAATTACGAGCTTTTAGTCCATCTGAATTAAAAGTTATAGACAGTGTATCAAAAACCTTTAGGCAAAATGAAAATTTAAATTTAAAAGATGAAATCACTAATTTAAAAACCGGCGAGGCTTTAATTTCATTTTTAAACGAAGATGGAAGTCCTGAAATAGTTGAAAAAGCAATGATACTTCCTCCTCATTCAAGCTTCACTCCGCTAACTCCAATGGAAACTTTAAATTTAGTTGATAATGACATGCTCTATTCAAAATATAGCGAAATAATCGATAGAGAATCTGCGTACGAAGTGCTTGAAGAAAAAATGAAAAACTCTCCTCCAAAACAAGAGAATAAATCAACTTCAAGAAGAACTTCTTCGCCAGTAGACCAAATTTTAAATTCATTTATGCGTAGCGTTACAAGGCAAATTGGTTCAAGCCTTGCTCGCGGTCTTATTGGCTCTCTAAAAAAATTATAAAATAATAAAAACCTATATGTTAAAGTAATTTTTTGACATATAGGTTTTATTTTAATTTGTATTCTATTTTAACCCCGGAAAACCAAGTTGTCTAAGCGCTTCATATGCCACTATGTTTGCTGAGTTTGCTAAATTCAAACTTCTCTTTATCGAAGTAATCATTGGAATTTTTACACAATGTTCTAAATCGTTGAAAAGTATATCTTCAGGTATACCTCTTGTCTCTGGTCCAAACATTATAAAGTCTTCATCTTTATACTCTACATCTGTATACAACTGTTCTGTTTTTGTAGTTCCATAATATACAGTTGCGCTTGGATTTTTTTCTAAAAACTCATCATAATTTTTATATACTGTTATGTCTACTAACGGCCAATAATCAAGTCCAGCTCTCTTTACCATCTTATCACTTATATCAAACGCCAATGGCTCAATTAAATGTAACCTTGTATTTGTAAGTGCACAAGTTCTTGCAATTGCACCCGTATTATGCGGTATTTCCGGCTCATATAAAACTATATTTAACATTAATTTCCTCCCAAAATATTTTCAGCAGCTTTTATCCCATCTATCGCCGATGAAACTATTCCGCCTGAATATCCACTGCCTTCTCCTATCACGTATAAATTGTCAAAACCTATCGATTTTAAATTTTCATCCCTAAGCATTCTCACAGGAGAAGAGCTTCTCGTTTCAGCAGCAGATAAAATTGCATCTTCAGTATCAAAACCTTTTAATCTCTTGCCCATATACTTTGTAGCATTGATTATCATCTCTTCTATTTCCCCCGGATATACCCCTCGTAAATTAGCTTTGACATATTTCGCCGTACTCGGTGTAATAGCTCCAAATTCTTCTGTAACTCTGTTCTCAATAAAATCTCCAAGTCTTTGAACTGGTATGTTCCCTTTCCCCAATTCATAAGTTTTAGATTCTATTTCTCTCTGAAAATTCATGCCGGCTAGTACATCTTCCCCAAAAGTATTTTTATCTATTGTAACTATCAAAGCAGAATTTGAATTCTCTCCATCTCTGCTATGGTAACTCATGCCATTCACGCAAGTTTTTCCAAGTTCACTTGAGCCATCTACTACATATCCTCCCGGACACATACAAAATGTATACGCACTCTTTCCAACTTCTTTATCATTATAACTCAATTGATAACTTGCCGACGGCAGTTCTTTTTTGACTTTATATTGAGCAAAATCTATATCTGCTCTCTTATGCTCAATTCTAAACCCTACAGCAAACGGTTTATTTTCCATTTCTATCTTCTTGGATAAAAATTCAAAAGCTTCTCTTGACGAGTTGCCCAACGCCAAGACATATCTATCAGCAAAAACTTTAGAATTATTTATTATAATACTATTTATATTTTCGCCAACCTCCATATCTTGAAACTTATGGGAAAAGTGGTATTCTCCGCCATTTTCTTTTATCTTCTCTCTCATAGAGATTATTACATTTTGTAAAATATCTGTTCCTATATGGGGTTTAGAGTCATACATTATCTCTCTTGGCGCACCATGTTCTCTAAAAATCTTTAGTACTTCTCTAACTCTCTTATCTTTAGACCTTGCTGTAAGTTTTCCATCAGAAAATGTACCCGCTCCTCCTTCTCCAAATTGAATATTTGAATTTACATTTAGTTCCCCGGTCTCTAAATATTTTTCAATAGCTTTAATTCTATCTTCAACGGATTCACCTTGCTCATAGACATTTACCTTTACTCCATAGCTGCTCAAAATATACGCACAAAATAAACCAGCCGGTCCGCTCCCTACTATAGCAACTTCCTTAGGAGGATTTTTTACTTGTATAGCAAAATTTTCCTCGCTATATCGTTCAGCACCTTTTATTTTTCCAAGCTCTCCATCAGAAATCTCAACATCAACCAAAACTTGAAAATTATAACTTATGCCTTTTCTTGCATCAATTGACTTACGATAAATTTCCCAATTGAAATTATCTCTTTTCAAAATCTTTTTAAGCTTTTGATACAATTTCCCCGAGTCATCACTCTGTAAACTTATATTTTTTATAATAATCATAAAATCTCCAAAAAAATAGTAGCTTTCGCTACTACTTTATAATCTAATACTAATTCTTTTAAATACATTTTATAGTGATTTCTTGTAAATCTCAAGCACATCTTCAACATTTAACTGTTGAAATCCGTCTATAGGGCCGCCAACATGCTTAATTGTATTCTCTGCCATTTCTTTTAAGTGTTCATCATCTATCCCAACTTCTCTCAAAGTCATTGGAATTCCAAGTCCAACAAAGAAATCATGTAAAGCTGTTATACCTTTTTTAGCAACTTCCATTTCATCTTCTCCATCTATTGCAAAAACTTCTTTGGCAAATCTTGCCACTTTTGATTTTGTATTTTCATTTAAAACATGTTCAAGCCATCTTGGAGTTAAAATTGCAAGTCCCACACCGTGAGTTATGTCATAATAAGCTGATAATTCATGTTCCATAGCGTGAACACTCCAGTCAGTGTCTTTTCCTGACTCCAATAAACCATTAATTGCCCAAGTGTTTGACCACATTAAATTAGCTCTTGCCTCATAATTTTGAGGGTCTTCTATGGCATCTTTAGCATACTTAACACAAGTTTTTAAAATCCCTTCAGCAAAACTATCTTGTAAATAACAATCATCATATGTTGTAAAATAATTTTCCATTGTATGACTCATGATGTCCGCAACTCCAGCGGCAGTATGCCATTTATTTACAGAATATGTGTGTTCAGGATTTAAAATTGAAAACTTGGGTCTTACTAACGCACTTCCCCAATCAAGCTTTTCTCTAGTTTCAAGATTTGTTATAACAGACCCTGCATCCATTTCAGAACCCGTTGCAGAAAGTGTCAAAACAACGCCCAGTGGTAATGCCTCCCTTACTTTGTGCTTTTTAATCACTATGTCCCACGCATCAGCATCAGTCTTAGCAGCTGCAACTATTAACTTAGAACAATCTACTACAGAACCGCCGCCAACTGCAAGCACAAAATCTATGCCGTTTTCTTTTATTATTTTAGCTCCTTCTCTTGCAGAATCAACTCTTGGATTTGGCTCAATCCCTGATAACTCGAAAAATTCTATATCCTCTTCTCTAAGAACTCTTACCACATTGTCATAGATTCCGTTTTTCTTGATACTTCCTCCACCATAAGCAAGTAGAACTTTTGAACCATACTTTTTTATTTCTTTAGCTAAATTATTTAATTGCTCTCTACCAAACAATATTTTTGTTGGATTATAAAATATAAAATCTTCCATAACGAACTCCTTTTTGATTTAATATATTGGTATAATTATGCCCTTAAATCTACATTTTAAATCGTAGCTCTAAGGGCATGTCTTTATTTATTTAATTTCTCCAATGCTTCCCATATTCCATTTAAATAGGTAACACCTAAAGCCCTGTCATATAATCCATAACCAGCTCTACCTTTTTCTCCCCAAATCATTCTTCCATGGTCTGGTCTTATATACCCATCAAAATCTATATCATGAAAAGCTTTCATTATTTCAAACATGTCAAAGCTCCCAGCTGAACTCAAATGCGCTGACTCATAAAAATTTCTATCCCCCAAGAACTTTATATTTCTAACATGCGCACATCCTATTTTATCTCTTTGCCCAAATTCTCTTATGATTTCAGGTAAGTTATTATTCGGATTCGAGCCTAGTGAACCTGTACATATACATAGCGTATTTGATGGAGAATCTACCAAATTAACAATTTTTTCTAACTGTTCTGGCGTATGTGTTATTCTAGGAATTCCAAACACCGGCCAAGCAGGGTCATCTGGATGCACAGCCATTTTAATTCCATATTTTTCACAAGTTGGTATTATAGCTTCTAAAAAATATTTATAATTTTCTAAAAGCTTTGATTCATCAATATCTTTATAAATTTCTAAAACTCGATTTAACTCTTGTAACCTTTCCGGTTCCCAACCCGGAAGTGAAAATCCATTTGCATTTTTTAAAGTATTTTCTACTAATTGCTGAGGAGTTAAGCCTTCAAGGTCTTTTTCGTCATATGATAGTGTGTTAGAACCGTCAAATAAAACTTTTCCCAAGTCAGTTTTTAACCAATCGAATACCGGCATAAAGTTATATACTATTACTTTAACTCCGCACTCAGCAACATTTTTGATAGATTTTTTGTAGTTTTCTACATACTTATCTCTAGTATCAAGACCCATCTTTATGTCTTCATGTACATTAATACTTTCTATAACTTCGACTTCTAATCCTACACTATTAACTTTTTCAACTAAAGATTTAAAAACATCTTTATCCCAAACTTCCCCCGCCTCAAAATTGTCCATCATAACCATTATTCCTGAACAACCAGGAATTTGTTTTATATATTCTAAAGGTATAGGATCTGAATCTCCATACCATCTAAAAGTCATCTTCATTTTTTCACCTACAAATATTTTTTAAGAGTCTCTCTGACTGCGCCTTTTTCAACTAACATTTCTTCTAAGTACTTTAAAATTATAGTATCCATATTTAAGTCTACCAAATCCACTCCAAAAATCATTTTATCTTTAAGCAAATTTATTAATTTATCAGTCTTTTCAAATTTACCTATACATAAATCTTCTATAGATTCCTTTAAAACTTTCATCATAGGATCAGGGGAAAGTTCAAATTCATTTCCATTGTCATCTTGTCCTATCAAATATCTAAGCCATCCCGCAATAGCCAATGGAATATATTTTAAATCAGCTACAGACTTGGTAGTATCTTCTACATATTTTTTAATTGTTTCTCCAAATCTGATTGAAATTTTTTGTGATGTGTCGGTTGCTATTCTTTGTGGTGTATCCGGAATATATTTATTTGGAAACCTTTCATTTATTACTTCGTCAATAAATGCTTTTGGATCTAATATTTTTGGATCTACTACAACCGGAAGAGCTTCTTCATATCCTATTTTTTCTATTAGTTTTCTAAGTTGCTCATCTTTCATCTCATCCGATATACTTGTGTATCCTAATATACAACCGTAGACAGCTAGTGTTGTATGAAGTGGATTTAAACAAGTAGTAACTTTCATCGTTTCAACCTTGTTTACAGTTTCTCTATCACTCATATAAACACCTACTTTTTCAAATGAAGGTCTTCCATTTTTAAAGTCATCTTCAATCACTAAATACTCAGATTCTTCAGAATTTACAAACGGCGCTATATATGTTTTCTTAGAAGTTACTACTATATCCATATTCTCAAAACTTTTACTTTGCAAATATTTCTCTATCTCTTCAGCCGGTCTTGGAGTTATTTTATCTATCATACTCCATGGATATGAGACTTTATCTTCTATATACGTTATAAACTCATCTTCTACTTTGCCACGTTTATTCCATTCTTTAGCGATAGAACTTACAGCAACTTTCAGCTTATCTCCATTTTTTGAACAATTGTCTAAACTAAGTAAAGTTATAGGACTATTTGAATCCTTATATCTCAAATACAAAAGATAAGTTACATAGCTCATAAGATGTTTTGATTCTTCAATGTCATTTTCTATGTCATTTTTGACTGAATCTATAAAATCACCATCCGATTTATTAATCACATATCCCTTTTCAGTTATAGTAAATGATATAATCTGCAAATTTTTATTTAATGCTATCTCTTCTATTCTTTGCTTATCATTTTGAAGTACAATTGCCTCAACCAAGTTTGCTATCAAATCTTCTTTAAAATTTCCGTCCTTATCCAATGTCACAGATATTGCCAAATTATTAAATGGTTTATATATTTTTTCTATTATCTCATCATCAAAACTTTCAACTACAGATATTCCTCTATCGTATATTCCATCATTTAACATATCTTGATTTATTCTGGCAATATATCCTCTAAAAATATTTCCTGAACCAAATGCCAACCACTTAGGGTCAACCAAAGAATCTTTTCTTAACTTTTCTATATCATAGTTGACATTAGTAAAATACTTCTCTAAATTTTTTAATTCTTGTATTTTAAGCTTCATTTTAAATCCTCACACAAATTTAAACTTCATTTTCCAAAACTACACATATTTATCAAGTTATATTAATCAAATGTCAACACTACTTTTATTGCATCTGTATCCGGATCCATAAATGTTTCAAATGCTTCTTTATAATTTTCAGCAGGAAATATATGCGTTACATACTTATCAATTAAATCTGTTTTCTCATGAAGATATGAAACTACATTATCAAATTTTTCATATTGTAGCCTTGTCCCTAAAACACCTATTTCTTTTTTATTTAGAGTTTTATAATTCAATGGAATATCTTTATCTCCAAATGCAAGAGGTACAAATCTAGCTGCCGGTGAAAGATACCCAATTCCTTCCTCTATAACAGACTGCACTCCTGTGCCATCAAAAAACACATTTATTCCTTCTCCATGTGTCAGTTCATCTATAACTTCTCCTAAATTATCTGTTGATGGATTAACTATATTTTCAATTCCCATTTCTCTTGCTGCTTTTACTCTCTTTGGGTTTATCTCTGAGACTATTACATTAGCACCTCTCATCTTAGCAACTTCATGTGCTAATATCCCCATAGGCCCCGCTCCTGTTATCAGAACCCAATCTCCTTCTTGAACGTTGGCTCTACTATTACATTGCTCTCCTATAGTGAAAGGTTCTGCTACAGCAGCTTGAGCAAAAGTTAAAGAATCATCAACTTTATGCCACTTTGACTGATCTGTTACCATGTATTCACAAAATCCACCATCTCTGTGTACTCCATAAACCTCTAAACTCTTGCATACATTGTGTCTGCCGTGAGTACAAGCATAACATTCTCCACAAAATTCAATTGGTTCAAGCACTACCTTATCCCCAACTTTTAAAGAATCAACTTTTTCTCCTATCTCTATTATTTCGCCACTAACTTCATGTCCAATAATTCTCGGGTATGTTGCAAATGGATTAGCTCCTTTGTAAATTCCAACATCAGAACCGCAAATTCCAAAAGCTCTAACTTTAACTAAAACCTGCTCCGGCTTAGTAATTTTAGGTGTTTCTAGTTCTATCATTTCTATTTCATATGGTTTTTTTATTTGTATAGCTTTCATTTTTTCTCCTTAAATTATTTCATTAAACTTGGTAGTAGAGTTGTTATGCTAGGTACATAAGACACTAACAACAAAACAATCCCTAAAACTATTAAAAATGGTGTATTGGCTTTAATTGCTTTCCCGGTTGGAATCTTTCCTATTTGCGCAGCCGTTGTCAAACACAACCCTACCGGAGGTGTTACTAAACCTATCATCAAATTCAAAATAGCCATTATTGAAAAATGGATAGGATCCATTCCAACTTGAGTTGCAACAGGTAAAAGTACCGGAATCATTATTATTATGGCAGCTATTGACTCCATAAACATGCCAGTAAACAATAATACAATGTTCATAATTAATATTACCATTATTTTGTTATCAGTAATTCCAAGAATACCTGAAGCTATTGTTTGAGGAACTCTTTGGCTGGTTAAAATCCAAGCGAATAAATTTGCTATTCCAACCAATATAATTACAGAACCTGAAGCAATAATAGTTTCTTTAAATATATTTTTAATATCTTTAATTTTGATTTCTCTATACACAAAAATCCCAACTATAAATGCATATAGTACAGTTACTATAGAAGCCTCTGTTGGAGTGAAAATACCGCTAAGTATTCCAACCATTAATATAACCGGCATCAACAACGCCCAAATAACGTCTTTTATTATAGCTATTTTCTTAGCAAAATCTATTTTTTGATGCTTTGGATAATTTCTTCTTTTTGAAATTATATAAGTTGGAAGTATAAAACCTATCCCCAATAATATCCCCGGTAAAATTCCACCAACAAACAACTTAGCTATTGATAAGTTAGTTAGAGTTCCCGCTATAACCATTGGCACTGACGGAGGTATTATGGGTCCTACAACAGATGTAGATGCTGTTATAGCTACTGCAAAGTCAGTATCATATCCCTCAT
The DNA here is from genome assembly GCF_900454665.1 of Peptoniphilus indolicus. Classification (NCBI taxonomy): domain Bacteria; kingdom Bacillati; phylum Bacillota; class Tissierellia; order Tissierellales; family Peptoniphilaceae; genus Peptoniphilus; species Peptoniphilus indolicus. Next base: position 893,214 of record NZ_UGTH01000001.1, read on the forward strand.
CTTCCATTGCCGGAATTAACATTGAACCAAGTGAAGCGACATCAGCTAAAGCTGTTCCCGATATACCTGCAAACAAAACCGATGCTAGTATATTTATATATGCTAACGCGCCTCTTATATGTCCTACAAATACATTACAAAAAGCTACTATTCTCTTTGTAATTCCTCCCGTATTCATCAAATTCCCAGCTAATATAAACGACGGAATACACACCATTGTAAAAGAATCCATTCCGGCATACATCTTTTCAGCAACTATATTAAAAGGTATACCTTCAAGGACTAAATAAACCAGTGCCGACACGCCTAATGAAAATGCTATCGGAACTTTTATAAATAATAAAAATATAAAAACTGCAAACATTATTAAAATACTATCCATATTACTTCACTTCCTTCACATCTTCACTCTTTTCTGATTTAGTAAATGTCTTGATAAAATTAAAAACACTATAAAATATAGTCCCTATCGCAAACAATATTATTGTTGAATGGTGAATATACATAGGCCATTGTAGCGCTGGAGAAACTGATCTTTTACCTATCAGCATAAATCTCCAACCGCTTATTAAAACAACAACCGTAAAAATAAACACACAGATATTTCCTGTTATATCCATTACATTTTTAGTTTTTTCATTAAATTTGTCGTAAATTAAATCTACATCTGCATAAGATTTGTATTTATATGATAAAGGGGCTCCAAAACTAATTATAAAAACAAAGAAAAATCTTGATAGCTCTTCCGTCCAACTCAAAGTTAAGGAAGGCATATATCTAGCTGCAATTTGCATCAATACAACTATAATTAGACAAAAATAGCAAATAGTGCTACTTACAGACAATAATAAATCAATATATTTGTCTATTTTTTTCATTTTATTTCCTCCTAAAATACTAAAGAAAACAGCAATGCTGTTTTCCCTAATACACCTATTTACATGGATTCTCCTAATTTAACAATTTCTTGATAAACTTCATATGCAGTAGGATCCAAGTATCCTTTTATTGCTGGTTCCATTGCTTTTCTAAATTCTTCTTTATTTACATTTTCATTTATTTCCATACCAGCTTCGATTAATTTTTGTTTATATTCATCTTTAGTTGCGAAATAAAGTTCGTTTATAAATTCTTGAGCTTCTGCTGCAGCTTCTGTAACTTGAGCTTGCATATCTTCCGGTAGGTCGTTGAATTGTTTAGTACCTACAGCAAAGAATAAGTAGCCTACAACGTGTTCAGTTTCATTTGCATATTTTTGAACTTCATAAAAACTTGAGTTGTAAATCATATCATAAGGGTTTTCTTGAGCTTCAATAACACCTTGGTTTAAAGCTGTAAACACTTCGTTTAGAGCCATAACATTTACGTTAGCTCCTACAGCTTCCCAACATTTAATTGCAAGAGGTGTGTTAGATAATCTTAGTTTGATTCCTCTTGCTTCTTCCGGGGTTGTAATTGGCTTGTTAGAAGTTAAGTTACGAGGTGATCTTAGTTGATACATTAAAGGTTTGAATCCGGCTTCTTCAATTTGAGTTTTAATTTTTTGTCCGCTTTCAGATTCTAAAACCTTTTGAATGTGAGCTTCATTCTTATATGCGTATGGAGCTGCCATTAAGTCTGCTAGAGGAGCCCAATTTGACATTGATTCTCCAGTAATTGTCATATCGACAGTACCTGATAAAATTCCATTTAAAGCTTCCATTTCAGAACCTAATTCTGAGTTTGGATAGATGTCGATAACTAATCTTCCGCCAGTTTTTTCTTCAACTAATTTCTTGAATTCTTTAGCTCCCACATTCCAGTTGTGATCTTCTGTTACGATATCACTCAATTTCCAAACTATAGGTTTTTCAGCTGTTACTTCCGCTTTCCCTGCACTGTCTTTTTCTTTTGCACATGCTACTAATGACATTACCATTAATAAACTCATTAGTAATAAACCGATTTTTTTCATTTTTACGCCTCCTATGATTGCTTTTTATTTATAATTTTCATTTTTCTAAAAATGTAAAATTATCAAATTGATTTTTGTTCTCTTATCTTTGAACCCTTCCTGAAGCATCTCCTCCAACAAGAGTTTCAACTTCTTCTCTTGACATCATGTTAAAGTCACCCTTTATAGTGTGTTTAAGCGCTGATGCTGCAACAGCAAATTCTAATGCTTCCTTAGTTGATTTTCCATCCAATAAGCCTGTTATAAGTCCTGCTGCGAATGAATCTCCTCCACCTACTCTGTCTACAATTCTCACGTCGTATTTTCTTGAGTGGTAGAATTCTTTTCCATCATATATTGCCGCACTCCATCCATTGTCTGATGCTGAATAAGATTCTCTCAAAGAACTAACTACATACTTAAAACCAAACTCTTCCATCATTTCTTTGAATATAGTTTCGTATGCTGACACATCCAATTTGCCACTGTTTACATCCAATCCCTTTGGAGTGAATCCTAAGCATAGAGATGCATCTTCTTCATTTCCTATACATACATCTACATATTCCATAAGCTCTCTCATTACTGATTGAGCTTGTTTAGGAGTCCACAGCTTCTTTCTATAGTTTAAGTCTATACTCAGGGTTGCTCCGGCTGCTTTAGCCGCTTTCATAGCTGCTTTTGTTATCTCTGCTCCATTTTTAGATATAGCCGGTGTTATACCTGATGTATGAAACCATTTACAATCTTTAAATATTTCTTCAAAGTCAAAATCTTCTACTTTGGCTTCTGCTATGGCACTCTTAGCTCTATCATAAATTACTTTTGAAGGTCTCGCTGATGCACCTGTTTCTGAATAGTAAATTCCTACTCTATCTCCGCCTCTAACTATATAGTCAGTGTTAACTCCATATCTTCTTAGAGCATTCACTGCAGATTGTCCAATTTCATGCTTTGGTAATTTTGAAACAAAGTGTGTATCAAATCCATAATTCGCAAGTGAAACTGCTACGTTTGCTTCTCCTCCACCATATATAGCGTCAAAGCTCTCTGCTTGCACAAATCTTTCAAATCCCGGTGTTGAAAGTCTTAGCATTATTTCTCCAAGTGTCACTACTTTAATCATTTTCTCACCTCTTGTATTTTTGCTATATACTGTTTAGATTTTTCAGTAATTTCTTCTCTACTTCCCTTTACAAGTGCTGAACCAACTCCAACTGCGAAAACTCCAGCCTTGAACCAGTCTTGTACATTGTCTATATCTACTCCCCCTGTAGGCATTAGGTTTACATACGGCATTGGTCCGTGTATAGCTTTTATGTAGCTATGTCCTGTCAATGAGCCTGGGAATACTTTTATAACATCCACACCAATTTCAAGCGCTGTAACTATTTCAGTTGGAGTTACACACCCCGGAATGTAAGGTATTTGATATCGATTGCATAAAACTGCAACATCCTTGTCAAACGCTGGAGAAACTATGAATTTCGCTCCATTCATTATTGCAAGTCTTGCTGTTGTAATATCTAATACAGTCCCTGCTCCAAGAATAACTTCTTCAGGTAACTCTTCCCTTAATTCTCTAAACACTTCTAATGCATTTGGTATTGTAAATGTTATCTCTATAGCATTTACTCCACCATCTATACAACCCTTAGAAAATTCTATAGCTTCTTTGGCATCTTTCGCTCTAACTACAGCTACAATACCAATTTCTTTTATTCTACTTAAAGTTTCTAATTTTGACATTTTACCTTCCCTTTCATTCCGTATTATGAAACACTATACTGTTTTATGAAACTAAATATAGTTTAAATGAAAATGTTTTTACTGTCAACGGAATTAATATATTTTTTTAATTTTGATTTAATTATTCCTTAGTGTTAGAATAAAATAGGTGATTATTATGGAAGAAAAAATACAATCTATTGAACGTGCTTTTAAAATTCTTGAAAGTTTCCCTAGATATCCCAATGGAATAGGGCTAACTGAGCTTGCACATGAAGTTGGGTTACATAAATCTACAGTGCACAGATTTCTAAACACTCTCTTGGCATTGGGATATATTGAACAATATGAAAATAATAAATACAATCTTACTTATAAAATGTATAATGTCGGTTCATCTAAATTACAACACTTAGATTTATTACATGTTTCACAAAATGAAATAGAATTTCTCAGTAAGAAAGTTAATGAAGTTGTACATTTAGTAATACAAGATGGAATTTACGTTGTCTATATAAATAAAATCGAAGCTGACAACCCTATAACCATGGGTTCTAAAATCGGTCGCCGCGGTCCACTTGTCAATACATCTGTTGGTAAGGCAATACTTTCAAATATGACTAATGAAGAAATCTACTCAATATTTAATAACTCTATAAAATCTAATTTGATACCAAAAGATAGTAGCTTCGATAAATTCATAGCTGAAATAGAAGAAACCAGAAAGACAAAGATTGCCTTGGACGATGAAGAAAATGAAGATGGCATTTGCTGTGTCGGTACTACTATATATGGCTTAAACGGAAAAATTGAAGGTGCTATATCTGTAACAGGACCTACAGAACGTATGAAAGATAAGATGAAATACGGATTGAAAAACGATCTCTTGCGTTCAGCTGAGATAATATCTGCCCAAATGGGATTTGTATTTAATTAATAAAAGGTGTCTAGTCAAATTAAATTATAATGACTAAACACCTTTTTCCTTTTTGTAAATATTTAATTTTTATTTTTCACTCGCTCTCTAAAGTCACTTGGATTTGTATGATAATATTTTTTAAAATTTCTATTATATGTCCTGCTATTGTCATATCCAACTTCTTCAGATATTTCTGTAACAGATTTATCAGTATCGATTAACATTTGCACTGATTTGTTTACTCTTACATAATTCAAAAAACAATTAAAGTTCTTCTCCACCAAAAACTTTAAATGGTAGTTTATTTCCAATGCACTTATGCCAAATTTATCAGCCACATCTTTTATATTCAAATCTAAATCGTAATTGTTATATATATAATCAACAATTTTATATGAAACAGGACTTTCCTTTATCTTGCAAATTGTATTCACCTTTTTATAAGTTTTCTTATATTCACTTATATTTATATCTGTTTTTGAATTAAATACTTTTGATACATAGGATGAATCTGCATACCTTAAAAAAGTTGAAATTTCATCTAAGGTCATATCCGTATACAACAAAAAATTTTGTATTCTTGCAATCTTCATTTGAAAAACTAAATCTGAATAATTATATCCCGTCATCTTCATTATATAGTTGCTTATACTCGAAGGACTCATAAAAAATATTTTAGAAAGCTCTTTTAAAGTTATATTTTGCCTTAAATTCATGTAGATATATTGGATTATGTGACTATAATTTTCTTCACTTTCTAACTCTTTTTTTGTCTTTTGCATAGTCTGCCTTAAAAAGAAAGATATTAATTCTAAAATTTGTGAACTAACATATACTCCTGTAAAATTATTTTTAGGTTTAACCTGAAAGTTTAATGACTCTGTACCCAACTCATCTTTTAATTTTTCAAAAATATTAACTACTTGCTCAAATTTTTTATCATCACAATTCACAATATTGCTAACTGATATCAGTTTAATCAAATTTATGTCTTCATTGTAAAAATTCATATGTATTTTTATAAGTTCATTGAACAATTCAAAATTGAAAACAACCAAGCTATACACTAATGGTTTCTCTACTTTTATTATTTTTGTGTATTGATATGGCAAAATAAAAACAAGAGAGTTTTTCTCAACGTCATATATTCTGCCCTGTATATTGATTTCCGCCTTACCATCAAGTATTATCCAAAACCTTGATTGCTGATGTAAAATGGCATCTGTAGGTTCTGAAACAAGCTCCACATTACAAGAGCATATTGAAGTCACATCATAAGGGGAACATTGATTTGTTTGTAATGAAAATTTTTCATCAAAAGACTTACTCATTTTATCACACCCTAGGATAGCAAATTACAGATTTATATAATAATCTTATATTTTATTTAATAAAATACAAGACAATTTATACTCACAATTATGTAAAATTCACATAAGAATTTAATTCTATTGATATTAATTATACATTTTGTTATTCTCAATTTAAAGATTAAGCTTAGTCAAACACAAAAATTAAAATATTGAGAGGAGAGATTTAATTGAAGATTAAAACTAAATATATAGACTTAGAAACTATGTCCAACTACATAAAGGAAGTTGGGGTTGAATCTATTATGGAAAAACTTATTCCATATTTAGAAGAAGACTATGGCAATTGGGAAGATTTTGCAAAAATTCCTAGACCTACACACCATTCTCCTGTTGGCGTAAATGAATTAATGCCTGTAGGTAATCAGGAAACGTTTACTTGCAAATATGTAAATGGTCATCCGGACAATCCTAAAGATAATCTACTTACTGTTGTAGCTATAGGCTTATTGGCTGAAGTTTCAAGTGGATATCCTCTTCTTTTGTGTGAAATGACTTTGCTTACAGCTATAAGAACTGCAACTAACTCAGTTATGGCTGCAAAATATTTAGCAAAAGAAAATCCTAAAAAAATGGCTCTTATAGGTAATGGATGTCAAAGTGACTTCCAAGCTATAGCTTTCCACAAATTACTAGGTATAGAAGAAATAAATTGTTATGATGTTGATGAAGCTGCAACTGATAGACTTATATCTAATCTTTCTAAATACAAAAATTTGAAAGTAGTTAAATGCAACAGTACAAAAGAAGCTTGTAAGGGTGTTGATATAATAACAACCGTTACAGCAGACAAGAAATTCTCAATCATACTTACAAAAGATATGATAGAACCGGGAATGCATATAAACTGTGTTGGTGGAGATTGCCCAGGAAAGACAGAATTAGAATCTGATATTCTATTCATGGGAGATGTTTATGTAGAATTTGAACCTCAAAGCAGAATAGAAGGTGAAATTCAACACATGGCAGATGACTTTAAAGTAACTGAAATTGCTGAAGTTATAAAATCTCAAAAACGTATTGATAGAAAAGAAGATGATATTACAATCTTCGATTCAGTTGGATTTGCTCTTGAAGATTTCTCAATACTAAGATTGATTTATCAATTAGCTAAAGACAACAATATTGGTACTGAAGAAGTTTTAGTCCCACTTATTGATAATCCTAAAGACTTATATAGCTTAATTAAATAATTATATTAATGTTGCTAATGCATAAATTTGCTTACTATTTGCTAATTTAAGTAATAGCTGTAAATTTACTTTTCTGTAGAAATAGCTTAAAGGTAGTATCTCAGCCTATTTTCACTGAGACACTACCTTTATTTTTATTATAATTTTAATCTTCTATTGTTGCTACAAGTTGTCCACTTATAACACTTTCGCCTTCTTTTACTAAAATCTCGCCTATCTTTCCATTTTTAGTTGCAATTATGTTAGTTTCCATCTTCATAGCTTCCACAACCATCAACGGTTGAGATTCTTTTACTACTTCGCCTTCCTTTACTAAGACTTTAACTATTGTCCCTGGAATTGATGAACCAACTTCAGATTTATTTTCGTCGCTTGCCATTCTAACTTCTTCTGCTTTTAAGCTTGTATTAGACCTTTTAGTCTTATCTTCTATTTCTATAGAACGACGTAGACCATTTATTTCAAAAGTTAAACTGCGTTTGCCGTCTTCTTTTATCTTTCCAATTTCTACTAGTGTTACTATTAAATTCTTTCCTTCATCAACTGATATCTCTGCTGTTTCGCCCTCCATCAAGCCATGGAAGAAAACATCTGAACCCATTCTCCAAAGTTGTTTATATTCTTCAAAATGCTTTGCATATTCTTCAAAAACTTTTGGATATAGAGAATAAGATATTAAATCTTCTTCTGTAGGTTCTCTTTTCAATATTTTTTCTAATTTAACTTTATCACTTTCATAATCTTCATCATCTAGAAGTAATCCAGGTCTTACGGTTATAGGCTCTTCTCCTTTTAAAACCATCTTTTGTAACTTTTCAGGAAAGCCGCCATAAGGTTGTCCCATCATACCTTTAAAATATGTGACTACAGAATCAGGATAGTCTAAATTAGCTCCCTTTTCATAAATATTTTCAGGAGTTAGATTATTTTGAACCATAAAAATTGACATATCTCCCACCATTTTTGAAGAAGGTGTAACTTTTATAATGTCTCCTACCATTTGATTTACATTTCTATACATTTCTTTAACTTCATTAAACTTATGCCCTAATCCAAAGCTTTCAACTTGTGGTTTTAAGTTTGAATATTGTCCACCAGGTATTTCATATTTGTAAATTTCAGTAGTGCCACTTTTTAACTCAGACTCAAAATTTGCATACACAGGCCTTACTGCTGACCAATAGTTAGAAATTTCATTAACTCTATCTAAGCTTATTCCAGTATCTCTATTTGTATTTTCAAGTGCTGCCACAACAGAATTTAACGCCGGTTGAGAAGTTAGCCCACTCATTGAATCAATAGCCGTATCTACTATATCAACTCCTGTTTCAGCTGCCATTAGTATTGTTGCTACTCCGTTGCCAGTTGTATCATGAGTGTGTAAATGTATTGGAATAGAAATTTCATCTTTTAAAGCTTTTATAAGTTTTCTCGCCGCATAAGGTTTTAAAAGTCCGCTCATATCCTTGATTCCCAAGATGTGACATCCTGTTTTTTCAAGTTCTTTAGCTAAATCTACATAGTATTTCAACGAATATTTATCACGAGTTTCATCTAAAATATCTCCAGTGTAACACATTGTACCTTCGGCGATTTTCCCAGTTGTTAAAGTCTCATCTATCGCAAGTCTCATTCCATCTAGCCAATTCAATGAATCGAATATACGGAACACATCTATCCCTTTATCAGCTGATGCTCTTATAAACTTTTTAACTACATTGTCCGGATAATTTTTATATCCTACCGTATTATTGCCACGAATTAACATTTGCATCAATAAATTAGGCATTTTTTCACGAATGAGTTCCAATCTCTTCCAAGGGTCTTCGTGTAAAAATCTATAAGCTACATCAAAAGTTGCTCCGCCCCACATTTCAACGCTGAATAATTCTTTCATATTATAATTTGTGGCTTCAGCAATCTTTAACATATCTTTTGTTCTCATTTTAGTTGCCATAAGAGATTGATGTGCGTCTCTCATTGTCGTATCTGTAAGTAACAACCTATCTTGTTTTAAAATCCAATCAGATAAACCTTTAGCTCCGAGCTTATCAAGCAATTGCTTTGTACCTTCTAAATTTTTTCTTTCAAATTTAGGAACAACAGGCACATCAAATGTATTTTTATCCAATGTATTTTTATCATTTACTACAATATTTCCAATGTAATTCATTAGATGTAATTCTGAGTCCGACTTTGGTTTAATATCAAACAACTCTGGATGGTCTGAAATAAATCCTGTATCACAACTTCCGTCTCTAAATTCTTCTGTGTTCAGTACATTTAATAAAAATCCAATATTTGTCTTTACTCCACCAACTTTAAGTTCTCTTATTGAACGTACTGCTTTATTTACAGTATCACTCCAACTTCTTCCGTGAGTAATTACTTTTACCAACAAAGAGTCATAATACGGACTTATAACTGCTCCTTGGAATCCATTCCCACCATCAAGTCTTACGCCAAATCCTGAACTTGACCTATATAAAGTTATCTGTCCTGTATCTGGAGCAAAATTATTTAGCGGGTCCTCTGTTGTAACACGACATTGAATTGCATATCCATTTGAATTTATATAGTCTTGACCTTGTATGTCTATCGCTTCACTACCTAGCTCATAACCTTGTGCTATTAAAATTTGGGCCTGTATGATATCAATCCCCGTAACCATTTCTGTTACAGTGTGTTCAACCTGTATCCTTGGATTTACTTCTATAAAGTAATGTTTGTGATTGTTATCTACCAAAAATTCTACAGTTCCCGCTGACCTATATCCCAAACTCCTAGTAATCTTTAATGCATCTTCACATATTCTATCTCTAAGCTCTTTAGGCAATGAAAAAGCCGGTGTATACTCTATAACTTTTTGATGTCTTCTTTGTATAGAACAATCTCTTTCATATAGATGAACTATATTTCCATATAAATCACCTAAAACTTGAACTTCTATATGTTTTGGTCTTTCTAAATACTTTTCTATAAACATAGAGTCATTGCCAAAAGCTTTTTTTGCCTCACTCTTTGCAGCATGGAAATTATTCAAAAGCTCTTCTTCATTGTTTACTACACGCATTCCTCTTCCACCACCGCCGGCAGCTGCTTTAATCATAACAGGATAACCTGCTTTTTTAGCAAACTCTAACGCTTCAGAATCAGATTTTATAGGTGAGTCAACTCCTGGAATAGTTTCCACTCCAGCTTCATGAGCAACTATCTTAGAAGATATCTTATCCCCCAACTTTTGCATAATTTCAGGAGTAGGCCCTATAAATGTAATCCCTGCTTCTTCACATTTTTGTGCAAACTCAGGATTTTCAGATAAAAATCCATAACCCGGATGGATTGCGTCAACTCCCTTATTAAGAGCAAGTTTTATTATCTCATCTATATCCAAATATGCATCGACAGGAGATTTATTTTTCCCTATTAAGTATGCTTCATCTGCCTTAGTCCTAAACAATGAAAGACTATCCTCTTGCGAATAAATTGCAACCGAACGAATCCCAAGTTCTCTACAAGCTCTAAAAACACGTATGGCAATTTCTCCACGATTAGCTACAAGTATACGCTTGAACTTCTTAATTTCCATTTTCTCTCCCCCTAAACTATATCAATTAATCTATCTTTATTATATTTTAAAACCTATTATATATCTTTTGGGGGTTTATTAAAAGTCTTATTAATAAAAAAATAAACTTCTATTTTTAAAATAAAAGTTTATTTTTATTAAGCACATAGCTAAACTATTATGATTTAACCTATATCTGTATACTAGATTTCAAAATTATTCTCTAACTTCAATAAGTCCATATGGTAACATTTTTTCTTCATCAACATAAAACCCATTTCTAATGTTCTCATTATCTTTAACTTCTTTTAAACAGCCAAGTATTCCTTTATATCCTCCAAGATAAATATAATTTCTATCTGATTTTAGCAAATCATCTATAGAAGATTTAATTTTATTTAAAATTTCTAAAACACCTTTTACATCGGTTTGCTTTATTTTTAAATTATTTATATATTCAATCCTTGTATCTATTTCTTTAGAATATCTCATCAGTTTTTCTTTTGTTACTATAAAAGTTTCATTCAAGCTTTCTTTTAATTGATTTTTTAAGTCACTTTTTTTAATTAGAATATTCACTGATATATTAGTGTCTGATTTTAACATTTCAATTCCTATTGCCGGGAAAAATTCACCATACTTTGGAATTTTATTTACTTTAGTTGTATCCTCTGAATTTTGATACAGATATTGAAATTTCATTAAATTTTTTAACACTACTTGTTCTTTGTCTATTAATACATCACTAAAAATTATACTTCTTCTAAATAAATTTTCGACATTTTTCTTAGCCAACAAACTCCCCTTCAATGATGATGCTGGAATATAATATGAATTTGCTTTTTTAAAATCTTCATTTGTTTTACCAATTCTATTTTCATAACTAAAGAAAGGATAAATTATACTAAATTTATCAAAACAAGTTTTTTTATAATCTATGCCTTCATAAAGTGCCGAATGGTTTCTTCCTGATAAAATTACAGATGATACTGTCCTAAATTTAAGCTCCACATTATACCTCCATTTTTTCAAGATAAGAATTTCCAAATATAATAGCGTTCTTATACAATAAATTATATTTATTATGTATACTCTTAGCTAATTCAAATTCATCTTTTACTTCATTATTTTTGGAAATGATACTCCCTGGTCTTATAAAGCATATTACTTTCTCTACATTATTTTCTATATCATAAGGTTTTCTGTCTGATACGTGAATATTTATAAATGAGTTTTCAGTATCTATTTTATTAAACTCTGGCAGTAACATACCTAGGTTTATATAAGTTTTAGATTTACTTGTTTTATTACTATTTTCTATATTTTCAATATCATATACTTTAAATGTATTTAATCCTGAACTCGCCTTACCACCTAAATACGTGATATTTTCTCCATTTTCTATAGTTTTTTCCATTTTTTCTATGGCTTCTTTAAGTAAACTATTTTCTTCTACTTTTACAAAGAAACTAAAGTCTTCTTGCTCTTTTCCTATGCATACTAAAGTTATTGTATCTAAAGAATATGATACATTTGGAAGACCTGGTAGATTTTTAATCTGACTTTCTATTCTAAATTTTTGAATAAATTCATGTTTAATTTCTAAGTAGTCTATTTTCTCCATACTTCCTTTACTTAATTTCATATTATTCTTTAATAAATTCAATAATGCTTCTTTTCTTATGAAATCAATACTTTTCAGTATTTTATATGTACTTTTTTCAATCTCATAGTTATCCATTATATATTCTATTGGAAACGGATAATATCCATCTGGCATTAAACTTGACACCATGCATTTCTGTTTTTTATTTAAAATATCCAGTGTATAGTTACTTATCTCTCCATCATCATAATATCTTTTTATTGTATTCATTAAAAATCCAAATATACGTTGAGAATCTGGAATAGTTGTTATCTTACCTTCTTTTTTTAGCTTGAATTTATATACAATCATTATAAACTCCTTAGTGTAAAATAGATATCTCTATATGCCCGTAACCTCTTGATTTCGAATTTCCAATTCCATAAAATCCATTATTAAATTTTTCTATCATAGATTCCAACTCTTCTTTTACTTCTTCTAAATCTATGTTTTTAGGATTATAATAGCTGTTTTTAAAATGAACTATACCTTCGAAATCCACCCCGGGCCTAATCACTCTATATGTCCTTGGTCTACTTAAAATTTCCCCTTCTTTTTCTTCTAAAGAGGTTTTTGTATCTATCGAAAAATAATCTTCGATTTGCTTATCTTTACTTAAAACAAAATCTGTGCAAAATATTCTTGGAATTCCATTTAGCCCTTGAATACCAAAAATATACTCAGCTTTTGGATTACTGGCATATTCTTCTATTTGCATTTTAATTTTTTCAAGTTTTTCTATTTTCCCTTCAAAATCAATTTGATTATATTTATCTATTAATTCCTTTAAAATTTCTTTGATATACTCTTTTGTCTTTGGCATTTCACTGTCATTTTCCCTTATAATATTTCTCAAAGCCCCTTTAAAAGATGAACCATGTATTATCGGTTTACCGGCATTATCAATGCTTGTTGACTGGTCTACACCCCCAACAGAAAAGCTTTCAGTTTGGTTACCTATCAAACAATTAGATTTTGTTGTTAACTTTATTTTTATCTCAAACATGATTTCCTCCATATTTACTCTTAAATCACCTATTTTTTGTTGGCTTTTTTATCCCATATTTTTCTTATATGTTTTATAAATAATCCTTTGTTTGTTATATTCAAACAAAACAATTAATCTATCAATCCATATATCATTGTACGGTCCTATATTAGGGTCATATTTTTTTAATTTTCTTTCAAATTCATCTATATCAAAATTAATCTCATGAATATTATTTGTTCTATTCTCATTTTTTACTCTAATTATATTCTCATAGTAGTTCTTAAATAGTACAATTAATTGTTCTTTTTTATTTTTCTCTAAAAGCTCTTTTGCCCTAAAAAATATGGAAGGTTCAAATCTTGCTGTTTTGTACAATATTTTCTCACCCTTTTTACACTTCACAATAAATAGCTTTTCTATTCCATCTTTTCCAGCTTCTTCTAAAAGAAAATTTATTGGCTTATTTAATATTATCGAACATACATTACCTTTATCCAAAACTTTAGTATCCTTAGCCCTTTCAAATTTATTTAATTCTCTAGAATATATCCCGTTGCACGATTTACTATAATTTTTATTTTGTTTACCTTGTTTAAGGTTGTTTTTACTCTTCTTTAAAAGTAATAGGATTAATTTTAATTTAGGTATTAAAATAGTTCCAATTTTATTTTTATCAAAAAATCTTTCTTCATTCCCTTTTGGCTCTTCAATTAACTGAGAAAGAATATATTTTTTAAAATAAACTTCTTCATCAAATCCTTTATTTGCTACTAATTTAGGCCTACAGTAATATAAAACATATAGCATCTTCTTTTCTAAACTTTTTTCATTTTCTAAATTGATTAATAGATTATGCAAAGATGTACTTGTAAAAATATTTTTACTAAACATCATATTTAATTCTTTAATTTCGGAACATAATCTATTAAAACCATCATTTTTCCCTCTCCCACATTTATTTTTATACCAGTTCAATTTGCATCCTGATATACTCAAGCCAACAATAGATAAGTTTTCTTTATCTGATTTCATCATGTGTTTTGCAGCACTTAGTTCTTTCTCTACCAGTTGTCTATAATAACGTATAGGCTGATGATTATTTACAAAAGTTACTCCAACAGCAATAGATACGCTTTTATACTCTTTACCATTACTTTCTTCATTTATTAAAACAGCTTTGATTCTATTATTTATTTGTGAAATAATACTTTTTAAAATCTTAATAGAATCAAATAAGTAATCTATATTCACCGAATAAAAAATATCGTCTCCAGCTATATAAAACGGCAATATTTTATTTCCTATCTTTGAATTATACTCAATAATACTCTTAGCAAAATGCTCTATAGATATATACTCTTCTAAGATTTTACTTATATTTTTAAATTTATCATAACTATCTAATTTCTGCAGTGTATCACCAAGATCATTTATATCAGCTTTTACTATTGCTATTTTACCATCTGTACTACTTGTATCTTTGTCTACTATATCTATCAAATCATCCATATTATTTAGAAAAACTTCTGAATAATTTACTTCGCCATTAATATTTAATTTTTTACCTTCTATTTCAGGCTCAAATTTTTTTGTTGTAAATTCTTGGAATTTAAATAATAAATCCTGATTTTCTTGGATTACTCTAACCTTAGTACTATTGCTTTTAAAGTCAATATTGGCTTTTCCAATAATTTCTATTTCTGACAAATTATTTCTTTCAAAGGTAGAATAATTTAAGAATACGTTACCATTGTATTCCATGTATACTTCTCGATATAGACCTACAAGTTTCTCTTTAATTTTTCCCTCCGATAAATCAGATACAAAAATTACTTTTCCTGATATCCAAAGTAATTTACACTCTTCCTTTACATTAAACTCTTTTTGTATCTTATTTAAAATATTATTAGCAATATTATTAGAAGCTACAATTATATTTTTTAATGATTTTTCATCACTTTGATTTTGATCAATATACTTATAAATATACTTTTGAATTTTTTCTACAGAAATTGCAACTATATTTTGCATTATACTCCTCCGTCTATTTATATTTATTAAACATATTTACATATGCAATATGTGGGAAAAACATTGGATTATTTATCATCATTAGCATTTGATTGAATTGGAATATGAATGAAAGTAATGAGTAATTCTCATCTTCTGTGTCTTTTATTTCATAATTTTTAAGCTCTTTATTTTTAAGATTACCAAATATTTCTTTAAAATTTGTATTTTGGGTTTCTTCCATCTCACGGATATCACTATCTTCTTTATCTGCTAAATTATATTTAATCAAAACTTCAAATAAATCTTTATCCTCAAATTTAATATTAAGTTTCTTTCCAACTATACTAATATTTTCATTTTCATCTTTAGTTATTTTTTGATCAGCTTTAATTACTATATCAAATAGATCTCTACCACTAGTACTCTCTACTTTAGATTCTTCGTCTTTATTTAAATAACATAAAATTTTAATCGGTTTAGTAGCTGTCTGAATCGACATATTATCTTTACTATCTCCAAAATGTACTCTATTCACTATTCTTACTATAGATTCTTTTGAAGTATTTAAAGAGTCTATAGATTTAACCCATGGTTGTAAATCTTCCTTTTTAATACTGTAACTTTTACATTGCACTACAGCTGATACAGCTTCTATTGGAATAAATTTTATTAATCCATAATTAAATATATAGGGGGTGTATTGTTCATCATAAATAGCTAGATCAACTTCCTTAGATACATTTCCATTTGAATCAATTATAAAAACCGATCTAGCAATATTAAATTTTTTTGGAATAATTCTTTTAAAAAACGATTTCCATATCTCTTCTCTATTTCCTCCTGCAGTTCCATGATGATTATTTATCTCATAATTGAGTTGAGTTACAAATTCTTCTTCCATTCGTCTATAATTTTCTTTAATATCTCTAATATGTTTAAACTTATCTTTGTTATCTTCCATAATATTCCTCCTTTAAATTTAAAAACACAACAAGCATTTATAAGCTTAATGTGTCTTACAATTCAATGTTATACCTTTGTTTAAATTTGTGCAATAGTTATCCACTAATACGACTTGCTACAGCCAACTTTATATGCTATTTTATAATGATTTTATATATAAACTAAGAAATTATCTTTAATTATTTTTGTATAAACAAAAGTTTTATAATTTATTTATTTTTATTGGACTTTTCATTTTGATTCTATTAATACGTAAATCAATTGTAGTTATAAATCAATCTGAAAATTTATTTATATTTCATTTTGATTCTATTAATACAAAATAACATTAGAAACTACTCTAGCTGAAAAGTTTTTATTTACATTTCATTTTGATTCTATTAATACTTGCTACAACTCTAAGTATTCTAATTAAAAAAATAAATTTACATTTCATTTTGATTCTATTAATACTAATAAAAAAATGGATGAGTTTAAAAAGTCTGAATTTATTTACATTTCATTTTGATTCTATTAATACAAGGACACAGGATCGGGATAAGTGGAAGAATTCAAAATTTACATTTCATTTTGATTCTATTAATACTTCACTCGAAACAGCTTTTATTTTCGCAGCTATCTCATTTACATTTCATTTTGATTCTATTAATACATGGCGAAAATGACTATCAGGATGTTTGGCATATTCAAATTTACATTTCATTTTGATTCTATTAATACAGTTTCCATTTACCACTGTGTGCTCTCTTTGCCACCCAGATTTACATTTCATTTTGATTCTATTAATACTGGACAAGCAGGTCAAATACTAAGAAAGACAAGAACATTTACATTTCATTTTGATTCTATTAATACCCATCTGATGAAAAAGTTTTTACAATTCCAGCTAAAAATTTACATTTCATTTTGATTCTATTAATACCTCATAAGTATCTATTACATTCAGCAATCCTTGTTTTAGATTTACATTTCATTTTGATTCTATTAATACTGAGCTTGAAAGAATCAAATTAACCCCTGGACCACAATTTACATTTCATTTTGATTCTATTAATACTTTATGTAGCAAGACAGCTGACAATTGCAGAGTTAATTTACATTTCATTTTGATTCTATTAATACGAGTTGGCGCATTAGTTGCTATGGGAGCCGATAAAATATTTACATTTCATTTTGATTCTATTAATACTTGTCTATCATAACTCCAATAGAGTCATGACAATCATCATTTACATTTCATTTTGATTCTATTAATACGATAAAAAGTTAGCTAAAGATGTTGAGGAAATAAAAGATTTACATTTCATTTTGATTCTATTAATACATCTAATAGCCATCTAAATTTTGTAGTAATATACATATTTACATTTCATTTTGATTCTATTAATACGTCTAAAAATCTACCACAAAAAATTTTAAAACAAATTTACATTTCATTTTGATTCTATTAATACTAGAAATAATAGACAGAATGCGGCTCTTTTTACGGTATTTACATTTCATTTTGATTCTATTAATACTAAATAAAAAAACTTTTTGAAAGAAATAAAAGTAACATTTACATTTCATTTTGATTCTATTAATACTTGTACAGTGTGTGCAAACTTTACTCACTACTGTAAAATTTACATTTCATTTTGATTCTATTAATACGCGTTAGAGGTTGCACAATTCATTGATAGCTTAGATTTACATTTCATTTTGATTCTATTAATACTGAGTCTGAAACAGACTTTGTAGCTGTAGATGAAGAATTTACATTTCATTTTGATTCTATTAATACTCACAAGTTTAGTAATAAAAACAAAGTAAACGAACACATTTACATTTCATTTTGATTCTATTAATACTTGTTTCGACTAATACATAGTCGTTAAATTTTAAATTATTTACATTTCATTTTGATTCTATTAATACTTTAATGAAAAAACAACAAATATTTTTGGTGATAAATTTACATTTCATTTTGATTCTATTAATACTCGATGTTATCTCCTACAATGCTGGATACAATTGTATTTACATTTCATTTTGATTCTATTAATACACTGAATTTGCTAAATTAATGAACTATCCTGAAACAAATTTACATTTCATTTTGATTCTATTAATACTGCAATGATGCTGATTTTGAAGAAAGTGAAGAAACATTATTTACATTTCATTTTGATTCTATTAATACAAGTCGACCCACGAATTTAAATAAGGAGTTTAATTTAATTTACATTTCATTTTGATTCTATTAATACTACGAAAAAGTATTATCATTTGATTATAAAGAAAAATTTACATTTCATTTTGATTCTATTAATACATGTATAATTATTTTATTAATGCAGATGATAAATTTAATTTACATTTCATTTTGATTCTATTAATACTAATGCTAAGCAAGATAGTAATCAAGAGTTGATGAAAAATTTACATTTCATTTTGATTCTATTAATACTTTTCTCACGTGATACACTCTTTAATTTAAAGTCAATTTACATTTCATTTTGATTCTATTAATACTTGCTCTACGCTTGCTACAAGATGTTAGGTTTTGTTATTTACATTTCATTTTGATTCTATTAATACACTTTGTTGCCTATAGTTTGCCTTTTTCTCTCGTATATTTACATTTCATTTTGATTCTATTAATACCTCTACGCTTGCTACAAGATGTTAGGTTTTGTTTCATTTACATTTCATTTTGATTCTATTAATACGACACTTAGGGCATACATAACCATCAGAATACCTTACATTTACATTTCATTTTGATTCTATTAATACTTAAATCCCTATATGAAATGTATATAAAAGATATATTTACATTTCATTTTGATTCTATTAATACTAGAGCAAGAGGTATACCTAACGCACACAATACGTTATTTACATTTCATTTTGATTCTATTAATACTTTACAATAAAAGTTTAAAGGATAAACAAGAATTACATTTACATTTCATTTTGATTCTATTAATACTTTCTTCATAAAAAACCTCCTTAAATTCTATTTAAAAATTTACATTTCATTTTGATTCTATTAATACATGGTGCGATGGCGACACACCCACAAGTTCTAATGAAATTTACATTTCATTTTGATTCTATTAATACTACAAAAAATATGGTATCTTTTGTTTAATAATATTAATTTACATTTCATTTTGATTCTATTAATACGAATTGCCTCTTGATGATTATAACATACAAGAAATACATTTACATTTCATTTTGATTCTATTAATACTAGAAAAGCACGATTGTAAAACTGATAAAATTTTGGATTTACATTTCATTTTGATTCTATTAATACTTACTCCCCGTATGAAATTAGTATCTTCTATTAAATATTTACATTTCATTTTGATTCTATTAATACACTCTTTCTGCTATGTTGTAATACATCTTTCCATCATTTACATTTCATTTTGATTCTATTAATACCAAGAAATGTATAAATATCTTGAGCTAATTGCTATAATTTACATTTCATTTTGATTCTATTAATACCCGCAATGGAACTTCATAATCCCAATTTTAATTATTATTTACATTTCATTTTGATTCTATTAATACAAAACATTACTGATCGTACAGGAGATATAGAAGATATTTACATTTCATTTTGATTCTATTAATACTAGAAATCATCTTCGTCATCTTCATCATATACCATTATATTTACATTTCATTTTGATTCTATTAATACTTATTTGTTGTTCTGTTAAGTCATCTGCTACTATACAATTTACATTTCATTTTGATTCTATTAATACCTGATGTATTATTGACAGATCCGCCTTATAATACATTTACATTTCATTTTGATTCTATTAATACTAAATCCGTTTTTATACTTGTTACTACAACCAAACCCTATTTACATTTCATTTTGATTCTATTAATACGTTCCAAATTTGCTAGCACTTGGTTTGCGTTTTGCTATATTTACATTTCATTTTGATTCTATTAATACTCCATAACTTATTATGTATGTTATAATTATACTATATAATTTACATTTCATTTTGATTCTATTAATACAAATGTTTTGGCTGGATTGTGCAAATGTGCTTATTGATTTACATTTCATTTTGATTCTATTAATACCAATTAGAACATTAATCTTGTCTACAAATTCTTTTAAATTTACATTTCATTTTGATTCTATTAATACTCCACCTTGAGCCGCCCTTTCGTACTCAATAGACCTATTTACATTTCATTTTGATTCTATTAATACTCCAAATCTTTAGCGTGTTCAAAGTCAAATAATGTAATTTACATTTCATTTTGATTCTATTAATACTACTCCAGCACTAAAAACCATAACATTTAAATACTCATTTACATTTCATTTTGATTCTATTAATACAGCTTGGAGTATCTCTTGCAAATGAGTTGATGTTAAAATTTACATTTCATTTTGATTCTATTAATACAGTATTGAATCAATAAGAAAGGTGGTGGATTTATTAAAATTTACATTTCATTTTGATTCTATTAATACCCTTATAGGCGAAATGATAGAGTTTGTCCAAGAGTAATTTACATTTCATTTTGATTCTATTAATACACAAACAAAAACAGGCTTATAACTATAGTAAATTGGATTTACATTTCATTTTGATTCTATTAATACAGGTCTAATTTCAGGCCTCATACCAAGCTAGATTGAGCCCAATATTTTGTCTATGAATTAATTTATAAAAAAATCATTTCACTTATATCTAATATAATTTCAATCTGCAATTATAATCTAGCAAATAAGCCGTTTCAATCTAAATGTCGGTGCAACGTTATTATAACATAATTTCACATCGACATACTAAATAAAGTTAGAAGTCGCATCGTCTATAAGCCCTAAGAAATCTTTCTTTAACCATTTTGAATTATTGCTGTGAAAAACTATTATAGAGTCTCTATCTTTCCTTACATATTTTGAAATTTCTCTCTGTAACTTAGCATATTGTAACTCACTTAACTCTCCTTCAAATACAGACTTTTGAATATGTGTGAGATACTTTTTGCATATTTTAAAAACATTCCTAGATACTTTGGCTCCATCTTCATCTAATGTAATGTCATAAACTAAAATCATATACATACTACCACCATATTTTAAATCCTTTATATTCTTTTTCTCCAGTGAAATGTTTGATGAGTTTATAAGCTTCTAATCTCATTAAATATCTATAAGATACACTTTTATTCAAATCTTTATGTTTTATCGTCTTTTTAAGTCGTTCGTCATACTCTTTGACAATTTTTAATCTAGCATTTTCTTTTAAATATAAAAAATTTGATTCTTCTGCAAAGTCACTCTCTGTAATAATATTCTTATTTAGCAAATAAAAAATCATTCTATCCGCAATAAGAGGTTTAAAAATTTCAGATATATCGAGTGAAAGAGAGTATCTTTTTTCTCCTGGGACATGTAAATAACTTATCGTTGGATTAAGCTGTGTCTTGTATATTTCTGATAACACACTCGTATACACCAAGGTATTTATAAAAGATATTAAAGAATTAATCATATTGTCTGGTGGGCGTTTAACTCTTTTTTCAAAGTTAATTTCTTGTTTTATAATTTTATTCCATGATTCATAATAATTTTTACGAATGTTTCCTTCTACTCCCATCAACTCTTCTACAGTTTTAACTACACCTATTTTGGCACGTAAAAACTTAATTTCAGAAATTTCATCATCTAAATCAATTCCTCTTTGTCTATAGTATCTTAAATTTCTATAAATATTATATGTTCCCGCTTCTATAAATTCTTGAGCAAGTTTTAACCTACAATCTGGATTGATAAAATGTTCAACTTGCCTTACCAGTGTATATCCACTCACATTTTTATTTCTCGGTACAAATGATCCTGAGTAAAATCCATAATAATTAAAAAAGTGAATTGCAATATTATAGTTTGAAGCATGGTTTAGAAATCTTGTATTAAGAGTTTCTTCTCCAAATATGTATAAATTGGATATTACCTCAATAGGTATGTCTTTCTTTACATTTTCTTCAGTTATTATTGTAATAGTATTATCTTTTCTCTTTATTTCACCATTTTGAAAAATATAATAATCACTTTGCATCTTATCACCTCATATATAGCAATACTCATAATATGAACATTTTTTACATATCTTTTTCTCAACTAAATTAGGTACTTCCTTACAGTTAATTATACTGCTTATTTTTTCAATTACTTCTCTTAAATATATTATGTCTTCTTCTCTTAGCTCTACTATCTCTCTACTTCTTAATAATGGAAAATCAATGATCCCCTTTTCAACCTCTAACCCATTATCTTTTAAAATCATCATATAGTATTTTGTCTGCCAAATTGAAGCTTCCTCTACTATTTTTGACTTTTTTACTTCATGTACGATTTTCCAATCTTGTATGAAATCTATGTTTATAGATTCATCTATCAATATATGCTTCGTTTCCCTGCTATATGATGTTTCATCAAGTAATTTCCCCATCCCAACAATTTCACTGTTATGCTCCATATTTAAATCATGAGCAAAATACCATAGCTTTCTTTCACAAACATGATAATAATACACCATCAAACCCGTGACTTTTTTCATTAAAAACACCTCTAAAAGAAATTATCATATAAATTTTCGCTCTTTTCTTTTTCTTTTCTTCTAAACCCCAATTCATAATCATAATCGCATTCCACTACTTTAAGTTTTTGATACTTGCTTATTTCAATCTCACAATAGTCCATGTTAATCAAAGCTCTTGATTCTATATCTAACGTATATCCCATAAGTTTTTCCCTTTCTCTTAACTTATCATATTGAGTATATTCGTTTGATTTAATTATATTTAATATTTCATTGATATCTCTCAAATTATTTTCATAGACTGGTCTAGGCATTATAGTTTCTGACATAATATTTCTAAATAGTTTTTGCGCTTCTTCTTTAGAAAACTCTGCATGAAACAAATTTTTTGTGTATTCAATTGTCTTTTCAATCTCTTTATAGTACTTTGTTTCTTTAACATTTTCCGATGAAAGAGTTTCTTCAACTAATTTCATCTTATCTAATTCTCTCAATTCACTTGAATTATTATCAAAAAATTCTCTAATATATTTTTTTGATAAATCAAATAAATCTCTATCAATAATACTTACTATACCTGAAGTAGCTCTATCGCCTCCATCATATACATAACAATTGTACCCTTCTCCTATCCATTCTCTATTTCTATAACACCTGCCAAATCTTTGTAAAAGACTTGATATTTCGGATAATTCAGTAAGTAATACATCAAAATCTATATCTAATGATGCTTCTGCAATTGAAGATGTTATCCATATTCCCTTCTTCTTGTTTGGATTCCCTTCATCGTCAAAAAGTTTGCCAAAGTCAATTATTTCTTTAGACTTCTTTTCTTTATGCATTTTAATGTACTTTCCATGCAGCATATTCAATTTAATACCTAATTCATTTTCTTCTATAAGTTTTTGCAAATCTTGGTACATCTCTTGACATTTTTTTACAGTGTTGCAGATTACCAAAACTCTATTGTCTGTATATTTTTCAATAACATCATTGGCAGTTAACTGCTCTCTTACCACAGATACGCTATGTCTTATTCTGTCATTTACAAAAGCTTTATCTGGCATATCAAATTTGAGTCCTTCTCTTTTCATTAGTTTCTTTAAAAACCCAGGAAATGTAGCTGTAAGTATTGCATATTTTCCACCAACATCTTGAATCATCTTTAAACCACGTATTAAATAACCAACTAAGTCAGCACTGTACATTTGAATTTCATCAATGATAATTTTTGAATAAGATAGCGTTGCCAACTTAGATTCAAAATTCCTATGTAAAAATACAAAAGTAAACAGTTGGTCCAATGTACAAATTGTTAGCGGTAATGAAAGTTGCTTTGTGCTTGAAAAATATTCATCTAAATTATTTATTTTACCACTATCTAATTCCTCTAAATATATACTCTTTGTCCCAGAATGTAGTACTCCTACTTTTTCGTCAAAATTTTCACCATCCAATAAATCATCTTTTATACGATTATATATTGCATTTATAGCTGTTCTAATTGGCAATGTGAAGAACCCTTTATTATTACCTAACCACCAAAGTCCTGCTTCAGTTTTTCCCATTCCCGTTTGAGCTATTATAACCAAATTTTTATCTTGATTATTCATCATATATCTTTGAAGTTCATTCCAGTCGGGAGCATCTTTACCTATTTTCTTCAACTTAACAGATAATTTATTCATAAAATTTGATAGTGCTATTTCAAGAAAGTCATTTTTTCTATCTACATCTAAATATCTTTGTGATGAATCTATGTATGCACTAGCTGCGTAGTCAATTTTATTTAACAATCCTTTTAGAAGTATATATTCATAATATAGCTCTTCTTTTTCAGTTATTTTAGACAGCTGTATATAATTGCTATTTAAAACTATTTTTTGTGGAAATTTAAATTTATCATATACAAAATCATCTCTGTATTCTTCCAAAAGGCTACAAGCTTTTTGTATACTCTCTTTTTCTATTTTCTTAATAGTATTTCTATGATGGTGAAAATAAATAGCAGAATATAAGATACATATTTTTTCTTTGACATTATCGTAATGAGAATATTTTTGTTTTAATTCCTCAACATCTAAAAAACATGCACTCAAAATTCCATGAGGAATTTCATTATCTATATTTTTAAATTTACTATTTTTATTTATCTTGCTTTGAAAGGAACTATTCATTTTACCTAAGTCATGATAAATGCATGCAATCTCCAGCAAAGTCCAATCTACATTTATATTGGGATATATCTCTTTTAACTTCGCTAACTGTATTAATAAATTATCCGTATGCTCTTGAATCGTTTCTATTGGATTAGACTTTGCCAAAAATTGCTTTTTCATAATTTACTCCTTAAGCTAAAAATACAAATTGTCCAGTACTATCTTCGCATTTACTACCTTCGCTTGTCGCTATAATTTTTGAAGTATAGATAACTTCAACTTTATTCCACAATCTAATATTTTTTATATTCTTACTATTTCCATAATTTTCTAAAAAATAATCTTTGTTAATCAACATTTTAGTTCCACTCTGAAAAGTACTAAAAGCTGAATCCTCAATTAATATATTGTCAAGAAAAGTATATGCACTCTCTTCGTAATTTTCACCATTGAAATGTATATACTTAAGGGGCACATAAGCGTAATAATTCTCGCCTAAATATTCTTCTCTTTCTAACTTTCTCTCTACTATATCCACTATCTCAACAGATTTGATATTTAATAAATCTTCTCTCCTACCTAAAGAAGGATATTCCCACGGAGTTTTTAATGAACTATAAATTTCTTGTACTCTTTCTTGATCTTCCGGCACTATATGAATAATTAGCTCCATTTGAGATAAAAGTTCAACTGTAGAAATCCCTTGTGCTACACCGTACCCATCAACATTAATATGGTGTCTTCCTTTCTCAAATTTGGTCCCATTGTTAAATTCATATCTTGTATATAAATCATTTGTCTTAGATACATATTTCCCTTGAACACTTACTTTCATTGGAATATACGATTCATATTTACACAAGTTATGGACCATTCCTATAATTGTAGAATAAGGTGGCAAAGGATAACTTTCTTTAATTTGGAAACTCATTGGTTTTCTATAGTTCACCAGATCTTGAAGAGCCACCATCTTAATGGCTCTCATAATAATCCTTCACCTCTTCTTTTATAGCTGAGAAAAATTCAGGCATCTTAACAGCATTTAACTTTTCAATGACTTCATTTTCATTTATAAATTTCCCTTTAACAATCGCGCAATGTGTTTGGTCTTTTATATTTCCATAAAGTAAATCTGTTATAGCCTCTACTTCAATCTTCCCATCATTCACTTCTACAACACTGCTGAAAAATGGATTTTTAATATCATAAACACCACCTATAACAAATAAAGGTTTTAAATCTTCTCTTCTACCTCTTATATCTCTATATAATAAAGCAACTGTGTCTAGTAACTTACCAACTCTTCTTGCTTTTTCAGTATTTTCTATCTCAATGTTATAAACTTCATCTATGCCTATTTGGTCTAAATCAGCTGTTATAGTGTATCTATACAATGACTTGTGTATTTCCGCTTGAGCAATATTCATATTTTCAGATAGTCTATCTGCCAGCCCCTTATTAGTTAAAAAATCTAAATCTCCCTTAAATGTCTCTAATGAAATTGCATTTGATAATCTAACTTTCGCTGATCTCTTCTTTCCACTTGATTTGGCTTCTGTTTTCAAATAGCCGAAGAAATCTATTTCTGGATATTTATCTATAGTAGCATCTTTAGAAAATTGAATAACTTTCTTGTCTCCCTTTCCTTCTGCATTAACCTCGGCTAATGGTTCGGACAATTGTTCTACAATATTGTATCTAAGCGCTTGTCTTGAAATATAAGTAAACTGCTCACCTTTATTTCTTGCTACTTTTTTAAGTGAAGCCACATTACCTACAGATTCGCCATAATTCGCACTTTCAGCTTCAAAAATTATAGTTAAAGTTAATCCCTTAGGATTTAATTGATTATTCATATTTCTCCTCCATTATCTTCAGAATCGTTCTTTGAATTATTTTGTTTTCCTAACATCCCCGCTATAAATGAATATCCTGCATTTTTAAACTTCAAATCATCTTCCATAGTATTTGAAAATACATCATCTATTTCTTCGTTTGCATACATACTCGCCTTAATCAAAGTATCCATGAATGCATGTTTATTAGAAGTTTTTAGTGCATTCAACATTCTATATGCTATTCCGTTCAACTTTTCTACAGCATTCATTTTTTTATATGAATCTCTTAATTTCTCTCCTGATAACCTGGAAAAATATAAATATTTTCCATTACTCTTGTCATTCATATATCCAACCTCCCTCAAATAACTATTATTAATTCTAATGACATTTTGAATATGTTCACTGCTATACCTAGTTTTATCTGTATTTGATATCTTATAATGAAGCATTTTATGAATAATTAAAAAATCATTTTGATTATTAAATAAATTGTTCATTACTTCATTATAAACATATACATTTTTCTTACCTTCTTCAAAGTAAGCCCCCCTGATAAATTTCAAACTGCCTGAACACTCATTAATAACTCTCTGAATTGGCCTATTCAAAATATTGAAAGAATACTTTACCTGGTCCGAATCAATATTTCTAAAAAATCTTACTATTTGAACATCGGATAACTCATACTTCATATCTTCATTTGACTTTTCATCCATATTTTTTTGAATTGCATAATAAATTGAAGTATTTTTATTGATTTCTTTGAATACATCCTCTTTGATATTATTATTTATTTCTATTAAGTTCTTAAAGTTGCTAGAATAATTTACAAATAGCCCTCTATTATAGGCGTAAGTAAATCCAGCTGGAATACAAGTGTACACAAGTTTACACATTGGACATATTCCTACATAATTATTAAAATCATATACGTGACTATTTTTTTTCTTTGTATCAAATCCTAATTCTCTTATAAAGCAAATATCATTATTCAAAGATGAAATCCTTGAACCACATGACATACATAAATATCTTGATTTATTTTTCTTTTCTTCATATTCATCTAAATATTCAATTGCCGGTTTTACAAAATAATTTGCAATTTCATCATACATATCAGGATTTTTATTTTGTCTATTAAGTATGCTAACATTGTCCCATGCATTACGAATTATATTATAAATTATATTTTGGGCTCCTATATATTTTTTAGTATCCTTAAACTTAAAATAATCTATAGTTTCTTTGAGTAGTGAAATTTGATATTTAATTTCTGACATCTTACTTTCTACAGTATCTTTTTTAGAGAGCTTAATCTTTTTTAATTCTTTTTCCTTAACTAATGGATTGAACTCACTATCTATCAATGAGTATGCTTTTTTATATGAATTACTTATCATGTATTTCTTTACATTATCTATTTGTATGTTAAGGTTTTCCAATGACTTATCATTAAAATTTTTAAAATCTTCTGACTCCCAATTTAAAATACTATTTTCAAATGACACTATCCTATTAATTGAAAGTGTTAAATAATATGTGTCAATCAAATACTTAAAATAATATTCTTCAAATTTTTCAAGTGCTTCAAGTTCAAAACTAATTCCCTCTTTTGATACTTCAACATACTCATCTTTATACTTTAATATATTATATAATCCGAGCAATCCTGTATTGTACAACCAATCTCCTGTTTTTAACTCAATTCTTTTCTCCATACCTCCTCCTATACTACTGTAAGCATTCCAAAACCACTATTTTTAAAATTCCCTGCTCCCGCATTCAACATATAACTTAATATGTATGGTTTTGCAGTTACTTTCAAAGTTGTCAAATTGGAAAGAACTTCTATTCCATAGTGTTTTACTTTTACCGTTTTATTGGATATCACTTTTACATCAATCTCATCTAAATCATAAATACTTTCTGGCAAATCTTCTAAAATTTGATTTTTTAAATTTTCAATAAACAACTCATAGCCTTTGTTATCACTTAATGAATGATACCAATCAGTATTATTTTCCTTGTGATGCTCTCTCACCACAATTGGAGAGCTAGTTTTAAAGACTACACACTCCCCAGTAAATAGCTTTTCATTCAATAAAGATATATTCACTATCTTTAATTCTAAATCTTTGTACGAAATCACATCTCCTTTTGACCTTACAAAGGCATTGTAAAATACAATCCCCAACTTCAAATCAGCCGCTGAGAAAAATAGACTCACCTTTTTCCCTGGAATAGTAATGCTTTCTCTATTAAATTTACATTTAGGCATGTTTAGCGAGAATGTAAACTTCTTTCTTTTAGCACCACTTTCATATAACTCACGATATACCTCTTCATCTGATTTTAATAATATTGTCTTAAATAAAGATATAAAAATTCTATTTTTATCTTTTGGAATTTCGTCTTTATTTAATAATAAATCTACTTTTAATCTCACTTCCCCACCTCCTCTTTTGATTAGCTTAAGCTTACTACTAACATTATTTTTTGTCAACCATATTTGGTATATAAATTCTTTGATTTAAATTATATATTTTTTAACTCATATTGTGCTATAATGAACAGTAAATATAATCAATGTGAAATGTAAATTATTTTGTATACAAAAACATTAATAGAATCAAATTGAAAACATAATTTAAAAACTTATTTAACTTAAAAATGGTATTGTGTAAAAATCAACTTCAAACACAATACCATTTTCTAATTTTATTTATTGCTTTCTGTAAACTCAAATGCCAACTTGGCTAGCATTGCACTTCCTCTATACAGCACTTCATCATTTGGTGAGAAGTGAGAATTGTGCAAAGGCCAATAGTCTTTATCTTGTTCCGCTGTTCCCAACCAAATAAATGATCCCGGTTTTTCTGCTAAATAAAATCCGAAATCTTCAGCTTTTAAAACAGGTTCTTTTACATCTTGAACATATTTTTCTCCAAATAAATCTAAAGCCACTTTTTTTGCATACTTTGTCATTTCAGAATCGTTTATTAAAGGAATGTACCCTCTTTGATAGTCTAGCTCACCTTTACAACCATATACCTTGCATATTCCTTCTAAAATTTCTTTTAACCTATTTTCAACTAAATCCCTAATTTCTGGAGATAGAGTTCTACAAGTTCCCTCAACCTTAAAATCTTCGGCTACGATATTATATCTAGTCCCTGCATTTATAGTTCCAACTGTTATAACAACATTGTCAATTGCTGAAATATTTCTACTCACTATATGTTGAATAGCGCCAACATATTCGCACCCTGCAACTATTGCGTCCACTCCGTTTTCAGGTCCAGCTGCGTGAGATGCTTTACCCTTTATATTTACATAAAAGTGATCTGATGCTGCCATCAAAGGACCTTCTTTAAATCCCATAACTCCAAATGGTAGCTCAGGCCATACATGGAACCCAAAAATAGCATCCACGTCCTTCAATGCACCTTCAAGTATCATAGACTTTGCTCCGCCTTCTGGAGAAAGTTCTTCTGCTGGTTGAAATATCAATCTTACACTACCTTTTAATTTATCTTTATTCTGATATATGATATTTGCCGCTCCAAGTACCATTGCAACATGATTATCATGTCCACAAGCGTGCATGTATCCTTTATTTTTAGAAGTACATTCTAAATCAGTTTCTTCTTCAATAGCTAAAGCGTCCATATCTGCTCTTAGGGCTACTTTTTTACCTGGCAAACCACCCGCTATGTTTGCTATAATTCCATGCTTTCCATTCCCTAAACCTGTTTGTATGTCTGTAATCCCAATATTTTTTAGTTCCTTTAATATTATCTGAGATGTAATTTCTTCAAAAGTTGAAGGCTCAGGATTACTGTGTAACTCTGCTCTTAAGCTCCTTAGATGATCAGATATTTTTTCTCCAAATTCTATATAATTCACATTTATCACCTACACATATTTAATCTTTAAATAAAAAATCAATTCTATAACTGTTTAATAAATACTAAATTCTAATTCATTTGATATTTTTTCTAATATTTTTATTCCGACTAAAGAATTCCCTTTAGAGTCTAAGCCTGGGCAATAAGTAGCTATACTCATTCCATTCTTTATAGTGGCTAATATGCCTCCTCCAACTCCACTTTTTGCCGGAATCCCTATATCCACTGCAAAATCTCCTGAATAATCATAAGTTCCACAAATTGCCATAAGAGTTCTTAAAATTCTTGAGTTTTTCTTAGATAGTATTTTTTCACCTTTTAAATTAACACCATCTCTTGCCAGTACACTTCCCATATATGCTAAATCTCTTGTATCTATCATAATAGTACAAGCTTTATTATATATCTCTAAAACATCTTTTACGTCAACTATTCCTGGAATTACTCTATTCTTTTGCATTGTGTACATTATTGCCAAGTTAGTATATCCTGTATCTTTGCTACTCTCATAAATTTCAACATTGTATTCTAAATTGTTATTATCGGTTAGTTTTTTGGTCATATCTATTACAGCTTTAAATGCCTCATCTTTGTTTCCATTAAATTTTTTTAATATAAAGTATGAAGTCATCAGAGCTCCAGCATTTATAAAAGGATTAATAGGTAATTTTCCTTCTGATTCTTCTAAATCTACAATACTGTTATATGCTTTTGAAGAACCCTTTACTCCAATATACTCCCTTATATAATCAAGTTCATAATTTTCTAACAAGACTGCATATAAAGAAATTTTAGCTATACTCATGATGCTAAATTGTATGTCCGTATCTCCTACTTCATATAGATTACCTTTATTGTCATAAACTGCTATTCCAACTTTACTCTTATCTACATTTGCTAAAGCAGGAATATAGTTTACCAAATTTCCATCATCAACAAATTCTTTGCCATAATCATATGCTTGTTTTAATATTTCTTTCACAAATATTCTCCTTACATAAATTATACTTTCTCTTTTTTTAACAGTTTTATTACATTAGATTTATATAAAATATACGCTATAAGAATGGAAACTCCAAGCATTACCAACATCGCATAACCTTCTTTCCCAGCTAAATTCATCACTAAAAAGTTAAATGCAAACACTAATACCAAATCTAATACTGCAACTAGAGGTTTCTTTGGAACGTTATAAGAACCCGCACTTGTATTTATAAATGCTGAAATCCCCATACTTCCATAAAGAGCTGGCATTATATATGATGTCGCTGTAGTTACTACTTCACTAGTTAGAATTGGCTCTAACGGAACTAACAGTATAAGTCCTATAAACACTACTATCATAGTCACCATACCTGAAATACATACTGCTATCATACCTATTACGTCTGCCATTTCAGACCCCGGAGTTGCATCAACTGAATTTATAGCTGATAAATAACAAGGAAACTTAATATTAGTTACATTTCCCATTATAGAATTTATATAACACGTATTCCCTCCCATAGGTATCATTGAAAGCTGTTCTGCCAACGCTGTTGGAACATATAATGCAAGTAAAGGTCCTGCTACAGCAACTATTGCGCTTCCATCAGGCCACATATTATAAAATGTACACATAATTGTAGGAATAATGAGCATTATTCCAAGAGCAATTATCGTTGCTATCTTTCCATATAAATAAGTTTTTTCCATATATTCACTATGTTTCATATAAATCCTCCTATCCTATTACTTTAGTCAATACAACAGCAATAAACATTCCTATTATTAAGGCAAATGACATTACATAATCATTAAGCCACTTCATATTTAATTTTTTAGCTAAAATTGTAAGTATAAATGTAGTTACTGCACTCACAATTAAAGTTATTGCATGTATCTTTGATTTAGTCATTTGTACTACAACAAATACACTCATCATACCTGTTATCAATACTGATAGAGCTAAATCTCTAAAAGGAGTTTCTTTTTTCCCCGAAGTTGATACACTAGTGTGTAATTTTTTCAAAAAGAACACATTAAAAACCATACCAGCCATAATAGCTATACTCATCACAAACATTATTACTCCAACAGCTTTTAAATCTCCCGCCGCTTGGAAATCTGTAAAGTCTGCATATCCAGCCCCCTTTACAGATAAATCCGCAGCTGTGAGTTCATATGGCAAAGACCCTACTACTGATAATCTAAACCAAGGCCAAGGAGCTCCCAGTAGAGGTTTTAAAGTTATTAATCCTATTATTATTGAGATTGATGGCACAATTGAAAATACTACAGAACTCTTTATTACCGAATTTAATTTCTCTTTTGAAACATTTAACTCAAGCGCCCTCTTATATGCTCTTCTAAAAAAGAATAAACACATTAAAAATATACAAATTAAACCTATCCCTACAAGTAAGTACAATAACTTCCCATTCAAAACTTTATAAATATCCATATTAACCTCCCACTCAATATACTTAAGCATTACGCTATCTAATTAATATTGTACCATATGATTTTTCATGATATAAATTAATTTATTTTAATAATTTTTTTAATGCAACTAAAAAGCTAAATAGCTTATTTGATTTATAATCTAACAAACTATTTAGCTTCTTTAAACTTAGTCTTTTATATTAGGTTTTTTATTGTCCGGTATAGGACTAATAAATTCTGCACCTCGACTTTTTTCTAATTCTTCTTTAGCTTTTAAAATTAAATCCGGATCTTTTAATAACTTTTTAGCTGCCGTATATAATACTTCTCCTGCCTTATGCATTCCTTTCATCGCTATTGAAGACTTTCCTTGAGCAACCTCTTCCCAAGAATGTCCTATTGTGCCAAATGCAAAACAAGCAACTGCTATCTGAGCTGTGGGTACAACATTTGAAACATCTCCAACATCAGAAGAACCCATCATTATTTTATCTGTACTTAAATACTTAGAAATTTTTTCATGAAGAGAATGGTCCTTCATATATTCCATTTCTTCATTTGGATCTAAAACCATAGGTAAAACAATTTGGTTAGCAAAATTTATTTCCGGGTAAGTTTCTTTAAATTTAAAAGCATACTCCTTCTCTTCTTCAGTATATTTTACCGGTCCCACTTCTAAAAAGGCTTCATATAATAATTTTTCTAAAACTTTATTTGATATCATATTAGAACAAGCTTTATCAAATTCTATTTCATAATCAACGCCTGACATAAGCGCTGCACCTTTTACAATATCTTCAAATCTTTTATATAATTCTATAACAGATTTATTATTTTTAGATCTTACTAAATATAATCCTTCCGCTTCAGCTTGAACAACATTTGGAGATTTACTTCCTCCATTTAATATGGAATAATGAATCCTATCAGTATCTTCCATATGCTCTCTTAAAAATTGAATACCTATGTTTGTTAATTCCAAAGCATCTAATGCCGAACGTCCAAGATGTGGACTTGAAGCAGCATGTGCACTAACTCCCTTAAATCTAACATAGCTTTGAATATTAGACAGCATAGAGCCTGTTATTACATGATTGTGATTAAATGGATGCCAAGAAAATGCCACATCAACATCATCAAATACACCATATTTAGCCATAAAAGCTTTACCTGAGCCGCCTTCTTCTCCAGGACAACCATAATATATGACAGTAGCATCTATTTCATTCTCGATAATATAATCCTTTAGTTTGAGTGCAGCTTCCATTGCACCTACACCTAATAAATGATGTCCGCATCCATGTCCTGAACCGCCACACGTTAATTCTTCTTTTTTCAAACTATCAGCTTTTTGGCTTAATCCGGATAGTGCATCAAATTCGCCTAAGAATGCAATTTTAGGACCTGTTTTTCCATAAGTTGCCGAAAAAGCTGTGGGCATATACGCTAAATTATCTACAACTTCAAATCCATTATTCCTCATAAACTCCATTTGCAACTTAGCAGATTCAACTTCGTTAAACTTTAATTCTGCCAATTCCCAAATTTCTTTAGACAGCTTTTCCAATTCTTCACTATAAGTCATTTTAATCCTTCCTTCTAAAAACTATAAATTTATTTTATTAATTTCCTAACTATTATAGCTCCAATTGTTGATATAATAGTTATTCCGGATGTTAATATTAATGCATACATGGTCCCTTTAGTCAAAATTATATTCAAAATTAATGGCATTATCGCAAATGTCACAGCTGACATTATTGAAAAAGATATTGAATAATTTCCTATTACAGGACTTTTATATTCCGGATCACAAACTCTTAACAATAATAAACCTGTTAAAAATACGCCTGTACTCATTCCAAAAGTTGCCACCATATGTTCTAACCAATATTCAGATAAATACTTCTTACACATAATCAACAAATAGAAAGTTGTAAAAATATATCCCAATATACATAGAATTAATATAGGAACTATATAGTCTAAAACAGCCTTAACAGGTAAAGAAGCTATAGCTGCAATTACTGCAAACTCTGTAAAAGGCCCTGTAATTTTTCCTTTAGCATTAGAGTCTATTAAAAACCCTAAATTAAGTTTATTTATAATACCCCAAATTACAAACATCACTATAATTCCATATGCCCAAACTGAAATTGACTTAAAAGCAGGAACTTCATATTTCTTAGCCAATCCAAGTAACATATATGCAAAAAAACAACCTAAAAATATAATTGCTGCATGAAATGAAATTGTATCAACTGATGAAGGCTTTGTTGTTTCACGACCCAATGATTGTTGTAAGTCTACGTTTTTTTCATATCCAAGAGCCATATTTTCAGGTATGTCAGATGGTTTTTCTAAAATTTCTGTATAACCTTTTCTAGCACCCCAGTTTATTACCACCATACCTATTAATATACCACCAACAATTCCAAATGTAGCAGTTGTTATTGCCACTCCTTGCGCAGTTTCCCAATATGGCAAATTCATCTCTTGTAACATATTACCTAAAATGCCAGCTGTTCCATGCCCTCCTGAGTAACCTATCGGCAATTCCCATCCAAATGTAGGATACATATTTCCTCCACTATTAAATATTAAATTTACAACAAAGCCTACTATGTGTTGTAAATAATAAACTCCTAACATTATTAAAAGAAGAGGTAGTATGTTAAATAATTCTTTTTTTGATTTTACCCCCAATTTTAATCCTAAAGGAGTTGCTGTTACAACAGGTACTATTAAAATCCCAGGCAATAAAGACCAAGTAGTTATCCAATCTTCAGGTATAGGTAATACTTTTAATCCTATCGGGCCTAAAATCAATAGTATAAATCCTCCTATTACACTAGCCGGCATAAACGTTTTTTGCAAAAATTTTAATTTTGCTCTTAAAGCAAATCCCATTAATAGGAAAAATCCCAATACTCCTAAACTTTTTAGCAATTCTCCCAACATTGCACTTGTCATAATATCATCACCCTTCTTTTTAGTATATTACTATAGTAATACAAAAAACATGTTATTTCAAATTCAAACTTAAAAAACTATTATTTATTAAACTAAAAAATGACAAGATTTAAAAACTGATAATGCCCATTTAAGTATGAAAAAAAGAAAAGGTTACTTACCCCCTCATAAACGGTATAATTTTTAAAATTAAATAAAAAACAAACAGGTGAATTTATTGGAACTAAGTCCAAAATATTTAAAAAAGGATCTCATTATCTTAGACGTGCTGTTTAGTCTACAGAAACGGTTGCTCCTTTTAATGATCTGTCTCTTTCTGTTTATTACCAAGATCTAAAAAGTAGAGGTGAGTTTCAAAACACCGCTGTCGGTGCTGTTGCCAGAAAATTAATCAACATAATTTTTGCTGTTTTAAGAGACAACAAAGCTTATATCCCACATATTTAATTTTCACTTTATTTAATTATTTTTTGACCTATTTTGATAGGTCTGTTTTCCATGTTATTGTTTACATATTTTAGTTTTTGGTTTATTATTTATTTGCAAGTAGAAGGATACAACGCTAATGCTAAATTCTTACATCTACTTGTGATTTACAGATATTAAGAGTGCAGATAGCTTCCTCTTTTTACACATTGTATCTACATGCGATACACTAAAGATATCTATTGCCATTTAATAGCTGGTCTTTTGTTTCTTATATTAAATTTAACTAATATTTAGTTTGATTTTTATGATATAATATATTGATAGGAGATTAAATATGTTAAACATAAAATCATTTAGTGATGCCGCTTATGATGAAATTAAAGAACGTATTTTAAATGGTTTTTATACACCTGGTATGTCTTTAAATGAAAGAACTTTATCGGAAGACTTCGGAGTTAGTAGGACTCCAATTCGTGCAGCGTTACAAAAATTATCTATTGAGGGTTGGATTATAAACGAACCTTATAAAAAAAACGTTGTTAAACAATTTAATTTAAATGAAATTCTAGAAGCTCAAAAAGTAAGAACTGCATTAGAACTTATAGCAATTGTTGATGCAAGTAAAAATATTACAGATGAGGATATCCTTTATTTAGAAACATTAGTTGATGAACAAGAATATACTAAAGACTATAGTAAATCATTTAGTATAGATAGAATTTTTCATACTTTTATTTATGAAAAAAGTGGTAATACAATCTTGCTATCTGTATTAAATAATATTAGCGATATTGTCAGATATTTTGGACTCATGGCAATGTATTTACCTGGAAGAGATTCACAAACTATTACTGAACATAGAAAAATTGTATCTGCTCTGAAGACTAAAAATTTAGATAAAATTAATGAGGCTATGGAATATCACATGTCTCAAACTACATCTGCTCTACTACAACGTTTAAACATTAAAGAAAATTTAACAAAAAAAAAGATAGTGCCAGAGAATGATTAAAAATTGTTTTAAGATGATAACTGGCTTCTAATATGATATTTTTGTCATTATTTTTGATATATAGATTTATATCTTAAAAAGAATATCCAAAAAACACCTTAGACATATTAACGTTTTTATCTAAGCAACTTTTTGTACTTAATAGGGTCTGTTTGATTTTTTAATAGTTTCCTATGTAATTAATTCAAATTTATATCTGGCGCAATTAATTAAATATATCACAAATTACTGCTCTTATACCTCTAAATGTCTACGGTACTCATCTTTAAGAGATTCTTTTGTCCCATCAAAATTTTTATTCCATCTCATTAAAGATGATTTAGAAAGTTTATATATTCTTAATATAAAGGATAGAGAATACCCTCTCATATAAGATTTAACAACATGATATCTTGTATCTAAAATATGCGGTAAATATCTTTATTTTTTTGTATAATTGTATTCCTATGGAGCGTACTTTCTTTTTTTAATTTTAGTTAATTTAATTATATAGGTACTCTCTCTATTTTTCTTTTATTTAGTCTCGCATCTATTGTAATGCTACATAAAGTTCTGTATTAAAATTCATTTTTACTTTTAACATTAAAATATTTAGTACAAGCTTTTTATGATTAATTAATGCACTGATCAAACATTTCAAAAAAACGGCTTTCTCATTACAAGTTAACCGTTTTTATTTGAACATTTTTCAGCAGCTCTCATTTTATTTTACTAAAATATTAGGTAGTATTAAAACTAAATCTGGTATATATGTTATCAATAATAAGACTACTAAAAGTACACATAACATAGGTAATAAATCTTTAAATTGGTCTTTTAAAGAAACTTTAGCTATTGATCCAGCTACAAATAAACATACCCCTAAAGGTGGTGTACACATTCCTATAGTTAAATTAACAGCCATTATTAAGCCAAAATGGACTAAATTAATTCCAAACATTTGAGCTAATGGTAAAAATAAAGGTGTAAATATTACTACAGCAGAAGTTGTATCAATAAAGGTTCCTGCTATTAATAATATTATATTTACTATTAGTAATAATACTATTTTAGATGATACATTAGCAGATAAAAATGCACCTACTGTTTGAGGAATGTTATTCACCGTAATAACCCAAGTAAATAGTGAAGCAAAAGCTATTACTATTAATACTTGTCCTGTAGATTTAGCTGCATCCAGTAATATTTGCGGTAAATCTTTTATCTTTAATTCTTTATAAACAAACATTCCTGTTATTAATGCATAAAATGTTGCAACTGTTGCAGATTCTGTAGGACTAAATACTCCACTCATAATTCCACCTATAATAATTATAGGCATCATTAATGCTAATATTGCATCCTTTCCTGCCCCAATAATTTCACTAAAACTAGCCTTTTTATCTCTGCCTATGTAATTTCTTTTTTTCCCTATATAGTAAGAATATGCTATAAGTGCAACTCCCATTATTATTCCTGGAATAAATCCTCCTATAAATAGTTTCGCAACACTGACATTAGCCATTACCCCATATATTAGTAATGGTATACTCGGTGGAATAATGGGGCCTATTGAGCCTCCTGTCGCTAATAACGGAGCACAAAACTCCCTATCATATCCTTTCTCTACCATTATTGGTGTCATAATACCCCCTATAGCTGCAGTTGCAGCAATAGCTGAGCCTGTTATTGCCGCAAAAAACATGCAGGCTAAAATACTTACCATTGCTAGTCCACTAGGATGATGTCCTAACAATAAATCAGCAAAGTTTACAAGTCTATTGCTCATTCCTCCCTTAAACATTAATCCTCCTGAAAGTATGAAAAGAGGTATAGCAGTGAGTGCAATACTGTCCATTCCAGTAAACATTCTTTGCACAACCACAACTAATGGATACCCATCACTTATTATTTGTCCAAGTGATACAATTCCTAAAGCAAATGATATTGGGATCCCAATTAAAAATGATAAAAATAATATAACTATAATCATTTATTGTCCTCCTCTTTTAAATCTTTTAATAATTTAAATATATTCTGTATGTTATACATTATTAAATATATAGCATTAAATTGTATT
The DNA here is from genome assembly GCF_900454665.1 of Peptoniphilus indolicus. Classification (NCBI taxonomy): domain Bacteria; kingdom Bacillati; phylum Bacillota; class Tissierellia; order Tissierellales; family Peptoniphilaceae; genus Peptoniphilus; species Peptoniphilus indolicus. Next base: position 932,920 of record NZ_UGTH01000001.1, read on the forward strand.
GCTGTATAATATATATACATAGGCCAATTAGTATATGGAGCTTTTTGTGTGGTGCCTGTTAGTGTAAATTGAACTCCATAAACGATTAAGAAAATAAAAAATATCATTAAAACTAAATTTATTAATATATATAATATCTTTTGCTTCTTTTCAGATATAAAGCTAAATATTAAATCTATATTTAAATGATCTCCAGTTTTTAAACAATATGCTCCACCTGTTAAACATAGCCAAATAAAACTTAATCTAATTACATCTTGTCCCCATGGAACAGGTAATTTAAGTATAAACCTCATAATAACTTGATAAAATGTTGTAATAGAGAGCACTATTGTGCTCACTATCATTATCAATTGTATTATCTTGTCTAAAATTTTCATATTTCCCTCTTATTTTATAAAATCTCGAACTTCATCAACAAATTTTGGATCTACCATTTTTGCTACTTCATCTTGTTCATAGATGTCTTTTGTAACTTCCTTAAATGCATCTTTATTTACTTCAGTGACTATCATACCTGTTGATTTTAAATCGTCTAAATACTTAGCTTCATTATCAGCAACTATTTTTCTTTGTTCAATAGCAGATTCTTTAGCAGCGGTTTTGATATTTTCTTGTTGTTCTGGAGTTAATTTATCAAAAAAATCTTTATTCATTACATAGCTTATAGCACCATAAGTATGACCATCTAGTGAAAGATATTTTTGTACCTCATTAAACTTCATTGTGGCAATTGAAGCAACAGGATTTTCTTGTCCATCTACCATCCCTTGTTGTAATGCTGTATATAGTTCATTAAATGCTACTGGAACAGCTGATGCATTTAATGATTTCATCAATTCAAACCAAATTGGAGCTTCTTGCACACGAATAGAAAGACCCTTTAAATCTTCAGGATTGGATATTTCTAATTTTGAATTTGTAAAATGTCTAAAACCTAATTCTCCATAAGCTAAGTGTTTAAATCCAGCAGCTTCAAACTCTGGATCTAATTTTTCTGTGATTATTCCATCTAAAGCTTTATATGCTTGTTCAGAATTTTCAAATAAATAGGGTATTGTTAAAACTTGAATTTTTGGAACCCATGCTGGAAGTGTTCCATCCGATGTAACTATTGTCATAGGAATTGTTCCTAATTTTACACCTTCTGCAGCTTCTCTTTCTCCCCCAAGTTGAGAATTAGGATAAATGTTAACTATAAAATCTTCAGAACTTGATTCTAACTTTTCTTTAAACAAGTTTGCTGCAATTGTAGATTGATGTTCTTCATTTCCAGTTACAGCTATTTTAATTTCAACCTTATCTCCTTTTACCTCAGTAGTTGAAGTATTAGAAGCCTTTGTTTCCGTTTTTTGCTTATCATTACTACCACAAGCTGTCATTAACAATAGTCCTAATAAAATAATTCCTATTAACGTTTTTTTCATAAATATCCTCCTAATTTATCTAGCTACCTCTGGAATAATATTCACAGAATACTCAGTTGTAATTTTTCTACCTAATACATTATCAATTAACTCTAAATAAAACTTTTCTCCATATACATAATCATCTACCAATGGAACAGTTCCCGAAAAAATTATACAATCTTGAAGTTCGCCTACTCTATCACTTAATTCTTTTATAATTTCTTCTAATGATAAAATATCCGCCAAAGTTCCTTTTTGATAATATTTTCCATCATATTTAGAATTTAACTCTATCTCTTTAATATGATCTTTTATTTCATCATACTCCCAAATTCTTTTTGCAATAGGTTTTAAACTAACTTGTTTAGCTTTTGTTATAGATACAGACTCTAAATCTCTATCGGTATGATCACTTCCTAAACCTATGTAGAACTTTCCATCTTTTTTTAGAATTACATATTCACATTCTCCAGATGTTTTTTCTCCTACAAAATATAAATCGCTATTACTTGTTACAATTTCTTTTGATACCTCAAAAATTGTTGGAATTTTTGCCGGTGGCTCAACACCCAATTTTTCTTCCAATTCTTTTATATGTTCCATTATTTTTTCCATATTACTTCCAGAATAACCTATTACAAAAACCCTACTTGGATTTATATCTATAGGATACTCTCCACTTTTTGTTTCAACGCAAAACTGCATCACATTCCTCCTTATAATTTATATAATTCTTTTTTCCTATCCCTAAACACATTTATATTTTTTCTTATATCTTCTATTATTGATAAATCAATTACTCCAGTTTTTATTTCATTTTTAGTATCAGGAGTTATTACATATTCTCCCCAAGGATCTATTATCGCTGAATGTCCCCCAAAGTCTCCTGTACTATTTACGCAAACTACATACATTTGATTTTCTATAGCTCTAGCTCTATTTAACGTATCCCAATGTAGTTGTCGTTTTTGTGGCCAGGCTGCCGGTATAAATAATATTTGTATATCCTCTAGTGCATTCATCCTAGTCCATTCTACAAACCTTATATCATAACAAATACAAAGCCCACATTTTATCCCGTCTAATTCAAATGTGCATAATTTATCTCCGGATTGAAAAACTTCATCCTCTCCTGATGGAGAAAACAAATGAACTTTATCATATGAATTTACTAAATTCCCTTTTCTGTCAAAAATATAAGATGTATTATATAAAGTATTATTTTTCTTTCTTGCAATACTACCTCCAACAATATTCACATTATTTATTATTGCAAAATCACTTAAAAATTTTTGCGTTCTTTTTCCGTCAATATCCGCTAAATCTAGAACATTTTTTGGAAAAAAAGAAGTATTCCACATTTCTGGTAAAACGATTACATCTGGGGTTTTTTTAATAGCTTTTTCAAGTTCACTCTTTATTAATTTAAAATTTTCATCCACATTTCCCAGAGTTAATGAGTTTTGAATAAGTGCTAATTTCATATAACTTTACCTCCTTGTATTTGGTATACCATATTTAACGGAAGTTTGTCAATAAATTTATTAAACGTTATCCTATTATTGTTTTTAATTTTAAAATTTATTTCTTCATATGTTTATTTATAATTTACTCTCATATTTTTAACTTTCTATTATTCTATATTTTAATCTTTATTTCTATTGACTATTTTTTAATTAAAGGATTGCTTTTATTATAAGTTTATTTGAAGATTTTTTAATAATCTACCTAAGAAATATATGTATAATCTAATTTATACAGTCATTATATAAACACATTAAACTAACTAAATTAATCCAATTGCACTTAACTGCAATTTATAATATATTCAATACAGCTCAAGCAATAATCTATCTAAAAGTTCTAATTCTTAAAAATAAGCCCTTGGTAAACCGAGGGGCAAAGTGAATACATCCCCAGAAAAAATCTCCTGAGTTTTCTAATATTATTAAATTTTTAATGAATAGCATTATATCCGGACTGTTTGTTCCTGTTTTCTTATACATTTTATCTTGAAATAATACTAATTTTTATATTCATACATGCAAATGTAAGAGTTGATTTTAATTCCATTTCTCAGACCTTTTATGTTTGTGTACTTAAAAGCATGGAATCCTTTGGCATTTCCAAATTATCTTTCTCCAGTTTCTTTTATTTGTTTATATTCTTTTTCCCTTAATTCTGTATATAGTCTTCTGCTATATCTACATATCCTTGCCATATCTTTCTTGTGATTATTTTTTTGTGATTTTTACTTATTATGCACCTATATAATTTACATTTTTGGTTATTAACTTTATATATTGTAACCTTCTCTATCTGTTATACTATATGTCTAATATTTAGTTTCCCCGGCAGACATAATAATTACAATATTAGACATGTGCAAATTCTCTTTTGTAAACGGATTTTCTAATTTTTGTTTTACTTTTGAGATTGTATATGTTAATACTTATATTATTCCATTTTCTAGTAGTTTTTTTTGCTATTGTTTAGTATATGATCCCATGGTACTGATTATTCAATTGATATCATTTTAAATTGTTTTATTGTTTTTATTTGGCATTTCCCCACCACTTATATTATATATTATACTATTAAATGGCTTCTTTTACTGATTCTTAAGTAATAGAAAAATCACTAGAGTTTTATTTATCTAGTGACTTTGTCTATATTCTATAATAAGCTTTAAAAAGCTTATCATTTTACCTTTGATTATTATTTTTAGTAATTCTTTATACTCCATTAATAATTTCTTTTAATCTAATTACAGTTCTCTCTTTCCCTGACAAGGTACAAGTAAATATGGTCAAATCCCATTCTGCATTTTCATTATTAATAAGCAATTCAATATTAGTAGGATCTAATTTCTCAATGTTAATAACTTCAAAATTAAAAATATTTTTATTTACATCCAAAAACTCAACCCGATCTCCTTTATTTAGTGTATATAACTTTCCAAAATGACTTTTGTAATTATGTCCGGCTATTACCATATTTTTATCATATATTGAACCACTATACCTGCACGGAGAAATTTTTAATCTGTCATAATCCCATTCTTCCATTACAGGTAATCTGGTATTTAATTTCTCAATTGATAATTCCCCTATATAATTATACTTTCCAATTTTTACTGTCGGCATTGGAATGCCATTTAAATTTCTATACACATCAGCCTCATCAAGATATCTATTAGTTTTGTTCTCTATTTCATTTATCACTTCACTTGACTTTTCTCCTGCTGAATAATCCTCATAAATATTGTAAAAAATTAATAATACAGCTAAAAAAAAGAAAATATATCCTATTACAAAATATTTATTTTTAAATTCATTTATTCTCATTTTTCTTATCAGACATCTTTCCTATTATAAAAAATACTGATGCTAAAATTAATAAAATAATCACCGGATACCATAGTTGTCCTGTTTGAGGAACTTTTTCTTCCATTATTTTAAATGGCTCTTCTTCTTTTTCATTTTCTTCTCTTGTTAAATACTCTCCTTCAATATTAGATAATGTATTACAAATTTTTATAACTTCTCCATCTCTGTTAACTGTAACATAGTAATTTTTAGGTACATCTTTTTCAATTACATCATATGTGAAATCCGGAGATAAATTCTTCCATTCTATACACCAGTTGTTATATTTACTTAATTTTTCTTCTTCAAGTACTTGTCCATTTCTCAGTAGCTGAACATCTATACTATTAGGTCTATCTATACTATCCCCATCATCCCAAATTTTATAGACAATTAATTTTATTTTTTTATCTATTTTATTTTTTTCATATTTTAAATCCATTACAATTTCTCTATTACTATTTTCAGTAACTTCAAATAAAACAGGGGTTGGGTAATATCTATAATCTTTATTTAATTTTGTTTCTCCCATTATTAAATACAAGCCTGAATCTAAGGCTGTAAAATTTACACTATTAAAGCTATCTGTCACACCTTTTCTTAACTCTTTTAATCCATCCCTTTTTATATACGATTCTAAGGTATTAGCTACAGCTGCCTTATCCATAGAGCTATAATTAGATAAATCTACCCTATAATTTATAAATTCATTTACTAAATTATACTTACCTTCTTTACTTTTTTCAGCAATCTTATATAATTTAAACTCTGTATTCTCCAATTTATATTTTACACTAACAGTAGATTTGTAATTTCCTGCTTCAACATTATCTACAAACAAGCTTATAATAAGTATTTGGAGCAATACGAAAGCAGAAAAAAAGTTAAGTATATTTTTTAATTTTTTATTCATATATTTATCCTTTATCTATAAATCATCTTTTAGAAAGTAGTAATTCAACTAAAATCATAATAAACTTAACAATGTAAAAAATTAGTATCAAAATAATTAAACACACTATATTTATAACAATAGAGTTAAGCTCTATAGCATCTGCTGTAACTTTTATATTTGATAAATCAGTATTAATTCTACTCCCTCTTACCAAAAGTCTATGAGTATTCACCCCATATGGAGTACAAGTTTGTAAAGTAACATAGTCTTTCCCCTTGTCAATATTTAAATCATCCACTTCTTGTGGCAGTACTACTCTTACTTGATCAACTTCGTAGATCAAAGTTTCATTTAAAGTATTTAGTGTAAAAGTATCTCCATTTAAGAGTTTTTCAATATCAGTAAATAGTTTAGCAGAAGTAAGCCCCGTATGGCCTGAAATAACACTATGCGTATCCTTACCTCCAACAGGCAAAGATGTTCCCGGGATATGTCCAATAGCAACTTGTAAAACAGCTTCATCCGTTCCATGATAAATTGGAAGTCTCAAATTAATTTTTGGAATACTAATAACAGAAATAATTTCAGAGTCTTCTATTTTAAGCATAGAATTATATTTATCTAATTCTTTTTTACTCAATCTCAATCTATCGAGTGACTTGTCAACTAAACTTTCATTATATTTCCTAGCCTCTTTTAAAATATCTATATACTCTGTTTCATCTGATTTTTCTACTTTAGATACATAACTTTCTATTGCTATTGACTGGTGTTTGGCATTCCACCAATTACTAACCGTTGGATACAGTAATAAAACTATACCCGCTAAAATCACTATAGATACTACAATTGTTGACTTTCTAATTCCCATTTACAACATTTCCTTAAAATTTAAATTACGGAGGGATTTCTCCCTCCTTCTATAATAATTATTTATTATCTATTAATTGATAGTTTTCTTTTTGTTACTAAGTATATAACTCCGCCTAAAACCAAAGCTGTTCCCACGGTATAGATAATTTTAGTTCCCATACCACCAGTTTCCGGAAGTTCAGGGCCTTGTTTGTTAACTATATCTGTTGATAAAGAACCTTCTTCTTTATTTGCTGCCATTACCAAATTAACAATTCCTTCAATTAGCTTACCATTAAGATCAGTCAGTGTTAAGCTATCATCATCATGACTTGCAACAACATTAAACTCTATTGGCTTAATTGTATTAAAGCCTTCTGGAGTTTTTGTTTCAGTCAATTTGTATTGTCCATCATCAAGACCTTTAAAAGTAAATTTTGTATCTGCTTCTTTTGTAAGTCTTGTGATTTCCTTCCATTTACCATCTTCCATTTTCTTTTCCAGCTTAAATTCTGCTCCTGCTAACGGTTTTGTTGTATTCTCTGTATCTCCCGGTTGAACTTTGTTCACAATTACTTTATAAGTAAATACAATTACTTTGTCCTTTGGAGTTTTCCCTGTGCCGTCTCCGCCTTTGTTAGGATTGTTTGAATATTCAAGATAGACTTCATTAGGATTTCCTTTTGAGCCAATAACTGCTCGTTCATTTAATGTAGCCGTATACTCTACAGTAATTACGCTATCTTTAGTTACTCCTGAAACATTTTTCAAGTTATCAAAAGTTACTGTAAATCCATTTGTTGTAGTTGCAACCTTAAAGTCAGTTTTTATTTCTTTGTCACCAACCAAAACTTTTACAGATTCTTGGTCAAATGTTAATCCTGTTGACATTTCATCATGGAATACATATTTGTATGTTTCATATTTATCAAAATTTGATGGTAATGTACCAGTTAACTTAAATGGAACTTTATCTCCAATATCATGGTCAGCTGTTTTTGCCCAATCTTTATAGTCTTTATCTTCTGAATCGTTAATATCTTTTACATGTTTTGTAACAGTTGGCACATCAAGTTTTGTTCTTGCTGTTACAGTTCCTACTACTTTTAATAAGTAAAGTGTATATGCTCCATTTTCTTTATCTTTAGCATCTTGTGAGGCATCAACGTCTTTTACTAAATAATATCCTGCTTCAAGATTATCAAATTTATGGGAATTATTTGGTTGCACTAATTCTGATTCTACTTCACTTTGTAACTTTGTACTAATTTCCTTTGCAAATTGCTCTACATTATCTCCTGTCAATGAATTCGCTATTTCAGAAGCGGTACTTTTCCCACTAAAACTAATATTTTTAGTATCCTTTACTCCATTTCCCCACTCAATATTTGATAATTTTAACTTTCCATTTTCGCCATTTGAAACTTCACCTTTAAAAATTTGATAGAGTTCAAATTTATGAGGTGTCTTCCCTGTATTTTCTACCGTTAAGCTACTAGTGCCCTGTGCAAAAGTAGGGTTTACTGTACTTATAATCATCAGTAAAGTTAACATCAATCCCATTAATTTTTTTAATTTTCCCATTTCTTATGTCCTTTCATTAATTGTATTTTTATTTTATATCTCTTTCTTTGATATAACATATATATGCAAGAAGAAAATAATAAAACTGTACCCATAGCATAAATTCTATTTGTGCCAATTCCCCCTGTTGCGGGGAGTTCAATTTCACTACTCTTTATTTTTTTATTAAATATATTTATCTCTCCCGATTGAATGCCGTCGTTATTAAAATAATATGTTTCATATCCATTAACTTCTACTTCTTTTACTTTATAGAAATATTCAGCCCCTTGCTCATCTCTTGCCGGTAATCCTGTCCAAGATTCTGTATACTTATTATCTTTTGTCAAAGTTTTGGAGTGATTTTCAAGCTTTTCAAAATTCCCATCTTTTCCTGTTTTTCTATAAAGATCTACTCTAACTTCTATATTTGGAATATTTTCATTTTCATATTCTAATCCATCATCATCCTGCCAAAACTTGTTAACTCTTATTTTTGTATAATCATTTTTTATATACATTATCCCGCCGGAATTTTTCAAAAATGATATTTTCCCCTTATCTACTTTTGATAAATCCGGTCTGTTGTCTGAACGATGGTACGAACTATACTCATCACTTCCCGCTTTCATCCAAATAAAGTAAACAGGTTCTGTTAATTTTGTATATCCATCGAGACTTTCGATTTCTGTTAACCTATAGAGTACATCTGCTTCAAGTCCCGGATTTGCACCTGATAAAGACCAGCTAATATACCCCGAGTCTGGAATTGTAATTTCGTCACTGTCCTTATACTTGACAATATGCCATGCATTACTTAAATCATTCCATTTACTAGAATCAAATTTTTCAAGTTTAAATTTTGTCCCCGGCAAGAATTTCTTTATATCTTTTGAATCTACCTTATATATTTTTATTTCTTTTACAGTAACTGTTGCAGATGATTGATTATCTCTTAAAATTGTAGTATCCTTAGAACTTGCAATCCCTGACAATTCCGCCTCATTTTTTATAGTGAGAGAGTCTGCAAAATTAGTAAATTCATATATATACTCAAATACACAGGCCAGTTCATCAGGTATTATAAGCGTTAGTTTCAATTCTTTTTCATCAAAAGTGATCTTATATCTGCCCTTTTCTATTTCCCTACCTTTGTTATCAGGTTGAGAATCATCGTATTCATATAGTTTCGCTTTATCTATATCAAATCTAGGGATTTTACCTTGGGAATTAAGTTTATCAACTAGAGTAACCTCATTTCCATTTTTGATTAAATCCTCTCCTTTTGGATTAATAACTAAGTTATACTTTACATTTCCTGTTGGATTACCAATAGGTTTGTTACTATCATTAATTTTTATAGGTTGTCCTTTATCATCTAGTTGCCAGCCTTTCTTAGTGAGTTTATCCAACTTCTTCTCAACTGTTACTTCATTTGATGTTTTTTCTGAATTCCAAGAGACTTCATTGATATAAGTCTTATTTACATTCTTGTTGTCTTTCCAAAATTCATCTTTACTTACATCAAGTTTGTAGAAAATTTGAACTATAGGGAAATAGTCATCGTATATATAATTATCTATTTTAATCGTAGCAACTTTTTTATTTCCTTCTTGATTTATAGTAATAGTAGGCTTACTATTCCCTTGAAAATTGGTTCCATATCTATTTGACCTGTCATATTTGGGATAAGCTAAATTATCTGCTCTAAAAAATGCTGCTTCAAGTGAACCGTCAACATACTCTGCTCCATCAGGAAGAGTATCATTGATAACTAGTGTTCCATTTTTAGTTTGATTTCCATCTACTTCTGATGTTGTGAGCATAATCCTATACTCAATCTGCCCCTTATCCTTTGAGTAATCTACTGCTGACTTACCATTTTTGTATATTGGAATATAGTTCTCAATCCCTGTTAGAACTCCTTTTTCTATCTTTCCTCTCTTTTCATATTCTGTTTCTGCTGTAGTTGTTTTATCTGCAACAGTTGCCTTATTTATAATCTTAATTTTTTCATTGTTAGAAATTTCACTTAAATCTGAATATGTGTGATATTCTCCAATAGCAAAGTCTTTCGGATTAAAGCTAGACTCATAATTTATATCAACTTTAAAGCTTTTTACTTTTCTTGTAGTATCAGTTTCCGGTATGTTTTTCCCTTTTGAGTCATAGTAGGTTACTTTTATACTTTTTACAGTTCTATTCTCAGCTCTATTCTCAGCTTCTCCACTATATTCAGGGTCTTTATCATTCCCCCTATACCTATAACTCTCACCACCATAGCTTCTAAAGAAAAGTTGACTTTGTAACTCTTTATCAATCTCACTTGCATAAGCATAGTGACTATCATTGCCCAAACTTTCTTTATTTGGTAATTTTTTTAGATTTTCAAATGTATCTGTGAATGTGAATGTATTTGAATTGTTCGTTCCAATATTCACACCTACTTGCCATCTGTTTTTAGTTCTATTTTTTTTATCATCAAGGTTTATTACCTTTGCAAATTTATTCAGAGCAAAGTCTTGAGTTGTTTTGATTGTTGTAGTATCTTCTTCATATTCGTTACCATATTTTTCAACTTTATTAGTTACGGAACTTTCTCCTCGTGAAACTAATGTCGTATATTCCAGTCTATATGTAGAATTTCTATTTTTAATCTTATAGTTATTAAAACTAAAATCTATTAACCAATTACTATCACTGTATTTAATTAACTCATTTTGTTCCAGTTGAATTATATCTCCCGAATCTAAATCTATAAGTCTTACAGAACCGTCTTTTATTTGATGATTTATTTGGTCTCTTATTCTCCAACTACTCAAGTCCTTTTTATCGGGGTTGACAGTAATTGTCCAATTCACTTCTCCATATCCTTGTCCATTAGGATTAAAGTAACCTGATTTTTTTACACTTTTACTCCATTTTATAACGTCATCTGTTCCATGTTGATCCGGACCACTTATAGTCCAAGCAGTATTATTAAGTCTAATTTCCGAGATATCTTTTGGTGTACTGTTAATTTTTACTTCATAAGTTACCTTATAGCTTTCATTAGCTTCTAGTTTTGGCAACTTTTGTAAATCAAATCCTATAGTCTTTCCATACCCATTAGTTTGTTTAACAAGATTTATTTCAGTGCTATAACTATGCCCATCGCTATATATCGTCGTATTCCCGTTCTTTTCAACTCTCAAAGTACTTAAATCAAATTCATAGTCCAAATTACTTGGTACCACCCAATCTATTCTGTCTGTAACTCTAATTTCTTTTTCAGTGCCTTTTTTCGTAGTTATATCTACAGTGTAAGTTACTTTCCTTTTATCAGGACTCAACTCCCCTTTTTTCTTAGAGCTTATATCTGTATTTCTCTCTTTTGGCACTAAAATTTCAACAGTTGTTCCACTCCCCGGGAAAGTAATTCTATCATTGTTATCTACAGAATTTTTTGAAACTGTTCCTAAAAATTGCACTGTTCCATCGAATCCGTTTACTATTCCATTATGATCTTTATTCTTATTTAAAAACTCTTGATCAAATGTTATACTTATGAATCCATCAGTAGATATATTGTATCGACCTGCATCTTCCCCGCTCAATGTTTTTACCGTGCCTTCAAGTGTTCCCTCAAGTTTTATAGATTTTGGAACTTGATATGTCACCGTTGAATTTTCAGAAGAAACAAACCCTCTAGGTATAGCATATTCTATATTTACTTTTACTTGCTCTTTATCATAAACTTGATCTGTAGGAATCCATTCTTGATTTCTTCTTGTTAAAACTTCAACTTTTCTTACATATTGTGTAAAATCATTGCTGATATATTGCGCCATCATAGGTAGTGCTCTAAGCTCTTTATCTACACTCATTTCAACAGTATCTTGACTGCCGACTTCAATTAGTGCAAATTTAGAAAGTTTATTTGTAAAAAAAGAAACACTTGATAAAACACCATCTTCGTTATAATTTATTTTTGTTCTTTCATCATTAGAGATATCCCTTAATTGTATATTTAAATTTATATCTAATGCATCTAAATAAAAACTTCCTTCTTCTACCATCTCAACTAATATAAACTTGCTTTGCTCAGCTTTTTTTATATTTTCTTTTAATACTACATCAACATAAAAATCACCTTGAGTTTCAAAATCATCTAACAATTGAAGATTATATCCATGTATATCTATTATTTTTTCTGCAGAATATGCATTTTGAATTTCAAAAGTTCTAGCTATTTGAGATTTATCTAACTCATCAATTTTATGCACTCTTAATTCTGGATTATTTGCAGTTTTTTTAGTTTTATATCTTACAAAAATATCTGCATTATCTATGCTGCTTTTTAATACTTTTAATTCTTCTCTATCTTCTAAAAACTTGTCTTTTTCTTCTCTAAGCTCCACTTCATCATCATTATTATCTCTATTAACCAATTCCGTCTTGTTGTTTAATGTTTGATTCATCATATTTGAAATGTCGGATGTAGGCAAATTTTCATATGTTCTCTTTATATTTGTTTCATCATCTATTGCAGAACCCATTACCGGACCACTATTAGATGTAAAAAGAATGGTAATTACCAATAAAAACATAATAACTCTATGACTTAATATATTTTTTAAAACAAACTTTTTCTCCAGCTTTTTCTTCATAATTTACTTATAATATCCCTTCTATATTAAATACTACTTTCCCCAATATTTCTTGAATTTTTATATCTTTAATTTCATTAATCCTTGAATCATAAGATTCCGCCCTATTATCTCCCATAACAAAAAATTCATTTTTTGTTATTTTATGTGGTAATTTTATATTGTATGGTTCCAGACTTTTTTTATTGGCATACGATTCTCTCTTAAAATCTCCATTTACAAAAACATTTCCATCTTTATCTATGTCCACGGATTCTCCTGTTTCTGCAATTATCCTCTTAACTAAAATTTTATTATCTCTTTTAAATACCACTATGTCCCCTTTTTTATATTTATTTAATTTTACTGCTACTATATATTCACCTTTCTTTAGTGCCGGGTGCATTGAATCATTAAAAACTCTATAGTATGAGAAATGTTTAAAAATCCCTAAATAAATTATTAATAAACAAAAACTTAAAAATATTATTTTATTTTTTATTTTCATCGTTTCATCCATTCTAAAAATATCCTATATTTTGTCCTTACTTATATTTACCGTATGATTATAGTATACTTTTTTCTATGTTCTTAATTTTGTCCATTTTTTGTCATTTTTATCTACTTCTCATCAAAAAAGAACTTATAGTAGCTTCAAATAAAAGTCTATTATAAGTTCTTTCTCTTCATTTTATTAGTGATTCTAAATAATTTATTACTTCTATTTTCCCTTTAATTCTAGCATTTTTGATTTTATTAAATGTATATTTAACAAATTGTTTATTTAAATTATGATCTGTAATTTGTATAAGCTTGTTTGAACTATTATAACTTTCAATAATCAATCCACAATTTTCATTAATAGTTATTGATACATTTTCTCTTAAATTTTCAGATCCATATAACTCATAGTTATCATATTTTTTTAGTAATCTTATTATTTCTAATATATGTTTTTTAAAATCTTCTTTTGTATACTCTATTACTCTACCGGAAAACAAGATATTGTATTTTTGTACGTTTTGTATTTGAAATATCTCTATTCCACCTTTGCTTTCCAGCATAAATATAAATCCTTTTCTAGCTTTTACATATATCTTCCAAAAATTTAAATTTGGATTTTCTCTATCTATTTTTAATGCTGTTTCCTCAGGTAATGTATAAAACGAAAAATAACCTTCTATCAAAAAATATCTTCCTTCATTATCGTAAATACTACTATATATATTGTCATAATTTTCAAAATCTTCATAATTCACTACATTTATAAGCAATACGCTATCTCTTATATAATTATCCAATAAACCTTTATTATATTCTATAATTCCCTTTTCATTAGTTAATATACTCACTCTATTATCTAAATCATCATAATTAGAAAATTCTAAAGCTGTCATTTCACCATCAACTACAACCATGGTATTTACAGTATTAATTTTTTTATTTTTGCATAAATATGGAGTAATACTTCTTGTCATAAATAAAGTTAACATATTATATAGTAAAATTATTAATTGTATATGGTAATCTTTATCAGAAAAAATAAGTTTTATATCTCTACCATTTTTTACTAATTCTCTAGTTAACTCACTATATTTGAAATAATAATTTTCTATTTCAAAATTTGAACTGTCTGATTGCGCTAAATTCCAATATACATTGCTATCCGTTTTAGAACTCAACACAGCCTTGATTACATCCTCTATACAATTTTTATTTCCTTGACTACCATAATAATATTTTGTTTCTACATTCTCTATACTTTTATCTAATATCTTGTGCTCTTCTATTTTGTATGTATTAAAATTCTCCTCAGAAATATCTCCTATTAATTTATTTATAATTTCTGCTACTGAATTTTTTAATATTAGCCATTCATACATATTCATAGAAATTTCTTCCAAATTTTTTTCTTCCTTACAAGCTAGCAATTCTTTAACTAAATTCAATCTATTCTTTTCTATAGCTACAGATACTAAATAATCGCATATATCAAATAAAAATTCACTGTTTCTTGGTAATTTTCTTTCTCCTTTTCTAAATTTAGAAATATATGATGGATCTATATATACAACTTTTGCAAGTTCTACATTGGAAACGTTTAATAATTTCATCAAAACATCTAATTTTTTACCAAACAATCTTTATACCTCCTATTCATCATTAATAAATCTTTTAAATCTATAATAAAATCATTCAAAATAGGTTAATTATAAAATATTAAAAATAAATTAAATATTTTTCATTTCATTCTCTTATTCTTTAATTTAAGTCTTTAATTAACTTATCATTATATATAAAAAGACCCAAGTATTTTAAAATACTTGAGTCTTTAGTAATAACTTATAATTATAAAACTTTAATATATTATATGACAGTATATTCCTGTTTGTTTGTTTGTTTGTTTGTTTGTTTGTTTGTTTGTTTGTTTGTTTGTTTGTTTGTTTGTTTGTTTGTTTGTTTGTTTGTTTGTTTGTTTGTTTGTTTGTTTGTTGCGATTATCATCTATTTTTGCCTCATTGTCAAACATTTACTTTTTATAATTATATCATAATTTTAACTAAATTTCTATTATTAATGTTAAAAAAATTGAATCACCACACACAAAAATAGAAATCTATTGAACATAATAAAACAGTAAAAATAGAAATGTTACATTTAATGTTTAGGAACAAATACAAAAATCGTCATACAAATAATCATGGAGAAAGAAGGGATAAACTTATAATAAGTAACTTATACAGTTAATCTAGTCCAGAGGGTGTGTTGGACATTGGGAAGCTGATACTATTTTATGACAAACAAGTACTGCGTTTACTGATCAATGACATTGTGCTTGATTCCACGATTCAAGTTATAAAAAAAGAGAGCTATCTAACTCCCTTATGTCAACCCCAAATTAGGTGTCGCATATGCTTTTTTATCGTAATTACCTGAAAGGTATGTGAAATATCCGGCTGATGCTATCATGGCTGCGTTATCTGTGCAGAGTTTAAGGTCCGGATAATATATTTTTATTCCTTCTTCTTCACCTCGTTTTTCTAGTGCATTTCGAAGCCCTGAGTTAGCTGCAACACCACCAGCTAAAACTATTTTATCCATATTTTCTTCTATAGCTAGTTTAAAAGATTTTTCCACCAGCACATCTATTACGGCTGTTTGGAATGACGCTGCAACATCTTCAACTTTATATTCTTCGTTTTTTTGTTCACATTGGTGTAAGTAGTTTATAACTGCTGTCTTGAGTCCACTAAATGAAAAATCATAGCTATCTTCTTCAAGCATTACTCTTGGAAAATTTAATACATCCTTTCCTTCTTTTGCAAGTTTGTCTATTATAGGCCCGCCTGGGTATCCTATCCCCATCTTTCTTGCAACTTTGTCAAAAGCCTCTCCGGCTGCATCGTCACGAGTTCTTCCAAATAATTCAAAATCTACATAGTCCTTTACTTTTACAAGATAAGTGTGCCCACCTGAGACTATAAGCCCAATAAATGGCGGTTTTAAATCTTTATGAGCTATATAATTTGCACATACGTGTCCAAATATATGGTTTACTCCGACAAATGGCACGCCTAAAGAATATGCAACTGCTTTTGCTCCCGAAAGACCAACCAATAGAGCTCCTACAAGTCCCGGGCCTCTCGTTCCAACTACTAAATCTATATCCGAAAACTCAAGTCCACTTTCTTTCATTGCTGTTTCAAGCACTCCATTAAATGCCTCAACGTGTTTTCTTGAGGCAACTTCCGGTACAACTCCTCCAAACTTTTGGTGAGTTGATATTTGAGATGAAATTATGTTTGAATAAACCTCTCTGCCATCTTTCACAACGGCAACTGATGTTTCATCACATGAACTTTCAATCCCCAATACGTTCATTATTTTCCTCCAATTATCTTCTTCTCCACATTATATAGGCATGTCGTCCCTTACCATAGTAATTCTCCCTCATACCCTCTATTTTAAAACCTAACTTTTGATATATTCTCTTTGCCACTTCGTTGTCGTGTTCAACTTCTAAGGTTATGTCCTTTTCTTCTGCAAAGTCTATAAGCTTTTCTAATAATTTGACTCCAAGTCCATGCCCTCTATAATCTCTTAATATAGCTATATTATCTAGACTGGCTTCAAATAATTTTGAACATATCATAAATCCAACTATTTTATCTATTTCTACAACCCAAACTTCTGTCAAAGAATCTGTCAACGCAATCTTAATCAAACTCTTAGACCATGGGTCGGTAAATGATTCTTCTTCAACTTTGTGAATCCCATCTAAATCTGAGAATTCAGCTCGTCTTATTTTAATGTCCATTTCTTTCATTAAATTGCGCCTCTGCTTGAGAAACTGCTAAATAATTTGGAAGCACTTCTTCTAAATTATCTGCGCCTCTTTCTAAGTAAAGCATTTCTCCAAGTTTAGCTATGTTGACTCCTCTTATATTTCGAGTCACTATATCATCTTCGTTCAATTTTTCTTCAAATACCTTTGTACCTGTTCCCGTAACTTTAAAAGGCTTTTCCATATTTGCAAGAATTTCATCTATATCCTTGATTCCATCTTCTATGATTACTTCTTCGCCATTGTTAGAATAAAGACCATAATATGCTCGCTTTCTCTTTGCATCAACCAAAACTAAGACATCTTCTTTAGAGTCTATCATACTCATAGCTCTTAGCGAAGAAACTCCTATAACTGGTTTTTTTAAAATTTGAGCAAAAGTTCGCGCCATTGTCACAGCAATTCTTGTTCCGGTAAAAGAGCCGGGTCCAACTCCAACTGCAAATAGCTCAATATCTTTAATTGTGTATTTAACGTGAGAAAACATATCATCAATCATATCTGTAAGTTCTTCAGAATTAAATACTCCTTCTGTAATTTCATAAGATACTATTTCCTTTTGACCATCTGAAAGACCAACAGTTGCCGTCATAGTAGATGTATCTATACCAAGTGTCAACATTATATATTCTCCAATAAATTTTTAAATCTCTCTCCATGAGCTATTAACTCAGCATTTCTATCCTCAGCAATATTGATTTCTAAATATTCTTCAGGCAAAAAGGCCGCTATCCTATCTGCCCATTCTATTACACAAACTCCATCTCCATAAAAATACTCATCAAATCCAAGGTAAGAAACCTCTTCAACATTTTCAAGACGGTATGTATCAAAATGGTACAAGTTCAATTTTCCATAGTATTCATTGATTATGCTAAATGTCGGAGATGTCACGTAGTCTTCTATCCCCATACCCTTAGCTATGCTCTTTGTAAGAGTGGTCTTTCCAGCTCCAAGTTCTCCATTCAAACAAATTACATCTCCTGCTTGAAGTAAACTGCCTAAGTTTTCTCCAAACTTTTCCATAATTTCTAAATTATCTAATTTAATATTTTTCGTAGTGCACATCTTCTTTAAAATTCTTTTCCTTTTTATTCTTAGGCTCTTCAGCCTTATATCCCAATGCTATCACACACTCTACATTATATTTTTTAGGAATGTGTAGTATCTCTCTTATTCTCTCATCAGCAGGTTTGCCTGTTTTGTCAAATTTGTTATATACATTCACCCAACAAGCTCCTATATCCAAATCTTCAGCTTGTAACAATATAAAAGTTGCCGCAATGCAAGCGTCTTGTCTGTTGTGTTCAGGAGATATTTCTGTATTGGATATAACTGCTATCCCACAGCTTGCTCCTTTTAAATGCCCCGCAGCAGTTTCTCTAAAATCAGATAAATCAGACAATGTATCTTTATTTTCTACAACTATCAATTCAACTGTATCTAAATTTTTTGCAGTTGGCGCTTTTAGTCCCGCCGCCACTAAACACTCTATCTCTTCAGCTTTTAAAGGTTCATCTATATATTTTCTAATAGTTCTTCTCTTATTGACTAAATCCTTAAACATACCTACCTCCTATAAATTATTATAACAGAAATATTATAAATGTTATTAAACCTCTTTTAAAATAGTAAATTTTCTGTAATAATATAACTTTAGGAGGATTCAATGAAACTATTAGAAGACAGAATTGAAAAAGATGGATACATACTTGGCGAAAATATCATAAAGGTGGATTCTTTTTTAAACCACCAACTTGATATAAAGTTTTTATCCGAGTTGAGTGAAGAAGTTTACAACCACTTTAAAGACAGAGGAATTAACAAAATTTTGACAATTGAAGCTTCAGGTATAGCTTTAGCTACTGTAGTTTCAGAAAAATTCGGCTATTTGCCAGTTGTTTTTGCTAAAAAACAAAAGACAAAAAATATCGGTGGCGATGTTTACGAATCAAAGGTTCAATCTTTCACAACTGATAAAGAATATACTGTTACAGTATCTAAAAAGTTTTTAAATGAAGGCGATAAATTACTTTTAATAGATGACTTCTTAGCTGAAGGTAATGCACTTAATGGATTGATATCCATTGCTGAACAAAGTGGAGCTAAAGTTGAAGGAGTTTCTGTAGCTGTAGAAAAGGGATTCCAAGAAGGCGGAAAAATCATAAGAGAAGAAGGATATGACTTACTATCTCTTGCCATAATCGAAAGCATTGACAATGGAGAATTTACTTTTAGAAAGTAGATAAACTAAAAAATGTAGTGTGTCCGAAATCGCTCTCGGATATACTACATTTTTATTTAAACACAACTTCTATAAGCTTTTTATTTACTTGCGATGAATTTTTTGCACTTGGAATATTTATCTTTATTCCCAAGCTATTATCTACTAATACCAACTTACCTGTATTTAAATCTTCTAAAGTCGAATTAATATAGGTTGTATTATCTTTAAACAAATCTGAATCAGTTAAATATATAGCTGCTATAACATCCCACAACACTATTGAATCATATCCATACATCTCTTTAAATTCATCCATCCAAACACATAATTTTTCAAATACAAATTTATTTTTAAACTCACCAATGTTTTCAATCTCTTTTAAATCACTCTGAGTAAACTCAATCTCCATACAACTATTTCCCGTTAAGATAGATAAATTTTTAAATTCATTTATAACGCACTCAGCAGCCCTACTACATACAGAAAAATTAAGTTCATTCATAACCTTATTATTAAAATATAATGGCTCAGTTATTCCGCCCATTACTACAACTTCTTTTATTTTTTCCACAATAGATTTATCAATTTGCCAAGCATCATATAAATTCTGTAGAGAACCCGTTGCCAATATAGATATTTCATTTGGATATCTATTTACCATTTCTACAATAAATTTTGCTGCGTCATTATCTAGATAATTCTTAGTTTCTTCAGTTTTAAATTCACACTTGACATAATCTATCATATCATAATTACCATTGCCTTTAAAAACCGGGATTTCTAAACTTAAATCATCTATCAATTTAACTGTTTGAGTAAAAACTTTATCCAATCTATCATTTCCGTAAGTGCAAGTTACACCTTTTAATTCAACATCCAAATTATTTATCAAATACAAAAGTGCCAATCCATCATCTATATCTCGATTTTTTATTCCCATTGTGTTATCACAATCAAAAATAACTTTCTTCATTACACACATCCTAAAAAACTATATAATTTTTAATCTCCATGCCAACTTCCGAACCAATTTCCAAATCATTTTTTCTATAATCATCTACTATAAGTTCCATACCGTTTATTAATAATTCATATTTTATTTTCGCCATAGAATATTTTTTGTCTAATATTTTTGCTACTATACCATTTTTCAAATCAGTTTTTATACAAATATCTTCAGGTTTAATTAATACAACTTTATTCGTATCTAATTCTTCCTCAATTAGTCCATTTGCCATTGCTTGATCTGTAGTTATAAAATTTTCACTAATTAAAAATTTAGCAACATCCAGAGATTTAGGAGATTCATAAATTTTTTTAGGAAAATCTAACTGTTCAATTTCTCCATTTAACATAACTCCTATTCTATCACTAAACATCATCGCCTCTTCTTTGTCATGTGTAACTAAAATTGTAGTTATATTGTGTTTTTTCTGCAATTCAACTGTTAGCTCTCTCATTTTAAACCTCATATTTGTGTCTAAACTTGAGTAAGCTTCATCTAAGAGCAACACTTCAGGGGTGGCCGCCAATGCCCTTGCAAGTGCAATTCGTTGCTTTTCACCACCCGACAACTGATTTACTTTTTTAGTTTCATAGCCATTTAAATTTATATCATTTAATAATTCTCTAACTCTATTTTGAATCTCGCTATTTTCAAGCTTTCTAACTCTCATTGGAAAAGCTATGTTTTCATAGACATTCATATGTGGGAATAGATGATTTTCTTGACTTACCATAACTATATTTCTCTTATTCGCCGCTTTATTAGTAATATCAATTCCATCTAAAAATATAATTCCCTCAAAGTCTATCAACCCAACTATTGTATTTAATAAAGTACTCTTGCCACAACCTGATGGACCCAACAAACTTATTCTCTCTCCATCATAAACTTTTAATCCCAAATTATTTATAACTATCTTTTTACCATATGATTTTTGTATTCCAACCAATTCTAATTTGACTAAATTTTCTTTAGACATAATAATCTTCTATCCCCCCTTTATAAAATTTTCTCAATATATATTCCATTAATATTAGTGAAACCATTGTACTCATTATAAATATAACACTATACACAGCGCCCATCATCCTATCCCCTGATTGTATAAATGGAAACATCTCCATTGTAAAAGTTATTATCTTACCTCCTCCTATTAAATACACTAAAAAATATTGGCTAAATGAAATTATATAACACATCATTCCAGCTGATATTATCCCTGGCAACAACAAAGGCATAACTACTTTTCTAAATGTATAGGTCTTGCTCGCTCCCAAAACCATTGCCTGTTCTGCATATCCATTCCCAACTATTATAAAAATTTCCTTTAATAACCTAACAGCATACGGAATACAAGGCACTATACTAACCAATACAACACCTGTGAAAGTTCTTGCAAGACCAAACTTAATAAACTGTATATTAAGTCCCATTCCAAGAGATACTGGTGGAATAACCAATGGAGAAAGCACTAGTAACTCCACAAAAGTTTTGCCTTTAAATTTTTCAAATGCCAATGCTTTTGCACATGGCACTGAAATTATCAAAGTTATTAGCGTTGTGAAAAATGATATATACAAGCTGTTTTTTAAAGAAGTTAAAACTCTATTTGAATTTTGAAAAACATACTCCCAACCTCTAAATCCATAATTTTTAGGTAAAATATCGGGCCATAGATAGTTATTTGTAAAAGACCAAATAATTAAAGTGCAGAGTGGAATTAATATTGCAAAAATAGTCAATACAAGAAATGCTTTAGAAATAAAATTAAATTTTTTCATATTCTATCTCTCCACTACCTTCTTCAAAATCCAATTGAATATAGCTACAAAACCTACACAAAATAAAATCATGACAATATTCATTGCCATTGCATAAGGTCTATTTTCTAAATTAGGGTTTTGATATTCTATAAATGATTGTACAGACAATGCTCTAGGTTGAGTTGCCCCAAGTAACATTGGTATCTCATAAGCTCCAAATGAAAATGAAAATATTATTGTAAATGTTGATATTATTGTCGGCATTAACATAGGTAATGTAACATGCCAAAAGGCATATATTCTACTTGCACCTAAGTTAATTGCAACATCTTCATATCTCATCTTCACTCTCTTTAAAACTGCCAACACTGTCAGAGCAACATAAGGAGTCTCTTTCCAAATGTATGACAATATGACTCCAATTCCATTTTTATTAAATAAGATTTTTGAAAACATCTCCTGTGCATTTTGTATTCCTAAAAAATATAACACCCTTGCAAAAACTCCGGTATCTGACAAAAATGTCACGGCAAATAAAACCACAATAATATGCGGAATAATGATTGGTATCTTATAAAAACTTTCCATCTTGCCATTGCTCTTTAACAAACTTCTTGCTATTAATACACCTAAAACTATTGATACAAAAGATGAAATAAATGTCGTGTACAATGTATAATTTAAACTTTTAAAAAATGTCTTTGATTGAAAAATTTGAATATAATATCTCGGTGTAAATTCTTTTAGCCCAATAATAGGAAAATATCCGAAACTTTGTACTAAAGCTCCGATTATTCCCATTATCAAAATGAATAATAAAACAATCACAATTGGCACTACTTCCAAATATGGTTTTAATTTTTTATTCATCGTCTTATCCTATTTAGTTAGGTATTTCTTCTGCCCATATCTCTTCAATTACAGGCACCATAGCTGCTGGAAGTTCTGGTTGTCTCTTTGAAAGCAATTCATCTTGTAGAAGAGTCGCAACACCTTGCTTTACTTCTCCTATAGCTTTCTTTTCTTCATCAGAAAGTTTTGAATTATCTATTACAGGCAAATCTCCCCAAACTTCTGGTTTGTATTTTTCCATTTGAGGTTCAAAGTTTAAAATCTCATTTATAACTACCATTGCCCCTTCTTTATTTGGCGCATTTTTTGCAATCGCTAGGAAATGAGTATTACCTATTGTACCTTTATCAAATACAGAAGTTCTTGTTGTATTTGCGAATACACCTTTTTCTACCATGTTTGAAGCAAAGTTTGTATTATAACTTACATTAAAATAAACAGTACCATCTGCAAACATATTGTCTAACTGAGTTGAATCAGCCGGATAAGTCTTTCCTTCTTGCCATAGATATGGTTTTAATTCTTTTAAATAATCTAGGGCAGGCTTCATAGCTTTTCTTATCTCTTCTTTATTATTTGGTTCTATATTTTTTAAATTATCATATCCAACTTTTTCATACACAAGATTTCTGACAAAAGCTGATCCAGTAAAATCCGGAGGTGCAGGATATGTCAACTTTCCAGGGTTTGCCTTTGCAGCTTCCATAAATTCATCTGCACTAGTTATCGGACTTAATTTATCTGAGTTGTATATCATAACTAATTGTGCCTTTCCGTAAGGTGCTTCATATCCATTAGTTTCATATCCAAAATCAAATTTTATATCATCTGATTCTGTGTCTATATATTTTTCAAAATTCGGCAATTTGTTTACAAATGGTCCAAATAGTAAGTTACCTTCCATGGCTGTATAGAAATTTTCTCCATTAATCCAAATTACATCAATATTACCTTTTTCTTCTTTGGCTTGAACACTATTTTGAAGATTGTTTAATATCTCATCTATGTTCATTCCAGTTCTTTTTAGGTTTATATTGTATTCTTTCTTTAACTTATCTGCTAAATAATGGTCAATCCAATTATTTGTTTGGTCTGAACCACCCCATCCATAGAATGTAACATCAGTTCCATTAGCATCTTTTAAATAATCATCAAAACTTAAACTTAAAATTTCATTTTGAGTTTCTTCTTTACTTGTATTTACTTCTTTCTTAGAAGCACATGCCGTTAAAAGTAAAACCATAAAAAAAACAATAAAATACTTTGAAAACTTTTTCATATTTCCTCCTATTACTTTAACTAATTGCATCTTGTTCAGTGTATCATAAATAACATGAATTTTAGGTTCTAAAATATCTGTTGGGGAGTAAATCTCTAACAGATATTTTTGTAAAAAAATTGCACTTATATGCATTTAGTCCTAAACTTTAATTAGTAACACCAAAGATTGGAGGTACATATAAGTGTAAAATAATAATATCATGAATTTGTTTGGTTTTAAAGATGTAGTTTTTGATAGTTTTAATGAGGATAATGAATTTGTCCATTTTCATGTTTCTGTTTCTAAGATGTCTGTCTGTCCTCATTGTGGTTCTAAAAGGATTTGGGTTCATGGTCATAGGACTCAAAGGATTAAAGATACTCATATTCGTGGTAAGAAGTCTTTAATTCATTTAAGGAAAACTAGGTATGATTGTAAGTCTTGTGGGTGTCGTTTTGAAAGGAATCTTGATTTTATCGCTAATGTTCATACTATGACTAAGAGGCTTGTTTTTGCTATTGTTCATGAGTTTGATGTGGTTTATTCTATTTCTTCTATTGCTAATAGGTATAATGTTTCTTCTAATACTGTTCTTCGTATTTTAAATTGTTTAAGTGTTCCTAGGGGTAAGTTTTCTGAGGTTTTGTGTATTGATGAGTTTAAGGGTGATAGTGGCAATAACAAGTATCAGACTTCTCTTCTTAATGGTGATACTCATAGTGTTATTGATATTTTACTTTCTAGGAGTAAGGATTGTTTGTTTGAGTATTTTAAAAGGATTTCTAATATAGAGAGGATGAGTGTTAAGTTTTTTGTAAGTGATATGTCTAATTTTTTTAAATCTGTTAGGGATAGGTTCTTTAGAAGTTCGATTCATATTATTGATAGGTATCATTTCATAAGACAGGTTTCTTGGGCTTTGGAGAATGTTAGAAAGAGGATTCAAAGGGATGTTTCTTCTAAGCTTAGGGTGTTTTTAAGAGAAGTAAGAGTTTAGTTACAAAGCCTTCTTCTATGCTTAGTTCTATGCAGGCTAGTGAGGTTTCTTTAATGCTTGGGTTAAGTGAGGATTTAAGGTTAGCTTATCAATTAAAGGAGTTGTTCTACCAATATGTTCTTACTCAGCCTAATAAAAAGATGGCTAGTATATGTTTGAGTGAGTGGATAAGAAGGGCTAAGGAGTCCGGTTTAAAGGAATTTAGTTCTTGTATTACTGCTTTTAATAATTGGTTTGATGAGATATGTAATTCTTTTGATTATCCTTGGTCTAATGGTCCTCTTGAGGGTACGCATACTAAGATAAAGACTTTAAAGAGAAATTGTTTTGGTATGAGGAATTTTGATTTATTTAGAAAACGAATTATGTTTTCGTGTAAATAGTTGGTAAAAGGGTATTAAATTTTCTGAAAACTCCTAGGAGTTTTGTTTGCTATGCTTATTTTTAGTGGTTTTTGTTTTATTTTAGTTTTGGACTTATTTTAGCTGCTATGTGTTGATTTTTACATATAATGAGAGGCTCGATTTTATGAGCCTCCCCAATGTTTGACATAGAGCCTTAAAAAAAGAAGCGGAATTCCGCTTCTTAAGATGTTTTTATTCAGCTAATTTTTGTCCGTTTACTTTGATTCCAGGACCCATTGTAGTTGCAAGAGTTACTGATTTTAAGTATCTTCCCTTTGCAGCAGCTGGTTTAGCTTTGATTATAGCTTGCATAATAGAGTTGAAGTTGTCAGTAAGTTTTTCTGTTCCGAAAGAAACTTTACCAATAGCAACGTTGATTATAGCAGCTTTGTCTACTCTATATTCAACCTTACCAGCTTTAGTTTCTTCTACAGCTTTTTGTACATCAAATGTAACTGTTCCTGACTTAGGGTTTGGCATAAGACCTTTAGGTCCTAAAACTCTACCTATTTTACCAACTACACCCATCATATCAGGTGTTGCTATCATTACATCAAATTCAAACCAGTTTTCTTGTTGAATTTTTTCAACAAGTTCTTCTCCACCTGCATAGTCTGCACCAGCAGCTTCAGCTTCTTTTACTTTATCTCCCTTTGCAAGTACAAGTACTCTAACACTTTTACCTGTTCCGTGAGGAAGTACTGTAGTACCTCTAACTTGTTGGTCTGCATGTCTAGGGTCTACACCAAGTCTTACTGCAAGTTCAACAGTTGAGTCAAATTTTGTAGTTGGAGTCTTTGTTACAAGTTCCATAGCTTCAGCTACATCATAAAGTTTAGTTCTATCTACAAGTTTAGCACTTTCTAAATATTTTTTACCTCTTTTTGGCATTAATTCCCTCCTTGTGGTATTAACGGAATACTCCTCCCACTAATCTATTACTTCTACACCCATACTTCTTGCTGTACCAGCTATCATGCTCATAGCTGCTTCAACACTTGCTGCGTTTAAGTCAGGTAATTTAGTTTCAGCTATTTCTTTAATTTGAGCCTTAGTTATCTTGCCTACTTTTTTCTTGTTAGGTTCTCCACTTCCTGAGTTTAAATTAATTGCTTTTTTAATTAAAACTGCAGCTGGTGGAGTCTTTGTTACGAATGTAAAAGATCTATCTTGATATACTGTTAAAACTACCGGAATTATAAGACCAGCTTGATCAGCAGTTTTTGCGTTAAATTCTTTTGTAAACTGCATAATATTTACACCGTGAGGTCCTAATGCAGTACCTACTGGTGGTGCCGGTGTTGCCTTCCCGGCAGGAATTTGTAATTTTACAAGTGCGATTACTTTCTTTGCCATTTTATTTCCTCCTTGTGGTAAATCGGGATTACCCTCCCACTTCATAGAATTCTTATTCTACTTCTTAATAATTTGATTGAAGCCCAATTCGACTAAAGTATCTCGACCAAACATTGATATAGAAACTTTAACTTTACCTTTTTCATAATTTAAAGAGTCTATCTTCCCCATAAAATCATTGAAAGGTCCATCAATCACTTTGACTTCTTCTCCAACTTCATAGTTCCCATATAACTCTTTGTCATCAGTTACTCCAAGAACTCGTACTTCTTCATCTAAAAGAGGGACAGGTTTAGATCCGGGACCTACAAACCCTGTTACTCCCCTAGTGTTTCTAACAAGGTACCAAGATTCATCATTCATAATCATCTTCACCAAGACATATGAAGGGAACATTTTTCTCTCTTTGACTTTTCTATGTCCATCTTTACTTTCTACATATTCTTCAAGTGGAACTTGGATGTCTAAGATATAGTCCTGCATATTTCTATTTTGGACCATTGCTTCCATATTGTCTTTTACCTTATTTTCGTGCCCTGAGTAAGTATGAATTACATACCATTTTGCCTTATCTTCTTTCTGATATGATTGTTCTTCCCCGTTAGTTTTTGGTTCGCATATTTCTTGATCCAAAATATCACCTATCCTATGATTAGGTTTAATAAGAACATAACAATCTTATCGTATATTGTAAGAAGAATAGAAAAAGCTATAACTGCTGTTATTACAATCATAGATAAGTTAACTATTTCTTTCTTTGTAGGCCAAACAACTTTTTTGAATTCTGATTTCACGCCTCTGAAATATTTTCCTAGGCTCTTGTCTTCTACTTTTTGAACAGATTCCTTGCTAGTTGCCATTTCGTCCTCCTATTAAAGTTACTTAGTCTCCTTATGAGTTGTATGCTCCTTACAGAACTTACAATACTTCTTTAGTTCTAACCTTTCAGTAGTATTCTTCTTGTTCTTATAAGTGACATAATTTCTTTGTTTACATTGTGTACACTCTAAAACCACTCTATCAGCCATAAAAACACCTCCTATAAAAAAGGGCCTCTTGAGAGCCCTTGCTGGTCAATGACCTTCGTGTTAAATTTACTCATGTATATTATCACAAAGCCGTTACTTTGTAAAGATTATTACACGATTTTTTGCTATTTTTAGATGAATATATGCTTTTTCTCACTCTCAAATTTATAGTTTAAATTTTAGCATTATTTTTCAAGTCTAAATATTTTTCATCGGCTATAAGTAAATTTTTATAATATTCATTATAACTTGGACTAATCTTTCTGAGTAGATCAACAGCCACTGTATAATAGTTGTTGTCTTGCATATATCTTTTTAATTTATCATCAATGGATTTTAAATAGCTATTTTTATACTCATCACTTGCCTTATACGCTTCATACTCTTCGATTTTACTTTGTTTATCCGACAGCCAACTTTCCACATTGTTTATAGCTTCTACTTTATTTCGATTGACTTCGTCTAACATATATACTGTTATTTCACTTGATACTTTCTCGATATACTCTATCTCTTGTTCTGATAAATCAAGTGTTGGCAAGCTATCCATAAATGAGATATATTCTTCAAAATATTTTGTATTCTCTTCATTTAAAGACTCTTCTAAAAATGGTTTATACGCACTAAAAAACACCTGACCTAAATAACCTGGAAATGCTCGCTCAAGTTTGTCATAAATAGAATCTGTTATCTCTAAAATAGCTATCTCATCTTCTATTTCTTCAATCTTAACTCCACTCGCCAATTTATTTAAGAGTTCGTTTTTCTTATTTTGCTTTCTCAGCTTCATTTCTTTTTCTATAGCTAATGAACCAATTGAATGACCACTGTCTAAACTTTTTATTTCAGAAATACTAAGTCCCAATTTTCTATAGACAGCTATCTTTTGCAGTTTCTCTACATCACTCTCTGAATAATCTCTATATCCATTTTCAATCTTACTTGGATTTATCAAACCCTTTTTCTCGTAATATTCTATAGCCTTTCTGGTAAGTTTGTTATCTTTTCAACTTCATTTCTAAGCATACTACCACCCCTTAACAAGAGAATAGCATTGTCCCCAGAGGACAGGTCAACCTCGACTTAAAACTTTAATTTTCTTCTACAAAATTAAATCCATACTTTGCAAATATGTCTGCTGATTTTAAGGCAAAATTTGAGTTAGCACCCCAACTAATATTAAAAACGCCCTCTCACCCGGGAGATCCTATTATATCCACCTCTTACATATCTTTTCTTTCAGTAAACAATATGGTTAAATTTGCATAGCTACTGGTTCTAAAGTAAAATTTTTCAAAAGTAGCCATTGTGACAGTTGAGTCGTCAAAATTTTTTACAATTTTATATAGCATTTCCTCTCCTAACTCTTTTTCTAACACTGCACAAATTTCTTCGAAGTCAGCTCTGCTGCTCTTGTTAGTCATAGATGCCAATTTTGAACTCATATTTTCTCCTAATAAACATCAATCTCTTGGCACATGACAAAGTTTAAATAAGTCGATCAACACTTTTGTTATCACCTTATTGTCCTTATACGCCAAGTACACATTCGACCAATTAGGTCTAAATTTTTCTTTATATGAACGAAGTCCTTTAAAACTATATATTTTATTTCCAAATTTATACGCCAAATTTAACAACTTTTCATATCCATCAGAATATGGTTTCTCTCCCAAATTAGAAAGTGGTGAAATACCTATATTAAAATACTCATAACCCTCTTGTTTAGCCCAAATCATTATACTTACAAATAAAATATCCATAATTCCATTTATGCTATCTCTTTTGTGGCGCATTAAATCTATGGCGATGCCACTAGTGTTTAAAACTTCAATAAGGTTTGAAAAAGCGACTATATCTCCATTTTTGTCTTTTATAACAAAAACTTTATTTCTATTCAGATACTCCTCGTCGAAGACTCCAATAGAAAAGCCCATTTCCTTTCGCCCGTTTAGCCACTCATCTGACACTTGTTTTAATCTTTGGAATGTCTCATTTGAAAGCGGCGGTTCCAAAACCTCAAATGTGCATTGTTCAGTTGCCATCTTATTTAATGTGCTTCTATTATTTCTTCCCTTCTTACCCTCTGTTGTAAGTTCACTGAGATCAACCTTTGCCTCTTCGCCCAACTTTAAAAGTCTAAATCCATTGGCAATATATGAATCTAAATATTTATTACTAACTTCATAAAAGCTCACTAGCATATCAATTGAAGTTCCCCAAGCTACAAACTCATCTATGGCATGAACAAAATACTCTGAATCTCCAAT
The DNA here is from genome assembly GCF_900454665.1 of Peptoniphilus indolicus. Taxonomy (NCBI): domain Bacteria; kingdom Bacillati; phylum Bacillota; class Tissierellia; order Tissierellales; family Peptoniphilaceae; genus Peptoniphilus; species Peptoniphilus indolicus. The sequence continues at coordinate 963,144 of NZ_UGTH01000001.1, forward strand.
CGGATCACCGAGTGCAAATAAATTGTTTCCATAAGGTGTGTAAATTATTGCCACATTCTTTTCTTGATTAAAGAATAGATATTTATCTCCTGAATAGAAAATTTGTGAATACATGGTATTAGGATACTCCTTTTTTAAATCCTCATACAATTCCATCTGTTCTTCGGTCAATTCAAACATATTGCTATTATCTCTGCTAATATAGATTACAATTAGAGAACTGATTGTAGTAATAAATAGAAAACATAGTATCCAATACCAATTTTCCATAATAAAACTTAAAGAATACTTACCTTTTGAAGTAAAGAAATTAATTTTATGGAAGATGTTGTAAATCACTCCGTATACTACCATTCCAAAAACTGTTATAAATAGAGCATTTTTTAAATTTTCCACTTTAAATTTTATAAACTTATTTTCAAATGCCTTCTTGTTTAACACGAGAGACATTGCTATTAACAGTAGTAATGTGGACATCAATATACTATATCCCTCGATAAAGTAATATATGCTCGTTGCAGCCATAATAATGATGACTATATAGTAGCCCTTTTTTATTCCTGTGAATATAGTCTTTGAAATAACAGCTAACACCAAACCTATGTAAAGTGAAATTATAGGTACATTTCTCTCTATCAACACACCGGCAAAACTATACCTTAAAAATTCTAACCAAACTGGCAGATGAGCACTTAGCATCATCATAATCCCTGAAATTAAAGTCAACGTTCCAAGTAAATTACGAGTCATTTTTAGATATAGTGCATAGTTTTTATTTTCTGTTTTGAATTTATATTCCGTCAATCCAAATAATACTATTCCTATCAGCCAAGGCACTATATAATATCCCAATCTGAAAATTATAAGCACAGGAAAAAACACATCCGTACTTACACCATACAATCTTCCAAGCATTAAAACAGTTCCTTCAAAAGAACCAAATCCACCAGGTATCATTGATATTATTCCCGCCATTGTAGAAACGGAGTATATAAGAGCCAAGTCAACTATGGACAAATCACGTCCTAGCAGTTTGAACAGTATTGAAAAATAAAGTGATGCAAAAATCCATTCTACAGCTGATATTAGAATAAGCGGTAATTTAGTTTTAAAATCTAAAAATTCAAAGCTTACAAGTTCTCGTTTAAAAAAACGCTGCAACTTATCTATAAAGAGATATACCATTAAAAACAAAATATCTACCAAAATAAAAAGTGCTTTGTAGTTGGTTCCTATCTCTTTAAAGTTTATTATAGAAAGCAAACTCAACACAAACAGTCCCGAAGCCGAATATATTATTACCGCTATAGAAACTTTGTCAGCTTTCTTAGAATCTTGCCCCTCTTGTGCATACAGTGATTTTCTGATAGAGAATCCGGCTATCCCTGCCATTCCAACTGTATAATTAAAAGACTGACATATCCAGCCTATATTTATGATATTTTTCAAACTCAATTTCATATCCAACTTTCGAGCCATAAAAATATCATATACAATACTAAAACTAAACAAGAACACACCCAATAAAATCATTATAACTAAATTGTCTACGCCTATATTGTCTATTATATTTTTAATATCTGACCTTTGAATGTGACCAACTTCATTTTTTAACGTGATTATAGAAAAAATAAATATAGTGAGTATTAGTAAATTTTTTAAATTCTTTTTTATCTTATCATTAACAAACATCTTTCGCCCTCCACTATATATTATAGTATCTTTTTCTATGAATATTTTTAGTTTTAGGTTTATTTTTTATAACAATTTGTCTAAGAAATAATTTATTTACAGTTCACTTACTTCAATAATCTTCTCTTCTCACAAATATACATATCCCATAAGAAACTATCACCAATATTTGAGCTACTATTGAAACCACTACCAAGTAAGTTATATTTACATCGTAGAGGTATCCCAGTAACCAACTTCCCAAAAACCAAGCCACTCCAAATCCCGTTTCAAAAATCCCAAAACCCATACTCCTTGAAGATCTTGGAATTATCTTGCTGACCTCTGCTTTCATAATACTTTCTTGAGTTCCCATTCCAATTCCCCATAGAACAATACCTGTTATTATCATAGACTTGCTTTCTGTCAAAAATATAAATGCAGAGAAAAACGCACTCAAAAAAGTTGATAACATAAGAGCCTTGAGACCAACTTTGTCAAATAGCCAACCAAAAAACAGAGCTGCAATTGCATCCACTGCCATTGCCAATGCATACAGCAAACTCAAATTTGAAATATCAAACACATTTACCCTTGCAACATGAAATGTTATAATTGTGAAATCGGCAAATCCAAATGCAAATAGACAAATTGCAACCATATATAATACAAATGACTTTTGAAAGCTAAACTCCTTATGTTGCTCAACTTCCTTTTCAAATATTTCCGGATTAGGGTATTTTAATTTTGCCAATAGAACCAAACTTATAGTTATAACAGCCGGAATTCCCAAAACTATAAAACACAATCTATAAGTTGATATCAAATCATCTGTTCCCTTTATAATATTTATTAAAAATAAAATCACAGGCCCTATAAAAGCACCCAATTGATCTAAAAATTCTTGATATGCAAATCCCTTTCCAACTCCAATTTCACTTGCAGCAAAACTTACCAAAGTATTCTTAGCCGGCTTTTTAATTGCCTTTCCTATTCGTTCAAGCGCTATTAATACACAAGCTATTATCCATCCTTGTTCCGGCACAAATGCAAGAGCCGGTATAGCTAAAACTTGCAACGAATATCCAACTATAATTATCGTCCAATACTTTTTTGTCTTATCAGCAATAAATCCCGAAACTATCCTAAGAGAATAACCTAGTAGCTCTCCTATCCCAGATACAAAACCTATAGTGGTTGCAGACGCACCTGTTAAATTTAAAAATTCTCCCAATATACTTCTTGCACCTTCGTGTGTCATATCCGAAAACAAACTGACTATTCCCATTAAGAAAATAAATGCCATTGCACCTGAAACAACTTTTTTATTACCTTTCATACACAACCCTCTTTTTGATATAAGTTTAAATACATCTTACCATTTATTTGTAAAAAGTCTGTGAATCCAACTACTTTATTATAAATCTCGTAAGAAAATTAAAATTTATTACTCTTAATCACAATTTTTCAAAAAGCAGTCCTTATCTTGCTTTATCATTTTCATATTTCAATTTCTTAGTAATTGTTAATTCTTAAAATCTATGGTAGTATGGTGACATGCAGGGGGACTCTTTGAGTTGAGAAGGCTAAAACCTGACCCTTAGAACCTGTCGGTTAACACCGTGGAAGGAAGCATTACATAATTTTTGCGTGCTTACTCCCACAGGGAGTATTTTTTATTTTAAGGAGACTTTAATGGAAAAAATTTTTGAGAGGGAACTTAAAACTATAAAAGAAAAAAGACCTTTGATTGAGTGTCTTACAAACAATGTCACAATCAATGACGTTGCAAACGCCATACTTGCCATAGGCGCCTCACCTATTATGGCTCACTCAGTACTAGAACTTGAAGATATTATAAAAAATTCAGGCTCTGTCTATATAAATCTAGGTGGAATATGTGAAGAATCTTTGAAAGAAATGAGATTTGCCGCAAAAATGGCTGAAAAATATCAAAAGCCATTAGTGCTTGACGCTGTTGGCGCTGGAAGTTCTTCAATAAGAAATGAATTTACAGATGGATTTATAAAAAATAAAATTTCTATAATTCACGGTAATTATTCTGAAATAGCTTATATAGTAAATAAATCTTCAAACTCTAAAGGAGTTGATGCATCTGTTGATGAGTCAATATCCATGGTAGATGTTGCAATAAAAGCAAGTCAAATTACAAATTCAGTTATTGTTGTAACCGGAAAAATTGACTATGTAACTGACGGCAAAACTTGCTACTCAATTGACAATGGCGTTGCAGAAATGCAATTGGTAACAGGTTGTGGTTGTATGCTAACCGGACTTCTATCAGCCGGAGCAGCTGCAACAAATAACTTTTTAGAATCTGCTCTTACAATAACAACACTTATGTCCGTAGCTGGTGAACGAGCAAAGAATGGAATACGTGGACTTGGAGATTTTCACATCAATTTGATTAATGAGCTATCTACAATCAATTATAAAATTTTGAAAGAAGGTGCAAAAATTGAAAAGTGTTGATTACTCAATCTATCTTGTAACAGACAGAGACCTAATTACAGGAGATAATTTATTAAATGAAATTGAAGAATCTTTAATTGGCGGAACAAAATTAGTACAACTCAGAGAAAAAAATGCAACTACTCGTGAATTTTTAAAATTAGCTACAGAATTAAAAGAACTTTGCCATAGATATAATGCTAAATTGTTGATTAATGACCGAATAGATATAGCACTTGCTATCAACGCAGACGGAGTTCACCTCGGACAAACTGATATGCCCGCTGATATCGCAAGAAAAATCCTTGGAGAAGATAAAATTATAGGCGTCAGCACTCAAACCATTGAAATGGCAAAAGAAGCCGAATCTTTAGGTGCTGATTACATTGGAGTTGGTGCAGTCTTCCCAACTCAAACTAAAGATGTAATTTATGATATGAACCCTGAAATTTTAAGTTCAATTGCAGTTTCTGTAAGCATCCCTGTCGTTGCAATAGGCGGAATAAACAGAAATACAATAGATGATTTAAAAGACATTGATGTCGCTGGATACGCAGTAGTCACAGGAATACTTATGGCAGAAGATAAAAAATCTGAAACAGAATACTTACTAAATAAATATAGAGAAAACACGAGGTCATTTAATGCAAAATAAAAAATTAAAGAAGATGATTTTAGCAGCGCTTTTTGCCGCAATTAATATAGCCGTTTCAAGCGTGGCATTTATAACAAACTTTGTTCCATTCCAACATGCTACAAATGTAGTCGGAGCAGTTTTCTTAGGACCAACTTATAATTTGGCACAAGCTTTTATCAGCGGCACAGTTCGTATGTTCATTTTTGGTAGACCTTTTACAGCTTACACCGGCGCTGTCTTCGGTGCTGTGCTATCTGCTATTCTATATAAAAAGACAAAATCACTTTTTGCAGCCGGCATTGGAGAAGTTTTTGGAACTGGTATAATAGGTGCTTTAGTTTCATATTATCCTATGAGATATTTTTTCACTTATCCCGGTCTAAGCTTAGACAGTGAACCAATTTGGTTTTTTATGCCAATGTGGATTCCGGCAAGCATTACAGGAAGTATCTTAGGAATAATAATTGCCAAAATACTTTTAAAAGCAAACTTATTTAACAAGTTAGTATAGATTTAGTATCTATTAAGGAACAATTTTAAATAGACATAAAAACCTGCTAACAAAAGTCAAACTTAACCTGAAATTAATTTCAGGTTATTTGATTGTTTGAATAATTAAATTAGCGCATGGCAAATAAGCCGAAGTAAATAATCAGCTTTTTTTAGTGTTTTTCCAAATCTATGCTACTTTTAATTCTTTTTTCTCGGCTTTTGCCTCCATAACTCTTGCGTAGTAGATTCTTAAGAATTTGTTTAAGCCTGCAAATTTGAAAACTTTTTTGACTTTACCTTCTTTTTCTTTTTTATCATATAGTTATATATTTCGTTTTCTGAATTTTTTGCACTCATCATACATTTCATTGCTTGGTAGCCTACTTTTCTTAGTATTGCGTTTCCTCTTTTACTTATTTTCCTTTGGTCTGCTTTAAAATTTCCTGATTCATATGGTGGTGAGTCTATTCCCATAAATGATATTAGACATTTTTTATTTTTAAATTTTAATAAGTCACCAAATTCTGATACTATTTATACTGCTAATTTGTCTGATATGCCTGAGATTTTTTTTTACTTCTTGATATTCTTCTACGGGCTCGGATATTTCCATCATTTATAATAAAATGTTATTTAAAATCTGATTTATTTGCTTTATCAGGTTTATTCCTTCTCTGATATTTGTTCCTATTTTTGAGTTATGGGAAGGTTGTGTTGAGATACTATCCTCTGCTAAGCTGTAAATTGTTTTTGCTTTGTTTACATTTAGATGGTATCTCTTTTCTTTTGCCCACGCTTTATATTCTTCTACAAATTTTTCTTCTGTTTTTTCTAATACTAGGTCTTTATGCCACCATTTTTCTAAAAGGTCTAATAATTTATCTTTTGAAAAGTCTCCTGATCCATGGGGATTAGTTTTTTATTCCTGGAAATGTTTGATATATTGTTTGGTCTATGAAGTTCATTTGGTTGATTCTTAGATCCATGTAATGTTGATAGTTTCTATTTAATTCTTTTAAGACTCTGTAGTTTTCTTCATCTAATTTGTAGTCTTCTAATTCTTTCCAATACATTAGTCCATATTCTGCTATTTGTTTTGCATCTATGTTGTCATTTTTTGCTTTTCTAAAAGGCTCGGCAAAATTGTTTCATCTTTAATGGATTTATTACTGAAACAAAGTATCCTCTATCTTTTAATTCATAAAGTATCGGTAGATGATATTTTCCTGTTGCTTCCATTGTTATTTTTACTTCTTCCTTTATTTTTTCTAGCTTCTCTAGAAGTTCTTCTAGTTTTGGTTTGTTTATTGAAACATCAAATGGTTTCCAAATTATTTTGCTTCCTTGTTCTAATGCACAAACTGTAAATTTCTCTTTTGATATGTCTATACCTACAGATATCATGTTTTGCCTTCTTTCTTTTTTCTTTTGTAGTTTCTACCTGCACCATTAGACTCATTTTAACTTGTGACACGGACGTTTTGCCCAACCTGCTTAACCGAATATGAATAATGAAGAGGTAGTTGACAGTTTTTATGTCGGATGTTTTAACCCTAAAAGACGCTCGTCATACTACTTCTTCATTATACAAAAATAGTGCAAGATAGGAATTACTTCCTTTCTTACACTATTTATGGTACTAAAAAGATAGTGCCTAAAAATTTCACGCTATCTTTTTAAATTTAAATTAAAAATCTATTTTTTCTCCATAGTAAGCTGCTGTGTAGATTTTCTTGATATCTTCAGGGCTAGTCTTTCTTGGATTAGTTAGAGTACAAGCATCTGCAAATGCATTAGCTGACATTGTATCTAACACTTCAAGGAATTTATCTTCTTCAATTACTGTGTTCTTTCCATCTTTAATATTCAAAGTCAATCCAACAGCTTCGTTAAGTTTTCTAACTTCTTCAGCTATGTCATCTATTCTTAAAGTATCTTCTAACATATCATAGCTATCACTTTCTTTTCTATTGTAGTCGATGATGTATGGTAGCATTATTGCATTTGCTTCTCCATGAGTTAAGTGAAATATACCACCAATCTTGTGAGCCATACTGTGTACAATACCTAATGAACAATTTGAGAATGCCATACCGGCAAGAGTTGACGCATCATGCATTTTAGTTCTTGCTTCCATATCGTCTCCATCTTTAACGGCTCTTTCAAGATATTTAAGAACTAACTCAACCGCTTTAACTGCCAAAGGAGTAGTATAATCATCAGCTGCAGTTGAAGCAATTGCTTCAATAGCGTGAGTCATAACGTCCATACCTGTTTGAGCTGTGATAAGTGGTGGCATTTTTTGTGGTAGTCTTGGGTCTATAATAGCTATATCCGGAACAAAGTCAGGATGTACTAATGGATACTTTATTTGTTTTACCGGATCAGTTATTACAGAAAAAGCTGTGATTTCAGAAGCTGTTCCTGAAGTTGAAGGTATACATACCATACGAGCTTTTTGTCTTAGTGGTGGGTTGTCAAAAGAAACTAATTTTTCAAAATCATAGTTTGGATGTTCATAGAATACCCACATAGCTTTTGCTGCATCCATTGCAGAACCGCCACCTATGGCAATTATCCAATCAGGACCAAACTCTTCCATTTTCTTTCCGCCTAGAAGACATTCTTCCACAGTTGGGTCAGGATTTACACCGTCAATAAGTTGAGTTTCAAATCCAGCATCTTCTAGTATCTTAGTAACTTCATCCAAGAAGCCAAAACGCTTCATTGAACTTCCACCAGTTACTAAAGTTGCTCTCTTACCTTTCAAAGAAGATAAAACTTCTAATGAATTTTCCCCATGTACTATTTTATTAGGTACGCTAAAAGTAGCCATAACATTTCCCCCTTAATATAAAACGTTTTCTCTTTGTATGTTAAAAGTTTAACATATTTTGATAAAATTTAAAAGCCTTTTATAAAATATTTTTTATTTTCAAAGAGTATAACAAGTGATAATAGATTGAAACTTAACAATTTAGCAAAATAAAAAAAGAAATTTATATATGATGTATATTATTCTCATCAAAACAACACCAAGGAAAAAAACAATAAAGAAATAATAGTCTAATAAGTAAATTCTTACCCCAAAAAATTTCTATCAGACTATACTCAAGATAATGATTTAAAGATAATAAATTGAGTGAACACTCTACCAGGGAAAATCTTAGATTACTAAAAGCCTCTAACAATATTTACAGAATAGCTTAATAAGTCAAAGCTTATTGAAATTTTTGGAAAAATTTGTTAAGGACATAAACTTTTCCGTCTCTCTCTTGATTAGCTTTGATATTTTGTCTTTATATGTTTCGCTTGTACCCTGCTTGAAATGTAGGTTTACAGTATATTTTGTTTTTCCATTATCTATAATTAACTGTTTATTATGTAGTGTTTTTATTTTTATTTTTCTTCTACGTGTTCTCCTTTTCGTTTTTAGACAAAGAAAAACAGTAAACTTTTTTGGTTTACTATTTCATGAATTGCCATGTTATATTTTATGTTTAATTGTTTGATTTAGACAAACTCAATCTTATTTATAGCCATCTTCATCATATCATCACCTATCCTTGCAAGTAAACGATGAAAGAAGTGAATATTAGGGCTTTTCATATCATTGTAACCTAACATATATCCCTTTGAGGTAATTTTTATTTTATCCGACCAGTTAAGGTCTTGTATTGGACTACTTGTATAGAATAATCCGTCTACATCGCTGATACCCATACTCTTTAGTGTCTTTGACATCATTAGCTTTAAACCGAGCTTACCTACACTATCAAAAATCAAACAACCCCCTACATATCTTTTAGAAAGTTCTAAAACTAAATCTTTCACTTCATTTTTCTTAAAATAATGAAATACCCCTGCCGCAAAGAAAATAACTCCTTTTGAACCGTCTACTTCGTTCATCCATGAGTAATCTTTTAAATCACAGGCAACATTTCTTTCTCTTTCATAATTTGAAATAAGCTGGTTACGAATCTCTATAACATCATGAAAATCTACATTTACTATCTTACAACTTCCATTATCACAGGCTTTTCCCGTTTCATCCAAGCCGCAACCGAGATTTACAACAGTTGCCTTTGGATAAATCTTTAGATATTCTTTGATTTCCCACATAATATCCAACTGACGCATTGCTGCTTCAAGCGATCCGAATTCATATAAGAATGAATTGTTTTTTCTATCTAATTTGGAAAAATCATAATCCAATCCATCACACAGCTTCTTTGCAAAAATATCTGTATAAAGTTCAGGAAATTTTTCAGAACACATTTTTCTACCATATAGTGGCACAAACAATGTTTCCTGAACGGTATTCTTTTCTATCTTTACTTTTTGTATTTCAACACACCTCCTTGAGTTAATTAAAATTTTATTTCACTCAACGCTTATGATAAAATACCATATTTAAGCCAAATTTTATAAATATAACTCGTTACTTTTCATCTTTTTTAGTACATTTGAAGCTTCCTGTAACTACTCTATAAAGATTTTAACTTTTTCTGCTTAACCCACTTCTTTCGTATATCTATGATTTTAAAATATAGCTTGTCTTTTCTTTCTTAAAGGTTATTACTTCTTATTTACAATCTTATATATTTATTCTCCTAAATGTCCTACGTGATATTTTTAATCTCTTTAATAATATTTGCCATATGCTCATTTTAAAAATTATCTTATTTGCCTTTCTTTAACTTGATATAGGCTTTGTATGTGTCTTTATACTTCAAATATTTTTCTAATACTTTGTTCTGGTGATGGATAGGACTTTCTAAAAAATCAGATAGCTTTTTATCTGATTTTTTGTTGATTCTTTATCAAATTGTTAAATTAATTTATGCAACTCTAAATTTATCTTCCTAAAAAGCCAACAAACAAAGCTTGAATTGTAGCTATAATTGGTACAAGAAAAAATGGAACTAATAAAAAATGTTCTCGAATTGCCAAATGTTTCATCCAATTATTAAACTCATAATCTTTGTGTCCCTCTGTTCCCGGAATAATTATCTTTTCTTTATATTTTCCTTGAAATAAGAGACAATCCAATAACAAAAAGTCTCCTATATTTAATATACTCCACTGAATGTATCCCATCCAAAATATATTCCAAAAGCCAACAACTCCTGAATGTAAAATACTTATTGTTGAATAAATAAAACAAACTCCCACAATAATGATAGTAAATGTCATGTTTATTTTTTTCTCTTGCTTTGTCATTTGTTGCGGAGCTGTTTTCTGGATAGCCTTTGGATAAGAATCCAAAAAGAATCTTGGATTAATAAGTACCAAAGAAGCCACTGCACCGTTAAAAATAGCTGCTATAGCAATTCCGTAAAGAATTGCATCTATTAGAGCCATAAAATCATCTTCCTTTTCGTATTTAAATTTATCTTGCTTTGCAAACTTAAATTTGTTTCAGTCAATATCTATATTATTATACTATTTTTAAGCCATTTTTCCTATATCGGCTTTCTGTGGCAACTGACAGTTGTGTGAAAATTAAAGTGCACATCAACTTATCCTTTTCTGTCTTTGCCTTTTTCTCCGCCTGTTGATTCATGGAATACTGCTTTTCCTATTTTAATATGAAAACTACTTCCTTCCCCAATTTTATTATTTTCTCTGTCCCTAAAAGGTTAACTCTTTCGGAAAATTAGTTAAATTTGATATTGCAGTTTAAACAAAATATTTTTAAGGGAAAGATATTTTCTTTATATTTATAATTTTTAGTTATATTTAAAATTTTGTGGGTAATAATTAACTATAAATTTTAAATATTTAAATTATGAAAGGAGAACACCCCATGCAAAAATTTGAATGTACACTTTGTGGATATATATACGATCCAGCTTTAGGAGATCCTGACAACGGAGTTGAACCTAACACAGCATTTGAAGATGTTTCTGAAGATTGGGTTTGCCCACTTTGCGGAGCTGGAAAAGAAGACTTCGAAGTTTACGAAGACTAATTAAAAATTTTTAAGAGCGCTAGTCGCTCTTATTTTTTTACTCCAAAATAAAAAGCTATGGATTTCTCCATAACTTTAAATTTCAACCCTTTCAATATTTGCTCCAAGGTTTCTAAATTTTTCTTCTATATCCTCATATCCTCTATCTATATGGTAAATTTCGCCTATCTCAGTTTCACCTTCTGCAATAAGACCGGCAAGAATTAAAGCTGCTCCTGCTCTTAAATCTGTAGCATTTACTTTTGCACCTTTTAATTGACTTGGCCCTACAACTCTTGCCTCTCTATCCTTGGTGTTTATATCTGCTCCCATTTTCACAAGTTCATCTGCATGCATAAATCTATTTTCAAACACAGTTTCCTTAACTGTGCTCTTCCCGTTTAAAGTTGTTGTAAATGCCATAAACTGCGCTTGCATATCTGTTGGAAATCCCGGATAGGGCAATGTCTTTATATTTATAGGACGTTTAATTGAATTCCCTATTACTCTAAGGCTGTCGTCTTCTTCAATTACTTGTGCCCCCGCTTCTTCAAGCTTTGCAATAACAGGTTTTATATGAGATGCTATCACATTTTCAATTTTTATATCTCCTTCTGTCATAGCTGCCGCAACCATAAATGTTCCAGCTTCTATTCTGTCAGGTATTATTTGATGAGTACAGCCTTTTAATTCTTTTACTCCATTAATTCTTATAGTTGATGTGCCGGCTCCCACTACTTTAGCCCCCATCTTTCTCAAAAAATTAGCTAAATCTACTATTTCAGGTTCCATTGCAGCATTTTCAATTACAGTTTCTCCTTCAGCTAACACAGCTGCTGTCATTATGTTTTCTGTAGCCCCAACAGATGGAAAATCTAAATATATTGTACCACCTATTAGTTTTTCACAACTTGCTGTAATATCACCAACATTATTTTCAATTTTTGCTCCAAGAGCTTCAAAACCTTTTAAATGTAAGTCTATAGGCCTTGCACCTATATTGCAACCCCCTGGAAGAGAATTAACAGTTTTTCCCATTCTGCCAAGAAGCGGTCCCATAACTAAAAAAGATGCTCTCATCTTTCCCATTAACTCATAATTGGTCACGTATGAACTCAAATTATTAGAATTTATTATTATTTTGTTTTTTTCTACTCTCTTTACAGTACTCCCCAAACTTTCAAGCACCTGACACATTATATCTACATCTTTAAGACCCGGTACGTCTTCAAGAACTACATCTTCTGTTCCAAGTAAAGAAGCAGCTAAAATCGGTAGTGCTGCGTTTTTAGCTCCACTTATGCGAACTGTCCCTCTTAATGGCTCAGATTTTTTTACAATTATTTTTTCCAAGTTATATTCCTCCGAACTATTGTTATAAGTATTATAACACGTGTTATATCAATTATTCATTTGATTTTAAAGATTCTACCATATTTATGCCCTTTAGTTTATTGTGGAAAATCAACATTATGACTAAATTCACAAATAACGTTATAAAAATTGAAACAAAGTATGATTTTAATGTCAATACAGGGTCCAGCATGGCTTCGTTTGGAACTACTATTTGAATTACAATGTAGTGAAGTAATTTTCCTACAAGTGCTCCAAAGATTATACCTAACACAGTGAGTAGACCTGTTTCACGATATATATAAGCTGTGGTTTCATACGAATAAAATCCCAATACCTTTATTGTTGAAATCTCTCGCAATCTCTCCACTATATTTATATTCGTCAAATTGTATAGGACTATCATAGCTAAAAGAGCTGATGCAACTGTTATAATCACTTGAACTTTTTCAATTGAATTCATATATTCATTCATTATTTCTTGTACTGAATTCATATTTACAACTGACACAACAGATTTATAATTTTGAAATTCATCTTTAATACTCTCAACATCTTTATCTATTTTATACAAGTCTGTATTGTTTTGTAATTCTTTTTTAAATACTCTATTATAATAATCCTTACCCATTACAGCATAATGTCCCATATACATTTCCATTATTTCAGAAACTTCTACTTCAAAAGATATCCCCTCACTACTTGTTATCTTTAAAGTATCTCCTATTTTTAATTTTTTTAACTTTGCTGTTTTCTCACTTATTATCACACCATTTTCAGGTATGTCTATTTTTTCGCCACTCTTTCTATCCCTTATGTTTACAAAGTCTTTTATTGTTTTGTCAGATTTTACACTCATCAGTGTCAAATCTTCAATGACGTCTTTGTAATCAAATTCAAATTGTTCTAAATTTACTCCTGTTCTTTCAAACTCTTTTTTATTCTTACTAATGATGTATTGTTGATATGAATCTTCATCTAAAAGTTCATCATAAGTTACAGATAGGTCATAATTCATAATCTCATCGAATTGTTTATTGCCTATTCCATTTACAGAGCCTTCTATACCAAATCCCAAAATTAGAAGTGCGGTACAGCCCATTATACCTATTATTGTCATAATCATACGCTTCTTGTATCTGAAAATATTTCTCGCTGTAACTTTAAATAAAAAGTCCATACGATTCCAGATAAACGGAATTTTTTCAAGTAAAATTCTATTTCCAGCTCTTGGCGTTTCCTTTCTGAGTAGGCTTGCTGTGTTTGATTTTAAAGTTTTTCTAACTGATATCAGAGCTGCCACACCACTGAACACTAATCCAACCAATATTGATAAAATCGCCTTGCCAGGGTAGAAATAATAGTTCAAATGATTTTCAAATATAGTTGTTGTAGAGTATGCATTTCCTATTATACTAGGTAACAGTGTTGAACCTACAATAGCCCCTATTACTCCTCCTATTATGGCTGCACTACTTCCATACATGAAATATTTTTTTGAAATTTCTCCAGTTGTATACCCCAAGGCTTTATATGTTCCTATATTAATTCTATTGTCTTCAACCATTCTGGTCATAGTTGTAAATGTAACCAACATTGCTATCAAAAAGAAAAATATTGGGAACACAAGGCTCAATGTGTCTACACTGTCAGCATCTTTTAAATATGCATTTAAGTATGCATTTGAATATCTTGGAGTTATTTTGTATCTCGGTACCTTTAAAATTTTCAGCACTCTCTTTGCATCTTCTAAATCACTCTTGCCATTTTGTATTGCTTCATCAGCTTCAAGTTTTTTGCTTTCAAATTCTTTTTGACCTTTTATAAGTTCCTTTTCATTTTTATAGAGTTTTCTCTTTGCTTTTTCAAGTTTGTCTCGTGCAGAATTTATCTCAGAAAAATAAGTGTCTTCTGCTTTTTCATAAGTATCTAGGCCTTCTTTATATGCATTCTTTCCGTCATTTAACCTTTCAACTCCGGATTCGTATTCACTCCTGCCCTTTTCATACTCTATCTTTCCATCGTTATATTTAGAAAGATTTTCATCATATTGCGATTTTGCAGATTTTAATTTTTCTTTTCCACTCTCTATCTCAAGTTTTGCAGCATCTAATTTTTGCCTTGCTGTATTTAATTCTCTCTTACCTTCTTCGTACTTAGCTTCTCCATCTTTAAATTTTAAAAGATTTTCTCTGTATTCTCTTTCTCCGGCCTCAGCTGCTTTTATTCCCTCTTCAAGCTGTTTCTTTCCCATTTCTATAGTCTTCTTCGACTCTTCCAATTGAACAGCAGCTCTGTCTAATTCTCTCCTGCTTTCTTTTAATTTGTCCACGCCTGCTCTTGCTAACTTCAAATTCGCAAGTAATGAATCATATTCTTTTACAATATCTACTCCGCCATATTTCATGCTCAACTTTGAAATTTCACTTTCAAATTGTTTTTTTAATTCCATTGCGGCATTGTAACTTTCTCTTGTAGTTTGCACGTCCATCTTCAGCGAATCTATCTGAGCTCTCTTTTTAATTATTTCACTTTCTAACTCAGCATATCTTGAGCTAGAAGAATCTATTGAGTTTTTTTCAGTTTCCAATTTTTCTAAATCTTGCTCATAAATTTTTATTTGGTTCTCTTTTTCCTTTATACTTTGTTCTATGGACTTAAGTTCTGCTTCGGCTCTTCTGTACTCTGACAATATCTTTTCAACTAACTTAATATAACTTTCATTTTCTGTTAGCTTTCTATCCACTTCATCTATATTGGCACTTGTTCCAAGTTCAGTTGCTATTTTTTGAAGCCCTTCTGAATATTTTTTCTCTCCTTCTTGATACTGTTGCAACCCCAATTGGTATTTTTGTTCTCCGGCTTCTAACTCTGCCTTTGAACTTTCTATTCTTTGAAGTCCTTCATCAAGTTTTCTACGTCCTTCTTCCAATTGTTTTTTAGCTTGGTCCAAAGTCTTTCGAGAACTATCTAACTCTCCGGAGCCTCTTTCATATTTCTTTTCGCCCTCGTTGTACTCAAGCTCACCATCTTGTAGCTTTTTATCAGCTTCTTCAATTTTTGCTTTCCCGTCTTGTAACTTTCTATTGCCATCTTCAAGCTCTATTTTAGAAGAGTCTAATTTATTTTTTCCATCTTTTAACTTTTTTTCATTTTCTTTTATTTCACGTTCTGATTTTTCTAACTTGTCTTTTGCTTCATCTAACTTATCTCTTCCAACTTTAGATTCCTTGCTTAACTTACTTTCTCCATCTGAAATCTCTGCTTTTCCCTTTTCCAACTTTTCTTTTCCGTCTTCAAGTTCTTCTGCCCCATCTTTAATTTTATCTTCAGCTTCCTTAATATCAGCTTCTCCTGAAGATATTTTATTTTTTAAATCGTCTTTTAAATCATCATATCTTTCTTCGGGTCTACGATTAAAATCTACTTTCAAACTATTTATATGAGGTTTTAATATTTCTTTGTATTCTTTAGATGACGTTTCAATGCCTCGTGTTCCGCTATATATTAACTTTGCAAATTTGACATTAGTATTAAAATTTGCAGGGGATATGTAGCCAAATCCCTTTATTTCTCCAAGCCCTTCAAGGGAAGTTCCCCTACTCCTATTTGAAATATAAGACATACTTTCTACAAAGCCAACGACCTTGTACTCATAACTTATAAGTTTATTTTCATCACTCTTGTCAAAAATTCCGGACTCTTTTCTAAAAGTTAGAGTATCACCTAATTTAAATTCTTTTTCTAACTCTGCATCTAATAAAATTTCTCTGCCATTTCTTATATTTCGACCTGAAACTACAGTAGGTCTTCCAATTTTATATGGCATACTAAAAAGAGACACAAGTTTTCCTGTCGTGTCTTCTTTTAATTGAACTTCATATCCATACTCAAGCTCCTCAATTCCATTTTGAGATTCAATAGAATTTAAATCACTGTCTTCAAATCCTATTACTGAGCTCACCAAAATATCTTCTGTATTTTCTTTTTTTATTTTGTCTTGGGCATTATTTCTCATAGTTGGGGCAGTTGATGTAAGTCCTACCAACACAAAAACACCCAACCCTACAATTATAAGTATGGAAATATATCTTGATAATGAATTTTTTATTTCTCTCAGAGTATCTTTTTCTATATTCTTCATAAAACTACCATTCTATTTCATCAATATTCATTGGCTGTTCATTTATTGTTATTGATTTCACTTTAGCGTCCATAATTTCAATCACTTTATCAGCTATAGGTGCAACAGCCTTATTATGTGTTATTACTATTACAGTTGTGTCCGTTGTCTTAGCTGTGTCTTTTAAAATTTTTAAAACTTGTTTACCTGTTTTATAATCAAGTGCTCCAGTTGGCTCATCACACAATAATAATTTCGGTTTTTTCGCCAAAGCTCTTGCTATTGAAACCCTCTGTTGTTCCCCGCCTGATAATTGTGATGGAAAGTTAAACATTCTATCCTTAAGCCCCAAAGATTCCAAAACTATTTCAGGCTTTAATGCGTCTTTTACTATTTGAGTTGCCAATTCTACATTTTCTTTAACCGTTAAATTTGGAATTAAGTTATAGAATTGAAAAACAAACCCCATATCATTTCTTCTATACATTGTAAGTTCTCTATCGTTTAATTTTGAAATGTCTTTGCCATCTATACTTACAATACCTGAAGTTGGACTATCCATTCCTCCAAGAATATTGAGAAGTGTAGACTTACCTGCTCCTGATGGACCTATTATCAACACAAATTCATTCCTGTCTATTTCAAAATTAATCCCATTATTGGCAAAAATTGTGGTTTCTCCCATTATATATTTTTTATAAAGGTCTTTAACTTCTATAAATGCCATTTTCTCACCTCGGCACAATTATATCACTTGTGTTTTTACATTTAAATGCTTTGAAATTTATACGCTTTTTATAATTATATCCATTATTTAATTTTATTAAATCACTAAATATAGTTAAATCAAATTTTCAATAATTTAACAACAATTCTATATAGTATACTTTTTACAATATATGGGTATATAAAATGTATATATTTATTTTATATAGTACATTTAATTAGATAAGTAGTATCATTTATTAAAAAAGAAAGGCTAAAACATGATTGAATTTAAGGAAATAGCAAAGGTTTATCCCGGCAATCAGGTTGCCTGTGAAGATGTAAACATCAAAATTGAAGACGGTGAATTTGTGTGTTTCATAGGTACATCCGGATCAGGGAAAACGACTTGTATGCGTATGATTAACAGAATGACAGAACCAACTCACGGCTCAATATTAATTGACAACAAGGATATTAAACAAGAAAACCCTGTTGAACTAAGAAAAAAAATAGGTTATGTGATCCAACAAATTGGATTAATGCCTCACATGAGCATTTTTGACAATATTGTTATGGTCCCAAGACTACTCAAATGGGACGAAACTAAACTTAGAGCAATCGCTGAAAATCTTATAGAACGTGTCGACTTGCCTAAAGAATACTTAGATAGATATCCTTCAGAATTATCTGGAGGGCAACAACAGAGAATAGGTGTAATAAGAGCTCTAGCTGCTGACCAAGATATAATCTTAATGGACGAACCATTTGGAGCACTTGACCCTATTACAAGAAATTCTCTACAACAACTTGTAAAATCTCTTCAAAAAGAAATGGGCAAGACAGTAATTTTTGTAACTCACGACATGGACGAAGCCCTTCAACTTTCAGACAAGATAGTTATTATGGACAAAGGCCATGTAATTCAAATAGGATCTCCAGAAAACATACTGAAAAATCCGGCAACTGAATATGTCAAAGAACTCCTTGGAGAAGAAAAATTAAATGAAGCTAAAACTTCTTATAATACAGTAGAAACTATCATGCTCAAAAATCCGGTACATGCTAATTTACACACCACAACTCTTGAAGCTATAAGACTTATGCGTAACAAGCGTGTAGATACATTATTTGTAACAGATGACGACGGAGTACTATTAGGACATATCGGAATATTTGACCTAGTTAAAATAGGTAAGCGAAATGTTCCACTTAGAACTATCTTAACTAAATCTCATCCTATTTTAAATAGCACAAAAGTTATAGAGGCTATTCACCAAATATACAAATTAAAAGTTAAAAATCTTCCAGTTGTAGATTCTAAGCGAAGATTAGTCGGTATAGTTACAAGAGCTTCTATTGTAGATACAATTTACGAAAACTTATGGAGTGAAGATGATATTGTCGAGGATATTATCGATACTTCTTCATCTGATGAACTAAAAAAACTTACCGAGGAAGCACAGGTGAATTTAAATGATTAATTATTTTGTATCCAATGCTAATGAAATTCTTTATAAATCTTTGGAACATCTATTCATCGCAAGTATCGCTCTTTTACTAGGTATCTTATTTGCAATTCCCATCGGAATTTTAATTACTAAAAATAGAGCTGTAGCTAAAATTGTGATGGCTTTTGCATCAGTTTTACAAACCATCCCATCTTTTGCACTTCTTTCCATTATAACTATTATTGGAGTTGGAAAGCTTCCCGCTATAATAGCACTGTTTATATACTCTCTTCTCCCAATTTTGAGAAATACTTATCTTGGGATTGTATCAGTCGATAAAAATTCAATTGATGCTGCAAGGGGAATGGGAATGACTGAAAAACAGGTACTCTTTAAAGTAAAAATACCTCTTGCGCTTTCAGTTATAATGTCTGGAGTAAGACTTAGTGCCGTATATGTAATAGCTTGGACAACCTTAGCTTCTTATATAGGAGCAGGTGGCCTTGGAGATTTTATCTTCAACGGACTTAACAACTATATCCCTCCAATGATCGTGTGGGGAACTATACCTGTTAGTATAATGGCTCTTTTTGCTGATTTTGTTCTTGGAAAAATTGAAAAGAAGCTATCCCCTTACAAAGTATCGGGAGGTGCAAAATGAAAAAGAAATTAATATTATCTATGCTATGTCTATTGCTAACAGCTTGTTCTATGCCTGGATTAGGTGGCAATACTGACACTCAAATAGTAATTGCAGCTGGAAATACAAGCGAAAGACAAATACTTTCTCAAATTGTTTCAGAGATGATTAAAAAGTATACCGACTTAAAAGTTACAATAATAAATAACCTTGGTTCGACCACTCTAATACACACTGCAATGAATGAAGGTGATGTAAACTTAAGTGGTGGAATGTATACTGGTACTTCTATAACCGGCGAACTCGGTTTAGATGCTATAATGAACCCAACAGAAGCATTGAGAGTCTCACAAGAAGAGTATCTAAAGAGATTTAACAGAATTTGGTATGATTCTTATGGATTTTCAAATACTTATGCTTTTATGGTTACTAAAGAATTTGCCAACGAACACAACATCACAAAAGTTTCTGAACTCGAACAATTTAAAGATACTTTAAAAGTTGGTGTAGATTCTTCTTGGATACAACGTCAAGGAGATGGATACGATGGCTTCCAAGAAAAATATGGTTATGGATTTAAAAACATATATCCAATGGAAATAGCTCTTGTCTACTCGGCAATAAATAATGGTGAAATGGATGTTGTGCTTGGATATTCAACTGATGGTAGAATAAACTCCTATGGTCTACAAATTCTTGAAGATGATAGGCAACTCTTCCCTCCATATGATTGCTCCCCTGTAGCAAGTGCTGAAATAGTTAAAAAGCATCCCGAGATAGATGTTATATTAAAAACTTTGAGCGGCAAAATTTCTAGTGAGCAAATGCAATATATGAACAAGAGAAGTGATGAAGATTTAATCGAGCCACAAATTGTAGCTAAAGAATTTTTAGAAGAAAATAATTACTTTAAAGATGAGGTGAAATTATGATTAAAGAAATGTTCACCTATTACTCAATAAATGGGTTGTATGTTGTAGAACAATTCATAAGACACTTTTTAATATCCATTTACGGTGTTTTATTCGCTGCTATTGTTGCGATACCTCTTGGTTTTTTCATATCAAGAAGATATAATTTGTCAGATGTTATAATAGGGTTTGCCAATGTTTTACAAACTATACCATCTCTTGCACTACTTGCAATTTTAATGCTTGGATTAGGTATAGGCTCAAACACTGTTATACTTGCTGTGTTCTTGTATTCTCTACTTCCTATTTTAAAAAATACTGTTACAGCTATTAATTCCATTAAACCTGAAATTATGGATGCAGCAAAGGGAATGGGAATGACTCGAATACAAAGTATATTCAAAGTAGAAATTCCTCTTTCAATTTCCGTAATAATGGGTGGAATCAGAAATGCATTAGTAGTTGCAATAGGTGTCACAGCCGTTGGTACTTTCATTGGTGCCGGTGGCCTTGGAGATATAATTACAAGAGGCATAAATGTTGCACATGGTCAGGCAATAATTTTAGCAGGAGCTCTTCCTACAGCTCTTATGGCAATTCTTGCAGATGTATTACTTGGTTGGGTTGAGAAAAAACTACTGCCTGTATCTTATACTAAAAATAAATAATAAAAAATCCGCTAATGATTTAATCCTATATACTGTACAACACAGTGTAAAGGACGCTTACCATTAGCGGACTTTTTTATTTTACTCTCTTTAAAAACTTAAAGAACTTTATACCTACAAATATAAGCCATATCCACCCAAACAGTGTGATTCCCAAAGAGCCATACTTAATAAACTTAGCTTGAGAATTCTTTTCTACTTTAACTTCTTCTGTATTTTCAGGTACACTCACTACTCTTTCGCAATTTACGAGTAATCTATGTGGCCTTGGTGGTAAAAATGGATCACACGTCAGCAACGTGACCATATCTTTTCCAATAATTGGAATTAGCTTTTCCCATTCAGAAGGATTTATTATTTCTTTATCCTTTACTTCATATTCTAAGCTCTCTCCATTTCTTTCGATAAATATCTTATCTCCAGCAGTTAACTCATCTAAATTCAAAAACATTATACTTTGATAATATCCTCTGTGCCCTGCTATGACACTTCTGTTGTTCACTCCACCAACCGGTAGAGAAGTCCCATCTACATGAGCCACACCTTCTGCCATGTGTTTATTAGATGCATCTAATCTTATTGGTTGAACTAAATCAAGCTTTGGAATTTTTAAATAGGCAAATATTTCATCCGGGTCTTCTGAAATTTCATATTTTGTATTAAATTTATCCGTTGCAAAAGGGTCTACAATCGTAATCTCTTTTCCTTGCAAATTTTGGTTATAAACCTCTATTTTATTTTCTTGTAGCTGTCTCTCTTCATCAGACACCACCCTTTTAGAAAATGAATTGTATTCACTTTTATTTACAAAAATATTTTTTGAAATTCCAGTGAATCCATAGAGAGGTATTGCTATTCCCAATAGAATTAAAATATATCCCAATATTTTTCTATTTTTCTTTTTATTTGTCATCTAAGTCACCCCATTCTTGTTTAAGGCTTTCTAATTTCTTTCTCTTTTTTCTGTATTCATTCCTATAATATAGTGCTAAAGCTGTAGACAATATAGCTACTGGTATCTCAAACATCAACAAGTCTCTATAGCTCATATTAACAATTAATGAATCTGCCACTCCATCATCAAATGGTGGTACATAAGGAATTCTATGTCCTCTCACCAAAAGTCTATGGCTGTTTATCATATATGGTGTACAAGTTAAAAGAGTTGCATAATCTTTCTTATCTTGTACCAATACAGGCTCAAAATCTGAGGGTTCAACTGTCAAAACTTGATCAACTTCATAGGCAAGAACCGTTTCAATATTGTGAAGATAAAATACATCCCCCTCTTTTAGTTTATTTAAGTTCCTAAACAATTCAGCTGTTGGCAAACCCCTATGCGCAGTTATTACAGTATGTGTACTCTCTCCTCCTATTGGAAGTGATGTCCCTTCTAAATGCCCTGCACCCTTTTGTAAAATAGATTCACTTGTACCTGCATATATCGGTATATTAGTGTCTATTCTTGGAATTTCAACATAACCTACCTTTTCTCCAACCTCCAACATTCTCGCATACTCCGATATACCTTCTTTTTCCCTGTCAGTATATGGGTCGGCTAATCTTGACGGGTCAAGAGTATCATTATACGCTCTTGCCAATTCTATTCTTCTCAAAATTTCATTTGAGTCTAAATCTTGTCTCTTCGTTTCAAATTCTACTATTTGTTCATTTGCTTCTATTCTATAGTAATATTGAGAAACCAATGGATACATCAAAACTAAGAATCCAACTATGAACATAATTACAAAAGGCCAAGTACGCTTTTTATTTTTTCTCTTCATAGTCAACTCCTAACTTTTCATTGTTCAAAACAAGAATTTTATTTATTTCACGAGTATATTTTTTGGCTCTTTTTCTATAATGTAGTATCAAATAGATCATTATAAGAATATATACTCCAAGTCCAAAGAATAAATACTTGTACATAAAACCTGTTTGATTTTCAGCAATTAACTTGTTGTCAATAGCCGGGTCATAAGGCACTCGATGCCCACGAACTATCAACCTATGTGTGTTAATCATTATAGGTGTACAAGTTAGTAAGGTTGCATAATCGTGTCCTTCACTTATCAATAAGTCTTCAAAATTCGAAGGTTCTATAACTTTTATTTGGTCTACTTGATAAGCTAAAATTTCTCCCAAGTTGTGTACATAAAATCTGTCCCCCTCTTTTACTTTTCTAAGGTCCGTAAACAACTTTGCAGTTGGCAAACCTGAATGTGCAGTTATTACAGTATGTGTACTATTACCACCAACCGGAAGTGATGTTCCTTCTAAATGCCCTGCTCCCTTTTGCAAAACTTCTTCTGCTGTTCCTGCATATATTGGAATGTCTACATCAATATTCGGTATTTGTATATGGCCTATTTGCTCATGTATCTCAAGCATTCTAGCATATTCCGCTCTGCCTTGATTTTTTTGGTCTTCAGAATAAGGGTCTTCTAAATTATTATTTATTAAAGATGAATTAAATGCTTTTGCAAGTTCAATTCTTCTCTTTACTTCATCAGATGTCAACTTCGCCTTTTCAGCATCAAATGTTGCCACTTGCTGACTTGAGTCTACACGATAGTATATTCTCGAAACTTGTGGATACAACAAAACTAAAAATCCTATTGTAAATAAGATTACGAAAGGCCATTGTCTCTTTTTTCTTTTTTTCTTTTCCTTCTTTATTTCAGACATACTACTCCTCTCAAATTATAAAAATAATAATCTATACAAGCATACTATTAAATTGTGATAGATTCAATATTTTTGCAGCTTTAATTAAATTAATCATCTAATATCTATTTGTATTAAAAAATTTAGCTTTATATAAAAATAGGATGTCACATTTTCACAAGACATCCTAACTGGCTACACTTTAATTAAAATTTTATAACATTTATTCCTATCTCTTCAGAGAATTCTCTATCAATCTTGCCAGATAAAACTTCAACTATAAGTTCTCCCGTTACACATATTGTGGCGCTATTTAAATGACCACCAAATGTATTTTGGTCTTTATCAGAGATTGCCATGTGAAGATGTAGATAAGTTTCTCCATGCATTGTAGAGATATTTCCATGTAAGCTTGTAATTTCGTAATCTTCTTTAAATTTTTTAGAATAGTATTTCTTTTCAGACGTGTTAAAAAGACCTATTTCAACATCTGTAACTGCCCCAAGACCCGTTATATATCCTAAATCTATTTGCTCCTTTATTACAAATTCTTTAAGTTTAGAAATTATTTCTTCGCCTTTGTCCATTCTAACAATGTATCTTGTTCCAAATTTTCTATATTCCATAAGCCTCCCCTAAAAATACTCTTAACTAAATAACACTTAATTGAATTTTATCATTAAATCAGTAATATTAACAGGGTAATGACTAAAAATCATTCCCTAACACTACTCTTTTAGATTTAAGATGATAACTAGCTTCTAATACTAATCACTGACTATGTATTGACAAAATGATATAATAACATCATGGATAATTTAACTAAAGAAATGGTTAAAAATATTACTCATAGGAATTAGCTGAATATAAAAATTTAATTAGTGGTTAATATTAATTAAAAATAAGTTCAGCATAACAGCATTTTTAATGCCCATCTAAAGTTTTATTTTCTATTACATCAATTATACTTTCTATATTAATACTAATATCCGTTAAACAATAGATACAATTGTGTGATTTAATGTAGTATAATAATATTATGAAAGATATACAAAAACAAATTCAAGAATTAGAAGTAGAACTCAAAAAAACTAATAACAAAAGAGAATATATAAGGATTAAAGCCATAATACTAAAACTTAAAGGCAACAGTGCCAAATCCATATCTGAAAAATTAGATGTTGGAAAATCTACAGTATTCGCATGGTTAAAAGCATACAGAGAAGATTCTGTAAACGCATTAAAAAATAAAAAAAGACAAGGCAATCATAGAAATCTCTGCTTTGAAGAAGAAAAAGAATTCCTAAAGCAATTTGAAGAAAAAGCAGAAAGTGGACAAATAGTAACAGCCAAAGAAATAGAAAAAGCATATGTAAAGCTTGTAGGACATTCCATAGGAACGGGTCAAATATATAGAGTACTAAAAAGACACGGATTTAGAAAAATAATGCCAAGAAGTAAACATCCTAAGAAAGCAAGTAAAGAGGTCATAGAGATCTCAAAAAAATTAACAGCAGAGCAAAAGAACTTAGAAACGTTAACCTAGATAAAAAAGTAAGAATAATGTTCCAAGATGAAGCAGGATTCGGTCGCATAAATAAGCCGAAATACTGTTGGTGTAACCATAAAATAAGACCATCAGTACCTTGTCATCATTTAAGAGAATACAGATATACTTATGGAGCAGTAGAACCAACAACAGGAGAAAACTTCTTTTTAATATTGCCGTATTGTAATACAGACTGTACGAACATATTTTTAAAAGAACCCTCCAAAACCTATAAGAATGATATGATACTACTAGTATGTGATGGAGCAACATGGCATAAATCCAAAGGATTAAGAATACCGGAAAACATAGAAATAATGCATATACCACCATATACACCAGAAATGAACCCCATAGAACAGATTTGGAAACAAATTAGGACTATGGGATTTAAAAATGAATTTTTCCACACATTATCAGACGTAGTGGATAGGTTGTGTGAAACGATAAATAAATTAACAAAAGAGATGGTTAAAAGTATCACCAATAGGGATTGGTTATATATCTAGATTTAATAGGATAATAGTATTAGATATCTCCAAAGAATTGTTTTAGAGTAGAATCTTTGAACAGAGTTAACATCAAGCAACTCTTTAATTACATCCTTAAACTTGTCTATTTTAGAAGATTTGTTTCTAGAAAAGGGTTTTTCATAACCATGATAATATTTTTTAATAGTACGTCTATCCACACCAAGTTCTTTAGATAAAGCAGAATAGTTTGGTTTTAAATCATTTGAATCCATAATTATTTTTAATTTTGATAAATCTTTTAACTTTTGTATTTTAATTTTCAAGTTATTTATTAATGAATATTCCATTATTTCCTCCAAAATGTTATATTCATTATTTTATCAAATTGTACATTCCTATTTAATCATTTTTATACATTCTTATTTTACTGTTTACAAATATGTTCTTACTCAGCCTAATAAAAAGATGGCAAGTATATGTTTGAGTGAGTGGATAATAAGGGCTAAGGAGTCCGGTTTAAAGGAATTTAGTTCTTGTATTACTGCTTTTAATAATTGGTTTGATGAGATATGTAATTCTTTTGATTATCCTTGGGCTAATGGTCCTCTTGAGGGTACTCATACTAAGATAAAGACTTTAAAGAGAAATTGTTTTGGTATGAGGAATTTTGATTTATTTAGAAAACGAATTATGTTTTCGTGTAAGTAGTTGGCAAAAGAGTATTAAATTTTCTGAAAACTCCTAGGAGTTTTGTTTGCTATGCTTATTTTTAGTGGTTTTTGCTTTATTTTAGTTTTGGACTTATTTTAGCTGCTATGTGTTGATTTTTACATAAAATGAGAGGCTCGATTTTATGAGCCTCCCCAATGTTTGACATAGAGCCTTAATAAATTATTAAAGCTATTAAAATGCAAACAAACCCAGGGAAAATTCCTGGGTTTGTCTACAATCTGAGGACTTCTATTAAAAGTCCTTTTTCAGAATATATAATTTGAAATAGCTTTTTTCAAGCTCATCAATAATTATACTAATTGAATTATAGCCTTTTCTGCGCCATCTCCAAGACGATTGCCAAGCTTTAATATTCTTGTGTATCCACCGTTTCTTTCTGAATAGTTTGGAGCTATTTCAGTAAATAATTTAGTAACTACATCTTCATCATATATATAAGCTAAAGCTTGTCTTCTTGCATGAAGATCTCCTCTTTTTCCAAGAGTAATCATTTTTTCAGCCATTCTCTTAGTTTCTTTAGCTCTTGTAACTGTAGTAGTTATTTGTCCTTCTCTTAATAGTGAAGTTACAAGATTTCTAAGCATAGCTTTTCTATGTGCAGTTGGGCGACCAAGTTTTCTTAACTTTGCCATGTGTCCCTCCTCTTTATTCGTCTTCTTGTCTCAAACCAAGTCCGAGTTCATTTAACTTATTAATAACTTCTTCTAAAGATTTTCTACCTAAATTTCTAACCTTCATCATTTCATCTTCAGTTTTAGAAGCAAGTTCCTCGACTGTATTGATGTTGGCTCTCTTTAAACAGTTAAAACTTCTAACGGATAAATCCATTTCTTCAACTGTCATCTCTAGAACTTTTTCTTTATCATCTTCCGGTTTTTCAACCATGATGTTGACCTGATCCACATGGTCAGTTAAACCAATAAACAAATCTAAGTGTTCTGTTAGGATTTTTGCAGCAAGAGATGTTGCTTCATCAGCTTTCATAGATCCATCAGTTGTAACTTCGAGTATAAGTTTATCAAAGTCAGTTCTTTGACCAACTCTTGTGTTTTCAACTTTCCAATTAACTTTTTTAATTGGAGTGTAATTTGAATCTATTGCTATAACGCCTATCTCAGAAATTTCATCCTTCTTAAGTTCAGCAGGTTCATAGCCACGTCCCTTTTCTACAGTCAATTCCATATAGACTTCCGCATCTTCATTAAGTGTAGCAATGTGGTGATCAGAGTTTACTATCTCCACTTCTGGTCCTACTTGAATATCAGATGCAGTAATTACCCCTTCGCCCTTCTTTTCTATAATAAGCTTTACAGGTAGCTCTTCATCCATTCTTAGAACTATTCCCTTAATGTTCAATATGATTTGCGGTACATCTTCAAGAACTCCCGGAATTGTATCAAATTCATGCTCAACACCTCTGATGTTGATAAATGAAACTGCAGCACCGGGTAGTGATGAAAGAAGAACCCTTCTAAGAGAGTTCCCTATGGTAATTCCGTATCCACTTTCAAGTGGTTCTACTATAAACTTACCATATTCACCGCTATCACTAATCTCTTCTATTTCAATGCTCGGTTTTTCTATTTCTATCATGGGTCCTCCTCTTTGCGACTACAGGAGTTCGTTAAACTCTCCTACGTTTAGGTGGTCTACAACCATTGTGTGGAATTGGTGTTACATCTTTGATCATTGTTACTTCCAAACCAGAAGCTTGTAATGATCTGATTGCAGCTTCTCTTCCTGAACCCGGTCCCTTAACATAAACTTCTACTTGCTTTAGTCCATGTTCTTTAGCTTTGTTTGCAGCTTCTTGTGCTGCTTCTTGTGCTGCAAAAGGAGTCGATTTTCTTGATCCTCTAAAACCAAGTTGACCAGCACTTGCCCAAGATATTACATTTCCTGACATATCAGTTAGGGTAACCATGGTATTGTTGAAAGTTGAAGCTATGTGAGCTTGACCTTTTTCAATATTTTTACGTTCTCTTCTTCTTACACGAGTCGTTTTTTGTTGTTTTTTAGCCATTATACCCCTCCTTTACTTCTTTTTAGAAACTAATTTCTTAGGGCCTTTTCTTGTCCTTGCATTAGTTTTAGTTTTTTGGCCTCTTACTGGAAGGCCTTTTTTATGTCTCATACCTCTGTAGCAGTTAATGTCTCTAAGTCTTTTAATGTTCATTTGAACTTCACGACGTAGATCCCCTTCTACTTGGTAACTAGCTATTTCTTCTCTTATACGAGCTACTTCTGCTTCAGATAAGTCCTTAACCCTTGTATCAAAATTTACATCGGCTTTAGTTAAAATCTCTTGAGATCTTTTTCTTCCGATTCCATAGATATAGGTAAGACCTATTTCAACACGCTTTTCTCTGGGTAAGTCAATACCAGCGATTCTTGCCATAAGTTCCCCCTTAACCTTGTCTTTGCTTGTGCTTAGGATTTTCGCAAATTACCATTACACGGCCTTTTCTCTTTATTATCTTACATTTTTCGCACATCTTTTTTACAGATGGTCTAACTTTCATTCTGTATTCCTCCTAGTTCATGTGCCCCTATGGGGTATCCCTTTCGGATATAGGATTATTTCTTTCTCCAGGTAATTCTACCCCTAGTCAAATCGTACGGGGAAAGTTCAACAGTTACCTTATCACCTGGAAGTATTCTTATATAGTTCATTCTCAGTTTACCTGAAATATGAGCTAAAATAACGTGTCCATTTTCCAACTCAACTTTAAAATGAGTGTTTGGAAGAGCATCAACTACTATTCCTTCAACTTCAATTACATCTTCTTTGGCCACTCTAAGGCTCCTTTCTCTTAGATATATTGCTTTAGCAACTTTTGTATGTGAGCATCTAAGATATTTGGATGAATTTCTTCAACAGCCTTATAAACTATTAAATGCTTCATCTTCTTTTTCTTAGGCTTTTCAAGCGTTCTTCTCTTGCCATCTACAATCTCAACATATTCGCTGTCTAAAACTTTATAGACTAAAAATATTCCCCCTGCATCACGCCCGGTTTTCGATTTGACAACTTGACCAATATTTATATTATTTGTTAACTCCATTAGTCATTTTCTAACCCTTTTACTACTGCATTAAATACTTCGCTTATTTCTTGTTCGCCATCAACATTTAATAATAATGATTGAGCTTTATAGTAATCAATAAGCGGTGTAGTTTGATCCAAGTAAACTTGGATTCTTGTGCTCACTGTTTCTTCAGTATCATCTGCTCTTTGAATTAGAGGTGTTCCGTCCTTGTCACAAACTCCTTCAACTTTTGGAGGATTGAACTTAACATGATATGTTGTGCCACAAGTCTTACAAATTCTTCTGCCAACTGCTCTTTCAACTAGAATTTTAGGGTCAACTTCAATATTTATAACACGGTCAAGTTTTGTTCCCATTCTATCAAGCATAGCGTCTAAACTAACTGCTTGTTGCACTGTACGAGGAAACCCGTCTAATAGGAATCCATCTTTACAATCATCACGTTGTAATCTATCTTCTACTATTTCAATTACTACTTCATCTGGTACTAAAAGTCCTTTATCCATATAACCTTTAGCTTTTTTACCAAGTTCTGTTTCATTGTTTATATTTTCTCTAAAAATGTCTCCAGTTGATATATGAGGAATATTATATTTCTCTATAATTGACTCTGCCTGAGTACCTTTACCAGCCCCTGGAGGCCCTAGTATAACGAGTTTCATATTCTCCTCCTATTTCTTTAAGAAACCTTTATAGTGTCTCATTAATAGTTGTTGTTCAAGAGTTCTTGTAGTTTCAAGGATTACACCTACCACGATTATCATACTTGTACCACCAAAAGCAAATGGAAGCCCACTAATTTTGTTGAGTAGTATAGGAAGTATCGCTAGTATAGCAAGTGCTATAGCTCCTGGAAATACTAATCTGTTAACAGTTCTTTGTAAATATTCACTTGTTGGTTTTCCAGATCTTATACCTGGAATAAAACCACCATTTTGTTGCATTTGTTTAGAATATTCTACAGTATTAAATTGAATTGATGTATAGAAATAAGTGAAAAAAACTATTAAAAGTACTGTCAATACAATGTAAAGTATAGTTCCAACTGTACCTTGTGTTGTGAAATACTTTAATATGAAATTCTTAGTTGACTCATTTCTTGTAAACATTGCAAATGTAGCAGGTATAGCTACAATTGAACTTGCAAATATCATTGGCATAACACCAGTCATAAGTACCTTAATAGGTATATGAGTTGATTGTCCACCATACATCTTTCTACCTACAACTCTTTTTGCATATTGTACTGGAATTCTTCTTTCTCCTTCGTTAAGAGTTACTACAAAGAAGATAATTCCGATTACAATCAATAAGAACAAAGCAAGGAATATAGGATTTGCTCTGCCTGCTTTTACTAAAGCTATTGATTGAGCTATATCTTTAGGGAATCTTGTAACGATACCCGCGAATATTATTATTGAAATACCATTTCCAATTCCATGTTCTGTAATTTGCTCTCCAATCCAAATTAGGAATGCCGTACCGGCTACTATAGATAAAACAACTACTGCTTTTTCTATAAAGTTTGTTGCCATAACAGCCTTTCCAAAGAATCCAAAAGAATATCCCAAAGCTTGTACTAAAGCTATTACTATAGCTAAATATCTTGTGTACTTTGCTATTGTCTTTCTTCCAGTTTCTCCTTCTTTAGCAAGAGCTTCTAATGAAGGAATTGCTATTGTCAAAAGTTGTAATACAATCGATGCGGTAATATATGGATATATATTTGCTGCAAATATTGTATAATTACTCAAACTACCGCCGCTCATTAAATCTATTAGAGCAAATACTGATTGATTTGCTCCGTTAAATAGTTTTTGAACAACTTGAGCATTCATATATGGAACCGGTATATGTGAACCAAGTCTATACACCAAAAGCATTAAAAGAGTGAATATCATCTTTTTACGCAAATTTGGTATTTTCCAAGCATTTCTAAAAGTAGAAATCATTAGATCACCTCGGCCTTTCCTCCCGCAGCCTCAATTTTTTCCGCCGCAGACTTTGAGATATGTTGAGCTTTTACAGTTAGCTTAACATTAATGTCGCCGTTGCCTAGAATCCTAACTCCGTCTTTAGCTTTTCTTGCTTTTACAAGACCTTGTTCAATTAAAAGTTCAGGTGTAACTTCTGTTCCTTCTTCAAATACATTTAGAGCTTCAAGATTTATTACAGCCCACTCTTTTGCGAAGTTGTTAGTGAAACCTCTCTTAGGTAAACGTCTGAATAAAGGCATTTGACCTCCTTCAAATCCAGGTCTTACTCCGCCGCCACTTCTAGCGTTTTGCCCTTTGTGTCCTCTTCCGGCAGTCTTTCCTGTACCAGAACCGATACCTCTACCAAGTCTTTTTTTGGCTTTAACTCCGCCGCCTTCTGCAGGTCTTAAGTCATGTAATTTCACGTCTTACACCTCCTTATTCTTCGATTTCAAGCATATATGCTACTTGCTTTATCATACCTCTGATTTGAGGATTATCTTCTTTTTCAAGTACTTGTCCTAATTTCTTGAATCCAAGCGCTTTAACTGTTTTTTTGTGAGTCTTTTGTCTACCGATAGGGCTCTTTACTAATTTAATTTTCATAGTCTTCTACCCCCTTATCCTAAAATCTCGTCTACAGACTTATTTCTAAGTCTTGCTACACTTTCAGCACTCTTAAGTTCAGATAGTGCTTTAACTGTAGCATTAACTACATTTCTCGGATTTGAAGTTCCCAAGTTGTGAGTACGAATATCAGTAATACCTGCTAATTCACATACCGCACGAACAGGTCCCCCTGCGATAACTCCGGTACCTTCACTAGCTGGTTTTAAAAATACTTTACCCGCTCCAAAAATTCCTGTGATTTGGTGAGGGATACTTGTTCCTAGTAAGTTTACTTTTATTAAGTGCTTTTTAGCATCTTGTGTTGCTTTTCTGATTGCCTCTGGTACTTCTAGTGCCTTACCAGTTCCAATACCTACGTGACCATTTCTATCACCAACAACAACAAGTGCAGAGAATCTGAAGTTCTTACCGCCCTTTACAACCTTAGCAACTCTATTTATTGCTACTACTTTGTCTTCAAGGTCTAGTTCTCTAGCATCGATTAATGAACGTTCCATATTTCCCTCCCCTGTTAAAATTTTAGTCCGGCTTCTCTTGCTGATTCTGCAAGAGCTTTTATTTTTCCGTGATATAGATATCCGCTTCTGTCAAATACAACTTCAGAAATGCCGGCTTCTAAAGCTTTCTTTGCTACAGTTGCTCCAATTACCTTTGCTGCTTCAATATTTTTAGTGTTTTCAAGTCCTAGTGACTTATCTAAAGTTGAAGCACTTACAAGTGTATTTCCGTTTACATCATCTATAACTTGTGCATAAATATGTGCACTTGATCTGAAAACAGAAAGTCTTGGACGTGACTCGGTACCGGAGATGTGATTTCTAATTCTTTTGTGTCTCTTTATTCTATTCGCATTTTTGTCGATTTTTTTAAACACTGTTTACCTCCTACTTACCTGTCTTACCAACTTTACGTCTTACATATTCATCAACATATCTGATACCTTTTCCCTTGTACGGTTCAGGTTGTCTATATTTTCTGATTAATGCAGCGTATTGACCAACTTGTTGTTTATCAATACCTGATACGACGATTTTAGTTGGAGCTGGTACTTCTGTTTCAATGCCTGCTGGATCTTCAAGCTCTAATGGATGAGAAAAACCTAAATTTAGGGCTAATTTCTTACCATTTTTAGCTGCTCTATATCCTGTACCAATTATTTCTAATTCTTTTTTATAACCTTCAGTAACTCCCACAACCATGTTTTGAATCAAAGTTCTTACAAGGCCATGTAATGACTTATGTTTTTTGCTATCGGATGGTCTTTCTACAGTAAGACTTCCATCTTGTAAGCTTATTTTCATGGAGCTATCAAAAGTTTGAGATAATTCTCCTTTGGGACCCTTTACTGTTACAGTGTTTCCGTCGAACTTTACGTCAACGCCACTTGGGATCTCAATAGGTTTTTTTCCAATTCTTGACATATGTCCTCCTTACCAAACGTAGCAAATAACTTCTCCGCCTACGTTGTTTTGTCTCGCTTCTTTATCTGTTAACATTCCCTTAGAAGTTGAGATAATTGCGATTCCAAGACCCCCTAAAACTTTTGGCACGTCTTGACTCCCAACGTACACTCTAAGTCCCGGCTTTGAAATTCTCTTTATACCACTAATTACTTTTTCGTTATTTTCACCATATTTTAAATCTATTCTAATAACACCTTGTTTGTCATCATCAATTACTTCAACATTCTTGATGTAACCTTCTTTTAATAAGATGTTTGATATTTCCTTTTTAATGTTTGAAGCAGGTATATCTACAGACTTATGTCTTGCATTGTTACCATTTCTTATTCTGGTGAGCATATCTGCGATTGGATCTGTCATCATGTGCTTTCGCCTCCCTTCTTAGGTTTACCAGCTGGCTTTTCTTACTCCGGGGATTTGTCCTTTGTAAGCCAATTCTCTAAAACAAATTCTACAAATACCGTATTTCTTAAGTACGGCATGCGGTCTCCCACAAATACTACATCTTGTATATTCACGACTGCTGAACTTTTGTTTTCTTTTTTGTTTAGCAACCATTGATTTCTTTGCCACAGTTACCTCCTACTATTTTGTAAATGGCATTCCCATTTTTTCTAGGAAAGCTTTAGCTTCTTCGTCTGTGTTAGCAGATGTTACTATAATGATATCCATACCTCTTATAGCATCAACTTTATCATATTCTATTTCAGGGAATATAAGTTGTTCTTTAAGACCCAAAGCATAATTTCCTCTGCCGTCAAATGCTGTTGGCTTAATTCCTCTGAAGTCTCTAACTCTTGGAAGTGCAACGTTCATTAACTTATCTAAAAAGTCATACATCTTGCGACCTCTAAGTGTTACTTTACATCCTATTTTATGACCTTCACGAAGTTTGAAGTTCGCGATACTCTTCTTTGCATAAGTTATAACAGGCTTTTGTCCTGAAATAAGAGTTAAATCATTTATTGCTGATTCAAGAAGTTTAGGATTATCTTTAGCTTCTCCAAGTCCAATGTTAATTACGACTTTTTCCAGCTTAGGAACTTCCATAATATTCTTATAACCAAACTTTTCAAGTAGATAGTTTACTACTTCATCTTTATATTTTTCTTGTAGTCTTGAAGTCATATTCTACCTCCTTACTTAATAGTTTTTCCGTTAGATTTTGCATATCTAACTTTCTTGCCGTCTTCAATTCTGTAACCAATCTTTGAAACTTTTCCGTCTACAAAGTATTGTACATTTGAAACATGAATTGGAGCTTCTTGCTTCTCAATACCGCCTGCTTGTTGTGGTCCTCTAGGTTTTAAATGTTTAGTTACTACATTTACCTTTTCTACTACAACTCTATCTTCTTTTGGGAAAGTCTTAAGTACTTTACCGGTAGCTCCTTTGTCTTTTCCGGCAATTACTTTAACTGTATCACCTTTTTTAATACGCATTTCTACCTCCCGATTATAGTACTTCCGGTGCTAAAGAGATAATCTTCATGAAGTTTCCGCCTCTAAGCTCTCTTGTAACCGGTCCGAAGATACGAGTTCCTACCGGACTCTTATCATCCTTTATTATTACTGCTGCATTATCATCAAATTTTATATATGATCCGTCTGCACGACTAATTCCTCTGCTTGTTCTTACGATTACTGCTTTAACTACAGAACCTTTTTTAACAACACCGCCCGGTGTTGCACTTTTAACAGAACATACTACAACATCACCAATGTTTGCGATTCTTCTGTTTGTACCACCTAGGACTTTAATGACAAGTAGTTCTTTAGCTCCGGAATTGTCAGCAACACGTAGTCTAGTTTCTTGTTGTATCATTGATCTCTCCTTACTTATTGAGCTTTCTCAATAATATTTACAAGTCTCCATCTCTTGTCTTTAGATAGTGGTCTTGTTTCCATAATTCTTACTTTATCGCCGATTCCACATTCATTCTTTTCGTCATGTGCTTTGAATTTAGTAGTCTTCTTGAATCTCTTCTTATAGATCGGGTGAACTTTGAAAGTTTCCACCGCTACTACTATTGTTTTATCCATTTTATCGGAGACAACTGTTCCTGTGATTTGTTTTCTATGATTTCTTTCCATGGATTATGCCTCCTTTCCAACTTCTAATTCACGTTCTCTAAGAATGGTTTTAACTCTGGCAATATCTTTTTTTACCGCTCTAATACTTGCAGGATTTTCAAGTTGTCCTGTTGCAAGTCTGAATCTTAAGTTAAAGAGTTCATTCTTAAGTTCATTTGCTCTCTTATTTAGTTCTTCACTTGACATTTGGCGAACTTCTTTAGCCTTCATTAGATTCACCATCCTTTTCTTTCATAACGAATCTTGTCTTAATTGGAAGTTTCATAGCTGCAAGTCTCATAGCTTCACGAGCTACTTCTTCGCTTACTCCACTCATTTCAAACATGATACGTCCCGGTTTTACAACTGCTACCCAATATGAAGGAGCCCCTTTACCAGAACCCATACGAGTTTCAGCTGGTTTTTCAGTTACTGACTTATCAGGGAATATCTTAATCCAGATATTACCGCCTCTTTTGATATATCTTGTCATAGCACGACGTGCCGATTCTATTTGATTTGAAGTAATCCATGCAGGTTCAAGTGCTTGAAGACCATATTCTCCGTAAGTAAGGGTGTTTCCACGAAGTGCCTTACCCTTCATTCTACCTCTATGAACTCTACGATACTTCACTCTTTTAGGCATTAACATACTGTTTTCCTCCTTTTAAAAAGCTCAGTTTGATCTTTCTTTAGAACCTCTTTGGTTATTACGATCGTTTCTAAAGTTTCTCTTTCTGTTGTTCTTGTTATCTCTATCTTTTTGATCTTTGTTTTTAGGTCTTCTCTTTCTGTTGTCATCGTTAACTCTGTTTCCTGACACTCCTGGAAGAACTTCTCCCTTATAAAGCCATACCTTTACACCGATCTTACCATAAGTTGTATCAGCTTCAGCAAATCCGTAATCAATGTCAGCTCTTAGTGTTTGTAGAGGTATAGTTCCTTCTGAATAACCTTCAGTTCTCGCCATATCAGCTCCCCCCAAACGACCTGAAACAGCTGTTTTGATACCTTGCGCTCCTGATCTCATACTTCTTTGGATAGCTTGTTTCATCGCTCTTCTGAAAGAAACTCTTCTTTCAAGAGATTCAGCAATTGATTCAGCAACAAGTGTTGCATCTAAATCTTGGTTTTTAATTTCTTCTATATTAATAACTACGCTTTTACCTGTTAATTTTTCAAGTTCAGCTCTAAGTTCTTCAACACCTACTCCGCCACGTCCGATTACCATTCCCGGTTTAGCAGTAGATATTGAAACTTTAACCTTGTTTGCAGCTCTTTCAATTTCTATTTTAGAAATTCCGGCTGTATAAAGTTTTTTCTTTACATATTTACGAATTTCGTTGTCTTCAAGTAATAGTCCCGCAAAACTCTTCTTGTTTGCATACCATTTTGAATCCCAATCTTTGATTATGCCGACACGAAGTCCATGTGGGTTAACCTTTTGGCCCATTAATACCCTCCTTATTCCATTTCTGCTACTACAACGCCGATGTGACTTGATCTCTTAAGTATCGGATAAGCCATACCCTTAGCCTTAGGGCGAAATCTCTTCATTGTAGGACCGTCATTAGCAAATGCATTCTTAACGTATAAATTTTCTCTATCTATATTTAAATTATTTTCAGCATTAGCTACAGCAGAATGAAGCACTTTATAAAGTTCTTTAGCTCCTCTTTTTGGAGTAAATTTCAACATTGAAAGGGCTTCGTCAACTTGCTTTCCACGAATTTCAGCACAGATGTAGTTTACTTTGAGCGGTGAAATTCTTACATATTTTGCAATTGCTCTTGCTTCCATCTTATCCCCTCTCTTACTTCCTTGTAGTCTTTTCGTTCTTAGCAACATGTCCTCTATAAGTTCTTGTTGGAACGAATTCACCAAGTTTGTGACCAACCATATCTTCAGTTATAAAAATTGGCACGTGCTTTCTACCGTCATGAACTGCAATAGTATGTCCTACCATTTCAGGGAATATAGTTGAACGGCGAGACCATGTTTTTACAACTTTCTTTTGATTTGATTCATTTAATTCATCTATCTTCTTTAGCAAATGTTCATCTGCAAAAGGTCCTTTTTTAAGTGATCTACTCATTCTATACCTCCCGCTTACTTAGTTCTTCTTCTTACGATATACATATCGCTCTTCTTGTTTTTCTTTCTTGTCTTAAGACCAAGAGCCGGTTTACCCCAAGGAGTCATTGGCGAAGGTCTACCTACCGGAGCTCTACCTTCCCCACCACCATGAGGGTGATCAACAGGGTTCATTACAGTTCCTCTTACATGAGGTCTCTTTCCAAGATATCTGCTCTTTCCCGCCTTACCAAGAGTGATAAGTTCGTGAGATGCATTACCTACAGAACCAATTGTAGCTTTACAGTTTAAGAATACTCTTCTAAACTCACCAGATGGAAGTCTAAGTTGAGCAAATCTTCCTTCTTTAGCCATTAATTGAGCTTCTGTACCTGCACTTCTTGCAAGTTGTCCGCCCTTTCCAGGTGTCATTTCAATATTGTGTACTGTTGTACCAACAGGAATATCTTTAAGCTCAAGAGCATTACCCACTTTGATATCAGCTTCTGAACCTGATTCAACAGCATCTCCAACTTTTAATCCTTCCGGAGCGATGATATATCTCTTTTCTCCATCGGCATAATTTAAAAGTGCGATGTATGAAGTTCTATTTGGGTCATATTCAATTGATGCAACCTTTGCAGGTACTCCATCTTTATTTCTCTTGAAATCTATAATTCTGTATCTTCTCTTTACTCCGCCGCCTCTGTGACGTGAAGTGATTCTACCTTGAGCATTTCTACCGCCTGAACTCTTTAAGCTTACTGTTAAGCTCTTCTCAGGAGTGGTTTTTGTTATTTCCTCAAAAGTAGAAACAGTCATCTGTCTACGCGCAGGAGAGGTTGGTTTATATCCTTTTATAGCCATTGTCTACCTCCTTATTCCATTCCTTCAAAGAATTCAATTGCCTTAGAATCCTCTGTAAGTTGAACTATTGCTTTTTTCCAGTTAGAACGTCTTCCTTGGTGAGCACCTTGTCTCTTAAGCTTTCCTACCATGTTCATAGTTCTTACAGTCTTAACCTTTACGCCAAAAACAGTTTCAACCGCTGCTCTTATTTCAGTTTTAGTTGCGCGCTTATCAACTTCGAAAGTGTACTTACCATTTTCGATAAGATCCATACTTCTTTCAGTTACTATCGGTTTTTTAATAATGTCATAGTAATTCATTAGTTAAATACCTCCTCAACCACTTTAAGTGCATCTTGAGTGATTACTAATGAGTTGTACTTTAATAAGTCATATACATTGATGTTACGAGCTTCAGAAATTTGAACATTAGCTATGTTAGCTCCAGCTCTTACAACATCTTTATCATTCTCAGCAGTTACCACTAATGCTTTTTTGTCAGCACCTATTGCGTTTAACATTTTTTGGAAGTTCTTTGTCTTAAGTTCATCAAATTTGATGTTATCAAGTACAATTATTTCTCCATCTCTTAACTTAGAAGTCAATACACTCTTAAGAGCAAGTCTTCTAACTTTTTTAGGAGTTGTGTAAGAGAAATCTCTTGGTTTTGGTGCAAATACAACTCCACCACCTCTGAATTGAGGAGATCTTATACTACCTTGACGAGCACGTCCTGTACCCTTTTGTCTCCAAGGTTTTCTACCGCCACCACGCACTTCTGAACGAGTCTTAGCACTCTTTGTCCCTTGTCTCTTATTAGCAAGAATGTTCTTTACTACTAAGTAAACCGCGTGTTCATTTACTTCTATATCAAAAATTTCTTCGTTTAATTCAACTTCAGAAATATTTTCACCGTTCATATTAATAACTTGAACTTTAGGCATTTAAAACCCTCCTTTCACTTACTTATGGTTCTTTACAGTTTCTTTAACTGTTACAAGACCTTTTTTATTTCCCGGAACAGCTCCTTTTACAAGAATTAGGTTCTTATCCGCATCAATTCTAACAATTTCAAGATTTTGAACAGTAACTCTGTCATGACCCATTTTGCCAGCCATTCTATGACCTTTGAATACTTTTCCAGGATAAGAAGCAGCTCCCATACCACCAGGCATTCTATGGAACTTAGAACCGTGAGTTTCTCTACCACGAGCAAACCCATGTCTCTTAATAACACCTTGAGTTCCCTTACCTTTTGAAGTTCCAGTTACATCAACAAATTCTCCAGCTTGGAAAATATCAACTTTAATTTCATCACCAACATTGTAAGAATCTACATCTTCAGTTCTGAATTCTCCGAGATGCTTTTTATAAGCAACAGACGCTTTGTCAAAGTGTCCTTTCATTGGTTTGTTTACTCTTCTATCTTTAACTTCACCAACAGCTACTTGAATAGCGTTGTATCCGTCAACCTCTACAGTTTTCTTTTGAACAACTACATTAGGTTCAACTTGAATAACTGTAACCGGTGTAACAACTCCACCTTCATCGAAGATTTGAGTCATTCCGATTTTTTTACCCATTAATAATTTCAATGTCTACCTCCTAAATTTACAGCGGATTGCTTAGCAATCATATAAAGAACAATTATTAAAGCTTGATTTCTATCTCAACACCAGCCGGCAAATTGAGTTTCATTAGAGAATCAACAGTCTTTTGATTTGGATTAACTATGTCAATTAGACGTTTGTGAGTTCTTTGTTCGAATTGTTCCCTTGAATCTTTGTACTTGTGAACAGCTCTTAGAATTGTTATGATTTCCTTTTCTGTAGGAAGTGGAATTGGACCTGAAACAGTAGCCCCTGTTTGCTTTGCAGCTTCCACAATTCTTGAAGCAGAACTATCTAATAGTTCGTGATCGTAAGCTTTAAGTCTGATTCTAATTTTTTGCTTGTTTGCCATTTTATTCCTCCTAATCGCTACGTTTTGCGAATAGGGTTATTGATACACACTCCCCGGTGTTTCATGCCAGGGATTAAAAAAAGAAAAAATAACCCACGCTGAAGTCCAGCTTCAACTTCTCGTTCATAATTACCTTAAAATCCCTTTTTCCCTCAAGATTTCAAGCAACTTATGAAGTCATCGCATATAAATATATTTCAAACGCCTATACATTATACAAAAGCCAGACTTAGTTGTAAAGAGCTTTTTTTGTGTTTTTATAATGTTTTTTCTAGAGGTAATTGTAAAATTGAATTAAACTAAAAAATTCCTTTGAAATTAAATTTAGTATAATTGAATTGTCTCAACACAAACCCAAAAATAAAAAACTATGGAATATAATAATATTAACAACCTCAATGAAAAATAAATATTTAAACCACTTAGAAATAAGCCAAATTCAAACTTTACACCACAAAAATATCCAGTATATAGAATAACAAAAAAGTAAAAATATATGTTAGGACTTTTATGAAATTTTTTCTAATTCAATTTAACATACACAAAAAATAAATTGGCCGGTTTCCCGACCAAATTAATTCTCAGCTCTTAAAATATTTATATCTTTTCCTTCTATTATTCTATTCATATTTCTAACAGAACACATCTTTCCACACATAGTACAAGAGTCTCCATGCATAGGCACACTCTCTTCTCTATATCTCTTACATTTTTCAGGGTCCATTGAAAGTTCAAATTGAGCGTCCCAATCCAAAACTCTACGAGCTTCTCCCATCTTTCTGTCCCATTCAATTGCTCCTTTCACTCCCTTAGCTATATCCCCAGCATGAGCGGCAATTCTACAAGCTATAATCCCCTCTCTCATATCTTCAACAGTTGGAAGCCTCAAATGTTCTGCCGGTGTTACATAACATAGAAAATCAACTCCAGCCGCAGCAGCCATAGCTCCTCCTATAGCCGAAGTGATGTGGTCATAACCGGGAGCAACATCAGTTACTAAAGGTCCTAATACATACAACGGAGCTTCATGAGTTAATTTTTTTGCTACCTTTACATTTGTAACTACATCATTTATCTGAATATGTCCGGGTCCTTCAATCATGACTTGAACGTTCTTATTCCAAGCTCTCTTAGCAAGCTCTCCTAACAAAATCAACTCATGTATTTGACTTGCATCAGTTCCGTCCACAAGACAGCCCGGTCTCATTCCATCCCCCAACGAGATAGTTATGTCATGCTCCGCACAAATTTCAAGCAACTCGTCATAGTATTCAAAATAAGGATTTTCTTTCTTATTCAATTCCATCCATGCATAAGTTAAAGAACCTCCCCTTGAAACTATATTCAACAATCTTGGATTTCTTTTAAAAATTTCTGCCGAAGAAAGATTCACACCCGCATGGATAGTTACAAAATCCACACCATTTTCCCCATGCTTTCTCACAACATCCAAAAATTCCTTAGCAGTTATATCTTGTAATTCCTTATCATAAAATCCAACTGCATCATATATTGGTACAGTACCTATCATAGCATCTGAAACTTCGATAAGTCTTTTTCTAAACTCCTCAGTTTTTCCAAAAGAAGAAAGGTCCATTATCGCATCAGCTTTCATTTCAAGCGCATCTTTTACTTTTACAATCTCACACTCAACATCAGGACAATCCCTTGAAATCCCAAGATTTACATTTATCTTAGTCTTAAGTCCCTTACCAATGCCCGCATAAGTTTTTCTCTTGTGATTTTTATTCGCCGGAATTGCAATCTTGCCCTCTTTTACTCCATTTAAAATAAAATTTACATCTAGCTCTTCTATCTCTGCAACAACTTTCATTTCATCAGTTACAAAACCTGCCTTTGCAGCTTCCATTTGTGTCTTATAGTTCAAGTTATTCTTCCTTTCTTAAAAATAATAAATTTTTAAATTGCTCCTAGCTTGACTAACTTTTCCCCATATAAAAAAACATAGAATCCTCGTCAAAAAGTATTCTACGTAAATTACGAATATTCCCCAACGTTGGCATTATCCAAATCTGGTTATAGGTCAAAGCTTTTTAGCTTACTCTCAGCCCACTACTATGAGCTCCCTTTTATAATTAAATGATAACACAATTTTTTTATTAATGACAAACTTTTACAACAAAAACTCTCGAGTTCCCCCGAGAGTTTTAAAATTAGTTATATTCATAAAAACCTTTTTTAGTTTTTCTTCCAAGTTGTCCGGCTCTAACCATTTTTCTAAGAAGAGTGTGCGCTCTGTACTTAGGGTCTTTAAATTCATCATAAAGAACGTCCATTATAGCAAGAACTACATCTAATCCAACTAAATCCCCTAATTCAAGAGGTCCCATTGGATGATTAGCGCCAAGTTTC
The DNA here is from genome assembly GCF_900454665.1 of Peptoniphilus indolicus. Classification (NCBI taxonomy): domain Bacteria; kingdom Bacillati; phylum Bacillota; class Tissierellia; order Tissierellales; family Peptoniphilaceae; genus Peptoniphilus; species Peptoniphilus indolicus. The sequence continues at coordinate 1,006,088 of NZ_UGTH01000001.1, forward strand.
ATTGCGTTGTCGATATCCTCAACACTTGCAACTCCCTCAGCATAAATTCCAATACCTTCGTTGATCATCGGAATTAAAATTCTATTTACTACAAATCCCGGAGCTTCAGCAACTTCAACAGGAGTCTTTCCAATCTCATTTGAAAGGTCAATTATAGTTTTCTTAACAGCTTCATCAGTAAGTTGTCCTGAAATAACTTCTATAAGCTTCATTGCAGGAACCGGATTGAAGAAGTGCATTCCAATTACTTTATCAGGTCTTGATGTAGCAGCCCCTATGTCAGTAATTGAAAGAGAAGAAGTATTTGATGCAAGAATTGTAGATTCTTTGCAAACTTCATCAAGTTCTTTAAAAATCGCTTTTTTAATAGTCGGATTTTCAGTTGCAGCTTCAATAATTAAATCTGCATCTCTAATATCCTCTATTGAATCTGAAACAGATAAGTTTTTAAGAGCTTTATCCATTTCATCTTGAGTCATCTTACTCTTAGATACATTCTTTTCATAACCTTTTTTTATTCTTTCTTGAGCTGCTTTTAAAGCTTCCGGTGCTATATCTCTTACAACTACTTCATGCTTTGGAGCTAAAACTTGAGCTATTCCAGAACCCATAGTACCTGATCCTATTACTGCTATCTTCATCTTTTCCTCCTTATTTATTTTGAAATTCCGGCTTTCTCTTTTCAAGGAAAGCTTTCATGCCTTCTTTTTGGTCCTCAGTTGCAAAACATAGACCAAAAAGTGATTTTTCTATATTCATGGAAGTATCTATATCAACCTGCATACCTGTATTCATTGACTCTTTACAGTTTCTAATCGCAATCTTAGAATTTTTAGTTATTTTTTTTGCTATTTCATAAGCCTTATCCATCAATTCTTCAGGTTCAACAACGTGAGCCACAAGCCCTATTTCATAAGCTCTTTCAGCCTTAATAGGTTCAGCTGTAAAAATTAATTCCTTAGCTTTAGAGAGTCCAACAGTACGTGCAAGTCTTTGTGTTCCACCAAATCCCGGAGTAATTCCAAGCCCTACTTCAGGTTGCCCAATTAAAGCCTTAGTTGATGCAACTCTTATATCACATGAAAGAGCTAACTCACATCCACCGCCAAGAGCAAATCCATTTATAGCTGCAATTACAGGTATCTTTAGCTTTTCTAATTTTAAGAATACATCCATACCTCTCTTAGCAAACTCACTTGCTTCAGCAGCATTTAAAGTAGCCATTTCAGAAATATCCGCACCGGCTACAAAAGCCTTTCCAGCTCCAGTTATAACTACAACATCTATATCCGTTGATAACTCAATTTCAGTAAGACATTGATCAAGTTCATTGATAACTTCAGTGTTAAGGGCATTCAAACTCTTTTCTCTGTTTATAGTAAGAGTTAAAATATTGTCGTTATTTTCAAGTTTTAAAAATTTGTAATCCATTATATCATTTAGCCTCTTTCAACTGTAAGTGCAGTTCCTTGTCCCCCACCTATACATAGAGTAGCTAAACCTTTCTTAGCATCTCTCTTCTTCATTTCGAAAAGTAAAGTAGTTAAAATTCTTGCTCCACTAGCTCCGATAGGGTGACCAATAGCAATAGCTCCACCATTTACGTTTACTTTTTCCATATCAAAACCAAGTTCTTTAGCCACAGCTCCAGCTTGTGCAGCAAATGCTTCATTAGCTTCAATTAAATCAAGATCTGCAACACTCCAGCCAGCCTTGTCAAGAGCCTTAGTTGATGATGGTATTGGACCAGTCCCCATAATTTGAGGGTCTACACCAGCTGATGCATAAGATACAACAGTTGCAAGAGGTTCAATTCCAAGCTCTTTAGCCTTTTCTTCAGACATAACAACCATAAAAGCTGCTCCATCATTTATACCAGAAGCATTACCAGCTGTTACTGTACCATCTTCTTTCTTAAATGCAGTCTTTAATTTAGAAAGAGTTTCTTCAGTTACGCCGTCTTTAATATATTCATCTTTATCAACAACAGTTACATTTCCTTTTCTGTCCTTTATTTCAACAGGAACTATTTCATCAGCAAATCTACCATCTCTACGAGCAGCTTCAGCTCTGTTTTGAGAAACAGCTGCGATGTGATCTTGTTGTTCTCTTGTAATACCAAATTTTTCAGATACATTTTCAGCAGTTATACCCATGTGGTAATTGTTAAAAGCATCCCAAAGACCGTCTTTAATCATAACATCGACCATCTTTCCATCTCCCATTCTGGCTCCCCATCTCGCATTAGTAAGAACATAAGGTGCCATAGACATGTTTTCAGTACCTCCAGCAAGAATTATTTCAGCATCTCCAGCTTTTATAATTTGTGCTGCTAAAGAGATAGCTCTTAAACCAGAACCACAAACCTTGTTTATAGTTAATGAAGGAACTTCCTTAGGTATGCCAGCTGCCATCGATACTTGTCTTGCAACATTTTGTCCAAGACCCGCTTGAAGAACATTACCAACTATTACTTCATCAATTGTTGCAGAATCTATTCCAGCTCTCTTAATAGCTTCTTTAGCCGCAACTTTACCAAGTTCTATAGCTGTAACATTTTTAAAAGCCCCACCAAACGAACCTACAGGCGTTCTAGCCGCACTTGCAATAACTACTTTTGTCATAAATTTTCCTCCTAAAATTAAATCCTATAAGCCTTTAAGCCAATTGATTTATTTGCATTTTTTCTTCATACTTTTCCATTAGAATACATTAATCCCCTAATTAGAATCCCCTAAAAATTCTTGAAATTATATATCCTAAAATTAACTTCAAAACAATTAAAATACTATTTTAAAGTTATGTATAAGCATAATATACACTTTTTAGCACTTAGAATATACTTTATCCTTTAAAAGGATATCTATCCTATCAAATTAAAATCAAACCATAGTACTAACCCATACTAATATACCCATTAGAAAACTCTAATCAACATCAAATGAGATAAAACCATATCTCATATTGTGGAATACGATCGAAAGTTTTCCATTAAAAATTTTAACATATTACACAATAAAAAGCACCCTATATTCTAAGGTTAAAACTCTAAAAATAAAATTCAACACCTCTTAAAACGTACTAATTTAAATTTGCATATAAGACACAAAAGTAGAAAAGCGCCCCGTCGCCAAGGCACTTCTCCATTCAAAGTTTATATATTTTTGGAGTTTTATTTAAGGACAATCATAAACTTTTATTTTTAAAAGCTCTTACTTTTCGGAAATAACCTTAACCATTTGATGTGTTCCATCAGCTTTTTCTTTTGATTTTGCGTATTCATAAGAATTAGTTGCTGAAACCATATCTAAATAGTACCATGCGTTTTCGTCTAAGTCAGAGAATTTCGATACGTCTGATGGTAGGTTTTCTTTCCCAAGAGTTCTGTTTTGCATTCTGTTTAGTATTGTTACTACTTCTGCTCTTGTTATGCTCTTTTCCGGCTTGAATGTTCCGTCTTCGTATCCTTTGATTCTTTGGTTTGCGAATGCTTGGTCAATTGCTTTTTCTGCCCAGTGCCCTTTTACATCGCCAAATGGTGATACTGCTGTATTTGCTTTATCTAAGTTCTTTAGAATTTGTGCAAATTCTGCTCTTGTTATATATTCGTTTGGCTTGAATGTTCCATCTGGGTAGCCTGACATTATTCCTGCTTTTACTACTGCGTTGATATATTGGTTATACCATGCGCTTTGAGTATCTGCGAATGCTGGTTGAGACATATCTGTTAATGAGTATCCCATTAATCTCGCTACCATTGCAGCTGCTTCTGCTCTTGTTATTTCTCCATATGGTCTCACACTTCCATCTTTGTATCCGAAGATGTATGCTTTGTGTGTTCCTATTACTTTTGCTATTGCTTCTTCTTTCTTTGGAGCTACAACTTGAGCTTTTTCTCCCCTCTTTTCTGCTGGGGCTTTTACAAATCTAAAGTCTATTGAGCCTGCGTTATAGTTGTTGTCGTTTCCGTCTCTTTCACGAGGTTCTGGTCTGTAGTTATCTCTTCCATCTATTATTGTTTGTGATGGAGTTAATACTACTCTATCTTTTCCATTTTCTCTAATAGTTACATTTCCTCTATCATCAACTTTGATACTATTTGAATCAATTGTTGGATTTGTTTTCTTAACAGCTTCTTTGATTAAATCTTTTTCTAAATCTGTTAACCTGTTAGGGTCTCGTACTACAATCTTAGAAGATGGAACATTTATTTTTATTTCTTCTTCTCCAGGTTCTACTGGAGCAGTTTTCTTAACAAGTACTTTTCCCGGCTCTAGTTCTGCTTTAACCTTTTCTGTATCTACTGTTACTTTTCCACTCTTCGGATCTACCTTGATATTATCTTGTGTTAATCCAAGATCTGGATTTGCTTTTAGAACAGCTTCTTTGATTTGTTTTTGTTCTTCTTCGCTTAAGTTTGCCGGATCTTCTACTTTTACGACATCTGTTGGCGCTTTTAATTCTCTAATTACTGGAGCAGTTTTCTTAACAAGTACTTTTCCCGGCTCTAGTTCTGCTTTAACCTTTTCTGTATCTACTGTTACTTTTCCACTCTTCGGATCTACCTTGATATTATCTTGTGTTAATCCAAGATCTGGATTTGCTTTTAGAACAGCTTCTTTGATTTGTTTTTGTTCTTCTTCGCTTAAGTTTGCCGGATCTTCTACTTTTACGACATCTGCTGGCGCTTTTAATTCTCTAATTACTGGAGCAGTTTTCTTAACAAGTACTTTTCCCGGCTCTAGTTCTGCTTTAACCTTTTCTGTATCTACTGTTACTTTTCCACTCTTCGGATCTACCTTGATATTATCTTGTGTTAATCCAAGATCTGGATTTGCTTTTAGAACAGCTTCTTTGATTTGTTTTTGTTCTTCTTCGCTTAAGTTTGTCGGATCTTCTACTTCTACGACATCTGCTGGCGCTTTTAATTCTCTAATTACTGGAGCAGTTTTCTTAACAAGTACTTTTCCCGGCTCTAGTTCTGCTTTAACCTTTTCTGTATCTACTGTTACTTTTCCACTCTTCGGATCTACCTTGATATTATCTTGTGTTAATCCAAGATCTGGATTTGCTTTTAGAACAGCTTCTTTGATTTGTTTTTGTTCTTCTTCGCTTAAGTTTGCCGGATCTTCTACTTTTACGACATCTGCTGGCGCTTTTAATTCTCTAATTACTGGAGCAGTTTTCTTAACAAGTACTTTTCCCGGCTCTAGTTCTGCTTTAACCTTTTCTGTATCTACTGTTACTTTTCCACTCTTCGGATCTACCTTGATATTATCTTGTGTTAATCCAAGATCTGGATTTGCTTTTAGAACAGCTTCTTTGATTTGTTTTTGTTCTTCTTCGCTTAAGTTTGCCGGATCTTCTACTTTTACGACATCTGCTGGCGCTTTTAATTCTCTAATTACTGGAGCAGTTTTCTTAACAAGTACTTTTCCCGGCTCTAGTTCTGCTTTAACCTTTTCTGTATCTACTGTTACTTTTCCACTCTTCGGATCTACCTTGATATTATCTTGTGTTAATCCAAGATCTGGATTTGCTTTTAGAACAGCTTCTTTGATTTGTTTTTGTTCTTCTTCGCTTAAGTTTGCCGGATCTTCTACTTTTACGACATCTGCTGGCGCTTTTAATTCTCTAATTACTGGAGCAGTTTTCTTAACAAGTACTTTTCCCGGCTCTAGTTCTGCTTTAACCTTTTCTGTATCTACTGTTACTTTTCCACTCTTCGGATCTACCTTGATATTATCTTGTGTTAATCCAAGATCTGGATTTGCTTTTAGAACAGCTTCTTTGATTTGTTTTTGTTCTTCTTCGCTTAAGTTTGCCGGATCTTCTACTTTTACGACATCTGCTGGCGCTTTTAATTCTCTAATTACTGGAGCAGTTTTCTTAACAAGTACTTTTCCCGGCTCTAGTTCTGCTTTAACCTTTTCTGTATCTACTGTTACTTTTCCACTCTTCGGATCTACCTTGATATTATCTTGTGTTAATCCAAGATCTGGATTTGCTTTTAGAACAGCTTCTTTGATTTGTTTTTGTTCTTCTTCGCTTAAGTTTGTCGGATCTTCTACTTCTACGACATCTGCTGGCGCTTTTAATTCTCTAATTACTGGAGCAGTTTTCTTAACAAGTACTTTTCCCGGCTCTAGTTCTGCTTTAACCTTTTCTGTATCTACTGTTACTTTTCCACTCTTCGGATCTACCTTGATATTATCTTGTGTTAATCCAAGATCTGGATTTGCTTTTAGAACAGCTTCTTTGATTTGTTTTTGTTCTTCTTCGCTTAAGTTTGCCGGATCTTCTACTTTTACGACATCTGCTGGCGCTTTTAATTCTCTAATTACTGGAGCAGTTTTCTTAACAAGTACTTTTCCCGGCTCTAGTTCTGCTTTAACCTTTTCTGTATCTACTGTTACTTTTCCACTCTTCGGATCTACCTTGATATTATCTTGTGTTAATCCAAGATCTGGATTTGCTTTTAGAACAGCTTCTTTGATTTGTTTTTGTTCTTCTTCGCTTAAGTTTGCCGGATCTTCTACTTTTACGACATCTGCTGGCGCTTTTAATTCTCTAATTACTGGAGCAGTTTTCTTAACAAGTACTTTTCCCGGCTCTAGTTCTGCTTTAACCTTTTCTGTATCTACTGTTACTTTTCCACTCTTCGGATCTACCTTGATATTATCTTGTGTTAATCCAAGATCTGGATTTGCTTTTAGAACAGCTTCTTTGATTTGTTTTTGTTCTTCTTCGCTTAAGTTTGCCGGATCTTCTACTTTTACGACATCTGTTGGCGCTTTTAATTCTCTAATTACTGGAGCAGTTTTCTTAACAAGTACTTTTCCCGGCTCTAGTTCTGCTTTAACCTTTTCTGTATCTACTGTTACTTTTCCACTCTTCGGATCTACCTTGATATTATCTTGTGTTAATCCAAGATCTGGATTTGCTTTTAGAACAGCTTCTTTGATTTGTTTTTGTTCTTCTTCGCTTAAGTTTGCCGGATCTTCTACTTTTACGACATCTGTTGGCGCTTTTAATTCTCTAATTACTGGAGCAGTTTTCTTAACAAGTACTTTTCCCGGCTCTAGTTCTGCTTTAACCTTTTCTGTATCTACTGTTACTTTTCCACTCTTCGGATCTACCTTGATATTATCTTGTGTTAATCCAAGATCTGGATTTGCTTTTAGAACAGCTTCTTTGATTTGTTTTTGTTCTTCTTCGCTTAAGTTTGCCGGATCTTCTACTTTTACGACATCTGCTGGCGCTTTTAATTCTCTAATTACTGGAGCAGTTTTCTTAACAAGTACTTTTCCCGGCTCTAGTTCTGCTTTAACCTTTTCTGTATCTACTGTTACTTTTCCACTCTTCGGATCTACCTTGATATTATCTTGTGTTAATCCAAGATCTGGATTTGCTTTTAGAACAGCTTCTTTGATTTGTTTTTGTTCTTCTTCGCTTAAGTTTGCCGGATCTTCTACTTCTACGACATCTGTTGGCGCTTTTAATTCTCTAATTACTGGAGCAGTTTTCTTAACAAGTACTTTTCCCGGCTCTAGTTCTGCTTTAACCTTTTCTGTATCTACTGTTACTTTTCCACTCTTCGGATCTACCTTGATATTATCTTGTGTTAATCCAAGATCTGGATTTGCTTTTAGAACAGCTTCTTTGATTTGTTTTTGTTCTTCTTCGCTTAAGTTTGCCGGATCTTCTACTTTTACGACATCTGCTGGCGCTTTTAATTCTCTAATTACTGGTTTTACAGTTGCTTCAACAGTACTACTTTCACTTTTCCCTGTCACAGCTTTTAATTCAAGAACTTCTTGTTCTTTCAATTCTCTATTTACAGCAACTGAGAATTTTCCATCTGAACTGACTATTCCACGACCTATTTCAGTTTGATTTTTATCTTTTACAACAATAATATCCCCTGATTTTCCTGTTCCTTCTACTAATTTTGTTTCTGGTTCCGCTACTATATCTTTAGGTTCATGTGCAGCTTTGTCATAACTTTCTTCATCATAGAACACTACTTGAATTTTACCATCTTTTAATTTTTGTCCCCATTTTTCTGCCGTTAAACTTACTTCAAAAGAATCTCCGGCTTTTGTAATTTGATTATCTTTAACAACATCTCCTAAAGTAGCTGGTACAGGATTTTCGTTGTTGTTCGCATCCACTACGATTCCTTCTCCAGGTTTATCACTATTAAGAAGATCTTTAAGAGTAGTAGTTTCTATATCCTTTAAAATATAACTAGCTTGTTTATTCTTATTATTTCCTAGAGGTACTTGAATAATACTTTGTTTTATTTTCAAATCCGGTGTAGCAGGAACCAATCTTGCATATACTACACGTATATCTAAATCATTCCCTTTCTTAGGTGTTCCTTTGTTGAAATATGCATAAAAAATTGCATTTTCAGCTGCTTCATCCCCTTGATATACTTTCTTATCATTTTTTGTTAAGATATTATAAGTTTTCGGAATATATGAACTTGTTTTCCCTAATTCATATCCTTCACTCTTTCCAGTTTTAAACTCAGAACCATTTACTTCGCTAACACCCTTAATCCCTATAGTCCCATTTTTTGCATCAAAATATGAAAATTCTAATTTATAGTTTGTATTACTATATACCTTTTGTGTAAGTTCATATGCCGATTCACTATTTTTTCCATTATCCCAAAATCCACCTTGATGCACTCTAAGCACTTTTTTACTTGGCGCTTTATCTTCCTTAAGCTCACTTACTTCAACCCTTGTATTCGCTTTAACTTTTCCCTTTTCAATACCTTTTTCAGTATTTTTAACGAAATAAACTACAGGAATTTTACTTTCATCAACTTGAGTTGGCGGAGTAAATTTATCATCTATTTGTGACTCTACTATACCACTTGAAGCAAGCAACAAACTCCCCACTCCATTTGCACTTGCCGTTGCAACATCTCCAAAAAGAATAGCAAATCCTAACATACATGACACAAATCCAACACTTAGTTTACGCATTGCATATTTGGGTTTCTTTTTAGTTTCTAGTTTCTTCCTTAGATTACTTTGATTTTCCATTTCTACCTCCATTTTCAAAATACAATATAATTTTGTTTTCACAAAACATTTATATATATATATATATATAAATGTTTTTGAGATGCTTAGACATAATTTTATTTAGAGTAAGACCATGCAATTTTTATCAATAGTACCTTTAGATTTTATAAACTTTATTTCTTCTAGTTAAATTTTCGCTTATAGTTAAACTAAAATCTATTAATATACAATTTCCATTAATTATACGTTCTTGTTTCTAAATAATATTTTATTTGCTTATAAATAGATGTTATCATTATTCAAACGCGGGGTCAACGGCTTTTGAGCCATATTTTTAGTATAATTAATCAAATTTATTATGTATAAATTACACTATCTAAATATCTTTCACGACTTTTGCTTATATCATTCTTGTTGTTAAGGTTAATATAAACTATTCTACTAATTTATAAGTATCAAAAGTTAAATATAAACCCAAATTACTGCGAATATATTTTTATTAAATGTTGCAAATTTACGATAATTTACTACCTATTTTGAAACAAATCATTATAAATCTCTCCAATTTTTTTATAGTTTATTTTAAACTTTATATGCTTTTTATTTTAAACATCTACTTAGTTTTAATTAGGTATTGATTTTCAAGCTTTAAGACAAATAAAAAGGAGCTTTCGCTCCTCTAAAATTTCTTTTCAATTATATCTATTATTCTAACTGCTGCTCTTCCATCTCCGTAAGGATTTACTGCGTGCGCCATTTTATTATATGCTTCTTGATTATCTATTAGTTCTAAAAAGTTTTTATATACATTTTCGTATTTTGTTCCAACAAGTCTGGCTGTGTTTGCTTCCACACCCTCCATTCTCTCTGTCTCTTCTCTTAGAACTAATACAGGTTTCCCAAGTGCCGGTGCTTCTTCTTGTACTCCACCTGAATCAGTTAATACTAAGTGGACTTTGTTCATCAAATTTGAGAAAGGTAAATAGTCAAGAGGCTCTATCATGTGAACTCTCTCTTCTTCTTCAAAATATTTTTTAGCTATCTCTCTAACTTTTGGATTTAAATGAACAGGGAATATAACCTCTATTTCTTCTCTTTCTCTCACAACCTCTTTTACAGCTTTAAATATATTTTCCATAGGTTCGCCTATGTTTTCTCTTCTGTGTGAAGTCAACAGTACTACTTTTTTTGAATAGTCTATATTGTTTAAAACATCATCTTCAAATACAAAATCTTCTTTTATAGCTATTTTTAAAGCGTCTATTACTGTATTACCTGTGATGTAAATTTTATCATCACTGTAGCCTTCCCTTAAAAGGTTTTGTCTATTTCCATCTGTTGGGCAGAAGTGAAAATCTGTCAACACTCCTGTCAACATGCGATTTGCCTCTTCCGGGTATGGCGAATACAAATTTCCTGATCTCAGTCCCGCTTCAACATGACCTATTTTTATTTGCTTATAAAATGCCGCAACTGCTGATGCAAAAACTGTTGTAGTGTCGCCTTGAGTTAAAAGCAAATCCGGTTGTTCTTTATCTAAAATCTCTTCAAGCCCCAATAATGAATTTACCGTTATTTCTGTTAGAGTTTGACCGGGTTTAAATATATTCATATCATAATCCGGAACTATATTAAATATTTTCAAAACTTGGTCTAACATTTCCCTGTGTTGTCCTGTTACGGCGACTATAGTTTCTATATTTTTTCTCTTTTTAAGTTCCAAAACTATCGGAGCCATTTTTATAGCCTCAGGTCTTGTCCCAAAAACACAAATTACTTTCATCTATTCCTCCTTGGACTTAAACATTCCACTAAATATACCCATAACTATAATTGCCGCTATTACCAGTGCTGATATGAAAAGTCCCATCTTAGCATCTACTTCAGCTACTACTATTGCAAGTAATCCGAATATAACCGATATTACATATAGGATTAAAACGGTTTGTTTTTGTGTTAGTCCTAAAGCCAGCAGTCTATGGTGTAAATGTCCTTTGTCTGCTTGCATTATCTTTTTGCCGCTCAGTTTTCTTCTTACCATAGCAAATGTTGTATCAAAAACCGGCACTCCAAGTATCAACACAGGCACTATAATTGTAAGTGCAGCTGCTGATTTCATTATCCCTTCAATCGATATATAAGACAACATAAACCCTAAAAACAAGGCTCCTGTATCCCCCATAAAAATCTTTGCCGGATTAAAATTGTACGGCAAAAATCCTGCACAAGCCCCCGCCAAAAGAGCCGCTATTGTAGCTATGTTCCCGTATCCAAACTTATTCGCTATAAACATTAGAGAAATCGAACAAATCAATGACACACCAGCTGCCAATCCGTCCATTCCATCGATAAGATTAACTGTATTTGTAATTCCAACTATCCAAAAAATTGTGATTGGAATTGACAATGCTCCTAAAAATATTACACTCTCTCCTATCGGAAATGGATTTGTAAAGAATTCTACTCTAACATTTCCAAATATCAGTATCCCGGCTGCCGTTAGCTGAAACAACAATTTCATCTTAGGGCTCATATCCGTTTTATCGTCTATAAGCCCTGATAGTAAAACTAATGTTGCCCCTAGCATTACGCAGATTAGTTCTCTATTTAGTTTTAAAAATACAATCATTCCAATCATTAGGGCAAAATACATTGCCACCCCACCTGAGAGTGGTATTGGTTTGTTGTGCATTCTTCTGGCATCCTTAGGTATGTCTAAAAACCCAAATTTTTTAGCAAGCTTTATGACTATAGGTGTCATTGCAAGCGATACTAAAAATGCCAGAACAATAGGTTTTAAGAGTTCTGCCATTTCAAATACCTCTTACTTAGTCCCAAAAAGTCTGTCTCCTGCATCCCCAAGTCCCGGTAAGATGTAGGCATGATCATTAAGTTCTCTCTCAACTGATGCAACATATATATCAACATCCGGATGAGCTTCTTGAACTGCTTTGATTCCCTCCGGCGCCGCTAAAATATTAAGCGTTCTTATGCTTGTTGCTCCTGCTCTTTTCACTTCATCTATCGCTTCTATTAGCGACCCCCCTGTTGCAAGCATTGGGTCTAATAGAATTATTGTTCTCTCTTCTATATCTTTGGGGAATTTTGAATAATAAGTAACCGGTTTTAAACTTTCCGGATCTCTATACATCCCAATATGTCCAACCCTTGCACCCGGAACTACTGATAAAACCCCATCAACCATTCCAAGCCCCGCCCTTAATATTGGAACAATACCTATCTTCTTTCCCGATATTTCTTTTCCTATTGTCTTTTCAAGTGGTGTTTCTACTTCTATATCTTTAAGTTCTAGATCTCTTGTAACTTCGTACCCCATAAGAGCTGCCATTTCTGTTACCAATTGCCTAAAATCCTTAGATGATGTATTCTTGTCTCTTAAAATTGTAAGTTTGTGTTGTATTAATGGATGGTCTGTAACTACTAATTTCCCCATATTTCCTCCTTTAAAGTCCAAATACTACTCTACCCGAACAAGCTTTTAAAAGCCTGTTCATAATGCTAACTCCAAGGCCTCGTAACTCAAAGCCTTCTACATAAATCATATCTACTTTTTCATCATCGCACTTTCTCAAATCTTCAAATAGATTTGATGCTATCTCTTCTAAATTTTCTCTTGATCCAAGGGAAGTTATGAAGTGTGCTCCCTCGTAGCCATCTATTGTCTCATCTGTGGCTAACACTGCTATTTTTTCGTTCTTTTGTTCGGCAATTCGCTTGTTGATTTCTTTTACAACATTATCTAAGTTCCCAACAAAGCAATATGCTTCTGCTTTTGGTGCATAATGTTTATACTTTTGACCGGGAGATTTTGGAATTATCGATTCATCTTTAGATATAATTGACTCATCAATACCTATGTTAGGTACTATTACTTCCAAATCCTCTCTTGTAATTTTACCCGGTCTTAATATCAAAGGAGGATTTACTGTGGTGTCCACTACTGTTGACTCTATTCCAACTGAAGCTTTTCCTCCATCAACTATTATTTCAACCTTGCCATTTAAATCTTCAAATACTCTTTCAAAAGAAGTGGTTGAAGGTTTGCCTGAAAGATTCGCTGAAGGTGCAGCAATAGGTTTATTACAATATGAAAGTATATCTCTGGCAATTTCATGTTCCGGCATTCTGACCGCAACTGTTTCAAGTCCTGCTGTTGCTTCATTTGGAACGTCTTTAGTCCTATTCATTATCAAAGTCAATGGCCCCGGCCAAAACATTTCCATCATATTTTTAGCATCTTCACTAATATTTTCTACGATACCTTCTAATTGAGATGTTTCTGCAATGTGTAGGATCAATGGGTTATCTCCAGGTCTGTTCTTAGCTTTATAAACTCTTTTCAAAGCTTCAGGATTCAATCCATCTGCTCCCAGGCCGTAAACTGTTTCTGTAGGAAAAACTACTAATCCACCCAAGTCAAAAACTTCTTTTATATCTTTAAGTTGGTTTTCTGTAATTTTATTATCTACTTTTATAATTTTAGTTTCCATGATGTTCAACCTTTCTTTCTGCATTAAATTATAACAATTAGTCAAATATCATACAAGTTAAGATAGTCTTAAATTTGTTATTGCCTTTTATTACCATTCCCTTTGTGATATACTTTTACTTAAGATTACATATGGAATATTTTAGGAGGTTTACATGGCTAATCAATTTGAATTTGATGATTTTATTATCAAAGGTGACACTCTTGTTGGAATGACAAGACAAGGTAAAGACAAAATTAAAAACGAAGGTATTACTCATATGCCTATCCCTAAGGAAGGTCCAGATGGAACTCCAATTAGAAAAATTGCACAAAACTGTTTCTACCGTAGAAAGTTATCTACTTTTGAAATTCCTGAAACAGTTGAAGAAATTGGTTATGATGCTTTTGGCGTTAACAACATTTCTGAAATCACTATTCCTGATTCAGTAAAGAAAATAGACGGTTTCGCTTTTTATAGAAATAAATTAACTTCTTTAAAACTGCCTTCTGAACTTACTCATATCGGGCCAAGTGCTTTCGCTCTTAACAACATTTCAAATGTTGAATTTAATGACAAACTTGAACTTATAGATACATCATCTTTCTATGCAAATGCACTTGAAAAAGTTGAATTACCAAGTTCATTAAAGAAAATTAATATGTTTGCTTTTAGAAAAAATAATATCTTTGAAGTTGAAGTTCCAAGCTCTGTTGAAGAATTACACAAAGATGCTTTTGAAACAACTACAGTAGTTAACAAATAATTAAGTTATTTTATTCCCGAGAAATCTCGGGAATTTCTATTTTTCTTGATTTTTGAGAAAGCTCCTCAACCTTGACTTTTAATTTAGCTTAAAATATACTTTTTAAAAAAGATAAAGAGGAAGTTTATGATATATATACTCACCGGTCCCTCCGGTTCCGGGAAAACTACACAAGCAAATATTTTAAGTAAAAGAGATGACTTTAAAAGAATAATAACCTGCACAACTCGACCAATGAGAGATGGCGAAGTTAATGGAATAGACTATTTTTTTAAAACTAAAGATGAATTCAATTCTATGTTGGAACAAAACGCTCTATTAGCTGTTACTGAATACTCAGGAAATTTGTACGGCGTACCAAAACAAAGCTTACAAAAATATGTAAACTCAAAAGAAGAACATATCGTAATAGTACTGGATGTAAATGGTGTTAGAGAATTAAAAGAAATGGGAGCATACTGTATATGTTTAACTTTAGATGCCCCAACTTTAAAAGAACGTATGCTTGAAAGAGGCGATGATATAACTGATGTTATGTCTAGGTTAAACGATGGCCTCGGTCTAATAAGTTATTGTGATTTCTTTGTGGATTCAAGAAGACCCATTGAGTTTAATTCAAATGCAATTAGTGAATTTATAAAATCTACATGCAAATAGGACCCCAAATTGGGTCCTAAAATTTTATTTCTTCTTTTAATGTCATTATAGCTTTTTCAAGCATTTGTGTTGTTAACTGATGTGCTGTCGCTTCCCACTTAGTAAATCTAATTCTGTCTTTTTCCAGATAGTATTCCTTGGCTTCTTTATAAAAATTTTCTTGTGTTGTTGGAGAAATTATATCGTCTTCTTCACCATTATACATTATCATTTCCCTATCAACCAAATTAGATAGGTGTTCTTTAGGGCTCATCTGCAACATGAATTCATTTATTCTCATCATTTCATATGAAACTTCTCCGCTTGCAGTTATTTCATCAACTATCCACTTCCAATCACATACTCCATTAAACAACATTGCCACTTTCAAACTCTGTTTAAAAGTAAATAGTCCCGATGCTGTGATAGCTCCCATAGAATGACCCCCAACCGCTATGTGTTCATCATCTGTATCTAAATTTTCAACTACATATTTGTGGATTTTAGGGAACTCTTCTATGTTATGCATTATCACTTCACAAATTCTGTTTCTAAATACGTCCTTGTCTTCGTAGTCAAGTTCACCTCTTGTACCATGGTATCTAGCCTCTGGAAGTATTACTTGATAGCCATAGCTTGCCAAGATATTAGCTCTAAAAATTTGGTTTTGTGCACTTGACCCCCAACCATGATAAAAGATAATTGTCTTATACTTCTCAAAATCTCCTTTTGGTCTGACTACATATACCGGTACATCATCTATTTCAATTAAATTTATATTTATAAAATCACTTCTTAAAAAATCCATTTAATTATCAATCCTCCAATCTATTGGCCTGCATCCGTTAGCTTCCAAAAATTCATTGGTTTTGGAAAAAGGCTTTGATCCAAAAAATCCTCTGTTTGCAGACAGCGGACTTGGGTGTGGTGCCTTTAAAATCAAATGTTTTGGATTGGTTATCAATTTTTCTTTGGAAGCTGCATGTCTTCCCCACAAGATAAATACTACTGGAGAATCTTTTTTATTTAATATATCTATCACACTATCAGTCAGTATTTCCCAGCCTATTTTAGAATGACTCATTGGTGTATGTGCCCTAACGGTCAATGTTGTGTTTAAAAGTAACACTCCACTTTCAGCCCATTTTACAAGACTTCCATGTCTTGGCGGTTCATATCCCAAATCGCTTTTTAACTCCTTATAAATATTTACAAGTGATGGTGGAATTCTCTGCCCCACTTTAACTGAAAAGGACAATCCTTCAGCTTGATTTATATTGTGGTAAGGGTCTTGCCCCAAAATCACACACCTCACATCTTCGTAAGGAGTCTTTTTAAATGCATTGAAGATATCTTCAGGCTTTGGAAAGATTTGAAAATTTTTGTATTCTCCTATCAATAACTGTCTTAAATTTTGATAATATGGTTGGTTAAATTGCTCTTCTAATAATTCATCCCAACTATTCCCTATTATTTTATTCATATTCTCTCCTTATGAAAAAATGCTTTGTATAAAACTTCTCCTATTGTCTATTCCCAAAAATCTGTTTAATTTATCTTTACTTTCATTTTTACAGAATATAACAAGGTTGTCTCCATTTTCAATCACTGTCTTTCCTCGCGGAATAACTGCCATTCCATCTTTTCTTATTATCCCGCCAACCAACATTCCTTCCGGAATATTTATCTCCATCAAACTCTTTCCAATTAAATTAGAATCGTCTTTTAATTTAAATTCATATACTTCAGCTTGATTATTAAATGCCATATATATTGAAATCCCTCTATCAGACCTAAGTTCTTTTATTATTTGATTCGCAACTACATCCATTGGCTTTAAAACCAATGTAAAATTCATCTCATCTATTATGGACTCATAGCTTATATCTGATAATTTTACCATGACTTGGTTTATTCCCTGTCTATTTGCAATTATTCCAAGTACTATATTCATCTCGTCATTTTCAGTGGTTATAATTGTAGCGTCGTAATTTCTAAAATTCTTAAAGAATTCTCCACCTTTTAACTTAGCTTTGTGAATGTATACATTTGAATAAGCTGTTCTATACTTTCTAATTTTTTCTATATCTTCTTCTATTATTGTGATGTCATATTCTTTAAAGACTTCTGCTATTTGCAAGCTAAATTCATTTACACCAACTAACAATATTTTTCTATTTGGCTTGTGTTCCAATCTAAAATGTTTATGTTTGAAGTTCAATATATCTTTTGAAAGCCCCATAATATATAGATAATCATCTTCTTCTATTACGGTTTCTCCATTTGGAATAAGTATTTCGTCTTTTCTCGTTATACCTACAACTAAAACAGTCTTTAACTCTCCTATATTTTTAAGCTGTTGACCAACAAAATTTTTATCCATTTCTACAGAATGCCCAACAACTTCTATTCTGCCCTTTCCAAAAACATCTGATTGATAACTCAAATTATCCTTTATAATTCTTTCAACTTCAGATGACATTTCAATTGCCATATTATACATCCTGTCAATTCCTATACTTTCTTTTAAAAATGTCAGCTGTTCTACAGAATCCTTTTGAAATATCGAAGCTATTGTACATTTCGTCCCACTTTTCTTAGCCATTGTAGACAACAAGATATTAGTTTTGTCGGAGTTTGTAACAGCAACTACAAAATCGTACTTTTGCTTAAACAAATTTAAGGCAAAATTTCTGTCTTCTATATTTCCATACACAGGATGTATATTATCAGTCTCAACAATTTCCTTTATGCTGTTTCTGTCTTTATCTACTACAGTTACATCCATTTCTGAAGAAATTGCCGATAAAATTTTTAATCCAATGTATCCATTTCCAACTAAAAGTACTTTTTCCATTAAAAATCTCCTCTTATACTTTGCTTAGGTGTTATCAATGCTATTACTGTGAAAAATTCCAATCTTCCAAGCAACATTAAAAACGAAAATAACAATTTATATCCCCCTGAATAGAATTCAAAAGTCCTTGTCGGACCTACTAACTTAAATCCGGGCCCAACATTCGATAGCATTGTGGCAACTGAAGAAATTGAAGTCATTATATCAACTCCACTAAATGTAATTAATATACTCGCACCTATGAAAACTGCCATATATATTCCCAAAAATGCAAAGATTCCCATAATAATTTTGTCATTTATAATTTTTCCATTTACCTTTATAGGTATTACCGCTTTTGGATGGATAACTTTTATAATTTCTCTTTTGATAGTCTTTAAGACTATCAATATTCGTATTATCTTTATCCCGCCGGCTGTTGAGCCTGCACATGAGCCGAAGAAATATAAAATTAGTAGAGTAAATTTTGATGCTGATGGCCAAAGATCAAAGTCTGCATTTGCAAAACCTGATGTAGAAGCTATAGATGTTACTTGAAATATGGCTTTTATTAAAACTTCTTTTAGTGAACCAAAGCCATTTAAAAATAAATTTAAAGATATTATTAAAATTGCAAAAATTATTATTGTATAAAAAGTTTTTAATTCTTCATCTTTAAATACTAAACTTAATTTCTTTTTATAAAGATAATAATGCAGTGTAAAGTTAGTCCCGCAAATCATCATAAATGCGCTCATTACAAGTGGGATATAATCCCCCTTAAAATATCCTACTGATTCTACTTTTGAAGAAAATCCACCCGTACCCACAACTCCAA
The DNA here is from genome assembly GCF_900454665.1 of Peptoniphilus indolicus. Classification (NCBI taxonomy): domain Bacteria; kingdom Bacillati; phylum Bacillota; class Tissierellia; order Tissierellales; family Peptoniphilaceae; genus Peptoniphilus; species Peptoniphilus indolicus. Next base: position 1,024,698 of record NZ_UGTH01000001.1, read on the forward strand.
AAGTATGTATTATGGAGTCAAACGCATTCATCCCGCCTAACATCAACAATACAAATAAAATTAATGTTATCACTATATATATCGAATACAATCTCTTCGCCGTTTGGCTCATCTTAGGGTCTATTTTCCCCGCTATTGGTCCAGGCGACTCAGCTTTAAAAATTTGAAATCCACCGACGCCGATCTTTGGCAAAAGTGAAAGGGTTAGGACCAAAATCCCCATCCCACCGATCCAGTGGGTTGTACTCCTCCATAAAACTACTGATTTTGGCACAGCAGATATATCTGATATTACACTCGCCCCTGTAGTTGTGAATCCTGATACTATTTCAAAAAATCCATCAATATATGTCGGAACAGAATCAGATAAATAAAGTGGCAATGCTCCTAATAAAGAAACTATAATCCACCCACAAGTGACTATTGCCAACCCATCTTTTGGTGTAACTGAGGCCTTTGTATTTATTAAAAAATATGCTGATATCCCAACCACAAATACTACTGCCAACGCTATCAAAAATGAATTCAGTGCTCCATCATTAATGAACGCTGAATGCATAGCTGAAGGGAGCATAAAAACTCCCTCTATCAAAACTAATATTCCCAATATTTTTATAATAAATAATTTATTCATATAAACCACCTCTTCTTTTTATTGAAGAAATAGTTCTTGAGATTTCCAACTTGTCTATTAGTTGCCAATACTATTATCCTGTCGCCTTCTCTTAAGATATCTTCTCCTTTTGGAATTATTACACTATTCTCTCTCACTATTGATGTAATTAACATTCCCTCAGGTAAATGTATATCTTTTATTGGCTGGTTTAAAACTTTAAGCCCGCTATTTAATAAAATTTCTGAGAATTCAGTTTCTCCATCACTCATCAAGTTTACAGTTATAGAACCTGAGCCCCTTATAGTTCTGATTATCTCATTTGCAGTTATATATGCCGAATTAAAAGCTGCGTCAACTTCTAATCTATCAAGTATTTTTTTGTAATTTTGTCTGGAAATTTTAGCAACTGATTTGTACATACCAAACTGTTTTACGGCAAGAGCCATTAATAAATTTGTCTCGTCTATTCCCGTAGCGCAAACGAAAGCATCGTACTCTTTTAACATTTCTTCTTGCAATACATTAAAATCTGTCCCATCAGCATTTATAATCATACTTTCAGGTAATTGTTCCATTAATTTATAACATCTACTCTTAGAAATCTCGACAATTGTAGTCTCTATCTTTTCTTTACTTAACAACTTCCCCAGATATAAGCCAAGCTTCCCTCCGCCTACTATCATAACTTTTTTAAGAGAACGATGTTTATTTATACCCGAATGTTCTTCGTCAAACTTTTCAATTGTGCCGCTTTCTCCAACAATCATTATAACATCTTTGCTCTCTAAGACAGTTTCTCCATTTGGGATTATAGTTCTTCCACTTCTTGATACCGCTGCTATTAACATATCTTTAAAACCTGTAAGTTCTTTTATTTTTTTGCCTACAAAAGTTTCATCTTGTCCTATGTTAAAATCTACAAGTTTGACTTTTCCACCGGCAAATTCATCACTCATAAGCATATATCTCTTCAATAGATATTTCTCTATTGCCACTGCCGTTGCATAGTCAGGATTGATTACATAGTCTATTCCAAGTTCCTCTTTAATTATTTGAATTTGATTGTTGTACTCAGGATTTCTAACTCTTGCAATAACTTTATTAACTCCAAGTTTTTTAGATATACTTGACATCAAAACATTTGACTCATCACTATTTGTAGTCGCAAGCAATAAATCATATTCTTCAATTTCAAGTTCCTTTAGCACTTCAAAATTAAGTGCATTTTCATTTACAGTTAAAACATCAAGTGTATTATTTACATAATCTATTACCGTTTCATCTGAATCTAAAATTGTCACATCACAATTTTCTGCTATAAGCGTTTGGGCTAATTTTATTCCAAGTTTTCCCGCTCCTGCCATCAATACTTTCATCCTAAAATTCCTCTTTAAACACCCTGTCTATTTTTACAACTTTTCTTAGTCCCTCTTCACCTAAAATTTCTAATACTATATTTTTAACTCCAGCTTCATCTCTGTCAGTCTTTACTAATTTACCATCTACAACAATATCCACGCTTATCTCATCTCCATTTAACGACAAGTCGTGGAATGAATAAAATCTTTTATCTTCTTCTATAAGTTTATTAAGCTTTGATATAATTTTGGTTTCAACTTCTGAATATGAACCAACAGGGTCTAAGTGTATACTCGCATGATACCCCTTTGTTTCATATATCTCTCTTTCAATTTTATCAATTATATTATGTGCTTCAATAATGCTCATCTTATCGTCAAGCTCAACGTCCATCCACGCGTAAACTTTTTCAGGGCCAAAATCTACTATCATAATATCATGTACATCTATGATTTCACTATAAGACATTACAATTTTTTCAACCTCTACCATTTCTTCAGGATTAGTTCTACCAATAATTGCACTTATAGTCTCTTTTATCAAATCATAACCTTGATACAAAATAAAAAAGCTGACCAAAAGGCCTGCCCATCCATCTACTAAATAACCTGTAATTTTGTATACAAAAATTGAAATTATTACAACTCCTGTCACAAAAACATCTGATATAGAGTCTTTTGATTGAGCTAAAATTGGATATGAGTTAATTTTAGTCCCCACTTTTTTATAGAACAAACTCATAAAAAATTTCACTACACACGAAACAAACATTATCGCTATACTCAAATTAGTATAGCTAACACTTGATGGATTTATTATCTTTCCTATTGATGCCCTTATAAATTCAAATCCTGCAAAGAGAACCAACGCTGATACAACTAATCCCGCAATATATTCCATCCTTCCATGTCCATAAGGATGCTCTGAATCTGCAGGCAAATTTGACATTTTTGCTCCTATAAGTGTTATGAACGAAGACATTGAGTCCGTGAGATTGTTTATTGCATCTGCCAAAACTGAAACTGAACCAGTTCCAAAATAAACAAATACTTTCAGCGTAACTAAAAATAAATTAGACAATATGCCAACAGTAGCTGTCCTAAATACTGCACCCTCTCTATTATCTTTTAAAATTATCTTTTCTATTTCAATACCCCCCTTATTTTAACGTTATTATACAATAGATATTTTTTTTATTAAAGCTTTATAATCTAAAAGTTAGATTGAAGTTACTAACACTCTAATGTAAAATTAATATAGAATTTATGTTTGTTAAACATAATATTATTTTGAATCAAAGGTGATGAACATGACAAGTCTTGTTATAAAATGTGACCATTCAATAATTGACGATTTTAAATATGAAGTTTTTGATGATGATAGACTTATTTATGAGGGCTATGTAGATATCTATTCTCCAATTGTAAATTTAGTTCGTGGAGAGGGTTTCTATTCTTCCAAAATAAGAGTTTTTAATAGGTCTGACGAACAAGTTTTAATAATTTATAAACATATTAAAAATATTGTAAACGACAATTTATTTACTATTAAATCAAATGCTTCTTCAATTACTGTTCGAGAAGGTAGAAATTTTCGAGTTCCCGATTTATACTTTAGAACTCCTCTTGGTAAAGTTACATTATGGGGAGAAGTAAAATCTCAAACATATTCCCTTATGTTAAAAGACAAAAAAATCGCGTCTATAAATGGAAAGTTAATCCGTTCTCAAAAAGTCTACACATTGTCTTTTGATGAAAAATATTCAGAACATGAGCTTATTTTTTTATCCAGTGTATTTATCCTGGATTCTATGTACCATGATTATTAAGGAAAAGGATGATTTATGAAAGAAAATTTAAAATTGCAAACACAAGAACATGATGGGCAGATTGTATATTCAACCTATTCACATAAGTCTCTTGCACTTATTGTATTTGGAGGAATATTACTATATTTCTTCTTTTTGAAATTCTCATCTGTTCAACTTATATTCTCCAAAATCATATCTATTTTGTTCCCATTCTTGCTTGGGGGTGCAATTGCATTTGTACTTAAAATACCTATGAATTTTTTTGAAAAGTTAATATTAAAACACACCAATTCAAAGTTTTTAAAGAAAGCTGCAAGAGGTATTTCACTTTTTGTCTCAATACTTTTGGTAATATCAATTATTATCTTTATGATGTCAATGGTTATTCCTCAACTTATTATATCTTTGCAATCATTAGAAAAACAAATACCTGCTTTCTTTGAAAAATTAATAGAATTTGTAAACAGATTCCCAAAACTGTCCCCTATTGCTGAAAAAATTCAAACTTTTTACAACTCTTTGAGTTTAAATTATATTTTTGAGCAAGTTAAACACTTCTTCTTAACTGAAGATTTAAGTTTTAATACAAATGCTGTGCAAACTGCCTCAGGCATTGCAAACACAATTTTTTCAGGTTTTACCAATGCGCTTTTGGCTTTTGTGTTTAGCATCTATGTACTTTTGGATAAGGATAGACTTGGCAGACAAACTAAGAGGATTTTATATTCTGTTGGCGGAACTAAAATTGGAGCGTTTATAATACACATTGGACACTTGATAGATTTCTATTTCTTCAACTTTGTAAAAGGTCAATTACTCGATGCCCTCATCATAGGTGTTATGACATTTGTATCTATGTTTGTCTTTAGAATGCCTTATGCAGCTATGATTTCAGTGCTGGTTGGATTCTCAGATTTAATTCCAATCGTAGGACCGCTTATTGGAGCGGCAATAGGTTTTATATTTATCCTAATAGACTCTCCATTCCAAGCCATGCTGTTCTTGGTGTTGATGGTAGTTCTACAACAGATACAAGGAAATATTATCTATCCTAAAATTGTCGGCGACAAACTTGGCATACCCGCTATGTGGTCCCTATTTGCAACTATTGTAGGTGGTGCACTTGGAGGAATTGTAGGAATGTGGGTATTCATACCGTTGGTTGCCGTAATATATACCTTACTCGGTGAATATACCGAATATAGATTAAAAAAATTAAACATGAACTCAGAACTTCAGGAGGATTAGATTAAAATGAGTTATCGCATCTGTTCACTTTATTTTTCAGCAACAACTACCACAGACAAAGTTGTTCACGAATTTATTTCAACATTAAAAAAAGAGTTAGAAATATCTGAGCACACAGACTATGATTTCACTCTACCCCATGCAAGAAAAACAATGCCCGAATTTAACGAAAATGATATCGTAGTAGTTGGAGTACCTACTTATGCCGGACGTGTTCCAAACTTACTTCTGCCATATCTAAACCAAATAAATGCAAAAGGTGCACTGGGAGTTTCAATCGTACTATATGGTAATCGAAACTTTGACGACTCACTTATAGAACTTACTGAGTTGATGACAAATGGCGGAATGAAAGTTGTCGGCTCCGGTGCATTTATCGGAGAACACTCTTTCTCCACAACACTTGGCGCAAAACGCCCTGACGAAAGCGATATGAAAATTGTCAGAGAATTTGCAACCTGCGTAGCTCAAAAAATTAAGACAAATAACTTATCAGAATCAAAGCCAAAGGGTGAAAGCCCTATAAGACCTTATTTCACACCACAAGACCGTCATGGAAATAAAATTAACTTTGTAAAAATAAAACCTATGACAAATCTTAAAGCTTGTATAAACTGTAAAATTTGTGCTAAATCTTGCCCACTTGGTTCAATAGACTTCGAAGATGTGTCACAAGTTCCGGGAAAGTGCATGAAGTGTTGTGCCTGTGTTAAAAAATGTCCTACCGGAGCAAAATATTTTTCAGATGAAGGATATTTATTCCATCAAAGAGAACTTGAAGAAATCTATGAAAGACGTAGCGAGCCAGTTTATTTTTTATAAAAATTTCTGACTTATCCTAATTGGAAAAGTCTTTTAACTATAAAAGGAGTCAAAATGAAAAAATTATTAATTCTATCTGTACTTACATTTCTTTTAGTAGGTTGTTCAAAACAAATGTCAGATCCAACTTATTCAAACTTAGTTGACGACAAAATGATTGAGTCCATTTCTGAAAAACTTGTTGCAAATGGAGTTTCATCATCACAAGTTGAAACTTTTAAAAAACAGCTTTCAAATTTTTATGACACTGTAGGAACCGAAAATATGGTATCAGATTTTGAATCTATAAAAGAGCCAACATATGACCCATATACTTTACAAGATAAATGGTTATCTAAAAATAACTATGTTGGATATAATTGCAGAATAACCTCCTACACTCTATATAAAGATTTATTCCAAGGAAATGGGTTCGATGAAAATTCCACATCTCATCTCTTATTTGACTACGAAACTTTAAATCAGGATAAGTTTTCACAAGACGATATAAATAAATTCAACACTTTATTCCAAAGTTTTGATACTGAAAACGCCAAAGATTTGAAAGTTCATAAAGAGAATATCAAAAATGGTTTTAAAAAATATGGTTTTAAATTTGCCGACTCGAATATAAAATTAGTTTCAGTTTATTTGCACGACCAAGTAATAAAACCCGACACTGATATTTTATTTGTAGGGCACACAGGTATATTAATCGAAGAAAAAGACGAATTATTATTTATTGAAAAACTAGCTTTTTCAGAACCTTATCAAGTTGTAAAATTTAGTGACTTAAATCAACTTGCAGAGTATTTATTAAATAAATATGATTTTTCTGACGGGCAACCTGAAGCACGACCTATAATAACTTTAAATGACAGTTTTCTAAATTAATAATTCATAAAAAATGAGCCTTGCATTGCAGGGCTCTAAATATTTTAATCTTCTTTAGCTTCTCTATTTATTGTTTCTAACTCTTTTTCATGCTCTATTTTAACTCTCTTAACTTCTTCAGCCGGAATATCTATTGTAACTTTTTCAATTTTGCCTATTTCAACAGGCCCACCAATTATATATTCTATTCCGTTTGTGAAATCAGCAAAAATTTCAAGCTCTCCATTTGGATTTTTAATTATTGCTTCAAAATCAGGATCTTCTTTTGCATTTAACACATATGCTGCCGCTATAGAGCCTGAAGCACATGAACCCTCTCTAACCAAAGTTTCAGCAGATGGCACATTAACATAAGGAACTATTTCTTTCTTCTCTACATTTAAGAAAATAACTCCATATGCATCAGAACTAAATTCAAATTTTAACACGTTCAAAGCTTTTTGAACAAACTCAGGGTCTTCTCCTCTTTCCGCAACCAAGTGAATTATGCCGGAGAACACAACCGCCTTAAATGTATCTTCATCAATTTTAACATCTACAATTTCTTTAGGTTTTTCAACTTTAACATATGCAGATTGTTCTTGTTGATTTACTATTACATTAACAGGGCCTTCAGTTCCGGAAACATACACTTCTATTTGCACATCTCCTTCACTTTCATAAAAACTTGCTGAATAAAGTCCGTACGCTCTCGTTGCATTACCGCAAAATTCTCCGCCCATCATATCCATTCTAAGTGGTGCTCCATCATAACTTGGACTTATGAACCCCACTTGTTCAACTGAAGGGTCTCTCTTTATAATTTCCTTTGCATAAGCTCTTCTATATCCCGGATATACAGGAGTTATTACATATCCGGTTATATTGCCGGCCGGATTTGCTCTAAAATATTCAAATGATTTTTTCATAACAACCTCTCTTTTCTTTAGACTTCTACCCAAGACCGTACTAATTTACACTACTTTTTTGCCTATTATTTCAAGAACCTTCTCAATTTCTTCATATGTATTAAAAGTGGATAAAGACATTCTTACCATACCCCTGCTTGCTGTTCCAAGAGCCTTATGATGAAGAGGTGCACAATGTATCCCCGCCCGTGTCATCACTCCGTTATATGCTAAGTACTCGGAAATTTCTTCTGAAGCGAACCCGTTTACATTAAATGATACAATTGGCGCTCTCGTACCTTCAAAATTATGATAGAATTCAATTTTTTCAAACTTCTTAAGTCCAGTATATAGATACTGCATCTTATCATTTAACTCTCTCTCTATATCTTTAATGCCCTTAGAGTTCACATACTCAACCCCGGATTTCAAACCGGCTATCGAGTGTATATTTCTCGTTCCGGTTTCAAAAATATCAGGGATTACTTCCGGTTGTCTTTCGTTAAAAGAATCAAACCCACTTCCCCCACTAAACACTTGTGTCGGCTTCCTATCCGTCAAAATTACCATTCCACCTGTGCCTTGAGGCCCATATAGAGATTTATGCCCTGTAAAACAATATACCATTTCCGGCAATTCTCTATTCAAGTTCACTTCAATACAGCCCGCCGATTGAGCCCCGTCTACTATTAAAAATAAATTATGCTTTTTACAAAATTCATATATGAACTCAATATCTATAACTATCCCCGATACATTTGAAACATGACTTATAACTACAGCTTGTGTATCAGGTTTTAAAAGTTTTTCAAAATCTTCATAAATCAAATTTCCATCAGAATTCAATCTGACATATGATACATCATCTATATAATCAAACAACGGCCTTAAAACTGAGTTATGTTCATTTTGAGTAGTTATGACATGTTTATCTGATTTCAAATAGGCTCTTATCGCTATATTCAACGATGCTGTTATATTTTCTGTAAACACCACTCTCATAGAGTCTTCTATTAAAAACAAATTTGCCACTGCGAGCCTTGTATCCAGACCCAAACCCAAAGAATTCATTGAGTATGGATAAACCCCTCTTGATGGATTAGAAAATTCTCCACTTGCAATTGTATTGTACACTGCTTCGGCAACTTCCTTTGGCTTTTGAACAGTGGTTGCCGCATTGTCAAAATATATTTTATTCAAAGATTTCATATTTAATCCCATTCTCTTTCAAAATTTCTTCTACTTCTTCTAAATGTTCTTCAACTCTTAAGCATAGACCACAACCCGCATCGATTTTAGTAGGAAGCGGAATCAATCTAACTCCGCTTAAATCTATTAACCTGTCTGCAGTCATAGCATGCCCCGAACTTTCAAAAGTCACATACTTTAACATGGTTTTACTGTTTTATATTTTAATTGTAATTCGCAAATTCTGTACATATTAGTTGCTGTTCCAATTTTTAATTTTTCTTTTAATCCGTAGTTTTCCAAACATAGCCCGCAAGATAATATTTCAGTTCCCTTTTGCTCTAAAACTTTCAAGTCTTCCACTGTCTTTTCATTTATAGTAGTGATTTCAACACCTTTGTTGTAGCACACAACATACTTTGGAACTCTATCTTGTTCAGTTAGTGCATATACAAACCCATTTAAAAGAGTCTTTGAGAAAGATTCTTCTCCCCCGCCTAACTCATTCGATGAAAACACAACTATAAATTCATCTGTTTCAGGTTGAATCTCCATAATTGAACACACGCCTTCTTTCTTGTTCATAACAACCTCATATTCTGCATTTGAAATTTTATTTACTTCAGCACTAAATCCAAGTTGTTCTGCCATTTTAGATAAATTTTCAGTCGCTATTTCATTATCTACTTTCACCAAAACTTCTTCTAAATTTTCTTCAACAATTGCCTTCTTAGTCATTATAACCGGTCTTGGACAAGCATGTCCCATTGCATTAATTTCTTTCATTTCTCTACCTCACATAAATTTTATAATCTCGTTTTTCTACTACATTTCCAATTTTTGAAGCGTCTATTCTATTTTCTATAAGCTTATCGAATAGTTCATCAGCATCTTTCGATGAAACACTTATGAGTAGTCCTCCCGAAGTCTGAGGATCAAACAAAACTTCTTCCATTGCAAAATCGTTTACTTCAAAATTTACATTCTTACTATACGCTCTTCTGTTTCTCTGCCCGCCGGCAGTGAATAAAAAGTCTTCGGCAGCCTTTTTAGCCCCACTTAAAAATTTTATATCTTTTGAATTTAAAACCGCAGAATATTCTTCCATCATTTCAGATAGATGACCAAGCAAACTAAATCCGGTAACATCAGTAAGAGCATGAACATCATAATTTTTTAAGACATCAAAAGATTCTTTATTTAATCTTACCATGCTTGCCACAGCTTTTTCATAATCTTCGTGCTTAACTTCTCCTATACTGTAGCCACTCATGAGTAAGGAGACACCAAGTGGTTTAGTGAGTATAAGTACATCTCCGGACTCAGGTGTGTTGTTTCTATAAAACCTATTCAGATTTACACTTCCAAGAACACTCAAACCGTATTTTATTTTTGCATCATGAATTGAATGCCCACCCGTCAAAGTGCACTCAGCCTCTTTACAAACCTCTGCCCCCCCTCGTAAAATTTCTTCTAAAATCCCCAAGTCTTCACCCTCAGGAAAACAAACTAAGTTCATGGCGCTAATCGGTTCAGCTCCCATTGCATATAGATCAGAAAGCGCATTTGCCGCAGCTATTTTACCGAATAGATATGGATCTTCCACCATTGGAGGAAAAAAATCCACCGAAGTAACTACGCCAATGTCATCTGTTACCTTTATAATGGCAGCATCCTCATTTCCATCAAAACCAACTACCACATCATTTCTTTTGTGAATTTGTAAACTCTTTAAAATTCCGGTTAAGTCTCCTGCTCCAATTTTAGCATTGCAACCACCACATACATCAAGTTTCATAAAATCCCTCCGATTATTTAATTTTATCACAATTTTTGATTTTGGTTAAATAAATAACTAAAATCCTTTAAATGAGATTATAATCTCTTGTTTTTATATGTTTTATTAAAAGTCTCTTCATGATAACCTTTTATAATTTTATTATTGGTGCTACCATATAAATGGAGGTGTATCAATGAAAAAAATATTTTTATTAATCTTTTTAAGTACTATATTCTTGTTGACTTCTTGTACAAATTCTAAAAATAAGAATATAAATCTTGAAAACTTAACTCATGATGTAACTTATATTCGTACAAATACTAAAAATCTTAAACTCATAGAAAAGAAAAAACTTCAAAATGGATACCATTTGAAATCTGAAAAATATACAAATTTATCAGAACTGTCCAATGATTTAGAAATAAGTTTTATCAACTCAACTTATTTTTCTAATCAAGAATACTGTGCAAAATATTTTCAAGACGGTGTACTCTCTCAAATAGTTGTATTCCCTTCAAATATGATTTTTGATTCTCTTATAAATTCTTTTGATTTTAAAGTTAGTGATCCACCTTTTCTTTCTATTGAATGGGTCAATAATCCTATTCAAAAAGGCATCCCTAAGGAACTGATGGGAAACTTTAGTATTGAAGAAGAATATAAAATAGCTAACACTACTGTATATATAATCAAATCCGGTTCAGAAGAGGCGCCTACATATCTTGGAGTTTTTAAATTTGATAATAAGGCATATACTATAAATAACGTAAAATCTATTGCCGAATTGAAAAATATTATAGATAGTTTTGAATTTTAATAATTATGTTATATTGCGAGATGTATTGACATCTCGTTTTAAATTACAAAAAGACACCTTGTCTCCAAAGTGTCTTAAGCTGCTTTTATGTTATTTATAATATCTCTGTAGATATGTTGTATCTTATAGATAAAACCTTTTTGTAAAACTCTATCTTTTACTATTACATCTTGTTTTAAAATCTCTTCTCCATCCATAGTGTAAGTAATTTTACCCACAACTTCACCAGCCGGAATTGGAGCTAAAAGACCTTCTTTTAGCGTTACAGTTTTTTTAATCTCACTTTTCCCGTCCCAAAGCACATTGCCCGTAGATTTTTCAAATACATTTACTTCCCCTGCCTCCGAATTTTCTACTTTTAACTTTGCTACGGGTTCTTCAAGATTTCCTATCACTGTGTATCTATATTTCTCCAGTCCGCCACCAACTAATTTCTTTGCAGCTACATATCTAGCCCAGTCGCTTGGAGCTCCTGTTATAATTCCTATTAACCTTGTGTCTAAACTCTTTCCTTCCCCCTTTTTTAGGGCTGTTGCCATAAGACATCTGCCTGCTGCATTTGTGTATCCTGTCTTTAATCCATCTACACCTCTTACAACCCCTAAAATCGGATTGGTATTATATTCTTCAAAGTTTCTCTCAGGCTCAATTATCGATTCTATTGAAGTGTACTTCAATGCCTCAGGATAATCATTTATAAAATGTCTCGCCAATATAAACATTTCTCTTGTGGTCATCTTATTATATGTTTCATTTGAATAATCTGTAAGCCCTGTTGGATTTACCATCTCGGCATGTTTAAGTCCAAGAGCTTTACACTTTTCATTCATTTCATTTACAAATTCTTCTTTCGAGCCGTATATATGTTTCCCAAGAGATGTTATCGCATCATTTCCTGAAACTACTAATGCCGCTTTTATCAAGTCCTTGACCGCCACTATGTCTCCCTCTTTCAACTTGTACGTTGAACCTGTAAGTCTTGCCGCCTCGGAATCGATAGTAACTTTATCTTCCATAGAAATTTTATTTGCCTTTATCGCATCAAATACAACATAAACTCCAACTATTTTAGACATTGATGCCATCGCTCTAACTTCATCTATATTATATGATTCAAGTATTTTCCCGCTTTTATAGTCCCCCAAAATATATGAGCCGGTTAAACTTTCCAAAGGTCGTTCTTCTAAACTCTTTATCTTGTCAGCTTCTGCCTGTGTTGCCTTCTGAACACCTTTTTTAGTTGGGACTAAAATATTTTGATTTCTAATCTCTTTAATTTCTGTCTCTACATTGGATTCCTTTTTTTCAGGAGTTTTAACTTCAGAATTCGCATATACTAAGTTTTCACCAAGTAAGACTAAAGAAAGAAGAAAAATTGTCAGTTTCTTCATATTTCACCTCTCAAATATTTTATCAGAGTTTTCAAAACATATAAAACTTTTTATAAGATTGTTTTATATAAATTCTCTCTCTTCGATTTTTAAATATGAATAAGCTTTTCTAAGTTGCTCTTCAGCATCTCGATTATTTAAAAACTTCGGACTGTGAGCATCATATCCTATTGCAAATTTAGGCCCTATTTCTGACATTGTCTTAAATACTTTTTTGTATGGATAGTAGTTAGTTTCCTCTCCGTCAACTATCCCTTTTGATATTAAAAAGCCTTTTAAATTCAACTCCACATAAACACAATTTTCTTTTGCCGCTATTGCAATCTGCCTAATAGCTTTATCACATTCTTTGGAATAAGTTTCTCTTGCCCTCATAAAATAATCCGGGTGTGCTAAATATTTAAAATACCCTGTGCTAAGCCCTTTGCACACAATTTCAGCCATCTTTCTAACTTCATAATCAGTTGCACTATCATGTAGATATAAATCAGTTCTCTCAAGAGAGTGTTGACCTAAAATCAAATAATCAACTCTCTCTGATGTCTCTTTTATATAACTGTCCATATCTTTAAAATATTCTGTTTCATATCCTAATTTTATTTTTATTTCGGGATATTTACTCCCTAATTCTCTTACAATTTTTTCATATTCAACTTTTTCCGCCATTGTAGGCCTTTCATGTGGAACTATCCAATCTTCAAAAGGCAAGTGTTCGCTAAAACCCAAAACTTTAAATTGCGATTCAATTGCAGACTTAACATATTCTTCTTCTCTTCCAACCCCATGTCCACATCTATATGTATGTGTATGGTAATTATACTCTTGCATCTTATCACCTGATGTATATTATATCACTCAATAAAAAATTCGCCTCACTATGAGGCAAATTAATTAAATGCTATTTTTATTAAGATAATCTAAAGCCACTTGACAATAAATTGCAACACCTTTAGCTAAAATACTTTCATCTATATTAAACTGCGGATTGTGATTATTGAACTTGTACCCTTCGTCCGGAGACCCCGCGCCAATTTGAACAAATACTGATGGAACTTTTTGTGAAATATATGCAAAATCTTCTGTTCCCTTCATTGCATTGACCACGTGTATTTTTTCTTTATTAATTACCTGCTCTATAGAGCTTATAACTTCATCTACCAATTTTTCATCATTGTATACTGACGGAGCTTGCATTGTGTGGATTATTTCAACACTTGCTCTGTATGTGTTAGATATTCCTTCGGCAATTTCTTTCATCCGCTTATTTACAAATTCCCTTACAGATTCCTTTCGTGTTCTTATACTGACTTCTAACTCTGCTCTACCAGCAGTTGTATTAACCGTTGCTCCACCCAAAATTTTCCCAACTAATAATACACAACTCTCATCAGATGAAATTTCTCTTGCTAGTATATTTTGTAAACCTATCGCTATATGGCAAGCTATTATCACAGCATCTATTCCTTTTTCAGGTGTGGAGCCATGAGATTGTTTTCCATTTACTATTATCCTATACGCATCCGCACTTGTTGAAACTTCCCCTTTTGAAATATATACGTGTCCAATTTTATTATCATCTTCTCCCGACATAACGTGTTGTGCTAATGCTCCATTCACTTTTGGATTTTCTAATATTCCATTTTGCAGCATATCTAATGCCCCTTTAAGTAATTCCTCTGCAGGTTGGAACATCAATTTCACTGTGCCATTTAATTCTTCTTCTCTATTTTTTAGTATTTTAGCAGTTGCTAGTAACATTGCCGTATGAGCGTCATGCCCACAACTATGTGTGAATTTATTTTTCGAAGTATATTCAACACAAGTTTGCTCTTCCATTGGTAAGGCATCCATGTCTGCTCTCAATAGAAAAACCGGCTCCCCTTTACCAATTGTAACTTCTATCCCCGATCTGCCGCATTCTTCTGGTTCAAGTCCGTAGCTTTTCAATTCATTTTTCACAAAATTTAAAGTCTCAGGCAATTCAAACCCAATTTCCGGATTTTGGTGTAATCTTCTTCTATTTGAAATTATTTCTTCTTGTATATCTAAAGCATCTTTTAAAAATTTATTCATAACTTCCCCCTATAAAAATTTGACTAAAACTCCTGCAATTATTACAGAAAATATAGTTACTGTAATAAATCCTGCTGTCAACATCTTTGGCTCAAGATAATCCACTATAATCTTTTTTTCTGTTTCATTTCTTCCTATCGCTTCAGCTACTTCATTTGGTATAAAAAATGTAGTAGGAAATCCAAATGTACAAGTTAGTATCAACGATATCGCAAGTTTATAACTGATTCTAAAAACCTTAGCTAAAAAATATCCTGAAAATACTGCGAATATAAGTCCTGTAAAAAGACAAATTAAAAGCGGATATAAAAGTTCTATAATTTTAAAAATTGTTACATCAGCTAAATTTGAAAATATAACTAATGTTGTTAAAAATAAAACTAAATTTGCACTGTCTGTCCTTTTCAAGCTATCCTCTTCTAAAAATCCAATTTCATAAAAAACTATTCCCAATAGCAAACAAATTATAAAATAGTGTATACCAGTAGCGCTAGATAATACACTTGCAAAAGAAGTAACTATTCCCAACCTAACAAAATGTCCCATAGGTCTATCTAAAACATCTGGCATATTAAATTTAACCTTGTATGCTTTTTTAGTGATATCTGTAAGTCTTTTCTCTAAATATTTTTTATTTTCTATATATTCTTTGGCTTCTCTTCTCAATAAATATGATGAAACTGGAATACCCACAAACCCTTGAGTAATTAACATCATTATGCAAAATGTCTGAACGTCTTTAAATCTGATTGTATTTAATTTCTCCATCATAACCAATGCCGCAGCATTTCCTCCTGCAAATATCGGGGCTCCTGCCAAAGCATATTGTCGATTTATTATAAAACTGCCAATAGCTATAATCCCGAGCACACTAATACTCGTGCCAGTTAATGCTATCACTACAGTTCTCCACTGTTTTCTCAATTCTCTAAAATTTATCCTTGTTCCAAGTGATGTAAGCAATAATCCCACAATGTTCATCGAAAATGGTATTATCTTTGAATCCTCAAAAATAGTCTTTGGTATTAATGTTCCAAAACCAATTAATAAAGTTATTGAAATAACTAAAGTAATTGATAGCCTTGCCCTTGTTTTCTCTGCCACTATTTCTCCAAACAGATACACAAAAGCCAAAAAAGTTAATGCAAATATTGGTTTCATAATTTTCTCTCCTTCTTTTTAGAGATTGAATGAGAAGGATGAAAATCTAATTTATGTAATAAAAAAAGACTTTCATCCCAACTGGGACAAAAGTCTGTAACTTCTGCGGTACCACCCAAATTTGCTTGCGCACACTCATCCAATACTATCATATTGGTCCCAAGATAACGGTAGGGTTCCGTTGGGCAATACTCTGCTACGCATTTCCTCCCACCCTCAAAAGTCCATTCACTATAAACGAATTTATGATCTTTCACCAAACAATCACTCTCTACAAAATTCTATTTATACCTACTCTTCTTTTTTAACGGCTTGTTGAAACGATTTTAGAATAAATTTTAATCTATGTCAAGTTTGAATTTAATTTATTTTGGATTTAAGCATTAACCATTTCAACTGTTTACATAAAAATATCCAAGCATAAAAGCTTGGATAGATTTATAATATTTTTCCAAAGAAGTCTTTAGTTCTCTCTTCTTGCGGATTATTAAATATTTCTTCCGGAGTATTTTGTTCTACAATATATCCTCCGTCCATAAATATTACTTTGTCTGCAACTTCTTTAGCAAATCCCATCTCGTGAGTTACTATGACCATTGTCATACCATCCTCAGCCAAAGTTTTCATTACATCTAATACTTCCCCTACCATTTCAGGATCAAGTGCTGATGTAGGTTCATCAAAAAGCATAACTTCAGGCTCCATAGCAAGCGCTCTGACAATTGCAATACGTTGTTTTTGGCCACCTGATAGAGATTTTGGATAGCTGTTCTTTTTATCTTCTAATCCAAATCTTTTTAGAAGTACCAAAGCTTTTTCCTCTGCCTCAACTTTATTCATGCCCTTTACATTTATTGGTGCCAAAGTTATATTTTCTAAAATAGTCATATGTGGAAACAAATTAAATTGCTGAAAAACCATTCCCATTTTTTCACGCACATGGTCTATATTCACACCTTTTTGATTAATTTTTTCTCCATCCACTATTACATCACCCTCATCCGGAACTTCTAATAGATTTAAACATCTCAAAAATGTAGACTTTCCTGATCCGGATGGTCCGATAACTACAAGCACTTCCCCTTTATCTATTTCTTGGTCTATTCCCTTTAAAACTTCTAAATTGCCAAATCTCTTTTTAAGTCCTAGCGTCTTAATCATTTGCCATCCTCCTTTCAATTCTATTCATTGCTTTTGAAAGTGTAAATGTCATTATGAAATAGCATATTGCAGCGTATATCATAGGCCTTATAGGTTGGTAAGTTGAAGCTTTAATTGCATTTGCTCTATAAATTATATCCGGCATTCCAACCATTAAGACTATGGCAGTTTCTTTTATCAAGGCTACAAATTCATTCCCTAAAGCCGGCAAAATTGTCTTAAAGGCCTGCGGCAATATAATTTTTCTCATCGTTTGTCTTTGAGTAAGACCTAAACAACGACCGGCTTCAAATTGACCTTTATCTACAGATAATATTCCACCTCTTATTAACTCAGCTATATAAGCTCCGGCGTTCATAACTATCGCCAATGTACACAAAAATATTGCATTTGTAAAAAAAGCATTTGTGTCTTGTAAATATACTTTAAGACCAAAAAACACGATAAGTAATTGGACCATAAGTGGTGTTCCTCTTATTACTTCCACATAAGTTGTACCTATCGTCCTCAAAACTTTGTTGTTACTAAGTTTTAACCAGGAAATTAAAAAGCCAAGTAAGGTTCCAAACACTACTCCCAATATTGAAAAGAGCAGTGTCATCCCCGTACCGGCTAAATAGGATTGCCAGAATTTACCAATAAATTCTAATTCCTTTTGTATCATCTCATTCACCCGCAGATTGTGAATATTGGTCTATCCACGCTTCGATTTTACCTTCTGCCTTTAGTTTATCTATGGCCTTGTTGATTTCTTCAACAAGTGCAGTATTTCCCTTTTTAACTGCTGCTGAATAACCGGGTTCATTAGGAGCTCCAATATCTACCGTAGCTAACCCTTCTTGCATAGAAGCAAATTTCTCAGCAACTATTTTTGCTGCAAATACAACATCATAAGTTTTATTTTTAAGTTCCATTACAACTGCATTATTATCTTGAATAGATTTAACTTCAGAATCTTTGAAGTTTTCTTTTGCATAAGATTCTTGAACAGTTCCAAATTGTGTTCCAATTGTAAGCCCCTTTAAATCTTCAACCGACTTATATTTCTCAACGTCTTCTGCCCTTACAAGTAAAACTTGACCTTGTTCATTGTACGGAATTGAAAAATCTACTGCTTCTTCACGTTCCGGAGTGGACGCCATACCTGACATTACAAAATCCATTTCTCCTACATTAAGAGCTGCAATAAGACCATCAAAAGACATATCTTTTATTTGTAACTCAACACCTAAATCTTCAGCTACTGCTTTAGCAATTTCTATATCAATTCCAACTATCTCATCTTTTCCATTTTCTATGTTGTGGAATTCATAAGGCGGATAGTCTGCACTTGTTCCAAGAATAATAGTGCCACTTTCTTTTATCTTGGCTAAAGAATCTTCAACCTTAGTTTCTTTTTTATCTCCTGAACATGCAACTAAACCCATTAGCAATACTCCCATTGCCATAATTGATACTAACTTTTTCATTTTTCTTTCCCCCATTAATTTTTATTTACATAAGTTATATCTCTCAAAAAATTAATCGGTTCTCATGGGTTTGGAAAAGTTTAAGGTTATTTTCCATGTTCTCTTGCAGCTTTCTAAGTAACCCAAGATTAAGGCCCCCTTTTTTTAAAAATTTAAAATATTATATTAAAATTTTAAAAAAATTTCAAGTATTAAAATATGAATAACTATTGGTATAGAAATTTCCATAGGTTTATATTAAAATCTAAGTTATGAAAACAATTTTTATAATAAGCTCTAAATCTAGAAATGAGTATGCAGATTTAAAAAAGGAAATAATAAGCATATATTCTAAAGCTGATTTGGAGTTTGAAATATATACAACTGAAAATAAAAATAGTATAAAAGAAATAACTCGCAAGTATTCGGATAAAGAGTGTATCATCTATGTGTGCGGCGGAGATGGAAGTTTAAATGAAGCTGCATCAGAGCTTGTGAATAAAAAAGCTGCACTTGGCTTAATTCCACTTGGCACTGCAAATGATTTTTCAAAAAATTTTGATTACTCTAAATTTTCATTAGACGATACTCTAAATCCCGTTGTCAAAACTTGCGACATAATTCAGCTAAATGATATGTTTTGTATAAATATATTAAGCTTTGGACTTGATACAATAGCTTTGTCAAATACATATAAAGTTCTTGAAAAATTTCCATTTTTAAAAGCAAAAGCATATCCTTTCGGAATACTCAGATCTATTTTTAAGCCTTTTGCTTTACACTTAGATATTGAATTGAATTTAAGGGATGGAAAAATATATAAAGCTGATGATTTATTTACTCTTGGAGCTGTTTGCAATGGCAGTTATTATGGCGATGGTTTCAATCCTTCTCCAAACTCAAGAGTAGATGACGGAATTTTAGAAGTTGTTTTAGTAAAAAAATTAAACCTAATAAATATTTTAAAAATACTCCCTTCTTATAAAAAGGGACTACATTTAAAATATCCTCAAATAGATATTTTGGAAGTTGAGTCTGGTACTATTAAAAGCAACGATACTATACTATCTAATGTAAATGGTGAAATTTTTGAAACTAAACAAATTGATTTTAAAATTTTAAAATCTGCAATTAAATTTGTATACTTGGGAGGACTTTAATTTTGAAAAAAGTACTTATAACCGGTGGCGCTAAGGGAATTGGCAAAGCAGTATCTGAAAAACTATTTGCAGATGGCTACCAAGTTTTAATCAACTACAATAGCAGTAAAGACGCTGCCGAGGCATTGGCAAAAAACCTCAACACAAAAGCTTACCAAGCTGATGTTTCAAATTATAATGAAGTTAAAACTATGATTGATAAAATAAAATCCGACTTCGGAAATATAGATGTCTTGATAAACAACGCCGGAATTTCTGTGGTATCTCTATTTCAAGATTTAGAAGTTGCAAAATGGAAAAAGCTATTTAACGTCAATGTAGGCGGATGTTTTAATACTATTCACTGTGTCCTTCCCGATATGATATCAAATAAACGAGGAGTAATCTTAAACGTATCTTCTATTTGGGGTTCTCATGGTGCATCTTGTGAGGTTGCTTACTCTGCAACTAAAGGCGCAATAGAATCTTTGACAAAATCTTTGGCACTTGAATTGGCACCTTCCAATATAAGAGTAAATGCCATTGCTCCCGGAACTGTGAATACTGAAATGATGAAATGCTACACCGATGAAGATTTAAAATACATCTGTGAGAATATACCTATGATGAGAATGGCGGAACCAACTGAAATAGCTGAGTTAGTATCATTCTTAATCTCGGATAAAAACTCATATATGACAGGTCAAATAATTTCAACAAATGGCGGTATGGGTGTATAAATTGATTTACTATCTATTCTTTTGGAAGGAGGATATATGAACTACATTCAAAATTATATTTCACCTATCGGAGAAATGTTTATGTTTAGTGACGGAGAGAATTTAATAAATTTATCTTATGTCAACGCAAAATACTATCAAGAACTCCATAAATCAAATGCTATAAAAAATAACCTTCCAATTTTTGAGACCACTAAATCTTGGTTGGATATTTATTTTAATGGTGGAATCCCAAACTTTACACCCTCTATCAAGCTAAAAGGCACTGACTTTAGAATAAAAGTCTGGAAACTCTTGATGGATATTCCATACGGAACTACAACAACTTACGGTGAAATAGCTAAAAAAATATCTTCACAAAATAATTTAAAACAAATGTCAGCTCAAGCTGTTGGCGGAGCCATAGGTCACAATCCAATCTCAATAATAATTCCTTGTCACAGAGTTGTCGGAAGTGACGGATGCATAACCGGGTATGCCGGTGGTATCGACAAAAAAGTTAAACTACTTAAAATTGAAGGAGCATATAAAGATAATTTCTACCTTCCAAAAATATAAGAGCAGATATCAAATTAGATACCTGCCTTTTTAATCTATATATTTTTTTAAATTTTCAGTGTCTGTTTTGCCGCCATTTTCAATTACAACTGTCTTGGCACCTTTTGTTATGACATCTTTTTAATTACCATTTTTCCAACCTGTTTGCTAAATTTCATTCTCTTCAAATATATTTATCAAATTTTTAATAAATCTATTAAACGTATCCTACAAATAAAAGATTGTCAC
Organism: Peptoniphilus indolicus; assembly: GCF_900454665.1. Lineage (NCBI taxonomy): Bacteria > Bacillati > Bacillota > Tissierellia > Tissierellales > Peptoniphilaceae > Peptoniphilus > Peptoniphilus indolicus. The sequence continues at coordinate 1,045,997 of NZ_UGTH01000001.1, forward strand.
CAATTTAGGATAACAACCTCTTATTGTAATTTATTTCTTAGATGGCTCTAGAACTTTGACTCCATCCATTTTGTCCACATGCACATACTTTCTAAAGTCAACAATGTTCATTATTGTAATTGCAATTACAACTATCAAAAATATTTTCATTATAAATTTCATTCTATCCTCTTAGAGTATTGGCGATAAAAGTCTTGAGAAACCCTCTCTCACCTTTATATGCCAAGGTCTGTTTTTGTAATTTTCCAATGTTATTTCTGTTGAGCTCTCAACGTCTCTATAAAAGTCTTCAACTAATTTAGCATTCATGTCTCTATCAAAAATAAATGCATTTACTTCAAAGTTTAATTCAAAACTTCTTATATCAAAATTAGCAGTGCCCACACTTGATACTACATCATCTGAAATAACTATCTTGTTGTGCATAAAACCGCCTTCATAGTAATATGCCTTACAGCCCCAATGCAACAACTCTCCAATAAAAGAAAGTGAAGCCCAATGTACGAATATATGGTCCCTTATTCTCGGTATCATTATATTTACTTCTACTCCTGAAAGAGCTGCGACTTTAAGTGATTTAAAAAGTCCTTCGTCCGGAACAAAGTATGGAGTTTGTATAAAAATTCTCTTCTTTGCTTTTGTTATCAGCTTTTCATATCCGTTTCTAACAGAGTCAACTTTTGTGTCCGGTCCACTGGTAACTATACAAACTTCTGAACCTTTGGACGCCAAATCTTTTTCAGTTTTAATAAATGTCATTGGCGCCATGCTTGCTCTTTTACCAGATGCAAATTTATAATCTAGATAAAATCTAAATTCTAACCCTCTTATAGCATCTCCAACTATTCTAAGATGAGTATCTCTCCAAAATCCAAATTTTTTGCTCCTTGAAATATATTCATCTCCTATGTTGTATCCTCCGACATATCCAATTTTATGATCTATTACAATTATCTTTCTATGATTTCTGTAGTTGATACGCGTATTGATGTTTTTAAAAATTCCCGGAAAAAATACTTCCACTTTTACTCCAGCTTCAGCAAGTTGTCTCCTATCCTTGCTCTTAAATTTTCTTCCACCCATACCATCTACTAATAAGATTACTTCCAATCCCTGTTTAGCTTTTTCTTTTAAAAGATTTATTATCTCTGTTCCCAAATTATCAGATTTGAAAATATATGACTGGATATAAATTGAAGTCTTTGCCGCTTTAATATCATCTATCAAGGTTTTAAAATAACTTTCCCCATCTATAAATCTTTCAATTTGATTGTTGGAATACATTATTTCATTTTCACCCATGTTAAACATATGAATCATATCCAAATATCCATATATACTTTCGCCTTTTTCAACTTCTCTTTCCAATGTAGCTATTTGGTTTCTTGCAATATAGTACATCTTCTTTTCAATTTTCTCTTTTTTGTCGAAAATTTTTATCTTTGAAAGGTCTTGTCCTAATATCAAATAGAGTATGAATCCTATTATTGGTAAAAAATTAATTGCCATGACCCATAACAATGTAGATGTTGGTTTTCTCTTCTCTGTAAAAATAATTATCACAGAAAAAACTAAGTTTAATATAAATATTATTCCATACGCAGAGAAGAAACTAACCACTCTATCCATGCTAAAAAATGGTGTAAACACTTTACCACCTACTTATTTTTTTTAGATTTATATCTTATTTGTGAATTTAAAATTTTCTTTCTTATTCTAAAAGTTACCGGAGTAACTTCTATTAACTCATCATCTTCAATAAATTCAAGAGCTTCTTCTAAAGACATATCTACCGTTGGAGATAGTTTGAGCGCTTCATCTGCCCCTGAAGCTCTGACATTGCTTTGTTTCTTAGTCTTAGTTACTGAAACTTCAATTTCAACGCCCTTTGGAGATTGCCCAACAACTTGGCCTTCATATACTTCTTCTGAAGGTTTTACAAATAAGTCTCCTCTTGATTGAGCATTGTTAAGTCCGTAAGCAGATGCTGTACCTGTGTCAAAAGATACTATTGAAGCATCCATACGTCTTGGTATATCCCCCTTATATGGCTCATAATCTAAGAAAAGTGTATTTAATATACCATTTCCCTTTGTATCACTCATAAATTCTGAGCGATATCCTATTAATCCGCGTGCCGGCATTTTAAATTCAAGTTTTGCATATCCGCCTGTTGGCTCTTGCATTGAAACAAGTTCTGCTTTACGTCTTCCCAGTTTTTCTATTACGCTCCCAACGTGTTCATTTGAAACGTCTATCGTAACAATTTCCATCGGTTCATGTAATTTTCCATCTATAGTCTTGTAAAGAACTTCCGGTTTAGAAATTTGGAACTCATATCCTTCACGTCTCATATTTTCAATTAAGACTGAAAGGTGAAGTTCTCCTCTTCCTGAAACTTTAAAAGAATCTGTTGAATCAGTATCTTCAACTCTAAGTCCAACGTCTGTTTGGAGTTCTCTGAAAAGTCTTGCTCTAATTTGCCTTGATGTTACAAATTTACCATCACGTCCTGCAAATGGAGAATCATTTACTGAAAAATTCATAGATAGTGTAGGCTCTGAAATCTTTACAAACTCCAATGGGGTTGGATCTTCTGTAGAAGCTATTGTATCTCCTATGTTTATATCCTCAATTCCGGAAACTGCAACTATACTTCCCGCCTTTGCCGTTTCAGCCGGTACTCTTTCAAGTCCTTCATATTCATATATATTTGTTATCTTAACTTTCTTGCATAGTTCAGGTTTTTCCTTGTTTACTATTACTACTGTGTCACCTTGGTTAAATTGTCCTCTTTCAACTTTTCCAACTCCAATTCTACCAACGTAGTCATTGTAGTCTATAGTTGAAATTAAAACTTGGAAAGGTGCTTCTACGTCATAATCAGGTGCCGGTATATAATCGATTATGGTATTAAATAGAGCACTCATATCTGTTGTCTCATCATTTAAATCAAGCTTTGCTATTCCAGCTTTTGCTGATGTAAATACGTGAGGACTTTCAAGAGCGTCATCACTAGCTCCTAAATCTATAAATAAATCTAATACTTCATCTACTACAGTTTCAGGTCTGGCTCCCGGTCTATCTATCTTATTTATTGCAACAATTACCGGTAAATCTAATTCAAATGCCTTTTTTAAAACAAATTTAGTTTGAGGCATCGGTCCTTCAAATGCATCTACTAAAAGGACAACCCCGTTTACCATCTTTAATACACGTTCAACTTCTCCTCCGAAATCGGCATGCCCCGGGGTATCTATTATGTTTATCTTAACCCCATCATGCATTACAGATGTGTTTTTTGAAAGAATTGTAATTCCTCTTTCTCTTTCTATTGCATTCGAGTCCATTACTCTCTCTTCTACAACTTGATTTTCTCTAAAAATACCTGATTGTTTTAATAATGCATCTACAAGAGTTGTCTTGCCGTGGTCTACGTGTGCAATAATAGCTATATTTCTTATATCGTCTCTTTTATTCATCTTTTCACTCCAATCTCTAAAAATTATATCACAGCTTGTTTATTTGTATATAAAAAATCACCTTAAATAAGGTGATTTAGCTAAAAATATTTATAATATTAAAAGTGCTTCAAAACAATTACTTCATTTTTATTAAAAACTAATTTATCTGTCAGTGCTTCTACTAATATGAGCCCTCTTCCACTACATTTTTCACTATTAAAACAATCATTTGAAGAATATTCTATAATTCCACATCCCTCGTCTACTACTCTTATAGTGATAGAAGTATCTTTTAGTACAACATTTAAATAAACATACTTTTCTTGATTGAGTTCATTACCATGTAATGCTCCATTCACCACCAACTCGTCAAGAATTAATTTCAAATCAAAAATTGTTTCTTCATCAAATATATATTCTTTTATTCGCTTTAACACATCCTCAACAAAAGGTTTGATCTGTTCAAGTTCACTTGAAACTGCCCCTTGGTAGGTGTATATCGCATCCATAGTCTCACCTCTTTTCATATATTTTATTTTTTACCCAATTATATATTTTTGTAACTTTTTTGATAAGATTTATATAAAATATTTTTTGGAATAAAGAAATATATACAAATACCGACAAAGTGTATGGTGCTTCACAATCACTCCACATCACCCACTTAATCCAATAAAAATCGCTGCAGTTTTTTTACCCATAGATTTCCATTATGTTTTTATGCAACTTCTGCAACCTCTTTATTAAATGAATTCTTTCTCAACAAGTTCACTATTAAACTTCATCTCTGCCCTCTTCTCAGTCCTTTTATTCTGATTGAATTTATATCCAATTTTAAAAAAATTAAAATAAAAACGGCTATTACTCTTTTTAAGCAATAACCGTCATATGTTATCTTATTGAAATTCTTTGGCTGTCTGTACCATTTGAATTTTTAATAGTAAAGTTTAATTGATAACCTTCCATTTTTGCATCTACTACTTCTTTATCAGTGTTGTAAACCATTCTACCAGTTCTATCATAAATTTGGCTCTTATCAGAATTTGCCTTTGAAGCAAATCTTATTATTGTGTAGTCTCCAACTTTAGTAGCGCTCATATAAGCTGCTCCGTTGTTTACTTTTTCGCCCTTTTCAGTTAAAACTGTTCCATCTTTGCTTTCTACATAGAAAGTTGTGTTGCCAAGGTTGATAGCTGTAGCTGCTGATATATTTTTGTTGATTATTGAAGATTCTTTGCTTATTCTGCCCTTTTCTAAATCATAGCTATAGTATCCATCTACAGAAGAAAATAGTAACTTATTTCCTTCACGGATAAATGATTTAATTTCCATGTCTGAAACTTGTTCAGATTTATTTCCTATCAAACTATCTTTAAATAATCTGTAAGAAGTTCCATCTGTTTTAACAACATAGTAATTTCCATTGTAGAATTCAGTCTTTGAATAGTCTTCAAATTTACTTTTCTTTCCCTCAATCTTTATATCAGATTTTGTTATTTCAGCTTTTTTAGAATTGATTACCAATCCTTTTTGGTGTGAGAAGTCATAGTCCCAATCAAATTCATCAACACCAAATCTCCAAGTCATTGGGAAATATGTCACATCTCTAAATGTTAGAAGTGGATATTGTTCTGTTCTATTGTTTATAGATTTACCATTTACCGCAATTGCAAATTCAGGTACTGAAACTTGATATTTGTCATTGTTTTTAACATTAGTTTGATAGAATTCAAACTTTCCTGCAATACCTGTCTTATTTATCTTTAGACCTGTTGCTTCGCTCCAATTTGTTTCAACACCTAAAAATCTTGATGTGTGATAAGTCATTGGGAAATATGTGATGTCTTTATAAACTAAAAGTGGATACTCAGCATATGTGTTATCTACTTTTTGTCCGTTAAGTGTGACATCAAATCTTGGTAATGTTGCATACTCTGTTCTAGCTTCTACTTTCACTGATAATGTTATTAAAAATGTAAGTACAAGCATTAATGAATAAATTTTCTTTTTCATTGTAATCATCTCCTTATCATATATTCTAACCTACATAAACAGTATATCAACTCTAATACAGTTACAGTTAGGAGTCAATTTTGTTTCAATAGTTAAGAATTAGTATATTCCTTTACGAACCGTTCCCTCTGAAGGGTCTATTGTCACAATATCCCCGGTGTTTATCCTTGTAAGAGCTCCATCAGCTCCAACAATTGTTGGAATACCTAAACTTATTGCAGTAATTGCCGCATGTGAAGTGTATCCGGCAGCTTCAGCTATGATTCCACCCGCACGCTCAACAAATGAAATTATCTCTTTATCTGTATTTGACACAACAAGTATGTTGCCTTCTTTAAAATTATTGATTAAATCATTTACCGAGTTTACTACCACAGCTCTTCCAGTTACCAACTCTTTTCCAATGCCTGTACCTTGAGTCAGTACCTTTGCTATAGTTTGTACTTTAATCAAGTTTGTTGAACCCGAAAGACCAACCGGTACCCCTGCTGTAATTACTACTACGTCTCCTTCTTCAACAAGCTTTTCTTCAATAACTCTGTTTATTGAATTTTTGAAAACTTCATCTGTTGTGTTTAAAGCCGGCACCAATATTGAAACTGCACCCCATGTCAAAGCAAGTTGTCTTCTAACTCTCTCTGAAGTTGTCGCAGCTATTATTGTAGACTTAGGTCTGAACTTTGAAATCGCCCTTGTTGTAGAACCTGATGTCGTCGCTGTAATAATTGCCTTTGCGCTTAAATCTTGAGCTATTGTACAAGTACTCTTTCCTATTGCATTTGTCACAGAAGTTGAAATTTCAGAAATTTGTTTTTCTAAAAGCTCTTGATAATTTATAGAATCTTCTGTCACTTCTACAATTTCTCTCATCACCTTTACAGCATTTAGCGGATATTTCCCACTTGCAGTTTCCCCTGATAACATAACCGCACTTGTCCCATCTAGTACCGCATTTGCAACGTCATTTGCTTCAGCTCTGGTAGGTCTTGGATTTCTCATCATAGAATCCAACATTTGAGTTGCAGTAATTACTGACTTGCCGGCAATATTACATTTTTTAATCATTTCTTTTTGAGCAAGGGGAACTCTTTCCGTTGGGATTTCAACTCCCAAATCCCCTCTGGCAACCATTATACCATCAGAAACGGCAAGTATTTCGTCTAAATTAGCCAACCCTTGTTCCGACTCTATCTTTGAAATAATTTTAATGTCATAGTTTCCGGCATCTTCAAGAACTTTTCTAATCTCCAACACATCTTCTTTACTTCTTACGAAAGACGCTGCGATAAAGTCTATATCGTTTTTAACCCCAAAAATTATATCAGATTTATCTTTATCGTTTAATAGAGGTAATTTTAAGTCCACTCCGGGAGCGTTAACTCCCTTCCTTTGAGAAATTACCCCTCCATTTTCAACTTCTGTATAGATATCTGTATCTGTCTTTGAAAGTACTCTGAGACCAACTAACCCATCGTCTATAAGTATTCTTGAGCCAACTGTAATGTCTCTAGGTAAATCGGCATACGATATAGAGGCTATAGTTTCGTCCCCTTCAACATCTCTATTTGTGAGTGTATAGTTGTCTCCGCTTTCAAGACGAACTTCCATAGAATCTTTAAAAAGCCCAAGTCTTATTTCAGGGCCTTTTGTATCTAACATTATCGCCACCGGAAGACCCATTTCTTCCCTAACTTCTTTTATTCTATCAATTTTAACTTGATGTTCTTCGTGACTCCCGTGAGAAAAGTTAAGTCTACAAACGTCAACTCCCTCTGTAAAAAGTTGTTTTAATATTTCCTTTGATTCCGTTGCCGGGCCTATTGTTGCCACTATTTTAGTCTTTTTCATAAAATCTCCTCAAATAGATGTCACTTCAAGTATATGCTTTAAATCATCTTTGAACTCTTTCTTAGTATTTAGCGCTTCTTCTAAATCAAATACTTCAACAGTTCCATCTTTAATACCTATTGCATGACTACCTTCATTATCGCAAATAAACTCCACAGCCTTGCTTCCCATAGCAGAGGCCATTATCCTATCGGATACATTAGGGCTTCCCCCTCTTTGAATGTAACCTAAAATAGTAACTTTAGTATCTATTCCCGTTAACTCTTCAAATTTTTCTGCTATTTCAAAACTATTTCCGGCACCCTCTGCTGCAATTATGATGTGGTGTCTCTTGCCTCTATTTTTCCCAACCAAAGCTTTTTTAGCTATTTCATCTAAATCAAACTCCCTCTCCGGAACTAATATATTTTCAGCACCGGAAGCTATTCCGGCATATAGGGCAATATCCCCACAATTTCTTCCCATTACCTCAACAACATTCGCTCTGCCGTGAGATTCAGTAGTATCTCTTATGTGAGAAATTGCATCCATTACAGTTGTAATTGCCGTAAAAAATCCAATTGTATAATCTGTATATCCCATGTCATTATCTATTGTAAGCGGAATACCCATCACGTCAATGCCGTGTTTTGAAAGTGCCATTGCACCTTTCATACTTCCATCGCCACCGGCCACTATTAACTTATCTATCCCAAATATTTCTAAAATATTTATAGCTTTTAATTGTCCCTCTTCAGTCATAAATCTCTCTGATCTTGAAGTCCCGAGGATTGTCCCCCCTCTGTGAATTATATCCGCCACAGAAGACTCATTCATCTCTATCAAATTCCCATCTATCAAGCCTTCATATCCGTTCTTAACTCCATAGACTTCAACTCCCTTGTAAATTGCAGTTCTAACCACAGCTCTTATAACTGCATTCATCCCCGGAGCATCTCCACCGCTTGTAAGTATAGCTATTTTCCCCATAATTACCTCAATATAAATTTATTTCCATCACCAATATAAGCTTTCAAACCACTTCTCAAATCTTCCGCTCTGTTCTCGTCAATCCAATATTTCTTTTCAGTTGCGTAAGCTTTTTTCTCATCTTCAAAGTAAAATATTACAGGTATATCTCCAGAATATTTTACCAATTCAGCTTTAACAGAATTTAGCAAGTTTGATTCTTTACTTCTCAAACTCAAATACAACTTTTTAACACTTTTTAACTCATCTTCATAATCTTTCAAAAGACTTATTGAGTCCACCAATATCTTAGGCTCTTCAATTTCAGACGCTTGTATATGCCCCTCTACCAACACGACATTTTCTTCGACAATAATATCCATGTACTTTTCATATACATTTGGAAAAATAACCAAATCAATTTGCCCTAAAATATCTTCAAGAGTTGCAAATGCCATCATCTTTTTGTTTTTAGTTATGAGAATTCGCTTACTCTTTATTATACCTGCAACTCTCAAATTTCTCATAATTAAATTTGTATTCATAGAATACTCTTCCATAATTCGGTTTGAATTTGTAGAACTCATTCTGTTTATCAACTCTACATAATCGTCCAACGGATGCCCTGATATATATATTCCCAATATTTCTTTCTCTAATTCAAGTTTAACCTTTTGTGTGAAATCTTTTAGTCTTGGTAGTTCCTCATCCATTTTCTGTTCTTCAAAAATTGAAAACTGTCCGCTTATATTATTTCTAAGAGTACCCAATACATTGTCAACAGTTTTTTCGTAAACTGCCAAATACTGAGTTCTGTTTCCTCCTAAACAGTCCAGCCCTCCGCACTTTATTAAATACTCCAGGGCTCTCTTATTTACTGCACTCGGATTTATTTCAGCAACTCTCTTTACAAAGTCGTTAAGAGATATAAATTCTCCACCCTTTTCTCTGGCTTCAACAGCAGCATCGATAAAGTTCTCGCCCATATTCTTAATAGCTTTTAACCCAAATCTTATCTTTCCATCTTCAACAGTGAATTTTTTAAAACTCTTATTTATATCAGGTGGCAATATATCTATTCCAAGCCTCTTACACTCTTCTACATACAGCGAAACTTGAGACATTCTTCCCATAAACGAAGTTATCTGCGCCGCCATAAACTCAACCGGATAATAATATTTCAGATAAGCCGTTCTATAAGCTACTACCGAATACGCAACAGAATGTGACTTGTTAAATGCATAATTTGCAAAATCTATCATTAAATCATAGATTTTATTGGCAGTCTTCTCATCTACTCCATTTCTTATAGCTCCGGCTATAACCAATTCGCCATTTTCTTCCTTACCATAAATGAAGTTTTGTCTCTCCTCTTCCATTACAGACATCTTTTTCTTACTCATGGCACGTCTTAACAAGTCAGCTTGTCCAAGAGAATAGCCGGCTACTTTTTGAACAATTTGCATAACCTGTTCTTGATATACAATGCACCCATAAGTAGTGGATAAAATATCTTCGACTAGAGGATGTGGATAGGACAACAGTTCGGAATTATGCTTAGATTCTATGAACTTTGGAATTTGACTCATTGGTCCCGGTCTGAACAGAGCATTTGCAGCAACTAAATCTTCAAAAGCGTCCGGTTTTAATTCCCTCAAGAAATTTCTCATCCCCTGAGATTCAAATTGAAATACGCCAAGAGTTTCAGCTCTTGCAAACATCTCAAGTATCTTCGGGTCATTCAATTCCACAAGAGAAAAATCAATCTTTATCCCATGATTTTCTTCAATTAACTTCAGAGCATCTCTTATTACCGTAAGAGTTCTAAGCCCTAAGAAATCCATCTTTAAAAGTCCAAGCTCTTCAAGCTCGATCATGTTGAACTGAGTAGCTATTATATCTCCATTTCTCGTGAGCGGAACATAATTTGTAACTTCATCTTTTGAAATTACTACCCCTGCCGCATGAGTTGAGGTGTGCCTTGGAAGTCCTTCAAGCTTTAAAGCCGTATCTATCAAATACCTGGTTTCATCAGAAGTTTCATATTCCTTTTTTAAAGTCGGACTCATTCCAAGAGCTTTTTCAATTGTCATATTAAGTTCTTCAGGAACTTGTTTGGCGATGTAGTCCACTCTTCCATAGCTTATGTCCAGGGCGCGACCAACATCTCTTAAGGCACCCCTTGCACCCAATGTACCAAAAGTTACTATTTGAGCTACATTTTCAGCACCATATTTTCTTATTACATATTCAATTACTTCTTCTCTTCTCTCATAGCAGAAATCTATATCTATATCCGGCATCGAAACTCTCTCCGGATTTAAAAATCTTTCAAATAGCAAATTGAATTTCAACGGGTCTATATCAATTATTCCAAGCGCATACGAAACTATTGACCCCGCTGCTGAACCTCTCCCGGGACCAACTTGAATATCAACACTTTTTGCATACCTTATAAAGTCCCATACAATCAAAAAATAATCAGTATATCCCATAGTTATTATGGTGTTGAATTCGTACTCAAATCTCTTCTTTATATCGTCCGTAACATCTCTATATCTGGCTTTTAAACCGTCCTCTGCAAGTTTTCTCAAATAGCTTACATTGTCATACCCTTTAGGAACTTCAAAATGCGGTAAGTGTAAATTGTGAAACTCTATTTCAACATTACACCTATCTGCAATTTTCACAGTATTTTCAAGAGCTTGTAAATCATTTGGAAATATTTGAGCCATTTCTTCGTAACTCTTTAGATAAAATTCCTCAGTCTCAAACTTCATTCTCTTTTCCGCATTTATAACAGTTCCTGTTTGAATACACAACAAAACGTCATGTGCGCTTGCATCTTCTTGCTTTAAATAATGAGCATCATTTGAAGCTATTAATTCTATCCCCGTTTCAATCGATAACTTTCTCAAAAGCTGGTTCACTTTTTTCTGAGCTAAGATTCCATGATCTTGTAACTCTAAAAAGAAATTTCCCTTTCCAAAAATATCTTGATAGTTAAGAGCCGTTTCTTTTGCTCCATCATAATCTCCGGAATGCAATTTCCTTTGAACTTCCCCGGCAAGACACGCGCTAGTGGCAATTATTCCCCTGCTATACTTCCTTAGAACTTCGTGGTCTACTCTAGGTTTATAGTAGTAACCGTGGACAAAACCTTCAGAAACTATCTTCATAATATTATTAAAGCCTTCGTTGTTTTCAGCTAATAATATTAAATGGTATCTCTTGTTGCTCCTGTCAAATTTTAAATAACTCTCTTCTGTTACATATACTTCACATCCCATTATCGGCTTTACTCCCGCCTCTTTACAGGCCTTATAAAACTGAATCGCTCCATACATATTCCCGTGGTCTGTGAGTGCAACAGCATTCATTCCCAAATCTTTTATTCTATTCGGTAACTCTTTAATCCTCGAAGACCCATCTAAAAGTGAATATTCACTATGGACATGAAGGTGTACAAAATCATTCAAATTATCCCTCTTCTATAATTTATACTAAAAAAGAGTTTTAATATTAATATTAAAACTCTATCAACTTATATCATTATAAATTTATTTTCTACCAAGTCTATTAAATTGTCAACTGCCTTAGTCTCGTCTTCACCATCGCAAGTAATGGTGATTTCTTCACCACTAAATACCCCTAAAGACATAATCCCTATGATACTTTTTGCATTTACAGATTCCCCTCTTGCTGTGAGAGTTATTTCTGATTTATATCTGTTGGCTGTTCTCACAAACAATGCTGCTGCACGTGCATGTAACCCATCTTCATTACTCAATGTTACTTTCTTTGTAACCATTTTGTTCACCTCTTATTTCATTTGCAATTTCTCTTATCTTGTTAAATCTATGGTTTACTCCAGACTTTCCTATTTTTGGGTCTAGCATCATACCAATTTCTTTCAAACTTAGAGACTCATCTTCCAACCTCAACCTTGCCACTTGTTGCAAAGATTCAGGTAGAGAATTCAACCCAAGTTTTTCTTCTATTAAATTTATATCAATAACCTGTTTTACAGAATTATTTACTATTTTGTTCAAGTTGGCACTTTCCATGTTAACTAAGCGATTTACATTGTTATTTAAGTCCTTATAAACTCTGATATCTTCAAACTTGAGCATAGACCTTTGAGCACCCATCAAGCTAAGTAAATCAGATATCTGTTCCGCACCCTTTATATAAGTTATAAAATACTCTTTTCTCGCTATGACTTTGGAATTTAAGCAGTATTCATTTAAAATATCACTCACGAAGTTTGCATGTTCCTCGTTATTTGAAACAAACTCCAAATGATAATACTTCTCCGGATTGGAAATTGAGCCCGCTCCCAAAAACGCAGCTCTAATATAAGCTCTCTTTGCACTATCCCACCTAATTACTCTGTATGGAGAATAGCTCTGTACAAATACGTTTTCACCGGTTATAAACTCGGAATCGTAAAATAGAAGCTTACAAGCATTTTCATCCTCAAGCACAATCGTATATATATTATTCTTTTTTAATTGTCTTGATTGAGATATCTTAACCTCTACATCCTTAGAATAGAAGTCTTTCAAAAAAGTGAAAATCCTTCTACCGATTGCAGCATTCTCTGTGTTAAACCTAACCCTTATCCCATCTCCTGAAAGTTGTAGCGCTCCACACATTCTTATGTAAGCTGATAATTCGGCAATAATATCTGCAAGATCGTTGAGTTTAATCCTCGCCAACTCATTTTTTACATCAAATGAAAAACTCAACACATCACCTCATCTATTTGCAAACGACTTACCGTAAAATATTATACCCCACACCCTCTATTTTTAAAAGACTTCTGGAGAATTTTTGATAAATCTTAATAATGCTATAAAAAATTTCAAAATACATTTTCAATTAAATTATACCACATAGTATTTACCTTTTTTAAAAAATATAGTGTTCATCAATTGTATTTAATTTAAATTAACTTTTTAAAATAAATTAGGTTTTTAATATTCTCAAAATACAGAACATTAAAAACCTAAAGCTCACATTATTTTTTTTAAATTCTCTTTAAAATATAAAACAGCCTCTTCTAATTCTTCTTCAGTTGCCATTCTGGACTTTAGCCCGGCTTCAATCATTTGTTCCCTTATTTTTGCCGGAATCACCTTCGCTGCAAATCCTCTTAATTTATTTATGAGAATAGGATCTACTAATCCCGGCAATCTGAACTCTCCAAGAGAATTTTTATCAACTAACATAGCTTCCAAATTTTCTTTTACCTTGAGTCCGTGTTCAGAATTCGGCATAGCTCCAAGTGTCATAAACAAACCCAAATTTTTTTGTTTTGTCTTATCTAGGACCTTTTTAATCTTCCCATCCGGCAGTGCCTTATCTATCCACCCTCCTAAAAGTGCAAAATCATAATCATCAATTTTTTTATTTTCATCTACACTGGCTAAATCCATCTCAGCGACATCCTTTAATCCTTCATATATATACTCTGCAGCTCTTTTAGTGTTTCCCGTCTTAGATGAATATATAACTATCCCTTTCATGCTTACCTCCCAAAACTAATATATTTTATATTACCCACAATATATAATTTTTGGACAATTTTTTACAATAACTTTTGCAATAAAAAATAGTTAACTCTCATTAACTATTTCTATCTTAAACTATTCCAATTAAATCCTTAGCTGTTATATTTTTCCCCTTTAAAAACTCTTCAAAATCTTTTAAAATATCCATTACTGCATTTGGATTCATAAAATTAGCCGTACCTATTTGAGCAAGTGTGGCACCTGCCATCATAAATTCTGCTACATCAAGCCCGGTGGAAATCCCTCCGGCCGCTATCACAGGTATGCTCACATTTTTTGCAACTTGATGCACCATTCTAAGCGCAATAGGTTTTACAGCAGGTCCTGAAAGCCCGGCGTATACATTGTTAAATACAGTCCTCTCTGCATAAGGGTCTATAGCCATTCCAAGCACGGTATTTATTAGTGATACACTGTCTGCTCCCGCTTCTTCAACAGCTTTTGCACACTCTACAACATCTCGTGCATTGGGAGATAACTTTACAATCAAGTTATGTTCTGTATGAGCTTTTACAATTTTTGTAACTTCAGCTGCAGTTTCAGACTCTATTCCAAAAGCCATTCCCCCCTCTTTGACATTAGGACAAGATATATTCAACTCTATTGCAAAAAAATCGTGTTCATTTAACAATTCCACACTGTTGATGTATTCTTCAATTGTATTTCCACCAAGATTTACAATAATATTTTCATTTAAGGTCTGCATTTTTTGAAGCTTCCCATTTAAAAATTCATGTATTCCCGGATTTTCAAGTCCAATTGAATTTAAGATGCCACTAGGAGTTTCCCAAATCCTAATTCCTTCGTTGCCCGGCTTTGGATTCCATGTTATTCCCTTTGATATTAGAGCCCCCAATTCACTTGGAGAATAATAGCTCTCGTATGCCTCTCCATAACCATAAGTGCCTGAAGCCGGAAGCAGTGGATTCTTTAAAGTTTTCCCAAAAATTTCAACTTCAGTTCTCATACCAATTCACTCCCATCAAATACAGGTCCTTCAACACACGCTCTCTTATTTCCGGTTTTGGTTTTACATGAACAAGAAAGACACGCTCCAACTCCACAGCCCATACGATTTTCTAAAGACACATATACCTTGCAGCCATTTTGTGTCCCCAAACTTTCAACGGCTTGCATCATTGCACTTGGACCACAAGTGTATATCAACTTCTTATCAAATTCTAAAACTTCAGTAATAAGTCCACCCTTTTTGATTATAAAATTTACTTCCAAATCTTCAAATGCCTTCTCAAGATTTTGAGTTTCTCTCTCTCCAATATAAAAATCTATTTTAACTTCAGGATTTTCTTTCTTCAAGCACTTAACTAAATAATAAAAAGGAGCCGCTCCAACAGAACCCCCAACCAAAGAAATCTCATCTATATTTTCATAGCAAAAATGATTTCCATGAGGGCCATCAGCCATTATCTCATCTCCGACTTTTAAATCCCTTATTATCTTCGTCCCTTCTCCCCTTACTTCATAAAAGAACACTATCCCGTCATCTTCAACATCATATATTGAAATCGGTCTTGAAAGCGTAGGATACTTGTTCCACGCTCTAAGCATATAAAATTGTCCCGGTTTTACATCATCTACCTGATCTATCTTAATCAAGTAGTAATTTAAATCTATGTGTTTATTATATATTACTCTTGCCATATCTACTCGTTATATTTAGTAAGTGAATCACAGTATTCACATCTATATTCTTCAGTTTCAGCATTTGCCAAAGTAAATTTGTGGTCCTTTACCTTTTCAATATTGCTGATGCATCTTGGATTCTTACACTGCATTACACCTTCAACTTCTTTAGGTAACTCAAGTCTAACTTTCTTGACTCTTTCTCCGCCCTCTACAAAATTTACAGTAGTTCTTGGAGCAATTAAGCCGAGTACAGTATAATCAAGTTCAAAATCAGTTTCAATCTTTATCAAATCTTTTTTGCCCATTGCAGTTGACGGTATAGATTGCATTATAACTACAGGGTCCTTAACTTGGTCTAACTTAAGCGCAGTGTAGATAACCTTGGCCTTTCCGGCTTCAATATGATCAAGCACTATCCCCTTTTTTATCTTTGATACATTTATCATCTTAAGCCTCCAATCCCAATAAGAACATTATAAGCGCCATTCTCACATACATCCCAAACCTGGCTTGTTCAAAATAAACAGCCCTTGGGTCGTCGTCAATCTCCGTTGAAATTTCATTTACCCTTGGAAGCGGATGGAGAACTATCATATCTTCCTTAGCCAAATTCATCTTTTCCTTATCCAAAATGAAGAAGTCCTTTAGTCTTAAATACTCTTCCTCAGATACAAATCTTTCCCTTTGAACCCTTGACATATACAATATGTCTAGTCCATTCTTAATTGCCTCAGATAAATCAGAAGTTTCAATATAATTTTCTTTAGCAATCTCATCTTTGAAAGTCTTAGGCATTCTCAACTCATCAGGAGATATGAACACAAACTTCACTCCCTCATATCTGTTCATCGCCCTTACAAGAGAGTGTATTGTCCTTCCGAATTTTAAGTCCCCACAAACACCTATTGTCAAATTATCAAATCTTTTTTTGTAATAATCTATGGTCAATAAATCAGCAAGAGTTTGAGTTGGATGTTGATGTCCTCCATCTCCGGCATTGATTATAGGCATTCTTGTCATTGCCTTAGCCGCAAGTAGTGCCGCGCCTTCTTTAGGATGTCTCATTGCGCATATATCAGCATAATTTTCCACAGTCCTTATGGTGTCTTGTAAAGACTCTCCCTTGGCTGTTGAAGATACTTTCGCATCAGAGAACCCAACAACTTGTCCCCCAAGTCTTAGCATTGCAGACTCAAAAGATAATCTTGTTCTTGTAGAAGGCTCAAAAAAAAGACTGGCCAATAATTTCCCCTTACAAACATCCAAATAATTTTCAGGATTTTGTATAATCTTATTTGCCAGTCTAAATAAATCATCAAACTCTTCAGTTGTAAAATCTAACGGTTGTATTAAATGTCTTAGCATATTTCCTCCTCACTTGGAGCGCACTAAGCCAAAAAGATATACATTTACCTTTTTAGCGTCCCGCACTAAATTAAAAGTAATTTCTTCCTCGACTAAATATACATTAATATTTGTATTCTGTCAATTAATATTTCCTCAATTTCAAACCACATTCTAAATAAACTTTAATTTAATTTTTAAGCAATATAAAATCATAAACTATCCATTTTATTTGTCTTTCGCAAGTACACCTCGCAAAACGCATAATGAAATTTTTATGATTTACAAAAATCGTAGGGGGCGCACGAATGCGTAAGCATGAGGCCGACCCGCCAAACCCAATATCAAATAACCCCATACAATATAATAAAAAATAAAAACGAAATTTTATAAAATGCGGGCGAACCTCGTTACACTCGTGCCGCCCCTACATTTAATTGATAAAACAACTAATTCCCTACTTAACCCCTCTTTGCTCTCTTTCATACAACATATAAGAATAAATTGTAGGCACTATTACAGCTAGAATAATCATCCCAAATATAACAAATGCTGAATTTTTTAAAAATATAGCACAAATAAGTCCGAAAATTCCTGATAATACAAAACTAAACCCTGCAACCCTGTGAGTTTTCTCCCAAATATAATCGCTGCTCAACGTCCATTGATTTCTAATTCCCATTGTGTAATTTCTCTTTGCCTTAGGCAAAAAATTGCCCATCACAATAAATAAAATAGATATCATTATAAAGACAATTTTACTTACATCAACCTTTGCTCCCAATCCAATAGTTATAGTTATTACACTGATCACAAGAGTTAAAATCGGAATAATATAAAGAGATACAACATATAGCTTTTCATTTTGATATTTCTTTCGTGGATCCTTATTCAACTGAAAAATCAACAAAGCTTGAACACACACCATTATCAGAGGAAAATTGAATAGAGCACTTGCCTTAGAAGAATACTTATCAGCAGTTCCATCAAACCCAAAATGAGTAGGCAACATATCCGGCATCTTGTTATAAAATATTGCGCCTAAAATCAATGGAACTAATAACAACAAAAAACTAATTACTACACTCTTTTTATTTCTCATATCCATCCCCCTTAAACTCAAAAAAATAAGCCAAAACCTCTTCAAAAACAGAAGCATTCATAGAATACACTCTGTAATTTTTATCTTTCTCATCAAAAATCAGCCCGGCGTCCTTCAAAATCTGAAGATGATAACTTAAAGTTGCATTAGTCATATCAAAATGCTCAGAAATTTCCCCTGCCGTTAAACTATTTTTCTTTAAAAGACTTAAAATCTCTCTTCTGTTTTTGTCGGCAAGAGCCTTAAAAGTCTTTTCTAAACTCATAAACACTTCTCCTTATTATTTATAATAGAGGCCTCCTAATCTATCATTCTCATCAAAAGTTATAGTAAAAATAACCTTAGCATTTTTATAACTTGCCTCTTGTACAACTGTAAAATATATATGATTTTCTTTCTTATCTTCTTTCGATACAACCTCATTTTTGCCAAAAGATTCAAACTCTCCATTTTTAGACAAATCCTGAACTATTTTATCGCACGTCTCAACATTAAGCGCCTCTTTCATTTCCTCAGTTACATTTTCTTTAACTTTTTCGAAATCACCTTGATTTAAAAATTTAATTACTTCTTGCCCCAAGTTTATATATTTGTCTGAGTTTTCCACTTTTTTCGCTGAACTACAACCCACTAACAAACATGCCATCATTAAACCAAATAAAATTTTCTTCATACTTACCTCCAAATTTTCTTAATTTTAAATATATATGCCAACAATCCCAAATCTATTACCATCCATGTAACATATAGCCCAATAAAATTCAAATTTAATAATGGCGCTATAAAAATTAGATAATCAAATATGAAGTGCATAAAAATTGCTACTAAGAGAAATTTAATTTCTCTATTCAAAATAAAACCTCTCCAAATTATAACCGTCATACACACGTGGAAAATAATAGCTAATATTCTTTCAAAAATATTTATCCAAACTATATCAACAGTAATGTCTGTGCTTGAATATAAAATTATTCCCACTACCATAATTACTTCCATTACTCCATGCCCTAACCCAAAAATAACAGGTTCAGATAAAGTATAATTACTCTTTACAAAATATCTTCTTAAAATATATCTCCCCCCTTCTTCAAATATTCCAGCACTTAATGCAATTAGAATATAGGTTAAAATTTTATTTTCACTTTCAAAAATAGAGTATTCGAAAGTCGAATATATGTATTTTAAAATTGGCAATCTAGTCAACATCTGTGTTATTAAAAAACAAAACATCCCCAAAATAAAAATTTTTAAATTATGATTTTTATACATTTCATCCTCCCTCTAATCTATTTAGAATATTATCTAAATAGATAGTACATCCATCAAAATAATTTGTCAATTCTATTTTGAAAATTTTCTAAATAGTTGCATAAAAAAATACCCCGAAGGGTATTTCTAAAATTCTAATATGTCTCCAACAGCTTTTTTCATTCTCTCTATTGCCAAATCAATTTCAGCTTCGTTTATGATAAGTGGAGGATTAAAATATAAAACATTCCCAAGAGGCCTTAAAACCAATCCATACTCAAGCGCTCTCTTATAAATTTGGTAACCAACTCTCAGCTCAGAATCAAAACCTTTTTTCGTTCCTTTATCTTCTACAAGCTCAATCGCATTTATCAAGCCAACATGTCTTATTTCGCCAACGTTTTTGTGATTTAAAAATTCCTCACAAAATCTTCTGTGTAAGTACTCAGCAGTGACTTGCGCCTTCTCTATTGTCTTATCATTTTCCAAAATATCCAAAACTCCAAGAGCAACAGAACACCCAAGAGAGTTCCCACTGTAAGTATGAGAATGCATAAATGCTTTTTGGTCGTTGTACTCTGCATAAAACGCATTGTAGATTTCATCAGTAGTTATAGTTATCGCCATAGGCATGTAACCACCGGTAAGTCCCTTTGAAATCGCCATTATATCAGGGCTTATTCCGGCATTATCCACCGCAAAAAACTTTCCCGTTCTTCCAAACCCGGTTGCAATCTCATCAGCTATCAACAAAACATCATACTCATCACATAATTTTCTAAGCTTTGACAAATACTCTGCCGGGTAAATTTTCATCCCGGCTGCGCCTTGTAAAATAGGTTCGACAATTATGCTGCAAGTTTCATCTCCATGCTCTTTAAAAGCCTGTTCAGCTTTTTCAAAACACTCTACACTACAACTGTCCCTATCTTTGCCATAAGGACACCTATAACAATCCGGAGCTTCTATCCTTATAGTGTCAATTAAAATGGGATTGTACATCTTCGCATATAAGTCCAAACTTCCAACACTAAGGGCCCCGATTGTTTCTCCATGATATCCATCAGAAAGACACATAAATTTTTTCTTGTGCTTGTTTCCGGTTTGATAATGGTATTGAAAACTCATCTTTAACGCACATTCTATCGCTGCAGAGCCATTATCAGAAAAATTAAACTTTTTAAGCCCTTTAGGTAAGTGCTTCGCCAACCTTTCACACAACTCTATCGCCGGTCTGTGTGTGAAATTAGAAAATATTACGTGTTCAATATTTTCAAGCTGATCTATCAATCTTTGATTTAAAATTTCATTCCTATGCCCTAAGAGATTGCACCACCAAGAACTCACAACATCTATGTAATCTTTTCCCTCTATGTCATATAACATAACACCCTTGCCACTTTCAATTACAATAGGAGGAAGCTCCTCATAATCTTTCATCTGAGAACAAGGATGCCAAATGTACTCCAAATCTTTCCTTTGTAAATTTTCAACGTCCATACTTAAAATAATCCCCTTAAAACACTCTCTTCAATATCCAAATCCGTATTTCCATGCTCAACCTTTGCAATAACAGGAACACCTATCAACTCCTCAATCATCTTCAAGTTGTCCCTTTGCATTAAACTTCCGTCATAATTATTTAAAATAACTCCCTTTAACACCAAACCTTTCTGTTTCATATAATATGCCGTTAAAAAAGTGTGATTTATAGTTCCAAGACCTGCATCAGCAATCAATATAGATGGTAAATTTAACTCAGTTATAAAATCTTCAAGCATAAGTGTATTTTTGCCATAATTTATCGGGCAGATAATTCCGCCGCTACCTTCCATTACAACATAATCATATTTTTCAGATAGCCTTTTATATCCCTCGACAACTTTTCCAAGCTCAACTGCATTCCCTTCAATTTGAGCTGCTAAATGCGGCGAAACTGCAGTTTCATATACATAAGGCACCAAATTTTCAACACTCTCTTCAATACCTGAAATCTCTTTTACATAAGCAGCATCTCCGGGAACTAATTTCCCATCAACCAATTCAGCTCCACTAAGCGCCCCCTTATAATAAATTGCGTTCATTCCAACTTCCAACATCTTTTTTAACAAAAGCGCAGTTACATAAGTCTTGCCTATGTCAGTGTCCGTTCCTACTATAAATAAACCCTTCATCTAGCGCCCCCAAGAGCCTTTAAAATCTTTTTGCCTGAAATAGTGGATACCAGACATAAAAATAAATCCCCGGGAACAGCAAGCAAAAAACAATATAAAATTACATTCTTTACACTAAATGGCGTTCCAATATAAAAATTGCTTATCATGTAGTAATAAACCATTCCAAATAAATAAACGAAAAATAAATTGATTATAGAAGATATAAAAATGTTCTTTGAAGAATAGCCATTTATTTCTAAATATCTTCCACCAAGATAAGTTCCAACCACAAAGCCAATCAAATATCCAAAAGTTGGCATCAATATGTATGCAGGTCCACCACCGCCAGTAAAAACCGGTATTCCAATAAGGCCCAATAAAATGTAAACCCCAACACTCAACGCACCAAGTTGTGAACCAAGTATTATCCCCGCCAAATTAGTAAACAAAAATTGTAACGTAAACGGCATATTGGGAACCGGTATCTTTATAAACGCACCAAGCGCAATAAGCGCCACGAAAAGCGCCACCCTCGTCAAACTCATAGTCTTAATTCTACTCTCCAAATAAATCCCCCTTTGCTAAAATAATCTTAACAACACGGGTCAATATTGTCAATTTAAAAATATATTAGGTTAACTATTTCCTTTGTGATATTTTATTGTTATCTTTTTTTAATTACACGGGCGGATCCACAAATACCAAAAGAAAATTATGTGTATATAAACGTAGGGGCGGCACGTATCCACAATAAAAATAAAGATTTGAAACTAATACAAAAAAATTAAAAATTCAAATAGAAAAACAGCAAAGGCCCGCCCGTCAACATAATAAAATGAAATATCAAAAATTTTAAAAATATCAATATAAACAACAACCGTAGGGGCGGCACGTGACTTCAAGAAAATTTATGAAATAAAAAAACAATAGACAAATAAAAAACTTAAACAGCAAAACAGCAAAGGCCCGCCCGTCAACACAATAAAACGAAATATAAAAAATTTTAAAAATATCAATATAAACAACAACCGTAGGGGCGGCACGTATATGCAAGGTAAATAATGAATTAAAAAACAATAGACAAATAAAAAACTTAAACATCAAAACAACAAAGGCCCGCCCGTCAACATAATAAAATGAAATATCAAAAATTTTAAAAATATCAATATAAACAACAACCGTAGGGGCGGCACGTATATGCAAGGTAAATAATGAATTAAAAAACAATAGACAAATAAAAAACTTAAACATCAAAACAGCAAAGGCCCGCCCGTCAATACCGATAATTTCCAAAACCGTAGGGGTGGCACGTATACAAAATAAAAAAGCGACATCCCTGTCGCTCAAATAATTATACATCCATTAAAAAATCAATAATATTTCTGTGAATTATACCATCCTGACTAAAATCAACCTTATCCATAGATAAAACATACTTCGGATAATTATCATTTAGTTGCTTATAAATCCCAAACTCCCTTTCCCTTGTGCTCTCACTTTCCATAAGATAGGTAACCTGAAAATAAATAATCCCCTCAGAATTCTCAGCAATAAAATCAATCTCTCTATCCTTTAACTTCCCAATCTTTACCTTGTATCCCCTAGAAAGAAGCTCAATAAAAACAATATTCTCAAGAACACGCTCAATGTCCCTACTGTTTGAAAATCCTTTAGCCTGCCTAAAACCATGGTCAGTCAAAAAATATTTCTCATCAACCTTTAATAATTTCTTTCCAACAGTATCATAACGCGGAACCTTCTTTAAAATAAACGCACGATTACAATACTCTAAATAATTCAAAATAGTATCAATCGAAATATTTCTATTCTCGCTTTTAAAATAATTCCTTATCCCATTCGCAGAAAAAGTGTGCCCAATATTTTCAGTTACATATGACAAAATCCTATTGAAAACGTCAATATCCCTTATGTCATAATACTGTAGCACGTCCTTGATTAAAACAGTATTATACACATCCCCCAAATATTTAAAGCTGGATTCCTTATCCAATCCAAAAAAACTTAAAAACGGCATTCCACCAAACTCTATAAAATGATTAAATAACTCATCCCTAGATAAACCACTATAACTAAAAATTTCCAAAAACTCACTAAAAGTAAAAGGCTGAATTTCAAAATCAACATACCTTCCAGCTAGTAAAGTTGCTAAATCAGAAGAAATAAGAGTTGAATTAGAACCGGTTAAATAAATGTCACAATCCACATCAACATTAATTCCATTAATCACTCGTTCCCATCCATTAACCAATTGCACCTCATCAAAGAAAAAATAAATCTTTCCAGAAGTATTTTTTATAATTGGCAGTAAATAATCAAGCAGTGAATTTGCATCACGAATATTAATTAACTCCAAAGACTCAAAATTCAAGTGTATTTTATTTTCAGGCAGAACATCAACTAAAATTTCATCACTAATAATTTTAAGAAGAGTAGACTTTCCTACACGTCGCATGCCGGTTAAAATTTTTATAATTGGCTTATCAATAAACCCCTCAATTTTTTTTATATATTTATTTCTTTTAATATAATTCATAAAATCACCTTAAAATAAATTATAATCGATAAAAGCACTTAAAACAATAGATTTATCGATTATAATCAAAGCTATTGCTGATACTTTAAAATTTATCGATTATAGTCGAAATTTTTAGCAGTGTTTTTCTTTTTATTAAACGCCAATCCCGTAGGGGCGGCACGTATCCACAAAAAATAAAGAATTAAAACAAAAATAGAAAAATAATAAATATAAATAACAAAACAGTATAGGCCCGCCCGTCAACATAATAAAATGAAATATCAAAAATTTTAAAAATATCAATATAAACAACAACAGTAGGGGCGGCACGTGACTTCAAGGAATTTTATGAAATAAAAAACAATAGACAAATAAAAAACTTAAACATCAAAACAGCAAAGGCCCGCCCGTCAACATAATAAAATGAAATATCAAAAATTTTAAAAATATCAATATAAACAACAACAGTAGGGGCGGCACGTATATGCAAGGTAAATAATGAATTAAAAAACAATAGACAAATAAAAAACTTAAACATCAAAACAGCAAAGGCCCGCCCGTCAACATAATAAAATGAAATACCAAAAATATAACAAATATTAATATAAACAACAACCGTAGGGGCGGCACGTATCCACAATAAAAATAAAGATTTGAAACTAATACAAAAAAATTAAAAATTCAAATAGAAAAACAGCAAAGGCCCGCCCGTCAACACAATAAAATGAAATATCAAAAATTTTAAAAATATCAATATAAACAACAATCGTAGGGGCGGCACGTGACTTCAAGGAATTTTATGAAATTAAAAAACAATAGACAAATAAAAAACTTAAACAGCAAAACAACAAAGGCCCGCCCGTCAACACAATAAAACGAAATATAAAAAATTTTAAAAATATCAATATAAACAACAACCGTAGGGGCGGCACGTGACTTCAAGGAATTTTATGAAATAAAAAACAATAGACAAATAAAAAACTTAAACATCAAAACAGCAAAGGCCCGCCCGTCAACACAATAAAACGAAATATAAAAAATTTTAAAAATATCAATATAAACAACAACCGTAGGGGCGGCACGTATCCACAATAAAAATAAAGATTTGAAACTAATACAAAAAAATTAAAAATTCAAATAGAAAAACAGCAAAGGCCCGCCCGTCAACACAATAAAACGAAATATAAAAAATTTTAAAAATATCAATATAAACAACAACCGTAGGGGCGGCACGTATCCACAATAAAAATAAAGATTTGAAACTAATACAAAAAAATTAAAAATTCAAATAGAAAAACAGCAAAGGCCCGCCCATCAACATAATAAAATGAAATATCAAAAATAATTTAAATTGAAAATAAAAACCTGAATGCATATAATGAAATTGAGGACATACAGATGGTCGCCTAATAAATTCATTAGGAGGAGTGACTATGAGTGATTATGAAATTCTATCAATAATAATAGAATTTGCAACACTTATAGCGCTCATCTTAACACTTACAAAAAATAAGTAGTTAAATGAAAAAACCACCTGTATCGGCTTAGGTGGTTTTAAACAAAACAACTATAAGGCGACCGTCTTTAACGGTGTCCTCTTTAAACATATTATAACACATTTAAATAAATTAACAAATTCAAAATCATTTCAAAAAAACCGGGCGGGCCTCGCAAACTCGTGCCTCACCCTACGTTTTTTAATATTATTCTGTTCTCGCATACTATATACTCGGGCGGACCTATACTTCTTTTTATCTATTTTTTCTATTTGTTCGTTTGTTTTTTAATTCATTATTTACCTTGCATATACGTGCCGCCCCTACATTTTGATTTCCAAAATAATAAGTATTGTTTACAAAACGTAGGGGTCGCACGAATACGTCAGCGTGAGGCCGACCCGCCAAAACCAAACAAAACGAAATATCAAAAATATAGAAACATATATGTAAAAACCAGCCCAAAAAGCGTTTTGAGGGTGTAGGGGATGGGTGCTCGAGGGAGAATCGAAAGGTGAATTTTTTCGACAGAAAAAAGAGAAGTTACCCTGGGGCACAACACCCTTAGCCCTCCCTCGAAATAATATAATTATAAAACATTTTAAATATCACATAAGCTAACAATCGTTTGTGTTGTGAAGTATAAATAATCTCAAATTTAAAACATTATAACACAATTTAATAACCATATAAAACAAATAGACCTTGCTCCTCTCGTGCCTCCCTCACCAGCTTCTAATCCTCCAACAACCAATCAACAATATAAACAATCTCAATCCCATCAATTGTTTTCTCCTCATAATACTTCCCGGTGATCACAATCTTCCTATAATTGTCATTAACTAAAAGTAAATTATCCGTTTCATGCTTATTATTCGGTAATTCATACGAAACTTGCACATATAAAACCTCGTCCATTCTCTTGGCAATAAAATCAATTTCCTTAGAATCAATCCTTCCAACATCAACACTATACCCTCTTCTTACAAGCTCAGTATAGACTATATTTTCAAGACGATTACTATAATTCCCACCCCTCATCCCAACCGAAATTCTTCTAAGACCATTATCGACAATAAAATATTTATTATTCGACCTTAAATACTCCTTCCCCCTAACATCATACTGCCTTACCTTGGAAAATAAAAAAGCATTCTCCAAAAGCTCCAAATACCTCGATACAGTGTGATTAGAAACACTGAGCCTTTCATTCTTAAACACATTCGAAATCTTAGTCGGATTCACTATCTGACCAACATTATCCGCCAAAAAATTTATAATCCCCTTTAAAATTTCCGTATCCTTAATTCCCGACCTAAATGCAACATCATTTAACACAATCGAATCAAAAATTCCGGACAAAACCGTGTCCTTTATTGCCTTTTCTGCAATAACCACACTTGGGAAACCCCCATAAATTTCATACTCCGAATATGCAGTATCAACATACCTTGAATTTAAATCAATTCCCTTAACGTACAAAAATTCCTTAAAAGAAAATGGATGCACAGGTATTTCAACATACCTTCCACTCAAAAAAGTCGCAAGTTCTCCAGATAACATATTTGCATTTGAACCGGTGATTACAATGTCCGCCTCAAAACTTATGCGCAGTGAATTTATAACTTTTTGCCAACCATCAACAAATTGAATTTCATCAAAAAGAAAATAATATTTAACATCCTTTTTTAAATTTAATGAGCTAATTAACTCGTGGAAATCACGTTCATTTTTTATATTCTGATACTCAAACAATTCAAAATTAATGTAAATAATATTTTTCCCAGATATGCCCAAACTTTTTAAATATTCACTATATAATTTTAAGATAACAGACTTTCCAGAACGTCTAACACCAGTTATCACTTTTATAAAATCTGTGTCTTTAAATCTTTTTAATTTTTCTAAATACATAGGTCTGTCGAACATACGCTACCTCCTTTTGGAAATAAACTTCTTATTTTTTTAAATTATACCATTTCAGGAAGTTAACTTCCAATTTTTATTTTTCGTTAACGATCGGACCGCATAATAAAATTATCAATATAACCAACAACCGTAGGGGCGGCACGTGACTTCAAGGAATTTTATGAAATTAAAAAACAATAGACAAATAAAAAACTTAAACATCAAAACAACATAGGTCCGCCCTCAAACACAATAAAACGAAATTTTAAAAAACATTAAATTTATCAATATAACCAACAACCGTAGGGGCGGCATGTATTTGCAAGAAAATTTATGAAATAAAAAACAATAGACAAATAAAAAACTTAAACATCAAAACAACACAGGTCCGCCCTCAAACCTAATAAAACTAAATATCAAAAATTTTAAAAATATCAATATAACCAACAATCGTAGGGGCGGCACGTATTTGCAAGGAAATTTATGAAATAAAAAACAAGAGACAAATAAAAAACTTAAACATCAAAACAACATAGGTCCGCCCGCAAAACACAATAAAATGAAATATCAAAAATATAAAAATATCAATATAACCAACAAACGTAGGGGCGGCACGTATCCACAATAAAAATAAAGATTTGAAACTAATACAAAAAAATTAAAAATTCAAATAGAAAAACAGCAAAGGCCCGCCCGTCAACATAATAAAATGAAATATCAAAAATAATTTAAATTGAAAATAAAAACCTGAATGCATATAATGAAATTGAGGACATACAGATGGTCGCCTAATAAATTCATTAGGAGGAGTGACTATGAGTGATTATGAAATTCTATCAATAATAATAGAATTTGCAACGCTTATAGCGCTCATCTTAACACTTACAAAAAATAAGTAGTTAAATAAAAAAACCACCTGTATCGCGAGTACTGGTGGTTTTAAATTAAACTTACCGTAAGGCGACCGTCTTTAACGGTGTCCTCTTTGAACATATTATAACACATTTAAATAAATTAACAAATTCAAAATCATTTAAAAAAAAACGGGCGGGCCTCGCAAACTCGTGCCTCACCCTACGTTTTTTAATATTATTCTGTTCTCGCATACTATATACTCGGGCGGACCTATACTTCTTTTTATCTATTTTTTCTATTTGTTCGTTTGTTTTTTAATTCATTATTTACCTTGCATATACGTGCCGCCCCTACACTTTTTAAATTCTAATCTGTTTTCATATTTTACATACACGGGCGGACCTCGTTTATCTCGTGCCGCCCCTATATTGTCCCGTTCAATACAAATAAAAAAGACAACACCCCCGGAAAAATCCGAGAGCATTGCCCATAAAACATATTTAATTTTCCACTTTCACACTAACCGTATCGTTGTCCTCTCTGACAAGTCTATAGCCAATCGCAGAAAACACCCCTCCGACCAATACCATCAACAAGAGAGTTATATCCCCCGTCTTCGGAATTACAATCGGCGGTTTTTCAGGAGCAATCGGCGGCTCAACAGGCGGATTAGACGGCGGCACTTCAGGAATTCTCCTATCCCTGATTTCAATCATCTGGTTAAAACTACCCTCTTCTATGACAAATCTCACAGAATCAGAAAGAGCAGAATGACCCTTAGGAGGTTGAGTTTCCCATAAGAAATACTCCCCGAAAGGCAAACCGTCAACGGTAAAATAACCCTCAGCAGTTGACTCGACAACATACTCGACATTATTTATCCTCATCTTTTCAAAAATATCCCCAACCTTTTTAGTCACCATAAACTTCGCACCCGTCAAAGGAGTTCCGTCCTCAGAAATCTTCTTGAACTTGAAACCGCCCTCGCCGGCACGATAGTTCACTATCCTGACCTCAGTGCTTCTTGAACTGTTGATTGTAAAATAAGTTTCAGCCTGTCTAACCATATATCCGTTTGGAGCCTTCAACTCCTTAAACATATAGTCCCCAATCGGCAAATCATATAAAACTATCTCCCCATTCACATCAGTAGTCAAAATCTCATTCCTTGACCCGCTCGGCGAATAGACATTTTCCTTCAAAGGCACTCTTTCAACCCCGTCATTCTTTACAAAATAGAGTTCAAACTCAGCCCCTTGAAGCCTTGTCCCGTCAGTAGATACCTTTATAAGTTTGGTATTACCGGGCGGAATGTCAAATCCCCCCTTGGGAATAACCTTAAAATTTTTCTCACTCACGGTGAACACAAACGGATAAACCTTAACCGCACTGTCAGTGATTTCCCTCGCATAATAAGTTCCACTCTCAAGCTCGATATTGATTATCCCGTCTCTATTTGAGTATTCTGTGGAAATAGGAGCTGAATACCTTTTAGTAATCTGCTCATCACTTAAATTTTTTAAATTTTCAGCAATATTCACCTTTTCGTCTTCCAACAAATCAGAAGATACCTTCCAAAGGCTAAGACGTCTGTTTGAAAAGTCCGAGCTTTCGCTCTTCCCTTTCAAATCAATTGTCACACTGCTTTTTGCAAAAACATCATTTGGAAGTACCATGTTAATGATTAAGATGGCAAAAACAAATGCCCTTATTAGATTTTTATTTATTTTATTTAACATAAAGTCCTCCCGACTATGTTTAATTAAGCTTCTTCTTGTTCTTCATTTCTCTTCTTCATTGCGTAGAAAGCTCCGCCCATAATTGCAAGACCTGCTACAGTGAAGATTACAGTACCAATACCACCTGTTTGTGGGATAGTTACTTTATTATTTTTGATTTGCTTAGCATCTTTATCTTGAGTTTTTTCTAATTCATAATTAATTCCGTTTTCTTCTGATGTATAAGAACCTTTTTCTACTTTAAATGTAAAGCTTCCGCCACCTGTAGGAAGTGCATATCCTGCAGGAGCTTGAGTTTCCACTGCTTGATAATCTCCATAAGCCAAACCTTTAACTTCAAATTGACCTCTGTCATTTGAATAGAACTTAGTTGCTTGCTCCTTATCTACCCAAGTATAATTTAAGTTAGCTTTTACAAATGCTTCATTTCTAGCTTTTTCTAATCTATCTACTTCACCTTTTATAGCTTGGTCGCTATCAAAATTATCTACTTTATTTTCTGCTGAAATTTTACCTTTTGCTAATGCTTCATTAACTTTTTTAATAAACTCTTGATAATTTTTTTCTGCTTTTAAATATTCAGATTCCCCTACATTTGAGTCATTAATCTTTAAATATTTTCCATTGTTTGTATTATCATTAGTGTTTTTGTTTTGAATAACAAATTCAGCACCAGCAAGTCTTTTTAATTCATTACCAGCTTTATCATTTGTCTTAACAAATTTCTTTCCACCTGTTACAATTTCTGGAGTCTTTGGCACTAAAGGTGTTCCAGGCTTTTTATTGTTGTTCAATTTTATAGTTCCATTTTCACTTGTTGTATATTCTGGAGTGTAACCTTGAACAAACTCTTTTACATAGTAGTCTCCATCTTCAAGATTTGAGAATGTATGACTAAAATCTTTTGTCTTAATAACTGAATCTACTAGCGTATCTGTAGAAAAGTCTCCACTACCTTTTTTGTATAGGTAGTATGTTACTTTTGCATCTGCTGGAGCTTGATTCGATGAACCATCCGCCCATGTTTTTTCAACTTTAACTTCTGTCCCTTTTACTGTTTTTTCTCTTGGGTCTGTATTTTCCCCTGGCTTATTATTATAATCAAAAGAAATATTGTTCTTATCCGGTTGGTCAACAACTGCCTTGCTATTTACTGTAGCATGATAAGTTAATTTTACATAAATATCTTTGTCAGCAGCTGCTTTTTCAAGTTTTTCAATACCAGCTTTTTCTAAAGTTAAAATAAATCCTGAATCATTTTGTTCTATTTTATAATCAGCTGGAGTTTCTAGTTTAGTATTAGCTGTATCTGCACTTTCTCCATATTTAATCTCTAAATCTTTTTTATAAGTCAAACCTTTAGTCATGCTATCTTGCCATACTAATCTTTGATATAAAGATTTAGCAGGTATTTTTGTAACTACTTCATATGGAATTTCTTTACCAATTTCTGCACTTACAGTTGCTTTTTCTTTTTCATAATTAGTTAAAACTGCTCCTACATCTTTAAGAGCTTGAGCATCGTCTCCAGCGAACCCTTTAGCCGCTTCTAAACCATGTGTCTTAACAAAGTTCTTATCTATTTCCGGTGCATTTGTTGTATTCTTTGGATACACGTGTAAAGCATCTGTTTCACTAAATTTCTCGCCATTTTGTTTGTATACCGGTAACTCTAAAAGGAAAGGTACCGCTACTGCTCCTGCAAAAACTTTATTTCCATCTCTAACTGTTGTTTGATCTTCAATGAACCAATATGAACCTTTATCAAGAGTAAAAGTTGCCCCTGCATTTCCTCGTCCTGTAGTTTGTGTTTGTTCTTGAGTAAATTTATCTTTCTTATCAGAAGCTTTAATTTTTTCTTCTGTATCATACTTCGTTTTATTTGTAGAATCAGCTAATTCCTTTAATAGATCTGAATCAGTTACTTTATATACAATAAATTTAACATTCTCCAATTCCTTAGACTTATCCCCAAATATCTCTGTATAATCTTGAGGTTTAATTTCTCCACCATTGTAACCCTTTTGCTTTGCTTTTTCACTCACATCTTCCAATCTTTCTTGGTGCATTTTGTGTACTACTACTTTTGTTTTCCCACTATCTACTGCCTCAGCCGCAAAAGCCTCAAACGGTGCGAATACACTTAGCATCATTACAAGAGCAAGTAGCGATGCCATAATTTTGTTTTTGTTCATCATGTCTCTCCTTAAGTGTTTTAAAATTTTTAATATACGTATTATATGTAGTAATTTAAATTACTACATATAATTCTCTTTTGTTGTTTTAATTTTTTTCAATTTTTATCTTTAGTATTGCTTGTTTTAGCTTTGATGAGAAAATTTTTAATCTTCTCCCATCAAAGCCCTTTATTCTCTCTTCAAAAATGACTTTCTGCAAAGTGGGGGTAACTTTTTAATTTGTCCCACCCCCTTTGTTATCATACTTCCTCTTTCTAAGCTCATACCAAGCAAGAGCCATCAAACTAACCCCCGCTCCAACAAACGGAACAGTCCCCATTCCACCTGTTAATGGATAAACAGGTTTAGTTTTGGTGTTTACTATCTTATGAATAGTTCCATCACTTTCTGTTAGTTGTATCCCATTATAAGTTTTTACTTTTTTTATTTCACCTATATCATTTACTGTAAATGTTGCTACTTCTAATTCACTTCCTATTTCAGGATATCCGGCCGGTGCTTTTGTTTCGTAGAGTTGATAATCTCCCGGCGATAATTTTTCAAAAATAAATTCATTAGTCGAAGTATTGCCAATAGAATTTATTTCCTTAACGACATCATTTATTTTCTTTAATTTGAATTCTGCTCCCTTTAAGGCTTCTCCATTTTCATTTACTTTGTAAAATTTAATTTTATTTGGATAGTTTATAACTGTCTTTTCTGTTGGTGTAATTGGAGCTTTTTTATTTGTTACTGTTATTTCATTTTTGGAGCCATCGACAATAGACAATAAATCATCTGAAGCACCAGATTTTTTTATAACATTTATTATATTTCCCTTATCATCAACGGTTATTTGAACTTTCCATGGTGACGATGGTTTCTGATATCCGCTTGGAGTTATAACTTCTTCTAGGATGTAGTCTCCTGCCTTTATCTTTGTGAAGTATAGTGTACCCTTACTAATATTGTTTTGAGAATCCTGGCCTGTTTTAGCATATTGAAGGTATTTTTCTTCTCCTTCTACGCTTGTAAGTTTAAAGACAGCACCATCAATAGCTGTATTATCTTCACTATCTTTTTTAACCAATTTTATGGCCTTGCTATAATTTATAGTTGCACTTGGTTTAGCTTGGATAATTTCGTCGTTAAATCCTATTACTTCACCATTGCCTCTTCTCATAGAAGCAAATAATCTTATTGGAATATCTCCCGTTTCATATGGTGCTTTTATCCTTATAACGTACCCATATTGTTTTGGATTATTTCCTTCTCCGCCACCATTTATTGTTAATACTTTTGCTTGTCCATAAGTTGCAGGCCTATCTTCTACCGAATAATCTGTGCTTACTGTTAATTTTTGCTCAGTTTGTAATGAAGCTTCTGTCAACCCAAAACTTTCCGGCATTATATCAGGGTTTAGCTTTTCTGTATTAATAAGAGACTCAAATGGATGCTTTACTTTATAGATACTAATATCCGTTTCACTATTAAATAAATCAATAGCAGAAAAGCGATAATAAGGGTACAATTGATTACCAGTATTAGTATATAATCCCACTGTTATTTTATCTTGAGGCAATTTTTCACCATAAAGATAAACATAACTTATTGTATAAGGACTTGGATTTTCTTTTTTTATTGGCTCACCTTTAGAGTCCAACTTTGGTCTACCTGTTGCTAGATCAAGTTCAATCTTATCCGTATTGTAGTAGATAGCAGACCCTATATTATCATTACTTCTTTTGGCTCTTATAGAAAATCCACTATAATCAACACTAATTTGATTTTCATATACTTTTTCAACTGCAGTTTGTGCTAGTTCATTATCCTTACCCTTTGAAGGAATTGTATTTTTTATAGTAAGTAAAGCATTTTCTTTAACCTTATCCCTATTTACATAAAGTGGTGCTTCTATTTCTATCTCAAAATCTTGTTTATTGTTAACTGCACTAGTCAAGGTATACTTGTAAGTGTTGTCTCCATTTTTATTAGTAACTTTTATTAATTCTTCTCCCAAATATGATTTTATTGGAAGTATTTCGTCTTCTATCATCTTGTTACCTAGTCTATTTAAATTTTCATCATAGGTAATATAGAAATAGTCTCCTTCTTTAGCTTGTGCCGGTAAATTTATTTTAAATTTAACCTTGAGATATTCACCCTTATTCGGATAGACTGTGGCTTGATTATTGTCATTGCTTGATACTAGTTCATAGTCACTTACTTCAAGTTTTTTTATTAATTGACCGTCAAATACATTTTTATCTCTTTCTTTTTCTTTGTCTCCTTCACCAACTATAGTGCTTGTTGTATTAAATAATTCGTCAGGATCACCATCTTCTTTCAATTCTTCTCTATCTAATATATCAAATACTTTTCTATCTATTACTTGAGTATTGCCACTTTGATGAACTATTACCACATAATCATCACTTGCCTTGTAACCATCAGGAGATTTTGTTTCTTTAAGTATATAAAGCCCTGGTAACAGTCCAGTAAACTCTATACCATTTACATCTTCTATCTTTTTCTTTACAGATTCAAAGCTTTCAGGTAATTTTTCATTTTCTTTTTTAGACAAGGTAAACTCAGAACCAAGTATAAATTGTTGGTTTTCATTATTTTTCTTTAATCTAAACTTGCCTTTCCCTGAAAATTTTGTGTTTATAACTTTATGAATATCTTCATTAGATTGAACCAATTTTATACCATTATAAATCATTACATTGGTTATAGTTCCATCTTCTTTAACAGTGAAACTTGCTGCAGTTTGATCTGCAGGTGCTGAGAAGTCTTCTGGAGTTTGTGTTTCCTTCACTAAATAATTCCCTGATGAAAGTTTTTCATATTTTATAATGCTTCCAGATTTTTCAGAATTTTCAACCTCAATGTCACCTTTAAATAATTTAAATTTTGCACCATTTAAAGAATTTCCTTGGGCATCAACCTTGTAGAAAGTGATTTCGTTTTTGTAGTTTCTAAATAGTACTTCTGGCGATACATAAGGGCCTTTTTTATTTTTAATAGTTACAAAATTATCTTTAATTTCTACACTATCATCTGCATTTGTATAGTAGTTACTTACTGTCACATTCTGATTGTCAACATCAATATAAAGTTTCCAAGACTCTGACTTCAGTTTCTCATATCCCTTTGGCGGACTAATTTCTGTTAAAACATACTGGTTATTGCCTTGTTTCAAGCCTGTAAATACAAGTTCCCCTTTTGAATTGGTAGTCCTTGTTTGACTATAATTAGGATTCCCAGAAGTCCCTCCTTGTGTCAAAGTAAATGTTGCTCCTGGTAAGAAATTCTTCCCACTCTCATCTGTCTTTTTGATGATTATTTTTGGAATTTTCTTGATTTCTGCTTGACTTGATCCTTTATCTACACCAATTCCATAAACAAATGATAATGGTCGCAAATATCCGTAATAATCATAATTTTGTATGCTTGATGTTACACTTATATCTTGCTGTTTTTGTAATATTTTTGCTCCTGTTATCTTAACATTATATCTATTAGAATTACGATCCCCAGGTAAAGTTATATCTATACCTCCCTTAGTTTTATCTACTTTATCTGAGTTTACAAGATTTGAAAAATCCATAATCCCCGGTCCAAAGGATGCCGGCCTTTCCTTACTTTCTCCAATGTACCCATAACCATCTTTTTTTGAGATCACTATGTCAGCATTTGTAAAGTCAAGATTACCAGCTTCTATTGTTAGAATAGGATTCGCTATTCCATAGGTGGATGCTTGTACATAGATATCAACCTCTTGAGCTTTAGGATATATAAACGGCACATGGCCTACTTCAATATAATGAGTACTGCTCTTATATTGACCATAATAAATATTATCAAACTTAAAAGAGTCCTGTTTTTTTCCTGCTATGGTATTGATGAACGTTTTAGAAATATCGTCATTTGTCCAAATTTTATTTCTGTCTATATAGAGCGGTCTTGTTCCAGATAGAATTAATTTTTCACCTTGTTTAAATTTATCTGTTACTTTATAAATGAATTGATATGATTCATCAATGTAAGATGTTCCTATATGTTCCGCTACAGTTTCCCCTTTCTCATCAATAAACGGCTCTTGAGTCCTATCTTCAAGAGAAACCCCTCTCATATTTAAATTTTTATCTAATTTAATTGTAAATGTATCTCCTGGCATTGTATCCTCAGGAAATTCTAAATTAAAATCCATCCAGAAAACTCTTCTGTGCGCATCGAATCCACTTTCACTAATATTTTTATACATTTTATATCCAGTTATGTCAATTCTACCATCAAGGTTCATTGGTGTTGTTCTTGACTTTGATTCATCTATATCAATATTTGGTTTTGTAATATCGCCTTCTATTGGATATTTTTCTGGCGTATATTTATCAGCATCTACAATGAATGTGTTTCCATTTTTTTGTACTACAACTACAAACTTTCTAACATCTTTAACATATCCATCAGGCGACTTTGTTTCTTCAAGGTCATAAGTTCCCGGTGGAAGATTGTCAAAGTCGACCTTTCCATTTTTTTGCGTTGTCTTTGTTTGAGCTTGGAAATCCTCCTTTACTTGATGTGTTTCCGGCAATGGAGTTTTACTATCTCCATAGCTCATCTTTTTAGAAAGTTTAAAAGTAGCCTCTACTAATAAGTTTTCACCACTTTCATCCGTCTTATGAATTATAAACTTTCCATATTTGATATCTTCTTTTTCGTTTTTAATCTCTAGTTCTATCTTATTTGACGTATAAGTTGAACCAGTTCCCAATGAAGAGCTATCATAAGTAGCTATTCCTGAAATCATACTAACTCTACTTGATGGATTATTATTTACCAAGCTAGCAACTTGCGCCAAGTAGGTTCCTTGAATTTGTCCTTGTGGATAAATCATATTGCTATCAACAACTACAACATATTTGTCAGTACCGATATTATCAAATTGAACTGTAGCCTTTCCATAGTCAATTTTTATTTTATCTTTAAATTGGTCAGTTACGTCCTCCAGCTTATCTTTCTCATAGATAACTGCATTTGATAGACTTTGTCCAGATTTTACTTTGTAGACTTTTATTGCTGTTGCAATTGGTGAAATATTTGCTTTTATATAGCCATTTTTGTAATTACTATCTACATAAGGTGTAATTTCCAAATGTGTTGGAACTGTAATATTACTTCCCTTTTGGTTTACATATATAACTTGACTATACTTACCGTTTTGGTCATTGGTATAATCAAATGAAGCATTCATATTTAAACCATCATTACTTGACTCTCCTTCACTATATGAAACTTGCTTATTAATTGTGCCGACTGTATTTCCAACACTGGCTTTAAAGTCATAGCTTCCATTATTTTTAGCACCATATACATCTACTGAATAATCAAGTTTAAAAGAAAATTTTACACTTTGTAAGTCTTTTACAAAGGTATATCTGATTATTTTTTCGCCACCTAGAGAACTTTTTAAAAGTGTAGGCACCGCAATCTTTTCCCCAGCAATATCTGTAATAGTAGGTTGGTTTGGCTTGTCAGGTTGGAGCATGTTATAGTGAATGGTCTCTGAAATCTTTAGGTCAAAATAATCTCCGGCTTTTACATCTGTTGCTGTAAAATCGCCTTCAATTAAGATACCGTTTGAGTCTTTCCCAATTTCTAATGGACCATTTGGTGCTTTAGGTGTGGATAATGTTATGGTTCCGTTAAGTTTATTTGATATATCTTCCCCTTTTACTTCTTGTGGAGTTACATTATCCTTTTTCTCATTGACAAATATTGAACCCGTTGGTGAAACATATACGTTCCACTCTGTTTCTATCTTCTTGTATTTATCAGGAGCTTTGGTCTCTTTTAATATATATTCTCCCGGTGGTATATTATCAAATGTTGCTATACCATTTGTTGTCGATTCAGCTGTAAGGGTTTTTGTGCCATCTTTTTTAGTAAGAGTAAATTCTGCTCCTTGCAATTCTTTGTTATCAGCTTTATCTGTTTTCTTTATAATTAACTTAGCAAAGATTTCATTTGAAATAGTTGCTGTAGCTACAGTAACTTGGTGTTTGGTTATATGAGTACCTATATCGGCTGATGTAACATTTCCATTTTTATCAAGACCAGTTATATATTCCTTGACATAAAAATCTCTATTTTCATCAAACATTGATTTTGAAATTATACTATTAAAACCTAAGTTTGTTATCTTTAATTTATTATACCTATTTATCAAGGAATTATTTACATTCCCTAGCCAAGATTCACTATACGTGTAATTGAAAACTTTATTAATATTTGTACTAGATAGTTCTCTTAAAGCTCTATCAGCATTACTCCCATAATAGCTACCTTCAAATAATGTTATAAGAATATTTTCGGTATTTGGACTGTCTCCAAAAATTTGAGCTGTCTTTGTAAATGCTTGATCCATCCAGCCTTCAGCATTATTGTTATCTGGAAATTTGAAGTCTCCGCCTATATTAAAGGTCACTACATTTGTATTTTTTGGAGTAGTCCCTGCTAAAATAATACTTACTTTTCCTTTTAGCCCTGGTGTGTTTTTAAATGCATCATATATACTTGCTGCCGTTGTTCTATAATGGCTATATCTTTCGGTAGTTCCCTTTGGATATCTGTTCTCCACGGCTATAACTATATTAAGTTCTTTGCCATCATATGATAAAAGTGTTTTTTTGTCATTTTCAACAGATATATCTTTAGAAAGATTTGTGTCTGATTTAATGCTTGTATTTCCAGCATTATCAACAGTAATTGTTGCGGTTTCTTCAGTTTTAGTATAGCCATCAGGTGCTTCTGTTTCTTTTAATGTATAGATACCAGGTGACAAATTATCGATTGTCAAACCCTCTTCGTTATCCTTTAATTCTATAGTTCTACTTGTTCCATTTCCTTCTAATGAGAACTTAGCACCTTTTAGTGGTCTTCCATTTTTATCAGTCTTTTTAAGAATAAATTTACCCAAAGGGCCATCTGGATTTTTAGGGTTTTCTACAACAAAAACGTCTACTCCGTAATTATTTGATGTGGAGTCTTTTTTTATCAATTCTCCATCTATATTTATTTGTCCATCATTATCCACTCTAACTTTTGCAATTTTATCTGTTTTTTGATAGCCAATTGGCGCCTCTTCTTCTTTTAGTGTGTATTCTCCTTGAGGTATATTTGAAAAAGTTATTTCTCCTTCATAATTTCCTACTTGTTCTTTATTAAAAGTTCCAGAACTATTTTTCAAACTAAATTTAGCTCCAGGTAATCTATTATTTGTTCCTTCTTCAAGTTTAAGTAGTTTAAATTGTGCACCCACACTATAAGGAATTATTTTCTTTTCAATTTTATAACTAATAAGATTTTGGAACGTTTCGTTATTTACAGGTTTAAATACACGTATTTCAACTCTATTATAGTCTTGTGGTTGAACGTTTTGAGACTTCTCATATATCTCATTCATAGCTTCAATCAGTTTTCCTTGATCTTGTGTATTGGTAATATGCTTCTTTATTGCAACGTAAGTATCATCACCATCTGTATATCTCCAAATCACACCTTGAATCATATGATAAAAAGTTTGTTCTTTATTCCCACCTGTTAAGTTTACGTCTTTCAGCAGACTTTCTTTATTTGTATCGGCATAATAAATAGCCTGCTTAATCTTTTTTATTAGTTCTTCATTATTAGTATAATTTTTATTCGTTATTAACGAGCTAATGTTATCTATACTAGTTTCTTCAAAAGGATATTTTGTACCAAAACTAGGGAATGTTTTATTTGTGTTTATGCATAGAGCTTTTTCCCATTTACCATCTTTATCCTCAACACTTAAATAACTACCTCTTGCAGAAATAAAACCTCTATAATTTCCTTCTTGTCCACCTTGGGTTTTCAAAGATATTGTTCTTGATTGTTTCTCGCCAATAGATGAATTATTATATGACAATGTCATAGTTTGTTCTTGAGACACTGAATTTATTTTTGTAACAATCTTATATTCTCCACTTGAGTTATTAGGTGTCAATGTAAAATTATATTTCGACTTATTAACCAAATTACTTTTTAATTCTGGACCTGATATAGTGTTAGCTTCTGTTACATTTTGTCCATTACCTAATGTGATTTCAATTTTTGCATTCTTTGAAACATCCGTTGCCTTGATAGTCCATGTGATTGTATTTCCTTCAAGCTCTCCTCTAGCTTCTATTTGTCCATTACCTATTATTATTGGTACAGCACTATCCCATATATTTGTATTTATAGTTCTAAAATTATTTAGTTTTTGGCTTATACTCAGTTCGTCAGTTCTTAATTCAATTTTTTTAGAAATAGAATTGCCATTTTTACTTTTCTCTTCTATTTCTAATAAAATATTGCTGTTTTTTGTTTCCTTTACACTTTCTGCACTCTTTTCTTTTATGATAAAGAATATATATTTATATCCTACTTCTAAATCTTCTGATAACAGCACCGGATTTGTAACCTTTTCTGCATTTCCTGAAACTCTGTATTTTAAATTGTCTACAGTGATATCTTTTTCATCAAATCCGTTAGTTTTTACTATTCTATCTACTTTTATATTGTCCGATGTTTTTGTCAGCGAGTTTATAAAGCTTAATTTTACTTCTTTAATATCA
The DNA here is from genome assembly GCF_900454665.1 of Peptoniphilus indolicus. Classification (NCBI taxonomy): domain Bacteria; kingdom Bacillati; phylum Bacillota; class Tissierellia; order Tissierellales; family Peptoniphilaceae; genus Peptoniphilus; species Peptoniphilus indolicus. The sequence continues at coordinate 1,086,702 of NZ_UGTH01000001.1, forward strand.
GACATTTTTTTCACATCTAGTGTGACTGTATATATAGATTTATTTTCGTCTAAATTAAGTCCCCAATGAGATACATCTATATTATTTTTATCTCCTATCGAAGTTATTTTTGAGTAGTCTTGAACAAGTGTTATTGGAACATATAATTTTTGATAGTCCTTATAAGCTATACTTATATGTGTTTCTACCGGTTTGGCTATTTTTTTTGTTCGCTCTAATTCTTCTTTTAAATTTCCCTTTTCTCTCTCCAACTCATTTTTGTCAATTGTTACATCTTTTTCTATATCCTTATATGTAACAATTTTTGATTTTGAGTTTTCATCTTTTATAAAAAATACATAATCTTTTAAATTTAATTCGTCTGTTACTGACAAGTTAAGTTTATCTACTGATAAAAGACTTATTATCTTTTCTTTTTTACTTGCAAGATAGTCTCTTATCTCCTTAGTTTCAGTTATAGAAAGTTTTCCATCAGGAACTGTATGTTCCGCCTTGGGGTCTACTATCTCTGTTTTAAGTTCTGCTATAGCTATCTCGCCGGGTGCAAGTTCAATTGTCTCTACTGTGTTTGACTTAAAGTTTTCTTTTAATTCTTCTGCACGATTTAATCTTTCCACTATTACATCTGTAGGGATTGTGCTTATTGTTTCTGGTTTTGGTTCTACTTTTTCTTTTGGTTCTGTGTTAGTTTCTGTTGTGTCTTCTACTTTTGGTGATGAGTTCTCTTCTATTGTCGTTTCTGTCTCTTGTCTTTTAGGTACTCCATTTTCAGCTTCAAGGCCTTCAGCTGCTATGCTTGCTGCCAGTGTTGTGCTTGCTGTTGCCGTCGGTGCCGTCTTTACTATTTGTGGTACTTCTTCTGTATTTTCTGTTTGTTCTTTTGATTTTGTTTGTTGTTCTTCCGGTTGTTCTATTTCTTGTGATTGGTTTATTTCCGGTTGATCTGTTGTTTTATTTTCTTGAGTTATTTTTTCTTCCTCAACTGTTTTTTGAGCAAGTTTAAACATGCCAAAAGTTGTCATTTCGTTTTTGGACTCTATTTCTTTCTCAACTTTTTGTACTTGATTTATCTTTGCCGATTCTTCTGATAATGATTCTATCTCTCTTACTTCTTTTTCAGCTAAGACTTCTTCATATCCTTTTTCTGTAAGTTTGTATTTTTTTATTTGTATTGGGTTTGTTATTTTTTGTGATTTATCAGGTGTAAGGTCTATTGTGACATTTTGTAGTTCATCTGTTGTATTTACAACTGTCTTTAGCCAGTTTATTGTGTTTTCTCTTTGAATTCCATTGGTTAGAACGGCATTGTATGTGATTGTGTTATCTGTGTTTATTGTAAATGTCTTATAAGAATTTTTGATTTCTCGTCCTATTTTTGTTTCTGTTCTGATTGTCAGTGTATATGAATTTTGTTGTGCTAGTATAGGTGTTTTTACTATTGTTTGCGTCACTTTGTTCGGTACTAGACTGTTTACTTCTGATGTTTCTTGTATTGGACTTGAGATATTTCCTGTTGTTATTCTCTGTATTTGGTTTTGTATATCTCTGTAAGTTATGTTTGTGTATGGGTTGTATGTGTTTTCGCCTTCTGTTGTGTCAAATTTTCTTGTCTCTATTAGCGGGTAGTTTAGCCCTGCATCTCTTATTGTGATGAAGTTATTTGTCTGTTCTAGGGCTTCTCCTTCTGTTTTTGTTTTGTACACCCATGTTATGCTTTCTGCTTTTCCTGTTTCGTCTTTGTTTATTATTGCTTCTATTTTATTTGTTAGTGTTGTGTTGCCTATTACTTCCGGCGTCTCTAGATAGTTTGTGCTTCCTTCTATTAGGTTTTCTTCTATTGTTGGTTCTTTTCCTAAGTAGTTTTCTATGTTGTTCCAGTCTAAGCCGTAGTTGTTGTTTTTTATTATTTCTCTCAGTGCATCGCCCTGTGGTTGGTTTTGAATTTTTTTCATGTCAAAAATCATAGGTTGGGTTTCAGCTTGTGTGTTCACTTCACCTATGTTTTCTTTTTCTTGTATGTTTTTTACTGTTTTCGACTTATTGTTTTCTTCTGCAGTTTCTTTTGCAGATTCCAATATTATCTCAGTTTCGCTATTTTTATTTTTTTCTTCGGAATACTGTTGGTCATTACTTTCTACAAGACTTCCCGTTGTGTCACCAACCAAATTAGCTGCTCTATCGTCCATCCCTGCTGCTATTACTTCTATAGGAAGAGCTCCTATCATTGTTATTATAGCTAATAAAAATATTCCTATTCTCTTACTCAATTTTAAATCCTCCACAAATTTTTAATACAATCTAATTTAAACTTCAAATATTATATACTATATTTATATTTTTTTAAACCCTTATTTGAAAAGTTCTCAGTATTTATCTAAGATTTATTATTTTTTAATTTTTTCTGAATTTTTCAATGATTTATCGAATTATTATTTTCAGCTTTCCTTCATTGATTTTATAGGGTTTTATTTAACTATTTTTGTCTCTTTAATATTTTGCCAAGATTTTTTATTTAAAAGTGAGTTTTTATTTGCTGTTTTAAATTTGTAAGTTGTTTTAATATGTTGAGTTTTCGTTATTCCTTTTAATTTGCTTTTTTTATTTTTTATATTTAAATTATATTTTTAGTTTAATCGTTTCTATCAGTTCAAATTTTTCTACGATGTACCTATTCTTTATTATCGTGAATATTTGAGTTTGTTTTTTATATACTTGATCTATTATTTTTTGATTTCCCACATATTCAACTGCGTTTTTATAATATTCATAGCTATAAGGCATTGAATATATTTTTTTAAATTTATTGTCTTCGTTATATTTTATAAATGCTAATTTAGCTTCAATGTGTTGAGCCAATTTTATCTTTGCCCTTTTTATTTTTTCTAACACGCATTTTGTCATCTCAACTTCTGAGTCTTCTATAACCATTTTCCAAATATAATTTTTTCAAGTCTCTTCTATTATTCTTATTCTGTGCTCTGTGCTATTTTATAACTTTTGTAGCTGTGTGTTTCATTTTGCAGCTCAATGCTCGTCTGTCTTAAAAATGTTGTGTGAGTTCCCATTTCATAGATGTATTCATACTTTTTTGTTTTTTCAGGCAAGATATTTTATTGTTCTTTAAATATTTTTTAGTTTTATTTATGGGTCGTTGTCACGAGCAAAGCTGCAAATATCGGCTAATTACAATTTTAATTGATTAATTTTACTTGAAATATAAACAATGTATGGTCAGCACGTTTTTGTGATATTGGTTATGGAATTAAAATAAAATGGATAAATTGAAAAAGTGGATAAGAAAGAAGTATAGGCCCGCCCGTTTATATTATTTTATATTTTAGAAATTTTATTTGCATTATATTCTTAACGTAGGGGCGGCACGTTTTTGCAAGATAAATAATGAATTAAAAAATAAATGGACAAATTGAAAAGATGGATAAGAAAGAAATACAGGCCCGCCCGTTTATATTATTTTATATTTTAGAAATTTTATTTGCATTATATTCTTAACGTAGGGGCGGCACGTTTTTGTGATATTGGTTATGGAATTAAAATGAAATGGATGAATTGAAAAGTGGTTAAGAAGAAATATAGGTCCGCCCGTTTATATTATTTTATATTTTAGAAATTTTATTTGCATTATATTCTTAACATAGGGGCGGCACGTTTTTGTGATATTGGTTATGGAATTAAAATAAAATGGATGAATTGAAAAAGTGGTTAAGAAAGAAATATAGGCCCGCCCGTATTTTCGTTTTTGGGATTCGTTTTAGATTTGTTAATTTTTTTGAATGTGATATAATGTGTTTAAAGAGGACACCGTTTAAGACGGTCGCCCTAAGGGTTTATTTTAATAAAAAACCACCTATGGTTGCAATACAGGTGGTTTTTTTATATCCTAATTTACTTTAATAGTGTTAGGATGGCTATTATAAGTGTTGTTATCTTTATCACTAATAATAAGATTTCATAATCACTCATAATACACCTCCCAATTTTGATATTGGGCAACCATCTGTATGTCCTCATCTTTATTATAGTCATTTATTTTTTATTTTCAATTTATTGGTCCTTTTTTGGTTGACGGGCGGGCCTATATTGTTTTGTTATTTATATTTTTATTTTTCTATTTTTGTTTTTATTCTTTATTTTTCTTGCAGTCACGTGCCGCCCCTACGGTTGTTGTTTATATTGATATTTTTAAAATTTTTTATATTTCGTTTTATTGTGTTGACGGGCGGGCCTATATTGTTTTGTTATTTATTATTTTTATTTTTCTATTTTTGTTTTGATTTTTTATTTTTCTTGCAGCCACGTGCCGCCCCTACGGTTATTGGTTATGTTCGTATTTTTTATAAATATACAATTTGGTTTTGGTGTATCAATCTCTCTGTCACATTCGTGAGACATAAGTTTTTTATTGCCGGATTTGTTTTGGATTTGTTAAATTTTTTGAATGTGGTATAATGTGTTTAAAGAGGACACCGTTTAAGACGGTTTGCTCGTTGTATAGGTTTTTTATTTATACCTATCTGTAGTGCAAATACAGATAGGTATTTTGCTGTCTATTTCTTTTTTTGAAATAGGGCTATGATAGTTACAGCTAATGTTAGATACATAAGCATTATGCTTAGTATTTCAAATTTACTCATACTATCACCCCCAATCTTTGTTGATTGGAGCAAACCATCTGTATGTCCTCATCTTTATTATAGTCATTTATTTTTTATTTTCAATTTATTGGTCCTTTTTTGGTTGACGGGCGGGCCTATATTGTTTTATTATTTATTATTTTTATTTGTTTAATTTTGTTTTGATTTTTTATTTTTCTTGCAGCCACGTGCCGCCCCTACGGTTTTTGAAATTGTCGGTGTTGACGGGCGGGCCTATATTGTTTTGTTATTTATATTTTTTATTTTTCTATTTTTGTTTTAATTTTTTATTTTTTTGTGGATACGTGCCGCCCCTACTGGTTTTGAAATTATCGGTGTTGACGGGCGGGCCTATATTGTTTTGTTATTTATTATTTTTATTTGTTTAATTTTGTTTTGATTTTTTATTTTTCTTGCAGCCACGTGCCGCCCCTACGGTTTTTGAAATTGTCGGTGTTGACGGGTGGGCCTATATTGTTTTGTTATTTATTATTTTTATTTGTTTAATTTTGTTTTGATTTTTTATTTTTCTTGCAGCCACGTACCGCCCCTACGGTTTTTGAAATTGTCGGTGTTGACGGGCGGGCCTATATTGTTTTGTTATTTATATTTTTTATTTTTCTATTTTTGTTTTAATTCTTTATTTTTTTTGTGGATACGTGCCGCCCCTACTGGTTTTGAAATTATCGGTGTTGACGGGCGGGCCTATATTGTTTTGTTATTTATTATTTTTATTTTTCTATTTTTGTTTTTATTCTTTATTTTTTTTGTGAATACGTCGCCCCTACGGTTTTTGAAATTGTCGGTGTTGACGGGCGGGCCTATATTGTTTTGTTATTTATTATTTTTATTTGTTTAATTTTGTTTTGATTTTTTATTTTTCTTGCAGTCACGTCGCCCCTACGGTTATTGGTTATATTCTTATTTTTTATTTTCCGGGTTATATTGTCTGTATATTCTATCTAAGTCATTAGATCTGGTTTCTAAATATTCTACCAATTTATCTATTATTTCATCTTCTTTTCCAACGCCTAAAATAACATCTAAGTCTTTTCTTACATTTCCACCGTTTAAGATAAGTCTTTTAATTTTCTCTTGATCCTCTAAACTTACATCTTTATCTCCGTTTCTCAGCATATCCATTGTTCTATTTGATCTTTCGCTAAATTCCCCTATGGCTGTATGGATTCTATCTAGATTGCTTGGAGATAAGTTTTCTCTGCGATCAACTTCAGGTAAATTAAATCTAATTCTTTCATAAATACTTTCAGGAGCTGTCTCAATCACTTGGGATGCTCTTTTATCATCTACTTCTACTTGAGTTTGTTCAGCATCTGTATGTTGTTCTTCTAAAACTTGAACTTCTTTTACTTCTACAGCTTGCGTATCTTCGCTTACTTTTTGTCCCATGCCGGAAGCTGACACCGGGCTGATTATTGAGTGTGGAGGTTTTTCTTTTCCTTGTTGTTCTATCCTTAAAGCCTGTTGAGCCGCCTCAGATTTTTCTACTATCTTTACTTCAGAAGCTTGCTCGCTTGCCACAGCGCCTGTTTCTTCAGTCTTAGCTTCAATTTCTATATTTTGTTCCATTACTTTAAAATCTTCAGCTTTTGAAATAGTTCCTTGTAAGACAAGATGACTTCCTTCATTTTCTACTTTAGCTATAGGTGCAGCAGCTTCTGTCTTCTTCACATCTTCATAGTGTTCTTTTTCGGTGTTTTGTTCAATTCTGTCTCTATCCTCTATTCCGGTAGCTTTTGGCAATACTGTACCTGTGTCTTCATTGTTTCCCTCTTCAAGTTTAGCAATTATTTCTTTAATTTTCGATTCATCATTAAAATCTATATTGTCAAAATTTATGCCTAATTTGTTTAATCTCTCTATTTGAGCTTTTGTCAACATAGTTATTTTATCTAATGAATCATCATCTTCAGCATCTACATCCATATTCCATTTAGGAGAATTGTTAGGAACTTCTTTAATGATTTCTAACGGTTTTATTTCCATTCCGGCAGATGCTTCTTCTACTTGTTGTTCAATCTGTTGTTTTAATGTGTTTAAATAACTTATTCTTTTGTCATCAGTGTCTTTAATTTTTTCATAATCTCGTTCATCTAATCCCTTAAGGTCTTTAGGTCTAACTTTGCCTATAGCTTTAAAGAAGTCATTTAATGCTCCGTCTAAATTATCTTTAGCTTCTCTTGCCATTCTCAAATTTACTATTCCATTGAGCCATAATCTATCCCTGGCATTATATAAATCATTATCTGTTATATAGTTATAATAATCTTCTTTTACTTCCCCACCTGCTATACCTAGAGATAAATTCTTTTCTATTTCTAACATCTCTCTAGCTTCTTTTGCATCTAACGCATAATCAGATTTTAAAATAGCCATTATTTGATTATGCTTATTATAAATTTCTCGCATTATATCATTGTACTCTTTAAATTTAGAATCTCTACGATAGTACATTCTCCATAATCTATCGTCATCTGTATTATAAATATCTATATATCTTCCTAGATCTTCTTTTTTAATATTTTCTCTATCTATCTCTTTAATAAAATCTTTCATTGCCTTATTTATTTGAGACTTTACGTATTCAAACATTCCTACATCTAATTGATCTAAACCAGCTGTCAGGTATTCGTTAGCTATTTTTGCATTATTTTTTTCTTTTAAAGGCATATCTTTATTCCCTACTATTTTCCTATATTTTTGTATAAAATCAGTCTTTTGTTCGATGCTCTTCTTCTGCATAATCTTAAGAAAATTTGTATATGCCCCTATTTCATCTACATATCTATTTAAAGCCTCTAGATATTCCGGTTGATCATATTCTCTTTGATTGGCTAAATTATTAGCTTGAAAAATTAAATTATCCAATTCTTTAAAAGCTTGTCTAGCCCAATGATCTTTATCTATACGACCTCCCCTAGAATAATTTTTCACTTCCGCTTCAACATCTCTATATGTTCTATTTACTATTGCACTTACATTTGTTGAAGATAATATCATAACCCACAGAGATATTATCGCCACTGTCTTTCTCAATTTTCTGCTATTAAAATTTATTTTCATCTCTTCTCCTATTTCAATTTATTTTTGCTTATATTTAAGCCACTTATTGTTACATAATTTAGTACACTTTCGTTTTGTAAATATACCCTATGATTTTTAATTTCGCAATAGATTTCAACTAATCATACTGTTTTTTAAATGTTTCCGCTTATATTTTTTAAATACTTTTCTTCGTATTTATTTTCAAACTAATTTCTTAAAATTTTCTTGACTTATGTTCCATATTAAAAAAGTGTACTTTCCAAAACAAAAAAGTCCTCAAATGTAGTATTTAAGAACTTCTAATAATTTATGTGCTGTTTTTCTATTTTGCAAAAAATATTAAAGTATAAGTCAATCAATTCATGTAAACAAATTTTCATTTCACCAATTTATTTTATATAAATCGCCTGACCTATACTATTTTGTTATTTATTATTTTTATTTGTTTGTCTATATATTAATTCTCTATTTTTCTAGTGGATACCTGCCACCATTACACTTGTTGGATAGTCATGTTTTCTATATTTTTATATTTCGTTTTATTTTGGTTTGCGGATAGGTCTCACGCATTTGTGTTTATTAACCTCGTACGATTTTGAAAGCATGGTTGTTTTTGCGAGGTCCGCCCGTTAATGACATATGAAACAAATTTATAGGCCAGTTTTTTGTTTGCGTGAAATGATTTATGTTTTTTATATTTCGTTATTGATGGTGGATGGATCGATATCATCATTTAGTATTCGTGTGAGTCTGAAGGATTTTATAAATGCATATTTTTATTGAGGGCGGGCCTATACTGTTTTGTTATTTATATTTTTTATTTTTCTATTTTTGTTTTAATTCTTTATTTTTTTTGTAGCCACGTGCCGCCCCTACGGTTGTTGTTTATATTCGTATTTTTTATAAATATACAATTTGGTTTTGGTGTATCAATCTCTCTGTCACATTCGTGAGACATAAGTTTTTTATTGCCGGATTTGTTTTGGATTTGTTAAATTTTTTTAATGTGGTATAATGTGTTTAAAGAGGACACCGTTTAAGACGGTCGCCCTAAAGGTTTATTTTAATAAAAAACCACCTATGGTCGCGATACAGGTGGTATTTTTATATCCTAATTTACTTTAATAGTGTTAGGATGGCTATTATAAGTGTTGTTATCTTTATCACTAATGATAAGATTTCATAATCACTCATAATACACCTCCCAATTTTGATATTGGGCGACCATCTGTATGTCCTCATCTTTATTATAGTCATTTATTTTTTATTTTCAATTTATTGGTCCTTTTTTGGTTGACGGGCGGGCCTTTGTTGTTTTGATGTTTAAGTTTTTTATTTGTCTATTGTTTTTTAATTTCATAAATTTTCTTGCAGTCACGTGCCGCCCCTACGGTTGTTGTTTATATTGATATTTTTAAAATTTTTGATATTTCATTTTATTATGTTGACGGGCGGACCTTTGTTGTTTTGTTATTTATATTTTTTATTTTTCTATTTTTGTTTTAATTCTTTATTTTTCTTGCAGTCACGTGCCGCCCCTACGGTTATTGGTTATATTCGTATTTTTTATAAATATGCAATTTGGTTTTGGTGTATCAATCTCTCTGTCACATTCGTGAGACATAAGTTTTTTATTGCCGGATTTGTTTTGGATTTGTTAAATTTTTTGAATGTGGTATAATGTGTTTAAAGAGGACACCGTTTAAGACGGTCACCCTATGTGATATTTTTATTTAATACCATCTGTAGTGATGATACAGGTGGTATTTTTATATCCTAATTTACTTTAATAGTGTTAGGATGGCTATTATAAGTGTTGTTATCTTTATCACTAATGATAAGATTTCATAATCACTCATAATACACCTCCCAATTTTGATATTGGGTGACCATCTGTATGTCCTCATCTTTATTATAGTCATTTATTTTTTATTTTCAATTTATTGGTCCTTTTTTGGTTGACGGGCGGACCTCGCTTCTCTCGTACCGCCCCTACGGTGTAATAATTTTATTTTATGCATGGTCTTAATAACTAATAATCTCCAACAAGTTTCTGATCGCTTCTTTTAATTTTTCTTCTTTTAATCCACCAAAACCTATTATCAAATCTCTTTCGTATTTTCCTTGCGAGCTATAATCGGCAACTGTATTTAGTTTGATTGAATTTTTTGACAACTTCTCTTTTAAATTTTTCAAGTTCCAGATTTTTTCGTCAACTCTCATTACAAAGTATGTGCCGGCATCGGCTCCCAATATTTCAATGCCTTCTCTTTTCAATTCTTTTATTATCACACTTCTCTTTTTTCTGTAATGTGCATTCATTCTATTGATATGTTTTTCAAATGCTCCGGTTGCCATAAATCTTTCCAAAATATTTTGCTGAATAATTGAAGCTCCTGAGGTTGTGATTTGAATTTTATCGTATTTTTCTTTTAGCTTTTGTGGTAATACCAAGTATGAAACTCCTAAAAATTTGCCTACTATTTTTGAAAATGAGCCGGATAATATAACTTTGTCGTCTTTATCCAAACTCTTTAGGGCAGGTATTGGATTTCCGGCGTATTTGAAATCGCTGTCGTAGTCATCTTCAACTATGTATCTACAATTTTTATCTGCCCATTCGAGCAATCTCTGCCTACGTCTTAAAACCATAATTGTACCTGTTGGAAATTGATGGTTCGGTGTGACTATTGCTATATTTGCATTTGTCTTCTCCAAGTCTGCAACTGAAAAACCATATTTATCAAGGGGGATTCTATTTATTTTTTCGCTTAAACCATTTATTAAGTCCATTGTCTTGTTGTACCCCGGGTCTTCTACTGCAAATACGGGTTTGTCTATTAAAGACATGAGTATAAAAATATGTTCTCCATATCCACCTGTTATAATTATATTCTCCGGCGATACCACCACTCCTCTATGTTCTTTTAAATATTTTGCTATCTCAATTCTAAGCGTCCAAATCCCACCTTTTGGCAATGAAAAGTTTTTTAGGGAGTTTTCAATTGCTTCATTTGAGCATTTTTTAAGTATTGAAATTGGAAGTTTATCGGCATCTATTAAACTATGGGAAAAATTATATTTATATTCTGTAGCTGTTCTTTCTTCAAATACTATTTCAGGCTCGGGCATTTTCAATCTTTCTGCGTACAATTTATCTACAAAAAAACCTCGTCTTTGGTCTGAAACAATATAACCTTCTTCGGTGAGTTGGTCGTATGCAGTTTTGACTGTGTTAAGACTCACTCCCAAGTGTTGCGCCAATGAACGCCTTGATGGAAGTTTATCTTTCCATTTTAAATTTCCATTTTTTATTTCGTCTCTAAAGTATGTATAGATTTGTTCGTATAAATTTTTATTTTCTTCAAAGTGTATTGTAATCATATCTGGGTCCTTTATTTTTTATTCTTTTGAATCTTTCTACAGTTTCATTTTACCATTATAATCGTCTTATATAAACATGGAGGTATGAAATGACTAAATATTCTAGAGAAGAAATACATAATCAATTAGCCGGCGGAGTTATCATGGATGTAACTAATCCTGAACAAGCTAAGATTGCTGAAGCTGCGGGTGCTGTTGCCGTAATGGCGCTTGAAAGAGTGCCTGCTGATATAAGGGCTGCCGGTGGTGTGAGCCGTATGAGTGATCCTCAAATAATTCTCGATATAATGAATGCAGTTTCAATCCCGGTTATGGCTAAGGCGAGGATCGGACATTTTGTGGAGGCACAAATTCTTGAGTCTTTGGGGATTGACTATATAGACGAATCTGAAGTTCTTTCTCCCGCAGACCATGAACACCACATATACAAGAGAGTTTTTAACACTCCTTTCGTTTGCGGTTGTAGAAATTTGGGTGAGGCTCTTAGAAGAATTTCCGAGGGTGCCGCAATGATTCGTACAAAGGGTGAAGCCGGGACCGGAGACGTTGTACAAGCTGTTACTCACATGAGAACTATCCAAAGGGAAATGGCTGAGGTTGCTGCGCTTCGTCCTGATGAGTTGTATCACAGAGCCAAGTTACTTCAAGTGCCTGTTGATTTACTTGAATATGTGCACAAAAACAGAAAGTTACCTGTTTTAAATTTCTCTGCCGGCGGAGTTGCTACTCCTGCTGATGCTGCTCTTATGAGACAACTTGGTGCTGAGGGTGTGTTTGTTGGAAGCGGTATTTTCAAGAGCGGTAATCCTGAAAAGCGTGCTCAGGCAATTGTTAAGGCTGTTGCCAATTTTGATAATCCATCTGTTATTGCTGAGGTTTCTAAAAATCTTGGTGAAGCTATGGTTGGTATTAATGAAGATGAAATTGAAATTTTGATGGCTGAAAGATAATTTTATTGTGTTGGTTTTATGGGCGGTTGTTCCGCCCATTTTTTATTGGTTTTTATTTGGTTGGCGGGCGGGCCTATGCTTTTTTACTATCTATTATTTTCTTGCAGATACGTGCCGCCCCTACGTTTGTTGGTTATATTTATATTTTTTATATTTTGTTTTATTGCACAAAAAGAGACTCAAATTTGAGCCTCTTTAATTTGACACAGACTATTTAATTTTATCTAAGACCTCTTGAATAATAGTTTCCATAAATTGTTCTTCCATAGTTATCTCTAACTTCAAGAACACTCCAATCTCCATTAGAAAGTCTTGTTCCAATGACCTCTACTAAATCTCCTCTATTAATTGCCCTACCATTATCATAAGTTGTTTGAAGTGTAAATGAGTCATTGTTTCGTATATAGTTATTATCTGAATCTTTTACAGTTAAGTAGTAAGTTGTTCCGGCTTGATTAAATGTCGGGTCAATCCTGACATCATCTACTATGGCTCTTACTCGGAAATTAGAACCTCTTTCCAAAATCTCAACCAGCTTAGCATAGTTGCCACGCTCTCTAACTACGCTAACTTCTCTTCCTTGAAGGTCTCTTGGTGATAATTGCGTTCTTCCAATTCCATTTTCTCTGTAGTCTGTATTTCTACTTGTGTAAACTGTTTCAATATTTCCATTAAATGTTCTCACGTCAATTTTGTAACCATCGTAATCTTGGCGAACATCCACTATAGTACCTGTTAAGTTTTGTCCATTTACATAACCATTCCCAACGTTTGTTACTATTTTATAGTTTGTTGATAGTGTTATTCTTTCGCCTCTTCGAAGGTTGTCAAATAATCTTGTGTTTGTGTAGAATGGATTGTTTCTATTCAATTCACTTCCGTAGAATGTATAAGTTTTACCGTCTTGAAGTTTTATTTTTATATATTCTCTTGTTGTTGAGGACCCGTAATAAACGTCTGTTATTTCTCCTGTTACTCTTCCATTTTTAGGATATGCTACAACTTCTGAAACTTTTCCTGAGTTATCTGTTTTAAATTCCACTAAATCATCAAGTTGCAATTGAGATACTCTTGTTTCAACTCCCAGCGAATAAACTTTTGCCTTATTAGCTAAAGTAAATGTTGCTGTATCTGTTGTTGAAATTTGAGTTGCTGTTGTTGTATCTACTTTGCTGTCATCTACTCTGTACTTAGCTGTGAAACCGTCTTGCGCTCTATTTGTAATATAACCGACTAAATTCTTAGCTGAGTTTGTAACTTCCAATGTTGTGATTACATTGTTTGTGCTTTCATCTCCGGATTTTTGATATGTTACTTTAACTTCTTGATCCGGTTTCAAGTCTGTAAATTTCCAAGTTGTTCCATTGCTTGTAATCTTAGTGTTTGAATTTGTCTTTAATTGAATTGTAGATTTATTGCTTTGCTCAATAATAACTGTATCTACATTACTGATATTTGTAGCAACTACTATTTTCCCTGTAATCGTTGTAAGTTCAGGTGCTTTTTTCTTATTAGTCTTTAGATAGTCATAGGAAAGTTTAGTGATTTTTGCCATCTCACTTCTTCTTATACTTCTCGTTCCTTCGAACTTACCGTCTGAACCTGTTGATGAGAAAACTCCTTCTTTTACTAAATTAGCTAGGTATCCTCTTGTTGAACTTGGTATTGAGTTTTTATCTTCGTGTCTTAGGTATGATTCATCTCCTGTAGAAGATAATTTAAGGGCTCTTGCAAAGTAAACTGCGATAGTGTTTCTGTCAGGAACTATTTTACCTTTTTCTTCGCCTATAAATCCTTTTGTTGCTGCTTCTTTAACTGTTGCTTCTGAAAATACATTGTTTTCAATTGCAATTGCAAACGCATCTCTCGCCCATTCCGGAACTTTCGCTTCTTCTAATAAAGATTTATACTTAGCTCTTGCAGATGAAATTTCTGAACTGCTTGGACTCAAAAGACCTTTTATAAGTTCAACCGTCTCTTCTAAACTAACTGAATTATCCGGCTTAAATTCTCCGCTTGGATAGCCATTTATAATCCCTCTATCGCTAAGTTCGTCTATATACCCGTAAGCCCAACTATAAGGACCGTTTTTGGCAACGTCTTTGAATTCTTTAGCACTAACTAAACTTGGAGCAAGCACAACAGCACATAATCCAATTGAAAGTGCTTTTGTAATCTTATTTATTCGCATTTAAAAAACCTCCCTTGTTTTTTGTTATTATACCACATGTACATATAATTAATGTTACAAGATTGTTTCAATAAATTTAAAATAGTGCTAATATAGTTTTAAGATAGATATTTACTGTCAATTCGGTTATGAATATGAAAGAGGTGATCTTATGAGATATTTACCAATTAGTTATAATACTAAAGATAAAAATCTTCTTGTTTTGGGTGGAGGGTTATTAGCTTTGTCCAAAATAAAAAAAATGCTAGAAACTGAATTTAAGATTTACGTTATTGCTGAAAGTTTTGTAAATGAAATTTTAAATCTTCAAACTCAATATCCTGAACGGTTATTCCTAAAAGAAATGCAAATCAGTAATGATTTTGTCTTCTTTTCTTATGATTTTCTCTTGATTGCGACTACTAATTTCGAGCTCAACAATGCACTTGAAAATAGAGCAATAAAGACTAAAATTTTATATGAAAGATGTGATGTTGTTTCAAGTTCTTCGGCATTATTAAATGATTTTGTTTCCAGAGAGGATATTGTGGTTGGAATTTCAGATGAAAAGTTGAATCCTGCAATAGCTGAAATCATTAAAGATGATATTATCGAGCTTCTTTCTACTTACAATATGGATAAGATTAAAATTTTAAATAAAATAAGAGCTGAGTTAGTCAGAAAGAATGCACCTGATGTAGACGAAACTATCAAAAAATTATTTGATGAGGAAAAGATAAAGGCTGAGGACTTTTTAAACAATCTTCAACATCAAGATGCTCTTGAAGAAACTCATATTGAAGCTCCGATTGAATTTTCAGAAGAAAAGTCCGGCGATATAACAGATTCTCTTGAGCAAATTTCCAATGAAAGTATAGATTCTACAGAATCTAAACAATATGAAAGTGTTGAGCACCCGGAAATTTCGGAAAAAGAAAAACCTATTGTCGAGGAACTTGAAAGTGAAGTTATAAATGAGCCAAAGCTTGAAACTATCCAAGATTTTGAAGTTCAATTCGAAAGAAAACATACTTCAAGCTCACCTTATGATACAAGCAAAGTTGAAAAAATCAATGATGAATTAAATAGCTCTGAAAATTTTTCAAAAGAAGAGACTAAAAATACTGAAACTTTTCAAACCAAATTAAAATCAGGTTGGAATAAATTTTCTAAGTTTGATTTCTTTAGAAAAAAATAAATTTTAAAATTAAAAGCCCTTTAAGTTTAGGATAAAATTTTATCTTTTCACTTAAAGGGCTTTTTTTATTCGTAATAATCGTCTTCACTCACGTGTGTAAAGTAAACTTCACACTCGCTATATCCTAAATTTTTAACTTCTGTCTGTATTAATTCTGCCATTTTCTTTTCTAAGCTGAGACCTCTGTCAAATTGAATCACTTCAATTAGAGGGTACATTTCAAATTCTTTACCGTTCGAAAAATATTCTGTCATAGGTCGTTCAATTGTAAAATAGTCTATTGGCGTTCCTGTCATCTCAGATAACTTTTCAGGAAGTTTGGAACTTAACTCAATAGTGTCTTCTCTCTTAACTCCCTTAAATATCAACTGCGGCATAAATACCTCCTATTATTTCTACTGTTTTAGATAATTGTACTATGTCTTTATCACACAAAACTACATAATTTGAATTTTTTGTAACTTATAATCTCTGTGAAAGATCTATTATTTATCTTTATTCAGATTATTTTTTCATCTTTCTGCTGTATAAAAGAATGAAATTATAAATTAATCTCACTCTTATATAAATATTATTTATTTTCATCTATGAATTTAAAAACTTCATTCCAATATTCTTCACCTAGAGAATATTTTGCTTCTGTATGTCCGGCATTTTTTGCAACCAGTTTTTTCTTAGCTCCCATCTGTTTTGCATTATACAATTCATCAAGCATTCTAAATGGTACAAAGTTGTCATTCTCGGCGTGAATAAACATGACTGGCTTAGTTGATTTTGCAATTTGCTCAACTGCTGATGCCCCTTTAAAAGCATAGCCCGCCTTTATTTTGCTTATCATTCCGGCAACATTTAAAATCGGAAAGCTTGGCAAATTAAATCTAACTTTTAACTCGGATTTGAAAATATCATAAACGGAAGTATATCCGGCATCTTCTATAAATACTTTAACATTATCCGGAGTTTTTTCTCCTGCCAACATCATAGTCGTAGCTGCCCCCATAGAAAGACCGTGTACTACAATTTCCGGATTTTCATTATTTTTAACTATCCAATTCGCCCACGACCCACTGTCGTATTTATCTAAATACCCCATTCCTATATACTCGCCCTCTGAATTTCCGGATCCTCTTAAATCCGGCATCAACACGTTATATCCTTTTTCAAAATATCTTTGAGCATATGCATACATATCTTCGTGAGTATTTCTGTAACCGTGTATTATCAGCGCCCACTTTTCAGAGTCATTATTCAAATAGCAATATCCTTTTAAATTAAGTCCATCAAAGCTCTTTATGTTTATTTCTTGTGGTGTGTTTTTGTCCAAAAACTCGCTATTTTTCTTTTCTTGAAGTGTTTTATTTTCTTTTACAATTGGATTTTCTATCTTTTTTAGAGGTTTTACTTTTCTGTTTCCCCCATCACCTTGTCTTGCAAGTGCATAATTTACAAGATAATTTCCTGTTAATATGCTTCCCACTATAATCAAAAATAAGAAAACTCCAACTATTTTTTTTAGTATGTTTTTCTTTTTCATGCTACCCCCAAAGCACTGTATGAATATATTAAATTTAAATTATTTTTCATTTAATATTTTATAGCGTTTTATTCTAGTTCGCAAATTTTTTTGATATTGTAGTTGGTTGGGTTTGTTTTTATTAAATCAATTTTCGCGGGCGGGCCTTTACTGTTTTATTATTTATATTTTTTATTTGTTTATTTCTTTTTTAATTCTTTATTTTCTTGCAAATACGTGCCGCCCCTACGTTTTTTCAACCAAATCAACATAGTTTCAAAAAAGTATTAAAAACTTAGCAATATTACATACGAAAACCAGCCCAAAAGCGTTTTGAGGGTGTAGGGGGAGGGTGCTCGAGGGAGGGCGTGAGGGAGAATCGAAAGGTGAATTTTTTCGACAGAAAAAAGAGAGGTTGCCCTGGGGTACAACGCCCTTAGCCCTCCCTCGAAATAATATAATTATATAATAACCTAAAATATACAATAAATAAGTTTAATCAGTATTTTTATATTCTTAATTTCTCATTCAGATAGTCTATTGCTTCCAAATATCCTGTTAATCCTCTTCCCTGAATTGTATTCTCTGCAAAGAGCCTAATGTATGAAATTTTTCTAAAGTCTTCTCTTTTTGATGTATCTGTTATGTGAACTTCAACTGTCGGTATGGCAACTGCCTTTAACGCATCTAGTATTGCCACTGATGTGTGCGTGTATGCCGCCGGATTAATTACTATTCCATCATAATTTCCATAAGCTCTTTGAATTTCATCTACAATCTCTCCTTCGTGGTTCGATTGAAAAAATGAAACTTCAATTTGCTCTTTTCTACAAAATTCACTTATCATGTTCAACAAATCTTGGTATGTCTGTGTTCCGTATATCTCTTTTTCTCTTATCCCAAGCATGTTTATATTCGGTCCGTTAATAACTAATATTTTCATTAAAATCCTCTATAATTTCTTCAGCTGCTTTTTTTACACTTGTATTTTCTATTGTCTTGTCTGCAAATCTTAAGTATTGTTTCTCTCTTTTTTGCCAAAGTTGTTCAGCTGTCCCATATTCTTTTGAAAGCGGTCGATTTTCAAGATGTAATTCGTTCAATTCTCTTTTTAAGAGATAAATTTTTCCATTTTGTTTTAGTGGTTGATAGTTTTCTTCTCTGATCACAACTCCGCCACCTGTTGAGATTACCAATCCATTTAGCTTTCCAAATTTTTTACAAACTTCTGTCTCCATCTCTCTAAATTTAGCTTCACCGTATTTTTTAAATATATCATCTATTTTTTCGCCACTAAATTTTTCAATTTCCAAATCTAAATCTACAAACTCTCTACTCATTTTCTCAGCTATCAAAGGAGCAATACTACTCTTTCCGGAGTCGGGCATCCCAACTAAAACAATATTTTCTTGTTTCATCATCTCACTTGTGATTTCACGTATGTTTTCGATTTTAGTTTCTGTAAATATTTCAGCTGCCTTAACGGCCTGCGCTACCAACATCATAAGTCCATTTGAGTGTGGAATGCCCATCTCTCTTGCCTCAAATAAAAGCGATGTTATCAATGGATTATACACTACGTCTATCACACCTTTTAAATTTTTAAAATTTTTGATTGATATCAAGTTTTCTCCATTGTTTGGATACATTCCAATCGGCGTTGTATTCACAATGAGTTCAACGTTTAAAAATTCTTCTATCTGAGAATAATAAGGAGTTTTTTTTCGAGATATCTTCTGAAATTCAATTTTCTTATCTTCAAGAACTGTCGCTACCGTCTTAGATGTAGCCCCATCTCCAAGTATTATCGCCGAAGATATTTCCTCTTTCAAACTCTCCAATGTGTATTTAAATCCAAAGTAGTCTGTGTTGTCTCCTATCCACTTCCCATCTTTCTTGTATACAGTATTTACACACCCTATCTTTTTTGCAATTGGACTTATTTCGTCTAAATATTTCATAATTTCTATTTTATATGGAATGGTGACATTAAATCCGTATATGCCACTCTTCAAAAAATCTTCTATCTCATCTATTTTCTTTTCATATAAATCATATTGGTATTTTCCTATTAAATTGTGTATTTCTTTTGAAAAACTGTGTCCCAATTTTTCTCCGAGCAATCCGTATTCCATTTAATTCTCCATAAAATCTAAGATAGTCAATGCACAAACGGACTCTATAACCGGCAGTATCCTAATACCTATGCAAGGGTCATGTCTTCCCTTTATTTCCAAATCTTTCTCGACATTTTCCGATATTGAAAATGAGCGTTGGCTCAAACCTATGGAAGCTGTCGGCTTTATTGCCGTTTTAAAAACTATGGGCATTCCGTTGGTTATCCCCCCGACAACTCCACCCGCATTATTTGTGGTGGTCTTAACTCCATCATTCAATTCATATTCATCGTTGTGTTCTCTTCCGGTCATGGAGACTGCATCAAAACCGGCTCCGAATGAAAAACCTCTCACTGCCGGCACTGAGAACACAAGTTTGGCAAGCACTGCATCAAAACTGTCATAGTTCGGTTCTCCAAGGCCTATTGGCACTCCTGTTGCAAAACATTCTATTTCTGCTCCTATTGAGTTTTCTTCTTTTCGTATTTTTTCTATGCACTGTTTAATTTTTTCTGAAACTTCTTCTGAAATTACAGGAATCTCTTTTTTCTCGCATTCTTTTAAGGCTTTCATATCCGGCTTCGCATAGTCAATCTCAACATCTCTTATTCCCCCTATGGAACTTATATGAGACTGCACTTCTATTCCTTTTTTCTCCAATATTTGTTTTGCAATTCCACCAGCTATACAGAGCGGTGCTGTAAGCCTGCCTGAAAATGAACCTGAGCCTCTCATATCCATTTCAGTTCCATATTTTACATATGCAACATAATCTGCGTGAGAAGGTCGCGGAGTGTCTTTAAACTGCTCATAATCTGATGACCTTTGATCACTGTTTTCTATAATTGCACATATTGTATTTGCAACTATCTTTCCATCTTGAACTCCTGCTACAAATTTTGGTAAATCTCTCTCTTTTCGTTTAGTTCCAAATCTGTTTTTCCCGGGTGCTCTTCTCGACATAAACTCATTTAATTTTTCCATGTCAATTTGTGTTCCAATTGGCAACCCATCTATGACCACTCCTATATAATGACCATGAGACTCCCCAAATATTGTAACCACTATATTCTTTCCAAAACTAGAGCTCATATTTACCTCCCAATTTTTTAAAATCTTCATAGAACTTGGGATAAGATTTGTTTACTGCACTTGCTCCACTTAAGTATATCTCTCCGCCACTTATAATTGAAGCAATGCTACTTGCCATGGCTATTCTATGGTCATTATATGAGTCGACTTCTCCACCTGAGAGTCCGTTTGTTCCATAGACTAACAGCTCACTTTCTCTCTCTTCAACTTTCCCGCCCAAGTTCCTAATCATTTCAGCAGTTGAACTCAATCTGTCACTCTCTTTTAATCTAAGCCTTCCTCCGTTATAAAATTTAGACACTCCTCCATCTACTGAAGTTGCCAAAACCGACAAAATTGGAAGTAAATCTGGTACATCTTTCAAATCTACTTCTATATTTTTTCTAAATTTCGGTTCTATTGTGACTCGGTTTCCCATCTCAACTTCAGCCCCAAAATCTCTCAGTATATCTAAAATCTTTCTATCGCCCTGAAGACTTTCTGCATTCAAATCTGACATTGAAATCTTTCCTCCCAATGCTCCGGCAACTAAAAAGAACGCCGCATTTGACCAATCCCCTTCAACTCTATATTCTCGTGATTTATATCCGGTTGGCAAAATTTTATATGCATCATCTTTGAAACTTACTTTTGCGCCAAATTCTTTCATAACTTGCAAAGTCATATCGACGTAGTTTTTAGATTCTAAACTCGATGTCAATTTCAATTCTGATTTCTCGTTCATTATGCTCGCCGCCATCAAAATCCCTGAGATGTATTGCGAACTCACATTCCCAACAAGTTCATATTTCCCGGCTTTGAACTTTCCATGTGTCCTGAATGGAAGCCTATCTCTGTCAAATTCAACTCCATTTGCTTTTAAGACTTCAATCAATTCGGCAATCGGTCTGTCGGGAAGTCTACCCTCTCCGATAAATTCAATACTTTCGTATAAAACTGTGCTGACCGGCAACAAAAATCTAAATGTCGATCCACTTTCTCGCACGTTAATTTTGGGGAATTCCCCTAAGTTTATTCCCCTGATCTCCACTCTATTTAAATATCTCTTAACACTTGCCCCAAGCTCTTCAAGACAAGATATAGTTGCCTCTATATCTTCCGAGGTCTTGTCAAAATATATTGTGGATACTCCCTGCGCCAATGCTGCACATATCAAAGCTCTGTGTGCATAAGATTTAGAAGGAACGGCCTTCACTTCGCCTTCCAATATTTTTGAACTTATCTTCATTTCATTCCCTTTTTTATCAATTCTTTTAACTCTCCAAAACTAAACTTCTTCAAGTTGCAACTTCCTATGTCTTCAATTAATATTTCATTTATATATGAGCCCCTGCGTTTTTTATCTCTCTCTATTAGTTCAAATAGCTCATCTATGTTAAATTTGGTTTTTGTCGGCAAATTATTTTTCTCAAGGCAATTTTCTATATCGCTTATATCGCCCTTGAAAATTCCAATTTTATTACAAGCTCGTGCCATTATTGCCATCCCTATTGCAACTGCTCTCCCGTGAGTTATTTCATATTCGGATTTAATCTCTATAGCGTGAGCAATAGTGTGTCCTAAATTCAAAAGTTGTCTCTTGCCATTGTCGTATTCATCTGCCTCTACGACGTCTCTCTTCAACTCAACACATCTCTTTACTATATTGCTCAAATCTTGATTTTTATCTATTCCCCTGCTGAGTTCTTCAAATAGATTTTTATCGAATAGGACTCCATATTTTATTGCTTCTCCAACTCCTGAGCTAAAATCTCTATCTTCAAGTGTCTTAAAATATTCCGGATCACAATAGACGGCTATCGGTTGTTTAAAAAGACCCACTAAATTTTTACCTTCATTCAAGTTTACTGCCGTCTTTCCACCAACTGATGAATCCACTTGTGAGAGCAGTGTCGTAGGAAGTTGTATATAGTCTATTCCCCTGCGATAAACTCCCGCTGCAAAGCCGCCAAAATCTCCTATTACTCCTCCGCCAAATGCTATTAAAACATCATTTGCATTTATATCTTTTTGAGCCATAAACTCTAAAAACTTCTGCAATTCTTCAAATGATTTGGAATTTTCTCCGGGTTTTAATACATATTTTATAAGGTTGTATTTTGATAGAGATTCAAACAGTTTTCTGCCATACAACTTGTCTACATTTTCATCAGTTAGCACTATATACTTACAGTCTTCTCTCTTAGGCAAAATCTCTCTAAGTTTTAAACGAATACCCTTTTCTATTAAAATTTCATATTCACTTGAAGTGGATACTTTAATCTTTTGCAAATCAAATCCTCCAACTGCTATTCCTTAATCTTCATTCAAAACTTCTCTGAGTTTAAAGACCGTTTTCGCCGTTCTGTCAAATTCATCAGGTCTTAACGATTGAGCCCCATCACATAGCGCATTTTCAGGGTCGTTGTGGACTTCAATTATAAGTCCATCTGCTCCTGCTCCAACAGCCCCAAGAGAAAGCGGCCTTACCATTCTCGCCATTCCCGCCGCATGGGAAGGGTCGATTATAATTGGCAAATGTGTCTTTTCATGGAGAACCGGCACGGAAGATATATCCAATGTATTTCTTGTAAATGTCTCAAATGTTCTTATACCACGCTCACAAAGTATAACCTTTTGATTTCCTCCACTTAATATATATTCTGCCGCTGACAACAATTCATTATAAGTTGCAGATAGTCCTCTCTTTAAAAGAATTGGCTTGTCTATTTTCCCAAGTTCTTTCAAGAGTTCAAAATTCTGCATATTTCTTGCACCAACTTGTAGAATGTCTACATCTTCATAGTGTTCGATAAGATTTATATTCATTATTTCAGAAACTATCGGCAATCCTGTTTCGACCTTTGCCTTTGACAAAATTTTAAGTCCGTCCATTCCTATTCCTTGAAAATCATACGGGGATGTACGAGGTTTAAAAGCTCCGCCTCTTAGTACATTTGCCCCTGATTTTTTAACGCTCTTTGCAATTTCAATAACCTGCTCTTCCGACTCGACTGAGCAAGGTCCTGCTATCAATACAAAGTTCCCCCCGCCTATTTTAGTTCCGTTGTCAAGAGTTATTACAGTGTCTTGTGGTTTGTACTGTCTGCTTGATTTCTTTGCATTTTCTTGCTTTCTAAATACTTCGTCCACACAATCCATCTTTAAAATTTCGCTCAAGTCAACTTTTTCAGTATTGCCAATTATCTCAACTAATTGTATTGCATTTCCCTTAGAACATTCTACAGATAAACCTCTTTTTTCTATTCTATCTATTAATTCTTTTAATTGGTTTTCCTGCACATTAGTTCTCAATTTTATAATCATATATTTCCCCCAAACCGACCAAATTTTATCTAAATCAATTTATAATTATAAATGCTCCACGTGGAGCATTTTTTATATTCTGATTTAAAAATCTAAATTTTGTTTCGATTATTCAATTTCTCTCGTTAGAATTTATGTTGTCACTCTTAATTTTATACATATTCGACTTTAAATAGTCTAATCTTCAAATTATTTTGCATAGCTATTATAATTCAACAGCTCAAATTAATCTAACTGATATAACTCAGCCCTAATAAATTTTATATTAATTTGAAAACCCTGTCGAAAAAAGAGTTGTATTTTGTATTGTTATCTTTAATTTGCTTTATTTCATCCGGATTATCACTTATAAGTCCTGTAACTAATGTATTTAGATAGTATTCTATTCTGCTCTTTTCATTAACAGTCCATATATAAAGCTCTTTCTTATTTAAGATAGCTTGTAAAACCAATATTTCTCTATATGAAAAATCTTCTATTACCCAAAAATCTACACCATCATCAGAAAATTGTCCAAATTGTATTGGAATTACATATCCAACTTTCATTTGAGGTGCAAGTTTTTTTATTTTCTGCATCAAATCTAAATTAAGAGACATATACTTATATTCTTTGTCTATGCCCAGCCTTTTCATCTCCTCAACTATCAATTCAGCATAGTTATTCGGCTCATATCCATGTGGTTTTAATTCAACTAATAGTTTTATATTTAGTTCTTTTGCCTTTTGTACATATTCTTCAAATGTCGGAATCTTTGTGGTGAATGAATCTTGAGTTATATTGAGTTGTTTGATTTCATCTAAATTCATATCCCGCACATTCTTGTTTAAATTAGACAATCTCTTTAAGTTATAATCATGCATGACAATAAATTTTTTATCTTTTGTAAGCATTAAATCCATCTCAGAAAAATCTGCTCCTGTTTCCGCTGCGCCTTCTAACGCTTCTATGGAATTTTCAACACCTTTTTTGGCAAATCCTCTGTGCGCTACAATTTCTATTTTGGAATTTGGCTGTAATATATAGATTTTCATTCCATTATAAAGTACTCCTAAAATAAAAATTGTCATACTCAAAATAACTACCAACTTTTTATTTTTAAAGATATTCTTTTTATTTTTTATATTCTCAATAGGTTTATATTCTCTATACTCTATCAGTTCCAAAAGTATGAGTACTATTCCAAGTTTTGTAAGCGTTACAAATAAAATATTTACAGTCTTAATAATGGTAAGTACTACAGCTTCTATCCATAGTGAATCCGTAAATGTGGTTGCTATACTGAGGAATTTTAATAAAAAATATATCAATATGGCCCTTGAAAAATATATCACAATTTCAAACAATGATAATTTTAATATCATCTTCTTTCCATATTTTTTGGTAAGTTCTAAACTCTCTCTTATGTTTTTAAAAAAACTTTGATTTTTTATAACCGCCAAAACCAATATATAAATCAATCTAAAGTTTATATAAACTAGAGCCAAAATAAATACAGATGTAAAAAACGCTCCAAAATCTGTTTTAAATAATTCATCTGTAATAAATTGAGGAATATATATGCCTTTTGTCAACGATATACTAAATCCAATTTCTGCCAATGGAATTATTAAAATAATGTATATAAAAAATAAAATAGCATCTAGTAAAGAGCTGTTGGATATTCTATTTTTAAAGTTTAAAAATTCTCTTTTAAATTCAAAATTACTTCCCGACAACTGATTAGTACATAATTTAATTATCAAATATAGTTCAAAATATGCCACTATTGAAATTAAAATCAAATAAACTCCAAACCCCAAAATCAAAATAGGATTAGATAGAAGCTCTTTAAAATTAGAAAAATTTATATTTACTTCCCCTGATAATCCTATTATGTAGTTTAAAACCTCTACTGCTATTCCTCTTATTACATAAGACATAAATATATTCAATATAACTGCATAGAGTATATGTTTAAATTTTATATTGAAGTACTTAAAAATATTCTTACTCACATTCCCAACCTCTAAAATTAATATTTATATCTAAAGTATATTAAATTAATTTAACTAATACACTATTATTTATAAATTTTATTTGGACTTTTTTAAAAACCATCTCGTATATCTCTGTATTTTTTAAACTCTTCAAAACTCCCGGCCTTCATAAATGGATTTATATCAAGTTCCATTCCGATAGTTGACGGCAAAGATGGCCTACCCTCTTTCTCTAAAGTTTCTACAAGTTTCATCGCCGAACTCACTGCTTCAGATGGCATTACACTATCTGCAAACTTTAAATTTGTCTTAGAGTATTCATGCGCTGCAAACACTTTTGTATCTCCATTCAATTCTTTAAATTTTTGAATAGTATTGTACTGTGCTTCATAGTCACCTGTAAATACTCTTCCACACCCGGCTAAAAATAATGCATCTCCACAAAATAAATTATTTTCTATCAAGTATGAGACATGCTCTTCCGTATGACCTGAGGTCTTAATCACTTCTACTTTCTCATCCAAAATTTCAAAAATATCTCCATCTCGTACAACAATATCTGCTAGATTTTCTATTTCTTTCGGTCCATAAACTTTTAAATCAAATTTATTTTTTAAAGTTCTCACTCCACCTACATGGTCTGAATGTTTATGAGTTAACAAAATTCCTACCAGGTTGAGTTCATTTTCTTTTTTGTATTTTAATACAGGTTCAGCCTCTCCCGGATCAACTACTACTGCATTATTCCCTTTTATTAAAGTCCATATATAATTATCTTCAAATGCTCTTATCGGTATTATTTTCATCCTATCACCTCTTTTTAAATTTACCCATTTATATGATTATTTTAAAATTAAGGGTAAATATTTAATAAAAAGGATGATTCTATGTTTATTATAAAATTTATACAAAAAGAAAATAGCAAAAACTTTGGAATTTTTGAAACTGAAAAAGAAGCTATAGATTTTATTGAAAAAATTCCAAATGTAATAATTGAAAATTATGAATACTACAATAGTTATTTTATAGAAGAGAATAAGATGCGCCCAATTGAAAAAATATCTATTGGAAACAATGAAATACTCCTGAGCAAATTTATGTTTGAGCAAGATTCAACAATTGAAATAGAAATTGAAGAACTTCCATTACTTTCAAAAAATGAATGGAGAGATTTTACAACTAAAGTAGATGCTTACTCGGTAAATAATGATGAGCTTGAAAAATACATTACACTCCGTGAGCAAAATTATATTGAATTAAAAAAAGAGTGGGAATCTAAAGGCTATAAAGTTACAAGAGAGTATAGAGACTCCATTGACGGCGAGGCAATAACTTTAGAAAAAGACGGAGAAACACAATTTTACACACATATGGACCCAAGCTTTGTATATGAAAAATAACAAAATGTTTTAATAATTTTTTCTAGGGTATATTTATCTCTAGATAGAGATAAGTTAGGTGATGTTAATGAAAAATCTTGAGTTGAACAATTTTATTGCTTTACACAGAACAGTTATAAAAATGGATAGAACTCTTTCTAAAATTTTTGATAGCCACGGTTTAACTACCGGTCAATTCGCAGTATTGGAAGCTCTCTATCACAAAGGAGATCTTACAATTGGTCAAGTTCAACAGAAAATCCTCTCCACTAGCGGCACAATGCCCCTGATTATAAAAAATCTTGAGAGTAGAAAGCTATTGGAGAGATGTCCTGACCCAAACGATGGTAGGAGATGTATATTGCATATAACTGATGACGGAAAAACTTTGATGTCAAAAGTTTTTCCGGTAGTTAAAGATAAAATTATCCAAATGTTTAGTCCCATACCATTGAATAAAAAACAAGAATTGTTGGATATTTTAAAGTTATTTAGGGAGGAATTATAATATGAACAGAGAAGTTGTTAAAAAAGTTACGGGCTTTAGAACAAAGGACGGAGCCGGCGTAAGTTTAGTCAGAGTACTAGGTCATGAAACTACCGACACTTATGACCCAATATTGATGTTAGATAGTTTTGACTCCACAGACCCCGACGATTACACAGCAGGGTTCCCTATGCACCCACACAGAGGTATCGAAACAATATCATACGTATATAGAGGAAACATGGTTCACAAAGACTCTCTTGGAAATGAAGATCAAATTTCAGATGGAGAAGTACAATGGATGACAGCAGGTTCAGGAATTATGCACGAAGAAGTATTGCCGGCTTCAGAAAGAATGCTAGGCGTGCAGTTGTGGTTGAATCTGCCTAAAAAAGACAAAATGGTCAGACCGGAATATCATGCAATAAAAAATAAAGACATTGAAGAAATAAAAATTGACGGTGGCTATTTAAGGCTTTTAGCCGGAAACTACAAAGACCACAAAGGTCATGTTGGAAAATATCTGCCACTTGATTACTATGACATTCACATAGAACCGGGAAAAGAAGTTTCAATTGACACTGCTGACAACAAATCTGTAACAGTTTTTACTTTAATTGGAGATGTTGAAATAGAAAATAAAGTTGTAGAGGAAAAAACCTCCGCAAAACTTGGTGAAGGAAATAAAGTCGTTATTAAAAACCACGGACAAGAAGAAGCTTTAGTTCTGTTCCTATCTTCAGAGCAACTAAACGAACCCATTGCTTGGGGCGGACCTATTGTAATGAATACTAGAAGAGAACTTGAACAAGCTTTTGCAGATTTGCAGAATGGAAATTTTATAAAAGATAAATTAATTTTTGATAGAGGAGAATGATATGTTTAAAGGATTGGAAAAGAGAAGAAGTTATTATAATATTGGTAAAAATATCCCAATAAGCGATGAAGAATTAATACAATTAGTTGAAGACGTTACATTGGCAGTTCCGGATGCATTTAATATACAAAGTCAAAGAGTTGTCGTTGTGCTTGGCGCAGAACAAGACCGCCTTTGGGATGGAATCTACGATGCATTTGAGGGAAAAGTTACAAGAGAGAAAATCGATTCATTTAAATCCGGTCATGGAACCATACTTTACTTTACAGACAGAAATACTGTAAAAGAAATTCAAAAAAATTTGCCTAACTATGCCGAAAACTTTGATACGTGGAGTCAACACTCTATAGCAATGCTTCAAATTTCACTTTGGACTGAACTTAGAGACAAAGAAATAGGCGCATCTCTACAACACTACAATCCGGTTATTGACGATGTAGTAAAAGAAATTTGCCACATCCCTGACAGTTGGGAACTGGTTGCTCAAATGCCTTTTGGTGAAATACTTGAAGAACCGGAAATCAAAGAAAAACTGGCCATCAAACAAAGAGTAAAAGTAGTTAGATAAAATTTAACCCGCTGCAAATCAATCTTGCAACGGGTTTTCTTGTGTTTATATTTAATTTTATCAATTTTGCTTATAAATTTTGTATCCTCTCCAATTTTACTATTCAACATAACTCTTTATTACATCGAGCAATACATTCGCTCCGTTTTCCAGATCTGCACTTTCTGTAAATTCTTTTGGGTTATGGCTTATTCCATTTTTGCTTGGGACAAATATCATTGCAGTTGGGCAAATTCTACTCATCATTTGAGCATCTTGTCCGGCTCCTGATGTTATCTCCATGTGACTAAAGCCATTTCTCTCTGCTGATTCTCTTACTCTGTCTAGGATTTCTTCATCAAATTTTACCGGCTCAAAGCTTGCTATCTCTCTTACTTCTATTTTAAGGTCCTCTTGTTCTTCTATTTTTTTTAAATATTCAAAAAATTTCTTTTCTTGTTCTAACAAGACTTCTTTGTTTGAATTTCTTATATCCACTGTAAATTTTGCATACCCGGGAACGATATTTATTGCATTTGGTTTTATTTCAACTTCACCTATAGTAGTTCTGGAATTTGATTGTTCTGCTAACTCTCTTAAAAATACATTTATCTTCGCAAGAGCAAGTCCTGCATCTCTACGCATTGAAGTCGGTGTTGTTCCGGCATGATTTGCCTCACCTATTATTGTGACTTCTTTCCAAAATATTCCCTGTAGATCACTTACAACTCCAACAGAAATTCCCTCGTGGTCTAAAATTGGTCCTTGTTCTATATGTGCTTCTATAAATTTTTCAGGAACTATAAAGCCCATTTCATTTTCTCCAAGGTAATCTATTCTCTTTAATTCTTCCCTTAAAGTTGTTCCGTCTATGCCAACTGTGTCAAGTGCATCATCTAATTCACAACCACCTACATATGCAAGAGAACCCATCATTGATGGATGGTACCTTACTCCTTCTTCATTTGTAAAAGCAGCAAGCACCAATGGTCTTTTTATTTCCACATTATTTTCTTTTAGCGTTCTGATTACTTCAAGACCTGCCATCACTCCATAACATCCGTCATATATCCCGGCATCTATTACTGAATCTATATGTGAACCTGTCATGATTGGCTTTTTATCTTTGTTTTCTTCTGTACTCCATATTCCAAATATATTCCCTATCTTGTCTATTTTAATTTCGAGGTCAAGTTCTTTCATCCACTCTACTAATTTATCTCTTCCGGCTTTGTCCTGGTCACTCCCGGCAAGTCTTACCATTCTGCCATCTTGATCTCGTCCTATTTCCCCCAATGTTTTTAAGTAATTTAAAAGTCTCTCTCCGTTTACTTTCACTTTAATCCCCCACTAAATATTTTGCTTTTATTATCTCTCTATTCGTATACCAATTGCAAATAATTTTAGTAATGAGTGGATTGAACCTTAACCTTATTCTGCTTTCACATTTTTGTTTTGCGGGTGTGCCTCGTTTCTCTCGTGCCTCTCCTATGTTGAACTGTTAAACCAAAAATCCGACTCTTTCGAATCGGACTTCTATTACATTTCTGATTTATATTCTTCAAAATCTTTCTTTATTTTTGCTATATTGTCATTTTCTTTTAAGTCAAGTACCGTTGCAGCCAATATTTTTGCCGCATTGATTACACACTCGTGTGCTTCTTTTGACTTTCCATAATCCAAGAAAGTTTGTGAATGTGATACGGTGCCATCGGGAACAAAATGTACTCTTATACAAGCACCCGGCAAAATATATGTTACATTCCCAAAATCGCTCGAACCTGTTTTTTCTCTTGCAGGTTTTATATTTTTAGCTTCTATTAATTTTGCATTTTCCATCAATAAATCATTCAATTTATATGCCGGTATTTTGCTTTCCAATCTCTTTAATTCTTCTGTTTCTACAGTTGTCTCTGTCATCATAGCTGCTCCGTTTACTACTTTTTTAAATCTTTCTACTATTTCATCTAAGTATTTAGAGTTGTAGCTTCTAAGTGAAAATTCTGCAACTGCTCTTTCAGGTACAACATTAGCCGGTCCTGGAGTTTCCAAGATTGTGTAGTGCATTTTTGTATCTTCTTTTACGTGTTCTCGTAAAAATTCTATTCCTTGAAATGCTAAGAGCAACGCATCTAATGCACTTCTTCCGGCTTCCGGTTTTAATGCTGAATGTGCACTTTTACCATGGAATATAACTTTTTGAGATGACATTGCCATTGATTTTACATCTACTTGTGTGGCAGGACCTCCATGCATCATAAGTGCTATATCAAGTTCTTTCATAAATCCTTCTTTTAAGAGCTTGATTTTCCCACCACCGCCTTCTTCTGCCGGTGTTCCATAGACTATCAGATTAAATGGCAAATCTTCTTCTTTTAATGCCACTGCTGCTCCAACTATAGCTGGACCTTGCATTTGATGCCCACATCCGTGTCCCATCGGCAATGCATCGTATTCGCATAATAGCCCTACATTATATGCGTTTTCTTTTTCTTCTCCAATTGTTGCTTTAAATGCAGTTTTTAAACTACCAAGTCCTCTTTGTACTTTAAATCCATTTTCTTCAAGATAATCTTCTAAAAGTTTACTTGAAAAGTTTTCATTAAAACACAATTCAGGATTGTCGAATATTGAGTCTGACATATCTGTCAAACTTTGTTTCTGGTTCTCTACTTTATCAAAAATTTTTTCTTTCAAACTTACTCCTTATATATATCCTATGGCTTCAGCCGCTATCATCAGTATACTTCCGACTACTACCCAAACACCAAAGATTTTACCCATAAATATCATCCATTTATCATAAGGTATATCTGTAGCTCCTAAAACTCCCATAAGCGCTGTTGATGTTGGTAAGATATAGTTACAGAATCCATCACCAAAGTTAAATGCCAATACTGCTGTTTGTCTTGAAATGCCAACTGTATCTGCCAATGGTGCAAAGATAGGCATAATTGCCGCCGCTTGTCCTGATCCTGATGTTATAAATATATTTACTATTAAATTAACTATGAACATAATTGGCGCTTTTAAAATTTGTGGGAATATATTTATTCCTTGAGTCATTGCATGAATTGAAGTATCCATTATATTTCCGGCTGATAGCACTCCTGATACTGTTCTTGCAAATCCAATTATAAGTGCTGCCCCTATCATATTTTTACAACCTTCTACAAAATATTTTGCAATTGTTGAAGGTGAATATCCTGCTATAACTCCAGCTACTATTGAAAGCCAGATAAAAACTGCCGCCGTTTCATCTAACTTCCATTTTAATTTTATTCCGCCGTATACTATAATTCCAAGAGCCAAAAATAATGATGATATTATAAGCCATTTTTGTGTATTCATCGGTTTATTAAATTCATCATTTCCTTCTTTTTCATAGCTGCGATCCTTATCTAGTTCATACATAGGACTGAGTTCAGGATTTTTCTTTATTTTCATTGCATATTTGATAAGCATAAAGTTTGTAATTATATAGAATACTACAAAGCAAACTGCTCTAAAACCAATACCTGAGTAAGGTGCAAGTCCTGCTATCTCTTGTGCAACTATAGTTGTATTTACATTTAATGTCCCTGTTGAAAACCCTACTGCTCCGCCTAATAACAAAATTGCCGCTCCGACAATTGAGTCAAATCCAAGTGCAATTGCTATCATTACCATTATAGGAGCGAACCCTATAAATGTATTAACTCCTTGTGTTGTACATATCAATCCAAAAATCAACGTCAGTATTGGTATAAATAAGTACTCTTTGCTCTTTGTCTTTCTCGATACCATCCCAATTAAAGACTGCAATGCACCACTCTTAGTTATTATGTTAAAAGCTGCTCCTGAAAAAAGGATTACTGTGATAAGCACTGCACTCTTTTCAAAACCTTCAATTGCCAGGTTGAATACCTTAAGTGGATTTACCGGTGTCTTTTCTATGTAATTGAAAGTGTTTGGGTCTATTACTTTTACTCCCTGTGCATTTTCTACCCTTGTGTACTCTGCTGATGGTATAACCCATGTAAGTATAACTGCGAAAATTATTATTCCCATCAATATTACCAATGTATGTGGCATTTTTTTCTTTTTAGCTTCCATATATACTCCCCCTTTATTTAATTAAAGTATAACATCGTTTTCATTATTAGTGAAATTCATATTTTTCATAGTTTTTATTACTCTATGTTATAATTATTTTGGTGATATTAATGGATACGAGATATTATAATTATATAATTACAATTGCAAATACAGGTAACTTCTCTAAAGCAGCTGAGTTGTTATATGTTTCACAACCAACGCTTTCAAAATTTATAAGTTCTATGGAAAATAAACTGGGTGTAAAATTTTTTGAGAAAATTAATGGAAAATTTGTTCCAACCCCTTATGGTAAAGCTTATATTGAATATGGTCAAAAGATTCTGCAACTTGAATCTGAGCTAAAAAATAGCATAAATGATATATCTAATTTACGAAAAGGGACTCTATCTCTTGCAATTACACCTACTCGAGATTTATATATCTTGCCTTTAATTCTTCCTGAATTTAGAAAAGTCTATCCTAATTTTAATATAGATATTTTAGAGGAGAGTATAGACAAAATAGAGTCGTCTATTTTGGAAAATAAATCTAAAATTGGAATTTACATAGCTGATGAGCAAAATAAACATTTGCATTATGAAATTTTAGATGAGGAAGAAGTTGTAATCTGTGTTTGCAAGGATTTTAAATATATTGAGTTTGCAGAGAAGAAAGATGGTTTTAAATTTCCGTGGATTGACTTGAAACTTTTAAAAGACGAAACTTTTTTTATAAGCAATCCGAATACTGCTAAGCTCGGTAAGCTTTCAAAATTATATTTTTCAGAATGCAATATAGAGCCTAAAACTGTTGTAATAAAGAATATGGAAACTCGTCTTAGACTTGCCTCCATAGGTGAAGGTATTGCTTTTACATATGATATAGGTGAAAAGTTTTTTAAAAGTTTTGAGAAAACTCCGGTGTTTCTATCTATTGGAAATGTGAAACGTTGTAATAAATTTGTGGTTTCTTCTTTGAAAAATGTACATCTGGACAAGGCTCATTCTGATTTTATAAAAATAACTAAAGAGTTGTTAGGTTGTTATAAATAGCATTTTATTTGTTAGCAGACTTTACTACTATCGTGCCAACCCTACATTTTTATAGCTGCTTTGTTTTTACATTTTCGTTAGACGGGCGGGCCTCGCTTCTCTCGTGCCGCCCCTACATTCTTCCTTACCACATTTTATTTTAATATCTTTGTTACGCTGGTGGGTCTCGTTTCTCTCGTATTTCCTCTACGGTATACTGTTAAAACAAAAAATCCGATTCTTTCGAATCGGACTTTCTATTATATTTATTCTTACATCATACCCATTCCCGGGTTCATTGGCATTTGCGGTTCTTCTTTTGGTATTGAAGCAACTGCAGCTTCTGTTGTAAGAATCATTGATGCAACTGACGCTGCATTTTGCAGTGCTGATCTTGTTACTTTAGTTGGATCAACTATCCCTGCAGCTACCATATCCATATATTCTCCTGTGTAGGCATTATATCCTATGCCCGGTTTTTCAGCTTTTACTTTATCAGCTATAACTGAACCTTCAAGTCCTGCATTTTCTGCAATTTGTCTAACCGGTGCTTCTAAAGCTTTTAGAATTATTCCAACGCCTGTCTTTTCATCACCTTCAGATTCTTCGTAAAGTTTTTCTATAACTCCGATACAGTCCACAAGAACTGTTCCACCTCCGGCTACTATTCCTTCTTCTACTGCTGCTCTTGTAGCTGAAAGGGCATCTTCTATTCTAAGTTTTCTCTCTTTAAGTTCAACTTCTGTTGCCGCACCTACTTGTACTACTGCAACTCCACCTGAAAGTTTGGCAAGTCTTTCTTGTAATTTTTCTTTATCAAATTCTGAAGTTGTATCTTCTGCTTGAGCTTTTATTTGTTGTACTCTTGCAGCAAGGTCTTCTTTATTTCCTGCCCCGTCAACAATTACTGTCAAATCTTTTTCAACTCTAACTTTTTGAGCTTGCCCTAAAACTTCTATTGTCGCATCTTTTAAATCTTCTCCAAGATCTGAAGATACTACTTTACCACCTGTTAAAATGGCAATATCTTGTAGCATTTCCTTTCTTCTATCTCCATATCCGGGAGCTTTTACTCCCACTATGTTAAGAGTTCCTCTTAACTTATTTAATACTAAAGTAGCTAAGGCTTCACCTTCTATATCTTCAGCTATTACAAGTAATGGTTTTGATTGTTGAAGAACTTGTTCAAGAAGTGGAAGTAAATCTTGAATGTTTGTTATCTTTTTATCTGTAATAAGAATGTATGGATTTTCCATTTCAGCAACCATTTTTTCATTGTCTGTTACCATGTATGGAGATACATATCCTCTGTCAAATTGCATACCTTCTACAACTTCAAGGCTTGTTCCCATTGACTTAGATTCTTCAATAGTGATTACACCATCTTTACCAACTTTTTCCATTGCTTCAGCAATTAGTCTTCCAACTTCTTCATCTGCTGATGAATTTGCTGCAACTTGTGCTATAGCTTCTTTTGTCTCTACTGATCTTGAGAACTTTTTGATTTCTTCTACTGTTGTTTCAACTGCTTTTTTAATTCCCTTTTGTAGAACCATAGGATTTGCTCCGGCAGCTAAGTTTCTCATACCTTCTATTGTGATTGCTTGAGCTAAAAGTGTCGCTGTTGTAGTTCCGTCTCCGGCTACATCATTTGTCTTTGTAGCAACTTCCTTTAAAAGTTGTGCCCCCATATTTTCAAATTTATCTTCAAATTCAATTTCTCTGGCAATTGTAACCCCGTCATTTGTGATAAGCGGTGCACCATATTCTTTGTCAAGTATTACATTTCTTCCCTTTGGTCCAAGTGTAACTTTTACTGTATTTGAAAGCTTATTGATACCGTCAATAAGTCCTTTTCTAGCATCTTCTGAAAATTTAATTTCCTTTGCCATATTTCCTCCTTATTATGCTTTATTCAATTACCGCTAAAATATCTGTGTATTTTAGTATTGTGTATTTAACCTTTTCCAGCTCTACTTCTGTACCTGCATACTTAGAGAATATAACTTTATCTCCAACTTTTAATTCATCTTTTGTCTCTTCATCACTTGTAACTTTTTTTCCTATTGCCACAACTTCAGCTAAATTCGATTCTTCCTTTGCTGAATTTGGTAATACTATTCCCGATGCTGTTGTCTCTTCTTTTTCTACTTTTTTGATTACTATTTTGTCATCTAATGGTTTTAAAGTCATAATTACCTCCTTAATATTAGCACTCTTCCAGATCGAGTGCTTATATTCATATAATAATACAACAAATTTTGTTTTTCAAGTCCAAATTTTACCTTTTTTTACCTTTGATTTTATAATAATTTTTCTCTATATCATATATTATTTTTCTTTTATCACATAACCTTATTAGAAAATGTTTGACTTTTTCTTTTTTCTTTTTATAATTAATTTAATTAATACACTTGTTGGTGATATTTTAAAGGGGTGAGTCCAATGTACTAATTTTAATGCTATTTAAGATATGTTATTTTCAGCTTGATAGTTCGTTTTTTATAGTCATTCATATTTAGGAGGTACATTATGATAAAAAAATATAAATCAATAACCTCAATCGTTTTGCTACTCGTTATCTTTTTTCAATTTAATTTCCCATCACTTATTCATGCAATAGGTAATGAGCATGAAAATGACATCTTATATACACCTAAAGATTTTGTTGTAGAAGATATTATTGTATCTGATTCTTATATAAAAACCTCTGTTGTAGATAAAATAAAAAATACAACGGAATTTGTAGAAGTAAACATCTTTTCTGATTACAAAGAAATAATCGTAAAAAATGAACTTGGAGAAATATTATGGACTTCTGGACAAATTCCAACAGATTCTCTACAAAATTTTTCATTAAATAAAAATAGTTTAAACTCTATAGGATTAATGTCTTATGGAAATTGGACTGATTGGTATATATCTGAAACAAGATCTAATTTAGCTACTAATGTAACAGTTGGAATTGCTGTAGGCATTGTTGTTTCTGTGATAGTTGGTCCTATAATTGGCTCTGCTAGTGGTGTTGCAGCACTAATTACAAACTCAGTATTTTCCTTTATTTCAGAATTAATTAATGACGGTATTCCTGTAATCTATTATAGAGTATACACAAGAGTACGCAGTGATAGAAATAATTCAAAATATGAAAAACAGCGTTATGCTAAGCTATACAGATACTTTGATTACACTGGTCCTTATACTACAACCGGCACAATAAGTTGGGTTAACGACTATTCTGGTTTTGAACATTGAAAGTAAAAAAAGGATATTTTTATATGGTTACTACTTATTATATGGTTACTATTTATTGCCTGAACAATATTATTCTGCTAAGTTTTTTACTTGAAAATGACTTATTTAAAAATATTGTTGCAGTTTTTGGAGCGATAATCTTAGTTTTTGGCTTAAAAAAATATGGTAGCAGTTTAAAAGACATAAATACACCAAAATTTAGCCAATTCTTTTTATTGATACGATATCCATTTATTTACATTGGTACTTTTGATAGAAACTACTGCCATGGAAATTTAAAGACATTTCTTGTTATTCTTTTTATACTTGGTTTGTTATATGACCTGGGATGCATTGTTAAAATGCTATCCGAGTGTAAAGAGTAAAATATGCTTCTAAAATTTAACTATAATACCCAGACATCTTGTTCTGGGTTACTAATTTAATTATTATTATTTAAAACAAATTTTTCACTACTTCATATAATATTGGAATAATTAAAGCAGGTATCATATTGCCTGTCTGTATTTTTTATATTCATTATATTAAGTCCTATTGCTATAATACCCGCCGACTCCTGATAAATTTGCAATCATAATTGGTGTAAATAGGTCTTTTAATACTGTAGCAAGCAATACAATAAGCCTTTGATATAAAAATATGACAACTGATGAGAATGCAACTCCTATCATACTTTACCAACCTTATTTTCTCTTCCATAGTAAAAAAGATATTGTTGAGCAAATCCCGCATTTTCTCCAAATATTCTTCTGCCTTCATCTGCTATTTTATTCTTTGGGGTGGCTTTCCCAAGATATAGTTCTTCCATAACTCTTTTTATCCAAACATCTACAGGAAAAGACTCGCTTCTTTTAAATGCAAACAATAAAATGCAATCGCAAACCTTAGGGCCAACTCCCGGTAATTTCATAAGTTCTTTTCTGGCTGTTTCTATATCTGCCGTTCTCAACAGCTCCATATCTAACATGCCATTGCTAATCATCTGTGCCGACTCGACAATATATCTATCTCTATAACCAACTCTTGCCTTTTCTCTTAAGTCTTCTACACTTGCCTTTGCAAGCTCCTCCGGTGTGGGAAATCTTGAGTGTGTTTCATCTATTTTTTCTCCATATTTATCTGCAATAAAATTCACCGCTTTTTTTATGCGTGTTATGTTGGAATTTTGAGAAATTATAAATGATATTATAGTTTCAAATGGGTCTTGATTTAAAATTCTTATTCCTCTTCCATATTCCACGGCATCTTTTAAAGTCTCCTCAAAAGATAACTCCTCTATCATAGATAGATAGTCTCTGTCTAAATCAAAATAATCTCTCCAAATTTTTTCAAATTCTTCTATTGTAGTATTTAGTTCCACAACTCCATCCACTACCTTGACATTCAGCACTCTGCCAAATGCCACTGTAGTATATGAGCCATCTTCTTCAGCTTCCCATCTAAATGCTTGACCACACTCAAAAATTTGCTTAGGCATAAAATTTGTAACGCCCCTAAGTAATACTTTTCCTTCCAAGCTCTCTATTTTCATTTTTTCTCCTCATATTAAAATATATTAAAAAAACCGGTTCTACCGGTTTAATAATTGTTCTTTAAATAATAAGATAATTTAAAAAGTGAATCATTTATCCTTATATTTTCTATAACCGGACCTTCAACTGCCACATCAACGGGAGCAAAATTCCAAATTCCCTTTATTCCAAGTGATGCCAATTTATAAATTACATCCACAGCAGCATTTTTAGGTACTGTTATAACAGCAACTTCAACTTTATTAGTTTTTATAAACTCTTCTAAGTTTTTTATATCTAAAATTGAAACTCCACTTACATCTTTTCCTATTTTTTCTTTATCGTTATCAAATAGTGCAATAATCTTAAAGCCACTATTTTTTATACCTTCGTAGTCTGCTATTGCCATTCCAAGTCTTCCTGCGCCTACAACAACCGTATTATATGCATGATTCATCCCAAGAATTTCTGAAATTTCTTGTTTAAGCGCCTCAGTGTTGTATCCATAGCCCTGCTGACCGAAACCACCAAAATTATTTAAATCCTGTCTTATTTGGCTTGCCGTAAATCCTGTGAGTCTACTAAGTTCCTGAGATGATATTCTCTCTATCCCCTTGCTAACTACATCCGAAATCATTCTGTGATATATCGGCAATCTTCTTATGACAGTTTCTGATACTTTGTTCTTAGCTGCCACTTTTAACCCTCCCATTATGTATATGTCAATTATATCAATCTTTAAATTAAAAGTAAAATTTGATAGAATGAAAAATGAGGTTAAATAAATGATTTTAAATATAAAAAACTTATCAAAGTCATATGTAGTTGACCCTATTTTAGAGTCTGTAAATATGATTGTAGAAGATAGAGACAAAGTCGGCTTAATCGGAAACAACGGGAGTGGAAAAACCACTCTTCTAAAAATTATATCAAATGATATTTCTAAAGATGCCGGAGACATCATAATTCCCAAAGATATAAAAATAGGATATCTAAAACAAGAACATGATTTTGAAGATGGACTTTCTATATATGGTGCTTGTGAACAAGAATTCAAAAACTTAATAAAGATGGACTTAGAGCTAAAATCATTAGAGGCTAAGCTATCAGAGCCAAACAATCCTAACTTAGAAAATGACATAGAGCGTTACGGACACTTACAAGAGAAATTTATAGAACTTGGAGGATTCTCATATCCCTCTATGATCCGTGGCACTTTAATAGGTCTTGGATTTTCAGAGGAAGATTTTAATCGTAATGTAAACACACTATCAGGTGGTCAAAAATCCCGAGTGGGTCTTGCAAAACTATTATTGTCTAAACCTGATTTAATGCTTCTTGACGAACCTACTAACCATTTAGATGTGGATGCCATTTCTTGGCTTGAAAAATATTTAAAAGACTATCTTGGCGCTTGTATAATAATATCTCACGACAGATATTTTTTAAACAATGTCGTAAATAAGATAGTCTTGTTGGAAAACCATAGCTTGACAACATTCGTGGGAAACTATGATGTCTATGTTAAAGAACGTAAAAAA
Organism: Peptoniphilus indolicus; assembly: GCF_900454665.1. Lineage (NCBI taxonomy): Bacteria > Bacillati > Bacillota > Tissierellia > Tissierellales > Peptoniphilaceae > Peptoniphilus > Peptoniphilus indolicus. Next base: position 1,126,834 of record NZ_UGTH01000001.1, read on the forward strand.
CAAATAGAACAACTTACAAAACAATATGAAAACCAACAAAAAGAAATAAAAAGACAAGAGCAAATTATCGAAAGATATATGAGTTTAGGGCGTGATAGATTTATAAGACAGGGAAAATCTCGACAAAAACTCTTAGAAAAAATGAAGAGACTTCCGCCCCCTAATGAGAGTAAAAAAACTAAGTTGTCTTTTACTCCTCTCTACGAATCCGGTAAGGACGTACTACAAGTAAAGGAACTTTCCAAATCATTTTCTAATAAGAAAATTTTTGAGAATATTACTTTTAATATCTATAAAAATGAAAAATGCGGAATAATCGGCGACAATGGAGTTGGAAAATCTACTCTGTTTAAAATATTGACTGAAGAACTTGAAAAAACTTCAGGCTCAATCCAATACGGTTCAAAATTAAAAATAGCTTATTTTGACCAAGAAATGGAACATCTAAATCCTGACAATACAGTCATCGATGAGATATGGGATGAATATCCAAAATTAACTCACTATGAAATTCGTTCATATCTTGCAAAATTTCTATTCATCGGAGACGATGTTTTTAAAATAATCGGTGATTTATCCGGTGGAGAAAAAGGACGTGTATCCATTTTAAAATTGATGTTAAAGGGTGCCAACACTCTATTCTTGGACGAACCTACAAACCATTTAGATATAGATTCCAAAGAAGTATTTGAAGAAGCAATACGCTCGTTTGATGGAACAGTTATATCAATCTCTCACGATAGATATTTTTTAAATTCCACTTGCGATAAAATTTTGAAAATGAACTCCGATGGTATGTATGAATTTCTGGGAAATTATGACTACTATCTTCAAAAGACAAAAGGCGATGATGAAGATGATGAAGTTGTCCTATCTAAAACAATGATACAAAATCAAAAGAAACAAGAAAAACAACTTAGAGATGAGCAAAAAAAATTAAAGACACAAAAGAAAAACTTGGAACTACAAATATCAAATTTAGAACAAGCAATTCTAGAAATAGATACAGAACTCTCCAATCCCGATATTTATTCAGATATAGAAAAAGTTAAAGACCTTAGTAATAAAAGACAAAACTTATCAGATGAATTATCTACAGTTTATGAAGCTTGGATAGAACTTGAAGAACTATAGTGTGGAGAAATTAAAAAACACCAAAACTTATCCACAAATTTATATGGCTTAATTTAGAGATTCTCAATTAACATATATATTATTTCTTGATTTATAGCTAAATTAAGCCATTTTATTTTACACACTTATATTCACAATCAAAAACTCCCCTATCCCTTTTATTTACTTAATCCACAAATTTATCCACATTGTCCACACGTTTATATACAAATGTTCTATTATTTTTTGTTAATTCTTATCCACATATTGTGAATTTCATGTGTAAAACTGTACTTTAAAGAGTTATTTTAGCAGTTTATTTAACTGCTTTATGAATTCAGCTTAAATTTTTAAACCCCTCTACTCAATTCTAATATTTCACTTATGTATTTAGTTGTTTATTAAACTTTTAGTTTATAATTAAGTAATTGAGATATTTTTCAAAGAATGATAAACTATAATTAGATTTTAGCGTTTTGCGGTGGTTACCGTTTGGTAGTTTTTATCTGATGCCTAAATATTGATGAAGAGCCTGAAGAAGTCCTGATGTGGAATTTTTAAAGGCTAAAAAAATACCTAGAAGCTCAGAGTTTTTACAAGAAAAAATCCAAAAAATAAAAAAGCATCAACACCATCATTAGATTGCAAAGTACGAGGGATTTCCTTACGACCGTAGCTATCTTTTTTTGGTTGTAAAGATTTACCCTCTTCTTAAAAAACGAGGAGGTGTAAAAATGCTAAATTCACTATTAAATTTTTTCAACCTTTCTAAAAAGGGTTTTGTACGTATTATCATAGGTTCATGCATAATGGCTTTTACTCTTGTAAATATCCATATGCAATCAAACATAACTGAAGGTGGTGTCTTAGGACTGACAATGCTCCTATATAAATTACTTGATTTTGATCCCGCCATTATAAGTCCTTTACTTGACTTTGCTTGTTTTAGTTTAGGAGTTTCATTATTTGGAAAAAAATTTTTAAAAAGAACTGCTATAGCTTGTTTTAGTTTTGCTATTTTTTATAAAATATTCCTAATTACAGGCGCAGTTGTTCCCAGTCTATATGACTTTCCAATTTTATCTGCTATAATTGGCGGAATTGGCATTGGAGTAGGTTGTGGTCTAGTAGTTTCACAAGCTTGTGCTGCAGGTGGAGACGACGCATTAGCTCTCGTATTATCTAAAAAATTAAATTTAAATATCAGCAAAGTTTATTTTTTAACTGATGCAATTGTGCTAACTATGTCTTTAATGTATATACCAATGGGAAGAATTATATTTTCTCTTTTAACAACTATTGTATCTTCTTTAATCATTGGACAATTTGAAATGCCTGTTACAATCCATACTAAATCTGGCGTGAGAGTTTAATCGAGATTTAGCATAAATCTCTAAGATATTTAAATTTATTAGAATAAATCTTTTAAATAAAAAAGATATTTAATAAATTACTTAACTAATTTTAAAAACAACTTAATGAAATATTTTTATAAACTAGACATAATATTTCATGGTTTATTAAAAAGGTCAGCTTTACAAAACATTATTACTTGCATATGAGCTATGCCATCCAATGTAGTCTATCTTCAGTAATTTTGAAATCTAAAAACTGACCTTTTCCTATACCCTAAAATCATATAATGTATATACCAAATGTGAAGTATTATGTAAAAAAGATTATTAAACAATGCTAAATTGAAATTATTTGTTTATTATCTTCTCTAATTTATCCACACACTTTTTATGTACTATGTTATATTTTACTATGCTTTATAAGAAGGTTAATTACTATTAGAATTTTCAAAAAATTTCTTATTCTTTAACTCATCATAAAAAGATTTATCTTTTTCCAACTCCTTTAATTCTCTTATATAATTATCAAGTGCATTACTTTGTACATTAATAGTTGGTTGAATATTATGATTGGTTATTCTAATACTCATACTTATTTTATATGTTCCAAACAAAATAGCACTAGCAATTATCAGAGCTGCAATAATTACATCAAATTTTAGTATATAATCTAATTTACTATTATTTCTCTCCATAATTCACCTCGTAAATTTTATTTGATAAAAGTATACCACAAACTTTAAATTTTTTTAAAATTTGATATAATCATTTTATTTTAGGAGGAAATCATGAGCAACTTATTTTATCTATTAATTATTTCAAATTTATTTTCTTTTATCTTATATTTTAGTGATAAGAAAAAAGCTATCAAAAACAAAAATAGAATCTCTGAATTCAATCTTCTTTTATCATCTTTTTTATTTGGAAGTCTAGGTTCTATTTTAGCTATGTTGATTTTTCATCACAAGACTAAAAAATTTAAATTTAAATTTTTTGTGCCTATCTTTTTTGTAATTCACTGCTTAATTTTATTCTATTTCTTAAAATTTCATTCTTACAAATTTTGTTTGAACTCAATCCTATTTACATTATAATAATTTATTACGTAAAAAAAGACTTCTCGTTCTTGAGAAGTCTTTCATCATATTACATTCTGTTAAGTTGAACCATTTCGTTAAATGTTTCAAGTTGAGTTTTAACTTGTCCGAAGTCAGACATTTGTTGATCATATCCCATTTTAATAAGAGGTATGCCAGCTGCTTCGTAAGCTTGTTTAAGTGATGGATACTCCATTTCTTCCGTATCATTGAAGTTCATCATGAAAAGTAGACATCCATCTGCATCGTTATCTTTTGCAAGTTTAACTACAAACTCCGGTCTCTTCCAGATATCTGGATCATAAAGAATTGGATCTTCATCCATTCTTGCAAATTGGTCTGAAAGTGCCATCATCGGGTCTGCTATTGATGTATCAACATCAATTCTAAATCCTCTTGATTCACTTGCAACATCATCTGCTACTATGTTTATCTTATAATCATCGAATACTTTTAATAAACCTTCATTATCAGTGATAACACCGCTTGTAACTACTCTTGGTCCATCCCATTCTTCTACTGGAAGTTCTTTAAGTTTAGAATTTAATTCTCTGAGAAGTTCGTTGTGTTCTTCTTTTAACATATGCCATGATGCTTTAAGTACAAGGCATCTTTCAGAAGCTTTTACAGTTTGTCTGTGGTCTGCTGCTAACTTTATAAATTCTCTCTTTAATGCTCTGTTTTCATTATAGATTTCAAAAGTCTTAGCAAAGTTTTCATCCGGAATTTCTACTCCACAGATCTTTTCAAGTTCTTTTCTTGCTTTATCAAAAATCTTTGCGTTATAGATTTTTCCAAATTCTTCTTTTCTGTGTTGTCCGTGGTTTAAGAACACCATAGGTATTTTTCTGCCGGCAGATACTTTATAGTTTTGTGAGAATGGTCTTAATGTATCGTCAAGTGTTGTTACCATTGATGCACTAAGTCCATCAAGTGTTCCATCTAAAGCCATTTCTAAACATCTTAATGCCAATGAATAGTAGAAAGTTGGGAAGTAATTTTTAGCTTTATCAATTGGACCTTGTCCACCCCAAATTCCTATTGGAACTAATCCACCTGCATGAGCTATCTCTTCAGGTGCATAATATGGGAATATCCCCACTACTTTTTTACCTTCTGCAAGGTATTTGTCTATTTGTTCTCTTTGATTATTTGCGATATGCGTTAATTTATCTAATATTTCTCTAATTTCCATGCTACACCTCAATCAATAGTTGGCTTTGACCAGTCAGTCTCTTTAGTGTTTTCAAAGTTTGTATAAACTTCTTCACCTTTAGCTTCTCTTTCTTCTTTTCTTTCGTCCATTATTTCAACAAGACCTTGAACTCTTGTCTTATATTGTTCTTCAGAGAAGTTTCTTTCGTCAGCTTGGTCTCCATCGAAGTGAACTACCGGAATATCTAAATCTTCTTTCCAACGTCTTTCGATTTCAGGCATTGCTCCTGACCAAGGTTTACATGATCTGTTGTAGTTTACAAGAGCTCCACTGATTCCGTTTTCTTTAGCCATTGTTTCTCTCCACTCAACACCATCTTCTATACATACTGAACATGGTGCCTTTGAGTAAGCTGCTGCCATTTCTCTGATTCCGTTATATTGGAATCCAAATGCCGGTGCATATACAACTGCTGTTACGTTAACTCCTGCATTCTTTAATGGTTCAAATAATGGTCTAAGCGCCGGCCAACAAGGAATTCCTTCAAATAGTATTCTGTGTTCTTCTGGGTATTCCCAAGTTGAAGTACCTTCTCTTACTGATTGTTCAAATTCTTCTGATAAAAGTTCAAAACCTTCAGCAGCTCTTACATCACATCTTGCAGCCACGATATCTGCCATGTGATTGAATAGGTCAAATCCACTTAGCGGAGATGGTTTATACGCCATGTATGAACAAGCTTTCAACCAAGCTGCAGCTGTTCTGTTAGCTATGTTACAAGCTTCTTCAAATTTCTTTTGGTCGAATTTTTTACCTGTTAATTCTTCAAGTTGTTTTATAGCATGTTCAAATTGTCCTACCATGTAGTCAATTTTTTCTTCAGATACTTCTTTTGTATTTTGGAATGGAAAGTCTACCATTATCATAGGTATGTTGTGAATTCTTGCAATATTTTCATACCATTTTGTCATCATGTTACAGATATTGTTACAGCAAAGTACGAAGTCAGGTTGAGGCATCTTTCTTGAATCAGTAGGTTCCCCTGCCGCAAATGCTAAAGATATTCTTGCATATCCGCAAATATCATTATCATATCCCATATCCTCTGCTGCATTACACAATCTAAGTCCATCTTTCTTTGCTGCTGTTGTAGCTGCATGGTTTTCTGGATATACAACTTGTAAATCAAATGCTTTTGCAAGTTCAATTGGGAACTTAGATGAACTCCATCCTACCAGTTCTCCTCTTTGCTTTGCATCCCATGCATCTCCATAAACGGCGTCTACCACGCCTCTAAGTACTGCTGCTGCCGGTTTGTGTCCTTCAACCGGTCTTGGTTTGATTCCCGGTATTTTTTCTAAAACTTTTTTAGCCATAATTCCTCCTCCAAAAAAAGGCTTTTGTTATTTATTAGCGTCTCTCTGTTGCTTCTTTAAATTATTTTGGTATTTTTGATATCCAAACAATGCTGCTCCTAGAGCACCATTTAATTGACATAGCTCAGAAGTATGAATCTTATGACCGATATTTCTTTCAAGTGCTCTTACCATACCTTTATTCAGTGCCACACCGCCTGTCATTACAACATCATCTTGAATTCCTACACGTTTAGCTAAAGAACCTACACGACTTGCTATTGCAACGTGTATCCCCTTTATTATGTCTTCAATCTTAGTTCCCTGTGCCAGTTGAGAAATTACCTCTGATTCTGCAAAAACTGTACAAGTTGATGAAATTGCGATATCTTTTTCACTCTTCTCGTCAAGTTCTTCAAGTTGGGATACATTTACTTCCAAAACTTTTGCTATTACATCTAAGAATCTTCCTGTTCCTGCGGCACACTTGTCATTCATAACAAAGTTATCTAGAACTCCTCCATCTCCTATTTTAAGCGCCTTGGCATCTTGTCCTCCTATGTCTATAATAGTGTGAACTCTTGGAAATAAGAAATAAGCCCCCTTTGCATGGCAAGATAACTCAGACATTTGGAAATCTGCTTCCTCAAGCGCATTTCTACCATATCCGGTTGCCATTACAAATTGTATGTCATCTCTTGTCATATTAGCCGCTTCTAATACATTCTTAATTGCTCTCTTAGGTCCGCTTGTTCCTGCCCCAACATCTATAACAGTCTTAGCGATTATTTCCCTACCATTTTTTAAAATTACACCCTTTGTTGCGGTAGAACCAATGTCTATCCCCATTGTGTAAATAGATTCTGTCATACTTTCCCTTCCATACTTAAATTAATTATATTAAATTTATATTTGTTAAACATAATTGTACTACTTAGCAAACTTTATGTCAAAAACACCAAGTATGTAAAAAGCAGGCTTTGCAGCCTGCCTATTAATTACTTCCTATAAAGATTATCGAAATCTCTAATGATTCTTGGAAGAAGCATTTGATGAACAGGGCACACATGCTCAGGGTTTTGATAAGATGCTTCCGTGAAAGCAATCATGTAATTTCTGATTGCATTCAAGTTTACAATTTCATCAACCATTCCTGTCTTTGCACAGAATGCTGGTCTTGATTTTGTATTGTAATCTTCAATTAAAGCATTCATTTTGTCAATTGTTGGCTGAAGATCTTTTCCCGCTTTCTTATCTTTAGCAAGACGTCTTGAGTACATAGCTACTGCTGCTGTTTCTCCATTCATTACATTGATTTCTGTAGCTGCTGTTCCTATTGAGAATGCATTTGTTGAATTCCCTTGTGGACCACCTAGTACATAGTGAGCTGCTGCTGTACCTTTTCTCAAAGTGATTTCCATTTGCGGAATTTCAGAATTTTGGATTGAGTAGATTAGTGATTGTCCAAGACCTAGTAATTCAGCCCTTTCTGCATCATCACCTACATCAATTCCCGATGTATCTTGAATCCAGATAATAGGAAGTTTATCTCTAGAACAAAGTGTTACAAATTCATTCATCTTTATAAGACCTTGTCTATATAACTTACCTCCAATTCCAATAGCTTTTTCTTTGTATTCCGGATAGTTCATAAGGAACCCTTGAGCATTTGCAACAATACCCACTGGAAGACCGGCTATTTTTGCAACACCTGTTACCATTTCAGGGCCATAGCTCTTCTTATATTCCATAAATTCTGAACCATCTACAAGTCTGGCGATTACGTCGTAAATGTCATAAACTTTTTTAGGGTTCATCGGAACTATTGAGTATAGATCATTTACATCAAATGCCGGATTCTTAGGATCATCTACTCTGAAGAATTCCGGGTCGTATGATGGAAGCATATCTACATATTTTTTAATTCCTTCAAGTACGCCTTCTTCTTCAACATATACTTCTCTGAAGAAACCTGTTTGAGCAAAGTGAACTCCAACAGATCCCGGAGGAGCAACTTTCTTTGCATTAGTTGTTGCATCTGCAATTTGGTTTGCACTTTCTTCATCTATATATCCCTTAGGATTCATACCGCCAAGGATCCCGGCTCCACCAACCGCCATGTTGGCATCTTTGTGAGCTATAAGGATTGTAGGGGATATAGAGTGATATCCGCCACCTGCCGGATTAGTTCCGTAAATACCTACTATTACAGGTATGCCCAATTGATTAAGTTCAGCATTTCTATAGAATGGAGTACCTCCACCAATTCTATTTGGATATACTTGTTCTTGAACGTCAAGTTTTACACCTGAGCAGTTTAATACATATACTAGAGGCACTCTAAGTCTCTTGGCTGTATCAGATGCTCTGACAAGATTTTCTGCTTGATGTGGTACCCAAGCTCCTGCTAATTTCTTGTTATCTGAAGCTATTATCATAGCCCATTTCCCATTTATACGTCCAAGTCCTTTGATTATACCTGTTGAACCAGTGTCGTTGTCAGCCGGATCAAATAGCGAGTTTAATGGACACCAAGTTCCTTCGTCAACTAATTCTGCAAGTCTTTGAAGCGCTGTCCATTCTCCCTTTTCATTTATTTTATCATCCGGTTTTCCGGCAGCTTGAGCAGTTTGGATAGCATTTTGAATTTCAATTTCAACTTGTCTTACAAGGTCAAAATTTTCTTGGTTAGCCGCTTTTAAAGGGTTACCAATTGCTTGCATATGTTTAAAATATGGATTTAATGAATAATTACTCATGAATCTCCTCTCAATATTTATTCTTCTACAGGCACTTTAATAAACGCTTCGCCTGGATCAATTTCTTCTCTTATTAGCTTGATTACTGATTCATCCGGTGCTTCAAGTAATACTGCACGAGAAACATCTATATCAAATCCTGTATTTTCAAGCACATCTTCAGGACTTGATGTTGGATAATATCCGGCTAAATACATTTTCTTAGTTTCTTCATCAAACTTCAAAATACCCCTGTCAGTTACAACCATTTGAGGTCCTACATTTTCAGGAATTCCTGCACGAGTTCTTCCACCGGGACCATCCATCCAACCCGGAGATGTAATGTAATCTATTTTTTCCATAAATCTTCTTTTTTCATGTTGCATCATAATTACAGTGTTTACATATGAAGCAATACCGTTAGCTCCACCTGACCCTGTAAATCTGGTCTTAGGATTGTTATAATCCCCGATTACTGTGGAGTTTACATTTCCATATGGGTCGATTTGAGCTCCCCCGATAAAAGCTATCATTCTTTCTTTGTTGTGCAACCATTCACAAGCTTCAAACCCTATGAATCTAACATTTGGCCATTGAACAGCACATTGTGCCATAAATCTGTTATCCCCTACTGATCTTGGTACTTCGATTGGAGAACAGTCCATAAGACCGCTTTCTACTATTATTTGACATTCCGGAGCGAATGCTCTTTTAGCTACAGAAGCCCCTATTAGAGGAAGTCCTGTACCAACTATAACGATTTGGTCGTTTTTAATTTGTCTAGCGATTGTTACCGCTTGCATTTCTTTGTTTGTATAGTTATCATATCTTGCCATTATTTAACCTCCTTTAGGACATTTGTAGCATATCCAAAGCCTTGAACAGGATGTAAGTTAATTAATCTTGTCGCACCTAATTTATCTAAGTATTGATCATGTTCTTCAATGTCGTAAACCCATTCTTTCATGTATGCATTGAAGTCTTCTTCTGTCTTACTTACTTTGTCATACATTTTGTAGAATGCCGGATCATAATCATAGTAATCATAACATTGTGATGGGTGAGCACCGTATGGTACGTGAACTACTGCATCCACACAGAATCCCGGGATTGAGTTAAGAGTTGGGTCACGTCTGATTTGTTCGTTACTTACAAGTTCTTCACAAGTTACAATTGTTTTTCTCGCTGCTACAGCTATGTCAATGTCGTGGAATTCATCTCCGATAATTCTGCAAGTTCCGTCCGGTGATGCAACTTGTACGTGAATAACTGCTGTATCAATTACAGGTACCGGTACTGCAACAACTTTTTTGTCATCTGTGAACGGATTTTCTACATATACAAACTTGTCATTTGGAAGTTTGTCAATTTTTTGTCTTTCTTCTTTAGAAATACCCCACTTATCAACTAAGTCTGTACCCATCATAAGTTTTACCGGAAGATATGGAAGACCAAGTGATGCTGCGTGCAGTCTTAACATTTCAACATCTTGAGAATAATCTTCGAATAGTAATTCACCTTTTTCAATAGCTTTTCTAAATCTTCTTGATACATTTGTATAACCGGAGTTAGCAGTGTAGCAGTTGATATAAGCTTTTACTCTTCCTTCTCCTATAAGCATGTCCCAATCTCCACCAGCCGGACCTGCTTCAGCTATAAATTCTTTTTGTCCTTGTCTTAAAATTTCATAAACAGCTGCGTAAGGTTTTCTGTTTGTTGTAAATCCACCAAAGCTGATTACATCGCCGTCTTCTACATATTTGCTAACGGCATCTTTTAAACTCATTACTTTACTCAATGTAAATTCCTCCTTTTTTATTTACACATCAATTGAGAACCTTAAAATAAGGTCCTCAAAAATTCTTAACCAAATACTAATAAGAATAGTCCGGCAGCTACTGCTGAACCGATTACTCCGGCAACATTAGGACCCATTGCGTGCATCAATAGGAAATTTGTAGGATTATATTTTCTACCTTCAACTTGTGATACTCTAGCTGCCATTGGTACTGCAGATACTCCCGCTGAACCAATAAGAGGATTTATCTTTCCTCCTGTTGCATAGTATAACACTTTTCCAAAAAGCACACCGGCAACTGTCGCTGCTGAGAAAGCTATTAACCCTAGAGCTATAATTTGAAGAGTTCTAACATTTAGGAAAGCTTCTCCACTTGCAGTTGCACCAACTGTAGTTCCAAGCATTATAGTTACTATATTCATCAATGCGTTTTGAGCAGTGTCAGAAAGTCTTGCTGTTACGCCTGATTCTTTAAATAAATTACCTAACATCAACATACCTAAAAGAGGTGCTACCGATGGTAGTAAAAGCGCTGTAAATAATACCACCACTACAGGGAATATTACTTTTTCAGCTTTTGATACTTTTCTAAGAGCAACCATTTTAGTTTCTCTTTCTTTTTTAGTTGTAAGTGCCTTCATGATTGGCGGTTGAATTATAGGAATTAACGCCATGTATGAATATGCAGCTACAGCTATTGGAGCTAATAATTTCGGTGCTAATTGTGATGTTGTAAAGATTGCTGTCGGACCGTCTGCTCCACCTATGATACCGATTGATGCTGCTTCTTGAGGCGAAAAACCTAGAGCAATAGCTATCATGAATGCAACGTAAATACCGATTTGTGCTGCCGATCCCAATAATAATGAAACCGGATTAGCAATTAATGGCGAGAAGTCAGTCATCGCTCCAACACCCATAAATATTAGACATGGGAATAGGTTTGATTTAACCCCTCCGTAAATTATTCTCAATACCCCTGAATTATACCAGTGATCTGTCGCTTCTCTCATAAGACCCGCATCAGGTAAGTTTGTAAGCATCATACCGAATGCAATAGGTAAAAGAAGAAGTGGCTCAAATTGTTTTTTGATAGCAAGATACAATAGTATAAAGGATACTAAAAACATTACACCTTCTTGCCAAGTCATTGACGCAAATCCTGATTGGCCTAAGATGCCTTGTAATACTGAAAAGAAATTCAATTTAGTTTCCTCCTATTTATCTTACTTTATTTCTGCCAATAGTTGATCAGTATCAACTGTTTCTCCTTGTTTAACTTTTAATGAAACTGTACCTGAAGTTGTTGCAACAATTTCATTTTCCATTTTCATAGCTTCAAGAATTATTATAACATCTCCTGCGTTTACAGAAGCTCCATCATTAACGTTTACTTTAAGGATTGTTCCCGGCATTGGTGATGTAACTGCATCTCCGCCTGTTGATGCTGCCGGTGCTGCTTTAGCTTCCGGAGCCGGTGCTGCTGCGGGTGCGGGTGCCGCCGGAGCTGCAGGAGCTGCAACAGGTGCTGTTGGAGCTTGAGGAGCTCCGAAATCGGCCATGCTTAGTGATCTTGGTCCGCCGCCTACTTTTTCTACTTCTACTTCAAATGTTTTTCCATCTACCTTTACTTGATACTTCATCTTAAATTTGCCTCCTAATTATTTCTTTTCTTCAATAGACACTATTTTAAATTTATCTACTGATAATTTAGTTTCTTCTGATACTGCTGCAATTATAGCTGCAACAACGCTTAAATCTTGTTTCGGTTCAACCGGCTTGGATTGAACTGCTGCGGGTTTTGTAACAGATTCTTCTTTTACCACTGCGCCAACGACAGCTGAGATAATCTTTACAAATAATGCTATAGAAATAAGAGCCAAAAATACAACCGCTATTGCTGTTATAGAATAAATGGCAGCTTCTCCCAACGTCATAGTTTCGCTAGTCCACATAAACACACCTCCCGATTCCATATACTGGAACTAATCCCATCTTTATGTAATTATAACAAATAAAATCTACATTATCAACAAAGCCCTACCCAAATAAGGTTTTCTAACTATAGATTTTTCTTATTAGCCTACTGTTACAATACAAGTAACTATATCGTTCCCCATCTATTATAGCCCAAGTAGTTATACTATAAAAGTTAGAAATTGTTTTTATTTCTATTATGCTCAATTTCATATATGGTATAATCTAAAGTGATATATTATGAACAAGGAGGTACTTATGAAAAAGATAATTTTATCAGCTCTACTTGCAGTTTCTCTTTCAAGTGTAGTTTATGCACAAGAAGCTTCCGTAACAGATCAAGTTGTTTTGTTAGATGGCAATAAAGTTGAAGTTCAAGGTTATAATATTGACGGCAGCAATTATTTTAAACTTAGAGATATTGCCGCCATTTTAAAAGATACTAAAGTTAGCTTTGATGTAAATTTTAATGAAGACACTAATGACATATTGATTAAGAGATTTTCAAAATATGAACCGCTTCCAACAGATTTGCAAAAGTCTGATGTAAAAGACCTTGAAATTCAGCCGGCTTTTCAAAAAGCTCGTGTTGACAATGATAAAGTAAAATACAGCGGTTACTTAATTAACGGAAACAACTACTTTAAGCTTAGAGACTTGGGCAAAAATTTAGGATTTGTTGTAGATTACAATGAAGCTGAGCGTAAAGTCCTGATAAGGTCTGAAAAAATAGAACCCAAGGACCTAACTTCTCGTGAAGAAATAAAATTAGTTAACCTAACTGCAGCTGTTTCCTCTAACACAAAAGATTTAACTCCAGAAAAAGATGTTATCAGCATTTATGATTTTACTGACAAAGCAAATATCATAGGTCGAACTGACAATGGACAGCAACACGCTTTAGAGGTTGAATACCTGTCAGAGGAAAATGTGCTTTTACTTACGCCTATTCAACTTAAATTTAAAGGTAGCCTGAAAATTACTCCTATTGTAAAAGTTGAACAAGACGGTAAGAGTGAATTTTTTGTTTTGAAATCAAAAAATATTGAATTAAACAACTTGCCGGCGGGTATAGATAAAAATGCTAACTATGTTCTTACTCTTGGATACTATGAAGGTGAATCTACTTTTAAAGGTCTAAGTGTGATAAATGTTAAAGGAGGACTGAAATGACAGTTACTAAAGATACTATTATAGGAGAAATCCTTAAAGATAAACCCGAAGCTATTGGAACTCTTATGAGTTTTGGAATGGGTTGTATAATGTGCCCTGCTTCTCAAATGGAATCACTTGAAGAAGCAGCCATGGTTCACGGCATTGATGTTGATGCACTTGTTACTGCTATCAACAAATTAGAATCTAATTAAATATAAAAGCGAGGGTGGACTCACTCTCGCTCTTTGTTATTTTATATAAAAATAGTGTATATGAAAACTCCTTATAAAATAATAGTAATCATGAGGAATTTTTCCTTATTCTAATCAGGAAGTTCCATACGCAAAATTTTATAAAGTTTTAATACTGGTACATAAAAATGTATCAACCATTATCCTTATATCATGATTTAGGTTTATACACAAAATTATTTACAGACCCTATTATTTTTTAATATCCTCCTATTATAGTTAAAACACTAGACTCATCTTTCTTAAGATTTATAGTTACATTACTCCCCTTTCCAAAATTTCGTTTTTCCTTGTTCCCTTCTTCATACCATAATAAAGAAGTATTTTCTACTCCTCCAATTTTAAAATTAACTTTAGGTACGGTTATAGTTTCTCCTTGTTTACAAAATTTTTCTATTATACTTTTTCCATTTTCGGCAAATTCATTTTTTTCAGATACTCCACCATTTTGTAACTTAAATATTACTTTTACTTTTTGTTGTTGTTCAGGCGGTTGTGGTTCATCCGAAGATGGTGGATTAGGACTACTTGTTCCATTTTCTATAACAATCTCAAATTCTAATGTTTCATAACCTTTAGCACTAGCTTTTGCCTTATATGTTTTTCCAACTTCCAAATCTTTATTAAATTCAAATTTTCCATTACTGTTCAATTTAACTTTACCATATAATTCTGCATCTAACGTAGTTTGATCATTATTATCTAATGTATAAAGCACATTGTCCATTGGATTGGAACTTGGAGTAACTTTTAACTCAATGATGTATTTAGAGTCTATTTCTTGCAATTTAGATTTATCTATAATAATCTTTTTATTTTCTTCAAAAGTATAGCCTTCACCATTAGAAATTATAAGTGTGCCTTTTTTTTCTGTTAAAGTCACTTCTTTATCTAAATTGCTATTTAATGTTGAGCCAACTATAATTTGATTTTTACTAATATAGCCTTCTTTAGATACACTTAATTGATAATTTTTTTGTTTATCTAATATATATTTTTTACCTTCTACTGGTGTAATAGGTTTATCTTTTCCTGTTTCCGTGATTTTTACTATCGCATCCTCCGGTGTAGTTTTTACCGTGTATTCAATTCTATTTTCTTCTTTTATTTTTTCTATTCGTTTTTTTATTTCTTCATTTTTTGTCTTTAAACTCTCTACGGCTTTATCAACTTCATCAGGAGTTGTAGCTTTATCAAAAGCTTTTAAAACTTCTTCTTGTGTTAAATACTCTAAAGCTGGAAAATCAAACTTTGCACTAGTTATTTTTTCTATAAGAGTTTTTGCATCTTTTTGAATCTTTTCAAATACAGATTTTACTGATGTAGTTTTTTCTGTTTTATCTATTTCATTTTTAAAGAATTCTTTTTATTTTTCTGACAAATCAAGTTTATCAATTTTATCTTTTTCTGCTTCTATTTGTTTGTTTAGTTCTTTTTCTTTTGCTATCGCTTTTTCCAATTTTGATATTGCTTCTTTTACTTGTTCTAACGATTCACCGTTTACTGAAACTTTATTTGCTTCTTCATAAGCTTTTTTGAAGTCATTACTTACATTTTCATCTTGGTATAGCGGAAGTGATCCTTCTAATAGTTTATTTAATTTTTCTGTTTCTGTTGCTATGTCTAAATATTTTCTTCTAGCATCGTTTAATGTTGTTATTTCGTTTGTCTTTGCTTCTACGTTTCCTTCTCTTAGAATTTTTTCCGCTTTTGCTATTGCTGTTTTTAATTCTTCTGCTGCTTTTGCCGGCTCGTTGTTATTTTCTTCTAAGGCTTTTTTTGCTTTTTCTATTGTTTCTTTTAATTGAGCGCTTGCTTCTGCTTCTATTTGTTTGTTTAGTTCTTTTTCTTTTGCTATCGCTTTTTCTAATTTTGATATTGCTTCTTTTACTTGTTCTAGCGATTCACCCTTTACTGAAACTTTATTTGCTTCTTCATAAGCTTTTTTGAAGTCATTACTTACATTTTCATCTTGGTATAGCGGAAGTGATTCTTCTAATAGTTTATTTAATTTTTTTGTTTCTGTTGCTATGTTTAAATATTTTATTCTAGCATCGTTTAATGTTGTTATTTCGTTTGTCTTTGCTTCTACGTTTCCTTCGCTTAGAACTTTTTCTACTTTTGCTATTGCTGTTTTTAATTCTTCTGCTGCTTTTGCCGGCTCGTTGTTATTTTCTTCTAAGGCTTTTTTTGCTTTTTCTATTGTTTCTTTTAATTGTGTGTTTGCTGCTTCTTCTATTTGTTTGTTTAGTTCTTTTTCTTTTGCTATCGCTTTTTCCAATTTTGATATTGCTTCTTTTACTTCTTCCAGCGATTCACCGTTTACTGAAACTTTATTTGCTTCTTCATAGGCTTTTTTAAACTCATCGCTTGCATTTTTATATTGGTATAGCGGAAGTGATTCTTCTAATAGTTTATTTAATTTTTCTGTTTCTGTTGTTATGTTTAAATATTTTATTCTAGCATCGTTTAATGTTGTTATTTCGTTTGTCTTTGCTTCTACGTTTCCTTCGCTTAGAACTTTTTCTGCTTTTGCTATTGCTTTCTTTAATTCTTCTGCTGCTTTTTGCGGTTCATTTTTGTTTTCTTCTAATGCGTTCTTTGCTTTTTCTATTGTTTCTTTTAATTGAGCGTTTGCTTCTGCTTCTATTTGTTTGTCTAATTCACCTGGTTTTGGTTCTACTGGTTTTGGTTCTACTGGTTTTGGGTCCACCGGCTTTGGTTCTACAGGCTTTGGTTCTACAGGCTTTGGTTCCACAGGCTTTGGTTCTACAGGCTTTGGTTCTGCAGGCTTTGGTTCTACAGGCTTTGGTTCTGCAGGCTTTGGTTCTGCAGGCTTTGGTTCTGCAGGCTTTGGTTCTACTGGTTTTGGTTCTACAGGCTTTGGTTCTACTGGTTTTGGTTCTACTGGCTTTATTTTAGCCATATCAGTACTATATTTTGCAATTAAATCTATGTCTCTATAAACTCTATCATTAAATTCAAAATATTTGCCGGTATCTCTATCCATCCATCCTTCAAATTTATAGCCATCTACTTCCGGGGCATTTATACTTGAAACTCTATCTCCTTCATATACATACTTAGTGTATAGTTGAGCTTTGTTTATATCATAAAATCTTACTGCATATTCTCTATTAGCTAAATAACCATTATTCCACCACCAATTTATAGCGCTTGGTTTAGTGCTTTCTTTAACGCTTAGTTGCTTTTCAGCATTTTTAACAGTAAGTCTTATCTTTTCTTGACATAAATTGTATATCATCTCAAAAACATCTTGTCTAGTAGCGTTTTTATCATTTTTGCCGTCTAAATTTTTAATGTCTTTTAAGATATTATTTGTCTTTGCAAAATTTACTTCTGCTGTTGGCCATATTTTGCCCTCTGTTAAAGATGTTTTCCATTCAGGATGTAATTTAGAAAGTATCGTAATAATTTCAGCATTTGTTATTGGGTTTTCCGGTTTAAATGTCTTATCGGGATATCCGTTAACGTAACCTTTAGTAGTTGCTACATTAATATATCCGTTAGCCCAATGTTCTACATTTACATCAGTAAAACTACCTTGAGTCCCTTTAGCATTATCGGCTTCTTTTTCATAGTTTGAAATTAAAGCTGCCATTTTTGCAACTTCGGCTCTTGTTATTGTCTTGTCTAAATCCAGACCATTCCCTCTTCCTTTAACCCATCCTTTATTGATGAGCCACTGTACCTTTTCAGGAATTTGTTCTTTTGATGTTTCTGTTGCTAATACAGGGTTGGCAATTGAAATCATCATTACTAAGGTTAAAAATAAAGTAAATATTTTCTTTTTCATTTCATCCTCCTATTCTTTAATTTAAACCTTTAATTAGTCTATCGATATATATAAAAAGACCCAAGTATTTCAAAATACTTGGGTCTTTTTATGACAACTTATAATTATAAATTTTTAATATATTAGATAACAGTATACTCCCGTTTGTTTGTTTGTTTGTTTGTTTGTTTGTTTGTTTGTTTGTTTGTTTGTTTGTTTGTTTGTTTGTTGCGATTATCATATGCTATTACCTCATTGTCAAACATTCAATTTTAATAATTATATCATAATTCCAACTAATTTTCTATTCTATTTACAATATTTTAACATTGAAAATATTGTAAATAGAACTGGTATATGTTTTCAATTAATAAATTCTTATTTAGTCTTACTTTTATTTTACAGAATCTTTGCCGCCTATAATTCCTACTGAAGTTGCTTTTTCAGACTTATCAGCTTTTTCAAGACTTTCTTTTTCTTTCTTTGCAAATTCAGCTATCATAGCTTCTTCTTTTGCTTTAAGAGCTTTTGCCAATTCTTCATCTGATGTGTTATAGATATCTATCATATAGAAAGGTGCCATTTCTGCATTGAACTTAACTTTATATCCTAAGTTTTCAGATAAGAATCTCAAAGGTACCATTGTACGTCCATTTTCTATTACTGCCGGTACATCAAGAGTAACTTCTTTACCGTCTACAGTTGCTTTGTTTGAACCTATTTTAAGAACGATAGATTTATCAGCTTTAGTTGCTGTAACTGTTTGATTCTTTTCGTTCCATTCAACTTTCGCCCCTAATTTTTCAAGAAGTGCTCTGAATGGTACTAAAGTTCTTCCTTCAACTATTGTAGGTTGTTGGTCTGAAAATTCTAATTCTTCTGCATTGACTCTTACGTTTATTATAGGTGTTTGATCTATATGGAAAATTAAGTCCATATATTCTGCTGAAGTTAGTTTTTTAACTGATTTAGGTATCATAACTTTTACTGAATCATCTTTTACCGCTTCAGATTTCATAGTCATAGCCATATTGAACATATCTTTAACTTTTAGGTCTAATACCACTTCTTGTAGGTATCTTCCTTCTTTAAAATCTATTGATGATTTTAAGCTTGAACCCTTTATTGTTTCTTTTGCTTTATTAACTGACTTAGCAAAGTTGTCTTTCTTAAATTCTTTAACTGCTCCTTTGATAGTAGCTTCGTCTACGCCGGCTTCCATCTTGTTTGCTAATTTATAAATATCGCCTGAAACTTTATCCCAGTTTGCTACGATAGTTGTAACTGAATTTATAATTTCTTGTGCCATTTGGTCAGATGTAGCTTCGTAAGTGAATTTGTTTCCTTCAACTTTCATATCACCTAACGGTTTATATCCTTCAAGAGCCTTATTTAAAATGCTCATCACATCAGCGTTGAATTCAGCAGAGTTTACATATTCCATAACTGCTTTTTGCGGCATTATTGCAACTGAATTTTCTTCATCTGTTGCTAAAAGTACATAGTCTTCTTTGATATTTGCCAAAGCTTCTTTGTTACCCATTGCCATAGCATTAAAGTAGTCTTTATTAATATAAACTTTTGTGCCGTCTACAAACATATGCATTTCAAATTTATCAGGAATCATCTTCATAGCTTCTTCATCGTTTTCTGCAGGAGCCATTTTCTTAATAGCTGTCATATCCATGGATACTTTAACTTCTGCTTTTTCTTTTCCCTCTGAAACGCCTGATACTGTCATAGGCATTTTAACTTCTTGTGTTTTCCCTTGATCGTCTTTAAAAGATACTTTAACTTCTGCTTGTCCTGATATTTTAGAGCCTTTCCAGTTTTGTACCTCTTTAGTTTTTTCTAAATATGCTGTAATGTTTGGGGTACATCCTACTAAACTCATAACCATTGCAAGCATCATTACAATGCTTATTATTCTCTTCTTCATACTAATGCCTCCTTTTTTGATGAGTTCATTATATCATAAAAGCGATTCCTATTATATTACATTTATATTTCACTATTTTATAAGGGGAACAAAAAAACCGGATAAAAAATCCGGTCTATAATATATTTATTTTTAATTGTTCAAATTTTCTTCAGTAGTCAATAGCTTATCTAAACGATATTGCTTAAAACCTTAGTCTTCAATTGCTATTCTCTCTACTTTTTTAACTAAATCTACTAAGTCGTACATTGGTATCACTCCTTAATATTTTGTTATTTTTAATATACCCAAACTTTAGAACTATAATCATTTTTTTAATTTTTATGATATAATTTTTTTAATTAACTTATTTGGAGGTATCATGAAAAGCAATTTAAAACTTGGAATTATAATATTTATATCTTTGTTAATTCCGTTGGGGATACAAACTTTTTTTAAAAATCAATCTGCTATTGAAGGTTCGGTCTTTATGCATATGTTTTGGATATTTGCAAATTTCTTATTTTTATCGACAATCGATGAATTGTTTGCAGAGTATTCCAAGCTTACAAGACTAAAATCTCTAAAGATTAACTCTTTAAATTACATAGTTAAAATTTTAGTTTATGTTATATTTTTGATCTTTTTAAATTTATACATTGTAAGAACTATGTATTTACCTGAACACAAGCTACTCACAACTGTAACTAATCCAGCAGTGGTTGCTCTAATACTTTTGATATTCTTAGTAAATTTACTTTCAGGTCTGTTTGAAAACAAAGAAGAAAGTAAGGAAACAAATGTATACACTTTCAGCAATAAAAATTCTTTCAGAACAGGAAGAGATACTTTTAATGTAGCTGGCGGTACTTATGCTGATGGGTTTGTACTTGGAAATCTTGTGCTTCCCTATTCTTCGATCAAGTCAATTTATACAGACAAAGAAAATAGACTTGTTATAAAGGGCAAAAAAGAAGATGGTAACTATAGAATTTCTATAGACTCTGAAAAAACTATCTCATTTTTCAAAAATCTATTAAATAAAGCAATTTCTGATTCCAAAATAGATTCCAAAATAGTTAAAACTAGGTAGCTCATACACTGCCTAGTTTTTTATTTATAATCTCATTTCAAAGCCTTGTTTTGCTATGGATTTCAAAACATCTCTTCTGATTTCATTTGTCGATAAAAACTTTTTAACAACTTGATCCGTAAAACAATCTGACCTCTGTCCGTTGTCCCTGGTATCATAATAAGTTGTCATAGTTTCATCATAACCTTTAAATGCTTCTAAATAATTTTCATACTCTTTATATTCATTTTCAAATACTTTTAATTCAATCGGCATCTTAGGTTTTACCTGAGGTTTTTCAGCAGGATATCCAAAACCTAAACCAACTACAGGAAATGTATACTTAGGTAGTTTTAATAACTCAACCATTCTGTCATAGTCATTTAATATCGATCCAAAATAAACAGCTCCCATTCCCAACGACTCAATTGCAACCACCATATTTTGAGCGCCTATAATAGAATCTGTGAAGCCTTGGAAAAATTTATCCATGTGTTTATATGCGTCTTCTACATATCCTTTTTCTTCAGCTATTCTATAATTTCTGTATAAATCCACAATAAATATCAATAGTTCCGGAACATCTTCCAAATATTCTTGATTAGACACTTTCATTATCTCATGTTTTATCTTTGGGTCTGTAACTCTTATTATAGATGCTTGTTGCATTCCGGTTGAACTTGCTGAATGATTATATACATCAAATAGTTTATTCAACGTTTTGTTATCTACTTCTCTATCTTCAAATTTTCTTATAGTTCTATGTTCCAATTGATTTTCTATAGTATTCACGTTAATCACCTCTGTATATTTCTACCCAAACATTATATTATTAGATACTGCAGTAATATAAATTTATATCTTTTCCACTTTTAATTTAAAAATAAAAACCTTTTACCTAATTTGCTTTCTTTTTTCAATCTTACATAGTATCATTAAGATGATGTGAGGTGAACGATGATTAACTTTATTATTATATCCGCAATAGTGGCTGCAATTGCCATCGGATACAAAACAAAACTTAACGTTGGATTAATAGCGCTATCTTTTTCATACTTAATAGGATGTTTCTTACTTAAGATGAATCCAAAAGAAGTCATTAACCTTTGGCCAATGAGTATATTCTTTGCTATTTTTTCAGTTAGTATGTTCTATAATTTTGCCGTAGTTAATGGCACAATGGATAAACTTGCTAACCATATACTCTACAAAACCAAAAATTTCCCCGAAATGTTATACATAATTATCTATTTAATTTCTGTGCTACTATCTGCAATGGGTGCAGGATTTTTTACTGTTATGGCAGTATTTTGCCCTATTGCCATAGCATTGTGTAAAAAGAGTGGAAAAAATATACTTATTGGCGCACAAGCTGTAAACTGGGGAGCTTCCGGTGGAGCTAACTTGATGACAAGCGGTTCTGGCATTGTATTCCAAGGCCTTATGAAAGATGCCGGATTTGAAAACGAAGCATTCCAAATGGGAATTCCAATCTTTTCATTTACTGTTATCTATCCACTTATAGTACTTATAGTATTATTCTTAGTGAATCGTTTTAAAAATGGAAATATTTCAAAGACCTTGGAAGTAGAAAGACCTTTGCCTTTTAATGCCAAACAAAAGATAAATCTATTTCTAATCGCACTTACATTTGTCTTGGTTTTAATATTCCCTGTAATGAATATCCTAAACCCTGAAGTACAATGGATTGCAAATATTAACTCTATGCTCAACATAGGTCTTGTCTGTATAACTATGTCAGTTATCTCTCTTTTACTTCATTTAGCAGACCAAAAAGAAGTATTAATTCGCATTCCATGGACTACTATCATCATGTTGTGTGGTATGGGTATACTAATTCAAATTGCAGTTAAAGCCGGAGTTATAAGTCGGATAGGAACATTTATGGACTCAAATGTGCCGGAATTTTTAATACCTACAGCCTTCTGCTTAGTTGCCGGAGCTATGTCATTCTTCAGTTCCACACTATCAGTAGTTACTCCATCGCTTTTCCCTATAATAGGTGCTATGGTTGCTGCAAACCCCAACTTAAATGCGACTCTTCTATTTACTGCAACAGTTGCCGGTTCGCTCTCAACTAACATATCTCCATTCTCATCTGCCGGATCATTGATGCAGATGTCAGCGCCAACCGAAGATGACAGAGAGTGGATGTTTGACAAGCAGATGTTTGTAGGCCTACCCATAACTTATGGTTTGGCAATAGTCAGCGTTTTAATCTTAACTTTTGTAATGACATAAAATTAAGCTCAGTGATTTCTCGCTGAGCTTTTTATCTTAAATTAAATTTTTTATTAATTTGAAAGTTCCATAATCCTATCAAGTTTTTCTTTAAGTTCAACTATTGGCACAAACCTTGCCATTCTAAAAAATTCTTTCCCCTCAACATACATTATTAACACAGGAAAAGTAAATAATTGAAACTGCCCTCTAATTTCACTTATATCATCAACCCAAATAAATTTTTCTTTTATCATCGGATATTCACTTAAAAGCTTTTGAACTTGCGGTTTAAGCCCATGACATACAGAACAAGTCTCAGTTCCAAAATAGAGTAGGACATATTTATTTTCTAATATAAAACTTTCTATTTTTTGTAAATTCCTCATTCTTAAATAACTCCCATAAGTAAAATCATTTATACTAATTTATCCTATTAAACATTCTACTAACAATCAAAATTTCTCAACACCTATTTTATAAAGAATTCATAGACTATAAAAATAATCCCAACAACTAACATTAGGAGTGCTAATTTTTTATTTATCTTATACACTTCAACTACATCATTAATCCAAACTAATCCCCACAATATTAAAGCCAAAAAGATTAAAACAATTGCACACAAAGACAGTATTGTAAACCACGGATTAGGATATGCTACATCAAAAATCACTAATAAAACTAATAATAGTACTCCTATTGAACTTAAAATTATATTTACCCTTACCAGTTTCTTAAAAAAATCTCGTTTCTTTTTTCTTCCCATATAAATCTCCTTATTACTTAATTTTAGTATATTTAAAGACTATGTTCAAAAGCTCATATATCCAATTAATGAATCGTCTTCATATTCAACTGTAGAATTTTTAAAGATGTCCATTAGTTATTTTGGATATCAGCCTGAAATCATACAAACAGATAATGAATTTGAGTTTACTCATTTTAAAGAGGCAAAAAGGATACACTTCTTGATGTACTATGTAGTGAATTAGGTATAGAACATCAAATAACAAGATCTAGGACACCAAGACATAATGGAAAAATCGAAATAAGTCATAAGAATGATAATGAAAGATTTTATAAATATTTATCTTTCTATAGTTACTACGATCTAAATCTTCAAATGAAAAGATAATTGTATAAATCTAATAGGCTTGAAGTACAGACTTTAAATTGGTTTAGTCTATCGAAAAGCAAAATCTATTATTGGGGTTATCCCCAATAATAGATTAACATATGTGATATTTATTTTTTGTTTTTAGTATCTCGTCATTTACAAATTGACAATTTTTAACGTCTCCCATTCTAATATAAATTAGATAATTTCCACATCTATGATTTTCATATATTTTTAAATTTTACTTGTTTCCTTGTCAATGAACTTATTTAAAACAGCTTTTTTAAAACTTAAGTCTATTTTATCTATATCTATCACTTTACATACTGTGCTTTTAAATTTTTCAACATCTCCTGTTGCATAAAATTCAACACTGCTATTTCGAGCTATATCATCATACTGCATAACTGATTTTAACTTTTCAATAGTTTTTTCAGCAGGATCTACTATATTTACTTTCTTATTTTGTTCACTGAAAATTTTTTTAAACATCTTTATTGCTAAAGGAAAATGGGTGCATCCTAGTATTAGAGTATCATATTCAAAATCACCTAATTCCATTAAGTATTCTTCTATAACTTTTTTAACCATACAATCATCTATATGACCATTTTCAATAGCTAACACAAGATCCGGACATCCGACTCCAAAAAGTTCAACCTCTTGAGAAATCGATTTCATTGTGTTATCATAAATTTTACTATTTACCGTTCCCTGAGTTGCAAATAAAGCCACTTTATTGTTATTTGTAATTTCAACTGCAGATTCACATGCAGGTTCAACAACACCAAAAATTTTAAAATCAAATTTATCCCTTGCACTCTTCAATCCATAAGCAGTTGCTGTATTACAAGCTATTATACAAGAATCAATTCCTATTTCTCCAATATAATCTATACATTCTAATGTAAATTGTTCTACTTCACTAGAAGTTTTTACTCCATAGGGCATTCTATCTGTGTCCCCTATGTATATAAAAGAATATCCTGATAATTTATTTAATGCTTCTTTAAGTACAGAGAGTCCTCCGACACCACTGTCGAAGAACCCTATTTTTTTTTGAATAGTCACTGTATCACCCTTTTTATATAAATGCTAAAAACATAGAAATGATAAATACATTTACAAAATCTATAAACATTCCTCCCACAATAGGAAGTACAAAGAATGCAGTTTTTGAATATACAAATTTTTCACAAATAGATTCCATATTTGCTACACCATTTGGAGTGGCTCCCATACCAAATCCACAATGTCCACCAGCTAATACGGCTGCATCATAATTGCCTCCCATTAATCTAAATGTTACAAAGTATGCATAAATAGCCATTAACAATGTTTGTGCTAATAGAAGTACTATTAAAGGAATAGCTAAATCTATAAGTTCCCATAATTTTAATGTCATAAGAGCCATACCTAAGAATAAATTAAGCCCAACATTTCCAACTACTTCCACTTCTTCAACCGGAACAATGTCCGCTCCTTTGTCAGAAATATATCTAGCTATAATAGCTAACAACATAGGTCCAATATAAGAAGGGAACTTTGCTATAGGACTAATTCTTTGAATTAAAACGTTTAAAAAATTTGATATATAGCTACCTAAGAACATAGCTATAAGTATCACAAAAAAAGCTTTTAAAATTCTATCTCCATCAAGCACTCTTGCTTCTGTTTTTAATAACGATTCATCTAAATCATCATCTTCATCTATTTCTTTTCTGTTTAGCAATAAATTCTTGCCAGTAACTAATTTATTAGCTAGCGGTCCGCCCATAAGAGAGCCCATCACTAATCCAAATGTTGCGGCTGAATATGCTACAGTCTCAGCTCCTTTTACTCCAGATGCTTCAACTAAAGGTGCAATACCACCTGAGGTTCCATGACCCCCTGTCATAGGAGTTGAACCTGTCATAAGTGCAAGCCCTTTATCAATTCCTACAACTCCAGAAAGTCCTAAAGCAACTGTATTTTGAATTACACATAAAAATCCAGCTATTAACAAAAATAAGAAAACTTTAGGTCCTGCCGCTCTCAAAATTTTAATACTCGCTCCAAATCCTATACTTGTAAAGAAAATTACCATGAAGAAAGATTGTAATGTAGTATCAAAATTTATCTCCAAACCACTTTGTCTTAAAAATAAATTAACTATTGCAAATGAGAAACCTCCAATAACCGGAGCCGGTATTGCAAATGTTTGGAAAAATTTTACCTTGCTGCGTATTAATCTACCAAATAAAAGTAATACTACAGCAAAACCTATGGTTCTAACCATATCAAATTCTACTACCATTTTTTTCACTCCTTATATGTATTTTATATCTATTACAATAACTGAAAAGCATTTCCTTGTAAATAGTTTTCTTGTAATTATTTTATTAATTTAAAAATTTTTTTATAACGATTGGCTATTTTAGGCATTTTTAGATATTTTTTTTGGTGTGAAATGTGTAATCTGCGTGAAATTTTTCTTATTTAAAATAGAGCAAAAATAAAATAAATATAATCAGCAAATCTTAAGGATAATAATTTATCCTAAAGAGATTATTATACATAGAGCTATAAAAAAACGTATATCATTCTTTAATAGATTGACATACGTTCTTTATAAATCCGGCAAAACCTACTCTCCCAGGCCGTCTCCAGCCAAGTACCATCGGCGTATTAAAGCTTAACTTCTGTGTTCGGTATGGGTACAGGTGTGTCCTTTATACTATTGATACCGGATGACTAATATTCTTTTTTAATCTGTGCGCATTAATAAAATAAAAGACATACATCGTCTTTTATTAGATCGACATACGTCTTTATAAATCCGGCAAAACCTACTCTCCCAGGCCGTCTCCAGCCAAGTACCATCGGCGTATTAAAGCTTAACTTCTGTGTTCGGTATGGGTACAGGTGTGTCCTTCATACTATTGATACCGGATAAACTAACAATCATATCTTCTTTGATCAAGTCTTCGACCTATTAGTACTCATTAGCTTAAAGTATTACTACTCTTACACCTTGAGCCTATCAACCTCGTTTTCTTCAAGGGGTCTTATCTAATGGGGAAATCTCATCTTGAGGGGGGCTTCGTGCTTAGATGCCTTCAGCTCTTATCCCGTCCAAACTTAGCTACTCAGCTGTGCCTTTGGCAAGACAACTGATGCACCAGAGGTTTGTCCATCCCGGTCCTCTCGTACTAAGGATAGCTCCTCTCAAATTTCCTACGCCCACGACGGATAGGGACCGAACTGTCTCACGACGTTCTGAACCCAGCTCGCGTGCCTCTTTAATGGGCGAACAGCCCAACCCTTGGGACCTACTTCAGCCCCAGGATGAGACGAGCCGACATCGAGGTGCCAAACCTCCCCGTCGATGTGGACTCTTGGGGGAGATAAGCCTGTTATCCCCGGGGTAGCTTTTATCCGTTGAGCGATGGCCCTTCCACTCGGTACCACCGGATCACTAAGTCCTAGTTTCCTATCTGCTCGACTTGTTGGTCTCGCAGTTAAGCTCCCTTTTGCCTTTGCACTCTTCGCACGATTTCCATCCGTGCTGAGGGAACCTTTGAACGCCTCCGTTACTCTTTCGGAGGCGACCGCCCCAGTCAAACTGCCCGACTGACAGTGTCCCTTCCCCTGATTCAAGGGGTTAGGTTAGAATCCTAAGTTTAAAAGGGTGGTATCCAAAGGTCGACTCCACTAATGCTGGCGCACTTGCTTCTTAGTCTCCCACCTATCCTGTACATTTAAACTCAAAATCCAATGTCAACCTACAGTAAAGCTCCACGGGGTCTTTCCGTCCTGTCGTGGGTAAGCGGCATCTTTACCGCTACTACAATTTCACCGGATCCTTTGTTGAGACAGTGCCCAAATCGTTACACCTTTCGTGCGGGTCGGAACTTACCCGACAAGGAATTTCGCTACCTTAGGACCGTTATAGTTACGGCCGCCGTTTACTGGGGCTTCGGTTCTAAGCTTCGCCTTTCGACTAACTCTTCCCCTTAACCTTCCAGCACCGGGCAGGTGTCAGCTCCTATACTTCGTCTTTCGACTTTGCAGAAACTTGTGTTTTTGGTAAACAGTCGCTTGGGCCTTTTCACTGCGGCCCCCTATTCAGGGGCTCCCCTTCTCGCTAACTTACGGGGTCATTTTGCCGAGTTCCTTAACAAAGGTTCTTCCGCTCGTCTTAGGATTCTCTCCTCACCTACCTGTGTCGGTTTACGGTACGGGCGATATCTTACTTGATAGTGGCTTTTCTTGGCAGTGTGGAGTTACATCCTTCTCTACTTGTTTTTCGATCCGCTTCACACTTCAACCTTCTCAAGAGCGGGATTTGCCTCACTCTTAGCCTTTGTGCTTGCACACCTCACCAACTGGGCGCTTCTGCTATCCTCCTGCGTCCCCACTTACTTTTTAACGCTTGATATCGGTACAGGAATTTCCACCTGTTTTCCATCGACTACGCTTTTCAGCCTCGCCTTAGGTCCCGACTTACCCTGAGTGGACGAGCCTTGCTCAGGAAACCTTGGGTTTTCGACGGGTGAGATTCTCACTCACCTCTCGCTACTCATGCCAGCATTCTCTCTTCTCTAAAATCCACATCGGCTTACGCCTTATGCTTCGTCTCTTAGACATTGCTCCTCTACCACTATATTTACATATAGTCCACAGCTTCGGTATATAGTTTAGCCCCGGTTATCTTCGGCGCAGAATCACTTGACCAGTGAGCTATTACGCACTCTTTAAATGTATGGCTGCTTCTAAGCCAACATCCTGGTTGTCTGAGTAATTCCACATCCTTTCCCACTTAACTATTATTTTGGGACCTTAGCTGGTGGTCTGGGCTGTTTCCCTTTCGACTATGAAGCTCATCCCACATAGTCTGACTCCTTAGTGCTTGATTTGGTATTCGGAGTTTGATAGGTCTCGGTAAGCTCAATGCCCCCTTAACTATTCAGTGCTCTACCCCCTCATCATTGTTCACTAAAGGCTAGCCCTAAAGCTATTTCGAGGAGAACCAGCTATCTCCGTGTTCGTTTGGCTTTTCACCCCTATCCACAGGTCATCCGATAGCTTTTAAACGCTACCCGGTTCGAGCCTCCATCAGATTTTACTCCGACTTCACTCTGCCCATGGATAGATCACACGGTTTCGGGTCTATGGCAACAAACTTTCGCCCTATTAAGACTCGGTTTCCCTACGGCTCCGAAGCTTAACTTCTTAACCTTGCTTATTACCATAACTCGCTGGCCCGTTCTACAAAAAGTACACGATCCTGGTCTATAACCAGTTTCGCTGCTTGTAAACATTAGGTTTCAGTTTCTATTTCACTCCCCTCTCGGGGTTCTTTTCACCTTTCCCTCACGGTACTTGTTCACTATCGGTCACCAAGTAGTATTTAGCCTTAGGGGGTGGTCCCCCTATATTCCCACCGGGTTTCTCGTGTCCGGTGGTACTCTCTTGTGCCAACTATTTTCGTTTTCGCTTACGAGACTGTTACTCTCTTTGGTACTCCTTCCCAGAAGTTTCTGCTAACTATTTTCGTCTTTTGCACGGTCGGGCTCTATCCATTTCGCTCGCCGCTACTTTGGATATCGAGTTTTCTTTCTTTTCCTCGGGTTACTTAGATGTTTCAGTTCACCCGGTTCGCTTCTATAAGCTATGTATTCACTTATAGATACCTCTTTTGAGGTGGGTTGCCCCATTCGGATACCTGTGGTTTGGCGGATATTTGCTCCTACCCACAGCTTTTCGCAGCTTGTCGCGTCCTTCTTCGCCTCTTGGTGCCTAGGCATTCACCTAATGCTCTTTTTTACTTGACCTTTGCTAATCAATTCTCATTGACTGCTTTCTTTTCCAGTGAAAAAGTGTCTTCTTTATTACTTCGTATTAAATTTGACTCTTCTTCTTTGATATGATTGTTTAGTTTTCATGGTTCATTAATGACCTTTTAGGAATTGCACCTAAACTAACTCACTTGAGAGGTCCATATATAATTAAAACAGTGTAGAAAAGTCTATAAGACTTTTTATTTAATCCACTTTCCTGTTACAGTCCGTGAATTTATTTCCTTAGAAAGGAGGTGATCCAGCCGCACCTTCCGATACGGCTACCTTGTTACGACTTCACCCCAGTCATTAACCCTACCTTCGGCGTCTGCTTCCTTGCGGTTAGCTCGACGACTTCGGGTATTGCCAACTCCCATGGTGTGACGGGCGGTGTGTACAAGACCCGGGAACGCATTCACCGCAGCATTCTGATCTGCGATTACTAGCAACTCCGACTTCATGTTCTCGAGTTGCAGAGAACAATCCGAACTGAGATCGGCTTTTTGAGATTCGCTTGCTATCGCTAGCTTGCCCGCTCTTTGTTCCGACCATTGTAGCACGTGTGTAGCCCAGGACATAAAGGGCATGATGATTTGACGTCATCCCCACCTTCCTCCGATTTATCATCGGCAGTCCCTTTAGAGTTCCCATCTTTACATGCTGGCAACTAAAGGTAAGGGTTGCGCTCGTTGCGGGACTTAACCCAACATCTCACGACACGAGCTGACGACAACCATGCACCACCTGTAATACTGTCCCCGAAGGGAAGCCTCTATCTCTAGAGGGGTCAATATTATGTCAAGCCCTGGTAAGGTTCTTCGCGTTGCTTCGAATTAAACCACATGCTCCGCTGCTTGTGCGGGTCCCCGTCAATTCCTTTGAGTTTCATGCTTGCGCACGTACTCCCCAGGCGGAGTGCTTATTGTGTTAACTGCGGCACCGAATTACTCCGACACCTAGCACTCATCGTTTACGGCGTGGACTACCAGGGTATCTAATCCTGTTTGCTACCCACGCTTTCGTTCCTCAGCGTCAGTTTGTGACCAGTAAGTCGCCTTCGCCACCGGTATTCCTCCTAATATCTACGCATTTCACCGCTACACTAGGAATTCCACTTACCTCTTCACTACTCAAGTTTAGAAGTTTCAAATGCTTACGAGGGTTGAGCCCTCGCCTTTCACATCTGACTTTCTAAACCGCCTGCGAACCCTTTACGCCCAGTGATTCCGGACAACGCTCGCCCCCTACGTATTACCGCGGCTGCTGGCACGTAGTTAGCCGGGGCTTCCTCCTATGGTACCGTCATTATCTTCCCATAGGACAGAGCTTTACGAATCGAAATCCTTCTTCGCTCACGCGGCGTCGCTGCATCAGGGTTTCCCCCATTGTGCAATATTCCCCACTGCTGCCTCCCGTAGGAGTTTGGACCGTTTCTCAGTTCCAATGTGGCCGTTCACCCTCTCAGGCCGGCTACTGATCGCTATCTTGGTGAGCCGTTACCTCACCAACTAATTAATCAGACGCGAGTCCATCTTTGACCGCTAATTCACTTTGATCGTTATGACATGTGTTATTACGATTTCATCGGGTATTAATCACCGTTTCCGGTGGCTATCCCCGTGTCAAAGGCAGGTTACTCACGTGTTACTCACCCGTCCGCCGCTAATCCGACTTAACTTCTTCCCGAAGGTGTCTGTTATGTCTTCATCGCTCGACTTGCATGTGTTAGGCGCGCCGCCAGCGTTCGTCCTGAGCCAGGATCAAACTCTCGATTTTAATATCTTATTTGACCTTAGCTACTCAGTTTTTTCACTGACTTTCCGCTAAGCTTTTTTTGCTTTGCTTATAGTTTATTCTTTTCTACACTATTTAATTATCATTGTTCTTTGCTCTCTCTTTTTAAGAGACAGCTTATTTAGTATAACTCTTTCAGTTTGCTTTGTCAAGAACTTTTTTTAATTCTTTTTAAAGTTTTTTCAAGAGCGTTGCTCTCACGAGGCAACTTGTACATTATGCCAAAATTCCACACACCTGTCAATACTTTTTTTAGTAAATTTTCAATTGTTTGAAACCCTGTGTTTTACCGCCTTACAGACATTTTATTTATAAGATTCTAAAAATTTTTTTATATTTTTTCAAAAATCCATATAACTAATAAATACAAAAGCGGCTGGTGCAAAACATAGATGGCTAAACTTCTTTTACCTATTTCAGATAGAATATTACCTTTCCCATATTTTCCATAAAAGTTATTCTCTATTAATTTTCTTCCAATAAAAAAACCAAATAGATATATAAATATCCATGGTATAAATCCAAAATAATCTTCAGAAGTAAAATTTAAAGAAGGAAGTCCTAGAGGAAATAAATTTAAATTATATAGTTCTTCAGTAATTTCTATCTTTCCGAATAGTACTGTTCCACTTTGAATATTATAAGTACATATATATAGAATTAACATTAAAGTTGACCATATATTTGTGTTCAAATTTTTTATTTTATCCTGAATCAATCCTGTTATTAACATGCACATTCCAAGTCCATTCATAACTCCGAATATTATCATTATCTCTCTTGCAAAAAAATAAGTTACCAGAGTTATTAGCAGACCAATTATATTTAAAATTATCCCCCTCTTTATATTCTTTCTTCTATCTAATAAGCTCGAAGTAACTCCTGATATTATAAAAAAAGACGCTGCAATTGATATTTGCCAGACACTATTTATTATAAAGTTTTCATACCAAGGTATTTGTTTAAATAAATTTATATCGTAAAACAGATGAAATAATATCATGGAAATTACTGTAAATCCTCTATACGAATCCAATATGTGATTTCTTTTCACTCTCTCATACTCCTAAGCAATTCAATTTCTATCTTGTGCCCTTCATTATCCAAAGGAGTTTCCAAATAAAAAGGTAGTGCGCGAAGTTTCTCATGATTTATTATTCTTCTTATTGCCTCAAGTCCTATGTGCCCCTTGCCTATTTCCTCATGTCTATCCTTGTGTGCTCCAATTGGATTTTTTGAATCATTTAAATGTATTGCTTTTAATCTTTCTAATCCTATTATTTTATCAAACTCTTCTAACACTCCATCTAAATCATTTACAATATCATACCCGCCTTCGTGAATATGACAAGTGTCCATACATATTCCAAGTTTATCTTTTAAGTTTACTCGCTCAATAATCATTGCGAGTTCTTCAAAATTCCTTCCTATTTCCGTTCCCTTGCCAGCCATGGTTTCAAGTAGGACTGTTGTATGCATATCTTCATGTAATATTTCATTTAACAAATCAGATATTATATTTATTCCAACTTCTGTGCCCTGTCCAAGATGAGATCCCGGATGAAAATTGTAAAGATGTTTGCCAAAGTACTCTAATCTTTCTATATCTTCTCTTAACACATCTCTTGCAAATTCTTTTACATAGTCCTTATCCGAACAAGGATTTAGCGTGTACGGAGCGTGCACCAACATAATCGGCACTTCGCCCTGCATATTTTCTATGAGCTTATCCGCATCTTCTCGGTCAAACTCCTTTCTCTTTGACCCACGAGGGTTTCTCATAAAAAATTGAAAAGTGTTTCCGTTTTGTTCTTTCATACTTTTATACAAACCGTTAAATCCTTTTGTAAAAGATTGATGTGAACCTATAATAAATTTATCCATGTTGATATTATACACAATTTTAAAAGTTTTTATTTATCTGATATAATGCAAATTAGGAGGCGCTTATGTTTGGAAAAATTTTAATAGTGGATGATGAACATTCAATCGCAGATATAATAGAGTACAACTTAAAAAAAGACGGATATGAAACTAAAACTGCCTATGATGGTAAAGAGTGTCTTGAAAGAGTTGCAGAAGAAACTTTCGACCTTATAATACTTGACATAATGATGCCTATAATGGACGGATTTTCAGTTTTAACTGAACTCAGAAAAACATCAAATATCCCCGTTATTATACTCACCGCAAAAGAAGAAGAAGTTGATAAAATACTCGGCTTAGAACTTGGAGCAGACGACTATGTTGTAAAACCCTTCTCAATGAGAGAGTTGACCGCTAGAGTGAAAGCTATTTTGAGACGTAGAAATATAGAGGTTCAAACCGAAACAGCACATATCAATTCAGAAAGTCTTGAAATCAACATAGATAAATACGAAATAAAAAAAGACGGAGAAATTATAGACCTCACACTTCGTGAATTTGAACTTTTAAAGTTCTTGGCTAAAAATCCAGGACAAGTTTTTTCACGTGAAGAACTATTAGATAAAGTCTGGGACTATGAATATTACGGAGATATAAGGACTGTTGATGTAACTGTCAGACGTCTTAGAGAAAAAATAGAAGATGGCAAAGACTACAAATATATCCTTACTAAACGTGGAGTAGGATACTACTTCGGAGGATAAAATGCTTAGCAGTATAAAATATAGATTTATGACAATTTACTTCCTACTAGTATTAGTATGTATGTCAATTGTCGGGGCATTTATCATAAATAGACTTGAAAGTGCTCAACTTCAAAACGTCACTGAAAATATGGACTCAACACTGAACTCAATTGTAACAACTTCAAATTATCTGACTACTGAAGATTGGCTCTTAAATCAAGACCAAATAATCAACACATTTATAAGTTGGAGATTTCCTTCAAATCAATCCATGTATGCAATAACATCTGAAGAAAATCCACTCATAATTGCTGCATCAAAGAATGTGAATTTAATGTCACTTGCCATAGCCAACGAGACTATAGAGCCTGACTTAGTCATAAACTCAATTTCAGGTTCAGAGGGCCAACGAGTTATATTCGATGAAAATTCAAACTTGCACGAAAAGCACATAGCAAGACCTATCTTTTCATCAGAAGGTAAAGTTATGGGCATTTTATACATGACAGAAAATCTAAACGG
The DNA here is from genome assembly GCF_900454665.1 of Peptoniphilus indolicus. Lineage (NCBI taxonomy): Bacteria > Bacillati > Bacillota > Tissierellia > Tissierellales > Peptoniphilaceae > Peptoniphilus > Peptoniphilus indolicus. The sequence goes on from NZ_UGTH01000001.1 coordinate 1,161,726, forward strand.
TGTATACGATGTAATAGATAACGCCCGTAGCATTCTTACTTATGCAACCGGAATCGGTCTCATAATAACCATAACTCTAGGATACTTCTTAGCAAATTCAATCACAGGCCCTATAAGTGACCTGACTAAAAAGGCAAAGTTGATGGCAAAAGGGGACTTCAACCAAAAAGTAGATATAAAATCAAATGATGAAATCGGTAATTTAGGTTCTATGTTTAACTATTTGACGCAGGAGCTAAAAATTACAATCGAGCAAATGGAAATTGAAAAAGGTAAACTGAATACAATCTTTAACTATATGCAAGAGGGCGTAATTGCAATAGACAAAAATGGATTTCTAATCCATGCAAACCCAACCGCAAGAAGAATATTGAATTTAAACAATAGCAATGGCGAAAAAATCGACTTAGCTAATTTGAACATTTCAAATATAGACTACAATAACTTTTCAACATTAGTCGGCGACGGTGAAATTGAAATTCTCGACAGATTTTATAAACTTAAATACGCTCCTTTTAGAAGGGAGAAAAGTAACCAAGGTCTTATAGTAGTATTCCAAGATATGACAAAAGAACACAACCTTGAAATCATGCGTAAAGAGTTTGTTGCAAATGTCAGTCACGAACTTAAAACGCCTATAACAACTGTAAAAAGTTATTCAGAGACAATCTTGGACTCAGAAATGGACTATGAAGACATAAAACATTTTGTCGGAACAATAAACCGTGAAAGTAACAGAATGGGAAGATTGGTATCAGACTTGTTGCAACTTTCAAATATAGACTACGGCGCAAACAATTTTATATTTGAACCAATAGATACCTACGATTTAATAAGCCAAGTCCTAGAGAGTCTGGACGTTATGATAAAAGAAAAGTCTCACAACATAACCTTAGATATTCCAATGAATATAAACGATATTTACTCAGATGTTCACTCAACTGAACAAATTGTGATGAATATAATATCCAATGCAATAAAATACACTAAACCTAATGAAAAAATTAAAATAAGTTGTCAAAACTTAGATGGTTTCTTAAAAATCACTGTTAAAGACAATGGAATAGGAATTCCAAAAGAAGATTTGAATAGAATATTCGAAAGATTTTACAGAGTTGAAAAAGGTAGAAGTCGGGCTATGGGTGGAACCGGACTTGGACTTTCTATAGCTAAGGAACTAATTGAAACTATGGGTGGGAGTATAGAGATAAGTTCAAAATATAACTTCGGAACAGAAGTTGTCTTAAAGTTTAAGAGTGTGGTGCACAATGAATAGAGAACATGAATATATACTAAATATAATACTGATCGCATTGGCCGGTTTGACACTGTTCCTATCAAACATACTGTGGGTTGACTTAAAAAAATCCCACATACCCACCACAAAAATAGAAGACACTGATTATGCGACCAATGATTTATTTAAAGAACTTTTAAAGCCACAAAAAATGGTCGCTAACTACAACGGCCAACACCATGCCGTATATGACTTTGACGATATATACAACACTTATCGCCAATCAATATACGAAATTTTTTCCAATTCAAACACTAAAAATGGACAAGTCATTTCATTGCAAGAATATTTAAAACTACAAGACCTCCCATCTTTAGTTTTCTTCTACTCTTCACCGGTAGACTTATCCATAATTGTTAACTTAATTGGAAAATCCGATTCAAACGACTCTCCTATTCTCATAAAAGAAATCTATCTGTCCAGAGAATTTATAATAGTTAGTGATGGAACTAATCACTATAGATTTGACAAAAATACTACAATAGACTTTACACTTTCAGCACTTGCCGGGGAGTCTTTGCCTGAATATAAAAATTTAAACGAATTATACAATGTTGAAAAAAATATTTATCTTCCGAATCAAAATAGCTACCTATTAAAGACTGTTAAATATTCAAATGATCTTAAAAGTTTGATATCAGATGAATCATATGTCAATAATTTAGCGACAAGATTTCTAAATCAAAATGATGAACACATTAGAGATATAGTCCAAGACAACAGCAGAAGTCTTATCTATGGAAATGAATACCTAACTCTTTACACCAACGGAATAATAGAATATAAAAACTTAAATGTACCGGAGTCTAAGACACGAAATCTGCATACTTCTCTTAAAAATTCTATTTCCTTTATTTCAAACAAAGTTGGCAATGCAGGAATATATATTTCTCAAATAACACCTATAGAAAATAATGGCGATCTTGGATTTAGATTTTCTTTCAATCTCTATGAAGATTCCATCCCGGTTATAATTAATGACACCAAAAACCCCTACTATATAGAAATTGAATCTTACGGCGATACCATTACTTATTTCAAACAAAACTACCGAAAATCTATAAGTGAATCGCCATTGCCGGAAAAGGTCAAGTTCGCCGGTTTAGAGCGTATAATAAAAACTTCCTTAACAGTTTTTAACGAGCCTTTTGAAGAAGTTTTAAAAAATATATCTGATATAGGAGTTGCTTATATAGACAACACTTCCCATGATCAGACAGAACTTAAACATTCAATCTTTATCAAATATAACAACAGAAGGTTGTTCTTTTCTATGGAATCTGGACGACTTTTAATGGAGAAATAGTATGGATTGGTATAAAGCAAAAAAAATATTGATGATAGCGTTGATAATAACTGATATCCTTCTCTTTGGAATGATAATTCGCCGTTCATTCATAATTCAAGATAGAACTACATCGTATACCTTTATCAAACAAGTAAAGTCAAGGCTACTTAAAAATGGAATAAGTATACATGCGAAAATTCCACGGACAAGAATCAGCTTGCCGTCCTTGAGAGTGGAATTTGATTCCTACTCTAAACTTGATTTAAACGAAAGATTTTTTGCCAGTAGAGGAAAGTTTCAAGACCCGAACAGCAGCTTTACCCAAATAACTTATGCCGATGAGGTTTTAAGTGTATTAAACACACGTAGACTAATTTACGAAAATGTAAATCCCAAAATATCTACTAAGTCCAAATTTAAAGCTGAAGACGTTGCAAAAAAATTTTTATTGGATAGAAACTTTGACGTTTCAAATATGTTGTTAGTGTATTCAAACTCTTCTAAAGGCCAAACAGAACTTAAATTTGCAAAAGAATTTGAAGGTGTAATACTAGAGAGATCATTTGCCAACTTTATAATAAAAGGAGATACTGTCGTATCAATGGATAGACTTTGGCTAAATGTAATAGACAAATCAACCAGTATAGTCCATATGCACTCAGCTCCAAGAGCCTTGCTCACTCTCCTGTCCGAACCAGAAATATCTTCAAAAACTATCACTCGAATAGAAGAATGTTACTACTTCGATCCTGAAGAACAGGGTTATGTTGAAGATATAACCAAAGCCACAAAAGGAAAAGCAATAGCTGCTTGGAGAATTCAATTCTCAGATGGAGAAAGTATAGAAATAGAATCAAAATAAGTGTTGTCAAAAATAAATGACAACACTTATTATATTCAATATTTAATTTGTTAATACTTTTCTTTTACTTACAAACATATAACCACTCGCCGCTATAAATATTAGCGCTATTATAACTAATATATAAGTTGGAAAATCAGAACCTAAACTTACCAGCTTAAATCTTATTGCAACAAGCGCCCACGCTACCGGTAACATATATACTGAATTTTTTAATTTAAATCCTACAGTTAAAATTATCAAACTAAAAATCGAAACCAACACTAAACCACCAACTATATCATCTACACCCATTCTATCCGCAACTCTTATCATTACAGCAGCTAAATTTGGTGCATTTGCTATACTAAGCCATCCCCCATAAATTCCAAAAGTTATTGGATATAATAATTTAACTCCTTTTAAATTAATTTTTTTAAGTTCAAATAAAATCTTAATCAATGTAACTGCAAGTCCAAAAATCATAATCATTGAAACTTCTATCCAAACCATGGAAAATGAAAATATCCATAGTATATTAAAAATACAACTCACCCAAAACGTAGAACTTATCTTATCAGCTACTTCTCTATATTCTGATTTTTCAGCATTTATAAACAAAACTACCATGCTCACAAATAAAAGAGTGTATATAAGACCCCAAATACTAAAGGCATATCCCGCCGGAGTTACAATTGTTGTGTACATTTCAGATACATCTTTTTGAGCTAATCCATTAATCATTCCCTTAGCTCCCATGTAATTTATAATAACCATCACTACATAAAATAGTAAATTTATCAACGACTTCTTCTTTAAATTATTCATAACACACCTCTTAAATTCGGAAATAAATCCCAAATATATCATTCATTAAAATTTCATTCGTTGATAAATGTATACCCAATAAAATTTTTATTTCCCTTTTCTATATTTCTTCAAAATTCTAAATTAAATTTAATCTCCAATTTTATATGAACTAATAATTTCTGACGTATCTACATTATAAAAATTAAAAATTCCATCTTCATATATAACCACAGACTTACTGTCATCTTTGGGAAGGGTTGGACTTCCAGGACACATATATATTATTCCTTTCATCTTTTCAAATACTTTTATATGCGTGTGCCCAACTACTACAATATCAGCTCCTAACTTTTTGGCATTTTCTACTCTCTCTTCAATACTTTCTCTGTATCCATGCAGTGCAAATATCTTTAAATCTCCCCACTCTAAAAACACCTCAACATTATCTAAAAATTTTCTATCCATTACCTGTTCATCTACATCAGCATCACAATTGCCCTTTACCATAAAAATATCATCTCTTCCAGCAAATACCTCAGCCAATTCTTTGGCGTCATACCCTGGATGAATTCCATTTCTCGGTCCTGGTGCAAGTACATCTCCCAAGTGTAAAATCCTATCACAGCCATCCAAAATGCCAAGAGCTTTCTTGGTATCTTCTAAATATCCGTGTGTGTCTGAAATAAAACCTATCTTCATAAAATCTCCTCTAAATAAAATACTCGTTTGACTTTAGTATACCCTAAGAGTATTCTTAAAATAAACAACTAAAGGAGGCAATTATGAATATCAGTGAACGACTTATAGAATATTTAAAAATAGATACTAAATCAGACCCAGAATCTAAAACATTTCCAAGTACTAAAAAACAATTTGACCTTGCAAACCTATTGGTAAAACAATGTAACGAAATGGGTCTATCAGATGTCGACTTGGATAAATATGGATATGTCACAGCAACTCTTGAATCAAACACAGATAAAGAAATTCCAACCTTAGGGTTACTTGCCCATATGGACACAGCCCCAGCAATGACAGGCACAAATGTAAATCCTAGGATAATAACTGATTATGATGGAAAAGATATAATTTTAAATGAAAAAGAAAATATAATTTTAAGCCCTGAAAAATTTCCGGCTTTAAATAATGTAACAGGATTAGATTTAATTGTAACTGATGGTACAACTCTTCTTGGAGCAGACGACAAAGCCGGAATAGCTATAATTATGGATAGCATATTGCACCTTAAAAACCACCCTGAAATCCCCCACGGAAAAATTAGAATAGCTTTCACACCTGATGAAGAAATCGGACAAGGTGTAGATAAATTTGATATAGAGAAATTCGGAGCCGACTTTGCACTTACAATCGATGGCGGTAGATTAGGTGAAATTCAATACGAATGTTTTAATGCGATAAGTGCTAAAATATCTATTAGCGGCGAAAGTGTACATCCAGGAACTGCAAAAAATAAGATGATAAATGCACTTAGCCTCGCAATGGAACTAGACGATATGCTCCCAGCAAACCAAAGACCACAATTCACAGAAGGATACGAAGCTTTTTACCACTTAGACGAATTGACAGGCACAGTAGAAAAAGCTGAAATAGATTATATTTTAAGAAGCTTTGACTATGAAGAAATTCAAAATATGAAAAATATACTATCCTATGCAGTTGAATTCTTAAATAAAAAATACGGAGAAAGAATAGCTGTTACATTCAAAGAATCTTATAGAAATATGAGAGAGAAGATAGAACCTCACATGGACATCGTCGACCTTGCAATAAACACTTTAGAATCAATTGATGTAACTCCTATTGTAGAACCAATTCGTGGTGGTACAGACGGAAGTAGATTATCTTGGATGGGACTTCCAACACCTAATATCTTCACAGGGGGAATGAACTTCCACGGTAAGTACGAATACATTCCAATACAACACATGGAAAAGTCAAAAGAATTTTTGATTACATTTATAAAAAATGTTGCAAATAAATAACACTAAAAAAGGTAGTACTTCAAATCGAAATACTACCTTTAAACTTATTTATCAGCCGGTTCCCACTTGCAACGAACAGGAGATACAATTGCCTCTTCCTTTTTAAGAGCCTTAAATGCCTTATCAACATCAGCTTTTTCAAGACCGGTTGCCTTTGAAACCTCTGTTGCATTCATAGGCTTTCCAGCTTGTCTCATAGCTTGTAAAATTTGTTCTTTAATTTCCATCTTTACCACTCACTTTCTCAAAATACGGTATATTTTTACCCAAGAGCAACATCTAAAATCATCATCAATATAAAACCGGCAGCAAAAGAAATAGTTCCCTTGTTGGAATGTTCACCCTCAGACATCTCGGGTATCAATTCCTCAACCACAACATACATCATAGCTCCCGCTGCAAAAGCCAAAAAATATGGTAAAACAGGAACTACCATGCTAGCCGCAAGTATCGTGAAAATAGAAGCTATTGGCTCAACTACTCCTGAGAGCACTCCGTATATAAAAGTCTTCCACTTTGACATTCCCTCAGCTCTTAACGGCATTGAAACCACTGCACCCTCAGGGAAATTTTGAATAGCTATCCCAAGCGCCAAAGTAAGAGCCGCCGCCCTACTCACCCCAGTACTACCAGCCATCCAACCGGCATATACTACTCCAACCGCCATACCTTCCGGAATGTTGTGTAATGTTACAGCTAAAATCAACTTAGTAGTTCTCTTTAATTTACTCTCTACTCCCTCTTCATCGTTATTAAAGTGCATATGAGGAGTTATTTCATCCAACAAAAGTAAAAATCCGACACCTACCGCAAAACCAACTGCCGCCGGTAAAAATGCAAGCTTTCCTAATTGCCCCGAAGAATCTATTGCCGGTAACAATAAACTCCAAAAAGATGCCGCCACCATAACTCCGGCAGCAAACCCCGTCAAAATCTTTTGCACTCCAAAAGATATTTTATTTCTCATAAAAAATACCATTGCCGCACCCAAACTCGTGCCTAAAAATGGTATTAAAATTCCCTGCAAAACTTCTAAATTCATATATACTCCACAAATTAGTAAACTAAAATTTTATAAATTATACCCATTTATTTTAATTCTTAATAGATTAAATAAATTAGATAAAATTATGTTACTAACAGTTATAATTATAAGCATCTCTTTTGTTTACACCTTTTTCATAATAAATCCATAAAAAATAAAGATTTATACTAAAAACGCCTTGTATATTATATCCCCCTCTTCTGATTAAGACAAAAACTAATCTATAGAAACTTCTATTCCAAAATTTACTAAAGATACAACTGAACAAAATATATAAAATACTAATACAACTTAATCACCTAAAAATGTTCATAAATATGAAAGATTCATTTAAATATATTTAAGCTGCTAATAACAGAATATCCAAGTAAATTAATTAGAAAAGTGCTTATACATTATCCGAACTATTTTTGAAGTACATAAAATAAGTTTTATTATACATCTAAATAAAAGCGTGTATAATATAATTAAAATTATATTTATAATAATTTTTTAAATAAACGATTAAAAATATTAAGGAGAAAAATATGTTAAAAAGCAAGGATGTATTAAATAAAGACGGAAAGCAATTTCATTTAAACTGTACCTCAAAAGATATTGGTGAATATGTTTTATTACCCGGTGATCCGGAAAGAACAAATTTAATTGCTCAAAAACTTGATAATTCTAAGCTTATAGGTCAAAATAGAGAACTTCGTGTTTGGACAGGAATGCTAAATGATAAAAAAGTATCCGTTGTAAGTACAGGTATGGGAGGCCCATCGACTGCCATCGCCGTTGAAGAATTAATTCATTGCGGAGCGCATACTTTTATTAGAGTCGGAACGAGCGGAAGAGTCGGAGAAAAAAGCCAAGATAAGAAATACATAGGTGCAATTTTTACAAGTGCTATACGTGACGAAGGAACTTCTAAATCATATGTCCCAGCTGAATATCCAGCAGTTGCCAACATAGACGTTATCAACGCTTTGATAAAAGCATCCCAAAAACTGAAATGTAATTTTCTACCGGGAATTGGACATTCAAAAGAATCATTTTACGGCGAAGTTGATCCGGAAAGTATGCCTATCGACGAAGAATTAAAGTCAAAATGGCGCGTTTGGCAAAGAGCAAATGCCGTTGCAACAGAAATGGAATCATCCACCCTATTTGTAGTTTCTTCTATTCGCGGTGTAAGAGCAGGTTCTATTTGTGCATATGATTTTATGAATGAAGAAACAATTAACGTTGCAATAGAAGCAATAAAAAATCTTATTATCCTTGACAACGCAAATACAATTTAAATAATCGCTAAAAAGTTTTGGTTTTAAGAAATCTAGAAATCATAAATTAAAATATGATGTTCAATAATCTAAAAATTTTCTCGGCTGAGTATGCATTTAGTTTATTATCTTTAATATAGTATCTTGACAATAGTCTAGTATAGATTTTCCTTTTATGAGGAATCTCCTTATTAGACTATTGTGTTCTTCATTAATTCCTTTTTCTTTTTTAATCCTGTTAAACCGACAAATTTCAATCCATTATCACTTGTTATACTCTTGAGTATTTTTGCATAATACCTAGTTTTGGTATTAGTTTTTCTAAGTTTTCATTAACTGGCTTAAAATTTTTAGAGTTATCTTTAAAATAACCTATAACCCAATTTCTCGCTCTGTATTTTACGTGCTGTATACCCCTTATTATATCGCGGCTAAACTTCACATCTTTCAAAGTTGTTTAGATATTTATTTTCCCTTGAGTTTCATTATAGTATTGTTATATTCATTAACTTTCTAATTTGATTTTATTTTATGGCGAATCAATTGTACCGGATGTAATTTATATAAAATTTTTTAGTTCATTTTCATTTTACAATTAACGACCCATACTTTTTATGAAATATACTGAAAAATTTTATTGACAAATAAATCCAATTGTTATAAATTATAATTGACATATGTCAGAAATGAGGTGTTTGAAATGCCAAGGCCTAAAAGATGTAGGCAAATCTGTCAATATCCAGATTACTGGAGTTTTGCTCCTTTAAGTGATGCAAAAGAAGAGGTAGTTGAGTTAGCTTTAGACGAACTTGAAACCATACGCTTGATAGATTACTTCTCGCTAAGTCAAGTTGACTGCGCTGAACAAATGGGTGTTTCCAGAACTACCGTTACTTCTATGTACAATAGAGCAAGAAAAAAAATTGCCGAATCAATTATTGGAGGCAAAAAATTAGAAATCAACGGTGGAAATTGTAAAGTAAAAAAATCCTCCGTTTATACATTATGTAACAAGAAAGGAAAAAATATTATGAGAGTAGCAATCCCTTACGAAAATGGTGAAGTTTTCCAACACTTTGGTCATACTGAAAAATTTAAAGTTTATGACGTAGAAAATGGAGTGATAAATAACTCAACTATAATTGAAACTCAAGGCGAAGGACATGGTGCCATTGCAGGTTTTCTACAAACAAACGAAGTTAATGTTTTAATCTGTGGCGGAATTGGTGATGGAGCTGTAAAAGCATTACTAGCAGCTAATATTGATATATATGCAGGAGCACTTGGCTTAGCTGATGATTTTGCAAATGCATTTGCTGAAGGTAAATTAGTATCTGCATCTGAACCAACTTGTAATTGTAGCGGACATCATGATCACAACCAAGAAGGAAACTGTGAACACGACCATGTAAACTCACATGGATGCAGTTGTCACGGAGATGATGGAGGGTGTTGTCACTAATAAAAACCTCCTTTCACATATATGCTGACCCCAAAAGATAAAATAATGGAGGTCAGTTTTTAGTACCATAAATAGTGTAAGAGAGAGTAAATTCTTACTTGCACTATTTATGGTACTAAAGGGGAGACTCGAAATTAACGAGTCTCCCCAATATTTGACATAGAGCCAATTTTTATCTATCTTCATCTAACACACAGAATACATAAGGTATATTTCTGTATCTGTCTTTAAAATCAAGTCCATATCCAACTAAAAATTTGTCTTCTATTTCCATTCCTATATAGTCGGCTGTGATTTCTGCTTTTCTTCTTTCTTGTTTGTTGAACATTACACAAGTTTTTATCGTTTTTGGATTTTTCTTTTTTAAGTGGTCTATTAAGAATTCCATTGTTATTCCAGTATCTAGTATATCGTCCACAACTAAAACATCGTATTCGTCTAGGTCGTAGTCTATGTCTTTTATTATCTTAACACTACCTGTGTTGATTTCGCCGTCGCCGTAGCTTGATGTCATCATGAAATCTATTTTAGTAACTGGTTTAATATTTTTTGTAAGTTCTGCTGTAAAGAATAGCGCTCCTTTTAAAATAGAGATTACTAAAAGATTTTTGTCTTTATAGTCTTCTGATAGTTTTGCTCCTACTTCTTTTGCTATTTGCTCTAATTTTTCTTCGCTACACAATACTTCCCATTTTTTCTTTTCTATATCCATTTTATCTCCTCAAGCATCATTGTTTATATTTACGATATGTATTTTTATAATTTACATTATACCTTTTTATTGTTGTTTTCTCCATAGTCTATATTTTGGGTTCACAAGCGTTTATTTTGCATTTTTCTCATCGTTTTCTTGTTCTTCTCAACTCTTGTATATCTTATCTGCCCTATAAAATCTTCTATTATTTTATTATATCTTCTAAAACTTTCTGTACTTTTTCCTTATCCATTTGATGGTAGAATTTACCGTTTATCATAATGTTTGGACCAAATTTACATTTTTTAAAACAATTTTGGCTCCTAAGGCTTATCTTTCCATCTTCAGTTGTTTCGTTAAAATCAATCCCTATGATGTTTTTAACTGCTTTTAAAACTTCCATAGAGCCATTTTTCGCACATCTTGCCCCTGTGCAACAGATTACTTCATATTCTACTTTTGATTCTTTAACTGACGGCATAAATTTTATTATAGTCTTTATGATTTTTTCGTCTAACTCAAATGCCTCTGCAATTTGCTTTTGGTGGCTTATTGATACACAGCCCAAGTCTTCTTGGCATTTTTTAATTGCAAATTTAACGCCTTCTTGGCTTCCCTCTCCAAAGTTTTCCACCACTTCTTCTAACATATCTTTAAAAATCAGTTCTTCGTTTCTTTCTTCACACATATTATCACCTTATAACTTAATCCTTATTCAAATTTATTTTACACGTTCTATCTTGGTTTGTGTTTTTAAAACTGTACTTTACAATTAATTTCAGTTTCTAAATTAAAATCTTAAAATTCAATAATTTTCTTCTATATAATTATTATATCAATTTTACCATTGATTTTCGAATTCAAAAGCTCTTCATTATTATCTCTTCTTCTACTTTTTTAATTTGACAATTCAAGACATAAAAAAAGCATCCACTTTCGCAGATGCTATATCTTAATTAAAATTAAATAAGTCGTTTAAATTTTCTCCCATAGTTGGATGTGTGAAAACTTGGTCGCGAATATACATATATGGAATATTATTATCCATTGCCATTTTAATCAAATTGATTAATTCTTCGGAGTTTTTACCAAGTAAAGTTGCTCCTAAGATAAGATTTGTATTTTTATCAACTACTGCTTTGAATATCCCACGAGTGTCTCCATTTACAACACCACGTGGCATATTTGCAACCGGCAATTCTTTTGTAAGAACTTCATATCCCGCTTCAAGCGCTTCTTTTTCAGTTAGTCCTACGCGGGAAAGAGTTGGCGATATGAAAATTGTATAAGGAACATTCTTTCTATCTTTTTGAGAATAAGATTTATCGCCCAATAAATAGCTAACCAATATTCTGTAATCGTCCAGAGAAGTGTACGTGAACTGCAATCCTCCGTTTACATCTCCAGCTGCAAAGACATTTTTTACAGATGTTTCTAAATGCTCATCAACATTTATAGCTCCACGTTCGCTTAATTCCACATTAGTATTTTCTAGTCCCAAATTTTGCACATTAGGCTTACGCCCTGTCGCGTGTAGTAGGACATCAAACTCAAATGTTCCATGCTCTTTTGTATGAACGACTACTTTTTCTCCGTTGTTAGAAATTTCTGAAGTTTCAGTTCCAAGGATAAATTTCACCCCTTGCTCTTCTAAATATTCTTTTGCAAGATTTGCCACAACCACCTCTTCACGTCCGAGAATATTTTGCGTCGAGTCCAAGACTGTCACATTTGATCCAAATTTAGCATATAACGATGCAAATTCCAACCCTATATTTCCGGCTCCCAAGATCCCCAAATTTTTAGGTAGTGTTTCTAATTTTTGTAATTCTGTACTATCCACAACATTTTTTGACGTCTCTAAGCCCGGTATATTTAATACATTCGCAACCGCTCCAGTATTAATTACCACAATTTCAGCTGTGAGTTTTTCAGTTTCTCCACTAGCAGATATTTCTACCACTTTATCTTCTATAAATTTAGCTTTAGCTGTATATACATCGACTTGAGGATTATTATTTAACCCTGCAAAATTTTTTGCTCTAAGTTTTTCTACAACATTATCACGATTTTGTTTTGCAACTTCGTACTTATCGCCTTTTTCACTAGAAACGATAAGCGTTTTTGTAGGTATACATCCTATATTGATACAAGTTCCACCATACATAGTGTTGCTTTCTTCAACAAGTGCTACTTTTTTACCTAAGCTAGCAAATTTTGCAGCCAATGTCTTTCCAGCTTTACCAAAGCCAATCACTAATAAATCATAATTTTTCAATGTATTACCCCCTTGTCTTGGTAACTTTATTTTTATGATTTTGTAATTATACCCAAAATTTCAATTAAATTTTTATAATATCTTTTATACTATTTAAATTTTCACATTTTCATTTTTCTATACTCTAACAAAATTTATTTCTCTATATTCTAAATTTATTTAATATTTGTTTAAGACTAATGTGTTCTCATACTCTTCTATAAAAGCCCCATCTTTGTATTGGAAAAATTATGAATATTTGACATGTGTGGCTCCTTTAATAATCATTTCTGTTTAAACAAGTTTCTCTTACAAATTTTTTAAACTTAACAGTTCATTTTCTGATTCTAATAAAAGAATTCCCTCAAATAATAGTATTCTTGAGAACTTATAACTAGAGCTTCCTGTCAAGTAATGGAATTTAAATGCTTTTTATAGTATAATATAAATAAATGTTTGCTCGGTAAGGTGAGGAGTATTTATATGATAAAAAATCAATGGTATGCCGTGCTTTCTTCAAGTGAAGTCAATAAGAATCAATTGGTTGGCGTTAGAAGACTTGGAATGGATCTTGTTTTCTATAGGGATAATAAGGGAGAAGTTTCTTGTTTAATGGATATGTGTAGTCATAGAGGCGCTGCTCTTTCTAAGGGTGAGGTTGTAAATAATTGCAACATTCAATGCCCTTTTCATGGCTTAGAGTTTAATGGTGAAGGTGAATGTCAATTTATCCCTGCCAATGGGATTAACAATCAAGGTGATTTAACTAGATATAATGTAAGTTTTTTTAAGCTCATAGAAAAGCATGACATTATTTACATCTGGTACGGTGATAAAGATAAATCTAGCGATGATATTCCTTTCCACGATGAAATAGACAAGTCTTTTGTTTTTTCAGAGTTCAAAGACCATTGGAATACACATTATTCAAGAGCGATTGAAAATCAACTTGATGTCGTCCATCTACCTTTTGTTCACCATAACACGATAGGTGCTGGAGGTAAAACACTTATCAACGGACCTAAGGTTATCGTATCGGAAGACAAAAAAACCATTCTTACAAGTGCAAATAATGAAGTAGATGAGGGACAAGCACCTAAAAAATCCAAAGACTGTAAAATTAAATCCACTTTTTTAAAATTTAAGTTTCCAAATGTATGGCTAAATAATATTGCAGATAAAATCAAGGTTTTAATATTTTTTGCTCCAATTGATGATGAAAATACAATTTTATATCTTCGTTTCTACAATAAGATCACAGGCATTAGATTAATTAATAGATTTATTGGATTTTTTGGAAAATTTGCCAATTTAATTATTGAAAGGCAGGACAAAAGGGTTGTTGAAACTCAAAGACCTAAGGCTTCTTCTTTAAAATCAAATGAAAATTTAATATACGGTGATAAACCCATTATTGAATATAGAAAATTAAGAGATTCTCTTCAACATTCCTAATTTACTAACTATTAAAGAATTTAATTTCAAAAAGCTAAGTCCATTATTTTATATTTTGATATATGAGGTTATTTTGTTGTCTAATTCTTTACTTGACTATTAATTATATTTTATATCCGTCCCGTTCACTCTCCTATAAATATCTATCTTGCATACACACGCCTACGAATTTCTTCATTACTAGGTTCCCACAAGGTATTTTAACCATAAAAATATGGCTTTTAAGATTACTTTAAAAATCCTAAAAGCCACATATTATCTTATTTTCTTGACATCAATACTACCATCTCCACATGGCTTGAGTGGTCAGTATGGATAAAGTTTAATGTTTTTCAAAAGCCTCGTATGTGGGAATATGTTAATCAATACGCATCTTATAATACATTATATCATTCTGGAGCAAAGAAAAAACAGCCCATAAAAGTGCTGTTTTAATTTATTTTCTTGTTTTAATCGCATTACTTATATTAGATGACCTACAAACATTGCTATAGGCAGTAATAAGATTAAAAGGACATTTAACGCCATAAACAACTTATCCTTTTCCTTTACCCCAAATATTAAACCTATTAGTCCAATAATTGGGCAGACAAACATTGATGTGAGTCCAGTGGGTCTTAAACTTGTATAGCTTTCAAAGATGTCTATTGGCAGTAGGTAGGAAATCACAAATATTACGAGTCCAAGTAGAAATATCTTCTTGCTTAAATTTTCTTTCATAAAACCTCCTCTATTATTCTAAACTTCTTATTCTATCTACAAGACTGTTTTGACTGTGCTTTTCATAGAATCTACCTGTAAATATTATCCCAATAATTATATTTACAAAGTTTACAAGTATAAGTGGCATGATTACAAATTTATAGGAAGTCCACTTAGTTTGTTCCATAAAACCTATCAAGATATATTTATCTACAAGAAGCATGATGATGAAAGAAAATACTAAGCCACATAAAGAATAGATCAAATTCTTTTTCACCAAATATTTTTTTATATTTTTCTTTGTCAGTCCAATAGATTCAAGGATTGATAAGTTAACCATGTTTCTCAATATTTCAGTAGCAATAATATTTATAAAATTTAATACAGAAATTAAAAACAATACTATAGATAAACTATAACCAACAAACTCTATAAGATTTTTGAAATCTTTAAAAGACTTTATTTGAAGATCTCTTGAATCGTAGGAAAATTCCGGTTCATTCTCAAAAGATTTTAATAACTTATCAAAATTTTCCTTTTCGCTATCTTCTACATCAAATCCATAGGACATTATACTCTTATCTCCTGTGAGCTCTTTATATTCATTCGGATTCATATAAATATATTCCAAACCTAAAGTAGGACTAGATTCGTTGTTTATATCTTCCTTAATTACAGGAAAATATCTAAGACCATTTGAAAAATTATATTCAACCTTGCCCATAACTTGGACTTCTTTGACCCTATTTTTTACATTGATTTTTATTGTATCGCCAGTTTTATAGTCAGAATTATTTTTTATTCTTTCGCCTATAATAACATAATTTCCTGTTTTCCATTTTTCTTTATCAAATTCTCCGTCTATAAATTTTTGTTTGTTTATTAAATAGTCATCCATACCAAATAGAAGTGGTGCAACTTTGTTATCTTCTATTTTAATTTTTGGATAAGTGTGTTCATAACCAGAGGAGTATAAAGCTCCCCCACTTTTATAACCCTTATGTTTTTCTATTTCATCAATATACTTTTTGTCAATTCCATACTCACTATCTAAGTACATATATCTAAAATATTTTGGACTTGCTATATTATAGTCCGTTACAATTACATCAGAAATCCCCTTTTCTAGATCAATATTACCGGTATAAGTTAAAACGCTGTTTAAAATAACAGCAGATAGACTAATAGAAAGAACTATCGATATAAATCTAAATTTATTGGAAAATACTTGTCTTCTAGCAAGCTTGCCTAGAGAAATATTCTCGCTTTTATATTTCTTTTTTATCGTGGTTTCATTGTATCTGCTGGCATCTATTGGAGAAACTTTTGCTGCATATCTTGCAGGTTTCATCACCGATAGAAATACTGTAAGCAAAGTAAAGACTGTCGAAAATAAGATAATTAAGATTATTACAGTGAATGATAATTTTACATCCGTTAACATCTCATTATTGGCAAATATTTTATTTAAAATGATTTTTCCGATAGAAATTCCTACTAAATCTCCAACTACTATTGACGGAAGTGCTACTGCTAAAGACTCAAAATGAATAAGCCTTTTGATTTGTGGCTTTGTCATTCCAATTTTTTTTAAAAGTCCCAGAAGTTTAATATCTTCATTTACGGATATCTTGAAAATATTATTTATTATTAAGTATCCTGCGACCATTACCAAAATTAAAAAAGCTAAGTATGGTAGAAATGTATTAAAATCAAAACTATTATCACCAGATAAAAGATAGGCAAAATTAACACCAATCCTTATTTCATTGTCGGATAAATTTCCAGGGTCCTCTACAACTTTATAACCATTTCTCTCTGCAATTTTTAAAAGCTTATTCCTTATCATAAAGGAATTCTTTAGCATTACTTCCAAATCTTTATTATTTTCTGGAAGTGATAATTTATCTACATAAGCTTTTGATAAATAGATTTGTCCTACACCAACATTGGAGTCAATAGGACTTTGAAAAGTTCCAGATATAATAAATTTATCACTTTTCTTTTCAATAATCTCTCCTGTGTAAGGTTTTTCTGTTTTAAAAGGAACTTCTATCTCTTCTCCGATTTCACCCTTATAACCCAATTTTTTAGCAGTAGCTATATCTATAAATACTTGGTTTTCTTTTTCTGGAAACTTCCCCTTAACTTTTTCTATTAGAGACCATTCAAATCCTTTCTTATCCATATAAGATAGTTCTGCCATAACTTTTTCATCATCAAGAATTCCAACTTTTTCTCTTACTGAAAAATCCCTTATATCCTTATCATGGGTTAATATTTCTACATCTTCATCACAAATATCTTTAAAAGAACCATGGCTGATTGTACCAATAGTTTTCATCGTTTGGGTTTCCATGCTTTTTCCTAAACCTAAGGCTACGGAAAACAGACTTGTAAATAGTATAGAAGTCAAAGCAATTGCTAATAAGAGAATGTTTCTCCTACTTTTATTTGCATTTAAAATACTTTTTGCAAGACGCCTTATATAAGATTTATTTTTGACTTTCATTATTTTCCACCAGCCTTCCATCTTCTATCCTTAGAGTTTTTACTGCAGCTTGAGCGACGGCATCATCGTGAGTAATCATAAGAATAGTATTTCCAAGCTCTTTATTAATCTTTTTTAGTAGGTAAACAACTTGGGAAGAAGATTTTGAATCTAAATTTCCTGTAGGTTCGTCAGCTAGAATTAAAGAGGGTTTGGTAACCAAGGCTCTTGCTATGGCAACTCTTTGTTGCTGTCCGCCAGATAATTCATTTGGCATTTTATTTTTTTGATCACTTATCTCAAGTATATCAATTACAGAATCAACATATTTTTTATCTACCTTGTCTCCATCAAGACCAAAGGGAATAATTATATTCTCATATACATTTAGCATGGGTAAAAGATTATATGCTTGAAAGACAAAACCAATATTTCTTCTTCTAAAAATGGTTCTCTCATCATCTTTCAATGCATAAATGTCAGTATCATCAATTAAAACTTTTCCGCTTGTAGGATAATCAAGTCCTCCTAGGAGATGTAATAGGGTTGATTTACCGGATCCAGATGCTCCTATTATAGAAATAAATTCTCCTTTTTCCACATCGAAAGATACTCCATCAAGAGCTCTTACTTCCACGTCATTTGTTTTATAATATCTTTTTAAATTTTCTACTTTTAACATATTTATCACCTCTTTACATTTAATATAACATTCATATCTTACAAAGTACTTACAAGACTTCTTACAGTTTTGTAAGAAAAAAGACTTCTCACAAAGGGAAGTCTACTGAAAATTTTATTCTATTTTCATCCAAAAACGCTCTTATATTTCCGCCATGTTTTTCTATAATTTCTCTGGATATAAAAAGACCTAAACCCAAACCATCCTTTGAAACGGAATTTTTTCCTCTGTAAAATCTTTCAAATATCTTTGGCAAAGTTTCTTCTGATAAGTCTTTGCACTCATTTTCTATATCTAGATTATAATTTAGGTAAGATTTATAAATTGAAATATTAATAGTAGATCCCTTTGGCGAGTATTTTATAGCATTATCTACTAAATTGTGGATAGCTTCTTTAAGCCATCTTTCATCTAAAGCGAACAATAAGTCTTCGTCTTTCAAATTTATTCTTATGTTTTTTTCATCTATTGTAACTTTAAATTCTCTCAAAACATCTTTTATTATGTCTTTTAAATTTGCTTGGTTTTTTTGTAGACCTATAATATCCGATTCAAGCCTGGAGGATTTTACCAGGTTTTGAATTAAAAAATTTAGTTTATTAAGCTCATACTTTATAATTTCAATATACTCATCTTTTGGATCTTCTTCTAGTAGGCTAATGTATAGAGAAAGATTGGTTATAGGCGTTTTTGTTTGATGGGATATATTTGCTATTAAATCTTTAGTTTTATTCTTTTCAGCATTTAGCTTTTTTTCTTTTACTTGGCTTGCATATAGAAATTTAATGAGTTTTGATTTTATTTTAGACAATTCCTTTTCATCAAATTGAGAAATTTCTAAATTTCCATCAAAAGCTTCATCAATATAATTTGAAAGCTCGCGCATCTCATTTCTTAAAATTATATATTTATATAAAATAAAGCAAATTATAGTTACTAAAAGACCTATTAAAATTTCCATTTATATCCAACTCCAAAGACTGTTTCTATTGGGTCATAGGGTTTTAATTTATTTCTGATTCTAGAAATATTGACACTTAGAGTATTTTGGTCGATAAATTCATCATCTATTCCCCAAACAAAATCAAATAGTAATTCCTTAGTAATAACTTGAGACTTGTTTTTTATCAAACAGTATAAAATTTTTGTCTCTGTTCTTGTGAGATCTATGTTTTTATTGTCTACATAGAAAGTATTTTCATTGAAATTAAAGTCTAGACCATCTTTCTTATAAAGATTTAAATCACTAGACACTATTTTTTCAAAAGCTCTTTTTATCTTTGCTTCTAATATTCCTAAAGAAAATGGTTTTGTCAAATAGTCATCTGCCCCTAAATTTATGGCTGAAATTATATATGCTTCAAGATCTATGGCTGATAAAACTATAATAGGAATTGATGAAGTTTCTCTAGTATATTTTATTATTTCAAGTCCATCACCATCCGGCAAATTCATATCTAGTAAAATTAAATCAGAAATATCAATATAATTTTTTGACTCATTTATACTAAATGTAGAAATCACTTTATAATCCTTTTTTAAAGCTATAGAAAGACCTTTATTTAAATTTTTATCATCTTCAATTAATAATATTTTTTTCAATGAAATGCTCTCCCTCAGTTACAACCCTAATTATAGTAGGATAAAATCATTTTTATTAAAATAACCATTCAATTAACTAAATACATAGATATGAAATTGGTTAATAGTTTAACAACTGCCATAAATTTATTTTCTAAAATGCCAATAAATATTGGCATTTTAGATATACTATCTATTCAATTGCTTTACTAAGTTTAAAACTGTATAATACGTCCCTATCTAACTATGACTTAACGATAAGCGTTTGTATTACGATATTTAGTCAGCGAACTTTTACATGAAGAATTTAGTATTGTCTCTAAGTAATAGTATTACGTATTTTATTATAAATTTTCTAATAATATCAATTACAATCAAATAAAGTCATATATTAAATCACAATTATCCATAAACCATTCATACCAAGATATTGGTTTTTTTAATACTATTCTATTTGAATATTCATATTCTATGAATTTAATTAAAATGAGACGAACATTATATACAATATCTTCATAATTATTCATATGAATCTCATTAAAATCCCACCATAAACTCTTAGCAGGGTGAGCACCAAAATCGCATCTTAAATCATACATATAATCTAGGTATTTAATATTTAAATCGTTAATATATAAAACTTCCTTAAGAAATCTATGCATATCTTTTCTTTTTTTTGTAGGTAGCTTCTCTCTTATTTTTATAAACTGAATTATTATATCAATACAATTATCTAAGCAAATAATCGCCTCTTCTTCAAATAAATTAGTAATTAATCCTAAAGATTTAGAATAGTAAAAAATAGCTCTATTTACGTAAGGGTCAAGTGCATTAATTTTGCTCATTATATAAACAAACATTCTATAATTCGTATTAAGATTATTATGTTTTCTATTGATAGTATCTGTAAATTTCTTATAATCTTTATCTATATTATAGTGACTGTATCTAAACATTGATTGACCAAAAAATGAGCTTGATTTACCATATACTAAAGCTAATGCTCCAATAATATTAATAAAATAGCTTCTATACACGTATTGATTTAAAAAATACATATAATCAGATATAATTTCAGAAATATATTTATTTGATGATATATTCTTCCATCCTTTAGACCAGTCAGGTGATATTATTCCTACTATGAGCTCATTTCCAAAAAAATCATATTTGCAAGATATATCTTCTGATATATAATTGAAACCTATTGTTTCA
This sequence comes from Peptoniphilus indolicus, assembly GCF_900454665.1. Taxonomy (NCBI): domain Bacteria; kingdom Bacillati; phylum Bacillota; class Tissierellia; order Tissierellales; family Peptoniphilaceae; genus Peptoniphilus; species Peptoniphilus indolicus. Next base: position 1,182,811 of record NZ_UGTH01000001.1, read on the forward strand.
TCACAGATTAAATCCCTAATCATTATGAGTCTATTCCCTTCCATATTTTTTAATATCAAAGGTATTTTATTTAAAGAATTTTTAAGATTCTGTATATTTATATTACTATTTTGATTTATCACGTTATTTATAAATTTATTTTTAAATTCTAAAAAGCTCATTATTATCCTTTAGTTAATACATAATTTACCAGTTATTTAGTTTTGTAAAATTTAAACTAAATCTCATTTTGACATCAATACGACACTCTCCACATGTGTTGTCTATTGGATAGGAACACAATTTATTGACCTCGTTGCCTGATTGAGGATACAATTTATTGCTGTCATTTTCCTCAACAGCTTTTGCATTTTTTCTTCTACTCTTAAATAATCGTCCATCTTGAGAGTCTTTTTTTCCTGTTTTATATATGATAGTAATCATTGCCGGATCAATTTCACCATCATCATTTGTCCCGCCAATTATAATTTTGTCTACTATACTTTCAAATACTGTCCTATCAAACTCTTCAAGATATTTATTAGACTCCAGTAACTTCTTAAACCCCTCCAGCCTTTTCTTCAATGCTTTTTCATCAGTCAAAGTTATCTCTAATGCTCTTTTTTCTTCAAGCAATTTTTCCTTACTTATAGATATTTCATTATATTTCTCTTGATATATGTCCATACTGATTGATTCATTAAGCCTTAATTCAACAAGGTCTTTTTCTTTCTTCAGTATTTTATCAAGTTGATTACTAATTTTCTTCAAGTCCTTTGCTAAGCTATTATCTTTTAGTTCTTCTTCCACAGTTTTTAAGAACTCATTTGTAATTTCTACATTATTGTGGCATACCTGACGATAACTTTCCATAAAAGCTTTTTCAATAGCTTCTTCCTCAATGCCTTTGCTTTGTGGGCAATGCTTCTTCCCGTTTTTAGTGGCATTGACGCATTGCCAAATTACTTTCTTATATTCAGAACTTGAGTGCCAATTTCTTCTTGAAAGCATATGACCGCAAAAGCCGCATTCCAGCATACTGCTGAAAGCATATTTTCTTGAATACTTTTCTCTTTTTCCACCATTATTAGCAACTGTATTTCTATTCTTCGCCCTTCTTAACCTAATTCCCTGAGCCTTTTCAAAATCTTCTTCTGAAATAATAGGCTCATGATGGTTTTCAATGTAGAATTTATCTTGTTCCCCAAAGTTATCCAATCTTCTTTTTGAAATAGGATCAACAGTGAATGTTTTACCCATCAGAAGATCGCCCTTGTATTTTTCATTCTTAATAATTCCCAAAACCGTAGTTTCAGTCCATTTTTTATATCCTCTTGGCGATAAATAACCTTGTTCTTCAAGCTCTCTGGAAATAACCATTCCGCCAACACCCTCAAGGTATCTTCTGAAAATATATCGTACAATCTCAGCTTCTTTTTCATTTATGGAAATACTCTTAGTTTCCGGATCATAGTCATAACCCAAGCAACCTTGAAACCCAACCATTTCTCCTCTTTCCATCTTCATTCTCAAGCCTTTTTTAACATTGGCTGAAATATTTTCTACTTCTTGCTGGGCAACTGAACTTAGAATAGTTAAAAGTAACTCTCCATCCATCGTTAAAGTATTGATGTTTTCTTCTTCAAAAAATACCGCAACATTATATTCCTTTAGCTTTCTAACATATTTCAAAGTATCTAAAGTATTTCTTGCAAATCTTGATATAGATTTTGTAATTACCATGTCTATATCGCCATTCATACAATCATTGATTAGTCTTTTAAAATCAATTCTTCTGTCAACCTGTGTACCGGTTATCGCTTCATCGGCATATATTCCTGCAAGTGTCCACTCATTGTTTTGCTTTATAAAATCTGTATAGTGTTCTACTTGAGAATTATAGCTGTTAATTTGATCTTCGGTATCCGTACTTACTCTGCAATAAGCTGCCACTCTCTTTATTGAGCGCTCTACACAGCCTGATGCAGTTCTTTTCAGTGTGGTATCACCTTTAATAACTTTAACATCCTTTTTCACTGCACCGCCTCCTTTTTGTATCTTTCTATGCAGTTCTATTATACCACACTTGCAAAACATTATAAATATAATTCTGTGGAGATATTATACTTTTTCATCAGCTTTAGTTTTATCTTTTTATATTCAATATCACTGAGCAAGTGCTTAGAAAGTAACATAGACAGCATAGATAATTGGAGGCTATATCTTAATAGTTCATTATTCATTCTAAATCCTCCTCATATAATTTTATCTAAAGTTTTATGACATTAACGGGTGCTTAGGATAAGCAACATTGGAATCTCACCACCGCCTCTGTTAAGATGAGCCGGCTTTCACTAAAGAAGTATCATTATCATTACTTAGATCATCACTTGCAAAGTTATCCTCGCTCTTTGCTTTAAGAAAATTTATTTATCGCTCGTTTCCTTATATCCTTGTCTTTGACAGTATTCATTTAAACCGAATTTCTTCAGCAGAAAAATTATGGCGTAAAATTTCTTTTGCTCACTAAGTAATTAAAAGTCCCGTCATGGTCTATTCAGTTGTCAAAGAGCAATATTTGAAAGGGATTGTTTTCTTTACATTTTCCTATTTGCCATAAGCAGGCACATCTCTTACTCAAGAAAGTAAAGGAGGTCAAACTCCCCTTCACTTTACATAAGGAAAATTTGACCCCTTTGGTTACCAAAGTTTTAAAGTTCTTCGATAAATTTTTTCAACTTTTCAAGAATTTTGTTTCTTCTTTTGATTAAAGCCGGATGTGTAATACTTTTGAGCTTTGCCACTGAACGAACCGTTTCATCATTGAAATACAGTCTTTCAATAATATCTCTTTCTTCTGCATTAAGTCTTGATATAGCATTTCTAACTGCTTCAATCATCATCTGTGTTTCCACAATCTTTTCTACATCAACGCTTTCATCAACAATATTATCTACAAAGTGTCCATCATGATCCAATGATGAAAAAAAGAGCAAGTGGTTTTTCTTGTCCACCTGCTCTAAATACTTTTCGTGTTCTTTTTCTCGCCAGTAGACTTTATATATCTGCTCGCTGACTTTAACCTTTTGCCCGTTGACATAAAGGTAATATTCCTTTGGCATTTTATTTCCTCCATTTCTTTTTTTGTCTGCGTTTTTAGACAAAAAAAGGAGGACTTCTGCACATAGGCATAATAAGTCCTCTAAAATGAAAGAAACTTGCTCTTTCCCTGTATTTTAAATTTAATTTTTTATGATAATTACCAGTATCAAAAAGGGCTATTGTTTTTTTCTATATGAATAACAGACCCTAAATAATACATAGCAATTACCTCCATTATTTAATCCATTTTTCTTCACCCTCGCCTTTAAAAATATGCATTAAATCACTCCTACTTTTTCAGAATTCTTTTTTCTACTTATTGTTTTATGCACACTTATTGCAAATGGTATTGTTATAAGCGTTGTTATAAAATCCGAAACAGCTTGAGAGTATATAACACCGTTTAATCCGATAAACTGGGGCAAAACCAGAATTATAGGAATAAATACGATTCCTTGTCTACAAATATTCAAAAAGCCACCCTCAAGAGCTTTGCCCATTGAAAGATACAATGTAGAGTAAGTAAATTGAAATCCAAATGTAACAAACATTATTACACCTGCCCTTAATGCAGGAACCGCAATTTTTAGAACATCCTCACCAGTTCCAAATATTGATAATATGCTTGGTGCAAAAATATAAATAATAACAGTCCAAGCTACGCAAAAAATATTAGTCCATTTTATACAGCATTTAATTGCCTCATCTAATCTTGTATAATTTTTCGCTCCGTAATTAAAACCTGCTAACGGTTGCAATCCTTTCATATATCCAAACACTACATTTGTTCCTAATGTAACAATTCTGAGAACTATTCCCATAGCCGCAATTGCTTCTTCTCCATATAATGATGCAGACGAAGATATTTTACTGATAGATATACTTGAAAACACCTGTAGTAGAAACATAGAAATTCCTACTTTTAGAATTTCTTTATAGATACCGGATGTAGGCTTAAAATTAATTAGTCTTATTTCAAGAAAACTTTTCCCTCCTTTGAAATAAAACAGATACATTAAACCTGTTACCAATTGGGAAATTAAAGTTGCAATGGCAGCTCCTTTTACACCTAAATCAAACTTATAAATAAAAACTGGATCTAAAATCATATTAAGTACGGAACCTACAATCATTGCTTTCAAAGAAACTTTAGCCGCTCCTTGTGATACTGCTATATTTCCTGAAGTTACATTTATTGTGCTAAATATTGCACTTGCGATAAATATACCGGCATATATCTTTGCCATATCCATAATCGAAGGAATAGCACCCATGAATTTTAGAACTTCAGTTAAAAACAGAAGTAAAATCAATCCTACTGTTAAACCAATAACAGCACTTGAAAATATTGACACTGTTGCAACAGTATCTGCTTCTTTCTTATTTTTTCCTCCTAACAAACGAGAAATATATGAACCTGCTCCCGCACCAAAAGTTAAACCTATTCCGGAAAATATTAATGAAATAGGAAACGCAACGGATACAGCGGCAACTGCTTGTTTTCCTAAACCAGATACAAAATATGTATCCACGACATTATATAATGCCATCACCAACATACTTATAACCATTGGCATCCCAAGTTTAAAAAGTGCCTTTGTTATATTTTCTTCACTCATAATTTTTACTTTATCGTTCACTTTATACTCCCTTCATCAGTCTTTTTTTGATTCTATTTGTTTTGTTATCATCTTGTAATAATGACCCTTTTTCTCAAATAATTCTGCATGATTTCCAATCTCTTCTATCTTTCCTTTATTCAGCAAAATGATTTGATCTGCATTTTTTATCGTATGAAGTCTATGTGCGATAACAAACACTGTTTTCCCTTTTATTAAATGCTCAAAGGCTTTGTTAATCTTCATTTCATTATCCGCATCTAATGATGCAGTAAATTCATCCAATAGTAATATTGGAGCATTTTTCAAAATAGCTCTGGCAATACTAATTCTTTGCTTTTCACCTCCAGAAAGAGAGGTTCCTCCTTCAGCGACTTTCGTATTATATCCCTCCGGTAATGAAGCGATAAAATCATGACAACAGGCTATTTTTGAAGCCTCTACTACATCGTCATAACTTGCATTCGGATTTCCTATCAGAATATTGTTAAATATAGTATCTGATAACAAAATATTTTCTTGGAACACAGCTCCAACTGAAGCTAATAAACTATCAGGATTGATATTTTTAATATTCTTATCGCCAATTAAAATTTCTCCATTTGTTACATCCCAAAATCTTGCAACTAAATTCATTATTGTACTTTTCCCTGCCCCAGATTCACCAATTAGAGCCGTTACACTTCCTTCATTTGCCGTAAAACTTATATTATGCAATACTTCTTTATTATCATCGTATGAGAAAGAAACATCTTTAAATTCCACAGAATAGCTATATATTTCATTTTGCTTATTATCGAAGTCAAATGTTTTATACTTCATAACTTCACTCAAATTATTGGAAGCAATTTTCAGACTTTTTAGCATAATATAGTATCTTTCAAATGAGCTTAAAATCCCTGATAAAGCAATTCCCATAACCATAAAAGCGATAAGTGATTCTCCTTTAAAATCTCCTGCTAAAAATAAATAGCCCCCACCCAACAGAGTCATTGGAATTATGAAATTCACTAATGAAGCATATAGTGCTGTCGGTATTGCCAACTTCATTTCAGTGCCAATACCATTTTTTCTCACTAAATCCATATTGTTTTTTAATCTCTCGAAATTTGATGCCTGCATATTATATGCTCTAAAAACCTTAATACCTCCTATATATTCCAGTACATTGGAAATCATAGTTTCATTTATCCTTCGTTTATCTATTTCCAGTGTTTTGGCTGTTTTTTCTCCAAAGATTAAGATAGGAATGGAAATAAAAATCATAAAGCATTCTGCAAGAGCCAGTTTATAATTGATAAAAAATGTACCAATTATCAAAAATATACACATCGTTGCCATTTTTATTAAGAATGGCAATGTGTGTGAAAGTAGTCCTTCAAAACTTGTCAAATCATTTGTTAAAGTATTGATTAAATATCCTTTGTTATTTTTATTAAAGTATCCTAAACTTAATTTTCTAAAATGATTAGCTAATTTAATTCTCAATTCTCCTGTAATCTCAAAAGAATTTTCAAAAGACATTAAGTAACTTTTTCTATATGCTAAAATTCTCAGTATCACAGCCGCCAGACATACAACAGTATATTTGACTACGCCGTTCATATTTAATGTTCCGTTGAAAATATCAATAATCGTCAAATACAAAATAAAATATGTCACCATACTTCCTAAGCTGTCTAAGCACATAAGAAATATAGGGAAATATAGTTTTCCAAAATTTTTTCCTATCAATTTTTTTATATCCTTAACCATACTATCCCCCTACTCAACATAATTTTGTATATAAATATTCCACATATCTGCATAATGTCCGCCTAAATCAATAAGCTCATTATGTGTCCCTTGTTCAACAATTTTCCCTTTTTCAAAAACCACAATTTTATCAGCCTTCTTTATTGTGTGCAGTCTGTGAGCAATCATAATCACTGTTTTATTCTTTAATAAGTTCCCTAATGCAATTTGAATCTTATGTTCATTTTCAATATCGGAATAAGATGTCGCTTCATCAAAAATAATAATCGGGGCATCCTTTAAGATCGCTCTTGCAATGCTGATTCTCTGCTTTTGACCTCCAGATAATTTAAAACCTTTATCACCAATTTTAGTTTTATATCCATCAGGCAAGCCAGAAATAAAATCGTGAATTTGAGCATTTTGGGCAGCATAATATACTTCTTCTTCATTGACATTTAAGCCCATTCTGATATTTTCAAATAATGTATCCTCCATAATAAATACATCTTGAAAAACAAAAGAAATTGATGCCATAAGCGAGTCCGTACTTAATTCATTAATTGGAATACCGGATATTCTAATTTCGCCACTGTCAATATTCCAATACCTTCCTATCAGTGTCGCAGCAGTCGTTTTACCTGCTCCCGATTCGCCAACAAATGCAGTAAATGATTTAGGCTCTATCTTCATTGAAATATTTTTCAATACAAAGTTGTTTTCATCATATCCAAAATTCACATTTTCAAATTCTATTTCTAACGATTCTGATTTAACCCTTTTTTCGCTGTTTTTTTCAACAGGAGCAGAAAATAATTTCTTTATATTTACAAGCCCGCTATTTAGCTCTATTCTTCCCATAGCGATATTGAACAAATTAAAAAATGTTCTATAAAAACACATCGTCAATAACATAAATACAAGTAATTCTTGTGATGAAATCAATTTATTTAAATATAAATAGCCTCCAATAGGTAAAGTAAATAGCACTCCTGAATCTAAGATTACAATCGTGAATGCGAGTGGATAACAAGAGCATTTAGCCATATCTTTAAGACATTCAGTATATTTTTTTGATGATTTGCTTAAGCCGACAAACTTATCTGCTGTCAGTCCGAACATTTTTATTATGGACATACAGTTCACATATTCATTCGTTACTCCCATCACCTCCGAAAATGTATTGGTATACTTCATTGTTAAATCCGGATATTTTCTCATCATGAATGTAGGCAAAAAAACACCCACAATAACGGGTATTATCATAACCAATGTCATCCAAAGGTTTATATTAAACATTAATACAATCGCTATAACAGGAATTACTATTGCCTGAATTATCTCAACTAAATTATGTGCTATAAAGACCTCAAGTTTTTCTATATCGTCAAATAACGCTGCTTTTAGTTCTCCTGTTGATTTATTGTTGAAAAATCCCAAATTTACTTTTGATAGATATTCCAATGCTTCCATTTTTAAACGGTGCATTATGTTGTAGGCTGCGACATGAGTACATATCATTGTTGCCGACATCAAAATATTTTGTAAGATGGTCGATATAACCATAACCAATGACCACATCAATACTGTATGAATGTTTAGAGTCTTACCTATTAAAGATAAAATCATCTGATACAAGATAACATAGGGTGTAAATGATAAAACTCCACTGAATATCCCTAACAATACACCTATAAAAATTTTGATTTTTTCATATTTCAACAATGAAAATATACTTATGTTTTTTTCATCAAGTCTTTCCATGTTCTCTCACCTCTTTATCGTTTATTATCACTAATAGGGTATGCTAAAGAAAAAAATAAATCAACATATTGAATTTCATAAATAATCTGGTCTAAATATAGATATGGCCCTTTATTTAAGCTATTTTTATCATTTTTACTGTTCAATAAATAAAAATATCGTGATATAAATTTGGTTGATTGTGATATTAAATTATGGTAGAATGATATAATGATAAGGAGGTGTGTTTCATGAAAAAAACAGTCATTGAATATTACGAAGAGCTTCCACAAAATTTGCATTTTTATAAAATAGAAGAAGAGTCAACATTAGGTAATAATTTCTACCGAATGAATGCCGAATATGGTTGTGGTAGTGTGCAAGTAATGAATTTCCACAATCAATTTCTAATTATTATTGCCGACTTTATCCCAAGTAACAATTTTGAAAAGGTATCTGAAATAGAAGAAGAATATTTTGAAATCAGTCAATTTGAAACAGATTCCAGTTATTTCAAAGTAGACGGAAAAAAAGTGAAACAAGTAGATAAGGGAATTTGTTGTTATGCAAATACAAGAAAAAGTGCCTATGCTTTTTGTGAGTCAAACAAATCAACCTGTTTTACAAAAGTAATCATAACAAAGAAATACTTTGATTCATTTTTAGAAGAAAGATTTGGTAATGCCTATGAAACCTCAAAAGATGCTTTAGACTTTCTTGTAGAAAACCCCAACTCTCCGGAATTAAATTTTGTTTTTCAGCAAATAAAAGATTGTCCTGCTGTTGGAAATACCAGAAATTTATATATGGAAGGAAAGGTAATTGAAATACTTTCGCTTATAACAAACACGATAGAAATGAAAAAAAATCGTCCTCATATTTCTGTAAAATTAGATCGTAAAGACAAGCGTTCATTGAATAAAGTTATTACATTCATGAAACATAATCTTTCATCCTATCCTTCTATTGAAGAATTGTCTAAAATAGCTAATATGAGCTGTTCTCGTTTCCAAATGGCTTTTAGACAAGTATACGGGACAACTGTTTACGAGTATCTAAAAGTAATGCGGATGAATTATGCTCTTCTTTTATTACAGGATACGGATGATAAGATTTATCATATCGCTCTAAAAGTCGGATACAAAAATGCAGGGCATTTCGCAAAAATTTTTAAATCAACATTTAAGATGAGTCCTATGGAATATCGTAATATTCACCATATATAGCATATATGGCATCATGATATTTTTTATATATATCACAATATTTTAATTTATTGTTCTTGTACCTCTTCTTAAATCCTTATTTTCAGCGGTTAAACAGGGGCTTTTATCGTTTTTTTAATGAAACTAATCGCCCTTGTTTATAAGTCTAATAATAATGTAAAATGTGAGTTAGTTAAGTTAGGCTAACTCACATTTTTTTAGTTAAGGAGGGATTATTTTGAGAATCATAAATAAATTTTTCAGATTGGTTTTAGTGCTATTTATGATCAGTATAATATCCTTTTTTCTGGCAAATATATCCTCCATTGACTCTGCTGAAACAATAGGACATCATCTGTATGGTAATCCAAGCAAAGAACAAATTGAAAATATTCGTATAGAGAAAGGATTGGATAAACCCGTACCTATTCAATATATAAAATGGTTGCAACACGCATTGATTGGTGATTTAGGAATATCCTATCAAACATCAAATCCTGTATTAAGTGATATTAAAGATAAACTTTTTGCCACTGTTAAACTGGTAATTGTATCTCTTTTTTTTATTGCGGTGATTACTATTCCTCTTAGTTTAGTTTCAGCGTACAAAAAAGATACTTTGATAGATAAATCTATTCAAGTTATAACCATATTAGGTATTTCTGTACCTTCATTTTGGCTTGGATATGTACTTTTATCTATATTTGCAATTAAACTTCCCATTTTTAAAGTTATCGAATACGGAAACTTTAGGAGTTTGATTCTTCCGTCAATAACTCTGGCAGCACCTGTTATTTCTTCATCTGTAAAGATATTAAGAACCACTCTATTAGAAAATTCCGAGCAGGAATATGTTACCTACGCCAGAGCAAGAGGATTATCTTACAAAAGAATATTATACGCACACATTCTAAAAAACTCTCTTCCCCCAATGATTACTTTATTTTTTCAAAATATAGGAATGATGATTGCGGGAAGTGTAATTGTGGAGAATGTATTCTCATGGCCGGGACTCGGATCATATTTTATGTCAGCCATTGTAAATCGAGATACTCCAGCAATTACCGGTTGTATGTTAATACTTGGTATAATCTTCGTCATATCAAACTATGTATCCGAAAGTATCAATCATTTTTTAAATCCTCATATTTTTACTGTAAAGGAGGATAATTAAATGTTTCGCAAAATACTTGCCAACAAACAACTATTATTCGGTTTATCGCTGATAATAATTTTTATTATTATAGCTATATTTGCACCATTGATTGCACCAAACAGCCCTTATGAAGTCGACATTAGTCAGAAGTTTCTGACTCCATCTCACAATTTTCCTTTAGGTACAGATCAATTAGGGCGTTGTGTTTTATCAAGGCTTATTTATGGAGCCCGATATTCACTTAGCATTGCATTTCCAAGTATTTTCATTTTAGCCTTGATTAGTACCATTGTCGGAACTATAAGTGCTTGGTTTGAAGGTTTTTTAGATAAACTAATTTTGCTACTGTGTGATGTTTTTATGGCATTTCCACCTATTGTCATTGTTCTATCTCTTTTAGGAATACTTGGTCAAGGCAGCATAAATTTAATTATTTCCATAGTTTTATCTATGTGGATATGGTTTGTAAAAGTAATTAGAAGTTATGTTCTAATTGAGAAAAGAAAGAACTATATCATTGCAGCTAAAATTTCAGGATGCAACTCCATAGAAATTATAGTTAAACATATATTTCCTAATATTGCTCCTCTCATAGTTGTGTATTTTAGTACAGGAATTGCAGCTATTATTCTGATGATTTCAGGATATTCCTTTTTAGGTGTCGGACTATCTGAAAACATACCAGAATGGGGAATTATGTTGTCAAACTCAAAACAATACCTATACTCAAATCCAACACTTATTATTTATCCCGGATTATGTATTCTTCTAACTTCTGCCGGATTTAATATTTTTGGAGAATCTTTAAGAGATGTACTTTCCCCGAAGGAGGATTAGATATGGATACACTACTTCAAGTTAGAAATTTAAGTGTGATACACAGAAAAACAAAACAGAAATTGGTCAATAATGTAAATTTCAGTCTTAATAAGGGCGATATTTTAGGTATTATCGGTGAAAGTGGAAGTGGCAAAACATTAACTTGTCGTTGTATCCTTGATCTGTTGAGTAAAAAAACATTTGATATAAGCGGTGAAATTATATTTGAGAATAACAACATCATTTCTTTACCTGAAGAAAAATTGAATTTAATTCGTGGAAATAAAATAGCACTAATAATGCAAAATCCTATTGTTGCCTTTGATCCTATGACAAGAATAGGCAAGCAAATGATTGAATCAATACAAATACACAAAAACTTACACAAAAATGAGATTCTATCTATGTTAGAGAAAATGCTAATCGAATTTGGAATGAAAGATGTCCACAGAATTTTTCGCAGTTTTCCTTCTCAGCTAAGCGGAGGAATGTTGCAAAGATTGATGATTATATTAGCTTTGTCATTATCTCCCGACATAATAATTGCAGATGAAGCTACGACTGCCCTTGATATAAAAACTCAATCTACTGTTTTAGAGGAGTTTAAAAAGATAAAGGAAATGGGAATTTCACTTATAATCGTTACTCATGATTTTGGCGTAATCGCAAAACTTGCTGATAATGTAGTTGTTATGAAAGATGGGAATTTTATTGAAAGTGGAACCGTATACGACATATTTGATTCTCCAAAAAACAGCTATACCAAAGAACTTCTACTTTCCAATCTTTTGAAAGGAGGTAAAAAAAATGATTGTTGCAAATAGTTTGAGTAGAAAATATCAGTGTGATTCATCGGGTAATAAGGAGTTTATATCTGTAGATAATGTTTCATTTACTTTACTTCCCAACTCATCTTATTCACTGGTTGGTGAAAGCGGATCTGGAAAAAGTACACTTTCTCTAATGCTATCTGCCATTCTTCCCCCCAGTGAAGGCACAATTTATTTTAATGATAAAGACATATGGAAAATGAATAAAAAAGAACTTCTCGCTATGAGAAAAGATATTCAACTGGTATTGCAAGACAGCTCTGGAGCTTTGAATCCCAGAAAAAAGATTTACGAAAGTCTGTATGAACCTATCAGCAAATTATGCCACTTAGATAAAGCAGAAATCAACTCATTGATTTTATCAACATTACAAAAAGTGGAACTTCCTGAAACGGTTTTATCGAAATATCCCCATGAGTTATCTGGCGGACAACAAAGTCGAGTTTGTATAGCAAGGGCAATATGTGTAAACCCTAAATATATTATTTTCGATGAGTCTGTCAGTGGATTAGATTCAACTGTACGCAAGAAAATTTTAGACCTTCTCATAGATATAAGAATACAAAACAATATTACCTACTTATTTATTACTCATGATATTGATGTTGCTCTATATATGGCAAATCACATATTCGTTATGAAAGGAGGAAAAATAGTAGAAGAAATACCTAATGCTGTTTCGTATGATTCATTTCATGGAGAATATTCAAGGGAGCTCATCAATGCCCTACCTCCTAAATCTCCATATGACAGATGATTTACGAAACTACTTAAAGTTAATGATGGGCAAAAACAAAAAATATAGTTTAAAGAAAGGATGTGTTTTTATGAAAAATACAAAAAAATTTTTAGGAGTATTACTTGTATTCGTTATGATACTATCTATTACAACGGGTTGCAGTTCAAAAAACGGAAATGAAAACTCACAAAAAACAAAAGAGTTAACATTCTGTGAAAGTTGGAATTTTGATGGAGGTTTCTCTGTCTTTCAAGAACCTTTAATGGCAAATGGAACTTTCGGATTGTTATACTACATTCCCAACTTCTATGAAACGCTTGTAAAATATGAAGATGGAAAATTTACCCCGGGACTTGCTGACAAATGGGAAGTCAGCAAAGACAATATGACTTATACTTTCAATCTAAAAAAGAATATTAAATTCTCTGATGGGGAAGAATTAACTGCTGAAGTGGTAAAGAAAAACTTTGAAAATGTTGGTAAAAATTTAGGAACATACAATGGTTTCTTTGGTTTAACAAGCACGCTTATAGAAAAAGTTACTGTTATTGACAAGCATACTGTATCTGTAAAGTTATCAAGCCCATATTATGGAGCTCTTACGGATTTTACACTTCCTTTGCCAATGGGAATTATGTCACCAAAAGCATTTAATGAAGATGGTTCTCTATCCGACTCAATTAAAAATGCTACAATGGGAACCGGTCCGTATATGTATGATGGTAAGAAAGAAAATGATACTTATACATTTGTGAAAAATCCAAATTACGACCGTAAAAAAGTTGATGTAGAAACTTTTAAGATAAAAGTTATTCCGGATAATGATGCAAAATTACTTGCTCTGAGAAACAATGAAATAGATATGATTCTCGGCACTAACAACCTAAGCTATGATTCTTATAACACTTTGCAGAAAGATAAGAATTTTACAGGAAAAACATCAGAAACAGTTATACAGACCAGATATGTTGGAATCAATTCGGACATCGCTCCATTTAATGATATTTCAGTTAGAAAAGCTATAAATCATGCCATAAATACCGAGTCCATAAGAAAAAATATTTTAGGCGATGTAGAAAAAGAAGCAACTTCTATATTAGATAAAAATTTGCCATATTGTAATGTTGACACCGAATCATACTCTTATTCTGAGCAAAAAGCGAAAGACTTACTTGAAAAAGCTGGATGGAAAGATGAAGATGGAGATGGCATTCGTGAAAAAGATGGGGTTAAACTTTCTGTTAATATCTCTTGTGCCAGTGAACAAGCTATGCTAAAAGATATTTCTGAAGCCATTGCAACAGATCTAAAGAAAGTAGGATTTGAAACGAAAACTTCCAGTTCTGAAACAATGAATCATTATAAAAATATTTCTGAAGGAAAATATCAAATGGCGATTGGAATAACATATAATATTCCTATGGATCCTTACAGACTGGTTGCATCATTTTCCAAAAATCCTGTCATGGATAATATGACATCGAAAGCATTAACCAGCATGAATAATTCAGATGAAGCAATTAGAAGTTTAAACGCAATGACTGATGAAAAAGAAATACAAAAAGTATACAATAGTATTATAACTGCACTACATGACGATGCTGTATTGATTCCTATTTCAAGAACAGTAGGAATGACTACTTTTAACTCCAGCAAAATAGCTGATTATACATTCAGTTTTGAACCTGATTATTTAGATGTATCAAATATAAAAACAAAATAAATTCAACTTGCTTAATGCTTGCTACAAATCGTTCTTTTGTAGCAAGCACAGTAAGTGTACGGACACTTACGAAAAAATTGATGAAGCAGCCCTCTGGGAACTGCTTCTTTTTTTATCAATTTTTAGCTTGTTAGGGAGAACCCTAAGACCCCGAAATACATTCAAAGGAGGAACTACCTATGGCAAATAGAATACGAAATGAAAGACTTGAAATTAAACTAACAGAAGAAGAAAAGGCTCTTTTTGAGGAGAAAAGAAAACTTGCAAAGTGTAGAAACATGAGCCATTTTATCCGTAAATGCGTTTTAGAAAAGGAAATTTATCAAGTGGATTTAGAGCCTTTCCGAGATTTACAAGGCTTGCTTTCAAATGCAACAAACAACATAAATCAGATTGCAAAGCGTGTAAATTCTACCGGCATAATTTACAAAGATGATATAAACGATATGAAAAAGCAGATTGAACATTTCTCAAAAGAGTTGTGGCAGATACATTCACTGCTTCTTAACAGAACTTCCGGAGGTGATTAAATCTTATGGCTATTACAAAAATACATCCTATAAAATCAACCCTTAATCTTGCCATTTCATATATTGTTAATGGAGAAAAAACAGATGAGCAAATCTTAGTAAGCACTCATAAATGTCATCAGGAAACTGCTCATACTCAATTTTTAAGAACACGAAATGATGTAGGAACAAAAGGAACCGTTCTTGCAAGACATCTCATTCAATCCTTTTTACCGGGAGAAACAAGTCCTGAAATGGCTCACCATATTGGTATGGAGCTATGTAAAAAGATACTCAAAGACGAGTACGAATTTGTCTTATCTACTCACATAGATAAGGGGCATATTCACAATCACATCATTTGTGCGTCCATAAGGTACGAAGTAAATCCATTTTAGCAAAATGGTAGAATAGTAGTTTTAATATCTAAGGTCAATAACTCACTTAGAGGAGAAATCCAAAGAGGACAATAGCACGTTATTAAAGTCATAAGTTGGATAGATATCATTCCACGACTGAATGGCGAGACCTAAAGCTGATATGAGGATAAAATCTAAACTGATTGAATGCCAGTCCGAGGAACATTTGTGGTGGTCATAACGAAAGATATCTATATACGTTATGTTGAGTGTACCTATGTAGTGAAAATGAATGCATTAGGCAAAACTTTAAACTCAATCCGCTTGTATAAGCATGAAAGGACGAAAAGCATATCCGACAATCAACATTGCTTTTTACTTCGATACTAAATGGAGATTACCTAAGTCAGAAAGCAACAAAATGCTATGGTTTTTAAGAACCTGAATATCTGATATGGTAACGGAGCCTTCGTAGTAATCCGAGAGAGATAACGACTCTTACATGGTAAAGGAAGGCAGTTTATTCATTCAATTCAGAGGAAAGGAAGGTGCGAGAGGCACTATGAGAAATCCCAACAATGTATTGATTAGTTTGAGAAAACATTCAAAAGAAGAAAACTACACTTACAAAAGATTGTATCATAACCTTTACAATACAGACCTGTTCTTGCAAGCATACCAAAATATTTATGCTAACACAGGAAATATGACTAAAGGTGTAGATAATCAAACAATAAGTGCAATGAACTTAGAAAGAATTAACAAAATCATTGATTCACTAAAAGATGAAAGTTACTCACCCACACCAACAAAAAGAGTATATATTCCAAAGAAAAACGGAAAATTAAGACCATTAGGCATACCAAGCATTGACGATAAATTAGTACAGGAAGTATGTAGAATGTTATTAAATTCTATCTATGATGAAAGCTTTGAGGACACATCTCATGGCTTTAGAGATAATAGAAGTTGTCATACCGCTTTAAGACAAATTCAAAATAGATTTGTAAGATGTAAATGGTTCGTTGAAGGAGACATTAAAGGTTTCTTTGACAATATAGACCATAACATTATGATAGACATTCTATCCAAGCGTATTGAAGATGAAAGATTCCTAAGATTAATAAGAAAGTTTCTTAAAGCCGGATACATGGAACAAAACCAATATCACAACACTTACAGTGGAATGCCACAAGGGTCAATAATAAGTCCCATACTTTCAAATATTTACTTGGATAAATTTGACAAGTATATGAAAAGTTACAAGGAAAGCTTTGATAAAGGCAATAAAAGAAAGCAAAACAGGGAATATAAAGCTCTCTATGATAGAAGAAAAAGACTTGAAAATAAGTTAAGCAAGACAACTAATAAAATTGAAATAAATGATATTAAATCAGAAACTGAAGAGATAAACAAAAGATATTTCAATATACCTTGCTTAAATCCTATGGATGAAAACTTCAAGAGAATACAATATGTTAGATATGCTGATGATTTCATTATTGGCATTATCGGTTCTAAGGCAGATGCTGAAAAGGTAAAACAAGAAATTGGTCAATTTATCAAATCAGAATTAAACCTCGAACTATCTGATGAAAAAACGCTAGTAACAAAATCAACAGATAGAGCCAAGTTCCTAGGTTTTGATATCAGAGTAACTCCTGGAAGTAATCATACAAAAAGGACAAAAACAGGTATAAAAGCAAGAAATTTTGGTGGTCATGTAAGACTTGAATTATCAACTTCAACAATACAAAATAAACTAACAGAGCTTGGAGCATTAAGAATTAAAAATCTAAATGGAAAAGAAGTATGGTTTCCTAAAGAAAGAACAGAGCTAACATCAAGAACAGACTTAAGTATTTTGGAACAATATAACGGAGAAATTAGAGGATTCTGTAACTACTACAGACTCGCAAATAATTCTTCAAAGCTCCATAAATTTAGATATATTATGGAATACAGTCTGTATAAAACATTGGCTTGCAAATATAGGACAAAGGTAACGGATATTATAACTAGATACCGCAATGATAAAGATTTTGGTATAAGTTATACAGATAAAAATGGTAACAACAAAACTCGTTTACTTTGGAAAGACAGCTTGGCTAGAAAAGAATTTCCCCAAGATGATAATGCTGATGTGATTCATAAGCAAAAGTTCTATCTTAAGAAACCAACGCTAGGTTTAAGATTAAAAAATAATAAGTGTGAATGGTGTGGGAAAGAAACTAATAATCTAAAAGTGTATCAAGTAAAAAAGCTTAAAGACTTAACTGATGAATATGCTTGGCATGTTTTTATGAAAAGCATTAATAGAAAAACGCTAGTAGTTTGTAATGAATGTTTTGAAAAAATTAACAACTCAAATGAAGAATAAATGGAAAGCCGTATACATCGAGAGGTGTACGTACGGTTTGGGGGCGAGTATCTAAAAACCTACATTAGAAATAATGCAAGGCGTTGGATACTTAGCCTACCTAACCTTATCCGCTCTTTCAGATAATCCTTTTAGGATATCTTTTTGTTCCTCGCTCGGCAAGGTTTTAATCACTTCATAGTGTGCTTCAGGTGTTGGAAGATTTAGCATATCCGCTGTTTGAATATCTGCTACTTCCTTAAACATTGACATTAGTTCAGGCAGATTGTAGAACTTTGAAAATCTTGTCTTCACCCTGTACCCTGTTCCTTCAGGAGCAAGTTCAAAGGCGGACTGAGTTTCTCCGAAAGTGGAAGCCCAAGCGTCAAAATGCTCCAAGTGATTTTTCTTTAAGTTTTCATACTGAAGATAACGCTGCATGGTGTAAAGCTCCGTCATAGAGTTACTTACAGGTGTTCCTGTGGCAAAGACTATTCCTTTCCCGTTTGTCATCTCGTCCATATAGCGACACTTCATAAACATATCAGAGGACTTAAAGGCTTCCGATTGCCCGATTCCTGCAACATTACGCATTTTTGTATGAAGATACAAATTCTTAAATCCATGTGCTTCATCGACAAAGAGCTTATCTACACCAAGTTCCTCGAAGGTTATGACATCGTCTTTCTTAAAATCATCGTTTAGTTTCTCAAGCCTTGCTTCCAGTTTTTTCTTGGTCTTTTCAAGTTGCTTAACCGTAAAATTTTGGTTTCTGTCGTGCTTGTATTCCTCAATATAGTTCAAAATTTCATCAATCTGATCCTGAATATGTTTCTCTTGGTATTCTTTTGACATCGGGATTTTTTCAAATTGCGTATGCCCGATCACAACCGCATCATATTCGCCGGTAGCAATCTTTCCAATAAACCTCTTTCTGTTTCTTGGCTCAAAGTCTTTCTTATCCGCCACCATAATATTAGCCGACGGATATAGCTGCATAAACTCTCTGCCTATCTGACCTGTTAAGTGATTTGGTACGACAAAGAGCGATTTACTGCACATCCCAAGCCTTTTACTTTCCATTGCGGAAGTGACCATCTCAAAGGTCTTTCCGCTTCCTACCACATGAGCAAGTAAGGTATTTCCTCCATACAAACTTCTTGCAATGGCGTTTCTTTGATGAGGTCTAAGCTCTATTTCCGTATTCATTCCCTCAAAAGAGAGGTTACTTCCGTCATATTCACGATTCCTGATAGAGTTAAAACGCTCATTATACAGTTTTACGAGTCTGTTTCTTCTTTCCTGATCGCTAAATATCCAGTTCTTAAATTCTTCTTTTAGAAGCTCCTGCTTTTGTCCTGCGAGCAGGGTTTCTTTCTTATTTAAGACAGAACTTTTTGAGCCGTCCGGATTTTCAATCTGGTCAAAGACTTTTGTTTCTTTAAGGTTTAAGGCATCTTCAATCAGCTTATAGGCACTTACTCTGCTTGTACCATAAGTCATTTCAGCAAGGTCATTTCCTCTGTCTTTGCTCTTTCCTTCAATATTCCATTCACTTGTCAGGTTTGAGAATTTGACCTTAATATCCCATTTGGCATAACCCGGAGTTTTAAGTGTTTCAAAGATGAATTTCTCTATATCCTTAATCGGTAGCCAAGTTGCACCAAGACGAACACTAATCTCACTTGCTTCAAGCTCTTTTGGTAATACTTTGGTAAGTTCTGCTTTTTGATATTCCAAGCGGTTCATCTCATAGCTTATTAGCTCTTTTTCTTTGCCATCTTCCGTATACCCCAGATGAGGAAGTTCTCTTTCGGTCTGTCTTAGCTTTGAAAGATAGCTGTCAACAATGGCGATTTTATCCCTGATATTTCCTGATAAATATTCATCTTTTGTTACATAGCCATATTTATATGAATTGCTGCCATTTGCACAGGCGAAAGGTAAATCTCCATCTTCCAAGTTAAAGGATAGAGGTTTGTAAAAGTTTTGTTCTTCTCTGATACTTAGATAAATCTCTCCTCTAAGCTCCTCAATCAAAGTAGGTCGCTCTTTTCCTGTCAGGCTTTCCATATAGTCAAAGTCCACATAACCCTTTTCGGACATAGATAACACAAGAGCTTCTAAAGAAGTATCTACATGGTCGATAGTCTTTGCCTTTGTAATTGTTCTTTTTGAAAAAATATCACTTTTTTCCTTAAAGTTTTCTTCTTCATCAAGGATTTCAATGGAGGAAACAAGAGGGAAGTTACTATCTTCTTTTAAAGCTCTGGTATTGGAAAGGTTATTTACAAAGCCATGTTTCTTTGAAAAACCGTCATAGACTTCATTGAGCTTTTCTTGAGCTTTCTTTACCTCATCATCGGAATAGTCCTCTTTCTGCTTGTAGATAACATCTTTAAGGGCAGTATTCAGTTCAAGATAGTCCTTAATCTTCTCCTTATTCTTATCCGTTATCTCTTTCTTTACAAAAAGGGAGTTTTCCCTGTAATACACCTCGTCATCAATGATAGTATATGAAAAATTTTTGACATCATCTGTGGCAGGGATAGATGTCATTTCATCATCAAGCAGCTCTATTTCTTCATAATTAGCATCTTTAGAAATTTCTTCGCTTGCTTTTGTAAGAAGTTCCTTTATGTCTGTATTTTCTTTTGGCAAACAAGCAAGAGTATTTCCAAATCTGCCTGATACTTCTTCCATAGATCCAAGTATCATGTGAGGATTCTCTACAAAGTATTTATTGTAAGTAAGTCCATTTTCGTCTTCCGCAAGGTGTATCCAGTCCTCCTCACGCTCTCTGATACTGTCCCTTTTCTTGAGGAAGATAATATCCGAGGTTACTTCTGTTCCGGCAACGCCCTTAAAGGTATCGTTCGGAAGTCTGATTGCTCCTAAAAACTCCGCTCTTGCCGCAAGGTAGCGTCTGACGCTTTCATCCTTTTTATCCATTGTGCCACTTGATGTGATAAAAGCGATAACACCGCCATTTCTGACTTTATCAATGGATTTCGCAAAAAAGTAATCGTGGATAAGGAAATTATTTTTGTTATACTCCCTGTCATTTACTTTGTATTCTCCAAAGGGAACATTACCGATAACTGCATCAAAAAAGTTATTGGAAAAGGAAGTTTCTTCAAGTCCTTTAATCTGTATATCACTTTCAGGATATAACAGCTTTCCGATTCGACCGCTTATACTGTCAAGCTCTACACCATAAAACTTTGACCTACGCATTTCATCAGGAAGATTACCGATAAAGTTTCCGATGCCCATTGATGGCTCAAGGATATTTCCGCTCTTAAATCCCATATCGGAAAGTGTCTTATATACGCCGTCAATAATAGTTTTCGGTGTGTAAAAGCTCGTTAGGGTAGATTCTCTTGCTGCTTCATACTCAGATTGTGATAAGTTTTCCTTTAGAAATCTCCTCGCTTCTTTCCATTGTCCTTCCTTGCTTTCATCAAAGACATCAGAAAGTCCACCCCAGCCTACATATTTCGCTAAAATTTCCTGAGCTGTAATATCAAGCTCTCTTTGTCCACTTTCAATGCGACTCAGCATAGAGATGGCTTCAAGGTTATTATTTAACCTTTCACTTGGAGATAACTTGTCCGGGAGCGTTTCTTCCGTAATCTTGAAGTTATGAGCTTCTGCTTTCTTTAGTTCACTTTCTTTAACAATAGTTTCAGGCTTTTTATATGTCAGATTTTCAAATACCCTCTCAAGGTCGATTTCAAGATGATAAGGAATTACATCAGAGCCTGTTATCATGCCGCCAAGATATTCCGTATTGTCCTTAACCGTTACTGTCTTTAGTTTATTTCCCATATCATCAAAGCGTGTGATGATATAGGCTTTGTCCTTGTATATAACTTCATCTCCAACGATAAAGTTTGGTCTTTCAATGCTTATCTGCTTTAATAAACCCTCATTATCATCAAATGCTACAATCGGTATTTGATGGTTTCCACTTCTTACCGGATCAAGCCATAAATCATTTCTTCCTGTGATTTGGTTTTTAGCAATCTCCCTTACAGTATATTCTTCATGATTAAAATAGACGGTATCGCCCTCTTTAACTGTAAATTCATCTGAAAGCCTTTCCTTTTCTTCCTTAAGCTCTACTTCTTCCTTTTCCTTCAGATAATCAAATAGTGTTTCCTGAACAGGTGTTGCAGGTACTCTTTCTTCCACTTCTTCAGATATTTCAAGTTCTTCTTTATCTTCAAAGCTGAGTTCTCCGTTAAAGACTGATTGAAGCTCCTGTTCATCCATCTGCTTTGCAAGTTCTGTATCTTTAAGCTCTCTAAAGGTCTTTGGAAAATCTTCTAAAATAAGCCTTTGAGCATTTAATTCTTTCAATTCTTCAAGATTGAAATATCCCCATTCAGGCTCAAATCCTAACACAAGTCCAAAGGCATCACCGCTTTCCCTATCATATTCCGTCATATACCAAGTCCAGTTAGAACGGAAAGGAATAATATATGCTGCATGAACCTCTTTATCCGCTAAAGCTACATCTTCCTGTGCGTAAAGTTCAGGTACTCTTTCAAGCATTTCATCAGTCATTAAGTTTTCAGGATTATCTTTAGAATAATATTGCGGTGCTTTTGCTTCTTCTATCTCTGACTTACTTTCTATTTTCTTTTCTTCAAGATAAAGATTTTTAGAAAGCAGCTCGTCAATATGCTTTGCCACACTTGACCAAGTAAGAAAAACATCATTACAATTATTCTTCTGTAATTTAAGTCCCTTTGCATCATGCCATTCATCACTTCCCATTGCCCCCGATACTGCATGACTTCTACCACCTATGCCATATTCGTCTTTTAAGAAATTAGCTTTTTCCTGCAAGGTATGATTTTCTTTGAAAAACTTTGTAATTCGCTCTTTTCCTCTATCGACGCCACTTCCTCTTGAAAGACTTTCAAGGACTTCATCTTCTGTAATAAAGAGCTTTACCTTCGGATGTTCTGTCAGATTGGTACTGTACTCCTTTCGTGGCAGTTCAAATTCCTTGAGTCTCTGATAAAGGCTGTCAACCTTGTGATAATGAAACCTTAGTACATCTCTGTTTTCTTTGTATCCTTCTAAAAATCTTTCGTATTCCCTGATTGTTTCTCTCAGATATTGAGGATTTTTTAATGCTTCAGATAATCTTTTCGTTTCTTCCGGAAAGCCACCACCTCTTTCAAAAGAGTTGAAATATCCTTGCTCTATTCCTTCTTCGCTTAAATCGTGCGTTAGATACCATAAGGATTCTGAAATTCTATCCCTTTCATAGTCCTGTGCCTTTAAAAGTTCTACATTTGTAGCAAACTCACCTCTGTCAAGAAGTTCATTTATCCTACTTGCTGCATCACGCCAGCTTAAAATTTGTGTATTATCCTCTCTTGCCGATGTTCCATAAGCTAAATGAATACCTTTATCCGAATACCAGGAAGATACTTCTCTTTCATCAATGTAAAATCCGTTTCCTCCTCTAAAGGTATCTTTGAGGTATTCTCCCAATTCTTCATTACTTTTTCCTTTAGAAAACTCTGCGATAACAGGAAGCCTACTGCCATCGTGATTTCCTCCGTTAATAAGGACAATATCTATATCTTTTGGGCTTAAGGGAATGGTAAGCCTCATCTGTCCATATGAATTTTCAGGCAAAGAAAAAGAAGCCTTTTCAGCTTCTATTATCTCTTTATCCGTATTGTCTTTTAAATCTCCACTACTTCCTTGATGGTCATTTCTTTGAGAGCTGAAATCATCGCCCCATACTGCGGATTGTTCTCGTCCTCTATCTTCCAAGCTGCCATCAACTTCGGCTTCTCTGCTCTCATAAACTCTACTGCCTGTTTCTGAATATCCATCAGGTGTCCTGTCAGCTTCTTCTCCTTGTATAGATCCAAAAGCATCTCGAAGTGGCTCTGCTCCTCGCTCTGTGAAAGGTAATTCAGCCTCATCACTGCGTAGGTCGGATTCGGATACTTCCTTATAAAGTCCGTCTGTTCCTCCAAGCTGTTTAGCGTATTCTCCCTGATTTTTTCTATTATCTCGTCCGTACTCTCCATTTCGGAGAACTCGCTCGTTTTCATTTCTTTCCTGATCATCTCGTCGAAGTACATTTTCTTCTACCTCCTTTAATTCTTCTTTAATTTTATTATATCCCGCTTCTTTTCCTATTAAAACTTCTTTTTGAAGCTCAAGCTCTTTGCTTTTTTGAATGGTTTCATCAATAATCTTTCCGCTAATATCCGATACACTTTCACCAAGGCTCATTAAGGATATGCTGTCAAATCTTTGAAAATTTTCTCTTAAAAGCTCATAATCCATCGGATAATCTAACTTAAATCTTGAAGCTACCGCATAGCTTACCGAGTCCCTTACAAACTTGGTAAATGATATTCTATCCTCATCCGCTACTCTAAGTTCATTCATTAAGGTATCTATTTTTTCATCACCGTAGAGTCTGCTTAAAGAAAAGATGTTTTCAAGTGTGCTTTCGCTTTCCTCATATCCCTCGCTTTTTATCATTTCCTTTAAGACATCTTGATGGGCTTCTTTATCGAATCTCCAAAGATTGACCTCGTTGACATCCCTGTTTTTTGAAACTGTCTGGCTTATATCAAAGATATAGTCCACCTTTTTATATGTGCCGTAATCCTCTAAAATTGGTATCCCTTTCTGCCCTCGCATAACCGTTCGGTTAAAGCGTTCCCTCCAGTAGTCGAACTTGGCACAGGCTGTCGCTTCAGGATTTCTATCATAGATACTTAATTGACTTCTAAAGTCGTATCTTTGATTGTTTCCGACAACTTTTAGGAGCTTCAGATATTCTGCTTCACTTTGCAAAATATCCTGTTTTACAAGCTCCAAAATGTTATGAAAATCATTTATTCGCATTTTTACCTCCTTCTTTTTTCAAACAAAAAAGGCGGTTAGATTTTACTCTAATCACCTTCGCTATATACCAAATATTATTACTCTATTTCAATTTTTTAATTGATTCACTTTCAGATAGTATCTTCATTTGTTCAATAGCTATTGCATTTAATTTTTCCAATCTTTCAGATTGGCTCATGCCTTCATTTATAAATACCGCATTAAGATTCTCAAGATTAGAAAGGCAGACAAGCTGTGATATATCCGCATAATCTCTAATATTGCCTTTTAAATCCGGATTTTCATCACGCCACTCCTTAGCTGTTATTCCAAATAGAGAAACATTAAGAATATCCGCTTCACTTGCATAAATAAAATTGATTTTTTCTTTTGAAAGTTTATCCGGTACAAGTTTGTTTTTAATGGCATCTGTGTGAATTCTATAATTGATTTTTGCCAAATTTCTCTTAATATCCCATCCTAACTTCTTTTGTTCTTCTTCCTTTAGGCGTTCAAATTCCTTGATTAAATATAATTTAAAATATGGCGATACCCAAGAAGCAAACTCAAACGCTATATCTTTATGAGCATAAGTTCCACCATATCTTCCTGCTCTCGCAACGATACCGATAGAATTAGTTTTTTCCACCCATTGCTTGACCGATAATATAAAACGGTTAAATCCTGCTTCATTTTTAATTCCCTCGAATTCGGGGGAATTAAAATTCGTGTTATACATTTCTTCCCAAATACCTAAAAACTCTATTGTATTCTTGTTTCTGAGCCACTTTTCAATCAAAGCAGAACCGTTCTCAATATTTCTAACCATATCCGTTAAAGAAATATAATCTCTATTGTCTATGGCAATAATGCTGATTTCTGAACCTTCAACATTTATTTTAGACATATAATCACCTCTCAATCATTAAATTGATTACTTTGCATTATAGCATTTTTAGAGCATTTTTTCCACGCTGAAATTAGTGCTGTCTTACTTGCGATATGTCAAAACCGCTTCTTTTATCTCATTTTCAATCGCATCTAAAAATTCTTTCTTAGAAGATTTACCTTGAGCTATATCGGATAATTCCATTTCCCACTTTGCTGTCGTTTCTGCCGACTTAAAGTTATAGGATACAATCGTTACAAGACTAATTCCTTTATGTGTAGCTATAAGATTTTTCTTATCTCTTTCTACAAATCCTTTAAAGATTAGATTTTCGATAATTCCTGCCCTTGTTGCCGGAGTGCCAAGACCTTTTCTTTCCACTTCTACACCTTTTTCTAATACATCATTTCCTGCAATTTCCATAGACTTAAGAAGAGTATCTTCAGTAAAGTGTTTCGGAGGTTGGGTAAATTTTTCTTTAATCTCTTTATCTTCGATACTTATAACATCTCCAATGCTTACATTAGGAAGTTCTGCATCCTCATTCTTCTTGGACTTATACTCTTTAAGATATTTTGTAAAGCCTTCATCCTTAATTACTTTTCCTGAACTGATAAATTCAAAACCGTCAAATGAAACTACAATCTTCGTTGTGCTTTCCACTAATGGATAACCTACGCTTGCATGGAGCTTATTAGAAATAAGCCTATATACCTTTGCTTCACTCTCAGGGATACTCGATAAATCTTCACTTAACGAGCTTACTGTCGGAATAATAGCGTGATGATCTGTAACCTTTTTAGGGTCAAATACTACCTTGATACGCTCTGTATCAAAGTCATTTTCACCCAAAATATTATTGACCGTACTTACAATCATATCCTCTGTTAAACACCTACTATCTGTTCTTGGATAGGTAATCAGTTTCTTTTCATACAGGCTTTGTGCATAGGCAAGCGTCTGCTTGGCACTATATCCAAAATATTTATTGCACTCCCTTTGAAGTGTTGTCAGGTCAAATGGCAAGTCTGGTTTTGTTATTTTCTCTTTCTGAATGACATCGGTAATTTCAATCTTGTCACCTACTAAATTGATTAGCTGTTCAGCAGCAACCTCATCATCAATTCTATCGGTCGATAGTGTAAATCCATTTGTAAATAGTTCTACTGTATAGTATTTCTCTTTCCTGAAATTAGCTATCTCATCATCTCTTTTTACAATCATGGCAAGAGTCGGTGTCTGCACTCTGCCAACCGAATAATTTTGCTTATATAGGCAAGAATAGAGCCTACTGATGTTCATACCGACTAACCAGTCTGCAATGGCTCTTGCCTGTGCCGATTCAAAGAGATTGTCATAGTCTTTTCCGTCTTTTAGATTACCAAAGCCATCTCTAATGGCACTATCTTCCATAGAAGAAATCCAAAGGCGTTTCATCTTCTTTTTGCATTTAGCTTCGTTATATACAAGTCTGAAAATGCTTTCTCCTTCACGACCTGCATCGCAAGCATTGATAATTGTATCAATCTCTTTATCGTTCATCAGCTTTTTAAGGATAGCAAATTGCTTCTTAGTTGACTTTGCTACCTCATACTTATAGTCCTTTGGAATAATCGGTAAATCAGCCATATTCCACTTGGCATACTTCTCATGGTAAGCGTCCGGATTTGCCATTTGAATTAAGTGTCCAACACACCAAGATACTTTGTATCCATTCCCTTCATAATATCCGTCTTTCTTTTTATTTGCTCCAATAACCTTTGCAATGGAGATTGCAACACTTGGCTTTTCTGCAATAACTAACTTCATTTCTGTACTTCCTCCTGTTTTTCAATATAAAAGGGCGAAAGATTTTATTCTCCCGCCCTTGATTTTGCACCAAATACTGTATTTTTTTGGTGCAGCATTACTGCTCATCTTCTGCTTCTACTTCATCTGTATCATTTGTTTCTTCTTCGCTTTCAGCTTCAGAAAAGAAATCATCATCTTCTTCCTCTAAGGCTTCAAGCTCCTTATCTTCTTTCTTTTTTACAACCTTAAAGTAGTATCCTGCTCCCAATGCTCCGCCTACAACAAGTAAAAGAATAATATATGCTCCTAAATTACTCTTTTCTTCTTTTTTCTCAGACTTTACTTCTTCCTTTACAGGTTCTTCTTTTACTACTTCCTGTTTTGAAGTTTCTTTTTTCTCTACCATGTTAAGTAAATCATCTTCGGATACTTCTGTAAGAAGCATCACATTTTCACTATCTTCATCATGATTGATAATTAAATGAAATGTCTTACCGTTTTTCGTTTGAAAGGTAATAAACTGCCTTGCATCGGCTGAATACATATCCGTTTCTTTGTTATCGCTGCTATCTCCATGATGAATTGGATAATCATTATTCGCATTATCCTTATTTTCCGTAACAGTTCCTCTTGCCTTTGACGGAGCGGAAGCTACACCCTTATTGGTATTTACGCTTTTACTTGTACCGTCCATAGATGAATCCTGACTGTTGTTATTAGCAGGTGCTTTTGCTGTCAGCTTATTGGGATAACGAACATCCTTTTCTTTCTCCTTTACTTCTGTTTTGCTTGTATCCTTTGTAGTATTCCCTGAGCTTACTGCATTAGATGAGCCTTTGCCGGTACTACTTACAGAAGTCTGTGGTGTTTGAGGAGAAATGCCTGAGCTTGTCTTAATGCCGGAAATAGGACTAATCGGTGTAATTGACTGCGATGTTACAGGAGCTTTGTTTGTTTCAGTCGCCTTTTTCTCAAGCTCTTTCACCTTTTCCGTCAGCTTATCTATTTCCTTTTTCATGTCTTCTGATAAGTCCTTATTTCCCTTATCTTTCTTCATTTTTTCTTTCAGACTTTCAATCTCATCTTCAAGGTCTTTGATTTTTTCTTTCTGCTTATCACTCAACTTATCCTTGTCTTTAATCTCACCATTTAACTTATCAAATTTTTCCTGAAGCTCTTTAGCCTCTTTTTCCATCTTAGAAATATCGTCTTTAGAAAGCTCTGTCTGTGTGCCTTTATCTTCAGTCTTTGAATTTTCTGTCTGTGTGCTTTCGTCCTGCTTTGGTTTTTCTTCTTCCGTTTGCGTTTGTTTATCCTTAAGCTCAGTCTTTGCTACCTTACGGATAATTTCATCATTTCCATCTCCCTTTACTTCATAAAACAGAAACTCATCAATAAATTTCATATTATCAGGGAGCATTGGAAGATCGCCACTATCAAGAAGCTGTCCTTTCTCTGCCTTAATCTTTTCTTCCTTAAATACCTTTTCATCTTCAAAGATATATTTTACATTTACTTCAACTTCCGTTTGGACAGCCTTATCACTTGTAGGCGTATCCGATACCTTTTGTTCCTGAGCATACACCACTGTCCAAAGTCCTAAAATACAGCTAATACTTACAATCACCGCAAGTGCTGCTGTCCAAAATTTATTATTCTTTTTCAAACTGGTTTTCATTTGTTCTCTCCTTTTTCAGTTCTGCTTTTTCTTTGTTTACCTTTGCCATCAAATCACTGATTGTGATATTGTTCTTTCTACAAATCGTGATAATTTCCTCATTTTCAAGTTCTTCTTCACGAATAAATAAAGGCTCCAATTCTTCATCAATCAGAGCCTTTTTATCCTTTAACTTCTTTATTCTGTTTTTTACTGCTGTCAGTTCTTTTTTCACATTGTTCCCTCCTTATCTGTTTACATTTGGCGGAAAACCGAAGCCTACCGGATGATGTTTACAAAAAGTCGCAATCCAATCATCTAAGGTAGTTACTCTTATATAACCGATGTTATCAATAACCTTTCCGTCCCCGATATAAATGCCGACATGACCATAGGTAAGTCCTGCTGTGCTTCCGCTACTGCTGCTTTCTACCGCTACAAGCATTCCCACCTTTAACTTTGACCTGTCTGATGTAAAGGTGTAGTTTCTATACATATCATTGGCGTTTCCTCCAATATATCCAAGTCCCGCATTTTGATAGACTTGTGATACCCACATGGCACACCAGCCTGCACCCGGAGATGGCGTAATATATGCAGCATTTACAATCTTCTTTTGTACTTCCGTTGATGCCTCATACTCTTTTCCACCACCTACACCACCATTAGAGCTAATAAGGTCAGAATTACCAAATACTTCTCCCATATTTCCTTGTGCAAGGAATAAGGCTTCATAGTGCTTTAGATTATCGGGATAGTTTGCAAATACCTTTCGGATAATGCTGTCCATCTCTTTTTTATGAAGCGTTACGATGAGTTTTTTATACTCATACGGTTCTTCGTGGCTTTCGGTATATTCATTGCCAT
The DNA here is from genome assembly GCF_900454665.1 of Peptoniphilus indolicus. Taxonomy (NCBI): domain Bacteria; kingdom Bacillati; phylum Bacillota; class Tissierellia; order Tissierellales; family Peptoniphilaceae; genus Peptoniphilus; species Peptoniphilus indolicus. Next base: position 1,212,767 of record NZ_UGTH01000001.1, read on the forward strand.
CTTCATCGGTATAGGTTTCTGTAACTGTCCTGTATCTGATTTCAATTTCTTCCCTATATTCAAGGTCATACATGGACTCAAACAATTCTTTTAATATGGATTCTACTTCCGATACATTCTTTACCTCTCCGCACCTTGATGTAATGTAGGATAAAAGCTCATGGACATTATGACCGATGTACTCTGTATTATTTAAGATGTATTCATCATATCCGGGATAATTTTCTTCTACATGGTCAACTTCTCTTTGAAGCTCACCCTCCATAGCAGAAAACTTCTGATTGATTTCACTTAGTACATTTGGCTTTGATAAATAGCTTGTTGTAAGAACCGAGCTTGTGGAGTTCATAAAGCCTGTCATTCCCGTTCCTGCAAAGTTAATCACAAAAGTTCCCAAGATAATGATACCTATGAAGATAAGCATAAGTCCTTTGGCTTTTCGGATAATCATATCCTTTGAGCTTTTCAGCGTTCCAATAAGTCCCTCTTTAATCCGATCTCTAAGTCTTGACTTATTCTCACGAGAAATTGCTGCCTTTACCTGATTTTTCTTTTGAAATCTTTTATAGGCACTTGCTCTTTTATACTCATCTGTCTTTTTCAGTTCCTCTTTGGCATCACGAAACTCTAACTTTGATTTACGCTTTCTGATTTTATAGTCCTTATTTGTAAGGTCATATCCTTTTTTAGCTCTTTTCTTATCTGAGTATCTCTTAATACCATGAATGAGCTTGGAACTTGCATCCGCCGTCTTTTCTCCTGCTTCTACGCCTTTATTTTCATCGCTTCCATGAGATAAATAATCTCTTACGGTTTCACTTCCTTTAGCAAGTCCTGACAGGGCAGATACCTTTACCATATCTTTCTTCAGCTTTTTCTTTTGATCTTTCGATAGGCTGATATTTTCTTTTTCACTTACAGCATCCTTCCCTGCCTTGTTGCCCTCAGATTTATTTTCCTTTGGCACATCATCTTTTTTCCTTGTATAGAGGCTTTCGGAATAGTTTTTCCTCTTATACATACTCTTTTGAGCCTTATGATTTTTAGAGGAACTTCCAATAAACTCATCTTTTTTATGAAGATTGTCATCTACATAATAGGTCGACTCAAAGTAGTCGCTGTCCCTAAAGTCATTGTCATACCTGTCTATGATTCCATCATTATCAAGGTCTTGTCCTAAAGGATCATAGATTTTGCCATTTTTAACCTCAGTATCATAGTCAGACGCTCCTGTTTCATTTAAAGAATTTACACTGCCTTTATTAGTAGCTCTATACCTTGCATTTCTTTTGGAAGTCCCCTGTACTTGCTCATTATAAGAGCTTACCTTACTTATCTTTTCATGTACCTTATCCTGAAATCTTTCTTTATCATGGACTATTTTCCCTCTGTAATCATCGCTGTGCTTTAGCTTACTTTCTTCAGGTATAGAGCTTGTTTCATCTTTTAACATTTCTCTTTCAAGACTTGCCTTATGCCTTTCCCTAAAATCTTTTTTCAGCTTCCTATCCATAAGCTACCTCACTTCTTCAGGCTTGGTAGTCATCTTCTGATAAAGAATTGTATCTTTCGGAAACTTATCAAGGAAAGGCACAATGGTATTTCCAAAGAAAAGTAGTCCCTCGCCCTCATTAGAGTTCGTAACATATCTAAGCTGCGGAAGTGAGATTTTAAGTTTCCTTGCAAGTATTTCCCTATCTCCCGAAGCCTGATTTAGCATTAAGACAAAGTCCGTATTATCAAAGATGTTTTCTATCTCCTTACTCATAAGTAGGTCTTTGACATTTTGCGTAATACCTGTTGGGATACCTCCCCATTTTCTGAAACGCTTCCATATCTCAACCGAGTATGAAGCTGTCTGCTCATCTTTTAATAGCAAGTGAAACTCATCTATATAGTACCTTGTAGCCTTGTTTCCTCTGTTTTGCGATACCTTATTCCACACCTGATCCTGAATGACAAGCATACCGATTTTTTTAAGCTGGCTTCCAAGCTCTTTAATATCAAAGCACAGCAGCTTCTTATTTAAGTCCACATTTGACCTGTGATTAAAGACATTAAGAGAACCTGATACATATATTTCCATCTCCGTTGCCAGCTTCTTACCAACCTTTTCTTCCTGCCCTTTTAACATATCGTATAGGTCTTGAAGAATCGGCATATTATCAGGAGTCGGATTTTCAAAATACTTTTCATAAATTTTAGGAAGGCATCTATCTATAACCGACTTTTCTTCTGCTGTAAGTCCACTTCCTCCAACTACAAGTTCAAGCATGGACATAATGAAATTTGCCTTGTCTTTAAGAGGTGCATCTCCATCGCCATAGTTCATGTTTATATCAAGGGGATTTAAGTAGTCTTTTGACTTACTGCTGACCTTTATCACTTCTCCCTTAAACTGTCTTACAAGGTTTCCATACTCTCCCTCCGGATCGCAAATAATCACATCATCGTCCGTTACTAAAATCGCATTTGCCATCTCCCTTTTAGCACTAAAGGATTTACCACTTCCGGGAGTCCCTAAAATTAAGCCGTTTGGGTTCTTTAATTTCTTCCTGTCCGCCATAATCAGGTTATGACTTAAAGCATTTAGTCCATAGTACAGACTGTTACTTGAGTTGATAAAAAGTTCCTCTGTGGTAAATGGCATAAAGACTGCTGTTGATGATGAGGTTAGCCCTCTATCTATTTCAATCTTGTTTACCCCAAGAGGCAGCACGCTCACTAAGCCTTGTTCCTGCGTATGGTCAAGTCTTTTCAATTTACAGTTATGCTTGTTTGCAATGGAGCTTATCTGAGCTATGGTGTTATCGAGCTTTTGCACTGTCCTTGCAAAATTCATAAAGACAATACTTACAACAAACATACGCTCATCTCTTGTCTGTAAATCTTTTAAAAGACTTTTTACATCTTCTCCGTAAGTAATTAAATCACTTGGAAGAATGTCCATGTCATAGCCTGACCTTACAGCTTTCTTGTTTTCCTCAATTCGCATCTTATCAATATCGGTGTTTTTTCGTTTTACCATCTTGATGGCTTCTGACTGGTCAATCGCCTTAATATGAAAAGATATATTGATGTTATCATCAATATCCAAAAACTCTGATAGCATACGGTCTGAAAGCTCACTTGCAAGGATTTGAAAATGACTTGTTGCTCCGATAAACTTCCCAAACTTAAAATACCTTGAAGGTATAAAGTTAAATTCATCAGGCACGATATATGTCTTGGTACTCTCCTTTTTCTTCAGGTCTTTGTAGGAAAACTCAAAGGTCTTATTCGGATTTAATATATCGTGAAGAATCTTTAGTCTTTCCTCTCCTGTAAGACTTTCAGCTCTTACCCCCATGCTTTTGAGATTAGATAATATATCTATCTCCAGTCTTTCAAGTTTTGATGTTGCCTGCTCTAAATTATCAGCTTCCACTGTAAAGGTTACATACTTTGATTTTTTCAGTCCGTTATTTCCCTTTACAATCTGACTTTTTAGCATCTCTCTAAACTCAAGTCGTATATCATCAAAACCGTCCCCTTTATCCGGTATCTGAATTGCCGATTTCATTTCTTCGTTTCGTCCAAGCTGATTGATGTAGGAAAACTCAATGCTGACACTTGGATCAAATGAATTTAGAAAGTTTGCAAACTGATTAAAAATCAAATCTCTATCTTCATCTAAGGCGAGCTGATAGTTAATATCCTGAAAGGCTATGCTTTTACTGAAGTGCTTTTCATCAAGCTGGCATATCCCGCTTTTTAAGAGTCTAAGATAGGGAATGGTATCTTCAACAGTGTATCTTTTCGGCTCTTTCTTAAAAATAAGGTCAAGTATACTACTGTCTTTTTTAATCTTTCCCTTATTTTTCTTTAAGTCCCGCTTTTGACTTCTCAATGCCTTTTCGTTTTGCGTGAGTTTTATTTGCTGAATTTTTCTTTTCTTGTTCAAGGTAAACCTCCTTTCTCACTCTCTTTTGTGGTTGATAGAATTTATGCAAATAGATATGCTTAAAATATTTCTCAAAGGTCAGTCCGTCCTTTTCAAAAAGTGTGATAAAAAAGATTGGAAGTGTGGACACGATAAGGAATATGACAGCTATATCGTTTGGTACTACCTTTCTCATAAATAAATAGACAGGTATTCCAACAAGTCCTGCAATGGTAAATCCTATGAGCTGCCTTTTCGTTAAGTTAAATGCTACCTTTGTCTTAACCTTCTTTAAGTCCTTGGGTATTGGTACATACGCCATAGCTTACCTCCCATCTTCTTTGTCCTTTGAAAACTCCTCAAAGTGTTCATATACAGAGCCGATTTCATCCTGAATAATTGCAAGCTGTTCATCTGTATTCTTGTTATATCTTTGCTGCATCAAGCAAAAATCATTGTGGCAGCGACCAATGTCCTCTGTTCTTTCTTCTAATTCTTCTACCTTGTTATGAAGTCTGATTCTATCAATTACCGCCATAACGCCTGCTCCAATTACTACTGCTGTAAATACTGTTTTTCTTTTATTCATACTATCTTTCCTTTCTTTTTTAGTGTGCATTTAATACGCTTTTGGCCAGTGTTCCGCTCTTTAGCATCATTAACCCCAGCAAAACCGCATAACCAAGTATCGTCATGGTACTTGTGTGTATATCTGTTATTTCAATCGTCTTAACTAATACTGCGTAAATTCCAAGACAAACCATTAAAAAGAGTCCTTGTAGTCCAAGTGCAAATAGTCCCTTGATGTAATTCGTGCCGATTTGCCCCCATTCTTTGTTTCCCATTGTGGCAAAAGGAATGGCTGAAACCGATGAATAAACATAAATCTCAAACATTCTTCCGTAAACCACAAGCATAATTACTATGGAAATTGCCTGTATGGCAACTTTTATGATGGAGGTTTCAAAGAGAATCATGACAAGCTCTCCAAGTCCCTTTTCTTTTAGGGTATCCATCATTGCCACTATCTGATCTCCGGAAACGGTAGCAGAGGTGTTTATAACCCCCGCCGCCTTATTTACCATGTGCTGTGCCACATCAAAGACCGCCATTGAAAACTCAAAGGCATGGGATACTAACCATACAGCAATCCACATCTTGATGATGTACTTGAAAAATTCAAAGGTATCCGTATTATCATGTAGGTTATTTTTCTGTATAACCATATTGATAAGCTCGATACAAAGGACTGCTGTGATAATTAGTCCCGCTATGGGAATAATGACCGAATCGTTAATGCTTTTAATAAAGGCAAATACATCTCCATTCCACCCCATAGGAGTTTTTCCTACATCTGTTGCAACTGCACCAACCTTGTCGTTTATGTCAAGAAACATGGACTCTAAGTTTGCTTGGATACCGCCCAGTAGAAGCTCCTTAAAGAATTCTTCTATTTTGTCGAATATCCCAAACATCTAATCTCTCCTTTTCTTCTTACTTGAGTACATTAGCAAGTAGTGGAATGAGCTTAAGTCCGATAAGGACAATACCTCCACCTGCCATCAGCTGCTTTATTCCCTGCGATTTTGCTCCGGGATTGTCGTTACCGTAACCTTCCATAAGATTGATAACGCCCCATGCTCCAAGTCCTGCACCTACTGCCATAACCAAGATTTTTAATACATTTACTGCCTGTGCGAAAAATTCCATAATTTATTCCTCCTCATTTTCTTCTTTCTTTTCAATTTTGTTGTAGGACTTCACTACAAAGTTTTTGTAAGTCTTTCCCTCTTTTTCACGCTTCTTAAAGTAGCCAAAGATGTGGATTAAATCACCTTTTTCAAAGTCCTTTGCTTTCTCTGCTTTTTCTCCGTAGGCTGCACAATTGATATATTCCTTGCCCTTTCCATACTTTTTTACAAGCGTGAAGTTTGCAACTACCACTTCCTCACCATCATTTTCAAAACTTGAGAAAGTAGGTTCTGCCACTAAATTGGCGTTGATGTTAATCATTTCTTGCTTCATTAAAAATTTCTCCTTTTCTTTTCAATAAAAAAAGCGACTGGAGTTTTTCTTTTCCAATCGCTATGCTCTTACTATTTAGTTTTTCTTTAAGTGGGACTTCTGATCCTTATCATCTTACCTCCTAATTTTCTGAATAAAAAAGCAGCAAATCTATTTTTAGACTTACTGCATTCTTGTAATAACTGTTTCCCTATTCAGTTTTGCTTTTCCTTTTCGCCTCATGTAGCTTTCTATATCAAACAAATTCTTCTTATCATAGTCCTCAAGCAGCTTATAGTTCTTATGCTTTGTAATATCATACTTATCTGAAAGAAACGGTCTGACACCTCTAAGCTGAAATATACATTTTCCACCGTCCATAACCGTAATCTCATCTTGGCTCATCAATTCTTTGCCTGTTTTTTGATAATTAAGTCCAAAGCTCTTTTGATTTGACCTTGTTTCCGATGTGTTGTAAAGGTCGATAGTTTCTTTACCAAGCGTTTCGGACAGCTCTTTTAGTGTTGTTTTTTCCTTTCCACCTAAGAATAAGGTACTATCACAGTTACCTACAATGGTATCTGCATTATCCTTATAGATCGCCTTTAGCTGAGATTGTGCTTGAAGTATGATGCTTGCTGATATTTCTCTTGAACGAATCGTTGCAATTAACTTCTCAAATTTTGGAATTAAACCGATGTTTGCAAACTCATCAAGTAGACATCTTACATGAACAGGAAGCCTGCCACCATACACATCATCCGCCTTATCGCAAAGTAGGTTAAATAGCTGAGAGTACATAATGGATACCACAAAATTAAAGGTATCATCGGTATCGGAGATAATAACAAATAGTGCTGTTTTTCTATCTCCCAGTGTATCAAGCTCAAGTTCATCTTCTTTCATCAAGTCCCTAAGTTCATGAATATCAAATGGAGCAAGCCTTGCACCACAAGATATAAGAATAGATTTTGCTGTTTTTCCCGCAGCCAATTTATATTTTTTGTATTGCTTTACTGCAAAGTGTGTAGGTTCTTTCTTTTCAAGTGCTTCAAAGAGCCTATCTATCGGATTCATATAGGTTTCGTCATCTTCTCTGACTTCGGAAGCATCTATCATATCAAGTAGAGTTGCAAAGTTCTTTTCTTCTCTTGGAGCTTCATAGAAGATATATCCGATAAGTGCTGTATAGTAGAGCTTCTCCGCTTTAACCCAAAAATCTTCACCCGCTTTTTCTCCCTCTCCTTTCGTATTTGCAATAATTGTCTGTACCAATTTCAGAATATCTTTCTCAGAACGAATATAGGCAAAAGGATTATATTTCATAGATTTTTTGAAGTTTATGGTGTTTAAGATTTTTATCTCATAGCCATTGTCTTCAAGCATCTTGCCACATTCAATGACTATCGTTCCTTTCGGATCGGTTACGCAATAGCTACTGTGCATCTGCATAAGGTTCGGTTTTACATAAAATCTTGTCTTACCACTTCCTGATCCACCGATTACAAGTACATTCTTGTTACGAGCATACTTTGGATTAGCCGGTCTACCATTCATAGTTAGGCGTTCTGTCTGAGTAAGCAAGATATTGTTTTGAAACTTTTCATCCATGTATGGCTCAATATCTTTCTTATTTCCCCAGAGAGCGTTTTGTCAAGTACCTTTTTATATTTATGGACGCTTGTCCTGTATGGAAATTTAACTTTTAGGGAAAGAAAAACAGTAAACCTTTTTTGATTTACTGTTCCTGTATCGGTTTTATTAAGTTATCAATCATGATACAAACCATTATCTATAATTATCTTCTTTTAGCAAATACTTCTCCATTTGTTATCCAAGTTTTTCCATTATCAAAAGATGTTTTATTTTCCCAATGGAATTTTGAAGGAGAAATATCATCAAAGACCCATAAATTTATGCCTTTATCATTGCTTATATTTATAAGTACAATTTTATCTTCTACTTTTTCAGCTTCTAAATATACCATTTTACCTAAACAAGTATAGCAAATATCCCATTTTTGTTTGTTAGGATTGTACATTCTTATTGTTGTACCATACTCTGCGTCAGGCTGAGGATTGGATACTCGTTCTTCCCTTGATGGACAAATAAAAATATCTTGTATTCCATCACCATTTAGTATCTCTGAAAATATCCATTCTCCAATTACATGTCTTTCCTTTTCAGTACCTTTTCCATCAACCCATTCAATATCCCACTCCCCAATCAAATCGCTGAATATATTTTTCTTTTGCTTTTTTTCTCCAACTAACGCTTTATAAAATTCCAAACTTCCACCTCCTAAAACCGAAATTTATCGAACTATCCCTCCATGATAATAGCACTCATAGACTAATTTCCCTTGAAAAGTTATTGATTCATATCCTTGAAACCATTCAAAATCCCCTATCGTTTCACACATATATTTATAATCACCATTAGAATATTCATCAGGTCCTCTAAACGGATTTTCACTATTAACCAAAAGCAATGCTTCTTTTAAAAATCCGTACTCAAATTCTTTGTCAAGTTTTCGACCTGCATAGTTCATCGACCAAATTATTTCTCCGTTTGACCAAAGAGCCTCCTCTCCAATGAACGGATCTGTTCCAAAATAAGAATCATAGTATTCAAAATTATCTTCAAAATACTTTAAATCATGTGAACACGGTCTTGATGAATTGGTTGTATTTCCATCGCCAGCATAAGTTGCTTTTTTTGCCTTAATTAAAAATTCAATGATACCTTTTATTTTCAAATCATGCACAATGTTCATCTCCTTAAATCAAAATTGTATTTGTTTATTATTATACCATATTTCCAATTAGTTTTATAGGTCTAACTCGTTCCTCTTTACCTGTGTTAGTTCTCTATTTCCTTGTAGTAATTTCTCTATACAGTTTCTAACACTTTCAGCTTGTTCAACCTCTTTTCTCATATCTAAGATTTGAGAATATAGGGTGTCTTTTTCTTTCTTCAATGCTGTTGCTTCTAACTTCCACTTGGATATAGCTAATGTCTTACTTTCTCCTAAATGCTCTTTTAGATATTTTCTTGCACTCTCAAATAAAATAATTTCTGCTGTATGTTCGTTATAAAAATCTTCTTGCTTGCTTTTCTTCAACTTGACATAGGTTTTGTATGTGTCTCTATGTTTCAAATACTTTTCTGATTGGTCTATAAGCTCTACTTTGTCATTGGTTTTCTTTTCGGTATCTTTGATAGCTCTTGTAGTCTTGTAGTTCTTATCTCTTAATGCTGATATACATTCTTTCAATTCGGGTATTGATGTAATATTTTTCTCTTTAAGAAATTGATAGCTTTCAATATATTTTTCTAAGTTTATATTACTATTATCTGCATTTTCTTTTATGAGATTAGAGAGTATATCTGTTAAATCATTTTGTTTTAGTGGGGTGGTGGATTGTAAAGATATATCCTCTTGGTTCTCTATTAGATTATCTTTGTTCTTGTTTGTTGTTAAACTTCTTATCCATCTCATTAAGGCTTTTATTCGTCTTGCAATTTCTCTTAATATCTTGTTTTGATGTCTGATTTCTCTGTTGATATTTCCTCTGTTGGTAACAATACCTTTTTTCTCCATTTGACTTGCCGATATTCCTAAATGAATGGTCGGTATTTGTTCTATGCCTTGTCTTTCATAGGAGCGGTGGTCAACTTTTTCTTGTATGCTGTTTTCTTCAAGATAGTTGTTTGTAATATCTGCCCACGACTTTCGCCACTGCTCTGCTTTATCTTGCTCGTTCCAATCTACTGTATCTATTTTTCTTGTTTTGTAATTACCATTTTTGAGTTTTACTTTCTCGCCATTTTTATCAAGGATATATTCCTTTTTTGATTTTGCTCCCCATGTTTTATCTTCGTTTAACGGTCGCATAGTAAGTAAGATATGAGCGTGTGGGTTTCCATAATTTTTATCGTGTAGGGCAATATCGGCACACATACCAACTTTCACAAAATTTTCTTTTACATATTCCCTTACAAGTTCTATCTGTTTTTCCCTGTCTAATTCTTTAGGTAATGCAATTTCTATTTCTCTTGCAAGCTGTGAATTTTTACTTTTTTCTATTTTCTCCACGCTATTCCATAAGGCAGAACGGTTTGAAAATTCTTCAGGTGCATTTTGCGGTAATAGAATTTCGGTATGGGCTATTCCACCTTTTCTTGTAAAGTCATGGACTACTCCGTCATATTCGTTTTTTATTTTTTCGCCACTACGATAAGCGGAAGCTGCTACTGCACTTTTATTTTTTCCTCTTGAGATAATCTTTATACTGAGATGATATATCGCCATAAGAAAAAACCTCCTTTCCATTTTTGATATTGGTGTGGTGGCGATGATAAAGACTTCCTAAAAAAATCGGATTGCTTTTTATCCGATTTCTTTTGGGAAGTACACAAGGGGTAGGAAATTTATTTCCGTAGGGGAGTGTAGCTCCCCTGTATCAGCGTTAGCTGATATGCCCTCTGCAAGAGCCTTCGGAGAACGCACGCACCCTTTAGGGTGTATAAGTGCGCCCTTGTAAACAAGGGACTATTCCTCTATGTCCATTACTTCCTCTTGATTTTCCATATTTTGATTTTCTCTTTCTTCTCGCCTTTCTATGATTTTTAAGATTTTTTGATTGACTGCTTCTTTTATATTCGGGAATGTAATTAGTTGATAAAATTCATCTTTGGTTAATTCTTTGCTCTCGGTAAAGATACTTTCAAATACACCGCCTTTTTCATAAAGCCGTCTATCTCTCTTTTTTCTCTCTTCCTGTTTCTGTTGGCTGATGAGCTTTTTTCTTTTGTTTTGTAATTGCTTGATTTCTTCTTCTGCCATTAAGATTTTTTCATCTATATTTTTCATTTTCTGTTTCCTCTCTTTCTGTTTTTGGGCAAAGAAAAAACAGTAAACCGATTTGATTTACTGTTTCATAAGTTACTATATTATTATTTTTTTTTATTTAATTATTTCATTTTGACAAACTAAGATTTATATATCTTTATTAAAGGAATTCATAAGTTCCCCAAAATACTCAACTTTTCCAGAAGAAAAATAGTTATACCATGCTTCAACAGTTTGATGAGAATATAGTTTTAAGTTTTCAAAGATATATCTTGCCCAAAGTAAAGAACCTGCTGAGCTTGCGGTAATTAGATTTTTATCCATAACCGCAAGTGTATCTTTATAGTATTTCTCTCCTTGGTATTTATCACTTCCTTGTAAGAAAAACAATGCATTACTTGTATGATAGTACGAATTTAAAATTCCTTTATTTGCTAAACCTAAAGTAGCACCACAAATAGCAGCTACTAATATATTCTTTTCAAGAAACGAATTAGCCACTTCAAGTATCGGTTGATTTGACTTTTCCTGCCAAGTATCTCCTCCAATCAATAATAATGCTCCTGCTTGCATTTCATCAATTTCCTCTAAAGTAATATCCGGAACAACGGTAATTCCACCAGCAGTTTTAATTGCTCTCTTAGATACTGAAACAGTTTGTAATTCATATTTTAACGCTCCTGCCATTTTTTGTAAGGTCAAGCCTTGTAAGAAATATCCATTCTCCCAATCTGCCATTGTATCTAGTACATACATATATATTTTTTTCATAATAACTCCTCTAATTTAAAATTTACAACTTCTAATCTATCTTTCTAAATATTTAGTATATTATACCATTTTCAAGACTATTTTTCTACTGTCAGATTCTCTACTTACTTTCAAGGCTTTCATTGTAACAAATAGAAAAAAAAGCTGAAAGGTTTTATACAAAGTGTTCCATTTTTCTTTATTCTTTCTTTTCAGTTTGTACTACCTTGAACAGCTTATCTTGAAATGTTTCTTTGCTGTTTTTATTAAAATATATCTCCGTTACAAAAGTTTTTCCTCTAATCTTTTTTATCATGATATTGTTAGGTTTTTGGGGTATGGTCTGTTCTTTTACTGTCTGTATTTCATCGTTCTGTGTTTCTTGTTTTTCAGTCATTCAATCCTCCTTTTACTTGCACAAAAAAAGATTTCCTGTGATTTAGGAAACCTCTTTTCGTCTTGGTTGATTTTGGTTTTAGGTTGTCGCTTGTAGCTTCTTTCTTGCCCTGTATTCTCGTGCTTTTATCCGTTCGTACTCTCTAAACTTTTCAAGATTTTTAGCTCGGTATTCTTTGGAATATGCCCTGTGATATGCTCTTGATTTTTCTTTCTTGGCTTCTTCGATTTCTTCTCTCATCTGTATCATTTCCTGTTCTGTCGGCTCTATTTCTTTTGTCAGTTCATTTTCAAATCTGCCGATATAGTTGAAATACACTTCTATTCTCTGAACGGCATATTTTGCTCTTTTGACATCTCGCTCATGCACTACAATTTTACTGATAAATTCATTGATAGCGGTAGGGGTAAGTTCTTCAAAGTCTGAATAGCTTTCTGCCAGTTTTATAAAGTTCTTTGCTCTTTGGTTGGCGTTTTCAAATTCGGATAAGCGTTCTTCTATTTGCTCCTGTTCCGATTTTAAGCTGTAATATTCTTCTGCATATTTTCCCGATAGCTGTTCATATCGTTTCGGCTCAATATTTCCCAGTGCATTATCTTCATAGAGTTTGTTCATCACTCTTTCTATCTGTTCCAGCCTGTCTGTGATTTGTGGGATACGCTTTTTCTGTTTTTTGATTTCTTCTGTCTGTTCTTTGGCAAGACTGCTTTTTACCAATGCTTCAAACTCTGATTTGTCTGTGAATGAAAACTTGCCTATCTTTCGTAAAATCTCTTTGAGCGTTTCCATGACATCATCGACATCAATGCGATGTGGGGAATGGCATTTTGGATGTTTTGCTTTGCCTTTGGCATATTCACTGCAATAGGTTACATGCTGTACTTTTCCGTTCTTGTGTATGGTGCGAATGTGCATTTTCGTTCCACAATCTTTACAGTACATCAGTCCCGATAATGGGTGGATTTCTCCATCTCCGTTTGGTCTTTTTACAGGTGCGTTTTTCAATATCCGCTGTACATTTTCATAGGTGGCTCGGTCGATAATTGGTTCATGCACATTTTCTATAATCTGCCACTTATCTTTATCGACATAGTGGTTTCGCTTATCTTTGTAATGCTTTTCGGTTTTGAAGTTGACTACATCGCCACAATACTCCTGCCTTTGCAGTATGCGTGTTAGGGTTGCTTTGTTCCAGTTATAGCGATTTTCTTCATTCAGCTTTTTGTTTTTTGCCGTTCCTCTGTCTTGCTGTTTCATATAAAAGGTCGGGGTTAGTATTTCTTTCTCTTTTAAGTAAACGGCTATCTGATTTCTGTTTTTCCCCTCCATAAAGAGCGTAAAAATGAGTTTTACAACTTCGGCAGCTTCTTTATCGACTACCCAAAAATCTTTGTTGTTAGGGTCTTTTATATAGCCGTAGGGGGCTTCTGTTGCTACGGGCTTTCCACTTGCTCCTTTGGTCTTAATTCCCGTTTTAACTTTCTTGCTGATGTCCCTTGCATACCACTCCGACATGATATTGATAAATGGGGCAAATTCTAATGTGTTTTGGTCTTGGCTGTCTATACCGTTATTGATAGCGATAAAGCGGACATTGTTTCGTCTGAATATCTCCATAGCGTTTCCTACTTGAAGATAATCTCGTCCCCACCTTGTCATATCTTTCATAATGACAATGCCGATTTTTCCGCTTTCTACATCGCTTATCATCTGTGTATAGGCGGAGCGGTCAAAGAACCTACCGCTTTCATCATCGTCGATATAGTGGCGAATGTTCATCAGCCTGTGCTGTCTTGCATATCTCTCTAAAAATGCCTTTTGATTTACAATACTGTTGCTTTCGCCACCGTCCCTATCCTCATCACCAACTGAAAGGCGGGAGTATAGCGCTGTGATTTTATTTGTGTATTCTATCATGGCGTTATCCTCCTTTTTGTGTGTCTATATATCACTCCTGTTCAGTTAATATTATGCAACCCATCTTGCTGAGCCATACTCTTTCCCCTGTCTAAACTTTTTAGCATTTTTACCTTTGGTATAGACAATAAATTTAATCAGTACAGCCACTCCGACTCCTATGATTACATCCACCGGATGAATGCTTGGAAGAAAACTCATGGTATTAAGTTCTAATATTCCCTGAAAGATTTTATCTATGACATCACCACCGGTATAGCTTCTCACATGATGGGCAAAGATGTTTCCTAAATAGAAAAATGCAAGATAGGGAATGTTTTGCTTTAGAAACTTTGCCTTATCCTGCACCTTAAATAAGCCTTTGATGTCCTTTAATATTTTATCTATCATAGGCTCTGCTCCTTTTGTTTATTCTTGACTTTATCTTTGGAAACAGAGTTCTTAGCCATTTCCTTAAACTTCTCAATATTCTTGTGAATGGATTCCTTCCTTTCCGTTTTCTTTTCAGACTGTGCTAATGCGTGCTTAAAGGCTTTATCCATAACCTTCATATCTTTGGCTTGAAAAAATACTGAATATTTTCCTGTTTCCTTATCCTTCATCACTGAAAACTTTACGCCATACCGATTAAGTTCTTTTTTCAGTTCCTTAAGCTCCGCTTCTTCAACAGGAATTTCTTCAAGCTGACCTTTCTTTACCATATCTTTGAGCTTTACTTCATTTCCGTTGCTATTTACAAGTTTTTCAAGTCCCCCAAGTTTTTCTGCTTCTTTCATCAATTTCTTTAACAAGTTCAGAATTAGCTTTCCTGTTACTTTAGCAGCTTTAACTTCCATATTCAGCGTTTTTCTTGCTATTTCTTCATTGATCAAGTTCTCTCACCTCCATTCAGTAACTTATCTTTATTTCGATTCAACTTATCCCTTTGAATAATCTTTCTAAAATCCTCTCCTACAACCATAACAGGAATACACATCTCTATAATCCTTGAATAGATTCTCTGATATTCCACGCTGTCTTTACAGTTTTGGATTGTGTCGTAGGAAAGGTTAGTGGTAAAGATAGTCGGTTTCTGTTTTAAGTACCTGTTGTTGACAATGTTATATACCTGCTCTTTAGCATAGCTTGTATCTCTTTCTATTCCCAAGTCATCCAAGATAAGAACGGAAGTATTTACAAGGGATTCAATATATGCGTTCTTGTCAAAATCAAATCCTCCCTTTTGCAGCTCATTGATAATCTGTGCAAAATTTCTTATTTTAACACCTATTTGATACTGTTCAATAAGGCTATTTGCAATGGAGCAGGCAAGATAGGTTTTTCCACTTCCTACTGAGCCGTAAAATAGAAGCCCGATATTTTCCTTTTTCATCTCCTCATAGTCTTTGACAAAGTTTTTAGCAATGATAAGGCTTTGATTTTCTTCTCCCTGATAATTTTCAAAGGTGTATGACCACTGAATAATCGAGTTAAAGCAACTACTCTTTAATCGTTCAATTTCCATCTGCTTTTGTCTTTCTTTTTCTCTTGCCTCTCTATCTCTATCGCATTTGCAAGAAATCTTAAATATCATCTTGTTATCAAAGAACTCCATCACTTTTCCGTCTTTTCTTTCATGGCAGACTTTACAAAAGGCGTGTCCGTCTTTGATATATTCTTTTTCAGGATCGTAAGAATACTCTACATCCTCTATCATTACTTTTTCTAATTCTTTCATCATAGGTGTTCTCCTTTATCATATTCTTCCCATGTAGGGATATTTGATATTTTCACTTCTTTGCTTCTTCCCTGATCTTTATAAAACCAAGAAAGGATTGTTGCCTTATGGTCTTTATAGGTCTTTCCGGTACTTTTGATATATGCCGACAAGCGTTCAATGTAATTCTCAAGCTGTGAGTTCATTATGATTTGTAAGTCTGATATATCTTCAGCAGCTAAAAACACATTTTGAAATGTTCCAAGCCCGTTTTCACTAAAACTATATTCTCTCTTACTATACTTACTCTTATTATTCTCTATATAGTTAGAGTCAAGGTTCTTAACCTCTTGAAGTTCATTTTCTTTACTTCTGAGGTCAACATCTTTTACTTCTGAAGTAAAGTTTTTTAACTTCTGAAAGTCATTTTCTTTAACCTGAAATACACTCATAAAATCTTTGACATAAATGATATTTGGTTTTCCAAGTCCAAGCCTTACTCTTTCAATAAGTCCAATTCCTTTTTTTACATCAAGTTCATCTAAAGTCTTTATGGCAGTTGGCTTTGAGATATTTCTTCTTTTCATAATTTCTTCAACTGTGAAATAGATAAATACCCTGCCTTCCTTGTCTATCCAGTTATTCTTAAAAGACATTCCTGTCCGTTTAAGAAGCATAGAGTATAGGATAATCGCTTCGGCAGATAATCCACGAAATTCTTCTCCATCAACCAATATCTCCGGTACTTTTAAGAAATTAAATCTTTCCACTTCTCTGTTATAGAAATAGTCAAAGTCCATCGCTTCACCTCCCTTCCTTAAAAATTGGCGAAGAAAAAGACGATAGTTTTTATCTATCGCCTTTGGTAACCATTTTTATGAATTTTTTTAGATTGATTTTATTGCTTCATTGATTCCTTGAAGAAATGCTATAACGGCTGCTCCAACCATCGGTATTCCGTATGGACTAACTAAAAATCCAATAATCAATGCTTCGATTCCAATGGTAACTTCTTTTTGCAAAAAAGATGCTATTGCTCCAAATATACAAAACATCATCAGCAAGTATAACAATGCTGTTCCTATGCTGAGCAGGAATGTTAGAAATGCAGTGAGAATACTAAGCAGCAAGCTGATTGGAAACAATATTATTTTTATTATCCACCTAATCATTTCTTATTCCTCACTTTCCAATCCATTCCTTGTATCTCCACACACCATATCAATACAAACATTCACATCAATATAATTTTTTAGGACTTTTTTTCGTCCTCCATCGCCATCTTCATTAAAGACATAATGCTTGTAAAACTGCTTAAAATGCAGGATTTTCACGATTTCACTCTTTGTATCAACGCTATAGTCTCAACTTGCTTATCATTGTCCAAACTTATATTTAGATCCTCATCAATGATAGGTAGCTTAAAAGTAATGGATTTTAGCCATTGTCCATTTGGCTGCTTCTCTTCATAAATTTGAATTTCAGAAATGAGTGCTTCTATTAACTGTCTGCGTTCAACATCGTTCATGACTTTATAAAGTTTGTCAAAATAAATCAAAACCTTATATATATTATCGCCAGTAAGTTTTTCAGCTTCTATTGTTTCTTTCTTTGCCTTAGCTTCTATTAACTGACCTTCTAATTCTTCAATTTTATCGTACATACGATAAAGTCTATCATCTAAGTCCTGTTTTCTTCGTTTGTAGTGCTTATCATCAACATCTAAATTATCTATTTCCTCAATGAGCTTAAACTTTGTAGAATGACTTTTCCTTAGCTCTTTTTGATAATTATCTATCTCATTTTCAATCGCTGATGTATCAACTTTCATGTTGATTTTTTCCTGCATCATAGATGCAAATTTAGGATTGCTAACTAACTTGATTATTACCTCAGCAACAGCATCATCTAACAATTCTTCTCTAATTTGCTTACTGAATGTACACTTATGACCTCTTATCATCTGCCTATGTTTACAACCATAATAATAAAAATCTTTATACTTTGTGCCATCTTTCTTTTTCTTGCTACACTTGTTTCCAAACATTCCCACTCCACATATCGGGCATTTTACAATTCCAGAAAGCAAGTGTGTGCGTGTATCTTTTCCTTTATTCACATGCTCATATTTCTTTGCTTGAGATTTTAGCTTAACCTGAGCAGCTTGCCAAACTTCATCGGAAACTATAGCTTCATGTATCCCTTCAGATATTAGATACTCATCTTGTTCAACCTGCTTATATTCATTTCTTGTACCATGAACTTTTTCTAAAGTTCTTCTTCCAAATGCTATTTTTCCATTATATACAGGATTCTTTAATATCTTTCTTATAAGACCTGCGTCAAACAATGGATTTTTCCCATTTTGCCTTGGTATTTTCCTTATACCATGATTTTCTAAATATTTTGAAATACCATTAGCTCCAATACTTGTATTTACATACTGATCAAAAATAGTTCTTATTGCAATTGCTTCTTCTTCATTTATTAACAACTTTCCATCAATCAGTTGATAGCCATACGGAGCAAAACCACCATTCCATTTACCCTCTCTTGCCTTTTGAATACGACCTTCCATTGTTTGGACACGAATGTTTTCTCTTTCGATTTCAGCCACTGCTGATAAAACAGAAATCATCAATTTACCTGCATCTTTAGATGAATCAATTCCATCTTCAACACAAATAAGATTCACACCAAAATCTTGCATTATTTGCAAAGTCGAAAGTACATCAGCAGCATTTCTTGCAAATCTCGATAATTTAAATACAAGAACAAAAGACACTCCATCCTTTCCGGATTTTATATCTTCCATCATACGAGTAAACTGGACTCTGCCTTCTATAGATTTTCCAGACTTACCTGCATCTTCATATTCACCAACAATCTCATAATCGTTATAGAGAGCAAAAGCCTTCATTCTTGATTTTTGTGCCTCTAAAGAATAACCGTCTATCTGTATTGAAGTAGATACTCTTGTATAGAGGTATACTTTTATTTTTTCTTTTGACATAGCATTAACCTCAATATCCTTTTCTATATCTTTATATTTTTACCAATTATGGTTTGGACTTATATATCAAGTATATTATAGCACTTTTATTACTTTTTCTCAATCTGTGTTTTTGCTATGTCAAATTTATTTTTATCTTCTATATTTTTTACCGGAGTTGGATTTGGAAGATTATCTAAATCTAAAACTCCAGCGTACTTTGTAATCAAATTTGCAATTAAATCAGCCAATCCATTCCAGTCGTTATCCACTAACACACCTCCTCCGCTTTAAATTTTCCTTAATTAACTATTATTTATCTTACTAAGTTTTATGACATTGGTAGGTGCTTGGCAGCAACATAGGAATCTCACCTCCGCCCCTTATTAAGACGAGCCGGCTTAAACTATTGAAGTATCATTATCACTACTTGTATCACCGAACAGATTGCCACCTCTGTTTTTTATGTATTCTTATTTATCGCTCACTTTCTTGTATCCTTGGCTAACCCAGTATTCATAGAACCGAAATTGCTTTCAGCAGAAAGGTCATGGCGTAAGTCATAATCCTCCACAAGTAGATAAAGTCCTACCTTGGTCTATTCAGTTGTCAAAGATCAATATTTGAAAGGGATTATTTTCTTTACATTTTCCTATTTGCCATAAGCAGGCTTCTCTCTTATTGAATAAAGTAAAGGAGGTCAAACTCCCCTTCACTTTAAATAAGGAAAATTTGACCCCTTTGGTTACCGAAGTTCTAAAGTTCTTCGATGAATTTTTTTAGCTTTTCAAGTATTTTGTTTCTTCTTTTGATTAAAGCCGGATGAGTAATACTTTTGAGCTTTGCCACTGAACGAACCGTTTCATCATTGAAATATAAGCGTTCAACAATATCTCTTTCTTCTGCATTGAGCCTTGATATAGCATTTCTGACTGCTTCAATCATCATCTGTGTTTCCACAATCTTTTCTACATCAACACTTTTGTCAATAATGCTATCAACAAAATGTCCGTCATGATCCAATGATGAAAAAAAGAGCAAGTGGTTTTTCTTGTCCACCTGCTCTAAATACTTTTCGTGTTCTTTTTCTCGCCAGTAGACTTTGTATATCTGCTCGCTGACTTTGACCTTTTGTCCATTGACATAAAGGTAATATTCTTTTGGCATTTTATTTCCTCCATTTCTTTTTTTGTCTGCGTTTTTAGGCAAAAAAGGAGGACTTCTGCACATAGGCATAAAAAGTCCTCTGAAATGAAAGAATCCAGCTCTTTCTCTATACTTTAAATTTGATTTTTTATGGTAATTACTAATATCAAAAAGGTCTGTGATTTTTTTCTATATAAGCATTAGACCTAAAATAATACATAGTAATTTCCTCCAACTATTCAACCTGTCGCTAATTCATATAATGTATATTCCCCTCGTTTTTTAGTTCATTTTTTATTTTATAAACAACAATAACAGCTAAAACAAATGACAAAATATCCGCTATTGGTTGGAGCAAATATATCCCAAACTTCTCATATAAATTAGTAAGTAAATATAAAAGAGGGATGTAGAAAATACCTTGCCTTGAAATCGAAATTATCAACGACCAAAAATATTTACCTATGTTTTGCATCAACATACTACTTATCGCATAATAGGCTAAGAACGGAATTGTCATACATTGCATTCTAAGTATTTGCACTCCTATAGAAATAACTTCACTATCTTTAGACATTGCAATAACAAAATGTTCCGAAAAAATATATAGCACCACTGCTGATATAATCAAAAATATAGTTCCAACAACAACTGTCAAATTAAATGCTGATCTAACTCTGCCATATTTTTTTGCACCATAATTCATTGCACAAATAGGTTGAAACCCTTGCCCCCATCCAATCATAATCATATAAGCTATGGCAACTATTCTTGAACTAACGGTTAAAGCTGCAATAATACTGTCCCCAAAGTTTGCTGCAACTCTATTCAATAAAATGAGAGAAACACTTGTAATTGCTTGCCTTGAAAAGTTAGGCATTCCTCCTACAAGAATATGGTATATGCGTTCTTTACTACATTTGACATTTTTCAAAGAAACAGGAATATTACCATTTCCTTTTGCCAACATAGTAAGTGCAATACACGCAATTATTTGACCTGTCAAAGTTGCATATCCAGCTCCAACAAACCCAAACTTGAATATAAACATAAATACAGGATCAAGAATCATATTGCTAAACATTCCTAAAAGTAAACCTATCATTCCATCTTTTACATTTCCACAAAGTCGTAATTGATTATAAATAGTAATTGAATACAGACTAAATGGAACGCTTATTATAATCACCTTTAAATACTGAGTAGTAAATTTAAATAAGTTAACAGAAGCATTCCCACCAATGAACTTTGTCAAGTCAGATATAAAAATCCATGACATTATAGCTATTAAAAATCCACTTATAATAGAAAATACTATTCCGATTGAAGAAATAATTATTGCCTCTTCCTCATCTTGTTCTCCAAGTTTTTTAGACATAATATTCCCACTGCCATATCCAAACCAAAAACCAATAGCCTGAATAATACTCACGAAGCTAAAAACAACACCAATAGCAGCTGTCATCGATTTATCATTTAAAAGTCCGACAAAAAATGTGTCTGTCAAATTATAAATAACCATAATTAGCATACCAACAATTGTTGGAACAGACATTTTTACTATCAAAGGTAAAAGTGGTTCACTTAAAATCTTTTGCCTTCTCAATTCTTTTTGATCTATTTGATTTTTTGATTTCATATCAGCAACCTTTGACCTCGCCGGTATTACCATCTACTTGTATGGTATCTCCATCTTTGAATTTGGTAGTTGCAAAACCAACTCCAAGAACTGCCGGTATATTATATTCTCTTGCAACAATTGCAGCATGGCTTAAAGCAGAACCTGTATCTGCCACAACAGCACTTGCCAGCTTAAATAATGGAGTCCACTCAGGATCTGTAAGATGACAAACTAATATATCTCCTTTTTTCATTTTATAAAATTCTTTGGGACTATTTATCAGGCACACCTTTCCAACTGCAATACCAGTGCTTCCGCTTACTCCTTTTAAGGCATCACCATCCGTTTTAAAAATCAATAACTTTGAAGCTTCCCATACTTTCACTGCTAAAGGAAATTTTTCGTTTCTCCTATTTATTTTTTCCTTATCTGATTCATTTAAATTACCTCTGTTAATTGCTTTAAGTAATTCTTTATGAAAAAGATTAGCCACTCCTATTTCTATGTTTTCATCACCCAAGAGTATAAAGTTAATTCTTTTAACACACTTTCTGACATAATAAAATAATGTTTCCCACAAATATTGACTTTCTTCACGAACCACATGAAAATATCTAAAATATTTTATCTGTTTTTCTATATCCTGATACTTTTTACCATAGATTCCCTCTATACTCTCCATAAGCTTAGAAAAATCTTTTATATCTTTACTTTCATTACTATTTTCGTTTAATATAGGTCGTAATATATTTGTCAGCCTATCAGGATCTTCGAGAAATGTTTTTGCAGATAAACAATAACAGTTATAATCAGATTTAAAGCCATTATCTTTCATAAACTCATCTGTTATGTTCTTAAAATCATTATAATTTTTATATAATTCCTTAAAATTATCTCCGGAAATTATCGCTCTTTTTAAAGCTTCATTTTTTCTTATCTCACAAGCCATTGTATAGACATCATTTGTAATCACCGATGTTTTATTATCTAAGTCCCAATAAAAATCAAACGATGAATAATTGCTATTTACTTTTTTTATTATTTTGGTAAATTTCTTACTATTTAATACTGATGGAAATAAGGCATACTTAAATCTATCATAAGCAAGCTTTTGCAAAAGAGCATAACTTTCTTCTAAAAAATTTCCACACTCCGTTAATGTCATATTTTCAAAATTTAAGTGCTTGATTTCTTCTATTTCAGTTTCATATATATTCATAAAATCTTTGCACTTCTTATAACAGAACTCAAAATCTTTCATGTTCTTTAAGATATTAAAAAATTTGAAAATATTCTTTCCAATTCGCTTTCCTTCATCAGAAAAAGTTTGTATACCATCATCATCTATAATTGGATTTCTTGGTAAAATAATCCCACCTTCTGATAAAATGTTTACTTTCTGATCATTGATTGCCATCAAATAATCGAAATCAAGGACTCTATGTGCAGAAGGCATTTTTTCTAAAAAGAATGACATTACTTCTCGTGTATCCTTTTTGATTTTTTTACCCTTTGTATACTTCTCTATTAAATCATTGCAAGTTATATCATTTTCAGAATTTTTTAATGTGGTAATCGCTCTCGCCTGTAAAATATATACAATATCATTTTTGATTGCCCATTCAATATCCATAGGCATGCGATAGTGTTTTTCAATCTCTAAACCACACTTCATAAGTTCAAGTATTTCTCTATCATTTAATGCACGAGTTTTTCTTTTATCAGAGCTTACTGCTACTTCAACAGTTTCCTTATCCCCATATATAATCTGTGTTTCCTTGCTTCCAATATTTACTTGGGCTATTTTCCCTGATTTGTCAATAATGTAGCTATCAGCTGTAACTCTTCCGCTTACAACGCTTTCTCCTAATCCAAAGCTTGCATTTATTTGCATTTCATTTTCTTTTTTGTTTACTGGATTTACGGTAAATAAAACTCCTGATTTTTCACTCTCTATCATTTCTTGAATAACAACTGCAATAGAAACTGAAGTTTGATCATAACCTTGATGAAACCTATAACTTACAGCTCTATTCCCCCAAAGCGAAGCATAACAATTACGCACTGCATTCAATACACTTTCAATACCTTGAACATTTAAATAAGTTTCTTGTTGCCCTGCAAAACTGGCATCTGGCAAATCTTCCGCCGTTGCTGAAGAACGCACTGCAACTCTTGTATTATTTCCAAGATTAAAATATTTTTCTCTTATTGCATTCTCTAACATTTCAGGAAATTTTCCAGACTTTATCTTTCCTCTAAAATGCTCAGCTTCATTTAGAAGTTTTCTTTCATCATCTACTGATTTTTTAATTCCATTTTCAATGAGAATATCAATCCCATTTACTTTTAAAAAATCTCTATATGTGTCTGCTGTTATAACAAATCCACTTGGAACATTTATTTTAGCAGAAGTCATTTCTCCAAGATTAGCACCCTTACCTCCAGCAACTAATACATCTTCCTTTTTTATCTCATTAAAATCCAGAATCATTGCTATCACCTTCCCTTATACAATTAAATTTCTATGTATTTAAAAACAATGCTTTGTATATAAATATTAAGCACTTCTTCAAAGGTATCTTTATTAAAATGGAAATAATTTGAACATAGAACGAAGCTGCCAACAAAGGCATTTGATAAGCCTTGCTTATCTACGCTTTTTACTACATTATTTTCGTACCAATAATCTATTAACCTATCCAAAAAATCACCATATAGATTTTCTACTCTATTCACTTTCTTTGAATCTTGACTTGCAAATATTCTAAATGCCTCTTGATAAATTGGCTGAGTTTTAATTTTCTCAGTCATATCTATCGAATACTTATAAATTACATCTGAAAGGAATTTTTTAGGATTCGTGAGTGAATTTGAAAATTCTCTTTCAATGTTTTCCAATTTTTGTATTGACCTATATGCCATTAAATCGATGATAAGAGATTCTTTGTCTTTCCAAAAATTATAGAAACTTCCTTGTGCTATCCCTACTCTTTTTGTCAATTCCGAAATACTAAGTGATTTCGTACCTTTATCATGAAATAAATCAAGAGCAGTTTCCATAATATCTTCTTTGATTTTTATCTTTTCTTCTTCTGTAAATGCCTTTGCCATTTTTAACCTCCAAACTTCTCAAACCAACCTATGAATTTTTCGTTTTTTATTCATAGATATTATAACACCCACAAATTTAAAAGTCAATGAATATTTTATTTTATATTCACAGGTAGTCTCGAATTGAATAAATCATTATAATTTGGTATAATATAATCATAAATTTAAAACTTGCTTAACGCTTGCTACTCTAATTATTCTTTTGTAGCAAGCACAGTAAGTGTACGGACACTTACGAAAAAATTGATGAAGCAGCCCTTTGGGATCTGCTTCTTTTTTTATCAATTTTTAACTTGTTAGGGTGTACCCTAAGACCCGAAATACATTCAAAGGAGGATTTATCTATGACAAATAGAATGCGAAATGAAAGACTTGAAATTAAATTAACTGAAGAAGAAAAGGCTCTTTTTGAGGAGAAAAGAAAACTTGCAAAGTGTAGAAACATGAGCCATTTTATCCGTAAATGCGTTTTAGAAAAGGAAATTTATCAAGTGGATTTAGAGCCTTTCCGAGATTTACAAGGCTTGCTTTCAAATGCAACAAACAACATAAATCAGATTGCAAAGCGTGTAAATTCTACCGGCATAATTTACAAAGATGATATAAACGATATGAAAAAGCAGATTGAACATTTCTCAAAAGAGTTGTGGCAGATACATTCACTGCTTCTTAACAGAACTTCCGGAGGTGATTAAATCTTATGGCTATTACAAAAATACATCCTATAAAATCAACCCTTAATCTTGCCATTTCATATATTGTTAATGGAGAAAAAACAGATGAGCAAATCTTAGTAAGCACTCATAAATGTCATCAGGAAACTGCTCATACTCAATTTTTAAGAACACGAAATGATGTAGGAACAAAAGGAACCGTTCTTGCAAGACATCTCATTCAATCCTTTTTACCGGGAGAAACAAGTCCTGAAATGGCTCACCATATTGGTATGGAGCTATGTAAAAAGATACTCAAAGACGAGTACGAATTTGTCTTATCTACTCACATAGATAAGGGGCATATTCACAATCACATCATTTGTGCGTCCATAAGGTACGAAGTAAATCCATTTTAGCAAAATGGTAGAATAGTAGTTTTAATATCTAAGGTCAATAACTCACTTAGAGGAGAAATCCAAAGAGGACAATAGCACGTTATTAAAGTCATAAGTTGGATAGATATCATTCCACGACTGAATGGCGAGACCTAAAGCTGATATGAGGATAAAATCTAAACTGATTGAATGCCAGTCCGAGGAACATTTGTGGTGGTCATAACGAAAGATATCTATATACGTTATGTTGAGTGTACCTATGTAGTGAAAATGAATGCATTAGGCAAAACTTTAAACTCAATCCGCTTGTATAAGCATGAAAGGACGAAAAGCATATCCGACAATCAACATTGCTTTTTACTTCGATACTAAATGGAGATTACCTAAGTCAGAAAGCAACAAAATGCTATGGTTTTTAAGAACCTGAATATCTGATATGGTAACGGAGCCTTCGTAGTAATCCGAGAGAGATAACGACTCTTACATGGTAAAGGAAGGCAGTTTATTCATTCAATTCAGAGGAAAGGAAGGTGCGAGAGGCACTATGAGAAATCCCAACAATGTATTGATTAGTTTGAGAAAACATTCAAAAGAAGAAAACTACACTTACAAAAGATTGTATCATAACCTTTACAATACAGACCTGTTCTTGCAAGCATACCAAAATATTTATGCTAACACAGGAAATATGACTAAAGGTGTAGATAATCAAACAATAAGTGCAATGAACTTAGAAAGAATTAACAAAATCATTGATTCACTAAAAGATGAAAGTTACTCACCCACACCAACAAAAAGAGTATATATTCCAAAGAAAAACGGAAAATTAAGACCATTAGGCATACCAAGCATTGACGATAAATTAGTACAGGAAGTATGTAGAATGTTATTAAATTCTATCTATGATGAAAGCTTTGAGGACACATCTCATGGCTTTAGAGATAATAGAAGTTGTCATACCGCTTTAAGACAAATTCAAAATAGATTTGTAAGATGTAAATGGTTCGTTGAAGGAGACATTAAAGGTTTCTTTGACAATATAGACCATAACATTATGATAGACATTCTATCCAAGCGTATTGAAGATGAAAGATTCCTAAGATTAATAAGAAAGTTTCTTAAAGCCGGATACATGGAACAAAACCAATATCACAACACTTACAGTGGAATGCCACAAGGGTCAATAATAAGTCCCATACTTTCAAATATTTACTTGGATAAATTTGACAAGTATATGAAAAGTTACAAGGAAAGCTTTGATAAAGGCAATAAAAGAAAGCAAAACAGGGAATATAAAGCTCTCTATGATAGAAGAAAAAGACTTGAAAATAAGTTAAGCAAGACAACTAATAAAATTGAAATAAATGATATTAAATCAGAAACTGAAGAGATAAACAAAAGATATTTCAATATACCTTGCTTAAATCCTATGGATGAAAACTTCAAGAGAATACAATATGTTAGATATGCTGATGATTTCATTATTGGCATTATCGGTTCTAAGGCAGATGCTGAAAAGGTAAAACAAGAAATTGGTCAATTTATCAAATCAGAATTAAACCTCGAACTATCTGATGAAAAAACGCTAGTAACAAAATCAACAGATAGAGCCAAGTTCCTAGGTTTTGATATCAGAGTAACTCCTGGAAGTAATCATACAAAAAGGACAAAAACAGGTATAAAAGCAAGAAATTTTGGTGGTCATGTAAGACTTGAATTATCAACTTCAACAATACAAAATAAACTAACAGAGCTTGGAGCATTAAGAATTAAAAATCTAAATGGAAAAGAAGTATGGTTTCCTAAAGAAAGAACAGAGCTAACATCAAGAACAGACTTAAGTATTTTGGAACAATATAACGGAGAAATTAGAGGATTCTGTAACTACTACAGACTCGCAAATAATTCTTCAAAGCTCCATAAATTTAGATATATTATGGAATACAGTCTGTATAAAACATTGGCTTGCAAATATAGGACAAAGGTAACGGATATTATAACTAGATACCGCAATGATAAAGATTTTGGTATAAGTTATACAGATAAAAATGGTAACAACAAAACTCGTTTACTTTGGAAAGACAGCTTGGCTAGAAAAGAATTTCCCCAAGATGATAATGCTGATGTGATTCATAAGCAAAAGTTCTATCTTAAGAAACCAACGCTAGGTTTAAGATTAAAAAATAATAAGTGTGAATGGTGTGGGAAAGAAACTAATAATCTAAAAGTGTATCAAGTAAAAAAGCTTAAAGACTTAACTGATGAATATGCTTGGCATGTTTTTATGAAAAGCATTAATAGAAAAACGCTAGTAGTTTGTAATGAATGTTTTGAAAAAATTAACAACTCAAATGAAGAATAAATGGAAAGCCGTATACATCGAGAGGTGTACGTACGGTTTGGGGGCGAGTATCTAAAAACCTACATTAGAAATAATGCAAGGCGTTGGATACTTAGCCTACTCAATAATGTAAATATGGTAACTGGCAAGTGCTATCAATCCAACAAGAAAAGCTACCACCAAATCAGGTATCAAAGCGATAAGCTATGCAAAGAAAACAACCTATCTGTGATTGATGAGTTCTACGAGAGCTATAAGAGAAAGTACAAAACAAATGGAAAGTCATGGTATGAAAATGAGCAATCTAAGAAAGGTACTTCTTGGAAAAGCAAACTTCAATTTGACATTGACAGAATAATACAACAGTCTAAAGATTGGGAAGAATTTCTAAAGAAAATGGCGGAACTTGGTTATGAAATAAAGCATGGAAAACATATAGCTTTTAAGCCAAAAGATAAGCAGAGATTTACAAGGGCTAAGACGATTGGTGAGGATTATACCGAAGAAAGATTAAAAGAGCGTATTACAGAAAATCAATCTATTAAAGCCCCGCCTGTCAAAAAACGAATCGGAAATGTTATCAATATGAATACCAATGCCAAAGTAAAAGAGAGCAAAGGCTATGAATATTGGGCAACCAAGCATAACTTAAATACAATGGCTGAGTCAGTTATTTTTATCAGAGAACATGGCATTAACTCCGTCAAGCAGCTTGATGAATACATCAGGAAGTGTGCTGAAGAAAGACAAGCCTTACAAGATAAAATCAAAGAAATTGACAAGGATATGCAGCTACTTTCTGATACGATGGAACAAGTTCATACTGTTAAAAAGTATCGAGCCTACTACAAAGAATATAAAGCGAATCCTTCTGATAAGGCATTTTATGAGGAGCATAAGTCTGAAATCACACGCTACGAAACAGCTCTTGCAAAACTAAAAAAATCCTATTCAAAGCTGCCTGATTCCAAGGATATTTTAGATAAACTTGATAAATTGCAAGAAAAAAAGAATACCCTAATGCAAGAGTATTCTTCTACAAAATCTACTATGGACGAGCTTTATCAAATACGAAAGAACTATGGGATTTACATGGGTAAGGAGATGGAGAGATAGCTTTTCTCTCCATCATTTATTACCAAGTTGATGGTTTGTGTTCAATACCATATTCTATCAAATCTTCTATGTTATCCTTGATGTCATTATAAACATTATCACTTGCTGACCAATTGGACTCAAAACATTTAACATATTTAGACATTGATACTCCGCTTATATTATAGTAATCAAAAGGATTAGAACCTTTACTATCTTGTTCACCCTTTGCGTTTTTCAGTTTGTGAATATAGATTCCTACAATTCCTTTATTTAACTCATATGCTTTTTTTATTTCATAATTTATCCATTTTCTGTTTGCTGTTTTTTCTCCAATCAAAACAACTAAACATGAACGCTTATTTAACTGTTCATCAATCCATTCTTTAATTTTACTTTCAGTTTTTTCTTTTACTTCCTCCCAGTCATTATCAGAAAAGGTAGAACTACTGTCTACTTTCCCCATGTTGCGAACCTGTCCTGCCCTCCAATTATCATTATCGTAATGAAAGCTAAAAAATACCTGTCTTTTTGCCATTTAAAGCTCCTCCTTGTTTAATATTTTAACTGCTTGAACTATGTTTTTAACAGACATATCAATATCGCCATCGCATTGTTTATTTGCCTGTTCAATTGCACTTATTGTATTTTTATCTGTAATTTCTCGAGTTATTTTATTGAATATTTCTTTAGCTGACCCACCAGTATGTTCAATTGGTAAACATACTAACCCATGCTTTTTACATAACTCAAATTCATCTATAACTCCACTTGCAATATTTTCTGTTTCTTTGTTTCCAAAAATGAATATAGCGATTCCGCAATTATCAATCATTTGCTCTCTATTTTCTTTATATAACTTATCTAAATCTATTCCCAATGAGCTATTTTGCGGGAAAGGCATAAGCGTCAAAAAATCACTTATTTTGGAATTATGATTCAAGCAATAATCTGCGACACCATTTAATATAAATTCACCTACACCTTTGCCATATCCATTCACAATACGATAACCATTCTTTGATAGTTCAAAAGATAGCTTGTGAATAAAATTTTTACCAGTTTCATGAGAATAACCCGGATAACAATATGCACTACCCGATACAAATATTGTTTTTCTTCGATATCTATCTACAAGTATACTTAATATGTCAGTAATTTCATTATAGTCATCTACCAAATAGGTAAAAATACCATACCTATTTATATCTTCTATTTGCAGCTCTTGTCTTACTTTTTTGTACTCATAATCCTCATCAGTATCTTGAACTCTTTTCATAATACAATAATGTTTTCTTGTATTCTTTTCGTCGAGTAATACCCTTAATCTTCCTATTACATAGTTAAAGTTTGGATCTTCAAAGCTAAATCCTAAAAATAGAAATGTCTTGGTAAGCAAATCGCCCTCTAAAACCTCTCTGAATAATTTTCTTTTGTTATATCCAAATTCTTCATAATCACTTCTTGTAAGTACTGCATCTTCAGGAGATTCTACATCGCCATGCAATTTGTATACTATTGCATCAAAATTATAATTTGTACCTCTTAGTTGTTCATCCTTTGTTTTTACATAAGGCTTTTTCATATTGGTTTCTAAAGCCTTTTCTATTAACTTATCATAATTTGTTGTCCAAAAAGTTGAAATGGGTAACTGTGATAATAATTTATGATTTTCAGTGGGTTTTACTAATTGAGAAAATTGACCTTTGATAAGATCATCTATTGATGTTCTCTTTTTCGAATTAGAATAATACTGAGCCAAATTAACCAAATCATTTTCTTTTTCAACATCTAATCCAATCTCTTCTGCTGGTTCTCTGAGAAGTTCTTTCCAACTACAAAACCCAGCAGGAATTGATAATCCTGCTCCAATAAATGCTCCTAATTCATCACTTTTAATAGCTTTTTCAATTTCTCTAATCAAATCTTTTTTGGATACTTCACCTTTAATAAAAAACACCTCCCTCATTATTTTCTCGGTCCTAAGAATTTATCCCCATTTAGATGAATCATATGGTCCGGCATATCCGCAATCCATACTTCCGTTTCCCACGCTAAAGACTCTGAAAATTTCTTAAATGTTTTAAAGTCTAAAAATGCTGTTACATATATTTTCCCAGCTGAAACATTTTCCGTCATTTCTTCAATTTCTTTTATTCTTTTTGGCTCCATTGCACCTACAGAAGTTACAGACTCAACAAAGTAAATCCAGTTCTTATCTTCTGAATATAAAACAACATCCGGCATTTTGTCATGGAGTGTTATCTCAAAGCCTAATTCTTTTAGTTTCTCCTCATTCTTCACCAAATCCTTTTGAATTGTATCACCAACATACAAACATTCAGAGTTCTCAGCAAATCGTGGAGCAAATTCTTCAATAATAAATTTCTGTAATTGATTGTGTTTACCGGGAGAAAATGTGAACTCGTCCCCGTTTATTTTAACAGGCATTTTTCTTACTGCTTTTTTAGAACTATATAGATCAATTAAGTTCTGATGAGATTTTAAGAAAATATTCTTCTGTTCTTCCCACAGACTTGATTGAAATGTTTTTACTAATAACAACATTTCATCAGTTAATCGATACCTGTAATTAGGGCTATTTGTTGCTTTCCCATTATCTTCAATAAATGCTGCATTCCTAAAATGATGCATCGCCTGTTTACGGAATGTTTCTCTACTATTCTCTGCATATGAAACCTCATAAAACTCTCTAATAAAGGCAATAACATCATGTATTCTTATCCATTTATTAGTTGCATTAGCCCATTCATCATTCTTTTTAATATCTGCCATTGCCAAAATAACATATCCACATAGATCTGACTGCTGTTTTGGTGGAACCTTAAGCTCACTTAAAATATTCTTTGCTTCTTCTAATTTAGACATATATAAATCTCCCTAATATTTCATCACAATTTTCTTCAGACATATCCTTTAATTTAATCAGTTCCTTTCCCATATTCTCAATACAGGTTAGTGGCGGAATTGGCATCGAGTTAATTTCAGTAGCATTCACTTGAGTTGATCCATTTAAAATTCTGTAATAATTATCATAAAGCGTAGAGTTCATTACAACATACAAACCATAAACCAAACAATCTGATAATCCTTGTAAGCCTGTAATAAAATTTATCTTATTCTGTGTGCTAATTGCCTTATATGTTGAAAAATTTTTAGCTAAATAAATTCCACATTGTAATCTACGCTTTTCTTCCTTTGCCGTAAATCTTTTCACAAATAAATAATTAGTGTTCTCCTGCAATAATCCTTTTTGCTCCGTTAATAGATACTCATTTTCTTTTCCAACAGGAAAAATCACTTTACCATCTTTTATATGTTGCGAATAAAATAAAGGAACTGCTTTTTCCTCTGCATCATTTCTTAGAGACTCTCGATTTCTAAAATCAACTGTCAAACCAGTTTTCATTTTCAAGCCAAGAGTTGGCAAGGTATCATTCCATTCATTTACCTTTTTAATCGTATCAGCTTCTTCTTTATCAGTTATCAAAAAAACATATTTGTGTTCTCCAGAAACAACCATATCGTAAGGAGCTTCAAAAACAGTCTTGCTGTCGAAATCAAAATTAGCGTTCGTTGTAGTTATAGTAATATTTTTAGGCTTGTTAGATTCTTTCTTAACCTTAATAATTATTGTTTCTTGCAAAACAGCTTCCTTATCGAAAACTTTATCTCTGCTCACAAATAAATGAATATGCCTCAAAACTACTTCTCTTAAAAATTTCTCGCGAAACTTTCTGAAATAAGCTCCAGAAGTCCATGATCTCGGAACGATAAATACTAATTCGCCATTATCGACTAAATTAAAACTTGCCATCTCCATAAAAAGAAAATACAAGTTTGGTGCTCCATAACAGATGTCAGGCATAGATAAAGCTTCATTAGCCGTTTTCCCAATCTTTAAATAAGGCGGATTTCCTATAATCACATCGTATTTTTCAGGTTCAGTACACGCACCCAGCATGTTGTTGTATTCAAGCGTTTGACTCGTTATATAATTATCTTTGACTATTTTGTATTCAATTTTTAATGGTGAATTGTCTCTTATCCACAACAAATTTTTATTTAAAAGTTCTAAAATATTACCATCAGTTTCATAACAAGTTATTTTTATCGTTTTAATCTTATCTGTATCAATTATTCTTTGGACAAGTGCCGCAGTAAGTATCCCTGAACCCGCTCCCGGATCAAGTATAGAAATTTCTTTTGAAAATGATGATAAATCAAATAATGATGCCATAAAAAGAGCTGTTTCTTTGCTTGTAAAAAATTGCCCATTTTTCTTGCGAATTTCTTTTGGCATCTGTTCAATATATTTATTTGTAGATTCAATTACATAATCAATTATTTTCATCATTCACCAACTCCATAATTTCATTTATACCACAGTTCAAACTATCACATATTCTGACAATCACATCAGTAGTGATATTCTCACTATTCTTCATTTTATAAAAAGTACTTCGACTAACTTCCGCTTTTTCCATTAGCTCAGAGTTTTTCATGTCTAAATCTATCATTTTTTTAAATAGCTTTTTATAACTTATTTTTGACACAATTGTCCTCCCCATGCATCTGATTTCTTTTTTATCATTATATCATATTTATTCACTTTTTTCACTACAAACTTCCTTTTACGCAAACATACGCCATTTGTATAAAAAAAAGAGTCGGTGCAGTCCTAAGACCACACCGACCATAAATTTATCTCTCAGCTTCTTTGCTTGCTTCTTTCTTTTCTTTTGGCTTTTCCTTATCTTCCGCCTGATATTTCTTGATAGCTCCAATTACAGATTCTTTCTTTTCTTCTTGTCCTTTCATTTGTTCCTTTGCCTTTAGTAGCTTTGAAGAAAGTATCCTGATGTTGCTATGCTCCTTGCCGTTATCATCAATGGATGTTCTTATTTGTCCAAAGAGCTTAACAAAGTCTCCCTGCTTAAAGTCCTTTGGAATATCGCTTTTTTCTCCATAAGCGGAGCAGTTGCGATATACCTTGTTTCCTTCATCGTCTTTAGATACTACGGAGAAATTAGCTACCTTAAAGGCTTCTCCGTTTTTATTTTCCCTTTCAACTAAATCGACTTCCCCTACAATATTGCCAACGATATTGATAAGATTATCGTTTTCTTCCTGAACATAAGGCAGATCTTTTATCTGTCCCTGTTCCCTTAAATCATCAATCATGTAGTCAAATTCCTCATGTAGCAAATTAAGGCTGTCATTGTCCATATAAGCGTCATAGAGCTTGTCTAAAGCACTTTCATCATTGATACCTTTTTCTACGCTTATAATCGCTTTTACAAAGTCCTTATGATTATCATTTACCATATCTTCTATTTGATTTCTCATTGTTTTGTAATCCATGTTTTTGTCTCCTTTCATGGCAAAAGGGAGGTTACCCTCCCCTTATCTTAAAATTTCCGGTTCTTTTGTTTTTTGCTTTTCTTCTGTTTTACTTTCATTTTGATAGGCTCTTATCTGTCCTAAAATAGATGGCTTATCATCTGATTTTTGTGCGGTTTCTTCTTTGCTATGAAGATTGTCCTCCACATCATAAGTTGACTCAAAATAATCACTGTCCTTAAAGTCATTGTCATATCTGTCAGGAATGCCATCATTATCGAGGTCCTTAGAGAGCGGATCATAGAAGTTACCCTCATCGTCAATATCAAGTCCTGTTGCTGCTCTTAAATCTTCGGAATCAACATAAACCAAATCGCTAAAAGAGGACATTTCTATTTCATTTTTCATGTTTCTTAGAGCTTCATTTTCTCCTTTATTCTCATAGTCAAAACTCTCTGATTTGATAGGCGTATCATCAATATACTGCGTCCAAGTTTTCTCCTCTAAATCAAGCTCATACTGAATACCATATCTTTCATCCGGTATATTGGTATAGGCTATACCGATATGCTTTAAGTCAGGATACAAGGTATTAAATTCATCATAGCTGTGATTTTCTTCGTACTCTCTGTTACAGAAGTCAATGATTGCCCTTTTTACATCTTCTACAAGTGGATTATTATTTCTCTTTTCTTCCACTTCTCCCATATCAAGGAGCTTATTCAGTTCTGCAAGTCTTAATACCTTAGTTTTCAGCTCATCTGCTTTTTCAAAAGGCTTTTTTAATTCTTCTTTGGCATTTTCAAGTTGTTCCTTTGTGCTGATGAGTTTTTCTTCAAGCCTGTTTAATTTCTCAGACATTTTCTCAAGAGCGTTATCCAGTCTTGTGATGTTACCGTCCGCACTAGTTCCAAGCTCTCCTGAATGCTTTGCAGCACCGTTTAGGCTAAAGTTATGTGAATTAGTAAAGAAGTTATAGCTTACCTCTAAATCCATATTTCTATACTTGCCTATAACCTTGCTTTCATTGATTTTAATCTTTGAAATTGCTTCAAGTAGTCTTTCTCCGGCTAATTTCTTGTCGGTAATCTTTTCTCCTGCAATGGTAATGGAAGTAAACTTTTCCTCACCTTCCGCTTTTGGCTCAACCGCTGATATGTCTTTCTTGACAGCTTCAATGAGTTTTTCCGTTCTTGCGATTTCTTCAGGATAATTTTTCGCCACCTTATCCTCTAATCTGTAACGGTTAGACTTATAGTTTGCTTCAAGCATTTTTAGTTTTGTAACCTCATTATCCAAGTCCATCTTTTCTTTAATCTTCGGATCACCTGTGGCAAGAGCTTTAATTTCTGCATAGTTTAATGAACTTTCGTCCACATCTTCTGCAACTCTGACAGGAGTCTTTGAAGTCATAATCTGAGAAATGAACTTCTGCTTATTTTCTATCGTCTGCCATAAATAGGCGTCAAAGGTATTCTCTGTAACATAACGATAAATATTCACTTTCTCATTTTCGTTTCCCTGTCTTACGATTCTTCCTGCCCTTTGCTCTAAGTCAGCGGGACGCCAAGGCACATCGAGGTCATGCAAAGCAATCAGTTTGTTTTGCACATTCGTTCCAGCTCCCATCTTCTGCGTTGAACCCATTAAGATACGAACTTCGCCTTTTCTTACTTTCGCAAAGAGTTCATCCTTTTGCTTATCAGAATTTGCTTCATGGATAAAGGCGATTTCTTCTTTCGGTATTCCCATAGCTACGAGCTTTTCTCTAATATCATCATAGATGTTAAATTCTCCATCTCCTTTTGGAGTAGACATATCGGAGAAAAGTAGCTGTGTAGATTTGTTTTCTTTTGTCTTATCCCAAATGGAAAAGACATTTTTTACACAGACATTGACCTTACTATCAGGATTATCAGGAAGTAGTGGATTGATTAAACGCTGATCTAAGGCAAGTTTCTTTCCATCGTTAGTAATTTTAAGCATATTATCTTCATCAGGCTCTACAACCCTATTTCTGACATCATCCGCTCTTTTAGAAAGGCTCTTTAGGATTTCCTTTTGTTCTTCAGAAGGCTCTGTTTTAATAACTTCATAATTAGCTTCAGGTGTAGGAAGATTTAGCATATCCGCAGTCTGAATATCTGCAACTTCCTTAAACATCGACATCAACTCAGGCAAGTTATAGAACTTTGAAAATCTCGTTTTCACCCTATATCCTGTACCTTCAGGAGATAATTCAAAAGAGCTTTGTGTTTCTCCAAAAGTGGAAGCCCAAGAGTCAAAATGCTCCATTCCATTCTTTTTAAGGCTCTCATACTGAAGATACCTTTGCATGGTATAAAGTTCTGTCATAGAGTTACTTACAGGCGTTCCTGTTGCAAAGACCACGCCTTTTCCGCCTGTCATTTCATCCATATAGCGACACTTCATGAACATATCTGAAGACTTAAAGGCTTCTGACTGCCCGATACCTGCAACATTACGCATTTTTGTATAGAGATAAAGGTTCTTAAAACCATGTGCCTCGTCAACAAAGAGCTTATCAACTCCTAATTCCTCAAAGGTAATCACATCGTCTTTCTTAAAATCATCATTTAATTTCTCAAGCCTTGTTTCCAGTTTTTTCTTTGTCTTTTCAAGCTGTTTTACTGTAAAGTTTTGATTTCTGTCATGCTTGTATTCTTCTACATAGTTTACAATTTCATCAATCTGATCTTGGATGTGCTTCTCCTGATATTCCTTTGACATGGGGATTTTTTCAAACTGCGTATGCCCGATAACAACCGCATCATATTCCCCTGTGGCAATCTTTCCGATAAATCTCTTTCTGTTTTTTGGCTCAAAGTCTTTCTTATCAGCTACCATAATGTTAGCTGACGGATATAGCTGCATAAACTCTCTACCGATTTGCCCTGTTAGGTGATTTGGGACAACAAACAAGGACTTACTGCACATCCCAAGCCTCTTACTTTCCATTGCAGAAGCCACCATTTCAAAGGTCTTTCCACTTCCTACTACATGGGCAAGCAAAGTGTTTCCTCCATAAAGGCTTCTTGCTATGGCATTTCTTTGATGAGGTCTTAAATCAATCTCTGTATTCATTCCCTCAAAAGAGAGATTGCTTCCGTCATATTCTCTGTTACGGATGGAGTTAAAACGCTCGTTATACAGTTTTACAAGACGGTTTCTTCTTTCCTGATCGTTAAATATCCAGTTCTTAAATTCTTCTTTTAATAGCTCCTGCTTTTGTCCTGCAAGCATGGTTTCTTTTTTATTTAAGACAGATGTTTTAGATCCGTCCGGATTTACAATCTGGTCAAATACCTTTGTTTCTTTCAGGTTTAAGGCATCTTCAATCAGCTTATAGGCATTTACCCTTGATGTACCAAAGGTCATTTCAGCAAGGTCATTTCCTCTGTCCCTGCTTTTTCCTTCTACATTCCATTCGCTTGTAAGATTGGAAAATTTAACCTTAATATCCCATTTGGCATACCCCGGAGTTTTTAGCGTTTCAAAGATGAATTTCTCAATATCTTTAATAGGTATCCAAGTTGCACCAAGACGCACATTGATTTCACTTGCTTCAAGTTCCTTTGGAAGAACTTTGGTAAGCTCTGCTTTTTGGTATTCCAAACGGTTCATTTCATAGCTTATCAGCTCTTTTTCTTTCCCATTCTCAGTAAACCCAAGATGAGGAAGCTCTCGTTCCGTTTGTCTTAGCTTTGATAAGTAGCTATCTACTATGGCAATCTTATCCCTGATATTCCCACTTAAATATTCATCCTTTGTTACATAGCCATATTTATAGGAGTTGCTGCCATTTGCACAGGCAAAAGGTAAATCGCCATCCTCTAAGTTAAAGGAAAGCGGTCTGTAAAAGTTTTGTTCCTCTCTAATATTTAGGTAGATTTCCCCTCGAAGCTCCTCAATCAAAGTCGGTCTGTCTTTTCCTGTAAGACTTCCCATATAGTCAAAATCCACATAGCCTTTTTCAGACACCGATAAGACAAGGGCTTCTAAAGAAGTATCCACATGGTCTATAACTTTAGCCTTTGTAATAGTTCTTTTGGAGAAAATATCTCCCTTTGCCTTGAAATTTTCTTCTTCATCAAGGATTTCTATGGAGGAAACAAGAGGGAAGTTACTATCTTCTTTCAAGGCTCTGGTATTGCTTAATTTATTGACAAAGCCATGCTTCTTTGAAAAGTTATCATAGACTTCATTTAGTTTTTCCTGTGAAGCCTTGATTTCTTCTTCGCTAAAATCTTCTTTCTGCTTGTAAATCACATCTTTTAAGGCAGCATTCAGCTCAAGGTAATCCTTGATTTTTTCTTTATTCTTGTCTGATACTTCCTTTCTAATAAAGAGTGAATTTTCTCTGTAATAGACTTCATCATCAATCAAGGTGTATGAGAAGTTCTTTACATCATCGGTTGCAGGGATAGAAGTTATTTCATCATCAAGTAGCTCTATTTCTTCATACTTGGCATCTTTTGAAATTCTTTCTCCTGCAATCTCGATACGATCCTTTAACGAAGCCATATTGTTCTCTTGCCCTAAAAAGGCTATCGGTTCACAAGTTAGAGTTTTCCCAAATCTTCCGCTTACTTCACGCATAGAACCAAGCATCTGCTCAGGATGATCGACAAAGTATTTGTTATATGAAAGTCCATTTTCATCTTCCGCAAGGTGTATCCAATCTTCATCTCGCTCCAATACGCTATCTCTTTTCTTTAGGAAGATAATATCGCTTGTTACCTCAGTTCCTGCAACGCCCTTAAAGGTATCATTTGGAAGCCTGATTGCACCTAAAAATTCGGCTCTTGCTGCAAGATAGCGTCTTACACTTTCATCTTTTTTATCCATTGTTCCTGAAGATGTAATAAAGGCGATAACGCCGCCATTTCTTACCTTGTCAATGGACTTGGCAAAGAAATAATCGTGAATAAGGAAGTTATTGCGATTGTATTCTCTATCATTTACCTTGTACTCTCCAAATGGAACATTTCCGATTGCAACATCAAAGAAGTTGTTGGAAAATCCCGTTTCTTCAAGTCCCTTTACCTGTACTTCACTTTCAGGGTATAAGAGTTTTCCAATACGGCCGCTTACTGAGTCAATCTCTACGCCATAAAATTTTGACTTATCCATTTCATCAGGTAGATTACCGATAAAGTTCCCGATACCCATTGACGGCTCAAGGATATTTCCCTGTTTAAATCCCATACCGGAAAGCGTATTATATATTCCGTCAATGACAGTTTTTGGTGTGTAAAAGCTCGTTAAAGTAGATTCTCTTGCAGCTTCATATTCTGATGACGATAGATTTTTCTTTAAGAAAGCTCTTGCCTCTTTCCACTGCCCATCCTTACTTTCATCAAAAACATCGGAAAGTCCACCCCAGCCGACATATTTTGCTAAAACTTCTTGAGCTGTAATATCAAGCTCTCGTTCTCCGCTTTCCACCCTGTTAAGCATAGAAATTGCTTCAAGGTTATTGTTTAACCTCTCACTTGGAGATAACTTTTGAGGAAGCGTATCTTCTGTAATCTTGAAATTGTGAGCCTCATTTTTCTTTATTTCTATTTCCTCAAAAGTCTTTTCGGGTTTTGCATTGGTAAGATTTTCAAAGATTTTATCAAGCTCACTTTCTTTGTAATAAGGAATTACATCGGAGCCTGTAATCATACCTCCAAGATACTCTGTATTATCCTTGACCGTTACTGTCTTTAGGTTATTTCCCATATCATCAAATCTTGTGATGGTATAGTCTTTTCCTTTGTACTTCACTTCATCGCCGATGATAAATTCAGGTTTTTCGAGACTTACTTGTCTTAATAACTCCTCATCATCTGTAAAGGATATAATCGGTATTTGATGATTACCTTGCCTTACAGGATCAAGCCACAAATCATTTCTTCCTGTGATTTGATTTTTAGAGATCTCCCTTACTTTGTACTCCTCATGATTAAAATAGACGGTATCGCCTTCTTTAACTGCAAACTCATCTGAAAAACTATCCTCTTTTTCATTCAGCTCTACTTCTTCTTTTTCCTTTAGATAATCAAATAAGGAAGCCTGAAAAGGTTCTGCTTGTATGCTTTCTTCCACTTCTTCAGGTGCTTCAAGCTCTGCAATATTGTCCTCAAAGCTAAGCTCTCCATTAAAGACATGATGAAGCTCCTGCTCATCCATCTGCTTTTTAAGCTCACTGTCTTTAAGCTCTCTAAAGGTCTTTGGAAAATCTTCTAAAACAAGCCTTTGGGCATTTAGTTCCTTTAGCTCATCAAGATTAAAATATCCCCATTCCGGTTCGATACCTAAAACAAGTCCAAAAGCGTCTTTGCTTTCTCTATCGTACTCCGTCATATACCAAGTCCAGTTGCTTCTAAATGGAATGATATATGCTGCATGAACCTGTTTATCCGCTAAAGCTACATCCTCTTGTGCATAAAGTTCAGGAACTCGCTCAAGCATTTCATCAGTCATTAGATTATTTGGATCGTCTTTAGAGTAATAGCTTGACTCTTTTTGTTCTTCTATCGCTGTCTTGCTTTCAATTTTATTCTCTTCAAGATAAAGATTTTTAGAAAGCAGCTCGTCTATATGCTTTGCTACATTTGACCATGTAAGAAAAACATCGTTACAATGATTCTTCTGTAATTTAAGTCCCTTTGCATCGTGCCATTCATCACTTCCCATTTCACCTGATACTGCATGACTTCTCCCGCCGATCCCATATTCGTCTTTTAAGAAATTCGCTTTTTCCTGAAGCGTATGACTTTCTTTAAAATATTTTGTAATCCTCTCTTTTCCCTGATCAAAACCGCTTCCTCTTGAAATCGTAGCAAGGACTTCATCTTCTGTAATAAAGCCTTGTACCTTTGGAGGTTCGGTAAGGTTAGAAGTATATTCCTTTCTTGGAAGTTCAAGCTCCTGCAATTTCTGATAAAGGCTATCTACCTTGTGGTAGTGAAACCTTAGTACATCTTTGTTTTTTTTATATTCTTTCAAAAAGCGACTATACTCGGAAATAACATTTTTTAGATAGTCAGGATTTTTAAGAGCTTCCGATAACTGTCTTGTTTCTTCCGGAAACCCACCTCCTCTTTCTATAAAGTCAAAATAACCCTGTGCTTTCCTTTCTTCACTTAAATCGTGATATAGATACCATAGCGATTCTGAAACTCTATCTCTTTCATAGTCCTGTGCTTCTAAAAGCTCTATATTTGTAGCAAACTCTCCTGTTTCTAAAAGCTCACTGATTCTTCTTGCAGCATCACTCCAGCTTAAAATTTGCGTCATATCTTCTCTTGCAGAAGTTCCATAAGCTAAATGAATGCCTTTATCCGAATACCAGGAAGATACTTCTCTTTCATCAATGTAAAATCCGTTTCCACCTCTAAAGGTATCTTTAAGGTATTCTCCTAATTCTTCTACTGCTTTTCCTTTGGAAAATTCATCAATGATAGGAAGTCTTTCGCCCTCATGGTTTCCACCGTTTACAAGAATACTGTCAATATCATTTTGTGTAAGAGGTATTGTAAGTTTAATCTGTCCTGATCTGTTTTCGGGTAAAGAAAAAGAAGCCTTGTCAGCTTCTCTTATCTCTTTATCCGTATTTTCTTTTAGATTTCCACTATCTCCTTGATTGTCATCTCTTTGAGGGCTGAAATCATCGCTTTGTACTGTGGATGGCTCTCGTCCTCTATCTTCCAAGCTGCCATCAGTTTCGGCTTCTCTGCTCTCATAAACTCTATTGCCTGTTTCTGAGTATCCATCAGGTTCTTGGTCAATTTCTTCTCCTTGTATAAATCCACTAACATCTCGAAGTGGCTCTGCTCCTCGCTGTTTGAAAGATAATCCAGCCTCATCACTGCGTATGTCGGATTCGGATATTCCCTCATAAAGTCCGTCTCTTCCTCTAACTGATTCAGTGTATTCTCTTTGATTTTCTCTATTATCTCGTCCGTACTCTCCATTTCGGAAAATTCGCTCGTTTTCACTAATTCTTTCCTGATCATCTCGTCGAAGTACATTTTCTTCTACCTCCTCTAATTCTTCTTTTATTTTATTATATCCTGCTTCTTTACCTCTTAAAACTTCTTTTTGCAGCTCTAACTCTTTACTCTTTTGAATGGTCGCATCAATTATATTTCCACTAATGTCTGATACGATTTCTCCCAAGCTCATAAGGGAAATGCTGTCAAGCATTGCAAAGTTTTCCTTTAAAAGTTCATTATCCATAGGATAGTCTAACTTAAATCTTGAAGCTACTGCATAGCTTACTGAATCCCTAACAAATTTAGTAAAAGATATTCTGTCCTCATCGGATATTCTAAGCTCATTTATCAAGCTATCTATTTTTTCATCTCCGTAGAACCTGCTTAAAGAAAAGATATTTTCTAAGGTGCTTTCGCTTTCTTCATAGCCCTCAGCTTTTATCATTTCTTTTAATACATCTCTATGAGCTTCTTTATCAAATCTCCAAAGATTTACCTCATTGACATCTCGGTTTCTTGAAACAGTCTGACTTATATCAAAGATATAGTCCACTTTTTTGTATGTGCCATAATCCTCTAAAATGGGGATACCTTTTTGTCCACGCATAACCGTTCTGTTAAAGCGTTCTCTCCAGTAATCAAACTTGGCACAAGCTGTCGCTTCAGGATTTTTATCATAAATACTTAACTGACTTCTAAAATCGTACTTCTGATTGTT
This sequence comes from Peptoniphilus indolicus, assembly GCF_900454665.1. NCBI lineage: Bacteria > Bacillati > Bacillota > Tissierellia > Tissierellales > Peptoniphilaceae > Peptoniphilus > Peptoniphilus indolicus. The sequence continues at coordinate 1,255,756 of NZ_UGTH01000001.1, forward strand.
CCCGACAACTTTTAAGAGCTTCAGATACTCTGCTTCACTCTGCAGAACATCTTGTTTTATAAGCTCCAAAATGTTATGAAAATCATTTATTCGCATATTTACCTCCTTCTTTTTTACAAACAAAAAAGGCGGTTAGATTTTACTCTAATCACCTTTAAATTCTGTGTGCTGCAACTTAATGTTTTATAAATTCCTCAATGCTATTTTTCTACTCATTTTCTTCTTCTGCAATTTCTGTATACTCTTTCAGCTTTCTTTGCAACAGGTTCTTATCTATTAGTTTTAAGGTGTATTCCGATACCATAGTAGGAGAAAGGCTTCTACTAAGTGCAAATTCTACAACCTCATCATCTTTTGAAGCACAAAGAATAACACCGACACTTGGATTTTCAGTTTTCTTTTTTACTTCTCTATCTAATGCTTCTAAATACAAGTTCATTTTGCCTATATATTCCGGTTTAAACTCCCCTATCTTTAGTTCAAATGCAACTAAGCAAGATAACCCTCTATGATAGAATAATAAATCTATATAGTAATCATGATTGCCAACCTGTACCCTGTATTCATTTCCTATGAATGAGAAATCTTTACCAATTTCCAATATGAAATTCTTCAGATTTTCAAGAATTGATTTTTGAAAATCTCTTTCACTTCCAATCTTTGGTGCATCAAGAAATTCCAAGACATAGCTGTCCATAAACAAATTATGTGTTTCTTTCTTTGCCTTTTGTGTGGCAGGCAAGCTCTCACCGCTTGAAAGCATATACCTCTCATAATAACCACTATCCATTTGTCTTTCCAACTCACGCTTTGAATACTTTTCTCTGACTGCCAGTTCAATATAAAATTGTCTTTCTTCCTTGCTTTTTGAACCAGACATTATTTTCAAGTGATTTGTCCAACTCAATTGTGTCACCAGTGGTGACACTTTTTCATCGTCCTTATATAACTCGTAGAATTGCTTCATTCTATAAAGTCCTCTGCGAGTAAACCCTTTTAGATCAGGATAATTTTCAGAGAAAAAATCAGCAACATTTTCCACAAAATTTGATCCATAACTTGCTTCTTTGCTTTTCTCACTTATATACTTTCCCACTTCCTGATACATCAAAATCAGTTCTTCGTTGACTTTTCTATAAGCACGATCCTTTGCACCTTCGATAATCTTAACAATATCATCAAACTGATGATTATCTTTTCCCACATTTGTATTCTGCAATACCATCTTATCTTTATCCATTATTTACCTCTATAAATATACTGTTATTTATCAATATTTTCTTCAATAAAAGTCTTGGAGTTTTGAATTTGCACCTTATCTTTATGAACTACAAAAGTAACATAATCTCCATTTTGTAAGTTCAAGAGTTCTCTTATCCTTTTCGGAATGGTAACTTGCCCCTTTGACATAACTTTTGCAGTATCCATAAATGTATCTTTCATACTCGTTTCCTTTCTCCCTACTTTTCCTACAAAAGATTATAGCATTTTTAGGGCATTTTTTCCACCTTGAAATTAGTGGCATCTTACTTGGTATAAGTGGAAACCACTTCTTTTATCTCATTTTCAATCGCTTCTAAAAAATTTTCCTTTGAAGATTGCCCCTGTGCAATATCCGATAACTCCATTTCCCACTTTGCTGTTGTTTCTGCCGATTTAAAAGTATCAGCTACAATCGTTACAAGGCTGATTCCCTTATGTGTAGCAATAAGGTTCTTTTTATCTCTTTCTACAAATCCCTTGAAAATCAGATTTTCAATAATCCCCGCTCTTGTTGCGGGTGTTCCAAGTCCTTTTCGCTCAACTTCTACACCTTTTTCCAATGCGTCATTTCCTGCAAGCTCCATAGCCTTTAGGAGAAGATCTTCCGTAAAATGTTTAGGCGATGATGTGTATTTTTCTTTTATCTCTTTATCTTTAATATCAAGACTATCACCAATCTTTACATCCGGAAGCACTGTATCTTCATTTTTCTTTTTTACATATTCGTTTAGGTATTTGGTAAAGCCTTCATCTACAATCACCTTGCCACTGCTTGTAAATTCAAATCCATCAAATTCAGCCACAATCTTCGTTGTATTCTCAATTAAAGGATAGCCTACACTTGCATGTAGCTTATTTAAAATAAGTTCATATACCTTCAATTCACTTTCCGGAAGAGAAGTTAAGTCCTCATTCATACTGCTTACTGTCGGTATAATCGCATGATGGTCTGTAACCTTTTTAGAGTTAAATACCGTCTTGATACGCTCTGTATCAAAATTATTCTTCCCTAAAATGTTATTAACCGTACTTACAATCATATCTTCAGTAAGGCATCTGCTGTCTGTTCTTGGATAGGTAATCAGTTTCTTTTCGTAAAGACTTTGAGCATAATCAAGTGTCTGCTTAGCTGAGTATCCAAAATATTTATTGCACTCTCTTTGAAGCGTTGTCAGGTCAAATGGCAGCTCAGGTTTTGTTATCTTTTCCTTTTGAATAACATCGGTAATTTCTATCTTATCGCCTACTAAATTGATTAGCTGTTCAGCAGCAACCTCATCATCAATTCTATCTGTTGATAGTGTAAAGCCATTAAGGCTTAATTCCACTGTATTATATTTTTCTTTCTTAAAATTTGCTATCTCATCATCTCTATTTACAATCATGGCAAGGGTAGGTGTTTGAACTCTGCCAACACTGTAATTTTGCTTGTATAGACACGAATACAGTCTGCTTAAATTCATTCCCACAATCCAATCTGCAATCGCCCTTGCTTGTGCTGATGCAAAGAGATTATCATAAACCTTTCCGTCTTTCAGGTTATCAAAACCATCCTTTATGGCACTATCTTCCATTGATGAAATCCAAAGGCGTTTCATCTTCTTTTTACAATTTGCCTGATTATATACAAGCCTAAAAATGGCTTCTCCTTCACGCCCTGCATCGCAGGCATTTATCACGATGTCTATATCCTTATCATTCATCAGCTTTTTAAGAATCGTAAATTGTTTCTTTGTGGACTTTGCAATCTCATACTTATATTCTTTTGGGATAATCGGTAAATCCGCCATATTCCACTTAGCATACTTTTCATCATAGCTTTCCGGATTTGCCATTTGAATTAGATGTCCTACGCACCAAGAAACCCTATATCCGTTTCCTTCATAATATCCATCCTTCTTCTTTGTTGCTCCGATCACTTTTGCAATAGAAATTGCAACACTTGGCTTTTCAGCAATTACTAAATTCATCTATTTTTTCCTCCTGTTTTTCAAAAAAAGAGGGCGAAAGAAGTTACTCTCCCGCCCTGTCTTTTGCACCAAATATTGTATAGTTTTAGGTGCAAATCTACTCTACCTCATCATCTTCTTTATCTTCTATTTCTGCTTCACCTACTTCATTTTCACTTTCTTCCGCTTCTGAAAAGAAATCATCATCTTCCTCCTCAAAGCCTTCAAGCTCCTTATCTTCCTTTTTCTTAATGACCTTGAAATAATATCCTGCACCTAATGCTCCTGCTACTACAAGAATGAGAATTAAGTAGGTTCCCATATTGCTGCTTTCTTCTTTTTTTACTGGCTTAGGTTCTTCTTTTTCAGGTTCTTCCTTTGTAATTTCCTGTTTTGGAGCTTCTTTCTTTTCAACCATATTAAGAAGATCATCTTCGGATACTTCTGTTAGGAGCATAACATTCTCGCTATCCTCATCGTGATTGATGATTAAATGAAAGGTCTTGCCATTCTTAGTAGTAAAGGTAACAAACTGTCTTGCATCAGCAGAATATTTATCCGTTTCTTTATTATCTTTACTGTCATTATGGTGAATTGGATAATCATTGTTGGCATTATCCTTATTTTCCGTAACAGTTCCTCGTGCCTTTGATGGAGCAGAAGCAACTCCTTTATTGGTATTTACTGTCTTACTTGAACCATCTAATGAAGAATCCTGACTACCATTATTAGCGGGCTGTTTCGGTGTCAGCTTATTGGGATAACGAACTTCCTTTTCTTTCTCATCGGTCTTGCCAACATTTGTGTCCTTTGTAATCTTTCCTGTATTATCCTGTGATGATGAGCCTTTACCCGTATCACTTACAGATGTTTTAGGGAAGTTTCCTGTTCCTGTTTTCATTCCGGAGATAGGGCTGATTGTGGTTACAGTAGGATTATGCGTAACAGGAGCTTTGCCAACCTCATTCGTCTTTTTCTCAAGCTCCTTAATTTTCTCAGTTAGCTTCTCAATCTCCTTTTTCATATCCGCCGATAAATCCTTATCGTCTTTGCCCTTTTCAAGTTTTTCCTTCAGCTTATCTATTTTTTCCTCAAGGTCTTTGATTTTCTCCTTTTGCTTATCGCTTAATTTATCCTTGTCCTTAATCTCCTGATTTAGCTTGTCAAGTTTTTCCTGAAGTTCCTTAGATTCCTTTTCCATTTTTGAAATATCATCTTTGCTAAGCTCTGTTTGAGTTCCCTTATCTTCTGTTTTTGGCTTTTCTGTCTGCGTCTGAGCATTACTTTCTAACTTTTTTACAATTCGGATAATACTATCGCTTCCATCACCTTTTACTGTGTAGTTTACAAAATCGTCATTAAAGCTCATGTTATCAGGAAGCATTTCAAGATCAGAAGCGTCAATCACCTGATTTTTGTCAAAGGAAGCTGAATACTCCTTATATACCTTTCCATCCTGATATTGATATTTGACCTTTACTTCACTTTTTGTCTGACTTTCCTGATCCTTTGTATCCTTATTGTCTGTTTGAGTTGACGCATTCGCTACTCTCTTATATAAATCCTCTAAAGGTAATTCAAGGTATGGGACACCGGTATGAAATCTGTTCCATGTTTCAATAATCAGCTTGTCTTTAACAATCTTGATTTCTTTTACATTGTTGATATTGGGATTTGCTTCCTTTACTCTGCCAATAATAGCGTTCTTTGTTTCCTCTTTAAGCTCTCCCTCATAATCAACCGTTACTTTCTCAATATTTCTATTTAACTGTAGAACAGGGCAGGTATAGACAATGACATTTGCTTTCTTTCCTTTTACAGTTCGTTCTTCTGCATTTTCTGTAATATCTCCAATATAGTAATTATCTTTATCTCTTGGAGAAACGATACTTGTAAAAGCACCTGTCCCTACATTGTGAATTCGATAATATGGATAAGTTTTCTTTGTCATGTATCTTAGATCATCTAACTGATTTTCTTTGTCCATATTCTCATTGGTAAAGGTTTCATTATACTTATCGACAACTACACCTCCCTTTTCTTCAAAGGATTTTGATAAGGAAAATTTAAAGTTCAATGGCTGACCTTCTTTATTTTCTTTTCCGACATAATAAAATCCTCTAAAGGTGTCATCTGAAGTATGATCCTCGAATTTCAGTTCATAATATGTTTCATATTTTTCAGGCGGTTCATTTGACGCAAATACTGTCTTTGCACCAACTTTTAACACCCCTAAAACTCCACCCATTAAGAGGGTAAAAGCTACAACAATAGCTGTAATTCTTTTATTTTTCAAACTGGTTTTCATTTGTCTTCTCCTTTTTCACTTCTGCTTTTTCTCTGTTTACTTTTGCCATTAAATCACTGATTGTAATGTTGTTCTTTCTGCAAATGGCAATAATTTCTTCGTTTTCAAGTTCTTCCTCACGAATGAACAAAGGCTCCAATTCTTCATCAATTAGAGCCTTTTTATCTTTTAATTTCTTTATTCTGTTTTTTACTGCTGTAAGTTCTTTTTTCAAATTGTGTCCTCCTTATCTGTTTACATTTGGCGGAAAGCCGAAACCTACGGGATGGTGCTTGCAGAAAGTTGCTATCCAATCATCTAAGGTAGTTACTCTGATTCGCCCGATATTATCTATTACCTTGCCATCGCCTATATAAATTCCCACATGACCATAGGTAAGTCCTGCTGTACTTCCGCTACTACTACTTTCAACTGCAACAAGCATTCCTACCTTGAGTTTTGATTTATCTGATGTAAAGGTGTAGTTTCGGTACATATCACAAGCATTTCCTCCGATATATCCAAGTCCTGCATTTTGATAGACCTGCGACACCCACATAGCACACCAGCCTGCACCCGGAGATGGCGTAATGTATGCAGCATTTACAATCTTCTTTTGAACTTCCGTAGAAGCCTCATACTCTTTTCCACCTCCGATACCTCCATTGGAAGCAATCAGATCGCTATTGCCAAAGGCTTCTCCCATATTGCCTTGAGCAAGGAATAAGGCTTCATAGTGTTTTAGATTGTCAGGATAGTTCGCAAAGACTTCTCTGATGATACTGTCCATTTCCCTTTTATGAAGGGTTACAATGAGTTTCTTGTACTCGTAAGGTTCTTCATGGCTTTCGGTATATTCATTTCCATCTTCATCGGTATAGGTTTCTGTAACTGTCCTGTATCTGATTTCTACTTCTTCCTTATACTCAAGGTCATACATGGACTTAAAAAGCTCATTTAATACGGAGCTTACTTCCGATACATTCTTTACTTCTCCGCACCTTGATGTAATGTAGGATAAAAGCTCATGGACATTATGACCGATGTACTCTGTGTTATTTAGGATGTACTCGTCATATCCGGGATAATTCTCTTTGACATGATCAACCTCGTTTTGAAGCTCACTTTCCATAGCGGAAAAGTTCTGATTGATTTCATTTAGGACATTTGGCTTTGACAAATAGCTTGTTGTAAGAACAGAACTTGTGGAGTTCATAAAGCCTGTCATTCCCGTTCCTGCAAAGTTGATAAAGAAAGTTCCCAAAATAATAAGACCTATGAAAATAATCATAAGTCCCTTCGCTTTTCTTAATATAACTTCCTTTGAACTTTTAAGACTTCCTATAAGCCCCTCCTTAATGCGATCTCTAAGCCTTGACTTATTCTGCCTTTTAATGGAATCTTTCATCTGCTTTCGCTTTTGAAATCGCTTAAAGTTATTTGCTTTTTGATACTCCTGTGTCTTTTTTAGCTCCTCTTTGGCATCTCGAAATTCAAGTTTGGATTTTCGCTTTCTGATTTTATAGTCCTTATTCGTAAGGTCATATCCTTTTTTTGCTCTTTTCTTATCTGAATAGTTCTTAATGCCATGAATGAGTTTTGAGCTTGTGTCGGCTGTTTTTTCTCCTGCCTCTACCCCTTGATTTTCATCACTTCCATGAGATAAATAATCTCTTACGGTTTCACTTCCTTTAGCAAGTCCTGATAAAGCGGACACTTTAGAAGCCTTATCCCTAAAAGTTCTTTCCTGTTCTTTAGAAAGCCTGTTTTTCTTTTCTCTATCAAGAATGGCTTCTTTTCCGCTTTTTTTATTGTCAGCCTTTTCCTCTTTGGATTCTTTGTCCTTTTTTCTGGTATAGAGCTTATCGGAATAGTTTTTTCTCTTATATTTTTTCTTTTGAGCCTTTTGGCTTTTTGAAAAGCCTTTTGTATCTTCTGCTTTACGATGAAGGTTGTCCTCTACATCATAGGTTGACTCAAAATAGTCGCTGTCCCTAAAGTCATTGTCATATCTATCTATGATTCCGTCATTATCAAGGTCTTTTCCTAAAGGATCATAGATTTTTCCATCCTTAACCTCAGTAATATAATCTGCTTTTCCAATTTCTTTTTGACTTACACCTTCTGTTTCAGCTACAGAAGCTACGCTATCCTTATCGGAAGCTCTATACCTTGCATTTCTTTTAGAAGTTTTTCCGTTTAATTCAGTTTCTGCACTTCTCTTACTGACCTTTTCATGAACCTTATCTTGAAATCTGTCTTTGTCATGGACAATTTTCCCTCTGTAATCATCATTATGCTTTAGTTTATTTTCTTCAGGCTCTATGCTGCTATTACTTTTAAGTGTTTCCTTTTCTATCCTTGCTCTTTGCCTTTCCTTAAAGTCCCTTTTCAGTTTCTGTCCCATAAGCCTACCTCACTTCTTCAGGCTTAGTTGTCATCTTCTGATAAAGGATTGTGTCTTTCGGGAACTTATCAAGGAAAGGAACAATAGTATTTCCAAAAAACAAAAGTCCTTCTCCTGCATTGGAATTGGTTACATATTTTAGCTGTGGCTGTGAGATTTTAAGTTTCCTTGCTAAAATTTCTCTATCGCCTGAAGCCTGATTAAGCATTAGCACAAAGTCCGTATTATCAAAGATATTTTCAATTTCCTTACTCATCAGTAGGTCTTTGACATTTTGCGTAATACCTGTTGGGATACCTCCCCATTTTCTGAAACGCTTCCATATCTCAACCGAGTATGAAGCTGTCTGCTCATCTTTTAACAGCAAGTGAAACTCATCTATATAGTACCTTGTAGCCTTGTTTCCTCTGTTTTGTGATACCTTATTCCACACCTGATCCTGAATGACAAGCATACCGATTTTTTTAAGCTGGCTTCCAAGCTCTTTAATATCAAAGCACAGCAGCTTCTTATTTAAGTCCACATTTGACCTGTGATTAAAGACATTAAGAGAACCTGATACATATATTTCCATCTCCGTTGCCAGCTTCTTACCAACCTTTTCTTCCTGCCCTTTTAACATATCGTATAGGTCTTGAAGAATCGGCATATTGTCAGGAGTCGGATTTTCAAAATACTTTTCATAGATTTTAGGAAGGCACCTATCTATAACCGACTTTTCTTCTGCTGTAAGTCCGCTTCCTCCAACTACAAGTTCAAGCATGGACATAATGAAATTTGCCTTGTCTTTAAGAGGTGCATCTCCATCTCCGTAATTCATATTTATATCAAGGGGATTTAAGTAGTCTTTTGACTTACTGCTGACCTTTATCACTTCTCCCTTAAACTGTCTTACAAGGTTTCCATACTCCCCTTCTGGATCGCAGATAATCACATCATCGTCCGTTACTAAAATTGCATTTGCCATTTCTCTTTTAGCACTAAAGGATTTACCACTTCCAGGAGTTCCGAGGATTAGACCGTTTGGATTTTTGAGTTTTTTCCTATCTGCCATAATCAGGTTATGGCTTAAGGCATTTAGTCCGTAATAAAGACTGTTACTTGAATTGATAAAAAGCTCCTCTGTGGTAAAGGGCATAAAAACTGCCGTAGATGATGAGGTTAGTCCTCTATCTATCTCAATCTTGTTTACGCCAAGAGGTAGCACGCTGATAAGTCCTTGTTCTTGCGCATGGTCAAGTCTTTTCAGCTTACAGTTATGCTTATTTGAAATGGAACTTATCTGAGAGATTGTGTTATCAAGCTTTTGCACCGTTTTTGCAAAGTTCATAAAGACGATACTTACCACAAACATTCGCTCATCTCTTGTCTGTAAGTCCTTTAGGAGGCTTTTTACATCTTCTCCATAGGTGATTAAGTCCGATGGAAGAATGTCCATATCATAACCGCTTCTTACCGCTTTCTTATTTTCCTCAATTTTCATCTTGTCAATATCGGTATTTTTTCTCTTTACCATTTTAATAGCTTCCGATTGGTCGATTGCCTTAATATGAAATGAAATATTGATGTTATCATCAATATCCAAAAACTCGGCAAGCATACGGTCTGAAAGCTCGCTGGCAAGAATTTGAAAATGGCTGACTGCACCGATAAACTTCCCAAACTTAAAATACCTTGACGGAGTAAAGTTAAATTCATCAGGAGCAATATATGTCTTTGTGCTTTCTTTTTTCTTTAAGTCCTTGTATGAAAATTCAAAGGTCTTATTGGGATTTAATATATCGTGAAGTATCTTTAATCTTTCTTCTCCTGTAAGACTTTCAGCTCTCACTCCCATGCTTTTTAGATTAGATAATATATCTATCTCCAGTCTTTCAAGTTTTGATGTAGCCTGTTCTAAATTATCAGCTTCCACTGTAAAGGTTATATACTTTGATTTTTTCAGTCCGTTATTTCCCTTTACAATCTGACTTTTTAGCATCTCTCTAAACTCAAGTCGTATACCGTCAAATCCATCCCCTTTATCCGGTATCTGAATTGCCGATTTCATTTCTTCGTTTCGTCCAAGCTGATTGATGTAGGAAAATTCTATGCTGACACTTGGATCAAAGGAATTTAAGAAATTTGCAAACTGATTAAAAATCAAATCCCTATCCTCATCTAAGGCAAGCTGATAGTTGATGTCCTGAAAGGCTATGCTTTTACTGAAGTGCTTTTCATCAAGCTGACATATCCCGCTTTTTAAGAGTCTAAGATAGGGAATGGTATCTTCGACAGTATATCTTTTTGGTTCTTTTCTAAAAATAAGGTCAAGTAGCCCGCCTTTATCTTTTTTAGATTTTCCCTTGTTTTGCTTTAAGTCCTGTCTTTGACTTCTTAACATCTTTTTGTTTTGTTCTAACTTTACCTGCTGAATCTTTCTTTTGTCTTTCAAGGTAAACCTCCTTTCTCACTCTTTTTTGTGGCTGATAAAACTTATGAAGGTAAATATATTTAAAATATTTCTCAAATGTCAGTCCGTCCTTTTCAAAAAGAGTGATGAAAAATATAGGGAGTGTGGACAAAATGAGAAATATGACGGCTATATCATTTGGAACGATCTTTCGCATAAATAAATAGACTGGTAGTCCTACCAGTCCTGCGAGTGTGAAACCTATCATCTGCCTTTTTGTTAAGTTAAAAGCTACCTTTGTTTTTACCTTCTTTAGGTCTTTTGGGATTGGTACATACGCCATAACTTACCTCCCATCTTCTTTTTCCTTTGAAAGCTCTGCCATGTGTTCATAAACAGAGCCGATTTCTTCCTGAATGCTTTCTATCTGTTTATCTGTATTTTTGTTATATCTTTCCTGCAAAATACAAAAGTCATTATGGCAGCGACCGATGTCTTTTGTTCTTTCTTCCAAGTCATTAATCTTGCTAAAAAGTTTGATTCTATCAATCACCGCTATAACACCTGCTCCGATTACTACTGCTGTAAATACTGTTTTTCTTTTGATCATCCTATCCTTCCTTTCTGTTAGTGTGCATTTAATACGCTTTTGGCCAGAGTTCCGCTCTTTAGCATCATTAACCCCAGCAAAACCGCATATCCAAGTATCGTCATGGTACTTGTGTGTATATCTGTTATCTTTATTGTCTTAACTAATACTGCGTATATTCCAAGACAAACCATTAAAAAGAGTCCTTGTAGCCCAAGTGCAAATAGTCCTTTGATATAGTTTGTTCCAATTTGTCCCCACTCTTTGTTTCCCATTGTGGCAAATGGAATGGCTGAAACCGATGAGTAAACATAAATCTCAAACATTCTTCCGTAAACCACAAGCATGATTACAATGGAAATTACCTCTATGGCAACCTTTATGAGTGAGGTTTCAAAGAGAATCATGACAAGCTCTCCAAGCCCCTTTTCTTTTAAGGTATCCATCATTGCCACTATCTGATCTCCGGAAACGGTGGCAGAGGTATTTATCACCCCTGCCGCCTTATTTACCATATGTTGTGCCACATCAAAGACTGCCATTGAAAATTCAAAAGCATGAGATACTAACCATACAGCAATCCACATCTTAATGATGTACTTAAAAAATTCAAAGGTGTCCGTATCATGCATATTGTTCTTTTGCATTACCATATTGATAAGCTCAATACAAAGGACTGCTGTGATGATTAGTCCCGCTATGGGAATAATGACGGAATCGTTAATGCTTTTGATAAAGGCAAATACATCTCCGTTCCACCCCATGGGAGTTTTTCCTACATCTGTTGCAACTGCACCAACTTTATCGTTGATGTCAAGAAACATGGTCTCTAAGTTTGCTTGGATACCGCCCAGTAGAAGTTCCTTAAAAAATTCTTCTATCTTGTCGAATATTCCAAACATCTAAGCTCTCCTTTTCTTCTTACTTGAGTACATTGGCAAGAAGTGGAATGAGCTTTAATCCGATAAGGACAATACCGCCTCCTGCCATAAGCTGCTTAATACCCTGAGATTTTGCACCGGGATTGTCATTCCCATATCCTTCCATCAGGTTAATAACGCCCCATGCTCCAAGTCCTGCACCTACTGCCATAACTAAAATCTTTAATACATTTACTGCCTGTGTAAAAAATTCCATAATTTATTCCTCCTCGTTTTCTTCTTTCTTTTCAATTTTATTGTATGACTTCACAACAAAGTTTTTGTAAGTCTTTCCGTCTTTTTCACGCTTCTTAAAGTAACCAAAGATATGAATCAAATCGCCCTTTTCAAAGGCTTTTGCTGTTTCTGACTTTTCACCATAGGCTGCACAATTGATATATTCCTTACCTTTTCCATACTTTTTTACAAGTGTGAAGTTTGCAACCTCAACAGCTTCTCCCTCTTTGTCAAAACTCGAAAAAGTTGGTTCTGCCAATAAATTGGCATTGATGTTAATCATTTCTTGCTTCATTAAAAATTTCTCCTTTTCTTTTCAATAAAAAAAGCGATCGGAGTTTTTCTTTTCCAATCGCTAATACTCTTGCTATTTAGTTTTCCTTAGTGGGACTTCTTATCCTTATCATATCTTCTCCTTGCAATAAAAAAAGCAGTAAATCTATGTTCTTTAGACTTACTGCACTCTTGTAATAACCGTTTCTCTATTTAATTTTGCTTTCCCTTTTCGCTTGATATATTCCTCAATATCAAAGGCATTTTTCTTATCAAAATCTTCAAGTAACTTGTAATTCTTATGCTTTGTAATATCAAATTTATCTGATAAAAACGGTCTTACACCTCGAAGCTGAAAAATACATTTACTGCCATCCATAACCGTTATCTCATCTTGACTCATCAGCTCTTTTCCTGTCTTTTGGTAATTCAGTCCATAGCTATTGGCATTGGATCGTGTTTCCGATGTGTTATATAGATCTATGGTTTCTTTACCAAGTGTTTCAGATAGCTCCTTTAGTGTGGTCTTTTCCTTTCCACCAAGAAACAAAGTGCTATCGCAGTTGCCTACAATGGTATCTGCATTATCCTTGTAGATTGCCTTTAGCTGAGATTGTGCCTGCAAGATAATACTTGCTGAAATCTCTCTGCTTCGGATTGTTGCAATCAATTTCTCGAATTTTGGAATTAAGCCGATGTTGGCAAACTCGTCAAGCAAGCACCTTACATGAACAGGTAATCTTCCCCCGTATTCATCATCTGCCTTATCGCAAAGTAGGTTAAATAACTGCGAGTACATAATAGACACCACAAAGTTAAAAGTATCATCTGTATCAGAGATAATAACAAAAAGTGCTGTCTTTCTATCTCCGAGTGTATCAAGCTCAAGTTCATCTTCTTTCATCAAGTCCCTAAGCTCTTGAATATCAAAAGGAGCAAGCCTTGCACCACATGAAATAAGAATAGACTTCGCCGTTTTTCCAGCAGCAAGTTTGTACTTTTTATATTGCTTTACCGCAAAGTGCGTAGGCTCTTTCTTTTCCAATGCTTCAAATAGTCTATCAATGGGATTCATATATGTTTCATCATCTTCCCTGACTTCTGAAGCGTCTATCATATCCAGTAGTGTTGCAAAGTTCTTTTCTTCTCTTGGAGCTTCATAGAAGATATATCCAATAAGAGCTGTATAGTAGAGTTTTTCGGCTTTCACCCAAAAGTCCTCACCTGCTTTTTCACCCTCTCCCTTTGTGTTTGCAATAATTGTCTGCACTAATTTGAGTATATCTTTTTCACTTCTAAGGTAGGCGAATGGATTATACTTCATGCTCTTTTTGAAGTTGATGGTATTTAAAATTTTTATCTCATAGCCATTATCTTCAAGCATCTTGCCACACTCAATGACTATCGTTCCTTTAGGATCTGTTACGCAATATGACGAGTGCATCTGCATAAGATTCGGTTTTACATAAAATCTCGTTTTTCCACTTCCTGATCCACCGATTACAAGCACATTTTTGTTACGAGCATATTTAGGATTTGCCGGTCTGCCATTCATGGTTAATCGCTCAGTTTGGGTAAGTAAGATGTTATTTTGGAACTTTTCATCAACATAAGGCTCTATATCTTTTCTCGTTCCCCATCGTGCTGATCCATACTCTTTCCCCTGTCTGAACTTTTTAGCATTTTTCCCTTTGGTATAGACTATAAATTTAATTAAAACTGCTACTCCTACGCCCATTAAAATATCAGTTGGATGAATACTCGGAATAAAGCTCATGGTATTAAGCTCTAATATTCCTTGAAAGATTTTGTCTATCACATCGCCACCAGTATAGGCTCTTACATGGTGAGAAAAGATATTGCCAACATAGAAAAATGCAAGATAGGGAATATTCTGCTTTAGAAACTTTGCCTTATCTTGCACCTTAAATAAGCCTTTGATGTCTTTTAGTATCTTATCTATCATAGGCTCTGCTCCTTTTGTTTATTCTTGACTTTATCTTTAGAAATAGTATTCTTTGCCATCTCCTTGAACTTCTCAATATTTTTGTGAATGGACTCTTTCCTTTCCGTTTTCTTTTCCGATTCTGAAAGAGCGTGTTTAAAGGCTTTATCCATCACTTTCATATCTTTCGCTTGAAAGAACACTGAGTATTTACCTGATTCTTTGTCTTTCATTACCGAAAACTTAACTCCATATCTGTTCAGTTCTTTTTTCAGTTCCTTCAATTCTGTTTCTTCTACTGGTATCTCTTCAAGCTGTCCCTTTTTAACCATATCTTTGAGCTTCACTTCATTTCCTTTGCTACTAACGAGCTTTTCCAGTCCTCCGAGTTTCTCAGCCTCTTTCATTAGTTTCTTGAGTAAAGTCAAAAGAAGTTTTGCTGTTACTTTTCCGGCTTTAACCTCCATATTCAGCGTTTTTCTTGCAATTTCTTCATTGATCAAGTTCTCTCACCTCCAGTCAGTAATCTTTCTTTATTCCTCTTTAATTTTTCTTCCTGAATAACTTTTCTGTAATCTTCTCCAAGTACCATCACAGGAATACACATCTCAATAATCCTTGAGTAAATCCTCTGATATTCCACACTATCCGTACAGTTTTCAATTTGGCTGTATGAAAAATTTGTGGTAAAGATTGTTGGCTTATGCTTTAAATACCTGTTATTCACAATGTTATATACCTGCTCTTTGGCATAGCTTGTATCTCTTTCAATTCCTAAATCATCTAAGATGAGAACGGAAGTGTTTACAAGGGATTCGATATATGCGTTTTTATCAAGGTCAAATCCGCCTTTTTGCAGTTCGTTGATTATCTGTGAAAAGTTTCTAATCTTAACGCTTATCTGATATTGTTCAATCAGTGCATTGGCAATAGAGCAGGCAAGATAGGTCTTTCCGCTACCCACCGAACCATAAAACAAAAGTCCGATGTTTTCTTTTTTCATCAGTTCATAATCTTTTACAAAATTCTTTGCGATAATAAGGCTCTGATTTTCTTTTCCATGATAGTTTTCAAAGGTATATGCCCATTGAATCATGGATGTGAAGCAGATACTTTTTAATCTCTCGATTTCAAGCTGCTTTTGTCTTTCTTTTTCTTTTGTTTCTCTATCTCTATCGCATTTACAAGCTGTCTTAAATATCATCTGTTTTCCGAAAAATTCTAATGCTTTTCCATCTTTTCTTTCATGACACACTTTACAGTAGGCGTGTCCGTCTTTAATGTATTCTTTTTCAGGATTGAAGCTGTACTCCACATCTTCTATCATCACTTTCTCTAATTCTTTAATCATAAATGTACTCCCTTGTTATATTCCTCCCATGTAGGGATATTGGATTTTTTCTTACTTCCCTGATCTTTATAAAACCAAGAAAGGATTGTTGCTTTATGGTCTTTATATGTCTTTCCGGTACTTTGAAGATAGGTTGATAGTCTTTCAATGTAGTTATCAAGCTCTCCTGCCATTTTTATTTGTAATTCTCCTATGTCTTCGTCCTTTAAAAAGACATTTTGAAATGTTCCAAGTCCGCTTTTCCCAAAACTATATTCTCTCTTACTATACTTACTCTTATTATTCTCTATATAGTTAGAGTCAACATTTTGAACTTCCTGAAGTTCATTTTCTTTACTTCTGAGGTTAAAATCTCTTACTTCTGAAGTTAAGTTTTTTGACTTCTGAAAGTCATTTTCTTTTACCGCTATTATGCTCATAAAGTCTTTGACATAAATGACATTCGGCTTACCAAGTCCAAGCCTTACTCTTTCAATCAGTCCTATTCCTTTTTTGCTGTCTAACTCGTCCAATGTTTTTATGGCAGTAGGCTTTGAGATATTTCTTCTTCTCATAATTTCTTCAACAGTAAAATAGATAAATACTCTGCCTTCCTTGTCCACCCAGTTATTCTTAAAGGACATTCCTGTGCGTTTCAAAAGCATGGAGTATAGGATAATGGCTTCAGCAGATAGTCCCTTAAATTCTTCTCCATCTACCAATATTTCAGGTACTTTCAGAAAGTTAAATCTTTCCGCTTCTCTGTTATAGAAATAGTCAAAGTCCATGCAAGATCACCTCCCTCCTTAAAAATTTGCAAAGAAAAAGACGATAGTTTTTTCTTCTATCGCCTTTGGCAACCATTTTTATGAAATTTTTTAGATTGATTTTATCGCTTCATTGATACCTTGTAAAAAAGCTATAACTGTTGCTCCAACCATCGGTATTCCGTATGGACTAACTAAGAATCCAATAATCAATGCTTCGATTCCGATGGTAACTTCTTTTTGCAGAAAAGATGCAATTGCTCCAAATATGCAAAAAATCATCAGCAAATACAGTAGGGCTGTTCCGATACCAAGTAGAAATGTCAGAAATGCTGTGAGGATACTTAATACCAAGCTAATTGGAAATAAGATTATTTTTATTATCCAACTCATAAATACCCTCCATTTCTATTAAATCATTTTAAAATGCCTTAAAGCATCCATGATAGCTTCCTCTTTTTCCGGTGTGCATTGTGGAATAACTTGTTTATCTTTTTTTGACTTATTATAGTGCTCCCTTAATTCAATACCACATTTCCTTTTAATCTGAGCAATATAGAGTGTCGAAACCTTTAAATTGAATTTTTCTAATATATATTCTTTGATTTGTGCATAAGTAGCCTTGCTTTCAGCACTTGTCAAATCAAGCTCATCCAGCTTAATTTCAACATCTATATGCTTATCGACATCAAGTTTGGACAATAACGCTACCGTCTCCACATGAGAAGTTCTTGGGAACTGGTCAAGAGCCTTAATTTGAACTATTTCATATCCACGTTCTACAAATTTTTTTAAATCTCTCGCCTGTGTCACCGGATTACATGAAATATATAAAAACTTCTCTGGTGAAAAGTCTATTATTTTATCTATTGCCTTTGGATTTATTCCCTCTCTTGGTGGATCAAGCACTATTACATCCGGCACATATTCCAAATCTTTTACTGCATTTAAAACGTCGTCTGCTATGAATTTTATATTTGTCATGCCATTTAGTTTGGCATTTTCTCTTGCAGCTTCTACAGCTTCTTCAACTATCTCTATGCCAAGGGCCTCTTTTGTTCCCTGTCCCATTATTTGAGTTATAGTTCCCGTTCCACAATATAGATCTAGCAACACTTTGTCTCCCATATTTCCAAGCATATCTCTCGCCAAGCTATACAACACCTCGGCAGATTTTGTGTTTGTTTGGAAGAATGAATACAAACCAACTTTAAATTTCAATCCTAAAACTTCTTCGTTTAGATAGTCTCTTCCGTAATAAACTTCAACAACTTCCGGAACAATTGCATCGGATAGCGCATCATTCTTAGTGTGTATAATTCCGACTATTTTTCCATCTAGTTCTAATTTTAAAAGTTCTTCAAAATATGTCGTGTAATCAAATTCTTCGCTTGTTGTTACTAAATTTACCAATATTTCTCCAAGAATAGATTTTCTAATCAAAAGGTGTCTTAAATTTCCAACATGTCTCATCTTGTGGTATGGTTTTAAAACTCCGTCAAAATAATCTCTTGTAAAAGCTCTTATTGTGTTGAAATCCTGACTTACTATGTTGCAATCTGTTGTGTTTACAACTTCATAAAATCTATTTTTCATGTGTAGCCCAAGCGCTAATGGACCGTCCTTGTACTCATCTGAAAATGTGTACTCCATTTTATTTCTGTAGTCTTTATAAACGGGCGAAGCGACCATTTCTATATCAAAGTCAAATCCCTCGTCTCTATATAATTTATTTAATAATTCTCTCTTGTATTCTATTTCATTTTCATACGAAAATCTTTGGTATGTACATCCTCCGCACACTTCTAAATGTTCACAATTATTTTCTGTTTCAATCGGTGCCGATTTTAATACATTTATCAGTTTCCCTTTTCTGTGTCCTGCTTTTTTAATTTCTACAACTTGTCCTTTTATTCCGCCCTTTATTTTAAGTTCAAAATTTTCTCCCACAACTGTTGACTTGTTTGGAAATTTTGAATCTATTATAGTTCCTGTAAGTATTTTTTTCATAATTCACTCCTCTTTTGAATTATACCATAGAAGATTGTTTCTTAGGTTTATGTTAAAATGTTTACAACACATTATTTTAATCGGAGGACTTTATGAAAAAGTATATATTTTTAATTCTCATCGTGCTTGGTTTCGGACTTATATATTGGTTTCGAATTAGGACTGTGGGCAAGGGAACTCTGCCAGTGATAACTTACCATGGAATAAGTGATGAAAATCCAACTAATAGTGAATATGTGATTTCAAATGCCAAGTTTGAAGAAACTATAAAAGCTTTGAAGGAAGCTGATTTTACTTTCCTAACTCTATATGATTTAGACAAGCTTGTGAGTGGAGAGATGAAACTTCCAAAAAATCCTATATTTATAACTTTTGATGATGGTTACAGAAATAACTATGAAAATGCATATCCGATACTAAAAAAATATGGTGCTAAAGCTTCTCTCTTCATGGTAGGCTCTCAGCTCGAAAGACCTGATTTTCTAACTCGCCCGCAAATTATAGAAATGGCTGAATCGGGTGTATTTGCCTTTGGCAGTCACACTTATAGTTTAGATGGAACTTTTTTGGATGGTGCAAACAAGGGCAAGACTTTTCTCTCTTCTAAACTCGAAGGGGAAACTGACGCGGAATTTTACGCAAAAATAAAAAATGATCTGGTTTGGAACAATGACGTAGTTTACAATATGTCTTCAACTTTTCCAAATGCAATTGCATATCCAGGTGCAATGGTAAATGAAATTGCCAAAAAAGCGGTTGTTGATGCGGGATTAAAATATGGTTTTGTCGGCGCAAATAAGTTTGCTACAAAACTCAGCAAACTAGACCCTGATAATCCTGAAACCTTGCTTGAAATCCACAGATTCCACGTAAGTCCGTCTACTAACGTAAAAAATTTAGTTAGATTTTTACAATCAAATAACTAGCAAAATATTTTGAACTTTGTACTCAATAGGAGTTAGCTATGGTATTTTCCTTCTTAATTTTATTTTCTGTAACGATAATTTTATATGTGCTTTACAATAATGGTATTGTCTCTTTATCTACTAAGGTTGCTCTACTCTTTTATGAAAAATTTAGTCTTTCAAATGACAATCACTATGCTAAATTTAAATTTTGTACCGGTTTTACAAGGCGTGTTTTAATACTATTATCCTATTAAATCTAGATATATAACCAATCCCTATTGGTGATACTTTTAACCATCTCTTTTGTTAATTTATTTATCGTTTCACACAACCTATCCACTACGTCTGATAATGTGTGAAAAAATTCATTTTTAAATCCCATAGTCCTAATTTGTTTCCAAATCTGTTCTATGGGGTTCATTTCTGGTGTATATGGTGGTATATGCATTATTTCTATGTTTTCCGGTATTCTTAATCCTTTGGATTTATGCCATGTTGCTCCATCACATACTAGTAGTATCATATCATTCTTATAGGTTTTGGAGAGTTCTTTAAAAAATATGTTCATACAGTCTGTATTACAATACGGCAATATTAAAAAGAAGTTTTCTCCTGTTGTTGGTTCTACTGCTCCATAAGTATATCTGTATTCTCTTAAATGATGACAAGGTATTGATGGTCTTATTTTATGGTTACACCAACAGTATTTCGGCTTATTTATGCGACCGAATCCCGCTTCATCTTGGAACATTATTCTTACTTTTTTATCCGGGTTAACGTTTCTAAGTTTTTTTGCTCTGCTGTTAATTTTTTTGAGGTCTCTATGACCTCTTTACTTGCTTTCTTAGGATGTTTACTTCTTGGCATTATTTTTCTAAATCCGTGTCTTTTTAGTACTCTATATATTTGACCCGTTCCTATGGAATGTCCTACAAGCTTTACATATGCTTTTTCTATTTCTTTGGCTGTTACTATTTGTCCACTTTCTGCTTTTTCTTCAAATTGCTTTAGGAATTCTTTTTCTTCTTCAAAGCAGAGATTTCTATGATTGCCTTGTCTTTTTTTATTTTTTAATGCGTTTACAGAATCTTCTCTGTATGCTTTTAACCATGCGAATACTGTAGATTTTCCAACATCTAATTTTTCAGATATGGATTTGGCACTGTTGCCTTTAAGTTTTAGCATTATGGCTTTAATCCTTATATATTCTCTTTTGTTATTAGTTTTTTTGAGGTCTACTTCTAATTCTTGAATTTGTTTTTGTATATCTTTCATAATATTATTATACTACATTAAATCACACAATTGTATCTATTGTTTAACGGATATTAGTATAAAATTTGAACAAGACAAAATATATGATTTTTATTTAGAAAATAATCTTTCAAGAGGTGAAGTTTGTGTGGAAATTTTAGATTCGAAGAAGAATGTTTTATTTACTTTAAATAGTTTAAATCCTTCGCACAGCCAATATATGCTAACTGATGCAAAATATTTTTTTAAAGTCAATTTTAAAAAGGCTTCCGGTTATTATAAATTTTCCTGGAAATAATAGACAAGCTGAACACTTAAATTGTGTTCAGCTTGTTTCATTTTATTATTTAATTTTCTGCCAACTTTTTATATTTAGCATATCTAAATTTAGAGTCTTCTTCTGCCATTTGATACAATTGTTCTGCAACTTCAGGGAATGTCTTCTTCAATGAAGTGTATCTAACTTCTGAATCTAAAAATTCTTGGAATGATGCTGTCGGTTCTTTAGAGTCCAATGTGAATGGATTCTTTCCTTCTACTATCAATTGAGGATTGTATCTATATAAGTGCCAATATCCTGCTTCTACGGCGCGTTTTTCTTGCGCTATACTCTTGCCCATTCCATTTAGTAGCCCATGGTTTATACATGGTGCGTAGCAAATTACTATTGATGGTCCATCATAGCTTTCTGCTTCTTTTAAAGCTTTCATCAATTGATTCATATTTGAACCCATTGCAACTTGTGCAACATATACATAACCATAAGTCATAAGCATTGCGCCAAGATCTTTCTTTCTAACTCTCTTTCCACCTGCTGCAAATTTTGCCACTGCAGCTCTTGGTGTTGATTTTGAAGATTGACCACCTGTATTTGAATAAACTTCTGTATCGAATACCAAGATGTTAAAGTCTTCTCCACTTGCCATTGTGTGATCAAGTCCGCCGTATCCAATATCATAAGCCCAACCGTCTCCACCAAAGCTCCAAATTGATTGTTTTACAATGTAGTCTTTAAGTTTATATATTTCTTTTAGATTTTCATCGTCTGAATCCTTAGTAAGCTCTACGATTTTAGATTCTAATTCACGAGTTACTTTAGGGTCTTTCATATTTTCAATCCACTCTGTGAAGATTTCTTCTTTTCCGTTTGCTTCCATGTATTGTTCCATATGGAATTTTATAGTATTTCTAAGCTTCTTAACTGCAAGCGCCATACCATATCCATATTCTGCATTGTCTTCGAATAGTGATGATGCCCAAGCTGGTCCATGTCCATGTTTATTTGCACAGTATCCTGCTGATGGATATGAACCTCCCCAAATTGATGAACAACCTGATGCATTTGCTATAAGCATTCTATCTCCAAATAGTTGAGTTACAAGAGTTGCATATGGTGTTTCTCCACAACCCGCACAAGCTCCGTGGAATTCAAGAAGTGGTTGTTTGAATTGTGAACCTTTTACTGTGTTATCTTCCATAACATCTTCTTTAGGTTCAACTTTCATTGCGTATTCCCAATTGCCTGCTTGTGAAAGTTCTGCTTCCAATGGTTCCATTGTAAGAGCTTTTTCTTTTGCCGGACATGTGTCGGCACAGTTTCCACATCCTGTACAGTCAAGCACTGAAACTTGAATTCTATATTGTAAATCTTCAAGCCCTCTACCTTTTGCTTCAAGAGTTTCAAAAGCTTCCGGTTTAGATTCAACTTCTTCTTTGTTTAATAAGAATGGTCTGATTACTGCGTGAGGACAAACGAAAGAACATTGGTTACATTGTATACAGTTTTCTATGTGCCAATGAGGTACATTAACTGCAACTGCTCTCTTTTCATATCTTGCAGTTCCTGTAGGCATTATACCTTCTTCAACTCCAACGAATGCTGACACCGGAGTTTCGTCTCCCTTTTGAGCATTTAGTGGATTTAAGATTGTCTTTACATATTCCGGCAAGTCTTTTTCTGCAAGTGTGTCTTCGCCTTCTAACCAAGAAGCATCAAGTTCAATCTTTTGTAATTTTTCTATACCAGCGTCAACTGCAGCATAGTTCATTTGAACTATCTTGTCGCCTTTTTTGCCGTAAGTTTTCTTTATTGATTCTTTTAATTTAGCTACAGCTTCTTCGATTGGCAATACTTCTGCTAATTTGAAAAATGCTGATTGCATAATCATATTAGTTCTTGAACCAAGTCCTATTTCTTCAGCTATTCCTGTTGCATTTATAGTGTAGAATTCAACTTTCTTTTCAACTAAAGTCTTCTTCATTTGAAGAGGTAAGTTTTGTTTTAACTCTTCTTCTGTCCAAAGTGTATTTAGTAAGAATTTTCCACCGTCTTTGATTCCTTCTAACAAATCATAGTTGTATACATAAGATTGTTTTGAGCAAGATATAAAGTCAGGTTTTGTAATTAAGTATGTTGAGCGTATTGGTTTGTTTCCAAATCTCAAGTGAGAAATTGTAACCCCACCTGATTTTTTAGAGTCGTATGCAAAATATGCTTGTGCATACATTTCTGTTTCATCACCTATTATCTTTATAGCTGATTTATTTGCGCCAACTGTACCATCTGATCCAAATCCCCAGAATTTACACTTAATTATATCTTCAGGTTCTGTTTGAATTTCTTCTTTAACTTCAAGAGATGTATGTGTAATGTCATCGTTTATTGAAATTGTGAACTTGTCCTTTGGTTTTTCTTCTGCCAAGTTGTCATACACACTCTTTATATGTGAAGGTGTTGTGTTTTTAGAAGCTAATCCATATCTTCCCCCAACTATGATTGGCGCATTTTTTTCTCCGACAAATGCACTTAGTACATCAAGATGTAGCGGCTCATAAGGAGCTCCCTTTTCCTTAGTTCTATCTAGAACTGCTATCTTCTTAACTGTCTTTGGAACTACGTCTAAAAGATATTTTTTAGAGAATGGTCTATACAATCTAACTTTTATAAGACCTACTTTTTCTCCGTTTTTATTTAAGTAATCTACAGTTTCTTCTATAGTTTCATTTACAGAACCCATTGCTATGATAACTCTTTCGGCATCTTCTGCTCCGTAGTAATCAAATGGTCTATATTTTCTACCTGTTATTTCGCCCATCTTATCCATATAGTAAACTATTGTCTCTACTACATCTTCATACATTTGGTTTGTACTCTCAGCTGCTTGGAAATATACATCTGAGTTTTGAGCTGTACCTTTTGTGTATGGTCTGTTTGGATTCATAGACTTTAGTCTAAATTCATTTATAGCTTCAAAATCTACCAGCTTTTTATAATCTTCATAATCTACCGCTTCTACTTTTTGAATTTCATGCGAAGTTCTAAATCCATCAAAGAAGTGCATAGTAGGTATGCGAGATTTTATTGAAACAAGATGAGATACTGCACCTAATTCCAATATTTCTTGCACTGACGAAGACGCTATAATATTAAATCCGGTTTGTCTTGCTGCCATTACGTCTTGATGGTCTCCAAAAATTGAAAGCGCATGTGTTGAAAGAGCACGAGCTGCAACGTGTAGAACTCCCGGTAAAAGTTCCCCACTCATCTTGTACATATTTGGAATCATGAGCAAAAGTCCTTGTGATGATGTAAAAGATGTAGCTAAAGCTCCAGCTGATAATGCTCCGTGCATTGCTCCAGCTGCTCCACCTTCTGATTGAAGTTCTGAAACTTGAACTTGTTCCCCAAAAATGTTTTCCTTTCCGTTAGCAGCCCATGCATCTATTAACTCTGACATATCACTTGATGGCGTGATAGGATAGATAGGAGCAACTTCAGAGAATGCGTATGCAACATATGCCGCAGCTGTATTCCCATTCATGGTCATCATTTTTTTCATTTAATTTCCCCCTGTTAGTTATGTGAAAAATACTTCTTAACACCTGTATATATACCTATTAACTATATTGAACAAACTTCTTTATTTTGTATAGGTTTATAATTGCTAATTTATAGTTCATACGGTATAAATTTAGCACTCATTTTTTCTTAGCTCTTACATTCTTTAAAAGAACTCACAAGTTAACTCATGAGCTCTTTTATCATATTTTCTGTAGGATCAACAACATTTAATTTCGTCATAGATTTTATCTCATTTGATAGTTTTGAGAAATGTGTACATCCTATCAAGAGTGTATCAATCTTATATTCTCCAGTTATTCCCTCTATATAATTTAAAAAACCTTGTATATTCAAGACATTTAAAACATCCGTGTCCTCTGCTTCTATCTTTTCTACAAACGGCATATTGCCAATACATACTGAAGAATTTATGACATTATTTTCTGCAACTAATCTATCTAGAGAATAAGCTGAAAATCCATTAGCAGCTATAATAGCAAGATTTTTAACTCCTTTTAAATTTTTGTAAGTTTCAAGCGGAGTAATAATTTCTATCTTCTCGCGTTCTCCAATTTCTTGATAATCCACAGATAGACTTAGCGAATTACAATATACAAAAATTTTCTCTGCGCCTAAAGTTTTTGCCTCTTGAACATTTTTTTCAAACATTTTATTCAATTCTTCCCTTGAAAAATATTGCATTCTTGTCTGTTCTTCAGGTGTGTTTGAAAAAGGATATTCAATTGTAGAAATGTCAAATTTGTTTAAAATTTTCACCCCTTCTCTTGTATCTCCCTTTGTTCCTGCAAAAACTGCTACTTTCATAAATCCTCCCTATGCAATAAATTATACTAGTTGGTCCAACGCCGCTTTAAGGTCTGCAATTATATCTTCTGCATCTTCAAGACCTACTGAAAGTCTAACCAAACCTTCTGCTATGTCAGATGCTTTTCTTTCTTCCGGTGTGTATGGAGAGTGCGTCATTGATGCTGGGTGTTGAATAAGTGTTTCACAATCTCCAAGACTTACTGCAAGTGTACACAGTTTAACATTATTCATGAGTTTTATTCCAGCTTCTTTGCCACCTTTTACTTCAAAAGATATCATAGCCCCTGGAAGTCTCATTTGTTTTTTAGCCAATTCGTATTGTGGGAATGATTCAAGTCCCGGATAAGCAATTTTTTCAACTGCCGGATGTAATTCCAAGAATTTTGCAACTTCAACAGCATTTACACAGTGTTGTTTCACTCTAACCGCCAAAGTCTTCATTCCTCTGCCAAGTAAATATGCTTCAAAAGGTCCTATTACCGAACCTGTACAATCTTTTATACCCACAAGTCTAACAGCATCTATTATTTCTTTTGAACCCACTGCAAATCCTGCAACTACATCTCCATGTCCATTTAAATACTTAGTTGCTGAGTGAACTACTACATCTGCTCCCAATTCAATTGGTCTTTGGATATATGGAGTACAATAAGTGTTGTCAACTACCAATATACATCCTTCAACAGAGTGAGCCACCTTTGCCGCCGCTTCTATGTCTGTTAAATACATATTTGGGTTTGCCGGCGTTTCTATATATACTATCTTAGTGTTTTCTCTCATGGCATTTTCAATATTTTTTACATCTCTTGTATCTACAAAATCAACTTCTATGCCAAATTTAGAAAGTCCGTGATTTAATAGTGCAAATGTACATCCATATAGTGTCTTTGCCGCTACAACATGATCTCCCGCTTTTAATTGAGACCAAAATACAGATGAGATGGCTCCCATTCCTGATGAAGTTGCAACTGCTGCATCTGCTCCTTCAAGATTAGCTAATTTCTTTTCTATTACTGTTGTAGTTGGATTGCCCAGTCTTGAATATATGTATCCTTCTTCTTCAAGGGCAAATCTCTTTCCGCCTTGTTCTGCTGAATCAAATACAAATGTTGATGTTTGATAAATAGGTGTAGCTAAAGCACCATATTTATTTGTGTCGCTACCTTCGTGAATTGCTCTTGTTGAAAACCCTCTATTGATCATTTTTTACCCCCTGTTTATTTAAACCAACTTATATTTCTTTAGGTTGCCACTTTTCAAAATCCCAAGGATGTTTCTTTATAAAGCCATCTGCAAAAGGAATAAAAATTGAAAGTATTACAAAGAATGCAAGTGCAAACTGATACCATAACAACGGCATTATTTCAAATGGAGAGACTTTTCCCTCTGTGAATTGTACTGCCATTAATACTTGAGCTCCGTAAGGGATGAACCCTTGCATAATAGCTCCAAAACTATCTAACAAAGATGCTGACCTTCTTGGGTCAACTTTATATTCTTCAACTATATTTCTAACAATCGGTCCGTCGATTATTATAGCAACTGTATTATTGGCTGTTGCCATATCTGTCAATGAAGTTATAAGTGCAATACCTACTTCTGCTGACCTTCTGCTCTTGATAAAACTCTTAATTTTAAGTAGTAGCCAATCTATACCACCACCATAGCTAACAAGACCTGCAAGTCCTCCAGTGAGCATTGACAAAAGGAATATTTCAAACATTCCCGCAAAGCCATCATATACAAAATTTGAATACTCTAATAAGTTAAATACTCCAGTTGACATACCTATAACCCCTGAAAGCAATGTTCCAAGAACAAGTACAACGAATACATTCATTCCTGCTATAGAGGCAACTAGTACAAATATATATGGAATAACTTTTATAAATTCAAAATCATAAACTGCCTTCGTTGGCGCAACTTCCGGTCTTCCAAAAATAACTAACAACACTAAAGTAACGATCATTGCCGGAACTGACATCGCCAAATTGGCTCTGAATTTATCTCTCATAGCAACCCCTTGAGTTCTTGTAGCTGCAATTGTAGTATCTGAAATTACAGATAAGTTATCTCCGAACATAGCCCCACCTATCAATGTTGCAATTATAAGTGACATTGAGATTGTTGTCTTCTCAGCAAATCCTACTGCTATAGGTCCAAGCGCAACTATTGTTCCAACTGATGTTCCTGTTGAAATTGATATAAAACAAGCTATTACAAATATACCAACTGTGATAAGTCCTGGAGGAATAAATGATAATCCAAGATTTACTGTCGCATCAACACCACCCATTTGTTTTGAAACAGTGGAGAATGCCCCTGCAAGTATATAGATTATGCACATTATAATTATGTTTTCGTCTCCACAACCTTTTATAAAGACATCAAATTTTTCATCAATCTTTCCCTCTATTATTAAAAATGCTGCGATTATACCTATGATTACTGCTATTGGAGCTTTAAATCCATAAAATCCCATTGCATCTCCATTAAAAACCAAACTCATTCCTATTACCAAATAGGAAACTATAAATAGTAGAAATGGTATCAATGCTATAAAACTAGGTTTTTTCTTTTCCATACTCTAAACCTCCTACATTTTGTCTAATGAGTATTTTTTAATTCTATTAAGTAATAGAGTGTGAGTAGTGTTTAATTTTTTAGCCGCACTCCTTATAGAATTTGAATTTTTAAGAATACCTTTTATATATTGCTTTTCAAAATCTTCTACAGCTTCTCTCAAACTCTTTCCGTCTTGTTCCATAAACGCTTCTTCATGATCAAATTTTATATGCTTAGGCAAAACTTCTTGGTTATTTGACAAAACAACAGCTCTCTCCAAAACATTTTGAAGCTCGCGTATATTCCCCGGCCAAGAATAATTTTTTAGCATATCTTTTGCAGAATCGGTAAACACTATTGAATTTCTATTATATCTTTTACTCATTCGCTCTAAAAAATAACTTATTAAAATATCCAAGTCTTCCATCCTATCTCTCAAAGGTGGTATTTCGACAGAAAAAGTATTTAACCTGTAGAACAAATCTAAACGAAATTTACCTTCTTCTATAAGTTTTATAAGGTCTCTATTCGTTGCTGATACTATCCTTATATTCAAATCTATTTCTCTATTTGAGCCAAGACGTCTTACTTTTCTCTCTTGGATAACTCTTAAAAGCTTTGCTTGAAGATGATAATTTAATTCTCCTATCTCATCTAGAAAAACTGTTCCACCACTGCATGCTTCAAAGATTCCCATTCTACCGGCTGATTTAGCCCCGGTAAAAGCTCCAGCCTCATAGCCGAACAACTCTGACTCCAAGAGTTCCTCGGGAATTGCAGCACAGTTTATGCCCATAAATTTTTCATTTGGCCTTGAATAAGAGTGAATGGCCCTAGCAAACATCTCCTTGCCTGTCCCACTCTCTCCCAAAAGCAAAATACTGGTGTCAGAATCAGAGAACAATTTTGCCATTTCAACTGCATTTAATAAATTTGCAGATTCTCCAATTATATCATCAAAAGTTATGTAACTCTTGGTTGAAAAATTAAGCTCCCCAAATTCTCTTAAAGTGACCAAATAACCACTAAAAATATTTTCTTCAGAAAATAATTTATCTACATTTAGTAAAAAATTTCTTCCATTTATCATACAGATTTTATTTTTTATATTCTTATCAGCTTTATTTATAAGCTCTTCAACTTCTTTTTCTAAGATATAAGATGTTATCTTTTCTCCATCTTCAATATTTACAAAATACTCTCTCGCAAACTTATTTGCATATTCAATTGTTCCTTTCTTGCTAAGTAACATCACCCCTTCTGTAATCAAGTTGAGAACCGACTTCATTTCAATATCTTTTTCTTCAAAACTCATTACGTCAATTTCTTCAATGTGATCAAATCCATAGACGTTTTCCCATTCTGCATAAACTGACTCATAAACTTTATTTGACATATCAGGCAGTTTCAGATAAATTACATTACTATAGACTTCCATTGAAAGAATCGGTACGTCATGAATTTGTAAAACTTTTAGAATATCGAAGGTCAGATGCGGTCGGTTAATGTTAAATATTATTTTAACCCTTTTGATTTGCATGACTCCTCCTATGTTCTCATTAAATGTATAAGCAAATTTCATGCCAAGTTTTGTTCGCTAAAACTCTGTATAATAAAAAAGTATCCGTTTCTACTTTGGAATAATATTAAACCATCGTAATAAAAAAGTAAATATTAATCTTTTAAATGGATTAATTTTAAACCAACGTGGTAATATTTTATTCCATTTTTGTATTTTAAATTTTTTGAGGTGACTTATGGACGATTTAAGACTTACTATAAATAAAATAATTAGAACTTTTGATGATGAAGATTTGAATTTGGTGTACTCTCTTGTTAAAAGATTGAGTGAATCTTATGAAGAATATGAACCGACACAAACAGACTCTGAAAAACCAAAAGAGCAAATTAAAAATAAAAATGAAGTTATGGAAGACGAAACAGAAAGATTTAGCGTTGATGATGTTCCTTCTAAAAAATTGGACTATGCATCTGATGAACTATTGGAAGACTATGGATTATCTGAAAATGAAGAACTTTTAGAGCGTCTTATGATGTGGAGAAGAGATTAGCTTTTTGAATAAAATTAATCTTTACTACTTTATTTAATTTGTTATATTCTAAAGAGGGTGAGCAAATTGGAAATAAATCATACTCTCTTTAAAAAAATTCTTTTATATTTGATTGTGATAATTTTGCTGTATTTAGTCATAGATGGAGTAAATCTTTATCCTATTAAAAGTGTTGAAGATAATAACAAGAAAATTATTACTCAAAATAATTTTAATTCATATCAAAGTGAATTAACTAATAAATCCGGTAATACAATCGTTTATGTCTACAGAAAAAATGGCAACGTACTATTTTTAAACTATCTAAAAAGCAATGTTTTTAATAAATATAAATTAAGCTCACAATTTGTCACTAAAGATAAATCTTTAATTGGTACTGTCGCAACCGAGCAATTTTTAGTCAAATTAATTCATGTTTCAAAAGAAGATATTTTAATTAAAACTGTCGGTAAAACTGAAACCATAAAATTCTTTTTCTATAGTATTATAATTAAATTAGCAATTGCACTTTATAAAATGATTAGAAAAAAACTCCAACGCTGATATTAACCAAATTACTTGAAATATCAATGTTGGCGTTTCTATTTTAATCTAAATTGTGTAGTTCGTATCTTTCTATTATTGAAATAATTTTTTCGGCATACCTTGGGTCCGTTGCATATCCAGACTTTTGTAGTGCTCTGCAAGCTTCTTCATAGCTTCCGGCCTCTTTTACACTCTTATACCTCTTAGCTCCGGTTATCAGCCTTGCATAGTCCTCAAAACTTTCAGTCTTGGTATTATAACTTCTAAATGAAGCGCTTAAAGTTTCTTCTTTCCCGTCTATATATTCAGTGGTTTTGTAATCTACATAATCTTTACTATTTCCTCTTTTAATTCCAAAATAGTTGTTGTTTGTGTTGGACAACTCGCTATTTCCAAAGTTTGATTCGAGTGCTGATTGCGCCAACACCACTGATGGAAATAATCCAAAATTATTTGCCGTCTGCACCGCAAGATAAGTTGTATTATCCAAATATTCTCTTTTCCTATCTACAGTTTCTCTATCTGCTTCTCTTGAAATTACCATAAATATTATGAGAATAAATAAAAAACTGCTAAAAAAGAAGAATCCTCCACGTCGTCTCCTACGTCGTCTTCTCATACCTTCTCCTAACTTGTGATGAGGCTATTCCCAATTCATCACGATATTTTTGAACTGTTCTTCTCTTTATCTCAATTCCATCTTCTTCTAAAATAGCAACTATTTTGCTATCTGAAAGAGGTTTTGAGTTATCTTCAGCCATTATCAACTCTCTTATCTTCTTTTTAATATAATCTTTTGACACTGTATTACTTAAAGTTGCTCCTGCAAATAAACTTTTTAAAGCAATCGCACCCTTTTTATACTCTAAATATTTCCCATTTATCGCCCTTGAAACAGTTGAAATAGATATGCTCAAATCATTTGCAACATCTCTTTGTCTCAATGGTTTAAGCGGCAAATCATATATGAAAAAATCTCGTTGATGATTTATTACATACTCCATAACTTCTTTCAAAGTCTTATTTCTCATCTCTACAGACTTCATCAAAAGCACAGTTCTATTTAACTTGTTTTTTAAAAATTCCTTAGTTTCTTCATCTATTTCAGTTGATAACATATTTAAATAACTTTCATTTAGATGAATATTGTTTACTAAGTCCATCTTTATTAAGACATCCCTATTATCCACTTCAACAAATACATCCGGAATTACATATTCCACTCTTTTTTGAGTTTGGTAAGCTTGCCCCGGCTTAGGATTTAACTTTTTCAACGAAGAAATTAAAAGCGTAACCTCTTGTTCAGTTACCCCTAAGCTCTCTGCAATTTTTGATATTTTATTTTTTGCAACATCTTCCAAATGAAATTCTATTAATTCTCTTAACTTAGTTTCAGATTTTGGAACCTGACTTATAAGACATTCAGATAAATTTCTTGCTCCAATCCCCAATGGTTCGAATTTTAACAACATAGAATGAGCATTTTTAACTTGTTCTATACTTTGCGATAAAGTTTTAGCAACTTCTTCCAATTTAATTTTTAAATATCCCGACTCATCTAAATTTAAAATCAAATAGTGAACTATCTTTGCAATATCTTTATCTATCTCACACTCTCTAAGTTGTTCAAGTAGATATTCTGTCAAATCAATCTCTTGAAAAGCCAATTCTTCTATAAAATTTTCAGAGTGATTTACACTTCCTACTTTAGATTTTAAACTCTTGACATATCTTTCATCTTCTAGCCTAGATTTAAAATCCAACATCACATTTTCTTCACTTTCATCTTTTAAAAATGTCTCAAGTTCAAAAGAATTCATAGAAAGAATTTCCAATGATTGAATAAGACCATTTGAAATATTTAGTTTTGGTTGTAATTTTAAATCTAATTTTAACATATTCTCACCAATGAAATTATATCATAGTAAAGTGACCAAACTTCTAAGATATTCCTACTTTTTGTTTAAATTTACTGATTTGACTTTTTATAAAATTTAAATTAAAATTATCACGATATCAAGTTGTGCACACATAGCTCAGTAGGATAGAGCAACGCTCTCCTAAAGCGTAGGCCGGAGGTTCGAATCCCCCTGTGTGCACCAATTGTATCTCAGTGCTAGATTGAAAGCACTTTTTTATTTTATATTTACAAAAAAGGCGTTTTACATGATCCATGTTAAAACGCCTTCTCAACTTATTTTATATTCCCTTTAAATTTACAATTTATATCACTCTTTATATACTACTTTTCCATTACAGATAGTGTATTTTATTTTTCCAAATAATTTTTCTCCTATATAAGGTGAGTTAGATGATTTTGAATGAAATTTATCTACTACAAATTCTTCATCTATATCAAAGATTACCAAGTCTGCAACTGCTCCAACTTCTATTGAGCCTCTTTCCAATTTGTATAGTTCTGCTGGATTTATAGTCATTTTTCCAATGAGTTCCATCAAACTCAAATGTCCCTTTTTAACTAAGTTTGTAAATCCCAATCCAAATGCTGTCTCTAATCCTATTATTCCACTTGGAGCTTTTGTAAATTCCACCATTTTTTCATCTTTTATATGTGGAGCATGGTCTGTTGCGATTATATCTATTGTTCCATCTTTTAAGCCTTCAATTATCGCTTTTCTATCAACTTCTGTTCTAAGAGGTGGATTCATTTTAGCAAGAGTTCCCTTCTCTCTTACCAACTCTTCTGTACTTGTAAAATGATGTGGAGTTGCCTCTGCATAAATATTTGCTCCTCTGGATTTAAAATATCTTACAAGTTCAACCGCTCCAGCTGAAGAAATGTGTTGTATATTTACTTTACATCCTGTTTCTAATGCAAATACTCCTTCTCTTGCAACCATTACATCCTCTGAATATGAAGGTGCACCAAAAAGTCCCATCTCATCTGAAACAACTCCATGATTTATTCCATTTTCTACATTTAAATTTGGATCCTCTTCATGAAATGATATTGGCACATCCAATTCTTTCGCTTTTCTCATAGCTTCAAGTATCAAAGGATTATTAGTATTTGGAATTCCATCGTCTGTAAATCCTAAAGCACCATTCTCTATCATAGCATGCATATCAACGAGTTCATTGCCGTTGAAATTTTTTGTGAGCGCTGAAATTGTCAGTACATTTATGTCTTCTTTGCTTGCTCTATTATTAAAGTCTGACAAAGTTTCTACATTGTCCATAATTGGTTTTGTATTTGCCATGCAAATCACTGTTGTATATCCACCTGCTGCAGCTGATTTTGCCCCTGTGTGAATATCTTCTTTATGTGTAAACCCAGGATCTCTAAAATGCACATGCACATCTATAAAGCCCGGAGCCATTACTAAATTTGTTCCATCTATGTCACCCATAGAATCTATATCCCCTATTTTTTTTATACGTTCGCCTTCAATTAAAATATCTGTAACTTCATCTATACAACTTTTCGGGTCAATAATTCTTATATTCTTAATTATCATTTCTCACCTCTAAAAATCAATAATATTTTCTTTTAGCTTTTCTTAAATTTATTTTTACATACATTAATAAGCTTTGTAAAGTTTATATCATATCTTTAGTTTTCCGAATAGAAAACTCCCTCGAAATTTTCTTAATTTATCCTAAGCGATATTTCTATACTTGATTATTTATAATTGATTTTTTACTAATTTTCTATGTAATTGATTGAAATTCATCTCCAACGCAATAAATATATAATAAATTACTTTATTTAAACATTAGTATGATTAATCTTAAATAAACATCTAATACGTCATTTATTCTTCTAAAAATATCACATCATAATCTTTTTAGAAGAATATTCTATTCCTCCCATAATTTCTAAATATCTTTCACATAATTTTAATTTTTCAATTCACTACTGATAAAACTCATAATTTTTAGTTTTGTGTTCTTCTCTCCTTTGTCTTGTACAAAATCTGCCTTTTTACATAGGTAATTAGTTTGTTCTATATCAATAAAATATACTTTTTAACTTCAAATAGTTCTAATTTATCTAACAATCCTAATTTTTTTGTGTGATTTTAATAAATTAACTATAAAAAAACGGCTCATTCTCATAAATTTGCCGTTTTTTTGAAGCTGTTTTACAACAGCTCTTTATCTAATTCTATAGTATAATTATAAATTCAAAATTTAATCTTCCTTTTAATTTATTTTTTATTTCGTATGATTCCAATACCCCTTATGTAACTCAAAAAATTTATCTTCCAATTCCAAAAAAGGTCCTAATGTTTCAAATTCTTTTTGTCCACAAGCCAAGACAACTCTGCTTGGCAAATCTAAAGTTGGATTTCTTATATCATCACCAGTGTATTTTTTTAATTCTGACTCTCTTGCAATATATACATGTCTGCCCAAATTAGACCAATACATTGCCCCTGTACACATAGCACATGAATCAGCACAATTATACAAAGTAAAATCATTCATTTCTTCTTTAGAATAAATTTGAGATGCTTTTCTTATTAATAATGCTTCTGCATGTGCAGTACAATCCCCTCCTAAACTAACTTCTTCATTCCCCTGTTCCATAAGTATATTTCCTTCTTTATCCGCCAATAAGCAACCAAAAGGATGATTCCCTTTTTCTTTGGATTCTTTGCATATTTCTAAAACCCTATACAATAATCTCACTTCGAATTCTTTTAAGTCAGTCAATTTATAGTTTTCTTTTTGTTCGTATTCTATACTAAATCTCTTTTTCATTAAATTTCCTTTTCTCTATTTCACCTATACCTAACAGCTGTAATTTGAATTATATCAGTATTTATATACTCTTTAGTAAACAATACAGGTTCATTGTCTGTACTATACTCAATTCCTTCAATCATCAAATATTTTTTAGGCAATTTATGCTTTATATCAGTACATAAATTTAAATCATTATCATTTGCTCCGTGAAACTTTATACTTCCAACTGTCAATTTAATATTGTGATTTTTTTTCAAATACTCAAAAATTGAATCTGAGTATTCTTTTAGTTCGTCTATATTTTTCTCATATTCATTGGATAAAAAATCTATACAGACAACTGCTATCTGACTGTCAGCATAAAAGATTCTAACAGTCATAACCATTTTTTCTCCATCATAAAGCTTTGATTCTCTAATAAATTCAGGTGTATCAACTATTTTAGTAATAAAACTTTCTACTTTTAAATAGTGTCCTGCTTCTTGTATCAGTTGTCCATATGTTTTCATCCTAAATAAATCTAACTTCATATTGTCAAAACTTGGGCTTATGTAAGTTCCACTACCTTGTCTTCTTGTAATTTTGCCTTCTCTTTCAATATCAGCAAGAGCACTTCTCAAAGTAACCCTGCTTACTCCAAACTTACTTGATAATTCTTGCTCAGTAGGTAATTTATTTTTTCCTTCTTCTTTTAATAGATTTATCTCTTCTAAAATCAGTCTCCTTACTTTATCTCTTAAGATCATTTTTTCTTCCATTATGGTTGCCACCTTGAAAAGCCTATAACTGACAAAACAATACTAATACATAACAATATAGTACCAATATTAATATACATTTTTTCAGTAGCTAAACAACTCATAAAAGATGCGATTCCCATAAGTACAATTCCTATAATAGCTATAATTCTATACTTTTTTACAATATCATTATCTTTCATTTTCTACTCCTTTTTGCTAATTTAACAATCAAAGTGTAAATAATCAACCCGGATAAAATTCCATTTAGTGCCGGTAACCCGAAAATACCGTTCATCGCACTTCCACCACTAAATATACTCTGAAGTAATTTTACTACTATCAAAGACGCCCCCCAGCTAACCCAAGGTATCCACTCCCAATCTCTTATTTCATCACTATCTAATTCAGGATATTTACCTCTATTTATAAAGTAATAATTAGCGAGTATAATTCCGGCTAAAGGTGGTACCACAACTCCTAGCACATTTAAAAATTTAAATAGCATAGCTATATTATATGGCTTTGTCAAACATAATAATCCTGAAACTAATAAAACTATAGCTATTATTTTTCTTCTATCCGTCCTAAAACTATTAGCTAAGTTTAATGATGATGAATATAAATTTGCCGCATTTGTTGTAAAAATGTTTGTAGTCATTAAAATTAAACTTGGAATAACTAAGCCTAACTTAAGAAGTACTGACGTTAAATCACTTTCATTCATTGCTATTCCCGCAATTGCTCCACACAAAATTAAAAGACTGTTTCCTCCTAATAATCCAACTGCAGCACTAATCATAGCTTGTTTGCTATTCCTTGCAAACCTCATCGTATCCGCTATACACGTAGCTGTAGATAATATCCACGTTCCTATTACTATAGTTACTCCATTTACCAAAGATATATTTTCATTTGGAATCCAAGTGATTACGTATTCCCATCCTGCTAAACTTCCTGCCTTAATAGCAGTCCCTATCGATAAAAAAATAATGGCAGGAATAGCTACATATCCCAATATTGTAATTGCTCTAATCCCTGAAAAAGCGAAGATTCCCATAATTATCGCACTTAAAAATAAAATTAAAAATTCTCCGATTCCTTCTATGTTTAGAACACTTGCTATAAAATTCCCATAAGTTGCCGCCTGAATTGTGTACCATCCTATGTTTACTATGGGAACAAAAAGTGTCGCTATTTTGGATCCCTTATTTCCAAAAGTATAACGTGTTATCAAAGCAAAACTTAAACCTGTTCTGCTTGACATATTAGCTACAGCAATAGCTATAATACTTAAAAATATATTTCCAATTGTAATAGAGATTAAAATTTCTTTGAAAGAAAGACCCGCAGCCAAGCCTCCTCCTGTCATCATACTTGTTATAACAAATACAAATCCTAACCACACAATAGTTATACTCCAAAAACTTTTTCTTTCTTTTTGTGGAACCGCAGAACTTTCAAAATCCATATCAATAGCAGAACTTTCAGCCTGATTTAAATCTCTCATCTTAAAACTCCTTTCATAAACATTTTAAAATTGGTATTACCAATTTAGTTTGAGTATATCATCAGTGTATATTTTTTACAATTAAAAGTCTGAAAATTTTTTAGGCTTTTTATTTGTTCAAAATTATTTTAATATCTTTATTATGATTATCTATTGCGAATTGTCTTTTTATCTTTAAATTCTCAATTAAATACTAGTTTTAAAATTTTTGTTGACATATTAAAAACTAGATGATATTATTCACTTAGTTAGTTAAGTGATTAACCAATTTACTTGGAGGGATTATATGGAATTTACACAAGATAAACCCATTTTTCAACAAGTTGCTGAATTTATAGAAAATCAAATTTTAGATGGTCTTTTACTCCCCGATGAACAGACACCTTCTACAAACGAATTTCAAAAAATATATGAAATAAATCCAGCGACTGCACGAAAGGGACTCAATATTTTAGTTGATGAAGGAATAATTTATAAAAAAAGGGGAATGGGAATGTACGTGAGCGAAAATGCTAAAGAAATAATATTAAATAAACGACAAGAGGAATTTTTTAATACGCACATTCCTCAAATCATAAAAGAACTTAAAAGAATAAATATCACTCCGGCGCAACTTGCCTTAGAGATAGAAAAAAGACAGAAAGAAGGGAAATAAATGATAACTGTATCTAACCTAAATAAAAAATATGGTTCTAACATAGTTTTAAACAATTTAAATTTTGAAATAGAGCCCGGAAAAATATACGGTCTTCTTGGAAGAAATGGTGTAGGTAAAACAACTTTATTAAAAATACTTTCAAACCAAATCGTTTCATACACAGGCGAAGTTAAACTCGATGAAGAAATTGTAAAAGAAAATCAATCTTCTACTGATAGAATTCTCTTTATCAGTGAATTTATGGTTCCTGACTCAATGAAAGGTGAAAAAGTAAATACAATTTTAAAATTTGCTTCAAATATGCTTCCGAATTGGGATGAAGATTATAAAGACGAACTCCTAAAAGAATTTAAATTAAATCCCAAATTATCTATAAAAAAACTTTCAAAAGGCAACAGAAATCTTTTGAGCTTAATAATTGGTTTGGCCTCAGGTGCTCAATATACACTGTATGATGAACCGTCTGTTGGTTTAGACGCCAACAACAGATATAAATTTTACCAACAAATTATGAAACTTTCTGAAACTAGCGAAAGAACTTCAATTATCTCCACTCATATTATAGATGAGGCTGAAAATATTTTTGAAGAGGTAATAATTTTAGAAAATAGTGAAATTTTATTAAATGAAGATATTTCAAACATCCAATCAAAAGCTCTTTCAATAACAGGCTCTAAGGGTGAAATTTTGAGAATTCTAAACAATAAAAATATAATTTCAGAAGATAGTATTGGAGCAGTTTCAATTGTTTCGATATATGATGAATTGAATTTTGATGAAAGAGCACGTCTAAAAAATGCAGGTGCTGAAATCACAAATCTCTCTCTGCAAAAATTATTTATCCATTTGACAAATAAGGAGGCTTAAAATGAATACTATAAAAAATATATTTAAATTTCAGTCTATAACCTTTTTAAAGAGTTTAATAACAACAAATATTGCAGCTGTTGCGATTGTTACATTTATGCTAATTTTTGGGTTTGCAGCTAACTCAGATCCCACTTTAATATCAAGCGACCCTGATTATAACGTATCTACCCCGTTTGCGATCTTAGCTGTATACCTTACTGCAATAGCATTTGCTTCATCAGCTGTTTTGGTCACAAAATGCTTCAATGCTTTTTTTGTAGATCTTAAATTCAGCTTACGTCTTGGCACAACTCGTAAAAATTTTATAATTTCAAATATAATATTTTTTACAATTTCAATAATAATATTTGCTCTTCTTGCAATTATATATACTCAAATAATGAGATTTGCATTTCAGCAAACCATTGATAGTATTGAAGTACTTGGCAATAAGTTTCCCTTTTACGAAATAATGCCTAAGATCTTTTCATTTCTGTTTTTTATGGTGGGAGTATTCAACATATTAGCAGTACTTGTATTCCTATTCAGATGGAAAACTATAGGCTTTTTTGTAGCTCATAACATCTTTTATAATTATGTAGATGCTTACACAAAGTTTATAGATTTCATATTCTGGGAGCTTCAATTATCTCGTGGAATTGTGTTCTATATAGTATCATTCATCCTTGTTTCTCTTGTAATCTATAAATACAATGATGATTCCAATTAAAAATATCTCTAAAAAAACTCTCTTTGCTAAACAAATAGTAAAGAGAGTTTTTAATGCTCCACGTGGAGCATTAGTGTCTAAAATGTCTTGTTCTCGTAAATATGAGCGTTATATCTGCTTCATTCGCGGCTTCTATAACTTCTCTATCTCTTATAGAACCTCCAGGAGAGATGGCAGCTTTTATTCCATGGTCTTTTAAAAGTTCCACTGTATCGGCAAAAAAGAAGCCGTCTGATGCCAAAACTACTCCATCCAAACTTCTCGTTCTGTGAATAACTTCTTCAACTGCCCAAGCTCTCTTAGTCTGTCCTTGTCCTATTGCATAAGTTGAACCGTCTTTTGCCAAAACTACTCCATTTGAAGCAACATGTTTAACAGCTTTAAATGCAAATTCTAAATCTTTAAGTTCTTTTTCTGTTGGCTTTCTCCTGCTCACAACTTCAAACTTTTCAAATTCTACTTCGTCTAAATCTTGTACTATTACTCCGTTCAAAGTTTGTTTAAACTGTCTTCCAACTTCAAAATCCATCAAGTTTGAAATCTCAACCAATCTTATATTTTTCTTTACGCTAAGTATTTCAAAAGCTTCTTTGGAAAACTTCGGAGCGATTATAACTTCCAAAAATATCTTTGAAAGTTCCTCTGCAACGTCTAAATCAACTTCTCTATTCAACGCAACTATTCCGCCAAATATTGATTCCGTATCACATTCATACGTTTTTAAATATGCTTCTTTTAAATTTTCACCTGTTCCTATACCGCAAGGATTGGTGTGCTTTATTGCAACAGCCGTTGGCTCTTTAAAATCTTTTACAACTTTTACAGCTGCATAAATATCGTTCAAATTATTATATGAAAGTTGTTTGCCGTGAAGTATTTTAACCTCTGCAACTTCTTCTCCCACATAATATGCCGCCTTTTGATGAGGATTTTCTCCGTATCTCAAATTTTCTTTCAGCTTGCAATTTAAACTAAAGTTTTCGCCACTTAGATAATCTGAAATAGCTCTGTCATATCTAGCTGTAGTTTCAAAAGCTTTAATTGCCATTTGCTTTCTGTAATCTTCTGAAATAGAATCTAAATTATCCAACACATCTTGGTAATCACAAGGGTCTGTAACAATTAGTACATCTCTATAATTTTTTGCAGCTGCTCTTATCATAGACGGCCCGCCTATGTCTATCATCTCTATAATCTCGTCTAAGTTATCTGTCTTTGTTATTGTATCTTCAAAAGGATATAGAGTGTTCACTACCATATCAATTGATATAATTCCCTCTTCTAATATAGTAGATTGGTGTTCTGTGTTCTCTCTTATATTTAATATTGCTCCGTGTATCTTCGGGTGAAGTGTCTTAACTCTGCCATCCAAAATTTCTCTCTGTCCCGTTACCTCTTCGACAGTCATAACTTTTATGCCACTCTCTTTTAACAAATTGTAAGTTCCACCAGTGGATACTATCTCCCAATTTCTCTTTTCAAGTTCTCGTGCAAATTCTTTTATTCCAGTCTTGTCAAAAACTGATATCAAAGCTCTCAAATCCCCACGTCCCTTCTGTAATAAGCATCTTTAAATTTTATTTTCTCAACGTCTTCATACGCCATCTTTGTCGCTTCTGCTCTATTCTTTCCTCTTCCAATTACCATCAAAACGCGACCACCTGATGTATAGAACTTTCCATTTTCAAAAGATGTTCCGGCGTGCACTACCGTTGAGTTAATTACATCTTCTATGCCACTTATTTCATACCCCTTTGCATAGCTTCCAGGATATCCGCCTGAAACCATCATCACACCAGTATAGTAGTCATCATTGTATTTAAAATCTTCTTGAGTCAGCGTTCCTTCAATTGCCTTTTCTGCCAATTGAATTAAACTTGAATCAAGTTTCTCCATTATAACTTCTGTTTCAGGGTCTCCAAATCGTACATTGAATTCCAATACATAAGGTTTATCAACCACCATAAATCCTACAAAAAGTATTCCAGTGTAATTAAAATTATCTTTTTCCAGCCCTAAAGAAATCTCATCTAATATTTTTTGTATTTGAACTTTTAAATCATCCGACATATCCTCCACGGGAATTATATTTCCAACTCCCCCGGTGTTTGGCCCTTTGTTGCCATCACCTATTTTTTTATAATCTCTTGCATATTCAAAAGGATAAATCTTGTTGTGAGATACCATACATATTGCCGATATTTCATTTCCGTCTAAAAACTCTTCAATTACAACTCTATCCGAGTTCATCTTCTCTTCGACAAATACATCTCTTAGTGCAGCTTTTGCTTCTTCCATGTTTTGAGCTATTGTAACTCCCTTGCCAAGACAAAGTCCGTCAGCTTTTATCACTATTGGATAGTTTATTTCGCTTAAGTACTCAACTGCCTTTTCATATTCAAAAAAAGTTGCATATTTTGCAGTTGGAATATCATGTCTTACTAAAAATTCTTTGGTAAAGTCCTTGCTCGCTTCAAATTTTGCTCCGTTTTTCTTAACCCCAAAAATTTTTAAACCCTCTTCTTCAAATCTGTCTGCTATTCCAAGACACAATGGATTTTCCGGGCCAACAATAGTCAAATCAATTCTATTTTCCTTTGCAAAATTTACCAATGACTCTACATCTTCCGGCTCTATGTCTATATTTTTAGCAAATACACTTGTTCCACCGTTTCCCTTAGCTGCAAAAAGTTCAACGCCATCTTCCGATAACTTCTTTAATATGCTGTATTCTCTTCCGCCATTTCCAACTACAAGTACCTTCATTTAGTTTCCTCCAAAACTTTTTGGACTGTTTCTACAATCAATCTGTGTTCAACTTTCAAAACTCTCTCAGCCAAACTTTGAGCCGTATCATCTTCTTCTACCTTTACACTCTCTTGTAAAATTATAGGTCCTGCATCAGCCTCTTCATTTACAAAATGAGTGGTGACTCCGGTAACTTTGCACCCTCTATCCAAAACTGCTTGATGAACTCTTTTCCCGTGCATTCCCTTACCACAAAACGAAGGAATTAAGGACGGATGAATATTTATAATTCTATTCGGATACGCCTCTATAATTTTCTTAGGAAGTATCTTTAAATATCCGAGAAGAAGTATATAATCTATCTCTTCAGATTTTAATACACTCAAAATTTCATCAAAATTATTTGAAACTAATTTTTTATCTGCAAATTGTAGACCTTCCGCCATACAATTTGAAATTACTATCGATATTTCAGCATCTATTTTTCCACTTTCAATAGCATTCTTTACCGCTAAATAATTAGACCCTCTTCCAGATATAAAAACTGCAAGTTTAGAATTTGATTTCAAGTTCAGTACCTCTTATCTCACCTATTTTAAAAGCTCTGTAATCCTTAAAATGTTCTATTACCTTTTGTTCATCTTCTCTATCAATCACCAAAACCATACCTATTCCACAGTTAAAAGCACTTAGCATATCTTCTGTTGCCACATCTCCCAGCTCTTGTAACTTTTCAAATAGAGCCGGCATTTTATACTCTGTTAAGTCAATTTCTGCACCATGTCCATTTAAAGCTCGTGGTATGTTTTCATAAAGCCCACCACCAGTTATGTTGGCAATGGCTTTTACTTCAACCTTTTCA
This sequence comes from Peptoniphilus indolicus, assembly GCF_900454665.1. Lineage (NCBI taxonomy): Bacteria > Bacillati > Bacillota > Tissierellia > Tissierellales > Peptoniphilaceae > Peptoniphilus > Peptoniphilus indolicus. The sequence continues at coordinate 1,298,925 of NZ_UGTH01000001.1, forward strand.
ATTAAATCCAAAACATCTCTTACATATATTCTCGTTGGTTCCAATAATGCCTTTTTTACAGATATACCTTCATACAATTCGTCTTCAATGTCTAATCCCGCTTTTTCAAACACTATTTTTCTAACCAACGAAAAACCATTTGAATGTACCCCTGAAGATTCAAGAGCAATTACCAAATCTCCGTCTTTTATATTTTTCCCATCAACTATTTTTTCTCTATCTACAACTCCAACTACAAAGCCTGCCAAATCATAGTCTTCTTCGCCGTACATATCTGGCATTTCCGCAGTCTCTCCACCAATTAGAGAGCAATCAGAAATTTCACAGCCTTTGGCAATTCCCTCAACTATATTTGCCATTTTAGTAGGCTCAAGTCTACCGGTTGCAATATAGTCTAAGAAAAATAACGGCTTTGCACCTTGGCATATAACGTCATTTACACACATTGCAACAAGGTCTATACCGCAAGAATTGTGCACATCGGCTTTTTGTGCAATTAAAAGTTTTGTACCAACTCCATCAGAGCCACTTACTAAGACGGGATTTTTATACTTTGTAATGTCTAAGTTGAACATAGCTCCAAATCCACCAACACCTGATAATACATCCTTGCTGTAAGTTTTTTCACACATTTTTTTGATTAGAGAAACTTCTTCATAGCCTCTCTCTACATCCACACCTGCATCACTATACTTCATTATTTTACAGACTCCTTCTCTTGTTCAGTTTTAAACTCTTCAAGCTTTTCTTTTAAACTATCATCACAAATAGCAAGCATTTGAACTGCCAAAATTGCCGCATTTTCTCCACCATCTATTGCAACTGTCGCAACCGGCACTCCTTTAGGCATTTGAACAGTTGAAAGCAAAGAGTCTAAACCGTCCATTGTGGAACTCTTAACCGGAATACCTATTACAGGTTTTATAGAAAGACCTGCTATAACTCCTGCTAAGTGCGCAGCTTTTCCCGCAATTGCTATAAATACACTTGCTTCTGAATTTCTAACATAATCTACCAATACATTGTGTGCTCTGTGTGCTGAAATCACTCTAACTTCATGCTCTATGCCAAAATAATTTAACTTTTCAACAACTTTATCTGCAATCTTTTGGTCTGATGAGCTTCCCATTATAACTGATACTTTCATTATATACCTCTTTTCTCTAATCCTAAAAAATAAAGCCCAAGAAGAGAAGGTTGAACCTCCCCTCCTGGGCTTTTATCCCTTAGGTGTAATATCTTACGATATCCATATCGCTAGGTCCTTAGCCTACGGCTCGGCTCCCTAGATATGCTTCCAGTTTACATTTTTGTATAATTTGGTGATTCTTTTGTGATTGTTATGTCGTGAGGGTGGTTTTCAACTAAACTTGCTGAAGTTATTTTCACAAACTGTGCCTTTTCATGAATTTCTTTAATATTTGCACTTCCTATATAGCCCATACCTGACCTTAGTCCACCTAAAAGTTGATATATTACATCTGAAACTCCACCTTTAAATGGAACTCTACCCTCAACTCCTTCAGGTACTAACTTTTTGGTATTGTTTTGGAAATATCTGTCGCTTGAGCCGGATTTCATAGCTGCAAGAGAACCCATTCCTCTGTATTCTTTATATCTTCTACCTTCGAAGATAACTTCTTCTCCAGGGCTTTCGTCACATCCCGCAAATAGAGAACCTGCCATTACTACGCTTGCTCCACAAGCCAACGCCTTTGTTATATCTCCTGAATATTTTATACCACCATCGGCAATAATTGGAACTCCATATTTATTTGCAACTTCAACTGCGTCCATTATAGCTGTAATTTGTGGAACACCAACTCCGGTTACAACTCTTGTCGTACAAATTGAACCAGGTCCTATACCTACTTTGACACAATCTGCACCAGCTTTTATAAGCGCTTCTGTGCCTTCTCCCGTAGCCACATTCCCAACTATCAACTCAACATTTGGATATTTTTCTTTGATGCTTGAAATTGCCTTTAAAACATTTAGTGAGTGTCCATGAGCTGTATCCACAGTTATAATATCAACATTTGCATCAACAAGAGCCTTTATTCTGTCCATCATATCAACAGTTATACCAACTGCCGCCCCTGCCAAAAGTCTTCCCTTTGCATCTCTTGCAGAATTTGGATATTGTTTTAATTTTTCTATGTCCTTTATAGTTATAAGGCCGTCTAAAGTTCCATCATCTTTTATTATTGGAAGCTTTTCAATCTTCTTTTCTTTCATTCTAAAAAGGGCTTCTTCCATAGATATGTGAGGTCTTCCGGTAACTAAATTTTCTTTTGTCATTACCTCATCTATAATTCTGTCCTCATTCATTTCAAATCTAACATCACGATTAGTTAGAATTCCAACAAGTTTCATATCTTTATCTACGATGGGAACCCCTGAAATTTTATATCTTGACATAATTGTAAGAGCATCTGAAATTTTATGGTCTCTTGACAAATAAAAAGGATCTGAAATAATTCCGTGCTCAGATCTCTTAACTCGATCCACTTCAAGCGCCTGTTCTTCAATAGACATATTCTTGTGTATTATACCTATACCACCTTCACGTGCTATAGCTATAGCCATTCTGCTTTCAGTTACTGTGTCCATTCCCGCACTCATAAGAGGAATATTCAATTTTATATTTTTTGTAAGTCTTGTACTCAAATCAACTTCATTAGGAAGTACATTAGATTCGCCCGGAACTAAAAGTACGTCGTCAAATGTCAAACCTTCTTTTAATTTAAACATACTACACCCCTTTCTTCTTCAACTCAAATTTACAATAACCTTTAACCATTGTCAAGATGTTTAGATTAAATTATCAATTTATTGTCTTTTTCTACTAAAAATTTTGCCTTTTATTATTTTTACAATAAATTTTTATTAAAATTATATTTACGCAATAAAATAAGACACTTTTACGTGCCTTACCAATAAATTTTTACTTCTATTCCCTCATCATATAAATCGCCAAATACATCTAAAATTTTTAATCCATATTCTTCAAGTGCCCTTGGAATTTCTCTAGCATTTTTTATCTCGATTACAACATCTTCTAAATCCGTAAGTTCATCCCAAAGAGCATCTAAGTTGTTTCCAAATGAGTCAGAAAATCCAAATACTTTAGTTAAGTGATTATATGCTGACTCTCGTGTTGCAAACTCATTGCCATCTACTATATATTTCTTCATAAAATCTCCTGCTCAATAAAGTCTCTCAAAAGTTTCATAGTGGTCGTCAGTGTAGTATATAAATCCGTCGTCAGAATATATAATTCTCATCGCACCTCTATTGTGAGAATAGCCTTCAGAAATATCAGCTTCATAATATTTTTTGCCTTTTACTTTCGGAAGTTTTTCTTCTCTATTTCCAAATCTATCCCCGCCTATTACAAAACCTCTACTGTCCTCAACAGACCAATTGATTTCTTTAGCTTCTTTCTTGGTTATATAATTCTTTGGCAACTTCCCATATTGATGTACATACTCCACCACATCATCTTTACTGTAATAACTTTCGTCTTCTAACAGAAGTCTTTCCTTACTGTCTTTTGTGGCGCTACTTGTTGCATTAGTTTTACTTTCATTATTTTCGACATTTTCTGTATTCTGACAACCTACAGTAAATAACATAAGGATCAGTAAAAAATACAGCGTTATATTTTTTAAAAACTTTTTCAATAAAAACCTCTATCTATAATTCATTTAATAGTTTCTCAGCCACTGCCACCATACTCAAAATACCGGTTGGTATAGCTTCTTCATCTGCCATAAATTTATCTGAATGTAGCGGTGCGTTTTCTCTATCCTTAAAGCCAACTCCTAGCCTATACATAGCTGATGAAACGTAATCAGAATAATATGCAAAATCTTCCGAGCCCATAGACGGTTCAGGATTTTCTATATAATTTTCATCTCCTAAAACTTCTCTGCAAGCTCTCTCAATAAGCACAGAAACATTTCTGTCGTTATACGAAACCGGAACTCCTTTGTGTATTTTCACTTCAGAACTTCCTCTCATGGACTTGGATACATTTTCTACAACTTCTTCAATTCTCCTATGAACATACTCTCTGGTATCTTCTGAAAGAGTTCTTATCGAACCCTTGAGTTCAACTTCTGACGGTATTTTATTCGATACATTCCCACCATTTATTGCCGCGAAACTCACAACCGCTGAATCCAATGGGGATAATTCACGAGATACAATGTTTTGTATCATAACTATTACATTTCCTGCAATTACTATTGGGTCCACTGTCTTTTCAGGGTGTGCTGCATGCCCGCCTTTTCCAATTATCTTTATTTCAAATCTATCCGAAGCTGCCCCCATCTTTCCATGTCTGTGAAATATCTTACCAGCTTCTACATCAGGCCAAGTGTGAAGTCCAAATATCGCAACAGGCTTGGGATTTTCCAAAGCACCATTTTCAATCATATACTTTGCTCCTATTCCCTTCTCTTCGGCCGGTTGAAATATAAGTTTCACAATGCCTTTTATTTCATCTCTATGTCTATTTAATATATATGCACTTCCAAGTAGAGATATTGTGTGAATATCGTGTCCACATGCGTGCATAATGCCATCTAATTTAGAAGCATATTCAAGATTTGTCTTCTCTTCAATATGTAATGCATCTATGTCCGCCCTTATTGCAACACATTTTTCGCCATTGCCCCTTATAATTGCAACAACACCAGTCTCGCCAATTTTTTCTATCTCATAAACTCCAAAACTCTCGAGAGTTTTTATAATTAAATCAGTGGTTTTAAACTCTTCCATTCCTGTTTCAGGGTTCATATGAATTTTTCGTCTAATTAAAATAAATTCAGGCAATCTCTCTGCAATTTCATCTTTAATTAATTCAAAATTCATACTCTCTCCTTTTATTTGTGGTATGGATATCCGTTTATAATTCTAAAACCTCTGTATATTTGCTCTATTAAAATCAATCTCATAAGTTGGTGTGGAAATGTCATCTTAGAAAAAGACAACTTATATTTACAAGCATTTAAAACTTCCGGTGCCAATCCCAACGAACCACCTATTATAAAATTAATTGTCGACGCTTCCATTGTTATATCTGAAATTTTTTCTGCAAATTCTTCTGAAGTTAAAGTCTTTCCCTTTAAATCCAAAGCTATGGTATAATCCGAGTTTGATACGTACTTTAAAAGCTTCTCTCCCTCTTTTTGCTTAACTCTCTGTTCTTCACTCTCTGATAATTTTTCCGGAGCCGGTTCGTCAGGAACTTCTATAATTTTAATATTACAATGAGGAGTCAGCCTTTTGGCAAACTCCTCTATTCCCATCAATATATATTTTTCCTTAACTTTTCCGACAGCTAAGATATTTATATTCATTATGAGTTTAACTCTTCTACTGCTTTTAATGCTCCGTCAAAGTTTACTTCATTAGTAACTTCTTCAACATACTCAACATATTTTACAACGCCTTCTCTATCAACTACAACAACACCTCTTGATAGAAGTTTTAACTCATCAATCAAGAAACCATATTTTTCTCCAAACTCACGATCTTTATAATCAGAAATAATTTTAGCATTTTCAATTCCTTCAGCAGCACAGAATCTACCTTGTGCAAATGGAAGGTCAACTGTTACAGTATAAATTACAACATCATCTGAAAGTTGAGTTGCCTTTTCGTTAAATGTTCTCGCTTGAATTGCACAAACTCCTGTATCAATAGATGGTGCAACTGAATAAACTACAATCTTTCCCTTTAAATCTTCCGAGTTAAATTCAGAAAGGTCAGGATTTACAGATTTAAATTCCGGTGCCTTATCTCCGACTTTTATTTCTTTTCCAACTAATGTCAATGGTTGTCCGTTAAATTTTATATTCAATTTCAATTCCTCCTTATTTTTTATATTTATATCCATTTTATACTTCATACACTCATAATATTTAAAATAAATATGGTATAATTATCATTAATTAACTGGAGGTGTCTTATGAAATATAAACACAAAGCAGTAGTTTTAGGAACCAATTATTACATAGGTCTTGCTGTTGTTAGAAATTTAGGTCGAAATGGAGTTCAAGTTACTACCGTAGACTACGAACCATCACACTATGGTGTTTCTAAATATGTAAACGAAAGACTTATTGCTCCTCACTACAAAAATGATGAAAAAAATCTTGTTGAATTTTTAATAGATTACTCAAAAAAGCAAAGCGCTAAGCCAGTTCTATTCCCCACAGCCGACTTATATGTCGAATTCATGGAAAACAACTTTGATGCGCTTAAAGAATATTATCTATGGCCAAATGACCAAAAGGGTCTACTCACAGAGTTAATGGACAAAGAAAGCCTTTTAAAATATACTGAGCCATTAAATATTCCAACTCCGGAGATAATTCCAATGGACGACCCTAATCTATACGCAAGAGCAACTGAAGAGCTTGGATATCCTTGTGTTTTAAAACCTCGTGATTCAATGCCTTTTGTAAATTTATACAGAGAAAAAATGTTCTTTATAAATTCAGAGGCAGAACTTCGAGAAAAAATGGAAATTTGTAAAAAGGATAATCAAGATGTATTTGTACAACGTATAGTTAAAGGCCCTGAAAGCAATTGTTATTCATTTGATATGTATATGCAAGATAACGAAGTAAAGGCATTTTTAACTACATCAAAAATCAGACAGTGGCCAATAAATTTCGGAGCAAGTACTTACGCTAAGCAAGAGTACATTCCAGAGTTATACGATTTATGCTCGCCTCTTTTCAAAAGTGTAAACTACAAAGGTTTCGCAGAAGTTGAATTAAAAAGAGATGAAAGAAATAATAAAATATACTTAGTCGAAGTAAACGTGAGATTTATAAACTTCACAGAAATGCTTTGTCAACTTGGTTTCAACTCACCTATGATGTACTTCTTGGACTCTTTAGGAGAAAAAGTATCCGGTGCACAAATCAGAAAAAATACAGAAACTCACTGGAAATATAAATACGAAGATATTCCTGCAATCAAGAGATATTTGAGCACAGGTCAAATGACTTGGGGCAAAATTATTTCAGATTACAGATTCAAAAAAGTCAGCTCAACTTGGGCAAGTGACGATATCGGACCGGGCTGGACTTTCTTTAAGTGGGCAATAAGCAGTAAATTAAAAAGAATGTTTAAATAGAAAGTAGGTAATATGAAAGAAATCTAATCTCTCATATTACCTATTTTTATTACTTATTTTTTAATATTTATGATAACATTATGTCTCATTTTTTAATTTTATTATTATTTTCAAAATATATTGATAAAAATTTATATAAACCGAGTGGTTTTGAGGAATTTTTAATTTATTGTGCTATAATATTTGTTAGTTCTAATTATCAAGCACTTTTAAATGTTGTCCTAATTTTGGAGGAATGACATTGAAAAAGTATTTATCATTAGTTGCTATAATTGCAACTCTTACACTATTCGTTGTTGGTTGTGCTAAAAACCAACCTAAAACTGAAGACGCTGCTGAAAAAACTGCCACAGTTCAAACTATGGAAGGCGCTGAACTTGACAAGATTATGGAAGATAAGAAAGAAAAAGAAAATTATCTTGTTATCGATGTGAGAAGTAAAGAAGAATATGATGCCGGTCACGTTAAATTTGCTATCAACATGGATATCGAAACATTCGAAGAAAATCTTGATAGAATTGCAGACTTCAAAGATAAAAATGTTGTTACAGTTTGTAACACAGGTAAAAAGAGCTTAAAGGCTGCTGAAATTCTAGTTGCAAACGGATACACAAATGTATTCAATGCTCAAGGAGTTAAAGATTTCGAATATACTACTATGTCTCAAATAGAAAATATATTTGGTTCTGAACTTCAAGCTATCGCTGATGCAAATGATGGTAGCAATACTATCATTGATGTTAGAGATGCTAAAGACTATGAAGCTGGTCATTTAAAAGGTGCTATAAACATTCCTGTTGATGGCATCGAAGCAGCTTTAGCAGACATCCCAATGGATAAGGGAGTTGTAACTTATTGTTATTCGGGAAATAAATCAACAGTTGCTGCTGAAACTTTAGTTAAGAACGGATACAAAGACGTTAAGAACTCTCTTGACGGAACTAAAGAATTTGAATTTACTCTTGAAAAATAATTTTAAATTCTTGTATAAAATTTAAATAACCTCTACACTTTATACTATGAAGAGAAAAATTATTTTTTTTACAAAAGCTCCTGCTCTCAATTATGGCAAATCAAGACTGAAAAATTTTCTATCTGCAAAAGATAGATATGAACTATCTGTATTTTTAATAAAGGATAACTTAAAAGTGCTTGAAAAATCAGGTTATGAATTTGTCGTATACTTTTCAGGAGATATCGAAAACCTAAACTTTATAGATTATGAAAAAATCCCTCAAAGAGGAGAAAATTTGGGGGATAGAATGTTTAACGCTTTAAAAGCTGAATTAAATTCAAATGACCAAGTTATCCTCTTGGGTTCTGACCTGAGAGGAATAACTTTAAAATTAATTGAAAGTGCCTTCTCAGGACTAAATAATTCAGATTGTGTTATAGCACCTGCAGAAGATGGTGGCTATGGTTTAATAGGACTTAGAAAACCTTTAGATTTATTTTCTAACATAGTCTACAGCCAATCAGATGTCTTTGAAAAAACTTTACAAAAAGCAACTGCGCTTGATATTTCAATTGAAAGGCTTGATACAGTGAGAGATATTGATGAAATTATAGATTTAATAAAAGAAGAACTACAAACAAAAGATGTTGAGATTCTTGGAAGCGGAGAATATAACTTAAACTATAGATTTAACAAAAATTTTGTATGTCGAATTAACTTGGGAAGTCAACTGCACCTTGGAGATGAGCAAATTACATACGAATACAATGCCCTCAAAACACTTGAGTCATCAGGTGTAACTCCAAAGCCACATTACTTAAAAAAGAATTCAACTTACATTCGCAAGGGGTTTTTAGTTATGGACTATTTAGTAGGTCGTCCACTCAACTATGACACAGATATGTCCATTGCTGCATATCTACTTTCAAGAGTACACAACCTCGAATTTAAAGATACAGACTTAATTCGCGTTGAACAACCTTTTAAGGCTATGTTTGAAGAATGTTTTGAAATGTATTCAGTTTATAAAAATTCTAAAATTTATAATAATTCAATTGGAAAATATATAGAGCATTTTTTTGACTATGTAAAAGAACTTGGCATTAAAGATAACATTTCAAACCCTTGCATTATAAACACCGAACTAAACAACAGAAATTTCATAATCAATGGTAATAATTCTTACATAATAGATTGGGAGAAACCTCTAATCGGTGAAGCTGAACAGGATTTGGCTCACTTCTTAGTTCCCACTACTACAAATTGGAAGACAGATAAAATTCTTTCTGATTCTGAAATAGAAAAATTTATATATAAATATGAAAAGTATCGTAAAATAAATAGACAAAAACTAAAAAAATATTTTGCCTTTAATGTCTTGCGCGGCATAACTTGGTGCAGTATGGCAAAAGTTGAATACGAAGCTTCAGAAAGAATACTTTCTAATCAAGATACCTATGAAAAAATTAATAAATTTTTAAGCGAAGATTATTTGAAAATGTTACATAAAAGATTTTATGAGGTTTAAATATGAAAAAACATACACCTAAAATATTTTTAATTTTAACACTACTACTGTTTTTAGTAGTATACCTGCTTGTACCAAGTGTAAATCAATCAGTTAACGATGCAATCAAAATACTTTCAACAATGGGAGTTGATGGAGTAATAGAATATATAAGAGGCTATGGAAAATACGCAGCTGCAGTATCTTTCTTACTTATGATTTTACAATCTATCATAAGTCCCATCCCCGCTTTTTTAATTACACTTTCAAACGCAGCCATATTCGGTTGGATCAAAGGTGCAATTCTATCTTGGAGTTCCGCGATGGTAGGCGCTGCAATGTGCTTCTACATAGCAAAGATCTTAGGACGCGATTTTGTTGAAAAACTAATTTCCAAAACAGCTTTAAAATCAGTTGATGACTTCTTTGCAAGATATGACAAGTATGTAATTTTAATTGCAAGACTACTTCCGTTTGTATCTTTTGACATTGTAAGTTATGCAGCCGGACTTACATCTATGAAATTTTGGCCTTTCTTCATTGCAACCGGCATAGGTCAATTGCCGGCAACTATAGTTTACTCATATGTTGGTGGAACTTTAACCGGTGGCGCTAAGACAATGATGACGGGACTTTTAATATTATTTGCAATAAGTATAGCAATTTTTGTAGCGAAGAGTATGTACAATGAAAAACTTAAAAAATCTAACTAAAATAATAATCAGCCTATTAATTCTAATAGGCTCAATTTTCATTATAAAGATAGCTTCGTTTGAGTCACTGAGAAATTGGGTGAATGAATTTGGAAACTCAGCTCCAATTGTTTACATATTACTCTACACAATACTCCCTATCTTCTTTTTTCCAGTTCCAATTTTTGTATTAGTTGCAGGAATCTTATTTGGAATTTGGAACGGATTTATCTACACAATGATTGGGTGTACCTTAAACAGTACAATTATGTTTTACCTCGGTAGATTTTTAGGACAAGATTTCTTTGAAAAACTAATTTCAAAAATACAACCCAATTTAAAAAACCGTCTCTTACACTCTGAGCAAAAATCTCTTTTTTATCTATTTTTCATTCTCAGATTAGTCCCCTTAGTTTCTTACAACTTGATAAACTATGTGGCGGGTTTCACAAAGATAAGCTATCTAAACTACATCATCACAACTATCTTGGGAATAATTCCAGGTATGCTAGTGTTTTTAAACACCGGAGATAAATCACTAAACACGAATAGCAGTGAATTTATTGTTTCAATTTTCTTGTTAATAGCGCTTGTGTTGGTTTCTACTGTCTTTGCAAAAATTTATATAAACAGAGGTAATGATGATTTCGATAATAATTCCAACATATAATGAGTCTTTAAAAATTGAAGAGTTTCAAAAACAACTAGAAACACTTAAAGGTGACTTTGAAGTTATTTTTTCGGATGGATTCAGCACTGATAACACTTATGAAAAAATCTACTTTCCAAAAATACAAGAGTCTAAATATAGAAGCAATCAGATGAATTCGGCTGTCAAATATTCTAAAGGCGACTACCTTTGGTTTCTACACGCCGATTCTAAAATTCATGAGGATTCAATCTTGGAGATAGAAAATTCAAACTCAGATGTAGGGTGCTTTACCCTTGCCTTTGACTCTCCAAAATGGCAAATGTCAATGGTCGCATTCAATAGCTCTCTAAGAGTTAAATTTAGGAATATAGCTTTTGGGGACCAGGGAATATTTATAAAACGAGATTTGTTTGAAAAAATTGGAAGATATGCTCCAATACCTCTTATGGAAGACTACCAACTGTCAATGGATTTGAAAAAATTAGGAAAGAAATTCTATCTTTCTCCTCTTCCGATAACCACCTCTGCAAGAAGATTTGAAGAGAATGGAATTTGGAAGACTGTACTAAAAATGCAATTACTACAATATAAATATCGAAAATCACATGATATAGACGAAATTTACAGGAGATATTAAAATGATTGAAAAAACTAAAAGAGAGTGCATAAACTGTAATCTGTGTACAAAACATTGTAGTTTTTTAAAGAAGTACAACTTAAATTTAAAAGATTATACTTCAAGAGAAGACCTAAAAAATGAATGCTTTATGTGTGATTCGTGTAGGCACTATTGTCCTAAAGATTTGTCGGGAGCTGAAATCACAAAGAAATTTAAATCTAAATCAAAAAATAAATTTTTAATAACTCTCTCAAAAGACCCTTATATATTCAACAACAACTCAGATAAAAAAAGTAAAACTCTCTTATTTTTAGGTTGTAACTATCCTAAATACTATCCTGAGACTTGTGAAAAATTAATATCCATCTGCAGGGATAAAGACATAGATTTTTCAGTTGAATGTTGCAGAAAACCGCTCTATGAAAACGGAGTTGCACCAACTTCAAGGCTTGATGATTTATTAAAATTAAAAAGTACTGAAAAATTAATATGTCTATGTCCAAATTGCTACCATACTTTAAAAGATAACCTATCAATTGAAGTTATAAGTGTGTATGAATTTTTAAAACAAGAAAATATCGGCTCAACTATTATGGAATCTGCTGACATATTCTTTCCATGTTCAGATAAGTACAACTTAGAAATTTTTAAATATATAAAGCCTTTCTTACATTCATACCAAGACTCTTTCTCTGATATAAACTGTTGTGGTTTGGGCGGTGGAGTTTTGTCCAAAAATAAAGATATTGGAAATGAAATAAAGTCACAAATTTTAGCTAAAGAGAAAAGTTGTATATACACTTACTGCTCTTCTTGCTCTCACGCTTTTGACAAATATGGAATTTCAAATATAAAAAATATTTTGTCTGAAATTTTAGGTGCATGTGAAGAACCGTCATCAAATACATTAAAAAACAGTCTGTATTTTAAATTTAAAGACTCCAGGAGATAAATATGAATAGAGAATTAGTTATGAAATTTTTAACCAACGGATACAATTGTAGTCAAAGTGTCTTGTGCTACTTTGCCGAAGAATTTAACCTAGACCATCTCGCTGCAAAAAGAATTGCCGAAGCTTTTGAAAGTGGACAATTCCAAGGCACAACTTGCGGCGCTGTGTGTGGTGCATATATGGTATTGGGATTAAAATACGGCTCAGATAAACCTGACCACCGTCAAATAATGGAATCGAAGATAAATGAATTCAATAAGCTCTTTAAAGAAAAATATAATTCAATACTTTGTAGAGATTTACTTGGAGAAGATATCTCCGCAAAAGACGGTCTTGAAAAAATTATAAATCAAGGTCTGCTTGAAAAAGTGTGTCCTAATGCAATCTTTACATCAATAGAAATTTTAGAAAAAATTTAACACCCCTAAACTGACTCCCTTACCAAAAGGTAACGAAACAGTTATAGGGGTGTCTTTATACTTAAATTTGTCCCAATAATTTTAAAATACCTTGTGCTATAATTGCTGAACCCAAGTATGTTCCAAGCATTACAACTATTGCAAGAACTATTATCTTCGGTCCTGTCTTTTTAAGTTGGTCTATATCTTTTCCTGTGTAGATACCTGCGTATGCAAGTATTGGTGTACAGAGAGATAAGAAGTCAACATTTGCAGTGTGTTCTGATACAATTTCTGAAAAAGGAACTCCGGGTATTGTAAAAATTGTAGCTATTGTAACTATATATGCAACTGCCGGAATTTTAACCGGAATAATTTCTGCAAGTCCAATTCCAATAATTGAGAATAAAACTAATATCAAAACTCCCGGTATAGATTTCATTGGACTGGTTCCAAGTCCCACTAAATTACCTACAACAGTTAAAGCTCCTGTAATTAAAAGGACGATTATTGCTTCCTTAAGTTTTAATTTCATTTGTTATTCCCCCTTTTAAGTTTTGCATACAGCTTTTCTGCCAAAGGCAATGCTATAAATACAGACATATACACTCCATCAAGTCCTGAAAGTAAATTTGACGAAGCTCCAAAAGCTGTTATCATCTGTTCCATATCAGGATATAACTCAACAAGAGTACCAACTGAAGCAGTCATCATTGACGCACTTCCAACTCCACTTGCCATTGCAAGTGCATAAGGGTGAAGTGGTGTTGAAGTTGCAAGTATACCTGCAAGAAGTCCGATAAGAATAGTTCCAAAAACTGTTCCCACAATATAAACTCCCAAAACTCCTCGACCTTCTTCTGAATCCAAACCATATTTTTCTGAAACTACAGCTATGTTTGGCTCTCTTGCTATTGAGTGTGCTCCACCTATAACTTCTCTGTTTAATCCTAAAGCTATTCCCAGAGGAACCCCTAGCAATACTGTCCCCAAATTACCAAATTCTTGTAGTATAAGTGCTGGAGATGATTTTACAATAACTGAAATAGTAGGTCCTATAGTAGTTCCATACTTAGCCATCAAAAGCATTAGTGTGAATGCAATTAGAGAGCCCGCATCCACCATTTCTTTTTCTGATGAAATTTTTAAAAATTTTGGTGTAGTAAGTACGCCTATAATCAATGCAAACAGCATTGGTAACAGTACAATTTTACCTATTCCTATGTCGAATGAATGCTTTCCTATTAACTCTGCAATAATTACTATCACAAGAGCTATCAAATGTAGTTTTATATTTTTCATTTAATCTCCCCTAATTTTCTAATTGTATCTAAAAATATTGCAATTCCCTTGTAAAACTCAGATTCATCGACATCAAACTTAGAATTGTGATGAGGATATATCTTTCCATCAACCTCTTTTAAATTCGACATGAAAAAATAGCATCCCGGTACTTTTTGTAAGAAAAACGCCATATCTTCTCCTCCCATATTTGCAGTTTCAAGTTCTCTAACATCTTCCGGGAATAGTTCCGTTGCTACGCCCTTCACTAACTTAGTAACCTCAGGATCATTTACAAGTACAGGATACATTCTGTTGTAATCCACTTCAGCATCTCCGCCATGAGTTCTGGCAACACCTTTGCATATTGCTGTTAATCTACTCTCTACAGTATCTCTGTCCTTTTCATTTAAAGTTCTCGCCGTTCCAACAAGCACTACTTCGTCAGGTATAATATTTTGGCTGCTTCCACCATTTATTTGACAAATTGATATAAGTGCAGATGAAGTAGGTGCTATCTCACGAGATACTATCTTTTGAACCGCCAATATTATTTCAGCTGAAATTACAACCGGGTCTATCGTATCTTGAGGATTTGCTCCATGTCCGCCTTTACCCTTCACCTTTATAGTAAATTTATCCATTGAGGCCATCATAGAACCCTCTTTAAAATAAATAGCTCCCTTGTCCATTCCCTTTACAAGTCCACCTTCGTGAAGTCCAATAATATAATCTACCTTCGGGTCTTCAAGAGCCCCCTCGTCAATCATAGGTTTAGCACCGCCCGGAATTTCCTCTCCCGGTTGGAATAAAAATTTTACTTTTCCTTTAAAAGAGTCTCTGTTCTCAGCCAAAATTTTAAGAGTTGTAAGCGCCATAGCCGAATGTCCGTCATGTCCACAAGCGTGCATCTTTCCCTCGTGAGTTGATGAAAATTCAAGTCCTGTCTCCTCTTTAATTGGCAAAGCATCCATATCAGCTCTAACTCCAATACAAGGACCATTTGTATCATTCGCTTCAACTGTCGCCACAATGGCATTTCCATTTACAAGCAACTTGTATTCAACACCAAGTTCTTTAAGTTTACCGGTTATAAACTCTACAGTCTTTGGAAGCTCAAGTTCAAGCTCGGGAATCTTATGCAACTCTCTTCTAACTTCGACAGCATAACTTTCATTTTCTCTTGCAAGTTTTAAATTATCCATCTTAATTCCTCCTTTCGAAGTAGTATAACACTTTAATCCGATTAGTAAAGATGTATTCACGTTTTAATTGTTTATTCTTTCAATTTCTAAACCATTACAAAAATAGTAAAACCCTTTAGTCCAAATTTGGACCTCAGGGTTTATTCTAATCACATCTTCTATTTTTTATGTTTTTCACCATCTATTACATTGTAAATATAAATAATCATTCCTATAGCAAATAGTATTCCAAATAAAAACATAGGTATTACATTCGCATTTGTTTCCATGGACACAAGACCTGTTATCAAAACAAGGAAAAATATAATATAAGTTAGCGCTTTATAAGTTTTAAAACCGGCTCTATAAGCTTCCAATTGTTCTCTTTCGTCCAAAGAATCCATATATTTTTTCCCAAATTTTATATCGAGTGTATTTTCATACTTTTCAGGATTGTATGTCTTTATAAATCCAACAATTAATTGATTTAATACTAATGTTTGTAGAACTCCTATTATAAAAACTGCCAAAGCTATTCCGAAAATTTTATTAGTTATATAGTCTTCGCTAATACTTCTCATAAAATTTGCAAAAAATATAATTCCAAATATTGCTATACAAGCAGTAATTACCATTGAAATACCCAATAGAAAATCCTTTACATATCCCTCTTCATTCTTAAGAGACCTCTTTACTTGCGCCTTTCCTAAAAAATAAAATATCCAAGCAGCTACACTTAGACTCAGAATTGAAATTACCAATGCATTAAATCCATTTTTATATAATGCTTTATCTAAATCTATAATAAAATCATAAATTAATAACCCCAAACTGTTCCTTGAAGACATAAAACCAAAAATGCCCCCGATAAATCCGATTCCTATTAAGATTAAAATACTTTTAAACTTCGACTTCACTTAAAATATCCTCCTCTAACCTTTCGTGTGGTGTCTCAATTCTAAATTCTTCTCTTCTGATGTATTTGCTAAATATAAAACCACCATAAATTAACAATACTGATACGATATTTATAGCTACCATTTGCCAACTGTATACTTGATTTTCAATCACACTTGAATCAAAATTAGTTGCAAAAAATAAAATCAAGTTGTTGTTAAAATAGTGCATCATTACCGGAGCCCAAATAGATTTTGAATACGCATATGCAAACCCAAACATTATACTATACGCAAGGCAAACTCCTATTTGGTTAACTAAACTCAAAAATCCTGTGTTTTCTGCTGAATAATAAAATAGATTAAGTGGTAAGTGCCACACTCCCCAAATAAGTCCAAGCAATAAAATTCCCTTGACCATTCCATATCTTTTTTGCATTATCGGCTGCAAAAAATATCTCCATCCATATTCTTCGCCTAAAAAAGGTATGAACACCAAGAAGAAATTCGGAACTAATATGAAAGCGAAAATTAATTTCTGTAGCGTGAAATATGATATGAAAACATCAATGCCTTCAGTTGGAATAACAGCTACAGCAATCCTCAAAAAATATAAACATAAAAATAGAATCACAATTAAAGTTACCTTCTTCACACTTCCTCTATTCAAGCTAAATAAATATCTCTTTTGTTTCTTATCTACTTTTATGCCAATTAAAAATAATATCGTGCTTACTATCAAGGTAATATTCATGACATTATTAACAGGGAAATTCTTTACAAATAAAGATGCTATACTCAAAACCCCCATCACAAAACTGACTATCGTATATATTACAAAAGAAAACTTTGGAACTTTATCCCAATCTGTCCACATAAATGCAACCATAACTCCTAAAGCCGGAGTCATCATTTGAAAGACGGGAAACATATTTACATCTACACCATTGCTCTTGCCATAGTAAATTCCCAAACCCATCAGATAATTGAGTCCAAATGCAATTGCAAAAAATATTTTCAACTGTTTTTTAACCTTATCTTGATAATGCTTATTTTCAAAAATGTCTCTATTCATCAATTTCCTCCTCATAAATAAAAATTTCTTCAACACTTACACCTAAAATTTTTGACAATTTGAGACAAACCGTTATCGACGGATTATAATCTCCTCTTTCAATTAAACTTATCGTCTGCCTACTAACTCCGACCAAAGAACCCAAATCTTGTTGATTTAATCCTTTTGCTGAGCGGAGTTCTTTTAACTTATTTAGTAAAGGCATATCTATTTCCCCTTTCATTTGACAACTATTATTGTCATTAATTATATATTTGACAACTATTATTGTCAAATAAAAAGAGATACCCTTTCAAGTACCTCTAAATTTCTATCAGATTATTTATTTTTCTGAAATTATTTTATAATATGCCTTTGAAGTCATCTTGTATACAACAAAATATATCCACAAGTACAAGATAAAAATTATTCCAAACGATGTTGCCTTATCAACTGTGTTTGTAATTCCAATTATCAAAAACAAATCATTGATTAAGAAAAACGCAACAAATATGTGTATAAAAGCTACGCTCGGCGGCAATAAAAACACCATCCAAACCTGTGATTTTATAGATTTTTTTATCTCTTCCTCTGTCATTCCAACCCTACGCATTATGTTGAAATTATGTTTTGACTCATAACCTTCTTGAAGTTGTTTATAGTAAATTATAAGCGCAGTCCCAACTATAAACACAAATCCCAAGAAAGTTCCTACAAACATCAAAGCTCCAAATATAGCTAAAAATTCCGATTTAGCATCAGTATAGCCGGTAATTTGTATATCATATTTCAAATTAGACCTTACATCTTTCATCGCTAAGCTTGGGTCTCCGTCAACATTAAACATTTCAAACTCAACCAAGCTCGCATCTCCTAATTTAAAATTCTTTAAATCTTTTACCTCTAAAACTAAGCTCCCCAAAATACTCATTTGATTTATAGCTTTCTCATTTGCAAACTCTTTTCTCTTATCTACAACCTTATAAATATTTCCATCTATGTTTAATTCATTTGCAACATCGTGCTTAGAATATGCAATTACCTCATCAGACTTTAAATTCTTATCACTTGTCTGAATAACTACCAATGCCGTTGACGCACTATTAAAAGTCTTTACAAACTTTACGTTGCTACCTTCAATTTGAGTCATTTCCATTTTGTACTCTATTTTTTCGTCATCTTTTTTCTTATAACTTCCCTTTGAAAGTCCAGCATTGATTTGAGATTTTATCTCCTCTATTTCAGCTTTAGAATATATTTTATGCTCTATAGAATAAACTATATCTCTTGGGAAAATTCCTCTTAAAATTTTATCTCCTGACCAGTAAATTGAAAAAGCAGAACCAAGCAGTACAATAGCGGCACAACTCATAATAGTTATGCTCGCAAGGCCATTTGCATTTTGTCTTATTCTGTGTACTATCCCGGACAGAGAAGTAAAATTCTGAGGTTTGTAATAAAAATTCTTTTTCTTCTTCAAAAATCCTATCACAACTTCAGTAACCGCTCCAAACCCGACAAAAGTTCCAAGCACAACAAGTAATGTTGCAATGAAAAATATCTGTAGCGATTCAAGAGGATTCTTAGTCTTGAGCGCTAAATAATATCCCGCTCCGATTAAACAGACACTTAAAAGAGCACTCACACCAATCTTTAGAGAAGACTTTTTGTGCATTCTCTTCGCCTTTATAAGTTCTAAATTTCCAAGTCTTTTTATTTTGTATATTCTTCTAAATAATATTAAAACTTCTATTCCGGTAAAAACCAAAAAAGTAATTACGATTGGAATCATAGTAGGTAAAAAACCAGTTTCAGCTTGCACATGAATAGTTTTTAAAAGAAGACTTATCTCCAATTTATAAAACAAAACCGAAAAACATATCCCCAAAACCATTCCCATTGCATAAACTAATAGAGAATCTAAACAAACCACTTTAATAATTTGGCTTTTGTCTAAACCAAGCACACCGTACAGCCCATACTCATCACTTCGCTTATCCATCAAAAAACCATCACAGTAATATAAAAACTGTGTGGAAAATACAAACAGTACAATTGCTCCGAGACCTAAAAGAGTTTGAACATGCTGCATACCATACTCTTTTGCCAAGCCCTCCATAACCGCAAGAGATACCAACGTTGAAAAACTCATTACCAAAAAACTGAAAGCTAAAATATATGGAACGTAGACACTTTTATTCTTTCTTATTCCCTCTAAACTCAGTCTTCTATAAAGATTCAATTTTTACCTCCTAAATTTGTTAGAGTGTTCATAATATCTTGGTACATTTCCATAGGTTGTCTATTCGCTCTATAAAGTTGATGGAAAATTTCGCCGTCATTTATGAACAAAACCCTACTCGCATAAGAAGCAGCCTTAACAGAATGCGTAACCATTAAAATAGTTTGTCCAGATTTATTTATCTCATCAAAATATTCAAGAAGCGTATTCGACGAATTAGAATCCAAAGCTCCGGTCGGTTCATCCGCCAATATCAAATCAGGAGAAGTTATAAGACTTCTTGCAATAGCCGCCCTTTGAGCCTGACCACCCGACACTTCATAAGGATACTTATCAAGTAAATCTTCAATCCCCAAAATGCCAGCGACATTTCTCAATTTATTTTGCATAATTGTTGGCTTTTCCTCAGACAACACCAAAGGAAGCACTATATTTTCCTTTATAGTCAACGTATCTAACAAATTATAATCTTGGAACACAAACCCAAGATGTGTCCTACGATACTTCGCCGACTCACTCTCAGAAATTTTTGAAATATCACGCCCATCAATCATAACCGAGCCATCAGTCGCCCTATCCAAAAGCGCAAGAATATTTAATAAAGTCGATTTACCACTTCCAGACTCGCCCATTATCGCAACAAACTCACCCTTTTCAACCTCAAAGTTGACTGACTTCAACGCCTCAACTGTCTTTAAACTAAATTTTGAACTATATATCTTTTTTAAATTTGAAACTTCTATAAATGCCATATCATCACCTCATAAATACATTATATAAAAAAAGAGAAAATGTACCTTTATAAAAAACTTACATTTTCTCCTTTGACCTTACATTTTTGTAAGATACATATTTTATTTTTCCCCTATAGCCCGCTTGACTTAAAATGGGTGGTTAAATTGGATAAGAAAAAGAAAAACCCCACAAGGCTGAGTATTTAGAGTTAATAACGGCAATTATTAACCTACTTACAACACTTGCAGGACTATTCAAAATTTTCAAAGGGTTAGGCTTTTAGCCTTTCCCTTAACTTCTTACCTATAAGTTTAACAGACGAAATAGGTAAACACAATAGCAAACGCATACAAAAGCACTGAGGTAAAACTCAGAGCTTCTGCTAAATGGAATAAAATAGGCTTTAAATGAAAACTTAATAATAGTTTCTATCCCCTGTCGGGGATTTTTTTGTTTTTTCATTTGAAGACACGTATGCTTGCGGACATACAGGTAAAATAGTTTCCGTCCCCTGTCGGGGATTTTTTTGTTTTTTCGAATTGAAGAAATCGGCTTTATAAAAGCTGAAAATTTAACGTTTCCGTCCCCTGTCGGGGATTTTTTTGTTTTTTCAGTTTTAGCTTCTAACTCTAAACATTCATATTCTATTAAGGAAAAGTTTCCGTCCCCTGTCGGGGATTTTTTTGTTTTTTCATTATTGAAAAATTTGGTAATACCAAGGATTTCATGTTTCCGTCCCCTGTCGGGGATTTTTTTGTTTTTTCCCTGTCCTTTATAGATGTTGAATTTGCTGGATTGTAAAATGACTTTGCGGACAGGGGTTGTTTTTATAGATTTTATCTGAATAATTTTTTAATTTAAGGCCCTATCTCTTGATTTTAAGCCATCGGTCAAAATATAACTATATCTTCTATGGCATCATTCTTTTCACTTCCAAAGTTATAAACTTTCCCATGAGCTGATAATTTGTAACAGCGTACATTATCTTCTTCTTTATCTATATAGAATGGGATTCTGTAAGCTAATTTTTCGAATTCACTTTCTGTTAAATGTGATTCGAAACAAGATTTTTGAACCGATATCATATATCCTGATAATAGTTTAAAAAATTTATTCCTTCTTTTGTTATCTACTATATCATAAATTATCAAAATTAGGTGTTTTTCTTCATAGAAAATATCTTCTTTTGCTTTTATAAGAAAGTCTTTCTGCATAATTCATCCTACCTTATTCTTATTGGGTTATATTCTTCGATATTTTTATTTTCTATAGCTCTTACTAATTTAGTTGTTTGATGGTATAGTGTCTTTCTGTATGTTATTGGCGTTTCTATTTCGTCGATATATTTATGTGTTGATGCCAATTTTTCCTGAAATTTTTTTAAGAATTCTTTTAAAAATTTAGGTTCTAAAAATACTCCTTCTCTTGTAATTTCAAAATCTTCTATTTTTGTGCTACCTGAGTTTATTAAATCCATTACAAATGCGTCTACTATTATTGCTCTGTACTCCTCTAACATATCACTCCCCAACGATGGATGATTTAATCTATGTCCATGTATTATTCCCCCATAAGGTGATAGTCCTACGCTTTCTATCTGGCCTATTATTTCGTGTAATAATATTGTATAACCCAAGCTTATCATTGAATTAAACGGGTCTCTTGGAGGCTGTCTTGTTCTCTTGTCAAATTTGAATTCTTCGGGCAATATTTTGGATAGTGCTCTAAAATATATTCTTGAAATTGCTCCTTCGTATCCCAACATTTGGTCCACGTTATCTTTTTGTGTAATTTTTCTCTTTATTATTCCTATTTCTTCTATTTCTTTATCTACTATATTTCGTCTTCGGTTCAACCTTCTAAGTAGTGTTAATTGGTTATTAATTTTATTTTCAATTATTTTTTCTGCAAATTTTCTTCTAAATTCTTCGTCTTCTATTGCTTCTATCTGGAGTTTTAACCGTTTGAAATTTCCGCTCGATGTATTTACTAATTTACCAAAGTATTCTCCTGTGTTAGAATAAAATGAAACTGTTATCTTTCTTTTTAGACAATGTTGAATAAATTGTGTGCTAAGTTGTACATTTCCAAATACCGCTACATTTTCTATCAATTCTTTAGGTACGCTTCTTTTTAAGTCGTCAGTCTCCATTACAATCCTGTCGTTATTTATTCGAACGTTACTTCCTTGTTCTGTTATTAATAAAATCATTTATTTTATCTCCTCAAACTTTATACTGCATAGTCCCATTTCAAATTTTCGATTGTTATAGTTTGTTAGTTTTATTACTCTTGGAGAAACTCCTTTTTTCCAGTCGTCTTCGTGGATATTTTTTGTATCGTTATTTCTTTTTTTATAATTAAATTTATCGTCTAATATTCTACTAACTATTTTTGTACTAATTTTCTTATCTCTTATAAGGTTATAGACTGAAGTTTTGGATTGATAACCTACACCTCCTCCTATATATATTTTTAAGTCTTCTTTTTTTGAAATCTTAAAATTTCTTATGAATTTTTCGTAAACTACAGATTCAAATTCTTTTATTGCTTCTTTTATATCTTCTATATTGTATGGAAATCTTTCATCAATATTTAATGTAAATTTAATTTCTACTTCTGGTTTTATGGCTTCTCTGTATACTGGTAGTAATTTTTCTTTTCCATCTGTTCTTCTGTCAATTTTTCTTGCAAATATTAAATTTTCTATATCTATCGGTTCACTATCTGAAATGGATATATATTTCATATAGCTATCTTTATTTTTTTCATCTACCTCAAATTCAAATGCTGCTTTATCAATATTATTAGCCATTTTTTCTAATCGTCTTATTCTATTTCTATTATTATCTTCTGAGTTTAAATATTCTTGGAATGTTCGATTCTGAGTATTTTTCATTTTATAGCTAAATAATATATTTCTTATAGCTCCTTTTAAGCTGCTTCCCGGTATATAAGGCATTCCATAAGCGTCTTTTACAAATGTTTGGATATCGTTTAATCTCTTTTTTTCATAATTTGATAAAGACTTCGCACTTAATTTATAGGCTGAAAAATCTTCTACTCTCTGCATTGGTGCAACTCTCTTAAACCATTCATATAAGTCTTTATTATCTTTAGTGTATAAAAAATTTTTTTCGTATTCTGATAGTAGTCCTTTTTTAACTAGCCAAGTTAAAAATTTGTTTTCATCTATTACGTGTACTTCCGATCTATTCATATCGTATATATATTGGCTCTTATTCTTTGTCTCTCCACTTCCTATAAATACCGGCCCTTTTGTTTTTAATGTTACTATATAATTTTTCAAGTTACACCTCCATCCATAAAGGTACTCCATATCTATAAATTTTATGATATTCATTTTCTCCTATTTCAAATATATCCCCTTCAAATTTATTATTAAATATAGAGCCTGTATCGAAATAATACATTGTATGTTTTTTAAATGTCGGCTTTTTACTTCCTCTTATATCTTGACTGTATGAAAAACCACCTCTCCTAATTATTTTATATTTTGCTTCTTGATCTAGTGTTTCAAGTTCTTCTATTCTTGCCATGCTTGATGCGAGTAACATTTTTGATTTTTCATTATTTAATTTATTTTTTAGATTTTCTGGTATGTCATCTTCTTCCATTTCAAATTTGCCTAATCCTGATGTCTTTTTGCCTCCTATTCCTGTAAAACTCAAAGAATAGAGAATGTCATCAAATAGTTCATAGTCTTCTTCATAGCCCAAGATAAAATACAATCCGTTTCCTTCGTAAAATCTATAGTATGATAAGTTATATATTTCATTTTCGTCTTTTTTATAGATTTTGGTATCCAGTGCTGATTTCCCTAATTTTTTATTTAATTTTACGATTTCCTTAGGGTTTGACTTTCCTTTTATATATTCATTCCATAAGCTTAGTGGAATGTGATTTATTTTTTTATACAGTTTTTTCTCTGTTGAGTCTCCTATATTGTCTGATATATTCAAAAGTGGCTTAGGTAAAAATAGTTCTTCTCCTATAAACGGAAATGCGTTACTTATAATTAACTTTCTATTTTTAAATTCTTCTAGTATAGTTTCTATTTTTTCTTCATCTTGAGCCGCTTCATTTATTATTGCTGAAAATATTATGTCCGCCGGAATTTCTACTACACTACTATCTATTTTCCCATTTCCTATTCTAAGCCCTGTCTTGAAATACAATTTATATATCTTGTACTTCATCATACTTCTCCCATAATTTCTCTAAGCTTTTCTATATTTTCATAATCACCTACTGCCATATTAATTTCTATATTTTCTATTTTTACTCTTCCATATCCTCTTGATCCACTCCCTCCTAGATAGTCAAATTCTAAAAGTTTAAATGCTTCTTTTAGTATTTCAAAGTCTTCTTCTATTTCTTCTTCGTTTTGTATGTTGTAGATTATTTCTAAATCAAATTCAGCGCCTCTTATAACTCTCTCTATCTGTCTTGGATTTGCTACTGCTGTGAACCTGTTTATTGAGTTTTCAAACTTAACTTCTGTTATAGATTCTATGCCTATTTTTTCTAAATCTTTTTTATTTGATATGAAAGCATCAGAAAAATATAATCTGCTAATTCTATTTTCTTCGTTTGTGTTTGTTGAGCCAAATAGTCTTAAAACTTCCGGTTCATCATTTTCGTGTCTTCCACTTACATCAATATTTCTTTGATATTGTCTTTGTAACAAATATCTAAGTTTTCCTTTTAGTGAACTTCCCGGTATAAACGGGTCATTTGTGAGTGTATCTCTCATAACTGGTGAATCTACTGCTCCTATTGCTGAGAATTCTACTGAGCCTCCTATATGAAGTCCTGTTATTAATCTGATTTTTCCTGTTATTTCTATTTTCCCGTACATTTTATACTCCTTTATTAATTACTCTTATTTGCTAAATAGTACTTATGATATGCTACCAATGCTTCCATATATCCACAAAATATTAATAATTTTTCTCGGCTATCTCCTATTTCTTTGATATTTTCTACTAGTTTTGCTTCACTTACAAATCTTCTAACTCCCTCATCTCTTCCTGAATCATATATTAAGTGTGCTCTTAATACTTGTAAGTCCATTTTTTCTTGTTCTGTAAGATTCCCTGTCTTTCTTTTTGCTTTTTCATATATAACTGAAACTTTGCTCAGTATCTTACGTATTTGATTTGTATTTAAGAGTTTTCGTTCACTTAAATTTTTTATTATCTTTTCTGCTTCATCTACGTATCCTAATTTACTTATCATTTCTTACGTCCCTTTCTAAATATACATATATATAAATAGCTGCTATTAATTCTTTTCTATCTTTTTTATTTTTTGAATAGCTATAAATTTTTTGTGAAAATTCTCTGTGCAATAAAGAATTTTCTTTGTTACTTGGCTCCAATCTTCCTAATATATAGGCCAATCTTGCCAAGTCTAATTTTTCTTTTTCCAAGTCGCCTCTCAATAACTGAACTATTTTATATATAAAAGCTTTTCCTCTCTCCTCAACTAAACTTAAATATCTGTCTATTAATTTAAATTTCTCTCCTAAAACTTTTTCTTCAAATTCTTCCCATGAAAAAGTTAGTCCACTTTCAAATAAGCTTACAGAATTTTTTGTTTTTTCTACTCCGTCTACATAATAAACATTATTTTTAGCATTTTCTTCTAAATCTCCTGTTTTTAATGACATTGTCTTAATAGGATATTTTTCTGGATATATTCCTATCCCAGCTGATATAGTCAGTGAATTCATAGTAAACTTCTTTAGACTGTTTTTTATGTCTATTGAAAATTCTAAAATATCTTTCCATGCACCTACTATAAATATGTCATCTCCGCCAGAGTATATTATCATTGCTTTTCTATTTTCTGGTTTTACATTTCTAATAGAAAATATGGGATTTTCCAATATATAATTTATGTTGTACTTAAAGAATAATGACATATTTCTTGAAAATGTCGCACTTCTTGTAAGTGATGCATATTTTGCTTCAAATCCTTTTACAAATGCTTGCCCTAAATTATCTACGTCTGCTCTAATTACTGCCAGTCTATTTATCCCTTCGCTATCTTTTGACAATATATTTAATTCTTTATTGTACACATAATCTCCAACCCACAGTTTTGTTGACATTTTTTTGCCTGAAAAACTATCATTTTTACTATATGCTCTTATCAATCCTGAATCTGATATTAATTTTTGTTGAAGTCTTTTTTTGTTTATAGCTGTTAAAATATGATTAAATGGTAAATTTAAATAATCAACTTCCGCACTCTTTTCTGCATTTTCGACACAAAAAAATTCGGCTTCCATTATCTTGTTTGAAAATTTATTGATATTATCACAGTTAGTACAAATCATATCTCCATCGTCTGATTCAATAAGATTATCTGTACATTGGCATATTTTACACTCTCTTTGATTTCCTACTTTATCTGTAAAATTTAATTTTTTTAATTGTTCTTTGTCATATCTATGAAGTTTGCTGTTTGATAATTTTTGAGATATATTTCTAAATATTTCTGTATAGGATTCTGTATTTTCTGCATTAAATGCACTACTACTGCAAGCAGTTCCTCCATACGCTAAAAATAGTTCAGTTTTAAACTTATCAATTATCCAATCATTTACTTCTTTAATTGTTTCTTCTACTATCTGCTTAACTCTTTCTGTATTTGGCAAAAGTAAGTAACAATGTCCTCCACCTGAGTACAATAAATTCGCTCTACTAAGTGAAAGTTTGTTTAAAAGCGTATCTATAACATCTTCTAATAATATTTCTAAATAAAACGATCTTGTTCTAAGACCTTTTAGTGCGTTTTTACTATTTACTGTATATATAAAATTTTGAATTCCTGACAGATCAAAACTACACATATAAAACATTTTCTCTTCATAGTATTTTTTAGAATCACTTTTTAGTGCAGTAAAATCATCAATTTTTTTATCTTTTAAATAATCATATATACATAAAGCAAATGCTGCTGTCAATTTTAAATGGTCAAATAATGAAATATCACCTATCTGATATACTGATGTAGATGATGGCACATATGTTAAATATCCTTCTAAAATTTCTTGTAATGATTCAATATATTCTTCACTTAACTCAAATTGTTTTAGTTTATCTATTAAATTTAATTTAATATCTTTATAATAATTTGAATCATACCCAACTTCTTTTTCTTCCGGAAAATTTATTCCCTTATCATGATTTAAATATTGTGCCTTATACTTTCCTTGTTTATTATTTCCATTTAAAATATTAAAAACACTGGTTAGCGCCAATTCTTTATCAAAGCCATATCCATTTTCTATATTTCTTCTATCAGCTGCCGCTGACATATTGTCGGCGATATATGTTATATACGCCAAATCATTTTTTTCTAATTTTGCTCCTTTAAAATCTTCTCCATGATGAAAACGAATGCAATTTAAAATTTGTTTGTCTTTTATATTGCATTCATTTTCTATAAATTCTAAACCTAATAAAGAGTGCTTCCTTATATCGTTTGTTCGATAAATAACTTTTCCTATGTCATGTAGCATAGAACCTATTAATAATTTTAATTTATCGTCTGTTGTATTCCCTATTTCCAACTGTCACTCCCCCCATTCCTATTGATGTCTTAATACCTATTCCGCTATATTCTGCAAATTTTAACAATAAATTTGATATGTTTATTAATTCCTTTGAACCTTTGGTTGAAATATCTAAATTACCTTTAAAACTTGCTATCTTAACTCCTTCTAAACTATACTTTGAGCTCATTATATGGTATCTACTTATATGACTATTATTCACAAGTTCATTTAACAACTCTTCACTATAGAGCTTATCGCTACCAGTACTATCAAATTTATTTAATAGATTTTGATATATTAGCTTAACTGACGGCATATTTTGATAATATCCTTGGCTTTTAAATGAAATTGGTGTAATTACCTTTAAATTTTTAGTCCTCTCATTTTCTTTTCCAAACATTATCTCACTTACAAAATCTTCTTTTTTTACAACAGCTTTTCTGACTTCTTTTACGGTTAACAATAGATTTTTACTATCTAAATTAATTTCTCCAATATTTTCTATTTTCTCAATTATATTTTTGTATGCAAATTCATCTATTCCTGATACTATCCACTCCACTCCTTCTTCTGTTTTATTTATATATTGTGAGTATGGATTATATGGTAATGTATGCAAATAGCTTGCAACATCGCTATCTAAATTTTCCATCAAAAATCCTTGAAACAATGAACCTGAATTATAGTTTAATACATTTGCTTTTTCCCCTAGCTTTAAAACTATTTTACTAAGCAATATACATTTCCTCCTATTTAAATGACTTTTTTATTTTTTTGTTCATTAAATCATAAGAATCGTAATGATTATTTCCTATTTCTAATCCACTTAATTTCATTAGTTCGAATATTTTATCCAATATTTCATCTGAACCAAATTTTGACTCTCTTTTTATTAGACTATCATCTATTCTTATAATTTCATGTGCTGCTCTATTTCTAAGCTTTCCTTCTACATCTCTAATTTCTAAAGATAAATCCAGTATTTTTTGATTATCTATTATTCTTTCATTTTTTATTATCTCTATCAAATGAACATTTTGTATAAAACTATTGTAAGTAAAATATGGGAATTTACTTTTTATAGCATTAACTATCTCTCTTCCTTTTTCATCCCTATTTAATTTATCTTCATCCCAAACATAATGTTTTTTCCCATAATTGTATTTCCAATAATTCTTAAGTTTTATATCTGCATTTTTATCTATTATCAATATAAATAACTCTGTTACTAGCGGAGTAATTCCTCTTATTAAATCCAAAAACATTTCTTTATTTTTTAGAGTTTTCAAATATAGGAAATATTCAAGTATGTCTTCTCCATCCCCTTTAATTCTAAAAAAGTCTTCATCAGCTTTTCTTAAAAAACTTACCATTGATTTTATATTTAAAATTGATCTATAATAAGCTGCATTAAGTAAGTTCATTGTTTTTTCAGATAACATTTCTTCAATTGTTCTTGCTATTTGAAGTGCAGATGAATAATTATAACTATCTAACTGTGAAAATATTAATTCTCTTTTAATTTCATAGTTAAAGTTATTACTTGCAGCTTCTCTACTTCTATTAACTATATTTTCATTAGATTTTTCTGCTATAATTTCTAATACTGCATCTAAGTCAAAATCATTATCTTCAAATTTTCTATTAGCCGCTTTAGTTGGTGTATCAACTTGTATGGCTTTCATTTTGTAGTTTCCCAATTTACTAAGCACGAATAGAGCGTTTTTCATTGCCGGTGTTCCTGAAGATATATTCAATAAAATCTCATCATTTGGATTTTTATAGTGTATATCATTTAAAGTTTCTCTAAATATCTCATAAAAATTATCAAATATTTGAACTTCTTCTAAAGATTCATCTTTTATAATCTCAATTTCAACATTTTTATTCATACTTTTATATAAAGTCTCAATTGAAAGCACATATCTATTATCTATTTTATGCAATTCATATATTTCTTTAGAGAAAAACAAAACTATCTTTTCAGGTTTATACATTCTACTTATATGTAATAATGAACCTTCATCATAATTTGAATAAGAAACCGGATCTGTCATGCCGACAGGTGAAAAAAGAATTTTCATTTAAACCTCCAAAATCACTAGAATAAACATTTTCCCAAATATATTATATAACTATTATATTTTTTGTTAAACCATCTTTCTAAAATATCTTTTACTATTTTTTATAAATCTATATAATTATTTAAAAAGAAAAAGTCAATCTAATCTACCTGGTACGATGTTTTAAGCAAAATAAATAAACCAAGCGGAATAACTCAGCCAACTAAATTTACAATTAATCAACAAAAAACTTAAAGCTTAACTAATGAATCTACTGATAATAGTATTGCTAATTCCGTATTTTCCAAATTATTCAATCAACTGATGAAAAAAGATACATATCTTTAGAATGCCTCTTATTAAAGAAAGAGCAATATAAAATCCTATATAAATTGCTGTTAAAAACATTACTATGACCACTGAAATAATAATCTTACCCTTAAGAATTCCAAAATCAAAAGACAGAAAATTTTCTATATACCTATCAAAATATAACAAAGAAACAAAAAATAATTCTAATAACCTTATTAGACATGTATATTCAAAGTATCTTAACTAAAAATATCAAAAATAAGACTGTGTAAAATTTTGTGTATAGAACTTCCTAATTAGGGTAAGGAGAACTAATCCGGATAAATTTTTATTCCAAGAAAAATATCAGAAACAAGATCAAATAAAATATCAAAATGTTAATCCAAGAGTATCAACCGTAAACAGTACAGTACCTACAAGAAACTTAAAAAATTTTTAGGAGATACAATGGAGCGAATATTAAAAGCTGAATTAGGTAATCATTTATACTATGAATATGGTGAAAAATCCTTATCTTTTAATGCAATAAATGATTCAATTAAGAAAACCGTTAAATCATCTTATGGAAATGATATTCCAAGAGATAGAGAAGGATCCTTCGAACCACAAACTTTAAAAAATACGAAAAATATATATCAAACTTTGACAGTTTATTAAATTTATGTAAAATTAAGTTAAGCTTCATTTCTATATTAATGGATATTTATCAATACATAAAAAATGTATCAACCCTTATCCTTTTTCAGGATTTAAGTTGATACACAAAATTCACTAAATATATTCTTATAGAAACATATAGCCTAGACTCTCATAAATATTAGCTTTTAATCTAATTATAAGAATTTCCATAAAAAATTATTTAATAGTCTTTTATTTTCGTGTCATATAAAAAGTGAAATAATTAGGATTAAAATATGATCTTCTATAAAAGGCTACCGTTCCATCTTGTTTTCTCATAACCTCACTAAAATAAATAATATAATCTCCAACATGTATATTCATTTTATTAGCTATCGATTCTCTAGCCTTAAATCCTTGAAAATTCAAATCGCTTTTTACAATTTTTCTTACTATGAATTTATCTATAAATTCTTTAAGTTCACTTTTCGTTCTTAAATTAAGATCATACTCTTTAACTTCATCATAATTTATAAAATACATCAATAGAGCTGCTACTTGATCTTTTATATAATATTTTACATTTATCAACATGATTATAAAATTTTCATCACGTTCAAAAAATTCTTTCATCTTAATTCCGGCAGGTTGAAATTCTGTCACAAACTGTACATTTGTAAACTCTACATTATTGAAATCAAAAATAGGAACATTTATAGATTCCATCCCCATCTTTTGATTTTTTTTTGGATCCAATAATATATTTCCTACTCCTTGTTGATTATATAAAATACCATCTTCTTTTAATAAAGCAATAGCCTGTCTTACAGTACCTCTACTCACATTAAATAACCTAGATAGTTCATTTTCAGATGGAATTGTCTCTTCAGGTTCTATATTTTTATCTTTAATAAGCTTAAGAATTTCTTCATATACTTCTACATATTTTAATTTAGTTCTTTTTATATTCATTTTTTTCTTCATAACTTATTTCTATCATTAATAATTATTTTACGTAAAGATTCTATACCAACTTGTATTGCTCTGTCAATGTAATTGATTGGATATCCATTAGAAGATATATCGCTTGAAACTTTATTTTCATAATCGGTTGCTGATACAAGTACTGAAGCCGCTCTTGAATTTAAAGAGGCTGATACTAAAAATAATGTAGCTTCTTCCATTGCCGTACAAACAGCTCCTCCTTTAATATAAGAATTCCAACGATTTATTAAATCATATCCCACAGGTTTTGTTTCAGGTTCAACTTGCGTATAAAATGAATCTTTAGTTATTGAAATTCCTACTTTAGTCTTGTATCCTAACTCAATTGAAGTTTCCTCTAATATTTTTGTTAAACTATAATTAGGTACAGCCGGAAATTCCATTGGTAAATAATGTAAGCCTGTACCTTCCATTCTAACGGCTCCATTTACTACAACAATATCTCCCTTTGAAACGCTAAAGCTTGTAGATGCTCCTGTTCCTATTCTTATAAATGTATCAACTCCACATTTATAAAGTTCTTCAATGCAGATAGCTGTTGAAGGTCCTCCCATTCCCGTTGAAGTTACAACTACTTTTTCACCCTCCAAGTATCCCTCATAAGTTGTATGCTCTCTATTTTGTTGTATTTTTCTTGAATTTTCTAAATGTTTTGCTATAAGTTCGCATCTTGCCGGATCTCCCGGAACAATTGCATATCTACCAACGTTATCTGAGTTTAATTTTATATGAAGTGTTTTTTCTTTTTGCATTATTATCTCTCCTTATCCAATTTTATAACATTTCTTATTGATTCAACTCCAACTTCACAAGCTTTATATTCAACTTCTTTTGGATAACCATTTTCAGAGGTGTCTATGGAACTTTCATCATTATAATTGGTTGCGGAAACAAG
Organism: Peptoniphilus indolicus; assembly: GCF_900454665.1. Taxonomy (NCBI): domain Bacteria; kingdom Bacillati; phylum Bacillota; class Tissierellia; order Tissierellales; family Peptoniphilaceae; genus Peptoniphilus; species Peptoniphilus indolicus. The sequence goes on from NZ_UGTH01000001.1 coordinate 1,331,735, forward strand.
TACCGTCGCCATTCTTAATCCATAACAACTTGCTATTAAAAACAATGTTGCCGATTCCATAGAGGTTGCAATTGCTCCCCCTTTTTCATATGAATTCCAACTATTGTATAAATTATATCCAAAAGGTTTTTCTAGTGGATTGATTTCAGTAAAATATGAATCCTTTATAATAGTTATTCCGACTTTAGTGTCAAATCCTTTTTTAATCGAAGTTTCTTCTATTATTTTTAACATCTTATAATCAGGAATAGCCGGAAACTCAAGTGGTAAATAGTGAAGTCCCGTACCTTCCATCCTTACCGCTCCATTAGGTATGACTATTGTACCTAATTTCACCATTTTGCTGGTTGAAGCACAAGTTCCTACTCTAATAAATGTATCAACTCCACATTTCTTTAGCTCTTCCATGCAGATTGCAGCAGATGGGCCTCCCATTCCTGTTGAAGTTACTATTACTTTTTCTCCTTCTAAGTATCCTTCATAAGTTGTATGTTCTCTATTTTCTTGGATTTTCCTAGGATTTTTCATAAGCCTTGCAATTTTTTCACATCTGTCAGGGTTCCCTGGAATGATTGCATACCTTCCCACATCTTTTTTATTCAATTTTATGTGTAACGTTTTGTCCATATTATTATTCAACCTTTCCTAATGCTTTTGGAGATTGTTTTCTATTACCAAAAAAAACTAGTGCCAAAATTGTTATTAAATATGGAACCATCTGTATAAATTGATCCGGGATTTTTAAGCCTACAAGATTAAATCGAATTGCTTGTGCAATAGCAAATATAAAACTTGACCCCACTGATCCAAGAGGTGTCCAGCCACCAAAAATATTTGCTGCTACTCCTAAAAACCCTCTTCCTGCTACCATATTATTTACAAAAACATTGTTTTGAACTATTGATAAATAACTACCACCAAGTCCAGCCAAACACCCAACTAATAACATGGATACGTATTTATATTTTTTAGTATCAATCCCAACACTATTTGCAGCAATAGGATCATCGCTTATTGCTTTCAATCTAAGTCCTGTCTTTGTATACTTTAATACATACCAAATTAATCCTGCAAATATTGCAGTTATATATAAAACTGGCGATTGATTCTTAAATAATATTCCTATCCCGGGTATGTTTTTAAGAAAAGGGATACTAATTAAATTTAATTGAGTAACTTTTGCGCTAATTCCTTCTTGTCCCCAAATTATAAAAGTTCCAAATGCAGTAAAGCCCTGAGAAAATAAATTTAACCCTACTCCGCAAACAGTTTGATTTGCCTTAAATTTAATACATAAAATAGCAAATAACAAAGCAAATATTGCAGTAAAAATCATTCCAAAAATAATCCCTAATATAGGACTTCCTGTAAAATATGTACCTACAACAGCTCCAAAAGCTCCCATAAGCATAAGTCCTTCTGTTCCTAGACTAATTATCCCACTTAGTTCTGATAATGTGCTTGAAAGTGAAACTAAAATTAAAGGAATAGCTAATCTTATAATCATCAAAAATGTATCTGCTGAAAAAAAATAATTCATTTTTTTATTCTCCTCTTCTTAGTTACAAATTCAAAAATACCTGGAGTTGCAATAAAAAATATTACCAATCCCTGAATAACTACTACCATGTTAGCTGAAAGTCCTGCTCTTATATTCATCATTCTCGCTCCTGAATCCATAATCCCAAATAAAAGACCTGATAAGATTACAATTAGAGGATTATTATTAGCGAGAACAGCAACTGCTAAACCTGTAAATCCAACATTACCTGAAAATCCATTGAACAGCTTTCCATACGTTCCCATAAGTTCAGTTGCTCCAATCAAACCTCCGATAGCTCCCGAAATAAGCATAGTTATTATTACAGTTTTATTAACCGATATTCCTCCTGCTAAAGCAGCTCCATAATTATCTCCAACAGCTCGTATCTTATAACCCATAACAGTTTTGTTTATAACTATATAAGTTACAAGAACGGCAATAAAAGCTATAAATACACTGGCTGAAAATTGAGTAGACTTAACTAGAGTGAGAAACCTAAAATTCTTTGAAATCATTTCAGTTTCAGGCAATCTGGCAGATGAAATAAAGGGATAATTTATCATATATGATGTAAATTCTATTGCAATATAATTTAACAAAATAGCAATTATTACTTCATTTATCTTTAAATTAACCTTTAAAGTTCCAATCAAACCTCCCCATAACATTCCTCCTAATATACTTGCAAATAATGCAAGTAGTATTGCTACTATAGGTGGCGTAGTGTTTGGAATAAAATATAAAACAGTATATGCAAAAATTGCTCCTATATGAATTTGTCCTTCAACCCCAATATTTAAGATTCCCCCTTTAAACGCAAAACTACAAGCTAATCCTGCAATAACTAAAGGAACAGTCTTATTAAAAGTATTAGCTATAGCTGTATGAGATCCTAGAGCTCCTTTCAATAAAGAACTAAATGCTAAAATAGGAGACTTCCCCACAGCTAAAATTAAAATAGAAGCTATAGAAATGGATAAAAGAATAGAAAATATTGAAATAAGAACTGTACTTCTTGCCTTACTTAAATTTTTCAAACTTGACATTTCACTATTCACTCCTTCCGGCCATTAATAGACCTAATCTTTCTTTAGTAAAATTTTCAGCATAATCAATAGCCATAATTTCGCCTTTATACAGAACAGCAATTCTATCAGACATTTCCATTATCTCATCAAGGTCTGCAGAAATTAGCATAACACACTTCTTATCATTTCTTATCCTAACAAACTGTTCATGAATAAATTGAATAGCTCCAATATCCAACCCTCTACTAGGTTGAGAAGCTAGAATAAAATCATTATCATTACTAATTTCTCTAGCAACAACAAGTTTTTGCTGATTCCCTCCTGATAATCCTGAAATATTTTGGTTAATATCAGAATACTTAACATTAAATAGTCCTAAAATTTTAGAAGTATACTCTTTCAATTTTTCGTATCTTACAAATATTTTATTCCTAAACTGATCAGATTCCTGATTTCCAAGCATTACATTTTCAAATAAAGTCATATTTGGTAAAATTGCTCTTAAAAATCTATCTGATGGTATGTGGCCTATCCCACTATCTTTAATTTTTGCTGTTGACAAATTCGATAGTAACTTGCCTTTATAATAAATTTCTCCATCATATTTCATAAGTCCCATAACCATTTCTTCAAGTTCAAGCTGTCCATTACCATCAACACCTGCTATCCCAAATATTTCTCCAGCCTTAATTTTTAAATCAACAGTGTTTTGTGAATTCTTTAAAACCTTTAAATTCTTAATTTCAAAAATCACTTCATCTGTATTTATTTTTTTATGACTGCTAATTTGGGCAATAGAATGTCCTACCATTTTAGTTGCTAAATCTTCGGCTGTTTCATTGGCAATATCAACTGTTTCTATAAGTTTTCCATTTCTCAAAATAGTAGCTCTATCAGCTATTTCCATGGTTTCATTTAATTTATGAGTTATAAAAATTATCGTCATTCCCTTAGTTTGAAGATTTTTTAATACCTTCATCAAAAGTTGAGACTCTTTAGGAGTCAGTACTGCAGATGGCTCATCGAGGACTAAAATATCAGCGCCTCTATATAAAGCTTTAATTATTTCAGCTCTTTGCTTCATACCAACTGATAAATTTTTTACTTTTTCGTCTAGATTTATATCCAAACCATACTGTTCAATTATTTTTTTTACAGATTTTTTATTTTCTGCATAATCAATTTTATATTTTCCAATTTCATTTCCTAAAATAATATTCTGTAATACTGTCATATTTTCAATCAACATAAAATGTTGGTGTACCATACCTAACCCATGGTTAAAAGCATCCCCTGTATTTTTTATTTCAACATTTTTGCCATATAATTTCAAATATCCTTTATTGGCCTGGTATAGACCAAAAAGGATATTCATAAGAGTTGTTTTTCCAGCTCCATTTTCACCTAGAAGACAATGAATTTCTCCCTTTTTAACACTAAAATTCACATCTTCAAGTGCGGCTTTACCATTGAAATATTTTGAAATATTACACATTTCAACAGCTAAATTCATAAAATCACCTTAGTTTAAAGTATCTTCAAAAGTTACTAATTCATCCATATTTGATGGAACTTTAATTTCTTCATTTATTATTTTCTCTTTAGCTTCATCAACAGACTTTATAATTTCATCAGGAAGTTTTACATTAGATCCCTCAGTTACAAAATCTACACCATTTTCTTTCAACCCTAATTTAATAACTTCAGCTTTGAAATTGTCTTCTACTACAGACTTTATTGCTTCGTAAGCTTCAATATCAACATTTTTAATCATAGAGCCTACTATAACATCAGGTTCTGTAGCATTTTGATTTAAATTAACACCAAAAGCAAAAGTGCCATTCTCTTTGGCAGTTTGAAAAAGGCCATTACCACTCATTCCTGCTGCATGAAATATAACATCAGCCCCTTGCTGGTTCATAGATTTAGCAATTTCTTTTGCTGTAGTAACATCAGTAAAACCACCTACGAAATCTGACACAGATTCAATTGAAGGATTTACAGATTTTGCTCCCGCTGTATATCCTGAATAAAATACACGAATGTTAGGTGCGTCTACTCCTCCAATAAATCCAATTTTATTGTCTTCTTTTAAATTAAATCCTGAATTTTGAAATTTCATACTTGCTGCCACAACACCTACTAAGTAAGAAGCTTCTTCATCTCTTGTCATATAACTAACAACATTAGGTGCTTCAATAGAAGTATCAATCAAAGCAAATTTTTGATCCGGAAATTCAGGAGCAACAGTTTTCATAGCCTGAATAGCTTCATAAGTTAATCCTATTATTAAATCATAGTCTCCGGTAGAAGCCATATCTCTAAGTGATAATTCAATATCTCCAACAGCTTTAATTTGAACTTTATCATACTCAATTCCAAATTCACTTTTAGCCCTTTCCACCCCTTTTAAGGTCAAATCATTAAAAGCCCCGTCTCCGAAACCACTGCTTGAAGAAACTAATCCTACTCTAACAACTTCTTTTTCATTGGCGATATCCGCATTCTTCTTAGCGCATGCCGTAAAAATAACCATAATTAAAAATATTGATACTAAAACTTTTGCCTTCCTCATAATAAATCCCTCCATTTTTTTAGTTGTATATACAACCTAGCTTTGTTTATATGATGTTAACATTTTCCCATACATGTTGTCAACACCTTTCTTAATATTATAGGTGATTTAAGGATTTATTTGCCCCTTTAACTTGTATATACCTATTTACCTTCATTTGATATCTAACTGTATTCTCTTATTTTGATAAAACTGTGACTCTTAGAGTCAACTAAATTCGTGCACAAATGTATCAAAAAGGTGTATATGATTTGGACATTTTATAATTCTATTATTAATCTCCATTATATTTTTAATTAATTCTTCTATATATAATATTTATCAAAATTTAATAAGGGTGGTGTTGTAGAATGAGATGAAATCATTCTACAACACCACCTTGTCTTCAGATTGAATTTTATATTTATTTTCTATTTAAAATATATGCCGACTTTAGTGCCTGATTCTGATTCTATTTTTAAATCTAAATTTAATTTCTTTAAGATTTCTTTTGTTAAATAGAGTCCTATGCCTGTTGATTTTGAATATATTCTTCCATTGTAGCCCGTATATCCCAGTTCTGTAACTCTTTTTAAATCTTCAGGCGCTATTCCTATGCCCGTATCGGTTATAAAAATTCCATTTTCTTTTATCTCTATTTTTACTTTTCCTTTTTCTGTATATTTTAAAGAGTTTGACAGCACTTGTTCTATCGCAAACATAAGCCATTTATAGTCCGTAACTATTTCTACTTTTTGTGGCTCATATTCGATTTTTATCCCCTTTTTAATAAACAATGGTGCATATTTTCTGATGACTTGTCTAGTCAAATCGTCTAAACTCACTTTTTTAAATACATAGTCTGTGGTTTTTGAGTTATGCCTTAGATAGTTTAAAAGCAAATTCAAATATTCTTCAACTGAAAAGATATTGTTTTTTAATTCAAATTTATCTATATCTCCTTCTAATTGCAGATTAATTGCTGCTATGGGTGTCTTTATTTGGTGAGTCCAAGTGGTTATAAATCTTTTAAATTCTTCTGTATTCTTATTATTTTCTGATATTTGTCCCTTACATTCTTCAGTGATATTCTTCATTTCCACTATGGCTTCTTCTAATTCAACATTATCTATCTCTAAGTTTGAATTGATATTTTGCATATATGCTTTTATATTTTCAATGTTCTTTTTTGTCTTATTAACTTTGTATTTTAAAACTATTCCCCAAAAAACTATCGTTATCAAAGAAGTATATGCATAAATTCTTAAGTCTATATCAAATGCATAGAAGAAAATTCCATATAGCACCAACATTGAAAATACTGTAGTATATATTTCTCTGTGATGTCTTAAATATCTATTCCACATAATATCCCATTCCGATTTTTGTCTTTACAATATCTACTACGCCTATTTCAGACAACTTTTTTCTAAGTCTGTTTATATTCACCGTTAATGTATTGTCGTCTACATATTCATCTGATTTCCAAAGTTTTAACATCAGTTCTTCTCTCGATACAATTCCCGGTCTTTGAATTAACAGTGTTTCTAATATTTTTAATTCGTTTTTAGTAAGACTTTGTTGATTTTCATCTTTTTCTACTTCCATAGTTCTAAGGTTTAGGATGAAGTCTTCATGCTTTATAACTTCTTCTTGTTGCTTTTTACCTGTTCTTCTTAGAATAGTTTTTATCTTTGCCAACAACAAATCCATATCAAACGGTTTTGTAAGGTAGTCATCTGCACCCAAGTCCATTGCCATTATCATGTTCAAGTTATCATCTGCTGATGATAAAAACAGTATTGGAACTTCGGATATATTTCTTATCTCTCTTGTCCAGTGATATCCGTTGTAGTATGGTAATTTCAAATCCATTATCACAAAATCCGGCTCAAAGTTTTTAAATGTTTTTAAGACGTCTTTAAAATCTAATTCACTTTCAACTGTGTATTCCCACTTAGTCAATTCTCTTTTTAGTATATCTCTTATATTTTTATCATCTTCTACCAATAGTATTTTCATATTCACCACATTAATTTATTTTTTCTCTTGTATTCGTATATAAATAAAAGCAAAACTCCCATAATTGCTATATAGTTTATATAACTATTTTCAACGTATTTAAAACAAATTATACCACCAAATACCAACAGCGACTCCAAGTAAAAATACATTACTCCGATTGTGTTGTTATTTGTTTTTATATCTTGCCACAATAGATATTTTAATACTTGTAAAATCATGTTAATTTATCTCTTAAAATTTATTTTATACTGAAAAATTCTATTGCATTGTTGTGTAATATTGAATCCACTTCTTCTTGATTTAATCCTGATTTTTCGATGTATTCTACAGCTCTTATATATCTTTTCATCTTTAAAATACGGATAGTCACTATAAACAAAAAATTTATCCGGATATTTTTTCATCATATCAGCATATAAATTGTTTATCATCTGTGCTGACTCCAAGGCTTCTTTTGCACTTCCATATTCCGACACTTGATGTGTTGCTGAAATAATTTGCATTCTAGCTCCAGCTTTATCCATCAATGAAAATCTATATTTTAAATCTTCTTCAAAATTTGTATTGTTCATCATTATCGCTATTTCAGCACCTTATGAGCAAAGCTTTTCAATTTTATCTAAGTACTCTTTACTCCACAAGTGGGAGTGTGTATCTGTGTGCTTCATAAAAAATCATTCTCCCTTTCTAAATTTTTATACCTTTTGAGATAATTATACCCCTTATTTTCCACTTGAATTTTCAAATTAAATTAAAATAAGACAGAAATAAATCAACCTTAAGAAACCTTTAAATATTAAGTTGTCAAATATTGTATAATATTATAAAAACTATATTAAGTAGAAGATTAATTTGAGATACAATATGGGATTTTCCTATGATAAATTATGGAAAATTTAATAGATGCAAAGATGAATAAGCTAGAGCTGCAAAAATCTACAAACACTACTCCTAATACCTTAGCCAAAATAGGACGAGATTAGAATGTGAGCATGGAGATACTTGGTAGAATTTCTAAATATTTTAAACGTAATATATTTGAAATATTATAGTATGAAAATGAATTATAGATTATATAAGTAATTAGTATAAATCGTCTTACTTTAATCTTTAATTGAGTGAGGTTATACATATGAAAAAGATACTGATAATTGGAGATGATAAAAATTTAAATAAAGGTCTTTCCATAGCTTTAAAAAAGAATTACAAATTAATTTCTACATTTACTATAAGTGAGTCAAAGAATTATATTGGCTTTTCTGATTTAATTTTATTAGATATGAATTTACCGGATGGTGATGGACTTGAAACAATAAAGTATACAAGGCAAATTTCCACAATACCTATAATAATTCTTTCTGCCGTGAATTTAGAGTCCTATATAATTTCAGCCATCGATTTAGGTGCAGATGATTATTTAACCAAGCCTTTTTCTCCGGGAATTTTAGAAGCTAAAATAAAAAGAACTTTTGAAAAAATCAATTCTGATGATTTAAGCATTTATGAAAAAAACGGACTTAATTTTAACTTTAATGAGAATAAATTCATGGTTAATAATAAAAACATTGATTTGACAAGAACAGAAATAAAAATTTTGTATTATTTTATAAAAAATAAAGCTCAAGTTTTGACGAAAGAATTGTTATTTGATTTTGTTTGGGGAATAGATAATGAATTTATCGACCAAAATACTCTAAGTGTCAATATTTCTAGAATCAGAAATAATACTAATATCCGTTAAACAATAGATACAATTGTGTGATTTAATGTAGTATAATAATATTATGAAAGATATACAAAAACAAATTCAAGAATTAGAAGTAGAACTCAAAAAAAACTAATAACAAAAGAGAATATATAAGGATTAAAGCCATAATACTAAAACTTAAAGGCAACAGTGCCAAATCCATATCTGAAAAATTAGATGTTGGAAAATCTACAGTATTCGCATGGTTAAAAGCATACAGAGAAGATTCTGTAAACGCATTAAAAAATAAAAAAAGACAAGGCAATCATAGAAATCTCTGCTTTGAAGAAGAAAAAGAATTCCTAAAGCAATTTGAAGAAAAAGCAGAAAGTGGACAAATAGTAACAGCCAAAGAAATAGAAAAAGCATATGTAAAGCTTGTAGGACATTCCATAGGAACGGGTCAAATATATAGAGTACTAAAAAGACACGGATTTAGAAAAATAATGCCAAGAAGTAAATATCCTAAGAAAGCAAGTAAAGAGGTCATAGAGACCTCAAAAAAATTAACAGCAGAGCAAAAGAACTTAGAAACGTTAACCCGGATAAAAAAGTAAGAATAATGTTCCAAGATGAAGCAGGATTCGGTCGCATAAATAAGCCGAAATACTGTTGGTGTAACCATAAAATAAGACCATTAGTACCTTGTCATCATTTAAGAGAATACAGATATACTTATGGAGCAAGAGAACCAACAACAGGAGAAAACTTCTTTTTAATATTGCTGTATTGTAATACAGACTGTATGAACATATTTTTAAAAGAACTCTCCAAAACCTATAAGAATGATATGATACTACTAGTATGTGATAGAGCAACATGGCATAAATCCAAAGGATTAAGAATACCGGAAAACATAGAAATAATGCATATACCACCATATACACCAGAAATGAACCCCATAGAACAGATTTGGAAACAAATTAGGACTATGGGATTTAAAAATGAATTTTTTCACACATTATCAGACGTAGTGGATAGGTTGTGTGAAACGATAAATAAATTAACAAAAGAGATGGTTAAAAGTATCACCAATAGGGATTGGTTATATATCTAGATTTAATAGGATAATAGTATTAGGTAGTGAAGAAGGAATTGACAAAAAGTTTATTGATGAAATAGAAAACTATAAAGGTTTTAAAGGCGGGGGAGCATTATACTATTATGGTTATGAGTACGCTTATCCAGATATAAAAATAGAAGATAATAAAGTTGCTCCAATATTATTGGGAATAGATGAGTTTCTAATAAACAAACAAAAAATTACAGATGGAGAGTTTGATAAAGAAAAATGGAAAACAGGAAATTATGTTATTATAGGCGAAAGAATAAAAAATAATTCTGACTATAAAACTGGCGATACAATAAAAATCAATGTAAAAAATAGGGTCAAAGAAGTCCAAGTTATGGGCAAGGTTGAATATAATTTTTCAAATGGTCTTAGATATTTTCCTGTAATTAAGGAAGATATAAACAACGAATCTAGTCCTACTTTAGGTTTGGAATATATTTATATGAATCCGAATGAGTATAAAGAGCTCACAGGAGATAAGAGTATAATGTCCTATGGATTTGATGTGGCGGATAGTGAAAAGGAAAATTTTAATAAGTTATTAAAATCTTTTGAAAATGAACCGGAATTTTCCTACGATTCAAGAGACCTTCAGATAAAATCTACAATGGAATTCAAAAACCTAATAGAATTTGCTGGTTACAGCTTATCAATAGTATTGTTTTTAATGTCTGTATTAAACTTTATAATTATTATTGCTACTGAAATATTGAGAAACATGGTTAACTTATCAATACTTGAAGCTATAGGAATGACAAACAGAAGCATCAAAAAATACTTATTCAAAAAGAATTTGATTTATTCTTTTTCAAGCTTAATACTTTCTCTTCTAATCATGCTGCTTGTAAATAAATTTATTTTAATAGATTTTATGGCACAGACTAAGTGGAGTTCATTTCACTTTGTAATTATTCCGCTTATACTTGTAAATTTAGTAAATATGATAATAGGAATATTATTTACCAGCAAATTTTATGAAAACCGCAGTCAAAATAGTCTTGTCGATAGAATGAGAAATTTAAAATAAATATTTTCTCTAAAACAAAAAATAAAAAAGGTATGGGCATTCAACCTCATAGCCTTTTTTATTACTCCTAAAAACTCTTAGAATCAGTTTTCTAAAATCCCTATCCTTTCTGTCCGTTCATACTAAGCCTCTCAATTTAAACAGTCCATAAAAAACTGCCAACACAATATAGAGAACTGCTAAATTTTTTGTAAGATTTTTTGGTGCATCTTTATCTTTTTTCTCTTTTGGCTCTCTGTCATAACTAATTGTAAATCCAAAGCTCGTTGTCACAACCAAGATTAACAAAATAATTCTTGCTATCTCCATCTCTTGAGGAACTTGCTCCATCTTTGTAGCCACATAGTGCACTACTACAAATATTGTCACAAAGAGTATCAAAAGCCTTTGTATATTTTTATTCATAACTTTCTTTATATACGTCTAATGCTTTTTTAATTATTTGTATACTTCTTCTAATGTCTTTTTCATTTATTACATATGCAAGTCTAACTTGTTTTTTTCCTATATCTGTTCCATGATAAAATCCAAATGCCGGTGCAACCATTACAGTTTCGCCATTGTCATCAAATTCTTCTAATAACCACTTTGCAAAATGGTCTGAATCTTTAATTGGAAGTTCAGGCATTACATAGAATGCTCCTTCAGGTTTTGTTAGTTTAACCCCTTTAATTTTTGAAAGCTCTTCATATATTGCGAGTCTTCTTTTGTTGTATTCTTCGTTTACTTCTTTGAAGTATTCTTCGCTAACTTCGTAAAGAGCTGCTGCTCCAACTTGGTCAACTGTAGAAACTGCAAGTCTTGATGTTGCAAGTCTTACTGCTGCGTCCATTACTTCTTTATTCTTAGATAGTAGAGCTCCTATTCTTGCCCCACAAGCTCCAAATCTCTTTGAGATTGAATCTAAAAGAATAAGTCTGTCGTCTATTCCTTCAAATTCTGTAAATGAGCAGAATTCTGCACCATCAAATACAAATTCAGAATAAACTTCATCTGCTAAGATGTATAAGTCATTTTCTATAGCTACATCTACAACCGCTTGTAGTTCGTCTCTTGAGTACACTGCTCCTGTTGGGTTTGATGGGTTTGAAATCAAGATTCCTCTTGTTCTTTCATCAATTCCTTTTTGTATAACTTCCTTAGCCGGTAGTCTGTATCCTTCTTCTACTAATGTATCGAATGTATTTAAGTGAATCCCTATTTCTCTAAACATTGTATAATAGTTTGAGTAGAAAGGATTTGTTGTAACTATATTTTCGCCCAAGTCCGCAACTATTTCAGCTGCAAATTTAAGCGCTTCACTTGCCCCTGAAGTAATTACTATTTCAGTTTCCGGATCATATTGTTTGCCCTTTTTAGCATAATAGTTGCAAGTAGCTTCTCTAATTCCCTTCATACCTTTTGATGGAGCATAGTCAATCGTATCTAATTCAATTGCTCTTATTGAATCCAAAAATTCAACAGGTGTCTTTGTATCGGGTGCTCCTATATTTAAATGATAAACTTTTTTTCCCTGTTTTTTAGCTTTTTCAGCTACCGGTGTCAATTTTCTTATTGCTGAAAAAGGTACTTCATTTACTCTTTGTGATAGTTTCATCTTCCCATTCTCCTTGTCATCTTAATCTTAAGTCTTCTCCATAAAATTTCAAAGGTACAAACTTTTGAAATACTCTGGAAAAAACTCTGTCTGTATAAGTTCCAGAAAGTTCTTTTGGAGATAAATTAGTAGATATCAAAGTCTTTTTAGCTGATATTAGTCTTGTATTGACTATGTTAAAAATCTCTGATGTACTAAATGAATTTATCATCTCTATTCCCAAATCATCGATTATAAGAAGTTCAGCTTCAAAAAGCATATCATATTTCATCTGTGCCATTTCTGAATGTCTAAATCTCTTATTTTCAACTATATCAAGTATATTAAATGCCGTTTGATATATTACATTTATACTTTTATCTAACAGCTCTTTAGCTATACAGTTTAACATAAAAGTCTTGCCTTGTCCTGTACTCCCATAAAAAAGCATATTAAAATCATTGTCTTTGTTAAATGTGTCTATAAATCTTCTACTCACATTTAAAATCTCACTTATATTTTCTCTCGGTGTCAATTCTTCATCTTCAAATTTTTGGTCTGAAAATACTTTTATATCGAAGTTTGTAAAATTTTCCTTGGTAAGTGCATAGTTTATGTTGCTTGCATAGTAGAGCTCTTGTGAAATTTTATTTTTAAAACAAGTACATCTGCTACCGTCTTCAAGCTTTCCCGTGTCTTTACACAATGTACAATCATATTGCACATCTAAATAGTCACTTAAATATCCATTTTGCATTAACAAGTTCTCTTTCTCTTTTTTTAGAGAATATATTTCCTCGTTCAACTTCATAAGACTCTCACTTGATGGATTTAAAAGCTGTTCCCTTGAGCCTCTTATTCCAATTTTAGTGATGTACTTATCTACTTCTTCTATTTCCGGTATTTCTCTATATATCTTTTTTATTCTTCGTTCGTTTTCTCTCTGATTCTTATCTCTTATTTGTTGATATTCTATCTCTATTTTCTTGAAAACATCCATATCATCATCCTAATTTCTTATAAAAGTCTTCACGTTTCTTTCTCGCTAAATTTTCCATTTCATCTTCTGACATCTTGTCTGTTGCCTGAGTAAAGTTGTGAAATTTCGTTCTCTTAGCTATTTTTTTCTTAACATCTTTTTGAACGATTTCTGAAACTTCTGTAATTCCCTTTTCTCTCCAATTCATCAAAATCCTATCTACATATCCTATGTTAGGGTTTGATGTGTTTACTGTTCTATCACAAGCTGCCATAACAAGTTCCATGCTAAATTTATATTCATCAAACCATGAATTCACTTTTTCAAAATCAACTTGTTTGTATGCTTTATTAGCAAGTCCTATTCTCTCTTTAACTTTCATAAGTCTATAGAATTTTTCATCATGTTCTCTCGATGCTTTTTCTATATCTTCCTTAGTTCTTATATTATCTCTAGACCAATTTCTAACAACTGCCTCAACATAATCTACACTTTCTTTCTTTTTTATTTCTGTTGAGTACCAAAATGCTTCTTCAATCATTTCAACCGGCATATTGTAAGTTTCTCTCCAACTTGCAATATCAAGTTTTTTTGAGTTTGTCAGCATCCCTCTCATATAGTAGTCAGCTGTAGACAATAGTCTGGCTATATCATTGTCGTCTAATACACTACTTCTAGTGCTCTGTTTTGGTTCAGGTTTAGTATATACATTCTCAACATAGAGTTGTTTTAAGTTTACAAACACAATATCAAAACTTCCGTCTTGATTTAATTCTCTCCTTACAACTCCAGCCCTCTCCCAATATTCAAACGCTCTTCTTATGTCCGATTCTATAAGCCCGAGCAAATCTGCAAGTCTTCCAAAGTCAAAACTGGCAACCCCCTCGGGCTCACGGGCCAGTTTCAACCCCAACAAATATACTTTTACAAAATTTCCATCTGCTTGAGGAAGATAGTCATTTATAAAAATATTTTCTATGGGAGTATCCCCTAAATCCATATTCATTTTTTCAAGTTTAAATTCCATAATTCCTCAAACCTTTCCTTTGTAAGAACCAATTTATCTACTGTAAAAAATGTAATTCCCAAAAAATTAAAAAATACATCTTTATTTTCTAAATAATCTTTGCTTTTTTTATCCAATCTGCCATTTGGATATTTTATAATGATAGAACTATATTTTTCAAAACCTATTTTTTTATAGAGATGATACGCTCTTTTGTTGTATTTTGCAACATCTAAATAGATTTTATTATATCCTAATTCAATAAAATAAAATTTAAGCATTTCCATTAAAGTTTCATACCCAAATCCCTTGTTTATATAATTTGGGTCTAATACAATTCCAAGCTCTGCTGTTTTTAAAATTGGTTTTTGATTTTTAAAAGAGATATACCCTATTGCTATTTCCTTTAAAAATATAGTATAGTATGTCGACATTGCTACATTTGTCTTCCACTCATACCAATTTTTTACATTTTCTTCTGTTTGCTCTGAAAAATTGTAATCATCATACATTTTAGATTTGTGCTTACCCCAATTTCTAAATTGACCTACATCTTCCAATTGCATTTCTTTAAAACTCAAATGCTCACTTTTTATCATAATTTACTCACAATTCTAACATAAAGACTGTCATATATTGGTGGACAGTTTAACATTTCAGCTGTAACTAATGCCACTATACTGACCACTGCAAGCATAAGCATTACCGAAAAATTCCCTGTCATCTCCAACACCAATATTATAGCTAGTATCGGCGCTCTTACCACTGCTGATAAGATTCCCACCATTCCTAGTATTATAAAGTTAATTAAGTATATATTAAAAATATTTTGGTCGAGTAATTGGTAGATACAAGAGCCTACTATTGCTCCAAGAACAAGCACCGGTAAAAAGATACCTCCTTGAGCTCCACTTCCATAAGCTACCACTGTATACACCATTTTTAATATCAAAAATGCTATTAAAATCTTTATTCCATATTGACCTTTGGCAAAATTCTCAACTAGTCCGTGTCCGCCTCCAGTAACCGGGAAGAATAAAATTCCCATAAACATTCCAATAACTACTAAGATTTGCATCTTAGTTTCCATTGAAATCTTCGCCCTATTCCAAATGTCTTGACTTTTTAAAATTCCTCTATTAAATAGCATACCTATAATGCCCGTTGCTATTCCTATAATCACTGCCACCCAAATATATTTTAATGGTAAAATTTCATCTACTCTGAATGAAAATGATCTTTCATGTCCCATAAGTAAATATGAAACTGAATTAGCAACCGTTGTAGCTGCAATAGTTGGCACTAATATTCTGTGAGAAACTTCTTTGTGTAATTCTTCTACACAAAACATAACACCTGCTATTGGTGCATTAAATGCTGCTGATAATCCTGCGGCTGCTCCTGCTGAAATCAACATCTTCACATCTTCGGCTTTTAATTTAAAGAGCTTTCCACACAGTTTACCTACCATGCCACCTGTCTGAATTGAAGGGCCTTCTCTACCAAGTGAAAGTCCCACGATATTTAACAAACTTCCACCTGCAAGCTTTGAAACTATTACTCTTTCAGCTCTCATTTCAATTTGACCTTCTAATTCAGCTTTTATTTGTGGAATCCCTGAACCGCCTGAAAAGGGAGCCCATTTCAAGAGCTTTGCTGCTAAAGTTCCTATTGCAATAAATATCAATACTATAAACAATAAATACAAAGGCTCTAATCCATAGACATATTTTCTAAGGTCATCTGTAAAATGAATTAAATATCTGTAAAAAACAGATATTATACCCGCCAAAGCTCCAACTAAAATTCCAAAACACAAAGGCTTTATTACTTCACTCTCATTAAATTTTTTTAAAACTCTACTCCGATACATTACTTAAAGCACCACTTTTCCAATTCCCAAACTTATAATAAATAGCCATCATTACAAAAGATATAATCCATGTAAGTGGATATGATACATAAATCACTTCAATTTGATATCTAAAGCTCATTACTGAATATAGGAAAATCAATCTGATTACACACATTGAAATTATAGAGATATACATCGGCACAATTGCACTTCCTGAACCTCTTATAAATCCACTTAATACTTGACTACTTCCCAAGAAAACATAAGCCCAAATCAAATATCTCATAAAGTCTACACCATATTTTACAACTCCCGGGTCACTGTTAAACATAGATATTAAAGGAACTGCAAAAGTATAACCCAAAACTCCTAACACAAATGAAATCCCAAGAACCATGTAAAGAGAAATCTTAACCCCCTCTTTTATCCTGTCAATTTTTCCTGCTCCAAAATTTTGACCTGAAAAAGTTGTCGCTGCAAGAGCTATTGCGTCAAGAGATAGAAATATAAAACCATCTACTCTACCCTCCGCTGCAGCACCGGCTATAGCATCCGGTCCAAATTTATTTATCATACCTTGAATCATAACATTAGAAAATGATATTACGGCTGAAGCTATTCCCGTTGGAATACCTATTTTAAATATTATTCCAAGGGAACCTCTGTAAAATTTTATATCTTTTAAATCTAATCTGAAAACTCTGTCCGATTTTACAAGGTTGTAAGTTACAAGCACTGCTGATACAACTTCAGAAGAAACTGTTGCTATACCTGCTCCAACTACGGACATCTTAAATAAAGCTATAAAAATTATATCTAAAACGACATTTACTAAAGCTGATATAACCAAAAAATTAAATGGTCTTCTTGAGTCGCCAACACTTCTTAAAATTGCCGCACCCATGTTGTATACCAAAAGTGGCACCATACCAATGAAGAATATTCTCATATATAACACTGAATCATGCATAATTTCCTGCGGTGTGCTCATCATATTCAAAATCATAGGAGCAAAGACACAACCTATTACAGAAAGTAATATACCTCCTGCAATTGCTATTGCATAGGAAGTATGTATTGCCGAGCGCAAATTTTTTCTATCCATTGAACCATAAAATTGACTTACTACAACTGAAGCTCCTGTTGTGAGTCCAACAAACAATCCAATCAATAAATTGGCTATTGGTGCTGTTGCTCCTACTGCCGCCATTGGATTTTTTCCTGCAAATTGTCCAACTATCATAAGGTCTGCAGTATTATAAAGCTGTTGTAGAAAATTAGACAGTAGTAAAGGTATTGCAAAGTATATTATTCCTGAAACTATTGAACCTTCCGTTAAATTTATATTTCTCTTTTCATTAAGTCTTAATCTCATAAATTACCTTCTTATTTTCATTATACCATATGCTAAAATAGCAAAAATCTACAATAAAAACTTCCCTATATTACATTATATTTGAAGTTGTTTTTCATACCAAGAGTAAATTGAAATTTAAATTGAATATATAATTAAGATTTATCCAATTTCTTACATAACATCAAATTTTTGGAGCTGATAGGGGGATTTGAACCCCCGACCTATTGATTACGAATCAATTGCTCTACCAACTGAGCCATATCAGCTAATTACATTTATTATTTATATTGTACTCTTACAAAATGTTTTTTTAAAGTTTTGTAATCAGTTTATCTAAATAAACTGTTGAACTTGTTTTTTTCTTAAAATATAATTATTGGTAGAAAGGAAGTGAGCTATGCATTTTAGAGATAAAAACTCAGCCCAGATTTATAAACTATTATATTTTTTAGCATCTGTACTATTTTTTTCATCATTTATTTTTAATACACCATTTGAAGTTTTGAATGGATTTTTCAAAATATTAGTTACTCCATCAAATCTTTTAACTGATTACATGGCAGTTGGAGGAATTGGTGCAGCATTTTTTAACGCTTCTACCATAATGTTTGTATCTGTTTCAATTACAAAATCACTTAAAAATGATATAAATGGCTCTGAAGTTGCCGCAATAATATTGGTTACAGGATTTGCCTTCTTCGGAAAAAATATTTACAATTCCATTCCAATAACATTGGGAGTTTTTCTATATGCAAAACTTGAAGGTTCAGATTTAAAATCTGTTATCTTACCCGCACTTTTTGGTACAGCTTTAGGACCTATTGTGAGTGAGATTACTTTTGCATTTGGATATTCATTTTTAAAAGGATTTTTAATCAGTTATGCTGTGGGGATTTTAATAGGACTTATAATAACTCCTGTGGCGGCGGCTTGTCTTCGTTTCCATCAAGGTTATAACTTGTATAACTCCGGCTTTACTGCCGGCATTATTGGAATGATAGTCGTTGGTGGGCTCAGGATGTTTGATTTAGAAATTGAAACAGTGAATGTTGTGTATTTAGAAAATGATTTTAGAATAAGAATATTATTGTACTCAATATTTATAGCAATGATTTTATATGGTTTTGTTAAAAATAAGATGAGCTTCAAAGGTTTTTCAAACATCTTGAAAAACTCCGGCCGTCTTCCAAGTGATTTCATATCTCTAAATGGACTGTATCCGACTATTATTAATATGGGAATTATGGGACTTATATCCACTAATTATGTTATATTAATTGGTGGTAAATTCAACGGCCCTATAATCGGTGGAATACTTTCTGTAACTGCCTTTGGCGCATTCGGTAAACACCCTAAAAATTCTATTCCAATCTTAGTCGGCGTATATTTAGCTTCGCTATTAAACATCTATGATATAACAGCTACATCAAGTATATTGGCAGGGTTATTCGGCACGACTCTTGCTCCTATCACTGGAGAATTTGGTTTCTTCCCAGGAATCATTTCAGGATTTCTACACATGGCGCTTGTATTTAACATAGGTGCTGTTCATGGAGGAATAAATCTATACAACAATGGATTTTCAGGTGGTTTTGTAGCTGCAATGTTGGTGCCAATTTTGAAAGAATATAAAAAAATAATGCTTAATTTAAGGAGACATTATGATAGAAGACCAAAAACACAAATCTAAACTTATAAGTTCCGGACTTTTAGAATATTACTTTCACATCGGAGGAAATAATATTCATCTTGATATAAAATTTGTAGATAATAAATTAATTTTTAACTGTTCAGGTGAAGTTCCCAAAGAACCCGATGACCTTGAACACATAAACGAACTCATAAATCTTCCAAGATATGATGATGTTGAGTTATACTATGCTGAATTGTTGGACCTTTCCGATGGCGATAGTTCTATGTTTAATTTATTAAGTGATTTAATAGATAGCGGAAGCGCTGTATATAAAGATGGAGTTTTATCTTTTAATTTAGAAAGAATTTATATTTAATATGAGAAAAGTGTGTTGAAAATTTCCAACACACTTTTTATACTAAATTTAATTTTTGATTTAATACATATATCTTTTCAAGACCATAGAGCGCCAAATCTTGAATTAATTGAACTTTAAAATTTAATTCCTCAAGTATTAACTTGCTATGTTCTCCTGTCGCCACAATTTTTAAATTTTCGTGTTCTTTAGATATATTTTTTATCACATATTCTACTGTGCTCAAATAATGGTGGTATATTCCAGCTTGGATTGCCTTTGTTGTTGAGTTGCCAAATATTGAATCAACCTTCACCAATTCAACTTTTGAAAGCTTGGCCATCTCTTTTAAAGAATTCAAAGCCATATTCATACCGGGTATTATCATCCCACCCATAAAATTATTTCCATTTAAGAAGTCTATTGTTATAACTTCATCTATATTTATAATCAGCGCCTTCTCTCCTAAAGAATAAGCCGCTCTTATAATTCTATCCGAACCAACTTCTTTAGGATTTTCACATTTTATATTTAATCCCGTCTTCACTCCAGCCCCAACTACTAATGCCTCCGGAAATATTTCTCTATAGGATTTTGTCACATCCGGAACTACTGATGATATTATAGAATTTGTAACTTGATTTAAGCTATACGGCTCCATAAGTTGTTTTATCTTAAGTTTTATTTCATCTTCCGTTTCAGACGGGTCAGTTTTTATTTTAAATTTATGAACCAAGAGATTATCTTTAAATAACCCTATTTGAACACTTTTATTTTCTATATTTATTGCTAAAAGCATAATTACCTCTTTGAAAGTAGAACTCCCTTAACTACTGCCGTAGTTACTATTACAGAAAGTATTGCCTCTGGAATTCCCGAAGTTATGGCAATGCCAAAAATAACTTTTCTTGCTAGTTCAACAGGTTGTCCAACTGCTATCATATATTGTTCTGCGTATAATACGTACATCATTCCCAAGAAGAATACTGTATTGGTCATAGAGCCTATAAATGAGCTTGCAACTGCTGCAAAATCTGAATTCATCTTTTTATTTGTGTAATACAACATAAACAAGCTAAGTGCTAAAAATATTGCACTTAAAATTATTGTCATGGTAGTTCCACCATTAGCAATATTAGAATATAGTACATACCCTAAAAATGCTGAACAAATTATCCATGCGATGTATGATAAATTCTTGAGCAATTTTTCATCTAATTTTTTTACCCAAATATATGTGTATCCTGCAAATATACCTATTAAAACTCTTGGCAATACAGACACCAATGGATTCATTATAAAAGGAGTAAGTGGTGTGGTGTTCATTATTGACCTCATTATTGACGATATGCCAAAAATCAAGCCTACCAATGCTCCAACTAATGGTCCTTCAACTATCGCTCCTATAATTACCGGAATGTGTAAAGTAGTCGCATTTAAAATTCCAAGCGGAATAAATCCCAACGGAGTAAATCCTAAAGCGACCGTAATCGCACCTAAAATCGATGTAATAATAAGCTTTCTGTTTTTTGTCCTACTGTTTGTTCTATTCATTTTTCCTCCTGATAGAGTTCTGTTAAGATACTCTTCAAATTTTTAGAGATTTAAAGATTTAAAACTTTTTAAATCTCCACCGTCTTCTGAACCATAAATTGCATTTGCTATACTTCTTGAAATACACCTTGCTGCCATAGAGCCTGTAAAAGTTACATCACATTCAACTTCTCCAGTTGCAACTGAAAATATTGTATCTCCATCAAACATAGTGTGAACGGGTTCAATAGACCTTGCATATCCATCATGAGCCATTTGAGATACTTTATTTAGTTGTACTTTTGAAAGTTTTCCATTTGTGGCAACTATTGAGATTGTGGTGTTTCTTCCCTTAAACGCATCATAGTCACTCAAATTTTCATATACTTTTAATGTATCTAAAAATTTTCTCTCTTCTTGTGAGTAACATCCTGCAATTTGAATTCTTCTTTCAGAATCAAACACATCTCCAAATGCATTTAATATTGTAAGCGCTGCAATTTTAAGTTCTCCGAACTGCATACTTGCTTGCCCTAAACCGGACTTCATGGCATATTTATTTCCAAGTATTTTTCCAACACTTGCCCCTGTACCTGCTCCAATAGAACCCATACCGGTGCCCTTTGAAACATTTTCACAAGCAGAATATCCCATTTTAAAATCCGGTCGTATATTTGCATTGCCAACGGATAAATCAAATATTACGGCAGATACGACAATCGGAACTTTAGCAAAACCTGTATCAAGTCCAATTTCTCTTTCTCTTAAATATTCCATAACTCCGCTGGATGCTTCAAGACCAAATGCAGAACCTCCTGATAGGACTACTGCATTGACCTCGTCAACCATGTTTTCGCTCTTTAACAAGTCAGTTTCTCTTGTCCCCGGAGCTGAACCCCTAACATCAACTCCGCACTTAACTGCTTTGTCAGGTATTATTACAGTTACTCCTGTAAGAGCGTCATAATTTTGAGCATGACCTACCTTTATGCCCTCTATATCACTTAAATAACCCGGATAAAATTTTTCAGTCATTTTTTCTTATTTCTCTCTCCAATTCATAGAATAAAACGTCTTTTTTTATCTTTTCAGAAGTTTCATCATCTTTAAATAAACTTATTAATTTAAACGCCAAAATTTGAGCTATTGAAGGTCCCATAGCAGTGATTATATTCTCATCTTCAACTACTATCTCATCAATTCTATCTTGGTTTGTAAGTCTATTTTCAACTCCTGGATAGCATGTAAATTTTTTGCTTTTAAGCACTCCTGCCGCATCAAGCACCATTGGACCTGCGCAAATTGCAACAACATACTTGTCTGAGCTGTCATACATTGAAACCAATTCTCTAACTCGGCTATTATTGCTCAAATTAGTCGAGCCAGGTTGTCCACCGGGAATGTATATACCTCTGTAGTCATCAATTTTAACTTCATCTAACAAATAATCAGCTATAATTTTTACTCCATGTGATGACTCAACTTCTCTAACATTTTTTACTGATACTAAATCGACTTCTATTTCAGCTCTTCTAAGATAGTCATTTATCGTAAGAGCTTCAATTTCTTCAAAACCATCTTCAAGTAAAATTATTAAATCTCTCATATCTATTCCTTTCTCATAGTCTTGGATTTCTTCTCAGCCGCAAGTATTGCATCTATAACTGTTCCTCTAAATCCCTTTTCTTCAAGTGCTCTAACACCTTCAATTGTAGTTCCACCCGGAGAAGTTACCATATCTTTTAATTCTCCCGGATGTTTCTGAGTTTCCAAAACCATCTTAGCTGAACCAAGTACAGTTTGTGCAACAAATTTGTATGCATCATCTCTCTTTAGTCCGGTTAAAACAGCCGCATCAGAAACCGCCTCTATAAACATATATACATACGCCGGCAAAGCTCCACAAGCTGCTCCAAATCCATGAAACAAGTCACTATTTAAAATACTTACTTTTCCAAATGAACTAAAAATTTTCTTAACATCTTCAATTTCTTCTTCAGTTACTTTTTCACTAGGACATATAGCGCTCATTCCCTCTCCGACCATCGCCGGTGTATTTGGCATTGATAAGATAAATTTTCTCTTCCCGAGTAAATTGGTTAAACTCTCAATGGTTTGACCAGCTGCTATTGAAATTACAATAGTCTCTTCTCTTAAATGGTCTCTTATTTCATCAACTACCACTGAATAAACATGAGGTTTCACAGCTAAAATTATATAGTCTGATTTTTGAGTAAGCTCTTTTGCTCCTACTATATGTACATTTTCTCCTTTGAACTCTTCTAAATTTCCTGACTTATTTGTCAAATATAACTCGAATCCATTTTTTATAAGAGCATGAGCGATTGCTCCGCCCATATTACCTACACCAATTATTCCAACTTTCATATTTATTCACTCCCATTCTTATTAGCTATTATCACACAAAATCTTTTAAATTTCCACATTCCTAAACTAGTGATACAATATAATTTAGGAGGATAAAAATGAATATATCTCTATTTGAATTGTTTATAATTTTCTTTAAAATAAACGCCATAACATTTGGTGGGGGCTATACTATAGTTCCTATAATTTCTAATGAATTTGCTAAGAATAAGAAGCTTTTAAGTGAAGATGAAATGTATGATATTGTTGCACTTGCACAGAGTGGCCCGGGAGCTATGGCAATCTCTACTTCATTTTTAACAGGCTACAGACTTAGAGGATTTTGTGGAGCTATAGTTTGTTTAATAGCTTCAACTCTTCCTTGCTTGATAATTTTGAGCATTGTTTCTATGTTTTATGTTCAGTTTAAGACAAATTTTTTTGTAAGGTCAATTTTAGATGGAATCAGTGGAATAATTTGCGCTGTACTCTTAGTTACGGTATACGAGATGGGTAAAAATGCTACAAAAAAATATAAATACTTTTCATCAATAATAATTGTTTTGGTGTTCATCTTGAGTTTCTTTTTTAAAGTTGACACTGCAAAACTTATTTTTGGAAGTGCAGTTATAGCTATTTTAACTTTTTACCTTAGAAATGGAGATGTGAAATGATGTTTTTAAAATTATATCTGACATTTCTTAAAATTGGCACATTCGCCTTTGGTGGTGGTTATGCAACCATTCCCCTTATAAGAAAATTTGTAGTTGAAAAAAACGGATGGCTCACAATGTCAGAATTTATTGATGTGGTAAGCATATCCCAGATGACTCCAGGTCCTATAGCGATAAACTGTGCAACATTTGTCGGACAAAAAATTGGTGGAATTTTAGGCTCTATAGTTGCAACTACAGGCTTCATAACCACTCAATCAATTTTGATGTTGCTACTAGGATATTTTTTATTTAAAAAGCGTAAAACTTTTAAAGGTTTGAATTATATGTTGATAGGCATAAAAGCTTGTGTGGTATCGCTTATATTTATCACAGCACTCTCTCTAATACAGAGTTCAATTCTCACAAATCCTTTAAATATTTCCGCTATGGTAACTTTTGTCGTAGGACTTATATTGTATTTGAGAAAAGTTAGTCTATATAAGCTACTATTAATAGGTGGAGTTGTCGGATTAATTATCAATATTGTACTTAACAATTTTTTATATTAAAATTAACTTAATATTACAATATAAAGGAGGATAATATGTGGACTAGACCTGAGTTAAAAAACAAATCAAAACAATTTTTAAGAGAATATATCCTAAAAGCTGTAATAGCTTGTCTTATACTTACTCTGGTGGAAGGAATATTTTCAGGAAATGGTGGGTCATCTAATTCAAGTTATGAAGATAATAACACTTCGGTTGAACAAAACCAAATAATTGATGCACCAAAAAATCTTCAAATTGAAAAATTTAAAAATTTCCATGTTGATATGAATGAAAAATATGAGTATTCAATCTACAACAAAAACACATCAGATAATATTTTTATCAATAAATTAACTACAACTCCTAAAAATAGTTTTGATAAATTGGCAAAATTTGCCACAATATCTGTAACTGGTACACTACTTTTGATTTTGTTTGTAGTTGGTATCTTAGGCTCAATATTTATTGTAAAACCTATGCGCATTGGACTTAAAAGATTCTTTTTAAACGGCTATAGATATGATGAAGTCAGAGTCGCAGATATGTTTACAACTTTTACAGATAATCATTGGGTTGGATATGCTCTTAAGATGTTATATGTGGATATAATTATATTTTTGTGGTCATTACTTCTTGTAATTCCTGGAATAGTTAAAGGATATCAATACTACTATGTACCATATATTCTATCTGACCATCCTGAATATTCCGCTAAAGAGGCCATGATGCTCTCTAAAGAAATGACTTCAGGAAAGAAATTTGAAATTTTTATATTAAATCTTTCTTTCATTCCATGGGTTATTGTATCTGTTCTTACATTTGGGCTTGGATTTTTAATTCTAACTCCTTACATGGAGGGAACTTATGCAGCACTATATTTGCATGAAAATGATGAAACAAAAAGTGATTATGAAATAATAGAAGAGCTTTAAAAACCAAAGGTGGTGTTGCAGAATGCGTAAAAATCATTCTATAATACCACCTCTTTAGTCAATTTTATTTTTTCAAATTTACCGGGATTTCAAATTCTATTACATTTGGTATTTTTTCATACACTCTTCTGTCTTTTATTTCATACTTTTCAATTTTTCCCTGTTCATTATAGCCTATTATATCTGATTTTCTCATTGTGCATTTTAAAATATAGTCTTGGTCAGTATCTATCTTTTTAGAAAATTTAGCTTCTGAATTTACAATATCTTTATTTCCCCAAATACCTTTTTGTTCTAATTTAAAGCTATTCCCATTTGTGTCTACTAAATAAATATCATCAACTTGATTTATCATAGCATCTAATTTTAAATCATTCCACCAAGAAATTTTAAAATTAGTTCCCACATCATCAATCTCAATCCTATCTATGTTCAAATAGATTCCATTTTGTTCTTGTTTATTATTTAATACATGCACATCTGACTTTAAATTTTCTAATTCTATATCAAATTTCCAATTTCCTTTTATCTCTTTCTTGGTTTCATAGTTAAATATCCCGTCAATTTTATACTTAACTTTTATCTTGTCAGCTTTTTCAGCAAATTTTTTTGATTTATGCTCTTTAAAATCTATATTCATCTTACTTTCTGATATATAGATCCCATTTCCCATATATTTAACTCCAGAATTACCTGTCATTCCAAGAATATTAAAATTTTTAATTGCTAAATCTGAACTCAAAGCTACATTTTCTCCAATTGGCTCTTTCATTTTTATAATAGTGGTCAAACTAACTTCATTGTTTGAGTAAACAGCATCTACAAGTCTTATGCTAACTCCATTTGAAACTACTTCTTCATCAATGTGCTCACTTGCACTCTGATAGTTTCCATCTCCAAATAACTCAAATATATTGTTATACAGCGGTAAATCTTTTGTATATTTTGGAAACGCCATTCCCAATACAAATATAAAAGCCAAAGTAGCCGCTATATAAGAATATCTGAACTTCTTAGCCTTACTATTCATTTCATCTCTATACAATTTTTCTTTTAATCCATTCAATTCTTCTGGAATTTTTATATTATCTAAATTTTTTAAATCCATATTATCCTCACTCCATATCACTCCATTGAAAATTTAAGCTTCTTTAAAATTCTGTGTACCCTGCTCTTCACCGTTCCCTCTTTTATATTCATTTCCCGAGCTATTTCAAAATTTGAGTATCCTTTAAAATACTTTAAAAATATTAATTCTCTTTGCTCACTTTTCAATTCTCCTATTGCATTTATGAGGTCTATTGTATCTTCATAATTTTCTATTATCTCTTCTCTTGTTATTTCTTCATTTAATTGAACTGTACTTTTATTTTTATTTATATAGTCGATACAAGTGTTGATTAAAATCCTTATAATCCAAGTGTCAAAGTATTTTTTATTTTGAAGTGTATGATAGTTTTTTAGTCCTTTTAAGAGCGTCTCTTGAACGCAATCCATAGAGTCATCTCTATTTCTCAAATAAGTAAATGCAATTTTATAAAGTTTATCTTCTCTATTTTCCATTAAATTTTTAAAATCTTCATTTACGCCCATTTCTCCCTCCTTTTATACTATTAGACTCTATAAAATCAAAATAGTTCCATTTAAATAAATATTTTGCATAAAAAATAGTGTCGATAATTTTATGACACTACTTTTATAATATTTACCTAATACTAAATGAATCTTTAATTGTACATCTTCTTATTCTACAAAAACTTTTTGCCGAAGTTATTCCTTCCCCTGTAGGTCCCGCAATCGTAAATGTAGTACTTCCTTCTCCCCCTACTCCTATTCCTGCGTAAGATGGTGCATTTTTAACAAAAATTGTACACTCTAAAAGTTTTGCCATATTTGATAAATTATCTACATTTTTAGAATGCATAATAGCCGTATGTCTATTACCATGTTCCGCTTCATGTGCATATTTTATTGCTAAGTCTACATTTTCACAAGCTACTATAGGTAATATAGGCATCATCATTTCTTCTTGAACTAAATGATGATTCTTCCCAACTCTCATTATTATTAGTTTAATTTCATCAGGCACATCTACTCCTAATTTATTTAAAATATATTTAGCACTCTTTCCAACAAATTCCGTTTTAGGTTTGCCATTTTCTTGACTAACCAATTCATCTAATTGCTGAATTGTCTCTGCAGATGTCAACTCATATGCTCCATATCTCTTCATATAATGTATTAACAAATCGCAAATATTCATATCCGCAAATACTTCTTTTTCAGCTATACACGGAACATTATTGTCAAAACTTGCTCCCGCAACAATACTTTTTGCAGCATTATCCAAATCTGCTGTTCTATCTACTACAACCGGAGGATTACCGGCTCCTGCTCCTATTGCTTTTTTACCTGATGACAATACTGACTGTACTATTCCAGGTCCTCCTGTAGCTACTAACAATCTTATCTGCGGATGATTCATCATTATGTTAGTATTTTCTATTGATGGCTCTTCTACCATTGTTATTAAATTTTTTGGTGCTCCCCTTTCTTCTAATGCTTCATTTATCATTTTTATTAATAATTTTGAAGTTTCTTTAGCTCTTGGATGTGGAGAAAATACTACTGTATTACCACCAACTATCATAGATATAGAATTATTTATTATTGTTTCAGTTGGATTAGTGGTTGGTGTTATTGAGCCAATAACACCAAACGGACAGTATTCTTCTATCATTAAACCATATTCTCCAGAAATTGCTCTTGTAATCAAATCTTCTTTTCCGGGTGTTTTTTCAGCCGCAACTTTATTTTTTATAATCTTATCTTCATATTTTCCAATCCCAGTTTCTTCTACGGCTTTATATGATATTAACTCCAAGTTTTCTGTTTTTAGTACAACTTCTCTTATAATATTAGCTATCTCATTTCTCTGTTGTAAAGATAGAGAATATAACTTTTTTTGGGCTTCTGCACTGGCTTCTATCGCACTATTCATGTCTTCAAATATTCCAAATCTGCTCTGAGTATATTCTATACTCTTTCCTTCATTTTTTATATCATCTATTACTTTTCTAATTAAATCTTCCACTATTATTTTATCCATATTGCCTCCAAACTAACAGTTCTTTGCTATGCCCAACGGTGTTATCAAATGTGGGTTTTTTGCTCTTTCAGTTTTTATCCCTGTAATAGTATTAAAGATTTCTTCTATTCCGTTAAAATTAGAAGCCCCTCCAACTAAATAAATTTTATTGACGGAAAAATCTTTAATAAAGTTTTTAGTTATATATGCCATTTTTTCTAAAACAGGTTTAATTATAACAAAAACTTCTCTTTCTCTCTTCATATCTATTTTTATTTTTTCTGCTTCATCAAAATCTATATTGTAATATCCAGCTATAGTTAAAGTCATATGTGAGCCTCCCGTCGGTTCATCAGCAGTGAATATAATTTTACTGTCATTTAAAATACTTATTCCTGTAGTTCCCCCACCTAAATCTACTATAGCTCCCTCTTTTATTTCTAAAACTGTAGCAGCAGCTGTAGGCTCATCTAATACAACTGAAACTTTAAATCCTGAACTTTCAACAACATTCTCTATTATTCTTATACTGCTTTTGTGTATTCCTGGCGGTATTGCACAACTTGCAACATCCAGCGTTGTATTTAATTCTTCTTCTAGCTCTAATTTTAATTTTCTAACAACTTGTACAGCTTGTATATAGTCAACAACTATACCATCTTTTACCACTTTTGATTTACAAGATTTAGCTGCTATAAGCTTATTTCTTGAATCTAATACTACTAAAACTATATTAGAAGTCCCTAAATCAACTCCAACTTTTAATTTCCCTTTAAATTTATTTTTTTTATTAATTTCTATTAATTTACACAACTCTTCTACTTCTTCTTTTTCAATCAAAATATCACCCGTTTAAAATCTTGCTTAATATTATGAAATCACCATTCTTAACTCCTATAGCATTTGCTTCATCTGTATCTAAATGCATTTCTATAGAATATTTTTCTGAAACTCTAATTAAGACATTACTTATTGTAGCTTTTCTGCAACCAAAACACTGTACATCTACAAACTCTCCTTCTTTTACATTAAACTTTTTAGCTTGAGATGGTGTCAAATGAATATGTCTTAATGCTACTATAGTTCCTCTTTCTAATTTTACACTTCCTTTTGGCCCAACTATTTCAATTCCCGGAGTGTTTTCTAAACTTCCCGACTCTTTTATTGGCGCTGATACTCCCAATCTAAAAGCATCTGTAAGTGATATTTCAACTTGACTCTCTCTTCTAATAGGTCCTAATATCCTAACATTTTCAAATTGTCCCTTTGGTCCTACTATAGTTACTGCCTCTTCCGCCGCAAATTGTCCCGGCTGTTTTAATTCTTTTTTTACTGTTAATTCATAGTCTTTTCCAAAAAGTATATCTAAATCTTCTCTTGAAATATGAACATGCCTATTGGATACTCCTACCGGTATTTTATAATTTTCAAATTTTTTTAATTCTAACATTACTCTATCGGCTATTTCATCTATTAATTTTTCTTTATTCATAGGTTGTTCCTCTTAAAAAATTAAATTAGCTATCAATAAACTTGTTGCTATAACAATAGCTGGAGGATCTATATATGTATCACAATCAGTATTAAATATTTTTGCCGCTAAAACCCACCCTATAGAATTTAAAGCTGAAAAAATTGTTGCCACAACTATGCTTCCCGACATAATATAAACTGCTGCTGCAGGATATGCTATATGGTGTGTTATAGGTATGCTCCATCCAGCTTGCAAAAATATAAGTGAAAAAGCACTTATTCCGAATATAAGTACAGGATAAATTTTCATATTTTCTTCAGATATTCCTACACCAATCAGCTGTTTTGCACCTATTATTACTAATAATCCTAATACTGCACCAAATAAACCATGGTGTATGATTTCAATCGATGTTGGTTTCCACACTTTTTTCTGACCATTTAAAGGTTTCCCAGTAATTCCTGTATTCCCCAGTACATATCTATTTATTATAAGTACTCCCGTTACAGAAACAGCTGGAAAATCAGTTATCATAACTGTTTGATTACTAATTAAATACCATATTATATATCCTAATATTCCATACAATCCTCCCACCAATAAAATAGTGGGATCGTTTTTCCCAAATAAAGGGGTTAAGATTTCCTGAGATGATTCTAATTTATTTCTTCTGTTTTTTGCAAATGCTGCTGCAGCTGCTCCTGCTGCAAAAGTTATATGTGGTCCAAAAAAAGGTCCAAAAGCTATAATTCCTAAAGTATTATCACTTATCCCTGACAACCCCAATATGCCTGATATTATTGCAAAAAATCCTGTCATTATAAATGCAGGTATTGCTCCTATAGAGGCTCCTACAAATCCGCCACAAAATGCTACTATTATTGATAATATTTCCATACCTTTACTCCTAAATTAATTTTTTTAACAACTCAACTTTATCCAGTCTCTCCCAACTAAAATTTCTACCAAAATGGCCATAACAAGCTGTATCTCTATAAATTGCTCTTTTTAAGTCTAAATGTTCTATAATTGAATTAATGTTAGTATCAAATATTTGTCTTACTCCCAAATATAAATTTTCTAAATCTATATTTTCAGTTCCAAATGTATTTATATTCATGCTCTGAGCTTCTTCTCTACCTATAACATAGGCTAATTGTATTTCACATTCTCTAGCTAAACCTGATGCAACTATATTTTTTGCAATATATCTTGCCATATATGCTGCACATCTATCTGCTTTAGAATAATCTTTGCCTGAAAAGGCTCCTCCACCATGTTTTCCTGCTCCACCATAGGTATCAACTATAATCTTTCTGCCTGTTAACCCTACATCTGCTTTAGGCCCCCCTATAGAAAAATTTCCCGTAGCATTTATATATATTTTTGTTTCATCAGTAATATATTTCTTGTCAATCTCTTTTAATATAACCTCATCAACAATTTTTTTCTTTAGTCTATTTAAATCTATGTAGTCATGATGTTGAGCGGCAATAACTATAGATTTTACAGATTTAATTTTTTTATCTTCGCTATATTCTATATTTACTTGGCTTTTACCATCCGGATACAATCCTTCAACTATATTTTCTTTTCTAACAAAAGCTAGTCTTTTTACAAGATTATGCGCTAATTCAATTCCCATAGGCATATAATTTGAACTTTCATCTACTGCGTAACCATAAACTAATCCTTGATCTCCGGCACAAATTCTTTCCTTATTTACTCCTTGGGATATGTCTTTAGACTGCTCATCTATATTTGTAATAATGGTACACTTATCTACATTGAATCCGGAGTTATCATCTGTATAACCAATTTCTTTTAAAACTTGTTTCGCTATTTCCTCTATATTTACTTTAGATTTTGATGTTACTTCTCCTGCTATTACTAATAAATTATTTGAGATCATCGTTTCAACGGCAACTCTTGAATCCGAATCTTTTTTTAAATACTCATCTAATATAGCATCTGAAATTTGATCACACACTTTATCCGGATGTCCTTCTGTAACAGATTCAGAAGTTAACAAATATTCTGTCATATTATCCCCTCAACTTAAATTTAAATTCCTCTATTGTGCTCCCTTCGTACTTTTTAAACACTTTACTAAAATATCCCCTTTCATTGTATCCTAGTCTAAAAGCCACTTCTGTTGCACTAATATCCTCTTCAATAAAAATTCTTTTAGCTAAATTTATTTTTTTTAAATGAATATATTCTAAAACTGTAAGATTGTATTCAAATTTAAATAACCTGCTCAGGTAACCTTGAGAAATTGCACATATATCAACCACATCTTTTAAAGAAATATTCTTTTCCAAATTTTCTGATATATAAACAAAAACATTTTCCAGTATTGGATACTTATCTACCGATTTAGCATTAAAATAATAATCTAAAATTTCAAAAATCCAAACTAAAGCACCTTCTTTAGAAATGTCCATTAATGAGTCTGCATATAACAGTTCTTTTATGCGCTTTTGACTATATGTATTACTTGATGTAATAATATTTTGTCCTAGCACAAATGTTTTATCTTTCATTTGCATTATTGTTCCCGTATTATATACATCTATTAATTCTTTTTTTATAACTGCATACGAATTTAAAAAATCTCCCTTACATATTAAACTGTTTATTTTATTAATTTTTGCTCCGTATTTTTCTTTATACATTTCAGTAGTTGTATTTATCAACTTTTCTTTTATATCTTTTACACTTATTGGTCTAAGTATAATATTATTTAATCCTATCTTCATTACATCAAATTGCTCTAATTCAAATTTGAAGACTATTATGTACAGTATTGTGTTATTTATTTCTTTAATTATTTTTTTAAAATTAATAATTTCTTCATTTGTTGTCAGCAAATCTGAAAAAACTACATCTATTTTTTTATATTTGCATATCTCTAATGCATCTATGTAATTCTGAGATTCATTAAATACCTTTATCGAACTAAATTCAGAATTGACTATTTTACATATTGTTTTCTTTAATAAATTTTGATTACTAATCAATAATATATTTTTCATAATTTATCCTGTAATTTCTGAATTGGAAATTTTATACACACAGTAGTTCCATTGGATGATTCACTATAATTAGTAGAGTACTGTTTGCCAAACTCAATAATCATTTTTTCATTTAAATATTTTAAATGCTCATCTAATATCGATATGTCTTTTCTTTCACCATTTACAACAACATTTTTGTCATCATTTATGCTCCTATTGTCCTTTATAACGATTTTAATATCCTCTCCATCTTTATTTATATCTAACGAAATATTATAATTCTTATTTCCTAAAGAAAGTCCAATTACACTTAATTTATACATGTATGGAATTAATATTCTATACGGCATTATAAAATTTTGAACTTCTTCATTAACCTCTATTCTATAATTTAGTCTTTCTCCATACTCTATTTTTCTTATTTCAAAATAGCTTTCTATGGCTTTTATGGTTTTATATATAGTTTTAGGAGAATCATCTAAAGCATAATTTAAATATTCATTTAAATAACTTATATATTCTGACAAAATAGTTCTATCTTCTATCAATAAAAGGTTTGATATTGAGTCAATCACTTTTAAAATAAAAAACTTATTTACTGTATTAGTTACAATCTTTAATTTTGAATCTATTTCATTATTTTTTTTAATCATAATTTCCAATTTATTTTCCAATTCTCTTATCTTAGATTTATTTTTATTCTCATGATATCCTGAAATTAACTCTTTTTTTATTATTTCTAAGATTATAAATTCTATTAATTTTACCACTGAAACAAATTCGCTATAACTATATACTCTATCTTCTTCGTATTCTAGATCCCTTATCTCATCCAATACAGATTGTTCTAATAAAAACTCCTCCATTTTATACACGTTATCCGGAGCATCATTGCAACAAACTTGTCCTCCTAAAAAAGCTCCTAAATAATGTCCCTTTATAACTATTGGAATCGCTACTTCTAATCTACCAAAAGGACAAAAATAAATACTTGTCTTATGTGTTACTGCAGCTCTTATAGCTCCTGATGCATCTGATAATTTGCATATCATTTCTGCCATTTTATGTTTTCTAAGTTTTTTACATTTTTTTGAAAAATTAGTCATACTTGTAACAGGTTCACCTTTATAATCAACTATTACTATTGCTAAACCTGTAACATCCGAAATTATCCTCTGTAACTGTTCTAAATAATCCTTTCCAAATATTGAAATAATATCTAAATCTTTGATATTTTCAGTATATTTATCATCTATTTGATTTTGAATATTCATATTACATAATAAATCTTTCGAAACGTTATCTGTATTCATAATATTTCCTCCATAAAACAATACATTTTTCTTTGTGTATTATTTTACAATATTTCAAAAAATTTTTTTCAATATCTTTATAATCGCTTCTTCTGTAATATTGATTGGTGTAGTTTTCATACAATTATCTTTCTTTGCATTAATTGCTATTTTTTTTAATTTGCTAAAATAAACTTCCTTACTTATATTACACTTAGATATATTTTGTGGAATATTCATTAAGCGCTGTATTGCATGTATAAATCCTTTTAATAAAACTATTGTTTTTTCATCTGACATAGAATTATTTGCCAGTCCTATTTTTACAGCATACTTTACATATTTTTTCATAACATCATTATTGCTTGAATTATAATCTATAACTTTTTCCAATAGTAAACTGTTAGCTAATCCATGGGTTACTCCGAATTGCCCTCCTATTTGATGTGCAATCGCATGGTTTAATCCGAGTCCAGCTATCTCAAAAGACATACCCGCAAGCGTAGAAGCATAGTGCATTTGCTCTTTAGAGTATTCTTCGCCTTTATAACTTTTATATAAATGCTTTACTACGATTTCTCCAGCTTTTTCTGATAAAGCATCTGAAAATATATTACTATTTTTGCCTACATAAGCCTCTAAAGCATGTGTAAATACATCCATTCCCGTATTTGCCACTATTGTATTTGGTAAACTTTTAGTAAGTTCTGCATCTATTATTGCAACTTTTGGTAACATTAATTCTGACTTTAACAAATGTTTTAAATGTTTGTCTTCATCTTTTATAACTGCAACACTTGTAACCTCTGATCCGGTACCACTTGTTGTAGGAATTGCTATTAATTCACAATTTCTCATATATCCCTTCTGAGCCACATATGCTACTGCTTTAGCGGCATCTATTGGAGAACCTCCACCAAATGCTATTAATACATCTATTTCATTTAATAGAAGTTGTTTCAAAGCATTTTTTACAGTATTTAATGTTGGGTCAGGGAAAACTTCATCAAAAAGATTAACCTTATTCTCTGACAAATTTTTTAATACGTTATCTATTAACTCACTATGTGCCAAAAATTTATCTGTTATAATTAAAATATTTTTATTTTTATAATCTTTTAAATAGTCTAATGAATTTTTCCCAACAATAATTTTTGTATTGCTATTTATAATATTCATTCATATCACCTTATTGAAAAAGCATCTACCAATGTACATCTTCTCCTTCTTGCAAAATGTCTTGTTGTTATAGCCCCTTCTCCGCTTATATTTGCTATTGTAAAACTAACAGGATTTCCATCAGAAAAACCTATTGCGTCTAGAGAAGACCCATTCTTAACAAAAATTGAAGTCTGCAATTTTCTAGCTGCAATATTTAATCTTTCTATAATATTAGAATAAATCCCTGCTGTATGATGTAATCCCTGCTCAATAAATATTGCTTCATCTAGAGCGCTTTCAAAGTCCTTAGTTTTAACTATCGTTATTAAAGGTACTAATAATTCTTCTGTGACAAATGGATGAATTTTAGGAACATCTACCGCTATTAAAGCATACTCCTTGTCAACTTCTATTCTAGCCATCTTTAAAAGATCACTTGCTGATTTTCCCCCGACAAACTTGTTTGGTTTTAAATCCTCTGTCAACAATATTTTTGCAAGTTTTAACATTTCATCAATTGAATCAACATAATAAACTGAATTTTTTATAAGTTCTGATTTTAAATTTTCATATACATCATCAACAACAACTATATTTTTTTCAGTAACACATAATATATTATTATCAAAAGTTGCACCTTTTACTATATTTCTGGCAGCTTTTTCTATATCTGCTGTTTCATCTACTATAAACGTTGGATTGCCGGGACCCGCAGAAATTACTTTTTTATTACACTTATTGGCATATTTGGCTATGTATGAACCTCCTGTAACCACTACAAGATCTATGTCCGGATGATTCATGATTTCAGATATATTTTGCATCGATATATCTTCAAGCGTAACTACTAAATTATCTAATCCGGTAATTTTTGAAATAATATCGCTGATTATACTTACTAAAAATTTAGTTGTTTCTATTGCTCTTGGATGAGGGCATATTATTACTCCATTGCCTGCAGACAACAATCCTATTACATTATTTATAACTGTTGCACAAGGATTTGTACTTGGTTGTATTGCACACGCTATTCCATATGGAGATAATTCATATAAAGTCATTACTTTATCTCTTGTGATAACTTCGGTGTATAAATCTTCAGTGCCCGGTGTTCTTTCTATTGCTAATTTTATCTTTTGTTTTTTTGAAGCTATATCCCCCATACATATTTCATCTATAGTTTTTTCAGCCAACACATTTACATGTTTTAAAAGTTCTTTTCTTATCTCCCTTACTATTTCTTCTCTATCTGATATTCCAAATTCTCTATATGTTTTGAATGCTAACGATACGGATTCTATAGTTTCTTGAACTGAATTGAAAACCCCTCTAAATTTTTCCATAAAATTAACCTCTAAACTATTAATTCGTCTATTATTCCAATTATCGCTAAATCTATAACAGATGATTTTTTACTCTCTTCAACTCTTACAGAAGAACCTGAACCAACTAATACAATTTCACCTATTCCGGCACCGACATAATCGGCAGCTACGCTTTCTCTTCCTGTATTTTCTCCTTTAGCCGTTAAAGGTTGAATTATCATCAGTTTATATCCTATTAAACTTTCACTTTTTCTTGTAGCAACAACATTGCCAACGATTTTTGCAATAAACATACAATCCCCACTGTCACTTTATTTTTATAAATATGCACTACTGATTTTTTTTATCTTTATCAAACTTAGCTTCTATCTGTTTTTCATTAGTTTTTACCTTATTTTCTTCAACTTTTTTATTTTCTTCTTTTTTATTCTTTTCTTCTTTTTTATTTGTAATTTTACCGTCAATCACTTCCGTATTTTTCAAAAATCTTTTATTTATAACATCAGCCGGTCTTGGTATAACCTTAGATGTAATAAACTTATCATTTTTTATTGCCAAGGCTTTTCCCGAACTTATTGCTGCATTTACAGCTCCTACATCGCCAGTTATTTTGACAGTTACATATCCGCATCCTTTAGTTATTTCAATGTCTTGTATAGTTATATTTGCTGTTTTAGCCATAGCATCTGCTACAACTATCCCATTAGTTAATCCAATAACCTCTATTAATCCAAGAGCTTCTTTCATTCTTGACTCACCACCTCTAAATCAACTATATCTACTCCCATCTTAGAAATCTCATCATAATACGATAGAAGTTTTTTTCTGTAATAAGAATTTTCTCCTTTTTTAAATCTCTCAACACTACATTTCCACAGCAAAATTTTAGTGCCTTTTTGGAGTAATTTAGATACTAACTTACTTTCAAAATCCCCTTCTCTAAGAAGTGCAATGTCTACCAAAGAGTTTCTGTTTATATTTAAAAATAATGTCTTTATCTCAGCCATATCTTCTAAACTTACTTCTTTAAAAAAAATTATTTTATTCCAATTCAAAAATTTAGTTATAATATCTTTATAATTTGCTTCTAAATCCTCAGAAATAACTGCGTTTAATTTTATTTTAAATTCCCTTAAACAATCCAGTGCTAAAAAATACTTATTTTCCCATGGAGCTGAAAAAACTATATTGTATTCTTCAATTTTTTCTTTTTCTTTATAGGCGGAAATAATTTGAAATAGTCTTTCTAAATCTTTTTTATTTATATTCATAATATTAACTTCCTCAACTCACATACTACAGTTAAAGTATTGAATTTAATTAGATTCAATACTTTAACTCATAGCAATATTAACTAAAGAAAATAAATAACATTTAAAAACAATTTATTTGCCAAAGTTTGGAATAATTTTTTCTGTATCTGTATGTGGTCTTGGTATTACATGAACAGATATTACTTCACCTATGGCTCTCGCTGAAGCTGCTCCAGCATCTGTAGCCGCTTTAACTGCACCTACATCTCCTCTCACCATTACTGTTACTAAGCCCGATCCTATCTTTTCATATCCAACTAATGTAACATTAGCAGCTTTTACCATGGCATCTGCCGCTTCTATAGCTCCTACCAAACCTTTAGTTTCTACCATTCCTAATGCATCTGAATTCATAATTTCCTCCTTATTCTAATAACTATTCTAAAATTTATATATATGGTGTTGTTGTAGATTTAGGTTCAACATCTAATGAGCCTAATAATTTCTTACCTACCTCTATGGCTGCCCTTACCGATTGTCTAACGGCGCCTGAATCGCCTGTAAAAGTCAATATTGTTTCATTTGAATATGAAGTCCCCTCTGCCGGTGATGCATATCCTACCACCTCAACATTTGCAGCCTTAACTGCTACATCCGCTAATACTGTACCTATAGCGGCAGGAGCTCCTATTACCATTCCAAAACTTTTTCCTATTGGTGTACCAAAAGCCTTTTCTAAACAATAACTTGCTCTTGCTGTATATTGAAATTCAAGATGTCCAGCTTCATTTGAATATACATCTCCGAAATACTTAGGAAGAACATCCAATGCTATTTCAACTGCACGTCTTGCATCTGAAACATCTTCTGCCCCTATGTATATTAGAACACCATGTCCTGCTCCACCCTTTGTATCCCTTGGTAATTCTACAGAAATGACCTCAGTATTAGTCGCTTTTACAGCATCATCTACTGCCATTATTTGAGGTCCTGCCCCTGTTCTTGAGCCAATTATTCCTATTGATTTATACTTACCTAATTTCATTGTTTCAGTTAATAAAGGATCTACGCTTGCAATAACTAGACCTATAGTATCACCTATGGCTGTTCCAACAAATTCGGTTACTCCTATATCACGATCTCCTGAACATTTTTCTTTGTTATCATTTATGTTCAATTCTTCAGAAACTTGACCCATGATTTTCTCTAACATTTCTCTATCCATTTCTACCTCCATTAGCCTCCTATTTCACACTTATAACCGAACTCTTCAACTATGTTTTTTAATTTATCCACATATTCTTCGTTTAATTTTTTAGTTTTTGAAAGCTGATAGTCTCTTCCTAAAAGATAATATTTGCTCTCTCCAAAATTATGATATGGCAGAATGTGTATCTCATTTACATTTTCTAATGTCTTAACAAATTTTATTATGTCTGTAAATTCTTTAATATCACTGTTCACTCCTGGTATTAAGGGAATTCTAATAACTGTATTTGTCATTTCTTGTATAATTTTTGCATTTTTCTTTATTAATGTATTGTCTACTTTTGTAAATTTTTTATGAATTTCGGAATTATTTGCCTTTATATCCAACAAAACTAAATCTACATACCTCAGAATATCTTTTATAACATTTTCTGAAACATAGCCTTCTGTCTCTATAGTAGTATGCCATCCCCTTGACTTTGCAGCTTTTAATAATTCCTTTGTAAATTCAGGTTGCATTAATGCTTCTCCTCCCGACAGTGTTATTCCTCCATTAGATTTTAAATAATAAGATTCATCTTTTTTCAATTCACTTATTACTTCTTCAACACTCATCAGTTTACCTTTTACAACTAATGCACCTGCCGGACAAACATTCACACACTCTCCACAAACTACACATTTTTTTCTATCTATCCAATTTTCATTTTGGGGTCCTATAGCTTCATTTTTACAAACCTTTACACAATTCCCGCAATTTATGCACAATATTTTTCTATACATTAATTCTTTTTCATACGTTTGTGACTCAGGATTTGAACACCAAACACATCTAAGTGGACACCCTTTTAGGAAGACTATAGTTCTTATACCTGGTCCATCATTTATAGAATATCTCTGTATATCAAAAACCATGCCCTCTTTACTGTAATCTATCGCTTCCATAGTCTCCCCCTAAGAAATATATTTACATCATATGTTCTGTTCTACTTATGATATCGTCTTGAACTTCTTTCGCTAAAGTAATGAAATGAGCTGAATAACCTGCCACTCTTACCAATAAATCTTTATTTGCTGCAGGATCTTTTTGTGCATCAAGTAATGTTTGTTTATTTACTACATTAAATTGAACATGGCTTCCTTTATGATCAAAATAAGTTCTTATTATCGAAGCAAAATTTTGTAATCCTTTTTCACCTTCTACAGCCTTAGGTGAAAATTTTTGATTGTAAAGAGTTCCGTTAGAAGCTTGAGCATGTGGTAATTTTGCAACAGAATTTGCCGCCGCTGTAGGACCATTGACGTCTTTACCTTGTCTTGGTGATACTCCATCAGCTAAAGGCTTCTTTGCAAGTCTTCCATCAGGTAAAGCTCCTACATCTTTCCCGAACAATACATTTGCTGATACCGGATAAATTCCTGCTTGGAACTGTCCTCCTCTTGGATTTACATACTTGTCAACTTCATTACAATAGATTTTTGCACATCTTATCGCAAATTCATCACATTTTTCATTATCATTTCCAAAGCTATCTGTATTTTCAAGAATTTTTTGAATAGTTTTAAATCTTCCTGTTGTTTCTTCACAAGAACATCCACAGCTTGTATTAATATTTCCTTCATTTAATTTCTTTTCCAAGATATCTAAATCTACGGATCCTGTACTTGCTAAAATATTTTTAACAGCTTCATAAATTTCATTTTCAGACATTTCTCCAGTTGTTTTTTCACAAGAACCCGGCATTATTGAATCTGTGAAGCCAAAATTTACTTCTAATGCTTCTTTTAATTCTTCCAAAGTTATTTTTTTATCTTCAAAAACGTTTTTATATATTGCATATAGAGAATCCCCTGAATCAGCCACACCAAAAGCTTGAGGTCCTGTAAAGTTATATAGCGCTCCTCCTTCTTGAGCAGCTTTTCCTCTCTTTATACAATCATCAACTAACGCTGACATAAACGGCAATTTTGCTCTTTCCATATGTGCATAATCTACACAGTTGTCTGCCTCAGCAAGTAATTTTACAAAATATTCCATTTGTTTTTGATATGCACAAAAGATATCTTCTATTGACTTCATATCAGTGAGCTCACCCGTTTTCGGACCCAATTGTAACCCATTACAACGTCCATTATTCAATGTTATTTCCAAAACTTTTGCTATATTAAAGAAAGCTGCATCGTGCCAACCTTCAGTTCTATGTGCTGCCTGAGGTTCTACACATCCTATAATTGCATAATCTCTTGCATCTTCTAACGATACTCCTCTTGCAACTAATCCTAAAATAATTACCTCATCATTATAAAATGCAGGTACTCCATATCCTAATCTTGAAACTTCACATGATCTTAATAAAAATTCTTGAGGCGTATTTTGGTGAATTCTTACAGAGAAAGATGGTGCCGGTAATGCAACATGTGCTACAGCTTCCATACACATATATGAGATTTCATTAGTTACATCTTTACCTTCTGAATCTTGTCCTCCTACGCAAAGATTTTGGAATGCTTGATATCCTGCAAATGCTTGTGAAGAAACATCGTCTCTAGCCTTATTAATATCATTAAGTTTTACAAAAACACAATCTATTAATTCTTGAGCAAATTCAGGATCTATATTATCATTCTTATAGAAAGGATACATATATTGATCAAATCTTCCTGGTGAAACAGAATGTCCATTTGACTCTATTTGAACTAAAATTTGAACAAACCAGAAAGATTGACATGCTTCATAAAAATTAGTTGCCCCATACTCCGGAACTTTTTGACAGTTTTCAGCAATTTTCAGCAACTCTTGTCTTCTGATAGGATTTGTTTCAACAGATGCCATCTCCCTTGCTTTTTCTGCATATCTGTGCGCAAAATTTATTGCTGCTGTATAAGAAATTATTACAGCTTTATAAAATTGAGTTTTTTGAATACTTTCAGGATCATTAGGATCTAAATCATTCATAGCTTTTATAGAATCTTCAATTATCCCTCTAAATCCTCTTTTTAGTATTTTTTCATAGCCAACATTTACGTGTCCCACACCACCATAAAAATAGTTTCCTACTGTAAAGATACCATTAGCTATACAATCTTTTGTTTCTTTACTCATAAGTGATTCAGCCAGAGCAGAAGTAGTTTTCCCTTTCCAATATTTAAACTCTTCATGTAATATTTTTTGAGTTTCTTTAGGGATTTCAAATCTATCTGTCATTCTTGTACTCATCGTATCAAATTCTTTTTCAACCCAATCATACGAGAACTCCGGACAAAGTCCTGTTGATCTTGGAGATACCGTTATAGCCCCTACTATTAATTCATCATCACGAATTGTCACAGGTAAATTATTGAAAATTTTTTCTACTGCTTTAGCACGTCTTAATATATTAGGCATTCCTTCTGTTTCTTTATAAGACTCAGTAATCAAAACTACTCTGTCTGCTTCAACTTGAGGTTTAGCATCAATTATTACTTGTCTTAATCTCTTAACTCTTTCTGTAGGATTTGAAAAACCTTTTTCTATCATTCGAATATCCTCCTTTTTACTGATAGTTTTATGTAGCGACAAACCTTAAACTTGATAATTCTTGTATCAGTTTTCATTAATTTTACACAATAATTTAAGCTTTTCGAGAATAGTTATAAGACTTTTTTATGGTAAAATTAAAACTTATTTAAAAATTAATATCATCAATATAATTGTTATTTTTTAATTGTGTAAAATATAAAACTATATTATGCTCTTTCAAAACCTTTTCATATAATTTATTGCATTAGTTTTAATAAAGTATATAATAATCGTTAACTAATCAAATAGGAGGATTGTACATGAATAAATCTTTTATTCTTATAGAATTCAATCAAATTTCTAAATCTTATGAAATTTTAAATAATATTCTTCTGAATTATCCGGTTAAAATTTTTTTAAGTAAAAACATATGTCCCGGTAGAATATTATTTATTTTAGAAGGTTTTGATTCAGATCTTATATCTATAAATATTTTTTGCAAAGATAATCATGTTAACTCAGATCTAGTTTTAAACATATCTAAAGATATTATAAAAATTATAAACAAAAATCCTTCATTTAAAAATTTTTCATCTCTATTTGTTTTAGAATCTAAAAATAGTATTACTGCTATTAAAGCTGCCGATATATGCAATAAATATTCAAATATAAATTTACTGAAAATTCAAATAAATTTAGGATTATTCGGTAAAGGCCTATTCTTTGCACAAGGAGAACTTTCCTCTACAAAGCAATGCTCGAAATTAATATCAAAATTTTTTAATGAAAATGATATTATAAATACTTCTATAATTGAACGACCTACTCAGGAGTTGTTAAAAATAATATGAATAATATAAAAATTTTACAAGAACAATATAAAACCCTTTTAAAACAAGGAAAAGAAAAAGATATCCTTCCTATAATTGAAAAATGTATTAAACTTTCAGTAAATGAAAATAATATTGTAAAGTTAATTGAATTATTAAATGATTATGGTGGAGCCCTTAGAAATACAGGTAATTATAAAAAAAGTATCTCTACTCTTCTCTTGGCAAAAGAATTAATTGAAAAAGAAAATTTAAAAAATACAGAAGCTTACGCTAATACCCTTGCTAACTTAGGAAATGCCTATCGCTTGAAAGAAGATTATAAAAAAAGTATAGAATACTTTTCACTTGCTAATATTATTTTTGAACAAATTCATTCCTATGGCTATTCATATGCTGCAAATTTAAATAATCT
This sequence comes from Peptoniphilus indolicus, assembly GCF_900454665.1. Taxonomy (NCBI): domain Bacteria; kingdom Bacillati; phylum Bacillota; class Tissierellia; order Tissierellales; family Peptoniphilaceae; genus Peptoniphilus; species Peptoniphilus indolicus. The sequence continues at coordinate 1,376,097 of NZ_UGTH01000001.1, forward strand.
ATCTTTATTGTTTATTACATTAAAATTTTGGGACAAAGCTTATGATCTTTTAAAAAAAGCTGAAACTATATTGTTGGGTTTGCCTGAATATAAAATACAATTAGCAACTACATATAACAACTTATATGAAGTTGCCTTAAATCTAGAGAAATTTGATGAATCTAAATACTGTTTATTCAAAGCTGAGGAAATTTTATCTTTGAATATAAATGCTAATAATCCTTTATACGCAAGTGTTTTAAATAATCTAGGAGATTATTATTTTAGAAAAAAGGATTATCAAAATAGCCTAAAACTTTACAAATTGTCTAAAAACTTTATAACGAATACATATGGAATAGATAGTGAGGCATATAAAATAGTGCTTAAAAATATTAAAAAAATTGAGTCATTCATAGAAGATAGTTCAAAAAGAATATCCGGCTTAGATCGAAGTGAAAATTTTTTTAATAACTATGTTTCAGATTATGTTTTAAAGCATCATAAAGATTTATGGAACATTTCATGTTTTGGTCTTGTTGGAGAAGGTTCTGAATGTTACGGATATGATGATTACATATCTGAAGACCATAATTTTGAAACAAAGTGTTATTGGTTTCTTCCTAAAAGTGCCTATAATGTTATAAAAAATAAAAAAATAGAAATTAATTCTAATTTACTATTTATAAAATCAATAGAAAGTTTTTATAAATATTACACTCTTTTTGAAGAAGGTCCCGTAACTATTTCTGAATATAGAAAAGTTCCTCAAGATTTACTAAGTTTAGCTACTAACGGAAAAATTTTCTTAGATAATTTAGGTTATTTCACTAAAATACGAAATAGGCTTTTAAATTATTATCCCCAAGATTTAGTTTATAAAAAAATTGCTTATTGTTGTAATAAAGCTGCTCAAGCAGGTCAATATAACTATGAAAGATGTTTAAAAAGAAATAATTACTTTGGAGCACAAATATCATTGAGTGAATTTTTAGAAAACTACTGTGAATTAATACATTTAATAAATAAAAAATTCATGCCTTTTTATAAATGGCAATATAGAAGTTTAGAAAATCTTAAATTATTAGGATATGAAAGTAAGTGTAAAATAGATGATCTGCTTTCATTAAATGATAAAACAGATTCTATTAAAAAAATCAAAATTATAGAAGAGTTATGTGTTTTATTTGCTAATTATTTAAGAGAAAATAAAATTTCAAAAACTGCAGATAATTTTCTATTAAGACATTCTTCTGAAATAGTTGAAAATATACATGACAATAATTTAAAAAATGAAAATACTTGGATTAAGTAGGTTATTATATGAATAAAGAAATTTTATTAAAAAATATTTTAGTATCCGAATGGATATTTTTTAAATCAGTAAAAAGTATTAAAGGTAAAGAACCTTGCCAAAAAGATATGGCTACTTTTTTAAACTCTCGGTTAAGTTACTGGTCTATATATAATGAAAATATTCTAAAATCTTATTTATTTGATTTGGAATTAGCAAAATCTCAAGATAGAAATTTGATAACTGAAAAATATGCTTATATGATGAAAGAAACAGACTATTTATATTATAAAGAAATTGAAAATTTTCTTCCCATTGTAGATTCAGAAAAAAGTTCATTAGTTAATTCTATTTTAAATATACATATTTTTTGGGAAGAAGAGCTGGTATCATCACACTCTAATTTGTTAGATAATAGCCGCAATCTTTATAAGAATACTCTATTACCATCTATATTAACTTATTTTAGAAGTGAATTATATACATACTCTAAACAAACTTTAAAATTAATTTTAGAACAATATAATAATTCTTATAGTTTAGGAATTAATTTAGTTGAAGAAAATTTAAAAAATTTAAGAAAATAAATTTCATTGACTTAGAATTAATTCTTTAATCTATAGTTTTTAAAATATGTTATACTTCTAAATATAATATTAATATTAAGAAGTGGTGTTATGAATAGAAAAATACAAATGTCAGAAACAATTTTAATAGGCATCTTACTTGCTATTTCAGGTGGGTTTATGGATGCATATTCCTATATTTTTAGGGATCATGTATTTGCAAATGCTCAAACCGGAAATATAATTCTCTTTGGAATTTATCTTTCTGAAGGAAATATCCACGAGTCTATTAAATATTTTTGGCCTGTTATTGCCTTTGCATTTGGAATAATTTTAGCTGATTTTTTTAGATATTTTGAAAATAAATATAAACTACACTGGAGACAACTTTCTGTCCTGATTGAAATTTTAATTTTTTCCGTTGTTGCTTTTATTTCAACTGAATACAATCTTTTGGCCAACAGTTTAATTTCTCTAGCTTGTGGAATTCAAGTCGAAAGTTTTAGAAAAATTTATTCTCATCCAATTGCAACAACAATGTGTATCGGAAATCTCAGAAGCGGAACTGAAAATTTGTATAACTTCTTGATGTATAGAGATGAACTCAGTTTAAAAAAGACTCGACTATATTTTGGTATTATACTTTGTTTTATACTTGGAGCAATACTTGGAAATATATTTATTGAATTATTCTCCTCTAAGGCAATTTTAATGAGTTCTATAATACTTAGCATTGTATTCGTTTTAATGTTCATAGAAGAGTTCAATCCTGAAAATTCAATTTTTAAGTAAATTAAGGTAGAGTTTAGAAATATTTTATTTTCTAAATTCTACCTTTCTACATTTTTCTAATACAATAAATATGTTTTTAAGCAACTCCTAAAATACTCACTATAATAGGTATTATAATTGATGCAATTATCGCATGAAGTCCTATTGAAAGCCCACTTATTGCTCCTTGAACTTCACCTATTTTTATAGCTTCACTCGTTCCCACGGCATGGCTTGCTGTACCTATTGCCAAACCTTGAGAAATTGGATTTTTTATTTTAAAAGTTTTTATAATCGGCCTTGCTATTACAGCACCAACTATTCCTGTTGTACATATATACATGACTGTAATAGATGTCATCCAGCCCATTTTATTTGATATCTCTATTCCTATTGCTGTTGTTACTGACTTAGGTATGCTTGCAAGTAAAACATCTTTTGGCATGCTCATTGCACTTCCAATAAAAATTACAAACAATACTACAAATACACCTCCAATAAATGTCGATATAATCATAGATATAAAATTTTTCTTTAGTGTTTCTACTTGTTTATACAACCCCACTCCTATAACTATAGTCTCAATTGGAGATATCATAAATTTTATTATTTTACCTCCGTTTTTATAATTTTCAAGCGGTATTCTGAATAATACCAATGTAAATATTACAATTAGCATAGCTACCAACATTGGATTGAGTATGTTATAGTTATGTCTTTCTTTTATTTTTGTCGCTAATAAATAGGCACTTACTGTTATAAATACGCTAAATAGAGGATCTTTTGTCAATATATCAATCATTTATTTCCCCCTTATTAAATATTTTTATTGTAAAATCTGAAGCCTTTCCGGTAATAATCATTGTTGCTGCTGTAGATAATATTATTAATAAAAATATTTTCAACCATACTTCTATACTGAATTGAGTTGCATATTCTAAAATTCCAACTCCTACAGGAACAAAGAAAAGAGCTAAGTACTTATGTGATACATCTATTATTCCCTTTAGTTTGTCTATTTTTATAATTTTCATCTGTAAAAGTATAAATAAAATCAAACTGGCAATAATTGTCCCCGGAAATGGAAATGGTAATATATTTGATATAAACTGCCCTATATAGGCTGTTCCAAACATAACAAGTAATTGAAATAACATAGTTTCCTCCTAATTGTGTTTTTTAGAAATCGTTTTAAATTAGTAGTATTAACTTATAAGTGTTATTATTTATTTGTTACTGACAATCTTATTTATCTCTGTATTGAATAGTGGTAATATTTTTTCGCAGTCTCCAACTATTCCTATATCGGATATATTGAAAATTGGAGCATCTTCATCTTTATTAATTGCAATTATAAAGTTAGATGATTGAATTCCTGAAACGTGTTGTACTGAACCACTCACACCACATCCTATATACAGTTTTGGTGCAACTATCTTTCCTGATTGACCTATTTGTGATGTCTTAGGTAAAATACCATCGTCTATCACCGGTCTTGTTCCTGAAATAGGAGCTTTTAATATATTAGCTAATTCATTTACCAGCTCATATCCTTCGCCTTTTGAAGCCCCTCTTCCACAAGTAACTATAATTTCTGCATCTTCTAAAGCTATTGTGCCTTGAGATTCTTCAAATATGCTCTTTATATTAGTTTTTAATCCTGCTCTTTCTACCTCAATATTTTCTTCTGTTGCTAAGTTATTTAAATTTTCTTTTTTCTCAAATGAACCTAATCTAATATTTGCAACTTTAATTTTTTCATGCTTTATTTTAGCTTCTGTAAGTACAGTTGAGCCATAAGTTGGATATATAAATTTAATATCATCTTCTTCAACTTCTATGGATTGTACATCTGTAACTGAAATTGAATCTAATTTAAATGCTGTATGTGCTGATATATCTTTACCATCCAACGTTCCTGCCATTAAAACAAATTTTACATCTTTTTCTGTTGCAATTTTTGAAATAATGCTAGCATAATCTCTTGCATTAAATTCTTCTCTTTTTACATTTATTACTAAATCTGCACCACTTGATGCCAACATTGAAGTATCAGCATTTTCACTTATTACAACTGCTATTACTTTTGAGTTGACCTCTCTTGAAAGTTCATGTGCTTTAGATAGAACTTCAAGGCTTGATTTTATAGGAGTATTCTCTTTTGTTTCCACATATATTAAAAAATCTTTTGTCATATTACACCTCAAAGAACTTTTTCCTGAACCATTATTTCTATGGCTTTTTTTACACTGTCTTCAATCTCTTCTTCTTGAATTTTAATTCCTGATTGTCTCTTTGGAGGCTCTGAATTGGATATTATTGTAAAATTATCATTTGGTATAATTTCTATCTCAATTTCAGAAATTTCTTTTCTTCTAGCTGCCATTTTAGACTTTATAGTAGGGTATCTTGGGTCATAATCCGGTTTATTAATAGTAACTACACTTGGTAGTTTAGTTTCTATTATTCTGTAGCCAAAATCTGTTTGTGATTTTGCTTCTAACAAATTATTATTTACCTCCATTTCAATAACGTTTGTTATAACACCAACATCTAGTTCTTCAGATAAATATATCCCTACTGAAGAAGATTGAGTGTCTGTGGATTCTTTTCCTAAGCAAATTAAGTCAAATTTTTCATCTATCTCTAACTTACAAATTGCCTCCTTAAGTGCAGTTGCAACATCTCTTGAATTTAAATCTTTATAATCATCATATTTTACAAGAACAGCTTCATCAGCTCCAACGGCCAAGCAATTTTTAAGAGAATTTTTTACTTCTTCATTTCCTATCGAAATCACGGTTACTTTTCCACCCAATTTTTCTTTTAATCTAACTGCCATCTCTAATGAATATGTGTCAAATGCATTAATAACCGGTGTTATTTCATCTACGACAGGTACTCCTGATTCTACCTTAACATCTACAGAATCATCTGGAACTTCTTTAATACAAACTAAAATATTCATATTTAACCTCTCATCATGTTATTTGCAACTACAATTCTCAAAATTTCGTTAGTTCCTTCAAATATTTGGAAAATTTTTGCATCTCTTAATAATTTTTCAACAGGGTATTCTCTACTATATCCATATCCGCCAAATAATTGAATTGCATCAGATGCTACCTGCATAGCTATATCAGAACCATAACACTTAGCTATAGCTGATTCTCTACTAAAAGATAGTCCTTCATCCATTCTATTTAATGCACAAGCAACCATTTGTCTTGCTGTTTCAGTTTTTATATCCATATCTGCCAATTTAAATTGAAGTGCTTGGAATTTTATTACAGGTCTTCCAAATTGTTCTCTCTCATTTGTATATTTAAAAGCTTCATCTATTCCTCTTTGGGCAATTCCAACTGCGATACATCCCATCCAAGCTCTTGCTTGATCTAAAGTTTGCATGGCTATTGAATAACCTTTTCCAACTTCTCCAATTAAATTTTTTGCAGGAATCCTACAATCTTCAAACACTACATCACAAGTATTTGAAGTTCTAATTCCCATCTTATCTTCTTCTTTTCCGGCAGATAATCCTTTTGTTCCAGCAGGTACTAAAAACATGGACATAGACCTTGAACCTACAGATTTATCAGTTATAGCTGTTACACAATAGAAAGAGGCAACTGCTCCATTAGTTATAAAGCACTTTCTTCCATTTAATACATATTCATCTCCATCAAGAATTGCAGTTGTAACTCCAGAGCCAGCATCACTTCCTGCGCCAGGTTCTGTTAGACAAAAAGCTCCTATTCCTCCTTCAAGTACATTATCACAAACCCACTTTTTTTGTTCTTCATTTCCTGCAATTAAAACCGGTTTCATTCCAAGACCTGAGGCTGAAACAGTAGTTGCAAAACCTGCATCTGCCTTTGCCATTTCTTCTATTAGTGCTGCTACATCAACTCTTGAAAGCCCTGGTCCACCAAATTCTTCTGGAACTTCCAATGCCAAATATCCTTGCTCTATTGCCTTATTATATATTTCCTCTGGCCATTCACCTGTTCTATCAAACTCTTTACATTGTTCTTTTACTTCTTTTTCACAAAAATTTTTAACATCTTGTAGCAAATCCTTTGCTTCTTCTGAAATCAAATATGCCATATTCTATTTCTCCCCTCTCAAATTTAAATTATTTTATTTGGATTTAAAATAAATTTAGGATCAAATGCCTTCTTTATTTCTCTCATCAAATTTACGTTTAATTCACCTTCAAACTGTTTTAGATATTCTTTCTTTCCATATCCTATTCCATGTTCTCCGGATATCTGTCCACCCATTTCATAAGCTTTTTGATATATAACGGTCATAAATTCATGCACTTGTCTCATAAATTCATCTTTTTCCATACTATTTGAACAAGCATAGATGTGTAAATTTCCATCTCCTGCATGTCCAAAACTCTTTACAGAAAAATCGTAATTTTCTCCTTCTTTATTTACAAAGTTTATATACTTGGCAATCTTATTTATAGGTACTACTACATCACATTCATCTAATAGTTCTGTTTCTGCTTCTATTGCTTCTAAGAAAGATGATCTTGCTGCCCATGCATCTTTTATTTTTGCTGGTGTATCAGCTACTAAAACATCTATTGCTCCAGCTTCTATTACAACTTCTGCAGCTTTTTCCACTATGTCATCCAACATATCTCTATTTTCACCATCAAATGTAACTAATAGGTATGCTCCTATTTCAATTCCTTCTAATTCTTTAGGAAAAGTACTTTTACCTATGAATCTTTCAGAAGTTAAGACTATTTCTCTTTCCATAAATTCTATGGCTTGTGGATTTAAATTACTTCTGAACAGTTTAGGAACAGTTGATATACAATCATCTAAGTTTTCATATGGAATTACTAGAGATACTGTTTCTTTTGGTGCTGTTATAAGTTTTAAAGTCAACTCTGTAATTATTCCAAGTGTTCCTTCAGAACCTATCATTAAATTTATAAGCGAATATCCTGTTGAAGTCTTAGCAACATTTGCTCCAAATCTTGTAATTTCTCCTGTAGGAAGTACAACTTCCATTTCTTTTACATAATTTCTTGTAGTGCCATATTTCACAGCTCTCATTCCACCAGCATTAGTAGAAACATTTCCACCTATTGTCGCAAATTTTTCACCCGGGTCTGGTGGGTACATATATCCTCTTGAAAGAGCATCTTGAGCTAAATCATTTAAGTAAACTCCAGGTTGTACTCTAACTACAAAATTGTCATCATCATATTCTAAAATTTGATTCATAGATTTTAAATCTATCATTACTCCGCCTTTAATGGCTACACCTGCTCCGGTAAGTCCAGTTCCTGCACCTCTTGGCACAATTGGCAAATTGTTTTGATAACATATTCTAACAACGTTTGCAACATCATTTGCATTTTTAGGTCTTACCACTACATCAGGTATACCTTCTCCATAAATAGGCATCTCATCATGAAAAAAATCTTCATTTATTTCATTTCCAACATATACTTTTCCTTCAACAGAGGATTTAATCTGTTCTTTAATTTCATTTGTAACAGCATTGTATTCTCTATTCATAAACTTCCTCCTACTTCTTAATTCCTAAAATTAATTTAATTTTGTGATAATAATATATTTTTTAAATTTCTTTGTCAATTTAAAAAAACCTTCAAATTGTGTATTTGACTAATTTATAGAGGTTTTTGATGTTCTATTTTGTATGAATTTTTTATTGTTATTTATCAACTAAATCAAGTAATAATCAAATTTCTATTTATTTTAACAAAATAAATTGTTATCACAAAATCTTACAAAAAATTGTATTTTTTGAACTTGTTGAACTTTTATTCAACTTAGGTCATATTTAAGTTGTTTTTATTCCACACAAAATTATTTATCGTATGTTATAGAAAACGTTTTAAGTTATTCATGTAGATAATTACTTATTATGTTGTAATTAAAAAAAGTAGGAGGAACAATTATGGATTTTAATTTAACAAATGAACAATTAGTAATTCAAAAAGCTATGAGAGATTTCGTCGAAAAGGAAATAGCACCTGGTGTTATGGAAAGAGATGAAAAAAGTGAGTTTCCTATAGAACAATTTAAAGCACTTGGTAAATGTGGTTTAAATGGTATTCAATATCCTAAAGAATATGGTGGACAAGGTGGAGATTATATATCATATGCAATAGCTGTTGAAGAACTTTCAAAAGTTGATGGTTCTATTGGTATTGCTTATTCAGTTAATGCTTCCCTTTATGCTTTCCCTATTTTTAAATACGGTAGCGAAGAAATCAAAAAGAAATATCTTCCACCTGTTTTTAATGGGACTTCTATAGGAGCTTTTGGCTTGACAGAACCTAATGCCGGTTCAGATGCCGGCGGTTGTGTCACTATAGCAAAAAAAGAAGGTGATAATTATATTCTTAACGGTTCAAAATGTTTTTCAACAAATGGGCCTTTAGCTGACTATTACATAGTATTTGCCTTAACTGAACCTGAAAAAGGCGCTAAAGGATTATCAGCATTTGTAATTGAAACTTCTTGGGAAGGAGTAAGTGTTGGTCATATAGAAGATAAGATGGGCATTCGTTCTGCTAAGGTTAGTGAAATGTTCTTAAAGGATGTAAAAGTTCCTGCTTCTAATTTACTTGGTGAAGAAGGACAAGGATTCAAGATTGCAATGGCTACTCTTGATGGTGGTAGAATCGGTGTTGCTGCTCAAGGTTTAGGTTTGGCAAAAGGCGCTTTTGAAATCGCTAGAAAATATATGATGGATAGAAAACAATTTGGTAAACCAATTTGTGCTCAACAATATCCTGCATTTAAAATGGCTGAACTAAGAACTAAAATTGAATACTCTGAACTATTACTTTACAAAGCAGCTCAAGCAGAAACTGAACATAAGCCATATACTATCCCTGCAGCTATGGCAAAACTTACTTGTACAGATACAGCTATGGAAGTTACAACTCAAGCAGTTCAATTCTTGGGTGGAAATGGATACATGAAAGATTATCATGTTGAAAGAATGATGAGAGATGCAAAAATCACTCAAATATATGAAGGCACTAACGAAATACAAAAGCTTATTATAAGCGGTAGTCTTTTTAGATAATTATTATATATAGGTTATAAAAATATATCCTATAATTGGAGGCAGATTATGATACCCAAATTTACAAATCTCAAAGAAGCTCTTTCGATAATAAAAGACAATGATGTTGTCGTAACATCAGGTTTCGTTGGTTGTTCAAACCCCGAAGCATTAGAAGCCGGAGTAGAAAAAAGATTTAAAGAAACTAATAGTCCAAAAAATTTAACTTTATTTTATGTTGCCGGTCAAGGTGACGGTGATGATAAATCAGTAAACCATTTAGCACACGAAGGTCTTTTAGGAACAGTCATTGCAGGTCATTTCAATAAAGCACCCAAATTGATGGATTTGATGGCAGCTAATAAGATCAAGGGCTATAATGTTCCTCAAGGCGCTCTAGCACAAATGTTAAGAAATGTTGCCGGAAAAAAAGTTGGAGTTGTAACTCATGTTGGACTAAATACTTTTGCCGACCCTCGTAAAGAAGGTAGTAAAGTAAATGATGTCACCACAGAAGATATAGTTGAACTCATAAACATTGGTGGAGAAGAAAGACTTTTTTATAAAGCTATGCATTTTGATATAGCTCTAATTAAAGGAAGTTTTGCTGATGAAAGAGGAAATATTTCTATGGACTTGGAAGTAGTTCCTACAGAAGTTTTATCAATTGCACAAGCAGTTCACAATTGTGGTGGAAAAGTTATTGTTCAAGTAAACAAAGTGGTTAAAAATGGTTCTTTAGACCCTAAACTTGTTAAAATACCTGGTGTTTGTGTTGACTATGTAGTTGAAATACAAGAACCTTCCCTAAAACAACAAGCTTACGGTATAGACTATGAACCGGAACTTGCAGGTAACACAAGAATCGCTGAAAAAAATTATAATGCTTATATACCTCTAAATGCAAAAAAAGTAATAGCAAGACGTGGTGCTATGGAAATTGTTCCTGGCCTTGTTGGTAATTTAGGTATAGGCATACCTGAACTTGTTTCAAACATTGCAGCAGAAGAAAATATAAGTGACCACATAGTTTTAACGGTTGAATCAGGACCTGTTGGAGGTATTCCTCAATCCGGACCAAGATTTGGTGGGTCAATAAATGCAGATGCAATAATTGATCAACCTTACCAATTTGATTTCTATGATGGAGGAGGTCTTGATATATGTTATCTCGGACTTGCTCAAGCAGATTCTCATGGAAATCTAAATGTATCAAAATTTGGTACTAGAATTGCTGGATGCGGAGGATTTATAAGCATCTCGCAAAATTCAAAAAAAGTTATTTTCTGTGGAACTTTCACAACTAAAGGATTAAAAACAGAAATAAAAGATGGAAAATTAAACATCTTAGAAGAAGGACAAGTTAAAAAATTCAGAAAAGATGTTGAACAAATTACTTTTTCTGGAGACTATGCAAGAAGTGTTTCTCAACCTGTTTTATATGTAACAGAGAGATGTGTCTTTGAATTAAAAAAAGACGGTTTAACACTTGTTGAAATCGCCCCGGGAGTGGATCTACAAAAAGATATATTAGACCAAATGGAATTTGAGCCTATAATTGATAAAAATCTTAAATTTATGGATCCAAGAATATTTATAGACAAACCAATGGGTTTGAAATAAAAAATTAAAATTACTTTATCCTAAAAATTCAAATTGAAGTAAAATTCATAAAATATTAATTAACCTATTAACGTGAAATTAAATGTATCAATTACAAAAAGAGTGTCAGGAACTTATCCATTCTGACACTCTCTCCTTTTAAAGTATATAAAATTTAATCTTCTACATTCTCTGAAGAAATTTCCATAATTTTTAAAAACATACTTCCATAATTATTCCATTTTTCTTCAAGCTCTTCAACAGTATATTCTCTACAATTATCTCCATTTTTTAAATTTTCTAAAAATTCATTTACGCCATCAACTAAGTTTTTATCAATTACGGTATGTATAAATGGTTCTAAATTTTTAAAAAATCTTGCATAATTCTTTATAAAAAATTTCTTTTGATTTAAATATATTCCAATGTTAAATTCTTTAAAGTCACCACTAACTTTTTCACCATCTATAATATATATTTTTATATTTTTATTCTTTTTCATCAGTCTAATTACATTGAAAAAATGCTCTTTTCTCTGCTCTATTGACATGGTATATTCTGTATCTATATATACTAATTTTCCCGTTTGTATATACTTATAAAGAGAAACTTTAGGTATAAAAAAATTTATATTTCTTTCATGAAAAATTTCTTCCCACTCTATTTGAAGTTTTTTTATTTGTAACATATTTTCCAATACATTAAAATCTTTGTTTTCTCTCTTTTTAATATTTTCACATTCTTTTTTTGCAATGTCTTCAATTATTTCAGATGGTAATAAAAATTCAAACCCATAGCAACAGAACATATTAAAGTGATTATCTGTATAAAAATCCGTTCGATAGCCACTCCTATTCATTTCAAGACTATTTACATTTTTCATTAAGATATTTTCATTTTTAAATTTTGCAGCTAAAATCTTATAAGCTTTATCAACTTCTTCCTCATCATTTGAATAAGATATTATCTCCATCTTTTTATTTTTATCAAGAGAATAGTTTATTACAAAATTGTTTTTTGCTATTATTGCATTAAAGTATTTGAATTCGCTATTCTTATACATTGTTACATTCAGGTTAGATTTATCATTTAAAAGTTGATATAGTTTTTTTAGTTTTTCTGATTTTTCTCCTTCTAAGTCATCCACATCAAGACCTATTTTTATATTTATATTTTTAACCTCACTTATCAAGTTTAAAATATACTCTACTCCATCTGATATAAAATCCATTGTTATTAATAAGTCTGTAAAACCTTCTTCATTTTTTAAGTTTTGTTTTTGTATTACATCACTTAAAAATAGTTTTATATTGCTATTACCTATTACCATTCTGGTGTTATTTTCTACACTATCATAATTTTTAATAGAATCTTTATATTCTTTCATAAGTATTTTATTAATCTTTTCTTCAATGAATTTTGAATCTTCTAGATAATTTGAATTTTCCGGTAATTTTATATCAAATTCCAGAAAAAAATCTAATACTTTATTTTGTTCAAAAATTTCCCTTGATAATACCTCACTTATTTTTTTATTTGTTGTTCTTATGTATTTTTGAGATGGTAATTTAGAAGCATTACACCACTTGCTTATGTATGAGATATCATAATCTAATTCATTTGCAAGTACTATTAATTTAATATTAGTAAAATCAATCATTTTTTTTAAAACCGGTGAATATTTATTCATAACATAACTCCTATCCTCACAAATAGAAACAAAATTTCTTACAATAACTTATCTTGTATATAGCATAAACTTTTTCATTTAAATTATCATTTGAATTTATTGAATTTTTTGTTCAAAATTGAATTTTTTGTTCAACATCGGGCATACTATGACGATTTAAAAGCCATTGATGTTTTTGTAAAATTATATCAAGAGAGAAAAACATTTTCAATTATTCAAATCTATAATTATATTGAGATTAAATTGTATAAAATATTCTGAAATAAATCAAATCCCAATATATTATAGATTAGACAATCGTTTTTCTTCAAATTTTAAGGAGTTGAAGTTATATGAAACCAATGAGAATGCACCATGTGGGAATTGTACTTCCTACACTTGAAGAAGCTTATGAAATGATTGAAAGACTAGGTTTAGAAATCGATTACAAAGGTCATGTAGATGCTTACCAAGCAAAATTAATTTTTACAAAATCCGGTGATCATTCAAGTCCTATAGAATTCATCATTCCTGAAGCAGGTGTTTTAAAAGATTTTAATAATGGAAAAGGTGGTATAGCGCATATTGCCTTTGAAGTTGATGATGTTGAAGCAGTTAGAAAAGAGTACGAAGAAAAGGGATTACAAATGCTTGAGCGTGAAGCTGTTCCAGGTACAAGCGATATAATAGTTAATTTTCTAAGACCTAAGTACAATAGTGGGATATTGGTAGAATTTGTTGAAACTATAAATCCTATTGATAGAGAATATAATAAATTCTAAATAAAATCTAATACATTTATTTAAAGGAGATATATTGATATGTACACTATGGGAGTAGATATCGGTTCTACATCATCTAAAATCATAATACTTGAAGATGGAATAAAAATTATCGGAAATATTGTAGTACAATCTGGAACCGGTACAAGTGGGCCAACAATTGCTACTGCAAAAGCTAAGTCCTTTCTTTCAAATAATAATTTAACTTTAGATGATATATCTAAAATCGTTGTCACAGGTTACGGCAGATTTTCATTTGATATTGCCGATAAACAAATAAGTGAAATAACTTGTCATACAAAAGGTATTAACTTTTTAGTGCCTGAAGCTCGAACTATTTTAGATATAGGTGGACAAGATACAAAAGCTATTTCAGTTAATGATAAAGGTCAAGTTCTACAATTTTTCATGAATGACAAATGTGCCGCCGGCACTGGCAGATTTTTAGAAGTCATGGCTAAAATTTTAGAAATACCTTTAGAAAAAATGGGTGAATATGATAGATTATCAACTAATCCGGTAGCTATAAGTAGTACTTGTACCGTTTTTGCTGAGTCTGAAGTTATTTCTCAGCTATCAAAGGGCATATCTAAAGAAAATATATTAGCCGGTGTACATAATTCAACTGCTAACAAAGTTTGTGGTCTTTTATATCGTACAGGAATTAAGGAAAAAATAGTTTTATGTGGAGGAGTTGCTCAAAACCAAGGTGTTGTTAGAGCGCTCCAAGAGGAATTAAAAAAAGAAATAACCATAGCTCCTCACCCACAAATGACAGGCGCCATAGGTGCTGCTTTATTTGCTTATGAAGAGGCGAATAAAAATTTATAGAATAGAAGGGTGAATATGAATACTATAGATATATCAAATATGAAAGCTAAAGAAATGCTTGGATATTTTCAAAACAAACTTGACGAAGAAGCACGTGAAGCTAAAAAAAATGGAAAATTAGTTTGCTGGTCAGCCTCTGTAGCTCCATCTGAATTTTGTGTAACCATGGATATCGCATTAGTTTATCCAGAAACTCACGCAGCCGGTATAGGTGCTAGAAAAGGCTCTTTAGCTATGTTAGATGTTGCTGATAGAAAAGGTTATAATACAGATATATGTTCTTATGCCAGAGTAAACTTAGGATATATGGAACTTTTAAAAGAATATGCTAAGACAGGAGTGAAACCTAAAGAACTTGAAGAATCTCCTGCTGCAGATGTTCCTCTACCTGATTTAGTAATAACTTGCAATAATATATGCAACACTTTACTAAAATGGTATGAAAATTTAGCTGCAGAATTAAATATTCCTTGTATAGTTATAGACGTTCCTTTTAATCATACTATGCCTATTCCTAAGTATTCTAAAGAATATATTGCTGACCAATTTAAGGAAGCAATAAGACAACTTGAAGAAATAACAGGAAAAGATTTTGACTATGATAAATTTTTAGAAGTTCAAGAGCAAACGCAAAGATCTGTTGCTCAATGGAATAGACTTGCTGCACTTTCTAAATATGAACCGTCTCCTCTAAATGGATTTGATTTATTTAACTATATGGCTCTTATAGTTTGTGCAAGAAGTAAAAATTATGCTGAATTAACTTTTAAAAAATTTGCCGATGAACTTGAAGAAAATATGCAAAATGGAGTGTATCCTTACAAGGCTGGAGAACAATCCAGAATTACTTGGGAAGGTATAGCTATTTGGCCATATTTAGGACACACTTTTAAGACTCTTAAAGGCTATGGCTCAATAATGACAGGCTCTGCTTATCCTGGACTTTGGAACTTAGAATACACACCTGGAGATATGCTTTCAATGGCAGAAGCTTATACGAGAATATATATAAACACTTGCCTTGACAATAAAGTTGATGTATTGAGAAAAATCATTAAAAACGGTAAATGTGATGGGGTCGCATACCATCTAAATAGAAGTTGTAAATTGATGAGTCTTCTAAACGTTGAGACAGCTGAAATTTTAAATAAAGAAAATAATCTTCCATATGTTAGTTTTGATGGTGATCAAACTGATCCTAGAAATTTCTCAGAAGCACAATATGATAACAGAATACAAACTCTTACTGAGATGATGTCTGCCAATAAAAAAATGAGGGGTTGAAATAATGAACAAAATTAATGAAATAATAAATTTATTGGATGAAGTTTCTAAAGATCCTAAACTAACAGTTAAAAAATATAAAGAAAAAACAGGAAAAGGTGTTGTAGGTGTCATGCCATTATATGCACCTGAAGAAATTATTCATGCTGCAGGTTTTCTACCTATGGGACTTTGGGGTGCACAAAAAGAAGTATCTAAAGCAAGAATTTATTTACCTCCTTTTGCATGTTCAATAATGCAAACTAATATGGAACTTCAAATAGAAGGTGCCTATGATGACTTAGATGCAGTTGTATTTTCTGTACCGTGCGATACTCTAAAATGTATGAGTCAAAAATGGAAGGGTAAAAGTCCTGTTATAGTATTTACTCATCCTCAAAACAGAAAATTAGAATCTGCAAATAAATTTTTGGTTACAGAATATGAAATCTTAAAAGATAAATTAGAAAAGATATTAAATGTAAAAATATCTGATGAATCCATAACAAATAGTATTGAAATTTACAATGAAAATAGAAAAGTCATGAGAGAATTTTCAGACCTAGCTGGTCAATATCCTAATATAATTGACCCTATTCAAAGACATATTGTATTTAAGTCCAGATGGTTTATGGAAAAATCAGAACATACTAAATTAGTTAAAGAACTAATATCTGAAATTAAAAAATTACCTATTGAAGAATGGGATGGCTATAAAGTTATAGCAACTGGTATTATGATAGAACCTGAAGAAATACTTCAAATATTTAAAGATAAGAAAATAGCTATTGTTGCAGATGATTTAGCTCAAGAATCAAGACAATTTAGACATGACGTACCTGAAGGAGATCAACCTCTTTTAAGACTTGCTAAGTGGTGGCAAAATTTAGAAGGATGTGCTCTTGCAACTGATACAAAAAAATTAAGAGGCCAAATGCTAATTGATATGGCGAAAAAATATAATGCCGATGCTGTATTGATATGTATGATGAAATTCTGCGATCCTGAAGAATTTGACTACCCTGTATACTATAGAGAGTTCCAAGAAGCTGGCATAAAGAATTTACTAATTGAAATTGACTTAGAAATGACAGCTTTTGAACAAACTAACACAAGACTTCAAACTCTTGTAGAAACTCTCTAATATAAGGAGATTAAAATGCTGGAAAAAGGTAGTACACAAGAACTTACCGAAATTGTTACAAAAGAAAATACAGCTGATGCTGTAGGAAATAAATCAGTATTTGTTTATGCAACTCCATTTTTAGTAGCATTAATGGAGCGAACTTGTATAAAATTGATGGAAGAAGATTTAGACAGTGGAGAAGTTTCAGTTGGAACTAATATAAATTTAGATCATCTTGCTCCAACACCAATTGGAAATAAAATTTTATGCAGAGCAGAACTGCTTGAACAAAGTGGTAAAAAATATGTATTTGATGTAAAAGCTTTTGATAATGACAAACTTATTGGAAAGGCAATACATACAAGATACAAAGTTAACTTAGATAAATTTTTAAATAACATTTAAAGATATATTCAATATAAATCACTCAATATTAAACCAAAAAAGATTTTGTATTTTCACAAAATCTTTTTTGGTTTTATTCGAAAAATTAAATTCTTATTTTAAAATGTGTATCGAAATCTCTTCAATCAATCCCTCATCATGTATTTTCTGTATTTCATAAATGTATTTTCCATCATCCAACATCTTTCCAACTTCTAAATCTTCTCCCTTTTCTGAAAGTAATTTAGAAACAAGACCACCTAAAGTTTCAGCACCTTTTGAATCTATACTGTAGTTATATACCTCATTTATCTTGGTTATTGGCGATGATGCTGAAAATACTTTATTATTTCCTAATGAAATCAACTCCGAACTCATATGTGTTTGAATTAAATACTTTCTAATTACAAACAATACCGCAAGCGAGATTACACCTATTAAAATATCAGATAAAGATTCTGTATATATTAACATTTTTCTCGCTATTACAAGTGTTACCAGATGGACTATTGTAGTATCATTATGAGCAACCATTAAAAGTATAAACTCCATAGCTATTACCAACAAAAATACATGTGATAAAAACTTTTTAAATAATTCTATACTCTCTATAGCTCCACTACCAAGTATATTTATATAGTACTTAAATATATCAGGTACCGATATGAGTATTCCTATCATAAGTAATATAGATATTACTATTTCAAATAAAAAGACAACTCTGTTGAGCTTGAGTAAAAATTTTCTCCTGTTCATTTTAGTTTCCTCTTATACTTGCATTGTTTTTTTTAGTTCAGCTTGCATTTTTTTCAATACTTTTTTTTCTATTCTAGATACTGTCATTTGTGATATATCTAACTTTTTAGCTATGGCAACTTGAGTTTTCTTGTTCATATATCTGTCAATCAATATTGTCCTTTCAACTTCATTTAAGTCTACCATCGCCTTTTCTAGTAAATCATTTATTTCTATTTTGTCGAAATATTTTTCTTCTTCTCCAATCAAATCTGAAAGATTTATTTCTTTATCGTCCCCACTTGAATCATATACTACATCTAATGATTGAGGTGAATACACTTTTGAAGCTTCTATGGATTCCAATATCTCTTCAGGAGTTGAATTCAAATATTCAGCTATATCTTCAACAGTTGGAATTCTTTGGTATTTTTGAGCAAGTGTATTTTTTGCAAGATTTATCTTCTTAGATAACTCTTGAATTCTTCTTGGGACTCTTATTGTCCAACCCTTATCTCTAAAATATTTTTTTATTTCCCCTATTATTGTAGGTGTTGCAAAAGAAGAAAATTCATATCCTCTGCTCAAATCATATCTATCTATCGCATAAATCAAACCTATTGATGCAACTTGGTATATATCATCGTAATCTATACCTCTTCCCGCATACTTTTTAGAAAGAATTTCTGCTATATATAGATGCTCTTCAATAAGAATATCTCTTATATCAGGGTCTTGAGTATCTTTGTAGATTTTAAAGAGTTCCCTTCGCTCTTCTTTTGTAAGTTTTCTGTTTAATTTATAATATTCTTCTCTATTCATTTTCAAACCAAATTTATAATAAGTTGAAGTTTATCTTCTTCTATTCTGCTTTCGTCAACTAAACAATTTATTATTGTCTTAGCAAGTTCTGTTTCTTCACTTGTTTCATCTGTGACATTTGGACAAAATCCTGAAATTTCTATTTCAACTTTTTCTTCTGAAATTCTGTACTCCAAGTCAATATCCAATGAGCAATCATGTTTCATTGCTATGTTAAGTCCTTCGTTCACAGCTGCTTTAACATCTTCTATTTGGTCAAAGTCCAATTGATAGCTCATAAGTAGTCCAGAAGTCAAAAGTCTTACCGAACTAAAAAATTGTGGTTCCTTAGGTATATTTAATTTTATAACTTTCATTTACTCACCCATTTTAAAAACAGTATCAAGTTTTGTTATTGTAAATAACTTTTTGATTGATGGTTTTACTTCTTCAACTTTTATTTCAAATCCGTCTTCTTTTAATTGATTGAGAATGTAAATTAAAGCTCCTAACCCTGTTGAGTCTATATATTCAAGTTTTGAACCATCTATAATTATATTTGATTTTTCTTCTAAATATTTTTTTATAACTTCTTCTTTAAATTGTGAAGTAGTAGTTATATCCAATTCTCCAATCGGAATTACTTTTAAATTTTCTTTTCTTTCAAATTCTATATTAAAAGCCATTTTTAATCTCCTATATATTTAGCAACTGCAACTACATCTGAATCGGTTATATTCATAAGCTTAACACCTGATGTAGATCTACCCATTACTGAAATTCCTTCAATTTGAATTCTTATGATAATACCTTTAGAAGTTATCATCATAATATCATCATTACTTTCCATTATTTTAGCAGATACAAGCTTTCCTGTCTTTTCTTTTACTTTATAAGTTATTATACCTTTACCGGACCTGTTTTGTACCTTGTATTCAGACATAGGGGTTAATTTTCCATATCCTTTTTCAGATATTACTAACATAAGCTTATCATCGCTTGCAATTTCCATACTGACTACTTCATCATCTTTATTTAAACTTATTCCCTTTACTCCCATAGCAGTTCTTGCCATAGTTCTTATGTCCGTTTCTTTAAATCTTATACTCATACCGTCTTTAGTAACAAGCATAATCTCTTCATCACCTTTTGTGATTCTAGTTGAAACTATTGAGTCTCCATCTTTTAAAGTAATAGCAACTAGTCCTGATTTTCTGATATTTTTAAATTCTTCAAATGATGTTCTCTTAACTATACCACTTCTTGTAGCCATTACAATATTTAAATTTGGATCAAAGTCTTTTACATGAATTATTGATTCAACTGACTCATCTTGTTCTAAGTTAAGCAAGTTTCTTATTTGAGTACCTTTAGATTGTCTTGAGCTCTCCGGTATTTCATAAGCTTTAAGTCTGTATACTCTTCCTCTTGTTGTAAAGAATAAGATTGACTCGTGGCTTGATGTTATGAATAAATCACTTACAAAGTCTCCGTCTTTTGGAGTTGTAGCAGATATCCCCCTTCCACCTCTCTTTTGAGGTTTGTAAGTTCCCTCAGGCATTCTCTTTATATATCCACTTTGAGTTAGAGTAATTATTACATCTTCTTCTTTGATAATATCTTCAATTTCTATATCACCTTCAGAATTTTTTATGACTGTACGTCTAAGGTCTGAATGTTTATTTTTTACCTCAACAAGTTCTTCTTTTATTACTCCCATAAGTACATCATGGTTTTCTAATACTTTTGTCAACCATTCGATAGTTTCCAAAAGTTGTCTGTATTCTTCATCTAACTTATCTCTTTCAAGACCTGTTAAACGTCTTATTCTCATATCCAATATAGCTTGAGATTGTGCATCTGAAAGTCCGAATTCTTCCAAAAATTTATCTTTTGCTTCTTGGTCATTGTTAGATCCTCTAACTATTTGAATTATTCTCTCTATGTTGTCTAGTGCTATCTTTAACCCTTCGACAATATGTGCTCTTGCCTTTGCCTTCTTTAAATCGAATTCAGATCTTCTTGAAACCACTTCTATTTGATGGTCAACATAGTGTGTTATCAAGTCTTTTAAATTTAAAACTTTAGGAACTCCGCCAACAAGAGCAAGATTTATAATACCAAATGTTGTTTGCATTTGAGTATTTTTATATAGCTTATTTAAAACAACATTAGGATTTGCATCTCTTCTAAGGTCTATTACAATTCTTATTCCCTTACGAGATGATTCATCTCTGATTGCGGTTATTCCGTCTATTATCTTGTCTTTGGCAAGTTGTGCCATCTTCATTATCAAGTTTGACTTATTTACTTGGTAAGGTATTTCTGTTACAACTATTCGTGTTTTATTTTTTACTTCTTCAAATTCAGCAACTGCTCTTACTTGAATTTTTCCACGTCCTGTTTGGTAAGCTTTTTTTATTCCATCACGACCCATAATTTGAGCACCTGTAGGAAAATCAGGACCCTTTATAGTCTTCATTAATTCATCAATTGTGATGTCATTGTTATCAATGTATTCAATTACACCGTTTATAACTTCTCCCAAGTTGTGAGGAGGCATATTTGTTGCCATACCTACAGCTATACCATTTGAACCATTTACAAGTAAGTTTGGAAATCTTGATGGTAATACAACCGGCTCCATTTCTTCTTCGTCGAAATTTGGAGCGAAGTCAACAGTTTCTTTATTTATATCTCTTAACATTTCAAGGGCAAGTTTTGACATCTTGACTTCTGTATAACGCATAGCAGCTGCGCCATATCCGTCTATATTACCAAAATTTCCCTGTCCGTCTACAAGAGGGTATCTAGTACTAAAACTTTGAGCAAGCCTTACCGTTGCATCATATATTGAGCTGTCACCATGAGGGTGAAACTTACCCATTACATCTCCTACAAGTCTTGCAGATTTTTTAAATTGTCCTGTTGGAACCAATCCCAAAACTTGCATTCCATATATAATTCTTCTGTGAACAGGCTTCAAACCATCTCTTACATCAGGTAAAGCTCTTGCCACGATTACACTCATGGAATAATCGAGATATGACTTTCTCATTTTCTCATTTAAGTCTACTTCAACTATTCCATTCTTAGTTTCTGTCATATATATCTCCTAAATTATGCATCTATGTTTTCTGCAAAAAGTGCATTTTCTTCAATAAATTCACGTCTTGGTTCTACATCAGAACCCATCAGTATAGAGAATGTTTCATCTGCTTCAACAGCATCTTCTATATCTATCTTTAAAAGTACTCTCTTTTCCGGATCCATTGTAGTTTCCCACAAATCTTCAGCATTCATTTCACCAAGACCTTTGTATCTCTTAATATCATATTTTTTATCTCTTCCAAGTTCCTCTAATGATTTTTTAAGTTCTAACTCGTCATATACATATTTCAAAGGCTTATTCCCCTTTAAGATACCAAATAGAGGAGGTTGTGCAACATAAACATGTCCTTGTTCTATAAGAGGTCTCATATATCTAAAGAAGAATGTTAGTAACAATGTCATTATATGCGCACCGTCTACATCGGCATCGGTCATTATTACAATTTTATTGTATCTAAGATTTTCGATATTAAAATCTTGTCCAATTCCAGTACCAAAAGCTGTTATCATGGCTTTTATTTCATCTGATGCCAACATCTTATCAAGTCTCGCCTTTTCTACATTCATAATCTTTCCACGAAGAGGTAGTATAGCTTGGAATACTGAATCCCTTGCCTCTACTGCAGAACCTCCCGCAGAATTACCTTCAACTAAGAAAATTTCTGTATTTTCGTTATCCGATAATTGACAATCTGAAAGTTTTCCCGGAAGTGGCATTGCATCCAACATATTTTTCTTTCTTGAAAGATCTCTTGCCCTTCTTGCCGCTTCTCTTGCTCTTCTCGCTGAAAGAGCCTTATCTAAAATAAGTTTACCGACTTTAGGATTTTCTTCTAAGAAATCTGTCAATACATCTGAAACTACAGAATCCACAATTCCCCTTGTCTCAGAATTTCCAAGTTTAGCTTTGGTTTGACCTTCAAATTGAGGATTTGGAAGTTTTACACTTATTACAGCGCTCAAACCTTCTCTTACATCATCTCCGGATAGATTTTCTTCTTTTTCTTTTATGATATTATACTTTCTTCCATATTCATTAATAGTTCTTGTAAGAGCAGACCTGAAACCACTTAAATGACTTCCTCCCTCTTCAGTGTTTATATTATTTGCAAAACTTATTACATTTTCTGAATATGCATCAGTATACTGTATAGCTATTTCAACTAATGTCTTATCTTTTTCTTGGTCTATATATACTATTTCTTTGTGTATAGGTGTCTTTTTTCTATTGATGTATTCAACAAAAGATTTTATACCACCTTCGTAGTGATAAACCTCTTCTCTGACTTTTTCTTCTCTATAATCTCTGAAATTTATTCTAACACCTTTGTTTAAAAATGCCATTTCCCTAAATCTCTTAGACAAAATATCCCATTCAAAAATTAAAGTGTCAAATATTTCCGGGTCAGGACTAAATGAAATCTTAGTTCCTGTATCACTTTCAGCTACTTTACCAATTATTTCTAATTCCGAAGTAGGAATACCTCTTGAGAAAGTTTGTTGATGTATCTTTCCTTCTCTTTTTACAGTTGCTGTAAGTTTAGTTGAAAGAGCATTAACTACACTCACACCAACCCCATGTAGACCTCCTGACACTTTATAAGCGTCATTAGAGAACTTACCACCTGCATGCAGTATTGTAAGTACAGTTTCCACAGTGCTCTTCTTTGTTTGAGGGTGTATATCTGTTGGTATACCTCTACCATCATCACTAACAGATACACTTCCGTCTTTTTCAATTTCTATAGTAATTTCACTACATCTTCCTGCAAGAGCCTCATCTATTGAGTTATCAACTATCTCATATACTAAATGATGAAGTCCCTTGGAACCTGTAGAGCCTATGTACATACCAGGTCTTTTTCTTACCGGTTCAAGACCGGTAAGTACCTGTATGTTTTCAGCTCCATAATGCTGATTATTCTTTTCCATTTAATTCTCCTGTTCGTAACAGTTTAAAGTCGTTCTACATTAATTTTATTTGAATCAATTAAAAAACTATCTTCATTCAAATTTGTACTAGTTATAAAAGTCTGCATATTATCTAAACTTTGAGAAAGATACATAGCCCTTGTCTTATCAAGTTCCGAAAACACATCATCTAAGAGTAGTATTGGTCTTCTCTTGTTAAATTTCTCAAGAAAATCCATCTCGGCAAGTTTAAGAGCAAGTACTATACTTCTCGTTTCACCTTGAGATGCAAAACTCTTTGCAGACATTTCATTTATTTTAAAATCTAAATCATCTCTGTGTGGTCCTACAGTTGTAAATCTACTTTCAAAGTCCTTTTCTCTCTGTTCTAACAAAATTTCCATAAAAGTTTGTTCCATTTTATCTTTTAAAAATTTAACAGTTGAAAGATAAGTTATCTTTAGTTTAGAACCCTGAGAAAGTCTACTGTAGTGTTTTTTTGCAAATTCTTCAATTTCCTTAATATACTTAAGTCTTTCAAAGAGTATCTTCACACCATACGACGCAAGTTGAAAGTCATAAACTTTTAGCAATTCTTCATTAGGTCTCTTTAATAGTTTATTTCTTTCAAAAAGTATTTTTCTATATTTAGCTAAATTATATTTATATACAGGACTTACTTTTTCTATTAAAGAATCAATGTATTTTCTTCTTTCGCCAGGTGATAATTTTATCATATTTAAATCATTTGGTGAAAATATCACACACGAGAAATCCCCAGCATAGTTTTTTATATTTATAGAATCCGAATTCATTATATATTCATTCTTCTGATTTAAATTTAATATTATTTTAAGCTCATCTGAATATCCTCCACTCTCTACAGTAGCTCTTATATTAGCTGAGCTCTCTCCCAATCTTATCATTTCACTGGCTTTTAAAGTCCTAAAACTCTTTCCAACTGTTATCAAGTATATAGCTTCTAATAAGTTTGTCTTTCCTATTGCATTTCTACCTAATATTAAATTTATTCCATCACTGGGTTCTATTTCAAAACTTTGATAATTTCTAAAATTAGTAAGTTCTAATCTGTCTATCCTCATTCTACCATATCTACTATAAATTCTTCTGAATCAAACTCAACACGATCTCCCTTTACAAGTTTTCTACCACGTCTTGTTTCTACTTCAGAATTAACTTTTACAAGTCCTTCTTGTATCAAAATCTTGGCTTCTCCACCACTTCCAACCAAGTTTTTATACTTTAGGAAAGAATCTAATTTTATATAACCACTTTCCATTTAATTACCTACTTTGCAAGTCTTACAGGAAGTACTAGATATAGATAATCTTCGTCATCTTCTCTTATTATGCAAGGGTTAACTGAGTCTGTGAAATAAAGTCTAACTTCTTCTGACTCCATAATTTTTATTCCATCTAATAGATATTTTGAATTAAATGCAATTTTTAAATTTCCACCCTCAACTTTGGATTCTACAATTTCTTCAACATTTCCTATCTCAGAATTAGATGATATCTTGATAAATCCCTCTTCAATTTCAAATTTTACAAGATTTGCTCTATCTTCTTTAGCAAGTAAACTTGCTCTTTCAAGAGCTGATTGTAAATTTACTCTTGATATAGTACAAATTGTAGTATGAGATTCAGTTATAAGACCTTGATATTTAAAGAATTCACCACTTAGAAGAGTTGTATAAACTTCTGTAGTCTTAGTTCTGAAAAGAGCCATATTTCTTGAAATACATACGTTCACATCTTCGTTTTCTAAAACTTTTATAAGTTCATTTAAAGTTCTAGCTGGAATGATTGCTGAAGTTGTATTCTCATTAGGATTATTTACTGTTTTAAGTGCCATTCTAAATCCATCAAGAGCTACAAAATTTATCTTTGCAGGGCTTAAATCCATTAAAACACCTGTAAATACCATTCTTGTTTCGTCCATAGAAACTGCAAAAGATGTCTTTTTAATTGAATCGCTAAGTTCTTGTGATGAAATATTAAATGTATTATTTTTTTCAACTATAGGTAACATTGGATATTCATCAGGTAATTGACATTGAATGTGAAAATTTGATTTTTCACATTTCAAATTCATTGAAGTTCCATCTAAATTTATATCAATTGTATCACCTTGAAATTTTCTTATTATATCTCCAAATAATCTTGAATTTACTACTATTTCTCCTTCTTCCATAACAATTGCAGCAATTGAAGTCTTAATAGTTATTTCAGTATCAGAAGAAATCAAAACTATTTCATTATTTTTAGCCTTTAAAAGTATACCTTCTAATATTTGAATTGTACTTCTAGGAGATATTGCTCTTTGAGCAATTTGTATAGCTTTTATAAATTCTTTTCTACTTACTTTGAGTTTCATAAAGCCTCCTTTTTAATGCCCTATTATATTTTAGTTAGATAATAATAGTAGTAGGGCCTGTTAATTTGTGTATAAGTCGATTTATTATTAAAACTATCGAAAAAATTTAAATTAATAACATGTTGATAACTTTTTAATTAAAATTTACTTATCAACAACTATTCTTTAATCTCTTTTATTAAATTATTTATTCTTATTTTAAAAGATGTATCTTGATCCATATCTTTTTCAATTTTATTATATGCATGTATTACTGTTGTATGGTCACGTCCGCCAAATTCCTCACCTATTTTTGGAAGAGATAGTTCGGTCAGTTCTCTTGTTATATACATGGCTATTTGTCTTGGATAAGCTATATTTTTAGTTCTCTTTTTAGAATTTAGTTCGTCTACTGTGACATGGTAGTGTTTCCCTACAAATTCTTTTATTAAATTTACATCTATTACCTTTTCTTTTTTAGTATTATAGATATCTTTAAGAACTATTGCGGCAGTTTGCTCAGTTATTACACCAGTTGTCAGTTTAGAATATGCCATTACACGAGAAAGAGCACCTTCTAATTCTCTTATGTTACTTTTTACATTTTCAGCTATAAAATTTATTACATTTGCAGGTACATCATATCCCTCAGAATCAGCTTTAGACCTTAATATTGCAATTCTAGTTTCTAAATCCGGAGCTTGTATATCCACCACAAGGCCCCATGCAAATCTTGATATTAAACGTTCTTCTAAAGCTTTTATTTCTTTAGGTGGCTTATCTGATGTGAGTACGATTTGTTTATTTGAGCCGTGTAATTCATTAAAAGTATGAAAAAATTCTTCTTGAGTTCTATCTTTATCGGCTATAAATTGGATATCATCTATCAATAAAAGGTCAACTTTTCTGTATTTGTTTCTGAATTGCTCATTTTTATTAGTTTGAATTGAGTTAATCAGCTCGTTTGTAAATTGCTCACTTGTGACATACAGAATTTTTTTAGACGAGTCCATTTGATTTATAAAATGTCCAATAGCCTGCATTAAATGTGTTTTTCCAAGTCCTACTCCACCATATAAAAAAAGTGGGTTTGAATGCGCCATTGATGGATCTTTGTAGTTTTCAGCTACTGATAAACTTGCTGCATGAGCAAATTCGTTACTCTTACCTACTACGAAATTTTCAAAGACATATTTTGGATTTAATCTAGATTCAGGTAAGAAGTTATCAGATTGTGTTTTAACCGGAGATTCATTACCAGTTAAGATTCTAACGTCATAATCTTCATCCATTACGTCTTTTATACATTTTTTAAGAGTTCTTAGTTGCGAAGGATTGTTTTCAATCCTATGTTTTATAAAGTCTGATGTAACTAAAACATAGAAGATTTTATTGTATTCATCGATATCTTTTAGTTTCATATCTTTGAACCAAGTATCGAATGAAACTTGACTCATGGATTGACGTTCAAGAACACTCATAACTCTATTCCATAAATTGGATAGTGGGTCCATAATTCCTCCTGTTGAAAAGTATTTGTTGATAAAAAAATATGTATAATGTTATACACAATTGTAGATAATATATTGATTGATTTAAGATTAATATTGTTGGTTGTGGAAAAAATAACCACTATAATACAGCTATTTAAACAAAATAAGTTTAAAAAATAGAGTTTATCAACATTCTATCAACAAAATGTGGATAACCCTACTTATAAACAATATTTTTAATATAAACAGTCCTAAAAATTTATCCACATATATTTTAACAAAAAAAGATACACTTATCAACAAGCCAAAAGGCTTATAAACTTGTTTTAAGTGTATCTAAAATAAAAAAATATTAATTTGACATGAAACAAAGTCTTTTTAAATTTAAAATTTTAGAAGGGCCTGCAATTGTAGTTCCGTAGAAATATACTTCTTTATTTTCTAAATTTAAGAAATTCATAATACTTCTATTTCCTATAGTAGAACCTGTACAGAGTATTATATTAGCCCAACTTATTGCCTCTTTAAATAAATTGCCATCTTCTATTTTGATTCCATATCTAATTTCTCCTATGTTGTCTACATTTAAATCTAAAACTCTAAGATTGTATCCGGCTGATGAAAGTTTATCTATAAAAGCTGGTTGATAGCCAATCAAAAGTATGTTTTTATATAAATCGGCATTTAAAAAATTAGCTATTTGTTCAGCGCATAATTCAGGCTCTTCGTTTTTACAGTGAACGGTATTTGATATCAATCCTAAGTGCTTCATAACTGAATTTAAAATAGATATGAAAATTGCAATGTCATAATCGTTATTTTCTATATCTAAATCTCTTACATTAGATAATTTAATAGATAGTGCAGAACGTGAACTTGTAAAAGCTTGTCCAAGTGAATTTTTAAAATTTGCCTCAATTAAAACTTCTTTTCCATTTAGTAGAGGAAAATCTTTCCTTTCGGTTATACCTATAGCTTCTTTTTCAGTTAAAGATTTTAGAGAAACAAATATTTCTTCATCATCAAGATTATGTTCAGATATTAAATCTGAAAAATAATTCATCAAAATTTTATATATACTCATGGATTTTATTCTCCTTTATAATTTTATTAAAATCTTCAGATGAAAACTTATTTGAAAGTTCGCCTTTTTTCATAAAATAAATTTCATCTGCAAAGTATTTACATTCTTCAATATCGTGTGTAACTAAAATGCTCACAATTCCAAACTCTGAAATTAGATCTTTGGTTATTTGTTTAGCCGAGTCTTTATTTATATAGTCAAGAGCACTGAAAGGCTCATCTAATAAGAGTAAATCAGGTTTTTTTAGTAGAGCTCTACAAAGTGATACTCTTTGCTTTTCTCCACCTGATAGATTGTGTACAGGTTTGTCTTTTAAGTAATAGATATTTAATTTTTTAAGCAGGTTTTCAGCTTCAATTGTGTAAAAAAATTTATTTTGTTTTAAAATTTTAGGTGCGAAAATTATATTTTCAAACACATTTAAAAAGGGAAACAAGTTAAAATTTTGATATACAAGAGAAATATTTTTTTCATAGGACGGTATATTTTCTAAATGTCTCTTATTTAATATAATTTCTCCTGTTTGTTGATATTTTCCAGCTATAGTTTCTAAAAAAACAGTTTTTCCACTTCCGCTCTGGCCTAAAATTACAATATTTTTGGCTTCAGATTTTAAAGATATGTTTTTTAAACTAAAGCCATTTAAATTAAGATTTAGATTATTTATAGTAAATATTTTTATCACCCACACTTTTCTCTTTTATGATTATTTTAATCATTAAATTTATAAATAGATTGATTAACATTAAGATTATTGCAACTCCGCAGGCCACATCAAAATCTCCTGTGGTCATATTTAAAAATATAGAGGTTGCAAGAGTTTCAGTCTTCATTCTCGTAACCCCAACCAACATCATAACAGCTCCAAATTCTCCAAGACATCTTGAAAATATTAGTAGCACCATAGTTATGATATGTTGTCTTATAAGTGGAATTAAGACGTGAATAAATACCTTAAAGTTGTTTAGTCCAAGATTGTTAGCTGTAAAAAATATACTGTCGTCTACAGAATCCATAGCAGAATTTAGAAAAATTATTGCATATGGCAAATTTATAAAAAATAGCGCAAGAACTATTCCGGATGGTGTGTAGACGAAATCTATATTAAATATTTCCAAGTATTTGCCTAAATTGTTGTGACCATATAGCGTTATAAGAGCAAGTCCACTTACTAAATGAGGCATACTAAGAGGAAATGAATATATATATTTTAAAATTTCTTTATGTTTAGGATTGAAATGTATTTTTTGTGAAATTATAACTGAAGTTACGGAAACTAAAAAAGTTGCCAAGATAGAAGTTTTTAATGATAATTTAATTGAAAAAACAATTTCTTGTGGAAATGGAAGAGATATTATGAAATTGAAACCTTCAAAAATTATAAAAATAAAAGGTGTGATAATAAAGAGTATCGAAAAAATAACAAGTATTTTTGATACTCTTTCAAATAACCAATCCATTATTTTACAGTTTTGAATCCAAATTCTTCAAAGGCAAAACTTGCAGAATCTGATTTCATATATTCAACTAGCTTTTGAGCTAATTCTTCATTTTCTGAAATTTTTAAAGTGCCTATTGAAATAACTTGGTCTATTAAGAATTCAGGCTCAATTTCAACTATTTCTAAGTCATCTTTTCCAAATGCAGAGTCTTTAGTTACAATAGCAGCATCTACAGAACCTGTTTTAATAGCTTGATAAAGTTCGTTTACAGTTGCTGTTTTAACAACTACATTTTTTTCATAGTCAGTTATACCTGCTTTTTCAAACATTTTTACGGAAGTTTTTCCTATTGCATTTGCTTCTGCATCTCCAAGTGCAAGTTTTATGCCATCTTGATTTAAATTCTTTAAACCATATATGTTCTTTTCATTACCTTTTTGTGTAACTATAACGGGTGTATGATGAGCTACAGGCACAGATTCATTTGCAAGACCTTTTTCAATAGCTGCGTCATATGTAGGTTTTGAACCAACTATAAACACATCACCTTTTCCTGATTGTTCAAGTTGTGCTAAAAGTTGTCCTGAACCGGCATAAACTATTTCTAATTTTGCACCCGTTTTTGTTTCAAATTCGTCTTTTATTTTTTCCATAGGTTTTTTAAGACCCGCTCCGGCATAAACCAATAGAGTTTGGTTTTCGAATTGATTTTTTTCAACTTCAACAGCAGTTTTTGAATTGTTTTTTTCTTCAGTAGCTTTGTCTTTAGCACACGCTGTTAAAAATAAAAGACATATACATAAAAATAAAGCTGAATTTTTAAAATAATTTTTCAAAATAAATCCCCCTAAACGAAAAGTTTTTATAAACTATACGCTAACATATAACGTTTACATTGTCAATAATTCATAATATTTGTTCAAAAGTTATAAAAAATATAAAAAAACAAGTAAAATTTTTGAAAAATTAAGTACTGTCAGCTAATTTACTTGACTTGAAGGGATAAGTACAATATAATTTAATGATTGAAAAGAAAGGGGTGAAGTCATGAAGAGAACTTTCCAACCAAAGAACAGAGCAAGAAAAAGAGAACATGGTTTTAGAGCAAGAATGAGAACTAAATCAGGAAGAAGAGTATTAAGTGCAAGAAGAAGAAAAGGTAGAAAAGTACTTTCAGCGTAAGTTGAATATAAAGGATTGTTATTTAAAAAAGAATAGAGATTTTCAGAGAGTATATTCTAAGAAGAGAACAGATGGAAATAAGACTTTCACGCTCTTTTATAAGAAAAATGGTTTAGACTATAAGAGAGTGGGTTTTGTAATAACCAAGAAAGTTGCCAAAGCTGTTTGGAGAAATAAGATAAAGAGAAGACTTAGAGAAATATACAGAGCTAATTTTGATGTTTTAAAAGACGGATACGACTATGTATTTGTTGTGAAAAATCAAGCTATAGAACTGGAATATAAAGATTTAGAAAAGTCATTTCTTCATCTTGCAAAGAGGTTTGAAAAAAATGGTAAAAATAGCAAAGTTGTTAATTAGATTTTATCAAAACTATATTTCCAAATATATACTCGTGGGTAGTCATTGTAGATTTACTCCCACTTGTTCTGAATATGCCTATCAAGCCTACGATAAATATGGATTTTTTAAGGGAACTTACTTAGCGGTGAGAAGAATTTTAAAATGTCATCCATTTCATAAAGGCGGATATGATCCTTTAGTATAAGGAGGCAAGATGACCTACATTAGTAGTATCTTGGGAAGATTTCTAAAGCTTATATATGATGTATTAGCAGGTGCCTTCCCGCAAGAACCGGCGAGTATTTCTTTTTATGCAATAGCTATAATTATTGCAACAATAATTATAAAGGCAGTTGTATTGCCAGTTAATATTCACATGATGAAAAGTCAAAAGAAAATGGCTGAATTACAACCTGAAATACAAAAGCTACAAAAGAAATATAAGAACGATCCACAGACACTTGCTGTAAAACAACAACAACTATATAAAGATGCAAATTATAATGCACTTTCAGGTTGTCTACCTATGATTATTCAATTGGTAATATTAATGGCATTCTATAGAGTGTTTATGTATCCGGAGAAATTTGCTTTCACTGATAAAGTTATGTTTGAAAGTATGAATAAAAATTTCTTTTATCTGAACACTTTATCAGCAACAGATAAAACTATGATATTGCCATTAATAGCAGCATTTACAACTTTCCTTACTTCATTTTTAGCAAGCAAGAGTCCTGCAAATGCAGCAACTAATAATCCAAAAGCTCAATCAATGAATACATCAATGATGGTAGTTATGCCTATAATGATTTTTATGATGGGAAGAAATTTCCAATCAGCACTTACTTTATATTGGACTGTAAGTAATATATTTTCAGCAGTACAACAATATATAACAAATAAAGTTATAGCGCATGAAGTGGCGGAGGAAATTAAATGAATTATGTAATCAAAACAGCAAAAACTGTAGATGAAGCCGTAAGTCAGGCTCTAATAGAATTGAATATAGATAGAGAAGATGCTCAAATAGAAGTAATTGAAGAATCTTCAAAAGGTCTTTTTGGATTAATAGGTTCTAAAAATGCGACAGTAAAAGTTTCTAAGATAGAAGACACAGAAGACATCTTAAAAGAAATATTCACCGAATCAGAGAAGAGCCAACCAACAGATGAATTTGAAAATACAGTATCGACTGAAGAATTTACAGTTTCAACACAAGAAGTAGAAGAAGTTGAAGTTACTGATAAAAAATCAGCAACATCTGGAGAAATAGAAGAAATCAGTCGAGAATTTTTAGATAAGGTACTTAACTCACTTGGCATTGAAACGGATTTAGACGTAAACTTTGAAAACAACGTCTTAAAAGTTGAAATAAAAGGTGATGAAGAAAAATTAGGTATAGTAATCGGTAAAAGAGGTGTAACTCTTGACTCAATACAATATCTACTAAGTCTTATCGTAAATAAAAATACAGATGAATATGTGAGAGTTCAACTTGATTCAAGCGGCTATAGACAAAAGAGAGAAGACACTCTTAAGGATTTAGCTCAAAAGATGGCATCTAAAGTCTTAAAGACAGGTAGAAATGTCAAACTTGAACCAATGAATGCACACGAAAGAAAAATCATCCACGAAGCACTACAAGAGTATGAAGGAGTAATTACACATTCAGAAGGTAAAGACCCTTACAGAAAAGTAGTAATTCAAAAAGAAAGAAAATACTAAAATTAATCCCCAAAGCTTATGCTAAGGGGATTTTTTTATTTAGTTTTAATTTAAAAGCTGTCAACGTCTAGGGATTTGAAATTATTTTTTAAGTTCTAATTCACCACGGCACTTGCCGCATTTGATATTTTTAGAGTTGGCCTCTAAATATTTTATAACTTTTCCTTTTTTAAAATATTTGTATTCAAGACCACAGTTTTTACATACGACGATGTATTTAGGTTTGACATTGGCTTCAGAAATATCTCCAAGCCTTGTGATATTGTATCCATATTTTGAATTTACTTTTTCAGCCATAGCTTTCCATTTTTTTTGATGGTTAAAACAACCTTTTACAGAGTGTAAAATTTCATGAGCAATGGTATTTTTAAGAGCTTGTTCATTTGCAATATACTTTGTAATTCTAATTTCAAAATCAAAATCAGAATTGTTTAGTTTATTACAAGTGCCAAGAGTTGTCTTATTTGATGTCAACTTTACACTTGGTTTAATCTTGCCAACTTGTATGCCGAGTTGCTCGATTTCAGATTTTACTTTTAATAGAGTTTTATCTGCAATTTTTTGAGTAATGTACATAAATTACCTCTTTATTCATTATTTATGTATTATATCAAAAAAAGAAGCCAGCTGTTGATTAGCTAACTTCTAACAATAATTTATTCTTCAATTTTATCTATAAAGAACATTTTGATAGCAGATACAACTTGAAGTATGAATATAAACAGTACTACAAATCCACCTGCTGCGGCAAGAGCTTTTACTCCGGCAACTCCTTGCTCTCCTCCGCCAAATGCTGCCATTACTATGGCGATAACACCTATTGTAGCCCCCCAAAGTACCTTTAGTGTTCCAGGAGCTTCTGAGCCTATAGGAATGTCTTTAATACACATAGAAGCGATGTTGTTTGCTGTCGCATCTGCAGATGTTATGAAAGAAATTAAGATGATAAATAAGTTTACTGGAACTAATATAGCTGCAAATGGTAGATGTTTCATAAATTCAAATAGACCCATTACAGCATTTGAATTTTGAATAATACCTATAAGGTCAGCTTGACCTGTAAGTTGCATATTGATAGCTGTGTTTCCCCATACTCCAAACCAAATAATACCGAATACTGATGGTAAGATAAGGTTTACTATTAAACATTCTCTTATTGTTCTTCCATAAGAAATTTGCCCTAAGAATATACCTGTAACAGGAGCATATCCAACCCAGAATGCAAAGTCAAAAAGTGTCCAAGAACGAACCAAAGGTGCTCCACCTATATCTATAGGGTCAAGTCCCCATAACCAGAAGTTATGTAGCCATTCAGCCATACCTGCACTTGTGTTTCTAAGAATGAATAGCGTAGGTCCTGTAACTAGTAGTAATATTAAAACACCATAGTAGAAATAAGCATTTATATCGGCTAATTTTTTTAGACCTTTATCAAGTCCAACGTATGATGAAAGTGTGAACATAGCTACTATGAAAATACCTAGTGCAACGAAAAGTGTAGTGTTAGTTTCAAATCCGTAAGATGCTTTTAGTCCTGTGGTAACCAATGTTATACACATTGTAAGAGCTGAACAAAGACCTATTGAAATTGCAAGCATTGAAAGTGTGTCTATTATGTTTGCAAAGATACCACCTTTTATTTTATCTCCAAATAGTGGAGTAAGTGTTGCTGTTACGTTTAATTGTTCTTTTTTATTGAAGTAAACGTAAGCTACGATAACACCTGCCAAAGCATAGATTGCATATGGTACAAATGTCCAGTTGTAGAAACTTCTTGCAATTGCAAATCTAACGGCTTCTGGACTGTTAGCAGCGATTCCAAGTGCGTCAAGTTCTCCCCAAACATTACCAAGATATATAATAGGTTCGTTTACACCCCAAGTTACTATACCTGTTGCAACTCCACCTGTAAGAGTCATTGCAAAGTAAGTAGCAAAAGAGTATTTAGGTTTTGCATCTATTCCACCAATTCGAACATTTCCAATTTTAGAGAACATAATTACAAATGTAACGATGAGTACAGTCATACAAAGTAGTTGGTAAAGCCAACCAAATGATTCAAGAGACCAAACAAAGAATTTATTTGAAACATCACTAAGTGTTTGGTTACTTACAACGCCTATTATTGCAACTAATAGTACGAATAAAAATGCCGGAATGAACACTGGCCATCTCATTCTATTTTTCATAATTTCACCTCATAATTTCCAATAATTTTTTAGATTTTATAAATTGATATATTGTTTCTATATCTTTACTTAAGTTTCTATCTTTTTCATAGAAAGGCAACACTTTTCTAATTGCTTGGTAAGCGAGCTTTGTGCCTTCTCCGAGTTTAATATCTCCCCTTAAGTCTATTGCCTGTGCTGCGTGCATTGCTTCAATTCCAAGTATGTACTTGATGTTGTCTAACATTTGTAAGATTTTATAGCAAGCAAGTGGCAAATTAGAAGCATGATCTTCAATGGTTCCTGCTAGTGAGTAGAAATCCATTGAGGATGGATTTGCAAGGCCTCTGTTTTGAGTATCAAGCATTGTATAAGTTTTTTGAATTGTACCAAAGGCGATAACATCTATTTCCTTTGGAGTTAAAAATCTTGTCAATTTTGTAAACGCAGGGTCTGCAAGTTTAATCATTCTATAGCAAGATGTCTTAGACAAATGTGCCAAAGATGTTGCGACCATTTCAACTCCTATTGCAACAGTTGTGACTTCAAAGTTTGCACTTACAAAAGAAGTTCTCTTGTCTATTAAAACGCAAGGGTTGTCGTCTGCTGAGTTTACAGTGTTGTATAGGTGCATTTTTACAAAGTCAAGGGCATCTAGTACTGTACCGTTTATTGAATGTGCTCCTCTAAAACTTAGAGGGTCCTGAAGTGCACGGTCAGGATGTGGCTCGTTTAAATAACTGCCTTTTAAATATTCTCTACATTCTCTTGCAACTTTAACTTGACCTGGTATATTTCTAAGTTCATTTACATCTTCTCTAAGCGATTCAACAACTCCGTTTAAGCCTTCTAAACTCAAACAATAGATGATGTTTGACATCTTAACTATGTCTTCAACTTCTTTTATGATTATAGCTGCCATAGCTTCACCTTGAGCATTTGAAGAAACTATACTTAGACCGTCTTTAGGGCCGAGTTTTGCAGGCTTCATACCAACTTTATCCATAGCTTCTTTTGAATTTATAATTTCTCCGTTGTATGAAACATCACTCTCTCCTATAAAGGCAAGCCCAATGTGAGATAGAGTGGTTATATCTGCCTCTCCAATTGACGAACGCATAGGAATTCTCGGATATATACCATAATTTAAGAAATCCTTATACATGTTTACGATTTCAAGAGACATACCGGTATGCCCTTGAAGTGCTTTATGTAGTCTTATTAGCAAGATAAGTCTAACCTGTTCATCTGTGTGGTAAGGTGGAACTCCAAGACAGTGGCTGTTTAGAAGATTTCTGTTATATGTTTCAAAAAAATCTTCATCAAATTCCTTATCTTTATTCCAACCTACCCCACGATTTAAGCCGTAAACCGGCTTTCCTTCAGCAGCCATTTCAAATAAAATACTTCTGGCTTCTTTGACTCTTTCTTGCGCTTCGGGAGATATTTCCAATTCAACATTGTTGAAGGAAATATCGTATAGCTCTTTTAAACTTAGAGGCTCTCCCGTTAACACAAATTTTCCCATTTATTACACCCCTTTCGCTTTAAGTTCTAAAGCTTTTATAATTCTTTCCGGATTTGCCGGATAGTTGGTAATGTTAGTTCCAAGAGCATTATTTATTGCATTTATAGTTGCAGGACCTGGAGCTACAGCGGAAACTTCCCCAACACTCTTGATTCCATAAGGAGAAAATTCATCTTCTGTTTCGATGAGTTCAATTCTGACTTTAGGCATGTCTTGAGAGTTAAGTATGTGATATTTAGATAGTGTTCTGCTTGGAACGTATCCATTTTTATCTACGACTACTTCTTCATTAAGAGCCATACCAAGTATAAATTGACATCCTCCGTGTATTTGTCCTGCCACTAGTTCAGGATTTACAGCCTTTCCAATATCGTGTACTGCAAGAATATCTTCTATTTCGACAAGGCCTGTATATTTGTCCACTTTGACTTCAACAAATGCAGCGGCAAAAGCAGCTGGATTTTTATCAGGTGCATGGTGTACATATACAGATGTTTGGTCGGCGTACATCTTTTCTCTTAGAATTGCAAGTTCGGCATAGGTATATTCTATGTCTGAATCTTTGACCTTAATTTTTCCAAGGTCTGAATAAATTCTATCTATTTCAATATTTTCAATTTTGCTAACAGTTTCGATGAGTTTAGATCTTAATGCTTCTCCGGCTTTCTTTAGTGCCCCACCATTTACAAATGTAACTCTGCTGGCTTGTGTTCCGGCTGAATCATAAGGAGTAAAGAAAGTATCGGCTTCTGGCATGTGTATTTTTTCAATTGGTATATCAAGTGCTTCGGCTAACATTTGAGTAAGTGAAGTGATAGTTCCACAACCTTGCTCGTGAATTGCTATTTTGGCTAGTACACTACCATCAAAGTTAAGTACCAATTCTACATTTGTAAAATCAGGAAAGGCTCCAACATATCCGTTTCCATGAGTTGCACAAGCCATTCCAACGCCATAGGCATACCTGTCGGTATTCTTTGAGTGGATATTTTTATATTTTTCATACCAGTCAAATTTTTCCATGCCAACTTCTATACACTGTTTTATTCCTGCATTCCCGATATTAGGTCCCCCTACTCCATCTTCTGAATGAGGAGCAAGTAAATTTTTAATTCTAAATTCACAAGGGTCCATTCCAAGTTTTTCGGCAGTGTTTGTCATATTTATCTCTGTTATAGCGTGAGCTTGTGGCCCACCATAAGCTCTGCAAGCTCCACCGGGGATAGCATTTGTATAATATGCAACACCATGGAAATTTTGGTTTGGTATGTCGTAAAGTCTGAAGATTTTTTTTGCAAAGGCATTTGTAATACTTGTGTTGTTGGTATCATAAGCTCCGCCATCAACTGATAAGTCCACAAATCTTCCGAGGATTTTTCCTGATTTATCTACTGCCGTCTTTACATTTATCTCAGTTGAATTACGAGTAAAAGTTCCTATTATGGCTTGCTCTCTATCCATATATATTTGAACGTGGCGATTAAATTTATAAGCCACCGCTCCGGCAATTAGCTCTAAAAGAGGCATTTGCTTTCCGCCAAATGACCCACCCATTGTGGATTTTATAACTCTAATGTTTGAAACAGGCAGAGAAAGTATTCTTGAAAGTTGCATTTGTATCGCATATACAACTTGGCTCGGGCTTGAAACTGTGAGGATATTACCTTGCATATAACCCTCAGCAATGTGCGGTTCTATTGCCAAATGGTGTGTACGAGGAGTTGTTCCGGTGTCTTCTACAATCATATAGGCTTCATCTTTGATTGAGTTGTAGTCTCCCCTCGCAATTTCCTTTTCGTATGCAATGTTTGAATCACCGTGAACACAAATTTTATTCTCACGAGCTTGTTTAAGTCCAAGGACTGTTGGAAGTTCTGTATAATTTACGACTATTCGTTTTAAAGCTTCTTCAACACATTCTTTGTTATCGCCAAGCACAAGAGCAATTCTATCTCCAACACACTTGGCTTCGGAGTTTAAAAGACGTTCGTTTTTAGTGGCATTTATACCTGAAAACCACTCCATTGAATTATAGGGAACATCTGGTAAATCTTCAGCAGTCAATATTTTAAAAATCCCATCAACTTTTAAAGCTTCTTCAAAATCAAATTCGAAAGTAGCATGAGGTTTTTCACTCAAAAGTAGTTTTCCATAGAGCATATCTGAGTTATAAAAGTCTCCAGTGTATTTAAGTTCACCAGTTACAGCCTTTGTAGTATCAAATTTTTTTATGTTTTTTCCAATAAATTTATAATTCATAATTTTAAATCCTGTAATAAATCATCCATTAGACCCTTTATAGCAACTCTCTTGTAGTGTCTGGACTCTCTTGTTGGAATTGCCAAGTCAACTTCTTCGCTTGCAAGTTCTTGTAATTTTTTCAAGTCAATTTCACTAGTTAAGACAGAAGATAAGTATTCTTCAATCAATTTTGCCCTTGTAGGCACTACTCCAACTGCTCCTAAATATACAGTTGGATTTGAAATTTCAGAGTCTTTTACAATTAAGTTTACAGCACAGCTGATTTTGGAAATTGTAACAGCTTTTCTTGAGCCAATTTTACAAAATCCTGTAATTTGGTTATCTTTTTTCTCTAAAATTATTGATTCAATTACTTCGTCATCAGCTAAAGATGTCTTTTCCCTACCAAGTATCAATTCTTCGATAGGAATGATTTTTTCTTCACCTAATGAATTTAAAATCTTAATTTTTGCATTTAAACTATATAACGCAAGCAATACATCTGCTGATTGAGATGCATTGGCAAGATTTCCACCGACAGTTGCTAAATTTCTAATTTGTTCAGAACCTAGATGGTAAGCAGCTTGATATACTGAATGGAAATATTTTTTGATAAGTTCACTCTCTGTAAGTTCTGTCATAGTGACGATAGAGCCGATAGATACAGTAGAATCGTTTTCTTCAATTTTTGCAAACTCGCTCATTTTAGTTAAATCAATTATGTTATAATCAGTGAGTTTTTTATTTTTTATTTTGATTATGATATCGGTACCACCGGCAATAAAATATGTATTGTTATCTTTTATTTTAATTAATTCAATTAATTCGTCTTTAGTTTTTGGAGAGTATATCATTTAGAAACCTCCTTAACAGCAGCATCAATAGCCTCAATGATTTTTATATATCCTGTACAACGGCACAAATTGCCCTCTATTGCCCTTTTTATATTATCCATAGTTGGGTTTGAGTTATTCATCATAAGAGCCTTAGCGCTCATTATAAATCCCGGAGAACAGAAGCCGCATTGAACTGCGCCGTGTTCTACAAATTTTTCTTGAAGAATATCGAATTCGCCATTTTGTTTTAGCCCTTCAATAGTCAAAACTTCACAGTCGTCAACTTGAGCGGCAAGCATTGTACAAGAAGTTACAGCTCTCTTGTTCACTATCACAGTGCAAGCACCACATTCACCTTCAGAGCAACCCTCTTTAGTTCCGGTAAGATGTAGTTCATCTCTTAAAAAATCAATAAGACGAGTTTTTTCACTTACATCTGCAGAAACTTCCGCTCCATTTATATTACATGTAATATTCATATAACCACCTCATTATGCACTGTGCATACTTTAACATAAAAATAATACCAAGCTAAAATATTTATGTCAATACGTTTTAACGTGATAACATAGAAAATAAATTTTTAATTTGATATTATTTTTGATTTAAAACTCGAAAGATGATTCATCTTTATTAAACAATTCTTTTAGAGAGTCTTTCATCTTAGAATAGTTTTTTTCAACAAGAGCATTATATATTTCAATGTGTAATTTGTAATGAACATCTCTGTATGTTTTTTTATTATATGAAGTTGCCAAGATTAGAACTGAAAACAAGTTATCAAAAATTCTAAGCAAGAATTTATTATCAGCTGCCAAGACTATATTTCTATTAAAATCTACAAAAGTCTTTACAAAGTTAAAGTTTATATCGGCTTGTTCATCTTGAAGTTTCTTCTGTTTTTTTAGAGATTGTTTTTCAAATTCAATTAATTTTTCTGTGTGATTTTCTTCGATTACTATATCCAGCGCTGCAAGAATATTTACTAAAACTGCATTATTAAGTTGGACTATATCTTTTACAGTGAGATTGACAACAGAGTATTTGCCATCAGAAAATTCCACAAGTCCTTCAGATTCTAAATAACTTAAAGCCTCTCTTATAGGAGTGTTGCTAATACCGAGTTCATCACTTAATTTAGAAATTTTTAAACTTTCACCAAGTCTATATTGTCTTTTCAGTATTCTATCTTTTATTAAATTATAAGTTTGTTCTTTTAGATTGATCTTTTTAATTTCCAAATCGTACCTCCTCAATTAATTATAAACCAAGTGTTAAATTAAGAGTAGTTTTAAAAATCAAAGTCTTGTAATAATTGTCAAGAAATGGTTAAGTTTAAATTAAATAAATCAATTAAAGTTTTACTTAAATTGCAACTTTAGTATAATAGAATTTAAGGAGGGAATATGAACGACAGATACGATGACGGAGAAAACAAAAATAGAAATAATTTCTTTTTAAATTCTGATGAACTAAGTAAAATTGCAAAGACACTAAAGAATAGCTTTGGAAATTCCGTAAGAGAAATTATGGATATGATAAACAATGCGGAGGTCCCTCAAAGAGCGATAGTTCCGGCAAAGAATAAAAAAATAGTCGAGCAAAACCCAAGAGAGATAAAAAATTCAGCTAGTATGGTTAAACTATTAAATATAGCTACAATTTTTTCTATTGCTACGGGAGTTATAGTAATATTTCAGGGATTTATTGACTTTTTAGATATAACAACAATATTTGCAGGACTTATGTTCTTAGTTGCAGGATTTTTTACAAGAAGAGAAATGAGAAAGCAAAAACTTATTTCCAAAGTAATGCAAAGATACAATAAATATCTAAGAGGTTTTGGAAGCGGGGCAATTTGCAATATAAGAGAACTTGCACTACTTGCAAATGTAGATGAAGAAACAGTTTTGAACGACATATCATACTACATTCAAAAAGATTATTTTAAAGAGGCAAGGATTGTTGACGGGGCAGTTATGCTCGACAATAAGACCTATGAAGAATACAGAAGAATACCTATAAGAAGTGTAAAGCAAGAAGAAAAAATAGAAGAGCCTAAGGCAATAGAGAGAAACTATCTTGGAGAGATGTTGAATTACCATGAATCTCTTGAAGAGCCTATGAAGTCTGAAGTTAAAGAACTATTGCTCTTAGTTGAAAAGATATATTCAAATGCAAAGGCCAAGCCTCAAGATTTGGAGCAATTTGAAAGGTTCAGGGAGTACTATCTACCATCAGTATTAAAATTGTTAGGAGAGTATGAACTAATTCAAAAATCAGGATTGGATTCGCCAAAGATTTTAGAATTAAAAGAAGACATTAAAAGCTCCATAAAGATAATAAATGAAGCATTTAGAAATCTGCTTGAAGATATGTACGAAGGGGCTGTAATAGATATAAAGACAGACATTTCAGTTTTAAAGAGCATGTTGCACCAAGAGGGATTACTAGATAGATTATAGGAGGATATATGGATTTTGAATTGACGCTCGAACCGAATGAGCCGAAGAAAGAACAAGAAACACAAGTTATAGTTGAAAATACAGAAGAAGTAGATATAAAGCTGACAGAAGAAGAGCGAAAAAAAGTAGAAGAATTTGCCAAAAAGATAGACATCACAAATTCAAACCAAGTCCTAAGCTATGGAAGCGGAGCGCAAAATAAAATAGCAAGTTTTTCAGAAAAGACTTTAGAATCAGTATATACAAAGGATTTAGAAGAAGTTGGAACACTTTTATCAAATGTAGTAAATCAGTTAAAGAGTTTTGAAATAGACGAAGAAGATAAGGGGTTCTTTAAAATTTTCAAAAAAGGAGCCAACAAAGTCACAGCATTTAAGACCAAGTTCACAGATGTAGAACACAATGTAAACGATGTAAAAAAAGCACTTGAAGGACATCAAATAACTTTGATGAGAGACATTGCAAACCTAGATGAGATGTATAAATTAAATGCAGATTACTACAAAGAACTTTCCATGTATATAATTGCAGGAAAGAAAAAATTAGAAGAAGCTAAAAATGTAGAATTAAAAGCATTAGAGAGCAAGGCAAACACATCAAATTCTCCGGTAGATGCCCAACTAGTAAGAGACCATATCAACATGATAAACAGGTTTGAAAAGAAACTTCACGACCTTGAACTCACAAAGATGGTAAGCCTTCAAATGGCACCGCAAATTAGAATGATACAATCTTCAAACACAGTCATGCTTGAGAAATTGCAATCCACAATAGTGAATACAATACCACTTTGGAAGAATCAGATGGTTCTTGCGCTTTCAGCAGGACACTCACTAGATGCGGCGAGAGCTCAAAAAGAAGTTACAGACTACACCAATCAGTTGCTTAGAAAAAATGCCGAAAATATTAAAATGGCGACAGTTGAGACACAAAGAGCAACAGAGAGAGGAATTGTGGACATAGATACAATTAAGTACACAAACGAAAAGCTAATAGAAGCCTTAAATGATGTCAAAGCAATACAAGCAGAAGGAAGACAGCGAAGAGCAGAGGCAGAAAAAGCTCTTGCAGAAATTGAGGGAAATCTTAAAAAGACACTTATGGAAGGCAGTAAGATAAATTAATTAAAAATACAAATTTAGAAAATATCTATTGGGATTGCTCCGATAGATATTTTTAGTTTTGAGGAAGATTAAAGACATACCAACTATAAAAATTTAGATATGTTTACATATACCTGATTGAGTTATATAATACTGTTGTAATCAACTAAATCGACAATTAAAATACATATTTTTTAAGGAGGAAAATTATGAAAGACAAAAAGATAAAGGTTTTGCTTGGAATTTTATTGTCTTCTACACTAGGACTTGTATTAGTCGGATTTACATTAATGGGCGATAAATATAGAACCAATACTATTGATATTGAGAGAAACTTAAAAGCTATAGGGGTAAATGAAATCAGTAGAAATGAAGGAGAAATTTATTTTTCAGAAAATCAATTATTAAATGTCTTTAATTCTTTAGAAGAGGTAG
The DNA here is from genome assembly GCF_900454665.1 of Peptoniphilus indolicus. Classification (NCBI taxonomy): domain Bacteria; kingdom Bacillati; phylum Bacillota; class Tissierellia; order Tissierellales; family Peptoniphilaceae; genus Peptoniphilus; species Peptoniphilus indolicus. The sequence goes on from NZ_UGTH01000001.1 coordinate 1,420,411, forward strand.
AAGAGAAATTAGACTATAAATTTTTACATTCTTATATAACAGAAGGTGCTAAAGTTGCATATTCAAATAGAGACATGACACGAATTGATGTTTTTCATCCTTCAAAAGAACTTACAGATGATAACATTCTAGAGCAGATAGGTAGAAGACCAGTGACATATTATACTATGCAATTTTTAAGAGAAGGAAGTGCAAATTTTGAGCACACTTATGGTGGATACTATACTGATGAGGGAATTGTCAGCGTAAAAGGAGTTTCAGCACATATTTTAGGACCGACAGAAGAAGTTAGAGGCGGATATACATTAGATTTTCAATATAATGATGTTATTTATATAGTAGACCGAATACCATCTAAAGAAGAAGCAATTAAAATTTTTGAATCGTTTTTGTCAGAAATTTAAGTATTTAAATAGATTACCGTAAATTATGAAATCAATTAATATAATTTAACACGTAGTATTCACTTTGTTTTCTTTTACCAAATATTTAGGAGGGAAAATGAAAGACAAGAAACTTTTAAAATTTATATCGCTGGTTATTGCAATATTATTTTTAGCTAGTTGTTCAAAACAACAAAAAGCCATGGAAATAAAGCAAGAAAACCTTAATACAATAAGTGATAAAATTGGAAATTTAAGTGATTTTGAAGTAGTGAATTTTCAAAATGGTTCTTTTCTTGGAAGTAAGTCAAAAAATGATGAAGAAATATATTTTTTAAAGCTTACAGACAATAATTTAAAGATAGTAGTGAAGAAAGTTAGACCTCAGTATATAGATTATTATGGCAAATACAAAGACAAGAATATTATTGTTTATACAGAAGGAAGTGTATTAAATATATATACTGTTGATGATTTAGGAAATGAAAATACACAGGTAATTGACTCAATAAATTCTGTGGCAACTTATGATATGGATGAGTACATAGCTGTAAATTATAATTACTTAGAAAATAATGAGATGACTGATGTAATCGGTTTAATAAGCAAAGACGATTTAAGTTATACAAAAATAAAAGAAGAAAAGAGCATCTCTGGTGATGGAAGTATTTACAAATTATCGGGCAATGTATTTTCCGGCGTATCAGCTGTAAATGAGAGAGTATATTTTCAAGTTTTGAATTTGAAAAATGAAAGCTTAGTTGATAATAATGCGGATGTTGTAGGTTCTTTTGTATATGACACAAAAAGTAAAAAGGAAGAAAAAATTGATTTGTCAAAAAGGGTAAATTCATTTTTTATATTCAACGACATGTTAATTTATAACGAGTATTTAAAAGGAAAGCCGTCAGAACAAGGTTCATATATAAAAGTAGGAGATAAAATCGAGCCTATCCCTTTGGGTGACAGTGCAAATTATTTTTATGAAATTAATGAAAAAAATAATAGATTACTTATAATATCTCAAAGAGCTATTTACTGTATTAGAGAAAACGGAAATATAGAATATATTGAAAAGAAGTTTACAGAAAAAGACAATGGAATAGTCTCGGAAAGTGGTTTTAGTTTAGATAAAACGGGTGAATATGATTTAATTAGACCTGACCATGAAAATGGTTGTATTGAGTATTCGAATTTCAAATAAATTTAGAAAGAAACTTGTAGATAACAGGTTTCTTTTGTTAGGTAATAATAAATATGTGATAAAACAATAAAAAAATAGGAAGCCATCTGGTAATATAAGTTTAATCACAAAACAAAATATCAGAAAGAAGGCTTCCTATGCAAACCAGCATAACAGAAGAAATGAGATTTCGTCAAATGTTTGAAATCCTAGAATAAAAATATTAAATAATAAGCTCTCTATTTTCTTAAAAATTCTTTTTTATATAATCAAATACGATTAAAAGTAAAGAGATAATATAAGATAAGATTAAATAAAGAACTAATTTATTTGAGAGGTAAATATTGATTAAAATAATTGGAATTATTAAAAGTAATATATAAGGCTTATATTTTTCCTCTTTAGTATATTTACTGTTTATAAATATACTAAATAAAGAGTATAGAACAACAACTCCAATTATAGCCTTTAATCTATTTTGCCATATTAAAAGATATATTAAAGATATTATAAATAAATTTACAACAAAAGTAACTCTTCTCATATTAATTAATAGCATCTCCATACCAATATGAAGTTTCAGTATGTATATAGTCTCTATAAGCACTATCTCTATAAAAATCTATTATATCGCGACCTTGATATCTATTAGTAGAATAATCATGTCTATAACTTCTTTTTCGAACATACCATAAATCACCCAAACCTTCGTTAACAACTGCGACGGCCATTCCGGCAGCTAAAGAATATGTTATACCACCACCAAGGACACCAACGATGATAGTAACCGCAGAAGACAGAGTAATACCTCTAGGAAAAGATGTATGTCCTCTTGTAATAGTTGGAGAATTCCATTCACTCCAAGAATAAGGTTTTATTAATAAGTCTTCAAAAGTATCATCATTAGGAATGATATTATGTGAAGAACTATCAAATTGCATTTCTTCAATGATATTTCCGTCCGTATCTTTTAAAATATATTTTGACGTACTTCCATTAAGATATGTTTCAGCAACATAAGTATCTCCATTTTTCTCTTTTAAAATTACTTTTTCATAATTATCATTTTGTTCAACTATGTAAAAATCTGCACGGTCGGAACTAAACGAAAATGCGCTAACATCAACATTATTTAATAAAATAATAACAACTAATAACACTGAAATGATTTTTTATACGTTTTCCCCATTTTCACAATAAACAAATAATAAAACAATACATATTATTTTTATAATGAAATAGCATATAAAAATAATATATTGCCACAAGCAAATGATATCATAAACTTAAAAAGAAGACAAACACTATAAAGATTCTCAAATATCCCCTATTGACATAATATACAAAATTAGATGTATTATTGTAGAAAGTTTTAAAATATTTAAATTAAAAATATTATTGAAAAAGCATGGTTATCAATTTATTGTAAACTATTTACTTCTGTTATATGATATAAAGTCAGGGGGTGTATGATGTTAACAGATACTATAGCTGCTATTTCAACTGCTACGGGGCAAGCCGGAATAGGTATTGTCAGAATGAGCGGGGATGAATCGATTAGAATAGCAGATAAATTTTTTAGACCAATTTCTAAAAAGACAATTGAAGACAGCAAGAACAGAACTATGATGTACGGACATATCTACGACAGTGAAAAGCTTGTAGATGAAGTTTTAGTATGTAAGATGCAGGGCCCTCATAGCTACACTCGTGAAGATATTGTTGAAATATATTGTCACGGTGGGATAGTTTCTGTGAGAAAAATTTTAAATTTATTGTTATCTGCCGGAGCAAGGCTTGCCGATAGAGGGGAGTTCACTAAGAGAGCTTTCTTAAACGGAAGACTGGACTTATCTCAAGCAGAGGCTGTAATAGATGTTATAAATTCTAAGAGTGAAATTTCATACGATATGAGCATTAAGCAACTTGAGGGGAACTTGAGCGGTGCGATAAGGTCGATGAAGGAAAAGATAATGAGAATGACGGCTCTTATAGTTGCAAATATTGATTTTCCGGAAGATGAAATTGATATGGCAAATTATAGAAGACTTGAAGAAGAGGCAATCGATGTGATAGGGGATATTGATGGGTTGCTTGCAAATTCAAACAGAGGACGTCTTATAAGAGACGGCATAAATACCGTAATCTTAGGTAAGCCAAATGTTGGAAAGTCATCTTTGCTAAATGCCATGTTAAAGGACGAAAGGGCGATAGTTACTGACATTCCTGGAACCACAAGGGATATAATCACAGACTATGTAAATTTAGAGGGAGTGCTTTTAAAGATAACTGATACTGCGGGCATTCGTGAAACTGATGATGCAGTTGAAAAGATAGGTGTTGATCGTGCAAAGCAGAGCATTGAAGAAAGTGATTTGATAATTACAATTTTTGATTTATCAAGAGAGCTGGAAAGTGACGATTATGAAATACTAAAGTTAGTTGATAATAAAAAGCACATAATTTTATTGAATAAAATAGACTTGGATAGAAAAGTTTCTGATAAAGAGCTTAGAGAGTTTTTAGGAGACAGGGAAGCGATAGAGATATCCGTTGAAAGAGACGGAGCTAAGGTGCTTGAAGACAAGGTTGTTGAGATGTTCTTTGATGGAGAGATAAAGGAAACATCTGATATATATGTAAACAACGTAAGGCATATAGAGTCTCTAAAGGCGGCCAAGAAGTCTATGGAAGATGCTCTAACGGGTGTAAAAAACGAAGTGTTTATGGATTTAATAGAGGTGGATTTGGAAGATGCAATTTCAAGTCTATCCAATATTACAGGAGAAACTACTACAGAAGACGTGCTTGATGTGGTGTTTAGTGAATTCTGTATTGGAAAGTAGGTATTATGGAAAAAGTTAAAAGATATGAAGCCGGAAGCTATGATGTTGTAGTCATAGGTGGAGGGCATGCCGGCTGTGAGGCGGCTCTTGCTTCAGCTAGAATCGGCAAGGATACGTTGATGTTGGTATTAAATTTAGATTCCATTGCAGCTATGAGTTGTAATCCGAATGTCGGAGGAACCGGCAAGGGACATTTAGTAAGAGAAGTTGACGCCTTGGGCGGTCAAATGGCAAAAGTAATAGACGCAACTTATATTCAGTCGAGGATGTTAAACACATCAAAGGGACCGGCAGTACACTCTCTAAGGGCACAAGCGGACAAGAGAGCGTACCATGATGAGATGAAGAGAGTCATCGAAAATCAAGACAACTTGAGAGTTAAAGAAAATGAAGCTGTGGAACTTTTAATTGAAGACAAAAAAGTTACCGGGGTTGTAACTCACACCGGAGCAATATACAGAGCAAAGGCAATTGTTGTTGCAACGGGAACTTATCTTCACGGCAGAATTCATATTGGAGAGTTAAACTACGCCTCAGGTCCGCAAGGCTTTAAACCGGCAAATGAACTTACTTCTTCACTAGAGGCAAACGGTCTTGAAATAATAAGATTGAAAACCGGAACACCGGCAAGGGTTAACAGAAGAAGTATAGATTTTTCCAATATGCAAGTTCAAAAGGGAGATTCTAAGGTTGTTCCTTTTTCTTTTGAAAATTTTGGAAAAGATTTTAGCAAAAAGCAAGAAGATTGCTATTTGACTTATACTACAGAGAGATGTCATGAGATAATCAGAGAGAATATCGGGCGTTCAGCACTATCTCTTGGGAATATAGAGGGTGTTGGGCCTAGATATTGTCCTTCTATTGAAGATAAGGTTACAAGATTTTCAGATAAGCCTTCGCACCAGGTGTTCATAGAGCCGGAAGGGCTTACGACTGATGAAATGTATATTCAAGGGGTTTCATCGTCTCTACCTGAAGATGTTCAAAATGAATTCTACAAGGAGATTATAGGTCTTGAAAACTGTGAGATTATGAGACCGGCTTATGCGATAGAGTATGATGCAATAAATGCAATGGCATTAAAGAGATCTCTTGAACACATGGAGATAGAGGGGCTTTTCTTTGCGGGACAGATAAACGGCTCGTCAGGATATGAAGAGGCGGCGGCACAAGGTATAGTTGCCGGAATCAATGCAGCTTTAAAGGTTGCCGGAAAAGACGCAATGGTATTGGATAGGTCGGAAGCATATATTGGAGTATTAATTGACGATATTGTAACTAAGGGAACGAGAGAGCCTTATAGAATGATGACTGCAAGAGCGGAATACAGATTGACCCTTAGACAAGATAATGCGGATTTAAGACTCACTCCAAGGGGATATGAAGTAGGACTTATAAAAGAAGATAGATACCAAAGATTTTTATCACGTAAAGAGGCAATAGAAAAAGAGCTTGAAAGAATTGAGAGCATAAAGATAAATCCAAACGAAGAAAACAATAGAAAAGTTCAAGAGCTTAGTTCTACACCACTTGTAAATACGGTTACTTTGAAAGAACTGTTGAGAAGACCTGAGTTGAATTATGAAAAATTAAAAGTGTTTGATTTAGAGAGACCTGAGTTGACAGATGATGTAACTGAACAAGTTGAAATAGAAACTAAGTATGAAGGATATATCACTAAGCAACAACAACAGATAAATCAGTTCAAAAAGTTGGAAAGTAAAAAGTTGGAGCAAGACTTTGACTATACAAAGGTAAATGGATTAAGACTTGAGGCGGTTGAAAAACTTAGCAGAATCAAGCCTGAGTCCATAGGTCAAGCTTCAAGAATAACAGGTGTTTCACCGGCAGATATAAATGTGTTGTTGATTCATTTGGAACTTAGGAGAAGAGATGCTGAAAGACAGACTAATTGATTTCAATTTGGACACATCAAAAGTAGAACAGCTTGAAAAATACAAAGAAATGCTACTTGAAAAAAATAAAGTAATGAATTTGACTGCGATCACAGATTCTGATGAAGTTGATGTTAAACACTTTCTGGACTCGCTATCAATAGCAAAGACGGAGTATTTAAAAGCAGGGAAGACTTTATTAGACGTGGGAACCGGAGCGGGGTTTCCCGGACTTCCACTCAAAATTTATAATCCGGAAATTGAAGTGACACTACTTGACTCTCTAAACAAGAGAATTGTTTTTTTAAGAGAAGTAATAGGAGAACTTGGATTAGAGGGCATAGAGGCAATCCATGGAAGGGCGGAAGAAGCCGCAAGGGGAGAGATGAGAGAATCATTTGACATAGTTACATCAAGAGCTGTGGCAAATATGAGGACACTACTCGAATATGATTTGCCTTTTGTAAAAGTTGGAGGACATTTGATTTGCATGAAAGGCCCTGAACACAAAGAAGAATTGAAAGAGTCGAAGAATGCACTTTCAATTTTAGGCGGAAAACTGAAGGAGATTATCGAAGTTAAATTGCCGAAAGATATAACTCACTACCTAGTAGTTATAGAAAAGGTGAACTCAACAAAAGATAAGTATCCAAGAGCCGGAGGCAAACCAAAATCACAGCCACTATAAGCACTGAGATATCAGTGCTTTTTGTATGCAGAAAACTTTAAAACGTGAGAGCTGTAAAAAGGAAAATAAAAATGCTCCACGTGGAGCATTTTGCCACCAAAGCATTGAAAACACTGGATTTCATTTTTAAAAAAGCAAAAAAATGACTCGAAAAATAAAAGGAGCATGAGGAGAATAAAAACAAAATAGAAATTAAAAATAGTTTTGATAAGAAGTGATAAAAAAATAAATGAGAGAAATTAAAAAATATAAGTTGAATTTAAAAATGCTCCACGTGGAGCATTTTACCTCTAAAGCATTGAAAACACTAGGTTTAAATTTTAAAAACATCAAAAATGAAACTTAAAAATAAATTCTAAATAATATTTATTGTAGTGATTCGCTTGAAAAGTTTTTAAAGCAATATATAATTAATTATAGGAAATAAAATTTGTTGTAAAGATGACAAAAATTTTCTAATAAATAAATTGTAATAGATAGAAATTATGGAGGGGAAATGGCTAAGGTCATAAGTGTTTTTAATCAAAAAGGTGGAGTTGGAAAAACTACCACAGTTATAAATCTCTCAGCTGCAATAGCGAGAAAAAAGAAAAAGGTATTAGTTATAGATATCGACCCACAAGCTAATGCAACTTCAGGTTTAGGACTTGGAGAAAGTGAAGGAAAAAACATATATGATCTTCTTGATTCAGGAGAAGTTGAAATACTACATTCTTCAACAAAAGGCTTGGATTTAATAGCATCAAGCCCTGATTTAGCGGGGATTGAGCTTGAAATATCTAAAAGAGATAATTGGCAATATATTTTAAAGGTAACTCTTGAAAAGATAAAAGGAGATTATGATTATATATTTATAGATTCTCCTCCGTCATTGGGAGTTCTTTCAATGCTTTCTCTTGTAGCTTCTGATTCTATATTCATTCCGGTTCAAAGTGAATACTATGCCCTTGAAGGAGTTGGGCAACTAATGAATACAATCTCTATGGTAAAGGAAAATTTTAATCCTGATTTGACCATAGAAGGTGTAGTTATGTGTATGTATGACAGTAGAACCAAGCTTTCTACGCAAGTTAAAGATGAAGTCAAAAAATATTTCAAGGAAAAAGTATACAACACTACAATTCCGAGAAATATAAGATTGGCAGAAGCACCAAGTTTTGGAGCGCACATTTTTGACTATGATAATATTTCAAAAGGCGCTTGGTCTTATAGAAAGTTAGCTAAAGAGTTTTTGAACAATCAGGAGTAGTATAGATGAAAAAAGGTGGATTAGGTAGAGGATTAAATAATTTTCTAAAAGATACTGATGAAGTAGCGAAGATTTTAAACGAAGAAAGTAAAACTGGGGTTACTAAAATTCCAATTAGTAAAATAAAGCCCAATGAAAAACAGGCGAGAAAGTTATTTAATGAAGAAAAATTAAAAGAGCTTGCTGAATCTATAGAGGAATTTGGTATAATTCAACCGTTGATATTAAAAGAAAATGGCGAAGAATACCAAATAATTGCTGGGGAGCGTAGATATAGAGCAGCTAAACTTGCAGGACTTGAAGAAGTTCCGGCAATCATTAAAAATATAACGGAAGAAGAAGCTGATAAAATTTCTTTGATTGAAAATGTGCAAAGAGTTGACTTAAATCCAATTGAAGAAGCTTTGGGATATAAATCGGTAATGAAAGAGTACAATATAACTCAAGAAGAGCTTTCAGATGCGATAGGAAAGAGTAGACAGTACATAGGAAACACTGTCAGACTATTAAAGCTTGAACCAAGAGTAATTGAGTTTTTGCAAAAGGGATTGTTGTCGCCGTCTCACGGAAAACTTTTGTTGACTATAAAAGACCCTAAACAACAGTACAGAGAAGCAAAGAGAATAGTTAAACTTGGGAATACGGTAAAAGAGACAACTCTATTGTTCTCAAGACCCCCTGAAAAGACAAAAAATATCTTTTTAGATGATGCACGAAGAAGCTTAGAAGATGCACTTGGAACAAAAGTTGAATTTAAAGGTAAGGGAAAAAACAAGAAGATTGTAATAGAGTACTATTCAGAAGAAGACCTTGAAAGAATTTGTGAGAAGATACTCGGAAGTGAGGAAGAATGAGATATTTAAATATGTATCTTGTAAATGCATTTACAGACAGAACTTTTGATGGCAACCCGACGGGAGTTGTTGTTGGCTCAAATAGTTTAAATGATGAAGAAATGCAAAAGATAGCAAGAGATTTGAGAATGTCTGAAACTGTCTTTATAGATAGACTTGATGTGGGAGTGTACAAAACCAGATTCTTTACACCAAACGAAGAAATATCATTGTGTGGACACGCCACTATTGCCACTTTTTACGCACTTTGCAAACACAACTACATATTGCCGATAGAAGACGGAATAAAAAAAGTTGTGCAACACACTAAGTCAGGTAAAGTGTATGTGGATTTAGAATATAAAGATGAAGAAATTCAAAATGTGTATATCTTATTAGATGGAGTTATCAACAAGAGGATAAGTTCTGATGAAGAAATAATAAATGCACTGGGGATAACCAAAGACAAGCTTGGAATTGGGGATAAGTTTTATGCTCCGGCAAAGGTAAAGACCGGGTTACAGGATATAGTTGTGCCGGTAAAAGATATTGAAACTCTATATTCAATAGAACCGAGTTTTGAAGAAGTTTTAAAAATATCTGAAAAAGATGAGGCAATTAGCGTTGAAGTGTTTACAGTGGTGAATGGCAGTCAAATCGTGCAGAGAACATTTTCATCGAGCATAGGAATAGACGAAGAAGCCGGTTCAGCTACCTCTACAGGAGCAACACTCTTGTATCTAAATAAAAACACAGATTTAAACTTTACGAATATAAAGTCAACTCAAGGAGCCTGCTTGGGAAGAGAGTCAAAACTTTCAGCCGAGATGATAGGAGAAGACAGAGTTAGAGTTGGCGGAAAAGCATTTGTATTTATGGAAGGTGTCCTTCACATATAGAAAGGGAAGTAATGTCGAGAAGAGAGAGGAAAAAAAATAACAATAAAAAGATGAATCAAGTGTTGATATCTACATTCTTTTTAATATTGCTCTTAATATCATACAATGTGTTGGCGGAGAGAAATAAGGTCATACACTTAGAACTTGGAAATACATCTTATGTAGAACTTTTAAAATATGAAAATTCAAGCATGAAGACCATAACCGACAGAGTTGTAATCAGAGATATACTGCTAATGATAAATGATTTAGGAGCTAAAGAAGTTGAGATGACAACAAGTCCGGTGAGTGAGAAGTTTATCAATATATATGACAAAAGTTATAAAAAGACAATGGTTATAAAGTCGGGAAAATATATAAAAATTGAAAATAAATGGTATCTTTTAGATGATAGGAGCGTAAACAGCTTTGAAAAGATATTCAATAAATATAACTAAAGCAGACAGAAATGTCTGTTTTTTTGTTAAAGTATGTTTAAAAATAAAAAAGATGGGTAAAGGTATCGCAGATCGCGTTAACATATAATTCATGAATTGATTGTCATTTTCGCGAAATGATGGAAGATTGGTGTTATTAGTTATGAAATGTAAATTTATGAATTAGGATAAAAATGAAAAAGAAATTTAGCTTTTTGTTAGCAATGACTTTTTTAATCCAGTCTATGAGTTTTGTATATGCGAATGATGTTCTTGATTAAGAATTGGAATGGAGATAGATAATGGAAAATTTATTGATTCAAACACCATTGAATAGCTTTATTTTGCTATATAGTTTCATTATTTTGAGTGCAGCTGTTAAGTCGTATAGGGAAAATCAAAATAAATACGTTTTTGTAAATCTGTTTTTAGCGGTGGGTATTAAATATATATTCATGATTTTAGCATTGATGAGAATGTCGCTACCTATAGATTTTAAACCTATTACATTCACTTATATTTTGGGACAAACAAGTTTTTTAAAAGCTATTATGGCAGTGGATTTAATATGTTTTATAGGCGGAGTATTCGCTTATAAGAAGAAGAATTACAAAATATTACTTACTTTAGTTTTTGTTGCAGTATTATTCCAATATTTGGGATTAGTGTTATAGACAAAAAGGGCAGACATTATAGAAATGTCTGCTTTTTCGTGTATAAATATAATGTTTATTTTGCAAAGAAACTTTTTATAAAATCTATGATTTGAGCGAATATTCCCTTAGATTTTTCGAGAGCCTGCTGTCCTTTTTCAGAACTCAAATAATCGCTTGCTTTATTAGCCAAATCCTTGGCAACTTTTGAGTACTTATTCGCTTCTTTAGCCACTTTATCCCAATCTACATTTGAATTTTTCATCTTAGTAAATAAATTTACAAGAGAATCAACTTGGCTGTCGCTGATGTTGATATTGTACTCTTGAGAGACGCTGTTTATAATTGTACGCACTTGCTCCTCATTTTCAGGCATATTTTTGCTCATTTGAATTTTTATAGCATTGATTAAATCGTCAGTTTTTTTCTCACCAACTTCTTGTTGTAGATTTTGAGTAACTACCATCTCTTGATTGGCAACTTTTTTTAAATTCTCATCAAGCTTGACACCGCTTGATTGTTCGTAGGCTTTTAAAATGCCTGTCAGAGCTGCCGTTCCGGTTACAGAAACCGGTGCGGTAATCTTGACTTCTGCATCAGTTACACCGGCTGTTGTCAAGGCATTTCTGTAAGTTGATTCAGTTATGAAATTTATATTGTCAGAAACTTCGATCTTTAGACCACTGCCGGGTTTTGTGTAAGTTATCATGGAACTTGAAATAGATTTATTACCTATTTTAGATTTTGGAATACTATCTCCAAGATATTTATACTCTTCAGCATTGGTAACCTCGATAATTTCAGCTGCTTGTGGTGCATCCAACTCATCTAAAATAGCTTTTCGTTGGTTTCGGTCCAAATTGGCACCAATACTTACAATACTGTCTCCAACTGCCACATCTGCAAACACCAAATTAGGCACTAAACTAAGTCCGATAAGCGCAACGGCTCCGGTGTAATTTATTTTAGATTTAAAATTTTGTATCTTCATATTTTCACATCCTTTAACAAATAAAATTTTATCAAAGGAATTTGAATTTTTGGTGAAATAAAGAAAAAATTAGAAAATTCTTAACTAAATTAATCAACATGTGCAAAAACTTTAAAAAAGTTGTCAAATGTGGACAAAATTAAGCATAAAGACAGTTTTCGCATGTGGATAATACAAAAATATTAATAAAGCTAACAAAATCTGAGCGGATTTTAGAAAAATAATCCACAAATTAACCGAACTTATTAAAAATTGTGGACTATTTAAAAATAAAGCTCAAAAATATAAGAATTGTCTATTAAAATATTAAAATATGAATTATAAATAAGCATCTTAAAATGTATAAATTTTATATTCTAAAAACGGAATATAAATTCAATTCAGTGTGATATAATCAAGCTAATAGAAGGAGGTTTTTATGAATAAGAAAGATTTGACAAAGTTCAAAACTCCACACACCTATGCAATCATATTTTGTGTTGTACTCTTCTCTTGGCTGATAACTTTTTTAGTGCCTGCGGGAAAATTTACCACTCATGAAGTGGAGTATTTGGATTCGAGTGGGGAAACTAAGACAAAGACAGTTTTGATGGCGGAAACTTTCAGATATAGCTATAATTTGAATAATAATTTTTTATCAGAAGAATTGCCGAAATTGTCAAATGATACGGCTAAGCTGGAAGAGTTTGAGGTTGATAAGGAGGCTTTTACAGCTCTTGTTGCAGACCTTAAAGATGTTGACCAAGCAAAGCTTGATGAAGTTGGACTCAGTGATGATGAGTTGTACTCAATGTATGGTGAGTCAATGTATGACATAAGCACAAAACTTCACAAGACAGCTAAGCTCTGGGGAACTGATGACTTTGGGGGATTTGGTTTTTTAAATTATCTATTTGAAGGTCTTGTGAGCGGGGATAAATACGGTTCAGCAGTCGGGATAGTTGCACTGATCTTAGTTGTAGGTGGAGCATTTGGGATAATTATGAATACGGGTGCAATTGACGCCGGAATATATGCGTTTATATCTAAGGCAAAGGGAATGGAGAGATTGGCTATACCGCTATTTTTCTTTTTATTTTCACTTGGCGGAGCGACATTTGGCATGGCAGAAGAGGTAATTCCGTTTTCTATGATAATGGTACCTTTTGTAATTGCTCTTGGATATGACTCAATTGTTGCAGTAACAGTGACTTATGTGGCATCTCAAGTTGGAAATGCGGTTTCATGGATGAGTCCGTTCAGCGTGGCGGTGGCTCAAGGGATAGCCGGCATACCTGTGCTTTCAGGTGCAAAATTCAGACTTATAATGTGGTTTGTAGTTACAACTCTTTCTGCGGCGTACTTGATGAGATATGCTGAAAAAATCAGAAAAAATCCTGAGCTGTCAGTTATGCACGATGCAGATGCTCATTTTAGAAATGTAGTGACCAATGCAACAGAGGAAGAAAAAGAATTTAAACTTGGACACAAATTGATATTACTTGAAATGCTATTGGGGTTTATTTGGATAGTTTGGGGAGTTACTTCAAAGGCGTACTATATACCTGAAATTGCATCTCAATTTTTTGTAATGGGATTTGTCTCCGGTATTACAGCTATAGTATTTAAGCTAAACAATATGACTATAAACTCTATGGCTTCAAGTTTCCAAAACGGTGCATCTGACCTTGCCGGAACTGCAATAGTAGTTGGTATGGCAAAGGGAATACTTTTGGTGCTTGGCGGTTCAGAGGCTAATGTGCCTTCAGCGCTTAACACAATACTTTACAGTGCAGGAAATGTTTTAAATGGAGTACCAAAGACAATTGCCGCAATAGGTATGTATGTGTTCCAAAGTTTATTTAATTTAGTAGTTACTTCAAACTCAGGTCAAGCAGCACTTACTATGCCTATAATGGCGCCGCTTTCTGATATAGTTGGAGTTTCAAGACAGATAGCAGTTCTATGTTACCAACTTGGAGCGGGATTTGTAGACGCCTTTACACCGGTTTCAGCAAGTCTTATAGGTGTGCTTGGAGTAGCGGGGATAGATTGGAGCAAGTGGGCTAAATTCCAAATTAAAATGCAAGCTTTCTTCATGTTAATGGGATTTGTAATAGTTTCAATTGCAGTGGCGATGAATTTCCAATAGGGTGAAAAATGTTAAAGATAATAAAGAATATAGACGTGTATTCTCCTGAAAAATTGGGCATTAAAGATGTCTTGATAGTAGGAAATAAAATAGGTGCTATTGGAGAAAATATAGAGATAGACACCAAGGTTATTGAGATAGAAAAAATAGATGGAACAGGGAAGATTTTGGTGCCGGGCTTTATAGATTGTCATGTGCACATCCTTGGTGGAGGAGGCGAAGGTGGTTTCGCAACTAGAACACCGGAGGCAAACTTATCTGTTTTAACTACTTCGGGAGTTACCACAGTTGTTGGGACTCTTGGAACAGACGGAGTTGCAAGAGATATGCAAGCTCTACTTGCAAAGGCTCATGGGCTTGAAGAAGAGGGAATCTCAACTTATGTATACAACGGCTCATATAGATTGCCGATTAAAACTTTAACCGGAAGTGTTATGGGAGATATAATGGCAATTGATAAAATAATAGGGATTGGAGAAATTGCCATTTCAGACCACAGGTCTTCACAACCGACCATTGAGGAGTTTTCAAAAGTTGTAGCCGATACGAGAGTTGGCGGAATGCTTTCAGGAAAAGCCGGAATAATAAATGTACATCTTGGAGACGGCAAGAGAGGACTTGAGTTGATAAATAGAGTTGTAGATGAAACAGAAATTCCAATTACTCAATTTTTACCAACGCATATAAATCGAAATCCTCATTTGTTTGAAGAGGGGATTGAATACGCAAAACGTGGGGGATATATAGACTTCACCGCAAGTGAAAATCCTAAACTTTGGGAAGATATGTACGGAGAAATTAAGTTTTCAAAAGGCTTAAAGCGACTATTGGACGAAGGAGTTAGCGAAGAAAATTATACACTTACATCAGATGGTCAGGGAAGTTTGCCTATGTTTGATGAAAAAGGAAAGTATCTTGGCATAGGTGTCGGAAGTTCAAAAAGCCTTTTGAGTTCTATAAAAGATGCAGTCATAGCAGAAAAATTGCCTTTGGAAAAAGTTATAAGAGCAGTCAGCTCAAACCCAGCTGAAATTTTGAAATTAAAAAATAAGGGCAGAATTAAAGAAGAGTTTGACGCAGACTTATGCATACTAAATGAAAATTTAGATATAGACACAGTTATAGCAAAAGGTAAGATAATGGTTAAAGACGGCGAAGCTGTTCGATTTGGAACATTTGAATAAGAAGTAAAAATGGGAGGGCGTTGCTCTCCTTTTTTATTTGTTTGAAAACAAGATACTTTAGTTTGTTTTAGCAATATAATTATAATATAATAAAGGAAAGTTAATATTTGGAGGAGCCTATGAAATATACAAATAAGAGCAAGCTAATAGCAGGAGCATTAATTTTAGTAATAGGGTCAAGTTTATGGCTAAGCAAAGATTATTTGACAAAAGGGAATGCGTTTCCAAACCTGCCAAGAGTTGAACAGACAGTGAATACAACAGAAGACTATTTAGCAGACTTTGACTATGCCTACGAAGTTTTAAAAGAAACTTATCCATATTTTGAAGTAAATAAAATTAAAAGCGGAGTGGATTGGCTGGCAAACAAAGATAAGTACAGAGCTGAAATCGCAAAGAGCAAAAGTACTTCGGATTTTTATAATAGAATGAATTTGATTTTAGAGGATTTACATAATGGGCACACACAACTGATTGATGAAAAAATAGGGTTTAATATGTATATGCTTATGAAAAGTTATCAAATCAAACCTGAAGATAAATTTTATTATTATAGGGAGCAGGAAATAGAGCAATTCGAGGCACCAAAGGTAAGAGCAAGATATAACATAAACAATGAAAGTATAAAAAAGGCACTTGAAAATGGAAATAAAAAAGATTTTTTAAATAATATAGTAAACAATGGAAATTTAGGTAATGTATTAGTAGGAGATATAAAAAATGATATAGGATATATAAAAATAAATGCAATGCAAACTGATATGGGAATTGAAGAAGATAAGAAGACAATCTTGCCATATTTAGAAAAAATTAAAGACTATAAAGCATTGGTAATTGATTTAAGAGGTAACGGAGGTGGAGATGAAAGTTACTATTTGAGATTTTTATATCCTAGTTTAATGGATAAACCTTATTCAACAAAAAGATACCTTTTTATAAAATCTGATTTTTTTAAAAATAGAATAGAGAATAGATATAATAAGTTAGATAAAAAAATATTAGAGTCTTTTAAATTTTCTTCAGAAACAAATGATTTAATAAAAGATTTTAAGTATTATATGACATATGATACAAATTTAGAACCGAATGATGACTCAATTAAGTTCAAAGGGAAAATTTATTTATTAGTAGATAGAGGTGTGTACAGCGCAGCAGAATCAATGGCATCTTTTTCAAAAGAAAGTGGATTTGCCACTTTGATTGGAGAGAGAACCGGTGGAGATGGCATAGCAGAAAATCCAAGGATAGTTGCACTTGATAAAACAGGTTATATGATGAGATATTCTTATAGTTTAGGAACTACAGAAAGTGGCAGTGTAAATGAGTTGGAGCAAACAACACCTCACATAGTTTGCAATCCTGATACAAGAGGTGCATTGATAGACCAGCCTTGCATACAAGAGGTTTTGAGACTGGAAGAGTAGAGCGATGGGAAAGATCCGCAGGACAGTTTTGGTTTACTTTATGGATGAAATTTTATTTAAACGTAGGGGCGGCACGTATATGCAAGACAGAAAATGAAATAAAAATAGAACAGACAAAGAGAAATAGGAAGTAAAAAAAACAACATAGGCCCGCCCGCAAATGAAAAAATAAATAGATGGTATGGAGTTAGTATTAATAAATTTATTTGTTTAGGTTATTAATATTTCAAAATATAGTATTTGACGGGACGGCCTCACGCTGAATCGTTAGTGCGTCCTCTACGATTTTATGAAACATAAGTTATTTTGCCAATCAAAAGTAGGGGCGGCACGTATATGCAAGACAGAAAATGAAATAAAAATAGAACAGACAAAGAGAAATAGGAAGTAAAAAAAAACAACATAGGCCCGCCCGCAAATGAAAAAATAAATAGATGGTATGGAGTTAGTATTAATAAATTTATTTGTTTAGGTTATTAATATTTCAAAATATAGTATTTGACGGGACGGCCTCACGCTGAATCGTTAGTGCGTCCTCTACGATTTTATGAAACATAAGTTATTTTGCCAATCAAAAGTAGGGGCGGCACGTATATGCAAGACAGAAAATGAAATAAAAATAGAACAGACAAAGAGAAATAGGAAGTAAAAAAAAACAACATAGGCCCGCCCGCAAATGAAAAAATAAATAGATGGTATGGAGTTAGTATTAATAAATTTATTTGTCTAGGTTATTTATATTGTATTTCATAATTTATTATTTCGAGAGAGAGCTAAGGGAGTTGAGATTATCCATAACGACCTCCCTCAAGCGCCCTTCCCCGAAATCCTCAAAACGTTTTTTGGGTTTATTTTTATACATATTATTTCTAAATTGTTGATGTTTTGGATTGTTTGGCTTGATGGGAAATTTTCACTGTTACAAATTAGCGTGTCCCCACGTATTTAAGAATTATTGTGTTCTGTAATCCTATTTTATTTGTTCCATAATTACAAAAAATCGGACCTAAGTCCGATTCATAAAATCAAATTAAATTTTAGTAAGTTTCTTTGAAAACTTCAAAATGTGCACGTGGGTGAGCACAAGCCGGACAAACTTCAGGAGCTTCCATTCCTTCGTGAATATATCCGCAGTTGTTACATTTCCATAGAACTACCTCATCTTTTTTGAATACTCTGTCATTCTTGATATTTTCAAGAAGTTTTCTATATCTCTTCTCGTGAGCCTCTTCAACTTCTGCAACTTCTCTAAATACTTTTGCAATCTCAGGGAAGCCTTCCTTTTCTGCAATATCTGCAAATTCAGGATACATTTCGCTGGCTTCTTCATGTTCGCCGTCAATTGCGCCTTGCAAGTTTTCCTCAGTTGTTGAGAAAACCACCGGGAAACTTCCTGTAACTTCAATAGTTTCTCCGGAGTCAAAACTATTCTTTAAAAATTTATAAAATCTCTTAGCATGCTCTTTTTCATTTCTCGCCGTTTCTTCAAATATGTTTTGGATTTGTACATAACCATCCTTTTTTGCTTGTGATGCTGCATAAGTATAGCGCATATTTGCTTGAGATTCTCCTGCGAAAGAAGCCATCAAATTTACTGCTGTTTGTGTACCTTTTAAACTCTTCATAATTTCCTCCTACTATTAAAATAACTTTATCTACTTTCTAATTATTACCCTTATTCAGCGAAATAAACACAATAAGCTAACGATTTTCCTAAATATAATTGTAAAATTTACCAAGACCGAGTATAAAGGAAATTCCCACTAAAAAAGCCAAAACTTCAGAAACAATAGTCGCAGCCCAAATACCACTAAGACCATAGAAAATAGGCAGCACAAGCACTGCAACTATTTGAAATACAAATGTCCTCATAAACGAAATAATTGCCGACACAAACCCATTGTTAAGCGCAGTGAAAAAAGAAGATGAAAAAGTGTTAAATCCAACAATTAAAAAAGAAATCGAAAAAATTCTAAAGGCTTTAGATGTCATATTAAAAAGCTCAAAATCATAACCTACAAAAATTGTGCTTATACTATCCGTTCCAATTTGAGCAACTAAAAATAACACAACACCCGATGAGAATAGTAACACCAAGCTCTTTTTCAACATATTATTTAATTCCAAATGATTTTTCGCGCCATAATTATATCCAATAATAGGAGCAGTACCGATATCATATCCCAAATAAATTGAAATAAATATAAATTGAACATACATAATTGCCCCATATGCAGCCACACCATTCTCTCCGGCAAATTTTAAAAGTTGTAAATTATATACTATACTTATCACTGATGTCGATACGCTTGTCATCACCTCGGACATTCCATTGGAACAAGATTTTAATATTACATCCCACTTAATATCAGTCTTTGTCAACTTTAAAATACTTTCCTTAGAAATTATAAAATATATTAGAGGTATAACTGTACCGACGGTTTGACTTATACCCGTTGCAAGAGCCGCTCCAAATACACCCCAGTTAAACCATATAATAAAAATAGCATCTAAAACCATATTGGTTATACCGGCTAAGATGGTAACCTTTAATCCTAACTTGGGATTCTCTGCAGTTACCAAAAAAGTTTGGAAGATATTTTGTAGCATATACGAAACATTAAATATCAACAATACTTTTCCGTATATCAAACAATCTTTCATCATATCGTTTGTTGCCCCAAGAAGTATGGAGATGTCCTTTAAAAATAAAATGCTAACGATGCTTATACCTATGCCAAAAATTATTGCAAACAAAATGAGCATTGAAAAATACTTACCGGCAAGTTCAATTTTCCTTTCCCCGAGAGTTTTGGAAACTAAGGCGCTTCCTCCGGTGCCTATCATAAATCCAAATCCGCCAATCATAAGTAGGAATGGAATTATTATGTTCACAGCAGCGAAAGATGTCTTGCCTATAAAATTTGAAATAAAGAGTCCGTCTATGACAACATAAAAAGAAGTAAACAACATCATAAAAATAGACGGCATACAAAATTCAATTAATTTTTTATATGTAAAATGTTCTGATAACTTCATTTTTTCTCCCCAAATATATTAATTATCTTATTATACATTATTATCAATTAAATTTTCATTCACATATATTTTAGAGGTATTTAATTTTGGTGTTTATTTTGTAGAACTTCCACTAACCCTTTAGTAAGGTAGACCCATCATACTAAAGATGATGAAATTTTTGAAAATCATAGATAAATTAGATTATGCAGATTAAATTCCGCCAATTTGTTTTTGACAATAAAACAATATGTATTGCTAAATTCATGTCACCTCTGCATTTATTTTCAAAAAAATATAAATCTAAATATATAAATTTTAAAGGATTATATAATGAACTGTTTATGATCTTTATAAAAGATAATTAAACATAGATTGAATATGGATTTTATATACTATAAATTTTAAAAAAATTGAGATTTTAATATTTATAGGCATATTAGAGAAGATATTAAATCTATATTATATTTCGTACCATCAAGATGTAGTGAGTTTTAATGAATATAAAATTAAATTTTATTTAGATTTTTGTGTTTATTACAGTGCAAGAGGAAAGATTAAAAAACAATTTAAATACAATTATTTTATTTAAAATAATTGACATAAAATATTTTCGAAAGTATAATTTCTAACTGGTAAAAATTTACAAATATTAAATAGATTTTAACTAAAACATATTGTTTTGTTATTTAAAAGTGAATAAAAAAGGAGAATTATATTAATGCAAAAAAATCAATTAAAAACAATGGGAAAAATTAGAGTTAGAAAAACAGGGAAAAAAATGTTTTTAGCCAGCGCAGCAATGGCAGTAGTACTTGGTGTATCTACAAGTACAGTTGGGGCATGTAGTGTAAGCCCAACTGTATGTGCTAATCAGAAAGGACTTACTTCAAGAGCTGATGATAAATTTAATTGCGTTGCATGGTATGAAGAAAATGAAAGAGAAACTCTTAGTGGACAAACTCCAATGGGAAGCCTAGAAGGAATAGATAGAGAAACAAACTATCCAACAGAATCAGGATTTGGTGGACAAACTCCAATGGGAAGCCTAGAAGGAATAGATAGAGAAACAAACTATCCAACAGAATCAGGATTTGGTGGACAAACTCCAATGGGAAGCCTAGAAGGAATAGATAGAGAAACAAACTATCCAACAGAATCAGGATTTGGTGGACAAACTCCAATGGGAAGCCTAGAAGGAATAGATAGAGAAACAAACTATCCAACAGAATCAGGATTTGGTGGACAAACTCCAATGGGAAGCCTAGAAGGAATAGATAGAGAAACAAACTATCCAACAGAATCAGGATTTGGCGGACAAACTCCAATGGGAAGTTTAGAAGGAATAGATAGAGAAACAAACTATCCAACAGAATCAGGATTTGGTGGACAAACTCCAATGGGAAGCCTAGAAGGAATAGATAGAGAAACAAACTATCCAACAGAATCAGGATTTGGTGGACAAAAGCCAGGAGAAACTGAAAATGATGGAACAGAGACACCTCATTGCTCTACTCAAAAAGGGCTTACTTCAAAAGAAGACGACAAACATAACTGTGCTGCTTGGTATGAAGAAAATGAAAGAGAAACTCTTAGCGGACAAACTCCAATGGGAAGTTTAGAAGGAATAGATAGAGAAACAAACTATCCAACAGAATCAGGATTTGGTGGACAAACTCCAATGGGAAGCCTAGAAGGAATAGATAGAGAAACAAACTATCCAACAGAATCAGGATTTGGTGGACAAACTCCAATGGGAAGCCTAGAAGGAATAGATAGAGAAACAAACTATCCAACAGAATCAGGATTTGGTGGACAAACTCCAATGGGAAGCCTAGAAGGAATAGATAGAGAAACAAACTATCCAACAGAATCAGGATTTGGTGGACAAACTCCAATGGGAAGCCTAGAAGGAATAGATAGAGAAACAAACTATCCAACAGAATCAGGATTTGGTGGACAAACTCCAATGGGAAGTTTAGAAGGAATAGATAGAGAAACAAACTATCCAACAGAATCAGGATTTGGTGGTCAAAAGCCAGGAGAAACTGAATGTAATTGCGTTGGATGGTCACAAAGAGATAATAGTGTTTGGAAAAAAATTAAAGATTCAATTTCAGGAGCTTGGTGGAACTTCACAGGATGGATTAGAGGCTGATAAGATAATATTTATCTTTTAGACTATTAACATTTATATAAGGTTTGATTTATTATAAATTCAAGTTATAAAAATATCTGTTAGGGAGTAATCTTTAACAGATATTTTTATGTATAGAAATACTCTATAATGTTTGCAAGAATTTTATCTAAAAAATATTATAGGGATTAAAATTTTAATTTAATTTTGTGAATCGGGCTCAGGCCTGATTTTTTATAATTTTTAGAGTATTAAATACAGCTGCTGAGTTGAAATTATACAACTGAATTTCATAAATAAATTTATAGAGTAAGAATAAATTAAAAAATATTTTTAATATTGGTAATTAATTGCAAATAATGTTCTGTTCACACAGGATCCGTGGTATATAGCACATTTTAATCAAAAAAAACCTGAGGAGGGTAAAAATGAACAGTTTATTGTTCCTAAAAATATTCATTTGTGGCAAGGTTCAAAGGAGAGCGGAGTTTATGGTGTTTTAGGTAAGATATTGCCAGCAACAAATGGAGAGCCGGATAGATCCAAAGGGGAATATCATAAATGGGAAGATAAGATACCAAAACAAGATTTTATATTAAAAGAGGGTACTAATCTCACTATGGCATATATGAAGGTGCTTTCCGGAGTAAATATTATAGTTGAAAATGGTGCGGTATTAAATTTATATGATTCTTCAATTTTTGGAAAAATTACAGTTGATGGCGGTACTTTAAGAGTAAATTATGATACGGAAGACAAGTTTACCGGTGATATAGAGGCAAAAAATCCAAATAAATTAATATCCGGAACATCGATACAGGGTCAGATAATTTTAAAAAATGGAGCGGTGCTGGAAGATTCATATGTGTATTCACATACAAACAATCTGGTAGATGGGGGAGCTGCGCTTGAAAATATAAGACCTGTTGTATTGGTCCAAGGAAAGGCTTTTATCAAAGGCAATGTCTTTATAAGAGGGGATGAGTCGCCGACAGGAGAGGATAAGCAAACTAAAAAGGTATATAGGGGACAGAATGCAATGGCTATAGAGAATGGAAGTCTCACAATAGCTGATAAATCTTCTTTGTATTTATATGAAGGAGGAACTAATGTTACAACATCTTTAGGAGGAAATGCGCTTGAGTTAAAAGATGGAAAAGTTTTAGGCGAAGGAACTCTTGTTGCAATGGGAGGAGTAGGGCATGCTCCGATCAAGGATGAGAATATAGCAGGTTATGCAGTTGTTGGCAGAGGAGATATTTCTTGTGAGAAGGTCTATTTAAGATCCGGAAATGCTTATGCAGGAAGTGAGGAACAAAGAGCGATTAAGAGTAATGATGGTATTAAAATTCATAAGAATGTAAAGGGAAAGATCATTGACTCTAAAGGATGGGATGGAGAGTACAGGGAATATTGGAAAAGGTCGTCTATACTGTATAAAGTAGATTCACTAATACCAAATGAAATATTACGACCTGATGGTGATGAAAAAATATTTGGAGAGGCAGTTCCGGCGGATATTTTTAAACCGGGCAAAAAGATAAAAAGAGTTGATTTAAAATCATCTAATGTATATCAAAAATCTATAGCAGTAAGTTTAAATGACGAGGGCAGAGCTTGGTTAGAAGAAATTAAGAATAAATATGAGAATGAAACTACAGGTCAAAGAGAAACCGGGCACTATGAATATAGAAAATTAGTGAGAAACGGCGAGGGAAAAGTACATAAAACTGAGAAAACTAAAGTTGAAGAAGGATATATTGAAGGTTATCCGGACGGAAGTTTTAAGCCGGAAAATTCGATAACCAAAGACAAAGAAAAAAAGGATGAATTTAAGTTAAAGAAAGTAAAATTTGAAGCACAAGGATGGATACCAACGCTACAAGGTATAAAAATTTCAAGATACAAAGAAAGCCAAGAATGGTTAAAAGCCATATCAGAAGGTAGAAGCGAAATAAAGAAAGAAAAAGGGGAAAAAATAGAAAAACAGAAACATGGTAAAGAAGGTTACAGTGCTAACATAGAAGCCTCAACACTACAGATAAGTGGCTTGAAAGAGAAAGACACAGTAACTATAGAAGTAGAAGGATATGAAACTGTAACTCTAGAAGCTAAAAATGACAGCTGGGGAATTTATTACCTAACTCAAGTAGAAAATACTAAAAAATCAGAAGAAGAGAGACTTTGAAATAGTTTGTCTATAAAATTCCTCCTGATAAGATAATAATCAGGGGGAATTTTTACGCCAAGAAAAAGACTGGAAACAAAATTAAAAATATTAAAAATGTCAATCTAAGAGTATCAACTGGAAACAGCTGAGGACGTACAAGAAGCTATAGAAGAGTTTTTAGGAGATACAATGAGGCAAATGTTAAATCAAACTGGATTAGCATCTTTCTTTGGATACATTTATTTAAAAATTCAGTTTTTTCTAAATCATATATAGCATCCTTTATTAATTAAAATATTTAAAAAAATTCATAGTTTATTAAAAAAATATTAAAAAAATTTATTTATATTATTTTTTTAAAAAAATGTGATATATTTACATATGTCAATTAAATTTTTAAAGGAGGATTTAGAAAATGAGAGGAAAAACAAGTATCAGTTTTTTACTAGCTTTTGTTATGTTTTTTTCACAAGTATCTGTTTCTTTTGCAAATGAAATTAAATTTTCAGCTAAGAATACTGAGAATAGTTTGAAAGTTCATAATGAATTTATAGAAAAAACAGCAAATAAGTACAAAGATGATGATCAAGTGGAGATTATTGTTACTTTAAAAGATGACAAAGAGGAACTTTTAAAGGCAATGAAGAACGATTATAGTCAAAAAAAGGTTGCTCCTTATACAAAAGTAGCATCAATTGATTATTATGAGGCTGAAAGGCAAGCTAAATTGTATAAACCGCAAACTGTTCTAAAACCAACTGATGAACATGGTGTAGTAAATACAGTTAGGTATAATCTAGCTACTCAGAATTTATTTGAGTATGCACTTGATAATAAAGGCTATAGGTTTGAAATTATAAATCATATAGATTATATTTTTAACGGAATCGGGATAAAAACTAATTATAAAACTGCAAAGGAGATTGCAAAACTCCCGTATGTAGAATTAGTAGAACCTGTTGTTGAATACAAGAGAGTAGAACCTATCCATACTGAGATGCACACATCTACAAGTATTATTAAAGCCAATAATTTAAACAAGACAGGTTATACAGGTAAAGGAACTGTAGCAGCAGTTTTAGATACGGGATTATGGCATGGAAGTGAAAGTAAAATAAAACCTGAATTTAAAGATGATAAATTAGATAAGACTGCTTTAAAACTTAAAGCAGAAGAAGCTAAAGCATTAATTGCAGAGATAAATTCACATAAAAAAAATAATGCTGATGCTTTTTATATTAACAATAAAATTCCATTTGCAAAAGATTATTATAAATTTGGAGATAGTGAAATAATTGATATTACCAATGATCATACTTCTCACGGGACTCATGTTTCAGGTATATTAGTTGCAAATGGAGATCCTGAGCAAAATCAAATAAGAGGTGTTGCACCTGATGCACAGCTTTTATTTATGCAGGTTTTTAATGAAGTTGGAGGAGCAACGGGTTCAAACTTTATAGCAGAAGCTATAAACGATGCTATTAAATTAAAGGCGGATACTATTAATATGTCTCTTTCTATGGGAAATGTTGGTAACACAAGATCTGGAGATAAAATTATAGAAAATGCTATTAACAAAGCTACAAGCGCTGGCATTACAGTAGCTGTTGCAGCTGGAAATTATGGTTCGTCTGCTTATCCAAAGTTGGAAGTTAGAAGAGATAACTTTGATTATGGCACTCTAAGAGATATGGCAGCTTTTGAAAATTCTTTTTCTGTAGCGTCTTTTAATAATGAAAAACTTTATACTAACTATATTAAAATCGTGGGTAGTGAAGTAATAGTTCCTGCTTATTTAACTGATGGATTTGCAGGTGCAGCTATTAGTAATAATTTCAACAGGGAAGAAGAAAAAGAACTTGAAGTAATAGATGCAGGGATCGGAACGGATGAAGATTTTAAAAGATTAAAGGAACAAGGCGTAAAGTTTGAGGGAAAGGCTGTTATTATGAGAAGGCAGCCAGGGACTTTATATGTGACAAAAGTTGGAAATGCAAAAAAATATGGAGCTCTTTTAGCAATTGTCTACAATAATGTAGGCGATGAGCTTCAAAGTATGGGAGTAGGAGATTACTCTTCATCGATGCCATCTTTATTTATAGGGCAGAAAGCAGGAGAAGAAATTGTAAAAACGAAGGCTAAGGTAGTGTTAGGGAAAGGGTCTATAGTAATAGATAATCCTAATAAAGGGAAGATGTCTGATTTTTCAAGTTGGGGAGCAACTATTGATTTAGGGTTTAAGCCTGAAATTACTGCTCCTGGTGAGGGGATTTATTCAACTAATACCGGAGCACCAGATGAGTATATAAGTATGAATGGAACGTCTATGGCATCTCCTCATATAGCTGGAGCAAGTTTAATTTTAAGGCAATATTTAAAAGATAAGGCGCCTGAATTAGCTAATAGGGATGATATTTCTTATGTAGTTAAAAATATTATGATGTCAACTGCCAAACCTGTAATTGAGCCTTTATCCAATGTAGAATATTCACCTAGAAAAGAAGGAGCAGGATTGGTAGATTTAAAAGCGGCAACTGAAACTAGGGTTTATGCTTATGAAAAAAATACCAAAGAATCAAAGGTCAACTTAAAAGAGTTGCAAGAGAATGAGTCTTTTGATATAGATTTGAAAAATTTTGGGGACACAACTGCATCATATAAGGTATCTCTTGTTATAAATACAGACCTTGTAAATGAAAATCACATAACTTTGAGACCTAGAAGAATAAGTGAACAAGACATTGGAAGAATAGATGTAAAACCAAAAAGTATAGCAGAACAAAAAGTAACTATTAATGTTTCTAAAGAAGAACAAAGAAAATTAATAGAAGATATGCCTAATGGGTTTTGGATAGAAGGATTTGTATATTTTAAATCAGAAAAACCAGAGGAATATCCTGATCTGTCTATTCCTTTTATTTCTTTAAAGACAAAGGGTAATTTAAATGCAGGAGCTGTAGGGGTTATTGAACCTTTAATTTATGATTTAAACAAAGGGTTAAATAATTTAAATATGTTTTATAATGAAAAGAATAATGAAGAAGTTGGAAGGTATCAAAGTTACTCTCCGATAGAACAATACAAGACTATTGGTTTAGAAGTTGGAGGAACATTAGAGAATTTAAAGGCGAGAAAGGATAAGATAGCAATTTCACCAAATGGAGATGGTATAAGCGACAATATTATGCCTAAACTTGTTTTGAACAGATATATTTCAAGAATCTTTTTTGGAATTGAAAAGGATGGTAAAAATATAATAGAGACTTCGGCTATGAGCGGAAGCAAACTTGATCAATTTAAAGGGGTGTTTTTTAATTCAAACCTGATTTTAACAGTGAATGATGATATTAAAGATGGAGAATATGATTTAGTAACTACTGCTATAACTGATTATTCTGAAGCAGGAATCAGAAACGAGTCTAGTGACTATGAAAATGATGAAAAGTATGTTCTTAAAAACAAGATAATAATTGATAGAAATAAACCAAGAGTTACTAAGGTAGAAGTATTTGGTAATAAAGCTATATTGAATTTTACTGATCAATATCCTGAATTTAAAGGTTCGGGCGTTAAGTTAGTTGAAATTAAAGATAAAAGTCCTGGAAATATTATAGCAATAAAGGATGATCAAACGTCTTTAAGCATTATATTACCAGAAGGAAAAACTGTAAAAGATACAAAAGTTGCAATAGAAGACTGGGCAGGGAATAGATTAGAAGGAACTATTGAAGAGCTTAAAGAAAAAACAGTTTATAAAGCTATTAATGTTGTACCTATTGTAACTAATTCAGCATATAATGCTAAAGGCTTTTCTTACACAATAATAAATAAGATGACAAATCAAAAAGTGGAAGATGATAAATTAATTGCAGGAACCTATATTGTTAAAGTTACAGACTTGACAGGGGGATTGGAACTAGTTGATGAAAGAGAAAAAGAAGTTGTTTTAAAAGATGAAGATATTTCAAAGACAGTTTTCTTTAAAATATTTAGACCCGAAGATGCTAATAGAGATAAAGTGGATACTGTTACTTTGAGCTATCTTAAAGGATTTAATGGAAGTGAAAATTATGATCCTAAAAAGATAAAAATAACTGCTACAAATTTAATAGGTCAGGAATTTGAGTTTAAACAAAGTGATTTTAATGAACTTGAATTTATAAATGACTTGAATTTAGGGAAAGTTTATAATTTTAAGATTAGTCTTGAGGACTCTGAATACATAGCAGTTCCATCAGAATTTAGTACGAAGCTTAGTTATAAGGATCAGGTAAGAACATTCCAAGTTTATAAAAAAACAGATAAGTTGCTTGATACTGTAGATATAAATGTCAAATATGAATTTGAAGAAAGCAATATTTATCCTATTGATAATAAATTTGTTCAGTTATTAGTAAATGGAGTTGCGCCTAAATATGATAATGGTTACCCTAAAATGGGAACAAGGATAGAGATAGATTTTTCGAATAAAGGAACTTTTTATAACATGCCAAAGTATGACAGTTCTGGGAATATAATCAACTATGATATTCAGGCTCAGTATAATAGAAGACATGATTATGAACTGGCAGGATATAATAAGGATTGGGAGTTAGATAAAATTGAAAAGGTTTCTGACTACAATTTTGTCATTAAATACAAATTAACTGAAAAGTCTAGAACGGAAGGAAAAGCAGGAAATTATAATCCTAAAGTAGATGTTTCTGTTAAGGCAAATTGGGAAGGAGAATATATTGATAAAAATAATTTACCTGATGTGTATTTTAAATTAATGAATGGCAACAAAATTGTTAAAGGACCTACAAAACTTGAATATGGAAAAGATACTTTAGTTTGGAAGGATCTTCCCAAAGAAAAGGACGGACTGACAATTTATTATAGTGTTGAGATGGTAAATGCAGATGGAAGCCCTTGGAAAGCTGAAAATTTTGAGGGGGGAAGAATTATAAGAAGAGGTAACACCAACGAAGAAGATATTAATTCATTTAATTTCTCAGTTACAAATTCTTTTATTAAAAAAAGAGGAAATAGATTTATAACAAAAGAAATTCATGTA
This sequence comes from Peptoniphilus indolicus, assembly GCF_900454665.1. Taxonomy (NCBI): domain Bacteria; kingdom Bacillati; phylum Bacillota; class Tissierellia; order Tissierellales; family Peptoniphilaceae; genus Peptoniphilus; species Peptoniphilus indolicus. The sequence goes on from NZ_UGTH01000001.1 coordinate 1,449,570, forward strand.
AGATAAATTATAAATGTAAGATGCTTAGATTAATATTGAAGCATTAATTAAGATATCATAATAGAATAGCAGTTAGTCTTAGTAGAACTTAATTAAAAATTATTAAAGTTTATTAACTATTTTATGTATCAACCTAAATTCTTAACAAAGATAAAGGGTTGATACATTTTTTATATATGTATTCATTTCTTTAAACAAGAGGAATTTATTTATATGGTATTGTTTATAATTTTCTATAAGTGGTATAAAATACTTAAATATGGAGGTTGAAAATGAAATTAATTATAAAAGTGCTTGTAAGTGCATTGGCAATAGCAATAGCAGCAGCTCTTAGTCCTATGAGAGTTTCAAATTTTTCAGCGGCGATAATGGCTGCGATTGTAATGGGTGGTTTGGATTGGTTAATAGGTAATTACACAAATTTGAGAACGTCTTCAGCTGGAAGAGGCGCTTCAGGATTTTTGGTAGGAGCGGCTGTAATTTATATTACCGGTAAATTGGTAAGTGGATTTTCATCTGGAATTATAGGTTCATTGATAGGAGCGGCAGTTCTTGGCATTGTAAGTGCAATAATACCGGGAGAAAAGACATTTAAATAATATGTTAAAAAACAAATTTTTAAAGGGAAGTTATTATTTTATAGCATTTGCAATCTTTTCAAATATGATTGCAAATGAAAACGACTTAAAGATTAGATTGTTATTATCTGTAATGATAGTAGCATCTTTGAGTTATTTTTTTAACTTACTAAGAAATAAAGATTGAATAAGATAAGTTTGGGCGAAGTTATTATACTTCGCCTATTTTTTCACAAAAAGAGTCATAGAGAGATATTTTTAACTCAACTCCAAGCTCTTTAAAACATTCATCTAAAGCTTTGAAGAGAGCTTTAAAGTTATCTTTTGAAATATTTTGACCCATGTGTCCGATTCTAAAAAGTTTTTCACTCATATTTCCAACGCCTTTTGATATGGCAATATATTTCTGTCTCATCAATTTAAGAAGACTTTCGGATTCAATTTCATTTGGCATCAGTACGGCTGTTACAGTATTAGAACGGCAATTTTTTGCATAGAGTTCAAGTCCTGCTGATTGAATTATTTCTCGAGTTATATCAGCGTAAGTTTTGTGAAGTTCTATTGAATTTCTGTTAAATAGCTCTTCAAGTGCAATGTCCATTGCATAAATTAAATTTTCATTCATTGTGTAACAGAAAGGTGCGCCTTTAAAATCATAGTAGTTTTTAAAGTTCATATAGTATGAAATTACGGGAGTTTTTCTGTCATCAATGACTTTTTTGGCTCTATCTGAAATAGTAACTATGGTTATTCCAACCGGCGCTGAAAGACATTTTTGGCTTCCTCCGAGCAACACATCTAAGCCGCTTTCATCAAAGTCGATAGCTTCTCCACCCAGTGAAGAAACACAATCAGCTATTGTAAGTATGTTGTATTTTTTTAGTACGCTGACTATTTCGTTTAAATCATTGGTAAGTCCTGAAGGAGTTTCACAGTGCACGAAAGTTGCAAGTTTGAAGTTTGAATCTTGTTGTAAGAACGAATCCAGTTTATTTACATCAATGCCATTTCTAAAATCAAACTCCAACACGACAGGGGTTCCACCGGCAAACTTTACATAGTCTGCAAAGCCGGCGCCAAAGAAACCATTTGATAGTACTAAGACTCTATCTTGTGGCTCCACAAGTGAAATTATGGCTGCTTCAAGTCCCATAATTCCCTCGCCAAGCATGAAAAAAGAAGTAGCTTCTGTATTTAGTAATTTTGAAATCTTTTTTTCAACGCTTCTGTGAAAAACTTGATACTCCGGGTCTAAGTCGGGGTTTGTTTTTGATTTAGAAAGTGCATTTAAAACTTCAGGGGATATTGAAGTTGGACCGGCACAAAGAATTTTCATTTAATCACCTCAAATACATTATATATGATATTGTCGGGAATACAATTTTAAGTAAGGATACTTTTTATATAGCAAAAACTTTTTAGAAATAGGATAAATTTTAATTATATACATTTGAAAAAGTATAAGGGTTTAGATCAGTAAAAATTTATTTGAAACTAGTTTCTATATTTTTACCACCTGTTAAGTCAAGGATGATAGAGTGATTATCGTCCTTTTCTTATGTGAAAATTTAGAGCAATGTTAAAAATGACAATAAAAATATTAAGTTTAATAAGTATATAAATATTTTAATTTATAACAAGAAAATATATTATAGTGTATGGAATAGTTTAATGTATAGCTCTAGAATCTAGAGACATCAAATTAATAGTAGGGTTTAAATTTAAATTATGAATAGCAAATTTTATCAAACTATGGTATTTGATTTGCAGAAAAAGTAAATACATATTTTTCTATGGGAATGGGAGGGAAAAAGGTGAAATATGGCTACGTAAGAGTATCAACCAAAGAACAAAATGTAGATAGGCAAATGTCAGCTATTCTAGAAGAGGGAATTGAAATAAATAAAATATACATTGATAAAGCAAGTGGTAAAGATTTTAATAGGAAAAAATATAAAAGACTTATAAAAAGAATAAAGGAAGGGGATGAACTCTATATAAAATCAATAGATAGGTTGGGAAGAAACTATGATGAAATTATAAAAGAATGGAATAAAATTACCAAGGAAAAAAATGCAGATATTATTGTCTTGGATTTTCCACTTCTTGACACAAGAGCTAAAGTCAATGATTTAACAGGGAAATTTATAGCTGATATAGTTCTTCAAATATTATCTTATGTTGCTCAAATAGAAAGAGAAAATATCCATCAAAGACAAATGGAAGGCATAAGAGAAGCTAAAAAAAGAGGAGTCAAATTTGGCAGGGTTAAAAAGGAAATACCAAAAGAGTTTTATAATTTAGCAGAAAAATGGAGTAGAAATGAAATAAGTCTTAGAAAAGGAGCTAAAGTTTTGGGAGTGAGTCATACTACTTTTTCTAATTGGGTGAAAGAAAAGGGATACTATTTGAGAGAAGTGTAAAAAATACTAGACTTTTATTTACATATAAATCACATACTAATTTAGTGATAGTAATCTTTTATAAAACAGTAAATTTAACATCTATATGTACTTTATTAGTATATCACAGTTTGTATTTTATTTCCTAAAATTATTGCCAATTAAAGTCTAACATTATTGACAGTTAAGGTAGAATCAAACCACAAAAATTACAAGAAGGAGGAGTTAAAAGGCAATAATTAAATAGAGACATACTATTAATTTTAGGTATTTTTGATGTGGTTTTAAAGCTTAGATATTAAATCAGTACAACTAATTAATGACAGGTAAATCTATATGACACAGGTCTTTATTAAGCAAAAAAAACTTAAAATCAAGTCACAAGGAGGAAAACATGACAAAAAAAATTAAAAGTTTACTAGCTATAATGATGGCGCTAGTAATGATTCTATCAGTAGGGTTTGGAAGTGAGAAGGCTTTTGCTTATGCAATTGCTAATCAGGGGAAAATTACAGTAAATAAAACAATAAAGGATAAGAAATATGCTATTTATAAAATCTTTGATTTAACTTATACAGGCGAAGATGAAAACAAAAATGTTTCTTATACCATTGCAGAAGATTGGAAAGATTTCTTTGAAAATGGCGCTGGAAAAAGTTATATCGTTAATGACAATACAGGAGAATTAAACCCTATAACAGTAGATGGCAAGGTAAAATATATTAATATCACTGAAGCGAATATTAAAGACTTTGCAAAAGCTGCACAGAGTCAACTAAGTAAGATGAATAAAACCGAAGTAAAAACGGCACAGGGAGAAACATTAGTTTTTGAAAACCTAGAGCTTGGTTACTACATGGTTAGTCCGGAAGGAGCTACAGAACCAACAGGTGAGAAGCATGGTTCAATCGTATCTTTAACATCAACCTTACCAGAAGTAACAGTGAACTCAAAAGGTAAGTATCCAACTATAACGAAAAAAGTGGATAAAAAGTCTGAAGACTATAGTAAGCCGGTTAAATTTACACTTGAATCTAAGATTCCCGATACAACAGGATATGATAAGTATGAATTTTTTGTAACAGATACCCTTTCAAAGGGACTTGAACTTGATACAGATACTATAAAAGTAAAAATTGGAGATAAACAAGAACAAACTGTAGGTATAGAAAAAAGTGCAAACTATTATTATGAAAAATCAGCGGGAACAGATGGTTCAACTGTTTTAAAGATATTTTTCAATATGAAAGAGCTACAAGAAGATGTAAATAAAAAACTTGAAATTACCTATCAAGCTAAAATAGGAAAAGATGCTCTAGTAGGAAATACTGGTAACCCAAACGAAGTTGAATTAGAATACAGCAATGACCCTAAAAATAATGATTCAAAAGAAAAAACACCAAAGGTTACTGTAAAAGTTTATACAGGGAAAATTAAGCTGATAAAACATGAAAAAGATAATGAGGGGAAAAAACTTCAAAATGCCGAATTTGTTTTATACAAAAAAGAAGGAGGCAACAAAGTTAAATACTATAAGTTAAATGAGAGTAGCGATAAAAAAGAAGTTATTTGGGTTGATGATATTAACCATGCTACAGTTGTTTATACGGATTTTGAAGGTAAAGCTGAGTTTAAAGGTCTAGCAGCCGGAACATTTTTCCTAAAGGAAACAAAAGCACCGGACGGATATAACCTACTAACAACAGATACAGAGGTTACGCTAACAGATGATGATTCAAGTACAAGTACATTAAAAATGGAAGCTGAATCCAAGATAGCAAACTCAAGCGGTATAGCACTTCCTGGCACAGGCGGTATGGGTACAACCCTATTTGCAGTTCTAGGTGGAGCAATCATCCTAATCGCACTATATAGTCTTGCAAAAGGAAAAGTAAAAAAAGAAAGGAACTAAAAAATCTTGGGTAGAGCCGGTTATCCGGCTCTGTTCAAATAAAAATTATTTATGGAAAAAAGCAAATCAATTTTTTTTCGTGTTCTTTTATTAATAGGTTGTAGTATTTTCTTCTACCCTACTATCAGCGACTATGTCAACAGCATCACTCAATCCAGAGCGATTGTTGAATACCAAGAAGCACTAAGTCAGTTTGAAGGGCTGGAGATTGAGCAAATAAAAGAAAGGGCGGATAAGTACAATCAAAATTTATTAAAGATAGAACATCCATTATCCAATCCTCTTTCACTCATAGGATATAGAGAAAACCTGGACCCTTTTAAAAACGGAATGATGGGAACAGTCACGATAGACAAAATAAATATAAACCTTCCTATCTACCACGATGTAAACGAGGGGGTTATCCAAGTAGGAGTTGGACACCTGCCGGGGTCATCTTTACCGGTAGGAGGTAAGGGTACTCATACCGTTATATCAACCCACAGCGGACTGCCGTCAGCCAAACTGTTTACCGATTTAAATAAGCTGAAAATTGGGGACGAGTTCATCTTATCTGTATTAGGTGATGATCTAACCTATAAAATAAATCAAATTATTACTGTTTTACCAAAAGAAGCAGAAGCCTTAAAAATAGAAGAGGACAAAGAATATGTAACCATGTTTACATGCACCCCTTACGGAATAAATACTCATAGGCTTCTAGTAAGAGGGGAAAGAATAATAAAAGATACAAACCATAAAGAAGTAAAAACTCTTGAAAAAGCGGAAAAAAATATAAAAACACATCTAATTAAGATGATAATTTTCTTGAGTGTATTTCTTATCATTCTATTTACAATTATAAAAGATCTAATATCTTTAAACCAAAATAGAAAAAAAGATAAAAATTAAAAATTTGCTTTAAGCAAGATTTATTGGAGGTGAAAGATGAATAAAATAAAAAAAATCCTACCATTATTTCTTATGTGCTTAATAATTAGTCTTATGATATTTCCCTTAGATGCTTTGGCAAGTAGCGACTTTGATATAGATAAATACGTTCAATTTATTATAGACTATCAGAATGATGGAAAGAAATTATCTAATGCAGACTTTGATATATATAAAGTGGCAGATGTTGATAAAGATCTAAATATTAAACTCACAGAGAAATTTAGTAAATATCCTGTGGATTTAACAAAATTAAATCAAGAGGCCTGGAACGATTATGCTCTGACTCTTAAGGGATATGTACAAAGAGACGGGTTAAAAGCTCTAGTTACAGGTACAACTGATGTTAACGGAATTTACAAAACAAGACTAAAAGCAGGCTTGTATCTTGTTATCGGTAAAAATCTAACTTTGGATAATTATATATATGAATCCAGTCCTTTTCTAGTTTTACTACCTAATGTAGAAAAAGAAACAGGAACATGGAATTATGATGTTATCTCAAAGCCAAAGACAACAAGAAATGAAAAAATCATAAAGGAAGTATCTAAAAAAGTTATTAAGATTTGGAAAGATAAAGGTTTTGAAAACTTTCGTCCTAAAGAAATAGAGATTGAACTATTAGGAAACGGGAAGCTAAGAGAGACCATAGTTTTAAGTGAAAAAAATAATTGGCAGCACACATGGCATAAATTAGATGCAAGTGTTAATTGGACAGTGGCAGAAAAAAGTGTGGACAAAGGTAAATATAAGGTGATGATATGGGAAGATTGGAATACTTTCTTTGTTGAAAACACTTGTATTCCACCGGAAACATTACCGGGGAAACCGCCTAAAGTTCCACCCGAAATGCCACCTAAAACAGCATTAAAAGTGCCATTAGAAATACAACCGGAAATAACGTCAAAAGAAACAAAGCAACATTTACCACAAACAGGTCAGTTGTGGTGGCCGGTGTATACACTAGTTGGTCTTGGTTCAGTTATGATTGTGTTAGGCTTTATTCAAAATAGGAGAAAGAAGGTGGATGAATGAAAATTAAAATTAAAAAAGTTCTATCGCTTGTTTTAGCACTGCTAATATTACTTTCAAATTTTCCTATTTCTCTAGCTATGGGTAAAGAGTCTTTTGATGAACAAACAAAAAAGGCTGAGTCAATTATCACAACAAAGGAAGAAAGAAAAAAAGGATTTTTAGATAAAAAAGGAAATAGTGAGAGTAAAGGTAATGTGTTAGAGGAAGAAAATAGCGATGAACCTACAAAAGAATCTAAAACAGTTTTAGATGAAGAATCGAACAAGAGAAAAAGCACAGATTTATTTCCTATAATTAAGGAAGCAAATGACGAAAATAGCAAAATTCAACTTCTAGGTAAAAACTATGAACTTAACTTACAGAGAGATACAAATAGTAGTATTGATTTTTCAGATAAAATAACAAGCATTAGAATTTCTAAACAAGTCGGTGGTTCATGGATTCCATCAGAGGAATTTCAGGATGGAGATAATGTTAGAGTAAATATAAACTATTCTTTAAAACCTAATGATATAGGACCGAAAAATACAAAAATACATTATCAACTTCCCAGAGGAATAATGGTTTCAGAAGAGGAAATGGGACAGGTTTATTCTAAGGGGAAGGCTGTTGGAACTTATAAAATTGGGACTGACGGCAAAATAGAAATAACATTTAATGATGATTTTATTGAATTTGGAGCAGGTATTGATGGCACAGTAAGTTTTAAAGGAACTGCTTCAAAAGATGGTGCAGATGAAGAAGGAAAAATTAAATTTCCAGGCACAAATTTTGAAATTACAATTGTGAAACCACCAGCTCCACCGGAAGAAAATAAGTACGATATAAATACAAAGAAAACAGGAAAGATATCGGACAATAAAGATATAATTGATTATAAAATAGTAGTTTCTACATGGAAAGGAACCGGTAATATCATTAAAATAGAAGATACGATACCTGAATGGAACTCCAATACAATTAATTATTACCAAAATCGTGATATTGTCGTTAAGAAAATTTATTCTAATGGTTCGAGTACAAAGGTTAATAATCAATATAACCTACGTTGGAAAGATAAGGAAGGAGGATTTACAATTGAAAGTCTTCCTAAATTAGAACCGGGTGAAAAATATGAAGTAACTTATAGTGTAAGGGTATCTCCAAAAGACCTTAATGCTGAAGTGTATCAACTAAATAATAATGCGTATGCCAAATCAAACAATAATGAAGATAGTGGCGAAAATTATATAAAATGGCATAAAAATAATATTAAAAAATCGGGTTCTTATAATCCTAAAGATGGTTTAATTCAATGGACAATTGAGATAAATCCTGATGGAATGGATTTAACAAATTGGACTTTCGAAGATTGGGTATTTGGAGAAATTCATGGAGATGTAACTCTTCGTAGAGACTCAGGAGATTATAAATCAATCAATATTAATGATTCTGTTCATAAATATTCAGATAGAAGCTTAATCCAATATACTTTTCCAAATTTTATAGACGAAGCTGCTAAGAAGTCAAAATATACTATCTTTTTTTATACAAAAGCCACTGAACAACAAAAAGAACAAGGAGAGGCTAAAAATACAGCCACTATCAATAATGAAAGTGATGAAGCTACTGTTAAAATTTCAAAAAGAGAATTTGATTTACAAAAAACATTTGATAAGCATGAGTTAGTTGAAAAATCTAATAAGTTATTAAAAAACAAATGGTATATTAATATCGATCTTCCAGAGGGAAATCTTCCAGAATTTACTTATGAAGATGAAATTTTAAATGCCGTTGATGAGAAAGGAAATGATTTAGGAGCGGATAGCCACTATGGGGTCGCTTCTGAACTTGACCATATTTTTAAAAGTGAGATTTATTTTCATGAACAAAATGGAGAGCATATTGATCAAAGTAATATTGATGTAGCCATTAAATATTTTGATCAAGCTGGAGCCGAGATCTCATCTAGTGATTCTACAAAAAAAGTAAAATCATTTAAGATTATTGTTATCCCAAAAGAAGGTAAGGCTTTTAAGGCTAGATACATGAGAACAGGTCTATATTTTACCTATACAGATTTATCCAAAGCTTCAGCGAATGCAGAGGTGAAATCTGTAAATAAGGGTAAGCTTTCTAATGTCGAAAGAGAAGCTGAAAGTAAGTATAAAAAAATTCCAAAACTTTCTAAGAGTGTATACAAGGGCAAAGATAATTCAGGCAAAGGCATTTATGAGTATGAATCTTCTGAATTAGCCTATAAAGCTTTTGGCGGAAAGATTAAGTATCGAGTAATGTTAACTACTTCAAAAGAGGATACTAATAAAGACTTAATATTAAAAGATGCTTTACCAAAAGGTATAAAATTTGATGAAAGTTCTTTAAGAGTAAAATATTTTGAGTCTGAGTATTACCAGCCAGAAACTATTTGGCTTAATGGTCAACAATATAATATTAATGAAAATTCGACATCTAATTTAGATAAAAACGATTTAAAGATTACAATTAAAAAATTTCAGTTTGATGAATCACATCCTTTAATTGTCGTATATTATGACCTAGATATAAGTCAAGATGACTATTGGGACGATATAAAAAACTCTGAAAAAGAGTATTTAAATAAAGTAACATGGGGGAATGAAGAAAGCCAAGTAGTAACTAAGGTTAAAAGAGATCCTGAAAGGATTGATAAAAGAGGAGTACAACTGGATGACAAAGGTAATCCACTTATAGGATCTGATGGTAAACCAATTCCTGTGAAAAGACCAGCAGGTAGAATTAAGTACACAATACCAATAAATCCAGCAGGAGAAGACTTGAATAAGGGTTCTAATACATTAATCTTAAAAGACAAGTTTTCTGGTCCTGAGAATTTACAGGCTATGCTCGATATTGATTCTGTAAAGTTATATAGATATGACCTTAAAGCAGGTAATAATAAGGGAACACTAGTAGATGAAAGTAATTATACTCTAAGTTATGATTCAGATAATAAAGAATTAACGATGAAGATTCCTGATGAAATGGGATTAGTTTTAGAATACGAGTATGTTTTAGATACTAATTATGCTGGTGATATAAAAGTTTCTAATGAAGTTTCATTAGATGGTGAATGGTCAAATAAAGATGAGACTGTACTAAAGGAAGTATCATCATCTGCTACTGCAACTAAAAAGCTTATAAAAATATATAAGGTTGATAGTGATAACTTTAAAAAGGTCTTACCTGGCACAGAATTTAAGCTAGAATACTGGGATAAGCTAGAAAACAAATGGAAAACCCACAAAGAACGAATTGTAGTTGAAAAAGATGGATACATCTTGTGGAATTTAGCGGGAAGAGATAAAGATTTAGAAGAGGATACTCTCTACAAATTAATTGAAACAAAGCCAGTGATTGGTTATCAAAAAATAGAAGAAGAAATTTATATAATATGGCAAGGTGACCATGAAAACTTTGATACTTCTTATAATAATTCTGGGGCCTTAAACGCTGGTATACAGAAGAATAAGATACTAAAATTTGCGAACGGTGGTGGCATTAACTATATTACAAATAAATATACTAGACTTACTGTAAATAAGATTTGGCAAGATGCACAAGGAAATGTTATCAAGAAACCTAGTGACAGAGATATCAACATTAATTTGTATCGTAGCTTAAAAAAACCAGATGGCTATGAAGTTAAAGTTATATTAAAGTCTATGGCTTCTTGGGTGCAAGATGACCAAGAATATACTGTAATAGTTAATAAGTCTACGGGAATGGGAATAACAATAAGTTTTAACGGCTGGATGGGTAGTCCAAGCTATTCTTATGATGGCAACAAAGGAGAATTGGACGATAATAATGCAAGTTTAACCATTCCGTCTATAACTAAAGATACAGTTATTACAATAACACACAATAATAACCATGTAGTCCCTAGTTTTTCTAACTATGATAAACCTATCCTTAAAATAGAAGATAAGGAGTTTATGGAAAAAATTACTTTGAATAGTAGAAATAATTGGACAAAAAGTTGGGATGATTTGCCTTATCAGGACACAAATGGAAATTCATATTACTATACTGTCGAAGAAGAATCAATTGCAGGGTATACAACAACATATACCAATAATGAAGGTATCCAGCAAGGAGACATTAATGTAATTAATACTTCCGATGAGGTAAAAGGCTATGAACTGCCAACAACTGGTGGATCAGGAAGTACTATGTTCAGATTAACAGGGCTTTTCGTCTTATCTATTGGCTTAATAATCCCTTATAGAAAGAGACAAATTAAATGCTAAAGGTAAATAAGTTTTTCTTATTTGGCACGATCTGTATTTTGTTTGGACTCCTACTTTTTTCTAAAAACTTATGGGAAGATTATCAGGTAGGAAAAGAAACTGAGTTAATCAAGGAAAGTCTTAAAGAAAAAAGTCGCACAGAAATTGAAAAACTAATGGATAATAGACCTGATTATATTAAAAATCCGCATATGGAAATGCCAAAGCTAACAATAAATGGCAATGACTATATCGGATATGTAATTATACCGAGCTTAGAGCTGGAACTTCCGGTTCTGAGCTCTTGGTCTTATCCTAAGCTTAAGATCGCCCCAGCAAGATATGAGGGATCGGTATACCTAAATAACATGATCCTGTTAGCACATAACTATAAAGTCCATTTTGGCAAGCTACATCGATTAAATATTGGAGATATCATTCAATTTAAGGATATGGATGACAATCTATTTGAGTTTACCGTAGAAAAGAAAGAAGAGCTGGATAAAACACAAGTTAAAGATATGCTTTCCGCAGACTGGGATCTAACCTTATTCACTTGTACTCTAGGTGGTGAAGCAAGAACAACGATACGATGTAAAAGAATACAAAAGTAAGTGTTATCGATATAGCATTGTATAAATAAAATTTAAGAGAGATTTTTTTGAAAAAAGAAAATTTTTGTAGATATGGTATCGAAGGATTTAAAAGAAATAAATAAAAATGATGAGCTTATAGGGAAAAGGTTTGGAAAACTGAAAGTGATATCTGTTTATAAAAAAGGCAAGTACAAAAAATGTAAATGTATTTGTGATTGCGGAAACACTACTTATGTATACTATAGCAATCTTATCTCGGGAAGAACCGTAAGCTGCGGTTGTAGAGGGGCAGAGATTGCTAATAGCTATAAAAACATAGTAGGAGAAATATATCACGACCTTATAGTTGAAGAGAAAACTGAAAAACGTAAAGATGGCTTGATAGTTTGGAAATGTAGGTGTCTTAAATGCGGAAAATATATTGAAGCCACCAAAAAACAACTGGACAGAGGATATGTCAAAGACTGTGGGAATCATAAATATGAAGACTTATTGGGACAAAAATCGGAGAACTTACAGTTATCTCATTTGATAAAAATAGAGAAAAATATCTTTGCCTATGTTCTTGCGGTAAGTCCACTTATGTATCCAGATCTAATTTAATCAGCGGGCATACACTTAGTTGTGGTCATCTTGGTAATGACCGAAAATATAACTATGTAGACGGAGCTTTACCATACCTATTAACAGGAAAAGTCCCATCAAATAATACCAGTGGTGTAAAAGGCGTTAGTCAAACTAAAAGTGGCAATTGGGTTTCATATATTACATTAAGAAAAAAGAGATATACACTGGGAACATTTAAGAAAAAAGAAGATGCTATTATAGCTAGAAAAAGGGCTGAAGAAAAACTATTTGAGCCGATTTTAAAAAAAGCAGGTAAAAATATTAAGGTAAACAAACAAGAACAGCAAAAACAATATGTCGTTAAGAAAAAATATAGATGGGGTGAAAGGTAAAAAGATAAAAACAAACTATTAAAATGCTCCGGTTTATTTTCGTAGTAAGAAAGATGGTTTATATTTCGTATTTTCTATATACTATTTAAGAAAACTTATAAAACTTTAACATTTTAAAAAATTTTACAACTCACCACAGTATTTCTATGAATTATGTAATTTAATTTATTTAAATTAAATCAAATAAGTATTAGATAATGTTTTTGTTATATTGAGTTGTGTTTAATAAAGAGACTAGTATAAAAAGGATTAGGCTGATGCAAAATAGCTCAAATTCAAGAAAAGGCTTACTCATTTCAAGGTAGTCGGTTTTCTTTTTGACCATTTTGCATCAGTCTATTTTTTATTAAATATTAAATTAAAAAAAGTTATAGACTATGGAAGAGTTTACGATATTTTTTGGGAGTTAAACCGTATTCTTTTAGAAACAGTTTATTATAATAGCTTTGTTGAAAAAATCCACATTCTAGTGATATTTCTGTTATAAGAGCGGAAGTCTCTTCAAGCATTTGAGCGCTACGTTCCAATCTATAGCTATTTAAAAATTCTATAGGTGATTTACCGGTGTATTCTTTAAAAATTCTCATGCAAGTACTTTTACTTACTGAGCCGGAATTTGCAATATCATCAAGAGAGATTTTTGAACCAAAGTTTTCGTAAATAAATCTAGACATTTTACGTTGGATTTGTATGTTCGGATTTTCTCGGTCCTTTATAGTTTCGTTTGATGTTTGATATGCAATATATAGTCTGCGCAGTATCATAATCATAATTGAGGTTATTTCCATTTCATAGCCAAGTGGTTTTGAATTGTAAATGTCTTCAATTTCATTTATGAGATTTAGTATTTCTTTAGATAGTGAACTTTTATAGCTAAATCTCATGTGAGAAAAGCCGTTATCAGAGAGCATAGGCAACATATATTTTTTGTACATAGTTTCATCTTTAAAGAGTATATCCGGGTTGAAGATAAAAGTTTTCTTTTTGCAAATTTTTAATGAGTTATCGTTTAATATTCGGTGAATTTTTCTGCGATTTATCACACATACATCACCAGCTTGAGCCTCAAGGTTTTTACCGTTGACTTGACAGATGAATTTACCTTCTATAACTTTTATTATTTCTATGGAATTGTGCCAATGAGCTAGTTCTTCATTTTTATTTTTTGTAGAGCAAGTATTTTCTTCTATATAAAAAGGTATTTCTATATCAGTTATTTTCATTTTCTATAAATCCTTTACAAATGACCATATATTATTATTTTTTAGTTATAAAATACTATTTAGTAGTCCTTTTGTATCATATAATATCAATTACAAAGAAGCAATATAAAAAAGGAAAAGATTTATAAAATAAAGGAGAAAATTATGGAAAAGAAATTAAATGTTTTATTGTCAGATCTGATCGTATTTTATCACAAGTTACAAAACTTTCATTGGTATGTTTCAGGACTTAACTTCTTCCAAGTTCATGGACAACTAGAAGAAATGTACAATGGAATTTTACCTCAAATAGATAGTATTGGAGAATTAATTCTGATGATAAATGGAAAACCGGTATCAAACATGAAACAATTTTTGGAAAATGCTGAAATAGAAGAATCGGAAGGAGAATTCCAAAATGATGTTAAAAAGATATTTGAAGTATTAAAGGAAGATTACAAACATCTATTGAATAAAGCTGAAGAGATTAAAGCTGATGCAGATGATAAAAATGATTATTTAGTTTCTGCTAATATGGATGAACTTATTGGAAGTTATAGCAAAGTAATTTGGATGATTTCACAAGCAAGTAAATAATGAGGATAAGAGCTAAAGATATTAAATTGTCTTTAGCTTTTTTATTTGTTGTCTTTAGTTAATTGGAATATAAAATAATGCACTTGAAAAAATGTAATAAAATCTCAAAGATAATATAAAAAACTATTATATGGATGTCTAAATAGTCAAGAAAAATAAATTTTGAAGAAAACTAAGGTAGTGACTTTAGACTATAACTAGGAAAACTTTGGATTATAACTATCTATCAAATCATATCTTTAATAAGAAGCTGCGAATGTATGTTAGAATAATTAGTAAGATGTAGATTGTAAACAGAAGGAGTTGAGCTTTATGTATGGTGCAATTTTGGGAGATATAATAGGCTCTCCTTATGAATTTGATAGAGGAGAAAAGACAAAAGATTTTGTTTTGTTTAATAGAGAGTCTAAATTCACTGATGATACGGTAATGACTTTGGCAGTTGGGGAAGCTTTAATGAATTTAAAAATCAATACCGAATTGAAAGATGTAGAAATTGAAGTTGCAAAGTCCATGCAAACTTGGGGTAGAGAGTATCCAAATAAAAGTTATGGACTGTCTTTTAGAGAATGGATATTTGAAATTGATCCTAAGCCATATAACAGTTTTGGAAATGGTTCGGCAATGAGAGTTTCTTCTGTTGGTTGGTTATATGATTCGCTTGAAAGAACTAGAGAAATAGCTAAGGCTACAGCGGCAGTAACACATAATCATCCTGAGGGGATAAAGGGAGCTGAGGCAATAGCTTCTGCAATTTATCTAGCTAGGAATGGAGCTACTAAAGAAGAAATAAAAGGTTATATCGAAAGTGAATTTGCGTACGATTTGAATAGGACGATAGACGAGATAAGGCCAACTTACCAGAGGTATGAAATTTGTCAAAAGACAGTTCCTGAAGCAATAATTTCTTTTTTAGAGGGGATTGATTTTGAAGATACTATTAGAAATGCTGTGTCATTGGGTGGGGATACAGACACAGTAGCAGCTATAAGCGGCAGTATTGCAGAGGCTTTTTTTGGGATTCCTGACGAGTTAATTGTAAAATGCAATAAGTACATAGATGGAAAAATGCTGAGCGTGTTAGAAAAGTTCTACGGTATTTTGAGCTGAAAAGTGTTAGATGAATTAGGGGATTAAATCTGAAAAAGTTAATGTTAAATAAAATAATGGGAAGCATAACATTTAAAAAATTAATATTTTACTGGGTGATTATGGTAATACTATTTAATTTACTAAATGATTTTACAATTAGAAGTTCATTTTTAAATTGTTTGATATTTGCTTCAATAGGGATATTTTTGTTGTTTTATCCGGTGTATACTTTTGAGATGAAACAAAAGTATGGGCTTGAAAAGAGTAAAAAATATATAAGAATAATTGCAATTATAGAAATAATTTTAGCTTTTTTATTAAACTATTCTCTTTAAAATAACAGACTGTTTAATTGTATAGAGAATAAATTTGTAAAAAGTATTAATTATTCTTGCAAATATAAAATTTATTGTTATTCTATTACTTAGAGATGGTATTTTTTTAACTATACTCATGACACAAACTTATAAAACTGAACAATCAAGCTTATATTTTTAATAAGACTTTAAATATTGTAAATACATGACTTTGTCATTTATTTTTTCATGCGATGAATTGATATTTGAGTGTTAGTCATTTTTTTATTTTATGGGTTGAATGTCGTGCTGTCTCTAATAAAATTTAGAGGAGAAAATATGAAAGTAGTAAAAACAGTAGCAGAAGTAAGAGAGATTGTAAATCCCATAAAATTACAAGGGAAGAAAATAGGATTAGTTCCAACAATGGGATTTTTACATGATGGGCATATGAGTTTAATTAAAAGAGCCAGAGAAGATAATGATTTTGTAATGGTATCTATATTTTTAAACCCAACTCAATTTGGTCCTAATGAAGATTTAGATAATTATCCAAAAGATTTGGAAAGTGACCTTAGCAAGTGTGAGGCACAAGGAGTTGATTTAGTTTTTACTCCTGATGTTGATGATATGTATGACAACTTAAAAACTTATGTAAAAGTTGAAGAACTTACAAATCAATTGTGTGGGATGTCTAGACCGATACATTTCCAAGGAGTTTGTACAGTAGTGTCTAAACTATTTAACATAAGCAAAGCTGACAGAGGATATTTTGGACAAAAAGATGCTCAACAATTGGCCGTTTTGAGAAAAATGGTTAAAGATTTAAATTTTGATATAGAACTTATAGGATGTCCAATAGTTAGAGAAGCTGACGGTTTGGCAATGTCTTCAAGAAATAAATATTTAAATGAACAAGAGAGAAAAGACGCTCTTTGTCTTTATAAATCAATACAAAAGGCAAAGGAAATAATAGGAAAGGGAGTTGCTTCAAAAGATATAATATCTGCGATGACAGAAGTTATAAATGAAGTACCTTATGCAAAAATAGACTATATACAAGTTGTAGATTCTGAATTTTTACAACCCGTAGAAACGGTAGAAGGGGATGTATTGGTTGCTCTTGCTGTTGATATGGGAAGTGCAAGACTAATAGATAACTTCACTTACGAGGTGTAAAATGGCAAAATTTAATAAATTTTCAAGTTTTGTAGTTAATAAAATTATCTTCATAATAGTGATTTTATCTACAATAGCATTTTTTTATCCATCGGGATTTGCGTGGATGACAAAATACACTGCAATTTTCTTAGGGGTAGCAATGTTTGGAATGGGTACTACAATTGATTTTTTTAGTATGAAATCTATAGTTGTTAAGCCAAAAGAAATAATAATAGGTGTTATAGCACAATTTATATTTATGCCATTAATAGCATGGGGATTGTGTATAATGTTGAATTTGCCAAGCGATATAGCATTGGGTGTGATTTTAGTCGGATGTTGCCCGGGTGGTACGGCAAGTAATGTAATGACACACATAGCTGGTGGAGATGTAGCTCTTTCAGTTACAATGACAACTGTTTCAACTCTCCTTGCACCATTCTTGACACCGGTTTTAGTATACCTATTGGCAGGAGCGTGGATAAATGTTTCGCTATATGCTATGTTTATAACTGTTATTAAAGTAATTTTGATACCGGTTTTATTGGGGATATTTGTAAAAAATATAGCTGGAGAAAAAATGGAATATGTAACTCCTGTATTGCCGCTTGTTTCATCAATTTCAATAATTCTTATAATATCAGGAATAATTGCAATTAATTCAGATAAAATAGTTGAAAGCGTAATGCTAGTTACAATGGTTGTATTTATACACAATGTATTGGGGCTTTTGATGGGAATGGGAATTTCTAAGCTATTTGGAGTGGAATACAAAAAAGCTACAGCAGTTGCGATTGAAGTTGGAATGCAAAACAGTGGTTTAGCTGTGTCATTAGCTACAGCAAACTTTGCAATGAATCCATTGGCAACTTTGCCGGGAGCAATTTTTAGTGTAATGCACAATTTAACAGGCTCTGTATTCGCAAATATCAGAAGAAGTGGAAGTAAAAATATAGAAAATAATATGAAAGCTGAGTTAGAGAGTATTTAAAAGTTTTCATAATATTTAGAGAGGTTTAATATGAGATTGTGGCATGAGGATCTAATAAGTAAATTACCAAGGCAACAACTCTTAGGTCAACACAGAGAATGTTGTGCGCTAAGAGGAAATGGATGGGGCAAAAGACATTCCACAGTTGACTATGTATTTACTCACTCTCCTTATAAATTGTATAAGTACCACTCTCTTGTTATGCAAGAGATGAAAAACAGAGGATATAAACCGAATTTAAAATGGGAAAATCATTTGTATAGAGGAGAAAAATGTAGAGCGTACGATACACTCGAGCATGAAAAAATCTCAAAGCCAATATATTCTGAACACGACGATAAATATTTAGAAGAGTGTTTAAATAATTTAGCCGAAAAAGGAATTAAAATAGAATATAAATAAATTTTCAATAATCCTGAGTTATGTAACTTGGGGTTATTTTTTATTATTAAATAAAAAATTTAGGAAATAAATAATTTAATATAAATTCAAAAAAACTATTGCAAATATATTAAAAAAAATGTTTAATATATTATGATATTTTTTTGAGGAGGTAGTTAATTGAAGAAAAGGTTAAAAGTTTTAATGAGTGTGCTATTTTGCATTCTCGTTGTTGTAGGTTGTGGGCAGAAAGGTAATTCTGTGGATTCAAAGTATTCAGAAATTCAAGAAAAAGATTTTAAAAATTACTTGGAAAAAGTAGATACTGAATATGCACATAAGATTGCACTTGACTTGGGAGAGTTCAAACAAAATCAAGAACTAGGGTATAGAACAGCGGGAAGTTCTGCTGAATATGAAGCTGGAAAATACTTAGAAAAAGAAATGAAAAACATAGGCCTTACTGAAGTAAGTGCTGATGAGATAAGAGTAGATAAGTGGGAATTTGAAAAAGCTAATCTTATTTTTAAAGATAAAAGTGGAAATGAAGTTAAATCAGTTTTAGGTGGATATCAGATAAATTTTGACACTAAGGGTGAAAAGGAATTTGATATAGTTTATGCCGGCAAGGGCACTAAAGATGATTATGAAAATATAGACGTAACTGGTAAATTGGTACTCTTAGATATAAATCAAAGAGAAGAATGGTGGGTAAATTATCCTACGCTACAAGCTCATTTTAAGGGTGCGGTGGCAGTGATTGTTGCCCAAGATGGTGGATATTCTGAAGTAGATGATAAAGCTTTAAACGCTCAAGATATTTGTGGGCCAGATTATGCTCCGGTATTTTCAATATCAAAAGCTGACAGGAATGTGTTAAAAGAGGCCATTGATAATGGGAATACAAAAGTAAAGTTAGATGCAAAATCTAAAGTTGATTTTGACCAAAAGACTTATAATTACATTGGGAAAATAGAGGGTAAGGATAAAGATAATGTAATAGTTTATTCTGCACACTATGATGCTTATTTCAGTGGTCTGCAAGACAACAGTATGGCTGTTGGACTTATGATGTCAATAGCTAAGGCAATGGTTGAATCAGGATATCAACCTGACAAGACAATTGTATTTGCTGCATTGTCTGCTGAAGAGTGGGGAGTATCAAACACAAGATATGATTGGAGTACTGGAGCTTACAGACAGATAAACGAAGCCAGACCTGAGTGGATAGGAAATGCTCTTTTAGATATAAATTTTGAGTTGCCGGCTTATGAGCATGAAACTCACGATGAAATAAGAGCGATATATGAATTGAAAAATTATCTAACTGATTTTTCTAAATTAGTTCCAAAAGTAGATGGTGTGTATAAGGATGGCATAGAAGTTGTTGCTCCGCTTAGAACGTGGTCTGATGATTTTTCTTTTGCAACTTCTGGAATTCCTGCGCTTAGAAATGATTTTCAAGACAGTGAATTTATGAAGACTCATTACCATACTCAAATGGACGACAAAGAAACTTACAATGAGAAAGCTTTAAAATTCCACCAAAATTTATATGGGTTACTTGGAATTTATTACGATAAGACAGCAGTTGTGCCACTTGATTTTTCAAATAGAATGGAAGCTTTAAAAGAATCTATAAATGCTGAAATGAATAAATCAGAGGGAACGGAATATAAAGAGTTAATTGCTGAGAGTGATAGAGCAATTTCAAATGCCAAAGAAGTAATGAAGAAAGTTGAAAAATTAAATCAAGACTATAAAAATGCCTTGGTAAATAATGAGCCAACAGATGGAATCTTAAAAGCGTCGAAGGAATTAAATTCTAAATTGCTTGAGACTTTTAAATATGCTGAAAGTAATTTGGTGAGACTTACTTGGGAAGATGAGCCTATCTTTGCGCATCAAAATCCTCAAACTAACATAGAAGCCTTGTCAAATTCGAAAGGTTTGATAGAAAAAGGTGATGTTACAAAAGCTTTAGATGAGGAATTATATAAAGTTGACAACAATTGGTACGCATATAGTTTTGACAAAGATGTTTTTGAATATTTTACTAACTATGTAATCAATGCAGAAAAAGGAAAACTTATGTGGGGCGCTGGCAAAGTTGTTTCGCATAGAGATTTGTATGATTTAATAAATTCTTTACAAGAAAAAGGCGATGGAAAAGAGTACAGTGCTGAACTTGAAATAATTTCTAAATCTATAAAAGAAGAGCAAGAAATTTTAAAACAAACTGTAGCTGAAGAATTAAAATCTGTGAAAGAAATTAACAATTTGTTGGAATCAATTAAGTAATACTTATTTGATTGGAAAATTATAAATAAAGAGATAAAAGTATGAAGAAAATAAAAGTTGTCGCGGCAGTCATAAGAGCTGAAAATAAATTTTTTATAGCTAAGAGAGGCTATGGAGAATTCAAAGGATTTTGGGAATTTCCCGGTGGCAAAGTTGAAGCTTTAGAGAGCGATGAAGAAGCTTTAAAAAGAGAGATTAGAGAAGAATTAGAAATTGAAGTCGAAGTTTGTGAAATGCTGTGTAAAATAGAACACAACTATGAAAATTTTTCTGTCGATTTGTCTGTATATATGGCAAGAATTTTAAAAGGTAACATAATTTTAAAAGAGCATATGGATTCAAGCTGGATTACCATAGATGAAATTGACAAATTTGAATTTTTAGCTGGAAATGTCAAAGTCATTGAAGAGTTAAAATCAAAATTTATAGTTTGAAATTTAGGTTTATAATTAATTTTTTGGATAAATATATTTAAAAGCTAAACTTTTTGTGGGGGTGTATAATTTGGATAAGTTAAATAAGTTAGAAATACTTAAAGTTATATTGGAAGATGTTGAAGAAGAATTAACGGATGAAGAAATTCTTCATCTAATATTGGATAGGACAGTATTTAAAGATTTAGCGTCTAAAAAGAAATATACACTTGGTCAAAAAGCAGCTGATAAATTAGCTAAGTTTGCGGGAAGTTGGACTTTTATAATATTATTTACTGTGGCTCTTGCGGCTTGGATTATGATAAATAATAAATTAGGAAATAAAGCTTTTGACCCGTTTCCTTTTATATTATTAAATTTAATCCTTTCTTGTACGGCAGCTATACAAGCTCCGTTGATTATGATGAGTCAAAATAGACAAGAAGAAAAAGATAGGCAAAGAGCAGAAAATGATTATAAAGTCAATTTAAAGACAGAAATAATTATACAAGATATTCACAGAAAATTAGATATTTTGTTAGAAGAAAAAGATAAACAAAGTGAATAAAAAATATTATTTGGTAGCAATATCTAGCTACTGTTTAAAAAGTATTGTTTGCATTAATCACAAATATAGCGTAAAATTGATTAAAGGAAAGAATTTGGCAGTCGAGTTCAGCTCGATTGCCTTTTTCAGTTTAAGAATCAGAAAGGAAAAATTATTGAAATTTAATGAATTATCTCTTTCAGCAGAGATTTTAAAAGCTGTTGAGGAAATGGGATTTGAAGAAGCAAGTCCTATTCAAGCACAAAGTATAACACCACTCTTAGAAGGTAGAGACCTTATAGGACAAGCTCAAACAGGTACGGGAAAGACTGCCTCTTTTGGTATACCTATGATAGAAATTGTAGAACCTGAAAATTATGTACAAGGTTTAGTCTTATGTCCTACAAGAGAACTTACAATTCAAGTTGCAAATGAAATAACAAAATTAGCTAAATATAAAAAAGGGATTCACGTTGTTCCAATTTATGGGGGAACAAATTTTGATAGACAAAGAGTTGCATTAAAAAATGATGCTCAAATAGTTGTTGGAACTCCGGGACGTATAATGGACCATTTACGAAGAAGAACATTAAAACTCGGCGATTTAAAGATTGCAGTTTTAGATGAAGCGGATGAAATGTTTGATATGGGCTTTAGAGATGATATGAAGACCATATTCGACCAAACGAATAGAGAAAAACAAACTTGTTTCTTCTCAGCGACAATGGGAAAAGAAATAACAGAATTTTCAAAAATATATCAAAATGACCCTGAGGTTATAAAAGTAAAACACAAAGAGCTTACAGTTGAAAATATAACACAATATTATCTTGAAATGTCAGAAGTAATGAAGACAGAAATTTTAAGCCGTATAGTGGATATTTACAATCCTAAACTTTCTATAGTGTTCTGTAATACAAAGAGAAAAGTTGATAAATTGGTTGAAGACCTTTTATCACGTGGCTACAGAGCAGATGGACTTCATGGAGATTTGAAACAAAATCAAAGAGACCAAGTTATGAAGAAGTTCAGACAATCTAACATAGAAATCTTAGTTGCAACAGATGTTGCTGCAAGAGGTATTGATGTTGGAAATGTTGATGTAGTAATAAACTTCGATATACCACAAGATGAAGAGTACTATGTACACAGAATAGGTCGTACGGCTAGAGCCGGTAGAAAAGGAAAGGCATTTTCTTTTGTTGTAGGAAGAGATATCTACAAACTACAAGATATAATGCGTTACACAAAAGCTCAAATGGAATATATGGAACTTCCTACAATTTCAGATATGGATGCAAGACAATTTGACAGATTGATAGAGATTGTTGAAGAAAAAATGGAAAGAAAACCAGATATTTCTAAGTACCTACCTATAATTGATGGACTATTAGCCAGAGAATATGGAGCGGTTGAAATTGCAGCACTACTTCTTAAAATGGTAGATGAGCAAGAAAACCAAAGAAATCATCAAAGACTTGACCAAGTTGACTACGGTAAAAAATATAAGTGGTCAGGAAAAGGCGGTTCCAAAAAAGGTAAAGGCTTTAATAACTACAACAGAAACAATAACAACAAAAATAGAAATAAGAATGGCAAGAAATCTAATAACTATAAAGATTTCAAAAAAGGCAACAAAAAAAGATATTCAAATTAATTTAGAAACTGTGTGATGAGCACAGTTTTTTTGGTACAAAATAAAAAAATTTGTTATACTAGTAAAAATAAATTTAGGGGTGAAATATGAATATAAGAAGAGTTAATTTAGATGACACAAAAGACTTACTTGCAATATATAGTCCTTACGTTATAGATACATCCATAAGTTTTGAATATGAACCACCAACAGAAGCTGAATTTAGAGACAGAATAGAGAGCATATCTACCAAATATCCTTACATAGTTGCGGAAGTTGATGGAGAGATAGTTGGATATGCATATGCAAATGTATTTAAGAGCAGAGCGGCTTATGACAAATCTGTTGAAACTTCGATTTATTTGAGAAAGGGAAATAGAAGAAACGGAATAGGTAGAAAACTATATGATAAACTAGAAGAACTTTTGATAGAACAGGGAATAGTGAATATGTGTGCTTGTATAACTACAGCAGATGAAAAAGATTCAAAGAGTGATGGAGCAAGTATTGAATTTCATAAGAAAATGGGATTTGAATTTGTTGGAGAGTTTAAACACATAGGATATAAGTTTGGTAAATGGTATGGAGTTGTATGGGCTCAAAAGACTATTGGAGAAATTAGATAAAACTATTTTTTAGGGTATAAATTAACTACACTATAATGTGCAGGAGGATAAAATGCTTAAAAAAATCTTTTTGGGTTTAGGATTAGTTTTGGTGATTATAGTTGTTTTTTGTGTAAATGCTTTTAGACCCACTCCAGAATTTATGAGAAATAATACGGTTGATGGTGTAAAGGTGGATGTGAGACTTAGCACTGATAAGAGAATACCAATAGTAAAGACATTTACACAAGAGGAATTTTCAAAGAAGGATGAAGCTGATTTTGAAAAATTAAATGATTTTCTAAACGGCAGAATTGAAGGCGATATTCCAACGATTCACTTGGAAGAAGATAAAAACATCTATCTTTTATTTAATAAGGATGGGAAAGTCATAGAACCGGATGAAACTCCTAAGATAACTATTGTATCTAAACCGTCTTATTTAGATGTTCAAGATGGCGAGAGAGTAATAGAAGGGAAACTGAAAAAACTTGACAGTGGATACGTCTATGAAATGAATAGATACAGAACTCAATTTGAAAAATATTTTATGGAGTCAAATCTTTTAACCGTGAACTTTGCCATAGATGGAGAAGCATTTGTAACATCTTTTTATGCAATTACTAACAATGCCATTGAAGGAACAGATTTTTTTGAAAATGAAACATTAGCAGAACCAATACCTGCAGAAATTTAAAGGAGAAGAATATGTGGTTTTTTAAATCCGTTCCCTCTGCAACATGGGACGAGATAGAAGATGATGGGATTATAGTTGATGTAAGAGAACCTTATGAGTTTAAAGCTGGACACGCACCTAAGGCGAAGAATGTACCTCTTTCTCAAATTCAAAATTTTGAATCAAAAAAGAAAATTTATTTAGTTTGTGCAAGTGGAGCGAGAAGTAAAAGAGCAGCAATTTATTTACAGAAAAAAGGAATGGACGCTGTGAACATAAAGGGTGGAATGATGACCTATAGAGGCTAGAAAGTGTATCAAAAGATGCACTTTTTATTTTTTATAAATAGTTGGTGGCTGTGTATAATTTTAATAATATTAAAAATAATTTTTAAATAGAGAGTTGAAAAATGACAAAGGGATTAGTTTACGTAGCAGATGATGAAAAAGATATAAGAGAATTGATAAAGAGTTTTTTGGAAGAAGCAGGACATACTGTGAAGATTTTTGAAAATGGAGATTTATTATTTGAAGAATTTAAGAATCAAGAACCGGATTTGATAATATTTGATGTTATGATGCGAGGGACTGACGGATTTGCAGTGACAAATAAAATAAGAGAGATATCAGAAATTCCAATTTTATTATTAACCGCAAGAGATACAGACATGGATTACATAACAGGTTTTACAGCGGGGTGCGATGATTATTTTACAAAACCATTTTCGTTGGTAAAGCTTATGATGAGAGTAAATGCTATTTTAAAACGTGAAAACAAGACAAAAAAAGAGTCTGATGAACTTGTTTTTGGAGATATAACTCTATTTCCGTCGTTAAAAAAGTGTGAGATAAATGAGGCAGAAATAAATTTAACCAAGACGGAATACAGTCTTCTTAGTTATTTAATAGAGAGAAAAGATTTGGCAGTATCAAGAGAAGAACTGTTAAATGAAGTTTGGGGTTACAGTGTGTCAGTTGAAACGAGAGTAACTGATGATACAATCAAAAGGCTTAGAAAAAAATTAAAAGATAGTGGCAGTGAAGTTCAAATAGAAACTGTTTGGGGATATGGATTCAGGTTAAAATTAAAGGATTAAATTATGAATAAGAGAAAAAAACTTTCAAATAGTCTTTTGATAATTCCTCCAATAAGTATTTTGTCAGTTTTTATTTTTGTAACTATAATATTTCATGTAATTATGAAGGGATATATAACAGAGATAACGGCAGACTCCATAAATGAAGAATTTGTTTTAAGGTATGTAAATGAGCCTGAGATGACAGAATATTCATTGGAAACCTACAACAGAATATTTTTTCCAGTACACACAATCATAGTGCAACCTCAGAAAGACCCAAATAAGTATATAGGAGATTGGTACACGGATAGAGAAAAGATAGAGTCAGAAGCAATCTTAAGAGAATTATCGAAAAAAGATGAATTAAAAGACGGACAAACTTCTGTAACTGTTGGAGACCAATCATATATATTTGAGAGGAGAATGTACACCGGAGAGTTTGATGGATATTTTATATTTGCAGCTGGAAAGGAAAAAGAGCCATATGAAATAATAGTGTATATAAACACAACTTCTGTGCAGAGCATAGTGAAGTTGATGGATAAATTTATAGTTGTGCTGTTTACAATTTTTGCAGGACTAAGTGTTTTGTTAATTTCTCTACATCTAAGACGAATAAATATTTCTTTTAGAAATTTGAATAAGTATTTGTTGAAAGTCGGTCAGAGGGAAAAGGATATAGAAAAGGCAGATGTACTGTATGAAGAATTTGAAAGTGTTGTAGATACGATAGACAATATGTCAAATTTGATAGATAAATCAGAAAATTTACAAAAGAGCTTTTTTCAAAATGCCTCACATGAATTGAGAACTCCACTTATGTCAATTCAAGGGTATACAGAGGGTATAATGCATGGAGTGATAGATAAAGAAAAAGGGCTTGGTGTAATTTATAAACAGAGCAAGAAAATGTCCCGATTGGTCGATGATATTTTATATTTATCAAAATTTGAGACAAAAGAATTGGACGAGAGAGAAGTTGATATTTCAGATGTAATTTACGAGTCTTCAAATAACATTTCTGTTGGCAACAACAAAGATATAAGTTTTAAAATAGATTTAGATGATGATTTAAAGATTATCGGAGATGAAGAACTTATCGAAAAAGTATTTGATAATATAATTTCAAATGCCTATAGATATGCCAAGACTACTATTAAAATAAGTGGATTTAAATCTGAAAATATGATAAAAATAGACATAGTTGATGACGGAAATGGAATAGAGCCTACTGAAATAGAGCATATTTTTGAGAGATTTTATAAGGGGAAAGAGGGAAATTTCGGGATAGGGCTATCTATTGTAAAAGACATAATGAAGAAATACGGTGGTGTAAATGTCAGTTCAATGATTGGAGAAACTAAATTTACATTGTAATTTAGAATATAGAAATAATTTGCCACAGTTTTGCCACAAATAAACTAATAATTCATTCAAAGTTGAGGGGATTTCTCCTAAACATATTTTGTAGAATAATGACAGATAGAAAAACAAACTATCTAAAAAATAAAAATAAAGATGAATTTAAGGAGTGAATTATATGAAAAAACTAGGTACATTATTATTAACAGAGGTAGTATTTGGAAGAACAATATTGACAGGCATGATGCCAGTAAATGCATCATCACAAAACAAAGATAGCAAAGAAACTACAGAATGTGCTTGTGTTTTTGAAGACGGACAAAAAGAAAAAAGTTTTATAGATTGTATAAAGAGTTCAAAAAATATTACAGAAGCAGAAAAGCAACAATTGCTTAAAACAGAGGCAGAACTTGCACCAACTTGGAAGAAGATTGATGACTTAGAAGCACAAGTGGATATCATCTATGAAAAAATTATGAATCCTATCTATGAAAAGTATGACAAAATATACGGCTCAAACGAAAAACTATGGGAAAAATTCTATGAAGGAATAGATGACGAAGCTATGTCAGAAGATACAATAGCTGAAATTGAAAAAGCTAAGAATTTAACAGCCGGAGAAAAAGCTACTCTAAAGGCAGAACAGGAGAAGATTAACACTTTAGATTCAGAATGGGATAAGCTAAGTGAAAAAGCTGAAGCAGAGACCAAAGAATTGTCAGTTGAATTAGACAAACTATATTCTGTAGTAGAAAAAGCTAACGAAAAAAATCAAAAGATATTAGATAAGTTATTTCCTGAAATAACACCGATAGACGAAGAATTTAATAGATAAAGTTTAAAAGGCAGCTGGAAACAGTTGTCTTTTTGTTAAGTAAGATTTGGTAGCAGTGGGTAAAAGTATAGTATTAAAAGGGAGGAATAATTTTATGAAAAATATATATTTAGCAGGCGGATGTTTTTGGGGCCTTGAAGATTATTTCAGCAGAATTGAAGGAGTAATAGATGTAGTGTCAGGTTATGCGAATGGAAGTGTTGAAACTACAAACTATCAACTTATAAAGACAACAGGTCATGCAGAGACAATACACATCACTTATGATGAATCAAAAATATCTTTAAGAGAAATTTTGCTTTATTATTTCAGAGTTATAGATCCAACTTCAATGAATAAACAGGGAAATGATGTTGGAACGCAATACAGAACTGGAATTTACTATACAGATGATTCAGAATTAGAAGTCATTAAAAAAGTATTTGATGAAAAACAAAAGAACTATGCTGAAAAAATAGTAGTGGAAGTAGAGCCATTGAAACACTTTGTGTTAGCTGAAGAATATCATCAAGACTATTTACAAAAAAATCCAACAGGATATTGCCATATAAACGTCTTAAAAGCTTATGAGCCATTAGTTGATTCTGAAAAATATGTAAAGCCAAGTGAAGAAGAAATTAGAAACAAACTTTCAGAAGAACAATATCAAGTCACACAAAACAGCGCAACAGAAAGACCGTTTGAAAATGAATATTGGAACTCTAAAGAAGAAGGACTTTATGTTGATGTAGTCACTGGAGAACCACTTTTTGCTTCAAAAGATAAATTTGATTCAGGTTGTGGATGGCCAAGTTTCACAAGGCCAATTGCTCCTGAAACTGTAAAATATAATCAAGACAATAGCCACAATATGAATAGAATAGAAGTTAAAAGTAACTCAGGAGAATCCCACTTAGGTCATGTTTTTGAAGATGGTCCGGCAGAAAAGGGCGGACTTAGATATTGCATAAACAGTGCGTCAATTAAATTCATTCCAAAAGAAGATTTAGAAAAAGAAGGATATGGATATTTAAAAGAGTACATTAAGTAGCAATGAATACGTTCAAAAGAATAGAGATAAATTTACTAGAAAAATTTGGAGTAAGTGAAAAAAGTTTTGAAAAGTTAGATAATTTTGAAAAAAGAAAAATAGTTACAAAAATTTTTTTAATAGAAGAATTAGAGGAAATAAAGAATAATAAAAGACAATTAAGTGAACTTATTAAGTTTCATGCTAGAAATAAATATTTATATTTTTGTTATGATATAAATAAAAAAGACGAACTTGGAAGGATAATTGCAAACAGTAAAAGTAAAAACTTAGAAAAAGTATTTGAAGATTATAAAAAAGTACTACTTGAAATTTTAGATGAGCCGATAACAAAAGGTAGAGCAGTAAATGCATATTTTCATATTTTTGGATATTTTAGAAGTGATTTATCAGAAGATGAAAAGGCAGATTATTTTAGAATTATCAATGAATTTGAAAAAACAAATATCAGTGATTTTGAAATCAGAAATAAATTGTTTGAGTTTTCAAAAAAATATAAAAAAGAATATATTTCAAACCAGTTCATATTAAAAAAATTTTGGTGGGAATAAAAAGTCGTGTATTTAGCTTGGATTTAAACTAATTACACAACTTTTAATTTACTTATAAAAATTATCTAAATAAGAAATGTGCGAAAGGTGCAGCTAAAAGTATAGACAGAGCAACTCTTTCAAACCAAATTATAAAATAATCTCTCATTTTTAAAGGTATTTCTGTACTCAACATTGAAGGGATTGAACCACTGAAGAATAAAATTTCAGAAACACAAGTCACTCCAACTACAAATTTTGTTACCATAGCAGATTCAGTCATAGGCATTGCAGGTAAGAACATTTCAGCAATACTCATTGAAAGAGATTTTGCAGCCAATCCAGCATCAGGAAGACGTGTAATATACGTAAATGGATAGAAAATATATCCTACAATATCAAATACAGGAGTGTATTTAGCTATGATAAGACCTATAGAACCTACAGCCATAAGAGATGGAGCCATTGCAAAAGCAAGTTTTATACCGTCGACAAAATTTTTCTTAGTGTTTTCAACCACACCAGGAGCTGAAGAAGCAACTTCAACAGCAAGGTCTGTCGCAACCGCCAACTTATTTTGTTTAATATCTTTTTCAACGTCTCCTTCAATGCCATCATAATATTCATCAGGTTTTTTAGAAAGTGGATAAATTCTTGCAGTGATTGCTGTTACCAAGAAAGTAACTATTACTGTAACTAAAAAGTATTGAGTCCAATGAGTTTCCATAAAACCAAGAGTCTTAGCTACTATAATCATAAATGTAGCGGAAACTGTAGAAAAACCTGTTGCAATAATACAAGATTCTTTAGCAGTGTATTTGCCTTCTTTATATACTCCATTAGTTATTAAAAGGGCAAGAGAATATGAGCCAACAAAAGATGCAACGGCATCTATTGCAGAACGACCGGGAGTTTTAAATATAGGCATCATTACAGGTCGCATAAATACACCGACAAATTCCATCAAACCGTAAGAAATTATAAAAGCTAAGAATACAGACCCAATTGGAATTATAGTAGTTACCGGAACTACAACCTTATTAAATACAAATGGAATCATACTGTCTTCCAATAGACCTTGAGGTCCAACATTAAACACAGCCATTATTACAAATGGAATAGCTAGTAAATTTATAAATGTAAATGCAGTTTTGATTTTACTGCTTTTCCAAGTTCGCTTTACAAATGGATATATAACTCCAAATATAACTATTATTAATCCATAAACTGCTTTATAATAAGGTATGCTTTGAATTAATGTAACTATATGGTCAAGAGGAATCGAACTTTTACCGTTAAATGTAATAGGTACAAAAAACATGAAAATTCCAAAAAGACTATACAGTATAAATTTTGATAGCGCACTACTTCTACTGTTTTTCATAAAAACCTCCTTTTTATATATTATAACACGATAAAGATTTTACGGTGACTAATTAGCTAAGTAAACGATGATTGAAATATTTAAAAATCAAAAAAAGAAATGTAATTAGATTTGACTTTGTGTAGACAGTATAGGAGTTAAAAGGGGGTATATAATGTGTTGTTATATGGGGAAATATAGTGTAAGATTTACTGACGGAGGTATCTATGAATTCTGAAAAAATGGCTAACCAACCTATACCTGAGTTGGTTTTAAAAATATCAATACCTATAATGATATCAATGCTTATACAAGCTCTATATAATATAGTCGATTCAAAATTTGTATCTATGATAGATGAAAAAGCATTCACGGCAGTTTCAATTGCATTTCCAATACAAAATTTGATGATAAGTTTGGCAATAGGAGCAGCAGTTGGCTCGAATTCACTTTTGTCGAGAAGCTTGGGTGAAAAGAATAAAAAACTTACAAGCAAGATTGCATTTAACAGTTTATTTTTGTGTGTAGTGCACAGTATTATATTTTTAGTTTTTGGACTTGCATTCTCTAAACAGTATTTTGAATCTCAGACTACAGACCCAACTATAATAAAGTATGGAGTAGACTATATAACTATAATTACAGGAGTTTCAATCTTTGTATTTTTGCAAATCATGACTGAAAGACTTTTGCAAGCTACGGGTAAAACTCTCTTTACAATGTTATCTCAAGGGATAGGTGCAATTGTAAATATAATTTTGGACCCTATATTGATATTTGGTCTTTTCTCTTTACCGTCAATGGGAGTAAAGGGAGCGGCAATAGCAACTGTAATAGGTCAAGCAGTGGGCGCCATAATAGCGATATTATTTAATCATTCATATAATAAGGAAGTTGAATTTAACGTCTCAAAACCGGATTTTGAAACTATAAAAAAAATATATGATGTTGGTTTACCAAGCTTTGCGTTGATGTCTATAACTTCTGTGGCAGTATACTTTTTGAATAAAATCTTAAATCAATTTTCTGACTCAGCAGTTGCAATTTTAGGGGCGTATTTTAAATTACAAAGTTTTATATTTATGCCATTATTTGGTCTCACAAACGGAATGGTTTCAACTTTGGCATATAATTATGGAGCTGCAAATAAAGAAAGATGTATGGAAATAATAAAGTTCTGTATGAAGGGTGGAATAATAATTTGCACGATAGGATTTTTAATATTCCAAATATTCCCAGCTCAATTAATATCTTTCTTCAATCCATCACAAGAAATGTATGAACAAGGGATACCGGCGCTTAGGATAATTTCTACTTGCTTTATATTGGCAGCATATAACATAGTTGCAGGTTCGACTTTTCAAGCGCTTGGAAATGGAATGATATCTTTTTGTTCATCATTGGTAAGACAAATTGTGGCATTAGTTCCAGCGGCTTATCTGTTGTCTTTTTTGGAAAAGATAGAATATGTTTGGGGATCATATCTGATAGCAGAGATAGTAAATTTTATATATTCAAGATATTTTATAAAAAATTATACGTATAAAAAAATTAACGAAAGAGTAGTTACGATAAAAGGCTAAATATTGATTTTACAAACTTTTTATTGTATTATAGAGACAATTAAAAAGAAAATTAGGGAGGCATGAAATGGCTAAAGCTAAATTTGAAAGAAACAAACCACACGTAAACATAGGAACAATAGGACACGTAGACCACGGAAAAACAACACTAACAGCAGCAATAACACTAGTACTAAACAAAAGATTCGGATCAGGTGAATTCGTAGACTACGCAAACATCGATAAAGCACCAGAAGAAAGAGAAAGAGGAATTACAATCTCAACATCACACGTAGAATACGAAACAGCAAACAGACACTACGCACACGTAGACTGTCCAGGACACGCTGACTACGTAAAGAACATGATCACAGGAGCAGCACAAATGGACGGAGCAATCCTAGTATGCTCAGCAGCAGACGGTCCAATGCCACAAACAAGAGAACACATCCTACTAGCAAGACAAGTAGGGGTACCAAAAATAGTAGTATTCCTAAACAAAGAAGACCAAGTAGATGACCCGGAACTAATCGAATTAGTAGAAATGGAAATCAGAGACCTACTAAGCGAATACGACTTTGACGGAGACAACACACCAATCGTAGTAGGATCAGCCCTAAAAGCATTAGAAGATCCGGACGGAGAATGGGGAGACAAAATCCTAAAACTAATGGAAGCAGTAGACGAATACATTCCAGAGCCAGTAAGAGACATAGACCACCCATTCCTAATGCCAGTAGAAGACGTATTCTCAATCACAGGAAGAGGAACAGTAGCAACAGGAAGAGTAGAACAAGGAACAGTAAAAGTAGGCGACAACGTAGAACTAGTAGGACTAACAGAAGAAAGAAGAACCCTAGTAGTAACAGGAGTTGAAATGTTCAAGAAGCAACTAGACCAAGCCCAAGCAGGAGATAACATCGGAGCCCTACTAAGAGGAATCCAAAGAGATGAAATCGAAAGAGGCCAAGTACTAGCAGCACCAGGAACAATCAATCCACACACAAAATTCGAAGCCGAAGTATACGTACTATCAAAAGAAGAAGGTGGAAGACACACACCATTCTTTAACGGATACAGACCACAATTCTACTTTAGAACAACAGACGTAACAGGAGACATCCAACTAGCAGACGGAGTAGAAATGGTAATGCCGGGAGACAACTCAACATTCACAGTAACACTAATTACACCAATCGCAATGGACGAAGGATTAAGATTCGCAATTCGTGAAGGTGGAAGAACAGTAGCATCAGGCGTTGTTTCTAAACTTATCGACTAATTTAATTAACAATTAGGCCTTAGACCTTAGATTATTCTAAGGTCTTTTTTTGAGCAAATAAAATAAATTAAAAAATTATAAAAATATTTCTATTAAAAAATTAAACCTTTATTTAGCATTAAGCATGGTTGGGGTAAATAATAAAAATGAATTATTTTCTAATTAATTATTGAGACTTAAAAATAAATAGAGTAAAATACATAAGAAAGTTTGAAAAAAAGTTGAATTTTTAAAAACTAAGATGGGGGGAGAAATGAATAAGAAGATTATAGGAGTGGATGAAAAAGTACCTTTAAATCTGCTTATACCTTTGAGTTTGCAACATACGTTTGCTATGTTTGGAGCTTCTGTACTAGTTCCATTAGTATTTAAAATGGATCCAAGTATTGTACTTTTAATGAATGGTATAGGAACATTTTTGTTAATTTGGATAACCAATAAAAAAGTGCCAGCTTATTTAGGTTCAAGTTTTGCATTCTTAGGACCAACTCAAGTTATTTTATCAAAATATCCATTTGAATATGCACTTGGCGGATTTGTGGCAATAGGATCAATAGGTTGCCTTATTGCATGGTTGATTAAAAGAAAGGGAGTTAGTTGGTTAGATATAGTTCTTCCTCCAGCAGCAATGGGAGCCGTAGTAGCGCTTATAGGACTTCAATTGGCATCAGCGACAATATCTGGTGGAACAATAGGAGCTAATATAATGGGAGAAACTGCAACTAATCCGGACAGAATAGTTTTTGCAGTGACATTATTAACAGCAATTTTTGGTTCAGTTCTATTTAAAAAATTTTGGGCAACAATACCAATCTTAATAGCAATAGTAGTTGGATATATAACAGCGTATTTTTTTGGAATGATTGATTTTTCGGGATTAAGAGAAGCTAATTTATTTGTGGTTCCACATTTTCAAGCGCCAGCTTTTCACTGGGAACCGATTTTGACAATGTTACCTGTGACATTGGTTATAATGAGTGAAAATATAAGTCATCAAGTGGTAACAAGCAACATAATAGGAAGAGATATAATAAAAGACCCAGGACTTGATAAGACTATACTTGCAGACAATTTTTCTACAATGGTCTCAGGATTTTTGGGTTCAGTTCCGACTACAACATACGGAGAAAATATAGGTGTAATGGCAGTTACTGGAGTATATAGTGTTCAAGTAATAGCTGGAGCGGCAGTAGTTTCAATATGTATGGCATTCATTGGACCTTTAGCGGCACTTATTCAAACAATCCCTGGAGATGTAATAGGAGGAGTTACGTTCTTATTATATGGAATGATAGGGGCAAGTGGATTGAGACTTTTGGTTGATGCAAAAGTAGACTATTCAAAAAGTGCAAACCTGATTTTGACAAGTGTAATATTATTTACAGGTCTTAGTGGTTTGATAATTTCTGTTGGAAATGTAGAACTATCAGGAATGGTATTGGCAAGTGTGGTTGCAGTTATTTTAAGTATAACATTCCATATTTGTAGAAGATTAAAAATATTAGAAGATTAAAAATATTAGAAGATTAATAATAACAAACTCTGATTTACTAAGTAAGTTGGAGTTTGTTTTTTATTGATTTGAATTTCCAAAATATAGTTATTTTGTGCAAATACTATTTTCTAATAAATTTGTGAGCATTTTTTGGACTTATATTTAAATTAGTTCAGAGTAGTTTTTGAATCTTTTTAATTTCTTCGATTAATAGATTATTAAATGCTTTAACATAATGTGGTAGATCTATGTATTTATTCTTAACAATATCAATTCTTAAAGGATAATTAAAATCTTTTATAGGAAATAAGAAAATTTCTGGATTGTCTAATAAATGTATTGATAACATTCTAGGGACAATAGCACAGGTAGTGTTATTTAAACATAAACTAATTTGAACATCACATTCACTTATAAAGTAGGGAGTTTTATTTAATTGTATACCATGACTTAGAATATGCTGTTGCATAAGTTGATATAAAGCCCCAGTATTATAGTACATAGTGATAGGGATATCCTTTAATAAATTTAAATCAAATCCATGCTTAAATAATAGAAGATTTTCTTTTGAAAAATATTTTTTAAATAAATTTTTATTAATAACTATGTACATGTAATCTTCTGCGACAGGAGTAATATCTAAATCTAAGTCTAAACTAGAATTAATTCCAAGAAATAAGTCAATTTCATTCTTTAATAATTTGTTTTCTAATATAGATGTATCTCCACTAAAAAAAGAAATATTCACTTCTGGGAAATACTCATA
Organism: Peptoniphilus indolicus; assembly: GCF_900454665.1. NCBI lineage: Bacteria > Bacillati > Bacillota > Tissierellia > Tissierellales > Peptoniphilaceae > Peptoniphilus > Peptoniphilus indolicus. Next base: position 1,485,433 of record NZ_UGTH01000001.1, read on the forward strand.
ATATTTATTAAGGACTTTTGGAAGTAGAACCTTAGATCGAGATGTACTAATTCCGAAAGTAAAAGAACCCCTTTTTTCATTAGAAAAATTTTCAATACTTGATTTTAGATCATTTTCGATTCTATTTATGGTAGATAATGATTTATATACTGTTTCACCAGCTTGAGTTAAATGTAGATAAGGCTTTCTATAAAATAATTTAGTTCCATATTCATTTTCTATTCTGTTAATATGGTCACTAATACATTGTTGAGTAACAAAAAAATGTTTAGCAGCTTTACTAAAACTTAAATTTTCAGCGATAAATAAAAAAATTTTTTGATTTTGTGTCATATTATCACCCCACAAGAAATATATTGTTAATAATTATATATTATTGAAAAAACTTGTGCTAAATAAAAATGATTAATTTATTTGATCAATAAAACAATAATAATACATAAATTATAACATTACGGGGGAATATAACAAGTTAAAACTTTAATCAATAAAAAAATTGCTTGTTTTACTTTGTTAAATTAAGTTTATAAAATAAATATGAAAATACTTAGAAAGGAGAAAAAGTGGAAGATTTAATTTTAGATTTATTAATAGGTTCATATGATTTACATACACATAGTAGTCCATCTCATGTAAAAAGAAGTATAGATGATATAGATTTAATAAAAGAGGCAAATAAATATAATATGAGTGGAGTAATGATAAAAAATCATTATGAATCAACCATAGGTAGGGCGCAGTTAATAAATTCGCATTTTAATTTTAATACTAAAGCTTATGGAGGGATAGCGTTAAATTATCCAGTAGGAGGATTGAATCCATATGCATGTGAAAGTTCTTTAAAATTAGGTGGAGTATTTATTTGGTTTCCTACTAGAGATTCAGAAAATTCTTTAAAGTATGGAAATATGAAAGGAGATTTTTTTAGTAGAAAAGGAATAAGCATTTTAAATGATAAGGGAAAATTGAAAAAAGAGGTTTACGAAATTATTGAGGTTGTTAAAAAATATAATGCAGTTATAGCTACAGGGCATCTTAGTGTTGAAGAAAGTATTATTTTGTGTGAAGAATCAATTAAAAACAAGGTTAAAACAGTACTAACACATCCCGATTGGCTAAGAACTGATATTGATATTGGCACACAATTAATGTTAGCAAAAAAGGGAGTAATATTAGAAAAAGTTTGGGCCAATTTAGAAGATGGAGATTGCTCAAAAAACAAGTTTTTAAATGTAATGAGAAATCTAGATTATGAAAACATTTTTATTAGTACTGATAGAGGTATATATAATAAAAAAACACCTATAAATTCAATGAAAGATGCTATCAAATTTTGTTTAGAAAGTGGAATAGAAATAAAAAATATAGAAAAAATGATAAAGTTTACACCTAAAAATTTAGTGGAGGGCTGAAATTGAAAAAATATGCAATAGTAGTAATTATTTCATTATTAATGTTAAATTTAGTAGGTTGTTCGAAGAGCAGAACTGAAAATAAGGTATTTCAAATTGGTTTTACAACAGCTCCAGTTGAAGATGACCCTTATTTTATATTTGCTAAGAATTTTTCAAATGAAGTTTATAAAAAAACCAATGGAAAAATTGTTATAGATATAAAAGGTTCAGGCCAGATTGGGCAAGAAGGGGAAATGTTCACTGGAATGCAAATAGGTACAACTGATATGGCTATTATGACAAATGCATATATAAGTGGTTATATAAAAGAAGCAGGTTTATTTGATTTACCTTTTATTTTTGAGAATTCAAAAGAAGCTGCAAATATACTTGATGGGAATATAGGGAAAAAAGTTTTGAATGAGTATGAAAAATATGGGATAAAAGCATTAGCTTATGGAGAAGGTGGATTTAGACATTTAGTAACAGCTAATGCAGAAGTTAGATACCCTGGTGATTTTAAAGGTCTAAAAATCAGATGTATGGAAACAGATACATATATAAAGACTTATCAACAACTAGAGACTAATGCGGTTCCAATGTCATGGTCAGAAACTATAACAGGATTACAACAAGGAACTATAGATGGGTTAGATATACCTATAAGTGTAACTTATACAAATGGGTTTGTAGATATAGCAAAAGATCTAAATTTAACAGGGCATTTTTACTCACCATTAATTCTATGTATATCAAAAAATATATATGATGAATTAAATGATGAAGAGAAAGAAATATTGAAACAGGCTGCAGAATATGCAGGTAAGATTACTAGAACTAGTAATGCAGATAAAGAAACTAAAATGTTAAAAGAAATGGAAAATCAAGGTATGAAAATAATTAGAGATATAGATAAAGGCGCTTTTAAGAAAAAGTTTAAAGATTTTTATAAAAGTAGATCTCAAGTTATCGGAGAAGAATATTTTGATGAATTATCGAGTGAATTAAACTTATAAAGGTGGATTTTATGGTGAAGTTAAATAATTTGATTACTAAGGTATTGAAAATATTAATTATAACAGTTTTTTTAGCGTTGATAATATCTTGTGTATTACAAGTATTCACAAGATTTATTCTAAACTCTTCTTTATCATGGACAGAAGAATTAGCTAGATATAGCTTTATATGGGCTAATTTATTAGGAGCAGCATTATGTACAAAAAACAAAAGTAATGCCACCGTGAGTGTAGTTATAGAAAATATAAATGAGAAGAATAGAAAGAAACTAAGTTTAATAATAAATATTTTAACTATTTTAATAGGAACTATATTAATAGTTTTTGGATCAAAAGTAGCTTGGGCGGTTAGAACTCAGCTTAGTCCTGCATTGAGGATTAGCATGGCATTTGTATATATGGCTGCACCGATATTTGGAGCATTGATAACTTTTTATTCTATATATGATATATATATGAATATGGCAAATTGTATAGGAGATGATATTTAATGGTAGGAATTATGTTTTTGTTAATGTTCATATTAATTTTTATAGGGCTACCAGTGTTTTTGTCTATATTGGGTTCAGGTATTATATTTTTATTAATAACTGACATGAAACCTTTATTACTAGTAAGTCAAAGATTTATAACAGGATTAGATTCATTTCCTTTATTGGCAATACCATTATTTGTATTAGTGGGCGAGATAATGGATAAAGGGGGGATATCAAAAAGGATGATTCATTGGGCTGATGAATTGATTGGTTGGTTACCAGGAGGATTAGGAGTTGTAACAATAGTTTCATGTGCTATTTTTGCAGCTTTAACGGGGTCGGGTCCTGCTACAGTAGCAGCTATTGGAAGTATAATGATACCATCTTTAACTAAGAGTGGATATGATAAAAAAACAGCAGCGGGAATGGTTGCTGCTGGGGGAGCTTTAGGGCCTATAATTCCTCCAAGCATTCCTATGATAATTTATGGAGTTACAATGGGAATTTCAATACCTAAAATGTTCATAGCTGGAATTATACCTGGAATTGTAATGATGTTATTTTTGATTTTAGTAAATTTTGTAATTATAAAAAATAATCCGAAAATAATGGAGAATGATAGGAAAAAGTTTAATTTTACAGAATTAATAAAATCTACATGGTCAGCTCTTGGAGCTCTACTTTTACCGATAATAATATTAGGGGGGATTTACTCAGGGATATTTACACCTACAGAGGCAGCTGCTATTGGAGTAGTGTATTCATTAATATTAGGTATGGCAATATATAGAGAGATAAAAATTTATGAATTACCAGGGGCGTTATTAAAAGCGATGGAGACATCAGCCATGGTAGGTATAATCATGGGGGCGGCAAATTTGCTTTCTTGGATAATGTCAGTAACTAATATAGGGTCTACAATAGCATTATATTTGAGTGAAATAATAACTAATAAGTATGTATATTTATTAGTACTAATGATAATTTTATTCTTTGTGGGGGCTTTAATGGATACTGTTGCAGCAATTATTATAATTGCTCCTGTAATTGTTCCTTTTGGATTACAACTTGGAATAGATCCGTTACATTTAGGCATGATTTTTGTAATAAATTTGGTTATAGGATATGTTACACCTCCTTTCGGATATAATTTGTTTACAGCAGCATCGATAACAGGATTAAAATTTAATGATATTGTGAAAGGAGTTTTACCGTTCTTGATTATAGAATTACTAACTGTATTGTTATTTGCTTATATACCTCAAATAATTCTTTTTTTGCCAAATATATTAAAATAAAAATAAAATTTTTATGTAAAATGAATTATTAATATATTAATTATAGAAAATATTAGAAGATTAATAATAACAAACTCTGATTTACTAAGTAAGTTGGAGTTTGTTTTTTATTGAAAATTTAATTTACGAGTTTAAAATTTACTAATACTATCATCCTATTAAATCTAGATATATAACCAATCCCTATTGGTGATACTTTTAACCATCTCTTTTGTTAATTTATTTATCGTTTCACACAACCTATCCACTACGTCTGATAATGTGTGGAAAAAATCATTTTTAAATCCCATAGTCCTAATTTGTTTCCAAATCTGTTCTATGGGGTTCATTTCTGGTGTATATGGTGGTATATGCATTATTTCTATGTTTTCCGGTATTCTTAATCCTTTGGATTTATGCCATGTTGCTCCATCACATACTAGTAGTATCATATCATTCTTATAGGTTTTGGAGAGTTCTTTTAAAAATATGTTCATACAGTCTGTATTACAATACGGCAATATTAAAAAGAAGTTTTCTCCTGTTGTTGGTTCTACTGCTCCATAAGTATATCTGTATTCTCTTAAATGATTACAAGGTATTGATGGTCTTATTTTATGGTTACACCAACAGTATTTCGGCTTATTTATGCAACCGAATCCTGCTTCATCTTGGAACATTATTCTTACTTTTTTATCCGGGTTAACGTTTCTAAGTTCTTTTGCTCTGATGTTAATTTTTTTGAGGTCTCTATGACCTCTTTACTTGCTTTCTTAGGATGTTTACTTCTTGGCATTATTTTTCTAAATCCGTGTCTTTTTAGTACTCTATATATTTGACCCGTTCCTATGGAATGTCCTACAAGCTTTACATATGCTTTTTCTATTTCTTTGGCTGTTACTATTTGTCCACTTTCTGCTTTTTCTTCAAATTGCTTTAGGAATTCTTTTTCTTCTTCAAAGCAGAGATTTCTATGATTGCCTTGTCTTTTTTTATTTTTTAATGCGTTTACAGAATCTTCTCTGTATGCTTTTAACCATGCGAACACTGTAGATTTTCCAACATCTAATTTTTCAGATATGGATTTGGCACTGTTGCCTTTAAGTTTTAGTATTATGGCTTTAATCCTTATATATTCTCTTTTGTTATTAGTTTTTTTGAGTTCTACTTCTAATTCTTGAATTTGTTTTTGTATATCTTTCATAATATTATTATACTCCATTAAATCACACAATTGTATCTATTGTTTAACGGATATTAGTATAAGCTTATAAATTTTTATTATAGAAATTATTTTAAAGAGAAAGAACAAAAGTCAAGGATTTAGAACGTATGTTTACAATGTATAGGGCAAATGTTATAATTTTTTAAGAGGTGAGAGCATGGAGTTTCAAGAAAAGTTGGAAATTTTAACAGATGCTGCAAAATATGATGTAAGTTGTTCGTCCAGTGGCTCGGATAGAAAAAATAATAAAGGGCTTGGCAATGGACATATGGCGGGGATTTGTCATTCTTGGAGTGAAGATGGAAGATGTATTTCATTACTTAAAATTTTACTTACCAATAAATGCGTATACAATTGTGAGTACTGTGTCAATAGAAGAGATAATGATGTACTAAGAGAGGAATTCACTCCAAGAGAAGTTGCGGATTTGACAATAAATTTTTATAAGAGAAATTACATAGAGGGTTTATTCTTGTCATCGGGAATAGTTGAAAGTCCGGATAAGACTATGGAAAAGTTGATTGAAGTTGCAAGAATTTTAAGATATGAATACAATTTTAATGGTTATATTCACATGAAGGGGATTCCGGGAGCTAGTGAAGAATTGATAAGAAGTTTGGGAATTTTGATTGATAGAATTAGCATAAATATAGAGCTCCCAACTGAAAATTCGTTGGCTCTGTTGGCCCCACAGAAAAACTATCTAAAGATATTTAAACCTATGAAAGATATAAAAAATAATCTCTTACAAAATATTGAAGAACGAAAAAAATTTAGAAGTGCGCCAAAATTTGTACCGGCGGGACAAACTACTCAAATGATTGTTGGAGCAACTGGAGAAGATGATTTGACTATTATAAACAGAGCTGAGGGATTGTACGAAATTTTTGATATGAAGAGAGTTTATTATTCAGGTTATGTGCCGGTTGTAAAATCTAAGTATACAAAGGGAATTGAAAAAGTTCCGCTCCTTAGAGAACACAGAATTTATCAAGCTGATTGGTTGCTAAGGTTTTATGGTTTCAAGGCAGATGAAATTTTAAAACGAGAAAATCCATTTTTTGATCTGAGAATAGATCCAAAGGCAAATTGGGCAATAGAAAATATAGATTTATTTCCGATTGAAATAAATAGAGCAACTTATGAAGAGCTTATGAGAATTCCGGGATTTGGTAGAAATTATGCTCTTAGAATCATAAATGCAAGAAAGTTTGCAGCTCTAAAGTATGACGACTTAAAGAGTTTGAAAATATCTACTAAGAGAGCTGTTAATTTTATAACTGTTGGCGGAGTTTATAGAGGGAGAAATTTTTCTACAAAAGAATCCTTAAAAGATTTTATGGGGCAACGCGATCCAGATTCAGTTGAGCAGCTAAAGATGTGGTGATTATGAAATATATATATGACGGAAGTTTTGAGGGACTCTTAACAGCTGTGTTTGAAGCATATTCTATAATAGAAAATGTTAATTTCTCAACTGAAACCGAGCAAGTAAATTTTTTTGAAGATATTCATGTGAGTACAGATTTGAAAAAATATAATAGAGTTAAAAACTCTATTATAAAAAATATTTCTAAAAGCTTTTTTAATGATTTAGTTGTAGTTTATCACTCTGATAATTTGCAGAAAGCAGATGTTATAGCTAAGTGTATAAAAGGAGTTTATAAGTATGGATTGTCATATTTGAATTCGGCGAAAGAAGAAGCTGTGATGTATAGAGGTATTTTAAAAAATTTTGGCTCAGAAAATCATGACTACAAAGGACTGCTTAGATTTAGAGAAATTCAAGATGGATTTTTATTTGCAGAGTTCACACCTCACAATGACATATTAAAATTTATAACTCCACATTTTTTAAAGCGAATGCCAAATGAAAAGTTTGTTATATATGATGTGAGTAGAAAGACAGCAGCATTTTGTATGCATGGGAATTGTGAATTTATGGAAGTTGAGTATATAGAAGCGGTAGATAGTGCTAGAGAGATGTTTTTTAAGAGTGCGTGGAAGAAATTTTATAGTGCAGTGGGTATAGATGAAAGAAAGAATAAAAAACTTATGGTGTCAAATATGCCTAAGAAGTATTGGAAATATCTTCCTGAAAAAGATATAGAAAAGAGTGATTGATTTGAGCAAATTTACAGGATATGAAGTAATAGATTATTTATACGGATATATAACTAAAAATTATAACGGAGCAGTGTTGTTGCAAGAAAAAAGTTTGGATTTAAAAGACTTTTTACAAAGTGAATTTAAAAAATCAAATAAAAATTGCTCGATAGTTTCAATAACTCGAGTTTTGAGTTACTACGACAAAATTTTTGGCGATTTATCGGAACAAGAAATTTTTGACCAAATTTTTACAATTGCACAGAGCTACGGATTTGATGAAACAGTTGGAACATTGCCAACAAAAATAGATGATATAATGAAAGACTATTTCAGATATTATGGAATAAAAGTTAAGGCGAAGGGGAAGTATTTTTCTAACTTTTATAATCCGGTAAAAAGTGAAATCGATGCAGGAAGACCACTTCTTATGAATATAGCTTTTGGAGAGTATCACAATCATACTGTAACCATTAGCGGGTATAAAATATTTAGATATAAAGGAATGAATATAAAATTTATAGAGGTATTTGATGGGTGGAGAAAAAATAAAACATATATAGATTACAATATTTTTTCTCATAGTTTATTATCTACCGGACTTTGTTCGTATAATACTCTGGCAATTTTAAAAAATTAATAAATAAATTTTAAAATTGCCTAAATTGGATAAAATTGTTAATTTTTTAATTGACAAATGTGATAAAGAGCAGTATAATTTTATTAAATAGAGGAAAACGTTATGAAATAAAATCTATTATAATTTAATAATATAATTTATATAAGCTTATAATTTGGTTAAGCGTATCTATCGACTACCTAATAGTCCGACTATAAATTATAAAATACATTGTTATGCCTGTATCTCTGTAGTTTTGCAATGTTTTTTAATTTATAGTGGGTTTTTGAGTAGTTTTTTTATTTTTAAATTAGAAAATAGTATGTAGAAGTTTGTCTCCTCTATTTTAACGGTCATATTTTAGGAGGGAAAGTTATGAAACAAAAACAACAGGGATTTTTTGAAAGATTTTTTGAACTTTCAAAATACAACACAAATGTAAAGACTGAAATTTTAGCCGGTATTACTACGTTTATAACAATTGCGTACATATTAATAATTATACCAATGACAGTTTCAGAGCCTTTACGAATATTAGGGCAAGATGCGTATGCGACAAAAGTATCAAACGGTGCATTTATAGCTACGTGTATAGGAGCTTTTATAGGAACCTTTTTAGTAGCTGTTTATGCAAAGCTTCCATTTGCACAAGCTCCGGGGATGGGTCTTAGTGCTTTCTTTGCATATACTGTAATGTTAGTAATGGGTTACACATATTCACAAGCTTTAGTAATAGTATTTTTATCAGGGGCAATATTTATAATAATCACTGCCATAGGACTTAGAGAAGCTATAATAAGAGCAATTCCAAACTGTATAAAAGATGCTATGACACCTGGGATAGGTTTATTTATAACTATAATAGGTTTAAAAAGTGCCAATATTGTAGTAGATAACCCGGCGACATTGGTCAGTATGATCGATTTTTCACAATGGCAAAATCCTGAATTTGATACACAACTAATAATGAGTGCAACGGTTGCATTAATAGGGCTTATAATAATAGGAGTATTGAACGCAAAGAAAGTAAAGGGCTCTATATTAATAGGGATAGTGATTGCTACTTTAATAGGAGTGCCATTAGGAGTTACAAAATTTGACGCTTTTGATTTGAACTTGGCTACAAAATTCCATGATTTTTACGAAGTATCACTTTTTAAGTTAGATTTTGTGGGACTTTTTGCAGGGGAAGATTTAATACACAATATATTTATAGTATTTATGTTGGTAGTAAGTTTTTCGTTAGTTAATATGTTTGATTCTTTAGGAACATTACTTGGAGCTGCTAAACAAGCAAATATGATAGATGAAAATGGAGAAGTTATAAGAATGAAGCAAGCTCTTATGTCAGATGCAATTTCGACACTTACAGGAGCTTTAGTTGGGGCGCCAACTGTAACAACTCTTGTAGAATCAAGTGCGGGAATAGCAGAGGGAGGACGTACAGGGTTAACAGCGCTTACAACATCTATGTTGTTTATAGCAGCAATAATTTGTGCTCCATTTGTAAGTATAATTCCGGCAGCAGCAACAGCACCGGCTTTAATTTATGTAGGGGTTTTAATGCTATCTAATGTAAAAGATGTTGATTTTAGTGATATTACAAATGCTATTCCGGCATTTATTACGATAACATTTATGCCATTTACATATTCAATTGCAAATGGTATAGCAATGGGATTAATAAGTTTTTGTTTATTGAAATTATTCACTGGAAAAATTAAGGATATAAAATTATTAACAGCAGTGGTTTCAGTTATTTTTGCATTACGATATGTATTAATTTCATTAGGTTAAAGAATGGAGGATGTTTATGAGAGCATCTTTTATAATAAAAGGAGATATTTGCTATAGCGAAAATCTGGAAAATTTAACAACAAGAGAAAATAGCTATTTGGTGTGCGTGGAGGGTTATTCATGTGGGGTATTTGATAAAATACCTGATGAGTATAAGGACTTGGAGGTCTGTGATTATAGTGATAAGTTAATAATACCGGGTCTTATAGATTTACATGTTCATGCGCCACAATATCATTTCAGAGGGCTTGGAATGGATTTGGAACTTTTGGATTGGCTAAATACATATACATTCCCTCATGAGGCAAAGTATATAGACACAGAATATGCTAAAAAAACATATGAAAAATTTGTAGGAGACTTGGTAAGTAGTGCAACTACAAGAGCGGTTGTGTTTGCAACATTACACGTACCAAGCACCATAATTTTAATGGATATGCTTGAAAATTCAGGATTGGTTTCTTACGTTGGAAAAGTCAATATGGACAGAAACTCAATACCGGAATTACAAGAAGTTTGTGCAAGAGAGAGTATTGAGAATACAATAAAGTGGTTAGATGAAACCAAAGTAAAATATAAAAACACATATCCGATAATAACTCCAAGATTTACACCATCATGTACTGATGAATTGATGGAGAGCTTAGGTAAAATTACAAAAGAGGAAAAACTTCCGGTGCAGTCACACTTATCTGAAAATCAATCAGAAATAGAATGGGTTAAAGAGCTATGCCCTGGAACAAAATGCTATGGAGAGTCTTATGACAGATTTAGACTGTTTGGAGAATATTCCAAGACTATAATGGCTCACTGTGTATGGTCAGACGAATACGAGCGAAAATTGTTAAAAGATAGAGGGGTATATATAGCACACTGTCCTGATTCAAATATGAACCTATCTTCAGGAATAGCCCCAATTAGAAAATACTTAGAAGAAGGGCAGAGAGTTGGGCTTGGAAGTGACGTTGCAGGTGGAGCATATTTATCTATTTTTAGACAGATGACAGATGCTATCCAAGTTTCAAAACTTTTCTGGAGACTTATAGATGGAAATTCAAGCCCATTGAAAGTAGAAGAAGTATTTTATTTGGGAACACTTGGTGGTGGAGAATTTTTTGGAAAAGTTGGTTCGTTTGAAAGAGGATATGAATTAGATGTAGTTGTAATAGATGATTCAGAATACAGAACAGAAGATTTAAATTTACGACAAAGATTAGAGAGGACAATATATTTGTCTCAACACAAAGATATTAAACACAAATTTGTAAGGGGAAATAAAATATTCTAAATAATAAGTAATAGAGACGAAAAAAAGCGTATTTTGGCTTGATGCCAAGATACGCTTTAAAAATTAATAAAATCTATTTACTTTAGAGTTAAAATAGTTTGGCAGCTCAGAAGGGTCATAAATTCCCTTGTCAGTTATAACACCGCGAATTAACATAGGTGGAGTGATGTCAAACGAAGGATATATAGCTTTTACACCCTTTGCAGTCCAGTCGCCCAAAACAAGAGATGAGTCTCTCAATTCAATTTTTATATCATCTTTTGAAAATTTATCATCGTCAGGAATGCCGGTTACAAAATAAGGAATATTAAACTCTTTAGCTAAAAGAGCAATTTGGAAAGTACCTATCTTGTTTGCTACATGAGCATCTCGCGTTATAGTGTCAGCAGCTGAGGTGAATAAATCTATTCCAATATTTTCCATAGTATAGGCAATCATATTGTCTGTTAGAATAGTTGTCTCAAAACCCATTTCGTTGCAACAAGTTGCAGTTAGACGAGCACCTTGATAATAAGGGCGAGTTTCTGCACAGTAGAAGCTGACAATTTTTCCGCTTTCTTTTAAAGTTCTAAGCATCATTCCAACTATAGTTTCTCCAAAGCACTGAGTCAAAACTTTTCCATTTTCAGGAATTAACTCACATAGATATTTTGCAACTTTGTTCATAGTATAATATCTTCTGTTTAAAGAGGCAACGGTATTTTTTAAAATAGCTTGAATTGGGTCAAGTCCATTTTCCATAGCATTTATTGCAACTTTAACAGAGTCTTCAGTAATTTTTTTCATCCTGTTTGCAGTAGTCGGACGTGCGTTGGAAATTTTATCAGAAGCTTTTTTTAAAAAATTAATTTTTTCATCATCATTTAAATCACGAGTTTCATAAGCCGCAAGAGCCATACCCATTCCAGCTGCGGTATAAGGTCCGGCACTTTGAGTGACCATGTCAGTTATGGCTTGAGCCACATCAACATGACTAAAACATTCTACAAATTTAACCTCTTTGGGATAAATTCTTCTATCTAAAATTTTAACACTACCATTTTCATACCAAGCAACATGTTCATATTGAAGCATAAAAGGTAGATTATAATCTTGTCTTTCCATATTACCCCTCAAATTTTTCTAACATTTTCAGTATTAAATTTCTAAAGTTTTCAGAAGCCGCCATTGCAACATCTTCAACTTCGCTACCGTCCATGTTGTCCACTCTGTCAGAGCTGTAATTAGTTGCCAAAGAAAGACACAATACCTTTATGCCACAGTGCCCAGCAGTCAGAGATTCAGAAAGAGTAGACATTCCAACTAAATCTCCGCCTAAAAGTCTTATCGCTCTTATTTCAGCCGGAGTTTCAAAGAAGGGACCTACAGTGTAGAAATAAACGCCTTCCTTTAGAGAAAAGCCAAGTTCAATAGCACAATTTTTTGCAAAAGTTCTTAAATCTTTGTCATATAGATTGTCTATAGGATAAAATCTTTCGCCGAATTCATCTAAGTTGTTTCCACGAGTAGGAGAAACCCCACCAAAGTTTAGATGGTCAGTTACAACGCAAATATCTCCAGGGTGGAAATTATAATTTATTGCACCCGCAGCATTAGTTAAGATTACAGTCTTAACACCAATAAGCTTTAAAACATACATTGGAGTTGCCAACTCGCTGTGGTCATAGCCTTCATAGTAGTGGAATCTACCGGACATACAAATTATATTTTTACCGGACAATTTACCATAGATAAACTTTCCTGGGTGACTTTTAACAGTAGAGATTAAAAATCCCGGAATTTCTTCATAAGGTATTTCAATTTTATTTTCCATACAGTCAAGTAGAGTGCCAAGACCAGTTCCAAGCACTATGGCAAAATCAACAGGATCTCCTATTTTAGATAAAATATAATCTGCACTTTCTTTGTAAACACTAAAATTTTTTTCTTTTAACATAACAACCTCACTTATTTATGACTTTTTGATATAAGGTTCTCTAAGCTTAGCATAAATAGCCACTATCACACAATATCCAAACAATACTTTCATTCCAAATGGGCCTATGAAGTCTACATTAGAATAAAATCCTGCAGCGAAAACTATTAAGCAAAGTACAGGAAGTACTCTCATAGCCCATAAAGGTAATTTAAAATAAGCATTTTCATAGGCATTTTTGTTTCTTGAAGGTAAGAAAAGCACAGCGACAATTGGAAGAGCGGCAAATATAAGACCTATATTATTTCCAAGAACAGCTATGATTTCCAAAGTTCCACCAGTTAAGATAGGAATCATACCAAGTATGTAGAAAATTAAAAGCAGATAATGTGGAGTTCCGAAGGCTTTGTTTTCAGTAGCTAAAAATTCAGGAAGCCAACCATCTTCAATTGCAACCTTAAGTCCTTTAGGAGCCCAAGCAAAAACAGCATTTAAAGAAGAAGCAACAGCAAACATAGCTCCGCCAACCATGAAGAAATAATAAACAGGTTGAGAGAAAATTTCTTTAGCAACACTTCCAAGAGTTTTAAAAGCTACCTCTTCAATAGGAAGTACACCGGTAGCTACAAAACCAACCCCCAAATAAATTATAGAAACTATAATCGTTGAAATTATCATTGCAAGAGGGATGTTTTTACCGGGATTTTTAGCATCATTACCAAATTCATTTATGTATTCAGCTCCGACAAGTGAAAATCTAACAAGGAATATAGCTGCGATAAACTCAGAAAAACCATTAGGCATAACCTTAGTGATATCCATATAAGGAGAAAAATCATTTATCTTAGGAAGACCTAAAAAAATGAACAAACCAATAGATACTACAAGCACTACAACAAGTAGGTTTTGGAACTTAACAGCAGTTTTTACACCTGTTAAATTCACAATAAAAATTATAGTCATCATAATAGCTGAAACCAAAGTTACATTGATTGAAGGAACAAGCTCCTTTAGGTATTCAGAGAAACCGATTGCATAATTTGCTAATACCAATTGACCGGCAGCTAAGAGTGCAACATAAAAGAAACCAGTTTTTTTACCGATTAAGTCCCTTACATATGTATACATGCCGCCGTTAGCAGGAATTGCAGAACCGAGAGTTGCAAGACATAAATTAGTTATGGCAACTATGATTCCGGCAACTATAAAAGCCCAAGTAACACCATGACCGGTTTTGCCGACTGCAATTCCTGTTAAAATCATTACTCCGGAGCCAATTATTTGTCCAACCCCAATTCCAATTAAATCCAACAAAGAAATTTTAGAATTTTTCATAAATCCTCCTTAAAATTAAATTATAATTTTATTTTAACATTAGGCAGTGAAAAGTCAAACAAAATTGGTTAAAGTTGGAAAAGTAAAAATCAAATAAATCCGATAAAATAGAGAAAAAAATAATAATTGAAATCAAAAATGATATAAAAACAAATAAAAACCAATAAATAACAAAAATATTTGCGTAAAATCCAAAAAACTCCAAAAAAATCGATTGCAACTTTTTTATATTTAAAATATACTTAATAAATAAATATAAATTTAGAAATTTAAATTAGAGGTAGAAAATGAATTACAGAAAAATTTTAGTAGAAGCAGGGATGAGATTGTACAATACAAAATTAGTAGCGGGAACAAGTGGTAATATCAGCCTTAGAGGAGAAGATGAAGACAGTTTTTATATAACACCGAGCGGAATGGACTATGGAAAAATAGAAGAAAAAGATATCGTTAAAGTACATGCAGATGGAACACCTTATGCAGAAGAGCAAGTGCCATCATCAGAATGGCAAATGCACCTTGAAGTATATAAAAATTATCCTAAATACAGTGCAGTAGTTCATACGCATTCAACATTTGCGACAGCTTTTGCGGTTGCTAGGGAAGAAATACCATTGATTTCAATAGAAATGGAGCCGTTTATAGGTGGAGAATTAAAAGTTGCACCATTTGAAAGAGCAGGTTCAATTGAACTTGCAAAAGCTATAATACCTTATTTAGAGAAATCAAACTCATGCCTCTTGGCAAACCATGGAGTTATATGTTGTGGAGAAAATATGGAAAAAGCATTTTTATCAGCAGAATATGTAGAAGACTTGGCAAAAATATATTACTACTCAAGAGGAATAGGGAAAGTATATACAATAAATGATTGATTTTAATATTTTATTGGCAAAGTATCTTCCTTCCAAATAAAAAATAAAACCGTAGAGAAAAAGAGGTGCAAAATGATAAAAATAGAACGTCATAGCCAAATAATAAGATATCTAGAAACACATAACGTACTCAGCATAGCTGAAATCGCAGAAATGCTAGAATGTAGCGAAGAGACTATTAGAAAAGACTTAATAGAACTAGAAAAACAAAACAGATTAAAGAGGACAAGAGGTGGAGCATATTTAGAAAACATATACGATAGAGGATTTGGAAACTATATAAAAAAAGAGTTGATGAAGGATGAAAAAAATTACATAGCAATTATGGCTATGAAACGCATAAAAGCAAAAGACTTAATCATAATGGACTCAAGCACAACATGTGTTGAATTAGCCAAAAACCTAATAGGTAAAAAAATATATGTCACAGTGATAACAAACTCATTGGAAATAGCTAACCTGTGCTCAACCTCAGAAAATATAAATCTAATAGCAATAGGAGGAGAATTTCACAATAAAACAAACTCATTTATAGGATACCAAACTCTAGATATGCTGAAAACATACAGAGCGGATATAGCATTTGTGAGTTTTCCTACAATAGATATGGAATTTGGATTAGGAGAAAATAATATAGAAAACTTAAAAATTAGAAAAATTATGCTAAAACATAGTAAAAATAAAATATTACTAATGGACCATACAAAATTTACAGATGAATCGGCAGTTATTTTCACAGAAATTGAAGGCATAGATACTATAATAACAGACCAAGAGCCATCAAAAGAATGGAAAAATTTACTTTTAAGAAAAGGAATAAGAGTAGAAAGTTAAATGTGCTTTCAAAAATTAATCGCTGGCATTTATAAATTGCCATAAAATTTAAGAATTTTCACGGGAAAATTTTAAAAGTAATGAAATTATGCTAAAATCATTTTTTTAATAATACTTAAGTATTATTAAAAAAATGATAGATCTTAAGATTAAAGAATTGAGTTGTAAAATTAACTTCAAGTTTATTGATAATTAAACGTAACTAAATATGATTTACTTGTTTGCCATAAAATAGTATCAGTTCCAATTTCCAATGAACCTTCTGAATTAAATATATAAGGGTCAACTGTAATTAAGTTACTAATTATAATCTTACCTTTTATTGTTTCTTGGTTTTTAGTGGAAAATGTTTATAGTGGTTTATAGTTTCTCTTGACTTTTAGTTTTATTTGCTAATTCTATTTTATCAGAAAATTTTGAATCATTTTTTGTTGTGCTTAGATTATAAATTCAAGAGACATGAAAACTCCCCATGTTTATTATCATCTTATTCGGGAGGAGTTTTCAAATACAAATTACTTCACATTGCATTATTTTATTACAAGTAGGTTTATAAATTTTTAACACTGAAAGTATCTCCAGCTTCAATTGTTCCGGATTCATATCCTTTTTTGAACCATCTCATACGTTGTTCGCTTGTACCGTGTGTGAAAGTATCAGGTATTGATTTTCCATAAGCTTGTTCTTGAATTCTGTCATCACCAACTCCGGCGGCAGCATTCATGGCCTCTTCTATATCACCAGGTTCTAAATATCCCATTTTTTTCGCATAGTGTGCATAAACTCCAGCATAATAATCTGCTTGAAGTTCAAGCCTAATCATATATTGATTAAATTCTACTTCACTTAATTTATTTTTTAGAGCAAAGACTTGGTCTAATACACCTAATTGGTGTTGAACATGGTGTCCAACTTCATGAGCTAATACGTATGCTAGAGCGAAGTCTCCAGTTGCACCAAATTTATTGTGCAAGTCATCATAAAAATCTGTATCCATATACACTGTTTCATCACCCGGACAATAAAATGGTCCTGTTTGAGATGAAGCTGTCCCACAGGCACTTTGGGCTGAACCTGTATAGAGTGTAAGTTGTGGTTCTGAATAATTTAAGTTATGTTGTTTAAATATTTCCTTCCATACGTCCTCTGTGTCAGCTAAGACAACTGAAAGAAATTCTTGACGTGTTTTAGTTTCTTGTGAATGTTGTGTTGAAACTTGCTGAGTTGTATTTCTACTTGAGCCATTATTTAATACTTCAAGTGGATTTCCTCCCATTAAAAATACTATTAACATGATTATTAAGAGTCCGCCACCTCCGATTGGAGCCATACCACCTCTTCTTCCTGCTCCACCTATATTTACATTAGAACTTTGTCGTCTACCTTGCCATTTCATAATATCTCCACCTATTTATTACATTTTTATCTATTTACCCAAAATGTAAATGTAATAATAAAATTATAAAGTGAAAGAATAAATCTATTTCTATGGTTAATTGAAGATTTAATATGGTTTTGATATAATTATTTCTAATAAATGTTCTGAGGTGAGAAAAAATGAAAGAAGTAATTTATAGGGCATACGAGTTGTATACAGAAAATAATCCTTTGATAATAGCTACTATTATTTCTAAGAGTGGTTCAACACCAAGAGGAGAAGGTTCTTCTATGATTATAACTGAAAATGGATATGATTTTGGAACAGTTGGTGGTGGGGCTCAAGAATTTCAAGCGATTGAATTAGGGAAAAATTTAGTTAGAGAAAAAAATTCTGACAATCATAAATATATATTGACCAACAATGAAGCTGAAGATATAGGAATGGTTTGTGGTGGAACTAATAGAATTCATTTTGAATACATTGACCCAAGTGATAAATTGGCTGGGGAGTATTTAAAGTTTATTATGGACAATTATTCTACTGCTGATATTTCTGTAGTATATGATTTAGATTTGAGTTGTGGTTTTACTATTGAAGTAGATGGAGGATTAAAACCATTTACTAAAGGTGGAAGTTCTGAAAATTTATTCAAATTTAAAATTGAAGCAGAGCCTAAGATGTTTATTTTAGGTGGGGGGCATGTATCTCAAGCAACAGTTCCAATTTTGAATTATCTAGGATATGAGACGATAGTTGTAGAGAACAGAGCAGAATTTTTAAAGGAAGAAGATTTTCCAAATTCTAAAAGATATTTGATTGAATATGAAGATGTAAAAAAATTGGATATAACTAGAGATGACTATGTGATAATACTCACAAGAGGTCATATTTCTGACAAGATTGCTCTTAAGTCAGCACTTGATAAAAAGCCTAAGTACATTGGAGTAATAGGAAGTAGAAAAAAAGCTATTTTGATGTTTAAAGATTTAGAGGGCACAGAGTATGAAGAGATTGCAAAGGGAAGAGTATTTTCTCCTGTTGGCATTGAGATAGGTGCTGAAACTCCTAAGGAGATAGCAATTTCTATAACTGCTCAGATAGTGGCAGTAGCGAGGGGGATGTATGAAGACAATAAGAACTGAAGATGCTGTTGGATACGTTTTAGGACATGATTTAACTCAAATAATAAAGGGGGTAAGCAAAGGGGCGAGATTTAAAAAAGGTCATTTAATAAAAGAAGAAGATGTGCCTGTGCTTTTAGAAATGGGAAAAGAGCATATTTACATTTTTGAAGTATTGGAAGATGAATATCATGAAGAAGATGCTGCAAAGGAGATAGCTCGAAAAATTTCTGGAGACAATATAAAGTTTTCAGACGTATCTGAGGGTAAAGTTAATTTAATTGCGGATGCTGATGGGGTATTGATTATTGATGTAGAAAAGCTTTTTAATTTGAATTCAATAACTGATGTAACTATAGCGACTAAGTTTTCTGACATAGCTGTAAAAAAAGGAGATATTATAGCTGGAACTAGAATAACTCCGGTAAAGATAAAAAAAGATGTCATTGATGAAATTAAAGATGAAAAAGTAATAGAAGTTGTTCCTTTTAAAGCTTTAAAATATGCAATAGTTACTACCGGAAGTGAAGTTTCAAAGGGTAGAATTGAAGATAAATTTACAGATGTTGTAAGGACTAAGTTTGCTCAGTTTGATTTTGAAGAGATAAGCCAAGAATATGCGTCTGACGATTTAGATGAAATTTCAGAAAAGATAGATAGAGCAGTAGTAAAAGGAGCAGATGTTGTAGTTTGTACTGGTGGGATGAGTGTGGATCCTGATGACAATACACCGGGAGCGATTAAAAAATCTTCATCTGAAAAGATAACTTATGGTACTCCTGTGCTTCCAGGGGCAATGTTTATGGTTGCTTACAAGGATAGTACGGCTCTACTTGGGTTGCCGGGGTCTGTTATGTACTGTGAAAAGACAATCTTAGATATGATATTACCTAAGATTGCAGCGGGAATAAAGTTGGGAAAAAATGATATTGTCAAACTTGGTCATGGAGGTCTACTATGACAGATTTAACTCATTTTGATGAAAATGGGAATGCAAGAATGGTGGATGTAACTGAAAAATCTGTAACGGATAGGATTGCTATTGCAAGTGGGATAATAAAAATGTCAGAGGTTGCTCTTAGCAAGATAGTTAACAAGGAAATTCAAAAGGGAGATGTTTTAACTGTGGCTCAAGTTGGTGGGATTATGGCGGTTAAAAAAACTTCTGATTTAATTCCAATGGCACATCCAATAAGCATTACAGGTACAGATTTGAATTTTGAAATAGACGAAGAAAATTTACAGATAAAAGCTATTTGTAAGGTAAAAGTTTCTGAAAAAACAGGTGTTGAAATGGAAGCTTTAACTGGTGTTTCTATGGCATTACTAACTATATATGATATGGTTAAGGCGGTAGATAGGGCTATGGAAATAACTGATATAAAATTAGAATATAAGGCCGGTGGTAAAAGCGGTGAATTCAAGAGGAATTGTTGATAAGTCAGGCAGAATAATAGACTATATAAGAGTTTCTGTAACACAACAATGTAATTTGAGATGTGTTTATTGTATGCCTGAAAATTGTAGGATTGAAGAAGAAAGACTAGACTTTGAAGACTATTTGAAAATTTTAAGGGTTTTCAGAGAGTTAGGTGTGAAAAAAGTTAAGATAACAGGTGGAGAACCTCTAGTTAGAAAAGGTATTAATGAGTTTGTAAAGTCGCTAAAAAATGATATTGGATTTGAATCTGTTACATTGACAACCAATGGAATTTTATTATCTGAAAATATAGATAGCTTATTAGAAGCCGGAATAGATGGAATTAATATTTCTCTAGATACTATGGACAGGCAAAAATATAGAGAAATTACTCGATTTGGAGAATTTAATTCTGTAAAAAATGCAATAGATAAACTTTTGGCTAAAGGGTTTAAAAATTTAAAGATAAACATGGTTCCAATTGATGGAGTTAATAGCAACGAGATTTTAGCATTTGCAGACTTTGCACATAATAATCCTGTTGCAGTGAGGTTTATTGAGCTTATGCCTATATCAGAAGCTGTAAACTATAGAGGAATTAAGAGAGAAGAAATAATTTCTAAAATAAGAGTGAAATATGGTGAAGAAAAGCTATTAAATGAAAAATTGGGAAATGGACCGGCTGAATATTATACTTTTAAAAACTTTAATGGAAAGATTGGTTTTATAGATGCAGTTGGACACAGATTTTGTGAAAACTGCAATAGAGTTAGAATGGATTCAAATGGTAATTTGAGACTTTGTCTTGAATATGGAGATGGAATTTCTATGTTAGATTTTATTGAAGGGAAAATTTCCAAAGACGAATTTAAGGAAAAGTTGAGAAAAATTATTTATAAGAAACCAATAGCTAATGATTTTGATATGAATTCGGTTAGTGATTTCAATATGAATAATATTGGGGGTTAAAATGTATAGTGTATTTATTTTAACGGTGAGTGACTCAGGTTATTATGAGCAAAAAGCGGACTTTAGTGGTCCGGAGATTGTAGACTTGATGAAAGAAAATGGATATGAGGTAGTAGGAACTGGAATGGTTCCGGATGATAGAGAACTCATTAAAAAAGAACTGATAAAAAATGCAAGCGCAAATTTAATTTTAACTACAGGCGGAACCGGGCTGGGTATGCGAGATATAACTCCTGAAGCAACAAAGGATGTAATTGATAGAGAAGTTCCTGGGCTTTCTGAGCTTATGAGAATGAAATCTTATGAAGTTGTGAAAAGTGGTATTTTATCCAGACAAGTTTGTGGAACAATTGGAAGTTGCCTAGTGGTAAATCTACCGGGCAGTCCAAAGGCAGCTAAAGAAAATATCAGTTTTATCTTAAGTCCGTTAAAACATGCTCTTAAGATGCTAAATACTGAAAAATCCAATTGTGCGGGGATAGAGAGATGACAATAGCTATTATAATTCCAGATGAAGATTACAACTTAGATGTGCTTAGGACACTTATGGTAAATGTAAAGCCGGCTGTGAGCGATGTTTTTGTAGTGGAAAATAATGTTGATAAAAATCACTTGATAAAATCGGGTGCTATTTTTATAGATAAGAGTTCGACAGAAGAAATTATTGATAAGTATGAGAGAAAGTTCATATTTGAAGATTTAGTTGAAGATTTGTTAAGAGTTGATTATTTAGCTCTGGAAAAAGAGAGCGCAAATGGTATCTTCAAAGTTAAAGACGGTTCCTTTAGGTTAGTCACGTCTGAAAATGAGACGGAAAAATTTGAAGCTCCGGGAGACATTCAAATGACTTGCCAGGTGAAATTGACTCTAAATAAAAACAGAAGATTTTATGGTCCGGGGACTGCCCAACTGCTTAATTTAATAGATAGGACTCAATCTGTTAAATCAGCTGCCGCAGCTATGAATATTTCTTATTCTAAAGCTTTACAGATGATAAGAACTATGGAAAAGGGATTGGGATACAAAGTTGTGGAGAAAAAACAAGGCGGAACAGGTGGAGGAGAAAGCTTTTTAACGGAAGAGGGAAAGTTGTTTGCAAAGAAATACATTAAATTTAACTTAGAGGTAGAGGAATGTGTAAGAAAAATTTTCAAAAAGTATTGGTAGGAATAATGATGTTGATGTTAGTTTTGGCAGCGTGTCAAAGTAAGTCAGCTGAAGAAACTAAAAACAATGCTCCAAAAGAAGAAGTTCAAGCTATGGAACCCATAACAGTTTCTGCAGCAGCTTCATTAAAAGAAACTATGAACATTATAGGCGAGCAATATGGAAGTCCTGTTGAATTCAACATGGGTGGTTCAGGTACTTTGAGAACTCAAATTGAGTCAGGAGCACCGGCAGATGTATTTATCAGTGCCTCTAAAGAACACGTTGCAAAGCTTGAAGATAAGGGATTAGTAAAAGAATCTCAAGATTTATTAAAAAATAAATTAGTAATCGTCGGTAAAAAAGATTTAGCGTCAATCGAAGATGTATTAAATGGTGGAAAATTTGCAATCGGAGAACCTGAATCAGTTCCAGCAGGTAAGTATGCAAAAGAAGCTTTGACTAACTTAGGATTATTTGACAAAATGCAAGACAAAATTGTATTAGGTTCAGACGTTAGAAACGTATTGGAATGGGTTAAGAGCGGAGAAGTTGACTACGGAGTAGTATACAAAACAGACGCTTTAGTTGCTAAAGACGATGTTAAGATTGTATATGAATTCGAAGATGGAACTCACAAGGATATAATTTATCCAATGGCTCTTTTAAATGACAAACCTGAATCAAAACAATTCTATGAATACATCAAAGGCGAAGAAGTTAAGAAAGTATTTGAAGAATATGGATATGAGGTAATAGATGGAGCTAATAAGTAATTCTATTTTATTTGCAAGTGTGGCTAGTATATTTACATTTATACTAGCCATATTAGCAGCACGAGTTGTTCTAAAAAGAGAGTCGAGAATTTTAGACATATTATTTACACTGCCAATGGTATTGCCGCCAACAGTAATGGGTTTTTTGTTACTTATAGTTTTAGGAAATAAAGGTATATTTGGTGGATTTTATAATTTGCTGAACATACAAATACTTTTTACACCAGCAGCTAATATTATAGCAGCGACAGTTGTCAGTTTTCCAATTATGTATAAAAGTGCATATGCAGCATTTAAATCAGTTAACGAAGATTGTATATTAGTTTCAAAGACACTTGGGTTATCTGATGGAGAAATATTTAGAAAGATAACATTGCCACTTTCTAAATATGGATTGGTTTCAGGACTTATCTTATCTTTTTCAAGAGCGCTTGGAGAATTTGGAGCAACGATGATGGTCTCAGGCAACATAAAAGGCAAAACTCAAACTCTTTCGACGGCAATATATACAGCTGTGCAAGCCGGCAATTATAATCAAGCATATATGTTGGTGTTACTTGTTATTGCAATCAGTGCGGTGTTGATATTTTTAACTATGTTTTTTACGGAGAAGAAATGACACTTGATATAACTATAAAAAAGAAATTAAAGAGTTATGACTTAGATATTGAATTTAAAAGTGATTTCCAAAAAATAGGATTGTTTGGGCCATCAGGTGCAGGCAAAACTCAATTATTAAAGAGTATTGCCGGAATAACAGAACTTAAATCGGGATGTATTAAACTTGATGGTGAAGTACTTTATAATTCAGATAAAAATATAAATGTGAGACCTCAAGATAGAGAAGTTGGGTACCTATTTCAAAGCTATGCACTCTTTCCACATATGACTGTAAGAAAACAGATAGAGTTGACATCAAAAGTAGAAAATTTGGAAGAACTCTACAAAAAATTTAGAATAGAACATCTACTTGATTCTAAACCAAACAATATAAGTGGTGGTGAGGCGCAAAGAGTTGCAATGGTGAGAATGTTGGCAAGCAAGCCAAAGATAATACTCCTAGATGAACCTTTTTCAGCTATTGATATGAATTTGAAAGTCAAGCTGAGAAGTGAACTTAAGGAAATGCTAAAAGAGTTTTACGGAACAGTTGTAATAGTTAGTCATGATATAGACGATATAACGGAATTATGCGAAGAAATTATCTTTATTGAAAAGGGTAGGGTAATTGCAGATGAAAGAGTTGAATCTTTTGGAAATTATTTAAATAAAGATATGGCAAGATTAATAGGGTATGAGAGCATAAAAATAAAAGGTAGAGACATTTACTATAACCCTAAAAAATTTAAAACCGAGTATAGCGATGGTGATACTAAATTTAAAGGAAAAGTAGTTTCAATTGTAAATTCTTTGAATTACAATATTTTAAATTTAAAAGTTGAAGGGCAAATTTTAAGAGCTGAATTTTTAAGAGATCTATACACTTTTGAAGTTGATAGTGATTTAGAACTTTATCAAACAACCGTTAATTAATTTTTAAAAATAGGATAAAATAAAAAAAATATCCTATTTTTTCTGTTTATAATAAAATTCTATGTTATAATAAAAAAACAACAATATTCGTAATCTATATAAGAGGTGTAAATTATGGAAAATACTTTTGAAGTAATAGTAAATGGGAAAAGGTTTATTCATGATAAGGATATAACCTTGTTAAATTTTTTAAGGGATGAGCTAAAGATTAAGTCCGTAAAAGACGGTTGTAGTCAAGGCGCTTGTGGAACTTGTACTGTAATCGTAGATGGTAAAGCAACAAAAGCTTGTGTATTTAAATTATCTAAGCTTGTAGGAAAAGAAATCATAACTATGGAAGGTTTAACAGATAGAGAAAGGGAAGTATATACATATGCATTTGCAGAAGTAGGGGCTGTACAATGCGGGTTCTGTACTCCGGGAATGGTTATGAGCGCAAAAGGATTGTTGGATAAAAATTTAAATCCAACTGATGAAGAAATAAAAGCTTCTATAAAAGGTAATATCTGTAGATGTACTGGATATGTGAAGATTGAAAAAGCTATTAAACTTGCTGGAGAAATTTTCTCTGGAAAGACGGAAATGAAAAACAAAAATACAAATGGTGTTGGAGAAAATGCTATAAAAATTGATGCTGAAGCAAAAATTCTAGGTACTGGAAAATATGTGGATGATATGGAATTTGATGGCATGGTATATGCATCATGTGTGAGAACTGCTCATCCACGTGCAAAAATCTTAAAAATAGATACATCAGAGGCTGAAAAATTAGAAGGTGTAGTTGGGATTTTAAGAGCTGAAGATGTTCCTAACAACAAAGTTGGACATATTCAACAAGATTGGGATGTTTTAATTGCGGAAGGAGAAATTACAAGATGTATAGGCGATGCAATTGTACTTGTAGTTGCAGAAGATCAAAAGATTCTCGAAGAAGCTAAAGCGCTTGTAAAAATAGATTATGAGGTGTATGAGCCTATAACAGATATTTTTGAAGCACTTAAAGAAGATGCTCCAAAGATACACTCTAATGGAAATCTTTGCCAACAAAGACATGTTACAAGAGGAAACGCAAAAGAAGCCATAGCTAATTCTAAATATGTTATAACTCAACATTACTCAACTCCTTTTACTGAACACGCTTTTATGGAGCCTGAGTGTGCTATTGCTATGCCATATAAAGATGGTGTTAAAATATATACATCAGACCAAGGTACTTTTGACACACGCAAAGAAATTTCTATAATGTTTGGTTGGGAACCTGAGAGAGTAGTTGTAGAAAATGCAATTATAGGTGGAGGTTTCGGAGGAAAAGAAGATGTATCCGTACAACATATTGCAGCTCTTGCAGCGGTTAAATACAATAGAATAGTAAAGGCTAAATTCACAAGACCTGAATCCATAGCTTTCCACCCTAAGCGTCATAAGATGGAAGCTGATTTTACAGTTGGGTGTGATGAAAATGGAATTATACAAGGATTGGATGCTGAAATTTATTTTGATACAGGTGGGTATGCATCGCTTTGTGGACCTGTACTTGAAAGAGCTTGTACACATTCAGTAGGCCCATATAGATATGAAAATACTGATATCCGTGGATATGGAGTCTATACAAACAATCCACCAGCAGGAGCTTTTAGAGGATTTGGGGTTTGTCAGTCAAACTTTGCTTTTGAAATGATTTTAACTCAATTAGCAGAAAAAGTTGGAATATCTCCATGGGAAATCAGATATAGAAATGCTATTAGACCGGGGGATGTTCTTCCTAATGGACAGTTTGCGGATGTATCGACAGGATTAGTAGAAACTCTTGAAGCAGTAAAAGATGTCTATGAAGAAAATAAAGGACATGTTGGAATAGCCTGTGCACTTAAAAATTCAGGTGTAGGAGTAGGTTTACCTGATAAAGGTCGTGCAAGACTTGAAGTGAGAGATGGAAAGTTGTATCTTTATGCAGCGGCATCTGACATTGGACAAGGTTACTTGACGATAGCAGTTCAATTTATAGTAGAAACATTGGGAATAGATAGAAATGATATAATTCTTATGCCACCTAATACTGAAACTTCTCCTGACTCAGGTACTACATCAGGTTCAAGACAGACGCTTTTGACAGGTGAAGCTATTAAAAAAGTTTGTGAGTTATTAAAAGAAGATATGGTAGGAACCGACCTTAGCAGTGTTGAGGGAAAAGATTATTACTATGAATATTTTGAGCCAACAGATCCTCTTTCTTCAGATAAACCAAATCCTAAATCACATATAGCATATGGATATGCAACACACGTTGTAATTTTAGACGATGAAGGAAAGGTTAAAAAGGTAGTAGCAGCTCATGATTCAGGGCAAATAGTAAACCCAATAAATTTTGAGGGACAAGTTGAAGGTGGAGTTCTAATGAGTTTAGGGTATGCATTAACAGAAGATATGAGATTAAAAGACGGGGTTCCTACTGATAAGTTTGGACAATTAGGACTTTTACGCTCAACAGATGTTCCTGAAATAGAAACTATAGCCATAGAAAAAGAAGAACTTTTAAATGTTGCCTATGGAGCTAAAGGGGTTGGAGAGATAGCTTCTATTCCAACTGCAGCAGCAGTGGCAGCAGCATATATGGAAATGGACGGAATTGTAAGAAGAAAGCTTCCTCTTGATGAAACAGCTTATTCTAAACCTAAGAAAGTTTTTAATAAATAAATTATTTTAAACCTCTCATTTTTAAAAATGAGAGGTTTAAGTGTACATAGGGGTTTTGGGATGTATAGAAAATTTGAAATACAAAAAAATGATGTAGTATCCATTGTGGGGAGTGGGGGAAAAACTACTTTAATGTTTAAGTTGGGAAGAGAATTAAAAAAAATGGGTAAAGTATTAATAACAACTTCTACCAAAATAGGTATTCCAACTGAATTAGAAGATGATGAAATATGCGTTGAAAACTTTGATGGAAATTTCAATGGAATAAATTTAGTGATTACAGGTGGAGAATCTACAGATAAAAAAATAACGAGCGCTGACTATGATTATTTAAAAGAGATTTTGTCAAAATTTGATTATGTACTAATTGAAGCTGATGGTTCTAAACAAAAACCATATAAAGCCTCTCGCGAAAATGAGCCTGTAATATACGATATAACTACTAAAACTATAGCAGTATTGCCAATGATGAAATATTTAAATGAGTTGAACAAAGATGATATATTTAATTTTAAATTGTTCAAAGACAGATTTGGAAGAGTAGTTTTAGATGATTCATTAATTTTAAAAATGCTATCTCACAGGGAGGGAATTTTTAAAAATTCAGTTGGCGAAAAATATCTCTACTTAAATAGAGTTGAGGAAGATATTTCAAAACTTGAAGAAGAAATTGGAAAATTAGATATAAAACTTAGGAGGTAAGTATGAATATTAGCGCTATAGTAATGGCTTCCGGATTTTCAAAGAGAATGGGAGATAACAAATTAAAACTTGAAGTCAAA
The DNA here is from genome assembly GCF_900454665.1 of Peptoniphilus indolicus. Lineage (NCBI taxonomy): Bacteria > Bacillati > Bacillota > Tissierellia > Tissierellales > Peptoniphilaceae > Peptoniphilus > Peptoniphilus indolicus. Next base: position 1,513,412 of record NZ_UGTH01000001.1, read on the forward strand.
GGTAAGAGAATGTTTGAATACACAGTTGATTTATTAGATAGTTTAGATTTTTCAGAAAAAATTTTAATAACAAATGATGAAGATATTAAAAATATGCTGAAGGAAAGTTGAAAGTATATGACAATGAAAAAGCTGATATAGGTAAGAGTGAATCAATTAGAATAGGCGTAGAAAACTCAGGTAATGTTGACGGATATATGTTCTTTGTATGTGACCAACCTTTTGTCAGCGAGGAAACTGTTAGAAAAATAGTGGATAAGTTCTATCAAGATGAATTGATAACTTTTCCGATGTACGGCAAAAAGCGTGGGGCTCCGATGATTTTCCCGAAATTTTTTAAAGATAGATTGTTGAGTTTAAAAGAAGATGAGGGCGGAGTTGTTTTAATAAACGAAGAAAATTCACAAAAAGTTGATATAGAAAGTGAAATGGAACATATAGATATAGATACAAGGGAACAATATGAAAAAATTAGATAATTTGATAATAATTAGGGGTGCGGGAGATATTGCAACGGGTTCAATTCAAAGATTACATCGTTCCGGTTTTAAAGTGCTGTGTCTCGAAGTGAAACAACCAACTGCAATAAGAAGAACTGTTGCACTATCTGATGCTATTTACGTTGGAGAAACAAGCGTAGAAGATATAACAGCAAGAAGAGTTGAAACTATATCTGAAATGGAAAAGGCATTTGAAGATAGAGTAGTGCCTTTGATGGTGGACCCTGAATGTAAAATCCTAGAAGAACTTGAACCTGATGTATTGGTTGATGCGATTTTAGCTAAAAAAAATCTTGGCACAAGAATAGATATGGCAAAGGGAACTGTTGCACTAGGACCGGGATTTATTGCTGGGGAAGATGTTGACATAGTTATTGAAACTAACAGAGGTCACGATTTAGGCAGACTTATATTTGAAGGCTCTGCAGCACCAAATACAAATAGACCGGGGAATATAGATGGTTTTACAAGAGAGAGAGTACTGTATGCACCTAAGGCCGGAAAAATAATAAACAGACACGATATAGGGGATATAGTAGAGCAAGGAGAAGTCATAGCTACAGTTGAAGGCGGAGAAGTTACAGCTAAAATTTCAGGGATTTTAAGGGGGATTATTAGAAATGGTACTGAAGTCTTTGAAGGTATGAAAATAGGAGATGTGGACCCAAGAACTACTACAAATCCAAATACAATATCGGACAAAGCAAGAGCATTAGGTGGAGCAACTCTCGAAGCCGTTATGATTTTGAAAAATAGAAATGCTGATAAGTAAAGTAAGTTATGAAAATATAGAAATTTATAAAATAGGAAGTTGAATTATCATCATTTCCGATTTTATTTTAGTGTGTTAATATGTTTAGTAGTTGAATCAAAAGTGCATTGAATAAGAAATTTTATGACGAAATATTATTAGGTAGATTAATAAGATAATTAAAAGGTGATGATAATGGATAGAGATAATTATATATTAGGACTTGCACTAGGTAGAATACCAATGGAAGCATGTAAAATAGAATTAACAGAAGAAGAAAAAGATTTACTCGAAGGTATGAAAGAGCGTATAGAAAAAGATATATCAGAAGGTAAAAAGTATATATACGAAGTGCCATTCGATGATTAATTTAAACTTTAATGATATAAGTTAAATTTAAACAATTTGAAGAAAAGAGGAATGAATAAATGGGAATGAGCAGAGATAATTATATACTAGGACTTGCAACAGGTAGAATACCAATGGAAGCTTGCAAAATAGAACTAACAGAAGATGAAAAAGAAGAACTTGAAGCATTAAAAAAGGAAATAGCAGAAGATAAAGCAAATGGATACAATTATATTTACGAAGTTCCACAAAATTGGGATTGATAGATATAAAAAATTAAAAAGATTCAAAGTTAATATTTAATTTAATATATAAGTTTTGTTATGTTAGTGAACATATTGTAAAAGCAGCTTTCTCTATATGAGTTAGCTGCTTTTGTGTTTGTTTTATTAAATTATTTGGTAGGGGCTATCTACCACCGCCACCAGTTCCACCACCTGAGAATCCACCGCCTCCACCAGTTCCACCACCTGAGAATCCACCGCCTCCACCAAAGGAAGCTGAACTCGAACTTGAACTTAAGCTGTAAGCTTGATATGAATTTTTAGAGAAATAAGTTAAATATAAATAGTGTGGATATAGACTGTTAGGACCAACGTATAAAGGTATGTGACCGGCATATTTATCTTCAGGATAAAAATGTTTGAATGCATCGGTTACTTCTTCGGCGGCGCCCAATAACACTCCCATAATTAATAAATCATCGAAATTTGAAATTTCTATTGATTCTTTTTCACTCAAATCTTCTAAATCATATAAAAATCTTTCAAAGGCACATAGACGAGAAGTTTCAGTAAGTCCTTTTTCTGTTAGGTAATATTTATTAGAAGCTCTTTCTTCAAGATATCCATTGTCTATTAAATAATTTCTTCCTTCTTCTTTTGTAGATTTTAAAAACTTATATGGGAAGTCTTTTGATTTAAATAAAAATCTTTTGAACTCTTTTGGAGTTAGAATATCATCGTCGCCCTTAGCTTTTAAAATAAATTCAAATAAATTGGATTCAAATCTATTTTTTGTATTAGGAACACTATTTATCTTTAAGACAGTATCTTCTGGTTTTAACTTTTCTTTTGGTAATGCTAAATTTTTAGCACTTTCAAATGATAAATTACCAGATTTTACCCACTTTAGAATTTGAGCTGAGATTATAGCATTTAATATATTGATTTCTTTTTGTCTTAAATAAAGTAAGGCCGTCAGATTGCCGTTGAAAGGTGCTTCACGGTAATATTCGGGATGGTCTTCATCGACCTCATTTATATTCTTCGCTATAGTACGCTTTTTTGAAGTAGATACTAGAATCGAAAAGAATATGAAGACAGGCATTAAAATAATAAAGAAAATTATTAAGGTAACCGGGCCTGAAAAATCTTTAGAACTTTGCGAAATAGCATCTCCTGAAATACCATTTAAATCATTATAGTCATTTTCATAGCTTGAATTTTCAAATGCAACTGATTTTAAAGTTTCAAAACTATCATTTAGGGTGTAAGAAGGATTTATTATTCCCTTATTCAAAGACATTAGAATAGTTAAATTTTGATTATTTGAAAAAGGTTCTGTATTTTTAGCAACGATTTTGCCATCTTCAAATAAGATATTTCCAATGTATCCGAATGCCCAAATCTTTGCATTGCTCTCGTTTAAATCAACACCATTTTTTTGAATAGTTACTTTTACATTATCAGGGACCGGATCCATATCATGGTTTATAAATCTAATATTAAATCCGTCTAAATCTGTGTAACCTATCATGGCATTTTTCAAAGTGTAGTTTATTGTGTAGGTCTTTGGTTCTAATGCAGTTTTACCAAAGCACAATTCAATGCCGTCGACTGTTTTATTAATTCCGTATTTGTTCGCCTTTTCTTCAAAAGAAACCTCTACATCCCAAGGAACTTCTGTATAAGGACCATTTTCATCTGAAACTTTAAAGTCAGTTAGTTGCATGTGGTTTAAGTTTTGCATGGGAATATAAAATTCTGTTCCGCTATCAGCTGTTGCTTTCCAAACTTGTGTTACTTGTAGAGAACCGTCATCAAGTATATTTGCATTTACTTCAATAGAGTCTATTGAATCAGCAAAGACTATACTTGGAGCGATTGCAAATAGTAGTAATAGTATAGAAAATAATTTTTTCATAATAATCACCTGAATTTTAAATTTAGCATTTAACAATGTAAAAATTTACGAAGTAGTTTTTGCAAGACGATACTATTTATTTTTTAATTATGTATAATAAATATAATTAGTTTGTACAACAGTAAATGCTATTTAAATCTATTATATAGTATTTACTTGAGATAAATATACAGTTATTTGAAATAGTAGAGGTAAATTATGAAAATAGTTTTTTTAGATTATAAGACATTAAATCCCGGAGATTTAAGTTTTGATGAATTGGAAAGTTTAGGAGATGTAATTTTATATAGAGATACTGATGTTAAAAATGAAAGTGAAATTATAGAAAAAATTGGAGATGCTGAGGCTATAATAGTGAACAAAGTTCCAATTTCAAAAAATATCATTGAGAAATGCAACAATTTAAAATATATAGGCCTTTGCTCTACCGGATATAATAACATTGATATTGTAGAGGCTAAAAAGAGAAATATATCTGTGAGAAATTGTCCTGAGTACTCGACCTATGCGGTCAGTCAATTTACAATTGGACTGTTGCTTGAAATTTGTCACAACACATATAGGCATACTGAATCAGTAATGGCAGGAGAATGGATTAAGGCGGATGATTTTTGCTATTGGAAGCATCCTGTGATTGAGCTATATGGAAAGACGATGGGTATAGTTGGGTTTGGAAACATAGGCAAAAACACCGGACGTATTGCTAAGAGTTTGGGAATGAATGTAATCGCAAGTGGTTCAAGACCAACTGACGAGGGCAGAGAGATAGGAGAGTATGTTTCGTTTGATGAGTTATTGGAAAAGTCGGATGTAATAGCTCTGCACTGTCCATTAAATGAAAAAACTGAGAAGATTATAAATAAAGATACTATTTCCAAAATGAAAGATGGAGTTATTTTGTTAAATACTGCAAGAGGCGGGTTGATAGATGAAGCTGATTTTAGAGAGGCTTTAGATTCTGGAAAAATATATGCTGCAGGGATAGATACTGTTGCAGTTGAGCCAATGTTAGAGAACAATGCTCTACGTGGAGCACAGAATTTATTGATTACACCGCATATAGCTTGGGCATCTTTAGATACGAGAAAGAGGTTGCTTGACATAATAGTTGGGAATTTACAATCTTATATGAACGGAGAGTCAATAAACGAAGTTAAATAAATATTTAGATTATAATTTAGCTTTTGTTTCTAAAATGTATCTTAGTCTTAGAGAGCATATTGCAAAGATAAATTGAAATGAGAGTAAAGATTAAATATAATATACAAAGGAAGGGCAATCAAATGAAAATTATAATAATTGGCGGAGGAATCTCCGGTGTCTTTGCAGCAATTGAATCTAAGAGGTTAGGGCATCAAGTGACTGTTTTAGAAAAGAAAGATAGAATCTTAAAAAAAATGCTGACAACTGGAAATGGAAGATGTAATTTAACTAATTTAGATGTATCTTATAAAAATTATAATTCAAAATTTGTAACAGAAGCCATAAATGGATTTACAAATGAAAATTTTATAGACTATTTGAAAACTATTGCGATTTTTACGACTTGTGAAGGGAATAGGGTCTATCCTCAAACTTTAAAAGCTCAAACTGTTGTGAATCAACTTTTAGAGGAACTCGAAGAGTTGGGTGTTGAAGTTATTACGTCTTCGCCGGTTTTGAAGGTGGAAAAAGAGAATAATAAATTTACAGTTTATACCAATGAAGAGAAGTTTGTGGCTGATAGAGTGGTATTTGCAACTGGAGGCTGTTCTTCTCCTAAGCTTGGGAGTGATGGCAAGAGTTTTGAAATTTTGAAGAGTTTGGGGCATAAAGTAACTAATCTTTATCCCGCATTAACTCAAGTTACTTCTGAGTCAAAGGATTTAAAATCAATAAGTGGTGTAAAAGTATACTCTAAGCCAAGGCTGTATATAGATGATGAACTAGTACAAGAGGAAGAGGGAGAAGTATTGTTCACTGATTATGGATTAAGTGGCCCACCTATCTTAAATTTATCTAAGGCAGTTAATATTAAAAGCGGAAATAAATATATTAAATTTTCTCTAGTAAATTATTCTGATGAAAAAATCAAAGATGAGCTTTATAATATGTATTATATGTTGAGTCATTATTCACTAAAAAGATGGCTTACGGGAATAATAGATAAGAAATTAGTTGGATATATCTGTAAAAATTTAAATTTGCATCAAGATATTCCAATGAGTAATATTGACGAGAAAGTTTTTGAGAAAATGGTTGAAGAAATTTTAAATCACAGAATAGATATCTCAGGGACTAAGGGATTTGATACTTCTCAAGTCACTTTAGGTGGAGTTGAGTTATCACAAGTTGATGAAAAGACTTTCGAGTCTAAGTTGGTAAAAGGGCTTTATATAATAGGTGAGGCTCTTGATATAGATGGAATTTGCGGAGGATACAACATACAATGGGCAGTATCTTCGGCTATGATGATGAGCAGAAATCTTTAGGAGGTAGAATGTTCTACTTACAGAATAGATTAAAAGAATACGGAAATATATCGGTTGGAATAATTGGTTGTGGAATAATGGGAAGTTCACTTTTAACTCAATTAAAGGGATTACAAAATTTCACACCGCTTATTTTGTCCTCAAGAAGAATTGAAAAAGTGAAAAATACTTTTATATCAGCAGGGTTTACTGAAGATGAGTTTTTGGTAACTGATGATATTGAAGTGGCAAGAGAAGCTATTAAAAATGGAAAGTCAATTGCCACAACTGACAACATGATTGCAGCAGAGCTACCTGATGTGGTTGTGGATTGCACAGGAGATACTAACGCCGGTTGTGAAGTTACATTGAGAGCAATCGAATCCAACACACATATTGTAAGCTTAAATGTTGAAATGGATGCGACAGTTGGTCCTTATTTAAAATCATTGGCAGATGAAGCAGGGGTTGTTTACACCGGTTCAGCTGGAGATGAACCGGGTGCTATAATTGAACTCTATGAATTTTTAAATACAATGGGGTTTGAAGTTTTAGTTCTTGGGAAGGGAAAGAACAATAAGTTGGATAGAAGTGCCACACCTGAGGATCTAAGCGAAGAGGCAATTAATAGAGGGTTAAATCCAAGAATGTTGACTTCTTTCGTGGATGGTACAAACACAATGACAGAGTTAAATGCCGTGTGTAATGCAACCGGATTTGTTCCGGATATTAGGGGTTGCCATTCTTTTACGACAACTCCTAAGACAATAGCACAGGATATAGATTTAGAATCAAGAGGGTCTAAGTTGAATTCTTATGGGACGGTAGATTTTTCAATGGGAATAGCGCCGGGAGTTTTTGCCATTGCAAAGGCTAATTCTGAAATAATAGATAATGAGATGGAATATTTGAGTGTTGGCAAGAGACCAAATTTCGCCATATATAGACCGTATCATCTAACAAGTTTGGAAACTCCAATTTCAATAATAAGAGCAGTTGTTTTAAAAGATTCTACAATAGCACCTTATAAGGGTTCTGTAGCAGAAACTATTGCAATTGCAAAGAAAGATTTGAAAAAGGGAGAAAAACTTGAGGGAATAGGTGGAAACTCAGTTTATGGAGTGTTGGAAAAAGCAGAAATTCAAAGACGAGAAAATCTTCTGCCGATAGGAATTATCACAGAGAAAACTAAACTTGCAAGAGATGTTGAGATCGGCAAAGCTTTAACCTATGAAGATGTAATTTTAGATGAGGAAGCAAGTATAGTTAAAATAAGAAGGCTACAAGGTAATTGACAACTAAGGTGATATTAATATAAAATATAAAATTGAAATGCATAGTTACATTTTAGAGAATGACTTTGGTAGAGTAGTGCATTTAGAAAGGACGAAAAGCCATGAGAATCACAAAAGAAACAGATTATGCATTCAGGATATGCGGTTACTTAGCCCAACATGAAGGAGAAGTAGTAGGAGCTCCCAAAATTGCACATGATAGAGTTATACCGGAAAGATTTACTCTTAGAATACTTAGAAAGTTGAATTTAGCGGGGATAACTACAGCAAAAAGAGGAGTTACAGGCGGATATATGCTAAATAAGCCAAAAGAGGAAGTTTCTCTTTATGATATAATGGTTGCTATAGACGGACCTATAGTTGTTAACAGATGCATGAATGCAGAAGATCCATATTGTTCATATATGGGAGTTAATTCTTCAGATTTTGACGGTTGCAGGTTTCACGTAGCTCTTGAAGAAGTACAAAATTCGGTAATAAAAATTTTAAAATCCAAGACACTTGAATGTTTTGGAGAAAATAAGCAATGAAGAGACAGTTATAAATAGAGAGTTTCAAGAGAGCATTCGGTTGGTGTGAGAATGTAACTTGAGTTTATAAGATCAACTTGGAGCAAATTGGTAAGTCTGCCTTAAAGACAATTAAGTGATAGGACCTATAATAAGGGTGGTACCGCGGCGTAAGTCGTCCCTTAGTTGGGTCTTTTTTATTATATAAATAAGGAGGAAAAGTTATGGAAAATTTTAAACCGCTTTCAAAATCTCCAGTAAAAGATAGAGAATCTGAAATATCAAATTACTGGGACGATATTGATCTATTAAAAAGATCTGTTGAAGCAAGGGAAGGTAATCATTCGTATATTTTTTATGAAGGACCGCCAACAGCAAATGGTAAGCCGGGTATTCACCACGTAATTGCAAGAACTCTAAAGGATTTAACTTGTAGATACAAGACAATGAGTGGTTATAAGGTAAAGCGTAAAGCAGGTTGGGATACTCACGGTTTGCCGGTAGAAATTGAAGTTGAAAAGAAATTAGGACTTCACAATAAACAGGACATAGAAAAATATGGTGTTGCACAGTTCAATGAAATGTGTAGACAATCCGTATGGGAATATGAGTCTGAATGGAGAAAATTGACTCGAAGAATGGCATATCTAATCGATTTAGATGACCCATATGTAACACTAGACAATAACTTTATAGAATCTGTTTGGAGTATTTACAACAAAATGTTCAAAGACGGATTAATCTATGAAGGACACAAGATTCTTCCATATTGCCCACGTTGTGGAACAGGACTTGCATCTCACGAAGTTGCACAAGGTTATGAAGAAATCAAAACTGAAACAGTTACAGCTAAATTTAAGGTTAAAGGAAAAGACAATGAGTATTTCTTGGCATGGACAACAACTCCTTGGACACTTCCTTCAAACGTAACACTTACTGTAAATCCTAAAGTTGAATATATCAGAGCAAAAATTCATGATGATGTTTATATAGTTGCTAAAGAATTGGCAGATTCTGTATTTGAACACGAATATGAAATTCTTGAAACAATGAAAGGTAGCGACCTTGAAGGCGTTGAATATGAACAATTATTGAAATTTATACAAACTGACCAAAAAGCTTTCTATGTTACAACAGCAGATTATGTAACTACAGAAGATGGTACAGGTGTTGTACACACAGCTCCAGCATTTGGGGAAGACGACTATCAAACAGGAAGAAGATATGGGCTACCAGTTTTCAATCCAGTTGATGAGTCAGGTAGATTCACTGAAACACCTTGGAAGGGTATGTTTGTAATGGATGCAGACAAAGAAGTTATCCAATACTTGAGAGAAAATGATTTATTGTTCAAGAAACATAAATTTGACCACAATTATCCTCATTGTTGGAGATGTCACACTCCATTAATCTACTATGCTCACCCATCTTGGTATATCGAAGTTACTAAGTTTAAAGAAAAACTTGTAGAAAACAACAATGGTGTAAATTGGTTCCCAGATTATGTAGGTGAAAAGAGATTTGGTAATTGGTTAGAAAATCTAAACGATTGGGCAATTTCTCGTTCGAGATATTGGGGAACTCCACTTCCTATTTGGAGATGTGAAGAATGTGGACACACAACTTCAGTAGGTTCAAGAAAAGAACTTGCAGAAAGAGCGATTGAAGATATAGATGATTCAATAGAACTTCACAGACCATACGTAGATGACGTTCATATCAAGTGTGATAAGTGCGGCCATACTATGTCAAGAATACCTGAAGTAGGCGATGTTTGGTTTGACTCGGGAGCAATGCCTTTTGCACAATGGCACTATCCATTTGAGCACAAAGATGATTTCAACGAATTGTTCCCAGCAGATTTCATCTGTGAAGGTATCGACCAAACAAGAGGTTGGTTCTACTCACTTCTTGCAATTTCAACTTATATGACAGGCAAGAGCCCATATAAGAATGTACTTGTAAATGATTTAATTTTAGATAAATTTGGTAAGAAGATGTCTAAATCAAAGGGAAATACTGTTGAACCATTTGATTTATTTGATAGATATGGAGCAGACGTAGTTAGATGGTACTTGATGTATGTATCTCCACCATGGACTCCTACAAAATTTGATGAAGATGGACTTAGAGAAGTTGACTCTAAATTCTTCAGATCAATCAGAAATATCTATAACTTCTTCAGTCTATATGCAAACACAGACGGTATAAATCCTAGAGAATTTGATATTGCATATGAAAAGAGAGATGAAATTGACAAGTGGTTATTGTCAAAATACAACAATCTTGTAAAGACTGTAAGAGAAGATATGGATAAATTTGAAGTTACAAAGGTTGTTAGAAATATTCAAGAATTTGTAATAGAAGATTTGTCTAACTGGTATATCAGAAGAAACAGAAGAAGATTCTGGGCAACTGAAATTGATGATGACAAGAAGTCTGTTTATGCGACAACTTATGAAGTTATGCTTGGAATAGCTAAGTTAATAGCACCATTTGTTCCTTTCACTTCTGAAGAACTTTACAGAAGTCTTACTGATGGAGAGTCAGTTCACCTTGAACTATATCCTGAAGTAAACGAAGAATTGATAGATGAAAAGATAGAAGAAAAGATGGACTTAGTTAGAAACTTAGTAGCATTAGGACGTGCTTCAAGAGAAAATGCTAAGATAAAAGTTCGTCAACCACTTTCAAAAGTAATCATTGATGGTAAATACAAGGAAACAATCGCTGAGTTAGATGAACTTATAAAAGAAGAACTTAACGTAAAAGAAGTTCACTTTGAAGAAGATCTTTCTCAATTTATGAACTATGAATTAAAACCTAACTTCAAAGTTGCAGGTTCAATCCTTGGAAGTAAGATAAAAGAGTTCTCAAAATATTTGAATTCTGTAGATCCTAAAAAATTTGTTTCAGAACTTTCTAATGGTCCAAAAGAAATAGAATTAAACGGTGAAAAGACTGAAATTAAAGAAGAATATATCTTGATAAACATCAAATCAAAAGAAGGTTTTGACGTTACAATGGAAAACAATCTATTTGTAATCCTTGACACAGAACTTAGTGAAGAATTGATTAATGAAGGATATATCAGAGAATTCATCTCAAAAATTCAACAAATGAGAAAGAACTTAGATTTAAATATCTTAGACAACATCAAGATTGAGTATACTTCTGATGGAGAAGTAGTAAAAGCAATTGAATCTGGAGCGGAATTTATTAAGTCTGAGACTCTTGCAGTCGAAGTGACTAAGAATGATTCTGTTGATGGAGAAGAAGTAGACCTTAACTCTCATATGTCAAAAATAAAGATACAAAAAGTTTAAAAATAAATCCCTTGAGCTATTAGCTTGAGGGATTATTTATTTTAAAATAAAAGAATAGTTTCTAATTATAAAGGTTAGTAAAAGATTAGATTAAATTTATTTAAATTTGATTTATTTTAAGATTATAATTACATATTTAATGGTATTATATGATACAGCAGTATAAGTAATTACAACTAAAAATTTTTAGAAATATTCAAGTTATATATTGCATATGTCTAAAATTTATGATATCATCAAACGTTTACTTTATTTACTTGCTTTGATATACTATATATGTCCAGGAGGTATTGTGATGTATAACGTTGGAGACAAGATAGTATATCCTATGCATGGAGCAGGTGTAATAGTTGGAATCGAGGAGCGAGAAATTCTCAGTGAAAAAAGAAAATATTATATATTAAAGCTACCTGTAAAAGATATGGAAGTAATGGTACCGGTAGAAAATGCAGATGAAGTTGGCGTAAGAGATATTCTTACAAGAGAAGATATGGACAAGGTGTTTGAGGTATTAGGAAGTGAAGAAAAGGTTGAAATGCCTAAAAACTGGAGCAGAAGATATAGGTTCAACATGGATAGAATTAAATCTGGAGATATTGAAGAAATAGCTAGAGTAGTAAGAGCCCTAGAAAGGTCGGATACTTCCAAAAACTTATCAACAGGTGAAAGAAAATTACTTAATAGTGCTAAACAAATTATAATCTCTGAAATGGTATTAGTTTATGACGAAGATTATGAAAAAATTGTAAAAATTGTAGATGATGCCATTTTAAGATAAGGGGTGAATGGTATAAGCAGAAATAAAAAAATAGTAACTACGATGTTTAGGTTCTTATTTACTATTATAGGAGCAGGTCTTGGAGTAGCGCTCGTGATATTTTTAAAATCTATGGATTTTGCACGAGGCTTTAATACAACCATAATTAACATAGCAACAGTTGTGATAATTGGTATTTTCGCACTCATATTTTTTATTTTATCTCCAAAGATTTTTAGGTATATAGAAGTAAATTTAAAGGGAGTTGAAACAGAACTCAAAAAAAGGACTCTGTCGGAAAATTTAACCGGTAGTTTAGGACTTATACTCGGCCTTTTTATAGCATTTCTTCTATCACAACCAATTAATAGAATTCCAGTGATAGGAACGGCGCTTTCTTTAATACTCTATGGAATTTTAGGCTATCTTGGAATTAACCTATCTTTAAAGTATAAAGATGAATTAATTTATAGGCTTAGAGAAGTTAGTTTACCTAAAGCAACAAGTAGAGAAAAAGATAAAGACAAAAAGAAAGTTATGGCCGGAGCAAAAATACTCGACACAAGTGTAATAATTGATGGACGTATTAAAAATGTTTGCGAAGCAGGATTTTTAGAAGGACAGTTAGTCGTATCTAAATATGTGCTTGAAGAGTTACAACATATTGCGGATTCTTCAGATGCATTGAAGAGAAATAGAGGTAGAAGAGGCTTAGATATTTTAAAAGAACTTCAAGATAATTCTAATCTGGATATTGTCATATATAATGAAGACTATGATAATATAAAAGAAGTTGACTCTAAGTTAATTCAAATTACAAAAGATTTAAAGGGGAAAATTGTAACAAATGACTACAATTTAAATAAAGTTGCGGCGGTACAAAATATACCGGTTCTAAATATTAATGAACTTGCGAATTCAGTAAAACCTGTGTATTTACCTGGTGAAATTATGAAGATACAAATTGTAAAACATGGTAAAGAACATGGACAAGGACTTGGATATTTAGATGATGGAACTATGATTGTAGTAGAAGATGGTAAAGATCGTGTAGGTGAGGATGTCGAAGTAATTGTTACATCGGCGCTACAAACCTCTGCCGGCAAGATGATATTTGCAAAACCGACAAAGGGGGAATAATTTGGAACAAAATATTTATTTAGACAAGGAGCGCTTAAATGAAGCGAAATCCTTAGTAGAAAGCCTTGGTGAATCTCTTTGACCTGGCTGGTCTAAGAGAAAAGGTAAAAGAATTAAATGATAAACAGTTAGAGCCTAATTTTTGGGATAACAGTGAGTCAGCTCAAAAGGTGATAAAAGAATTGAATCATCATCAAGGGAAAGTTGATAAATATGACAAGCTCTCTAAGAAGATTGAAGAAGCAAATGATTTAATTGAATTGATGGAATTGGAAGAAGATTTCACTTTCTATGACGAATTTAAAAAAGATTTAGAAGACATAGAAAAATTTGCTGATGAGTTTAAGCTAGAAACGCTATTAAATGGGGAATATGATGCAAATGACTGCATTCTTACAATACACGCAGGAGCAGGTGGAACAGAGGCTCAGGATTGGGCTAGCATGCTTCTTAGAATGTATACAAGATATGCAGAGAGCAAAGGCTTTAAAGTGGAGATATTGGATATCCAAAAAGAAGATGAGGCCGGAATAAAATCTGCAACACTTTTAATTTCCGGAGACAATGGATATGGATATATGAAGGGGGAAAAAGGAGTTCACAGATTAGTTAGAATTTCTCCTTTTGACTCAAATAAGAGAAGACATACATCTTTTTCATCAGTTGATGTGTATCCACAAATAGACGGAGCTGTTGAAGTGGAAATCAGAGCTGAAGATTTGAAAGTTGATACCTACAGGTCTTCCGGAGCTGGCGGACAACATGTAAACACCACAGATTCAGCCGTTCGAATTACACACATTCCAACTGGAATAGTGGTTCAATGTCAAAATGAAAGAAGTCAGATACAAAATAGAGAAACTGCAATGAATATGTTAAAAGCAAAGTTGATTGCTCTTGCTGAAGAAGAACAAAAAGAAAAAATTGACGATTTGCAAGGGAACTATTCTCAAATTGCATGGGGTTCTCAAATAAGGTCATATGTATTCCAACCTTACACACTGGTAAAAGACCATAGAACAAATACAGAAGTTGGAGATGTAAATCGTGTAATGGATGGAGATTTGGATGAGTTTATAAATAGCTATCTACAACTAAAAGCTACTGAAAATTGAGGTATAATATGATAATTACAACAACTGATAAAATTGAAGGTAAAGAAATTGTTGAATATTTAGGAGTTGTTTTCGGTGAAACTGTAAACGGAATTAACTTTGTAAAAGATTTTGGTGCAGGGATAAGAAATTTAGTAGGCGGTAGAAGCGCCGGCTATGAAGAAGAATTGGTTTCAAGTAGAGAAGATGCCATTGCAGAAATGACTAGTAGAGCTACTAAGATTGGTGCTGATGCAATAGTTGGATTAAAGATGAATGTTGAGGCATTTGGACAAGGTAATATGCTTTTAGTAAATGTAATTGGAACAGCGGTTAAGTTAAAATAAAATTTTAGATTTAGTTAGATTTAAATAAATGGAAATTTAATTATATATGAAAGAATTGAAATTTTATCAATTATTATAATGGTGATTTCTCCTGTAATTATTTATTTAATTTTTGCTCAGAAATATAAAAATAATTTTAATTAGGGGGATTCTTAATTAGGGATTTATATTCTTGACATTAAATCGGCATGAAGGTATTAACCTTTGTGCCGATTTTTAAATATCAAATTTTCCCATAAGGTGTTAATAGAACCAAATTGCTTGTTTTTTATATCAACAAATAATTAAATTTTTATATTCAGCCAATCTCTATGAGTGATGCTTTCAACTATTTATTTAGTTAAATTATCCATGATTCTATCATATAATTTTGTCAAGACATAGTCAGTGATTAGTATAATATTGTATTTTGAACTTTTTCTGATTGTTCTGCATAGATCTTGCCTACAAATGTTTTAATGATTTCCGGGTAAAGTTCTTAATATTTGTATATTTTTTACAAGTTTAAGAAATGATTCTATATTAAATTAGTTAGATTGTAACTTTGTAATAGCCTCTTCAAGTTCAGCAATTTTTTGAAGTGTTTTCTTCATCATAAGCTTTAGAAATTTTCTCAAATCGTTTATAAAATATTTTGATTTCCAAGTTATCTTAATTTAGATTTTGAACAATGAGTCAAGTTTGATTGCCTTATTTTTATATAATATCTATTATTATCTAAAATTCTAAAAATTTGTAACATATGTTTTGACAGTTAAGATTTTATCAATAGAAAAATTGACACATTTATTGAGAATGGGATATAATAGACTATATTTGATAATGATAATCAATAATTTATTGTAAATTATATAAATTTGTGAATTAAATAGGTGAAAAAATGGATCAAAAATTTATTTTTAATAAATATAAAATAAGTGATGGTGTTTTTTTAGAAATCTATGATTTGGAAATTGAAGAATTGGAATATAAAACTAAGAATGGGTATGGAGATGAAGATTGGACTCTTAGAATTGATCATTGTTTAAATGGACGAATGGAGGCGGATTTTTTTAAACACAAGTATTCTTTTATTGAAGCGGGTGAATTTGCCATAAACAGCAGTAAATATCATTTGATTTCCAGTGCTTTTCCGGGAGGAAGATATAGAGGCTTGAGTATTATTTTTCATGAGGATAAGATGAATAAATTTAATCGCGAGATGCTTAGCTACATTGGAGTAGACTTGTTTAATTTCAATAAATGTATTTCTCCCAATAAACCTTGGTATACAAGAAGAGTATCTGGTAAAATTGAAGATATTTTTACGCTTTTATATATTGAATCTAGACTTGAAACACCACATTACATATGGTTAAAAATAGTTGAACTTCTATACTTTCTAAAACTAAATGAAGTTGAAATAGAAACTGATTTTGATTATTTTTCTGGTGCTTATATAGATATGATGAAAAAGAATGTTAATAAAGCTCTTAAGTCAGATGAAGTAGTAAAATTAAAAGAATTAATTAAATCTACTGGATTAAATACTACTATTTTTTACAAATTGTTCTATCTAATTTATGGTTCCACACCGGCAAATTATTTTAGAGAATATTATTTAAATCTTGCATCTACTAAGTTAGCTACTACAGATAAAAGTATCCAATCTATTGCTATGGAAGCAGGATACAATAACGCCAGTAAATTTTCATCAGCTTTTAAAAAAATTTATAAAGTTTCTCCAAGAGAATATCGTAAAAAAAATTTAATTTTGGAGCATTAAGAAGAAAGATGGGGGAGAGTTAGAAAATTATTTATTATAAAATAGTAACTGAAGTTTATTAAAACTAGCTTCAGTTACTATTTTTTTAGGAGGAAATATGAAGAAAAAAATTTTTATAATTATGTTTTTAATTTTATCTTTAATTATAGTTTCGTGTACAAATAAATCGAAAGAAGTAAATAGCAGTGATGATAAAAAGAGTAAAGTTGCTACAGCAGATATAAGAACTGAAGATAACGTTTTAAATGTGGGTTCAATTAAAGATTTTAAAACTTCTAAAGAGGGACATAGTTTAATATTTGACTCTCTAACTCGTATTGATCATTTATATAAGCCCATACCATGGTTGGTAACTAAATGGGAAATAAGCAAAGATTATATGGAGTATGATCTTTTTTATAATACAAATGTTAAATTTCATGATGGAACTATGCTAACAGGTGATGCTCTAAAATATAATATAGAAACTGGCGGCACTATTAATTACTGTTCTTATTCATATGTTTTAGATAATGTAGAAGTAGTTGAAGATGGACATTTGAAGGTTAAGTTAAATGCGCCATACCTATATTTGTTGCAGGATTTATCAAAAATTCCAGCTGTTCCAAAAGATAGTTTGGATGATAAGGGTAATAAGACTTCTCTTGTTGGAACTGGTCCTTTTAAATTTGTTGAAACTACTCAAGCAGAAATTTCAATTTTAAAGAAAAATGATGATTATTGGGATAAGAATTATAAGACTGATATAGATACTATAAATTGGCATGCAATAGCTGATGAACAAACTAGAAAACTTGCTCTTGAAAGTGGTCAAATAGATGTTTTAGGTTTGACAGAGCATTATATTTCTCTACCTTATAGTACAATTTACGATTTTAAAAAAAATAAGAATTACAATATTGTAAAAGAGTCTGATGAAAATTATACCTCTGTAGCTAGTATAAATTCTAATTGGAAAACTGGAAAGATGTCAGATATTAATTTAAGGAAAGCTATTTTAACTATGTTTGATCGTGAAGAATTGGTGAAAACTGTATTGTTTGGTATACCTAATCCTTGTGGATATTTATATAATCCTAAATTTGAAGATGGTCCTGATGAAAATAGTGAACTTAAATATGATTTAAATATGAGTAAAAAATATCTTGAAAAAGCTGGTTATAAAGTTGGAAATGAAAGTACACCTACTGTTGATAAAGATGGAAAGGTGCTTGACATGAAATTCATTATAGATGATGAAGAATACCAAAAAGATGTCTCTATTTATTTAAAATCTCAAGCAGCTAAACTAGGAGTTAACTTAAATATAGAAGTTTTATCTGGAGCTAAAAGAATTGAAACAATTAAAAGTGGTAATTTTGATTTAATTATGTCTCATCCGTGGTTTGTACCTCTTATTGACAGTTTGGGCTATATGGGATTGTCAGATGACTATTCGGATTATGGTTTAGGATATGGAATTAATCAAGAGATGAAAGATGCGGGTAAGAATTTTATAGAAGCTACAGATCCGTCAAAAATAAAAGAATCTGCTCAAGATATTTGGAAAATTCAGCAAGATGAAGCAGTTTCAACTCCGTTATTTAGTGATATAAGATATATAATTCACAACAAAAAATTTGAAGGATTTAAATTTGATGGAAATGTATTCCAAATTGACTTAAACGGAGTTAGGAGAGTAGAAGATGAAAGCTCGCTTGATTAGAAGTTTTATTTTATTAATACCAACAGTAATGATAGTATCTCTACTCTCTTTTGCCGTTATGTATTTTGCTCCTGGAGATGCTGCCAGACTTTTACTCCAGGAGCAACTTGATACAAACAATGTAACAGAAAAGCAGGCCGATGATTATAGACAAAGATTAGGGATTGATAAATCTTTTGGGAATCTTTATTTTGATTGGCTTAAGGGAGTTTCTAAGGGAGATCTTGGAAAATCCTTAAGTTTTAATAAGCCCGTAAGTGAAATTTTCTGGTCTAAATATAAATTAACTTTAAGAATATCACTTCTTAGTGTTTTATTTGAGATTTTGCTTGCATTTCCAATTGCACTTAAATCCGGAATGAAACCAAGGGGACTTGCAGATAAATTTGTTAATTTTTGGTCTGTATTGACTTGCTCAATACCATCTTTTTGGATTGCTTTAATTATAGTTTGGATTCTATCTGTAAAATTAAAGTGGAAATATACAATAGGATATTATGGGCTCAAAAGCTTAGTAGTGCCGGCTTTGATTATGTCTTTTTTATCAGCAGGAAATTTGGCTAGAATATTAAGAAATAAATGTATGGATGTAATGAGAGAGCCTTATATTGAATTTGCTCGCTCTTACGGCTTAAAATCTTTTGATATTTTAAAATACCATGTCCTTCCGCACGTTCTTCCGGTTTCTATTTCCATTTTGGTCCTTGATATTTCAAATTTTTTGGGTGGGGCAGTTTTGGTTGAAACAATTTTTAATATACCGGGCTTTAGTACTCTTATCCAAAAAGCAGTTCAAATTAAAGATTTTACGCTTATAAGCGGTTCTTTGTTCATTATTGGGATTATGATATGTTCTTTAAATATTTTTGCTGACTTCATATATCCAAAGCTTGATTCAAGAAATAAAAATGATATAAATCATAAAGTTAATAAGAGGAATTTAAAATGAAAAAAATTAGGAATAAAAAAACTTTAATACTAGGTTTTACATCCCTGTTTATAGTTGTATCAGTAATTGCCATCTCCACATTTACTGACGGCAATTTAATTAGTGTATATAATAGTTTTGAACAACCATCACTTTCTCACTTTTTTGGAACGGATAATATGGGCAGAGACCTTTTTTTAAGAACAATAGTTGGATTTAGAAATACATTTTTATATGCCTTATTAGTTCAAATTATTCCTTTTGTTTTAGGTTCGTTTATAGGTGCATTTTTAGGATATTATGGAAGTATAATTGACGAAGTTCTTTTACATTTTTTTAATATATTGTTATCATTTCCATCCATATTAGCTGCTATATTTTTGAGTGTGTTTGTTGGAGGTGGTGTATCTGTTGTTATAATGATTTTTTCAATATACGGATTAATTTACAATATAAAGCTTGTAAGAGCGGAAATTGGTCAAGTAAAAAATAGTGATTTTGTTTTAGGATTGAGGCTAAATGGAATTAGTGAAAAAAAGATTTTGTTTTCACATATGATTCCAAGAGCATTTTTTATTTTATGGCCACTTCTTCCTCTTCTTATTGGGCATACAATGATAGGGCTTTCTTCGTTTTCATTTTTAGGATTGGGAGTTCAACCTCCTACACCGGAGCTTGGAGTAATTCTAAAAGATTCTTTAAGATTTGCTAATAGCTTTCCTCATATGATAATTTTTCCGGGCCTATTTCAGATAACTTGTGTTCTAATTTTTACGTTATTTTCAGATTCTTTAAATATGGATTTAAGAACTAGACGTTTAGGAGGAATAAATGATTAATAAAATCTTTATAGAAAATCTTAGCATAAGTCATAGAGAAGCCGGAATGCTTTTGAAAGATATTTCCTTTAATATACCAAATGATGGGATATTTGCTATTTTGGGAGAAACCGGTAGTGGAAAGAGTTTGCTGGCAAAATCTATATTGGGTCTAACTTCACCTGAAATGAATATTTGCGGAAGTATAAAATATTATGACGAAAAGTATATAGAATATTCGCTTTTAGATCTTAAGATAAAGGAAATTGAAAAACTAAGGGGGAAAGAATTGCTTTGGATTCCGCAGAACGCCGGAGGAGCATTAAATCCTCTTGTAACTTGTGGCAAGCAAATTATTATAGCTTTAAGAAATAGTTTGAAAATTTCTAAAAGTGAATCTTTAGATAGAATTGATAAACTATTTAAACTTTTGGATCTTACGCCGACAAATAAAATTATGTCGATGTATCCTTATGAATTAAGTGGTGGTATGAAAGTTAGGCTAATGATTGCTATAGCACTTTTAATGGAAACTAAAACTTTGATTCTTGATGAGCCAACCAAGGGATTAGATGAAAAAAAGGCTTTTACTTTAATAAAACTTATGAAAAAAGTGGCATATGAAAGAAATATTAAACTAATAATCATTACTCATGATTTAAAACTTGTATTAGAATACGCTAAGTATTGTGCTGTACTTAATAAGGGCGAACTTGTAGATTATGGTAATACAAAAAACACATTAATGGATTCATCGATTCCTTATATAAAAGAACTTTGGAAAGCTTTACCTTCAAATGGAATGGGGATTTTAAATGGATAGGTTAGTAGAAGTTAAGGATATTTGTGTTTCTTACAATAATAGTAAGAAGATTTTAGAGAAGGCTTCACTTTATATTAATAAAAATGAGATTGTAGGATTAGTAGGAGAAAGTGGTTCAGGCAAGTCAACACTTCTATATGTAATTTGTGGTATAAAAAATGTCGATTACGGAGAAGTTTCTGTATACACAGATGATATAGGAATAGTCTTACAAAATCCGCAAACTGCACTTGATCCGTTAAAATCAATTGGATATTCATTAAGGGAATCCTTAGTAAGTTTTTTTAAAAAGAAAAATTTACCACGATTAAGTAAAAAAGAAATGAATCATAAAATAATTAAAGAACTTGAAAAGGTTGGGATTTCAGGAAGTAGAATCAATGACTATCCATATCAATTTAGTGGAGGTGAACTTCAAAGGATTTGTTTAAGTCGTGTACTTATTAAAAATCCGAAACTGTTGATTTTAGATGAAGCTACTTCCATGCTAGATGTATTGGTTCAAGCAAAGATTATGAAATTACTTTTAAAGTTACAATTAGAATATAATCTTAGCTATTTGATAATAAGCCATGATATGGATTTGATCAATTTAGTTTGCAACAGAGCCTATATTTTAGAAAATACACATATAAGAGAATTATTCAATAAAGAAGGTGATAGACAGTGATGATTCATAAAAGAATAGTTGAAATGACCCAAGGGGTAAGAAAATATATTTTTTTGAAGGGCGCAATTGGAATAATAATCAGCATAAGCTATATTATACAAGCCATATTTTTAGGAAAAGTAATTGCTCAAATGTACCAAGGTTCAGCTTTATTAGCTATGAAGAATAATTTAATTGTTTTAGCATCAATGTTATTATTGAGAATTATATTGGTTTGGTTTAATCAATTGTATGGTAAATGGATAGTAGCAAAAGTTAAAAATTATCTCAGGATGAGAGCTTACAAAAAATTAATGAAACTTGGACCGGGATATATGATTCATAATAGAACGGGAGAAATTGAATCTACTATTGTGGCCGGAGTAGATTATTTAGAAGGGTATTTAACATTATACATTCCTCAAATACTGGTATGTATCATGGGATCAGGGGCTATGGTTATTTATATTTTTTCGATTAAATTTGTATTGGGAATGATAAGCTTAATTTCAGTTTTAGCATCTTTGTTTGCGCCTATGCTTTTTGTATCAGTTCTAAAAAGGTTTACAAAAGAGCATTGGAGTTCATATATGGATCTAAATGCAGAGTTTGTGGATGCTGTACAGGGAATGATAACTTTAAAAGCTTTTAATGCAAGCCAAAGAATAGGAAAATTTTTAAAAGCAAAGATGCATATTCTTTTCCAAAAGACAATGAAAAGTTTAAGGTTTAATCTTCTTGATGTAGGAATTGCAGGTTTTTCTGCATCTATTGGATCAGCTTTTACTCTTGGACTTGCCGCATATTATACGGCAAAGGGAGAATTAGCTATTGAAAAATTACCGACACTTTTATTTTTAACTTCTGAAGTTTTTAGACCTATTACAGAACTTTCAATTTATTTTCATGCAGGTTTTATGGGAATAACATCAACTGATGGAATATTAAAACTTTTTGATGAAGAAGAATTTGTGATTAATAAAAAAGATAATGAATATAATCACTTAAAATCACCGATAGAATTAAAATTTAACTCTATTTCTTTTAATTATCCTAAATCTAAAAAAACTGTATTAAAAGATATGAGTTTTAAAATTAAAAAATTAGAAAAAATTGCAATTGTAGGAGAATCGGGAAGTGGAAAAACCACTCTAATAAACTTGTTGTTGAGATTTTATGACCCTGACAAAGGGAAAATTTATTACAATAATATTGATATTAAAGATATTCCTTTAGAAGTTTTAAGAAAGCAAGTAGCGGTAGTATCTCAAGACACTTATCTATTTAACGGAACTATTATGGAAAATTTGAAACTTGCAAAAGAAGATGCGAGCATGGATGAATTAATAAGTGCTTGCAAAGCAGCAAAAATTCATGATTTTATAAGCGGTATGGAAGAAGGATACTTAACTTTTGTAGGTGAAATGGGGTTAAATCTTTCAGGTGGTCAAAGACAAAGAATAGCAATTGCTAGAGCGCTTTTAAAAAATGCTCCTTTAATAATATTAGATGAAGCTACATCGAGTGTAGACATAGAAAACGAAAAAGCTATACAAGAAAGCTTAGATATTTTACTTAAAAATAAGACATCGATAACAATTGCTCATAGGCTTTCAACAATTAAAAATGTAGATAGAATTTTAGTGTTAAAAGATGGTGAGATAGTTGAAGAAGGAAAACATAAAGAGCTTATAAAAAATAAAAAAGAGTATTATAAATTAATTTTAGCTCAAAGAGAGGTTATGTAAAATGATGGATAGATTTGAAAAATATATCAGCATAAAGAAACTTTCTCCTTATGCTTTCAAACATAAAAAAGTATTTATAAAATCAATAATTGCAGGAGTTTTTAATAGCTTATTTACATTGACTTCTCTTTTACTTGGAGCATATCTTACAGCCCTTGCATTTTCCGGAAGTTCACCAAATGAGATTTCAAGATATTTTCCTTTATTGCTGGGACTAATTATAGGCAAAGGTATAACAGCTTATCTTCATATGTTATTATGCCATGATGTAGCCTATTTAGTTTTAGAAAATTTACGTGGAGATATGTTTGATGCAATTGAATTTGCATCTCCATTAAATCCCGTAAAATATAGAACGGGAGAAGTATCATCTATAATAATGGAAGATGTAGAAACTTTGGAAACTTTTTTTGCTCATATGTTAGGAGATTATATTATAGCCATAATATGTATGATTTTATACATATTATTGTATTTAATATTATCATGGCAAGCAGCATTACTATCATTAATGGCAGGCATTATAATTATTACAATTCCCTATTGGTTTGGAAGTATAAATCAAAAATTAGGAAAGGAATCAAGAGAAAAACTGGGAAAAACAAACGCATCAGTAGTTGATACGGTTCAAGGTTTAAAAGAAATTATAATTTTTGGCAAAGAAAGTAAATATATACAAAAAGTAGTGGATGATACAAAAAAATTGGGAAAAATAGATACCAAGGATGGATTTATGAAAGGATTACAAGCTGGAATAATAAATTTTGTAATGTCAGTAGTATTAATTTCAGTGCTTATATTAGGTAATAAAATGGTAATAAGAGGACAATTAAATCCAAATTACATTGGAATTTTAGTAATGATGGCATTAAATATTTTTATACCGGTAGTTACTGTATCATCAACTGCAGGAAAAATAAATGTGGTTGCTGCATCAGCAGATAGAATAAATGCATTGTTAAATGAGCAACCTATGATTTTTAATATCCAAAATACAAATTCAAAAATTATTAATAATGATTTGCTTTTTGTAAAAGATGTATCTTTTTCTTATGAAAATAAAAAAGAAGTATTAAAAGATTTTAATCTTAGTGTGAAGCCCATGGAAAATATTGCGATTACAGGAAAATCCGGTGCCGGGAAAAGTACGCTTATCAATCTTTTGATGAGATTTTATGATCCTTTAAAAGGAGATATTTTTTTTAATGGACGAAATTATAAAAATATGACCGCTCAAGAGGTTAGAAAAAATATTGCATACGTTCCTCAAGATGTATACCTTTTTCATGGAACTTTGATTGACAATCTTAGGATTGGAAAGCCGGATGCGAGTTTTGAAGAAGTTGAAAAAGCTTGTAAAATTGCTGTAGCAGATGAATTTATTAAACAACTTGATGACGGATATAACTCTTTTGTAGGAGAACGCGGAATTACCTTATCCGGAGGCCAAAAACAAAGAATAGCAATAGCAAGAGCTTTAATTGTGGGAGCTCCGATTTTAATAATGGATGAAGCTGTTTCAAACTTAGACACTAAAAGTGAAGAATTGTTCCGACAAGCTTTAAAAAATATATCTAATGAGAAAACTATCATTACAATTGCTCATAGGATGTCAACTATACTTGAAGCAGATAGAGTCGTTGTTATTGAAAACGGACTAAAAGCTTTTGATGGGAAATTAGAAGACTGGAAAAGATTGTAAATATAAATTAATAATACTTTTACAAAGGCTATGAGTTTGAATTCTAATAACCTTTTCTCTCAGTGTTTAAGACTTCCTCTTCAAATTTTTATAGTAATCAATAATTTAATGAACCTTTTAAGGAGTTTTCTATTTATATATGGCTAATTTATGTTAAAATCTTTGAAGGGAGGCGATAAAATGAGCAGAGATGTAATAATTGCTTTAGACTTTGATTCTTCTGAAAAAGCTTTAAATTTTATAGATAAATTTCAAGAAGATGAAGTCTATGTAAAAATTGGTATGGAATTATTTTACAAAGCAGGTCCTGAAATTGTAAGAGAATTTAAAAAGAGAGGACATAAGATATTTTTAGACCTTAAGCTACACGACATACCTAATACTGTAAAAAAAGCTACATTATCTTTAATGGACTTAGATGTTGATATGATAAATTATCATATAACCGGCGGTTCGAAGATGTTGAAGGAAGCTATTGAGGCAGCTAAGAAAGTTAAACCTGAGATTATAACTTTAGGGATAACAATGTTGACTTCAACTGATGAAGAAACAATGCACAACGATATACTTATAAAAGATGAATTAACTGTTGCAGATACGGTTAAAAAATATGCCGAGATTGGTAAGAATAGTGGACTTGATGGGGTTGTATCTTCAGCTTTAGAAGTACCTGAAATAAAAAAAGTTGCAGGGGAAGACTTTTTGACAGTAACTCCCGGAATTAGACTTGATCAAATAAAAGGTGATGACCAAAAACGTGTGGTAACTCCGGCTGATGCAAGAATGTTGGGTTCTGATTATATAGTTGTGGGACGTCCGATAACAGATGCAGAAGACCCCGTTAAAGCATATAGAGAAATAAAGAAAATGTTTATAGGTGAATGATGAAAGAGATATCAAAAATTTTATTAGACATAGAAGCTGTTAGTTTATCGCCAAGTGAACCGTTTACATGGGCATCTGGGATTAAATCTCCAATATACTGTGACAACAGGTTGACACTTTCTTATCCTGAAGAGAGAAGAATTGTGGAAAGTGGTTTGACTAAATTGATTGAAGATAATTATCCTGAAGTTGAATATATAATGGGTACCGCTACAGCAGGTATTCCTCACGCAGCTTTAATCGCTGAAAATTTAAAACTTCCAATGGGTTTTGTAAGGTCATCAAATAAAGACCATGGAAAACAAAATAAGATAGAAGGAAAGATTATAAAGGGAGCTAAAGTTGTGGTTATAGAAGATTTAATTTCAACAGGGGGGTCTTCTATTGAAGCTGCTAAGGCACTTGAAGAAGCAGGTTTTGAGGTGTTGGCTATAGTTGCAATATTCTCTTACAATTTAGAATCTGCGAATGAAAATTTTAAGGGAATGAACTTTGGATTAAAAACTCTAACTAATTTTGAAGAGTTAGCAGAAGTTGCGGCAGAAAATGGAATTATAGAAGAAGAAGATATATTGAAGTTAAATAAGTGGAGAAAAAATCCAAAAGATGAATCTTGGATAAAATAAATTAAAGATATAAGAAAGAGGAGTTTATTCAGCTTCTCTTTCTTTTAACTTATTATTTTCTCTATATTTTTTCAACTTTAATATAAACATAACTGAAAAGGGTACTACCATTAAAACTGAAACAAAATCTATTATGTTATAAATATAATCACTTTGCATGGACGGAGGAAGTGTTGAATAAAAATTATTTAACATATGCAATAAAACAGGATAAAATAAATTTTTAGTTTTCATATAAGTGTAACCAAGGATTAAGCCCATAATTGCTGTATAAATACTTTGAACAGCTTGCCCATGCCAAATTCCAAATAAAACTCCAGATAATATAGCAGGGAATAAACCACTTTTATATTTTTCTAAAAAATTATATACAATTCCTCTAAACAAAATTTCTTCAAATAATGGTCCAATAAATACGATTGACAAAAATACCCAAAAGTAAGCTCCGTTTTCAAATTGAGTCCACATATTAGAAAAATCAGTAAATTCATCTTTTAAAATTCCAATAGGAACCAGAAATCTTTCTATGAGATCTAAGACTATATATGAAATGCCGCCTAATGCTAATGAAAAAGGTATAGATAGCAATATAAAATTTGATTTTATAGGTTGTAATGTAATTTTATTTTTAGTAATCCATTTGTAGAGTGGGAAGAATAAAATTATTAAAAGTAGGCTGATTAAAGTGTCAGTCATAGCATAATTGTTTTCTAAAAAATTACTTAATCCGTCATAAAGAGATGATATGTAAAGTAATAAGTTATAAATTATTGCATTTAACAAAGGATATGTAAATACTATTATAATGGGGATGAAAAGATATATTAAATTCTTAGTTTTTAATTTCATAATAACTCCTTGTAATATTGTTTGATAAGTTTCTCATATATTGTTTAAAAAACAATATTAATTATCAAATTTTTAAGATTGTAATTAATTTGTTAGAAATAGTTTGTTTAGATAAATAGACAAAAGATAGAATGCTGTAAAAAGCTTGACAGTTGGCTGATTTTCTACTATAATCAGTTAGAATTTAACGGAGGGCGTAATAAGTATAGCGCCTTATTTTTATATATAAGGAGAGAATTATTTTGGTAGAAAAAGACATTTTTTTTACAGCTGAAGGTTTAGAAAAAATTGAAAATGAGATAGAATATTTAAAAACTGTTAGGAGAAAAGAGGTAGCTGAAAGAATTAAAGTGGCTCTTGGTTATGGAGACCTTTCTGAAAACTCTGAATACGATGAGGCTAAGAACGAACAAGCTTTAGTTGAAGAAAAAATAGCTAAACTTGAAATGATGGTTAGAAATGCTAAAGTCATTTCTGAAGATGAATTGAATTCTGAAATTGTAAATATAGGATCAACTGTTAAAGTTAAAGATGTACAAAGTGGAGAAGTGGATGAATATACAATTGTAGGTTCTGCTGAAGCTGACCCGCTAGAAGGAAAGATTTCAAATGAGAGCCCGGTAGGTGGAAAATTATTGGGACTTAAAGTTGGAGAATTTGTAGAAGTTGATGTTCCAGATGGAATCATTAAACTTGAAGTTGTAGAAATCTCATTATAGGAGGAAAAATGCAAAGTACTGAAGAAAAGAAGCTAAATGAAATGCTTGTTGCTAAGAGAGAAAAGCTACAAGAATTAAAAGATGCTGGTAAGGATCCGTTTCAAATTTCAAAATTTGACGTAACTCATCATTCAATAGAAATTAAAGATAATTTTGAAGAACTTGAAGAAAAAGAAGTATCTATTGCTGGACGTATAATGAGTAAAAGACGTCATGGTAAAATTGCATTCCTAGACCTTCAAGATTCTCAAGGCAGAATTCAAATTTTTGCAAAGAAAGATGTTCTTGGGGATAATTATGAAGATATAAAGGGATATGATATTGGCGATATCGTAGGTGTAGTTGGGAATGTATTTAGAACAGAAGCAGGAGAAATAACTGTAAGAGCTGGTAAAACTTTATTGATGTCAAAATCTCTTCAAATTCTTCCTGAAAAATTTCACGGACTTAAAGACCCTGATTTAAGATACAGACAAAGATATGTAGATTTAATTGTAAATCCTGAAGTTAAAGACATATTCTTAAAGAGAAATAAAATTATAAAATCAATTAGAGAATACCTTGATAACAGAGGATATCTAGAAGTTGAAACACCTATTTTGGGAACTGTTGCAGGTGGCGCAAATGCAAGACCATTTATAACACACCACAACACATTGGACTTAGATATGCAACTTAGAATTGCAAACGAGTTATTCTTAAAGAGATTAATCGTTGGTGGATTCGATAAAGTTTATGAAATGGGTAAGATGTTCAGAAACGAAGGTATGGACACTCGTCATAACCCTGAGTTTACAAACATAGAGTTGTATGAAGCATATGCAGATTACAATACAATGATGGAAATTACAGAAGAAATATTTGAAAATGCAGCAATGACACTTTATGGAACAACTGTTGTGAATTTCCAAGGAAAAGAGATTGACTTAAAAGCTCCTTGGAGAAGAGTTACAATGATTGATATTATAAAGGAACTTTCTGGAGTTGACTTCAATCAAATTCAAACTGATGAAGAAGCTAGAGAAATAGCAAAGGCTAAGGGTGTTGAAATTGAAGAAGGTTGGACTAGAGGAAAAATCATAGCTGAGTTCTTTGAAGAATTCTGTGAAGATTCACTTATTCAACCAACATTTGTAATTGGTCATCCTGTTGAAGTTTCTCCTCTTTCAAAGAGAAATGTAGAAGACCCAAGAATAACAGATAGATTTGAAGCGTTTATAAACGGATGGGAGTTTGCGAATGCATTCTCAGAACTTAATGACCCAATTGACCAAAAGGAAAGATTTGAATCTCAATTAAAAGAAAAAGAAGCTGGAGATGAAGAAGCACATCCAATGGATACAGATTTCATCAATGCTCTTGAAGTTGGACTTCCTCCTACAGGTGGATTAGGTATTGGTGTAGACAGAATGATTATGCTTCTAACAGATCAACCATCTATTAGGGATATTGTATTCTTCCCTACTATGAAACCACTAGGTAAAGAATCTGCTGGAAATTCTGATAAAGTTACAGTTGAAAAAATTGACTTTTCAAAAGTAAAAGTTGAGCCGCTATTTGAAGAATTTGTAGAGTTTGAAACATTCCAAAAATCAGATTTCAGAGTAGTGAAGGTATTGAATTGTGAAGAAGTTCCAAAATCTAAGAAGTTATTGAAGTTTACATTAAATGACGGTTCTGGAGTTGAAAGAACAATTTTATCAGGAATTAAAGAATATTACTCAGCAGAAGAATTGATTGGCAAAACATTAGTTGCAATTACAAACTTACCGGAAAGAAAGATGATGGGCATCCCATCACAAGGTATGTTGATATCCGCTGTATGTGAATATGAGGAAGAAGAAAAATTGAATTTGTTGATGTTAGACAATAACATTCCAGCAGGGGCAAAATTATATTAATAAATAATTTATTAAAAGGTGATGTTGCAGAGTAGAATCATCTATTCTGCAACATCACCTTTTTATATTTATGATTATTTTTTTATTTTATTTATATTAAGGCGTCAACTATTGTAAATTTGTCATATTCAATTGAAAAAGATATCTATTTATGGCATAATGAGAAATGCGAGTTGATGGTATATTGCTTTAAATGGGAAAAGAATTGTAATTGAATCTAATTTATTATGAGCAGTGTACTGAGATTTAAATTTAAGGAGAAATAATGAGACTTAGAAAAAAACATTGGGCAATTCCTGAAATGGAACAGAACCCATATATATTTTTTGAACCTGAGGTATATAAAGGTAAATGGAAAAATGTATTTGGAAATGAAAATCCAATACATCTTGAAATTGGCTCAGGTAAGGGAAGTTTTATAGCTAAGATGTCAAAAAGGGAGCCTAATATCAATTTTATAGGCATTGAAATGGAAACTAATGCATTTGCATATGCAGCGAGAAAAATTGCTGAAGAAGAGTGTTTTAATGTTAGAGGAATTTCAATCAATGCTGAAAAGGTTGAGGAAATCTTTGAAAAGGGAGAGATAGAAAGGATATACATAAATTTTTGTAATCCTTGGCCAAAGAAAAGACATCACAAGAGAAGATTAACTCATACAAGATTTTTGGACAGATATAAAAATATCTTAAAGTCTGGTTCAGAAATAGTTTTAAAGACTGACGATAGACCATTCTTTGAAGATACTATTGAATATTTTAAAGATGGTGGTTTTGAGCTTACTAATTGTACATTTGATATGAAACTTGAAGATTATCCTGAAAATATTGTCACAGAATATGAATCAAAATGGAGATCTCGAAATATACCTATTTGTCATTTGGTAGCAAAGTATAAATAGGGGGTTTGAATATGGAAAATAAAAATAGAACTTTCAGTTCTAAAATAGGATTTATTTTAACAGCTGTTGGCTCGGCTGTTGGTATGGCAAATGTATGGGGGTTTCCATACAAATTACAACAAAATGGTGGGGGAGCCTTTTTATTAGTCTATCTATTTTTTGTTTTAGTTTTTGGATATGTTGCGCTTTCTGCTGAGTTTGCAATAGGAAGAAGAGCTAACACCGGTACATTGGGTGCTTATGAGTATGCTTGGAATTCGAGAAATCTTGGAGTTGTAGGTAAATTTATAGGCTTTTTACCTTTGATAGGGTCTTTGTGTATCGCACTTGGATATGCTGTAATCATATCTTATGTTGCAAAGGCTTTGGGGCAATCTATAACTGGTACACTTATGAGTGTTGATTCAGGAAAATGGTTTGAACAGTTTTCAGGAATGGATTACTCTGTAGTTCCTTATCATGCAATCATTTTATTTGTAACTTTACTTACTTGTATAAAAGGTGCTGATTCAATAGAAAAATCAAACAAGATAATGATGCCTGCATTTTTTGTGCTGTTTTTAATTTTAATGATTAGGGTTGCAATGATACCTGGTGCATTTGATGGATATACTTTTATGTTGAGACCTGATTTTTCAAAGGTTTTAAATGTAAATACTATTGTTACTGCAATGGGGCAAGCATTTTTCTCTCTTTCAGTTACTGGTTCAGGGATGATAGTTTGTGGTGCATATCTTTCAAAATCTGAAGATATAGTAGATGCAAGTAAGCAAACTGCAATATTTGATACCGTAGCAGCTATGGTTGCGGCGTTTGTAATGGTGCCGGCTGTTTTTGCGTATGGAATGGACCAAGCTGGCGGACCGGGACTTTTATTTGTTGTTTTACCTAAGATATTACAAGATATTCCCGGGGGAAGAATATTTGCGATGGTTTTATATACTGCTGTAATTTTCGGAGGAATTTCTTCTCTTCAAAATATGCTTGAAGTAGTTACAGAATCTTTGATTCACAGATTTCCAAAGTTAAAAAGAAAATCTGTTTTAGCTGTTCTTGGAGTGCTTTTATTTGGAATAGGTGTAAATATGGAATCTATAAGCAAATGGGGACCTTGGATGGACTTAGTTTCTATATATATAATTCCTATAGGAGCAACTATAGGAGCTATTTCATGGTTTTGGATTTTGAAAAAAGAGGAATTGTTAGAAGAAATAAATACTTCATCTAAGAAAAAATATGGTGATTTATGGTATAACATAGGTAGATATCTGTATGTTCCTTTTGCTATAATAATTTGTTTTATAGCATTGGCATATAAAGTCGCTTTTTAATTTTAGAAAGAAGGATTGCAATGATAGAATTTAGATATGATACACAACTTTTAATTGAAGGTAAACATTTAAGTGAGGAAGAAATAAATGATTATTTTGTAAATAATTTCAAAGGGGATTGCCTTCTTGCTGTTGGAGATGATGAACTTATAAAAATTCATTTTCACACAAATGAACCTTGGCAAGTTTTAGAATATTGTTCAACTCTTGGTGAAATCTTTGATATAGTAATTGAAGATATGGACAGACAGGCAAGAGGACTACAAGGATAGATAAAAATAGCTCGTAAATGGAAACATCTACGGGCTATTTTTTATTGAAGAATTTTAATTATATAATTACATATATTTGCCAAATTTATTTCTAGCTTTTATTCGGGTGTTTAAATATACAATTTTGGCAAGGCGTTTGGT
This sequence comes from Peptoniphilus indolicus, assembly GCF_900454665.1. Lineage (NCBI taxonomy): Bacteria > Bacillati > Bacillota > Tissierellia > Tissierellales > Peptoniphilaceae > Peptoniphilus > Peptoniphilus indolicus. The sequence goes on from NZ_UGTH01000001.1 coordinate 1,545,837, forward strand.
TGGAAATAGACTTTTCTTACCAGTAACTTTTGTGATTACAGCTTTTTTAGCACTTTTTAACAATAATTTTTTTAACATAGTACACCACCTTTAATACATTTATACCACTTTAACATAATTTTAATACAGAATTTAGCTAATTGGCTATAATTATTGTATAATGTTATTATGGAAAATAATATAAATAACAAAATAGAAAGAGTAATAATAGTTGGAACAGACATAGGGGCTAGACCTCATAGTCTTGCAACTTCAATAAATGAGTTAGAAGAGTTAGTAAAAGCAGCAGGAGCTGAAGTTGTGGGAGTTGTAACTCAAAATATAGATAAGTACTCTCCAAAATTTTTAATTGGTACAGGAAAATTACAAGAAATAAAAGATATGATACCAAAACTTGAAGCCAATGTAGTTGTTTTTAATGACGAACTTTCAGGAGTGCAACTTAGAAATATAGAAGATGAATTAAAGGTAAAAATTTTAGACAGAACAAGCCTTATACTTGATATATTTGCAATACGTGCTTCAACTTATGAGGCTAAATTGCAAGTTCAATTAGCTCAACTAAGCTATCAATTGCCAAGACTTTTGGGAATAGATGGCTGGTCCAGAACTGGGGGAGGGATTGGTACAAGAGGACCAGGCGAACAGATAATTGAAACTGACAGACGTAGAATATTAAGAGAAATTCAAACTATAAAGGAAAAGTTGAAGAAGGCAGAAAAGACCAGAGAAACTCAAAGAACTGGAAGAAAGAATTCTATGATTCCAATAGTTTCTTTAGTTGGATATACAAATGCCGGAAAATCTACTATCTTAAACAGAATAAAAATTTCAGATGCAAAAGAAGTATTTGTAAAGGATATGCTTTTTGCAACTCTTGACCCAAGTTCAAGAAAGGCTAAGCTATTAAATGGAATGGACTTTATAATTTCAGATACAGTTGGATTTGTATCTAAATTGCCTACAAAACTTGTAGAAGCATTTAAGTCAACTCTTGAAGAAATAAAACATTCGGATTTAATTCTACACGTAATAGATGCTTCAAATGAAGATTTGGAAATTCAATATAAGACTACAATGGACATATTGGAGGAACTTAAGGTAGATAGAAGTAGAATCTTAACTGTGTTTAATAAAATGGACAAAGTGGGCGGAGATTTGATGATAAATCCAAGGCATGGCGAAAATAGAATTTATATTTCAGCTACTCATGATGAAAGTATGGATAAACTTTTAGAGGCAATAGAGGAGAATTTACCTGAAAGATTTTATAATGTAAAACTTTTAATAGGATATGCCGACTCAGATACATTGTCAGAAATTTTGAATAAGCACAATCACGAAAATTTAGAATACAGAGAAGATGGAGTTAGTCTTGAAGTAGTGTTAAGTGAAGCTGAATTTAGAAAGTATGAAAGGTTTGTTATGTGATGTTTTTAAGCATATTTAAAAATGGACGAGATGAATTTATTGAAAAGAAATCTAAATTTATAGGACATAGCTTCATTATTCACAGCGAAGAAGAAGCTCTTGAAAAACTTGAAAAGATAAAATCAGAGTATAAAGATGCAACTCATAATTGTAGTGCTTATATAATTGGAGAAGACAGACTTATCCAAAGGTATAACGACGATGGGGAACCTTCAGGAACGGCAGGTATACCAATGCTTGAAGTTTTAAAAAAGGAAGAACTAACCAATGTTTTGGTAGTGGCTACTAGATATTTTGGGGGTACTTTGTTAGGAGCCGGAGGATTGGTAAGAGCGTACACCAAGACGGCAAAAGTGGCAATAGACGCTGGGATAGTCGTGTCTATGATTGAGCATGAAGAAATCGCATTTTCGTATGACTACACTTTTCATGGAGCAATAACTAATTATCTGATTAAAAATGAATATATAATTTTAAATGAAAATTATACAGATAAAGTTGAAGTGACTTTGCATAGAAGATTAGATGATGACAAACTTATAAAAGATATGATGAATATGACCGGTGGGGGAGTTAGTTACGAAGTTAAAAATACTCTCTTGTTGCCGGTCAAGGAAAATAAAATACTTTATTAAGAGGAAATTATGAAAAGAGAAATTGAAGATATAGTAAAATGGATGAGAGAAACAGTTGAAAATGCCGGATCAAAAGGTCTTATATTGGGACTTAGCGGAGGAATAGATTCAGCGGTGGTTGGAGCACTTGCAAAGCGTGCATTTCCAGATACGACATTGGGTTTGATTTTGCCTTGTGAGAGTAACGAAAATGATGAAGCAGACGCAAGGTTAGTTGCGGAAGCAATAGATTTGAAAATTGAAAAAGTTGATTTAACACAAACTTATAGACAGTTGATATCAAGTTCATTTAATTCTGAAAATAGAATGGCTAGGTCAAACATAAAACCACGTCTTAGAATGACAACTTTATATTATTATGCACAAGATTTAGGATACTTAGTATTAGGAAGTTCAAATGCTTCTGAATTTTATATTGGGTACTATACAAAGTATGGAGATTCAGGTTCTGACTTAATACCTTTAGCTGAATTTTTAAAAAATGAAGTTTATGAGTTGGCAAGGGAACTTGGGATACCAAGCAAAATTATAGATAAAGAGCCATCTGCGGGACTTTGGGAAGAACAGACAGATGAAAAAGAAATGGGATTTAGTTATGCCACTCTAAATGCTCACATCAAAGGAGAAAAGGCTGATGGAGAAATTGGAGAAAAAATAGATAGAATGCACAAAAATTCTGAGCACAAGAGAAAATTTGCCTTAATTTACAAGAGAAAAAAGTAAACTATAAACAAGTTGATTTTAAAAAATATGGAATTTATAAAAGCTACAATAGCTGATTTACCAAAGATAAACACGATATATGCAGAGCTTGTAAAAAAGATAGAAAATGATGGGATGAATTTTTGGAATGAAGAATATCCTTTTTGTTTTTTAGAACAAGATATTTTAGAAGAGTCTCTCTATTTATTAAAAGATAGAGGAGAAATAATATCTTGTATAAAAATAAGTTCAGAAAGAAGTGAGTCCAAGGGGATTGAATGGGCAGAAACTGATAAAAAAATAATATATTTTTATAGATTTGGAGTAAATGTCAAATACCTTAATAAGGGTTTGGGATTTAAAACCATTGAATGTGCAAAAAAAGTAGCAAAGGAAATGGGTGGAGAGTGTATAAGATTTTTAGTAGTTAGAGAGAACACACCAGCTATAAACTTGTATATCAAAAATGGTTTTACAAAAGTTCCGGGAATGTACACAGAAGTCATAGATGAAAACTACACTTTTCATGAATATGGATTTGAACTTATGATTTAGAATAAGTATAAATAATAAAATAAATATAAAATTTTAGCTCTTAATAATTAAATTTATGGTGTTGCCAGGATAATTTAATTTTTTATGAGCATTTTTCATGTTTTATAGTAAAAGTTTGATAAAAACTTTTATGTTATATTTTTTATCTATACCCAACTATATTAAAACAGTATTAACACTAATAACACAATATCGTTTATATTAAATAAATAGCATAGGAGGGGTTAGATGAATTTAATTGCACAAAAGTTGGCTGAATTCTCAGAATGGATTTGGGGTTGGCCATTAGTTGGAACGATATTGTTAGCGGGAATTTTACTGACATTTTTTTATAGGGGAAAATATTTATTACATCCGATTTTTCATTTTAAAAATACTTATTTTCAAATATTTCAGAAAGATAATAAGGGGAAGGGAACAATTTCAGGATTTGCAGCAGCTTGTACAGCTCTAGCCAATACGATAGGTATAGGCAATATAGGGGGAGTTGCTTCGGCGGTTGCCTCAGGAGGACCAGGGGCGGTATTTTGGTTGTGGGTAGCTGATATTTTTGGAACATCACTAAAAGCTTCTGAAATAATTTTAGCTCAAAGGTATAGAGTTAAATTTAATAAGTCCATTGATGAATACGTAAGTGATAGGTCTTTTGTAATGAAGAATTCAATGGGCTGGAAAAAGGGTGGATACATAGTGGCGTTCTTTGTAATTATCTTTGGACCTTGGACTAATGTGGTTCAAAGTGAATCTATTCAGTCGTCAATCAGACAAGCGGCTGATATATCATCTGTAATAATATTAGGAATTTTGGGACTGAGTGTATTTTTTACGATATATAAAGGAATTAGAAGAATATCGGAACTATTAGAAAGAGTAGTGCCTGTAATGGCAATTTTTTATGTTTTATTTGGAATAATAATCATGGTAGTTAATGCGGATAAAATCTTACCGTCATTTCAATCTATTTTTATATATGCGTTTAATCCGGCAGCTGCGAAAGGCGGTTTTATAGGAGCTACTGTTAAAGAATCAATAAGGTATGGAATTGCAAGGGGAATATATTCCTCAGACGCTGGAACGGGTTATGGAATGGTGGTTCATGCACCGGCTATAACAGACCACCCTGTTAGACAATCATCTTGGGGATGGGGAGAGATTATAGGTGATTTGGTAATATGTACTGTAACCGCCTTGATAGTAATAGTTACTGACTCATATATAAAGTTTGGAGAAGCTTACAGCGCTGAGCTTACAACTCTTGCTTTTGGAGAAGTTTTTGGTAATTTTGGAATAGTTTTAATGGCAATAATAATATCTGTATTTGGTTGGACTACAATTGTTGGGATGTATTATAGTCTTTCAAAGTCTGTAAATTATATTTTTGGGGATACTAAATTTAATAAGATTGCGACAAATTTATATATTATTTATTTTTTAGCTCCAATAGTCTTTTTCTCAAATATTAAAGCTGACTTGTTGTGGTCTATAACAGATTTAATTTCAGGAATGTATGTATTGTTGACATTAGTGTTAATAGTTGGAAATTTAAAGGAGATTAAAAGATTATTTACAGATTTTTGGTACAGATATTTACCGGCTTTGAATAGAGGAGAAAATCCACCTATAGTTTCTTACGGTGTATTGGAGGAGAGAAATGAAGAAAAGTATTGATGAATTAATTAGTTTAAAAAAGATATTAGTTTTAGATGGAGCGCTTGCCACTGAACTTGAAAGGGCGGGCAAGAATATAAATGATTCATTATGGAGCACTAAAATATTAATAGAGGATTCAGAGGCTATAAAGAAGGTTCATCTTTCTTACTTAGAGGCGGGATGTGATATAATTTTGACATCTAGTTATCAAACGACGATAAAAGGTCTTATGAAGAGAGGTTATACAAAAGATGAGGCAATAGAGATAATCAAGAAGTCATTTAGAATAGCCAATGAAGCTAAGGAAGAATATTTATTAAAGAATAGTGTTGAAGTTGAACCTATAATTGGTGCGTCAATAGGACCGTACGGAGCTTTCTTGTCAGATGGAAGTGAATATACTGGTAATTATGAAGTTTTAGATAGTGAGATGAGAGATTTTCACTATGAAAAGATTAAAATTTTAAAAGATGAAGGGGTAGAGTTATTTGCTTGTGAAACTATACCTTCTTTTAGAGAGGCTTTAGTAATTCAGAAAATTTGTGAAGAACTTGAAGTTGAATACTATATAAGTTTTAGTGCAAAGGATGAATATAGTATTTCAGATGGAACGTCTATACGAGAGTGCGCTGGTAATTTAAATGGAAAATATTTAAAAGGTATAGGAATAAATTGTACTGCCCCTGAATTTTTAGAGAGTTTGATAAGGGAAATAAAGTCAGTTTACAACGGAAATATAGTAGTATATCCAAATAGTGGAGAAATTTTTGACCCTGTTTCAAAAACATGGTCTGGAAATGGTCAATGTGTGTTTGATTTAGCTGAAAATTGGATAAGAGCTGGTGCTAATATAATAGGCGGTTGTTGCAAGACTACACCGCAAGATATAAAGAAACTTGCAGATAGTATAAAAAACAAAAAGATTAAAAACTTGTTGACATCAATTGCACTTTAAAGTAGAATACATTTAAAGCTGAGAAAGAGAAAAAGATATGTATCTTTATCCAAGAGAGTCGGGGTTGGTGAGAGCCGATATAAAGTAAGTATGTAATATTCACTCTTGAGCTTAATGGTAGAAATTTTAAGTAGACTGTTACGGCGGCCACCGTTATCTAAGGCAAGGCGTTTATTGACGCTAGTGAGGTAATCTATACATAAAGTTAGATTATAAAATTAGGTGGTACCACGATGCTTCGTCCTATGTAGGACGAAGCTTTTTTTATTATCTAAATTGTATATTGCTGCTGTAAAAATTAAAAATGTATTTTAAAGAGCTTAAGGCCTTAGCTCATACAAAATAAATTTAAACTTAAAATATTTAAGAGTGTATTTTTAGGAGGAAGAAAAAATGAAAAAGTTATTATCGCTATTAGTTCTTTTGTTATTAGTTGGTTGTCAAAGTAGTAAACCGGCTGAGCAAGCTGCAGAGAGTGGAAAAGAAAGTGGAAAGAAAGTAAAAGTTGGAATTGTACAATTTATGGACCACGTATCATTAGATGCGGCAAGAGAAGGATTCGTTGAACAACTTAAAGAGAGTGGAATTGATGCTGAAGTTATTGAGCAATCAGCAAATGGAGATATGTCTCTAACTAACACAATTGCTCAAAGTTTAAAAGCAGATGGCGTGGATTTAATCTATGCAATTGCTACACCGGCTGCTCAAGCTGCAAAAAATACTGTAACAGATATTCCAATTGTTTTTAGTTCAGTAACAGACCCTGTAGGTGCTGAGCTTGTAAAAACTTTTGAAAAACCTGATTCAAATGTAACAGGGGTTTCGGATTATGTAAGCAGTGAAGCTCAAATTGATAGCTTCTTAAAAATATATCCTGATGTAAAAACTTTTGGAGTAATCTATAACACTTCTGAGCAAAATTCTTTAGTGCAAATAGAAGAATTAAAGAACAATTTAGCTAAGAGAGGAATTAAACTTGAAACTGTTGGCGTAAGTGCAGTAACAGATATACCACAAGCAGTTGCTTCAATAGCTCCTAAGATTGATGCATTGTTTGCACTAACTGATAATTTAGTTGCAAATGCAGCTCCTATTGTTTCTGATACTCTTATAAAGAGTAAATTGCCATCATTATCAGCAGAAGAAGGACAAGTTAAAAATGGTCTATTGATGAGCGAGGGAGTTAACTATAAGGAACAAGGAAAGCAAGCGGGTAGAATGGCAGTAAAAATTTTAAATGGAGAACAAGTTGCCAACATTCCTGTTGAATTAAATGAAGTTAATACAAAGCTTGTAAATGTAAAAACCGCTGAAGCATTGGGCGTAGACTTAAATGCAGAGGGTTTTAAAGATGTAGAAAAAATTCAATAATTAATCTTGACTTTAAACCGATATAGTACTATAATTCATATTAATTTAAAAAAGCCTATTGAGGAAAGAAAGAAATACAAGGTTAATCACAGAGAGTCGGACTGAGCTGAGAGTCGATATTAAACGGTATTTTAATACATTCCTCAGGTTATCTATTGAAATAATAGTAAGTAGATACGTGTCTGTCGTTACCAGAAAAGAGATGTAGCAAGTGCTATAATCAGGGTGGTACCGCGGAGTTTAGTCCTTCGCCCCTCATACTAGAGGGGTTGAAGGGCTTTTTTTATTAAGGAGGAGAAAGAGATGAAAAAATTATTATTAGTACTTATCAGTTTGGTGTTAGTGGGTTGTGGAAACACAGCAACAAAGAATTCTAAAGTTGAGAATTCAAACGAAGAAAAAGTTAAAGTTGGAATTATACAATTTGCAGAGCACATTGCACTTGATAGAGCTAGAGAAGGTTTTGTGGAAGAACTTAAAACTTTGGGAGTAGACGCTGATGTTGAAGTTGTAAATGTGCAAGCGGATATGGGACTTATTCCAACAACTGCTAAGAAATTTGAGGGAGATGGAGTAGATTTAATCTATGCGATTGCTACACCAGCAGCACAAGGAGCTCAAAGTGCTGTAAAAGATATTCCGATAATATTCAATGCAGTAACAGACCCTGAAAGCGCAGAACTTGTAGCAAGTAATGAAAAACCGGGTGCAAATGTAACAGGAGTTTCAGATTACTTTTCAGTAGAAACACAATTAAATAAATTTTTAGAAATTTTCCCTGAGACAAAGAGCATAGGAATTCTTTACTCAACAGGAGAAGTAAATTCAGAAGCACAGATAAAAGAAATAAAAAGTTTTGCTGATAAAAAAGGAATAGAGATAGTTGCACAAGGACTTAGTTCAACTAATGATGTTGCTCAAGCTATAAATTCTTTAGTTCCTAAGATTGACGCATACTTTGCAATACAAGATAATTTAGCATCATCAGCAGCAACTACAATTTCAAAAGTATTGATGGAAAATAAAATTCCTTCTCTAGCTGGAGAAGAAGGACCGGTTGAAAATGGAATGTTATTAACTGATGGAATTGATTACAACGTACTTGGAAGAGAAGCCGCTAATATAGCTAAGAAAATAGTAGATGGAGAAAAACCATCTGACATACCGGTGGTATTTTTAAAAGATTCAACAAGAGTGGTTAATAAAAATACAGCAGAAGCCTTAAATATTTCTGATAGAAAAGATTTATTTGAAGGAGCAAAAGAAGTAAGTAATTAAACGGAGGAAAAAATGTTAGAAAGACTATTGCCGGTTGTTACGGCATCTGTAGAAATGGGATTAATATTTGCCCTATTATCAATAGGAGTCGTAATCACATATAAAATTTTAAGAATAGCAGATTTATCGCTTGAAGGTACATTTCCTTTAGGAGCATTCATATTTGCAAAATTTGTAACTCAAGGAATGAATATATATGTTGGAATGGCATTTAGTTTTTTAGGAGGGCTATTGGCAGGTTGGATAACATATTTATTGTATAAAAAGTTAAAAATAGAAGCACTATTAGCAGGTATCTTAACCATGACAATTTTATATTCTGTGAATTTAAAAATAACTGGAAAGGCGAACATACCTCTTATAAACAGCGAAACTATTTTTACAAAATTTCCAAATGTTCCCAAAATAGTGTTACTTGGAATAATAGTAATAATAGTTAAATTGGCCCTTGATTATTTCTTTAAAACAGAAAAAGGATATCTTCTATTTGTAACAGGAGATAACGAATCATTAGTGAAATCATTGGGACAAAACCCAGACTTTTATACAATGTTCGGGCTTATGATTTCAAATGCGATAATAGCCTTTAGTGGAAGTTTAATGGCACAATACAATGGATTTGCAGACGCAGGAATGGGAGCGACAATGATAGTAACAGGACTTGCTTCTATAATAATTGGAGATACTTTTTTAAGAAATTCAAATAAATTGGGAGTTACTACAAGAGCCATTATAGGTGCAATAGCATATAGATTAATAGCAGGACTTGCGCTTTACAAAGGACTTGACCCACAAAGTTTGAAGATGGTAACAGCACTTATTGTAATACTTTTCATTGCATACAATAATACAACAGCAACTTATGGATTAAAATTTATACAAAGTAGGAGGAATAAAAATGCTTAGTATAAGAAATTTGAGCAAAACTTTTTATGCATCAACACCTGAAGAAAATAGGATATTTGATAATTTTTCACTTAATATAGAAGAAAATAAATGTACAACAATTTTGGGACCTAATGGATGTGGAAAGAGCACTTTGTTTAATATGATAAGTGGTGCAATTGATGTTGACAGCGGCAGTATAGATTTAGACGGAGTGGATTTAACAAAACTTTGTGAAAAAGATAGAGCTGTATATATAGGAAAAGTAAGCCAAGACCCGTCAAAAGGAGTTAGCCCATCATTAGATATATTAGAAAACATGGCGCTATCTTTGAAAAAATCTGAGAAATTTTCGTTTGCAAGGCTGTTGAGAAATACAGATGTAAATTTAATAGTAAATAAATTGAAAGAAGTTGACTTAGGACTTGAAAATAAATTGAAAACAAAAGTGAAATTTCTTTCAGGAGGGCAAAGACAATCCCTATCACTTTTGATGGCAACTTTAAAAAAACCATCAGTATTACTACTAGATGAACATACAGCAGCCTTGGACCCTAAGACTTCTAAAATAATAATGGATAAGACAGCAAATCTTATAAAAAGAGAAAAAATCACTACTTTGATGATTACACATAATTTAAAAAATGCTATTGATTATTCTGATAGAATAATTATGCTAAATAAAGGTAAAGTTATATTAGATGTAAAAGCTTCTGAAATAACAGAAGATGAATTAAATAGGAAATATAACGAAAATATAGAAAGAAGCATAGCATAAATAAATATAAATAATAACTAACTCCAGCTAAAACTGGAGTTTTTGGTTGATATGAGGGCTTAATAACGATAAAATATTAACATAAGGGGGTTTATATGATAAAAAATAATAATAATTCACTGTTTGATTTAGATGGTCAACCAAGTTTCAATAGGTCGTTTCCTATAGCTTTGCAACATTTATTGGCTATGATTGTAGGAAATAGTCTTCCGGCACTTGTGCTTGCAAATGCTCTTAAGGGAACACCGCATGAAATAGCTCCAGAACAATCTATCTATATCATACAAGCTGGAATGTTTTTAGCTGCAATAGCTACAATGATACAATTGTATCCTGTTTTAAAATTCGGTGCAAAATTACCGGTGATTATGGGAGTTTCATTTTCTTACATACCTATTTTATTACAAATAGGATTAAAATATGGAATGCCGGCTGTTTTTGGTGCTGAAGTTGTAGGTGGATTGGTAGCTATAATAGTTGGTATGTTAATTGGGAAGATAAGAAAGTTTTTTCCACCTATAGTTAGTGGTACAGTGGTATTGACAATTGGATTGTCACTATATTCTGTTGCAATTGGATACATGGCAGGGGGAAATGGCAATCCTATGTATGGAAGTATTTACAACTGGGGAGTTGCAATTCTGACATTGGTTGTAGTTTTAATCTGTAATATGTATGGAAAGGGGATAATTAAGTTAGCTGCAATTCTAGTGGGAATGTTAGTAGGTTACATAGTTTCTATTATTCTCAATTTAACTATTGCTCCAGGCTTTATTAATTTTACAAATGCACAAAATGCAGCTTGGTTTACATTTCCCAAAATTTTACCTATGGGAATAGAATTTGTACCGTCCGCATTATTTGTGATGTCCATAATGTTTATCGTGAACTCAGTGCAAGCAGTTGGAGATTTATCTTCAACTACTATAGGAGGATTGGACAGAGAAGCTACTGATGTAGAAATCTCAGGAGGAATAACTTCTATGGGGTTATCTTCTATATTAGGTGGATTTATGGGATCTCTTCCTACAGCTACATATTCACAGAATGTTGGTATAGTATCAATGACTAAAGTTGTAGCTAGAAAAGTTTTAGTAATCACTGCTGCAATGATTTTAATAGCAGGTTTTATACCAAAGTTTGGAGGAGTTATGATGTCAATACCTCAATGTGTAATTGGTGGAGCTACTATTTCAGTTTTTGCACAGATAACTATGAATGGTATGAAGCTTATAACTTCTGAAGAACTTTCAGTTAGAAACTCTACTATAGTGGGTTTGGGAATTGCACTTGGAATGGGAGTCAATTCAGTAAAACCGGCAACTGAATTGTTAGAAGCAGCTCATCCTACAATTCATATGATACTAACTTCATCTCCTGTAATTTTGGCTACAATGGTTGTTTTCTTTTTAAATATAATTTTACCTAAGAAGACTATTGAAGAAGAACAGAGAGAAAGAGAAGAAATAGATAAGTGTAATTAATAAATAGTAATTTCCTAAAATAAATAAAAAAGTCGCTTTCAATGATATTTGCAGATTACCAATTAAAAGCAAATATGAACAAATCTAAAAAGGCGATTTTTTTATTACTAAAATTTATTGAGAAATACATTATTATTAAATTAATAATTTTGTTTTATTAAAATGGCTAAAAGCAAACATTTAAATTAGAAAATAGTAATAAGATATGAAAAATAAAGATAAAATTCTAGCATTTAAAATTGAACGCTTTAGTTAACTATGATATACTATTTTTTGATTAAACATGGTATAAGAATACGTTTATTAATCAATAAAAAATTATACCAATAAAAAATTATTTAAATCAACTTGAAAATGCAAAAATTTTATTAAAATTATAAAAAATCTAAATTTATAAAAAAAATTTCTTAAAAAAAGTTGATTTTTAGAAAAAAATATTATAAAATAAACTTAAGAGGAGTGAGAAGTTGAATAAATTAGAAAAAAATCAACTTTTAAAATCCTACATACCTTATGTGGATTTCATGGCAAATGTGACAGGGAAGAAATGTGAAGTAGTGCTTAGGAATTTTCATGAAGGAGAAAGCGATATCATCTATATAGTAAATGGTCATCTTTCAGGCAGAAAAGTGGGTGATTCTGTAACGGGATATGCACTTAAGAAAATAATGAAAGCTGATTATAGAAGTAATAATTATGTTACCAACTATATAATGATAAATGAAATCAACCAAAAAGTTTTCAGAGCTTCAACTTACTACATAAAAGAAGCTGGTGAGTTAATAGGTCTTATAAGTATCAATTATGATCTTACTGATTATTTGAAATTTAGAGATTTCTATAATGAAGCTGTACTATATGGTATAGAGGAGTCACCTGAATCTAATAGTAAGGATTATTTTGGAGATTCATTAGATGATATAACAGAAGCCGTCATACATAATGTACTAATCTACTGGGACAGATCGATACCGATAAGACACATTTATCATGACGAGAATCCAATAAGACAGATGTACAACCTAGGCGTGTTCAAGTACAAAGGTGCTGTGAATAAGGTTGCTGAAATGCTTGACATTTCAATTCAGACAATTTATAGGTATATCAAAAATATTGAGAGCTCTAATGAGCGAGTAAAGAAGGAGAAGTAAATGGAATTTAAAGATTTGATAGGAAAGCTTGATGATTTAAACTTTGAAAATTTATACCAAGATGATTTTTTACTAACTTGGGATAAAAGCGATGAAGAATTGGAAGCTGTATTTGTGGTAGCTGATGCTATTAGAGAATTAAGAGAAAATAATAAATCTGCTAAGATTTTTGATTCTGGATTAGGTATCTCAATTTTCAGAGATAATTCTACAAGAACAAGATTTTCATACGCATCTGCTTGTAACTTATTAGGACTTGAAGTTCAAGATCTTGATGAAAAGAAATCTCAAATAGCTCATGGAGAAACTTTACTTGAAACAGCTAACATGGTTTCCTTTATGGCTGATGTTGTAGGTATCAGAGACGATATGTACATCGGACAAGGACATGAATACCAAGTTGAATTTGCTGAATCAGTTCAAAGAGGATATGAAGAAGGAACACTTAACCAAAGACCTACTTTAGTATCTCTACAATGCGATAGAGATCACCCAACTCAAATGATGGCTGATACACTACACTTCGCAAACTATTTTGATGGACTTGAATCATTAAAAGGTAAGAAAGTAGCTCTTACTTGGGCTTATTCTCCTTCATACGGAAAACCGTTATCTTGCCCACAAGGCGGTATAGCGCTTTGGTCAAGACTTGGTATGGACGTTGTACTTGCTCATCCGGAAGGATATGAAGTAATGGAAGATATCGTTGAAATAGCTAAGAAGAATGCTGAAGAATCAGGCGGATCTTTCACAGTAACTAATGACATGGCTGAGGCTTTTAAAGATGCTGATATAGTATATCCTAAATCTTGGGCACCTTTTGCAGCAATGGAAAAGAGAACTAACCTTTACTCAGCAGGTGACTTTGACGGAATCGATGAATTAGAAAAAGAATTATTAAAACAAAATGCAGAACACAAAGACTGGACAGTAACTGAAGAATTAATGAGCACAACTAAGGATGGAAAAGCTCTTTACTGTCACCCACTTCCAGCTGATATAACTGGTGTATCAACTAAAGAAGGAGAAGTTGAAGCTTCTGTATTCGACAGATATAGAAAAGACCTTTATCAAGAAGCTAGCTACAAACCATATATAATTGCAGCTATGATATTCTTACAAAAGATAAAGAATCCTAAGGCAAAATTAGAAGAACTTTGGAACGCTGATACTCCAAGAATTAACAAATAAGGAGAGTTATAAATATGTTAGATTTTGAAGCAATAAAAGCAAAAGCAAAAGAATACGAACCGGATATGGTAGCTTTCTTAAGAGATTTAATTAGACTTAAGGGAGAATCATGTGAGGAAGGCGATAAAGCTAAGAGAATCAAAGAAGAAATGGAAAAACTTGGATTTGATAAAGCTTGGATCGACGGACAAGGAAATGTTCTTGGTGAAATGGGAACTGGAGAAGTTCAAATAGCATTTGATGGACATATCGATACAGTAGGTATCGGTAACATTGAAAATTGGGAATTTGATCCATATGAAGGATTTGAAGACAAAGACTTAATAGGTGGACGTGGTGGTTCTGACCAATTAGGTGGCCCTGTTTCAGCTGTTTATGGCGCTAAAATCATGAAAGACTTAGGACTTTTAAATGACAAATACAGAGTTCTAGTTACAGGTACAGTTCAAGAAGAAGACTGTGACGGAAATTGCTGGCTATATATGATTGAACAAGAAGGAATCAAACCTGAATTTGTAGTTTCTACAGAACCAACTGATGGTGGTATCTATAGAGGGCAAAGAGGAAGAATGGAAATTAGAGTTGAAGTACAAGGTGTTTCTTGTCACGGCTCTGCTCCAGAAAGAGGAGAAAATGCTATTTACAAAATGGCAGAAATCCTTAAAGAAATCGAACAACTTAATGAAAACCCAGCTGATGATTCAGTAGAAATCAAAGGTCTAGTTAAGATGTTAGATGAAAAATACAATCCTGAATGGAAAGAAGCTAGATTCTTAGGAAGAGGAACAGTAACAACTTCACAAATATTCTTCACATCTCCTTCAAGATGTGCAGTAGCTGACTCTTGTGCAATTTCACTAGACAGAAGAATGACAGCTGGTGAAACTTGGGAATCTTGTATAAAAGAAATTGAAGATTTACCAGCAGCTAAAAAATATAATGCGAAAGTTACTATGTATGATTATGAAAGACCATCTTGGACAGGACTTTCTTACAAACAAGAAGCTTACTTCCCAACTTGGGTAATTCCTGAAGATCACAAAGTTACTAAAGCATTAGAAGAAGCTTATATAGGTCTTTACGGAGATAAGAGAATTGCTCCTCCAATAATTAAAGAAGAAGAAAAGAGAGCTGCAAGACCACTTACAGACAAATGGACTTTCTCTACAAATGGTGTAGCTATAATGGGTCGTCATGGAATTCCAGTAATTGGTTTTGGACCAGGAGCTGAAGATCAAGCGCACGCACCTAACGAAGTTACTTTTAAGCAAGACTTAGTTACATGTGCAGCGACTTATGCAGCGCTTCCTACTATTTATACAAAATAATTGTTAAGGAAATAAACTTTGAGCTCATGAATTTTTACATGAGCTCTTTTACTTAAAAAATAAAGAGGGATATTTTAAATGAAAAAAATAGTTTTAGCACTTGGTGGAAATGCTCTAGGAGATACTCCTGAAGAGCAAAAAGAAGCAGTAAAAAATACAGCAGTTTCAATTGTAGATTTAATCGAAGAAGGCAATGAAGTAATAGTAGCTCATGGAAATGGACCTCAAGTAGGTATGATAAACTTGGCTATGAGCACAGCTAATGCAACAGATAGCTCTGTACCATCTATGCC
The DNA here is from genome assembly GCF_900454665.1 of Peptoniphilus indolicus. Classification (NCBI taxonomy): domain Bacteria; kingdom Bacillati; phylum Bacillota; class Tissierellia; order Tissierellales; family Peptoniphilaceae; genus Peptoniphilus; species Peptoniphilus indolicus. Next base: position 1,561,524 of record NZ_UGTH01000001.1, read on the forward strand.
TTTCCCAGAATGTGGAGCAATGAGCCAAGGATATATAGGATACCATTTACAAAATGCAATTGGAAATGAATTGTCAAAGAGAAATATTAATAAACCTGTAGTTACACTTGTAACTCAAACATTAGTAGATAAAAATGACAAAGCTTTTTCAAATCCTACAAAACCTATAGGAACATTCTATTCAGAAGAAGAAGCGAAAGAACTTGAAGCAACAAAAGGTTACACAATGAAAGAAGATTCAGGAAGAGGATTTAGACGTGTAGTACCTTCACCAAAGCCAATTGATATAGTTGAAAAAGAAGCTGTTGAATCACTAGTTGGTAAAGCGGTTATTATATGCGGCGGTGGCGGCGGAATACCTGTTATAAAAACTGAAAGTGGTTTAGAAGGTGTTGCAGCAGTTATTGATAAAGACTTTACATCAGCTAAGATAGCAGAAGTATTAAATGCTGATTCACTTATAATATTAACAGCTGTTGACAAAGTTGCTATTAACTTTGGAAAAGAAAATGAAAAATGGCTTGATGAACTATCAATTGCAGAAGTTCAAGAATATATTGATGCAAATGAATTTGGTGCTGGCTCAATGCTTCCAAAAGTAGAAGCTGCAGTTGGATTTGTTAAGAGTAAAGAAGGAAGAGAAGCTCTTATTACATCTCTTGAAAAAGCAAAAGCAGCTTTAAAGGGTGAAACAGGAACTAAAATTATCAACAAATAAAAAAATTTTATTAAATTTAAAATAAATGATAAAAAGATAAAATTAATTTGTTATAATAAATGTAACAAGTTAATTTTATGTGATAAAGCGATGTTTTTTAGGAGGCAAACGATGGATAAATTTAATTTAGTTGAATTAGAACTAAATAAAGATGAAGTCAACATAGACTTTGTAAACGATGAAGTGGCAAAAAAAGCAATAGGATTTCATAAGAGCTTTCCACAATATTCTAAAACACCTTTAGTAGAGCTTAAAGATTTAGCAAAAGAAGTTGGAGTTAAATCAATTAATGTAAAAGACGAATCATACAGATTTGGATTAAATGCGTTCAAGGTATTAGGTGGCAGTTTTGCAATAGGGAATTATATTGCTCAAAAACTTGGAATGGACATTAGTGAACTTCCATATGAAAAAATGATTTCAGAAGAAATTAAAGAAAAACTTGGCGATGTAACTTTTGCAACTGCTACTGATGGAAACCACGGAAGAGGTGTGGCTTGGACAGCTAATCAATTAGGGCAAAAGTCTAAAGTGTTTATGCCAAAGGGTTCAGCAAAAGAAAGACTTGAAAATATTAGAAAAGAAAACGCAGATGCTGATATCTATGAATATAACTATGATGAATGTGTAAGACTTGCAGATAAATATGCAAAAGAAAACAATGGAATCATGGTACAAGATACATCTTGGGATGGATATGAAGAAATTCCAACTTGGATTATGCAAGGCTACATGACAATGGCTAAAGAAGCTTATGAAGAATTGAAGGAAAAAGGACAAGAGCCAACTCATATATTCCTTCAAGCTGGAGTAGGTTCAATGTCATCAGCTGTAACAGGATACTTCGCAAATGTTATGAAAGATAACATGCCTGTAATTACAATAGTTGAACCAAATCAAGCAAATTGCTTATTTAGAACAGCTAAAGCAGATGATGGAAAACTTCATATTGTAGAAGGAGATATGGATTCAATTATGGCAGGACTTAACTGTGGTGAACCTGTTACCATTGGATGGCCTGTATTAAAGAAACACGCTAAATTCTACTTGTCAGTAGATGATTTATATGCAGCTCATGGAATGAGACTACTTGGAAACCCACTAGGAAATGATACTAAGGTTATTTCTGGTGAATCAGGAGCAGTTACAGCTGGTGTTGTACACAAGCTTTTGACAGATGAATCATTAAAAGCTGAAAAGGAAAAATTAGGTTTAAATGAAAATTCAGTAGTACTTTGCTTCTCAACAGAAGGAGATACTGATAAAGAAGGATATAGAAGAATAGTTTGGGATGGTCAAAACCCTAGTCTATAAGACTAAATACTTTGTAATTATTTAATGTGAGAACTTGCGCTGTGCGTGAGTTCTCAAAGTAATATTTGTAGGAAAAATTTAGGAATTGTATTTGTAACATTACAAATGTTTTCAGTACATTAAAGTCACAGGAGGATAATTATGAGTGAATTTATGAGACCGATTTCGTTTAAACATCTTATCGAGTGGAGTTTAGAAGAATTTAAAAATCAAGAGACAATCTTCGGAATACACAAAGACAAATTTTATAGGAATACTAGTGGAAATTATTTAAAAACAGTTTTTGGAGATGAAATAGCAAGTGCTGTAGGTCCTGCTGCTGGTCCTCATTCACAATTAGCACAAAACATAATAGCTTCATATTTGACTGGTTCAAGATTTATTGAAGTAAAGACAGTTCAAATAATGGATGGAGAACAAATTCAACAGGCTATAGGAAGACCATGTATTTGGGCTGAAGACGAATGTTATAACTGTGAATGGTCAACAGAGCTTACTGTACAAGAAGCGTTTAATGAATACACAAAGGCTTATTTTGCAATTCAAGTTTTAGCTAAAGAACTTGGAATATCAGATAAAAAAGACTTTATGTATAATATGTCTGTAGGATATGACCTTGAAGGAATCAAATCTGAAAAAGTTGACAATTACATAGAAGGATTAAAAAATGCTTCTAATACAGAAATCTTCAAAGAATGTAAAGAATATTTAAAAGAAAACATAGGACAATTTAAAACATTTACAGTAGATGATGTAGAAAAAATTTCTCCAGAAATCTGTCATTCTATAACACTTTCAACACTTCACGGATGTCCGGCAGTTGAAATAGAAAGCATAGCTAACTATCTGTTAACAGAAAAGAAATTAAATACATTTATAAAATGTAATCCAACACTTTTAGGGTATGATTTTGCAAGAAATACTTTAGATGAAATGGGATTTGATTACATTGCATTTACGGATTTCCATTTTAAAGATGATCTTCAATATGCAGATGCTATAGAAATGTTCAAGAGATTACAAAAACTTGCAAAATCAGAAAATAAAGCATTCGGTTTAAAACTTACAAATACATTCCCTGTTGATGTAAAAAGAAATGAACTTCCATCAGAAGAAATGTATATGTCAGGACGTTCACTATATCCACTAACTGTAAGCTTAGCTGCTAAATTATCTAAAGAATTTGACGGTAAGTTACCTATGTCTTATTCAGGTGGAGCAGATGCATTAAATATAAGAGATTTATTAAAGACAGGTGTTCAACCTATAACAATGGCAACAACAATATTAAAACCAGGTGGATACCCGAGATTTAAACAAATCGCAGAAGCATCAGAAGACCTTTTATCAAAAGAATATAGAGATATCGATGTTGAATATATTACAAGATATGCTAAAGAAGTGGTAGAAAATCCACAAAATAATAAACTATATAGAGAAAAGGTAAAATCAAGAAAAACAGAATCTGAACTTCCTTTAATTGATTGTTTTAAAGCACCTTGTAAAGATGGCGGTTGTCCAATTAACCAACAAATACCTGAGTATTTAAAATTAGTTGCAGAAGAAAGATATGATGAAGCTATGAAAGTCATAGCTAATGACAACACAGCTCCTACAATTTTGGGAACAATATGTGCTCATCACTGTCAAACTCACTGTACAAGAGTGGATTATGAAAAATCACTACAAATTAAAGATATAAAACTTATAGCAGCAAATAATGCACAGGATAAATTTATAGAAGAAATTAAAAAAGTTGATATAAAATCAGATAAGAAAGTAGCAGTAATTGGCGCCGGTCCAGTTGGTATAGCGGCAGCTTCTTATTTGAGAAGAAATGGTGTTGATGTAGTTGTATTTGAAAAACTTTCAAAACCATATGGAATTGTAAGCCATATCATTCCTGAATTTAGAATTTCTGATGAAATGATAGAAAGAGACTTCAGAATTGCTGAAGCTCAAGGGGTTGAATTCAAATTCAATACAGAAGTAACTCAAAGCTATGAAGAGCTTAAAAAAGATTATGATTATGTAATCGTAGCTACAGGAGCATGGGAAAAGGGAACTTCTCCAGTAAAAGAAGGTACTGAAAACATCACTGATGCACTTGATTTCTTATGGAAGATGAGAATGGAAGATGGTTTTGAACTTGGTAAGAAAGTTGCCGTAGTAGGAGCTGGAGACGTTGCTATGGACTGTGTAAGACTTGCTCATAAACAAGGTGTTGAAGCTGTCTTAGTATACAGAAGAACTGAAGCTTATATGCCTGCTACACAAGAAGAAGTTGAAGAAGTTAAAGAAAGCGGAATCCAAATCATGGAACTTACAGCACCTGTAAAATACGATGGAAAGACTTTAACTTGTGAAAAAATGATGCTTGGAGATTTTGACGCATCAGGAAGAAAATCAGTAGTTGGAACTGGAGAATTTATAGACTTAGAATTCGATACTGTAATAGGAGCTACTGGAGCGAAAGTAAATCTTGCACCTTTTAAAGAAAACGGAATAAATATGGATGATAGAGGAAGAATGAAATTACTTCCAACTCTTGAATCTAATATAGAAAATGTATATATCATAGGGGATTGTAAAGAAGGTCCTTCAACAATTGTAAAGGGAATGGGAGATGCTAAGACTGTAGCTCTTGATATTCTTAAAAAAGAGGGATTAGACAATGACTTTGAAAGATTCATCGTACCTGAAAAAGATAAAGTAGTATATGAAAAGAGAGGTATACTTGAAAATATTCTTGAAGGTAACAAAGAAGGTAACCGCTGCTTGAAGTGTGACCAAATTTGTGAAGTTTGTACAGAAGTTTGTCCTAACAGAGCAAATGTTGCAATCAACTTAGAAGGATATGAAAACAAACACCAAATCGTTCATATAGATGGAATGTGTAACGAATGTGGAAACTGTGCTGTATTCTGTCCACACGCTGGAAAGCCATACAAAGATAAGATAACTTTATTCTGGACTAAAGAAGACTTTGAAGATTCAACAAATGTTGGATTCCTAAGAACAGGTGAAAATACATTCCTAGTTAGAGCTGAAAATGGAAATATAATTGAACATGAATTAGGCGATGGAAAGATTTCTGATAACTTAGAAAACTTTATAAAAGGTCTTTTAAAAGAATACGGATATTATTTTGAACCAACAGTTTGTTAATAGGAAACTATTAACAAACAGGTTCTTTAGAGAAAAGGAGTTGCGACAATGATAATAGGTAATGGTAAATTAATTACTAATGATGCTGAAAATAACTTTTACGACAATGGAGCTGTTTTAGTAAGAGGAAACATCATTGAAGAAGTCGGAAATTTTGAAGATTTAAAGAAAGCTTATCCAGAAGAAGAAATAGTAGATGTAAAAGGCAATGTAATAATGCCAGGTATGATTTGTGCTCACTCACATATTTACAGTGCTTATGCAAGAGGTATGGGAGTAAGTAAACCTACAGTTGACTTTTTTACAGTGCTTGAAAATTTATGGTGGGCTCTTGATAAAAAACTTACACTTGAAGATGTCAAGTTAAATGCTTATACAACTTATATCGAATCTATTAGAAACGGTGTAACAACACTTATAGACCACCATGCAGGTCCAAATTCAGTTACAGGTTCATTGTTTACAATAGCTGATGCGGCAAAAGAACTTGGGATAAGAACTTCTTTATGCTATGAAGTTTCAGACAGAGATGGAAAAGAAATAGCATTAAAGGGAATTAAAGAAAATGTAGACTTCATAAAAGCTTGTCAAAAAGATGATAATGGAGATATGATAAAAGGCCTTTTTGGAATGCACGCTTCATTTACAATTTCAGATGACACTCTTTACAAAGCAAGAGAAGCTATGGAAGGTGTATACGATGGATATCATATTCACGTAGCAGAAGGAATTGAAGATGAGTATGACTCACTTAAAAAACATGGTAAGAGAGTTGTAGAAAGACTACACGATTTCGATATTCTTGGCGAAAGAACACTTGCAGTTCACTGTGTACACGCAAACCCAAGAGAAATTGATATAATAAAAGCTACAAACACAAATGTAGTACACAACCCTGAATCAAACATGAACAATGCAGTCGGTTGTCCACCTGTAAAATATATGTTAGATAAGGGAATAGTAGTTGGACTTGGAACAGATGCGTACACAAATGATATGTTTGAATCAATGAAAGTTGCAAATATATTACAAGCACACCACTTATGTGATCCAACAGTAGGATTTATGGAAACTATAAATATGCAGTTTAAAAATAATCCTATAATCTTATCTAAATACTTCAACAGACCATTGGGAGTTATAGAAAAAGGAGCATATGCTGATTTAATCACATTAAAATATGATCCATTAACTCCATTAAATGCAAATTCTTGGTATGGACATTCACTATTTGGATTTAATGGTGGAATAGTACAAGATAACATGATTAATGGTAAGTTCGTAATGAGAGGCAGAGAAATACTAAATGTAGATACTGCTGAAATTATGGCAAAATCAAGAGAAAGAGCCGCTAAAATTTGGCCACAAATGTAATATAAATTAAGATAGCTGTGAGGTTTGCTCACGGCTATTTATTTTGGCTCTATGTCAAACATTGGGGAGGCTCATAAATCGAGCCTCTCATTTTATGTAAAAATCAACACATAGCAGCTAAAATAAGTCCAAAACTAAAATAAAACAAAAACCACTAAAAATAAGCATAGCAAACAAAACTCCTAGGAGTTTTCAGAAAATTTAATACCCTTTTACCAACTACTTACACGAAAACATAATTCGTTTTCTAAATAAATCAAAATTCCTCATAACAAAACAATTTCTCTTTAAAGTCTTTATCTTAGTATGCGTACCCTCAAGAAGACCATTAGACCAAGGATAATCAAAAGAATTACATATCTCATCAAACCAATCATTAAAAGCAGTAATACAAGAACTAAATTCCTTTAAACAGTACTCCTTAGCCCTTCTTATCCACTCACTCAAACATATACTAGCCATCTTTTTATTAGGCTGAGTAAGAACATATTGCTAGAACAACTCTTTTAATTGATAAGCTAACCTTAAATCCTCACTTAACCCAAGCATTAAAGAAACCTCACTAGCCTGCATAGAACTAAGCATAGAAGAAGGCTTTGTAACTAAACCCTTACTTCTCTTAAAACACCCTAAGCTTAGAAGAAACATCCCTTTGAATCCTCTTTCTAACATTCTCCAAAGCCCAAGAAACCTGTCTTATGAAATGATACCTATCAATAATATGAATCGAACTTCTAAAGAACCTATCCCTAACAGATTTAAAAATATTAGACATATCATTTACAAAAAAACGGCTCTATAATATCTGTTAGAGATTTATTCCCCAACAGATATTTTAGAGCCTTTTGCATATTGTAAACTTTAAATACTAAAACAGATGACAAATCTACTTGGAAATGTTAATCTTTTGAAGGGGTGAAAAATGAAAGCTAGAAAATTATCTTTTATTGCTATTTTATCTGTGTTGATAACTATGAGTGCATTTTTTAAATTGCCAAATCCATTTTTAGGAGGAGAGTTTCAAATGTCTGCACCTATTGCAATTATAATAGCGTATATATTTGGGTTTAGGAATTATTTTATAGCAGGTATTATATCAAGTATAATTTCTTTTATACTTGGATTTATGACAGTTTATGGAATAATAATTTCAATGGTTTTTAGAGTATGTGTTGGGATAGGCGTTTATATTTTTAAAAATAGAAACATAGGCTTTTTTATAATAGGACCAATTTCAACTTTTATAGCACGATTAGCTCTTAGTTTAATTTTTAAATTGAACTTGTATACTATATTAATACCTACAATACCAGGGATGATATTTACTGTTATAATATGTAAAGTTTTTTTTAATGGATTTTACAAAGTAGTGGAAAATAGTGTGTATAGTGATTTTATAGTTTGTAGAAGGAGTTAAAAATGATTTATAGTGTTAAAATGAGAGCTTCTAAGAATATAAATGGCGAGAAAGTTCATATATCAGGAGCAGAAAGAATGGTTGAAGAAAGGGCACTTAGTGAGGTGATAACCTATTTAAAAAATAGGGCAATGAGTCATGAAAAGGGTAAGCCGGATTTTATAAATATAAAAATAGAAGAAATTGATAAAAATGAAATACTAGAGTTAAATGCTTTAAAAGTTAGAGACATTAAGGTTAAATCTGTTATAGAAGGGTTTGTATTTATAAAGTCATTTTTAGAAAGTCAAAATATAAAAAATGCAGATTACATATTAAATTTATTAAAAAGTACTTCGAATATGAGAGGGGCAATAATCTTAGATGTAAATTCATTAGAGCGATTGGAGCCGGATTTGAAAAGCGGAGTTAGAGTAACATATATGGATTATAAAAAGATAAAAAATTTTAAAGAATATAAGATGCATTTTAATGAAGCTCTTGTATTAGCAACTAAGGTTGCAAATGCACCAGGTATAGTAGGGGAGTTATGTATTTCGGATGATCCAAATTATACAATAGGATATGTAGCGACTAAAAAACATGGATATATGAGAGTTAGTAAATTAAAAGAAATTGGTTCGCAAAATGGCGCTAGAATTTTTTTATATGATAAAAATAAAGCAGATCTAAAAGAAACAATAGAATTTTTAAAAAAGAAGAAGGTGCTTGTTATTGGATGATAAGTTTAATTACATAGATTCTAAAATGAAATTTTTAAGTAATCAAAATTTAATTAGAAAACAAAACATATTTTCTAGTACACAATCTGCAATTTCAAAAATTAATGGTAAAGAGTTATTACTTTTTTCTTCAAGTAATTATTTATCAATTATTGAAAATGAAAATATTTTCGATAAGGGAGTTAACTTAGCTAAAAAATTTGGTATGGGGTCAGGAGGTTCAAGACTTACTACAGGAAGTACTATACTACATATGGAACTTGAAACGAAATTAGCTAAATTTTGCGGGTATGAATCTGCTTTAGTTTTTAACTCGGGGTATACAGCTAATTTAGGAGTGATATCATCAATTGCTACAGAACAACATATAATATTTTCAGATGAAAAAAACCATGCTTCTTTAATCGATGGATGTAAATTATCAAAAGCAAAGATAGTTGTATATGAACACAATAATTTGAAAGACCTAGAAAATAAGTTAAAATTATGTTACAAATTTAATAAAATAATAGTTTCTGATTCTGTATTTAGCATGGATGGAGATATTATAAATTTAAAAGGTATAAGCATGCTAGGGAATAAATATAATGCACTGACAATAATCGATGACGCTCATGGATTTGGGGTTCTTGGAGAGAATGGCAGAGGAATTATAGAATTAACCGAAGAAAAATTAAAACCAGACATACTTATTGCCACACTAAGTAAAGCAATAGGGGTTGAGGGGGGATTTGTAGGCACCTCTAAAAAAATAAGAGATTATATATTAAATCATGCTAGAAGCTATATTTTTTCAACTTCTATGAGTCCTTTAACAATAGCATGTAATATAGCTTCTTTAGATTTTATTTCAGAATCAAATGAAAATTTAATTAGGCTTAAAGAAAATATGCAATATATTAAATTAAGCTTAAAAGATATAGGAATTGAAGTAGATGGTAGAGTACCTATAATAAAAGTTTTAATAGGTGATGAGGAAAAAGCTATTAGAATTTCTGAAAGTCTATATGATGATGGAATTTATGTTCCAGCAATAAGATTTCCAACTGTAGAAAAGAATAAAGCAATTTTGCGAATTACTTTAATGAGTTCTCATACTAAGGAACAAATAAATTTTTTAGTAGACAGATTAAGATTTTATATTAATGAAGAGTGAAAAATAAATTAAGATAAATAGATATTTATAATGAAAAAGGGTATAATATAAATAATAACTTACCAGTACAATGGGGAGTAGCTAATTACTTACAGTCGTCATTACGAATTTTTATTCCGGCTGTAAGCCATAACTATGGTAGCAAGACCACTGTTTCTCGTCAGAGACAGTGGTCTTTTTTAAAAGTATTTAAGGGGGAATTAAATGCAATGGTATAACAAAACTTCTGAAGAAGTTTTTACTGAACTACATAGCTCTAATCAAGGGCTTTCTACGGAAGTAGCTGTTCAAAAGCTTCAGGAGCATGGGAAAAATGAATTAAAGCAAGAGTCAAAGACACCTTTTACTCAAAAACTTTTAGCTCAGTTACTTGACCCAATGATTATAATACTTGTGCTTGCAAGTGTTGTTTCGGCAGTGGTTGGGGAAGTAATAGATGCACTTATAATAATAGCAATTGTGTTGATAAACACTGCACTATCTCTTTATCAAGAGGGTAAAGCTGAAGCTGCTATTGAAGCTTTACAAAAGATGTCATCTCCTAAAGCTAAGATTGTCAGAGATGGCAAAAGAGTTGAAATTGATTCTACAGAATTAGTTCCTGGGGACTATGTTATTTTAGAAACTGGAGATATAATTCCGGCTGATTTAAGGCTTGTAGATTCTGCAAACTTAAAAATTGATGAATCATCTTTGACAGGAGAGTCAGTTCCAGTTGAAAAAGACTATAAACAAACTTACGAGGGTAAGATGGAAATAGGAGATAGAGAAAATATAGCTTATTCTTCAACTATTGTATCTTACGGAAGAGGTGCGGGAGTTGTTGTAGAAACTGGTGAAAATACTGAAATTGGTAAAATAGCTACTTCAATAAGTACACCAGAAAAAGAGCAAACACCTCTACAAAAAAGACTTGCTGGTCTATCAAAGACACTTGGAATTTTAGTAATTGGAATATGTCTACTTGTTTTGGTAGTTGGAGTTCTTAGAAAACACGAAATACTTGAAATGTTTATGACTTCAATCTCACTTGCCGTTGCGGCTGTTCCTGAGGGATTACCGGCTATAGTTACAATTGTATTGTCTCTTGGAATGAGCAAGATGGCTGAAAAAAATGCGATTGTAAAGAAGCTATTGGCTGTTGAAACTTTGGGTACTACAACTGTAATATGTTCGGATAAAACAGGTACTTTAACTCAAAATGAAATGACAGTTGTAAAGGCATACACTGATGGCGAAGTTTATGATGTTGTAGGAACTGGATACAATCCAAATGGAGAAATTGTTTTAAATAACGAAAGCGTGGATGTAAAATCTAAAAAAGGTTTGAACCTTTTAGCTAATATAGCAGCACTTACTAATGACGCAAAACTTATTCAAAACAATGAAGAGTGGGGTATAATAGGAGACCCTACAGAAGGTGCATTATTAACTTTTGCCGAAAAAGCAGGATATGGAATTGAAGACACCAATGCAAAATATGCTAGAGTGGAGGAAATTCCATTTGACTCAGATAGAAAGATGATGACTACTTTCCATTCGGAGTTTATAAAAGATAAAGTGATTTCTTTTACAAAGGGAGCTCCAGACATAGTGCTTTCAAATTGTAAATACTTTTTGGACGGAGAAGAAGTAAAAGAACTTACTGAAAAAGATAGAGAAAATATAATGCAAAAGAACTCTCTATTTGCAAGAGATGCCCTAAGAGTTTTAGCTTATGCATATAGAGAATGGGATTCTATTCCTAATAAGAAAACTACTGAAAATGTAGAAAATGATATGATTTTAGTTGGGTTAACAGGAATGATAGACCCTGCAAGACCTGAGGCTAAAGAGGCAATTAAAGAATGTAAATCTGCGGGAATTATACCTATAATGATTACCGGAGATCACTTGGAAACAGGGTTTGCAATAGCTAAAGAACTTGGAATAGCAACCGAAGAATCACAGGCTATAATGGGACGTGAGTTAAACGAATTATCAGATGAGCAAATGAGAAAAGTGGTAAGAGAAAAGAGAGTATTTACCAGAGTTTCTCCTGAAAATAAAGTTCAGATAGTACAAGCGTTAAAAGAAGAAGGACATATCACAGCGATGACTGGAGATGGGGTAAATGACGCACCGGCTATAAAGAAAGCTCATATAGGTATTGCGATGGGAATAACTGGTACAGATGTTGCTAAGAGTACAGCCGAAGTAATCTTAACTGATGATAATTTTGCTACAATAGTCCACGCTGTTGAAGAGGGAAGAATTATCTACTCAAATATTAAAAAGTTTGTAGGTTTTTTACTTTCTTGTAACTTAGGAGAAGTATTAATAGTATTTATAGCAATTCTATTAAACTTGCCAGTACCTTTACTTCCAATACAACTTTTATGGTTGAATTTGGTGACAGATTCATTCCCGGCACTTGCACTTGGAGTTGAAAAGGGAGAGGCAGAGATAATGGAAGAACCGCCAAGAAACCCTGATGAACCTCTTTTAGATTCAGAACTAAAATTGACAATTGCAATTCAATCAGTGGCTATTACGATAGCTACTCTAGGAGCATATATGCTTGGTCTACAATGGTATGGGAATCAAGAAGAAGGCGTAGCTATTGCAAGAACAATGGCGTTTGCAACTCTTATAATTTCTGAATTGTTGAGAAGTTACTCTGCAAGGTCTATAAAAGACACGCTATTTAGTATAGGAATATTCTCTAACAGAAAACTTGTTTGGGCGACACTATTATCACTTGCATTGACATTGGTAGTAATGGAAATTCCAGGAGTTAGAGAGCTATTTAAATTAACTCCATTATCGCTTAAAGATTGGGTTGTAATATTAGTAGGAGCTCTGATACCGCTTGCGCTAGGTGAAATTCAAAAAGTAATTAGATTTAATAAGACACATAACTCAAAATAAATTATTAAGAGAACTCCTAGATTAGTTTTGGAGTTCTCTTTTTATACTATTATCCTATTAAATCTAGATATATAACCAATCCCTATTGGTGATACTTTTAACCATCTCTTTTGTTAATTTATTTATCGTTTCACACAACCTATCCACTACGTCTGATAATGTGTGGAAAAATTCATTTTTAAATCCCATAGTCCTAATTTGTTTCCAAATCTGTTCTATGGGGTTCATTTTTGGTGTATATGGTGGTATATGCATTATTTCTATGTTTTCCGGTATTCTTAATCCTTTGGATTTATGCCATGTTGCTCCATCACATACTAGTAGTATCATATCATTCTTATAGGTTTTGGAGAGTTCTTTTAAAAATATGTTCGTACAGTCTGTATTACAATACGGCAATATTAAAAAGAAGTTTTCTCCTGTTGTTGGTTCTATTGCTCCATAAGTATATCTGTATTCTCTTAAATGATGACAAGGTACTGATGGTCTTATTTTATGGTTACACCAACAGTATTTCGGCTTATTTATGCGACCGAATCCTGCTTCATCTTGGAACATTATTCTTACTTTTTTATCCGGGTTAACGTTTCTAAGTTCTTTTGCTCTGCTGTTAATTTTTTTGAGGTCTCTATGACCTCTTTACTTGCTTTCTTAGGATGTTTACTTCTTGGCATTATTTTTCTAAATCCGTGTCTTTTTAGTACTCTATATATTTGACCCGATCCTATGGAATGTCCTACAAGCTTTACATATGCTTTTTCTATTTCTTTGGCTGTTACTATTTGTCCACTTTCTGCTTTTTCTTCAAATTGCTTTAGGAATTCTTTTTCTTCTTCAAAGCAGAGATTTCTATGATTGCCTTGTCTTTTTTTATTTTGTAATGCGTTTACAGAATCTTCTCTGTATGCTTTTAACCATGCGAATACTGTAGATTTTCCAACATCTAATTTTTCAGATATGGATTTGGCACTGTTGCCTTTAAGTTTTAGCATTATGGCTTTAATCCTTATATATTCTCTTTTGTTATTAGTTTTTTTGAGTTCTACTTCTAATTCTTGAATTTGTTTTTGTATATCTTTCATAATATTATTATACTACATTAAATCACACAATTGTATCTATTGTTTAACGGATATTAGTATTAAATAAAATATAAAAAAACAATTTTTTTTTAATGATAATAATTATAAATAACTCTCAAACAAGTTGAGAAGTCTAGCGCTTAAAACTTAATGAAATATAGTATCAATAAGGGTTTCAGCCATTTTTGATTTGAAAAATTATTATTGTTATGTTAAAATCTATTCATAAGTTGAGGAGTCAACAAACTAATAGGAGGTGCTATTATGGCATATGTAATTAATGATAGCTGTATCGCATGTGGAGCATGCAAACCAGAATGTCCGGTAGATTGTATTGAAGAAGGTTCAATTTACACAATCGATGCTGATTCTTGTATCGACTGTGGATCATGTGCATCAGTTTGTCCAGTTGGCGCACCAAACCCAGAAGACTAATTAAAAATTATTTACTTAGAAATTAAGATGGAGTTCAAGCTCCATCTTTTTTCATGTACAAAAAATAGCAATTCATTTTGGGTATATATATAAAAAAATTATTTAAAATAAATTGTATTGAATGAGAATTTTTTGTGGTATAGTTTCTATACAATTTTAGTTTTCTATTTTTGTATTGTTTTAAGGAGAAATAAAAGATGAAGATACACATGGGTCTTGATATTGGTTCAACTACTGTTAAATTAGTAGTTTTGGACGATGCTTTCAATATACTTTATCAAACTTACAGAAGACATTTTTCGGATGTTAGATTTACTGTAAAGCAAGTTATAAATGATGCTTATGCACATTTTAAATATGATACGGTTACGATAGCAGTGACGGGTTCGGGAGCTTTATCTATACACAAGTCATTACAAATCGAATATATACAAGAGGTTGTGGCTGCTACAGAGGCTATTCAAAGATATATTCCACAAACTGATGTTGCAATTGAACTTGGTGGAGAAGATTCAAAGATTACCTATATGAGCGGTTCGGTAGAACAAAGAATGAATTCTATATGTGCAGGGGGTACAGGAGCTTTTATTGACCAAATGGCATCATTACTACAAACAGATGCTTCAGGTTTAAATGATATGAGTCAAAGCTATGAAAAGATATATCCAATAGCTTCAAGGTGTGGAGTATTCGCAAAAACAGATATCCAAGCTCTTATAAATCAAGGCGCAAAAAAGGCGGATATAGCAGCATCTGTATTTCAATCGGTAGTGAATCAAACAGTTTCAAATTTGGCTTGTGGTAGGCCTATAAAGGGAAAAGTAGCTTTTTTAGGAGGGCCATTACATTTTTTACCAATGCTTAAAAATAGATTTGTGGAAACTTTGAAACTATCTGAAGAAGAGACCATAGTTCCTGAAAACTCTGAAATTTTTGTGGCGTTGGGTGCAGCGTTGTCAAGTTTTGATGGAGATATGATTTCTTTTATGGAACTCTACAAAAGAGCAAATAATTCTAAGGAAAAAATAGATAAGGAATCGAAGATTTTACCTGCTCTATTTGAAAGCGAAGAAGAACTTTCAAATTTCATTGAAGAACATAAGACTAAAGATTTAAAGAGAGAAGATTTAAAGTCATATTCCGGAGCAATGTACCTTGGGATAGACTCAGGCTCAACAACTTCAAAGGTGGTTTTGATGGGGGAAGACAATCAACTTCTATATACTTATTATGGAAGCAATGAAGGGAATCCACTTGATATAGTTGTAGAGCAATTAAAGGAAATTTATAAGAGAAAAAATGAAAATTCATATATAAAATCAGCTGGTTGTACAGGATATGGAGAAGATTTTTTAAAGGCTGCACTCAATTTAGATTTTGGAGAAGTTGAAACAATTGCTCATTTTAAAGCCGCTGAATTTTTTGAACCGGATGTAGATTTCATACTCGATATAGGTGGTCAAGATATGAAGAGTATGAAAATAAAGAATGGAGTAATAGAGTCTATTCTTTTAAATGAAGCTTGCTCTTCAGGGTGTGGTTCATTCTTAGAGACTTTTGCAAAAACTGTAAAAATGGATGCAAAGGAATTTTCTGAAATAGCACTACATTCAAAACAGCCTGTTGACCTTGGTTCAAGATGTACTGTATTTATGAATTCCAATGTAAAGCAAGCTCAAAAAGAAGGTGCTCAAGTAGAGGATATCTCAGCGGGACTTGCATATTCTGTAATAAAAAATGCAATACAAAAAGTTATAAAGGTCAGAGACCCAAAACAACTTGGAAAGAACATAGTTGTTCAAGGTGGAACTTTCCTATCAGATGCAGTTTTAAGGGCATTTGAATTAATCACAGGGGTAAAGGCTACAAGACCGTCTATTGCAGGGATTATGGGAGCTGTGGGAATGGCTTTAATAAGTAAAGAAAGAGCAGATTTTGAAAAATCAAGCATATTGAATTTGGAAGAACTTGAAGCATTCACATATAAGACGGTCCAAACTCATTGTAGACAATGTACAAATAATTGCGCACTCACAGTAAATACTTTTTCAAATGGAAAAAGATTTATAACCGGAAATAGATGTGAAAAAGGTGCTGGAATAGTAAGAAAAGAAGCTGACCTTCCAAATTTGTATTCTTATAAATACAAGAGATTATTTGACTATAAATCACTTAATGAAGAAGAGGCTAAGAGAGGGACAGTTGGTTTGCCAAGAGTGTTGAACATGTATGAAAACTATCCTTTCTGGCATACATTTTTTACACAACTCGGGTATAGAGTAGTGCTTTCTGATGAGTCAAATAGAAAAACTTATGAGAAGGGGATAGAATCCATAACTTCAGAGACAGCTTGTTATCCTGCAAAAATATCTCATGGACATGTGGAAAACTTAATAGAAAAAGGAGTAAAGTTCATATTTTATCCTTCAGTTTTCTATGAGGAAAAACAATTCGATACAGCTAATAATACGTTGAATTGTCCAGTAGTAGCCGGATATTCAGAAGTAATTAAAAATAATCTGGAAAATTTAAGGGAAAATCATATAAAATTTATGAATCCTTTTATGTCATTTGACAATAGAAAAAAACTTGAAAAGAGACTTTCAGAAGTTTTTGAAAATATTCCATCAAATGAAGTAAAAAAAGCTGTTAAAATAGCTTATGAAGAGTCTGATAGGTATAAAGCAGATGTGAGAGCAGAGGGTAAGAGAGCCATGATGGAAATTGAAGAAAGAGATATAAAGGGAATTGTGTTGGCAGGTAGGCCATACCATATTGACCCTGAGATAAACCATGGAATACCGGAGCTTATAAATTCTCTTGGACTAGCAGTTTTATCAGAAGATTCGATTTCAAACCTGGTAGATATAGATGGTAAACTCAGAGTATTAGATCAATGGAATTACCATTCAAGACTTTATAGAGCAGCTAAATTTGTCGGGATGCATAAAAATTTAGAGATGATTCAATTAAATTCATTCGGCTGTGGAATCGATGCGGTAACAACAGACCAAGTAAATGAAATATTAAGCGGTTATCACAAGATATATACGGTTTTGAAAATAGACGAAGTAAATAATTTGGGAGCTATAAAAATTAGAATAAGATCTCTACTAGAAGCATCTGACAGACGGGAGATAAATGAAGAACCTGAGATAATTGACGAAAAACCGGTTGAGTTTACAAAGAAGATGAAAAAAGACCATACAATATTAATTCCACAAATGGCTCCAACACATTTTGCACTGCTAAAACCAATACTCAAAATTCTTGGATATAATTTTGAAGTGTTACAAGACTTAGATTCAAAAGTTGTAAATGAAGGGCTTAAATACGTAAATAATGACGCTTGTTATCCTTCAATATTTGTAGTTGGTCAATTTATGGATGCACTTAAGAGTGGAAAGTA
The DNA here is from genome assembly GCF_900454665.1 of Peptoniphilus indolicus. Lineage (NCBI taxonomy): Bacteria > Bacillati > Bacillota > Tissierellia > Tissierellales > Peptoniphilaceae > Peptoniphilus > Peptoniphilus indolicus. Next base: position 1,579,229 of record NZ_UGTH01000001.1, read on the forward strand.
TGACCCAGACCACATAACATTTTTGATGTCACAAACAGGTGGAGCTTGCAGAGCATCAAATTACGTAGGATTTATAAGAAAGGCATTAAAAGATGCAGGATATGGACAAATTCCCGTGCTTGCACTATCTCTACAGGGAATAGAAGAACACGAAGGGTTTAAACTGAACCCAACAGAGTTAATACCACTCGTAAATAAGATCATAATGGGACTTTTATATGGAGATTTAATTATGAGATTGACTCAAAAGATTAGACCTTATGAGATGATAAAGGGTTCAACAGATGTTTTATATAGAAGATGGGTTGAAATTTGCCAAAATCCGTTGAGTTTTCAATTAAAGAAATTTAAAGAAAATGTAAAACAAATGGTAAGGGAATATAGTGCGCTTGAAATAAGTGATGAGGTTAAACCTAAAGTTGGGATAGTTGGAGAAATATTGGTAAAATATCTTCCGGCAGCTAATAACTATATTGCAGAAAAAATGGAAAAAGAAGGTGCTGAAGTAGTAATACCGGATTTGACAGACTTTATAATGTATTCATTTAAAAATGCTGAAATCAAACACAAAGAACTATCTAAAAGATTAATTCCTGGTATTATATGTAATTTTGGAATAAAATACATTGAAAAATATAGAACAATAGTTAGAAATGCCTTGCAAGAACATGGTTTTCATACTCCAAGGAAGATAGAGGATATAATGGAGTATGCTAAAAAATACGTGGACTTGGGCAATCAATACGGAGAAGGTTGGCTTTTGACAGGAGAAATGGTCGAGTTAATAGAGGACGGATGTGAGAACATAGTATGTGTTCAACCGTTCGGTTGTCTGCCAAATCACATTACCGGAAAAGGTGTGATAAAAGCTATAAGAGAAACCTATCCAACTTCAAATATAGTTCCAATAGACTGCGACGCTTCAGCTTCTGAAGTAAATCAGTTCAACAGAATAAAACTTATGTTGGCACAGGCAAAGAAGAATTTAGAAAATAAAGAAAGTGTACCAATAATTAAAAAGAATATCAAAATAGCAAAGAGATAAGGTGAAATTCTTATCTCTTTCTTATTTTGATTTTAAGTGTTAAACTTATATAAATAAATCTTTTTACAAAGCTAATGAAAATGATTATTGACATGTGGGGAGGTAAATATATACTAAAATCAAGCGATGGCTATTATAGAGTTTGTAATTCTAAGGTTTAAAGCAGTAAACTTTAGTTAAGGAGATAAAATGAAAAAAGTATATAATATTTTTATGTTGTTGTTTTCTTTTGTTTTAATAGTGTTGTGTGTAAAGAAGACAAGCATAGATGAATTTAAAAGAGTTATGGAAAACCCATTTAGAAATGGTGTTAAAATAGAACAACAAAAAGGGTCAAAAGAAGTTTTAGAAAAATTGTTGGATATGTCTAAAAAATACAATTTGACAATAGTAAAATCAATAAACGAACATAGTAGTGTTGATTATTACATCTATTCGCCGAATAATGAATTTCAAAGAAATATTTTAAAAATTTCAGATGATAATTTTAAAACTATTACAAATATGCCAAGTGATTCAAAAGAAAAGGTCTTTAGCATGTTATATAATAATAAAATAAATTTTAAATCACTTGAAGAATTAAAAAATATAAGTCTTGAGGGAATCTATAATATCTATGGCGAAAGCTCAAATATATTTTTGAACGATTTAGAAAAAGTTAATACGGAATATCAAGAATTTTTTAATGTTTCTATAGAAAATAGCGATAAATACCATGGGAAGGGCTTTAATGATAATTATGAAAGCGATATGTATTTGATATTATCTATGGGAATGTTGGTAATCGCTTGTGTATTGGCTATGTACTTGGTTGATTCAAATGAGAGAGGATTTGCCATAAGAAAATTAAATGGGCATGATGAAAATACTATATTAAAGAGGACTTTTTTTAAAGATATAGGATTTCCTTTAGCTTTAAGTGTAGGTATAAGTATTATAATTTCAATTTTATTTATATATTTAAAAGGTTACTTATCAAGAGTAGAAAATCTTTATATATTTTTTAAAGGATTAAAGTACTATATTATATTTTTATTTGTACACTTAGTTTACGTAGCCTTATATTTAAAATTTAAATTGAGTAGACTAAGAGCTAAACAAATGGCAATGGTAATAAAATCCGGAAGACGAAACGGCAATATTTTAAATCAATTGACAGTTATGGGGTCGATTTTTATTGTAGTCATTAGTTTGGTATGGCTCTATCCGGATGCAAGTGAGCTGGCATCTAAGAAGAGTATGATGAATAACTATAAAAAGTATATGGACTATACAAAAGTGGGTGTTTGGAATTCTAAGGAGGTAAAAAATGAAACAATATATAAATTGGGAGAACTTTGGAAAATTTTAAATGACAACGGGGCAATTTTGTTTAGTAAAATAGGCGAAGATGATGCAAAAGTTCCAATTAATTATATTTACATAAACAAGAAATATATAGAGATTTCAAATTTAAAAGACCAAAATAAATCGCTTCAAAATTTATCTGATGACTCAAAGGTTATGGATATTATTGTGCCAAAAAAATTAAGGGAATATGAAAGTGATATTTTACAAAAGGCTCATATGTACCACGTGAGAGATAAGTTTTTGTACGAAGATATATTGAATAAAACAGACTACTATTCTGAAAATATAAACAATCCTGATTATAGGGAAAATATATACTATATAGAAGATAGTAAAAATTTATTTAATTTCTCTAATGCTGCTAGATCAAATGGCAATGATGTATTTCTTGTAATAAATAATAAAAATGTAAACGGTAATGCCTATATACCGACATTACCGGAATTAAATATACCAAATGATAAAGTGCTTGAACAGAAAATTGAACAATTTTTTCAAAGCGATAGCATGAGGCGTACTACTGACTACACTATTACTCCATTAAAGGTTGCATTAGGAGATGGGCTTAGGTTTTATGAAATAAATGTGAAGATAGCTGTTTCTGTGTTTATATTTAGTTTATTATTTTTACTAATGTCAATCTACACTTATGCGTCTGTATATTTTCAAAATAATAAGAATAAAATTTCTATTAAAAAATTCTTAGGATTTGATTTTTTCAAGATACATAAGAAGATTATGATAAATTTTGTTGTATCTGAAATATTAATTTTTGCATTATCAATAGCAATGGCTAAGTATTTTGAAAATAGTATTAAATATTTTTATGCATTGAAACCCGCGGTAGTAATAAATATATTAGTTTTATCTATAAGCTTTATAGTTTTCATATTTACTTTGAGAAGAAATGAAAAATATAAGATTGTAGAAGTATTAAAAGGAGAATGATATGGAAAAAATCATAGAATTAAAAGATATATCCAAAAGCTATGGGGAACATAATGTACTAGAAGGTTTTAGTGATATATTTTCAACCGGAGAAATGGTTGCCTTGGTTGGAAAGAGCGGAAGCGGGAAGAGTACGTTGTTAAATATTATAGGTCTGTTGGAAAATAGTGATAGCGGAGAAATAATTTATAAAGGTCAATCCATAGGCAATATTGATTCTAAACAAGCTATGCGGATTAGAAGATATGGACTGGGATATGTATTTCAAAATTTTGCATTGGTTGAAAATGAAACTGTTCTAGAAAATTTAAAACTGGCACTTGAGTATAGAAAAGAAGCAAATAAAATGAGTTTAATTGAAGAGGCTTTGAACAATTTTGGGCTGAAAGATTATGTAAACCACAAAGTATATCAGTTATCTGGGGGACAACAACAGAGAATAGCTATGGCGAGAGTTGAGTTAAAACCTTGTGATGTTATTTTAGCTGACGAACCTACGGCATCTTTAGATAGAGAAAATGGGGCTGTTGTAATGGAAACTTTGAAAAGATATAGAGAGGAAGGAAAATTAGTAGTTATAGCAACTCATGATATGGAAATAGCTAATGAATGTGATAGAGTAATTAATTTAGATTAAATTATAGTTTAAAAATAATTTTAAATAGAGTAAATTATGAAGCCTACAGTAAAGTTGGCTTCATTTTTATATCTAATTATAATCATAAGGGTTGGAGCATAAGTTTGATTAAGATTAAGGGTTAGTAAATATATGATTATTAGAAAATATATTTTATTTAGCAATATATATTCGTAAAATGTATAATGTTAAATATTGACAACAGATATTTTTTGAAGTAAAATTAAAAATTTGACTTAAGTAGTGAAATAGTATATAATAATCATGATAGTTTTCGCACGTGTAGAGAGGACGGTAATCCATGAATCAAATGTATGAAATAAGAAATGAGTTGGAAGAAAATCTTGGCAAGAAAGTTATCATAAAAGCTAATAAGGGTAGAAAGAAATACATTACAAGACGTGGTGTTTTAGAGTCTGTATATCCTAGTTTGTTTTCTATTTCTGTAGAAAATGGCGATGAAAAATCAATAGTAACTTATACTTACTCAGATGTACTTACTGAGACGGTTAAAATTTTAATTTTAGATGATGATGTTGATTTTAGCGACTTGAAATCAAAAAAGATATCGTAAAATAGAGATAGAGCCTGAAGGCTCTATTTTTTTGTGTTATAATTTCAAAGAGGTGGATATGGTGAAGTCGTATGCGAAAATAAATTTATCTTTGGATGTGGTGTCTAAAAGAGAAGATGGCTACCACAACATTGCAAGTATTATGCAGAGAATAGATATTTATGATGAAATGGAAATTGAAAAGTCGGATGTTTTTAAATTTTTCTCTGATATGGAATTACCTGATGAGAACACTGTAACTAAGGCGTACAAGATAATTACAGAGTATATTGGAAGAGAATTGCCTGTTGGTATTAAATTGTATAAGAAAATTCCAACCGGAGCCGGACTTGCCGGTGGATCAGCTAATGCTGCGACTTTGTTTGAAGAGATAAATCGGATTTATAATTTGAATTTGAATACAGATGAGCTTAGAGAACTTGGGGTTAAGGTTGGAGCTGATGTTCCATTTATGATAGGAGGAAAAACTGCACTTTGTGAAGGAATAGGCGAAGCGATTACAGATTTGGATATTGATTTTAAAAAGTTAAAAGCTCTTATTGTTAATCCGGGGTTTGAAGTAAGTTCTAATGAAGTTTATTCAAATATGAATTTAAAAGTTGATAGGGTTGATTTCAATTCACTAATATATGCATTAAGGAATGAAAATTTAGTAGAAATTTCTAAATATCTTAGAAATGATATGGAAGATTTCGTGTTTAAAAAATATATTGAAGTGGAAAATATAAAGAAAGAGATTTTAAAGTACACAAGTGCTACACTTATGAGCGGTTCCGGCTCTACTGTGTATGGTCTTTTTGACAACGAAGAAGCTTTAATGAAGGCGTATAATAATTTTAGAGAAATCTATAAAAATACTTACATGGTGAATTTAATATAATGGTTTATTTGATTGATGATTCAATAGGAGCGCTTATTTTTTTAAATGAGTGTAATGTGGGCGGTAATGTAATCATAGATAATATGTACTGGCCCTTGGCGATGATGCCAAAGACAATTAAATATAGGATTGATAATATTGAAAAAAATACAAATGGGAAGTTGATATGCACTAATCCATCTATGTCTATTTTTTTCGAAGATGCTATCACTGGAATTGAATCATTTAAAAAAGATTTTGAAGCAAAAGAGGGAGTGGTGTTGTCCAACAAAATTTTTGCTGAAAAGTTTAATGGTGTAGATGTTCAAGTTTTAGCTAATACTGTGGTGGATGGAAATGTGAGCGAGTATGTTGCCAAAAACTTATTGGATTCTTACATAGGTGATGCAAAAGTTGTCTATATTATGGAGCCTTGTATTCATTATTACAGAGAGTTTATGGAAAAGTTTTATCCGAATGTAGAGTTTAGGTTTTTATTTGACTATTTAAAGGCTGAGATTATAGGATTAGAATTTACAAAGAGTAAGTTCTACGTTACTGGAAATAGAATAGGACTTTATATGGGGGCTGAAGAGCTACTTGGAGGGAACTATTCTTCTTTTAGGAGATTGAAATGGTAGAAATTGATGATTTTCAAGAAATTCTTGAGGAATTATATGAAGAACTTCCTGAGAGTATTTACGATGGTCTTACAGGCGGAATAATTGTTGAAGAAGAATGTAAGTACTATGAAGATGAACCTGGTCTTATATGTCTTGGAGTATATGAAAGAAGTATGCTTGGGAAGTGTATAAGAATTTACTACGGCTCATTTATGAATATGTATTCTTGGTATGATAGAGATAGTTTAAAGGATGAGCTTAGGAAAACTCTACATCATGAATTGACTCATCATATAGAATTTTTGGCTAAAGACAATGATTTGGAGTTAGAGGACATAGAATTTTTGAATAAGTATAGAGAAAATAAGGAGAGTTAATGAATAAAATCGCAGGTTATTTTTATAAGTCGGTGGGGTCTATAATAGACTATACACTTCAAGGGCTGATATATATTTTTACAGTGTTAGTAAATATATTTTCGTCTATAAAACAGTTGTTTGGTTTAGTTTTTTCGGCGGCCGGATGTTTAATATTATTTTTTATATTCAATCCTTTCTTTTTAGCAGCACTTTTGAGAAGCCCTTTATTTTGGATTGGAGTATTGTCTTTAATAGTTCCGATTATAGGGACAATTGCCGTAAGTTATTTGAAGTATATCCACTATATGGCGACTGAATATTTCTATGATAAGGCAGATTTTTACATACTTGGAAGAACTGCAGCTTATAAGAGAATGGAAGATTATGGGAATAAATATAGAGAAAATCTTGAAAGGGAGAGATTAAAAAGAGAGCAGGAGAGAAGAAAAAGACAAGAGGAAGAATTTAGAAGACAATTTGGAAATTTTGGAGAAGGTGCTCAATGGGGAAGTTGGACTTTTGGCTCTTTTGAAGATTTTGAACAATTCTTCGGACAAGCTCAAAGTGGGGGCTATTATAATGGCTATGGTCAACAAAGTGGAAATCAAAATCAGAGATATCAAGCTCCTAATTCATTTAAAAATCAGTATGAATCAGCTTGTGATGTCTTAGGAGTTCCCTATACAGCAGATAAGTATGAAATAAAGTTGAGTTATAGAAAAATGGCTAAGATTTACCATCCGGATTTAAATAAAGCAGAAGATGCTGCAGAAAAATTTAAACAGATAAATAATGCGTATGAGTTTTTAAACGATGAAAATATTGTGAGGTATAAGAATTTACATTGAAACAGAAACAAAATTATAATTTTTTAATGGAACAAGAGTTAAAAAGATTAGACCATAGACCAACACTTTTATTACACGTTTGTTGTGCTCCATGTTCATCAGCTGTAATAGAGAGAATGGTAGAATATTTTGATATATGTGTGTTGTTTTATAATCCAAATATGGACACTGATGTTGAGTTCATCAGAAGAGCAGAAGAGATTGATAGACTTTTGAGTGATTGTGGGTGGAGTGTGGATGTAAAAGTTTTAGACTATAACCACGATGAGTTTTTAGAAATTGCAGAGGGTCTTGAAGAAGCTCCGGAAGGCGGAGCAAGATGTATGAAATGTTATAGACAACGTCTTGAAAAAACTGCCGAGTATGCAGCTGATAATGGGTTTGAATATTTTACTACAACACTTTCAATAAGTCCCTATAAAAATGCAGAGGCATTAAATTCAATAGGTAAAGGGCTTGAGAAAGAATACAATGTAAAATATTTGTATTCGGATTTTAAAAAGAAAAATGGGTTTAAACGTTCGACAGAACTTTCAGAGGAATATGGACTTTACAGACAAGATTATTGTGGATGTGAGTTTTCTAAAGTGGAGAGGTAAGTGCCTCTCCATTTTTTGTTTTGAAATAAAAATTAGCCCTGTAGTATAAAATTAATCTACAGGGTTGGGTTTAAAAATTTAATATAGTTCTTCGATTTTAAAGAGTTTATGCAAATTATTTATGATGTCAGAAGCTATCATAGAGTCCATACTCAATTCTTCTGCGGCAAAATCTCCCGCCATTCCGTGAATAAACACTCCAAGCTTGGTTGCAGCAAATGGTTCAATATTTCTCCCAAGAAGTGAGGTAATTATACCTGATAGGACATCTCCTGAACCGGCCGTTGCCATACCGGGGTTACCTGAGTTATTAATGTAAGTCTTGTCTTTTGAAACAACAATTGATTTATTTCCCTTTAAAACTAAAATTACATTGTATTCGCTTGCAAATTTTTTGGCAGATTCTAATCGATTTTCATTTATGTAGTCAGAAGACAATCCACTAAGTCTTGAAAATTCAACCGTATGTGGAGTGAGAATAGTTGGGTATGTCCTTGTCTTTAGTAAGTCTAAATTTTTGGCAAGCAAGTTTATTCCGTCGGCATCTATTAGAAGTGGTTTTTCTAAAGTTAAGACGGCCTTTAATATTTCTTCAGCTTCTTTTTCCGTTCCGATTCCAGGACCTATACAAATTGAATTTAAATTTTGTAGAAATTCTAACATTGAATTTAAATCATCAAAACTTTTTGCAATTGGTTCTACATATTTTAGTGTCATAATATCTAAAATATCTTTTGAAACAACATTGTATACAAGACCTGAGCCAGTTCTAAGAGCTGAGTTACTAGCGAGGTATGCTGAACCTGTCATACCTTTTGAGCCGGCAATTATTCCGATTTTTCCATAAGTTCCCTTGTGTGAAGATGGGTCTCTTTTTTTTAATATTCCCTTTATTTCTGATGGGATGTAATACGATTCAAAAAATTTTTTCATAATTCACCTACTTTTAATTAATATTATCATAAGGAGTTGATAAAATAAAAAGGCTTGAGATACACTCAAACCCATAATTATTTATGCTCTATTACATATTCAAGAATTTGTATTGCGTTTAGCGCCGCTCCTTTTCTTGTGTTATCTGAAACACACATAAAGTTTATACCATTTTCAACAGAATGGTCACGTCTTATTCTACCAACGAAGACTTCATCTTTTCCGGTTGCAGTGATTGGCATAGGATAGATATTATTTTTTACATCATCTTGTAAAACAATACCTTCTGAATTTTTGAAGATATTAAAAATTTCTTCAACTTCAAATGGTTCTTCGGTTTCCACTACAATATTTACCATATGACTTTCAAAAACTGGTATTCTAACGGCAGTGGCAGTTATTCTTAGAGAGTCATCAGATAAAATCTTACGACTTTCATTTACCATCTTAAGTTCTTCTTTTGAATATCCATCTTCAGTAAAATCATCTATGTGAGGAATTGCATTGTGTGAGATTTGGTAAGGATAAAATTTATTCTTTCCACCCCAATCTCCTAATTTTAAATCATCAATTCCATTTACTCCACTACCTGCAACTGCTTGATAAGTAGTGTATATAATTCTCTTTATTCCAAAATTTTTATATATAGGGTTAAGAGCAACTACAGATTGTATTGTAGAGCAATTAGGATTTGCTATAATTCCGTTCGCCTTCAAAGCTTCTTCCGGATTTATTTCAGGTACCACAAGAGGAACTTCAGGATCCATTCTAAAAGCTGAAGAGTTATCTACAACAGTTATTCCGTTTTTAGCAGCTAAGTTAACATATATTTTTGCAAGTGGAGAATCAAGTGCTGAAAGAGCATAATTAATATTATTATTTAACAAATTTTCTTCATTTAATTCGATTATTGTATATTTTTTACCCTTAAAATAGATATCTTGCCCAGCAGAATTTTTTGAAGCAAAGAAGAATATATTATCAAATTTAAAGTTTCTCTCAGCTAAAATTCTTCTCATTTTTTGTCCGACAAGCCCTGTCGCACCAAGTATTGCTAAATTTATCATCTATTTCCTCCCGTCTTTTTAAGTATTTTAGCATTATAATAACTATTTTTCAATATCATATATTCATTAACTTATACTTATAATTTTAAATGAGTGGTATAATAAATCCAAAAGAGAAAGGGAAAAGTTGATGATAAATATAGCATTTTTAGGATATGGCACAGTTGGGAAAGGTGCATACAAGATAATTAATGAAAAGAAAAGTGAAATAGAGTACTTTGTAGGCGATGAAGTAACAGTAAAAAAAATATTGAGAAGAAATATAAATGTTACCACAGAAGATGGAAGAGCAATTTTCACTTCTGATTTTAATGAAATTGTAGATGACGAAGATATAAGTTTAATTGTTGAGATGACAGGAGATTTAAAATCAAGTTATGAGTATATAAAAAGAGCTCTTGAAAACAAAAAACACGTTATTTCAGCTAATAAAGCAGTTGTAAGTGAATATTTTGATGAGTTTAATAAATTAGCTGATAAAAATGGGGTATCATTTTTATATGAAGCCGCTGTTGGAGGAAGTATTCCAATAATAACTCCATTAAAGAGCCAAGCTATCATAAATAAAATAAATAGAGTGCGAGGAATTTTAAACGGCACTTCTAACTATTTGTTGAGTAGAATGTATAACGAAGGAAAATCTTATTCAGAAGTTTTAAAAGACGCTCAAGAACTTGGATATGCAGAGAGTGACCCATATGATGATGTGGAAGGCGTAGACACTCTTAGAAAGTTGACAATATTATCTACAATTGCATTTAATGGCATTGTAAAAAATGAAGACATTTTGAGATTTGGTATATCTAAGATAAATGATACAGATATCGAATATTTAAAGTCTAAGAATTTAAAGGTTAAGTTAATGGCAGAGAGTGTGCTTGAGAGCGAAGCTTTTTCAGCCGTGGTAGAACCTGTTGTCTTAGATGAGAGAGATAATTTATACAATATCGAAGGCGCGGATAATAGTGTGGAAATTTTTGGAGAAAACTACTCTTCACTTGTATTTAAAGGCGAAGGCGCTGGAAGTCTACCGACTGGGAATGCAATTGTTTCAGATGTGATTGATGTGCTAAGAGGAGCGGCACTAAAAGTTAAAACGGATGAGAGTTTAATTTGTAGCAATAAAATAGATGCTAAGTACTATGTCAGAGTTCCAAAAGATTTTAGTTTAGATGTTGAAGTTGAATCTGAAGAAGTTATTGGAGAATATAAGGTATTTAAAACTGAGAATGTATCGAGAGAAACCCTAATTGAAAAATTAAATTGTGAAGATTATTTTATGGCGAGGTATGAAATTTAAATAAAGGTCGTGATAAATTGAAAATAAGTAATGAAGCAATGGAGTATTTAAATAAAAATAATGCTGATTATATAGTTATAAACTCTGAAATTTCTTTTGATAGAGTCGCGTCATGTTGTGCAAATGCTGTAAATCCAAAATTTGATATGAATGTAAGTTTTGGAAACGGCACAGTTGATGAGAAAAATTATGTTGTAAAACAGTATGAAGATAAAAAAATTTATATAGGTCAAAAGGCTGAAGAACTTATCGGAAATGATTTTATAATAACATTGAAAAAGAGTTTATTTTCTAAAAAATTAATTGTAGAAAATTTTGAAGCTATAGATTTAACTCACGTTGAAGATATGAAAGGTAAGATAGGAGGCTAAATTGAAAGTTTTTATAACAAGTAGAGTACCTAAAGAAATTTTACAGAGAATTGAAAATTTGTGTGAAGTTGATTATGAAGATTCTAATATACCGTTAAAAAATGATGAGATAGTCGAAAGACTTAAAGGTGTAGAGGTCTTGATATGTCCGCTTTCAGATAAGATAACAAGAGAAGTTTTAGAGAGTGAGAATGCTAAAAATTTGAAGTTGGTTGCAAATTATGGCGCTGGATATGACAATGTGGATATAAAAGCTGCGAGAGAGAATGGAATTGATGTGACAAATGCTCCTGCGCCGTCATCTGCAGTTTCTACTGCTGAACTTTCTTTTGCTCTAATGCTTGCAACTGCAAGAAAGATAGTGCAAGGCGAAAAGAATTTAAGAGAAGGTAAATTCTTTGGTTGGAGACCAACTTATTTTCTTGGTGAGGAACTAAAAGGGAAAACTCTTGGTATAATAGGTATGGGAAATATAGGCAAAAATCTTGTAAAGAGAGCATTGGCATTTGATATGAATGTAATTTATTATTCAAGAAATAGAAAAGAAGACATAGAAGCTTTAGGAATAGAGTATTTATCAAAGGATGAAGTGATAAAAAATTCAGATTTCTTGTCTTTACACACTGCTTTTTCTCCTGAGTTAAAGCATATGATAGGGGAAAGAGAATTTAAGATGATGAAGCCTACGGCACATTTGATAAATGCAGCAAGAGGACCTTTGGTTGATGAAAAAGCTCTTGCAGAAGCTCTAAAGAATAAAGAGATACGTTCAGCGGCGCTTGATGTATATGAATTTGAGCCTAATGTTACAGAGGAATTGCTTGAATTAGATAATGTTGTATTAGCTCCACACCTTGGAAATGCAACAGAAGAGGCAAGACTTGAAATGGGAAATGCAGTGGCAGATAATTTAGAGGATTATATTGCCAAGAGAAATTTAAGGAATAGGGTGAATTAATGAAAATTGGAATTGGGTCAGACCACGCAGGGTTTGAATTAAAAGGAAAATTGAAAGAACATTTAGAAGCTAAAGGCTATGAAGTTGTAGATTATGGAACACATTCGCTTGATTCAGTAGATTATCCTGACTACGGAAAAGCTGTTGCAAATGCAATTTTAGCAGAAGAAGTTGAAAAAGGAGTTTTAATTTGTGGAACAGGAGTTGGAATTTCAATTTCTGCGAACAAAGTAAAGGGAATTAGAGCTTGCGTATGCTCAGAACCATATTCAGCAAAGATGAGTGTAAGACATAACAATGCTCAAATAATTGCAGTTGGCGCTAGAGTTGTTGGCGAAGACCTTGCAAAGCTAATAGTTGATGAATTTTTAGCAGAAGAATTTGAAGGTGGCAGACATCAAAGAAGAATCGACAAGATGCTGGAAATAGAAAAATAATAAAATGATTTTATTACGCTCTCCAATTTTTAAAAGTTGGAGAGTTCTTTTATTTTAAAGGCTTTCAAAAGTGAGTTAATTCAAGTATACTTTCTATAGTATGAGGAGGGCGTATGAACAAAATTATAACTAAAATTATTTTAATTGTATTTATCTTTATGTTGATACCAACAAAAATTTTCGCATCAAATTTTGACACAGAAAAGATAAATGACTACACAAAGTGGTTGAGAAATTATCAAGATGGTTACAGAATTCAAGTGCCGGTAAATTCTGAAATCGAAATGAAGAGAAATTTGCTGTCTACAGAAATTAACTTCTTTGATGTGAATATGAAAATTTTTATTCAAGATTTGAACAAAGACTTCAACTATGAAACATATGAGTATTATTCACTAAGAGGAGTAAGAAACACTAAAGAACATAAAGTATCATTCGATGGAAAAGTTAGCACAAAATTGGGGAATATGCACAAGATAAAATTCACAAGACAACACTTAAGTGCAATTGAAAATGACAAACCTAATTATATGATACTGTTTAAAAACTTAGGAGGAAAAGCTCTTACAGTTATGATTAAGAGTAGCACACCGATAAATGAAAAATTGGTTGTGCCAATGGTGGAGTCAATTAAGTTTGATGTTGCAAAAAATCCTAAAGCTCCTGAAAAAGTGCCAAATAGTATGAAAGATGGAAACTTTGATAGACTTCTTGATAAGAAGACATTGGAAGTATATCAAAAAGATTTTAATTCAGAGCATCCGACAACTTGGGGATTGTATTCAGTGGATTTTTGGAGATTTCCAGACACTACAAATGTTGAGTCAGAAATAGGACATAAATTTAAATATGCATTGGTGTATCACGATTTTAGTTTTCCAAATTCTCAAGTAAAAGATGCACTTGATGTGGCTATGATACAAGAGAAGACAGTTGAGTTAACTTTCCAATCTCAAATAGTGGACGGAGAAAATCAAACCTATGATGTTTTAGATGGAAAGTACGAAAATTATTTCAGAGAGCTTGCACGAATGATAAAAGTTAAAAAGTTGCCTATTTTATTTAGAATAGGAAATGAAATGAACGGAGATTGGTGCGCTTACTCAGCTTACAATACGGGGCTTGATTCTGATATTTACAGAGAATTCTATAACTACATCTACAAAATATTTGAAGAAGAGGGAGCAAATCCATATATATTATATGTGTTTAACCCAAACGGCAGAAATTTCCCAAACTTTAATTTTAATGACGGTTCAGAATACAGACCAAGCGTTGAGAAATACGACATAGTTGGAATGACACTTTACAACACCGGAAATTATTATTCATTTGAAAAATGGGAGACATTTGATGAACTCTATACACCACTTTATAAAAAAATGGTGAATTCATACGACAAACCACTTATGATAACAGAGTTTTCTTCTTCAACAGTTGGAGGAGATAAAGTCAAATGGACTAGAGATATGTTTGAGGCTTTAAAAAAGTTCGACAAGATAAAAGTGGCTATTTGGTTCAGTGGAACTGACTTAGATGAAAACAAAAATCCTGCAAGAACCTATAAAATTGATGAACCAAAAGAAGTGTTGCAAGTGTTTAAGGAAAATTTACCAAAGAATAGATAAATTGAAAAAATAAACTTTGTTTATAAAATCAAAAATATAAAATTGGCCTATAATTTAATTATAAGCCAGTTTTTATATTTAAAAGAAAGATGAATATTTAGTAAATAGTCATAATAAAAGGTTTATGATATAATCTATATCAAATCAATGAAAACGAATTCTCAAGGTTATTTATTATAAAGAAGTTATATAGTGTAATTTATGTGATAATCTAACTTTATAAAAAATTTAGATGCATTAAAATTTATTTAAAATATACAGTGATACCATAAAAATAGTGATTAGGGAAATATGGTAAAATTTATTGATAGTACTTAGGAGGAAATATGAAAAATCTATCAAAGAGAACTATTGTTTATATAGGATTATTTATAATTATATTTGCTATAGGATTTAGTAAAGTTTATATGAAATATTATAATAGTGATAAAAAAATTATGAGTGATGTTTCAAAATATATGGTTGAAGAGAATGGAGAGAGATACTTCAACTTAGAAAAAGCTAAAAAAGATAGAGTTAGAGAAAAAGTAATAAATTTAGGAAATTTAGTAAATGATTTAGCTGATGTTTGGGAATTTAGAAATTTAGAAGAAACAGAAGATAATAATGTATCTAAGAAAGTAATATATGGGAATTTTTGTGGAAAAGATAATAATGGATGGGATAAAAATCCTATTGATGATTTAGATGCAGCTTGTAAAGGATTTGCTAAATGCTCTTTATACAACAAAGATAACACGGGTTGTAGTATCCAATTTTGTAAGGAATTAGATTGGGTGATAGAATTTGCTCAAGATGGGAGTAGGAAAAAAGAATATGCTATGGCATTAAGAGTTTTGTTTGGATATAAGAATCAATGAGTTTTTATAAAACAATTATTAATGAAAGAGATTTAAAGATAATTTACCAAAGAATAGATAAATTGAAAAAATAGTTTGACTTTAATTTATTTAAGTGTTAGAGTATATACAATTTAAAAAAACAGACGATTGTAAAAGAGGCTGCGAATTTCATCAGTAAGAAATGAAAGGGGAATTCGCCGAAGGGAAACCTGGGGATGCGTAGAATATGCGTATAACTGTCTATCTAAGAGTGCCCGCTTTTGGATAGAGGTGCTTTTACAAATCGGGGGCGAAAGTAAACCATGGTGCTTTTGCTCATGGTTTTTTTGTATTTAAAGGAGGGATTATGAAAAGAGTTGTTATGAAGTTTGGCGGCAGTTCAGTTGCCACAATAGAAAAGATAAAGAAAGTTG
This sequence comes from Peptoniphilus indolicus, assembly GCF_900454665.1. Taxonomy (NCBI): domain Bacteria; kingdom Bacillati; phylum Bacillota; class Tissierellia; order Tissierellales; family Peptoniphilaceae; genus Peptoniphilus; species Peptoniphilus indolicus. The sequence continues at coordinate 1,595,020 of NZ_UGTH01000001.1, forward strand.
CGGAGATTTTAAAACGTCGAAAAAACGGAATGAACGACATAGTTTGTGTAGTATCAGCCATGGGAGATACTACAGATGAACTACTAAGCCTTGCTGGAGCACTCTCTAAAAATCCTTCAAGACGTGAACTAGATATGTTGCTGGCAACAGGAGAGATGGTTTCAGCTTCTCTACTTGCAATTGCGTTAAACGAAATTGGAGAAAAGGCGATAGCTTTAAATGGAGCTCAAGCGGGTTTTGAGGTTAAAGGTAGATATGGATTTGCAAAAGTTGTTGATGTAAATACTTCGAGAATAGAACGCGAGTTATCTGAAGACAACATTGTAATTGTTACTGGGTTTCAAGGTATGAATTCTAAAGAAGATTTTTCAACTTTGGGAAGAGGTGGCTCGGATACTTCGGCTGTTGCAATAGCTTCGAAACTTGGAGTGGATTGTGAAATATACACTGATGTAGATGGGATATACACAGTTGACCCAAGATTTCACAGTGAGGCGAAGAAGTTATCAAAAGTATTTTATGATGAAGCTATGGAGATGGCGCACTTAGGTGCAAAGATAATAGATCCAAGGTCTGTTGAGATTGCTAAAAAGTACGGAATAAGAATTTACGTTGCGCTTAATAGTGCAAATGTGTTGGGAACATATATAGGAGAGGAAAACGTGGAAGAAAGTATAATTTCAAATTTATCTGTTCAAGATAATATTTTATTAGTGAAAAAGACTTTAAGGAATGAATCTGTTGCTGAGCTATTTTTAAATTTGGCTAAGGAAGATGTAAATATAGACATAATTTCAAAGATGGACACTGAGGGGAAAACTCTTGTAAGATTCACATCTGTGGTGGATGAAAGAGATTTGATTGAAAAAGTTGCTGACGATTTTGAATTTGTAGAAAATGTTTCAAAGGTTAGCATAATAGGAAATGCTATGAGAAATCAACCGGGAGTTGCAGCGAGAGTATTCGATTTATTAAATTCTAACGGAATAAATTTTCACGGACTTTCAACTTCTGAAATATCAATTTCAATAATTGTGGATACGTTGGTAAAAGAAAAAGTTATGAGTTTATTGATTCGTGAATTTGAACTGTGAGGTGCGAGATGAGTATTTTTAGAGGTAGTGGAGTTGCATTGGTTACTCCTTTTAATGAAAATGGCAGTGTAAATTACGGTGTGTTGGATGAGTTATTAGAGTATCATTTGGAAAACAAAACTGATGCAATTGTAATAGTTGGAACAACAGGTGAAGCTTCAACTTTGACAGACGAAGAGCAAGTTGAAGTTGTAAAGTTCACAGTAGATAAAGTAAATAAAAGAATACCTGTAATAGCTGGGGCTGGTTCAAACGACACAAGACACGGAATAAATTTATCAAAGATGATAGAAAATGTTGGAGCAGATGCCCTACTTCAAGTTACACCATACTACAATAAGACTTCTCAAATGGGACTTTTAAAACATTATGAAGCAATGGACAATGCTGTAAATATACCAATGATAGCTTATTCTGTTCCAGGTAGAACTGGAATGGGAATAACGCCTGAGAGTGTAGTTGAAATTTCAAAGATGAATAATTTTGTAGCACTAAAAGATGCGACTGGAGATTTGGGATACACAGCAAAGGTTGCTTCTATGATAGATGAAAATTTTGATATCTATTCAGGAAATGACGATGTAGTTTTACCGCTATTATCTCTTGGAGGTATAGGAGTTATATCAGTTTGGGCAAATATTTTTCCAAGGGAAGTACATGAGATGTGCGAAGCATTTTTCAACGGAGATATTTTAAAAGCAAGAGAAATCCAACTTAAGTTTAAAGAATTTATAGACGCATTATTTATGGAAGCAAGCCCTATTCCATTAAAAGCTGCAATGCAAATTTTAGGTTATGAAGCTTGTAACTTGAGATTACCACTTTATGAAGCGAGTGAAAATACTAAAGAAACACTCTCAAGAATTTTAAAAGGACTTGGTAGGTTATGAGAATATTTTTAGTTGGGATAACTGGTGCTATGGGAAGTACAGTGCTGAGTTTAACAAATGAAGTTGTTGCTGGATATGCTTCTGAGTCAAAATATATCAATGGTATAAAAGTATACGATAAATTTGAAGATGTAGCAGAAGAATTTGATGTAATTTTAGATTTTTCTAATAGAAACATAACGAACGATGTACTTTGTTTTGCAAAAAGAGTTAAAAAACCACTTGTGATTGCAACAACAGGTCTTGATTCAGAAATAGAGGGCAAAATTTTAGAATTGTCGAAAGAAATATCAATTGTATATTCTAAAAATTTCTCTATGGGAATGAATGTAATGAGCGAAGTGGTGAAGGTATTGACGAAAGCTTTAAAAGAATTTGATATAGAAATAATAGAAAAACATCACAATCAAAAAGTTGACGCACCTTCGGGAACGGCGAAAATGTTATTTGACTCAGTAAAAGAAGAGAGAGAAAATGCAGAGGCTGTGTATGACAGAACACAGATGAGTGAGAAGCGAAAAGCTGAAGAGGTTGGGATTTCAGTAGTAAGAGCAGGTAGTATAGTAGGAGAACACTCAGTTATATTTGCGGGACTTGATGAAGTTTTGGAGATAAAGCATCAAGCGGGTTCTAAAAAGATTTTTGCAAGCGGAGCTTTAAAAGCTTGTGAGTTTATAGTTGAAAGAAGTAACGGAATTTATGATATGAAAGATGTAATGAGGGGATAAAGATGATAAAAGTAGGTATAGTTGGATATGGAAATTTAGGTAGGTCATTAGAAGCTTTAATTGACTTAGAAGAAAATATGGAGCTTGTTAGAATTTTTACAAGAAGAGACCCTAATTCTATTAATAATGAAAGAATGGAGTCTTTGAAAAATATTTTAGATTACAAAGACAGAATAGACGTCATAGTATTAGCTCTTGGTTCAGCAATAGATATTCCTGAAATGGGGCCTGAGATTGCAAAGAATTTTAACACAGTGGATTCATTTGACACTCACGCAAAAATTCCGGAATATTTTAGTGAGATGGATAGAATTTCAAAAGAAAATAATTTAGTTTCTTTTATTTCAACAGGCTGGGACCCAGGTTTATTTTCATTAAATAGAATGGTTGCAGAAAGCATTCTTCCTCGTGGGAATACTAACACATTCTGGGGGAAGGGAGTTAGCCAAGGACATTCCGACGCAGTTAGAAGAATAGCGGGTGTAAAGAATGCAGTACAATATACATTGCCGAAACAAGAAATTATAGAAGATATATATAATGTAGAGAGAGATTTAAAATCATACGAAGCTCATTCCAGAGAAGTATTTGTTGTAGCTGAAGAAGGTGTAGATAAAGAAGCTATAAGAAGAGAAATAGTTACAATGAAAAATTATTTTGACGAATATGAAACTACTGTACACTTTATATCACAAGAAGAATTTGAAAGGGAACATACGGGAATGCCTCACGGAGGTCATGTGATAAGAGTTGGAGAAACTCCAAATGGAAAGGAAGTTTATAAATTTACACTTGAATTAGATAGCAATCCTGATTTCACAGCTTCTGTAAATGTGGCTTGTATAAGAGCTTGCCAAAAATTTTTTGAAAATAATAGTTTTGGAGCTCATACTGTTCTAGACACTCCACCAATATATTATATTGACTTCAATTCACGAAATGCCATTGAAAAATATTTGTAAACTATATTTAATTTTATAAACATAAGGGTATAAAAAAATTGGCTCTATTAAAAATTTTTAAATTTATATAGTAAATATTTTGACACTAAAAAATTTATTATGTAAAATAAAGAGCGTGTTTATAAATATTATACTAATGGGAGGAATCGATGGAGAGAACAGTAGTAGAACTAGGGATGTTTGAGACCCTGTTCTTAGCGGTAATAGGTATATATTTGGGTGATTTTTTAAGAGCTAAGTTCCCGGCACTTAAGAAATACTGTATACCTTCAGCGGTAGTAGGTGGAACAACAATAGCAATCATAACAATGATTTTATATTATGCTAACATTTTAGAACCAAATTTTGACTTCAAAACAGTTAATACTTTGTTCTATTGTATATTCTTTGCGGCAAGTGGTACAGCTGCAAGTATGGCACTTTTGAAAAAAGGTGGTAAGCTAGTAGTAATCTTTGCAATTTTAGCAGCAGTATTATCAGCAGGACAAAATGCGGTTGCTTTAGGAGTAGGTTCAATTTTAAAAGTAAACCCTCTTATTTCAATGATGACTGGTTCAATTCCTATGACAGGTGGACATGGTAATGCTGCAAGTTTTGCTCCAATAGCTGTTGAAGCTGGACAATCAGCGGCAATGGAAGTTGCAATAGCTTCAGCAACATTTGGTCTTATCGCAGGTTCTATGCTAGGTGGACCTTTTGGTAACTTCTTAGTTAAGAAATATCACTTTGAAGACCCTGAACTTGATAACAATTCAAGAACTCTAACAGATACAGTTTCTGATATTTTATTCAACAAAAAGACTGTTATGTCAGCTGTATATATGTTGATGGTTGCTTGTGGTATAGGTCAAGTTATATTCTTAATACTAAAATATTTCGGACAAAACTTCCCAATACACGTTTGTTGTATGTTCGGGGGTATTATGGTTAGATTATTCTTAGATAAAACTAACAGAGTTAACGACAGTATTTTAGAAGCTTTAGATACAGTTGGAGAGTTCTCTCTTGGATTGTTCGTATCTATGTCAATCGTAACAATGAAGTTATGGCAATTGGCTGGACTAGGCGGACAATTAGTAGTACTTCTAATAGCGCAAGTTGTATTCATCTTACTATTCGTTTACCTATTAACATTCAGATTATTAGGAAAGAATTACGATTCAGCAGTTATGGCAGTAGGTCACCTTGGATTTGGTACAGGAGCTGTTCCAGTTTCAATGACAACTATGAAAACTGTTTGTGATAAGTATAGATACTCTAAGATAGCATTCTTTGTAGTTCCAGTAATCGGAGGATTCATCAGTAACATTACTAATGCAATCATAATTACTAAATTCTTAGACATTGCACTTAAATTAAACGCAGGTATGTAAGAACATTTTATAGCAGGGCTTAGGCTCTGCTATTTTTTATGGATTTTATTAAAAGATAAAGCTAAACTTTTAAATTAAGTTATAATGTATTTAAGAATTTAATTTGTTAAGGAGTAAATATGTTTGCGATAGTTAATGTAGATGAAAATTGGGGAATAGGTGCCGACAATGATATGTTGGTGCATTTAAAAAGTGACTTAGAATTTTTTAAAGAAACTACTATGGGTAAATTGATTTTAATGGGAAGAAAGACTTACGAAACACTTCCAGATAAAAAGCCACTACCTGGCAGAAGAAATGTAATTTTGACAAGAAGTGATATAAATCCAGAAGGATACGAAGTGATACACAGTCCTGAAAAAGCTATGGAGATATATTCTGAAATGAATCCTGATGATTTTGCAATCATTGGTGGAGCTGAAGTGTATAAAATGTTTTTGCCTTATTGTGAGAAGGCGATTATAACTAAAACTCACACTGCATTTGAACGTGTAGAAAAATATTTTCCAAATTTAGATGAATATGAAGATTGGGAAATTGAATCAGAAGGGGAAACTGTTGAAGATCCACAAATTGATTATCATATAGTTGTCTATAAAAACAATAATGTGAAAAAATGGGACGGAGTAAAATTCTAATATAAAAGTAAAATCAACCCTTGTGTTTGGGTTGATTTTTAATATCCAAAATTATGTACAAGATTTAAAATTATAAATGAAAGGCTAAGTCCAAAAATAGGTAACATTATAGCTAATATAAAACGCAACAAAAGTGAAACAAAACTTATTTTTAGATACAAATTTCTATTTGAGTCTTCGCTTGAAAAAATGTAATAGATAAATCCAAACAATGGAAACATAAAGCATAGAAACATTAGAATTATCTTTTGCATGACAGTCTCCTTTTAGGAAAGTTTAACACAGTGTATACAGTCTGAGCAATGTTTTAATCTAATATTAATCTAATTAATGGATAACAAATTATAACGTTTAAAAATTTATATATAATTTAAAATATAGTTTTAAAATATAAAATTGCAAGAATAAAAAGATAAATTCTATTTGATAAAATAAATCTGAAAGTATATAATAAAAGAAAACACCTCAAGATTTTGTCTTGGGTAATATTTTTTTTCATATTGGCATTGGGTATGCCAATTTTTTTGTTTTTTATGGAAAATTTATTATAGTGGAGGAACAAGATGGAAAATTTTGGGAAGATGACGTTTAACAAGGCGCGTATGAAAGAAAGACTACCTCATTCAGTTTATATTAAGTGGAAAGAAGTAGTTAGAAATAATCTTGAGTTAGATCGTGATACAGCAGATGCCATAGCTCATGCTATGAAAGAATGGGCAATTGAAAATAATGCAACACATTATTCACATTGGTTTTTTCCATTAAATGGTCTTACTGCTAAAAAAATGGAGGCTTTTATAGATAGAACTGACAATGAACCTCTTATGCGTTTTTCAGGAAAAGAATTGATAAAAGGGGAGCCAGATGCTTCATCTTTTCCAAGTGGAGGTATAAGGTCTACATTTGAAGCGAGAGGATATACTTATTGGGATGTTACTGCAAACTCTTTTATTATAGATAATGTGTTGTATATTCCAACAGTTTTTGTTGCTTTTACAGGTGAAAAATTAGATACTAGAGCACCTCTATTGTCTTCAACAAATAGGTTGTCAAAAATTGGCTCTGACATAATGAATATTTTAGAGAAAAAGCATACTTACAGAATGAGAGTTAAGGTTGGACTCGAACAAGAATTTTTCTTAATTGATAGAGATTTATATAATAAGAGAATTGATTTGGCATGTACTGGGAGAACTCTTTTCGGTGCAAGACCACCTAAGGCACAAGAGCTTGAAGACCATTATTTTGGTATAATACCTGAAAGAGTTGAAAAATTTTATCGTGAAGTAGATGAGAAACTTTGGAGTTTGGGAATTTACGCTAAGACTGAGCACAACGAAGTTGCTCCGGGACAATTTGAAGTTGCAATTCTTTTTGAAAATGTAAATATAGCTGTTGATGACAATCAACTTTGTATGGATATTTTAAAGTCGGTTGCAAAAAAACACAATATGGTTTGTCTACTACATGAAAAGCCATTTAAGGGAGTAAACGGAAGTGGTAAGCATAATAACTACTCAATAGCTACTAATTATGGATTAAATTGTTTTGACCCAGGGGACAATCCTGAAGAAAATTTACCGTTCTTAGTTTTTGTAAGTGCCCTCATAGAAGTTGTGCACAGAAATCAAACACTTCTTAGAATAGCTTCATCAAATGTATCAAATGACCATAGATTAGGAGGGAATGAAGCCCCACCTGCAATAGTTTCTATGTTTTTAGGTACAGATTTAGAAGATGTATTTAGAAAAATAAGTGATACTAATTACAAGCCAAAGACTAAATTTGAACCTATGAGAATTGAAACTCTAGGGGAAGTTCCAAGTGATAAAGCAGATAGAAACAGAACTGCTTCTGTTGCATTTACTGGAAATAAATTTGAATTTAGGATGCTTGGCAGTTCTAAATCAGCAGCTGAGTTAAATATTGTAATAAACACTGCAATGTCTGATGCTCTTGAAAGAATGTATGAAGAGTTAAAGAATGCTGTTGACATAAAAGAAACGGTGTATAATATTGTAAGAGATAGAATGGAAAAATATAGTGGAGTAATTTATGATAAAGACAATTACTCTGAAGAGTGGGTTCAAGAAGCTAACAGAAGAGGTCTTAAAAATCATAAGACTTTATTTGATGCTTTAAAGGCGGTTAAAGATGAAAACTGCTATGAAATATTCTACAAGCAAGATATTTTTTCAAAAGTTGAGTTAGAGGCTATTTACAAGATAGCTTATGAAGAAATAAAACAAGTTCATCTATTAGAGCTTAGAACAATGCAAGAAGTAATTCAAAAACAAATTATTCCGGTTGCGATGAAACAAGCCGTTGCATATGGGAAGTATTTAGATACAATAGAAAATCCTGTTGTAAGAGCTGAACTTGAATTATTCAATGACTCAATAACTGAACTTTATAATTTAAGAGAAGAAATGGTTGAATTACACGATAGGCTTGAAACCGATGAAGATATTTTTAAGTCTACCGAGGAATTACAAAAAAATGCTACAATGTTATTAGAAAAAGTTAGAAATATAATTGATGAATTGGAACTTAGAATTTCAGAAAAGATTAATTATATACCAACTTATAGGGAAATGTTTAATTCATTAGTTTAGGAGGAATTAATGTCAAAGTTTATATTCGTAACAGGAGGAGTTGTATCTGGAATAGGAAAGGGAATATCTGCAGCAAGTATAGGTCGCCTTTTAAAAGAAAGAGGACTGAGCGTGTTTATGCAAAAATTTGACCCTTATATAAATATTGATCCGGGAACAATGAGTCCTTATCAACATGGAGAAGTGTTTGTAACTAAAGATGGAGCGGAAACTGATTTAGATTTAGGACACTATGAAAGATTTATTGATGAAGAGTTGACTAAGAGAGCGTCTATAACAACAGGTAAAGTTTATTCAAAAGTTATTGAAAAAGAAAGAAGAGGAGATTATAACGGTTCAACAGTACAAGTTATACCTCACATAACTGATGAAATAAAAAATGCTGTGTATAAAGCAGCTAAAGAATCTCAAGCAGATGTAGTAATCACTGAAATTGGTGGTACTGTTGGAGATATAGAGTCTCTACCTTTTTTAGAAGCAATAAGACAAATTCACGCTGAAAGCAAACCTGAAGATGTACTTTTTGTACACACTGTATTAGTTCCTACTATACCCGGTTCTGATGAATTGAAGACTAAGCCGACACAACATTCATATAAGGTGTTGATGAGCTATGGAATAAAAGCTGATATCATAGTAGTTAGAAGTGGAGTGGAAATCACAGAACAAGTAAAAGAAAAGATTTCTCTATTCTGCGATGTGCCAAAGGAAGCAATAGTTGAGTCAAAGACAGTAGATTTAATTTATGAAGTTCCAATGGTATTTCATGAACAAGGAATTGACAATTATATTATAGAAAAACTTGAAATAGAACCTGAAGAATCAAAACACCAATGGAAAGAAATGGTTGAAAGATTTAAAAAAGCAAGTGAAGAAGTTAAGATTGCTTTAGTTGGTAAATATGTAGATTTACATGATGCATATCTATCAGTAACTCAAGCTCTTATAGATGCAGGATATGAAAATGGAGCAAAAGTTTGTATAAAATGGGTTAATGCAGAAAATCTTGAAAAAGAAAATATTGAAGAAGTATTTTCAGATATAGATGGCATTATTGTACCAGGAGGGTTTGGAAGTAGGGGAACTGAAGGGATGATATTGACTTCAAAATATGCAAGAGAGCATAATGTACCTTATTTTGGGATTTGCTATGGTATGCAAATAGTTCTCATAGATGTTGCAAGAAACAAACTTGGACTAAAAGGAGCTAATTCATCTGAAATAGACCCGGATACAAATTATCCTATTATAGATTTGTTAGAAAATCAAAAGACTGTCGAAAACATTGGAGGGACTTTGAGACTTGGAGATTATGATTGTACAGTTGAAGAAGGCACTCTAGCTAGAGCGCTTTATCAAAGTGAACACATAGTTGAAAGACACAGACATAGATATGAATTTAACAACTCATTTAGAGGAGAGATAAGACGCGCCGGAGTTGTATTCTCAGGAATAAATGAAGATTTAGATTTGGTGGAAATCATAGAAATACCGGAAAATAAATTTTTTATAGCATGTCAATTCCATCCGGAATTTAAGTCAAGACCTAATAGGGTTCATCCACTATTTAATGGATTTATAAAAGCTTGCTTAAAGTGAGAAAATAAATTTTATGGCTGAATTTTGGGATGTATATAGTAAATCCGGCAAAAGAAAAAATAGAGTCATAAAACGTGGGGACAAGATGCTAAATGGAGAATATCACTTAGTCTCTGAAGGTTGGATTAGGGTTGATGAAGACCATTATTTGATTCAAAAGAGGAGTAAAAATAAAAAACTTTTTGGGGATATGTGGTATTGTTCTGTTGGCGGTTCAGTTCTTGCAGGAGAAGAGCCCAAGGAAGGGCTTATAAGAGAAGCAAGGGAAGAAATAGGTATTGATATTTCAGATGCTAGGATAAGATTGAAGAGAATTATTGTAGAGAGTTTTGGAATATTTTATATCTATTTGATAGATAAGAAGATAAAATTGGAAGATTTAGTTTTACAAGAAGATGAAGTTTCTGAAGTTAAGATTGTAACTTTGGAAGAAATCTTTGAATTGATAGAAAATGGGGATATGATAAAGTTAGATTATTATGAAAAGTTTTTCGATTCGGTAAAGAAGATTCCAATTAGTTTAGATAATTGACACATAGGAGGAAAAATGAAATTATACAATACTTTATCCAGAAGTCTGGAAGAATTTCATCCTGTAGTAGAGGGTGAAGTTAGGATGTACAATTGTGGACCTACTGTCTACAACTATATCCACGTTGGGAACGCAAGACCTCTTTGTGTTTTTGATACTTTGAGAAGATATTTCATATATAAGGGAAATGATGTTAAGTTTGTAGTTAATTTTACAGATATAGATGACAAACTTATAAATAAGGCTAACCAAGAAGATACAACTGTAAAAGAAGTTGCTGAAAGATTTATAAAAGAATTTAAAACAGATGCAAATGGATTACATCTTTATGATTACAATACAATGAATCCAAGAGCTACTGAACACATCCAAGAGATAATAGACTTTATAGCAGGTTTAGTTGAAAAGGGAGCTGCTTATGAATCTGACGGAGATGTATACTTTAAAGTTGAATCTTTTACTGAATATGGAAAGTTATCTCACAAAAAATTAGAGGATTTAATAAGTGGGGCAAGAGTTGATATTTCATCACTAAAAGAAAATCCGGCAGACTTTGCACTTTGGAAGAAAAAGAAAGAGGGAGAACCATATTGGGAATCTCCATGGTCCGAGGGAAGACCTGGCTGGCATATTGAGTGTTCTGTAATGGCAAAATCTCTGCTTGGAGATACAATAGATATCCATTCAGGGGGAGAAGATTTACAATTCCCACACCATGAAAATGAAATAGCGCAATCAGAAACACTAAACGAAAAACCTTTTGCAAATTATTGGCTTCACAATGGAATGATTACAGTGGATAATGAAAAAATGAGTAAGTCTAAGGGGAATTTCTTCACAGTTAGAGAAGTTGCCGAGGAGTTTGATTTAGAAGTATTGAGATTTTTCTTATTGTCAAGCCACTACAGAAGTCCAATTAACTTTTCAAGAGATGTAATGGTTCAAACTAAGAATTCTCTTGAGAGAATCTATAACGGAAGAGATAAATTAGTTGATTTACTTGAAGTTACAAAAGAAGTTGAGCTTTCTGATAAAGATAGGGAATTTTTAAATTCAATTGAAGAAGAGGTTAAATTCTTTGAGACTTCAATGGAAAATGATATAAACACAGCAGATGCAATAACAGCAGTGTTTAACATAGTTAAAAAAATCAACACGGGACTTAATGAAAACTCAAATAAAAAAATAGTTTCATCAACATTTGATACACTTTTAAAACTTACAAAAGTTCTTGGTATTTTAGAGATGAGCCAAGAGACAGATATAGAAGTTGAAAGACTTATTGAAGAACGTGTCCAAGCGAGAAAGAATAAAGATTTCAACAGAGCGGATGAAATAAGACAAGAACTTCTTGATATGGGAGTAGTAATAGAAGATACAAGAGCGGGAACGAAATGGAAAAGAGCTTAAAGTTTTTAAAAATTTCAAAAGGATATGATGAGAGTTCTATTAGGGAACTCTCTCCTCTTGCTCTAGCTTTTTTAGGCGATTCAGTTTATGAATTGTTGGTTAGAACTACCATTTTAAATAAAAATAAAAATCCAAAAAAATTACACATAGAGACAATCAATTATGTAAAGGCATCTAGTCAGTCAGATTCTATAGAAAATATTTTAGATAATTTAACAGAAGAAGAGTTGAGTGTCTTTAAAAGAGGCAGAAATGCTAAATCGCATACAGTACCAAAAAATCAAAGTGTTTCTGACTATAGAAATGCCACGGGGTTAGAATGTCTATTTGGATATTTGTACTTATTGGATAAGTCGGATAGAATACTTGAGTTGTTTGAAATGATTACAGAAAGTAGGGGTAGAATATGAAAGTCGAGATTATAGCTCACACTCCAAATCCGGAGGAGTTGATAGCAAAATCAGCAAAATTATGCTATTCAAAAGTAGGAGTGGAAGAAATATCTGAAAATATGACAAAAGAAGATGCTCAGAAATTTTTGAAAATGTTGATGAGTTTTTCTCACGCATCACCTATTGAGCATGCAAGTTTTACTTTTGCAGTTGAAGGAGTTTCAAGAACTTTGACTCATCAATTAGTAAGACACAGAATTGCATCTTTCTCACAACAATCGCAAAGATACGTTAGGCTTGATGAATTTAACTATATTATCCCACCTGAAATTGAAAAAAATGAAGAAGCTAAGAAGATTTTTATAGATGCAATGGAAAATTCAAAAGAAGCTTATAAAAAGATAACAGAAATTTTGATTGCTGATAAAGAGGGAGAAGGCAACAAGAGTGCCATAGAAAAAGCTTCAATAGAAGATGCGAGATATGTATTTCCAAATGCTTGTGAAACTAAGATTGTATTTACGATGAATGCAAGGACTCTTTTAAACTTCTTTGAACTAAGATGCTGTAATAGAGCTCAATGGGAAATTCGTCAATTGGCAACTGAAATGCTTAGAAAGTGTAAAGAAATAGCACCGACACTATTTAGTTTAGCTGGACCAAGTTGTGTTTCAGGAAGCTGTCAAGAGGGAGCTATGTCATGTGGAAAAGCTAAAGAAGTTAGAGAGTTTTACAGAAGTCTATAAATTTTGGCTCGATAGGAGAAATTATGAAGTATATATATGGAAGAAACCCTGTAATTGAAATGCTAAAAGCTGAGAAAGTAGACAAGCTATATATTCAACAAGGCAATAGAGAAGGCTCTATCAAAAAAATATTTGGAATGGCTAAGTCAGCCGGAGTATTGATAACAGAAGTTAACAAGAATAAATTAGATGAATATGCAAATGGCTCAAACCACCAAGGAGTTGTTGCTTTGGTATCAGACTTTGAATATTCAAGCATTGAAGAAATTCAAAATTTGGGAATAGAAAAGATTTTGATATTGGATAAGATAGAAGACCCACACAATTTTGGTGCTATAGCAAGAAGTGCAGAAGCTTTTGGTTTTAATGGAATTGTAATTCCAAAACACAATTCAGCTTACGTAAATGATGTAGTTTATAAAACTTCAGCCGGAGCAATAGAAAGACTTAAAGTGGCGATTGTTGTCAACCTTACACAAACTATAGAAAAGCTTAAGGAAAATGGATACTGGATATATGGAACTGATTTACAAGGGGAGAACTATAGCTCTGTAAATTTAAAAGGGAAAATAGCTCTTATAATTGGCAATGAGGGCAAGGGAATGTCTCAAGGTTTGAAGAAACACGTAGATGGAATGCTTACAATACCGATGATAGGCTCAATAAATTCTCTAAACGCATCGTGTGCAGCATCTGTTTTGATGGCAGAAGTTTTAAAACAAGATGAAGCGACTAAACTATAAGAAATCAGAAAAATATTTGTTTGTAGATGGGTACAACATAATAAATGCTTGGGGTAGTTTTGATAAATCAATTCCGCTTGAAGACCAGAGGCTACAACTTGCAGATGTACTTTCGGAATATGCTCACACAGTTGATGAAAAAGTAATAGTTGTGTTTGATGCGTACATGGTAAAAAAATCTGCTGGAGCTATTTATGATTACAAAGGAATTTTAGTTGTATTCACAAAAGAATTTGAGACAGCGGACCACTACATCGAAAGACAATTATCAGAGATGAAAAGAGTCAAGGGTGTAAGAGTTGCCACATCAGATAATATAGAACAACAGATTATATTATCAAGAGGTGGGGTTAGACTTTCGGCTAGAGAATTTCAAGTTGAGGTAGAACTTTCAAAACAAAAAATTTCTACAAAACAAAAAGTATTAAAGAAAAAAGCTGAACTCACAAATAGAATTGATGATGAGCAGTTGAATAAATTAAAAGATATGAACCTATAAAACACAGTACTAAACAAACTGTGTTTTTTGTTTGTTAAGTTGCAAAAAATATTAAATTTATTTATTTAATATTTGATAAAAACTATTAAAAATTTGAAAATATTGTTATAATAAATAACAGAGCTTATGTTTATACATAGTAGTTAATCGTGTGACGTAGTAAAATATGCTATGTCTTTTTAAATTATATAAATTTTTCAAAGTTTTGTTTAACTTTTTCGGAAAAACTATATTTTTTTTGAAATAAAGTATATAATAAGGGTTAGCATAAAAATGGCTTAACAGAAAGGGTGGTTAAGTGGGTTTATTTGAAAAAATCTTTGGAAGTTATTCCTCAAGAGAATTAAAAAAGATTGAGCCTATAGTAGATAAGGTTATGAATCTTGAATCAGAAATTGGGAAATTAACTGATCAAGAATTAAAAAATAAAACACAAGAGTTTAAAGACAGATATAAAAATGGAGAAAGTTTAGATGACTTATTGCCAGAAGCATTTGCAGTAGTAAGAGAAGCTTCATGGAGAGTTTTGGGAATGAAGCATTTCCGTGTGCAAGTCATCGGTGGTATTATACTTCATCAAGGCAGAATTGCAGAAATGAAAACAGGGGAAGGTAAGACTTTAGTAGCGACACTTCCTTCATATTTGAATGCAATCACAGGAGATGGAGTTCATGTAGTTACAGTAAATGATTACCTAGCAAACCGTGATAAACAATGGATGGGAAAAGTATACAATTTTCTAGGACTTACTGTTGGATGTATCATTCACGATATGACTCCGGAAGAAAGACAAGTTGCTTATGGAGCAGACATAACATACGGAACTAATAACGAGTTTGGATTTGACTACTTAAGAGATAATATGGTCATCTACAAACACGAGAGAGTTCAAAGAGAGCTTAACTATTGTATAGTTGACGAGGTCGACTCAATTTTGATAGATGAAGCTAGAACTCCACTTATTATTTCAGGTATGGGAGATGAATCAACTGAACTATATACAAGAGCTCGTGATTTCGTAGAAACATTGAGTTTTAGAATAAAGACAGAAGATGAATCAAACTTTGAAAGATTTAATAGAAAATTTGATGAAGAAACGGTTGATTTTGTAATTAGTGAAAAGGATAAAACAGCTACTCTTACTGACCATGGTATAGAAAAAGCTGAAAAATACTTTGGAATTCAAAATTTAGCAGACCTTGAAAATATGGAATTATCTCATCACATAAACCAAGCTCTAAAGGCTAAGGGAACTATGAAAAGAGATATTGACTATGTAGTAAATGACGGCGAAATTATAATCGTAGATGAGTTTACAGGTCGTTTGATGTATGGTAGAAGATATTCTGAAGGTCTACACCAAGCAATTGAAGCCAAGGAAGGACTTGAAGTTAAGGCTGAGAGCAAAACTTTAGCTACAATAACATTCCAAAATTACTTTAGAATGTATAAGAAACTTGCAGGTATGACAGGTACTGCAATGACAGAAGAAGGCGAATTCAGAGACATCTACAATATAGACGTTGTTGAAATTCCAACAAATAAACCTATACAGAGAGTAGATAACAACGACTCAATTTACAAAACTGAAGAAGCTAAATTCAGAGCCGTAACTCGTGAAATTAAAGAAGCTCATGAAGTTGGACAACCGGTCCTTGTTGGTACAATTTCAATTGAAAAATCTGAAGAACTTTCAAAATATTTAAAACACGCAGGGATTAAACACAACGTATTGAATGCCAAAAAGCATGAACAAGAATCTGAAATAGTTGCACAAGCAGGTCGTTTTGGAGCTGTTACAATAGCTACAAATATGGCGGGCCGTGGTACTGACATCGTGCTTGGAGGAAACCCTGAATTCATGGCTAAACAAGAGATGAAGAAAAAGGGATACGAAGAAGCAGTTCTTGAAGAAGTGGATTCATACAATGAAACTGATGATGAAGTAATTGTAGAAGCAAGAAAGACTTATCAAGAATTAGTTGCTAAATACAAAGTTGAAACAGATAAAGAAGCAGAACAAGTAACAGCTGTTGGTGGACTTAGAATAATCGGTACAGAGCGTCATGAATCTCGAAGAATTGACAATCAGTTAAGAGGTCGTTCAGGTAGACAAGGAGATAAAGGCTCTACAAGATTCTATATTTCAGGTGAAGATGATTTAATTCGTCTATTTGCCGGAGATAGATTTAAACAAACTATGGAAATGGTGGACACTCCTGATGATGAACCGATAGAAGCCGGAATTTTAACAAGACTTATTGAGTCTGCCCAAAGAAAAGTTGAAGGTAATAACTTCTCAATTCGTAAACACGTTCTTCAATATGACGATGTTATGAACAAACAAAGAGAAGTAATTTACGGAGAGAGAAAAAGAGTTCTTGAAGGCGAAGACCTAAGAGAATATATAATCTCTATGATTGAAGACTTAATCGATAAAACTGTAGACTTCTACAACAAGACTAACGAATCTAATCAAAAATATATTGATATGGAAGGTCTTAGAAACTATGGAATAAATCAATTTGGGTTTGAAGAAAATTTCTTAGATGGAGAAGAAGCAAATGTAGATTCTCTAAAAGAATTATTCAAAGACCTTGCTCTTGATAAATATGAAGACAAGGAAGATGAATTCACACCTGAGAAATTTAGAGAAATAGAAAGAGTTGTACTTTTACAAAATGTCGATCAAAAGTGGATGGACCACATTGACGCAATGGATCAACTCAGAAAGGGAATAGGTTTAAGAGCAGTAGGGCAAGTAGATCCTGTTCGTGCATACGGACAAGAAGGATTTGATATGTTTGAAGAAATGAACGAATCAATCATGGAAGATACAATTAAGATGTTGTACCATGTTGTAAATCCTGAAAGAGTTGAAAGAGTAAGAGTTGCAAAAGAAGTAGAAACAGTAAATCCTGATGATGGAAAGAAAAAACCTTATGTTAGAAAAGATAAGAGAGTAGGACGTAATGATCCTTGTCCATGTGGTTCAGGTAAAAAATATAAAAATTGCTGTGGCAAAAAATAAATAGTTTAGTTTATAAGAATCTCAAGTTTAGGCTTGAGATTTTTTGTATTGTAATAGTAAAAGAAAGGTGATAATCTGAATAAAATAAATTTAATTAAAAGGGAAGTGAAGTAATGAATATTATAAAGAAAAATATAATTTTAATTTTATTTTTTATAACAATTAATTGTGTATTTATATTGGCATTTAATTATATAGTAGGAAATGATGAAGCGAAATTCCCTTATAACATGAGTGAAAATTATATAATTTTTACTAAAGATGAAGATTTACCATACAAAAAGAAAAGTTTTGACTTTTTAAATATGTATGATGATATAAGAGTTATAGCAGAGGGAAAAGA
Organism: Peptoniphilus indolicus; assembly: GCF_900454665.1. Classification (NCBI taxonomy): domain Bacteria; kingdom Bacillati; phylum Bacillota; class Tissierellia; order Tissierellales; family Peptoniphilaceae; genus Peptoniphilus; species Peptoniphilus indolicus. The sequence continues at coordinate 1,612,615 of NZ_UGTH01000001.1, forward strand.
TAATATAGTTTTGGGGGTATATGACCCTCAAATGTACTATTATATACTTTCTACTAAATTTGTTATTCCGAAATGGTTTAGGTACTTTTCAAGTGAGGATTATGCAGATAAAAACAAAGTAGGAATTGCAATTGTATCGATAGAAGATATTAAGAGAAAAGGTTTTGACAATAAATTTATGACTGAAGTAGAGGCTAGTTATGATTTTGAACTCATAAATTTGTTTGATAGAAGTTCAGTTATAGCTGATGGACATTTTCAAATTATTAAAAATCTATTTGCAATGGATGAAGAAATATCAAAAATTTACATAGATTCACATGATATAAAGACAATCAAAAATGTGAGTAAGAATTTTAAAGATTTAGGATATAAAGAAACATCAACAAAGAATACGAAGGCTATATTAAGTTTATTATCTGAAACGTTAGAGAGCAAGAGATATGTACAATATATGGTACTAAGTGTAGCTTTTATATATTTGTTATTAATATATGGGATTTTTATTGGGTTATTAAAATACGATAAGCATATTTATATAAGTAAAATATCAGGGGCATCAACATGGGATATGTTTAAAATATTTATAAAAAGAATATTGCCTATTTCTATAGTTATGAGTGCAGTTTCAACTTTATTGTCTATATCATATTTAAACTTTGCAGGTAAGATAGATATCAGTGGAGTACATTTAATTAAAATTCAAGGGTTTATACTTTTTAGTTTGTGGACTGTTTTATTTATAAAATATTTTTTAACAAGTTTAAAAATTAAAAAGATAATGAGGTGAATGAGATGTTTTTAGATATATTAAAATTAGGCATAAAAGATATATTTAAATATAAACGTGAATTTCTTATTTTAGAACTTGTTATTATGATAATAACTCTAATATCTATATCATCTTTTGGCTCCATGATTTCTGCCTTTGAATCTGAAAAATTTGAAACCTATTATTCTGCTGTCCCGATATCTTATGATCAAAAAGAAAAAGATAGTATTATAAATAGATTAGATTCTATTTTTAAAAAGGGTGGATATACTTATTTTTACTCAAATTATGTAAATACAAAATTTGATGTAGAAGTGTTGGTATTAGTTGGAAAATATGAAGATAGGTCTGAGAATAATATAATCTGGTGTGTTCATAAAGAGGATTTAAGAAAATTAAAAAACAGTTCATTAGGGAAGATTGAAATTATAAATTCAAGAAAAATTAATGAGAAAAAAATGGAACTTATTGGAATGGAGAATTTATTAAAAGATAAGAGTGTACAGCTTATAAAGTTTGAAGGCGAAGAATTTAAAAATTTGGTAAATTATCAAATTGCAGATATTGAACTCATAGCTTTATCAAAAGATGCAAAGTTGGTAGACGGGATAGATAATAATGATGTGCATAAAGAATTTGAAAAAGCTTTTGAGAATACTTTTTTACATTTACAAAAGGATAAATTTTCAAATATTGAGGAAATTAGTTTTGTAAAGAGATTTATGTCTGTTTATATTATTGTTAGCATAATGGTTGTTGCTTTGGGGATAGTAATTGTAACTAAACATATATATGCAAAATTACACAGAGAGTACATTATTCATTTGATATGTGGAGCAACAAAGCTAAATATTTTTATAAGAAACTCAATATTTTTGATGTTTTTAATAGGCATAAATTTTTTGTTTATGGGTTATTTAAATGCTTTTCATATAGATGCGTTTTTTATTATTAATATTTTCATCTCATTAGTATTTATAATAATTTTTGAACTTATTACTTTGAGAATTTTAATAAAAGAGGATTTAAGTATCAAGTTGGAAGGGGAATAGAAATGTTGGAAATAACTAATTTAGTTAAAAAATATAATGAAAATTCTAGTTCTGAACAAATTGTATTAAATGATTGCTTTTTTAAAATAGAAGAAGGAGAGAAAGTTATTATAACCGGAGAAAATGGCTCGGGGAAGACAACTTTGTTAAAAATTGTAGGATTATTGGACAAAAACTTTTATGGCAAATATCTAATAGATGGCAATAATATAGATAACTTATCTAATAGAAAAATAGCAGAGCTAAGAAATGAGATGTTTGGTTTTATTTTTCAAGAATATAATCTCTTGGAAGAAGAAACTGTTTACGAAAATATAGTAATACCACTAATATATTCAAAAAAATACAATAGATTAGAGAAGAAGGACAGAATTTATCATGTTTCTGAAATTTTAGAGATAAAGGAGTTTTTAAATAAGAAAGTTAAATTTTTATCCGGGGGAGAAAGACAAAGGGTAGCTATAGCAAGAGCTATAATAAATGACCCAAAGGTGCTCATTCTTGATGAACCCACAAATGCTTTAAATCCAAGATTGAAAGCAAAGGTGATATCATATATAGAAAAATTGGGAAGTGAAAAGAGTTTGATTTTAGTTACTCATGATTACTCTTTAGTCGAATTATTTAATTGGCATCACTATGAAATAATAGATGGGAAATTAATTAGGAAATAAATAATTAAGTAATAGGTTAATAATTAAGTTAGCTTATTTTTTAGGTTCTATAATATCTGTTGGGAGTAAATTTCTAACAGATATTATAGAGCCTAAAATTTAAAGCATAGTTTTTGAAAATATTTTCAAAAACTATGTTATTTTTTTGTTAATTGGGTATTAATGAATAGACAATTTGATACGGTACATTTACAAAAAAAAGTAATGTAATAGACTAGCATATACAACACTATTATGGTATAGTTTATTGCGTGGAATTTATTTGTAGGAAAAAGTTTTTATCAATACTTAAATGTATAAAAGCAAGATAGAAATATAAATAGTAAATATAAATGAGTTTTACTATAGGTTATGCCGGGGATAATGTTATAAATAATCAGCAATAGCTGAAACTGATGAGATTTAAATTATGTAGTAAGAGAGATTTAGATTTCTCTTGAAATTAGTAGGAAAGAGGAGGTACAACGATGTTGTATAGCACTACAAAAGAACATGAGGAACTCCGTAAGGCTATAAGAGAGTTCGCAGAAGCAGAAGTTAAACCGATAGCATTTCAATTAGATCAAAACAATGAGTTTCCGCATGATGTTGTAAAGGCAATGGGAGAACGTGGATGGATGGGAATCCCTTATGCAAAAGAGTATGGTGGAGCAGGTTTAGATGCTATATCATATGCTATCGCTGTTGAAGAGTTATCAAGAGTTGATGGTGGGGTGGGTGTAATTTTATCAGCTCATACATCACTTGGTTCATATCCAATTGAAGCATTTGGTACAGAAGAACAAAAGAAAAAATACTTAATACCATTGGCTGAAGGTAAGAGCATAGGGGCTTTTGGTTTAACTGAACCTGAAGCAGGTTCTGACGCTGGTGGAACTCAAACTGTAGCAGAACTTGACGGAGACCACTATATATTAAATGGTAACAAAATATTTATAACAAACGCTCCAGAAGCGGACACATATGTTGTATTTGCTGTAACTACTCCAGGAATCGGAACAAAAGGTATTTCAGCATTTATCGTAGAAAAAGGTTGGGAAGGGTTCTCTTTTGGAGATCCATATGACAAGCTTGGTATAAGATCATCTAAAACTGCTGAACTTATATTTGACAATGTAAAAGTTCCTAAAGAAAACTTACTTGGTCAAGAAGGTCAAGGCTTTAGAATCGCTATGCAAACACTTGATGGTGGACGTATTGGTATAGCGGCTCAAGCTTTAGGAATAGCTCAAGGTGCGTATGAACACGCTCTTAAATATGCAAAAGAAAGAATTCAATTTGGAAAACCTATAGCACAACAACAAAGCATAGGATTTAAATTAGCTGATATGGCTACTAAATTAAGAGCAGCAAGATTCTTAATTTATTCTGCAGCAGAAATGAAGACTTTACATGTTCCTTATGGAACTGAATCAGCTATGGCAAAGATGTATGCTTCTGATATAGCTCTTGAAGTTGTAAATGATGCTCTTCAAATCCACGGAGGTTCAGGTTACCTAAAGGGTATGGAAGTAGAGAGATTCTACAGAGATGCTAAGATTACTACAATCTACGAAGGAACTAACGAAATTCAAAGAGTTGTTATCGCAGCTAGTTTAGTAGGTAAAATGCCTAAAAAATCTAAAGGAGCAGCTACAGCTCCAGGCAAAAAAGAAGGTCCTATCACTGGAGAAAGAAAACGTCAAATAATTAAAGCTGATACTGCAAAAGAAGCTGTAGATGAACTTATAAAAAACTTAAAGAAAGACGGATATGATTTTTCCGTAGGTATAGATATCAACACACCTATTGCCGATGCTGAAAGAGTAGTTTCAGTTGGTAAGGGAATAGGTAGTGAAGAAAACATGGAACTTGCAAGACAAACTGCAAAAGCTTTTGGAGCTGCACTAGGTAGTTCAAGACCTGTTGCTGAAAACCTTAAATTAGTACCGCTTGAAAGATACGTTGGTATGTCAGGACAAAAATTCAAAGGCAATCTTTATGTAGCACTTGGAGTTTCAGGAGCATCTCAACACTTAAAAGGTATTAAAGACGCAGCGACAATAGTTGCTATAAACAAGAACTCAGGAGCTCCTATATTTAAAAATGCTGACTATGGTATCGTAGGGGATATGTTTGAAATCATGCCACTTCTAATTGAAGCTCTTGGAACAGAAGAAAAAGCTCCAGCACCTGAATTTAAAAAAGTTAGAAGATCAAAACCAAGAAAATTAGCTCCTAATTACGGTGTATATGTATGCCAAGGTTGTGGATATGAATATGACCCTAATGTTGGAGATCCAGAAGGAGAAATAGATCCGGGAACAACATTTGAAAAACTTCCGGAAGATTGGATTTGCCCTAAGTGTCAAAAGGAAAAATCACAATTTGTAAAAGAAGAATTCCCTAAAGATAGACAATAGTTTAAAGTTTGTGTAAGATTAGGGAAATAGAATAGTAGTTATAAATTTAGGAGGCAAATATGTACACTGTTAGAAACGTAACAGAAGATTTATATTGGGTGGGAGTCAATGACCACAAAACAAGTTTATTTGAAAATATTTTTCCAATACCAGAAGGAGTTTCATACAACTCATACCTATTATTAGATGAAAAGACAGCTCTTTTCGATACAGTAGATTGGCAATTCGCACAAGAGTTTGTAAAAAACATTGAATACACTCTTGATGGAAGAGATTTAGATTATTTAGTAATACACCACATGGAACCGGATCACGCAGGAACAATTGAAGAAATTTGCTACAGATATCCAAATGTAAAGATTGTTTCAAGCGAACAAGGTTTTGAAATCATGAATCAACTTGGCTATACAAAACAAGATGAACATGAACAAATTATAGTTAAAGAAGGAGATACTCTAAGCTTTGGTAAACACACTAATGCTTTCGTAGAAGCTCCTATGGTTCACTGGCCGGAAGTCCTAATATCTCTTGACTTAACTGATGGAGTTCTATTCTCAGCAGATGCTTTTGGTACTTTTGGTGCACTAGATGGTAAACTTTTTGCAGATGAATTGGATTTCGATAGAGACTATTTAGATTATATGAGAAAATACTACAGCAATATCGTAGGAAAATATGGTCCATTCGTACAAGATGTTTTAAAGAAAGCGGCAGATTTACCAATTAAATATATCTGTTCTCTACATGGGCCGGTTTGGAGAGAAGATTTAGGATATATCATTGGCAAATATGATACTTGGTCAAGATATGAACCTGAAGAAGAAGGTGTTATGATAGCTTATGCATCAATGTATGGACACACAGAATATACTGCACAAGCATTAGCATCAGAACTCTGCAGAAGAGGAATGACAAAAGTTATACTTCACGATGTGTCTACAACAGATGTAGCTGATTTGATTTCAGATACTTTCAAATATTCTCATCTTGTATTAGCTTCAGTAACTTATAACTTGGGAATTTATCCTAAGATGAAAGACTTTATCCACGACTTGGAAGCTCTTAACGTTCAAAACAGAACGGTTGGTATAATTGAAAATGGTACTTGGGCTTGTACAGTTGGAGACAAGATGGAAGACTATGTAAATGAAAACCTAAAGCTTGTTGACGTATTAGGCGATAGAGTTACCGTAAATACTTCTCTAAGTGTTGCTAATAAGAATGATATGGAATCTCTTGCAGAAGCAATTTTAGAATCTATGGCTAAAAATAGAGAACTAAAAGCAAAGTTAAGCAAATAAATTATAAAGGGGCTACTTAGGTAGTCCTTTTTATATCTATTTTTAATAGATTTTATTTATATCGTCATATAAAAATAAATTTTCAAAAAAAGTATTGATTTTTTTTTTTTTTTTTTGTGATATAAAGCTTTTAAAAGCGATAGGTTATAGTAAAATGTTAACTTAAAAAAGGAGGATTGTAATGAAAAAGACGATATCAACATTCTTGAGTTTTTTATTGTTATTTGTTTCAGTTCCACAAATGAGTAGAGCACAATCATTTACTATTGGTGGAGGGTACGAAGTTAAATCCGATAAAGAGGAAATAAATTGTTATAGAATTGGAAATAAGATTTATGTAAATGGAATACATGAAGCTACTATAAATTGAAAATACATTTCCTAATAATTTAAATAATAATATAAATGAAAATATGCTTAGGACAGGCTGGATGTATACAGAAACTTGTCCTTTTGGAACAGCATCTGATTATACAAACTATATTGACACAAAAACCAGGAATATTTATCTGGAAAGAGAAATAGCAACATATACTTCAATTGTTTTAGGGGCGATAATTTCAAGTGTTTATTCTAGTATACCTCAAGGGATAGCTATAGGGATAGCTGGAAAAATTTTAAGTAACTTACCTGGTTCAAATTATGGTAATTTAAAAACTTTGTATTTTAAAGAAGATATATATGCTCATAAATCAGTGGGAAGTATTTATAGAAAAAATGTATTAAATTTTTATTTTGATTCTAATTTTACAGAGTATGCTACAAGTCAAGTTATGTATAGTTGGTGGGGTTAGATTTATTAGTTAGTAATAATATCATTAAAAATAGTATTGTTTTAAGTATAATTGGAGAATCCTATGCTAAAAGAAAGAATTAAATCAAAGAAGCTATTTGTTATAGTCAATAGTATTGTTTATATATTGTTACTTTATCCTTTAATAAATGGACTTTATAATATATTTAATCCACTTTTTATTGTGTGCTATACAATCAGCTTTATTTGGAGTTTTAAATTATTGAAAGATGAAAATAAAATATCAATAAATAATGTCTTAGGAATTACCATAGTATATGGGCTTGGATTTTATATGATGTGGCAAGTTTTTTTTAAACATAATATATAATGTTGTTATAATTTCAAAACATGTGTTTAATTTTATGGTTTATGAGTAAAATAAGTAGTATAATAGACGGTCTCATTTAGTTATCTTTATAAAGGAGGATTGTAATGAGCTTGAAAAAGGTTTATAAAAAAATTATATTTTTTGGATTGCCAGTAGTTTTAGTTACAGCAATTTTTATGAATTACACAAGAGAAGAAGTACATATTCAAAGTTTTGGAAAAGATAATCCTATTTATGTAGCTGAAAGGAATGGAAACTATGTAAGTTCCTTTAGAAATATGTATTTAAATCATTTAAATATAGCTACTACTGGAAATGGAGAAAACTTAACTATAAAATTTACTGATAATAAGAACAATGAAGTTACAGATTCCGTTACTATGAAAGCTGGAGAAAGTAGGGAAATAAAATTATCAAAATTACTGACTTTTGATGATAGTATAAATGTTAAAGTAGTTTTTGATGATTCGTTAAAAGATAATGTAACTATAGTTGCTAAAAAAGCAGGGTTACATTGAGATATAAGATGAGGTGAGATGCCTCATCTTTTTTATGTTGTGAAAATATTTAAACTTAGAAAATAAAAAATCAGCCCGAAGGCTGATAATTATATACTCTATTTAGTTGCGTAGTTATCGAAGTAACCTTGGATTAAGATTACAGGAGTTCCCTTATCTCCAGAACCTGAAGTTAAGTCGCAAAGAGAGCCAAGTAAGTCAGTAAGTCTTCTTGGAGTAGTACCAAGAGTTTCATTTTTACCAACTAAGTTGGCATCTTTATTATTTATTTTTTCTCTCATAGCTTCAGAGGCTTCTTCGCCTGAAAGACCTTTAAGTTCTGTATCAGCGATATACTTAATTTTAAGTTCGTTTGGAGTACCGATGAGACCTTTAGTGTGTCCAGGACTTACAACAGGGTCTGCAAGTTCCCAAATTTTACCTACTGGATCTTTGAATGCTCCATCTCCGTAAACCATCACTTCAATGTTGTTACCTGAGTATTCGTTAAATTTCTTTTGAAGTTCCTCAACGAATGGTTGAGCATCTCTTGGGAAAAGTTTAACAGTTTCTTCATCTGAAAGGTTAGAACCTAATAGACCGTATTCAGAGTTGTATCCACTTCCGTCAATAGATTCGTTCATTATGTCATCAAGACCATAAACTAGGTTTGCACCGGAATCTTTAAGTTCTTGTTTAACAAGTTCACGAGTGTGGATAGAACATACTAAAACATCTTTAGTGTATTTTAATATTGCCTTTGGGTCATTAGAAAAGTGAATTTCTGAATTTGGAGCAATTTCTTTATAAAGAGAAACATAGTCTATTCCAGTGAATTCATGTTTAACTTCTTCTCCAAATAATTTTCTATAATCACTTTCTTCTAATACATCAGAGTAAGGATTGATATGTTTGTCATAAAGGGCTTTTTCGTCCATTAAGTGATTTCCAACTTCATCAGATGGATAAGAAAGCAATATGTGAAGCTTTCTGCCACTCTTTGCAATTCCTCTTAAAAGAGTTGAAAATCTGTTTCTGCTTAGTATTGGAAAAACTAATCCGATTTCGCCATCAAATTTTTCTCTAACATCTTGAGCGATATTGTCTGTGCTCACATAATTACCTTGAGCTCTAGCAAGTAGAGATTCAGTAATTGCAACTACATCTTTATCTACAAGTTTAATGTTTTGAGATTCTACAGCTTTTACAACTGAATCAAATACGATATCTGAAAGGTTATCTCCTTCTTTTACAATCGGTGTTCTAATTCCTCTAACAACAGTACCAAAATATCTTTCCATTTAATTTCCTCCTACAGGTGTAAATCCATCTTCAGATAGAAATAGATGTAACTGTTGGTCATTGTCATCGTGGTCAAGCTCGTCAGATAACATATACGAATAACCTATACCTAGACGAGTTGGGTTAGTTTTGAGAATAGCGAAGAATTTATCATAAAAACCTCCACCATAACCAATTCTATATCCATTAAGATCAAATGCAAGACCTGGAGTTAAAACTAAATCTAAAACTTCAGGATCTACTAAGTTAATGTTTTTCTCAGAAGGCTCGAGTATTCCCATATAATTAGGCTGTAAATCTTCAAAATTTTCTATTTTGGAGACGCCCATGGTGAATGTTTCTCTATCGACTACAGGCACATAAATATTTTTTCCGTCTTTTAGAGCTTGTTTTATAAACTGATGGGTATCAACTTCATTTTGATAGCTAACAAATGTAAAAATGTGTTGGCTATCTTTGTATAATTCTGAGTTGGTTAAATTTGTAAAAATTTGAGCCGATGCAGAATTAATATAATCGGTCGTAAGATTTTTTCTTTTTCTTAAGTTTTCTTTTCTCATTTGGATTTTATCCATTCTCATCACCTCAACATTAACATTATACACGAATTTTATGGAATTTCCAGTTTTTTATAAATTTAGAACAATAAAAATTTATAAAAAATAATTTATTCTACTGTTAAAAATGAGTTTAATCCATTAAAATATCGATAAAGGTTGTAATTTGTTACTGTTTTGTAATATAATAAAAAATCAAGAATAATTAATTTTTATGAAAGGAATAACAATGATAGAATTTAAAAATGTATTTAAAGAGTATGGTAACGGAGTTATGGCTCTTTCAAATATAAACATGGTTGTTCCGAGAGGGGATTTTGTTTTTTTAGTTGGTCCAAGTGGAGCTGGAAAATCAACTCTTGTAAAGCTACTCATAAGAGAAGAAAAAGTTACAAGGGGGAACATCATAATAAATAATACTGATATAACTAAGTTAAAGAACAGTCAAGTTCCTAAGCTCAGAAGAGATATTTCAGTAGTGTTTCAAGATTTTAGACTTTTGGCCAAAAAAAATGTATTTGAAAATGTGGCATATCCTCTTGAAGTTCAAGGAGAAAGTAAAAAGAATATAAAAATAGCAGTGGAACATGCTTTAGAACTTGTAAATTTGGAAGATAAAATGAAATCTTATCCTTCGGAATTGTCAGGTGGACAAGACCAAAGAGTATCAATAGCAAGAGCTATAGTAAATAAGGCGCCTATACTTGTCTGTGACGAGCCGACAGGTAATTTGGATCAAGAAACTGCTTGGGAAGTTATGAATACTCTTGAGAAAATAAATAATCAAGGCACTACAATCATAATGGCGACTCATGCAGTTGAGATTGTAAATAATATGAAAAAACGTGTTATAACTCTAAAAGATGGTCAAGTTGTAAATGACGTTAAAAATGGAGGATATTATGAGAATATTTAGACAATTCATAAATATCCTAAAAGAGAGTTTAAAGGGAATAATAAGAAATTTTGGTATGGCGACTGCATCTACTATTTCAATAGGTGCTATGTTGACTCTTTTTGGAATTGTATTGTTACTTCTTTTAAATATAAATAGCGCTGTTTATAATTTAGGTCAAGAACTTGATAAAGTTGTGGTTTTCATAAGAGATGAAGCGCCGGCAGCAGACATAAATAACCTGATAGCTAAATTGAGCAAAGATGAACGTGTAACTCAAGTGCAATATATATCAAAGGAAAAAGCAGTTGAAAAATTCAAAGAACGTTTGGGAGATAAGGCTTATGTAATGGATTCATTGCCGCCAGATGCACTTCCGGCATCTTTAATTGTGAGTTTAAATGATTTGACAATTGCATCAGAAGTTGCAAGAGAAATGACAGGACATAATATTGTAGAGAGAGCTGACTATCAGTACGAATTGATTGAACAAATGTATAAATTTGAAAACATGGTAAAGTATGTTGGTGCAGCAATTGTATTGGCATTAGTGTTTGTTTCAGTTTTAATTATCCATAATACTATTAGAATAGCAGTTTCTAATAGGAGCCACGAGATAAATATAATGAAATATATAGGAGCGACAGATTCGTATATTAGAAGTCCATTTTTAATAGAAGGAATAATATTTGGATTAGTTGGCGCTGCGTTGGCGTTTTTTATTGTTCACCATTTGTACAGTTTTTACTATGCAGGTCATAATGCACAAATAACAAATATAATTGAGGTTGGGCTTGTAAGTCCTACTATAATAGGTAAGCATATTTCAATTATATTTGCCTGTATTGGAGCAGGCATAGGTTATTTAGGTTCGTTGGTGTCTACTGAAAGACATTTAAATGTATGAGGAGACTTTAATGAAAAATATGAGGACATCAGTGGCGATTATATCAGCTACTGTTTTATTAAGTAGTAGTGTATATGCTTCAAGTAGTTCACTTGAGAAACAAAAGACTAACATACAAAAACAAAAGCAACAAATTTCAGAGCAACTTAAAAAAAGCAAAAACAGTATAAATGAAGTTCAAAAGAATGTTAATACTGTGCAAGGTGAAATTATAGAAATAGATAAAAAAATAAGTGGTTTATCAAATGGCATCTATGCTTTAGAAACTGAAATTACAGCTTTAAAAGAGGACATAGATAGAAAGAGCAAAGAGTTAGTTACAGCCCAAGAAGATTTAGAAAAGAGTAAAAAATTATTTACTGAGAGAGTAAGGGCAATGTATATGAATGGAAAAGTAGAATACATTGAAGTAATTTTAAATTCACGTGATATTGAAGAATTGCTTTTAAATTATGAAATTATTTCGTCCATAGCTGATTCAGACAAAAAATTACTTGATGAAATTTCAGAAAAAATCAATGTGATAACTAATACAAAAAAGATTTTAGAAGATAACAAAGTAAAAATCGAAGCCTCAAAGAGTAAATTAGAATCTGAAAAAAATCAATACGTTGCGGCAAATCAAAAGAAACAAGAATATATGAATAAACTTCAACTTGACGTTCAAGCATATACTAAAGAATATGAAATTGCTGAAAATGAATGGACTAACTTAGATAAAGAAATTCTAAAATTACAAGATGAAATAAAAATTGCTAAACAAAGAGAAGCTTTAGCAGCACAACAGGCAAAAGCTGGAATAAATAGAACTGCAAATTTGAGGAACTTAAATTTAGGACCTAGAAACGGAGCAAATTTATCTTGGCCAGTTCCAGGATGCTATAGCATTTCATCTCCTTTTGGCTACAGAATTCACCCTATTTTAGGAACTAGCAGATTCCATTCTGGAGTAGACATTCCGGCCTCAAGTGGAACACCAGTAATAGCAGTTAGAAAAGGTACTGTCATAATGTCAAAATTTATGAATGGATATGGTAATGTTGTAATGGTGGATCATGGAGATATCGTAACCGTATATGCGCATAACAGTGCACTAAAAGTTATGCCAGGGCAAACAGTTAGTACTGGAGATGTAATAGCATTAGTAGGTTCAACAGGTCTATCTACGGGACCGCATTTACATTTTGAAGTAAGGGTTGAAGGGCAGCCGGTTAACCCATTAAATTATATATAGGTAGATACAATGAAAAAATACTTAAAAGTTTTAGTGTGTATAATATTATTAATAGTTACACATATATTTACCTTTGTCTTAGGGGCAGGGGGATTCATTAAAGTAGATAAAGATAAATATACACAGATTGCACAATTAGAAGATTTTGTAAGGAAACATTATCTATATGAAGTTACAGACAAACAACTTTTAGAAGGAGAATTAAAAGGTGTTGTATCCGGATTGAATGACCCATATTCAGAATATTATACAAAAGAAGAATATGATAGACTTATGGACTTTACAACAGGAAAATTCTTCGGAATAGGCGTGGTCATAACTAAAGGCGAGGATAATTTAATAACTGTAATTTCTCCAATAAAGGGCTCTCCAGCAGATGTAGCCGGTGTAAAAGCAGGAGATAAAATATTAAAAGTTGCAGACCAAGAATTTAGTGGGGATAAATTACAAGAAGCGTCTAACCTTATGAAGGGTAAAAAAGGGACAGAAATAAAGATTACTCTTTTAAGAAAAACTGGTGAAACTGAAGACTTGACTATAAAACGTGATGAAATAAGAGTTGATACAGTAAATTCAGAATTAATCGGCAATATAGGATATGTAGATATATTACAATTTGATGAGATGACTTCTAAAGATTTTGAAAAGACTTTAAAAGAATTTAAGTCTAAAAATGTAGAAGGAATGATTTTAGACTTAAGAGGAAATCCAGGTGGTGTAGTTACATCAGCAGCTGAGATAGCAGATTTACTTTTACCTAAGGGTAATATAGTCTATGCAGAAACTAAAAATGGCAAGAGAGATTTTGAATTCGACTCTGACGAAAATCATTACAGTGCACCTTTAGTGGTATTGGTTAATGAGGGGTCGGCATCTGCGTCAGAGCTTCTAAGCGGAGCTCTTAAAGATTATAAAAGAGCTACCATAGTAGGTAAAAAGACATTTGGTAAGGGAATTGTTCAAACTGCAGTTAGATTTCCAAACGGAGATGGAATAAAATTAACTACATCTGAATACTTTTTACCAAGTGGTAAATCAATTCACAAATTAGGAGTAGAACCTGATGTTGAAGTTGAATTGAATAAAGAGACTAAGGGAATAGGCCCTAATTTTAAAGACACAGACAATCAATTACAAAAGGCAATTGAAATATTGCAAAGTGAAATAAATAAAAAATAAGTTTAGAAATCCTTTTAAAATGAAAAATTTTAAGAGGATTTTTTAATTGTAAATCTATAATAATTTTAATAAAAATATTTTAATACTATAAAAAGTAAGTTTTAATGTTGAGTAAACTCGATTTGATATGTATAATAGTTTTAGAAAAATGTAAAGGTGTGGTAAAAAAATGAAGGTTTCTGTAATCCTTGCGGCAGGCGAAGGATCAAGAATGAAATCAAAAAAACCTAAAGTAATTCATGAAATACTGGGAGAACCAATGCTTGGATATGTCGTTAAGGCTGCGAGAGAAAGTGATGTCAGTAGAGTAAGTGTTATAGTGGGACATGGCAAAGAAGAAATTGTCAAACGTTTTGAAAATTCTGAATTGATTTTTAGAACTCAGCCCATAGGAGATGATGTGCCTTATGGGACTGGATTTGCAGTTATGCAAGCCATTGAAGATTTTGAAGATGAAGATACAGTACTTATATTAAACGGAGATACACCTCTTGTTAAGGCTGATACTTTAAACGGACTTATGGAGTATCATGAAAGAGGTAATTTTTCATGCACAATTTTAACAGCCGATATGCAAAATCCATTTGGCTATGGAAGAATAGTTAGAAATGAAGATGCACAGATTACAAGGATAGTTGAAGAAAAAGATGCCGGAGGAAAAGAAAAACTTATTAGAGAAATAAACTCCGGAATTTTTGTGTTTAACGGTAGAGAATTAAAAAATTCTTTAAAAAATCTAAATACGGATAATTCTCAAGGTGAATTATATTTAACAGATGTAGTAAAAGATTTATTCGAAAGTGAAAAGAGAATAGGTGGCTATAAGTTAAAGGATAATACAGAAATTCTCGGGATAAATTCGAGAGATAGCTTGTGTATTGCAAATGAAATTATGCAAACTAGAGTTAATGTTGAGTATATGAAAAAAGGTGTAACAATGATAGATAGCAAATCAATTATCATTGAACCTACAGTTGAGATAGGACGTGACACCAAAATATATCCAGGAGCTATTTTACAGGGCAATACAGTTATCGGTGAAGACTGCACCATTTATGGAAATACAAGAATTATAGATTCTAAAATAGGCAATGGAGTTATTATAGACAATGCACTAATTGAGGAATCTGTTGTTGGAGATGGAACTACAATAGGACCATTTGCACACTTAAGACCTAAGAGTAATGTTGGCAAAAAAGTTAAAATAGGTAATTTTGTAGAAGTTAAAAATACAAATTTTGGAGACGGATCTAAAGCGGGACATCTTGCATATATTGGAGACGCTGATGTGGCAGAAGATGTAAATGTTGGGTGTGGAGTAGTGTTTGTAAATTATGATGGAAAGAACAAATTTAGAAGTCAAATAGACGAAGGTGCTTTTTTAGGTTCTAATTCCAATATAGTTGCACCAGTTCACGTTGAAAAAAATGGCTATATAGCAGCTGGTTCTACAATAACAAAAGATGTTGTCGAAGGTCAATTGGCAATAGAGAGAGCAGACAGAAGAGATATTAAAGGTTGGGTAACAAAGAAAGGTTTAAACAGGAGGTAGTTATGTCAGTTTCAGGAGATATTCAAATATTTACAGGTAATTCAAACAAAAAATTAGTTGAGGACATTTGCAGAGAACTTGGAGTGGAAATGGGAAAATGTGAAGTAAAGACATTTTCTGATGGTGAAATAGCAATAGACATCGCAGAAACAGTTAGAGGAAGAGATGTTTATGTAATTCAATCAACTTCAAATCCTGTAAATAAGAATTTGATGGAAACATTGATTATGGTAGACGCTCTTAAGAGAGCTTCAGCAGGGCATATAAATGTTGTGCTTCCATACTATGGATATGCAAGACAAGACCGTAAAACTAAGGCTCGTGAACCAATCACATCTAAATTAGTTGCAGACCTTTTAACAGTTGCCGGAGCAAACAGGGTAGTTACTATGGACCTACACGCAGGTCAAATTCAAGGTTATTTTAATATTCCTGTTGATCATTTGACAGCTGTCCCAACTCTTGCAAAATATTTCACAGATATAGTTGAAGGAGAAAATTTTGTAGTTGTGTCTCCTGATTTGGGGGGGGTAACTAGAACAAGAAAGTTTGCCAACCAATTAAATTTACCTATCGCAATTATAGAAAAGAGAAGACCAAAGCCAAATGTATCAGAAGTTATGAATATAATTGGGGATATTGAAGGTAAAAATTGTATTTTGGTTGACGATATAATCGATACAGCTGGAACTATTTGTAAAGCAGCAGAAGCTTTGAAGGCAAAAGGGGCAAAGAAGGTATATGGTTGCGCAACCCATGGGGTACTATCGGGACCGGCAACTGAAAGATTAGAAAGTAGTGTTATGGAGAAATTTATTATATCGGATACAATTTTCTTACCTGAAGAAAAGAAAATTGACAAAATTGATGTAGTGTCTGTTGCAAGTTTATTTGCTGCTGCAATAAGAAGAATAAACTCAAATAGTTCAGTAAGTGAAATGTTTGAATAAGGTGATTATTTGTATATAGTAGCGGGCCTTGGCAATCCGGGCAAGAATTATGAGTACACAAGACACAACGTTGGATTTTTGGCAATTGATAAATTAGCAGAAAAGCTCAATGTGAAAGTCAAAAAGATAAAATTTAAAGGACTTTATGAAGAGGTCCGAATAAATAATGAAAAAGTAATACTGTTGAAACCTCAAACTTATATGAATAATAGTGGAGAGTCTATTAGAGATGCCATGAATTTTTATAAGCTTGAGCCTGAAGATGTGATTATTTTAGTTGACGACATAGATATAGCTCCATATACTCTTAAAATAAAAAAAAGCGGCTCTGCTGGAACGCATAATGGATTGAAGTCAATTATATATCAGTTACAAAGCGATAAGTTTTTGAGGATTAAGATAGGCGTTGGAAACAATGAACATAAAATAGATTTAGCAGAATATGTACTTGGGGGATTTAGCAAGGCAGATGGCCCTAAGATAGAAAATGCTATAGAAAGAGCAGCTGATTCGGTTGTAGAAATTATTGAAAACGGGTCAGATGCTGCGATGAATAAGTTTAACTAATCGGGGAGCACTCTTCCCGATTTTACTTGTTATATTAGATTCTAGGAGAAAATATTGTTATTAAAATACGGTTTTAGAAATTTAAGCAATTTTTCAGAAATTCAGAGTAGCATAGAGAGAGGGGATACCTTACACATTTATGGTGTAACTCCATCAGCAACTTCTCATTTTGCATATGCAATTTTTGAAAATAGACCCTTAGTGATTGTAGCTAACGATGGTTTAAAAGCCAGAAAAATATATGAAGACTTGAACAGTCTTGGTCAAAAAACTGAATATTTTCCTGAAAGAGAAGTATTTTTATATAATAAATTTTCTAAGTCGGCAGAAAATACTTACAGTAGATTAAAAACCATGACAAAGTTGGCAAGTGGAGAAGTAGATTTTTTAGTTTGTACTCTGGGTGCATTGGCAGATAGATATAATCCAGTTGAAATTTTTAAAAATTATTCATTCGAAATAATTCAAGGTAAAAATATAATTGAAAATATCGAAGAAAAGTTAATTCAACTTGGTTATGAGAGATATTCGCAAGTAGAAGCTCAGGGTCAATTTGCAATCAGGGGGAATATAATCGACATATATTCTGAAAATCCATATAGAATAGAGCTTTTTGATATTGAAGTAGATTCGATAAGAACTTTTGATATATCTACTCAAAGGTCAATTGATACTTTGGGAAATATAAAAGTACTGCCAGCTCAAGAAATGATTTTAACTTCAGAGATGAAGGAAATAGTTATAAAGAAAATAAATTCTGAGTTAAAAAAGACAAAGCTTACAGGCAAAGAAAAGGAAAGGCTTGAAGAAAAATTTAAACGAGTTATAGAAAAAATTGAGACAGGAGATATAGGACCGATAATAGATTTGGCGACACCTTTTTTAGAAGCGGAACACACATCAACTGTACTTGATTATTTTGTAGAAAAACCAATTGTTTTGATGGAAGAACCAAACATATCTTTTGAACATTTTGAAGCAAGTTCTAGGGACAGCCTGGATAATTTGTCTGAGTTGATTGCAAGAGGAGAGGCTTTAAAAGCACATGAGAATGTAAAATTTGATGAAGCATTTTTGATTGAAACTTTAAATAGTTCAAATTTGATAACTTTAAACACACTGACTGTTTCTCAAAAATATTTTAAAACTGGAAAGCCTTTTAATATAAAAATAAAATCATCTACGAACTATCGAGGAAAAATAAAATTATTCATCGATGATTTGAAAGATTATGTTTATAGAGGCAATAAGGTAATAATATTAGCGGGTAGTGAAACTAAAGCTAAAAAATTTGTTACGACTTTGGAAGAATTTGATTTACATTCAAGGTTTGATAAAGATTTTGAAACTGAAATAAAAACTTCTGAAATTGTAGTTACAGAAGGAAGTATTCACGAAGGCTTTGAAATAGTAGATTCTAAATATGTCGTTTTAAGTTATTCAGAAATTTATGGCAGCTCAAATAAGAAAAAACACAAAAAAGATAAAAATGCCAAGAAGATAAATTTTGATGATTTAAAAGTTGGAGATTATGTAGTACATGAAGCCCATGGTATCGGAAAGTATATGGGCACTGATAGACTTGAAGTACAAGGAACTCAAAAAGACTATGTGATTTTAGAATATCGTGGCGAAGACAAACTATTTATTCCCATAGAAAATCTGGATTCAATCTATAAATATGTTGTTGGAGACGGTACTAAACCGAAAATAAATAAATTAAACTCTGTTGAATGGAGTCGTACAAAGCAAAAAGTAAGAAAAAACATAGAAGATCTGGCAGATGATTTAATAAATTTATATGCTACAAGAGAGAAAATTAAGGGATATAAGTTTAGTGAAGACACTCAATGGCAAAGCGAGTTTGAAGATGCATTTATATATGAAGAAACAGAAGGACAAACAAGCTCAATAGCAGAGATTAAAAAAGATATGGAGTCTGAAAGACCAATGGATAGATTGTTGTGCGCCGATGTGGGATATGGAAAGACAGAAGTTGCACTTAGAGCAGCTTTTAAGGCGATTATGGATTCAAAACAAGTTGCATTTTTGGTGCCGACAACTATACTTGCAGAGCAACACTATAACACAATCGTAGAAAGGTTTAGAGATTTTCCAGTGAAGATAGCATTGTTGTCAAGATTTAGATCAAGAGCACAGATTAAAAAAGATCTTGAAGATTTAAAGGACGGATTCGTGGATATAGTTGTTGGAACTCATAGATTACTTTCAGAAGATGTAAAGTTTAAGGACTTGGGATTATTAATTATAGATGAAGAGCAGAGATTTGGAGTAAGACATAAAGAGAAGTTAAAGACTTTGAAAAAAAATGTGGACACATTGACCCTTACAGCAACTCCAATTCCAAGAACATTGCAGATGTCTATGATTGGCATAAGGGATATGTCAGTTATAGATGAACCGCCGGAAGAGAGATTTCCAGTTCAAACTTATGTGTTAGAGCACAATCCTCTTATGGTTAGAGAGGCGATTATAAAGGAAATTGAAAGAGGCGGACAAGTTTTTTATGTGACCAACAGAGTTCAAGAAATGGAACTCAAAATGGCAGAGTTAAAAGATTTAGTTCCTGAGGCGAGTTTTACAATGGCTCATGGGCAGATGAGTGAGAGAGAACTTGAGAAGACTTTCGTAGATTTTATTAAGGGAGAATATGATGTTCTTATAGCATCGACAATTATAGAAACCGGATTGGATGTTCAAAATGCAAATACAATTATAGTAACTGAAGCAAACCGATTGGGACTATCTCAGTTATACCAATTGAGAGGTAGAGTAGGTAGGTCAAACAGAATTGCATATGCATATTTTACGTATGAAAAAGATGTTTCACTTACAGAAGTTGCAACTAAGAGACTTAAATCTATAAAGGAGTTTACGGAATTTGGAAGTGGATATAAACTTGCTCTAAAAGACCTTGAAATAAGAGGCTCAGGCTCCATACTTGGTTCAAGACAATCGGGTCATGTAAATTCAATAGGATATGATTTATATATTAAATATTTGAAAGAAGCAGTTGCTAAAAAGCGAGGAGAAGAAGTCGAAGAAGTTGAAGATACACAAGTAGATATAAAAGTAAATTCATTCATTCCACACAACTACATTATGGATAATGAACAAAGACTTGAAATTTACAAAAAAATTGCTATGATTGATAGTGAGACTGAATACCAAGACTTAGTAGATGAGTTGATAGATAGGTATTCAGATGTACCAGAAGAAGTTTCTAATTTGATGGATATTTCCTTGATAAGAAATAAAGCTAGAGAATCAGGCATTACATCAGTCATGCAAAGCGGCGATAGATATGATTTAAGGCTTAAGAATTTACCTAATTTAGAGTTGATAAATGTGTTGCAAGATATGTTTAGAAATATAACTTTTGACTTGGGAACCTCGCCGGGACTTATAATAAAAGGTTTAAAATATCCACTACAAGATTTGTTGAAAATTGTTGGGATAGTTAAGTTACACAAAATTAACACCAATGCAACGGCTTCTTAGTGTATAATAAATAGAAAAAGAGAGGATGAATGTTTTGAATTTAAAAAATACTATGAATAAAATTGTGTTGGGAGTAGGACTTTCAGCATTACTTATTACAACAGCTTGTGGAACACCTAAAAAAGAAGGAGTTGCCGCTACAGTTAATGGAGTGGATATAACTCAAGAAGAATTTGTAAAGAACTATGCAAGCCAAAGAAATTATTATACTCTGTCAGCAGGAAGTGAAAGTTATTTAACCGAAAAATCACCTCAAGATCCATCAAAAACTATGGACCAAGTTATTAAAGAATCTGTTTTAAATGACTTAATTGATATGGAAATTTTAAAACAAGATGCTGAAAAATTAGGGATCAAAGCAGAAGAGGCAGAAATTGACAAGGAATTAAATACTGTTAAAGAGCAAATGGGTGGACAAGAAGCTTTTAATGAACAATTAAAGCAAATGGGTTCAAATGAAGCGTATTACAGAAAATACTTCACTAACTTAAATATAATGAAACAATACTATAAAGTAAAAGAAAAAGAATTTAAGGCAAGTGAAGACGAAATTAAAAAATATTATGATGAACATAAAGATGAATACTTTACAGCGGATGCAGCACATATTCTTGTTAAAGATGTAAATGAAGCTAATTTAATCAAGAAAGAGCTATCTAAAGGTGCGGACTTTGCCCAAATTGCAAAAGAAAAATCAACAGATAAAGGTTCAGCTGAAAAAGGCGGAGAACTTGGAGAATTTTCAAATGGAATGATGGTAAAAGAATTTGAAGATGTTGTTAAATCTATTAAAGTTGGAGAAATATCTGACCCGGTAGAATCTCAATTCGGTTTCCACATCATTAAACTTAATAAATTTGAAAATAAGAAATTAGAAGAAGTTAAAGAAATTATTGAAAGTGCTGTAACTCAACAAAAATATAAAGATCATCTTGATAATCTTAAAAAAGAAGCTAAAATAGAAAAATATGTAAATGTAAAAGACGACATCGAAATTCCTGAAGAATTTAAATTACCAACAGCAGCTACAAAAGCAGAAGACAAGAGTAAAGAAACACCGGCAGATGAAGTTGGAAATTCAACAGTAGAAACAAAAGAAAAAGCTAAAGCAAACAAAGCTTCAAATACAAAAGAAAATAAGAATGCAAAAAATACTGAAAAAACAGAAGAAAAAAGCAAATAATTAGAAAAGAGGAGGGGTGGCTTTAAGCCACCTTTTTTATAAGATGATAAATATAATAGGACTTGGAGCAACAGACCAATATGGCATCACTTTACAAGCTTTAGAATATATAAAAGATGAAAATCCAAATTATTTGAGAACTGAAAAAGTAGATGCAATTAAAAAATTTATTGAATTAAATGTAAAATACAACACATTTGACTATCTATACGAAAGCGAAGAAACATTCGAAGAAGTTTATGATAAAATAGTAGAAACACTGATTGAAAAGTCAAAAGAAAGAGATATAAACTATTTTGTACCAGGGACACCACTTATAGCAGAAAGAACAGTTTTAAAATTAATTGAAAAGAAAATTGATATTCACTTGGTGGCTGGAGTGAGCTTTATAGAACATATTTTAAATGCTGTGAAAAGAGACCCATCAACAGGCTTTATGTTACTTGATGCAGATGATTTTACTCCATTTAACATAAACACTAAGCTTGATATAGCAATAACTCAAGTTTATAACATGAGAACAGCAGTAGACTTAAAATTGTCTCTATCTGAAATATACGGGGATGAATACAAAGTTTACTTTATAAAAAATGCCGGACTCGAAGATGAAACTGTAGAATATATATCCATATATGAAATGGACAGAATAGAATATAATCATCAGTGTGTAATCTATATTCCAAAATCAGATATAGTTGGGTTTGGAGATATATTAAATAAATTTAGAAAAGAAGATAAGAAAATAGATGTGGATGTGGAAGAATTAATTGAAAATTTAAAAAATGATTTAGAAGAATTAGTTGCAGTTGACACAAATGGAGAGAGTTATATATACGATATTTTACAGAAAATTTACAATAAAAATGTCTAAAATTAGGCTTTTTTTATAAATTTAAGTGGAAAGATTAGGTAAGATAGGGTATAATAACGATAGTCTTAGAAGATAAGGTAATTGCACAGCAAAAAAACATGGCTGAAACGGCAATTAATAAAGGAGGATTTATAGTGAACAAATCAGAATTAGTAACAAGCATAGCAGAAAAAAGTAATTTAACAAAAAAAGATGCTGAAATGGCTCTTAACGCATTTTTAGAATCAGTACAAGAAGCTCTTACAGATGGAGAAAAAGTACAATTAGTAGGATTCGGAACTTTCGAAGTTAGAGAAAGAAAAGCAAGAGAAGGAAGAAACCCAAGAAATCCTGAAGAAGTTATCAAAATTCCTAAGTCAAATGCCCCTGTATTCAGATCAGGTAAAGCATTAAAAGAAGCAGTAAATAAAAGCAAATAAGCTATTGGGGGCATAAGTAGCTCCCATTTTTAATATGAGATTAGATAAATTTTTAAAAATATCAAGAATTATAGTTAGAAGAACTGTAGCTAAGACAGCAGCTGAAGGTGGTCATATTAAAGTGAATAACAATGTGGCAAAACCATCAACTGAAGTTAAAGTTGGAGATTTAATTGAAATAGAATTTGGCAATTCTACAAGAAGAGTAGAAGTCTTAGAGATAAAAGACCATGTAAAAAAGGACGAAGCTGATAGTTTGTATAAAATTATTGACTAACTCCTTGAAAAAACTACTTTCGGGTGTGATAATGACTTTGGAGGCTATTTTATGAAAAGAAGAGGAATTCCTAAAATATACATAGCTATCGTAATTATTTCGGCGGTTTATGCTGGACACAATATGAGTACAGCTATGTCTAAAGCTCATGATAAAAATATTCAGTTAGCGGAATACAATAGGGAAATAAAAACTTTAAAGTCAGATATAAAAAATCTTGAAGAAGAAAAAAAATCATCAGGCTCTCTTGAGTTTATTGAAAAAGTTGCAAGAGAAGAACTTGGGATGGTTAAACCTAGAGAGGTAGTTTATATTGATAAGGAAAAAGCCGAGAAAAAATAACAGAAGAACATAGGAGGAATTATTTAATGGCATTAACTGTAGGCCAAATAGTAGAAGGTGTTGTATCAAATGTAATGAAATTTGGTGCGTTTATTAGTTTACCGGAAGAACAAAGCGGGTTAGTACATATATCCCAAATATCAGATTCATACGTTGAAAATGTCAGTGACCATTTAGAGAAAGGTCAAACAGTAAAAGTTAAAATACTTTCAATGGAAGATGGCAAAATTGATCTTTCGATAAAACAAGCACTTCCGAAGACCTCTAAACCGGCTGTAGTCGATTTTGAAAAAACTGAAAAAGACTCTTCTTTTGAAGATAAACTTTCAAAGT
Source organism: Peptoniphilus indolicus (assembly GCF_900454665.1). Taxonomy (NCBI): domain Bacteria; kingdom Bacillati; phylum Bacillota; class Tissierellia; order Tissierellales; family Peptoniphilaceae; genus Peptoniphilus; species Peptoniphilus indolicus. The sequence continues at coordinate 1,636,527 of NZ_UGTH01000001.1, forward strand.
TTTTAAAAGATTCAAATGAAAAATACGAACAAGCAAGATCAAGACAAAATGCCAAAATGGGAACAGGTAGATCTCGTAGATAATGGCCATCAAAGATGGCCATATTTTTTTGATATGAAATATAATAAATCATTTTATGAAAACTTAAAAAAATATAATATGATAGATGGTGGAGAAGAAGTCATAGTTGCGTGCTCAGGTGGAGCAGACAGTATGTTTTTACTCTACAATTTATTTTTGTTAAGAGAAGAATTCAATATAAAAATTAAAGTTTGTCATGTAAATCATGGGATAAGAGCAACTGCAAAAAGAGATCAAGATTTTGTAAGGAATATTGCTCAAAAATTAGAACTCGAATTTGAAACCATTGATGTGAACATGGATGAATTTGCTAAAGAAAATAAAATGAGTTCAGAAGAAGCAGGAAGATTTTTAAGATATGAGTTCTTTAGAACTTTTAACACAAAAATATTTACAGCTCATAACCAAGATGACCAAGCCGAAACTATTCTGTATAGAATAATTAGGGGGACAGGTTTAGAAGGGTTACAATCAATAGAGTATGTAAATGGAGATTTATATAGACCAATGCTAAATATTAGTCGTAGGGAAATAGAAGAGTATCTTTTAGAAAATGGAATAGACCATGTAGATGATGAAACAAACTCAATGGCTGTATACACCCGAAATAAATTAAGACTTGAATTAATTCCATACATTGAAAAAAATTTGAATTCTAATTTTAAAGGAGCTCTTTTGAGGTTACAAGATTTAGCACATAAACAAAATACATATTTTCAAAAAATAGTTGATAGATATTTTTTGGATAATATGAAAGAAGATGTATTAGATATTAAACCTTTAAAAGATGAAGATGAATATTTAGTAAGCATCATAATAAGAGAATACCTTAGAAGGTTAAATCTTATCGAGGGTATTAGGAAAGTACAGATTGAAAATATAGTTGATTTAATAAAGCAAGATTCTGCATCAATTACAGTGCATAAATTAATTTTTGAAATTTCTCAAGGATATTTATTTTTAAAAAAAGAAGTTGAAAAGATCGATGAAACTTTAAAATTTGGAATAAATAAAACTAAATTAGGAACTTTGATTGTGGAAGAAGGCATTAAAAAGGGTAAAAATTCAATTCAAGTAGACGCCTCAAAGATTAAAGGACAATTGAGAATTAGAAATAAAAGAGATGGAGATAAATTTACTCCAATAGGAATGAAAGGGTCAAAAAAGATAAAAGATTTTTTAATAGATAATAGAGTTCCTAAGTACAAAAGAGATTTTGTGCCTCTAATAGTTGATGATGAAAATATAATTTGGGTTGCTCCGTATAGAATGAATGAAAAATACAAGATAGAAAGTAGGACTGAAAAGATAATTAGTATAAGTTTGGAGGTATAAATTGGGTAATATAAAAGAAGTGTTAATCAGTGAAGATAAAATACAAAATAGAATTCTTGAGTTGGCACAAGCAATAGAAAAGGATTATGATGGTGAAATTTTGATGATTGGTATTCTAAAAGGATCCACTATTTTCATGTCAGATCTAGTTAGAAAAATTAATAAAAATGTCTACATGGAATTTATTCAAGTTTCAAGCTATGAAGGAACTGAGTCCACAGGGACTGTAAATATCAAAAAGGATGTCGAAATTGAGCTGGTTGGAAAGGATGTTTTAATAGTTGAAGATATCATAGATACAGGGAATACTATGGGATATCTTATTGAAAATTTAAAACAAAGAGGCGCAAAGTCTGTTGAAATAGTTACATTGCTTTCAAAACCTGCAAGAAGATTAAAAGAAATAGAGTGTAAATATATAGGATTTGAAATAGAAGATAAATTTGTAGTTGGATTTGGTATGGACTATAATCAAAATTACAGAAATTTACCATATATTGGTATATATGATAACTCTGAAGAAAATATTTAAACAGGAGGTATGTATTGAATAAGAGAATAAGTGGGATATTACTCTATTTGATGTTAATAGGACTTGTTTTATTTGGCTTTAGAATGATAACTCCACCGCAAGAAGTGGTAGATAAAGTTTCAGCAACTAAATTTGTACAAGCGCTTGAAAAAAATGAAGTAACAGATATACACTATGATGATTCAAAAGTAACATATAAATTAAAAAATGAAAAAGCATATATAACTTATCTTCCAAGTGAATCAAGAGTAAATATATATGAGAAATATATAGCTCCTAAAGTGAGTACAGGTGATATAAATATTTCACAAGAACCAATTAAAGTTAAACCATTTTATGTTGAATGGATACCAACAATACTGATACTTGTAGTATTTGTAGGCGCTTGGTACTATATGATGAATCATACTCAAGGAAGTAGCGGTTCTAAAATGGGAAGCTTTGGAAAGAGTAAGGCTAGAATGATTAAACCGGAAGATAAAAAGGTGGTAACATTCAACGAAGTGGCAGGACTAGTAGAAGAAAAAGAAGAACTATCTGAAATAGTGGATTTTTTGAAAAGTCCTAAAAAATTCGTTGAGATGGGAGCTAGAATTCCAAAAGGCGTTCTCATGGTAGGACCTCCGGGAACCGGTAAAACTTATCTTTCAAGAGCAGTTGCAGGAGAAGCTAAAGTACCTTTCTTTATAATGAGTGGTTCAGACTTCGTAGAAATGTTTGTAGGGGTTGGAGCTAGTCGTGTTAGAGATTTATTTGAATCAGCTAAGAAAAATGCACCTTGCATAATATTTATAGACGAAATAGATGCAGTTGGAAGACGTCGTGGAGCCGGAGTAGGTGGAGGACATGACGAAAGAGAACAGACATTAAACCAGTTGTTAGTTGAAATGGATGGTTTTGGAGAAAATGAAGGCGTAATAGTTATGGCAGCGACTAACCGTGCCGATATACTTGACCCGGCGCTAATGAGACCAGGAAGATTTGACAGAACTGTTTATGTTGGAAAGCCTGATGTAAAAGGTAGAGAACAAATATTAGAAATACACTCTAAGAATAAAAAAATTGCAGAAGATGTAAATCTAAAGACCATAGCAAAGAGAACACCAGGATTTACTCCAGCAGACCTTGAAAATCTTATGAATGAAGCAGCTCTTTTAGCAGCTAGAAGAGGCGAAATAAAAATCAGCATGGAAGATGTCGATGAAGCCTCTATAAAAGTTCAAGCAGGTCCAGCTAAAAAATCTAAAGTAGTTACAGAAAAAGAAAGAAAACTTACAGCAGTTCACGAAGCAGGTCATGCAGTTGTATCTGTGTCATTAAAAAATACAGACCCTGTCGATATGATTACAATAATACCTCGTGGAATGGCAGGAGGATTTACTTCATATCTACCAGAAGAAGAATTGACTTTTATGACAAAAGGTCAAATGGAAGATAAAATAGTTACACTACTGGGTGGAAGAGTTGCCGAAGACCTTGTCTTAGATGACATTTCTACCGGAGCTCACAACGATATTCAAAGAGCAACTCAAATGGCAAGAGATATGGTCACAGAATATGGTATGAGTGAAAAAATAGGTACTATAAATCTTTCAACAGATGAAGGAGAAGTATTCATAGGTCGTGATTTGGGAAGAAGCAGAAATTATTCAGAACAGACAGCATATGCAATAGACCAAGAAGTTAAGAGAATGATTGATGAAGCATATGCTAAATGTAAAGCGATACTTTCTGAAAATATGGCTAAACTATTAAAAGTTTCAGATACATTACTTGAAAAAGAAACAATTACAAGAAATGAATTTGAAAAAATAATAAGCGGTGAACAAGAACCGGTTGAAGGTGAAGTCCACATAGAAGAATCAGACTTATCAAAAGAAGCTAAAAAAATAATAGAAGAATAAAAAGTCTTTAGAAATTTTATTCTAAAAAAATCGGCATAGCTAGTAGAAATAATAGCTATGCCGATTTTTTTGTGATCTATTTTATAAGTTTTAGATTTTATTTAATACAAAAAGAGAATAAGATTATGCAATTAAAGGCTCTATAATATCTGTTGGGGAGTAAATCTCTAACAGATATTATAGAGCCAAATTAAAAGGCATCTAATAAAAATTAAATTATCTTACTAAAATTATCTAATGATTTAAGATTAAAAGAAATAAATTTATTTTATCTGAAATGGTATAATTAAAAAAAATCATAAGAGGGATTTGTAATGATAAAGGTTCTAATAGCAGATGATAAAAGTTTAATACGGGATGGGATTTCAATGATATTGAGTTTGTATGAAAATATAGATGTAGTTGGTGAAGTTAATAACGGTCAAGAAGTTATAGACTTTGTATCTAAAACAAACGTAGATTTAATATTAATGGATATTAGAATGCCGGTAATGGATGGAGTAGAGGCAACAAAGATTATTAAAGCAAGATATCCTGAAATTAAAGTTTTGATACTGACTACGTTTAATGAAGATAAATATATTTTTGAGGGATTAAAAAATGGAGCCGATGGTTATCTATTAAAAGATATAAATTCAGATAAGTTAGTTGAGTCAATAGAAATGGTGTATAGTGGAAGTGTATTACTACAACCTGAAGTTGCAAAAAAGATGGTAAATTTTATTGATAGAGGTAGTTTAGAAGAGAACTTTAAGGGAAATAAAAATTTTTCTATTTTAACTAATAGAGAATATGAAATAGCTATTTTAGTCAGTGAGGGGAAATCTAATAAAGAAATAAGTGAGATGCTTTTTATAACAGAGGGAACTGTAAAAAATCACATAACCAAAATATTAGACAAATTAGAAATTAGAGATAGGACTCAATTGGCTATATTAATTAAATAAAATTATGACTTTAGTAATGGTTTTTACATAAATATCATTACTTTATTCAGTTTTGATAAACATCTTATATTTTTATAATATTTTTGTAGTTAACAAGTTTTAGAAATATTATAAGAAAGTAGGTTGTAAATTGAAAGAATTAAAAAGAATTGTGTATTATACATCTTTTTCGAAAATATTTATAAGTATATTTATACCGGTTTATATTCTATCTTTTGAAACAAACATTATACACCTAGGGGGTTTTTATTCGGTATTTAATATATTCGGAGTTTTGTTTAGAAGGATAGTAGGTAAAATAATTGATAATAAGGGAAGAAAAAGCGGAATATTTAGCGGAATTATTTTACATATTATTTCTATGGCGGTTTTTATAAAAGGATATAGTTTTATTAATGTTATTATAGGTACTGTAATTTACAGTATAGGAGAATCTTTTTTACTTGTGAGTTTTGATTCATTAGTAGCTGATTTAAGTAATGAATTTGACATATCAATTAATTTTGGAATAATTAATGAAACTTTTAGTAAGGGGAGTATAACAGGATGTTTATTAATATTACCTTTATTATTTAAATTTTCATTACAAGATGGATTAAAATTTATATCTATATTTTTTATTCTCGTAAATTTATTTGCTCTATACAAGGCTAAAAATTATTTCTATGATACATCATTTTTGAGAAATAAGAATGAAATGTGGTTTAAAGGTAAAATTATTAAAAAAAATAATTTTTTTCTGTATATAGGGGTTGTATCGTTTGTGACAAGTTTAACTTCTCCTTTATATCTCATCTATTTTAAGGAGAATGTAATTTCAGAAATTAATTCACTAGCATATTTATATTTGCCATCAGCAATTTTCATGATTTTTCTACCTAGTAAGCTGGGGAAATTTATTAGCAAGGCTAACAAATATGATAGTGTTTTTTACGGAATATTATTTACATCTGTACTGTATATGATGATATCATTAAGTAATTCAGGAATATTTTTTATAAGTATTTTTACTGCTATTTTAATGACAGAGGTATTTTATACTCAAGCTTCCAGCAGTATTTTAATTGAGATAACAGAGCCCCAAAAAATAGGTATAGCTTATGGAAATTATCGAAAAGCATTAGGAATTGGAAAGTCAATAGGTCCAATTCTAGGAGTCTATCTATATAGATTTTCAGGTGGTAAATTATCGTTTTTCATAATAGGATTTATCTTATCTATTATAGTTTTTATTTTTTATAGAAAGTACAAAAATAATATGTTATTGAGCATTAGGAAGTGAATAATGAAAAAAACATTTAAATATAATTTATATATTAATATTATTTTACACTTTATGATAGGAATAGAAGTCATAAATAGAACTAAGGCACACGGACATAATTTAAAAATTTTTTTATCCATTTTCTTATTTTTGTCTATAAATAATTACTTACGTGTAAATAATTATTTTAAAAATAAGGTTTCTTTAATTATATCCATTTTAATTTATTTAATACTTGGTAGTTTTATAGTTTATAAAATAGGTGGATATACAGATATTTTATATTTTATGATTATTTATGAGACAGTTCTGTTTGGAAGTGATAAAGAGGCATTGTATATAACTTTAACTTCATTGATGGTAATTTTTATATCAAGTTTGGCGAGAAAAGTTAATTTGAGCACAAGTTTTATTAAGCTAAATTTTCAAGATTATATATTAGATGTTTCAATGCTTATGATATATTTAATATTTTTTTGTTTACTAGTATATTCTTACAAAATAGTTGTATTTGAGAGATTGAGAATAAAAAATTTAAATATAGAACTGGAAAAGGCATATGGAGAGATTTTAGAAATAAATAAAAAAGTTAAGGAACTTACATTGTTTGAAGAGAGGAATAGAATAGCTGGAGAAATACACGATTTTTTAGGACACAACTTAGTTGCACTTAATATGAATCTAGATGTTGCTAATAAGGTTGTGGATAAAGATATCAATATGTGTAAGGTTTTATTGAAAAAATCTAAATATTTGGCAGAAAAAAGTATGGATAGTTTGAGAGATGCTGTATATGCACTTAATGAAGATGATTCTAAAAGTTTAAAAGATAAGATAAATGAATTGGTGGAAGAAATTAATAGTACAAGGATTTTAGAACTTAATATAGCTTATGTTGGAGATTTAAATGAGATAGATAGATATAAACAGAGTTTAGTATATAGAATAATAAAGGAATCTATATCGAATAGTATAAAACATGGGCAGTCAAGTAAAATAAATATTTTTATTAGGATAAAAGATGGTATTAGAATAGAAATTATAGATGATGGAAAAGGATGTAATTTTATATTTAAAGGAAATGGATTGAAAGGCATTGAGGATAATGTTAACAAATTAAACGGGAATATAGTCTATAGAGCTAAGATAGACGAAGGCTTTCAAATTTTTATAGATTTTTATAATGAATAATTCCACTATAGTTGTGCATAAATTATGAGGATTAAATTTTATGTATAAGTATACTTTTATTTAAAGGAGAGAATTTATGAATAATATTATTGAGTCTTTTAATAGTACAATTAATTATATTGAGAAAGTTTTGTGTGAAGAAATTGAAGAAAGAAAAATTTTAGATTTTTCTGGTTATTCGTTATCAATGTTTAGTAGGATTTTTTCTATTTTAACAGACATGACTTTATCGGAATACATCAGATATAGAAAATTAACTAAAGCTGCTATTGATTTGAGAGAAACTAAAATTAAAGTAATAGACATAGCAATAAAATATGGATATGAGTCTTCAAATTCTTTTGCAAATGCGTTTAAAAGATTTCATGGAAATTCTCCTATAGAAGTGAGAAAGGGAGCAAACTTTAATGTTGTTTCCTGTGTGCAGTTATCTGTAATTGTAAGTGGAGGTAGGGATATGAATATAAGTATACAAAGAAAGAAAAGCTTCAAAGTTGCAGGAATAAAATCAACAAATATTGATACTTCAGAATGTTCAAAATTATGGGAAAAATTTTATTCTGAATTTAGACATGATGAATTAGCAAATCTTGGTAATGGACAGATGTATGGGATGTGTTATGATGTAAAAGACTGTAATAATATTAATTATATGGTTTGTTATGACGTTAAAGATGTAGAAGTTGCAAATAAAATGGGGCTTGAGATTGTGGAAATAGAAGAAAGTGAATACGCAATATTGAGTTTAGAAGGTAAGATACCAGAAAGTATTCATAATGGATGGAAATATGCCATGGAAGTATTTTTCCCACAAAATGGGTATATGCATTCAGGAGATCCAGATTTTGAAGTATATGGCGAGGGTAACATGGATGAAGAAAATTATAAGATGGAGTTATGGATTCCAATTGTTAAAGTAAATAAATAACTATGAAAGAGTCGGGTTAACCGACTTTTTTAATTTACATCATTTGAAAAAAGTATTTTTTAATTTTATAATCGGTATAAGATTTAGTTTTAAGGAGGGAAAGTGTGTTGTATTTAAGGGAATTTAAATTTCCTACGATGGAAGCTGAAGCATATTATTTTAGAACTTTGAAAAGGACTTGCCATGATACATATTATCCTTTCCAAATTTTTAGAAAGAATAGGCTTACTCATCTTGCTTTTGAACCAATAACTATCTTGTATGGGGGAAATGGCTCTGGGAAGTCTACAATTTTGAATATTATATCTGAAAAATTAAAATTAAATAGAGATGCTTTATATAATAGGTCCAATTTTTTTGAAGATTATATTAATCTGTGCCATTATGAATTGGATAATAAGATTCCAAGGACAAGTGAAACTATAACTTCTGATGATGTATTTAATTTTATGCTAGATTTGAGAAGTATAAATAATGGAATTTCGTCAAAAAGGGAAGAGCTTTTTGAGGAGTATTTGGAAAATAAATATACTGATTTTCAATTGAGGTCGTTGGACGATTATGAAAAACTGAAAAAAATAAATATGACACGAAAGGTATCACAGTCTCAGTATGTGAGAAATAATCTGATAAATAATACACGAGAGTATTCAAATGGAGAGAGTGCTTTTATGTATTTTCAAAATAGAATAAGGGAGAATGCTCTTTATTTATTGGATGAGCCTGAAAACAGTTTGTCTCCTCAGAAGCAACTTGAGTTGATTAAATTTTTAGAGGATAGTGTCAGATTTTTTGAATGTCAATTTATAATAGCAACTCATTCTCCATTTATTTTGTCGCTTAAGTATGCCAAAATTTATGATTTGGATGGAGATTTTGTAACTGTAAAGGATTGGACTGAGCTTGAAAATGTGAGGATTTATTATAATTTTTTCAAGGAGCATTCAGATAGTTTTAAGGAGTAATATGTACGAAATTATTTTACTTGATTTAGATAATACGATTTTTGATTTTGATATGGCTGAGGAAAATGCATTAAAAGATGTTTTTAAACTCAATGGGTTGAGTGAGAGTAGGGAAAATTTAGAGGCGTATAGAAAAATCAACGTGTATATGTGGGGCGAGTTGGAAAAGGGAAATATGTCCAAGGGCGAGATTTTGACTAAGAGATTTGATGAATTTTTTAAACTTTATAATATTCAAGTAGACTCTGAAAAAATAGAAAAGATTTTTAGAAGTAATTTGGATAGAAATTGTCAGTTGATTGACGGTGCATTTGAATTGTTATTAGACTTGAAAAAAATGGGTAAAAAAATTTATACAGCTTCTAATGGAGTTTATAGCACTCAAATTAAAAGGATGACTGATTCAAAAATATATAGTTTATTCGATGGACATTTTATTTCTGAAAGGATTGGTTTTGAAAAACCTGATAGGAGATTTTTTGAATGTTGTTTTGAAAATATTGATGGAGCAAATTTAAAGAATGTGTTGATGGTTGGAGATAGAATAGAGTCGGATATAAATGGTGCTAAAAATTTTGGGATTGACAGTTGTTATTTTGACAGAAAAGGTACAATGAATGGTAAGTTTGCAACATACACTATAAGCAACTTAACTGATTTGTTGAAAATAGTATAAAAAATGCCAAGCTCTCCACAAAGCTTGGCGAAGTAGACAGATTTCTCTGCCCAACGGTATTTAAAATTATACAAGAGAATTTAAGTCGTGTCAAAGCTTTACAAATATTTGTAGAGCTTTATAATTTAAAGTAATAGATTAAATAGGAGGATAAAATGGAATTAAAAAATAAGTCAGTGTGGCAATCAATAAGTCCGGAACAATACAAAGAAATTTTTGAATATTCAGATAGATATAAGAATTTTTTAGATAAGTCAAAGACGGAAAGGGAAGCTACTAAATTCATAATTGAAGAAGCTGAAAAGAGAGGATATGTTTCTTTAGAAGAAGCTTTGAAGAGAGATATAAAGTCAGGGGATAAAATTTATTTAAACAATCACAACAAGTCATGTGTTTTGTTTGTAATAGGTAAGGAAGAATTGGAAAATGGTATGAACATAGTTGGTTCTCATATCGATTGTCCAAGACTTGATTTAAAGCAAAGACCTCTTTATGAAGATTCTGATTTAGCTTTATTTAAAACTCACTACTATGGTGGAGTTAAGAAATATCAATGGCCTACAATTCCTTTGGCACTACACGGAGTTATCATCACTCAAGACGGAGAAAAAAAGGAAATTGCAATTGGCGAAAAAGCTGATGACCCTGTATTTTTTATAAATGATTTATTGCCACATTTAAGTCAAAACCAAAATACTAAAAAACTTAGCGAAGGTATCGAGGGGGAACAGTTAAATGTAGTTGTAGGACATTCAACTTACGGAAGCGATGAAAAGGAAAATCCTATAAAGAAACTTGTACTTGAACATTTAAATAGAGAGTTTGGAATGGTTGAGGAAGATTTTATTGTTTCTGAACTTGAAATTGTACCGGCTAGTCCGGCAAGGGATGTTGGGTTTGATAGGTCGCTTGTGGCAGCTCACGGACATGATGACAGAGTTTGTAGTTATGCAAATTTAGAGGCGATATTTGAGGTTGAAAATCCTAATAAAACTGTAGTTGCTCTTTTTGCAGACAAAGAAGAGATAGGTTCTGTAGGGAACACAGGAATGCACGCAAGATTTTTTGAAAATGCAGTTGCTGAACTCATAAATAAAATGGGTGATTACAACGATTTAAAACTTAGAAGAGCTCTTGCAAATTCAAAAGTTCTTTCAGCGGATGTAACAGCGGCAATTGACCCTGCTTTTAAAGAAGTTATGGATGAAAAGAACGCATCTAAGCTTGGATACGGTATAACAATGTCAAAGTATACAGGTTCTCGCGGTAAAGGTGGATCTAATGATGCCAATGCAGAATTTTTACATGAAATTAGAAAAGTATTTAATGAAAATGGAATAATTTGGCAAACAGGGGAACTCGGAAAAGTTGACCAAGGGGGCGGTGGAACTATAGCCTATATATTAGCTGAGTCAGGTGCTCAAGTTGTAGATATGGGAACTGGAATGCTTTCAATGCATGCTCCAATAGAATTGGTTTCCAAAGCTGATGCTTATATGACTTATAAAGCTTATGAAGTTTTTATGAAGAATATATAATGAGGTAATATATGAGGAGAAAAGATAGGGAACAAGATACAAATTTTGGACTAAATGTAATAGATAATACAAATTTTGGAGTAATGACTTTAAAGAAAAATGGTTACTCTCTTCCACTTACTTTTAGTAGAGATGAAAATACTCTTTATTTTCACTGTGCTATGCAAGGTCAAAAAGTAGATTATATCGAAGATGGAGATTTAGTGAGAATAGTGTTTGTGTCTCAATCTGAAACTCCAAGAGAGTACACTCCTCAAAGTATGAGAGATATAATAAAAAATGGTGGGAACACATCTGGTAAAATTTTTACAATTGAGTACAAGAGTGCAATTGTAGAAGGCAAAATTTACAATGTAGAGGATGAGAAAGAAAAGATACATTCTTTGAAAATTCTATGCGAAAGGCTTGAACCGGATATGATGGAGTTCTTTGACCACGCAATAGAAAGGTCTCTCAAAGTTACAAAAGTTTATAAGATAGAAATAGATGAAATAGAGGCAAAAGCCAAAGAAGTAGTGAAGATGTAGAAAAGGTCCATTGTGTAAAAGCAATGGATTTTTTATTTTTATGGAAAATAGTTTATAATAGTAGTGTAAGTTTAAAATTAATTTAGTTTAGATATAGAGGTAATTTGTGAGCAGAGAAGAAAAAGTTATAGAGAAAAAACACAATATGCATAATTGTGCGCAGGCGATTGCTTGTACGTATTGCGATTATGTTGGCATAGATGAAGAGACTATGTATAACTTAACTCAAGGGTTTGGAGCGGGAAATGGCACAATGGAAGGAACTTGTGGAGCTATTTCAGGAGCTGAAGTAATAATTGGTTTAATCAATAAAAATCCGGGGGAGACAATGAAAGACAGCAGAAAGATAATGAATGAATTTAAAGAGAAAAATAAATCCGTCTTGTGTAAAGATTTAAAGGGAATTGAAACTGGAAAGCCTCTAAGAAGTTGCGAAGGCTGTGTAAGAGATGTGGTTAAAATTTTGGAGAGTATAATACACGAAAAACCATTATAAAATTTAAATGTAAAGAGATGATTTGATGGCAAAACAATATACAAAAGAATTGATTAGAGATGTATTTTGGGAATTAGCCGGGAAGAAGACATTAAAAGATGTTAAAATGAGTGAAATAGCAAAGATATGTGAAATCAACAGAAATACTTTTTATTACTACTATGAAGACATATTTAGATGATCCGAATTATAGCAATTGTCGTATCACACATAAGTGTGGAGAGAGATGGGACAATGCTAAATTTAATTTAGGACAAGATTTAGTAAAAGAGATAGTGATGTTTTTGTCCATGCCGAACGAAGCACTACAAGATTTAAAAATAGAAGATGTATTATCACCTGAACTGCTCAAAACTGATTTTTGGACTTTCTGGAGAAGTATGTTTGCTTTTGAAAATTGGCACAGTGCTTTAGAAATGAAACTCTATATGAATCGTTTCATTCACCACGTAGAGGGATTACCTAATTTATCAGCACTACAATTTACAAGACATGACCAATTTATCTCAATTGTAGAGTCGATGATAAAATGGCTAAAGGAAAAAGGCGTTCAATTCGATTACAATACAGCTGTAAAAAATGTTGAATTTGAAATTTTGACAGATAAGAAAGTCGCTAAAAAAATAGTTGCCGAAGATAATAAAGGCAATGATAAATCTATAGAGCTTACAGAAAATGATTTAGTATTTATTACTAACGGTTCAATTATAGAATCTTCCGGATATGGAGATGACGACACTCCGGCACCATTTATAAGAGAACCTGGAAGCAGTTGGGAACTTTGGAATAACATTGCTAGTCATGCGAAGAATTTAGAAATCCGGAAGTATTTAGTACTGATTTTGAAAAGACAAATTGGGAATCTTGTACTGTAACTTGCCACGATAGAAAAATAGCACCTTATATCGAGAAGATAACTAAGAGGTCTCCATATACTGGAAAAACTGTTACAGGTGGTATTGTAACTGAAAGAGATTCATCATGGTTGATGAGTTGGACTATAAACAGACAAGGTCAATATCCTACACAACCTAAAGATGATGTAGTAGTTTGGGTTTATGGATTGTTTACAGACAAAGACGGAGATTATATATAAGAAGAAGATGAGAGATTGCACAGGTAATGAAATTACAAAAGAATGGCTTTACCACATAGGAGTTCCTATAGAAAAGATAGATGAAATAGCTCAAACTTGTACAGCAGTGCCTGTTATGATGCCATTTATAACATCATATTTTATGCCGAGAAAATTTGGAGACAGACCTTATGTAGTTCCAAAAGATGGAGTAAACTTTGCATTCATAGGTCAGTTTGCAGAAACTCCTGATAATCCGGGAAGAGATACAATCTTTACTACTGAATATTCATGACGTACTGCTATGGAAGCTGTCTATATTTTAACAGGAGTTGAAAAAGCTGTACCCGAAGTATTTGCTTCAAGATATGACATCAGATATCTATTGAGTGGATTGGTTGGTCTATTAGATGGAGAAAAACCGGAAATTAAATTGCCGTGGATAGTAAGTCACAAAGTAAAAGCTATGTTGGCAGGAACTGAGATGGAACAGATTTTAAAAGAGTACAATGTAATTGAATAGTGATTATTTTCAAAATAAAGCATAGTTGGTGAAAGCCAGCTATGTTTTTTAATTAGTCTTTAAAGAGAAATTCTTATTAAATATATATTTTAAAATGATATACTTAATATAAGCTTAATAAAAATAAATTTAAGAGGAATATTGTGAAAAAATTAATTTTAATTACTATAGCTTTTACTTGTATAGGTAGTTTTATAATTTATCATAATAAAGATATAGTTTTTCAAAAGGGAAATCCAATTCCATACTTAATAGCAATATCAAAAATAAAAAAAGAAAAACCTTATGTAAAATTAGACAAAAATATTCTAATCTCAAAAAATGGAGATGTTTCATATCTTTTTAAACATTTTGAGAATGATATGGGAATTAAGTTTAAAGAACAAATGGGAAGTGGATATATATTTAGTGACGGTAATAAAGATTACTTATTAACTTCAGAAATATATTTGAAAAAATATATAGTGTGGAGTATACATGAAGAAGATAAGTATTGATAAATTTAAAGTTTTTAGAGAAATTTATAAATATATTAAATTTAATCCAAATATAGAGGTGAGTTTAGATTGTATCTTATAAGAATTATTTTGCCAGTGATATTGGTAGGAATCGCAACAATTTATATTATTAATCTTGTGAAGAATAAATCTAAAAGAAGCAATAAAAATGAAGATGAAAACTATCTATCAGAAGGAATGTCATTAGGAATGTGTTTTGGGACTGCAATTGGGGTTCTACTTGGTCAAGATAATTTAGGTATATTTGTCTCATTGGGAATGTTGTTAGGAATAACGGTTGGAACTAGTATTAAAAAATAAATTATTTAAAACTATAAATTGAAATCTATCAACAAGATTAGAAAATTTTCTAAAAAATAACAAACTTTAACAAAAAAATAACAATTATTGTATAAAGTTCGATTATCATATAATATTATCTATAGTAGATATATTGAATCAAATAATATGTAGGTATTATTTTTAGGGGGAGAGCTTGTGAGCAGATTAGAATTAGAATCACCGAGTAGAGCTAAAATTGTAATCGATGATATTTATGAAAATTTGAAAAAACGTATAGAATCCAGCCCACCTGGATTATGCCCTGTTGATACTACGAGAGCTTTTATAGAAATGTGCCATGCACAGACATGTGGCAAATGTATTCCTTGTAGGGTAGGACTTCAACAACTTAAAAATTTATTGACTGATGTTTTAAATGGAAAAGCTAATATGGGCACATTGGACTTAATTGAAGAGACGGCAAAATCTATTTCTGAAACTGCCGACTGTGCGATAGGATATGAAGCTGCTCATATGGTACATAGGAGTATAGTCAACTGTAGGGATGACTATGAAGAGCACGTTATAAATGGAAGATGTATATGTATGACTACTCAACCTGTTCCATGTGTTGCATTATGTCCGGCGAACGTGGACATACCTGGTTATGTAGCGTTGATTAGAGAACATAGATATGCTGATGCAATAGCACTTATAAGAAAGGACAATCCGTTTCCAACCACTTGTGGGTTTATATGTGAGCATCCTTGTGAAGATAGATGTAGAAGAAATATGGTTGATGATTCAGTGAACATTCGTGGGCTTAAAAGATTTGCTGCGGATATGGCGGGCAAGGTTCCAACTGAAAAGTGTGCAAAGTCAACTGGTAAAAAAGTTGCCATAGTCGGAGGTGGACCGGCAGGTCTTTCTACAGCATATTATCTACAGTTGATGGGGCATCAAACTACTGTATTTGAGATGCTTCCAGGTTTGGGAGGTATGCTTAGATATGGTATTCCAAATTACAGATTGCCAAAAGAGAGATTGGATGATGATATTGAAGCTATACTTGAAACTGGTGTTGAAGTTAAATATGGACTTAAAATTGGTATAGACATAGATTTAAATGATTTAAGAAGAGATTATGACGCAGTACTTATAACAGTTGGGGCATCCACTGATAAAAAACTTGGCTTAGATGGAGAAAAGAGCGAGGGAATAGTTTCAGCTGTAAAATTTTTACGAGATGTTGGTATGGGGAAATTGCCGGACATTTCAGGTAAGAGGGCAGCTGTAATAGGCGGCGGAAATGTTGCCATGGACGCAGTTAGAACTTTGGTGCGTTTAAATGCTTCAAAAGTTAGTTGTGTTTATAGAAGAAGAATAGCAGATATGACTGCTTTGCCTAATGAAATTGAAGGTGCTTTAGCAGAAGGGGTTGAAATGGTGACATTGAAAGCTCCTTCAAGACTTGAGATAGAAGATGGGAAGTTAAAGGGTATTTGGGTTGAACCTCAGATGATATCTAAAATAAAAGGTGGTAGAGCGTCAGTTGTTCCAAATGGAGAAGCAGAACAGTTCATTCCTTGTGAAGTGTTGGTAGTAGCAATTGGACAAAATATTGAAACTGAACACTATGAAGATGTGGGAGTGCCTATCGAAAAGGGAAAGATATTCACACTACCTAATGGAGGTTTTAGAGGAATACCTGGGCTCTTTGCCGGTGGAGACTGTGCGTCGGGGCCTGCAACTGTAATAAAGGCAATAGCAGCTGCGAAAGTAATGGCAGCTAACATAGATGAATATCTTGGCTATCATCATGAAATCACTTGTAGTGTAGATATACCTGAGCCTAATATAGAAGACAAGACTTATTGTGGAAGAGTTGAACTTCCGGAAAGAGAAGCTTGTATGAGAGTATTAGATTTTAATGGAGTGGAGCTAAATATGAATGAAAAAGCGGCTCATCAAGAGGCGGCAAGATGTTTGAGATGTGATCACTTCGGCTTTGGAATATTTAAGGGAGGTCGTGAAAGCATATGGTAAATTTAACTATTGATAATGTAAAAATTGAAGTTGCTGAGGGAACTACCATAATGCAAGCAGCAAAGAGCAAAGGAATAGAAATACCACATCTATGTTATTTAAAAGATTTAAATGAAATAGCAGCTTGTAGGGTGTGTGTAGTTGAAGTTGAAGGCAAGGGAAAACTAATAACAGCTTGTAACAATGTAGTTGAAGAAGATATGGTTATATTTACCAACAGTCCTAAAGTAATGCTAGATAGGATGAGGACAGTACAGATGATACTTTCTCAACACGATTGTAAGTGCGCAACTTGTGTGAGAAGTGGAAACTGTTCACTTCAAAAACTTTCAAATGATTTAAATATACAAGATGTTTTGTATGAAGAAAATTTAGAACATCAAGCGTGGGATAATTCTTTTCCGCTCATAAGAGATTCTAAAAAGTGTATAAAATGTATGCGCTGTATACAAGTTTGTGATAAAATGCAGAGTTTAAATATTTGGGAGTTAGAGGGAACAGGAGCAAGAACTACTGTAAATATATCAGGCTCAAGAACCATTGCTGAATCTGACTGCTCATTGTGTGGACAGTGCATTACACATTGTCCTGTTGGTGCATTAAAAGAAAGAGATGATACGAGTAAGTTGTGGGAAGCAATAGCGTCTGAAGATAAAGTTGTCGTAGTTCAGGTTGCACCGGCTGTTAGAACTTCTTGGGGTGAAGAAATTGGTTTAGAGATCAAAGAGGCAACTGTAAATAAAATTTTTGATGCGCTTAAAAAAATAGGTGTAGATTATGTTTTTGATACAGCGTATTCTGCTGACTTGACAATAATGGAAGAGGCAAATGAATTTTTAGATAGGTTTAACAACAATGAATTAGATGAAAGACCTATGTTCACCTCTTGCTGCCCGGGATGGCTGAGATTTATCAAGGGACAATTTCCGCACTTGGTTCCTCAACTTTCAACTGCAAAATCTCCTATGCAAATGTTCGGCTCAGTTATGAAGACATATTTTGCAGAAAAAATTGGAAAGAAGCCGGAAAATATATATTCTGTAGCAGTTATGCCTTGCTTGGCAAAAAAAGGCGAAAGTGAAATGGAACTATTTTATGAAGAATATGCCGGACACGATACAGATTGTGTAATAACAACACGTGAACTTGTGAGGATGTTAAGAGCGGCACACATAAATTCCAACACTCTTGAAGATATAGAACCAGATAAGCTTTTTGAAAAGAGCTCAGGAGCCGGTGTGATATTTGGCGCAACTGGGGGAGTTATGGAAGCTGCTTTGAGAACGGCATATTATACTATTATGGGTGAAAACTGTTCTCCTGATGCTTTTGAAGTTGTCAGGGCAGAATCTCAAGACACTGGAGTGAGTGAAGCAAGTTTTAATTTAAATGGCGTTGAGTTGAGAGTTGCGGCAGTGAATGGACTTGGAAATGCAAGGAAGTTAATCGAAGAGATAGAACGTGGCGAAAAGAAATATGATTTTGTGGAGGTTATGGCTTGCCCCGGAGGATGTGTAGGAGGCGGAGGTCAACCTATACACGACGGAGATGAGCTAGCCTTTGAAAGAGGAAAGAATTTATATTTCCTAGATAAAAAATCTGAGTTGAGATACTCTCATGAGAACGAAGATGTGAAATCTCTATATGAAAATTATTTTGATAAACCAAACAGCCATAAAGCTCATATGCTTTTACACACAGACCATAATTCTTGGGAGATGCCAAGAAGTCCTAAGAGAGATAGAAATGGTTATGTAATAAATGGATTTTAATTATAGACTATTCGAACTTTATAGTTCGAGTAGTTCTTTTTTTATGTCAAGAATTGTATAATTTAAAGTGTACAGTTACAAAATATGAAAGAGGGAATTTAATGTTAGCTTTTTTTACTTCGGTTGTGAGTATAATGCCAATAATTTTTTTAATTATTATAGGATATTTGATGCAGAAGTTTGGTTGGTTTGAAAATTCATTTTCAAATAACATATCTAAATTGATTATGAATGTGGCCTTGCCAGCGTCTGTTTTTGTATCAGTTTTAAAATATCTGACGGTGGAACTTTTAATAGACTTATCAAATGGTTTTATCTATACAGTGTTGGCAGTAATACTTTGTTTTGTAACAGGATATATACTTTCAAAATTTTTAAAGGTGAGGGTTGGAAGAAGAGGAGCTTTTATAAATATGTTTGCAATTTCAAACACAATATTTATAGGATTGCCTTTAAATATGGCTTTGTTTGGAGAAAAAGGACTTCCCTATTTTTTGATATATTACATAACCAACACAATTGCAACTTGGACAATAGGAGTTATACTAATCGCCAATGACACACCGGAAAAGAAAGTTAATTCTAAGATACAGTGGAAAAAGTTAATACCAATTCCATTTACAGGATTTATTTTTGGGACAATATTTTTGATATTTAAAATTCCAGTTCCAGCAACAATAAATTCAACTTTAACTTATCTAGGGAATATGGTAACTCCTCTTTCTTTGTTATACATAGGTATAATATCAGCTAAGTCAGATTTTAAAAGTGTAAAATTTGACAGAGATACATTTGTTGGATTGTTGGGAAGATTTTTGATAGCTCCATTGATAATGTATTTAGTGGCTAAGTTAGTGGGTATTTTAGGAATGAGAATATCCGGAATGGAATATCAAATATACATGGTTCAATCGTCCACAGCTGGAGCGGCGGTAACTCCTATTTTAGTAAATGAAGCTAAAGGTGATGTTGAGTATGCTACGGGTATAATAACCATTAGTATGTTGATTTGCATATTTGTAGTTCCACTTATAGCTACTCTTGTAATGTAAATCAGTGCATACAGATTTTAATTTTATATGGTGATGAGTAATAAAAATTGTATTTTATTTTGACATTTCGTTACTTTTTATTCACCTGTTCTTCACAAAATATAATTATTATTAATTAAAAGCAAGGGGGGAAAATATGGAAGAAAATAATTACAGCTATCCTAATAGGAGAAATAGAAAAAAGAATAGTAATAATATAGTAGTAATTGCTCTTCTATGTGCAATTATAGGTGGAATCATAGGTTCTGCAATATCTTATGCGGTGATGAGAGAACAAGCTTCAATGCCTGCTATTTCAGAACAAGATTCTAAAAAAATAGTTATAAATGCTAAAGATTCTTCTACAATTGCTTCAGCTGTTGCTGAAAAGGCAATGCCATCAGTAGTTGGAATCACAACCAAGGGTGTAGTTGAAACTTGGATGGGTCAAGCTCAAGTTGGCGGAACCGGTTCAGGGATTGTAGTTGATAAACAAGGATATATTCTAACTAATGCACACGTTGTAAAACTAAGTGGTCAAACAATAGAAAAGCCGAGCGTACAATTGTATGATGGAACTACAGTTGAAGGTAAGACAGTATGGGTTGACTCAACTATAGATATAGCAATAGTAAAAATTGAACCAAAGACAGAACTTATTCCTGCTGAGCTTGGAAATTCAGATGATTTAAAAATTGGACAAGCGGCAATTGCAATCGGAAATCCTCTTGATTTGGCATTCCAAAGAAGTGTTACACAAGGTATAATATCAGGCTTAAATAGATATGTTGGTCAAGTTTCAGGCGGAGGATATATGAATGGTCTAATTCAAACTGACGCTTCAATAAATGGTGGTAACTCAGGTGGACCGTTACTTGATTCAGAGGGAAGAGTAATAGGGATAAATACAGTAAAAGTTTCAACAGCCGAAGGACTTGGTTTTGCAATTCCTATCAATAGCGTAAAGACAATATTGGAAGAAGTAATAAAGACAGGAGATTATAAAGTTGTATCTCTAGGTGTTCAAACTATGGATATGACATTGGCTAAGAGATACTATAATTTAAATACTAACTTAGATTCAGGTGTTTTAATTATGGACGTTATGAAGGGAACTCCTGCTGAAGCTTCAGGATTGCAAAAGAGCGATGTAATACTAAAAATAGGAGATACAAAAATCGAAGGAGTGGATTCACTAAAGGCAACTCTATATAAATACAAAGTTGGAGATACAGCTAAGTTAAACATATTGAGAAACGGTAAGACTGTAGATATAGATGTTAAATTTAATGAATATTCTATTTCAGACGATGAAAACACACAAAAAGATAACAGATTTATTTTGCCGGACAATGAACAAAATAGTTGATAATTGACAAATGTGATATTATTTTGTATAGTTATTTGACAATAGAGTAAGAGGCCTACATACGCAAAAAGACGTTGTAGGCTATTTTATTTGTAAATTAGAATGGAGAATTATGAAAGACAAATATTATGTTACAGGGCATAAAAATCCCGATACAGATTCAATATGTGCTGCAATAGCTTATGCAGAATTAAAGAGAAAGAAGACCGGATTTGATGTTGAGGCTATAAGACTTGGTGAATTAAATCAAGAAACTAAATTTGTATTAGATTATTTTGGCGTGAAACCGCCAAGACTAAAAGACAGTATAAAAGCTCAAGTTAAAGATTTGGAAATGGACAAGGCGTACTGTGTTTCGGAAAATATATCTCTATATAAGGCGTTACAACTTATTCAAGAAAACGGAGTGAATTCACTACCGGTAACAGACCAAGACGAAAGACTGGTCGGAATTGCAAGTTTATCGAATATAACTATGTCATACATGGACGTTTGGGACGATTCAATTTTGGGAAGAAGCAACACTTCTTATCAAAATATAATTGAAGTTTTGGCTGGAAAATTTATATATCAACCTGAAATTTTCAAAGCTATAGATGGCAAGATAACCGTTTATGCAATGTCGCCAATGCATATAGGAGATAAAATCTCTAAGGGAGATATTATAATACTTGGGGACAGAAAAGATGCTCAATTAGATGCAATGGACAGAGATGTCAGTCTGATAATTGTCACAGGTGGCTTTAAAGTAGATGATGAGGTAGTTGAAAAGGCAAAATTAACTGGCACAACAATAATATCAACTAATTATAATACATTTATGGCTGGTAGGTTATTACCACAAGCTGTGCCAATATCACATGTGATGAGTAACAAAGACTTAGTTACTTTTGATTTGGAAGATACCGTTGAAGAAGCTAAGAAAATTATGGGGATGAGTAGATTTCGCTCATATCCCGTATTAGATAATAAGAAGAGGGTTATAGGTTCGATAGGAAGATTTCATCTTATTTCAAGCGATAAAAAACAATTGATTTTAGTTGACCACAATGAAAAAAATCAATCCATAGATGATATCGATTCAGCTGTGATTAGAGAAATCATAGACCATCATAGAGTTGCAAACATTGCGACAGATGAGCCGGTGTATTTTAGAAATGAGCCTGTGGGTTCAACTTGCACAATTGTAGCAGAGATGTATTATGAAGCTGGAATTATGCCTTCAAGAGAGATAGCTGGAATTTTAAGTGCAGCAATAATTTCTGACACACTTTTGTTTAAATCACCAACAGCTACGGAAACTGATAAGAGAATTCTGGAGAGACTTTCAAAAGTTACAGGAATAGACCATGAAGAGTTTGCGATGGAGATGTTCAGAGAGGGAACTAAGCTTGAAAATAAATCAATGTCTGATTTAGTAAATGGCGATGTGAAAAAATTTGTGGTAGAAGATGAAAATATACGTGTTTGTCAAATATTTACTATGAATTTGGATAGTCTAAATAGTATAGAAGAAGGACTAAAGGAAAAGATGGAAGAAGTCAGAGTTGCAAATGGAGAGTCAACTTTTGTAATGATGCTCACAGATATATTTAAAGAAATTTCTGAAGTGATAGTGGTTGGAGAATATATAGAGAGCATAAAAAATGTGTTTGGTGTAAATTCTCCTTCAAATTCATTTAAAGTTCCTGGATTATTGTCAAGAAAGAAACAATTAATACCAAGCATAACAAGCGCAATTCAAAAATAAAAATAACAACTTAGCATAATTAAAAAACATAAGGGGATGACAAAGTAACTAATTATAATTAATAGTTAGTAAATAAAATAATAAATATTACGTAAAAACATATTGATGAAATAAGTCATTGATATGTTTTTTATTTTTTTAATGTATACTTTTGAGGATTTTTAGAAAAATTTATTGACATTTAGTTTGTGTGGGTGTAATCTTTAAGGGCAGCAATGAAATGAAGTTTGCAGGAAAGTGGTTTTTAACCTACCGAAGGAGTAAAACTCTCAGGTGTCTTATTTTAAGATGAAAACTGTAAATGGATCATTACTCTGGAGAAGTCTTACCATGGATTTAGGTAAGATGCCGAAGGTGCAACACAGCTTATAAACTGTGAAATCTCTCAGGCAAAAGGGACAGAGATGCGGAAATATAATATTTTGAATTTATTTTAAATTATAGTGTCTTTTTGTGTGAACAAATGGGTTTATTTGTTTTACTTTTTAAAAAGATATAGTTTAAAATGAAAATATTAAAGTTTTACTTATTAGGTATTACTTATTATTTATTATTATCCACATAACCATTTTGACTTTGAGACCGTATTTTATGGTCTTTTTTTGTTTTAATGCAATAATTTACCATTTATTTACGGTTTTTTAGTCCATTTATTTTTCCATAAACTAAATAAATTCCAATCTGTTGCTGCAGAAAGGACTTATAAGATGTTGAATATGATTAATAATTTTTTGGTAAGAGTGAACGATATTGTTTGGGGAATTCCTCTGATGATTTTGATTTTATCCGGTGGTATATTTTTAACTTTAAGGTTAAAGGGTCTACAAATTCACAAATTACCATTGGCTTTAAAATGGCTGTATCACAATGAAGATGGAGCTAAAGGTGAGGTATCAAGTTTTGCAGCACTATGTACTGCTTTGTCTGCAACAATAGGGACAGGAAATATTGTAGGAGTTGCAACTGCTATTTCTACAGGCGGACCGGGAGCTTTATTTTGGATGGAAATTGCTGCATTTTTTGGTATGGCTACAAAGTATGCAGAAGGATTGCTTGCAATTAAGTACAGAACTGTTGCAGAAGACGGACATAGTTTAGGAGGGCCATTCTACTATATAGAAAAGGGAATGGGAGAAAAATGGAAATGGTTAGCGAAGTCATTTGCATTTTTTGGAGTGTGTGTTGGACTATTTGGGATAGGTACTTTTAGTCAAGTCAATGGGATTGCAAGTGCTGTTCAAGGATTATTTGACCCTAACTATATCCATACTGTAGCTTTGCCATGGCTTGGAAAGTATTCTATAGCTGTTGTTATTTCGTCACTTATCTTAACTTTTTGTGTTTCAGCGGTATTGGTTGGAGGACTTAAGCGTATAGTAAATGTCAGCCAAATTATAGTTCCATTTATGGCTGTAATATATATAGTTTTTGCAATTTTACTTATGATATTTAATTATA
The DNA here is from genome assembly GCF_900454665.1 of Peptoniphilus indolicus. Classification (NCBI taxonomy): domain Bacteria; kingdom Bacillati; phylum Bacillota; class Tissierellia; order Tissierellales; family Peptoniphilaceae; genus Peptoniphilus; species Peptoniphilus indolicus. The sequence continues at coordinate 1,660,714 of NZ_UGTH01000001.1, forward strand.
AAGAGATACCTGCGGCAGTTGTTTTAATAGTTAAGTCAGCTTTTGAGCCAACTGCATTAGCAGGAGGAGTTATAGGAACAATGATTGTGGCAATGCAAAAGGGTATTGCAAGAGGTATTTTTTCAAACGAAGCTGGTCTAGGTTCAGCACCTATTGCAGCTGCAGCAGCGCAAACAAATGAACCGGTTCGTCAGGGACTTGTAAGTATGACTGGAACTTTTATCGACACAATATGTATATGCACTATGACAGGATTAGCTATTGTATTAACAGGGGCATGGCAAGTTGAAGGTATAGAAGGTGTTCAGATTACAACTTATGCATTCCAAAATGGATTACCATTCTCACCTGTTTTTTCAAATGTAGTTTTAGTAATGTGCCTTATTTTCTTCGCTTTTACAACTATTCTTGGCTGGGATTACTATAGCGAAAGATGCTTAGAATATTTAACACATGGCAATAATAAAGTAATTATAAGCTATCGATATTTATATATTTTGGCAATTTTTATTGGACCATATATGACTGTAAGTGCAGTTTGGACTATAGCAGATATTTTTAATGGGCTTATGGCAATTCCAAATATGATTGCTATTTTTTCATTAAGTGGTGTGATAGCAAAAGAAACAATAGATTTCTTTGAAGATGAGAAGCATATTGGCATAGACTAAATCATTTATAATTTAAAGTTTGTATAAAAAGTTATAAGATTATAATTTATTGGGTAATAGTTATACAGATGATTTAAAGGAGCTGATATTATAGATATTTCAAAGATTTTCAATAATCTAAAAGGTAAATCTACTGCTATATATAATGACAAAAACAGATTTGTAAAGCTTGTAAAAAATGCAACTGAAAAATCTAAAAACAATCAAAATTTGTCAGTAATTAAAAAAGAATTAGTTCTTGTATTAAATCTGACTAAAGATTTTATAGCTGGAAGATATAAAGGTGTTAGTAAAAAATCTATGATAATGGTTATAGCAGCGCTTATATATTTAGTAAATCCCATGGACATAGTACCTGATATGGTGCTTGGAATTGGTCTGTTAGATGATATAAGTGTGTTCACTTATCTTATGACTAAAATAAAATCGGAAATAGATAAATATGAAGAATGGGCACTCAACAATCAACACTGATAATGTACTAAAAAGAAATTTTTACCAGAGAGACACACTAATGGTTGCAAGAGAGTTGCTTGGAAAATATTTAATCAGTGAAAGAGATGATGATATTTTAATTGCCAAAATAGTTGAAGTTGAGGCTTATTTAGGATATGAAGACAAAGCAGCTCATACTTATGGTGGGAGGAGAACTCAAAGGACAGAAGTGATGTATGGAAGCGCAGGACTTGCATATGTATATTTCACATATGGTATGCACAATTTATTAAATGTGGTAACCAGAGAGAAATCCATAGGAGAGGCTGTTCTAATAAGAGCGGTTGAACCTATTTCTGAGTTTGATAATTTTTCAATGAGAAGATTTGGTAAAAACTACGCAGAATTGAATTCTTATCAGAAGAAAAATATAACAAATGGACCTGCAAAGCTTACAAAGGCAATGGGAATTGATTTAACTTATAACGGACTAGATATGACTATTGGAGAAAAGTTATATATCGTAGAGGGAGAAAGTGAATTTAAAATTACTTCTTCAAAGAGAATTGGTATAGATTATGCTGAAGAAGCAATAGACTACTTATATAGGTTCTATATTGAAAGCAATAAATATGTTTCAAAGTAGATAATATTTTGAAACTGTTTAGTTTTTATTAAAATAGGTATATATAATATATAAGTTTTATAATATGGTTGAAGAAGAAAGGAAGTACAATTATGATAGCTTGGTTAATTTTAGGGGCTTTATCCGGTTGGATAGCTAGTAGAATAATGAAACGTGATGAACAAATGGGAGCTATAGCAAATATAGTTGTAGGTGTAATAGGGGCTTTTATTGGAGGTTTCTTAGGTACTAGATTACTTGGGGTTGATGTAACAGGACTTAATATTAGTTCAATCTTGCTGTCAGTTTTAGGAGCAGTTATATTGTTAGCTATTTTAGGCGGCATTAGAAAATAAGATATAAATTTTAAATCCTACCGAGGAAAGATAAACTTATCTATTTGAAATATGATAGAAAATTTATCCTACTTGTGTAGGATTTTTTGTTTTAAAAATTTAAATTGATATTGACTATCGAATAACAAAAAGTTAAAATGAAAATATAATATATGAATAAATTTTCATAAGTTCATAGGAGGCGGTTATGGAAAAGAATCTTGAATATAGATTGCGTTTGAAAGGTTTAAACTGTGCAAATTGTGCTGCAAAAATAGAAGGCAAGACAAAAAATATAGTTGGAGTGGAGGAAGCTGATTTTAATCTTTCAAATGAAATATTTACTCTAAAAATAAAAGAAAATGTGGACAGAATTAAACTTGCAAAAAAAGTAAAACAAATAGTAGATGAAACAGAACCGGGTGTTGAAACTTTGAGCATAGATGAAGATGTTGAAGATGAAAAAAGTTATGTAGAACTTTTAAAACATATTTTGATTTTATTTGGACTAATATTAAATATAAATATTGAGCACAAATATAAATTGATAGTATTTTTATTTTTATACATATTAGCCGGATATGAAGTAATCTTTTCAGCAATAAAGAAAATAAAAAATGGAGATTTTCTAGATGAAGAATTTTTAATGAGTGTTGCTTCATTAGGAGCACTTGTTATAGGAGAATATCCTGAAGCGATAGCAGTTATGTTGTTTTACAATGTGGGTGAATTATTCCAAGATAGAGCAGTGGATAAATCAAGAAATTCAATTAAATCAGCATTAGAATTAAAACCTGAGTATGCGAACATTGAAGTAAATGGAAATATTGTAAAAGTTAGACCGGAAGAAATAACTGTTGGAGATTCTATAATTGTAAAACCGGGTGAAAAAATTCCTTTAGATGGAAAAATTGTAGAAGGGAGTTCAAATCTTGACACATCTATGATTTCAGGAGAGTCTTTACCAAGGTTTGTAGAAGAGGGTGATATTGTTGTGTCAGGTTGTGTAAACACTACATCACTATTGAAGATAAGAGTGACTTCAAACTATGATAACACTACAATTTCCAAAATAGTTGATATGGTAGAAAATGCTTCTGCAAGAAAGAGTACTACTGAAAGATTGATTACGAGATTTTCAAAAATTTATACTCCAATGGTCGTAGGAATAGCTACTCTAATGGCATTATCGCCGGTAACGGGAATATTGGAGTGGAAAGATGCACTATTTAGAGCCTGCACATTTTTAGTAGTTTCTTGTCCGTGTGCATTTGTACTTTCAGTACCGCTTGGTGTTTTTGCAGGAATAGGTTCAGCGTCAAGAGAGGGGATTTTTGTAAAAGGTGGAAATTATCTTGAAGCTCTAGCGGATATAAAAGAGTTGTTTTTCGATAAGACAGGAACTCTTACTAAAGGTAAATTTAGCGTTGTGAAAGTTGTTGGAATAAATGTCGATGAAAATGAAGTTTTAAAATTTGCATATTCTGCTGAGAGAAATTCAAATCACCCTGTAGCCACAGCTATAAATTCTTATTACAGGGGAGATACATTGGAAATTGAAAACCTAGATGAAATTGCGGGCTATGGGATTAAATATGAGTATGATAAAAAAAGAGTTTTAGTTGGCAGTGACAAACTTTTAAAGAAATACAATATTGAACACGAAAATTTTGAAGAAAATGGCGTGGTTGTATATGTCGCTAGAGAAGATGAACTCTTGGGATATGTAGTTGTAGAAGATACATTGAAGAATAATATTTTAGAGGATTTAAAAGCTTTAAAGAAGAAAGGAATAAAACTTACGCTTTTATCCGGAGATAAAAATAAAAATGTAAAGAGAGTTGCAGAAGAGCTTGGAATCGAAAATTTCCACGGAGAATTGTTACCGGCTGATAAGGTTAGAATTCTTGAAGATAGCATAAAGAATGCTAAAGGTAAAGTGGCATTTGTTGGAGATGGAGTAAATGATGCGCCGGTGCTTGCAAGGGCAGACATAGGAATGGCGATGGGAACTATAGGCTCTGATATTGCAATAGAGTCAGCAGATGTAGTTATAATGACAGATGAGATTTCAAAGATACTAAAGGGAATGAAAATTTCAAACAAGACAAACAATATAGTAAAACAAAATATTAGTTTTGCATTAATTGTCAAATTTATAGTTTTAGTGCTTGGTTTTTTTGGAGTTGCAAGTATGTGGGCGGCAGTTTTTGCAGATGTAGGAGTTACGATAATTGCAATTTTTAATTCAATGAGAGCTTTGAATTCATAGATTTTACTTTTTAATCAAGACATTGTATAGTTATTAGGAAGTAATTAAACATAGGAGAGTTTATGGAATATAGAAAAGCAAAAGTTGATGAAATTGATTTATTAAATGAAATGTATAAAGCTGGTTCTGAGCTTTTAAAAGAGCGAGGGATAGACCAATGGCAAGGTGTAAATTTACCAAAGGCATCAATGGATAACATAGGTGCAATATATGTCTTAGAAGACGATGGAGAAATAGTTTCAACAGCGCTCCACGTGGAGCACGACTCAGATTATGATAAAATCTATGATGGAGAGTGGATAGGAAATGAAAATTACTATGCAATTCACAGAGTGACTACAAAGTCTTCAAAAAGTGGAAAAGGCTATACGAACAAAATGTTCAATGAAATAGAAAAGTTGGCATTAGAAAATGGAAAAGAGTCGGTTAGAGTGGACACACATTCAGATAATATATCTATGCAAAAGATTTTAGCTAAGAGTGGATACACTAAATGTGGAAAAGTCTATCTATATAATGGAGTTCCAAGACTTGCATATGAAAAACTTATAAAGTAGAAATTCCCCTGTGATAAGGGGAATTTTTAATCTCATATTAATTTGTTTAAGAATACAGACGCAAGACCTAAGAATATAAAGAATCCACAAGTATCTGTAAAAGTTGTTAAAAATATTGATGAGGCAACAGCCGGGTCAATATTTACCTTATCTAAGATAAGAGGGATTAAAAATCCTGTTATTCCGGCTAATATTATGTTTAAAATCATTGAAAAAAACATAATTACGCCAAGGAAAGGATTTGAGTACATAATTGCCAATATTACACCGGCACCTACACCTATTATGGCACCGTTTAAAAGTCCTAACCCTATCTCTTTAAAGATAAGACGCCAATCCTTAATTAAGTCCATATCACCTCTTGCCAAAGAAGTCAGTACAATTGCAAGAGTTTGATTTCCAGCATTTCCACCCATGCCGGTAACAATTGGCATTGCCGCTGAAAGTGCTACAACTGCTTCAATGGTATCTGAGAACATCCCAACTACAGAAGCCGCCAAAAATGCTGTAAATAAATTTACAATAAGCCAGGGAATTCTGTTTTTAAAACTTTCAAAGAATTCAGAGTCAAATTCTTCGTCTTGGCTTACACCCCCCATAGCAAGGATATCTTCAGTGTACTCTTGGTCTATGACAGAAACTATGTCATCGGCAGTGATTACACCCAAAACGGCCATACTATGGTTAACTACGGGTAAAATTTCCAAATCGTATTTTGTAATCATATTTGAAGCTTCTTCTTGATCGTCAGTTGCAAAAACATAGAAGGGAAAATCTTCAAGTAATTCTTTTAATAGAGTGGTATCATCTGCTACCAACAGTTGCCTTAAATCGACAATGCCTTGTAATTTATGGAGCTTATCAGTTATCAAAAGATAGTCTATTATTTCGGTAATGGGGGCAATTTCTTTAATTTTTATAATTGCTTGTCTAACAGTTAAATTTTCTTTTAATGCAATAAACTCAGTGGTCATGATACCACCGCAACTTTCTGCATCAAATGAAAGTATCATCTTCAAAATATCAGAATCAGAATCTTTCATATATCTTAAAAGTTCTTTTCTACGTGAAGTAGAAAGAAAACCCAATAAATCAGCTACATCAGCATTAGTCATGTAAGAGAATATATTTATAAGTTCTGCATTAGTGAAAAAAGGTGTTACAAGTAATTGAAAATCATCCCAACTACTTTCTAAAAGCCCTGCGACATCCTCAAACGGTAGCATCTTAATAAAGGCTTTTACTTGATAATCTTCCATTTCATCAAGTGCCTCACAAATATCGACATAGTGGACTTCTTTACACAAATTTACAGCACCTTCTACATCATTATATGAAACTATATCTTCTATTTTTTTGATAATTTCCTTTTCTATGTCAATATCCATTTCCATAAGATACACCTCCTCAGTATTTTGAAATTTCGTTAATAAATGGTGAACTCATAGCAGGTTTAGAATTATGAGTTTTAGGAGCTAAAAGAAATAGAGATTCTTTAGCACGAGTCATTGCTACATAAAATAATCTACGTTCCTCTTCTGAGTCCAGTTCATTATCGCTTTGATTAGACGGTATTACTCCATCAACTATATCAACGACAAAAACACAATCAAACTCCAATCCTTTTACAGAGTGGATAGTTGAAAGTGTTAAGTTAGATTTTTTGATAGTTGGTTTTGAAAGTAGAGCTTCTAAATGTTTCAACCGACCTATAAGACTTTCTAAATCATCAGAACTTTCGGCTATAAATTTTAAATAGTGAATAAATTCAGCCAAAGAAGAATAACTGAATCCAAACTTATTTGCAAAATCATTTAGATAATTATCATACCCCATTGAGTATAACACATATTCAATTTGTTCATGAATCTTTAGAGATTTAAGTTTTTTAAAGTCATTCATAAGAGAGAATATGTTATCTCTATAATAACTAGGAAGCTCGGGATAATTTATTAAAGACCTTAAAATATTTTTTGAATAACTCTTTTTTAAAAATAAAATATGTTTTTTTGAGATATATCCTTTTATTTTGTAATATATTTCTGAAAATAAATCTATATCATCCATATTATAACTAAATTTTATTATGTTGAGTACATCTCTAACCACAAAATGATTAAAAAATTTCAATCTATTTCCCTTGACGTTAAATTCAACTTTATTTCTTTCAAAATATTCAACCAATCCAAGAGAAGACAGGTTATTTCGATAGATAACGGCATAGGATTTATCAGGCGATTCTACCATTTTCTTTTTGATAAATTTATACTGTTCTTTATTGTTTTGAACTTTAATTATGTTAACCGGACTTATATAGTCATTTACGGTAACTATATTTTTATTAAATCTATTCTTATTATTTCTGATAAATAAATTTGAAGTAGAAACTATATTTTTAGATGAACGGAAATTATATTGTAAGTAGTAGTACTTGACGTCTTTATAAACTTTTTCAATATTTAGTAGATAATTTGGGTTAGATCCTCTAAAAGCATAGATTGACTGGTCATCATCTGCAACGATAAATAAATTATGCTTTGGGGCAGTTAAATATTTTAAAAGTTCAAATTGAGATATAGAAGTATCCTGTCCCTCATCAAGTTGAATATATTTATACATATTTTTATATTTATTTCTAATATTGACTTCTGACTTTAGGACATCTAAAGCTTTTACAACCATATCGTCAAAGTCGATTAAATTATTTTCATCTTTATATTTTTCATAGGCATTATAAATTTTTGTGAAGTTTATAATTTTTGCACTTTTATCAGTTGGAATTTCTAAAGAATTTTTAAAGTAAGAAATTTTAGAAATAATTTGTTCAAGTGTTTCTTCACCGACATTTTTATGGTTGATTTGAAAATATATTTTACGAAGTATTTCATATTTTCCAGAAGAAGTTTCATCTATCAAGAGCATATCTCTACCTTTTAATCTATAGTAATCACGAATTATTCTATAAGCATGAGCGTGGATGGTAGAGAAGTGAGGCTTAGAAGAAGTTTTTATATCCATTTCTTCAAATCTTTTTTTCATATCCATTTGAGAAGCTTTAGAGAAAGTTATTGTTAAAATTTCAGATGGATTCACACCTAAATCTACAAGTTTTAAAATTCTGTGTAAAAGCATTGTTGTTTTTCCGGAACCTGGCACAGCAAGGGTAAGAGCAGGGCCTGTCGTATGTTCAATGGCTTTAATTTGTTCTGAAGATAATTGCAACTCTACACCCCCTTTGTATTAATTGTAATATAAATTTGTCAAAAATTAAAGAAATAAGGGACTTTAATTGGTTTTTGATAAAAGAATATGAAGTTAAAAGAATATTTTTAAATAAGATAAAATTATTATTTGGAAAATTTTTAAGAATATAGTACAATTTATTCGAGTTAGTTATAAAAAACATTCTATCGATTAAATTACTACATAAAAGTGGAATGGAGGTTTGAGTTGTAAGTTCATTAAAACCGAGTGCAATTTCAAGTAGCAGAGAAGATAAATCAGCTAAATTCGTTTCAAAAGCAAATACTTCAACTGTAGAAAGTAAATTTAATGACCTAAAGGGGCATTGGGCAGAAGACAAAGTCAATTATTTAGTTAGCAAAGGTTACTTTAAAGGCATAAATGAAAATAATTTTAGTCCTGATAATCCAATAAAAGGAACTGAATTTATAACAGTGCTTGGACGTATAGCAAGTGTAAAAGATGAAAATTCAAATGAATATTATAATACACACTTAGCTTGGGCAAACCAAAACAATATATTAAAAGGACTTGAAGATTTTGAAATTAAAGATGATTTGAATAGAGAAGAAATGGCTTTAATTTTAGATAACTTTGTGAAATTCAAAAGTATGAATTTAAAACCTAACTCATATATTGAATTTAAAGATGAAGATAAGATATCAGATTGGGCAAAAGAGGCGGTTAAGAATTTATCTAGCAAAGGTATATTAAAAGGAATGGAAACCGGAGAATTCAGCCCAAAGACAAACTTTACAAGAGCTCAAGTGGCACAAGTTTTATATACTTTGGACCATTTGAAATAAAACTTATTTCCTAACTTTAGAACTACTCTCAAACATTTAAAGAGAGTAGTTTTAGATTTAATTATTTTAGGAATAGTCAATATATTTAAAAAGACTTTTACATTATGAAGCGTTGTTATATAATTAATTAGAGGTGCCTATGAAGAATCCATTTAAAATGTTTGACAACTTTTTTATAAAGTTGATAAACCAAAAAATGAATAGTAGATACACTAATTTTTTATTTTATCATATAACGAATTTAGGCGGAGCAGTGAGTGTGATATTGATTACTCTCATAATGTTTTTAATCGGTGGTAGAATTAGAGAATTATCTGTAGAAATAATTTTGAGTTTGATTGTATCAACACTATTTGTGCAGATTTTAAAGAGAATTTTTTCAAGAAACAGACCGTACTGGATTTTGGAAAATTTAAATACTTACGGAATTGACCTTTCAGATTATTCATTTCCATCAGGTCATTCAGCTGCAGCCTTTACACTTGGCGTGACTATTGCATTGAATTATCCGGCAATAAAATTAGTTGTATTAATAATTGCAACGCTTATTGCAATTTCAAGGATATATTTAGGAGTACATTACCCCACAGATGTGCTTGCAGGAGTTATAATTGGAATAATTGCCAGTGTAATTGTGCATGATCATATATATCAGGTAGCTATTACATATTTAAGAGGAAAATTTATTTAGGAGGAACTAATGTTAGTAACTAATTTTTTACAAAAGAGAAAATCTGTAAGGGATTTTAAACCAATGAAGGTAGATAAGTACGAACTTGAAATTATAAAAGATGCAATAGAGCAAATTTCAAAAGAAGAAAATGAGCTTCTTAAGTTTCAACTTTTAGAAAATGGTTCAATAGTTTCTGAAGGGTTAAAGGGTAAGGCAGGATATGGCGGAGTTATGATTGAATCTCCACACTATGTGAGTATATCTTCAGAAAAAGAGACATTAGAAAACAAATTAAAAATAGGTTATGCTCTTGAAAAGTTAAATACTAAAATTGTAGATTTAAATATAGATACTTGTTGGATTACAGTTGATGAAGTAGATAAAGACACAATGAAGAGTGTATTTGGAGAAACTGGAGATAAGATAAATTATCTTATAGGTTTTGGATATGGAAAAGCAAAGAAATTTTTCTCCAAAGAAACTACAAGCTCAAGAAACCCTGTAAAAGAAATGGTTTTTGATGGTGAAATTGGAAATCCTATTTCAGCTGAAGTGCTTGAAGAAAGAGGACTATTAGATATATTCTCAACAATTATATATGCTCCAAGTCATAAGAATTTCCAACCATGGAGATTTGTTATAAAAGACTCTGAAGTAGAAATATTTATGGTAAAATCGGATGAAGATTTGAGAAGTTTAATAGATATCGGAGTAATAATGTTCTATTTTGAAGAGCTTGCAAGAGAAAAGAGTTTGGAAGGAAAATGGAATTTAAATATTCATGAAGAAGGAAACTACTTAAAGATAGCGTCTTTTAAATTATAAATTTTAGAATTGAACCGAAGTTTTCGGTTCTTTTTTATATATTTTTTAGCATTAATAAAATTATTGAGAAAAATTTTATAACTAATAATTATTAAAATAGCTAAATTAAGGGGATTGAAGGCTTGTGAAAAAAATAATAATAATATTTTAAAAAAATAAAATTCTATGTTATAATACAAGATGTAATAGATAAAAGGAGAAAACACTATGTCGAATAAGTTTGTAATTGATATTCATAATGTTTTTATGTTGGTTAGCAATATTCTACAAAATGATTTAAAAACAAGCCTAGGAGATAGTGTAAACTTTTCTAAGAAAGCTATAGTTGTAACTAAAAATATCTAACTAAGAGAATCGTTGTGCGATTCTCTATTTTTTTTGGAGAAATGATATGGAAAAAATTTATGAAGGCAAAGCTAAGGAAGTTTATAGTACAGAAAATAATTCTGAGTACATTATCAAGTATAAAGATACTGCAACGGCAGGTAATGGAGAAAAAAGAGCCGACATATTTGGCAAAGGCGAATTAAATCTTGCAATTACAACAGCGATATTTAAGATGTTAGAAGAAAATGGGGTTAAAACTCACTATGTTGAAACTATGGACAACAGACAAATGAAGGTTAAGAAAGTTGAAATTATGCCTTTAGAAGTTATTGTAAGAAATATTTCAGCAGGTTCTTTTGCAAAGAGATATGGAGTTGATGAAGGTATTGTATTTGAAGTTCCAACTTTTGAATTGTCATATAAAAACGATGATTTGGGAGACCCTTTGATGGTTGAAGACCATGCTATAGCATTAGGAATAATTACAAAAGAAGAATACGACTATTTAAAGAGAGAAACTTTAAAAATAAATGATTTATTAAAAGATTTCTTTGGAAAGATAAATTTAAAATTAGTAGATTTTAAAATTGAATATGGTAAAGATGGAAATGGAAATATTTTGTTAGCAGATGAAATAAGCCCTGACACTTGTAGATTGTGGGATAAAGATACTAATCAAAAATATGACAAAGATATTTTCAGAAGAGATTTGGGAGATTTGATAGAAGGTTACAAAGAAGTTTTGAATAGGATAAATGGCTAATGTGTGGAGTAATAGGAATATATTCAAATAAAGAAGTTAGTAAGAAGTTATTCTATGGACTTAATTCACTTCAACATAGGGGACAGGAATCAGCAGGACTATGTGTATTTGATGGCGAAAAAATGCGTTTAGAAAAGAGCATGGGTCTGGTTTACGATATTTTCAGTGAAGAAGTTTTGAATAGGTTGCCGGGGACTATTGGAATAGGACATGTAAGATATTCTACGGCAGGAGGTTCATTTGAATACAATACACAGCCTTTAATCGGATTTACAAAGGGCAAGGAAATATGTTTGGCACATAATGGAAATTTAATAAATCATCAAATCTTAAAGACAAGATTGGAAGAAGATGGAATGATGTTCCAAACTACCATAGATAGTGAAGTAATCTTGTTCTTGATATCAAGATACTATAAAGATGACATCATTGAAGCTATAAAAAAGACAATGGGAATAATTCAAGGGGCTTATTCAATTGTTATGATGTTTGAGGATAAACTGATTGCATTTAGAGATCCAAATGGATTTAGACCTCTTGTGCTTGGAGTTGGTGAAGATGGAGAATGTATAATAGCCTCAGAAAACGCACCACTTGAAATAATTGGGGTATCTGAAAAGAGAGATGTTGAACCGGGTGAAATAATCGTAATTGATAAGAATGGAATAAAATCTAAATTCTATGAAAGTAAAGATAAAAGACACCACTGCATTTTTGAATATGTTTATTTTGCAAGAGATGATGCAACTCTTGATGATATAAACTCATACAATTTCAGAAGGCGATGTGGGGAAATTCTCTCAAGAGAAGCACCGGTTGAAGCTGATTTGATAATTTCAGTACCTGACAGCGGAACTCCGGGAGCGATAGGATATGCTCAAGAAACGGGAATTCCATTTGCAGAGGGACTTGTAAAGAACAGATATATGGGGAGAACTTTCATAAAGCCAACAAATGAAGAAAGAGAAATAAGCGTAAAGATGAAGTTAAATCCACTTGGAACTGTGCTAAAAGGTAAGAGAATAGTTGTCGTGGACGATTCAATTGTAAGGGGAACTACTTCAGCAAATTTAATCAAGAGAATGAAAGAAGCAGGAGCAAAGGAAGTGCATATGAGAATAGTTTCTCCACCAGTTGAGTACCCTTGTTACTATGGCATAGACACTCCGTCGAGAAAGAATTTAATTGCAGCAAATTATTCTATTGAAGAAATTAGAAAAAAAATAGGAGCGGACTCTTTAGCTTTTATCTCAATGGATGGAATGATAGAGGCAAGTTTAAAAGAAAAAGATATATTTTGTAAAGCTTGTTTCAACGGAGATTATCCCGTTGACCCGATACTCATTTGAGGAGGATATAAATCATGAATGAAGATGTAAAAATAATTTATGTCAGAAAGAAAGATGAATTTGATTATGAGTCTGAGGACCTAAAAAAAGAAATTGGAAATTCTTTAAATATACAAGTAGAAAAGTTGAGAATTTATAGAAGATATGATTTGAAAATAGACGAAGAAACTTTAAATTCAATACTGTATACAATTCTCTCAGAAAAACCTGTAGATGAGCTTTACGTTGGAGATGGAGCAAAAGATTTAGAAAATAGTTTTGATAAAGCTATAAGAGTTTCATATCTTCCTGGGCAATTTGACCAAAGGGAACAGGGTTTGTTGGATACAATAGCATTGTTTACAAATGACAATATAATTGCGAAAGTGACTAAGGTGTATGAGTTCACAGGAGTTAGTGAAAAAGAACTTGAGAGAATAGAAAGCATATTGGTAAATCCTGTAGACTCTGAAAGCATAAAATTGGATTATGAATATCAAACTTTAGAAGAAAACTCTAAAGCTAGTGTTGAAAATATTACTTATGATGGATTTATAAATTTCTCAGATGTAGAACTTGATGAATTTTTGAAAAATAAAAATTTAGCTATGAGCTTGGAAGATTTAAAAGTTTTTCAAGAATACTTTAGAAGTGAAAATAGAAATCCAAACGAAACAGAATTGTCGATTATAGACACTTATTGGTCAGACCATTGCAGGCATACTACATTTAATACCGGACTTGATATTGATTTTGAAGAAAAGACTAATTTGGATAGAGAAATTAAAAAATCTTTTGAACACTATTTAAAATTACGTCAAGAATTGAATATTAAAAAGCCGATAAGCTTGATGAGTTTTGGGACCATACTTGCAAAATACTTAAGAAAAAATGGAAAACTTGAAGACCTTGAAGTTAGTTCGGAAATAAATGCTTGTTCAATAAAGATAAAAGTTAAGGTTGAAGTTGACGGAACAGAAGAATTAAGAGATTATCTTTTGATGTTTAAAAATGAAACTCACAACCACCCAACAGAAATAGAGCCAATAGGTGGAGCAAGCACTTGTCTTGGGGGAGCTATAAGAGACCCGCTAAGTGGAAGGGCATTTGTATACCAAGCTATGAGAATAAGTGGGGCAGCTGATCCATTTACATCAGTAGCAGACACTTTAGAAGGAAAGTTGCCACAAAAGAAGATAACCACAGAAGCGGCAAGGGGCTATTCATCATATGGCAATCAAATTGGTTTAGCAACAGGTTATGTAGACGAAATGTACCACAGTGGATATGTTGCTAAGAGACTTGAAGCAGGGGCAGTGATAGCCGCAGCACCTTTAGAAAATGTGAAGAGAATAGAACCTGTAAAAGGCGACTTAGTAATTCTATTGGGAGGAAGAACCGGTAGAGACGGCATAGGTGGAGCAACGGGCTCGTCTAAGTCACACGTTGTATCTTCAATTAAGACAGAGTCAGCTCAAGTACAAAAGGGAAACGCACCAGAAGAGAGAAAAATACAAAGGCTTTTCAGAAGAAGAGAAGCTGCTGAATTAATTAAAAAGTGTAATGATTTTGGAGCAGGCGGAGTCAGTGTTGCAATTGGAGAACTCTCAGATAGCATAGAAATTTATTTAGATAGAGTACCTCTAAAATACGAAGGATTAAAACCGAGAGAAATTGCCATTTCAGAATCACAAGAGAGAATGGCAGTTGTGATTGCACCAGAAGATAGTGAAACTTTTATAAAACTTGCTGAAGAAGAAAACTTGGAAGCTACCCATGTTGCGACAGTTACGGACGATAGAAGAATGGTCATGTTATATAAAGATCAAATTATAGCAGATATGAGTTATGAATTCATCAATTCAACCGGAGCGGAGAGAACTCAAAAGGTTAAAGTTAAGTCTGAAAGCATACCGAACTCTTTAAAGGTTGAAGATAAAAATCCTAAAAATTTAAAAGAATATCTAAGTGATTTAAACATAACTTCAAAAAAGAATTTGATTGAATTATTTGACCAATCTGTTGGAAGAGCAACAATACTTTCTCCGCTTGGTGGAAAAAATCAAACAGTACCAATACAAGCTATGGCTGCTAAAATTCCATCATTTGATGGAGATGTAAAGACAGCGTCACTTATGAGTTACGGATGCAATCCAAAATTATCGGAAGAATCTCAATACTTAGGTGGTTACTATGCTGTAATTGAATCAATTTCAAAATTGATTGCAACTGGAAGCTCAGTTGAAAATATAAGACTTTCTTTTCAAGAGTTTTATGAAAGACTTAGCACTGAAGAATCTTGGTCTAAGCCTTTAAAATCACTGCTTGGAGCACTTGAAAGTTCTGCATTTTTTGAAACGCCTCCAATTGGTGGAAAAGATTCAATGAGTGGTACTTTTGAAGATATAAATGTTCCTCCTACGCTAATTTCATTTGCAGTATCAACAGAAGATGTTGAAAATATAGTTTCACCTGAGTTTAAGAAAAAAGGTAAGTTGGGATTAGTTGAAATTGAATACGATGAAAACTTCAAATTGAATTTAGAGAAGCTAAAAGAAAACTTTGAAAAAATTCATAAAGATATATTGGAAAAAAATATTATCTCAATAAGTGCTGTAACAGCTAAAGGGACTCTTCCTCAAATTTATGAACAAGCTCTTTATAAGACTGGATTTGATATAGAACTTGACGATTTATATTCTCCAAGGTATGGAAGTTTTATAGTTGAATATTTAGAAGACAGAGATTTTATAAAGAATATAGGTGAATTTTCTGAAAAAATAGTTGTAAATGGAATAGAACTTGAGCCAAATGAACTTGAAGAAAGTTACATTCATACTTTAGATAAAATATTTAAGCCTAAGGCAAAAATAGAGTTAAATACAGAAATTGTAAATAAAAAAGTAGAAAAGAGAAGATTAAAATCAAATAGACTAGTAGGAAAAGTAAAAGTTGTAATTCCAGCATTTCCAGGGACAAACAGTGAATGGGATACAAAGAAAGCCTTTGAAAAAGAAGGCGCAGAAGTAGACATACTTTTATTTAGAAATAGAAATACTTCAGACATAAGTGACTCAATAGATGAATTTGCAAGATTGATTAGAAATGCTCAAATTTTAGCAATACCTGGAGGATTTTCAATGGGAGATGAACCGGACGGATCAGGAAAGTTCATAGCAAATGTAATAAGGTCGCCAAAAGTAAAAGAAGCGATAGAGTATATGCTAAAAGAAAATGACGGTTTGATTTTGGGAATATGCAACGGATTCCAAGCTCTTATAAAAACAGGGTTGCTGCCTGACGGAGAAATAAAAGAATTGGGAGAAGATGACCCTACATTGACATTTAATACTGTTGGAAGACATATAGCTTGTCTGGTAGATACAAAAGTTTTGACTACTAATTCACCTTGGTTGAGCACTTTAGAAGAAAATAAATCTTACAAAGTTCCTATCTCACATGGGGAAGGTAGATTGGTAGGTAGTGAAGAATGTGTGAGAAGTTTATTTGAAAATGAGCAAGTTGTGGCAATGTATGAAGATTGTCCAAACGGTTCAGTTTTAAATATAGAATCATTGATTTCTAAAGATGGTAAAATCTTAGGAAAGATGGGTCATTCTGAAAGAGTTGATAGTGACTTGTATAAAAATATAGAAGGCATAGAGTATCAAAATATATTTAGAGCCGGAGTAGAATATTTTAAGGAGAAATAATGGATAGAGAACTTTACAATAGCCCTTTAAACACAAGATACGCAAGTAGAGAAATGAGTCATATTTTTTCAGATATGGAAAAATTTAAAACATTTAGAATCTTGTGGACAGAACTTGCCAAAGCTGAAATGGAACTTGGATTAAATATCTCATCATCTCAAATTAAAGAATTAGAAGAAAATATAGACAATATAGATTTTGAAAAAGCTGCTGAATATGAAAAAGAACTTAGACACGATGTAATGGCTCACGTAAAAGCTTATGGAGACGTGGCAAAGAGTGCAGCGGGGATAATACATCTTGGTGCGACAAGCTGTTATGTAAATGACAACACAGATATAATAGTTATGAGAAAAGCTTTAAAGTTGGTGGCTAAAAAACTGGCTGTATTGATAAAAAATCTATCTGAATTTGCAAAGAAATATAAAGGCTTGCCAACATTAGGATATACACATTACCAACCGGCACAGCTCGTTACAGTGGGCAAGAGAGCAACTCTTTGGATTCAAGATTTCTTAATTGACTTAGAAGAAATTGAATATAGAATAGAAAATCTTAAACTTAGAGGAGTAAAGGGCACAACCGGGACTCAAGCTTCGTTCTTAGAATTATTTGATGGAGATCACGAAAAAGTTAAAGAACTTGAAAAGAAAATAGTGAACTCACTTGGATTTACAAGTGCAATTGCAGTTTCAGGACAGACTTATACAAGAAAAATAGATTTTCAAATTTTACAAGCTCTATCACAAATAGCTCAATCAGCTCATAAAATGACTAATGATATACGACTTTTACAAAATTTAAAAGAAGTAGAAGAACCTTTTGAGAAGAATCAAATAGGTTCTTCTGCAATGGCATATAAGAGAAATCCAATGAGAAGTGAGAGAATAGCATCATTGTCAAAATATGTGATAAACATAGCACAAAATCCTGCAATGGTTGAAGCGACACAATGGTTTGAAAGAACTTTAGACGATTCAGCAAATAAGAGACTTTCAATTCCCGAAGGATTTTTGGCGACAGATGCAATTTTAGATATAGCTATAAATGTTACAAGTGGACTTGTAGTGCATGAAAAAGTTATAGAAAGACACGTTGAACGAGAACTTCCTTTTATGGCAACTGAAAATATATTGATGGAAGCTGTAAAAAGAGGTGGAAATAGACAAGAACTTCATGAAAAAATAAGACAGTACTCCATGATAGCTGCGAGCAGAGTAAAAGATGAAGGGAAAGATAATAACTTATTAGAACTACTTGCAAAAGACAAAGATTTTTCGATTACAGAAGATGACATTAAAAATATTCTAAATCCTGTGAATTATATAGGCAGAAGTGAAAAACAAGTTGAAGAATTTTTAAAAGAGATTGTAAATTTTGCAATATTAGATTATGATACAAAATATAGAGTTAAATTAAAAGTTTAATATCTATGTATATATAATTTTTAAATAAGGGAATGAAAAAAGGTAATTACAAAATGTAGGTAAGATGTTTTTAACAGATTATGTTGGGACTATGGATAGAACATTACTTGAAACAAGTACAGTTACAACTTTATAATCAGGATTTTTCTTGATTTTATTATGTTTATTCTCACCATTTTAAATAGCTACTTCAGAAGAGCTTGTAATGGTTGGATTATTTATTATGTCACCTGTATTGGCAGTAGACAAATATTTTTTATATTGTTGATATTGGATATTATATTCTCTGCAAGAATAATAATGAAAGCATTTTAAAATTAAATATTAAATAGAGGCCTCAGTACAAGCCTCTATTTTTTATATTAAAATGTATAATATAAAATCTGAATTTTATAATTTATAATTTTGATGTGATATGATATTATAGTACTTAGAAAAATGTTTTCTTAAAACATATGGAGGTTAAAATGAATAGAAAGTTGAAAAATGTAATACTATTTGGAATTTTTATTGTCATTCTTTTTTTATCTACATTAACAAAACAGTTTTCAACAGATATTTTATGGAAGCAGGATGAAAATTCTACAAGAGAGTTTCAAGGAATTCTATTTCAAAATCCATCTGATATCACCAACTTAAGGGTTTCAAGAACTCCAGTTGATGGATATGGTGGAAGACTTATAAAGTATGGTGTTGAATTTTCATACATAGGTGATGGATCTAATTTTAGAATTTTAGGAACGCCGGTAAGGCAAGTATTCTTTGAAGCACCGATAGAAGCAAAATATAGCGTAGCTAATTTAAAAGGTGATTATGATAAGATAAGTAATATGCTGTTTAATGAAAAATTGTCATTAAAACTTCCGCTTGATTCTAAAGAAACTAATCTTAAAGCTAAATCTGAAATAAGAGTTAAGCTTGATTCAAATGTTGAAAGCTATAATTTCTCGTTGTACTATGAGCCAATGGACATAAAATACAGACAAGAGGATGTTATATCCAGAACTTCAGTATTTTTGACAAATGCTAAAGTGGATAAGTTTACAAATTCACAAAAAGTCACTGATGCACAAAATATATCTTTTTCAGATTCAGGATTTACAGTAAATGCACAAGAGTTTAAAGATAACGCTAAGCTATCCGGAATAACTATAGTGAATAATTTGGCTAGAATAATATTTATAGTGTCCACACTTTTAGTCCTAGCACTTATTTGGCTAGATAAAAAGAATGTATTATCACTTAATATTTTGTTGAATATGTTGATGATTCTTACGTTCTATAGATTATTAGATATGGGAGTGACTTCACTAGGAGCGCTTTTAATAATGCCTATAATAGGATATATATCAACTTGTATAGCAAGACTTATGGGCAAGGATACAATTCACTTGACAACAAAAGAATTAAAACAAAATTTAGCTTATACAATAATATTTTTTATAGTAATACTTATTGTGATAATAATACCTAGAGCAATTTAAAATTTAGCACTGATAAGTAAGTGTTCAGAATTAAGACAAACCCGGGAAAAATCTCCTGGGTTTTTATATTATTAAATTTTTAATGAATCCCATGATATTTGGATTGTTTGTTTCTGTTTTCTTAAAAATAGTGCCAATTTTTTATATTCATATTGTTGCAATTTATAAAAATTAAAAATAATCGATTTTTAGATACTATAATTAAAAATTTAAATAAGCATATTTATTAACAAATAATAAGTTAAATAAAAGAAATATATAAAAGAGTATAGTATACATTTAATACTCGATAAAGTGATAAATTAATAAAAATAATTTATTTACAAAATAGATGAAAAGTAATAAAATATTATTTAAAGAAATCGTTTTATTTAATTATGGAGGTTATTAATGAAAAAATCAGATTTTTTAGAAAGGGTATTTAATTTATCGGGCAGGAATACTTCTGTAAAAACTGAAGTTTTTGCAGGAATTACAACATTTATGACTATAGCTTATATTTTAGCTGTTATACCTGGTAATTTAAGTGAAACAGGGATACCAAGAGGTGCTGTGTTTACCGCAACAATTATAAGTACTATTTTTGCAACATTAATAGCTGGGTTATATGCTAATTTACCATTTGTTTTTAGTGCACTATTGGGATTTGATTCATTTTTTGTATTTTCAATTGTATTTGGAATGGGAAAAAGTTGGCAATTTGCTTTAACATCAGTTTTAATAGCCGGAATAATCTTAACAATACTTACAATTTTTAAAATACGTATAACATTAAGTAATGTAATACCCATGAATTTAAAAATTGCAATGGTTGTTGGACTCGGTTTATTTGTAACATTTATAGGATTAAAGAATGCTGGTATTGTAGAAGCAGGGGGGGCTATTTTAAAAATAGGAGATATAACAAAGCCTGAGGCTTTATTAGCTTTGTTTGGGATTATTGTACTTTCTGCTATGAATTATTTTAAAATAAAAGGTTCTTTTTTAATTACAATAATAGGAAGTACGGTAGTAGCAGTTATTACAGGGATAACATCTTTACCGGAAAATATTGTAAGTTTGCCGCCTTCTTTTATGCCAACAGCTTTTAAATTTGTAGGAACTGAAGAAATTTTTACTACAGACATGGCCGTATGTGTATTCGTTTTCATTTTTATGTCTATTTTTAACAATATAGGGACTGTAACAGGTCTTTCAATAAAAGCTGGATTAACAGATGAAAATAATGAAGCAAAAGATATGAATAAATCTTTTTTAGTAGATTCTTTAGGAACAATTGTAGCGGGGTGTTTAGGAACAAGTGTTGTAGGAACAACATTAGAAACTTCAGCCGGAATAGAAGAGGGAGGACGAACAGGACTTATGGCGGTAACAAGTGCATTAATGTTTGTACTCGCATTATTTTTTAGCCCATTATTTTTAATAGTACCAAGCGCTGCTATAACTCCGGTTCTTGTAACAGTTGGATTGTCAATGACAAGTGCAGTAAAAGCTATAGATTTTGATAATATAACAGAAGCTATACCTGCATTTTTAACTTTTATCATAATTCCTCTTACTTACAGTATTGCTGATGGTATTATGATAGGAATTTTATCTTATGTAGTATTAAATATTATAACTGGTAAATTTAAACAAATATCTTTACCAATGTATGCTATGGGAATTTTGTCTTTAGTTAAAATGTTATTTTTATAAGGAGAGAGAAATGTTAAAGAGTGATATGAAAGCAGATTTGATAATAAAAGATGCCAGAGTAATAGATGTATTTCAAAATGAAATTTACAAGGGAAATGTAGCCGTGAAGAATGGAAAAATTATTGGTATTGGAGATTATGAAGATGCAGATGAGATTGTAGATGCAAAAGGAGCCTACCTATCACCAACTATGACTGATGGACACGTACACATTGAGTCTTCAATGGTATCTCCAGCTGAATTTTTAAAATGTTTAGTTGCAAGAGGAGTTTCAACTATAATAGCAGATCCGCATGAAATAGCGAATGTGTGTGGGCTAGATGGACTTGAATACATAATAGACGAGACAAAAGATTTACCGGCACATGTATATGTAATGTTGCCATCATGCGTTCCATGTACACCATTTGAAACAAGCGGAGCTATTTTAAAAGCTTGCGATTACAAAGAGATGATAAATGACCCTAGAGTTTTGGGGTTAGGAGAGATGATGGATTTTGTGGGAACAGTAAATCGTGCAGAAGACATCTTGGAAAAAATTGACTTGGCTAAAAATAGCAATAAGGTAATAGATGGACACGCTCCCCTTTTATCAGGGAAGGCGTTGGATGATTATGTATTAGCAGGAATTTTAACAGACCATGAGTGTTCAGCTGTAGATGAAATGAAAGAAAAGATTCGCCGTGGAATGTACATTCAATTAAGAGAAGGTACAGCTGCTAAAAATTTAGAAGCACTGATAAAAGGAGTTACAAAAGATAACATAAGTCGTTGTTTCTTCTGTACAGATGATAGACATCCGGAAGACTTGTTAAAAGATGGAAATGTAGATAACAATGTGAGAAAAGCAATTAAATTGGGGATGGAACCTTTAGATGCAATTAAAATGGCAACTTTAAATCCGGCTCAGTGTTACAAAATGGAAAATTCAGGGGCAATTGCACCGGGGTATGTTGCAGATTTCTTTTTATTCGATGATTTGAATAACATAAACGCAAAAGCAGTTTTCATTGGAGGTAAGAAAGTAGCAGAAGACGGAAAAGTAATAGTAGATTTTTCTCCAAAACTTTCTCCAAAAGTACTTTCAAAAATGAAAATAAAAGATTTTAAATTAGAAGATTTAAAACTTAAATTGAATTCAAACAGAGTCCATGTGATTGAAATGGAAAAAGAATCACTTTTGACAAAGAAAGTTGTCTGTGATGTAGATGTAAAAGATGGATACTTCGAATACTCAGATGACGGAATAAGAAAAATAGTGGTAATTGAAAGACACACAGGAAATTCTACAATAGCAATTGGCTTGATAAAGGGATACGATATAAAAAATGCCGCTGTTGGGACCACAATAGCACACGATAGCCATAATTTAGTTGTAATTGGAGACAATGATGAAGATATGCTAAACGTAATAAAGAGAATAGATGAGATGAGCGGTGGAATGGCAATATCTTCAAATGGAAAATTAGAAGGCTCTTTAAGACTTGATATAGCAGGAATTATGAGTAGCAAATCAATGACAGAAGTACATGAAGACATAAAAAAATTGCTAAAAAAGGCAAAAGAGCTTGGAGTAGGAGATGGAATAGATCCATTTATGACTCTTGGATTTATGGCTCTGCCGGTTATACCGGATATAAAGATGACAGACAAAGGATTGTTTGATGTAAATGAGTTTAAACACATTCCTTTAGAAGTTTAAATTTTAATAAATTAGAAAGTGCTTTTAGTAGCACTTTTTATTTTGCAAATTCCCATTGACAAGTAAACTTGGCGGGGATATAATTCAATTACCAAGTAAACTTGTCAGGAGGTATTAAAATGTTAAAAGAAGAAATACTTAAAAAGAGTAGAGATGAAAATTTTGATGAAGCAAAAGAAAGTTATTCAATGCAAGGTCTAAAAATAGGTTTCAATTTGATGTCTTTAGTATTTGTGTTAATTTATGTTTCATGTGCTATAAGAGGAAAAGATGTAGTTTGGAGAGAATCTATTCTTGGAATGTATCTGATATTTGTCTCATCTCAAGGCTATACATTATATAGATTTAATAGACAAAAATTTTATTTATTTCAATTTTTAGTAGCTTTAATGCCGGCAGTGATTTTAATTTTAGCTACTCTGTATTGGATATGGTTGAAATAACTTAGGAGATTACAATGGATATAGAAGAAATATTAAAAAAGAACAGAGACAACAAAGAAGATGAAGTAACGGGAAATGTACACACTAGAGGATTGAAATTAGGATATAAAACATTTACATTGTTAGTTATATTTTTTATTGTATTTAATATTTTTACAGGGCAAACAAGTTATGCAATACAATCTATATTTTGTGGAGTTATAGCGGCTGAATATTATGAAAAGCATAAATTTTCAAAAGAAAAAATTTTTTTAGCAGTGTTTATTTTAAGCTGTATCGCATTCATAGTATTGTTACTAAACCATGTAAAGCATATTTTGTCATAGAGGTGAGGGTATGAATAAAGATGAAGTATTAAATAAATATAAAAAAGAAAATACATTTGGTGATGAGAGAGAAAGAAGTCTTAAACTAAAGAGTTATGAATTGGGAACAATTTTTGCAAGTATAGCTTTTATAATTGTGTGGATTGTTGGAAGATATAAAAATTTAGATATTTCTCAAGCTACTTTTGTATTTATGGCGACAATAGTTGGTAGATTTGTTTCAAAGTTATATAATAAAAATTATAGTGGTAATTTTGAAAAAACATCATATATTTTAGTGATAGTTGGCGGGTTAATTTTATTTTTTTCACAAATAGTGGATTGGTTGAGATAATGGACGAAAGCTTAAAGTTAAAAAACAATTTAAAAGAGATAAGAGCAGAAAAGAAAATGTCACAACAAAATTTAGCTGATATTGTTGGCGTTTCAAGAAATACTATAAGTTCAATTGAAACAGGACAATTTAACCCAACGGCAAAATTAGCACTTATAATATGTATTGCACTTGATAAAAAATTTGAAGAAATATTTTATTTTTAATATCAATAAGAGAGGGACTGTTGTAAAATGTCCAAAAGAAAAACGAATAGCGGAATGAGCTGACCCTTAAAGTTGGAATACAAAACCTAACTTAAGGGGTTTTTTATGCCAAAATATAATTTAGAATTTAAAATAAAAATAATAGGGAAATATCTATCAGTTAACATTGGCTTGAATTCACTGTTTAATAAATATAACTTTGAATTCTGATTAGAACGTAAATTAATTCTTATTAAATTTTAGGGGTGGAAAGATTAAAACGCTTTCTCAAAAACAATTCGTATAGTATAGAATTTAAATTAAAAGAGAACTAAATTTTAATGTATAAAGTTTAGAGTATTTAAAAACACTAATACGAAAAGGAGTGTTATAGGTGGATGACTATAGAAATATTATCAGTAATTTTGGAGTAGGAAATTTTGCTAATAACAATTTAAAAATATCAATGAATATAAAATGAAATATTCATTGATATTTAAACTTGTCAACGTTATAATGTATATGAATAAAAAATAAAAAATTCATAGAGTTGTTTATAAAATTTGGAGGCTTAGATGGCAAAGGCATTTACAGAAGAAGAGAAGATTAAAATAAAAGAAGATATTATGGAAACGGCTCTTGATTTGTTTCACGAAAAAGGAAAAAAATCACTTAGTATTTCAGAACTGACAAAAAGAGTAGGGATAGCTCAAGGGAGTTTCTATAGTTTTTGGAAGGACAAAGAATCTCTCATTATTGATTTAATGGCATATAGATCCATACAGAAATTGAATGACATAGAAAAAGAATTCTCAAATTCATTAACAAATCCTAAGAAATTTCTTTTAGATGTGATTTATAGGTATGCCATAGATATGACAATGAAAATTAAAACACAGCCTATTTATCAAGAGGCATTTAAAATATTTGCAAGTCAAGATTTAAAGAAAGTAAACAGAGTAGAAAATCTTTATGGAGATTTTGTAGATGGGTTAATAGACTATTGGTACAAAAATAATGTAGTAAAAAGCGTAGATAAGCAAGGCTTATCAAATGCTTTCGTTGGAAGCTTTGTTCTATGTTCAAATTATTTTCATTTTAATGAAAATACCTTTGAGGAAGTGTTACATATTTACATAGAGAGTATTATTAACAGGTATATAGAAATATAGTTTTAAAAGGGAGACCGTTATGATACTAAATTTTGATGAGATAAAAAAGGAAGATGTTTTACTCGCCGGAGGAAAGGGGGCCAATCTTGGAGAAATGACCTCTGCAAATATAAATGTTCCGAGTGGATTTGTTATTACATCGGATGGCTATAGAGATTTTTTAAAGGAAAACAGTATTGATATTTTTATTGAAAATGAAATTAAGAAATCAGGAAATGATGAAAAAGTTCTATTAAGTATATCTGAACATCTTAGAAACAAGATAAAATCCGGTAAATTTCCTAAATTACTTGAGAATACAATAAGACAAAAATATTTTAGTCTTGGAGATAATGTAAGAGTTGCCGTGCGTTCATCTGCAACGGCGGAAGATTTACCGGATGCAAGTTTTGCAGGACAACAAGAAACTTATTTAAATGTGCAAGGTATTGAAAGTGTATTAAATGGGGTGCGTAATTGTTATGCTTCTCTTTGGGGAAACAGAGCGGTGAGCTATAGATTACACCAAGGTTATGACCAAAGTTCCGTTTCAATTGCCGTTGTTATTCAGGAGATGGTAGAAAGCGAAAAAGCGGGAGTTTTGTTTACTGTGAATCCGGTAAGTAAAAAAGAAAATGAGACGCTAATAAATGCAAGTTATGGTTTAGGAGAGAGTGTTGTAAGCGGAAGAGTTACAGCAGACAGCTATATTGTTGACAAAAATGGAGAAATTATTGAAGTAGCTATTGGAAGCAAGGAAACCCAGATTATATATGCAGAGAAAAACACGGTAGAGGTAGCGGTTTGTGATAACGATAGAAAAAAACGAGCATTAAATGATAAAGAAATATTAGAGCTGATAAAATCTTGTTTGAATATTGAAAAACATTATAAAATGCCAATGGATATTGAGTGGGCAATTAAAGATGATGAAGTATATATTTTACAGGCAAGAGCTATTACCACATTGAAACATTCTATAGATAGTCTATCTGAAGACAATTTGGTCCAAAAATATACAAAGGATAAAAAAATCAATAAAAGTACACGAAAAATGATGTCATTTCTTTTAGAAAAAATGCCTTTTGCATATAGAGTGCTTGATTTCGACTATTTTACGGCAATTAATGATCAGAAAGTTAACATTTTATCGGAAGTCGGAATTGTTTTACCAAGAAATCCGATTATAGATGATGATGGAATACAAACCTTTTCTGATACAGGCAAACGAATCAATAAAAATATATTTAAGTTTTTTAAAATTTTAAGAAATATGAAAGACTTTAACAGTTGTTATCATAAGTGCAAAGATTTTATGAGAATATATAAGTCGAAAATAGAAAAAATTAAGTGTTTAAATTTTGAAAATATGACATTGGAAGAATGCAAAAATTTTATAGAAGATAGTTATATTTTTTTACAAAAATTAGCATATGACAGATTCAAATACGCTTTATTCCCATCAGTTTTAAACGATAAAAAATTTACAAAAATAATCAAAAAAGTAAATGCCAACTATTCTTCATTTGATTTTTATTGGAATTTGGATAACAAAACATCAGCAGTTACAAATGATATTTATGAAATGGCTTGTGAGATAAGAAAAAACGAATCCTTAAAAAGAGATGTTATTTCAGGAGAAAGTTATAAAGAATTATATGAAAACCATGATGATTTTAAAGATATAACAGATAAGTTTATGAGAGATAACGGATTTAAATCTGATTATAATTGCTATTGTTTATCTGCAAAAACATTTATTGAAGATCCCGATAGGCTGATAAATATATTAAGACCGATATTAAACACAGATGAAAGTAGTGATGAGATTAAACAGAGTAAAGACTTTTCCGAATTAATGATAAGGCTAAAAGAAATTTATGGACATAAGTTTCAAGATATAGAAAAACAAATAGAATATTTCAGATATTTTCATGTAGTTCGTGAAGAAACTCAATATATTTGGGAAACCTTATTTTATTATGTAAGACAGTGTGTTAAAAGAATCAACTGTATTCTTATTGGAACTGAAGATTATGAAATTGGGATTGCCAATCTGTTTTATAAAGAACTCTTGGAAGCAATGAATAGGGGTAGTCTAAATGAATCGGATAAGGAAAAAATAAATAGGAGAAATGAAAAGTTTCCTTTGGCAATAAAAGTATGGGATGCCTCAAAGTTGTTAATTTTTGAAACAAATGGGGATGTTTTAAAGGGCGTAAGTGGAAGTGCTGGTATTGTAGCCGGAAGAGTGTGTATAATAAATAATCCGAAGGAATTTTATAAGATGAAAAAAGGTGATATATTAGTTTGCCATCTTACCGATCCTGAGTGGACACCGTTATTTAAGCTGGCAAGTGCAGTTGTAGCTGATACAGGTTCTGCTTTAAGTCATGCTGCAATTGTTGCAAGAGAGTTTAATATTCCGGCGGTGCTGGGGGTAGGATTTGCTACTACAAAATATAAAGATGGAGATATGATTCAAGTAGATGGTAATAAGGGCGTAGTTAGAGGTTTGTAGCATGAACTCAAATAATAAAAAGGAATTGAGAATAAAAGCTATTTTAAATGATGATCTTCTTCCATTATTGGTAAAAACTTCCATTCCTACCATTATAGGTATGCTCGTCATGGTAATTTATAATTTGACTGATACATTTTTTGTCGGTATTTTAAATAATAAATACATGACAGCTGCTATCGGCATTGTGTTTAGCTTTATGGGTTTTATTCAAGCGATTGGATTTTGGTTTGGGTATGGAAGTGGAAATATAATGTCGAAAAAGATTGGAGAAAATGAAGAAAAGGAAGCAGAGATTATATCGTCTATTGGAATACTCTTTGCTATTGTCATTGGTATTTTGATAGCTGTTTTATCATGGTTTTTTATTTTACCGCTGTCAAGATTTATAGGTGGAAATGCTTCTGAAAACTTGTTGAATTTTACAGTAGAGTATCTAAAGGTAATTATTATCAGCATTCCATTTGGTCTTTATTCTATTACGCTTTACAATCAATTAAGACTTTGTGGGAATGTAAAAGACGCAATGATAGGATTACTGGTAGGAATGGCTGTTAATATGCTTCTTGATCCTGTATTGATGTTTGGGTTTAAACTTGGCTTTATCGGGGCCGGATATGCAACTTTGATAGGACAAATTACAGGGTGCATCGTATTAACGAATTTATCAGAGAAAAATGGGAATATTGCTGTTGACTTAAAAAAAGTAAAACTGAATAAAGAAAGAGTATACCATATTTTGGCAGGAGGAATGCCTAATTTTTCAAGGCAATCTATTACAAGCATAGCTCTGATTTTGCTTAATGTTGTAGCTGCAAAATACGGTGATAGTGTTATAGCAGCATTGACAATAAGCTCAAGGATAGTGGCATTGGCATATATGATAATGATAGGTTGGGGACAGGGATTTCAACCTATCTGTGCAATGAATTACGGAGCAAAGCAATATGATAGAGTTAAGAAAGCTTTTAAGATTTCAGTAATAGTTGGGACAGTTTTTTTAATCGTGTCGGCAATTTTGTTATATGTTTTTTCTGAACCGCTTATTAAAGCTATGTCAAATGATAATGAAGTTATTTTAGTCGGTTCTGAGATACTGCGTATGCAATGTATTACATTGCCACTTTTAGGATACTTTGCAATAAGTAGTATGCTTATGCAGAATATAGGACAATATTTTTGGGCATCAATCATTTCAATTTCAAGGCAGGGAATATTTTATATCCCATTGATATATATTTTGTCAAATATGTTTGGGGAATTTGGAATATATTTGCTACAACCGGTGGCAGATGTTTTATCATTTGTTTTAGCGGTTATTTTAGTTAGAAAAATAAAATTTACTAATTATAAATTCAAACAAGATGTTAATTAAAGTTTATAAAATATTTATTCAGGAGGCAAAAATGTATAGCTAAACAATGAAGTGATAAATAATAAAGATAAAGTATGTAATTCGTGTAAAATACTTGAAACTGAAGAAGTATGCAAAGCCTATTGTAAGATAAAAAGCATGAAAAATATCTTTAGAGAAAATATTGAAAGTATGGCGTTATTATATTTTTAGTAATTAATTATGATATACACTTTGCAGATAAAAGGATAGATGAAAGAAAAGACATTGAAATGGATAAGATAAATCTAAACAGACAATTTAAAACATAATTCTGTATTCAAAGCATTAGAGATGGTATGATATAAATAAAAAAGAGTAGTATTGGGGAATTTATTGATTTGACATTTCTAAAAGTATTTGTTATATTTTCAGTAAATTAAGAGGGTGTCTCACTACATATACCCCAAAAGTGAAGCATTAAAGCAAGTAGAGAGGATAAAACCTCTCTGTTTTTTTAGAAGAAGGAAATTACAGAAGTAATTAAATATGAATTTTATACTGTGAATCCCGATTACCTTGAGTAACTAAATCAAATAGATCCAGAAGTTTATTACAATCCATCATATAGAAACAAGTAGTAAACCGTTTGTTGGAATTGTTGTTGGGATAGAAAATTATAATTATTTTATTTCAGTTTTTTTCTTCGAAAGAAAAACACAAAAGATTGAAGAATTTTTCCGATGAACATTTCTTGATTGATGAAGATAGCATTAAAATAAATGGAGATATTTATAAATTATGATAATTAAGCTGACCTGCTATTATGGAGTTTTGAAATATGAAAGAGATAATAATTATAGATGATGATGTTGTATTATGTAATCTAATTAAAAAGTGTTTAAGTACAGACGGATATTATGTAGATATTGCCAATAATGGACTGGAGGGATACAAAAAAATTCGAAATTCAAATAATCTGTGCTTGATTTTATTAGACATTATGCTTCCCGATTTTGACGGATTTCAAGTTTTGGAGATGATAAGAGAAGAATATACTGTTCCGGTTTTAATGTTGACCGCAAAGTCTGATGATGATTCGAAAATTTATGGACTTAAACAAGGTGCGGATGATTATCTAACGAAGCCATTTAATATTAATGAACTTAAAGCAAGAGTTGAAGCTATGGTTAGAAGATTCACAGACTTTAATCAAAAAAATATAAATCGTTCTAATGAAATCATAATAAAAAATATGAAAATAGATAAAGAGAATAGAACTGTAAAATTAGACAATAATAATATCGAATTGACAAATAAAGAATTTGACTTGCTATATTTTCTTGCATCTAATAAAGGAAGAATTTTTACAAAAAAACAGATATATACAAATGTATGGAAAGAAGATTATCTTTTTGATGATAGCAATATCATGTCCTTTATAAGTAAACTCCGAAAAAAAATAGAACCTAACCCTGAAGAGCCGACTTATATTTTGACGGTTAGAGGAGTTGGTTATCGCTTTAATAAGGAGGAGTGATGTATGGACATAAAGACCATCATAATCTTAATACTTTTATGTGTGATCCTATATTTAGTAAAAAAGATCACGCATATAAAAAAGGAAATAGATAGGATTAGGGAGGTACTTGTTGATATCAAAGATGGTGATTACAATCGTAGAATTTTAATTAAGAAAAATGATACTACAGAAAAAATTTGCCACGATATAAATGAGATAACACTACAAAGTCAAAATAAACTAATAGAGCAAAAACAGTCGGAGCAGGCATATAAATCACTTATGACAAGTTTATCTCATGATGTAAAAACTCCTTTAGCATCTATGGTCGGATATTTGGAAGCAGTGCAAGCAGGACTTGTTATAGGGGATGAAAAAGATGACTATATAAAGGTTTCTTTAAGTAAAGCAAATTACTTAAAGGATTTTGTAGAGAAACTTTTTGATTGGGTAAAATTGGATTCGGGAGAATGGAAGTTTTCTTTTGCGGATAAGGATTTGAACGAATTAACAAGAAATGTGATAAGTGATTGGATTCCTATTTTTGAAGAAAAACATATAAGTTATGAAATTGAAATTCCGGAACAGGAATGTAACATAAGGATAGATGAAAATGCTTATTTTAGAAGTTTAAACAATATCATAAACAATATTATTGTTCATAGTAATTGTGATAGAGTACGTTTGAAATTAGAAGAATCGGATACAAAAGTTATTTTGACGATTTTAGATAATGGAGATGGTATAAGTGAAAAGGATTTACCGTATATATTTGACAGAATGTATCAGGCAGATAGTTCAAGATTAACAAAAGGTTCAGGACTTGGATTATCAATCGCCAAAGAATTATTGCGAGTAAATAATGCTAAAATAAGCGTAAGTAGTGTGCCAGGTATAAAAACTGTTTTTAAAGTGGAGTTTGAAATGTAAATAGCTGATTTAGAAAGTCTCTTCGGGGACTTTTTTTATTTAAGCAAGATAAAAATAAGAGTGTCACAAGATTATGGCAAGGTTAATCATTTACAATATTTATTGTAAGGAGGTGCAATATGTTTTTAATAAAAGCTGAAATAAAAAAATGGAAGAGAAATAAAATTTTTATAGCTATTATTATATTAACTTTTGTCTTGAATTCATTTGCAATTGAAAGGGCATTTTCAATTTCAAGAGAAAGTCCTATAATGGATAGCTTTGGAGACTTATATTGTTTGGCATTCAAGAATATAACCTTTGTGTTCCTGCCAATCGTAATTGGAATAATTTCGACCATGTTATTTTTCGATGAAAAAAAGAATGATACTTTAAAGAATGTACTGATAACTTCTGTTAGCAGATTTAAAGTATTTTTGGTGAAATTTATTCTGATTGAGTTATTAACTATATTTTTAATGATATTAACATATATATCATCTGTATTTGGTGCAGTAATAAGTGGAGGTTTTATAGATTTTAATTTAGTTACATTAAAAGAGGCAGCAATATTATATGTAGTTGCAGCTTTATTAATTCCGATTGCAATGCTTCCGGTGATTTATATTGCTACTTTTTCTAAGAGTTATGTTTTACCTATTTCTATGTGCTTGCTTTATTTAGGAATTGGGATATTTGGAGCTTCGATATTAGTTCATATACATCCGCTTGCGAGTTTATTAGGAATATATCAAAATGTATCATCTGCTGCTAAAGAAATGGTAGAAAATAGTATTGGAGGATATTCACTAAATGTTTCCTCGTTTAGTTGCTTACTATCTATTTTATCAATTGGAATAGTGTTTTTTATACTTTCTATAAAATCAATTAAAAGACAAAATTATTAAGGAGAAAAGTAAGATGAAAAATTATATTATTGAAACAAAGAATTTAACAAAAGTGTATGGACAACAAAAGGTTGTAAATTCTGTAAATTTGCATGTTGAAAAAGGTTCAATCTATGGTTTATTAGGACGAAATGGAGCAGGAAAAACAACCATTATGAAGATGATATTGGGTCTTACGGATATTTCGAATGGTGAAGTAAGTGTTTTCAATCAAAACATAAAAGGTAACGAGAAAAAGATTTATCCAAGAATTGGTGCAATTATTGAAACACCCGGATTTTATCCTAACCTTACGGGGACAGAAAATTTGGAAATATTTGCAATGTTAAGAGGAACGGCTTTTCCTAATGCAGTTAAAAATGCTTTAGAAGTAGTTGGTCTGCCATATAAAGATAAAAAACTTTTTGGGAATTATTCTTTAGGAATGAAACAAAGACTGGGAATAGCTAATGCAATTTTACATGATCCTGAGGTTTTAATCTTAGATGAACCAACAAATGGATTAGATCCAATAGGAATAGCAGAAGTTAGAAGCTTTATAAAAGATTTAAGTGTAAAAAAAGGAAAGACGATTTTAATTTCCAGTCATATTCTATCTGAAATAACACTCCTTGCTGATACAGTGGGAATTATAGATAAAGGAGTTTTGTTAGAAGAAAACAGTATGGAAGAATTAAATAAGAAAAATAGAAAGTATATTATGTTGGAAGTATCAGACGTATCAAAAGCTACTATTATTTTGGAAAAGGAATTTGGAATAACAAATTATTCAGTTGAAGATAATAATCATATAAGGATATATAGTCATGGAACAGATATAGCTAAAGTTAATAAGTCTTTGGTTATGAGTGGTATATCAGTGATTTCATCACAAACATGCAATGATTCTTTAGAAGATTACTTCAAGAAAATAACCGGAGGAGAGGGAATTGCTTAATTTAGTTAAAGTAGAGTTTCTTAAATTGAAAAGGAAAAAGATTGTTTGGATGATGTTTCCGGCAACACTCTTAATGCCATTGCTTGCCACTGTATACTTTAGGAATATAGACCTTTCAGATAATCCGATGAAATATTTTAAATGGGCAATCTTTAGTTATAATTTATGGCTGATTTTGCCAATTACACTAGGAATATTTTCTACAATGATCATGTCCGTAGAGCATGAGAATGATATTTTTAAATCGTTATGGATTATTCCAATTCAAAAGATGAATCTTTTAGTCAGCAAATTTGTAATTGTGCTTATTTATAGTTTAGCATTTATGAGTTTGTCAATTTTATTTACAATTCTTTTTGGGAAAATTATTCATCATATAGAGATAGATTATTCTTTGTTTGCTTTTCTCATTAGAAAGTGTTTTGAGATTAGTGGATTTTTAGCAGTTTCTATGCTTCCTATTTTATCTGTCGCATTTTTGACAAAAAAATATATTCTACCTGTTTGCTTGACGATTGTTTATGCTTTTTCAGGGTTTGTAATTTTGATGGTTAATATGTATGTGCATCCATTATCGAGTTCTACTGCAATTGTTTTAAGAGATGTTCCGGGAATAGTATTAAATCAAGATATAAATATAGTTTATTCTCTTCTTTGTATAGGAGGATGGATAGTTGTATTTACAATATTTACAAAATTATTATTGAAAAGGAGAGGATGGTAAATGAAGACCCTTTTATTAGCTGAATATAAAAAGCTTCACAGGTCAAAATTGATGTTTTTGATTGTATTTGCACTCATAATGACATTAGGGATTGTATTTTTTCAAGGACGATTTTCATTTGGTGGCAAAAAGTATATAGATACATTTGGATGGTATATTTTACAGGTGCATTCCTTAACAACATATTTTGTATTGCCAAGTCTGATAGCATTATTTGGAGGATATATTATTTGTCGCGAGAAACAAGAAGATGTACTTAAATCATTGAAGTTAATACCGATAGATGAGAAGAACATGATTACTGCCAAAATGATAATTACTCTATTGGGTAGCATTTTTATTTATCTAATATTGTTTATGGTATCTTTAATTATAGAAACTGCACTACATTTAGATGCTGTAAATATAAGTGAAGTAGTTCACTATTTTGTTGTATATGTATTAACCGGGATAGGCGTTTTTATGGTAATATCTCCAATTATTGCACTTGTTGGACTGGTTAAAAGGAGTTATTGGATAGCTCTGATTATCGCTGAAATATACTCTTTTATAGGAATTTTCTTCGCCTCTAAAGAAGTTGCAAGAGCTATGTATCCAATATCATCTGTGTTTGTTTTGTCAGGAATATATGAGGCATCAGCAATTGAGATTATGCTTAGTATAATCGTAAATATTTTTTGCTGTTTAATAGCGTATAAGATATTAAAAAAAATTAAATATTAGCAAAGAATAATAAAAATGAGCCATGGAGATTTAATCTTAAGGACTTTTAAAAAGATATTCATACAGTCTGTATTACAATATGGTGAGACTAAAAAGAAATTTTCTCCTATTTTTGACTCTACTGATCCATAGGCATATCTATATTCTCTTGCACGATGTGAGGACACGTCCGATCTTATTTTTTATTACATCAACAATATACTTTGAAAGTATATCTGATTTTTTCCTTCACTATAATAAAAATCAATTAGACAAAAAGAATAGATTTTAGGATAAATATTGACCTTTTAATTTTATTATTCTAAATTAGCTTACAAAGGTTTATAAAAGTGAATTTTTGCATATATTAAATTTTAAGATGTTTTTATGAAAAAAATATCAGCTACATCATATCATGGTAGGCTGATACACAAAAATTTTACACTATAATTTTTATATATGAGATTTTTATGTTTATTTTATATTAGGCTGGAATTTTATCGGATATATTCTTTATAAAATTTATCAAAAAATTTGTTTGTAGCAAAATATAAAATTTGATAATTGTAATATAAGATTGTGTGCGATAAAGTGAAAATGAAATATTATATATTACAGCTAAACAAAAACCAAAATAAAAAGAATAGGGTTAGGAGTACCTTTATTAAGTAGCTAGTTTAGAGTTTTTATGTGTAGTTGTTTTACAACCGCACATAAAAACTTTCCCTAATATAAGAATACAGATTTTATGAATTAAAAATTTGAAAATTATAGAGAAATAATTAGCTTATTAAAAATTAAAATCTTATAAATTTTCTTGTTGATAATGTTATTAAGTTACTTAATATTGACATTGTAAAATATACACATAATTTACGACAAAGAGCAGACAGAGGGGAAATAAATGGATAATAAGTTTGATGAAAAATTAGAAAATTTTTTGAATGAAATAGATATTTATAATAATGATAGATCTGGAAAAGAGTTTATAGAAAATTATCATAAAAATAAAAATATTTTTGACGAAGATAATTTTTACGATCTTACGGAAATAGCTCAAAATGCTAATAGTGAAACGGAAGCTTTAAAATATGTAAATAAGGTCTTAAAGTTAGAATCTAATAATGTGGATGTTTTAATTTTGAAGGCTTAAATAAAAGCTAATTCAAATATTGATCTTTTAAAAAAGTTGAAAAAATTCTAGAAAGTGGCAAAAACTATATCTTTAAAACCAAATAAATTTATTATAATACTACCTTGTACTTATATCCACCTCCAATTTTTTATTTCTTATTTAAAGTTTGAGACTAATTGTATGTGGGTGAAATTTCTTTTACATAAAAATATCTGTTAGAGTTTTATTCTCCAACAGATATTATAAAGCCTTTATTTTTAATAAATACATTATATTAAAGCCAAGGATTTTTTAGTCTCCTTGTTTTTTTAATTTTGGGACTTTTGTAAGAGTCCTTTTTAAAATATATATTAGTCATTATTTTTAGAAGAACGAGATTTTGATTTTTCATTATCTTTACTTCTATCTTTTGACTTACTTTTACTCTTTGATTTATTATTGTCGTTTTTACTATTCTTATCTTTATCGTCGTCAGATTTCTTTTCTTTTTTAGTTTCGCTACTATCATACCAACCAAGTTTGTTAGTATAGTGAGCTTGAGTTCCCTTTAAGAAATACTCACTTCTGCCAATGGCTCTTACATATTTCTTTTCAACGTCATTTGGTTGTTCAGGGACTTTGTTTTCTAAATCCTCATGAATAGGTTTCATTATGCCCTTCCAAAGAGTAGCGGCGGCATAAGACATGAATGGAAGTCTTTCGTGTCTATCGTTACCAATCCATACAGAACAAACATAATAAGGAGAGTACCCAACAAACCAAGCATCCTTTTTATCGTTTGTAGTACCTGTTTTGCCGGCCAAATACATTCCTGAGAAATTAGCATTTGTACCAGTTCCTTGAGTGACTACATCGTGTAATATATTTGTAAGTATAAAAGATGTTCCAGGTTTTATAACTTGAGTTCCCACAGGGTCCTTTTTGTAGATAACATCACCTTGTGAATTTGTAATTTGATTTACAAATGTAGGTTTTTGATAAATACCTTCGTTGGCAAGAGGAGTATATGCTCCAGCCATTTCAAGAGGAGATATACCATGAGTCATACCTCCAAGAGCAAGTGCAGCAGCATTTGCATCATTGTATTTAGGATTGTCTTTAGGACTTATAACAGAACTTACACCAATGGATTTTAGATTATCAATAATCATATTGTATGCTTTATCTGTGTTAACTGCTCTTGAGTAAGTTGTCTTAGTGTGAGCATTTAAATCAGAGCCGATATCTCTTGCAACTAATATTGCGCCAACGTTTGAAGACCTTTTAATTAAGTTTCTTATTGTAGTCCATCCTACATAGCCACCAACGTTTGAAGGGCTCCAACGGCTTGTGCCCAAGACTTTTGGAGGTATCTTAGCATCTAAGTATACATCTGCGGCAGTTGAACCATTTTCAAGCGCTGTCATATATACAGAAATAGGTTTTATAGATGAACCGGGTTGACGAGGAACATCAGCACGATTTAGAGTTTGTCCTCCTGAAATTCCACGTCCACCGATTAGAGCTTTTACTTGACCATTGTGTTGGTCCATAAGTACAGCTGAAACTTGCGGTTGAGGTATTCCATTGTCATCTGTTCTATTTCCAGGATAATATTTAGCATTTGAAGTAACTTCTTCTAAGTGTTTTTGTAATTCTAAATTCATAGAAGATACTATGTTAAATCCACCGTTATATAATTTTGCATGAGCATCTTCACTTGAATAGCCAAGTGATTCCAATATATTTACAACTTCTCTCTTTACTTCGTCAACGAAGAAAGAACTCAAACCCTTTTGGCTTCTATTTCCAATTTTAATTTCAATTTCTTGAGCTTTAGCACTGTCGTGTTCATCTTGGTTAATATATCCTTGTTTTAACATCAAGTCTAAAATCAACTCTTGTCTTTGTTTAGACACGGGATTGAATTCAGCCTTGATAGGAGTGTACACATTGTTTTTAACTTGGCTTAAATCAAATTTATCTATTCTACCCAAGTCAAAAAGTGTTTGAGCAATTTGAACAGTTTCACTAGAATTTTCTTTGTCTTTAGCTGTAGGAAGCAGTACAAATTGTACAGTTTCCATATTATCTTCTGGTGTTAAAGCAGCGTTGTTATATGGAGAGTATTTAGTAGGTCTATTTGTAACACCTGCAAGAAGAGATGATTCCGCCAATGTCAATTCTGAAACATCTTTATTAAAAAATGTCTTAGAAGCAGCTTGTACTCCAACTGTACCTTTAGAAAATCCTGCTGAATTTAAATAAGCTTCAAGTATTTGATCTTTTGAAAGATGAGTTTCTATGTTAAAAGCGTAAAATATATCTGTAAGCTTTCTGTTTACATCTTTAGATGAAGATGTGTATAAATTCTTGGCAAGTTGCATTGTAAGAGTTGATGCACCTTGGTCAAAAGATCTGGTTTTTAAATCGTGTACTAAAGCGCCGACAACTCTCTTGAAGTCAACACCGTTGTGTTCGTAAAATCTTTCGTCTTCAACTGATATGACAGCTTTTTGTAAATGTTCAGGAATCTTATCAAGCGTTACATATTCTGAAAATTCACTGCTGACTAAAGTTTCAACAAGTTGTCCATCGTCTGAATAAACTTGAGAAGTTTCATTGATTAGTGACCTGTAATTACTTGGGTCGATTTGAGGAGCAGCTTTTAATACTGAAAGCACATAACCTCCCGTAAGTGTTGCCAAAGTAATCAGTCCTATCAACAAAAGTATCAAAAATATTTTAATAAGGCCAGATATACCTATGCCCTTTTTTCTATTTTTCATCTTTGCCTCCTTGATTTTTTTATTATAACAGATTTTGAGGGATTAGGGTATAATGTAGAGAAATTATAAACTTAGGGGTAAATTTATGGCAAATAAAAGTAATTTATTTTTTAATATGAGTGAAAGTGAAATAGAAAAATTTTTAAAAGACTCAGATTCATTTATAAAGAATTTCAAAAGTGGAGAATATATTTTTAATCAAGGAGACATACCGGAATATACATTCATCATAGAAAAGGGAAGTGTAGTGGTTGAAAATATAGATTCAAATGGAAAGAAGAATATAGTTAATGTATTTAACTCTACAGGGACTGTATTCGGAGAAGTGTATATGTACTTAGAATCAGAAGGATATGATTATTCAAGTTATGTAAATGAAGATAGCAAAATACTTTGTATTCCAAAAAAATCTTTGATTGTAAGTGGAGAATTAAATGATTTAAATTTAAAAATAGTAAATAATATGTTAAAAATTTTGGCTAACAAATCTTTCTTTTTAAATCAAAAACTTTTAATGATGGGAGCAGTAACCTTAAGGGAAAAATTAATTAAGTATATATTAAATCATTCGCAAGAAAATGAACTAGTATTGACACTAACTAGACAAGAAATGGGAAATTATTTGGGGGTACCAAGACCATCAGTTTCAAGAGAGCTTATGAATATGAAAAAGGAAAATTTAATAGAAATAGATAAGAATAAAATTATTTTTAACAGAGAAAAATTAGAAAATTTAATTTGACGTAACATATGTTACAGATGACATTGGAAATAAAATATATCATGTAATCACGATAAAAGGTAAAGCAATTTTGAAGAAGATATATTAAAGATTTATTTGGAGGATTAAGATGGAAAATAAAATGTTTTGTTACCAATGTCAAGAAACAAACCAAAATAAAGGTTGTACTAAAGTGGGAGTTTGTGGTAAGACTGCAACTGTTGCGAATTTACAAGATATGTTAATTTGGGTTACAAAGGGACTTGCACAAGTGATGGTTGAAATGCGTGAGCAAGGTCACAATGTAGAGAAGGAATTAAATCATGTAATCTCATACAATTTATTCACAACTATTACAAATGCTAATTTTGATGAAAAAGCATTTGATAAGATAATAATAGATACAATTGAATTAAAAGAAAGATTACTTAACAATATAAAAAATAAAGAAAATTTATTTGAGGCAGCTTTATACAATGAAAAAGATTTAGAAAAGATATATCTAAAGGCCACAGAAGTTGGAGTTTTGGCAACAGAAAATGAAGATATAAGAAGTTTGAGAGAGCTAACTGTATATGGTCTAAAAGGTCTTTCAGCATATTCAAAACATGCAAATGCTCTTTTAAAAGATAGTGAGGAAGTAGACGAATTTATTCAAAGAGCTTTGGTGGAAACTCAAAAAGATTTATCATTAGATGAATTAGTGAATTTGGTTTTAAAAACGGGAGAGTACGGAGTGAAAGGTATGGCACTTCTTGATGAAGCCAATACTTCAGCTTATGGAAATCCTAAAATTACAAAAGTTAATATTGGAGTTAGAAATAATCCGGCTATACTAATCTCAGGACACGATTTAAGAGATATGGAAATGCTTTTGAAACAAACTGAGGGAACTGGAGTAGATGTGTATACTCACTCTGAAATGTTACCTGCAAATTATTATCCGGCATTTAAAAAGTATTCACACTTTGTAGGAAACTATGGAAACGCATGGTGGAAACAAAGAGAAGAGTTTGAAACTTTTAATGGACCTGTTTTGTTTACGACAAATTGTATAGTTCCACCTAAAGAAAGCTATAAAGATAGAATATATACTACCGGAGCAGCTGGATATCCAGGATGTAAACATATTGAAGGGAAAATAGGAGAAGAAAAAGATTTTTCTGAAATAATTGAACACGCAAAGAGATGTAAAGCTCCAATTGAAATTGAAACCGGAGAAATTGTTGGTGGATTTGCACATAACCAAGTATTTGCCTTGGCTGATAAAATAGTAGAGGCAGTAAAGAGTGGTGCAATAAAGAAATTTGTAGTAATGGGCGGATGTGATGGACGTCACAAAGGTCGTGATTACTATACAGAATTTGCGAAATCTTTGCCAAATGATTCAGTGATTTTGACAGCTGGTTGTGCAAAGTATAGATACAACAAATTAAATTTAGGAGATATAGCCGGAATTCCAAGAGTACTTGATGCAGGGCAGTGCAACGACTCATATTCACTTGCGTTAATAGCGTTGAAATTAAAAGAAGTTTTTGAATTAGATAATATAAATGATTTGCCTATAATATACAACATAGCATGGTACGAGCAAAAAGCGGTTATAGTTTTACTTGCACTTCTTTCATTGGGAGTTAAAAATATTCACTTAGGACCAACCTTGCCGGCATTTTTATCGCCAAATGTAGTTGATGTTTTGGTTGAAAATTTTGGAATAGCAGGTAATCAAACTGTTGAGGAAGACATTAATTTATTCTTTGGAGACGATTCAGAAAAAGTTGTAAAAAAAGCTAATGGAATAAATCCAAACGCAACTATTGGAGATTTAATAAGAGAAAATCCGAAATATATTTCAGTTTTAATGGAAATGGGAATGGGTTGTATATCTTGTCCGGCTTCACAAATGGAAACTTTGAGCGAAGCAGCTATGGTCCATGGATATGATGTAAATGAAATAGTAAAGAAATTGGAAGCTGTGAAATAATGAGTGCATTTTTAGGGTTTATTCATCATTTAATGTGGGAAAAGATAAATTTCACAGAGAGTTTGTCAGAAGAAGTTGTGAAAGATTTAAATAACATAGATGAAGTTGAAGCTGAATTAAATAAAATAGGAACTTTGGAAAAAGGTGAATTGTCGGAGTTAATAGACAATTCAAATATACATGGCTGGCTTTTGGAAAGAGTTAATTTAGTTGAAAAAAGATTTGCTAAGGCAGTTGAAATATATTTGCAAACAAATAGCATAGATGATTTAAAAATCAAGTTTTTTGAAAAGGGGAAGGCTGAAAATTTCACGGGTTCAAAAATAGATGCCTACAAACTAATAACATCAAAATTCTTAGATGGTATGCCTTGTGATGGTTCAATAAGAG
This sequence comes from Peptoniphilus indolicus, assembly GCF_900454665.1. Lineage (NCBI taxonomy): Bacteria > Bacillati > Bacillota > Tissierellia > Tissierellales > Peptoniphilaceae > Peptoniphilus > Peptoniphilus indolicus. The sequence goes on from NZ_UGTH01000001.1 coordinate 1,702,591, forward strand.
TTTTGTCGGATTCAGATGATATAGAATTTATGATAGCAAATGACGTTCACAAAAGTGTATGGAATGATTATGCTGGCGTTGATGTATATTGGCTTTTGAGAGATGAATTTGTACGAGGGTTATTAGACAATAAATATTCATATGAAAAAGAAGAAAATATATATTTTATAAGGGGTTAAAATGAAAGCTATAGACTATTTAGTAGAAGAACATGAAGAAATATTATTGTTCACTAATAGATTAGAAGAAGAGTGTCTTAAGATAATTGAAGACAAGATAATAGATGAAGATTTTTTTAGAGCGGCTATACAATTTATAAGAGAATATGCTGATGGAGTTCACCATAAAAAAGAAGAAGATATACTTTTTAAATATATGGAAGAAAATTTAGGAGTTGCAGCGAGCAAATTAGTTAGAAGTGGGATGTTAGTTGAACATCAATTTGGAAGAAGCTATTGCCTTGGAATCGAAGAAAACTTAAATGCCTATTTGGATAATTTTGATAAACTAAGTCTTCTACAGATAGTAGTTAATGCAATGAGCTATGTAAATCTCTTAAGGGAACATATAAAAAAAGAAAATACTGTGGTGTACCCTTTTGGTGAAAATAATTTGTCTAAAGAAATAAAAGAAAGGATAGAATATGAATCTTTAGAATTAAAAGAGCAAGAAAAAGAATTAATGGATAGAAAATACGAATTGAAAAAAATAATATTTAACGAACAGTAATCTTTGAAAAATAAAAGTAGTGCAAATGGAAAATTCTAATTTGTACTATTTTTTTATTAAAAACTACAAATTAAAAAATATTTTTTTAAAAAATATATTTAAAAAGTATTTTTTAGTATATAATGGGTATTAATACAACACTATATAGATAGAAAATTAAATAACAATAAAATATGTATTTTCTATGATAATCATTTATATGAATAAGGGTATAAGTTACCTGGAGGTGAACTATCTATGGAATTATACAGAGATGGAGATTTAGTATATAAAGTTATTGATAAGAGTAATTCAAGAGAAATCATGGAATTAGTTGAAGATATATATTCAAGGATTGACAACAAAGATACTTTTATAAGAGATACAACGGAAGAGATGACTTCTGGAAATACATCTTTAATTGGGGTGTATAAAGAAGATGAATTAGTTGCTTATAGGTATATGAGATTTACAAATAAAGAGGATAGTTTAGCGAAGTATGTGAAAAATTTAAATATACCAGATCAACCAATAGTTATAATGGAAGCAGTTATGGTTCATGAGGACGCAAGAGGAAGAGGTGTTCAAAATAAGAGTAGGGAACTTATGATGAATTATTTAGAAGGAAAAGGGTATGACATATTTATGTCAACCGTTTCACCTGATAACGAACCTTCTTTTAGGAATGTGTTGACAAGTGGATTTCAATTGATAGAATTAGCTGATGTACATGCAGATGAAGATCGACCGGAAGGCTGGACTAGATTTATTTTTTATAAAAATTTAAATAGACCACTTGAATTTATAGAAGAGGAAAAGTTTATAAAACCAAAGGATTTTGAAACGATTAAAAATTTAATTAAAAATAAATTTTTTGGTGTTGATTATAAAGAAGGATATATTATTTTTAGAAAGTTAAAAGTACAGGAGGAGTAATTAAAAATGGATTACGATAATAGGCAACTTGAAGAACGCTCAGAAATGCTAAAAGTTTTAGCGCATCCAATTAGATTATGTGTGGTAAAGTATTTGATAGAAAATGGGACTAAAAATGTTTCGCAATTACAATCAATATTAGAAATACCACAACCTACAGTTTCATCACATTTAGGCAAATTGAAAAGAGCAAGAGTATTGACAAGCAGAAGAGAAGGAACTGAAATATATTATGGGGTTGAGAGTAAGTTAGTTCAAGATTTAATAGTGGCGATTTTTGAAAAGATTTAAGCTATTTTTGAATATTATTGTATATGTAAACTCTTAAATTTAAGAGTTTACATATTAAGTTTAATTTGAATTATATTTTCAATTTTTATATCATGGATATGTGGGAAAATTATTATTTAATATGTTAAAATTTTACCAATTAGAATTTAATTTTTTTGTAAAATAGTAGATTTAAAATATACGGGCAAATTAGCCCGTTTAATTTTGAAGGGAGACGAAATGGAATATCTTGTGTTGATGAAACACGTACCTAAGTTTACAAGAGTACAGTTAGATCCGATAACTCATAATCTTTTAAGAGATGGAATGAGAATGATAATAAACCCTGCTGATTTAAATGCACTGACTTTGGCAATTCAATTAAAAAGGAAGACAGGAGGAAGGATCACAATTCTTACAATGGGTCCTGAAAGGTCAGCAGATATGGTAAAAGAAGCAATAGCTATGGGAGCGGATAGAGGGTATGTGCTTTCGGGTGGGGCTTTTAGAGGATCAGATACACTTGCAACTTCTTATGCGCTTTCTTCTGCTATAAAATATATAGGAGAATTTGACGTAATTCTTGCAGGGACTCAAACGGTAGATGGAGATACAGGGCAAGTCGGTCCTGAAGTAGCTGAATTTTTAGGAATAAATCAAGCAACTTATTTGAAAGATGTAAGTTATAAAGATGGAAAGTTTGAAGTTCTTAGAGAACTATCATCAAGTGTTGAAAAACAAAGAGTTAGCACTCCAGTTTTATTTACAGTAGTTAGAGAAGCTAATGAAGTGAAAAAAGTTAGCAAAGAAAAAATAGAAAGTATAAGCGATTCGCTTATAAAGATAATTTCTGACGAAGATGTTGGAATAGATAAAGAACAATTGGGAGTTTCAGGTTCACCTACTGTTGTAAAAGAAGTATTTGCACATCAAAATAGAGCAACAGGATTATTACTTGAAGGAAGTATTGAAGAACAAGTAAATAAGTTAGTTGAAGTTTTAAAAGCAGATGGAATTATAGGTAGGTAGTATTATGGAACATAAAAATATATTGACAGTTGTTGAAGTAAATGATGGAGTTACAAAGACATCTTACCAAATTTTGGCAAAGGCAAGAGAAATAGCAGATGAATTGGGACAAGAAGTATACTCACTAATCATCGGAGCTGAAGTAGAAAAATATTCTAAAGATTTAATAGCTCATGGAGCAGATAAGGTAGTGGTTGTTGAAAATGAATCTTTAAAAGAATATAGAACTCTTAGCTATGTTAAAGTTTTGAATGAAGTTTTAGATGAATTTAGACCGTTTGCCGTTATGATGCCGGCAAGCCAAAACTTAAGAGATTTGGGTGGAAGAATTGCAGCGAAGAGAAGAATAGGTTTGATTGCAGAATGTGTACAAATTTTGTTGAATGATGAAAAAAATGACATAAAATGGATAAGACCGACATTTGATGGACAATTGTACTCAGATATCAGAACAAATACTTTCCCTCAAATGGGTACAGTTGCAGAAGATGTCTTCAAAGCATTAGAAGCTGACGAAGAAAGAACTGGCGAAGTGATAAATTTCAATGTAAATATTGAAATGGAAAATATGATAACTGAAATTTTGGGAAATGTTAAGAGAAGTTCAAGCAACTTATCTCTTGAAGATGCGAAGATAATAGTTGCCGGAGGACTTGGACTTAAAGAACCAAAAAATTGGCATTTAATAAATGAATTGGCAGACCTATTAGGTGCAGCTACAACAGGTACAAAACCTATCTCAGACCAATTGTGGATTCCTGCTGATAGATATGTAGGTATGTCCGGTAGAAAAGTTCACCCAAGATTATATATAGCAATAGGGATATCAGGTTCAGTACAACACGTTCAAGGTATGAAAGATTCAGATATAATCATTGCAATAAACAATGACCCAGATGCGGCAATATTTAATGTAGCACACTACGGAATAGTTGGAGATTTATTTGAAGTAGTGCCAATGCTTATAGAAAAATTAAAACCATTAGTTTAAAAGGTTCACGTTATGTGAGCCTTTATTTTTTATAATATTAAGAGTTTATGTCATTTGGAGATGATATGTTATAATATTTAAAATATTATAGTTAGGAATTAAATCTTAACTTAATCTTTATTTTATATTAGGAAACAGAAACATCACTTTTGATAAAATAAATCAGAAGGAGAAAGAAATGAAAGTTTTAATAGCTACAGATTTATATAAACCGCAGATAAATGGAGTGGTTACTTCGGTTTTAAATTTATCTGATGAATTAAAAAAATTGGGAATAGAAGTTAGAATACTCACTTTATCAAAATCATTTAAATCATATTATGAAAACGGAGTATACTATATATCAAGTTTCCCAGTGAAAATATATCCGGATATAAGAGCTTCACTTTCTGTAATAGACCCTGTTATTTTAAGTGCAATAGAATGGAAACCGGATATAGTACATACACAAAGTGAATTTTCAACATTTAATTTTGCAAGAGTTATAGCTACGGGAGCAAAATGTCCAATAGTTCATACATATCATACAATGTATGAGCACTATATAAAATACGTAATTAAGTATCAAAAAACAGGAGAGAAAATTTTACATACTTTTTTAAGACGAATCTTTAAATCTTGTCAAAAAGCAATTGCTCCAACAAAAAAAGCTAAAGAATCTCTAATTGACATGGGAATAAAGTTAGACATAGATGTAATTCCAACAGGTATTGATTTGTCTAAATTTGAAAAAGAAATAAGTACAATAGAAAAAGATTCTTTAAAAGATAGACATAAAATACAAAAAGATGACTTTATATTTATATTTTTAGGAAGAGTTGCTAAAGAAAAAAATTTGGATGAAGTGATAGAAAATTTTAAGAAGTTACAAAGTGAATATGAAAATATAACACTTTTAATAGTAGGTGGAGGCCCTTATTTTGATGAAATAGTGAGCAGAACATCTCATCCTAAAGTAATCTTCACAGGAATGGTAAATCCTGATGATGTAGGGAAATATTATAGAATTGCAGATGCATTTTTATGTGCATCTCAAAGTGAAACACAAGGCTTGACTTTTGTGGAAGCCCTGGCAAATTCACTACCTTTAATTTGTAAACCTGATGAGTGCTTAGATGGTCTTTTAGAAGATGGAGTAAATGGGTATTACTTTAACAATTATATAGAATTCAAGCAAGTGGCAGAAATTTTGTTTGATAAAAATATTAGAAATAAAATGAGCAAAAATGCATACATATCTTCCCAAAGGTATTCAAAAGAAAATTTTGCTAAAGAAGTATCAGAATTATACAAGAGAGTTTTGCTAAATTATAAATATGTTTCCATACCAAAAAGGCCTATAGTAAAAGTGAAGAAAATAGTTAAGAAATATACAATTTCAAAAAAATAACTTAGGAGTAATATGAAAAAAATTATAACAGTTTTAATATGTGTTTTTATAATGAGTTCTCTGTGCTTTGCAGGCGAGAGAGAATTGAAAGTTTCTATAATGGGTAAACAATTTGAAGATATATCAGGTGTATTTTTGCAACAAGAAACTGGCAGAGTGATGGTTTCTGTGAGAGGGATAGCTGAAAAACTTGGAGCAACAGTTGAATATTTGCCATCTACAGAAGAAAGAGGCGCAGGTTTTGTAATAAATCACAACGATGTGTCAATTAGAATGTTTGAAGATAGCTCAAGGGCATATTTGATGAAAAATTCAAATATGAAATCAATAGATATGGGAGCTAAGGTTGTGAATATAAATTCAATAAACTTTGTTCCTGTTAGATTTATAAGTGAGAATTTAAATTTTAAAGTTGAATGGAAAAATTTTGATATGTATGATTTAGTAGAGATAACAGAAAATAAAAATATATAAAATTTATTTAAACAGAGCGTATTTAAAATATGCTCTGTTTTTTTGGTATGACGGGAATGCCGTCAGTCTGTGGTGAAAGTCCACAAGAGGCGTAGTTGCCGACGAACTCCATAGTGATTCCCAAGGTTTGCATCGAGAGATGTAGGCGAGAAGAAGAGATAGCAAAATCGTAGCTTGACTGTAAACGGTAAAATAAGAATGTACAAAAATGATTAAATAGGAATGTACAATTTGATAAAATAATGAATATAACATTTTGGAGGAAATAATGGAATATTCATTAATAAATAACTTGAAAATTAAAATACAAAAGGTTAATTGTAAAATGAAAATGAACTAAAAAATCCATAGTAAATCACATTTGGTACAATTGATTCACCAAAAACAAAAAACCAAAAGGTGATGACTATGGAATATAATAATACTACAACAAATTCAAGAAAAAATAAACATTAAAATGATTTAGAAAGAAGACAAATTCAGCTTTTACACAATAAAGGCTATTCTGCGTACAAGATAGCTAAAGAACTCAATAGATCTTCAAATACAATCAGAAATGAATTAAAACGAGGAACAGTCCCCCAAATTAAAAACGATAAAGAAGTAGAAGTATATTATCCCGATACAAGAAAGAGAGTCTATGAGAAACATAGAAAAAATTCTAAGAAACCATATAAAACTTTGGAATGTAGTAAATTTTTAGAATTTGTTCATACTAAATTTACCAAAGATAAATGGCCTTTAGATGTAATTTGTGGATATGCAAAGAGACATAAACTTTTTTCTGGTGAAATGCTCTGTACAAGAACCTTATATAACTATGTAGACCTAGGTCTTTTAAAAATAAAATCTATAGACTTGCCCCTGAAATTAAGAAGAAAAACATCTATTAAAAGAACTATAAAAAGTAAAAGAAAACTTGGAAAAAGCATAGAAGAAAGACCATTAGAAATAGAAGAAAGGTCAAGCTTTGGCAATTGGGAAATAGACACAGTAGTACCAAAGAAAAATAAAGAAGAACCAGCTTTAATTACTATAAACAGAAAGAAAAACAAGGATGGAAATAATACTAAAAATTGCAACAAAAAATTCATCATCAGTTAATGAAAAATTAGAAAAATTACTATCAAAACTAGAAAACTCCACAGCAATATTCAAAAGCATAACAAGTGATAATGGATTAGAATTTGCTAACTTAACAAAACTAGAAAATAGCTTAGTTAGAGATATATACTATTGCCATCCAAATAACCCACAAGAAAGAGGAAGTAACGAAAAACATAATAGCCTAATAAGAAGATTCCTTCCAAAAGGAAAATCCTTATTAAACTACGATGAAGACCACTATTTAAAAATAATGAACTGGATGAACAATTTACCAAGAAAAATCCTAAATTACCGAACGCCTCTAGAGGTGTTCATAAAAGAACTAAATAAATTAGGGTTAGTTGATATTTTGGGAGAAATAGTTCAATTTGATATTGCAATTTAGGATTTAAAATAAAAACGTTATCTGCAAAAAATACTGTTGCACGTTAATTAATAAAGTAGTAGAATTTTTACTAAGCATTTAAACGAGGGATAAGTTTATTGCAATAAATATTTATTTTAAGGAGGATAACTATGAGTAGAATATTAAATTTTTCAGCTGGACCTTCTATGTTGCCTGTAGAAGTTCTAGAAAAAGCTGCAAAAGAAATGTTAGATTACAAAGGTAGTGGAATGTCAGTTATGGAAATGAGTCATAGAACATCCTCCTACGAGCAAATACAAGAAGATGCCAAGAGTACATTCAAAGAATTATTGGGATTGGATGACAAGTATGAAATTTTATTTTTACAAGGTGGAGGACATACTCAGTTTGCTATGGTGCCTTTAAATTTACTAAATAAAAATGAAAAGGCAGATTATCTAATAACAGGGTCATGGGCCCAAAAAGCATATGAAGAAGCAAAAAGATATGCAGATGTAAAAATTTTGGCGTCATCAAGTGATAAGAATTTTACTTATATTCCAAAAATACTAGAAGATGAAATAAGAAGTGATGCAAAGTTCATATACATTTGCACTAACAACACAATATACGGTACAAGAATTAGGCCCGAAATAGTAGATAAGATTAGTTTGCCTATTGTGGCAGATATGTCATCTAATATTTTATCCGAAGAGTATGATATGAATAAATTTGACTTGGTGTTTGCAGGAGCACAAAAAAATATAGGTCCAAGTGGAGTAACTTTAGTTATTGTGAAAAAGGATTTGGTTGGAAATGCTCAAGAAATTACACCAACTATGTTAAATTATCAAACACATTTAGAAAAGGACTCAATGTATAATACACCACCTTGTTATAACATATATATTTCAGGACTTGTTGCACAATGGGTTAAAGAAAATGGTGGGGTAAAGGAGATGGAAAAGAGGAATAAAGAAAAGGCTAACTTAATTTATGATTTTATAGACAACAGCAAGATTTTCCAAAATCCTATAGAAACTAAAGATCGCTCTTTAATGAATGTAGTATTTGTTACGGGCAATAAAGACTTAGATTTAAAATTCGTAAAAGAAGCTAAAGAAAAAGGCTTTGAAAATTTAAAAGGTCACCGTTCCGTTGGTGGAATGCGAGCAAGTATATATAATGCTATGCCTGTAGAAGGTGTAGAAAAATTGGTTGAATTCATGAAAGAATTTGAAGTTGCTAATCGCTAAGGGAGGGACTACATGGGAAAATATACAGTAAAAATAATAAATAATATTTCTAAAAAAGCATTAAATTTATTGGCAGATAATTTTTTGATAGAGGACGAAAGTGAACCGGTTGGAATTTTGGTCAGAAGTGCTGAAATGCATGACTACGAATTTTCACCAAACACTTTATACATTGGAAGAGCAGGTGCGGGAGTTAATAATATTCCAATAGACAAGTGTTCTGAAAATGGTATAGTGGTTTGCAATGCTCCGGGAGGTAACGCAAACGCAGTTAAAGAGCTTGCTCTTACTGCACTACTTTTGGCATCAAGAAAAGTAGTAGAGGGAATAGAATGGACTAAAACTCTAAAAGGCAAAGAAGATATCCCAAAATTAGTTGAAGCAGGGAAAAAAGAGTTTGTTGGTCCTGAATTATACGGAAAAAAATTAGGTGTTATAGGCCTTGGTGCAACGGGACAGCTAGTAGCTGAGACGGGAATTAATATGGGCATGAAAGTATACGGTCATGATCCTTTTATTTCACTAAAAAATGCGCTACACCTAAATTCAAAAGTAAACTATGTTACAGAAGTTAGAGATATTTTTACAAATTGTGATTATGTTACAATTCATATACCAAAAACAGAAGAGACTGAAAATTTTGTAAATAGAGAACTTTTAAGTATAGCAAAAGATGGGATAAGAATTATAAATATAGCCAGAGGTGGTTTGGTAGAAATAGAAGCATTAAGAGAATCATTAGAGAGCGGAAAAGTTGCTAAGTATGTGGTCGATTTTCCGGACAATGATAGCTTTGAATTACCTAACACCATAAATATTCCTCATTTAGGAGCTTCAACTCCAGAAAGTGAAGAAAATTCTGCCATAATGGTTGTTAATGAGATGATTGAATATTTATTATTTGGAAACATTAAAAATTCAGTTAATTTTCCGGATTGTGATATGGGAGTTTGTAATTCAGTTAATAGAATTACTGTAAATCATAAGAACATTCCAAATATGATAGGGCAAATAAGTGCGATACTGGCCAATGAGGGAATTAATATAGCAAATCTTTTAAATCGTCATAAAGGTAATTGGGCATATACCATGATTGATATAGACAGTGAAGTAAATGAGGATTTAAGAGAAAAGTTAAAAGCTATTGATGGAGTGGTAAGAGTTCGTTTTATAAAGTAGGAGAATTATATGGTACAAATTAGAAAATTTAGTGCAGTTCGACCTATGAATGAATTAGCGGATAGAGTTGCCGCACTTCCATATGACGTTTATAGTGTAGAAGAAGCTAAAAGAGATATAGAAAAAGAAAAATATAGTTTTTTAAAAGTAGATAGTCCTATAGCTACATTACCAGATGGAACAGATGAGAAATCTCAAGAAGTTTACAATAGAGCAAAACAAAACTTTGATGAAATGAAAGAGAATATTTTAATCAAAGATGATAAGCCAAATCTATATCTTTATGAGTTGACATTCGAAGGAAGAAGACAACTTGGATTGGTGTGTTGTGTTTCAATAGATGATTATTTAGATGGCACTATAAAAAAACATGAAAAGACAAGAGCTGACAAAGAAGACGATAGGGTTAAACACATAGATGTTTTAGATTCAAATACAGGACCTATTTTTTTAATTTATGATGATAGGGTAAAAATAAATTCAATTTTAGAAAGCATAGTTTCAAGCGTTCCGGAAATAAACTTTACAACAAGTGATGATGTCACTCATAGAGTTTGGACTATAAAAAATGAAGAAATAATAAAAAAATTAGAATCTGAATTTGAAAAAGTTAATAATTTATATATAGCTGATGGACACCATAGGGCAGCCGCTGCTGTAAAAGTTGCAGAAATGCGAAGGTTAGAAAATCTTAATTATACTGGACAAGAAGAATTTAACTTTTTTATGTCAATTTTATATCCAAAAAGTCAGGTCAAAATTTATGATTACAATAGAGTTGTAAAAGACTTAAATGGTTTGTCAGACAATGATTTTATAGAAACAATAAAAAAAGATTTTTATATAGAAAATGTTGATAAAGAATTTGCTCCAAAAGAAAAGGGCGAATTTGGAATGTATATAAATGGCGAATGGTATAAAATAAAACTTAAAAATAGTATAGAAAACTCAAGTGTGATAGATAAATTGGACGTATCAATTCTTCAAGATAAAGTACTGGATAACATATTGGGAATAAAAGACCCAAGGACAGATGATAGAATTGACTTCATAGGTGGAATCAGAGGTATAAAAGAGTTGGAAAGAAGAGTAGGAGAAGATATGAAAGTGGCTTTTGCGTTGTATCCAACATCTTTAAAAGAATTGATGAACATTGCGGATTTAGGAGAAGTAATGCCTCCAAAATCAACGTGGTTTGAGCCAAAACCTCGTTCAGGATTGTTTATACATGAGTTAAAATAAAGTGGAAGTGGCATAAGAATATTCTTATGTCATTTCTTATAAGGTAAGCTGAAAATGTAAATTATTTTTATTTATTCTATATTTTTAGTCTATTAGAAATAAAATATTTATGGAGATGCAAGATGAAAGTAGCTTTTTTGGATAGAGATGGAACAATAAATTTGGATTATCCCGATGAAAAATGGAAGTTAATAAGAGAACCTAAAATGTTGGAGGGTTCAATTGAAGGTATGAAATTTTTATTGAGTAAGGGATATCAAATAATTATCTTAACGAATCAATACATAATTGGTGATGGAATAATAAGTATAGAGCAGTACTATGAATTTACAAATAAGTTACTTGAATGTTTAAAGAGTAATGAGATAGAAATTTTAGACATATTTTTTTGTCCACATTCTAAGTCTAAAAATTGTGACTGTTGCAAACCTAAAACGGGAATGATGAAAAAAGTACTGGAAAAATATCCTGAAATAAATTTAGAAAAGTCTTTTTTCTGTGGTGATTCAGAAAGTGATATGCAATTTGCTAAAAATTGTAATTTGAAATTCTATGGAATAAATATTGGAGAAAATAGTATTTCTAATTTAAGTGATTTAAAAATAATATTATAGATACATAATTTATAAAGATTTTTAAATAGTTTGTTTAACTTTAATGAGTTGGGATATAATAAATTTAAGAATAATTGTACAAGAAAGGAATTAATATGAAATTTAATTTAGACAAAAAAGGTGGGGCAAAAGTTATATTTACTTTTTCTGATGAAGCAAAAGATTTCAGGTTAGTTAAGTGGGCTAATGAACATGGTTTTTTAGGAAAAGTAGGAGAAGTTGTATATTTTCCAAATATTGAAGGAGAAAGTTCATTTTTAGTTGGATTAGGCAACAAGAGTGAATTAAATGAAGAAAATATTAAGCTAGCTTCTTTTAATTTATATAAGGAATTGAAAAATAATAAAGAAAGTATTGTTTCTTTTGAAATGGAAGATTTTGGACTTTGTCATAGAAAAACTATGATGTCTATATATGAAGGTCTTTGTCAAGGAAGTTATAATTTTACAAAGAAATCATCTAAGGAAGAAGATTTTGAATTAGAAGTAAATTACACACCTTTTATAAGACCTGAAGGAAAGCTAGAAGAAGGGTTAAAGTATATTGAAAATCAAATGAATGGGGTTTTCTTTGCTCGTGAGCTTTGTAATGAAACAGCAAATGTAATGACTCCTGAGTTTTTAGCTACAACAGTTAAAACTAATTTACAACCTTTGGGAGTAAAAGTTACTGTTTATGAGAGAGAAGAAATCGAAAACATGGGAATGGATGCATTTATGTCTGTTGCAATGGGCTCAGATAACGACCCAAGATTCATAGTCATGGAATACAACGGAGATAGAAGCTCTAAGTTTAGAACAGGACTTGTAGGAAAAGGGATAACTTATGATAGTGGTGGATATTGTATAAAGCCGGCTGATAGTATGGCAAGTATGCACTCAGATATGGGGGGTGCGGCTACGGTAATAGGTACTATGATGGCAATTGCAAGGTCAAAAGCTAAGGTAAATGTTGTTGGAATCGTTGCGGCTTGTGAAAATATGATTTCAGGTCACGCTTATAAGGCTGGAGATATTATTTCTTCAATGGCTGGGAAGACTATTGAAATAGGAAACACTGATGCTGAGGGTAGACTTACTTTAGCTGATGCTGTTTATTTTGCAACAAGTGAACTGAAAGTAGATAGAGTAATCGATTTGGCGACTCTTACTGGAGCTGTTTTGGTTGCCTTGGGCGAAGAGTACACTGGTGTGCTTACAAATAACAGTGAATTTTTAGCTGAGTTAAAAGAAAGTGCTAAAAATGCTGGAGAAAAAATTTGGGAACTACCTAATGATGAAGCATACAAAAAATTATTTGAATCAAAAGTTGCAGATTTAAAGAATACTGGAGGACGTTATGGTGGCTCAATAACTGCTGGGCAGTTTGTAGGCTGCTTTGTAGATGGAAATACTCCATGGGTTCACATGGATATAGCTGGAACTGCATATCTTTCAAAAGCGAATGGATATCTTCCTGAAAGAGCAACAGGAGTGCATGTAAAAACACTTTATCAACTTTTAAATCCTATGGAAAGTTGTTAATTTAATATTTTATTAGAGTGGGAATTTGATTTTCCACTCTTTTTAAATTGTAATAAAAAACTTAAATTTTTATTGTATAATTGTTCTAGAATATATACGACAAGGGAGATTTATGAACAAAAAGTCAAAGGCAATTAAGGCGCATGAAATTGCTAATTATAGGTTTGTAACTTGGATTTATTGGATGACTATGCTTACGGGTGCGATAAATGTGTATGCGATAAAAGAGCTTGGCACTCCAATAACACACCATACTGGGAATTCAAGTGAAATAGCAATTAGTTTGTATGAAAATTTAGATATTCCATATAGATTATTTATTTTGTTAGGAAGTTTTTTTATAGGCTCTGCACTATCCGGAATTTTATACTATGACAAAGTTAGAATTCCCAAAAAGAGATATGGCATTTCACTTATAGTAGGTGGAAGTGCTTTAATTTTTACAGATTTTTTAAATATTGAGTCATCTAGGTTGTTTTTGATTTCTCTTTTAATAGGTATGCAAAATGGGATGTTTATAAAGTATAAGGGCACACTTATAAGGACAAGTCATGTCACGGGTTATTTAACAGATGCGGGATTTGCGCTTGGCTCATACATAAGAGGTAGAGAAACAGAATTTTGGAAAGTTAAATTTTATATCTTATCCATAGTATTTTTCATAGTGGGTGGATTTGTAGGATATATAATACTTGAAAATTTCAATAAACCGCTTGGAGCTATAGGTGTTTTATATTTGTTGTGTGGGGGATATTATTTCTATCTTAGAGAGTATAATCAAATTCATTTAATAAGGAAGAGGCAGAAAATTTAATAACGATTTTAATAGGCTAACACTAATTTGGTGTTAGCTTTGTTATTTGGGGTATAAGAAGTTTAAGTTATAAATTAAACGTTTTAATGTGGGAATTTAAATTATGAGGGGGATATGATGAAAAAATTTTTAATCTACACTATGGAAGGCAAAAAGATGTGTTTCTTACACGCTCTAATGAATGCTAAACAATTAAAAGAAAGTGGAAATGAAGTAAAGATTGTACTTGAAGGGCAATCTGTAACATTACCTAAAGAACTGGAAGAAGAAAAGAATCCATTGTATTTAACTTTGAAAGAAAATGGAACAATTGTTGGAGTTTGCTATGCTTGTTCTAAAACTCTAGAGGTGCTTGAAGATAATAAAAAAGCTGGATTAGAATTGATGCAAGATATGAATGGACACGCAGGGGTAACAAAATATGTTGAAGAAGGATATGAAGTTTTAGTATTTTAAAAATAATAGGGGACAGATTTAAATCTGTCCTTTTTAAAGTTCAATTTTTTGGGGGAAAGGATTTTCTTTCATAATTCCCCACATTTTATCTATATAAGATAGTGTATAGAAATTTTCGTAATAGTGGAAATAGAAAGAGCCTTTAGGAGTTAGGGTATAGACACCATCTTTTTCTTCGATGAATTTCAATAATTTAGCTATTTTAATTTCCAAGCCAAAATATTTTTTTAAGGAGCAATTGAAAAATTTTTCGAAGTCTTTTTCTGATACCTTTGTAGAGTATGCTGTCCAAAAAAGATAGTATAACATTCTCTGTCTTTTAGTAAATCTTGTAGTCAAAGAAGTGGGGAGTACTTTATTTTCTATCCGAGCTATATAATCATCAATTGAGAAGGTGTTGATTTTAAATTGGTCTTTTAATAAAGTAGTTGCTGAACAACCAAAGCCAAGATAGTTTTCTCTAGTCATAGAAGAATATATAGAATTATTTTTTGAAAAAGTCCATATTGAATTTTGAGAATATCCTTTATCAGTACAATGTTTGATTATCGAATAGTATAAATTTCTTTTTTCTTTTGTGTTAAGTGCACTAATAGGACTTTTGGTGAATTTAAAGTTTATAAAAGGATACAGGGCTATGTGATTTGCTCCAATATCAAATGCCAAATCTATATCATTTTTTAAATCTAAATAGTTTTGATTAGGTAAGGCGAATATAAAATCCATTGATACAGTTTCAAATTTAACTTTTGAAAGAGAATCAGACAAGGATTGTAAATTGACAAATTTTCTACCTAAAATATTTTGAAATTTACTTTGAAAAGACTGAATGCCAATGCTTATTTTATTTATTCCAAGACTTTTTAATTTTTCTAAACACTCAACAGTCACATCTTCGGAGTGTAGTTCAATTCCAATTCCATCTTTAATATAAAAATATTTTGAAATCGTGTAGAGAATCTCATCTAATCTATCTATTGCAAGAGCAGGACTTCCACCGCCAAAGTAGAGAGTGGTAATTTCTTTTTTTATACGAGATTGGTTTGCAACGAGTTCTATTTCCTTTAAAAGATAATCTAAGTATTTATCACATTTTTCTTTAGAATATATTGTTTTACAGTATGGGCAAAAATCACAAATGCTTCTACAAAAAGGTATGTGAATATAAAGTCCAAGATTATCTAAATTTAAATAGGACAGAGAATTATCATATTCTCTATTAAAGATAAATGGTTTAATAGAACGAGTAAGCCATATTTTTCCAAGCTTTGTTAACATATCTTCTCCTTAAATATATTTTAAATACGTTTTTAACATTTCAAATATTATTTTTACATTTCCACTAAACAAGAGTGTGTATTCAGCAACGAAAAAATAACCACATTCTTCACATAACCCTGAAATTTCAATGCATCTACCACAAGGTGAAATAGTATTGTTTTCGATGACAACACATTGATAACAAGGCGTTGGAAAACTATTTTCAACCAAAAAAGGAAGAGCAGATTTTAAATTAAATATAGGTTTGCCATTGTCGATTTCATTTGCAATAATCTTGGAAACATCAAGTTTTTCGGATTTTGAAAGTTTTAAATGAGCAGTGTCAGGATATGGAGTATGAAAATTGAAAGAAACTGCTCTAATATTTTTATAGTCTGTAGAAAGATTACAAACATCTTTAACTGAGTTTTTATTTATTTTGTTTATTGCCATATATAGGCAAATATTATCAGATGTAGAATTTTTTATATTTTCCAAAATTAAATCATATGTATTTCCTCGTATAGTATTGTGGCTTTCTCTATCGCCATCTAAACTCAAGAGAATTAAATCAGCTTCTGGTAAATCAATAGGATAAGTACCATTTGTAACAACATTTACAATTAAAAATCCCATATTCTTTGCTTCAACCACTAAATCTTTTAAAGTTTTGCCGGAATCTTTCCAAAGAAAAGTTTCTCCACCACAGAAAAATAAAATTCTAACTCCTAAATTGTAGAGGAT
Source organism: Peptoniphilus indolicus (assembly GCF_900454665.1). Taxonomy (NCBI): domain Bacteria; kingdom Bacillati; phylum Bacillota; class Tissierellia; order Tissierellales; family Peptoniphilaceae; genus Peptoniphilus; species Peptoniphilus indolicus. Next base: position 1,718,930 of record NZ_UGTH01000001.1, read on the forward strand.
ACGCATTTCATTTTTTATTTGAAAGTATGTATAGATTATGGAACTTATATTATTAACCGAACAGTGTTTACAACTTAAGTTACATTTATCTGTAATTATAATAGTTCCAAGAATAGGGTTTTTCTTTTTAAAAAGTATCGTATTTATACCAAAGTTTGCAAAATATAAAAATGATGATAATTTCAAAACTACCTCCCAAGAAACCGATATTAAGATTTATAAAAATTATATCATAAAATTTAAATGTAAATTTTAATAAAGATAGTATAATATATACTACAAAATACTATATATTGAGAGGGTACATGAAAAGAAAAATAGAATTATTTTTAATGATACTCCCGTATGCATTTTTGGGATTATACATAGATGCAAAATATGGCTCTTTGTTGGGTTATTTTTTAGGAATAGCAATTTTAATATTTACAATAAATTTTATAAATAAAAATACTACAATACTTCCTATAGTAGTTGGAAATATTATTTCAACAGCATTATCATTGGAGTTAACAAAAATCTTTTTAGGTGATGAATGGAACTATTATTTTAAACCATTTACTGCAATTGAATTAGTATTAGTTATTATGGCAGTGGTTTTGGCAATAGAACTATTAGTTTTTATGTTAAATAGAAAAAGATTTAAAATAGAAAAATATTGGCAAGATACTTTGAACCAAGATGAAATTGCTATTAGAGAATATTTTTCTCATGAGGCGATTATATACTGGCACAATACAAATGAAAAATTTACGGTTGAAGATTATATACTGGCAAATTGTAAATATCCTGGAAATTGGTCGGGTGTTATTGAAAGAATTGAGAAGTTAGAAGATTTGATAATAACTGTAGTAAAAGTATGTGCAAAAGATAAAAGTGAATTTCATCATGTTGTTTCATTTATTAAATTAGAGAATGGAAAAATTATTTCTTTAGATGAATATTGGGGAGAGGATATTGAATCTCCAATATGGAGAAAAGAAATGAGAATAGGCAATAAAATTCATAAATAGGGGGTTCTATGGAGCACAAGGGAACGGTTAGGTTAGAAACTAAAAGATTGGTGCTTAAAAAGTTTTCATTAGATGATAGCGAGCAAGTTTTTAAAAATTGGGCAAATGAAGATAAGGTTACAGAATTTTTAAGATGGAAACCTCACAATAATATTGAAGTCACAAGAGAAGTATTGAGTGAATGGGCTGAAAATTATAAAAATTTAGATTTCTATCAGTGGTCAATAGTTTTAAAGGAAACAGAAGAATCAATAGGAACTATTTCTGTAGTAGGAATGGATGAGATGACAAATAAAGTTCATATTGGATATTGTATAGGGAGCAAATGGTGGAATTTGGGAATTGTGAGTGAAGCTTTTTCAAAAATTATATCTTTTTTATTTGAAGAGGTTGGAGTTAACAGAATAGAATCACAACATGACCCAGAGAACGTTGGTTCAGGAAAAGTTATGCAAAAATGTGGATTAGTGTACGAGGGAACACTTAGAAAAGCAGATTGGAGTAATAAGGGAATGGTTGATGCTTGTATGTATTCAATATTAGCGGAAGATTATTTTGAAAATATATAATATTGTCCAATAGTTATTTGATTTATATTCTAATGAATTTAAATAAGGCAAGACTTAAGAAGATATCTCGCTAAGAGGTATCTTTTTTGTGTAAAAGATTATTTTTAATAGTTTTATGATAAAATCCTAAAGAGAAATATTTAAAAAGTTAAATTTGGAGCTGAGATTTATATGAGGATATTAGTTAGTGCTTGTCTACTTGGAGAAAATTGTAAGTACAATGGTGGAAATAATTTGAATGAAAATTTAAAGAGAGTTTTGAGTAAACATGAAGTTATTGCAGTTTGTCCTGAAGTTTTGGGGGGGCTTTCGACACCAAGAGTTCCAGCTGAAATTGTAGATGGAATTGTTACTAATAGGAATGGAAAAGTTGTGAATAGTGAATTTAAAAAAGGTGCTTCAATTTCTCTTGAGATTGCAAAACAAAATGAAATTGAATTAGCTATATTGCAGTCAAGAAGTCCGAGCTGTGGAGCTAAGCAAGTATATGATGGGACATTTAGTGGTAATTTGATAAATGGTTCAGGAATTTTTGCTAAATTGTTAAGAGAAAATGGATTTTGTGTGGTGGATATAGAGGATTTTTTATATGTATTAGGTGGTAGAGAAGATGCTTGATTGTTTAGTAGTTGGTTTGGGTGGTTTCATAGGGAGCATTTTAAGGTACTTAATAGGATTGATAGGCGTTGATAAAACTCAATTACCTATGAAAACTTTGATTATAAATATAATTGGGTCATTTGTGATAGGTTTAGTTGTTGCTATTGGATTAAAGAATAAAGACTTGGACTATAGATGGATATTATTTTTTAAGGTTGGAATTTGTGGGGGTTTTACAACTTTTTCTTCATTTGCATTTGAAAATTTTCAATTGTTTAATAAAGGAGAGGTTTTAATTGGAGGCATATACATTTCTTTAAGTGTAGTGCTAAGTATATTGGCAATAGTTTTAAGTCAGTATTTAGTTGGAAATTAAAAGGTATTTTATTAAAGGCGATTAAATCGTCTTTTTTTGTAAAATAAAACTATTTAAAAAATTTGACATATCAATTATAGTGTAATAGAATTACTTACATAAAAAAATGAAATAAATTTGGGGGATATAAAAATGACTTTTGAAGAATTAAAAAATTTAATTTGTGAGAATTTTGGAACTGAAATGGATCAAATAACAGAGGAAGCTAATTTACAAGATGACCTTGGATTAGATTCTCTAGACGCTGTAGAACTTTCAATGGCTATAGAAGAAAATTATAATGTTGAAATTCCGGATGAGGATTTTGCAAATTTTATAACTGTTGGAGATGTATTTAAGTATATTAACAGTAAAAACTAATGGAAAAGTACTTAGAACTTACTAAAAGTTTAATAAAAGAGTTTGATAACTCAAAAAGTAGTTCTCTAGAAATGAAGATAGAGAATTATTCTTTGAGTTTAAGAAAAGAAGATTTCAGATATTATAAGACTGAAAATTTTGAATCTCAACAAGTTGAGGTTAGCGGAGTAAATAATGTTGAACCTACTGTTGAGGTTATGGATAAAGAGAATAAAGGGGAAGAGATAAAATCACCTTTGGTGGGAGTATTTTATTCTTCTAAAGACCCTGAGTCTAAACCTTTCGTATTTGAGGGTAAGCAAGTTAAAAAAGGAGATGTAATTTGTATTTTGGAATCTATGAAGATGATGAATGAAATTAAATCTCCTTTTGATGGAATTATAAAAAAAGTTTGTTGCAAGAATGAGGAACTTGTTGAATTTGAGCAAGTACTTTTTATCTTGGAGAAAATAAATGCTTAAAAAATTATTGATAGCAAATCGTGGAGAAGTTGCACTAAATATTTTAAGAAATTGTAGAGAGTTGGGAATAGAAACAGTGGTTGTGTACTCAAATGTAGATAAAGAGCAACCAGCTGTCTATTTAGCTGACCAAGCTGTATGCATTGGAGCGGGGAAGAGTCAATCTTCATACTTAAATGAGTCTAATATTTTAATGGCTGCATTAGAAACAGGATGTGATTCAATACATCCTGGATACGGGTTTTTATCTGAAAAGGGAGATTTTGCAGATAAAGTTGAAAAATGTGGCTTGAAATTAGTTGGACCAAGTTCTAATGTAATGAAGACAATGGGAGAAAAGATATCTTCAAAAAATTTGATGATATCAAATGGAGTTCCAACTGTTCCGGGGTTTAATGAGGAAATAAAAAGTGAAAAAGATTTAATTGATGCTGCCGAAAAAATAGGATTTCCAATTTTACTCAAGGCTTCTGCTGGTGGCGGAGGCAAGGGAATGAGAAAGGTTTCTAAAATTGAAGAGTTAGTTTCTGCATGGGAATTGACAAAGAGAGAAGCACAAGCATCATTTTCAAATGACACTATTTACATGGAAAAGTTTATTGAAAATCCAAGACACATAGAAGTGCAGATACTTGCTGATTCATATGGAAATGTAGTGCATCTTTTTGAAAGAGAGTGTAGTTTACAGAGAAACAATCAAAAAATACTTGAAGAAGCACCGTGTATATTTCTAAGTGAAGATTTATTGGAAAGAATAAGAATGGCGGCTGTGAATTGTGCTAAGGCTTGCAAGTATGAGGGAGCGGGTACTGTAGAGTTCATAGTGGATAAAGATGAAAAATTTTATTTTATGGAAATGAACACAAGACTTCAAGTGGAACACGCAGTTACTGAGATGATAACTGGAATTAACATAGTCAAGGAACAATTAAAGATTGCATCTGGGTTACCACTTTCTATCAAACAGAGTGATGTAAAAAAAGAAGGACACTCAATAGAAATAAGAGTTAATGCTCAAGATCCTTTAAATAGTTTTCAACCTCAATGTGGAGAAGTGAGTTTCTATTTACCGCCTGGGGGAATGGATACAAGGTTTGAATCTTCTCTATATAAGGGAGCTAAGATTTTACCTTTTTATGACCCAATGGTTGCCAAACTCATCGTAAAAGATAAGACACGCCTAGGCACTATAAAGAAAATGAGAAGAGCGATAGAAGAGACCATAATTGATGGAGTTAAAACAAATTTAGGTTTCCAATATGCTGTTTTGCACGACAAAGATTTTATAAGAGGCAGAATTAATACAGGCTATTTAAGGGAAAAAGAAGAGTCATTAGTTGAGGCAATGAGAAGTATAGAAAAAGGTGAGTAGATGGGAAGTTTAAGTAAGAGGAAAAATCTGCTTGATATTGTAAGAAAAGTTAGGATTCCTCATTCAAAAGATAAAAAAGTTGCTAAGGAAATTCCCGATTTATTCAAAGGTTGTAAAAAGTGCAAAAAAATAATTGAAATTGAAGATTTAAAATCAAACTTATATGTGTGTCCAAATTGTGGTCATCATTTAAAGATATTGGGTGAAGATAGATTTAAATATCTTTTTGATGAAGGATATGAAAATTTGAAATTCAATTCAAAACACAAAGACCCTATTTCTTTTCCTGATTACGATAAATTAAGAGAGGAACAGAGACATAAGTCTGGTTTAGAGGAAGCAATTTCTATAGCTAAAGGCACTATTAAAAATATTAAAGTTGTCATAGCTGTTCTTGAACAGGATTATTTAATGGGAAGCTTAGGAACTTTTGTTGGAGAAGAACTGACTTCTATGTTTGAATATGCAATGGCGGAAAAGTTGCCTGTAATAATTTTTTCGTCAAGCGGTGGAGCTAGAATGCAAGAAGGCATTTTTTCACTTATGCAAATGGCAAAGACAGCAGCCGTTATAAATGAATTTTCAAAAGAGGGATTGTTGTACATAAGTGTGCTCACTAATCCAACAATGGGAGGGGTTAGTGCAAGTTTTGCAGGCTTAGGAGATATTATTATAGCTGAACCAAAAGCATTGATAGGTTTTGCTGGACCAAGAGTAATAGAGCAAACTGTTAGACAAAAATTACCTGAAGGTTTTCAAAGAGCTGAAAAACTTGAAGAATGTGGTTTTATAGATTTAATTTGTCCAAGAGATAGACAAAGAGAAGAAATTTATAAAATTTTAAAGTTACATGAAAAAACAGGAGCTAGTTATGAGCGTATATGAAATTGTAAAAAATGCCAGGTCCGATAAAAGAATTAGAACTATAGAATTAGTGGAAAATATTTTTGAAGATATAGTCTATTTAAAAGGAGACCGTAGTTTTGGAGATTCTCGTTCTATTATAGGGGGCATTGGTAGTTTCGAAGATATTCCTATAACATTTATTGGAATAGAAAAGGGAAATGGTGTGGAAGATGGTGTCAAAAGAAATTTTGGTATGCCATTACCGGAGGGTTATCGTAAAAGTATGCGACTTATGCGCCAAGCAGAGAAGTTTAGAAGACCTATAATTACATTTGTAGATACTCCTGGAGCATATCCTGGGATTGACGCTGAAGAAAGAGGACAATTTGAAGCGATAGCAAGCAGTCTTAAATTGATGGCTTCGCTCACTGTGCCCGTAATTACATTTGTAATAGGTGAAGGAGGTTCAGGAGGGGCTCTTGCACTTTCAGTAGCAAATAAAATATATATGTTTGAAAATGCAATTTATTCTATTTTATCACCTGAAGGGTTTGCCACAATTCTATGGAAAAACGCAGCTCTTGCAGATAAAGCTTCTGAGATTATGAAGATAACTTCAAAAGATTTATATGAATTTGGAATAGTTGATGAAATTGTACGAGAAAGAAATAATATGCCTGATTATATGCAAATTAAAAAGCTGATAAGTGAAGAACTCAGCAGAACTAATTTTATGACAGCTGAGAATTTACAAAGAGAACGTTATGAAAAGTTCCGTATGATAGGGAGATAAGATGGGACTAAAATTTTTAGATATAAAAAAATTAGATTTAGAAAATAAAGTTGAAAATGAATATTTTACAAAGATTTTAGATACTTCTGATGAATGGATAAAGACTAGGACAGGAATATCGTCAAGATATTTTACAAAGATGTCTGTGGCTGAAATGGCTGTTGAATTAGCTAAGAAATTAGATTTTGATAGAGAGAATATTAAACTTGTTTTAGTTGCATCTTTTACATCAGAGAGAATTTTACCTTCGTTGGCAGGGTTTATAAATGAAAAACTTAATTTGAATAAAGATTGTCTTTCTGCAGATATCAATATGGCTTGTACAGGATTTGTGGGGGCAATGGTATTAGCAGAAAGATTTTTAAGAGATGGGGAATGTGCGCTCTTAATAGCTGCTGAGAAAATATCAAGTGTTTTAGACTTTAATGACAGAACTACAGCTGTGTTATTTGGAGATGGTTGCGCCGGTGCAGTTGTTCAAAAAAATAATAAGTTATGGGTAAGTGATGAAAAAACTTATGGAAATGAAAATGCATTAGCTATGGAAAAAGGAAATTTCGTTGAAATGCAAGGAAAAGAAGTATATAGATTTGCAGTTGATAAGGTTCCAAGATCTATAGAGGCTCTATTTGAAAAGTTAAAAATTGAAAAAAAAGATATTGATTATATTTTTGCGCACCAAGCTAACAAGAGAATTTTAGAGCAAGTTTCACAAAAACTTAGTTTGGGAATGGATAAATTTAAAGTTAATGTGAATGAGTATGGAAATACTTCGGCAGCTTCAGTTCCAATTTTACTATCTGAAAATAAAGAGTGTTTAAAAGATGGGGATAAGTTAATTTTTTCAGCATTTGGAGCAGGTCTTAGCATCTGTTCAGTGCTAATGGAGTGGTAATTTGAATATAAATAAGTTATTAAATATAAAGTATCCTATATTACAAGGTGGAATGGCGCATGTTGCAACTGGAGAATTTGCAGCTTGTATTTCAAATTCAGGAGCGATGGGAACTATAGGCTCAGGTGGTATGACTCCTGAGATACTTAGAAGGGAAATTGAAATATGCAAATCAAAAACGGATAAACCATTTGCAGTAAATCTTATGATGTTAAGACCGGATATAGATGAAATGGTAGAGATTATAGTTGAGTCCGAAGTAAAAGTTGTAACTATAGGGGCGGGAAGTCCAAGTAAATATATGGAAACTTTTGACAAGGAAGGAATAACTGTCTTACCTGTAATATCTTCTCCTGTGCAAGCTAAGAGATTGTCTAAGTTTGGATTAAATGGAATTATAGCTGAAGGAATGGAAGCAGGCGGTCATATTGGAGAGATGACATCAATGGTGCTTATTCCACAAGTAAAAGATGAGGTTGATATTCCAATTATTGCGGCTGGGGGAATAGGTTCCGGGAAGCAAATGCTTGCGGCTGAAATCTTAGGCGCGATAGGAGTTCAAATAGGAACGGCATTTTTATTTACTGAGGAGTGCCCAATTCACGAAGAGTATAAGAGAGCGCTTATAAAATCAAGTTCATCGAAAGTAACTACGGTTGGTCATATAAATGGACTTCCAATGAGATTATTGAAAAATAATATGACAAGAGAATATAAGCAACTTGAAAAAAATGAATTTAACATAGACGTATTAGAGACATTTACTGTAGGAAGACTTAGAAGAGCTGTTGTTGATGGAGATGTAAAAGAGGGTTCTTTAATGACAGGATACACAGTTGGGCAATATGATAAATTGATGCCGGCAAAGGACTTAATTGAAAAGCTTATGAGCGAATATGAAGAGGCAAAGAAATGTCTATTAAAATAAAAGATAAATTAATGAGCATACCAATAGTACAAGGGGGTATGGGCATAGGAATTTCAATGGGCGAGTTAGCGGGGACAGTTGCTGCTGAAGGTGGAATGGGAACAATATCTTTCGTTAACTGCGGATATATGGAAAGTGATTTTTTTAAAAATCCTATGGAAGCTAACAAGAGAAGTTTTTTAAGAGAAGTAAAAAAAGCAAAAGAAATTGCAAATGGCAAGGGCATTATTATGGTCAACATAATGCACGTGGTGAATAACTTTGAAAATTATTTGAAGTTTATAAACGAAACAGAAGTTGATGGTGTAGTAGTTGGCGCGGGATTGCCTCTTGAACTACCTGAGTTTATAGACAATAAGAAAATAATAGCTCCGATTATATCTTCTGCAAGAGCTCTAAATATAATTATAAAAAAATGGCTGAAGAAATATAATAGAAAACCTGATTTTATAGTTTTTGAAGGGCCAGAAGCTGGAGGACACTTAGGGTTTAAAGTAGAAGATTTAAATACAGATATATTTAAAGAACTGAGTGAAATTTTAAAAGTAAAAAATCAATTTGAAGAACATATACCACTTTTTATAGGTGGTGGCTTTGGAACTAAAGAGCATTTTGAAAAAGCACTTGAAGAAGGTGCTGACGGAGTTCAAATAGGAACTGGATTTTTGTTTACAGAAGAATCTTCGTTAGATAGAAGAGCTAAAGAAAATTTATTGAACTCACATAATCAAAACAAAGTTGGTGTAGAAGTAATAAAAAGTCCAGTTGGACTTCCAGCTAGAGCTATTGGTACAGAATTTGTTGAATATACTGTTAAAAATAGATTTCCTTCTAAGCACTGTGTGAATTGTATATCTACGTGTGAACCGGCAAGTACACCTTATTGCATAAATGAGGCTTTAATTAGAGCGGTTAAAGGTGATTTTAAAGAAGGATTATTTTTTTGTGGAACAGATATTAAAAATATAAAAAAAATATCATCTGTAAGAGAATATATAGCAAGTATACTTGGAGGGAAAGATGAGTAAAGTAGCAGTAGTATTTGGAGGACAGGGGTCTCAATATAGTGGGATGGGAAAAAAGTTATTAGAAAACTATCCTGAAATTTCTAATATATATTCTATTTTGGGAAAAGAATTATCGGATATTTCTTTTAACGGAGATATAGAAATTATTTCAAAGACAGACAATTTACAACCTATTATGTTGGCGTTTCAACTAAGTGTAGTTAAATTGATAAAAGAAAATTTAAATATCAGCGCAACTTGCGGGCTTAGTTTGGGAGAATATGGAGCATTGGTTTTAAGTGAAGTGATTGATGAGAAAGCAGCTTTGGAACTTGTAAAAGTTAGAGGCTTTGAAATGAACTTGGCTTCTAATGAAGTTGAGAGTGGGATGTTGGCTGTGATGAATTCAAATGAAGATGATTTGAAAAACTTTATAAATAATAACGAGTTAAAAGATAGAGTCTATGTAGCAAACATAAATAGCTCTAAACAAATTGTTATATCAGGAGAAAAAACTGGAATTCAAAAATTACAGATAATATTAAAAGAAAATGGAATAAAAGCTATTCCACTTAAAGTTAGTGGAGCATTTCACACTCCTTTTATGTATAGTGCGGCAAAAAATTATAAGCAGTTTCTTAAAAATGTTAAATTTAGCGAGCCAAAGATGGATTACTATCCTAATTTGAGTGGTGAAAAATATAACGGAGAAGAGATGGTAGATTTGTTGTGCGAACAAATAGTATCACCAGTTCTTTTATATAAGACTTTGAAAAATATGGTTGATGATGGAGTGGATACTTTTATCGAAATAGGTCCAGGAAGTGTAATTTCATCTATAGTAAAAAAAGAATTTAAGGGAATAGATGTACAGACGTTAAAAAATGACGATGAAATAATAAATTATATTGAGAGGTTTAAAAATGGAGAATAAAAAATTTGCTCTTGTAACAGGCGCAACAGGTGGAATAGGAAGTGCAATAGCAAGAGAGTTAAAAAATAAAGGCTATTCTTTGATAATACATGGTAATTCAAACGTTGAAAAATTAGAAAAACTAAAGTCAGAACTTGGAGAAGATGTATTCACAGTAGTAGGGGATTTATCTAAATTTGATATTTGTAAAAAAATCGTAGATAAATGTTTAGAGATAGCTGGCAGTATAGCTGTGTTGGTAAATAACGCAGGAATCACTAAAGACAATTTAATAATACGAATGACAGAAGAAGATTTTGTTGAAGTAATAGAAACTAATTTGAACAGTGCATTTTATCTAACTAAGTTATTGTGCAAATCAATGATAAGAAAAAAATTCGGAAGAATTATAAATATAACTTCGATTAGTGGAGTTCATGGAAATGTAGGACAGGCTAATTATTCATCTGCAAAAGCTGCAATGATAGGTCTCACTAAGTCAACAGCTAAAGAGTTAGCTTCTAAGAACGTGTTAGTAAATGCAATTGCTCCAGGATTTATTGAAACTAAGATGACAGATAAGTTGGGAGAAGATACAAAGGCGAAAATACTTACTGAAATACCACTTAGAAGAATTGGACAGCCTGAAGAAATTGCAAGTGTAGTCAGCTTTTTAGTATCGGATAGTGCAAATTACATAACCGGTCAAGTTATAAATGTTGATGGGGGAATGGGAATATGAGAAGAGTAGTTGTAACGGGAATAGGGGTTCTATGTCCGATAGGAGATGACCAAGTTTCTGTTTTAGAAAATGTTAAAAATAAAATATGTAGTATAGATAAAATAACACATTATGATACAATAGAGCGAGAGGTAAAACTTGCGGCGGAATTGAAAAATTTTAATGCAGATGAATACTTTGATAAGAGAGAACAAAAGAGGCTGGACAGAGTTAATCAACTTGGTATAGTCGCAGCTAGAAGAGCTTTAGAAAATGCTAAATTAACTGTTGAAGAAGTAGAGCAGATGAATGCGGGGGTGTATGTTTCTTCCGGAATAGGTGGTTTGGGAACTATAGAAAAAGAACACGAAAGAGGAATGAAGAGAGGATTTGATAAAGTTAGTCCTTATTTTATTCCAATGGCAATTTCAAATTTAACTGCATCAAACATTGCAATGGATATACACGCCCATGGTTCATGTCAATGTTTTGTTACAGCATGTGCAAGTTCAACTAATGCAATAGGAGAAGCTTTTAGAAATATAAAAGATGGGTATGAAGATATTATATTTGCAGGTGGAAGTGAAGCGAGTATAACTGAACTTGGAATAGGTGGCTTTACATCTATGAAAGCACTTTCTACATCACAAGACTGTGAAAAGGCTTCTATACCATTTGATAAAGACAGAAGCGGTTTTGTAATGGGAGAAGGTTCTGCAATATTAGTTTTAGAAGAATTAGAGCACGCTAAGAAGAGAAATGCAAATATTTTAGCTGAAATAGTAGGATATAGCACTAATTGTGATGCTTACCATATAACGTCTCCAGCTCCGAATGGAGAATATGCGGCTATGGCAATGGAACGAGCAATTAGAGAAGCAGGCATAGATAAAAAAGATGTTGATTATATAAATGCGCATGGCACTTCAACAGATTTGAACGACAAGTATGAAACTGCTGCTATAAAAAAGGTTTTTGGCGAAGACACTGATGTATTTGTTTCTTCATCTAAATCTCAAATAGGACACTTACTTGGAGCTTCTGGAGCAGTTGAAACAGCTATAAGTATTTTTTCTATGAATGAAAACATTCTTCCACCTCTTGTAAATTACAAAAATTTAGACCCTGAATGTAATTTAAATTTTGTAACGGATATAAATGAGTATGAAACAAAATATATGTTGAAAAATTCTTTGGGATTTGGTGGACACAACGCCACTTTAGTTATAAAGAGGTATTAAAATGAAACTAAATTTTGAAGAAGTAAAAAATATTTTGCCACATAGAGCACCTTTTTTAATGGTAGATAAAATAGTTGAGTTAGAAGAGGGCGAAAGTGCTGTAGGAATTAAGTGTGTTAGTGGGAATGAGCCATATTTTCAAGGGCATTTTCCAAACTATGCAGTGATGCCAGGGGTATTGCAAGTTGAAACGGTAGCTCAAGTTGGAGCAGTAGCTATTTTGATTAATGAACCAGGGAAAAACGCTTTTCTTGGTGGAATAAAAAAAGCTAGGTTTTACAAGCAAATTGTTCCTGGAGATTTATTAGAAATTCATTGTAAAATAATAAATAAGAAAGGGAATGTAGGCTTTGGAGAAGGATACATAATTGTAGATGGCGAGAAAGCTATGAGTTGTGAGATTTCTTTTGCAATTGCCTAAAATATAGGGAGGCTATTATGTTAAATGAAAAATTTTCAGAAGTTTATGATAAATTTAAGTTGAATTTGTATAAGAATATGTTCCGAAATTTGCAGGATAGAGAAGCAACATTAACTGCTACAGAAACATTTACAATTGAGGTTATACATGCACTAAAAAGACCAAGAGTGAGTGATTTAACTGAGTTTTTAGAAATGTCTCATCCTAATATTGCTTATAAAATAGCTTCCTTAGTTAAAAAGGGATATTTGAAAAAAATTCAATCTGAAGAAGACAAGAGAGAATTTTATTTAGAAGTAACTCAAAAGTTTTATGATTATTATGAAATGAAAGAGGAATATATAAACATAGTCATGGACAGACTAGAAGAGAGGATAAGCGAGGAAGATTCTAAAAAACTGGAAGCTCTTTTAACTATAATGAGCGAAGAGTTAATGCCTGAGGTAACAAATTTTATAGCAAAACATGAAAAAAATGATACAAAATAAAACAAAAAGGACATTTTAAATTTTACTTTTAAAGTGTCCTTTATTTTATATTTGATTTAAATTAGTTTAACACTCTTTTAAAATATCGATTAGATATTCTTTAAATTCTTTACCAAAATCCTTATCTTTTAATGCATACTCAACTGTTGCTTTTAAATAGCCAATTTTTGAACCAGTATCAAATCTTTTTCCGGTAATTTTTTGGCCCATTATCTTTTCATATTTTAATAGTTTCAAAAGTGCATCTGTGAGTTGAATTTCGCCGCCATAGCCTGGTTTTGTTTCTGAGATTAAATCAAATATTCTAGGGGTTATAACATATCTACCTATTATTGCAAGGTTTGATGGAGCGGATTCTATAGAAGGTTTTTCAACCATATCTACGATTTCATCATTGACAAGTTTAACAATACCATATTTATTTACATCATTCTTAGGGACTTCAAATAAACCTATTACACTTAAACCTGTTTTATTATACATTTCAATTAATCCCTTTGAAGCATTGTCATTTAAATCTATTATCTCATCTCCTAAGAGTAATAAAAATGGCTCATCAGAAACAAAAGATTTTGCGCAATTTACAGCATGACCAAGTCCAAGAGCTTTATGCTGTCTTATGAAGTGTATCTTAGCAAGAGAATTTAATTCATTTATTTGTTCAAGTTCATTAATTTTATTAGTAGATTTAAGTTTTTCTTCAAGTTCGATATTTGAATCAAAATAGTCTTCAATTGAATTTTTATTTCTTCCCAATATAATTAAAATCTCTTCTATACCAGCTTCAACAGCTTCACGAACTATGTATTCTATATTTGGAGTATCTATTATCGGCAACATTTCCTTTGGAACAGCTTTTGTGAAAGGTAGAAATCTAGTTCCCAAACCTGCCGCTGGAATTATAGCTTTTTTTATTTTCATAATTCACCTCTTAGGTTTATAATACAACAAAGTATAAATCTTTTAAAGTTTTAAGAATTCATAGTATAATTAATAATAAGAGGTGAAAGAAATGAGACCGACAAGAGAAAAAGCATTTAAGTTATTAAAAGAATATACAGAATCTGAAGCATTGATAATGCATGCACTACAAGTAGAAGCTGCAATGATTGAATTTGGAAAAATGTTTGGAGAAGATGAGGAACTATATGGAATAGTTGGACTTCTTCACGATATAGACTACGATAAATATCCAGATGAACATTTGAAATTAGCTCCAAAGATTTTAAAAGAAAATGATATAGACGAAGATATAATAAGAGCAGTTATGTCACATGGATATGGAATGTGCACAGATGTTAAACCGGAATCAAATATGGAAAAATCAATTTATACAGTAGATGAATTAACGGGGATTATAAACGCTTGTTGTTTACTGCGCCCTTCTAAGTCAGTATTGGATTTAAATGTAAAATCAGTAAACAAAAAATTCAAAGATAAAAAATTTGCCGCAGGTTGCGATAGAGATGTAATACTTAATGGGTGTGAGATGCTTGGCATGGATAAAAATGATGTAATTGAACATACTATTAAGGGACTTAAAGACAGAGCAGAGATAGTTGGATTAAAGGGTGAACTCTAAGGAGATACTATGTTTAAAATTTTAGTTGTAGATGATGAACCTAAGATAAGAGAAGTTATAAGAACTTATGCAGAATTTGAAGGCCATACAGTAATTGAGGCTGAAGATGGTCTTGATGCTATTGACAAAGTCAAAGAACAAAGCTTTGATGTAATAGTAATGGATATAATGATGCCTAAATTAGACGGGTTTTCGAGTTATAAAGAAATAAGAAAAATAGCAGATATTCCGGTGCTTATGTTATCAGCAAGGGGAGAGGAATATGATAAGTTATTTGGATTTGAAATAGGTATTGATGATTATGTTGTAAAACCTTTCTCCCCAAAAGAATTAATGGCGAGGTTAAATGTAATAGTAAAAAGGCATCAAAAAACTGTTGAAAATGAAACTTTGGAATTTGAAGGATTAAAAATTGATTTAGACGGAAGAGATGTATATGTAAATTCAGAAAAAGTTGATTTAACACCTAAGGAATACGATCTTTTAGTTTATTTAGCAGCTAATGAAAACATAGCATTGTCTAGAGATAAACTCTTATCAAAAGTATGGGGATATGATTTTTATGGAGATGATAGAACGGTAGATACTCATATAAAAATGCTTAGAAACTCAATAAAAGAGTACAGAAAATTTATCATCACAGTGAGAGGAATGGGCTATAAATTTGATACGTCGAAATTTGAATAATAAAGTTTTAGATAAAAAGAGTATGATGTTCAATTTTTGGAAATATTTCATGCTTTTTGCAGCTTCTATTTTATTAGCTCTTTGGTTATTCCAGATAGTTTTTCTAAATAGGTTTTACGAAACAATGAAAATTAGAGAGGTAACTAAGACTGGTGATACATTAAAAAACGAGTTCAAAGATAAAAATTTTGAAAATATAATTTTAAACTATTCACAAAACAAAGGGATGAATATAGAAGTTATAGACGAGGAAGGATATTTAGTTTATCCTCTTAATTGGGTGGAAGTCATAATGAACCCAAGGGTGTTAGATGAGAAAGGATTTGAAGAATTTTTTGAAAATGTTGGACCTGGAAAGAAAATGTATAGGGTAACGTTGAAAAAATTTAAATACCTCGAGAATTCGTCTATTGTATATGGAGGATATTTAGGGAAAGAAAGTGGCAAAGACCACTATATGCTTATTAAGACAAACTTGGAACCGGTAGACTCAGCTGTAGATATATTGAAAAATATTTTGTTGATTGTATTGGGATTATCTTTTGCACTATCGGTTATACTATCTTATTTTATTTCAAAAAGGTTATCAAGACCGCTTGTTGAAATGTCAAAAACAGCTAGAAAACTTGGAAAGGGAAACTATGAAGTCAATTTTAAGTATGGCTATTATACAGAGATAAACGACCTTTCAAAAACACTAAATTATGCAACTAATGAGTTGACTAAGACGATTGAAATGAGAAAAGATTTAATAGCAAATGTAAGTCACGATTTAAAGACTCCACTTACTGTAATAAAATCTTATGCTGAAATGATAAGAGATATTTCTGGAAGAAATGAAGTGCTTAGAAATGAGCATATAGATATAATTATTTCAGAATCAGATAAATTAACTCAGTTGGTAAATGACTTGTTGGATATATCTAAAATTGAATCTTCACTAGAAAGTATAAAAATGGAAAGGGTTGATTTGATAAAATTATCTCACATTGTTGCAGAGAGATTTGCTCTCCCAGAAGATGTAATAACTATAGAATCTAAAGGAGAATGTACTATATTTGCGGATAAGAGAAGGATAGAACAAGTTATATATAATTTTATAAGTAATGCTGTAAAATATACAAGAAAGGACAAAAAAATTGTAATCAAAATTTTTGAAGAAGATGACGAAGTTATTTTTAATTGCATAGATAATGGGGTTGGAATAGCAAAAGAAAATTTAGATTTAATTTGGGACAGATTTTATAGGATAAGAGATAATCACACTAGACCAAGGGTTGGAACCGGTTTAGGGCTTCATATTGTAAAAAGTATATTAGAAATACATCAATATAAATATGGAGTGGAGTCAGAGTTAAATAAAGGTTCAAATTTTTATTTTAGGGCAAAAAAATATAAATAATTTTAAGCATATGAAAAGGCTAAAGGTCAATAAAAAGGACTTGAGGCCTTTTTTTTATTGTGCATAAAATAAGATGGATATAAACAAAAAAATGATGTAGAATAGAGGTAAGTGGAAGATAGTGGTTTGAAGTGGTATATAATGGTGTGAAATGTTAATAGGCGAATACAGACATACCTTGGATACAAAAGGAAGGGTTATAATTCCTTCAAAGTTCCGAGATGAATTAAAAGACAATTTCATTATTACCAAAGGATTGGACAACTGCCTCTTTATTTATCCTCAAAGTGAGTGGATAAAAATAGAAAATAAGTTGAAAGAATTGCCTTTGACAAACAGAGATGTTAGAAGTTTTGTGAGAACTTTTTATTCTGGTGCCATAGATGAGTCTTTGGACAAGCAAGGAAGAGTTGTAATACCACAGTCACTACGAGAACATGCTAGCATTGAAAAAGATGTTGTAATTATAGGAGTAAGTACACGTGTTGAAATATGGAGTACGGAAAATTGGGATAATTACAATGATTCACTTGGGTTATCATATGAAGATATAGCTGAAAAAATGCAAGAATTGGGGATTTAAAATGGTTGAATTTGCACACAAGTCCGTTTTATTAAATGAGACGATAGATCTTTTGAATGTAAGAGAAGGTGGCATATATGTGGACGGCACTATAGGTGGAGCTGGGCACTCATGTGAAATTCTTAAACGCATTGGAAACGATGGTCTACTAATAGGTATAGATCAAGATACCAATGCACTTAAAAAAGCTGATTCAGTGCTTAGTAGAATAGGTTCAAACTATAAACTATTTCATTCCAATTATAAAAATTTTGAAGATATTTTAAATGAGTTAAACATAGATAAAGTTGATGGAATTCTATTGGATTTAGGCGTTTCTTCATACCAATTTGATGAAGGCAGTAGAGGTTTTTCTTATAATTATGATGCTAGATTGGATATGAGAATGGATACTACATCTAATTTAAGTGCTTGGGAAATTGTAAATGAATATTCAAAAGAAGAACTTACTAATATAATAAAAGATTATTCTGAAGAAAGATTTGCATCTAAAATAGCGGATAATATAGTTAAAAAAAGAAATATAAAGTCAATAGATACAACTTTTGAATTAGTTGAGGTAATAAAAGAGGCGATACCTTTAAAATTTAGAGTAAAGGGTGGCCATCCTGCAAAGAAGACTTTTCAAGCTCTTAGAATTGAGACAAATGATGAACTTGGAGTGTTGAGAAGTGCATTAGATAGTATGATTAACAGATTGAATAAGAATGGAAGAATAGCAATAATATCTTTCCATTCTCTTGAAGATAGAATTGTAAAAGAAACTTTTAAATACAGATTTTTAGATTGTATATGTCCACCCGAAAGTCCTGTATGTATTTGTGATAAAAAAAGAGATATTGAAATAATTACGAGAAAACCGGTAGTGGCTACTGAAAAAGAATTGAAAGAAAATAATAGAGCCCACAGTGCTAAGTTGAGGGTGGCAGAAAAAATATAGAGGTATTGTATAGATGTCTGAGCAAAGAAAATTTAGACAAGTAAAATTGAATAGCAGACAATTAAAAGTCAAAAAGAGAAAAAATTTGGCAAAACCATTGTATATGACGATAGCTATTGTTATTATAATGTTCTTAGGGGTTTCTATAGCATATTCTCATTTATCAAGCATAGATAAAGATATAATTGCAAAAGAAAAAGAAATTTCTGATTTGAAAAAGACTAAATTAGCTTTGGAAGCAGAAGTTAAGAGTATAAAAAGTTCTACTGAAATACAAGATGAAGCAATGTATAAATTAGGAATGGTATATCCATCGCAAGACCAAATTGTTTATGTAGATATAAGCGAAAATAAAAGACAGTTGGATGTGAATCATAATGTTTTTTTGAGTCCAATTTTATCGGTGCTTAAATCCTTCACTAAGGATTAGGGGGAAATATAATTGAAAGTAAATTTAAAAAGAGCTCGTGAGATAAATAGTTCGCAAAAGAATGCGAATTTTAAGATAAGTTTGATTTTTCTCGGGATGGCTCTTTTCTTTTTTATAATAATAATTAGAATTCTGTACATAAATATAGTAAGAGGAGAAGAACTAACCAGAAAGGGATTAAATCAGCTAACGAGTACAGAAATAGTTCAGGCTGACAGAGGTATAATTTATGACAGAAATAATAAAGAGTTAGTAGTAAATATAACCAAGTCAAATGTATACTATAATATGGATTTTAAAAGAGGAGATACTTACTCAGATAAGGAAATAAAAGAAAAAAAGAAAAAAATTGAAGAAGATTCTTTGGCTATTTCAAAAGTACTGAAAGTTCCTAAAGATGAAATAAAGAAAAAAATGGTTGGAGATAAGGTAGTACAAATTGTGTCTAATATAGATAGAGATACAGCAAGTGCATTAAGAGAACTCAAGATAGAAAAACTGTCTTTAGATGATGTGCCAAGGAGATTTTATCCTAATGGAAATATATTATCTAAAGTTTTGGGGTTTGTAACTGATGATGGAAATGGACAATACGGTCTTGAATCTAGTTATGATGGAATAATGAGTGGAATAGCAGGGAAAAATATTTCTATAAAAGCTAACACTCGTATGCAAATCCCACTTACAGACGAAGAATCTTATGCTCCAAAAGAAGGTCAAAACTTAATTCTTACAATAGATGACAATATACAAAAATTTGCTGAAGAAGCAGCTGAAAGATCGAGAATAAAGCATAATGCCGAAGAAGTCAATATAATAGTTCAGAGTACCAAGACCGGCGAAATTCTTGCCATGGCATCTTCACTAAGCTATGATGCGAACAACCCTAAATCTCCTGTTGGAGATGCTCAAAAGAAGGATTGGGATTTGCTTACTAAAGATGAAAAAGTCGTAGCTTGGTACAAAAACTGGACAAATTTCAATGTGAGCTCTCAGTATGAACCGGGTTCTACATTTAAATTGATAACTGCAGCAGCAGCACTTGAAGAAGCTACAACATATCCATTAAAAGAATATTATTGTCCTGGACAGATTAAATTTTTTGATAAAGTAATAAAATGCGCTTCAAAAAATAACGGCACTAAAACAATGCAGCAAGCTGTAGTTGAATCATGCAATATTACACTTATGAAAATGGCAGAAGAATTAGGATCTGAAAAATTTTATAAGTATATAAAAGCATTTGGATTTGGAGAAAAGACAGGAATAGACCTTCCTGCAGAAGCAGTTGGCTCAATTCCAAATAATTATAAAGATATTTCAGAAATAAGACTTGCAACTATGAGTTATGGGCATGGTATAGCTATAACTCCAATACAACTCATCAATTCTGTATCTGCAATAGCAAATGGAGGAGATTTAAAAGTTCCAAGAGTTGTAAAAAGACTAGAAGATAGAAATAGAAATGTTTTAAAGAAGTTTGATTCTGTTTCCAAGAGAAAGGTAATATCTTCTGAGACGTCGAAGACAATGTTGGATATCATGTATAAGGTTGTAGAAGATGGAACTGGTAAAAAGGCTAAGGTAGAAGGTTATAAAATTGGTGGTAAAACCGGTACAGCATATATACCTTCAAAAGCTGGAGGATATGAAGATGAATACATTTCATCATTTATAGGAGTTGCTCCAGTAGATAACCCTGAAATAACAGTTCTTGTAATAGTTCAAAAACCTAAGGGGGATTTCTTTGCGGCAACAGTTGCCACTCCGGCAGCTAAAGAAGTTTTCAAAAATTCTTTAGAATATTTAGGGATAGAGAAGACTCAACCTATAGATAATAAAGATAAAAAAGACGATCCTATATTGATTCCAAATTTAAAAAATATGTTAGTAAGTGATGCTGGAAGAGAATTAGTAGATTTAGGATTTAAATTCAACACTAATCAAAATTCTCTGTTTGATGCAAGTATAGTTTTAAAACAAGAACCAAAGGCAGGAACATTGGCAAAACCAGGAACTATCATAGATTTATATGTTTCTAATGACAAAGAAAAGTATATGCCTGATTTAATAGGTAAGAGCAAAGAAGAAATAGAGTTAGTTTTAAAAGCTATGGATGTAAGATATAATATAAAAGGGACTGGAGTTGTTTTAGGACAATCAGTATTTGCAGGAACAAAGTTAAAAACTGATAGTAAAATTGAATTTGAAATGAGTAATAGCGAAGAAAAGATAGACACTAAACTAAAAGATGAAGAAATTTCATCCAACTTAAAAGAAACAAGCAACAAAGATACAGAAATTAAAAATCGTGTTAAAGAAAAAGATGATAAATTAAATTCAAAAGTTAAGAAGACCAATGATTCAGAGAA
This sequence comes from Peptoniphilus indolicus, assembly GCF_900454665.1. Lineage (NCBI taxonomy): Bacteria > Bacillati > Bacillota > Tissierellia > Tissierellales > Peptoniphilaceae > Peptoniphilus > Peptoniphilus indolicus. The sequence goes on from NZ_UGTH01000001.1 coordinate 1,739,927, forward strand.
GATAAAAAAATCTGAAAATAAAGATAATAAAACAGATAAATCTGTGAGGTAAGTTAAATGCAAAGTATCAAAAATAACATGTGGCTGATAGTAGTTTGTATTACAGTCGCAGCAGCTTTTCCAATTTGGGGAGCTATATCAATAGTAATTTCTCTTATATTAGGGTATTATTTAATACCTATTTTAAGAAGTTTAAAGGCAGGTCAATCCATTAGAGAAGATGGACCTCAAACACATTTGGTAAAGAGTGGAACACCTACAATAGGTGGGGTGATTTTTTTATTCACCATAATTATAGTGAATGTACTGGCGAGAAATTTAAATCTAGACTCTTTAATGATTTTATTCTCAACATTGGCTTTTGGTGCGGTAGGGTTTATAGATGACTATATAAAAGTTGTAAAAAAAAGAAATTTAGGACTTACAGCAAAACAAAAATTATTTTTGCAAATATTTGTGGCTTGCGTACTTTTAGCTTATCAATATAGTGGCGAAGCAGGTTCTACAGATATAATAATTCCAATAAGCATGAGTAGAATAAATTTACCTGTATTTTTATATATACCATTTATAATATTTGTGGTTGTAGGTACTGTTAACTCAGTTAATTTAACAGATGGACTTGATGGACTTTCAAGTGGAGTTACTATAATTTGTATGACTTTCTTTGGAGTGGTTGCTTATAAGTTCCAAAATATGGGAATAGCCATGTTTTGTTTGATATTTGCAAGCGCACTGGTAGGATTTTTATTTTACAATAAATATCCGGCGAAGGTGTTTATGGGGGATACGGGTTCGCTAGCTCTAGGCGGAGCTGTAAGTGCAATAGCAATTTTATTGAACTTACCTTTGATTTTACCTATAGCAGGTGGAATATACTTTATAGAAACTCTTTCTGTAATAATTCAAGTAGTTTCATTTAAGACAAGAGGAAAGAGAGTATTTTTGATGTCTCCATTACATCACCACTTCGAACAGTTGGTATGGAAAGAAACAAAAGTAGTTGCAGTATTCTGTGCAGTAGAATTACTTTTATGTGTAATTTCATATTTTATGATTTTTTAATGAGGGTATAAATGAAAAAAAATATATTAATACTAGGAATGGGCATAAGCGGGAAGGCAATATATAATGAATTGAAAAAAAAAGATATAAATATCTTTGTGCATGATGATAACCAAGAAAATTTAAAAGGATATAGAGAAATTTTTGAATCTTTTGAAAAAGACAAAATAGAATTAGTTATAAAAAGTCCAGGTATTAAACCAACAAATGAAATTTTAAATTTGGCAAGAAATAATGGTATAGAGATAATCACAGATTTAGAGTTGTTTTATGAGATGTCACATAAAGATATAATAGTTATAACAGGGACTAATGGCAAAACCACAACAACATCTTTGATATCTAGCATATTAAGTCAAGATTACAATGCCAAAGCGGTTGGGAACATAGGTGTTGGCGTTATGGATGTAGTAGACGAAAAAATCGATTTTGCGGTTATAGAAGCTAGTTCATTTCAATTAAATGATGTGAAAACTTTTAGACCTAAAATTTCTGTGATTACAAACATAACTCCAGACCATTTAGATTGGCATGGAAATTTTGAAAATTATAGAGATGCCAAGTTAAATATATTAAAAAATCAAACGGAGAAAGATTTTGCAGTTTTAAATTATACCGATGAAATTTTATCTAAAGTCTCTTCAAAAGCAAAAATATATTATTTTTCAATAGAAGATTCAGGGTTGAAGGGGGCTTTTATAAGAGAAGGACTTATTTATTTTAGGGATGATGATGAAGAAATAGTATTTGATACAAGAGATTTAAAGCTTTTAGGAAACCATAATTTAGAAAATGTATTAGCTGCTGTGTGTGTTTCCAAAATTATAAAGGTAAAACCTGAATCTATAAAAAAAGCACTTAGTGAGTTTGGCGGAGTTGAACACAGACTTGAATTTGTAAAAGAAGTAAATGGAGTTAAGTATTTTAATGATTCAAAAGGAACGAATCCAGCATCAACAATAAAAGCTGTGGACTCGTTTGAAAACAACTTGTTATTAATTGCAGGTGGATATCAAAAAAATGCTGATTATACAGAATTGCTTGAAATTGCAAAGGATAAACTAAAAGCTTTAATATTATTAGGTGAAACCAAGTATGATATAAAAAATACTGCTGATAAATTAGGGATAGAAAGTATAGTTGTAAATAATCTAGAAGAAGCCTTAAATCTATCTAAAGACATTTCTGTTATAGGAGACAATGTATTGTTAAGTCCGGCTTGTGCCTCGTGGGATATGTACAGTTCTTATGAAGAAAGAGGCAAACATTTTAAAGAGTTGGTGATGAATTTAAATGAAAAAATATAAAGAAGCTCTCAAGTCTTTGGACTTGGGTCTTTTTATAACGGCGCTTTTGTTGATAGGAATTGGGATTATATCTGTAATATCGGCATCATATCCGGTGGGGTCCAAAACATTTGGAGATGGACTTTATTTTGGGAAAAGATATTTCACTTTTATGATAGTGGGATTTTTTGGGATGTTAGTAGCTTATAAATTTCCAAGAAAATTTTTTAAGCGATATTCTTTTATACTTTTTTGTGGAACAATAATTTTAGTATTGATGTTATTTATTCCTGAATTTACAAAGTCTTCCCGTGGTTCAGGCAGATGGCTTAACTTACCTTTTCTTCCATTAATACAACCATCAGACTTTGTAAAAATATCTTCGATATTATATATGGGTAAGATATTGGCTGAGAATAGATATAAACTATATAAAAAAGAAATATTCTTTAAAATCATAGCAATAATTGGAATTGCAACTTTGCCGGTAATGTTAAAAGACTTGTCAACAGGATTTGTAATAGGAGCGACATTGATGCTTATGTATATAGTTGCAGGTATATCTATGCATCAATTTGTAACTTTATGTGGTATTGGAATTATTATTTTAATACCAATGGTATTTAAGTATGCATATAGATTGGAAAGAATTTTAGGTTTTTTAAATAGCAGCAAAGGTAGTTTGGACCAAAACTACCAAATAAATCAATCATTGTATGCAATTGCAATGGGTGGTATTGGTGGAGTTGGATATTTTCATTCAAGGCAAAAATATTTTAATTTAGCTGAAGCTCATAATGACTTTATTTTTTCTGTAATATGTGAAGAATTTGGTATGATAGGTGGTATATTTGTAGTAGCTTTATTTTTTATATTTATTTATAGAGGATTAAGGATTGCAAGTAGAACAAAAAATAATTATGATAAATATGTAGCTGTTGGATTGACATCTTATATCGGGATGCAAGCCATTATTAATATATGCGTTGGAGTTGGGATATTTCCGGTAACGGGGATAACACTACCTTTTATTTCGTATGGAGGTACAGCGCTTATAATGGCAATGGTAGCAGTTGGATTTTTACTTAAAATATCAAAGGATGTGTAATTTTGAAATATATACTTTCAGGAGGAGGAACCGGAGGTCACATATATCCGGCACTTGCCATAGCTGAAGAAATAAAAAAAAGAGACTCTTCAAGTGAGATACTATATGTAGGGAAAATAGCAGGACTTGAAGAAGAGCTTGCTAAAAAAGCGGGACTTGATTTTAAAGGGGTCCATATAGAGGGGTTACCTAGGAAAAAGGTAAATATAAAAACTGCAATTACCCTATTTAATCTTTTAAGAGGTTTGAGGGAGTGTGAGAAGATAATAAAGAACTTTAAACCCGACATTGTAATAGGAACTGGTGGGTATGTGTGCGCTCCTGTTGTCATGAAAGCTCAACAAAAGGGAATAAAGACAGTCATTCAGGAACAAAATGCCTATCCTGGAAAGACAAATAGATTTTTGGCGAGAAAAGCTTCTCTTTTGGCTTTAAGTTTCAAAGAAGCTGAAAAATATATAGATAATAAAAATATAATAATAACTGGGAATCCGGTAAGAGAAGACTTTACTTTAAAAACTCGTGAACAATCTAGAAAAGAATTGAATTTAAAACCTGATGAAGAATTGGTGTTATCTTTTGGTGGTAGTGGTGGACAAGAGTCTACTAATGATGCGATGCTTGAAATTTTAAAGAATGAATTGGATTTTAAGCTAGTTCATATAACAGGTAAACCACATTATGATGAATTTGCATCAAAGGTGACAAAAAATAGAAATGCAGAAATTTTAAATTATTCAGATGAAATTTCAAAGTATATTTTAGCAAGTGATTTAATAATAACAAGTTCTTCGGCAATGGCTTTAGCTGAGATATCACAAGTTGGTAGAGCTAGTATTTTAATACCAAAGGCATATACTGCGGGGAACCATCAATATCACAATGCTATGAGTTATAAAGATGCAGGGGCTTCCTTAGTTATCTTGGAAGATGAATTAACAGGGGATAAACTTTTAAATTCTATAAATGAATTGTTAAACAATCCTCAAAAGAGAGAGGAAATGGCAGAAAACTCTAAAAAACTAGGTAATTCAGGTGCTGTAACTAAATTAGTAGATGAAATGATTAAATTAATTTAATTGGGAAGCGAAAATATATGAAGAGACAGGTAAGACTTGCAAAATATGAATATAGAAGAAAACGAAAAAGATTTATGAACAGACTTTTTTTATTTTCAGTTATAATTTTGATCGCAATTTTTACTTTAAATAAATTTGGGGTATTTAATGTTATAAGTGTTAAAGTAGAGGGCGCCGAAAGACTAAAGTCTACAGAAGTTATAAAAGTTTCAGGAATAAAAGTTGGACAAAGTTATTTTTCTGTTTCGCCTAATAGTAGAGAGAGGGATTTAGAAAAAATACCTTTAGTAAAATCTGCAAAAATTAGTTTTAATTTTAAAAGAGAAGCTGTTATCAAACTTGAAGAAAGAATACCTAAATTTCAAATAGAAAATTTTTTGGAATACTATATGCTTGATGAAGATATGAAGATTATATCTAAAGAGAGTTCCAAAGCTGAAGTTCCAGAAATTAAAGACAATTTAAAGAAATTAAATTTAGGTGAAAAGATATACGAAGATGACAATAAAATTGAATTTTTTAAAGAACTTGTCAATCAACCTGTCTATTCAAAAATAGAAGATATAGATTTAAATGGGACCTATTCGTTGTTTACTAAAGATGGTATTCAAATTGTAATTGGGAAATTAGAAAATTTGGATTACAAGTTTAGAATGCTTGAAGAAATTTTAAAAGATATAGAAGCAACTGGGAAAAATGCCAGAATAATTGAATTGGACAAGGAAGATCCAATAGTTATGGTGGATGATCATAATAGAGAAAATATTGAAGAAAATTTAGATGAAAGTCAATAATTTTCTCTAAATATTGACTATTTGAAGATTATTTCATAAAATATAAATAAGTTTATGATAAAGACGTTTTAATAGGAGGATGTGTATGTTGGATTTCGATATGGACCATGACGAATTTGCAAAAATTAAAGTTGTGGGCGTAGGCGGCGGTGGAAACAACGCTGTAAACCGTATGATTAATGCGGGAGTAAAGGGTGTTGAATATATTGTAGCTAACACTGATAGACAAGCTTTAAAAAATGCATTAGCTGAAAATAAAATACAAATTGGAGAAAAATTAACAAAAGGACTAGGAGCCGGAGCTAACCCTGATGTTGGAGAATCGGCTGCAGAAGAGTCTAGAGATGAAATTAGAGAATCTTTAGAAGGAGCTGATATGGTATTTATAACTGCCGGAATGGGCGGTGGAACTGGTACAGGAGCTGCTCCTGTAATTGCAGATGTTGCAAAAGAAATGGGTCTTTTAACTGTTGGTGTAGTTACAAAACCATTTACATTTGAAGGACATAAGAGAGCAAAATCAGCAGAACGTGGAATTAATGCACTTAAGGGAGTTGTAGATACTCTTGTAATTATTCCAAACGATAGACTTTTATCTATTTCAGATAAAAAGACTAGCTTCTCAAAAGCATTTGAAATGGCAGATGATATCTTAAAACAAGGTATTCAAGGTATATCTGATTTGATTTCAGTACCTAATCTAATTAACTTAGACTTTGCCGATGTTAAGACAATTATGTATGATAAGGGTGTAGCCCATATGGGTATTGGTATTGCTTCAGGAGACGACAGAGCTCAAGAAGCTGCTAAGATGGCAATTAATTCGCCACTTCTTGAAACTTCAATTCAAGGTGCAAAATCTGTACTTCTTAACATTACAGCAGGTAATGATTTAGGAATTTTTGAAGTTAATGAAGCAGCTGACTTAATACGTGATTGCGTAGATGAAGATGCTAACATAATCTTTGGTGCAGGAATTGATGAAACACTTAAAGATGCAGTTAAGATTACTGTAATAGCTACTGAGTTTGACCAATATAAAGAAGAAAAACCAAAGACATCTTCTTTATTTCCAAGAACTGAGCTTAAAAGAGAAACTGAAAAGGCTAGTGAAAAAGATAGTGGGGATCTTAAAATTCCACCATTTTTAAGAAATATAAGAAAGTAGTACCTCATCTTAGATGAGGTCTTTTTTTTAAATAAATTCGGAGGTTAATTATGAAGTGTCCACATTGCGGTTATGGCGATTCAAAAGTTTTAGATTCAAGGCCTACAGATGAAGGTAATGCAATAAGGAGAAGAAGAGAGTGCAATAAGTGTAAAAATAGGTTTACAACATATGAAAAAATAGAAGAAACACCTATTATGGTAATTAAAAAAGATGGCACTCGCGAAACATTTGATGTATCAAAAATAATAAAGGGAATGATTAAGTCTGTAGAAAAAAGGCCTGTTTCTGTAGAAGATATTGAAAAAGCAGCATGGAACATTGAAAGAGAAGTAAATAGTTCATTTAAAGGAGAAATAACTTCGAATGAAATAGGTGATTTAGTAATGAGAGAGCTAAAAGATTTAGATGAGGTTTCCTATATAAGATTTGCATCTGTATATAGACAATTTAAAGATGTTGAGAGCTTTTTTATTGAGTTGGAGGAAATAATAAAGAATAGAAAGTGATGGATTTATTTAGTTTAAATTTAGAAAACAATTTAGAAGATAAACAACCTTTAGCTTCAAAGATGAGACCTAAAAGATTAAAAGACTTTATAGGACAAAAACATTTAGTTGGAAAGGGGAAATATCTTGAAAGAGTAATAAAATCTGATAGAGTTCCATCTATAATATTTTATGGGCCACCAGGAGTTGGCAAGACAACACTTGCAGAAATTATAGCCATAACTACAAATAAACAATTTTTGAGACTTTCAGCAGTTACTTCAAACTTGAAAGAATTGAGAGAAACTTTGGCTACAGCTGAAGACTCTCTAAAATTTGAAAACATTAACTCTATATTATTTATAGATGAAATACACAGATTCAATAAAACTCAGCAAGATGCGCTACTACCATTTGTTGAGAAAGGAATAATAACACTAATAGGAGCAACTACAGAAAATCCATATTTTGAAGTGAATAGAGCTTTGATATCCAGATGTCAAATTTTGAACTTAAATCCATTGTCAGTAGATGAAATCGAAGAGTTGATAAGAGCGACGTTAAAAAAAGAAAAAGCTTTCAATGGTCTTAATCTAGAAATAGATGAAGAAGCGATAAAGTTTTTAGCTGAAGTCTGCTCAGGTGATGCAAGGCTTGCACTTAATTCTTTAGAAATAGCTGTATTTTCCACTGATTCAGTAGATGGAATAGTTCATGTAACAGTTGAGGATGTTGAAAACTGTATTCAAAAGAAAAACTTAGTTTATGATAAAAATGGAAATAATCACTATGATGTAATTTCTGCATTTATAAAATCTGTTAGAGGCTCAGACCCAGATGCAGCTATATTTTATCTGGCAAAGATGCTTGAATCAGGAGAAGACCCAAAATTTATAGCTAGAAGGCTTATTATCTTAGCTTCAGAAGATATATCTAATGCGGATCCAATGGGTTTAGTCTTAGCTAATGCAGCTTTTGATGCAGTCAATGTGATAGGAATGCCTGAATGTAGAATAAATTTAGCTCAAGTAACAACTTATCTTGCTTGTGCGCCTAAGTCGAATGCAGCTTATCTTGCAATAAATGAGGCGCTGGAAGATGTGAAAAAGGGCAATTATAGTGTACCTATGCATTTAAGAGACAGACATTCTCCAAATATAGATGAGAGCAAAAAATATATGTATCCACATAATTATCCTAATGGATATGTTGAACAAAGATATCTTCCAGAAGAGATTAATAAAATTTATTATCGTCCAACAGAGCATGGATATGAAGAAAAATTTAATAGATTTTTATCTAAAATCAGACATTATAAATAGCCCTTAAATTGACAAAATCACGGTATTTGTCTATAATGAAATACATTGTTACGATAGGAGGAAGTATGAAATTAACAGTTAGAGAAGTTTTAAAAAACAGTAAAGATTATTTGAATAAAGAAATTGTAATTGAAGGTTGGATTAAGACAAGTAGAGCATCTAAAAATTTCGGTTTTATAGAACTGAATGACGGCTCATCTTTTTCAAGCCTTCAAATAGTTTATGGTGACGAAGTGGACAACTTCTCAGAAATTGAAAAGTATACTATCAGCTCTTCCTTAAAAATAGAAGGTACTGTAGTTGAAAGCCCAGGGTCAAAACAAAGTATAGAAGTACATGCTAAAAAAGTTACTCCTATTAGTATATCCGAACCAACTTATCCACTTCAAAAGAAAAGACACACTGTGGAATATTTGAGAACTCAAGCACATTTAAGACCTAGAACAAATTTATTCAATGCAGTGTTTAGAGTTAGATCTATAATTGCATATGCAATTCATAAATTTTTCCAAGACAGAGGATTTGTGTACGTTCACACACCAATTATAACTGCATCAGATGCAGAAGGCGCTGGAGAAATGTTCCAAGTTACAACTTTAGATTTAAATGATGTTCCTAAGAAAGAAGGTAAAGTAGATTTTTCTGAAGATTTCTTTTCAAAAGCTACTAATTTAACTGTATCAGGTCAACTTGAAGCAGAAGTTTTTGCAGAAGCCTTTGGAAATGTATATACATTTGGGCCTACATTTAGAGCCGAAAATTCAAATACTCAAAGACACGCTGCAGAGTTTTGGATGATTGAGCCGGAAATTGCATTTGCTGATATTAACGTAAATATGGATATCGCTGAAGAAATGCTTAAATATATAATAAAATATGTTCTTGAAAATGCAGAAGAAGAAATGAATTTCTTTAATAGTTTTGTAGATAAGGGACTTTTAGAAAGACTGGACAATGTAGTCAACTCTGATTTTGGTAGAGTTACTTACACAGAAGCTATAGAAGTTCTTAAGAATTCAAAGACTGAGTTTAAATATCCTGTTGAATGGGGCGTTGATTTACAAACTGAACACGAAAGATATTTAACAGAAGAAGTTTATAAAAAGCCTGTATTCGTTACAAACTACCCTAAGGAAATAAAAGCTTTCTATATGAAAGAAAATGAAGATAAGAAAACAGTAGCGGCAATGGACTTATTAGTTCCAGGAGTTGGAGAAATAATCGGGGGAAGCCAAAGAGAGGACAAGTTAGAAGTCCTAGAAGGAAAAATGAAATCTTTGGGAATGAATTTAGAAGACTATTATTGGTATCTAGACCTTAGAAGATATGGTTCAGTGCCTCACTCAGGATACGGATTAGGATTTGAAAGAGCAGTTATGTATATAACAGGAGTTAAGAATATAAGAGATGTCATACCATTCCCAAGAACGGTAGGAACAGCAGAATTTTAGGAGGAAATATGTCAGTTTATAATCCAAAAGATATTGAAAAGAAATGGCAAGATTTTTGGGACGAACATGATACTTATGTAACAAAAAATGACTATGATAAAGAACCATTCTATGCATTGGTAGAGTTTCCTTATCCGTCAGGACAAGGACTACATGTAGGACATCCAAGACCTTACACAGCACTTGATATAGTTGCAAGAAAGAGAAGATATGAAGGTTATAATGTACTTTATCCAATGGGATGGGATGCATTTGGACTTCCTACAGAAAACTATGCTATAAAGAATAAAATACATCCAGCAAAAGTTACAGCTGATAATGTTGCAAGATTTAAACAACAATTAAAATCTATAGGATTCTCATTTGATTGGTCTAGAGAAATCAACACAACTGACCCAGAATACTATAAATGGACACAATGGATATTCTTACAATTATACAAAAAAGGACTTGCTTATAAACATGAAATGCCTATAAACTGGTGTCCGTCATGTAAAGTAGGGCTTTCTAACGAAGAAGTTATCGGAGGACATTGTGAGAGATGTGGAACTGAAGTAATAAGAAAAGTAAAAAGCCAATGGATGTTGAAAATCACAGAATATGCTGAAAGACTTATCAATGATTTAGACGATGTAGATTACATTGAAAGAGTGAAAACTCAACAAAAAAATTGGATTGGTAGAAGTGAAGGAGCTGAGATCAAATTCCCATTAAAAGATTTGAATTATGAACTTGAAATATTCACTACAAGACCTGATACAATTTTTGGAGCAACATATATGGTTGTTGCACCAGAACATCCATTAATTGAAGAGTTCAAAGATAAATTAGAAAATATAGATGAAATAGAAGCTTATAAAGAAGAAGTTTCAAAGAAATCTGACTTTGAAAGAAGTGAATTAAACCAAGGTAAAACAGGTGTTGAATTAAAGGGAATAAAAGCTATAAATCCTATTTCAAACAGAGAAATACCTATTTGGATATCAGATTACGTGCTTATGACTTATGGAAGCGGAGCTATAATGGCTGTTCCTGCACATGATACACGTGACTTTGAATTTGCTAAAAAATTCGGATTAGAAATAGTTCCGGTTATTGAAGGTGGAAATATTGAAGAAGAAGCTTTCGTAGATACTAACACTGGAATTATGATTAACTCAGGCTTTATGAATGGCTTAAATGTAAAAGAAGCAATTGAAGCCATGTTAAAACACGTCGAAGATAAGGGTATAGGACATAGAAAAGTAAATTATAAGTTAAGAGATTGGGTATTTTCAAGACAACGCTATTGGGGAGAACCAATACCTCTAGTTTATTGTGAAGATTGTGGTTGGGTTCCAGTTCCGGAAGAAGAACTTCCTGTACTTTTACCGGAAGTAGAAAACTATGAACCGACAGATGATGGAGAAAGCCCTCTTTCAAACATAGATTCATGGGTTAATACTACTTGTCCGCATTGTGGAAAACCTGCAAAACGTGAAACAGATACTATGCCACAATGGGCTGGATCTTCTTGGTACTATCTAAGATATACAGACCCTAAAAATGATAAATCATTGGCTGATCCTGAAGCTCTTAAATATTGGACTCCAGTTAATTGGTATAATGGCGGAATGGAACATACAACGCTACACTTACTATATTCAAGATTCTGGCATAAATTCTTATATGATTTAGGAATTGTACCTACTAAAGAACCATATGCTAAGAGAACATCTCATGGTATGATTCTTGGTGGTAATGGTGAAAAGATGTCTAAATCAAGAGGAAATGTAGTAAATCCTGATGAGATAGTTGACCAATATGGCGCAGATACTTTGAGAACTTATGAGATGTTCATAGGGGACTTTGAAAAGAATGCACCTTGGTCAGACAATGGGGTAAAAGGTTCTAGAAGATTTTTAGAAAGAGTTTGGAATCTTCAAGAGCTTTTGACAGACTTAGAAGAATACACACCTGAACTTGAAAAGTCAATTCATAAGACGATTAAGAAAGTATCAGAAGACTATGAACATCTAAAGGCAAACACTGCTATTGCGGCTCTTATGAGTCTAACTAATGAATTTAATAGTTTTGGTAAGATATCAAGAAAAGATTTTAGAACTTTCTTAATGTTGTTAAATCCTGTTGCGCCACATATAACTGAAGAGTTATGGAGTGCAAATAAACTAGGCGGATATTTGAATGAGAGTAAATGGCCTATATATGATAAATCTAAAACCGTTGATGACGAAATAGAAATACCTGTTCAATTCAATGGTAAAGTTAGATACACTGTAAAAATAACTCAGTATGCAACTCAAGATGAAGTAAAAAAAGTAGTTGAAGAAGATGAAAACTATAAGACACAAATAGAAGGAAAACAAGTGATAAAAGAAATCTATGTGCCTAAGAAAATATATAATATAGTTGTAAAATAAAATATTGAGTTCTGCTTATTTGCAGGACCCATATTTAAATTTTAAATAATCTAAGTCTTGTTGCTAAAAAAAGTAAGAGGGTCTTTGAGATTCTCTTATTTTTTTGTAACTTTATAACTAATATGGCATAAAAGTCTCATGTGAGTTATAATTGTTAAAATGAGGTGAACTATGAGAAGTATGACCGGATACGGAGTTGGAAGAATTGAAAATGAAAACTACGATTTGAAAGTTGAAATAAGGTCGGTGAATAGTAGGTTTACTGATATAAATATACGACTTCCTAAAATTATATTTAATCTTGAAGAATCAGTTAGGAAGAGTATAAAAGAAAGAATTTCAAGAGGGAAATTGGATGTTTATATAAATTTAAATATATATAATTCTGACAACATGAAAGTAAAGGCTAACTTAGAACTTGCAAGAAACTATCATAGTGCTTTAAGTTCCCTAAGTGAAGAATTTGACATTCAAAAACCTATTGGGCTTAGTGATTTATATTTAAGAGAAGGTGTACTTGAAGTACATCAAGTTGAAAATGACTCAACTTTCTACAAGGAATCTATTCTTGAAACGACCAAAATAGCAATAGATACTTTGATAGAGATGAGAGAAGAAGAAGGAAAGAATTTAAAAGAGATACTTAAAAAAGATAAATCTATCCTTTATAAAATGGTTTGTGATGCAGAAGAAAGAGCGCCTAAAGTTATAGAAGAGAACTTAAAGAAAATTGAAGATAAAATAAAATCTATCATAAGTGAAGAAAAGTTAGACATTCAAAGGCTCACTACTGAAGTAACTATAATGGCGGACAAGTTAGCAATAGATGAAGAAATAGGAAGGCTTTTTTCACATCTTTCACAATTTGATAGTATAATAGAATCTAATGAGCCGGTGGGTAGAAAACTCGACTTTTTAGTTCAAGAGATTAATAGAGAAATTAATACTATAGGGTCTAAATCTACAAATGTTGAAATTTTAAGTCTAGTAGTAGATATGAAATCACAAGTAGAGAAATTAAGAGAACAAATTCAAAATATAGAATAGAGGGGAGTGGTCTTTTGTCAGCAGGATTTTTATTAGTATTATCAGGTCCTTCAGGTAGTGGTAAAGGAACAGTTAGTCAAGCTTTAATGGAGAAAAATGACAAGATATCTTTTTCAACATCAGTGACTACTAGGACACCTAGACCTAACGAAGTAAATGGAGAAAATTATTTCTTCACTACAATTGAAGAATTTGAAAACATGGTTGAGCAAGATGAATTATTAGAATATGCCTTTGTTCATACCAACTATTATGGAACTCCAAAAAAGTTTGTATTTGATGAAATAGAAAAGGGTGAAATTGTATTACTTGAAATAGATGTTCAAGGAGCTCTACAAATTAAGAAAAGATATAAGGAAGCTGTATTTATTTTTCTTTTACCACCAACAATGGATGAATTGAAGTCTAGACTTATAAAGAGAGATACGGAAACGGAAGAGGAAATTAATACACGTTTTAAAAATGCTTTTAAAGAACTTGACTTTGTTGGAGAATATGACTATTTTGTAGTTAATAATAAAGTTGAAAATGCAGTAAAAGATATAGAAAACATAATTGAAGCTGAAAAGTTGAGGGTAAAACGTCATAAAGATATTAAAGCGGAAGTTATGTCAGAAAGAGGAGGAAATAAGGAATGAACATTCCTTCATTTAATGAATTAAGAAAAATATCAAGCAGTAGATATGGACTTGTAATGTTAGTTTCTAAAAGGTCTAGAAAAATAGTGGATGGAAATGAACCACTAATAAAAACTGAACATGAAAAACCGGTTTCTATTGCAATAGAAGAAATTATAGATGGTGCTGTGAAATTTGGAAAACCAATGAGTGATAAAGAATATTCACAAAAAATAGCAGCGCAAAGAGAGGCTAAGTTAAATAGTCTAAAGAATAATGATGAATCAGATGTTGAAGCAAGTATAGAAATTGAAACAACTGGAGAAGATTTAATTGGATCTCAAGGATAAAAATATATTATTAGGTGTGACTGGAGGGATTGCAGCATATAAATCTCCAGAAATAGTAAGCATATTAAAGAAAAATGGAGCTAATGTAAAAGTTGTAATGACGGAGTCCGCCATAGAGTTTGTAACTCCCCTAACTTTTCAGACAATGTCAAATAATGTTGTGCACTATAAGATGTTTGAACAATTATCAAATATGGATGTAGAACATATATCTTTGGCAAAATGGGCAGATATGATTGTTGTTGCTCCTGCAAGTGCAAACACGATTGCAAAATTTGCTATGGGAATGGCAGATAATTTATTGACTACTGTACTAAGTGCGAGTAGATCAAAAATTATGATAGTTCCAGCAATGAATACTTATATGTTAAATTCAGTAGCAAATGTTGAAAATATGAATAAATTAAAAAATCGTGGAGTAATTGTAACACAGACACTACACGATTTGCTTGCATGCAATGATATTGGCGATGGGAAGATGTTAGAACCATCACAAATTGTAGACTTGATAGATTTTCATTTAACTGAGAAAGATTTAGAAGGATATAATTTTGTCATTACAGCAGGACCAACTCAAGAGTCTATAGACCCAGTTAGATTTATATCAAATCATTCAAGTGGGAAAATGGGATATGAATTGGCGAAGGCAGCCACTAAAAGAGGTGCCAATGTAACTTTGATTTCAGGTCCTACAAATTTAACAATACCTAATGTTGATAAGTTTGTATCAGTACTTAGTACACAAGATATGTATAATGCAGTAGAGGAATATTTTAAAAAAACTGATGTGTTGATAAAAGCAGCAGCTCCGGCTGATTTTAAACCTAAAAATTATAGTCAAGAAAAGTTGAAAAAAACTGATGCGAACATGAATTCAATAGAGCTTGTTCCAAATACTGACATAGCGAAACATTTCGGGGCGATAAAAACGAAACAAGTTATAGTTGGGTTTGCAGCAGAGTCAAGAGATGAACTCAACTATGGATTAAAAAAATTAGAGTCTAAAAATTTTGATATGATTGTTATAAATAATATAACTCAAGAAAATGCGGGCTTTAAGAAAGATATAAATACCGTAAAAATAGTCGATAGAAATAAAAATATTACTGAGCCGGGAACAATGCCTAAAGAGCAGCTTTCCCATGTGATATTAGACAAAGTATTAGAATTTTTAAAAGCAAGATAATTTCTTGCTTTTTTTATGATGTTGAGGTTTAAATGAAATTTGTAGAAGTTTTCATAAAGAATAATATATCCAAAATAGACATTTTGTATACATACTCCACTGATTTTGATTTAAAACCGGGGATGAGAGTTTTAGTGCCATTTGGGCAAGGAAATTCAACAAAAGTTGCAATGGTTTTAAAAGTTTTAAATTCATGTGAGAGTGAATATAAAATAAAAAAGGTATTAAGACAAATCGATTATGAACCAATTTTAACGGAAGATTTGATTCAATTAGGGTTCTATATGAATGAAAGATATCTAACAAGTTTTAACCGAAGTTTTGCTCCCATTATGCCTCCTGGAGATTTTAAAACAGTGAGGACAAAATTTAAAATACTCTCAAAAGAAGGTTTATCTGAAGAAGAGATATTAAAATTAGATGATTTAGAAAATCAGAGTAAAAATTTTATCTCTACGATGATAGAACTTAAAAAGATAAAAACTGAAGTCTTGGTTGATACTGAAAGTGGAGTTAAAACTCAAATATTCATAGAGCTTGAAGAAGATTACTTGGATAAAATATCTGATGAGAATTTCAAACTCACAGACAAACAATCTGCAGTAATAAAATATCTATCTAAAAATGGAAGTGTAAAACAATCTGAGTTGTTAGCTGACTTGAAAATTTCAAATTCACCAGTAAAGTCATTACAGAGTAAAAATTTAATAAGACTAGTTGATAGAGAAGTATATAGAGATTTAAGAAAATTTAAGGACTATAGAGCTCATACACTTAATATAGAGCAATTGAGTGCCGTGGAAGGTGTTTTAAGCACTAATAAGACTGTATCTCTTCTACATGGGATGACAGGAAGTGGGAAAACTGAAGTATATCTTAAATTAGCTGAGAATATTGTAAAGAGAAATGGACAAGTCATTATGTTAGTGCCTGAAATAGGGCTGACTCCTCAAATGATAGAAAGATTTTTAGGTAGATTTAAAGATAGAGTTGCAGTCATTCATTCGAAATTATCAAGGGGGGAGAGATATGATGCGTGGCGTAAGATAAAGAATTCAGAAGTTGATATAGTTGTTGGTGCAAGGTCAGCGGTGTTCGCTCCGTTTGAAAATTTAAAGCTTATAATAATAGATGAAGAACACGACAACTCTTACAGATTTCATAATTCTCTTAGATATGACACGATTGAAATAGCTAAGAAGAGAATGGAGTTATTAAAAGGGAAAGTTGTTTTGGGAAGTGCGACTCCTGATGTAACAAGTTATTTTAAAGCTAAAGAAGGCGAATATAATTTACTAACTTTGAATAAAAGAGCTGTAACAGGGGCAAAGTTACCTGAAATAGAAATAGTAGATATGAGGGAAGAACTTTTAAATGGAAATATTTCTATTTTTAGTGAAAGTCTTAAAAGGAAACTTGAAAATACAATGAATCAAAACAAACAGGCAATACTATTTTTAAACAGACGTGGTTTTTCTCACTTCATATCTTGCAGAAGTTGTGGACATGTAATAAATTGTGATAACTGTGATATCTCAATGACATATCATAAATCGATTAATAGATTGAGATGTCATTATTGTGGAGAAACAAAGCCTGTTCCAAAAGTTTGCCCTAATTGTGGAAGTAAGTACATAAAGCAATTTGGAATAGGAACGCAAAAAGTTGAAGAAGAGTGTCAAAAGCTCTTTCCTGATAAAAAAATAATAAGAATGGATAGAGATACAACAACTAAGAAGGATTCATATGAATCTTTTTATAAAATGATGAAGAATGGAGAAGCTGATATTCTCATAGGAACTCAAATGTTGGCTAAAGGATTGGATTTTGAAAATGTAACTCTTGTTGGAGTTATAGCTGCTGATTTATCACTTCATATTTCAGATTATAAAGCTGAAGAAAGCACATTTGACCTTCTAACGCAAGTAGCAGGTAGGGCAGGCAGGTCAGTAGATCAAGGATATGTAGTAGTACAGACTTATTCACCTGATAATTATTCTATAAAATATTCAGCAAGTTCTGATTATGGAGAATTTTATAAGAAAGAAATAGAAAATAGAAAATTGTATGATTATCCACCGTTTGTTGAAATGATAAATATATATTTTTTATCAGAAGTGAATCCAAGTTTAGAAAAATTTGCTCATGAAATTTTAATGGATATAGGAAGTAAAATAGTCGGTTATGAAGTACAATATAGTAGAGTAATATCAATGCCTAAAATTAAAAATGTACACAAGGTTAAATTTACTTTAAAAGTGGAACCTGAAAGCGTAGATGAGTTATCTAAACAGATAAAAAGGGTATTAGATGAACATAAAAATGAAAGTGAACGTTTAAATATATATATAGATGTAGAATTTAAGAGGTGATTTAATGGCGATTAGAAATGTTAGAATAGATGGAGATCCGATTTTGAGAAAAAAATCAAAGGAAGTTAGTGAAATAACACCAAAAGTTAAAGAATTGATAAGCGATATGTATGATACAATGTATCGCGAAAATGGTGTGGGGATAGCAGCTGTTCAAGTTGGAATTTTAAAGAGAATAGTAGTTATAGATGATAGGGAAGAAAATAGGTTAACTTTAATAAATCCAGTTATAAAAAATTCTAAAGGAGAGCAAGTTGGGATGGAAGGTTGTTTATCAATTCCAAAAAAACAAGGGAAAGTTAAGAGATATAGCGAACTTGAACTTGAGTATATGGATGAAGATGGCAATAAAAATGAAATTATAGCAAGTGAATTTTTAGCTACAGTGATACAACACGAGCTAGACCATTTAGATGGAATTTTATATTCTGACAGAGCAGAAGAGATGTTTGATTTAGATGATTTAGAAGATATAAGTGAGGAAGAGTAATTTGAAGATAGTGTTTATGGGTACACCTGAATTCTCTGTGATGCCTCTTGAGGCGATTAATAAACACCATGATGTGAAGTTAGTTGTAACTCAAGAAGATAGAAAAAAAGGAAGAGGAAAAAAACTATTACCACCCGAAGTTAAGATAAGTGCAGAAAATTTAGGACTAAAAGTTTATCAACCTGAAGATATAAACAGTGAAGAAGCTATTGAAGTGTTGAGAAGTGTAGAGGCTGATGTGTTTGTAGTAGTTGCGTATGGACAAATTCTTAGAAAAGAAATACTTGAAATGCCAAAGTATGGTTGCATAAATATACACGCTTCGTTACTTCCAAGATTCAGAGGGGCAGCACCTATAAATAGAGCTATAATTGATGGCGATATTGAAACAGGTATATCAATTATGAAAATGAACAAGGGTCTTGATACAGGTGATGTTGCATTATCAGAATCTATGTCTATAGAAAATTTGAATTCAGAAGAATTGAGTGCGGAACTTTCTAAGTTGGGTTCAAAACTAATTTTAAAATTTTTATTAGACTTGGAGAATGGAAATATAAATTACACTCCTCAAGACGAGTCAATTTCAACTTACGCAGAAAAGATAACAAAAGAAACAGCTAATATAGACTTCAACACAATGAATACTTTTCAAATTGAAAGATTAGTTAGAGGTATGGTAGATAGAGGCGGAGCTTTTACTACATACAAAGGAGAAAGATTAAAAATATTTAAAGTGGAAAAGGCAGAAAATGTATATGGTAAAATAGCAGGAGAATTATTAGATGATTTAAAGGTTAAGACTATTGATGGAGTAATACGGATAACAGAACTTCAGATGCCAAATAAAAAGAGAATGGATTCAAAGAGTTTTATGTTGGGAAATAGTCTTGAAAAAGGGATTGTATTAGGAGGTTGATTTTTTGTACGGATATAATTATTTAGTTTATATAATGCCGGCGATACTGCTTACGTTGTTTGCTCAATACAAAGTTAAAAAAGCATACTCTGAATATTCCAAAATTGATTCAGGAACGGGAATGACAGGAGCGGAAGTTGCCAAGAGTATATTACAAAGTCATGGATTATACGACGTTAGAATAAATAGAGTATCTGGGAATTTAACGGATCATTATAATCCACAGACAAGAGAATTAAATCTATCTGATGGAGTATATTCAAAAAAAAGTATAGCATCTCTTGGAATTGCAGCACATGAAGTAGGTCATGCCATACAACATCAAGAAGGATATTCTCCTTTAAAACTTAGAAGTGTTTTAATTCCAATGGCTAATATAGGCTCAAATTTTGGTATATATATGGTAATCATGGGAATGATTTTTTCAAGAGTTTTAGTTAATGTTGGAATAGTATTTTTTGCTGCGTCAGTTGCATTCACTATAATTACACTACCTGTTGAATTTGATGCTTCAAGAAGAGCACAAATAGAATTAGAAAATTATATGAGTCAAGAGGCTCTTGCCGGTTCGAGAAAAGTTTTAAGTGCAGCTGCACTTACTTATGTAGCTTCAACAGTTATGGCAGTTCTTCAACTGTTGAGATTGTTGAGTATTTCGAGGGATAGATAGAATAATGAAAGATATTAGAAGAAAGGCGCTCTCTATAATTGACAATGTCCTTTATAAAGGGGCCTTTTTAAATGAAGAACTTTTAATAGCATATAATTTTAGAGATGATATTAGAGATTACAATTTATTAACTCAAATAACAACAGGGGTAGTTAAAAATAGATTGTTGTTAGAATATGTAATAAGGAAAAATTCAAAGATTAGAATAAAAAAAATACATAAGACTATTTTAAATATTCTTATGATAGGAATTTATCAAATTTTATTTTTAGACAAAGTACCGAATTATTCAGTGGTTGATGAATCTGTAAAACTTGCCAAAATATATGGCAATAAAGGCTCTATAGGATTTACAAATGCGATACTTAGAAACATATCAAACTCAAAAGAAAAGATAATACAGTCTGCATTTTATACTGAGGAAATTGAAAATGTGGCGGAGAAGTTTTCTATACTCTACTCACATCCGATAGAGTATGTTCAAAGTTTATTAAAAGAATATGATGAAATTTTTGTGAAATCTCTTTTAATGGCTAATAATGAAAAGCCACCTTTTACAATAAGGGTAAATACTAATCTAATAGACAGAGAATCGTTGAAAAAAGATTTGGAAAATCAAGGATATATAGTAGACAAGACAAAGATGTCAGAATATGGACTTTCAATTGAAAATCCAAGCGGTATCATAGATACAAAAAATTTCAAACAAGGACAATTTTATGTTCAGGATGAAGCATCAATTTTAGCTGTTGAGCTATCAGATTATAAGGCGGAAGATATTTTAGATTTGTGCTCAGCACCGGGTGGGAAATCTATAAATGCAAAACTTTTGAATCCAAATGCTACTATAGTTTCTTGTGATATATCAGACAAGAAAGTATCTCTTGTAGGCGAAAATTTTATAAGATTAAACCTTAGAACGAATGGAATAATAAAAAATGACGCTACAATATATAATAAGAATTTAGAAAACAAATTTGATTTAGTTATTGTAGATGCTCCTTGCTCAGGCTTGGGGTTGATAAGAAGAAAACCTGAAATAAAATGGAATAGAAGTTTAGAAAATATTAAAGGTTTATCAAAGATTCAAAGTGATATACTAAAAAATGCAGCAAGATATGTTAAAATTAAAGGTATGATAATATATTCAACTTGTACTATCACAAGTGAAGAGAATGAAGATGTTATCTTGGAATTTTTAAAAGAAAATCCAAACTTTGAAGTACTTAAGACAATGGATAGAGAAACTTTAAAATTGTATCCTAATGTTCAAGGAACAGATGGTTTCGCTATCACTAGATTGGTAAAGATAAATGAAAATTAATAATATGACACTAAAAGAGCTTGAGGATTGGATAGTTGAGAAAAAATATCCAAAGTTTCGAGCAAAACAACTATACACTTTTTTTAATAAAAACAAGAGAATAGACATTGAAAATTCAAATCTACCCAAAGATATTATATCGGAAATTGGAAGTTTAGATATTGCAGAAATAGAATGTGAATTTTCTTCTAAACTAGATGATACTAAAAAATATTTATTTAAGCTGAGTGATGGAAATTTAGTAGAAGGAGTTTTGATGAAGTATAAGCATGGCTATTCACAATGTATATCCACTCAAGTTGGGTGTAGAATGGGTTGCGTATTTTGCGCTTCAACAAAGGCAGGACTCATAAGAAATTTAACTCCGGCAGAGATGTTAAGACAAGTATATAGCGTTGAAAATAAATTGGGAATAAGAGTTTCCAATATAATTTTGATGGGAAGCGGAGAACCTTTGGATAATTATGAAAATACATTAAAATTTTTAAAAATTCTTCATTCAGAAGAAGGACACAACATGAGTTATAGAAATATGACTATTTCAACTTGTGGCATAGTGGATAGAATATATGATTTAGCAAAGGAAAACTTACCGATTACATTGGCTATATCTTTACACAGTCCAAATGATGACACGAGGTCTAAAGTGCTTCCGGTAAATAGAAAGTATAATTTAAAAAGCCTAATTGAGGCTTGTAAGTATTATTCAGATGAAAATAATAGTAGAATAACTTTTGAATACACACTTATTAGTGGAGAAAATTCGTCTATATCAGATGCTTACGAACTATTTAATTTATTAAAGGGATTTAAATATCATATAAATTTAATTCCTTTGAATTCAATAGAAGAGTATCATAAAGGTAGACCGTCAGCTGAAGAAATAGATATGTTTAAGTACAAACTCATATCTTATGGAGCAGAAGTAACTGTAAGAAGAGAACTTGGTAGAGATATAAGTGCATCATGCGGACAACTGAGAAGGAAGTATGAAGGTGGTATTAATGAAGTTTGTTCATAGAACTCATAAGGGGAACATTAGAGAAATAAACGAAGATTTTTATTATGTTCCATATGAGAATGGAAATTTATTTATTTTGGCAGACGGAATGGGAGGTCATTTAGCCGGAGAAACGGCATCTAGGATGGCTGTTGAAACGGTTGTTGAAGAGTTAAGTGGTGAATTTAAAACTTCCGATGAGCTCGTCACCAAAATAAAAGAAGCAGTTAAAATTGCTAATGAAGTTGTTTACAAAAAATCCTTAGAAGATTTAAATTTAAGAGGAATGGGAACAACTATTAGCATAGGGTATATATATCAAGGTAAATTTTACTATACAAATGTCGGAGATAGCAGAATTTATAAAATAGCCGAAGAAATTGAACAAGTAACCAAAGATGATTCCTTTGTAAATTACTTAGTAGAAATAGGAGAAATAACAGAGGAAGAAGCAAAACAACACCCTAAGAAAAATGTTATAACAAGGGCGATTGGAACTGCTGAAGATTTGAATGCTGAAGTTAAGAATTTTGATTTAGCAACTGGAGAAATACTTATGTGTTCAGATGGTTTGTCTAATATGGTTTCAAATGAAGAAATATTAGAAGTTTTAAAGAATTCTGAGATGAAAAATTGGGGAGATAATCTCTTAAGTAAAGCTCTTGATGCAGGCGGAATGGATAATATTACATTTATTATTATAGAAATTGAGTAGGTGTTTAAATGATAGGGAAAATACTTGGCAATAGATATGAAATATTGGAGAAAATTGGCACAGGTGGTATGGGAGATGTCTATAAAGCTCATTGCCACAAGCTAGATAGAATAGTAGCGATAAAAGTGCTAAAAGCTCAATATAATGACGATAACAATTTTATAAGAAAATTTAAAAGAGAATCTTTAGCTGCTGCTAGTATTTCTCATCCTAATATAGTTAGTATTTATGACGTTGGAACTGAAGAAGTTGATAGCGAAAAAGTGCACTATATAGTGATGGAATTTATAGATGGAAAAACTTTAAAAGAGTTAATAGCTGATGATGGTAAAATTCCTGAAAAAAGAGCTTTAAATTATTTAGCTCAAATTACAGAAGCACTTAAAGTAGCTCATAATAAAGGAATAGTTCACAGAGATATAAAAAGTCAAAATATAATGGTGACAAAAGACCACAGGGTAAAAGTTACAGATTTTGGAATTGCAAGAGTTGCTGATAATGCTACTGTAACAGCAACCAATGCAATAATGGGTTCTGTACACTATTTTTCACCGGAACAAGCAAGGGGCTCAAAAGTAGATAACAGATCAGATATTTACTCTCTAGGAATTGTAATGTTTGAAATGCTAACCGGAAGAGTTCCTTTTGATGCGGATAATCCTGTATCAGTTGCTCTTATGCAAGTTCAGGGGAATATGCCGATACCTTCTACTGTGGTTCCTGAAATTTCTAAAGAAACTGATTCAATAGTTTTAAAAATGACACAAAAATACCCAGATGATAGATATTCAGATGTTTCGGAATTGATGAATGATATAAAAAATATTCAACTTGGAAAAACTAATCCTAATATGTATACAAGTACAGCAAGAACAGAAAGAACTTCTAATTTATATTCAAACAATGGCAGAGAGCCATCAAAGAAAGCTTTACGCAGGCCTGAAAATTATAACCGTGAGGCAAAGAGAATAGAGCCCAGAGAACCAAAAAAGAAAGAAAAATCTTCGCTACCTGTTATATTAGGTATTATATGTGCAGTTTTACTCGTATTTTTAATAATATTTGTTGGACCAAATGCATTTAAATCTTCACAAAAAGCAGATTTAATAACAGTACCCGAACTTATCGGTAAGAATGATAAAATAGCACAAGAAGAGTTGGAAACATTGGGGTTTATAGTTGATATAGAGGCTGTAGAAGACCAGGGTGAAAATTCAAATGTAAAAGATAGAGAAGTATTAGACCAGGATCCAAAGGCAGGAGAACAGATAAAAAAGGGAAGCAAAGTCACTATTAAAGTAAATGTAAAACCTCAAGAAGTCTCGGCTCCTGGACTTGTAGGGAAGACATTGGATCAAGCAAAAATATTATTAGACCAAGCGGGACTTTTAGTGGGAGATATTACGAATTTACCATCGACAGAAGTCGAAGAAGGTCAAATATTTAAACAAGAACCTGCTAGTGGAGAAAATGTCCCGGCTGGTTCAAAGATAAAGCTTTATATTTCATCGGGCAAAGATAAGGAACTTGTAAATATTCCCAAGGTCTCCGGCTTAAGTGCTGAAGATGCTGAGTTTACATTGAGAAGTTTGGGATTTGAAGTTAAGATAGAAGAAGTTAATTCATCAAGCGTAGAGTTTGGAGAAGTGTCAGATTATAATCCAAAGGGAGAAGCAAATAAAGGTACAACTATAGAATTATTTGTAAGTAAAGGACAAGATGAAAGTTCTAATGAAAATATAGATAGTGAAAGTTCAAGTAAACAAACTAGAGAAGAACATACTACAGGGCCTTCTGAAATAAATGTAGATATACCTGATGATGGTGAAACTCATAGTTTAACAATAACAAGATATACTAAAAATGGAAAGCAATATGTACTTGCCGATTTTAAAAATTTAAAGGAAGATTTTGTACAAAACATTGAGTATGCTAAAAAGGGAGATAGATTTGAAATTGTTCTTGACGGGAAAGTTATTAAAAACACTGTTTTTGAATAGGTGAAATATGAAGGGTAAAATTGTAAAACTTACGGGCGGATTTTACTATGTAATGAGTGATGAAGTTGTTTATGAAACTAGAGCTAGAGGACTTTTTAGGAATGAAGATAAAAAACCATTAGTTGGGGATATAGTTGAATTTAAAATGGAAAATAATCTAGGATATATTGAAAAGATATATCCTAGAAAAAACATATTAAAGAGGCCAAAAGTTGCAAACGTGGATCAGGTTTTAGTGCTTATACCTACAAAGGAACCAGTATATAACTTAAATTTAGTAGATAAAATAATTGCTTCTTATGAAGAAGAAGTTGAAGTTTTAGTAGCAATCAATAAATATGACTTAGATAAATCAGAGGGGGAGTACCTTTTTGAAATATACAGAAAAGCCGGGTTCAAAACTTTCTTGATATCTTATAAATATACTTTTACAATTGATTTATTAAGAGAATATTTAAAAGGAAAGACAACAGCTTTATCAGGTGTATCTGCTGCTGGAAAATCTACTGTAATAAGTCATATATTAAAAAAAGAAGTACAAGTAGGAAGTGTTTCAGAAAAAACTAAGAGGGGGACTCACACTACGAGACACGTTGAAATAATATCAGGAGATGAAGATACATATGTATTTGATACTCCTGGATTTTCAAGTTTTGAATTAGATGTAAAAGCTGATGACTTGAAAGAACATTTTAGAGAGTTTGAAAAAAATAGAAGACATTGCAAATTTCAAGATTGTTGTCATATAAATGAACCTGGATGTAAAATAAAAAAATTAGTTGAAGAAGGAGAAATACCTGAATCTAGGTATAACAGTTATTTACAAATATACAATGAACTTAAAGAAAGGGAGCGCTCATGATTTCACCATCAATACTAGCATGTGATTTTACCAAAATAAGAGAACAATTTGAAATAATGAATAAATCTAAAGTAGATTATGTACATCTTGATGTAATGGATGGTATGTATGTGCCAAACATTTCATTTGGATCGGATATAATATCTCAGCTTAGAAATATTACAGATAT
Source organism: Peptoniphilus indolicus (assembly GCF_900454665.1). Lineage (NCBI taxonomy): Bacteria > Bacillati > Bacillota > Tissierellia > Tissierellales > Peptoniphilaceae > Peptoniphilus > Peptoniphilus indolicus. The sequence goes on from NZ_UGTH01000001.1 coordinate 1,765,829, forward strand.
ACCTTTTGATGTGCACTTGATGATAGAACAGCCTGAAAGATATATAGATGATTTTGTGAAGGCTGGGGCAGATATAATCACAATTCATCCAAGTACTACAAAACATTTAAATAGAACCTTAAATTTGGTAAAAGAAAAAGGCGTAAAAGTAGGAATGGCTATAAATCCGGCAGAAGATTTAAGTATACTTGACTATACAATTAAAGATTTAGATTTAGTTTTAATTATGAGCGTGAATCCAGGCTTTGGTGGACAAAAATTTATAGAACAAGTTTATAAAAAGATAGCATCTGTTAGAAAAATAATAGACAGAGAAAATCCTGAGTGTATACTTGAAGTAGATGGCGGAGTTAAATTAGAGAATGCTCTTAAAGTTTATGAAAGTGGAGCAGATTTATTGGTAGCCGGTTCAGCAATCTTTGGTTCAGAAGACCCAATGAAGGCAATAGAATCATTCAAGGAAATAGAAAAGTGAGAGGAATAGTTGTATCCGCCGGAAATAAAGTATCTGAAGAGATATTAAAAAAATATTTGAATGATTCATATATAGTATGTTGTGATGGTGGAATTAAAAATTTTTACGAATTAAATGTTTTACCAAATTTAATAGTTGGAGATTTTGACTCCATAGATGAAACAGGACGAAAATTTATTGAAGATAATAATATAGAAAAGAACGTGTACAACACAGTTAAAAATTTTACAGACACAGAAGCTGCAATTGAGATATTACTTGAAAGAGAATTTGAAGAGATAGTGATATTCGGAGCTACTGGCACAAGATTAGACCATACGTTGGCAAATATATTTTTGCTGCAAAAGTTGTTTGGCAAATCAAAAGCTATAATGGTAGACAACAACAATATAATAGAATATGTTGAAAAGGGTGAATATTTTTTTGAAAAAGACGAACATATTTATATAAGTGTTGTAGCCATTAGTGAGGAAATGATTTATTCTACATATGGAATGGAATATGAAGCTGATGAATTAAAAATTTTGACAAGTGAAATTAGAGGTGTCAGTAACGAATTAAAAGGTGACACAGGCAAAATAATAGTACACGAAGGAAGAGGATTTATCATCAGGTCAATTGATTGATAAATCCTTTTTTGATAAGAGATAGCTAATTATGATATTATAGGAGAATAAAGATGATTATTTTAGCACTTATTTTTGGAATAATAATTGCAAAAATATTTGGAAAAACTGAATTGAGCATTATAAATATAAAATATTTGTGGATTTTGATTATAGGAGTTCTAATAGATGTTATGCTCACAGTTTTTACTATATATGATTTTGGGATTTTAACTCATTTGTTTACAAATTATTACAGTTTTATTCATGTGCTATACCTTTTATTATTGGGAATAGGACTTTTATTAAATTTACAAAATAAAGGCATGAATATTATAGGAATGGGTTTTATTTTAAATTCAATTCCTATAATTCTTAATAAAAAGATGCCGGTAAAGTATGAACTTTTAAATAAAATTCCAATTGATAGAGCTAAAATAATACTGGAAGGTAAGAGCTTAAGCCATGGACTTTTTAGAAGCCCTAAAATGTATTGGCTTTCGGATATAATTTATTTACCTTTTCCGTATAAAACTATTATAAGTGTAGGAGATATACTGATAGCTGTTGGTTTGTTTTTAACAATAATAATTCAAGCGGATGTGACATTTAAACGGGAGATATAAATGAATTTACAAGAAATTTTTAATTATATACGAATAATAGATATAATAGACATTTTTATAATTGCAGTCCTAACATATAATTGTCTAAAGCTGTGGCAAGGCACACGTGCGGAACAGTTAGCAAAGGGTATTATTGTAATTTTAATTTTAACTAAGCTTAGTGAATGGGGAGAGTTTTACACTATATATTGGCTGTTGGATAAGGTTATGACTTGGGGAATAGTTGCAATTTTAGTTGTGTTCCAACCTGAACTTAGAAGGGGACTTGAATTGATAGGAAGGTCTTCAAGCTCGTTTAGAAACTCAAGAGAAGTTGTAGTAATACCTAAGACAGTTACTGAAATATGTGATGCTATAGGCTCTTTGGCACGTCAAAAAATAGGGGCACTTATAATAATTGAAAGGCAAACGGGATTAAATGAAATTGTAGAAACTGGTACTAAAGTTGACGGATTAGTATCTAGTAGTTTGATTATAAACATCTTTATCCCAAATACCCCGCTTCATGATGGAGCTGTTATAGTAAAAGGAGATAGAATTGTTGCGGCATCTTGTTTCTTGCCTTTAAGTGACTCAGACAATATATCTAAAGAGCTTGGAACAAGACATAGAGCAGGAATTGGCATAAGTGAAAAATCAGACTGTTTAAGTATAATGGTGAGTGAAGAAACCGGGTCTATATCTGTGGCTGAAAAAGGTAAGATTTCAAGGTATTTGGATTTAGAAACATTGGAAACAATTTTAAATAAGATATATAATCCATCATTAGTAAATCAAAATGCTTTATTTAAATGGAAATTTGGCGGTGAAAGAAATGCGAAAAATGAGTAAAAATACTATGTTTAAATTTATATCTATAATATTTTCACTTTTTTTATGGTCATATGTTAGAAGTGAAGTAGATCCAGAGAGGACTGTAACTTATAAAGATATAGATGTGCGTTTTGAAAATTTAGCTGAAATAAAAGAACATAATTTAGCGATAGTCTCAAATATGAAGTTGAGAACGGATGTTTCTATTTCAGGGAAAACTTCTGAAATAAGCAGAATGAATAGAGAAAATATTTCAGCTTCAGTTAATCTTTCAGGATATTCAGAAGGTGAAAGCAGTATACCGATAAAGGTAAGTTTGGATACTAGTAGTAGTGGAATTAGAGTAGTATCTAAGGATCCGTCAAGAGTTACAGTGAAGATAGACGAAGTTATAAATGAAAAAATGGAAGCATTTATATCGGCTATTGGAGATTTAGAAGAAGGATATGTTCTTGGGAATATAAAGCCTTCGGAAAAAGTTGAAGTAAAAGGTCCTTCAAGTGTAGTTCATGGAATAGAAAAAATTGTTTCTGAAGTTGATGTTACAGGTATGTCTAATAGCGGTGTAAAAACAGGTGAAATATTAGCTTACGATAAAGATGGAGTAGAAATAGAAAATGTATCTATAACGCCAAGCTCAATAGATATTGAAGTACCAGTGCTTAAGACTATGACTGTTCCAATAAGATTAAATATTGTAGGTAAAATTCCAGAAGGTATGGACACTCAAGCATTTTCTATAGAACCAAGTTCTGTAATGATTAGGGGGAATTCAGCTGTAATAAATGGCATAACTGAACTTACTACACAACCGGTAGATGTAAAAAGATTGGTAGGTAATAGAGTTGAAGTTGGACTTGTGCTCCCTGATGGAGTTGGGCTTGTAGACAAAGATATAAAAATTGTGGCGTCTTCAGAAGATTTGACACCTAAGAAAACTAGTATTAATTTCTCTAAAGAAGATATAATATTTGAAAATTTAAAAGATAGAGAAGTAATATCAGATATAGACAGTTTGAACATTGAGTTTGTTCAAAAAAATGTTTTAGAAGATTTAAATATAAAAAAAGAAGATGTAAAAGTAATTTTAAACTTAAAGGATTTAGGAGTGGGGGTTTATGAATTAACACCTAAAATAGAATCTCCTGAACAATTTAAAGTAGAAAGAATGAATCCTAAAACCGTGAAAATTGAAATAAAAAAGAAGGGAATTTTTTAAGAAGGTATAATATGACGAAAATACTTTTAGTAGAGGATGAAGAATCCATTAGAAAATTTGTTAAAATAAACTTGGAAAGAGAGTTTTATGATGTATATGAAGCTGGAACTGGAGAAGATGGAATAAGTATAGCAAGGAAAGTAAAGCCGGAAATTGTTGTTCTGGACGTTATGCTTCCAGGAATAGACGGATTTGAAGTATGCCAAACGCTAAGAGAAGAATTTCCAGATCTTGGGATAATAATGCTAACAGCTAAAGCTGAAGATTATGATAAGATAATGGGTTTGCAGTATGGTACAGATGATTATATGACAAAGCCATTCAATCCTACAGAACTGACACTTAGAATAAAATCTTTAGAGAGAAGACTTGAAATAGAAGATACAGAAAAAAGTATGATGATTGATGGCCCATTCAAACTTGATACTTATTCAAGAAGATTTTATAAAGATAATATTGAATTGATTTTAACTCCAACAGAGTATCAAATAATGAAAATATTTATGGGAAACCCGGGTAAAGCTTTAAAGAGAGATGAAATTTTGAAAATGGTTTGGGGAGAGGAATTTATCGGAGATTCTAAAATTGTCGATGTAAATATTAGAAGGTTACGTTCCAAAATTGAAAAAAATGCTGCCAAACCTGTGTATATAGAAACAGTTTGGGGAATAGGGTATAGATGGTCAGGGGTGTAAGTTGAAGTATTCAATAGGGAAAAAACTTGTAAGAAATTTCCTGTTTATTATTATACTAACAATAGCTATAATAAGCTTATTTTTAATATTTGGATTTAGAAGTTTTTATTATTCAAATATAGAAAATGAACTTTCTTCGAGGCTCAATTTATCCATTGATTCATTTGAAAAATTTTATTCTGATAGGACATTGGAAGATTTGATTTTAGAAGATACAGAAATGTTATGGGCTAATACGAATTCAGAAGTACAGATTTTAAATAATGACAAATATGTAATCTATGATTCGATAGGGGCAATGCCAACTGATAAAATTATTACTTATGATGTAAAAGCAGCTGAAAATGGAACGAAAATAACTTATATAGGTTCAAACAATTATACAAATGACAATGTAATGGCATTGACTGGAAAATTGAGAAATTCAGCTGGAATGGACATAGGTTATTTGAGATTTATAAGCTCTTTGGAAGAACCTAATAAGGAAATATTAAAAACTTCTCTTGGAATACTCGGCTTAGGACTTATTGTGGTTGTAATAACTACTATAATGAGTTTGATTTTGGCAAACTCAATAGTAAAGCCAATGAAAGAATTGATTTCTGTTGCAACGAAGATGGCAGATGGACAATATAAAATTAGGTCTGAGTTAAATACTCCGGACGAGTTTGGTCAGATTGGTAGTACGTTAAACTCCATGGCTGAAGAAATAATTAAGAGAGAACAGATAAAAAATGACTTTATATCATCAATATCACATGAACTTAGAACACCGTTGACTTCAATAAAAGGTTGGGCTGTAGTTTTAAAAAGTGCAAGAGAAGATGAGAGAACTCTTATAAATGATGGTTTGAATATAATAGAAAATGAAACTGATAGATTGTCTAAGATGGTTGAAGAACTTTTGGACTTCTCCAGATTTATTTCAGGAAGAATACAATTAGAAAAAGACTCTTTGAATATTACTGATGTGCTAAATGACATAGCAAAACAAATGAGGCCTAGAGCAGAACTTAATAAGATTGAATTTCAGTCGAATATAGACCCTGAGAAAGCAATTTTAATAGGAGATGAAAATAGGATAAGGCAATTACTTATAAATTTATTAGATAATGCTATTAAATTTACAGCAACTGATGGGTTTGTTAGATTGACGTCAAACGTATTAGAAGATGTTATAGTAATTTTGATAACAGACAATGGACAGGGAATAGATAAGGACGAAATTCAACATGTAAAAGAAAAGTTTTATAAGGGAAAACATTCAAAAAGTCACAGTGGGATAGGCCTTTCAATAGCTGATGAAATTGCCAATCTACATCAAGGAGAGTTAAATATATATTCTGAAAAAAATATTGGAACTACTGTAAAGGTAACTCTTCCTATAGTAAAGGTACAAAAAGATGAAGAAGAGAATTAAAATTTTAATATTTTTGTTTATGATTACGACTCTTACAGGATGCTCTTTTATAAACACTAATATGAGAAATATAACTGAGCCAAAGATCAATAAAACTCCAATAAATGGAAGTTGGACTGTTACAAAAGTCATATTTATAAAAAATGATAGAGAATATTTTGATTACAAAGATAAAATAGGCTCAGATGTATATTTTTCCAATAGGGGTTTTATAATAGATGGATATTATTTTGAAAATCCTTCAATAAGGTCTAAGGTGGTAAATACAGAGAAATTTTTGGAAAGAAAATATCAAATTGAACCAAGTACATTGGGTATTGACAAAGAAAAACTAACTATTGTCAACTTATATAACTCAAAAGATTTGGTTTATCAGATTTTGAAGGTTGAAGAAAATGAAAGCTACGTGTATTTAGACGGAGTATTTTTACAACTATCAAGAGTATCTGAAGATATCAGTGAAGAGGAATTTGAAAGTATAAAAAGTAGAGGGGAATCAAAACTTATAAACTTAAAAGAACAACTTGACGCAAATTCAAAAGATAATGGTATTTTATTGGGAATAAAATATAAAAATGAAAACAATATAAAGTACAGGAGTTTTTATTTGAAATTCAACAATGATGATTTAGAATCTGTCGAAGAATCAAAAGGTTTAAAAATTCCGACTGATAAAGGGTTATTATCCATAGATGAAAATAATAAACAAGTTACACTTATAAACGAAAGTGGAGAAGAAAAAAAAGAAAATATAGATTCAAATTCTGAAATTAATGAAATAATGTATGTTTCAGATGACTATTTAAGCTTGAGGCAAGAGACTATAGATGGTAGAAATAGTTTGGTTTTTAAGTATACGGCTGATATTGAAAAAGATAGAGCTATTCCCTTTTCAAAATTAATTGATGATGGAGATAAAATTTTTAAAAAGCAAGCATTAAAATACGGTGAAGAAGGATATATAAACGATGTTAATTTTGGAATAAAGAGAAAAGATGGAAAGTTTATTGTATTTGGTCTTATGTCGTATAGAGATTCAGACAAAGAAGATGTGTGGTTTGATTTGGGAGTAGATATAAATAGAATTCTTGATCATACAGCAGAGCTCAATATGCCGTTTGAAAATATCAAAACATATTTACCTGATTTAAGAGATGCTGTCATCTCATCTAACAATAGATTTATTGTAACTATGGAAAATAGTACTTTGAACATTTATAATATAGTTAATGCAGAATTGGGTTCGAAAAAAATATATTCTATAGAAATACCACAAGGTTCTGAAATTGTTCAGATTGAAAGATATGTAGGAAATAACTCAATTGAAGTTAGAAAAAGATTAAATACAAATTAGAGGTGTAAGATGTCCAAAATTATGGAGCTTGTTGGGGGAAATACAGAATTTATAATGCTTTCGATTTATGCAATAGTCATCACTATAGCAGTTACAATTGCTATTAGTGTTGTAGCTAAAAGGCTTAAGTTTGCAAAGTATTTACCTGGTATTTTTTTAATTACAATAGGAATATTTGTATTATTTTCTGTAATAAATGATTTATTCAATCCAGCTAATGTAAATTCGATAGCGATATTTTTAATAGGGTGTTCAAGTGGCGTTATTTCGCTTTTAGTTGCCCTGATTTTTGGAATAATACAAAACGGAAGATAAATTAAACTCCTGATAAAATTTCAGGAGTTTTTTATTTTGAAGGTTTAAAGTTTTTTATTAAAAGAATTTTTTTATCCCTACTTAAATTTTTTATAGCACATTCTCTTTTTAAAGCTTCACTCTTGGTGTTAAAAATTTCATAATACACTAACTCTACAGGGGTTCTAGCACGAGTGTATTTTGCTCCGGTTTTATTGTTGTGAGTAGCGACTCTTTTTTCTAAGTTTATAGTGTATCCACAATAGAGAGAATCATCTCTACACTTTAATAGGTATACATAATATTTTTTATCTATCATATTTAAAGTCAAACTCTTTTAAAATTTCTTTTATCATATCGTATTGATACCCCTTATAAATAAGGTGGTTTATCAATTTTGATTTTGTGTTGTGGTCTTTTTTTAAAGTATTGAATTTTTTTTGAGCATGGAGTTTTAAATTTTCAAATTCAATATCTTCGTCTAAATCAAGAACGGCTATTTCGGCAAGATCTTTATCTATTCCATGCATTAATAAATGATTTTTGATTTTATTTCTACCGTATTTATTAATTTTGAGCTTGTCGTGAACAAAAGCAGAGGCATATTTTTTATCATCAATATAGCCTTTTTCAATTAAATAATTGGAAGTGAGTTCAACAATATCTTCATCATAACCTTTTTTCGAGAGATAGTCTTTAACTTCTCTAACTGTTTTTTTATTTTGTATATATCTAAATACAGAATTTGCTGCTTCAAATTTTTGATTTTGTTTTCTTATATTTGAAATTTCATCATCTTCTATTTCCATGCCTTTGTATAAATTAAATTTGACCAGTGTATCTTCAACGACTTCTACACTAGTCCCATTGCTAAAAAATATGGCATATTTTTTATTTTTATTTAGAAATACAATTTTTTCAATAATCATTTTATCACCTAATTAAATTTTAACATTTTTGAGTGGTAAAAGCTTGATTTTAATTAATATTGTTATAGTTTTAAAGTATTTCCATTTATGATATTATATTTAATAGAAATTTATAGAGGTGCACAATGTTTGAAATAATCTCACAAGGTTTAAGATATGTATTCATAGTTATAATATATTTATTTTTATTAAGTATTATAAGACTTATATACATGGATATAAAAAAAATGGATATGAAAGGGTCTTATATGGATGCAGCTTATTTAAAAGTTGTAAATCGATTAGATTCTTTAGATTTTAAAATGGATGAATTTTACGTTTTAAAGGGTATTACAGTTATAGGAAGATCTTCAAAGTGTGATATTGCTATAAAAGATAAATTTGTTTCAAAAGAACATATTGAAATTAGGGAAGAAGATGGGGTTTATTTCTTAGAAGATTTAAATTCTGCAAATGGCACTTTTTTAAATGGTGAGGAAGTTCACGATATAATAGAATTGAGAAACGGGGATAAAATTGGTGTTGGATTCATACAACTTTTATTCGTGGATGACAGGGGGTAGAAGATGATTAGTAAAGTTTTTAGATCTGATCAACCAAGAAATCTACTCCTAGTATTTGAAATTTTAGCAGTGTTATTGCTTTTCTTTTTTAATAACCAACATGTAGATAAATATATAGTAATATTATTTTTTGGGCTAATTTCAGTAATTTATATTTCAAATTTCATATTAGGTAGGATATCAACTGGGGACAATTATATTTTCCTCATTGTTTCCATGCTCTTAACCATAGGAATTTTGACCATATACAGATTAAATCCTGATTTAGGACTTAGACAGTTAGTATGGGCATTAGTTGGTATATTAGTTTTTTATATAACTTATTTTGTGATGAGAGCGCTTAGAAAAATAGAAAATTGGACGTATTTTTATGGGGCTATATCTTTATTTTTATTCTTTATAACTTTGGTGTTTGGAGTTGAAAGAGGGGGTTCAAAAAACTGGATAAAGCTTAGTGAAAGTGTTTTATTACAGCCTACAGAGCTTACAAAAATAGTATTGGTATTTTTAATAGCATCTTATTATACAGAGTATCAATACAAAATACCAAAGAAATTTAAGTATAAATCTGTTGTGTTGATGGGAGTAGTGTATTTTTTAATAGGCCTACTTTTTATACAAAAGGACTTGGGAACAGCAGCGATATTTCTTTCAATTTTTTCAGGCATACAATTTATATATGAAGAGGATAGAAAGATGATTTTGTTAAATATTCTTTTAGTTATAGTGGGTAGTGTTGTAGGATACTTTTTGTTTAGACATGTGAGAGTTAGAATAGGAATTTGGTTAGATCCATGGAATCCTGAGACCATATATAAGAGCTCAGCTCAAATAGTTCAATCTCTATTTGCTATTGCTGAAGGGGGATTCTTTGGTAAGGGAATTGGTTTAGGTTATCCTAAGTTGGTTCCGGTTGGAAGTTCGGATTTTATATTCCCGGTTATATGTGAAGAGATGGGAATATTTGCCGGAATTGGAATTATAATGTTGTTTTTATTGCTTGCATATAGAGCTGTAAAAATAAGCATAAGACAAGAATTTAAATTTTACAGAATACTTGCAATAGGCATTGGAATTTTATTTGCAGTACAATGCTTTTTAAACATAGGCGGAGTAATAAAACTTATACCTATGACAGGTTTGACATTGCCGTTTGTATCTTATGGCGGTTCTTCAATGCTTTCAAGTTTCATAGCTCTTGGGGTTCTACAGGTAACAAGTGAAGATATGTCGTATAAGTACGAGGGATAGAGATGAATATAAAAGAAAATAGGAGAATGTTAGTGGTCCTTGTGGGGCTTATTATAATGTTCTTAGGTTTGATATTTTATTTGAGTTATTTTACAATATTTGATGCTAAAGAAATTGTAAAACATCCTGCAAATAGACGCGATGCAATTAAAGTTGCGGCTTTGAAGCGAGGGACTATAGTAGATAGGAATGGAGAAGTACTAGCCCAAACCGAAGGAGAAAAGTATAAATATACTAGAGTTTATCCTCATCCAAGGGCCTATGCACATGTAGTTGGGTATTCAAGTAAGACTAAGGGCAGTTCCGGGTTAGAGGCCTCATATAGTAAACAACTTTTGGGAATTGAAGGTTCCGGTACATTGAAGTCAATCCGTGCATTCTTTAATAATAAAGTAGATTCTGATGTTGGAAATGATTTGACATTGACAACAAGCACTAAAATACAACAGTATATAAGAGATAAATTAGCTGAAAGTGGAGAAAAGGGTGCAGCTGTTGTTATGAATCCGAAAACTGGAGAAATTTTAGGAATGGTGTCTTATCCGGACTTTAATATTCAAAACATAGATTCTGATTATAGCGCCATAGTTGAGCGAAATAATGGTGCGTTTTTTAATAATGCAATTCAAGGGGGATATGCTCCGGGTTCTATTTTTAAGATAATATCTACTGCAGCAATAATAGAATCTGGAATAGACCAAAAGTATAAAGATACTGGAGAAGAAGAAATTTTGGGCCGTGCAATAAAAAATGCAGGTGGAAAAGAGTATGGAGATCTTAATTTAAATAAAGCATTTACTCATTCTGTAAATACTTATTTTGCAAATAAAGTTGCAGAAGTTGGAAAAGATAAATTTGTAGAAGTTGCAGAGAGATTTATGATGAATAAAAAAGTGGACTTTGATTTAAATACAAAGACAACTTATCTTGCAAAATCTTCGTTCAATTCCTCAAATTGGGATCAACATGCTTTGGCGAGTGCCGGTATAGGGCAGGCAGATATTCTAACTACGCCATTAGAAATGTGTATGGTAGCATCTGCAATAGCTAATGAGGGAAAGATGATGGCTCCATACTTGGTAAGTAATATAAAATCACCTGAAGGTTCTAATATATTTACAAGAGAACCACAAGTTTTATCAGAAGCAGTATCTCCGGAAGTTGCGAAACAGATAGGTGATATGATGGTGAATGTAGTGCGAAGTGGTTCTGGGAAAACTGCCAAAATAAGAAGAGCTCAAGTTGCAGGGAAGACTGGGACAGCGCAGATATCTAAGGATGCAGATAAGTATAATGCTTGGTTTGTAGGATATGCACCTGCAAAAGACCCTGAAGTTGCGGTGGCAGTAATTATTCAAAACGTTGAAAAATTTGGAGGAGAAATAGCAGCCCCTATAGCTGGAGATATAATAAATTATTCACTGGGAGTGTTGGACTGATGATAAATGGGCAATATGTGAGCGCTATGGTGGCAGCAGCTGGAATGGGTAGAAGGATGAAAACTGATTTAAATAAACAGTTTTTAGAAATAAGCGGGGATAAGATATTATCTCATACATTAAAAAAGATATTGGAGTCAAAATATATTGATCATTTGACAATTATAATAAAGGATACAGACTTGAACTATTTGAATGGCATATTGGAAACCTTAAAAATAAATATACCTTATAATATAGTATACGGTGGAACGGAAAGACAGGATTCAATTTACAATGGTCTTTTACAAATTCCAGATAATACAAAAATAGTTTTGACACACGATGGAGCAAGGCCTCTAGTTAAACCATCTAAGATAGATGAAGTTATAGAAGCGGCTTTTGAAACAGGAGCTGCAACTCTTGCAAATACAGTTAAAGACACTATAAAAATTTCTCACAATGGTAAAACTGTAGACTACACTCCAAATAGAAATGAACTTTGGGCAGTGCAAACTCCACAGGTGTTTTTTAAAGAAGTTTTGATGAGTGCTTATAATCAAGCTTATCAAGAAGGCTATTATGGAACGGATGATTGTTCTTTGGTGGAAAAAACCGGAAGAAAAGTTAAATTGGTTTGGAATGACTATGGTAACTTAAAGATAACTACTCCAGAAGACTTGATTTTAGCTGAAGCATTAATAGGAAGTGACATATGAAGATAGGCATAGGGTATGATGTACACAAATTAGTTGAAGGAAGGGATTTGTTCCTTGGCGGTCTGAAAATAGAATATGAAAAGGGACTTTTGGGACATTCAGATGCAGATGTTTTGATACATGCGATAATGGATGCAATTTTGGGAGCTCTTGCCTTGGGAGATATTGGCAAATTATTTCCTGACAATGACATGGCATACAAAGATATAGATTCTAAAATCCTACTAGAAAGAGTTGTTGAAGTTATGGAATCTAAAGGTTATATGATAGGGAATTTAGATTCTATAGTTATTTGCGAAGAACCTAAGTTAAAAAATCATATAGAAGCTATTAGAACTATATTGGCGAAAATTTTGAAGACAGATGTGGATAATGTGTCCGTAAAAGCCACAACAACTGAAAAATTGGGATTTGAAGGAAGAAAAGAAGGAATAGCGGCGCAAAGTGTTGTGCTATTAGAGAGGAGAAATATATGAAATTTTTTATCGATACTGCAGATGTAGAAGAAATAAGAGAAATTAATTCATGGGGAGTTGTTTCAGGAGTAACTACAAACCCAAGTTTAATAGCAAAAGAGGGAAAAGTTTTTGAAGATGTTGTCAAAGAGATCACTGAAATAGTAGATGGACCAATTTCTGCAGAAGTAACAGCCCTTGATGCAGAGACTATGGTTGCTCAAGCTATGGAACTTGTAAAGATTTCAGACAATATTGTAATTAAGATTCCAATGACAGATGAAGGATTAAAAGCAGTTAAAGTATTATCTAAAGAAGGTATAAAGACAAATGTAACTTTGATATTTTCTGCTAATCAAGCACTTCTGGCAGCAAGAGCCGGTGCTAGCTATGTAAGTCCGTTTATAGGCAGACTTGATGATATAGGACAAGACGGAATGGAGCTTATCAGAGATTTAGCTGTAATTTTTAATATTTATGGTATTGAAACAGAAGTTATTGCAGCTTCAGTAAGACACACAGGCCACGTCTTAGAGTGTATGAAGGCTGGAGCAGATATTGCAACAATACCTTACAAAGTTTTCAAACAAATGCTTTCACATCCTTTAACTAATTCAGGAATAGAGAAGTTTTTAGAAGATTTTAAAACAGTTGAGACAAAAGGAGAATTTTAATGAATAGAAATTTAGCGCTTAATTTAGCAAGAGTTACAGAAGCGGCGGCAATAAATGCGGCAAAATGGCTTGGTAAAGGAGATAAAAACGGAGCTGACGGAGCAGCTGTAGATGCTATGAGAAGAATGCTTGACCAAATCGAAGTTGATGCAGAAGTTGTAATCGGAGAAGGAGAAATGGACGAAGCACCTATGCTTTACATAGGTGAAAAAATTGGCGAAGGCAAATTAAATGCAGATAAGGTTGATATTGCAGTGGACCCAGTTGACGGAACAACAGCAGTTTCAAAGGGGATGAACAATGCAATAGCTGTAATAGCAATGGCACCAAGAGGATGTCTATTATTTGCACCAGATGTATATATGGATAAAATAGCATGTGGTCCAAAAGCTAAAGGCTGTATCAATTTAAATGATTCTCCAACTGAAAACATAAAGAGAGTAGCTAAAGCATTAGATAAAAATATTGAAGACATAACAGTTGCAATATTAGATAGAGAACGTCATCAAAAAATAGTAGATGAAGTTAGAGCACTTGGTGCAAAGATAAAATCTTTCTCAGAAGGAGATATCATAACTGCAGTTGAAACTTGTTTTGAAGATTCAGGGGTTGACTTATTACTTGGAATAGGTGGAGCACCTGAAGGAGTAATAGCGGCAGCGGCAATCAAGTGTCTTGGTGGAGATTTTCAAGGAAGACTTGCGCCATCAGATGAAGAGCAAGTTGAAAGATGTAAAACTTTAAATGCTGATTTAAATAAAATTTATACAATAGATGATTTAGTAAAGGGAGATGAAGTTGTATTCTCAGCAACTGGAGTTTCAAAAGGGGAACTTTTAGATGCAGTTAAATTCATTTCAAAAGATGTTGCAACTACTGAAACATTAGTGCTTAGACTTCCAAGCGGTACAGCAAGATACGTAAAATCACAACATAAACTGTCTCAAAAACCTGAATATGCTCAATAATTTGGAGGGAAAATTGCCTAATAATAGTTTCAATAGCGAAGTATTAAACAATAAAACTATAGAAGATTTGAGAAATATAGCAGTTTCCATGGGGCTAATAGACCATAAGTCTTTAACCCGTGGAGACTATTATAATTATATAGTAAGTGGTAAAAAGCCAATAATAGATAGCTATGACGAAGAATTTTTAGAAAAGTTATCTTTAGTGGATTTAAGAAAAATAGCCACAGATATGGGTGTACAGAGCTCATATAAATTAAAGAAAGAAGAATTGATTAAAACCATATTAGAAACTCAAGTTAACTTATCAGATCAAGATATAAACAGGTCCAAACTTAATTCCATGACACTTATAAAACTTCGAGAAATGGCAGATGAACTTGGAGTAGAAAAATCATATACATTAAAAAAACAAGAAATAGTAGATAAAATTTTAAACATCCAATCAGACCAAGATGTAGAAGAATTTAATGAATTTTGTGAAGATTTTATTTCAGAAGATACTAATGAGAAAGAGACTATAGATGTTTCTGACTTATCAGACAATGCTACAGAGATAATCGAAGATATGGAAGATATAAATTATGTGAGCGGTATCCTAGATTTATATCAAGACGGATATGGGTTTTTAAGAGTAAATAATTATATTCCTGGAGAGGGAGATATATACGTTTCTCCAAGTCAAATTAGAAGATTTAAACTTAGAAACGGGGATGAAATAGTAGGGGTGCCAAGACCTGATAAAGAAGGGGAATCGTATAATGCACTAATATATATTAAATCAGTAAATGGAATAGAGCCTAACAAGATTGTAAAAAGACCTTATTTTGACAACTTAACTCCGATTTATCCAAACCAAAGATACATTCTTGAAAGCGATTCAAAAGATACTGCAACAAGAATGATTGATTTGATAGCGCCAATAGGAAAAGGACAGAGAGGGCTTATAGTATCTCAACCAAAGAGTGGTAAGACTACATTGTTGAAAAAAATAGCACACTCAATTTCTAAAAATTATCCTGAAGCACATTTGATGGTTTTACTAATAGATGAAAGACCGGAAGAAGTTACAGATATGATGAGGTCTGTAAAAGGAGAAGTAATATATTCTACATTTGACGAACAACCTAAAAATCATACGAAGGTTGCTGAAGCTGCAATAGAGAGGGCTAAGAGATTAGCAGAGCAGAAAAAAGATGTAATAATTTTGCTCGACTCACTTACAAGACTTACAAGAGCCTATAACTTAATAACTCCGGCAAGTGGAAAGACACTATCCGGTGGACTTGACCCGCTTTCTCTACACAAACCTAAGAGATTTTTTGGCGCTGCAAGAAATATTGAAGAGGGTGGTTCGCTTACAATATTGGCGACTGCTCTAGTAGATACAGGCTCAAGAATGGACGATGTAATATTTGAAGAGTTTAAAGGAACTGGAAATATGGAAGTCCATTTAGATAGAAAGCTGTCTGAAAAGAGAATTTTCCCTGCAATTGACATCTTTAAATCAGGTACGAGAAAAGAAGAGCTACTATTGAATGAAGAAGAAATGGAATTTAACTGGGCGGTTAGAAGAGCTATGAGTAGTGAATCAACACAAGAGCTTACAGAATTTTTGTTAGATACAATTCAAAAATATGACAAGAACAAGGATTTGTTGAGAGTTTCAATAGAGAAGTTGAATAAAATATGATAAATATAAATAGCAAAGAAAATAAAATTTATAAATATTTAAAATCACTACAACAAAAAAAATACAGAGATAAAGAGAATTTATTTTATATAGAGGGCTTCGTTGTTTTAAATGAAGCTCTTCAATATAAAATTCCAAAATTTATAGCTGTGAGCGAATCTAAATTTTCAGAGCTTTTGGAGTTAAATATAAAAGCTGAAATTTATATAATAGCAGATAAAATATTTAAAGGCCTTTCAGATACAGTTAATTCCCAAGGTGTGATAGCATATTTTGAACAAATTCACAGTAGGGGAATAGAAAGTATAAGAGATGGAAAATATATATTGCTTGACGATGTGAGAGATCCTGGAAACGTTGGTGGAATAATAAGAAGTGCAGACGGTTTTGGAGTTAAGCTTATTATGACACCGGAGTGTGTTGAACTCTACAATCCAAAACTCATTCGCTCAACAATGGCATCCATCTTTAGAACCGAAATTCACATTTTAAAAGATAAAGCAGAAGTTTTAAAACTCAGAGAAAAATTTTTTGAAATTATAGTCACAGATGTAAACGGTGGAGAAATATCCAAAGACTTTGAATTTAAAAAAGATACTGTATTAGTTTTGGGGAATGAAGCAAAGGGAGTTTCAAAAGAAATTTCAAGTTTGGCCGACAGAAAAATATATATAAAAACTCAAAACATTGAATCGTTGAATGTAAACGTAGCGGGCTCAATATTGATGTATGAGATGATGAGATAAATGATAGTTGTAGATTACTATACAAACGAAACAATTAAGAATAAATTAAAAAATTATGGTGAAGTTGTAACCACACTTCCGAATTCAAAAATATATGAGGGGATAGATGCACACCCTGACATTCTAATAAGAAAGTTGGACGAAGAAACCATTGCTGTGGATTCACAAAATATAGAGTACTATTCAAATATTTTTAAGAACAAAAAAATAATTCCAATTGAAAATATTGAAAGCCCATATCCAAACCATGTAAAGTTAAATTTTGCAGTGTATAGAGATTTTTTTATACACAACTTAAAGTTTACAGACAAAGAGATTTTAAATTTCTATAAGAATAGGGGATTTAAATTAATAGATGTGAAACAAGGCTATACAAAATGCAATCTTGCAGTTGGTAAAAGGTGTCTAATAACTTCAGACGTTGGAATTTATGAAAAATTAAAAAATATTTCAAATATATTGTTGATTGAGCACAAACAAATCGAGCTTAGAAATTTTGAATATGGTTTTATTGGCGGTGCGACAGGTTTAGTAGGAGATAGATTGTTTTTTACAGGTGTATTAGAAGGGCATTCATCAAAAGATAAAATTATAAAATTTTTAGAAGCTAATAATGAAAATTTTGAGTTTTTAACAGAAAGTAATATAATCGATATAGGAAGTATTATTGAGATTTAGATTTAGAGTCTGATTTATTTCAGGCTCTTTTTTATAGAGGAAGAAATGAATATAGAACTTACAAGAGAAGAAGAAAACAAAATTTTAGAATTTAGACACTATATGCACGAATATCCAGAACTTTCTAATATGGAGTTCAACACTACAAAAAATATAAAAGAATTTTTGAGTACAATTGATGGAGTTGAGATAATTCCACTTGACGTTGAAACGGGAGTGGTTGCTAAAATAAAAGGAGCTAAAGAGGGGAAGACCATAGGGATTAGATGTGATATAGATGCAATCAGCCAAACAGAAAAGTATAATTGGGAGTATAAGTCAAAAGTTGATGGAGTAATGCATGCTTGTGGTCATGATTTTCATACTGCTTCGCTACTTGGAGCGGCAATCATTTTAAGTAAATTGAGAAGTAAAATGCAAGGAAATACTATTTTACTTTTCCAAAAAGCTGAAGAGACTACCACTGGTGCAAAAGAAATGTTAGAAGCAGGACTTTTAGAAATTACAAAACCGGATATGTTCTTCGGTCTACACAATTGGCCTTTAGTACCGGCAGGAAAAGTAATTTGCAAAAATGGAGCACTTATGTCAGCAAAGACAAATTTTGAAATAGAAATTATTGGAAGAGGAGGACACGGTTCAATGCCTCATTTAAATATTGACCCAATAGTTTGTACCTCAGCTGTGATAATGTCTTTACAAACTGTTTTGAGTAGAAATATAGACCCTTTTGAACAAGTTGTATTTTCTATAAATTATGTAAACGGCGGGAGTAAAGAAAATTTAGTTGTAGATAATACAATAATGACAGCTACAATTCGTTCGTTGAGTAGTGAAGCTATGACAAGAGCCAAAGAGAGAATGGAGAGAATTGTAAAAGACACTTGTTCCGCCTATGAATGTGATTATAAAATTACATACTATGAAGATATCCCTCTAACGTTCAATTCAGGAGAAATGTATAATTTAGCCGTTAAAGCTGCTGGGAAAATAGTTGGAAGAGAAGATATAATTGATATAAAACCGACAATGGCTAGTGAAGACTTTGCAATTATAATGCAAAACGTTCCGTCATTTATGTATTGGTTTGGAAGTGGAATAGTTGGCGCAGAAAATCAAGCACTACACCATTCATATTATCATGCAGCAGATAGTGGAATAAAAACAGCATCCGAAGTTTTGGCAAGCGCAGTTATAACAGCTCAAGAATAAAGTTTTTGATTGTTAAGTAAAAATATTTAGGTGATGTTGCAGAGTAGAATCATCTATTCTGCAACATCACCATAAATTTATTATTCAACACCAACCATTACGTTGCTTGTTTTTACAATCGCACTTGCTTCTTTTCCAACTTCAAGGCCAAGTTCTTCAATAGCAGTATTTGTAATAGATGAAGTGATTACTACATCATTTCCAAGGTCGATTTTAACGATTCCGTTAACTGCTCCCTTTTGAATTTCAACAATTTTACACTTAAACATGTTATGTGCGATAATTTTCATAAATTTTCCTCCTAAAAAATTTTTAAAAAATTTTGCTTTTATTTTACACTTATCACTAATGAAAGATAAATTTAATTAAGGAAAATAAAATTATTGATTATTTTCCCAAGTTGTGCTATCATATCTTACAACGTTGAAGGGACGAGTAGTATAACTATCTCTTTAGAGAGGAGCCGGTTGGTGAAAGGCTTTGAGTAACGATATGAAAACTAACCCTGAGTACTTCGGTAATGCGAAGCGTGTAGGTCGCGATAAGACTTTTGAGGAGCAATTAAGGTGGAACCACGGTCTAACGTCCTTTTGGGATGTTGGGCTTTTTTTATTGTTTAGGTTTCGCTGTATCCACTAAGATATTGTGGAATATATTGGAGGAGAAAATGATAGTAAGATTACCAGATGGTTCAGAAAGAAAATATGATTCAGAAAAAACTGTAAAAGAATTAATTCTTGATATTTCAGAAGGACTTGAAAGAGCAGCAGTTGGTGCAGTTGTAAATGGCGAAGTTAGAGGAAAACTTGAAGTTGTAAATGAAGATTGTGATTTTAAAGTTGTAAAATTTGAAGATAAAGAGGGAAAACAAATTTTCTGGCACACAACTTCTCACGTTATGGCTTATGCAATACAAAGATTGTATCCGGATTCAAAATTTGCAATAGGACCTGCAATAGACAATGGATTCTACTATGATATAGATGTTGAGCATAGATTTGTACCTGAAGATTTAGAAAAAATAGAAGCTGAAATGAAGAAGATTGTAAAAGAAGCTTACGAAGTTGAAAAATTGTCATTGCCAAGAGCAGAAGCAATTGAAATGTTCGAAAAAGCTGGACAAGATTACAAACTTGAATTAATTGAAGGCTTAGAAGATGAAAATATAACTCTTTACAAAATAGGAGATTTCTACGACCTATGTAAAGGACCACACCTTGATACAGTAAAGAATATCAAGGCTATAAAATTAAATTCAATTGCCGGTGCATACTGGAGAGGCGACGAGAACAATAAGATGCTTCAAAGAATTTATGGTATTTCATTTGAAAAGAAAAAACAACTTGATGAATACATTGAGAGAATGGAAGAAGCTGAAAAGAGAGATCACAGAAAGCTTGGAAAAGAGCTTGAACTTTTCACAATGCACGAAGAAGGTCCAGGATTCCCATTTTTCCACCCAAATGGAATGTTAGTTAGAAATATACTTTTGAACTGGTGGAGAGATGAACTTCTACAAAATGGATATGGAGAAATTTTGACTCCAATAATTCTAAATGAAGAATTGTGGCACAAGAGCGGACATTGGGATCACTACAAAGAAAATATGTACTTTACTAAAATAGATGGTGGCGATTATGCAGTAAAACCTATGAACTGTCCAGGTTCTACAATAGTTTATGCATCAAGTCCACACTCTTACAGAGAACTTCCAATCAGACTTGCAGAGTACGGTCAAGTACACAGACATGAACTTTCAGGAGCGCTACACGGACTATTCAGAGTAAGAACATTTACTCAAGATGATGCCCATGTATACTGTCTGCCATCTCAAATCGAAGAAGAAGTCTTTAAGTTAATTGATTTAGCAGATAAATTATATGGAACTTTTGGATTTAAATACACAGTAGAGCTTTCAACAAGACCTGATGACTTTATGGGTGATATAGAGTCTTGGAACAAAGCAGAAGCAGCTCTTGAAGCAGCTTTGAAAGATAGAGGAATGGAATATACTATAAACGAAGGAGACGGTGCATTCTACGGTCCTAAGATTGACTTCCACCTTGAAGATGCAATTGGAAGAACATGGCAATGTGGTACAATCCAACTTGATTTCCAAATGCCTATTAACTTTGACTTAACTTATATAAATGAAAATGGAGAAAAGGCAAGACCTGTAATGCTACACAGAGCATTATTCGGTTCAATAGAAAGATTCCTTGGAATTTTAATTGAACACTTTGCAGGTAAATTCCCACTATGGCTAGCTCCAGTACAAGTTGCAGTAATACCTGTATCAGACAAATTTGCAGAAGGTGCAAACAAAGTTGCTGATAAGTTAAGAGCAGCCGGATTAAGAGTTAAATTGGATGGAAGAGCAGAAAAGGTAGGCTACAAGATACGTGAAGCACAAGTTAAGAAAATTAACTATATGCTTGTAGTTGGAGAACAAGAAATTCAAAGTGGAAAACTTTCTGTAAGAAAGAGAAACGGAGAAGAAATCAAAGACGTTGAAGTTGAAGATTTCATAGCTGACTTACAAAAAGAAATTGCAGAAAAAACAATAACTGAATAAGATTTCAAACCTACTGTTTTAAGAGTGATTTAGAATAGTAGGTTTTTTGTTGGAAATTTTAAAAAAGTATTTTTTTTTTTTTTTTTTTTGCGGTGATATAATGTATATATAATTTAGTAATTGGGTAACGTAAAACATTGATGGTTTAAAGTAATATCTATAAGGAGAGTGTTGTTAGATGAGTATTATAAAGAGAAAATCAAAATTAATTTTGATTAGTATTGCCGTTGCATTACTTGGAACATTGATTGTTGGATGGAATTTTATAAATCGAGAATATGTTGTTGAATCAAGTCAACTATTGGGGGTAGCATGTCCTAACCCTATTGCAAAAGCAGAGTTTAAATTGATTAGAGACATAGAGGTAAAAAGCTCGGAATTTAACAAAGAAGCAACAATCTATTTTTTAGATAATTATGGAGCAATATTAGGCGAACAGATGGATATAAAGCTAGGGGAAAAGATATTGGCAAAAATGCCAAAAACATATTCCAGCAAGAGTTTTTATGTTAAAGCTACTCCAAAAAACATCATTGATGATTCTATTATGTACAATTTTGAAGTAACTTTTAAGTAAGATATAGAGGGGGAGAATTAAATTTCTTCTCCTTTTTTGTTGACTTAAACAAAGTTTTAAATGAACTAATTTAACTGAATAAGGTTTGTATTTTTATTTGTATTGCGTTAGTATAATAAATATAGAGAAAATATAATATATATTGTAATTGGTGGAGGAGTTATGAGCAAAAAAGTTAAAATTTTCTTTATAGCTTTGATTGTTTTTTTATTATATAGAGGATATTTAAATTTAAAGAATGAAATAATTTCATTGAACGACCAAATAGTAAATAATAATCTTAGATTAAGCGAAATACAATCGCAGTTGCATCAATTAAAAGAAGGAAATAAATCAATTTTAATGAAAAAAGATATTTCATTCAATAATTTGAACATAGAGAATAATACAGTAGAGTGCACAGTTAGTTTGACTTTAAAAAGGAGTTTTAATAATTCAAAAGTTTTGATTAATGTAAATGGTATTGAAAAAAATACTGAATTAGAAAATGGAAGTTATATATATAGGGATGTTTTACCAATAAATAGCAATTTAAAATTAGGTTTACTTAGTATTTACAATGAGTCTGTTAAAGAGGTAGAAAATCTGAATTATGAAGCAAGTGTTTTAAATACTGTTTTAGGTGAATGTTATATTAATGTTCCATGGGAATATAGTTTTTTTGAAGAAAAAGATAAAGGTGATGTTTTTGAAATGGACTTTGATGGTGGAATATATACTACTTTTCAAGGTGAATGGAGAAAAATACCGAAAAAAATTGATTTTGTATTGTTAGTAAATGATAGAGAAAAATATAGGCACTCAATTATACCAACTGATAAGGGAACAAACTATATGAGGGGAGATATAAAGAGTAGAAAGTACAAATTTTTAAAGAATGATAGAGTGCTAGTTAATTTTGAAGTGGAAGATGAGCATGGATATATACACGTTATTCCTAAGCTATATAGGGTCATAGGAGATAAAGATTCTTCAAATAAAATTGAGCTTATACAAACGGTAAAAGATAAAAATGGAAATTTAATTTAAAAACTGTTGCAAAAATATTTTTCATCATTTATAATAAGTAAAAGTTAAAAAATACTGATATGGAAGAGTAGATAAAGTGAGTTTTAAAGAGATGTGTCGGTTGGTGCGAGACACAATACAAGTTTTATTGAAAATCGCCATTGAGTAATGATACTGAAAGAGGAGTAAGTATTGTCGGGATCTCCCGTTATAGAGATATTCATTGTTGAATTGAGAGCATCATTTTAAAGATGAAGAAGAGTGGTACCGCGGAAAATAGTTTATATATCTTTCGTCTCTTCACAAATGTGAAAGGACGGAAGATTTTTTTATGTCCTTAATTTATAATTTGATATTTACTGATATGGAAGAGTAAATAAAATGAGTCTTAAAGAGATGTGTCGGTTGGTGCGAGACACAATACAAGTTTTATTGAAAATCGCCATTGAGTAATGATACTGAAAGAGGAGTAAGTATTGTCGGGATCTCCCGTTATAGAGATATTCATTGTTGAATTGAGAGCATCATTTTAAAGATGAAGAAGAGTGGTACCGCGGAAAATAGTTTATATATCTTTCGTCTCTTCACAAATGTGGAAAGACGGAAGATTTTTTTATTTTAGGATTTAGGAGGAGAAAGTTATGGAAACAAAAGTTTATGCAAATTTATTACAAGGTATGGATTCTTTTTTGAGAATCGCAATGACACTCAGACGAAGAGAGTTAAAGCTTAAATCACTAAGTATGTCGACTGATTGTAATGAGATGGTGATAGTTTTGAATGAACAGGAAACTTCTTCTCAATCTGTGCTAAATCATATGCAAAAGTTATGTGATGTTGGAAATGTAAGAGTTGTAGTAGGATAAATTTTTAGTAGGAGGAATAAAATGGCAAAGATGTATTATGATAAGGATGTAAATTTAGATTCGTTAAAGAGCAAGAAAGTGGCAGTGGTTGGTTATGGTAGCCAAGGTCATGCTCATGCTCAAAATTTAAGAGATAGTGGCTGTGATGTTGTAATAGCACTATATGAAGGAAGCAAGTCTGCTGAAGTTGCAAAGGCAGATGGCTTTGATGTACTTAGCGTTGCAGACGCAACTAAGCAAGCTGATGTTTTGGTTATGCTAATCCCTGATGAAAAACAAAAAAAGGTATATGAAAATGAAATTGAACCTAATTTGAGAGAAGGTCAAACTTTGGTGTTTGCACATGGATTCAATATTCACTTTGGACA
This sequence comes from Peptoniphilus indolicus, assembly GCF_900454665.1. Lineage (NCBI taxonomy): Bacteria > Bacillati > Bacillota > Tissierellia > Tissierellales > Peptoniphilaceae > Peptoniphilus > Peptoniphilus indolicus. Next base: position 1,790,030 of record NZ_UGTH01000001.1, read on the forward strand.
AATAAAACCTCCTACGAATGTCAATGTTATTATGGTAGCGCCTAAAGGACCGGGGCATTTAGTTAGAAGAGTGTTTGTTGATAACAGCGGTGTTCCGGCTGTGTTCGCAGTTGAAAATAATTACACAGGGGATGCTGAGAGTTTAGTTTTACAATATGCAAAAGGAATTGGAGCGACAAGAGCAGGTGTGCTTGAAACAAGTTTTAAAGAGGAAACTGAAACAGATTTATTTGGAGAACAAGCGGTCTTGTGTGGTGGGGTTAATGCTTTGATGAAAGCTGGTTTTGAAATTCTTGTTGCAGCTGGATATCAAAAGGAAGTAGCATATTTTGAATGTCTTCATGAAATGAAATTGGTCGTAGATTTACTCTATGCCGGCGGATTTGAAGGGATGAGATACAGCATAAGTGACACAGCTGAATATGGAGATTATGTTTCTGGTGGAAGAATTATAGATGATCACGTAAAAAACTCAATGAAAGAAGTTTTAAGTGATATACAAAGTGGAAAATTTGCAAAAGAATGGATTGCAGAAAATGAAAATGGCAGAGTGAACTTCAATAAGTATAGAGAAGATGCAAAGAATAGTGAAGTTACAGAAGTTGGTAAAAATCTAAGAAGCATGATGAGCTTTTTAAAGAATTAAGGGGATTGAAAATGAAAAGTGAATTAGCTAAGTCAGGACTTACCAAAGCCCCTCACAGAGCATTATTAAAAGCAACGGGTCTTACTGATGAAGAAATTTCAAAGCCATTTGTCGGAATAGTGAATTCATTTAATGAAATTGTTCCGGGACACGTTGGACTAAGAGAAATATCTGAAGCTGTCAAAAGAGGTGTACTAGCAGAAGGTGGCACCCCACTTGAATTTCCGGCAATAGCTGTTTGCGATGGGATATCTATGAATCACGAAGGAATGAAGTATTCTCTTGTGAGCAGAGAAGTTATTTGCGACAGTATAGAAATAATGGCAAGAGCTCATTCACTTGATGCTCTTGTATTGATACCAAGTTGTGATAAAGTTGTTCCAGCCATGTTGATGGCGGCCGCAAGAGTTAATATTCCATCAATAATTATAAGTGGAGGTCCAATGTTGGCAGGTAAATTCAATGGAGAAAATGCCGATATAACTACAGTTTTTGAAGCTGTTGGGAAAGTTGCTAACAATAAAATGAATTGTGATGATTTAAAATGTTTGGAAGAGTCAGCTTGTCCAACTTGTGGCTCGTGTTCAGGAATGTTCACTGCAAATTCAATGAACTGTATGACAGAGGCTCTTGGAATGGCACTCAATGGAAATGCTTCAATACCGGCAGTTTATGCAGATAGAAAAAGACTTGCAAAATACGCCGGAATGAAGATTATGGAACTACTTAAAAAAGATTTAAAACCAAGAGATATAATGACAAAAAAAGCGTTCCACAATGCCTTGACAGTGGATATGGCGCTTGGTTGTTCAACGAATACAGTATTGCATTTAACAGCAATAGCACACGAAGCAGGAGTTGATATAAATTTAGATTTAATAAATGAAATCAGCTCAAAGACACCAAATTTGTGTAAACTAAGTCCGGCTGGAAATCACTATATGGAAGATTTGCACCTTTCAGGCGGTGTAAAAGCTGTAATGAACGAACTCAGCAAGATGGATTTAATAAATTTAGACACAAAGACAGTGTACGGAACAGATATGAGAAGCACATTAGTCGAAAAGAAAAATAGTGAAGTGATTAGGGATTTCACAAACCCATATTCAAATGAAGGTGGAATAAAAGTTTTAAGAGGAAATTTAGCTCCAGACGGGGCCGTTATAAAAAAATCGGCAGTTGATGCGAGCGTAAAAGTTTTTGAGGGAAGTGCTAAAGTATATAACTCAGAAGATGAAGCAGTGAGTGCAATCCTTTCAGGAAAGATAGTTGCAGGAGATGTTGTTGTTATAAGATACGAAGGTCCAAAAGGTGGGCCGGGTATGAGAGAAATGCTAACGCCTACTGCCGCGCTTTCAGGAATGAATTTAGATAAAGATGTATGCCTTTTGACAGACGGAAGATTTTCAGGGGGCACAAGAGGATTTTGTATAGGACACATTTCACCGGAAGCATACGAAGGTGGAATGATGGGTTTAATTGAAGATGGAGATACAATAAAAATTGATTTAGAAAAATCAACACTTGATGTAGTGATGGACGAAGTTGAATACACAAAGAGAAGAGAAAACTTTGAGCCATTGAAAAAACAAGTTGATGGATATTTATCTAAGTATGTCAAGTTGGTATCTTCAGCAGATAAGGGAGCAATTTGCAGTTAGGAGTAGGTTATGAACGGAGCTGAATTAGTTTTAGAGTGTTTAAAAAAAGAGGGAGTAGATACCTTGTTTGGTTATCCCGGAGGAGCAGTAATCCCTCTGTATGACGCTTTATACGATTATAAAAAAGATTTTTTACACATTAGAACTTCTCACGAACAAGGACTTGTGCACGCAGCTGATGGATATGCAAGAAGTACCGGCAAAACGGGAGTATGTATAACTACATCAGGTCCTGGGGCGACAAATGCAATAACGGGAATAGCTACAGCATATATGGATTCAACTCCAATGGTAATAATAACAGGTCAAGTTCCAACTTCAATGCTTGGAAAAGATTCTTTCCAAGAGATAGACATAACTGGAATGACACTTTCAGTTACAAAACACAGCTATCTATTGAGAGATACTAAAGACATAGTGCCTACCATAAAAGAAGCATTTAAAATTGCGCAAAGCGGTAGAAAAGGACCTGTGTTAATAGACATACCTAAAAACCTATTTGTAGAAGAAATAGACTTTGAACCATTTCAAAATCTAAAAGAAGAAATCGCAGAAGAATTTGTTGAAAAAACTGAAGAAACTGATGTAGATGAACTTGTAGAACTTATAAGAGAGTCAAAAAGGCCGGTGATATATGCCGGCGGAGGGATAAAAACTCAAGACTCAATCAATGAATTAGTTGAGTTTGCAAAAAAAATGGACATTCCAGTTTTAAATACATTAATGGGATTGGGAAGCATAGATAGAAATGAAGAATTGTCACTTGGACTTATGGGAATGCATGGATTTAGAGAGGCAAACTTTGCAATTTCAAAAGCTGATTTAGTTATTGCAATAGGCACGAGATTTAGCGACAGAGGTACGGGAGTTTGCAGTGCCTTTGCTGCGAATGCAAAGATAGTTCACATAGAAATAGACAAGAGTGAACTTGGAAAAAACATCACACCGTATTTGAAAGTCTTGGGATATAGTAGAGAAGTTTTGAAAAAATTAGTTGAAACTATGGAGCCAATGGAACATAGCGAGTGGAGAGATGAAATAAATTCATATAAGAACACAGATAAATTAGATGAAAATTTATTCCACCCTCAAAATATTCTAAGAGTTGCCAATGAAGTTTTGGAAGATAAAAATGGTACAATAGTGACAACAGATGTAGGACAACATCAGATGTGGACAGCACAACACTGGAAATTCAAACAAGGTAGAAACTTTGTAACATCAGGCGGACTTGGAACTATGGGCTTTGGACTTGGAGCAGCAATAGGCTCAGCAGTTGGAAATCCAAACAAGAGAGTAGTCCTTGTGACAGGAGATGGAAGTTTTAGAATGAATTTAAATGAGTTGGCAACAGTAAGAGATTATAATCTACCGATTGTAATTTTGTTGTTTAATAATCATTCACTGGGTATGGTTAGACAGTGGCAAAAACTTTTTTCTAACGAAAGATATTCAGAAACGGATATATCATTTAACATAGACTATCTAAAATTGTGCGAGTCATTTAGTATAAAAAGCTATGAAGTGGAAAATTTAAATGAGTTACAGAGAATCTTAAAAGAAGCCGACACAAATGAACCGTTATTTGTTCAATGTAATATAGACAAAGACTTTGATGTATATCCAATAGTTCCACCAAATGAGGTCTTGGAAAATTTAATAATTGGATAAAAAATCCCCTTGTTCACAAAAGAATTAAGGGGTTTCTCAATATGTTTAAATATTAGTTTTTCGGAAATATATTTTCAATAGTATTTTTTAATTTTTTAAAGTATAAAATTCCATTTTTGTTTTCCATACTCAAATTACCTGTGTATAATAAGTGCTCAGCGTGTGACATGGTTTCTCCGGTTGCAAACCACTTTTGTGGCTTTGGAAACTCATTCCAATTATCAGCCCTTATCTTCCAAGTAATCATAGAAGAAAGGTCTTTAATAGTGTATTCTTTTTCATTATCCATTACATCTAAAATCTCTTGCAATCTGTTTTTGTGATGGATAAATAATTCTTCGATTCGTTCTTTATGGTTGTCTATTATTCTTCTATGAGAAGAAAAGATATATTTTAAATCCATTTTATTCAACTTAGAGAGAGTTTTAAAATAAGTTCCAAGAATATCAGGATATTCAAAACCCCAAAAAGTTATATTTGGTGTTATCGGGTCTAGAACGGTATCGGCACCAAATAATATTTTGTGATTTTTATCATAAAGTCCTATGTGCCCGGGGGTATGACCTTTCAAATTCAAAACTTCAAATTCATAATCATCAATTTTTAAAGTGTCTCCAAATTTGAGTTCAATAAATTCAACAGGATGGTCGAGTTTAAAATTATAACCTGGGTTGTCAGCTATGGTCATTTCATCTTCATCGACACCATATAGATGTTTAAAACCATCCATCATATTCCAATAAGTGTCATTACTCATTGAATTTATAAATTTTCCATCAACTTTACTTGCATATATTTTGCAATTGGAATCACTGAATAAATTTACAAGTCCACTGTGGTCGGCGTGTAGATGAGTGATAACCAAGTCCACATCTTTTATCTCAAGTCCAAGCTCGCTAAGGCCGTCTAATAAATCGGTCTTTGATTCAGGTTTGTTATATCCAGTGTCAACCAATAAATTTCTGTCTACTCCCTTGATGACATAAGAATTTATAGCCTTTAAAGGGCTTTTAGGCAAAGTAACTTCAAACGTATATATATTTTTAAAAACTTCTTTCATAAGCAACTCCTTTATGATTTTAATATACCCAAAGTATAAAAACACAAAGAATAAAATTTGTAAAAAGCAAATAAAAGTATACTGTTTTTAGTTGCTTTGAAATATTTAGAGAGAATTTTTATAAGTTTAGAAAATTTAAAATTCAAGCCATTTAAAGACATAAAATAATTTTAATTTTAATGCAAACCAATTTATTTAAATTTAATATTAATACTGTTGTTTTGTGCTATAATTTTCTTAGTTTGTGAGGATATTAAGATGGATAAAAAGATTTTTAAAAATGATATTTATCTAGTTTTTGATAAATTGTTAAAGACGAGAAACTTAAAACTAGAAGAATTTGAATTGCTAATAGAAAATAGAGATATGATATTAGATGAAGTATATCTTTCGGCAAAAGCAATTACAAAAAGATTTTTCAATAAAGAAATATATGTTAGAGGGCTTATAGAAATTTCAAATTGTTGCAAAAATGATTGCTACTACTGTGGAATAAGAGCTTCAAATCGTGATGTAAATAGATACAGACTTTCTAGAGAAGAAATATTAGAGAGTGTGAAGCTCGGAACGGAAATAGGATTTAAAACTTTTGTATTACAAGGTGGAGAAGATAAAGGTTTTAAAGATGAAGAACTGATAGAGATAATTAGAGAGATTAAAAAAATCAATCCTGAAACGGCGATAACTCTGTCAGTTGGCGAAAAAGAATTTGATGTTTTGGAGAAATATAGATTGGCGGGAGCTGATAGATTTCTATTGAGACACGAAACCAAAAATCAAGAACATTACTATAAACTCCATCCAAAATCTATGAGCCAAGAGCATAGGTTACAAGCTTTAAGTAATTTAAAAAAGCTTGGGTTTCAAACAGGCTCAGGAATTATGGTTGGGTCACCAGGGCAGACAGTATCAAACATAGCAGAGGACTTAGTCTATCTATCGGAGTTAAATCCTGAAATGGTTGGGATAGGACCTTTTATACCGGCTAAAGGGACACCATTTGAAAATGAAGATAGTGGGTCGGTGGAACTTACGGTGTTTTTACTATGCATTTTGAGAATTATGTTCCCAAGGGCAAATATACCGGCTACGACTTCACTTGCGACACTGTCAAAAGAGTGGAGAGATAAGGCGATAGAATACGCGGCGAATGTATATATGCCGAATATGACACCAACTTACAGAAGAAAAGATTATGCATTGTACAAAGATAAAGCTTGTTTCAAAATAGAAGCGGCAGAGAATTTAGAAGAATTGAAAAATATGTTTGGGGAATTAGGTTACCATATTGTTATGAATAGAGGAGATTTTAAAGATGTACAACGTAAAAAGTAAGTTAGCTACTGAATTTATAGATAATGATGAAATTTTAGAATCATTAAAATACGGGGAAAAAAATAAAGATAACTATGAATTACATAGACAACTTTTAGAAAAAGCCAGAAGTTTAAAGGGACTTGCACATAGAGAAGCTGCTATTTTATTAAACTGTGAAGATGAAAAAATCATAGAAGAGATGAAGTCCATAGCAAGAGAGATAAAAGAAAAGTTTTATGGAAATAGAATCGTACTCTTTGCACCACTTTATTTATCAAACTATTGTGTGAATGGTTGTGTGTACTGCCCTTATCATAGCAAAAATAAGAGTATTCCAAGAATAAAACTTACACAAGAAGAGATAAGACAAGAAGTAATCGCGTTGCAAGATATGGGACATAAGAGAATAGCAGTTGAGCTGGGGGAAGACCCAGTAAACAATCCGTTAGATTATGTGTTGGAAAGTATAAAGACAATTTACGATACAAAGCATAAAAATGGTTCAATCAGAAGAATCAATGTAAACATAGCCGCTACAGACGTTGAAAGCTATAAAAAATTAAAAGAAGCCGGAATAGGAACGTATATACTTTTCCAAGAGACATATAACAAAGAAAATTACGAAGCACTTCATCCAACAGGACCAAAATCAAACTACGCATACCATACAGAAGCAATGGATAGAGCAATGGAAGCGGGAATAGATGATGTTGGGATTGGTGTACTATACGGACTTGAAAACTATAAATATGAGCTCATAGGCCTATTAATGCACGCAGAACATTTAGAAGCCACATTTGGAGTCGGTCCACACACAATTTCAGTGCCGAGAATTTGCCCGGCTGATGACATAGATACAGAAGATTTTAAAAACGCATTAGACGATGAAACATTTGAAAAATTAATAGCCCTCATTAGAATAGCAGTTCCATACACAGGAATGATAATCTCCACAAGAGAATCTATGGAAATGAGAAGAAAGGCTCTTGACCTTGGGGTAAGTCAAATATCGGGGGGCTCAAGAACAGCTGTCGGAGGATATATAAAAGATATAGAATCTGAGTCGGCACAATTTGATGTATCAGATAGAAGGTCATTGCAAGAAGTAGTTAACTGGCTTTTAGAACTTGGACACATACCAAGTTTTTGTACAGCTTGTTACAGAGAAGGAAGGACAGGAGATAGATTTATGAGTCTTTTAAAGAGCGGACAAATCGTGAACTGTTGCCATCCAAATGCATTGATAACCCTTGAAGAATATATGTGCGACTATGGAAATGAAAAGACTCTTGAAGAGGGAAATAGAATAATAGAAGAAAATTTGAGAGTAATAAAGAATGAAAAAGTTAGAGAGAGAACTAAAGAATACTTGGAGAAAATAAAAAGTGGAGAAAGAGATTTTAGATTCTAAAGGAATTAAAGTTCCAAAGGGAAACAGAATTCATATAGGGATTTTTGGAAGCACAAATGCAGGAAAATCGACATTGGTAAATTTGTTGACAGGGCAGGAAACATCACTCGTGTCGAGTGTTTCAGGAACTACTACAGATCCGGTTTATAAACCGATGGAGATTCAAGGCGTTGGTGCTACAACGCTAATAGATACCGCGGGATTCGACGACTATTCAGAACTTGGAGAAAAGAGAGTCGAGCGTACAAAAAAAGTATTAGAAGAGTGTGATATTTTAATATATATTGAAAGGAATCAGACTAATGATGAACTTTTGGAAATATTAAAGAGCATAAAAAAACCTCTTATAAAGATAAATAACTCCGGCTCAGAAAAAAAAGGATACACCAAATTTGTCAAAGAAGAAATTTTAGCAAAGATAAGAGAAGTCGCAAAAGAATTGATAGGCGAAAGGCCATTGCTAGAAGGACTTTTAGTAGGTGGAGAAACTGTTGTGTTGGTAATGCCACAAGACTTGCAAGCCCCTAAGGGCAGATTGATTTTGCCACAGGTTCAAGCTATTAGATCCCTTCTAGATTTAGGATGTTCTGTTTTTTCTTGTAAAACAGATGATTTAGAGAGGACTTTAAACCTTTTAAAACACGAGCCGGATATGATAATAACAGATTCGCAAGTCTTTGCAGAGGTATATAAACTAAAACCTAAAAACTCTAAGATAACTTCATTTTCTATACTAATGGCAAGAGCCAAGGGTGATATAACAGAACTTGTAAAAGGCGCAGAAAAAATAGATAAGTTAGATGAAAACTCTAAAATTTTAATTTCAGAAGCTTGTACACACGCTCCACTTGAAGAAGACATAGGGAGAATTAAAATTCCAAAGATGCTAAGAGCAAAGTATGGAGATATGCAAATAGATTTTTCAAGAGGACTAGATTTCCCGAAAGAACTAGATTATGACTTGATAATTATGTGTGGAAGTTGTATGTTTAATAGAGCGAGGGTAATGAATCGAATAGAAAAGGCAAAAAACGCTAGAGTCCCAGTTACAAACTATGGACTAACAATATCAAAATTAAAAGGGATTTTAGATAAAGTGGAGTACTAGTCTTTATGAGGAGAATATGGATTGAAAGATTTTATTATTGGATTGATAATTTTATTGATAGGTCTTGTATTTTATTTTACTAATTTATTCAGTAGATGTACTCAAATAATTTTTGGGTTTGTGGTTCTTATATATTTGAGTTATTCAGGTTATAAAAATTTTAAGGAATTAAATAGCTCAAAAAAGTGAATTTTAATAGCTTTTTTCTTGCAAAACACAAGCCTTTGTGTTAACATACCAAGAGTAACCGCACGAACTAGGTTTAAAATTTAATTACCTATTAGGCGAGTCTTGAAAATGAGGAGGTGCTACAGTGTACGCAGTAATCGAAACAGGTGGTAAACAATACCAAGTTAAAGTTGGAGACAAGGTTAAGGTTGAAAAGTTAGACGTTGAAGAAGGTTCTAACATAAGTTTTGACAAAGTCCTTTTAGTTGGTGGAGAATCTACTAAGATTGGTAAGCCTTATGTTGAAGGAGCTAAAGTAGAAGCTAAAGTTCTTGCACAAGCTAAGGATAAGAAAATTGTTGTTTTCAAATACAAATCTAAGAAGAACGAAAGAAAGAGAAGAGGACACAGACAACCATACACGTTAGTAGAAATCAGTGCTATTAACTAATGGTTGAGGTAACTCTTTATAGGGAAGATGATTTATATTTCGGATTTAGCTCTAAGGGGCATGCTGATTATGGAGATTCTGAGTATGATATTGTGTGTGCAGGGGTTTCAATTCTCACTCAAACACTTTATTTTCAAGCAATAAACAATTTGGGTATTGCTGAAGGGGATATCTATGATGAACAAGATTCGGGATATTTAAAGGTAGTTTTCAAAAATAAATCTGATTATATAAAGTTACAAGATAGTTTCTTATTTTTAATTGAGGGACTAAGCTTGTTGGAAAAAAATTACTCGGAGCATGTGATGCTTAAAGTAGATAACAACTCACAGGAGGTGGGATAATGATAAAGTTTGATTTACAGTTATTCTCTTCTAAGAAGGGTGTAGGTTCATCAAAGAACGGTCGTGATTCTAATTCTAAGAGACTTGGAGTTAAGAGAAGTGACGGACAACCTGTACTTAGCGGTAACATTATTGTAAGACAAAGAGGTACTAAGTTCCATCCGGGACTAAACGTTATGCGTGGTAACGATGATACACTGTTTGCAACTGCAGATGGAGTAGTTAAATTCGAAACTAAGGGCAGAGGTAACAAAAAGATAGTTAGCGTTTACGCTTAAACACAAAAGTCGTAGAAACCTACGGCTTTTTTTCTTAGAAATATTATAGAAATCTTAGCTTTACTTTAATAAGTTTGGCAGGATTTAAATGATATAATTAAAGAGTGATGAAATATGTTTATAGATAGAGCTGAGATAAAATTACAAGCGGGTCATGGCGGAGATGGAGCCGTGGCTTGGAGAAGAGAAAAATATGAGCCGGCTGGCGGTCCTGCAGGTGGAAACGGAGGACGTGGCGGAGATATTATCATAAAGACTGATTCAGGTTTGCATACTCTTATGGATTTTAGATATAAAAGGGTTTATAAGGCTGAGAGTGGCGGAAATGGAATGAACAAGCTAAAGTTTGGCAAAGACGGCGAAGATATAGTGTTGCGTGTTCCTGTGGGAACTCTTGTAAAAGATGCTAAGTCTGGCGGAGTTATAGTTGATTTAAAGAGTGTTGATGATGAGTTTGTCATCTGCAAAGGTGGACGTGGTGGAAAGGGAAATGCGAAGTATACTACTTCTACTAGACAAGCACCTTCTTTTGCACAGGCTGGTACTCGTGGTCAAGAAAGGGAAGTTATTCTTGAGTTAAAGATGCTTGCGGATGTAGGACTTGTAGGTTTTCCTAATGTTGGTAAGTCTACTATGCTTTCTGTTGTAACTGCGGCTAAGCCTAAGATTGCAAATTATCATTTCACAACTTTGACGCCTAATCTTGGTGTTGTAAGTCTTGGAAATGAGATGAGTTTTGTGCTTGCAGATATTCCTGGTCTTATTGAGGGAGCAAGTGAGGGAATTGGCCTTGGTGATGAATTTTTAAAACACGTTGAGAGAACCAAGGTTTTGATTCACGTAATTGATGCTTCTGGACAAGAGGGTAGGGACCCAATTGAGGATTTCTACAAAATCAATGAGGAATTGAAGAATTACAATGAAAGGCTTTCTCAAAAAAGGCAAGTTATATTTTTAAATAAGACTGATATACCTGGGAGTGAGGAGAATGTTGAAAGGGTAAAGAAAGAGTTATCTAATTATAAGATATTTACTGGTTCAGCGGCCACTACTGAAAATTTAAATGAGCTCATGAAGGCTGTTTATACTGAACTTCAAAGTGTTGAAGAGCAGGAATATGAAACTTATGACGAAATCCACGTTGAAGAGGAAGTTCGTGAAGATGGAATCAAGGTATATACAGAAAATGATGAGTTTATTGTAGATGGACCTTATATTGACAAATTGTTGAGGTCTACTAATTTTGAAGATAGAGATTCACTTCGTTATTTCCAAGAGAATTTGAGAAAGAACGGAGTTGTGGAAAAACTTAAGGAACTTGGCGTAGGAGAAGGTGACTCAGTGTTTATCGGAGACTACGAGTTTGAGTTCTTTGAATAGGAGTAAAATGTTAACAGGAAAGCAAAGATCATATTTAAAGTCAATTGCCAACACTTTAAATCCATTGATTCAAGTTGGCAAAGGTGGTATTGGAGATGGAGTGCTATCTCAAATAGATAAGAGTTTGGAAGACCATGAGTTGGTCAAGATAACTGTTCTAAAGAATTCACCTGTAGAAGCAAGAGAGATTGTAGAAGAGATATTAGATGCTACAAATGCTGAGTTTGTACAACAAATAGGAAATAAACTTACTATTTATAGAGAATCTAAGGAAAATAAAAAAATAGAGCTGTAAGGTTTAAATAATGAAAAAGTATGGCATAATGGGTGGGACTTTCAATCCTATTCATCTTGGACATTTGATGATAAGTGAATATATTAGAGTGGACATGGAACTTGATGAGATAATTTTTGTTCCAACTGGAAATCCACCTCATAAGAAAACTACTGATGCAAGTCTTAGATATGAGATGGTTGAGTTGGCAGTTCAGGAAAATGAGTATTTTTCTATTTCAGATATTGAAGTGAAAAATAGTGACATAAGCTACACTGTGGACACTATTTCTAATTTAGAAGGTAAGCTTGACGGAAAATTTTATTTTATAATTGGTTCAGACACTCTTTTTCAATTAAAGACCTGGAAAAAGATAGATCTTTTATTTAAAAAGGTTGAGTTTATTTGTGCTATTAGACCTGAATATGTGTCTACTCAAATTTTGGCTCTTGAGCTGAAGTATTTAAAGCAAAAGTATGATGCCAAGATTCACATAATTGAAACTCCGCTTTATGAAATTTCGTCTACTGATTTGAGAAATAGAATTTCTAAGGATAAATCAGTTAAGTATCTCATTCCAGATGTTGTTATAGATTTTATAAAAGAGAAGGAATTGTACAAGTGATAGAAAAATATAGAGAGGAAATAATCTTCTTAATAGGAGAAAAGAGATTTGAACACACTTTAAGAGTGGCAGATGAAGCTCAAAAACTTGCTAATAGATATGGTGTTGATATTGAAAAAGCTAAGATAGCGGGCCTTTTTCACGACTGTGCAAAGATAAGAAATTTGAGTTTGCTACTAGAAAAATGCAGGGAATATAATCTTGAGCTCACTCATGATATGCATTTTTCACCACAGATAATTCATTCTTTTTTGGGCGCTGAAATAGCGAAGCAAAGATACGGAATAGATGATGAAGAAATTTTAAATGCTATAAGATTTCATACTACTGGCAGAGCTAACATGACTATGTTGGACAAGGTTATATACTTGGCTGATTATATAGAGCCTATGAGAAACTTTAATGGTGTTGAGAGGGCTCGTAAGTTGAGTTATGAGGACATTGATTTAGCTATGCTTGAAAGTTTAAATAATACAATTTTATTTTTGGCAAAAGATATGAATTATATTGCGAGATATACTTTTGATGCCAGAAATTATTTATTGGAGATGAAGAATGGGAAGGTTTTTTAAGGCGTTTTTTGCTACATTATTAATTCTTATTGTAGTGTTTGTAGGGTCTATAGGATATTTTTTATTAAAAAACCATATTGAAAATCCTAGTGATTTCTTTAATGAAGTGTTTAATGATAGTACTAAAAGAGAAACTTTTATAGTTATGGGAGTGGACGTAAAGGACGTTAAGAATATTGAAAATGGCACACGTTCAGATACTATGATGATTGTAAGTATTGATACCGGGACTGGAAAGACTGATATAATTTCTGTGCCGCGTGATACTTATGCTAAGATTGAGGGACATGGAAGACAAAAATTAAATCATTCTTTCAATTTTGGTGGTCCTGAGTTGACTTTAAAGACTATTAATGATACGCTGGGAACAAATATAAAGAATTATGTTGTAGTGGACTACGGCTTTGTAAAAAAGGTAACTGATGTAGTTGATGGAGTGGAAGTGGACGTTCCTATGGATATGAAATATAATGATGAGTATTCTGATCCTCCTCTACATATAGATCTTAAAAAGGGTGTCCAAACTTTAAATGGCGAAGAGGCTATACAGTTTTTAAGATTTAGAAAGGGCTATGTCAATCAAGATTTAGGTAGGGTTGAAGCTCAGCAACAATTTGCCGGAGCTTTTTTGTCGAAGTTGAAGGAGCCTAAAACTTGGCTTAAGGCACCACTTTTACTGCAGGCGTATGAGCAATATACTGATACCAATATGCCTTTTTCAACTGTTATGAAGCTTGGAAAGAATGTTGGTGGGTTTAGAATGGAAAATATAGAAAAGCATACTTTACCTGGTAGAGCTGGATACAAGAATAAGATTTCTTATTTTTTTCTAGATGAAAAGGCGACGGATAAATTGCTTAGAGAATTGGATTTAAAGCAAGGAGAGTAAATGGTAAATAAAAAACTTGAGATTATAAAAAACGCATGTGAAGATAAAAAGGGCATGGATATTCAAGTTTTGGATATTCAAGAGATGTCAGGTATTGCAGAATATTTTGTCATAGTTAGTGGCAATTCATCAACTCAAGTTTCTGCTATAGCAGATGAAGTTGAAGAAAAGATGGCAGAGGCTGGATTTGAACCTACTAATAAAGAAGGCCGAAATTCAATGAGATGGATTCTATTGGATTTTGATGATATAATAGTACATGTATTCCATAAAGATGAAAGGGAATACTATAATATTGAGAGACTTTGGTCTAATAGAGACAATTTTAGTGACAAGGGGGAAATATGAAAATAATTCAAACAGAAAAGGCACCTGCAGCAGTAGGTCCATATTCACAAGGTACGATAGTTGGTAATTTAGTATTTACTTCAGGACAACTTCCGTTAGTTCCAGAAACTGGGGAATTAGTAACTGATGATATCAAAAAAGCTACTCAACAAAGTTTAGATAATGTAAAGGCTATTGTTGAAGAAGCTGGTTCAAGCGTTGATAAAATTGTAAAAGTAAATATCTTTTTAGATAACATAGCCGATTTTGCAGCAGTAAATGAAGTTTATACTGAATTTTTCGGGGACCACAAACCAGCAAGATCTTGTGTAGAAGTTGGAAAACTTCCTAAAAATGGTCTTCTTGAAATAGAAGCAATTGCTGAATTATAATTTACTTAAGTAGAGCCTTTGAAAGGCTCTATTTTTGGCTCTATGTCAAACATTGGGGAGGCTCATAAAATCGAGCCTCTCATTTTATGTAAAAATCAACACATAGCAGCTAATATTATTATCCTATTAAATATAGATATACAACCAATCCCTATTGGTGATACTTTTAACCATCTCTTTTGTTAATTTATTTATCGTTTCACACAACCTATCCACTACGTCTGATAATGTGTGGAAAAATTCATTTTTAAATCCCATAGTCCTAATTTGTTTCCAAATCTGTTCTATGGGGTTCATTTCTGGTGTATATGGTGGTATATGCATTATTTCTATGTTTTCCGGTATTCTTAATCCTTTGGATTTATGCCATGTTGCTCCATCACATACTAGTAGTATCATATCATTCTTATAGGTTTTGGAGAGTTCTTTTAAAAATATGTTCGTACAGTCTGTATTACAATACGGCAATATTAAAAAGAAGTTTTCTCCTGTTGTTGGTTCTACTGCTCCATAAGTATATCTGTATTCTCTTAAATGATGATAAGGTACTGATGGTCTTATTTTATGGTTACCCCAACAGTATTTCGGCTTATTTATGCGACTGAATCCTACTTCATCTTGGAACATTATTCTTACTTTTTTATCCGGGTTAACGTTTCTAAGTTCTTTTGCTCTGCTGTTAATTTTTTTGAGGTCTCTATGACCTCTTTACTTGCTTTCTTAGGATGTTTACTTCTTGGCATTATTTTTCTAAATCCGTGTCTTTTTAGTACTCTATATATTTGACCCGTTCCTATGGAATGTCCTACAAGCTTTACATATGCTTTTTCTATTTCTTTGGCTGTTACTATTTGTCCACTTTCTGCTTTTTCTTCAAATTGCTTTAGGAATTCTTTTTCTTCTTCAAAGCAGAGATTTCTATGATTGCCTTGTCTTTTTTTATTTTTTAATGCGTTTACAGAATCTTCTCTATATGCTTTTAACCATGCGAACACTGTAGATTTTCCAACATCTAATTTTTCAGATATGGATTTGGCACTGTTGCCTTTAAGTTTTAGTATTATGGCTTTAATCCTTATATATTCTCTTTTGTTATTAGTTTTTTTGAGTTCTACTTCTAATTCTTGAATTTGTTTTTGTATATCTTTCATAATATTATTATACTACATTAAATCACACAATTGTATCTATTGTTTAACGGATATTAGTATAAGTAGGCATATTGGGCAAGATTATCTTCATATATCAGAAGAATACAGGTATACAAAAGTAGGAAAAGAAGAGTATAAAAGAAGAAAAGAAACTATTGAACGTCAATTTGGAAGTGCAAAAGAATTTCATGGATTTAGATATACCAACATGAAAGGTATACAAAAAATGAGAATGAAAGCAGCACTTACATTTGCGTGTCTAAATATGAAAAAATTAGCAAAAATACTTTGGAAGATAGACCTAAATGGAGGTCTTTTACTGGAAAAATTATCAAGATTTTATACGAATCTAAAAAAATACTTTAAAAAGCTAATAATTACAAAACAAACCCAGGAAAAACCTGGGTTTGTCTTCATTCTGATTCTCGGTTATTACCGAGGATTTTTTTGTTTATTCAAAGAATTCAGAAGGATTTGTTTTTTCATCGTGTGTCTTGATTGGCTTGAAAGTTATACGTGCTATGTTGAATGCGTGGTCCCCAATTCTTTCAAGTGTACCGATGATGTCTACAAAAAGAGAAGTTTCTACAGTTGCTTTTACGTGTTTTGTAGTAAGTCTATTGAAATGAGATTCTCTCAACTGATATTCTAACTGATTTAATTTGTTTTCATCATCTTTCATTGTATCGTAAAGAGTTATATCATTAGTTTTAAAAACTTCCACAGCATTTACATAGATGTTGCTTATAAGGTCATATACATCTTTTAATTCTTCCATTGCATCTTCGCTTATCTTTTCTCCTGAATCATAAATCATTGCATAGTATTCTGCTAAATTTTGAGCCAAGTCTGAAATTCTTTCGAAGTTTTTTTGAACTTGTAAATCTACTGAGTATTCCAAAATCATATCTGAAGATAGATTCTCTTTTGAAATTTTTAGTAGGTAAGTTGCTATTTCTGTGTCTTGTGAGTTTACTATCTCTTCTATTTGGTTTACTTTGTCAAAGTATTTTTTATCTCCAGTTTCAAGATATTGTTGTGAAGTTTGAAGAGTTTGAAGAGCTAGCGCAGAAGCAGATTCGATAGCGAGTCTTGCTTGTTTTAAAGCACCGGCTGGGAAATTTTTAATCATTTGTTCATCAAATTCGACTTTACCATAATCAATTGCAAGTTCATCTTTACCAGGTATTAGCTTATCAAGTATTTCACCAAATTTAGAAATGAATGGTAAAAATATTAACATACCTAAGAAGTTGAACATAAAGTGTCCAACAGCTATTGTCATCATTCTATTTAGTGCAAATTTTTCTGATACTAATAGTAGTAAATGATAATATGGTGTTAGCAGTATTAGGAATATTATAGAGACGCCAACGTTGAATATTATATGGAACATAGATGTTTTTTTAGCTGATATTGTTCCTCCAATTGATGCCAAAAGAGCTGTTACTGTAGTACCTATATTGGCACCAAATACTAATCCAAGAGATGCTTTTAGTGTTAGTGCATCTGTTTGGTATAGTGATTGTACAATACCTACGATGGCACTTGAAGATTGTATTACTCCTGTCACTATTGCACCAACTATAGCTCCAAGGACAGGTGTAGTTGACATTTTAACAACAAAAGTTTCAAAGCCTTCAATGTTTTTTAAATCTTTAAGGGCGCCACCCATCATATTCAGTCCAATGAATAAAAGTCCAAATCCTATTATTATTTCACCGGCATAAGTACTTCTCTTTTTGTCAGAGAGCATATATATTAAAACACCAACTAATATAATAAAGTATGCTAAATAATCTAAATCAAAACCTATTAAGATTGCTGTAACTGTAGTACCTATATTGGCACCAAGTGTTATACCTATAGCTTGTTTAAGGTTCATAAGACCTGCTCTAACTAAGCTTATGGCGATTACTGTAGTGGCTGATGATGATTGCATTATACCCGTCATGAGTATACCTACAAATATTGCACTGATTGGAGAAGATGTATATTTTTCTATATAACTTCTAATCTTAGTGCCGGCAAAATTTGTCAAACTATCTCCCATAAGTTTAATACCGTATAGGAAAAGTGCTAAACCTCCTGCTATAAATTGCCAATTAATTTCAGCAAGAGTAATTGTTTGGTCCATTAATTTCCTCCGTATAATTTATTATATAAATAACATCTCTAATTATAACAAATTTTATAATTATGAACCATTTTAAAATTAAAATTTGAGGTTTACTTTTAAAGTTTTTTATGTTATTTTATTAACAAGAAAAACATTTTCATATTTCTTCAGGGCGAGGTGTAATTCCTCACCGGTGGTGATAGTCCACGAGTCGAAAGATTGAATCGGTGAAATTCCGATACCGACGGTTATAGTCCGGATGGGAGAAGAGTATTTATGCAGGATAATTTTATTTTGCTATGATTTGACGTCCATCCGGAGCTCTGTGAGCTTCGGTTTTTTTATGTAAGAAAATATGATTTTGTTTCATTTGTAAGGAGGCGGTACTTATACTTTCTGAAGAAGATAAATTTATGAAGAGAGCTCTTGAACTGGCAGAACTTGGAAGAGGATTTACAAAGACCAATCCATTGGTTGGGGCAGTTGTGGTTAAAAATAACAAGATAATAGCTGAAGGTTATCATCACAGATTTGGCGATAATCATGCGGAAGTGGATGCACTTAACAAAGTGAGTAAAATGGCAGAAGGGGCAACTATGTATGTAACTTTAGAGCCATGTTCACATTATGGGAAGACGCCGCCTTGTGTTGATAGGATTATAAAAGAAAAGTTAAAAAGAGTTGTGGTTGCGATAAAAGACCCTGACGAGAGAGTTTCTGGCAGAGGGATAGAGATTTTAAAAAAAGAGGGAATTGATGTAGAAGTTGGAATGCTTGAAGAGGAAGCAAAGTTTCAAAACAGAGTTTTTTTATTGAATAAATCTAAGAAGAGACCATTTATAACACTTAAGTTTGCAACAACTCTTGATGGAAAAATAGCGACGAGCTCTGGAGAAAGCAAGTGGATTACAAATTCTACTTCAAGGAAAGATTCACACATCTTAAGAGGCAAGGTAGACGGAATATTGGTGGGAAAAAATACAGCGAGTAAAGATAATCCATTCTTAACTAACAGAAGTGGTGAGGGAGACAATCCAATTAGAATTTTATTAGACAGTGAACTTGAAATAAATTCTAACTACAATATTTATAATTCGGAAGCTAAGACAATTGTTTTTACAAGCTCATCTGATTTTGAAAAGCGTGAGAAATTAATTGAGAGTTGTGAAGTAGTAAGAGTTTCGAGAGATGAGAAAGGTTTAAATTTAAATGAAATTTGTGATGAACTATTAAAAAGAGATATCGCTCACATTTTAGTTGAGGGGGGTTCTGAAGTTCACTCTTCGTTTATAAGGGCTGGATTGGTAGATGAAATTTATCATTATATAGCTCCAAAGTTGTTGGGCGGCGGAAAATCTGTGGACGATGGAGAGGGAATATTAAATTTATCTGATAGTTTGAATTTTAATATTATAAGCACAAAAAATTTAGATGGAGACATTTTAATACATGGAGTGAGAGATGTTTACGGGGATAGTTGAGGAAATAGGAACACTTAGAAAAATTGAAAAGAGAGGCGACAGGCTAACTATTTATGTTGATTCAAAATTGGTATTAGAAGATGTGAAACTTGGCGATAGTATTGCAACTAATGGGGTGTGTTTAACGGTTACAAGTTTTGGAGCTGATTTTTTTACAGCTGATATGATGCGTGTTACGGCTGAAAAATCAGCATTAAATAGTTTGGTTTCTGGGAGTAAATTGAATTTGGAACGAGCTGTAAGACCAATGGACAGATTAGGGGGACATATTCTTCAAGGGCATGTTGATACGGTTGGAAAAGTCATTTCCAAAACGCCAAATAAAGATGGATATTTACTTGAAATAAGTGTTGATGATGAATTTAAAACGCAGTTTGTTGCACAGGGCTCCATAGGATTAAATGGTGTGAGTTTGACTTTAGCTAATGTGAGTAGAAATTCTTTTACGGTATCTCTTATTCCTGAGACGTTGGCAAGGACAAATTTAGGAAATTTAGATTTAGGAGATGGCATAAACGTAGAGTTTGACGTACTGGGAAAATATATAAATAGATATTTTGAATTTGAAAATGAAAGTAGTAAGTCTAAGATAGATATGGAATTTTTGAGAAAATATGGTTTTTAGGAGGTAATTATGTGGAATACAGTTGATGAAGCATTGGAAGCGTTAAGACGAGGTGAAATAATATTTGTTTTGGATGCCGAGGATAGAGAGAATGAAGGGGATATGATTTTAGCGGCAGAGTTTGCAACGACTGAAACTTTAAATAGAATGGCGTCTATGGCAAAGGGGCTTATCTGTATGCCGATGAGCTCAAAGGAATCGGCAAGGCTTCGTTTAGAGCCAATGGTGAGTAAAAATACTGATAATCATGAAACTGCATTTACTGTTTCAATAGACCACGTTGAAACAACTACGGGGATTTCAGCAGAGGAGAGAGCTTTTACGGCGAGAATGTGTTGTGATGAGAACGTAAGGCCAATTGATTTTAGAAGACCGGGGCATATGTTTCCTCTAATAGCTAAAGACGGCGGTGTTTTAGAACGTGAAGGACATACAGAGGGAACTGTAGACTTGTTAAGACTTGCGGGTTTAAAAGAAATAGGATTGTGTTGTGAAATAATGGAAGAAGACGGCACAATGATGAAGAGAGATAGACTAAAGGAAATGGCTGATAGTTTGGGAGCTGTGTTTATTCACATAGACCAAATTAAAAAATATAGAAAGACAAATGAAAAGTTAGTAGAAAGAGTTACAAAGTGCAAACTTCCAACAAAGCATGGAATATTTACAGCTTATGGTTATATAAACAAATTGAATGGAGAGCACCATGTTGCAATGGTAAAAGGTGATGTATCAGATGGCAATGATGTATTGTGCCGAGTGCATTCTGAGTGTTTGACGGGAGATGCTTTTGGTTCTGCGAGATGTGATTGTGGGGACCAATTAGCTGAAGCTATGAGAAGAGTTGAAAAAGAAGGCAGAGGAATAGTCTTGTATATGAGACAAGAGGGCAGGGGAATAGGCCTTATAAATAAATTGAGAGCTTATGAACTACAAGATAAAGGAATGGATACTGTAGAGGCTAATCTAGCTTTGGGATTTCCTGAAGATGCAAGGGAGTACTATATAGGGGCTCAAATTTTAAAGGATTTAGGAGTTAAGAAGTTACAACTTATGACAAATAATCCTGATAAAGTATATGATCTTGAAGAGTATGGAATGGAAATTACTAAGAGAGTGCCAATAGAAATACATTCAAATGAAACGGATAGATTTTATTTAGAAACGAAAGCTAAAAAGATGAGTCACATTTTACAAGAGTTTAAAACTGAGGAGGTTATGTAGTGAGAATTATTGAGGGAAATTATTCAGCAAGGGGAAGTAAGGTAGCGATTGTTGTGAGTAGGTTTAATGAATTTATAACATCTAAGTTACTTGGTGGCGCTATAGACTGTTTGAAAAGACATGAGATAGAAGATGACAACATAACAGTATGTTGGGTTCCGGGAGCTTTTGAAATACCTTTTTTTGCACAGAAATTGGCAAATACACAAAATTATGATGGAGTGATTTGTTTGGGAGCTGTTATAAGGGGGAGTACACCTCATTTTGATTACGTATGTAGTGAAGTTTCAAAAGGTGTGGCAAAAATTTCATTGGACACTAATTTACCTGTGGCTTTTGGAGTTTTGACTACGGAATCTATAGAACAAGCTATAGAAAGAGCTGGTACAAAAGCAGGTAATAAAGGTTATGATGCTGCAATGACGGTAATAGAATCTATTAATCTTATGAAAGAGATAAAAAATATTTAAAGTATACAAAAAGAGCTTTGGATTAATGGCAAATTAGATTTGCTAAAAATCCTAAAGCTCTTATATTTCTAATAATATCACTTGATTATGTTCGAGTGATTTTTTTATATCTATTATTCTCTGATTAGATGAACCTCTAAATTTTAAACTCAAGTCCTTAAGGCTGTTTATAAATAATCCATCAACAAGGACATCGCAGAGCTTTAAAAGTTCAAGTTTTTTATTGTCTTCTAATATTTGCTCGAAAGTATATCCCGAATAAACCCAAATAGATTTAGACGTATGACTTCTGATTTCTCTGACTACTAATGTTAAATCAGGAACGTTCTGAAATGGTTCACCACCAAGGATAGTTAGTCCGTTATTTACAGATTCACTCAAGTGTTCTATAACTTCAGCAGTTTGAGTATCAGTCCACAATTCCCCGAACATAAAGTCTTGATATTCTTGATTGAAACATTCTTCACAGTGGTGAGTGCATCCTGTTACAAAGAGACTAGTTCTTATTCCAGGGCCATTTGCAACATCGTATCTTCTTATTTGTCCATATCTCATTAGATATGCAACACCCTATCATTGATTTCCTTAGTCCTACCTTCATTCCAGAAGTTTTCTCCAAGGTACCCACAAGTACGTCTTACAACTGTAAGTGTAGATTTATCTTTATTGTGGCATTGAGGACATTCCCATTCATTATCAGAATTTAATTTAATTTCTCCGTCATAACCACATTCAGCGCAATAATCACTTTTAGTGTTGAACTCAGCATATTGAATATTGTCGTAGATGTATCTAACTATTGTTTCAAGTGCTTCTAAGTTATGAGACATATTAGGTATTTCAACGTAAGAAATACATCCGCCAGTAGACCTATCTTGGAATTTAGATTCAAATGCAAATTTTTCAAATGCAGAAATTTTTTCTCTTACATCAACATGGAAAGAGTTAGTATAGTAGCCTTTGTCTGTTACATTTTCAATGACACCAAATCTATTTCTATCTATACTTGCAAATCTGTTAGTAAGTGATTCGGCAGGAGTTGCGTATAGAGTGAATTTTATTCCTGTTTCTTCAGTCCATTTCTTAACGGCATCGTTTAAACTATCCATGATTTTCATAGCGAAATCATAGCCTTTAGGGTCAGTGTGAGACACACCTTTTGTTAGGTAAGTTGCTTCATATATACCTATATAGCCCATTGAAACAGTTGAATAACCATTTTCAAGAAGAGATGCTATGGATTCATGCTTTCCAAGTCTTGCAATAGCTCCATGTTGCCAATGGATAGGCGATGAATCGGAGTTAACTTTTTTTAGATGTTCATATCTTAAAAGACCAACTCTTTTAACTAATTCTAGTCTTTTATCAAGAATTTCAAAGAATTTTGACTCGTCGCCTCCGGCAAGGATTGCAATTTGAGGCAGGTTAAGAGAACAAGCTCCCATATTGAATCTACCTTCGAATTGATATTGTCCTTTGCTATTTTTCCAAGGTGGCAAAAATGCACGACAACCCATAGGACTAAATACATTGCCTTCATAATTTGCTTTCATTTTTTTAGCTGAAATATAGTCAGGATACATTCTCTTAGCAGTACATCTGATTGCAAGAGAAGTCAAATAATAGTATTTAGATTCAGGTTTTACATTATTTTCATCAAGTACATATATTAGCTTAGGGAATGCAGGAGTTACATATACTCCGGCATCATTTTTAATACCTTGAATTCTTTGTTTTAAAATTTCTTCGATTATTTGAGCAATTTCATCTATATAAGGATCATTATCTTCAAGTTGCATAAATAAAGTTACAAAAGGAGCTTGACCGTTAGAAGTCATCAAAGTATTTATTTGATATTGAATGGTCTGTATACCACTTTCCAAATCTTTTTGAGTCATCTTGGCTGCCATTTTTTCTGCAAGTTTGACATCGCCAAGAGTATCTATAGCAAGAGTTAGATTTTTATCGTAAGAACGTCTTAGGTATTTACCTAAACATGCAATGTTAATACTTTGACCGCCATATTGATTAGATGCAATTTGGGCTATTATTTGAGTCATAACATTACAAGCTACTTGGAAGGACTTAGGAGTTTCAATCATTTTTCCGTTTACCACAGTCCCGTTATCTAGCATATCCTTAATATTAACCAAACAACAGTTGAAAATAGGTTGAATTATATAATCCATATCATGAATATGAATTGCTCCACATTCATGAGCATCTACTAAGTCGGCAGGAATCATTTTACGTTTCGCAATATCTTTTGAAACTTCTCCTGCAATTAAATCACGTTGAGTGGATGCAATTATGGCATTTTTATTTGAATTTTCATCCATTATATCAACATTTGTTTGATTTAATAGGCCTAAAATTTCTTTATCTGTTGTGTTTTGTTCTCTCTTATAAGATTGAACTGCTTTATAATTTTCATAAGCTCTTGCAGTTGCAGGGTTATTGTTTTCAATTAATTTATAATATACAAGCTCTTCTATGGCTGATATGGAAATTGGTTCCATATTTAACATAGCTTGCTCTTCAATTTCAGCAGCTATTTTTCTAGCTTGACCTTCTATGTATACACCACTCATCGAATTCATTGCTTTTTCAATTGCAATTTCTATTTTTTTACAGTCAAAATCTGCTCTTTTACCGTTTCTCTTTATAACTTCTAACATTGCCATAAAATCCTCTCCTTCTTTATTTTTATAATTATACTATATGTAGTGTACAATATCAATTAATAAGATTAATAAGTACTATATACAGAAGAGGGATAGAGATAATGATAAACGTGTATATTAAGGGGCTGTAAGAATAAAAATAAAAATATAAAGTATAAATTGAGTGAATAATAAAAAATAAAAGTCGAATTTTTAATAGTTTTATAATATTTAAACTATAAATTTAATCAAGATATTTATAAATAATGAATTGCAAATAACGTTAAAGCTTGATTTCATTTCAACAAATGTTGCTAAGCATCCTTTGATTTTTCCCCTAGATGATACAACTGTATCTAATTTCCAATGACCAAAACATTTTATTTCCTTTACTTATTTCGGTCTTTTTCTTATAAAAGTTTCAATATTAAACTTTTTTCTAGTCTCTTGAGAGTTTTGACTAGCCTTTTCTTCTAAGTTTTGTAATATAAAAATTTATAATAATTTAATAAAGTAAATTATAAATTTTAAGGCAAATAATACTTTTAAATATAGTATAAACTATTTGTTCCGCTGACCATTTAGAGTTTAGTTTATCTAGTATTATATTTTTAAGATATCAGTAGATTTAGTTTTATTCCTTTAAATGATGATTTATATCTCTTACCTTTATCTAGTATTATATTTTTAAGATATCAGTAGATTTAGTTTTATTCCTTTAAATGATGATTTATATCTCTTACCTTTATCTACATCTATAGCTTTATAAGTTACTCTAATCCATTAAGTTCTCTTGAAATTGTAGAATGGTAACAGTCTAAAATTTTTGCTATTCCTACAGAAAAATAACCCTCTTTATTTAATAACTCTATCTTATTTCTATAATTCTAGTGTAAGATATTTATGATTTATATTGACATGTGTGTTTGTAGTTATTAACATTTTACACAAAGTTAGTTAGTATGAGTTTTATCTTTTATTTGGGATATCTTTTAATTTTACAATTTATCACATAAAAATATTATTTATGATATACTTAATTTATATAAACTATAAAGAAAGTGAGAAGAGTATAAAAAAGGCTTAGTATTCAAGAATATTATTTATAGTACAATAAAAAAATAAACAATGTTATGTAGTTGGAAGAAAAACCTTTTCAGAGCAAGAGATAAATTATGTAATTCTTATAAATAAAATTTTTAAGTAAGTGTGGGGTGTAAATTTGAAGATATATATTTTTTCTGATGTAGTGTGTACTTGGTCATGGGGAGAAGAAAAAGTTTTAAGGGCAATAGATTATTTATTTGATGGGAAAGTTGAGTTTGAAAATATAATGGGGGGGATGATTTCTGATTACCATGATATACTTCCAATGAATATGAAAGACAAAGATTCTGATGAAACTGCAAATGCAATTTTAAGACAAATTTGGACAGCTGGTTCTATAATACATAAAATGCCTGTGTCGAGCAAATTACCGAATTTGCTTTCTAGAAAAAATCCTAGTACAAATAAGTTAGATAAATTTTTTATATCTGTTAGGGAAATAGCTCCAGAAAAGGCGAATATTTTTTTAAGAAGATTGAGAGAAGATACCATACTCTATGGAGTAAACACAATGGAGATTGAAAATATTATTCCTATTTTAAAGGAAATAGGAATAAATGAGAATCAATTTATAGAGATATTTGAACGAGACTCTTCTCAAATTTTTTTAGAGGATAGAATGAGCACATTTGATAGAAGATTTGATAATTTTCCAAATTTTATGTATGTGGATAATAAGGGAAAGGAATTTATAACTAAGGGATACAAGACAAAAGAGGAATTATTAAATTTTATATATGAACATTCTGATTTAAGAGAAATGGAAATAGAGGAAGATGAAGTAAATATCTTAAATTTTATAAAAAAATATAAAAAAGTATTTTTACATGAGTTTTATGAATTGTTTATAGATGAAGAGTTTGTAAAAAATTCATTGAGCAGTTTGAAATCTAAAAATTTAATTGAAATTAGACCTATAGAAAGTACAGAGGAAATATATTTACTATAAGAGGTATAATATGAAAATTTTAGTAGTTGTGGATATGCAAAACGATTTTATAAATGGAAGCTTGGGAACTAAAGAAGCAGTTGATATAGTATCAAATGTAAAAGATAAAATTGATAGTTTTGATGGGAAAATATATTATACAAGGGACACTCATGGAGAAGATTATCTTGAAACTGAGGAGGGGAAGAATTTACCGGTTAAACATTGTATTAAGGGAACTGATGGTTGGGAAATTCATCCTGATTTGGCAATAAAAGGTAAGATTTTTGATAAGGGCTCATTTGGAGCTGTTGAATTAGCTGAGGAGTTAAGGGAATTGGATAGAGAAGATAAAATTGACAGTATAACTTTAGTTGGACTTTGTACAGATATTTGTGTAGTATCAAATGCGCTTCTAATAAAATCATATCTGCCTAATATACCTATAAAAGTTGATGAGAGTTGTTGTGCGGGTGTGACTTTAGAAAGTCATGAAAGTGCAATTAAGACTATGAAGATGAATCATATACAAATCATATAGTTAAAATAGTATTAAAGAAGAGGTTGTTGCAAAAGTCTCAAAATGAAAAAAGACGAGGAAACTAAAAAATCCTCGTCTTTTCTCAATGCAAAGTATTTAAGTAACCCGGCAACAATATTTGAAATACTAATATTTTGCTATTCAGAAGGAATATTTTTATCAAGAGAAATAGAAAAATCTTGTAAATATGATTTAAGAATTAAGTATCTGCTAGATACAGAAAAAGTACCTAACCATAGCACAATAAATAGATTTAGGCAAAAAATCATGGAGTTAACACCAAGTATACTCAATCAAATGGTAGAGATACCAATAGAAGAAAATCAAATAGACCTATCAAGTATATATAGACGGAACAAAGATAGAAGCCTATGCCAACAGATATAGCTTTGAATAAAGAAGGATCATAGAAAAATATCAAGAAAAACTAAAAATAAAAATCATAAAATACTTAGGACTTAATGAAAATTTGAGCTCAGAAGAAGACTTAGAAGCAGTAATAATAGTATTTGACCGGTATTCAAAAGAATGTAAAGAAAAAAACATAGAATTTGCATACAGACAATGAAAAAGAAAAGATAATTTCCAACGAAAGGACCAAAAGCTAAAATACCGGAAAGAAAAACTCGAAAAATACAAAGAACATCTAAAAACAATATGAGAGCATAGAAACTCGTACTCAAAAACAGATCATGACGTAACCTTCAAGTGAGTGAAAGAAGACCATATTAAAAACGGACAACTAAAACCAGTATATAACGTATAACTAACAAGTGCATCAGGATTTACCATAGGAGAAAACATATCCCATCATCCAAGGGACATGTACAACCAATAGATTTCATCACAAATGAAAGTCAAATGCAATAAGTGAAATAAATCTCTTATCAATAGCCTAAAACCTAAATAAATTAGCATCAAAAACAAAAAAAGAACTTAGAAATCATAAAATACTAAGCTACTTAAGAAAAAATTTTTTCAAAAGTATAGCTCTATTTAGTTTACTCATTTTTAAAGGAAATTGACTAAATTCATCTAAAAGAAAATTTTCAATCAAAAAATATAATGTATAAATTCAGTTATTTAATTAAAAAGTGATGTGCAAAATAGAATTGTCTATCTTTGCAACATCACTTTTAAGATTCTAAATATTGAATTACATTCATGTAAAATTCTTCCGGATTTTTTTTGAATCTGTTACAGATGCCTATGGCATATTGCTCAGAAGGGACTTCAAGGTTTAAATTAAAGATGTCTACTTCATATTCAATTATGGCCAGGTTTACAAAGAATCTTTCATTTTCTTTTGTATAGTTAGCTATTATAGAATTTTCGTAGTCAGTAGGTTCTTTTAGATTTTCAATCTCTTTATCTATTGAAATTACAATATTTTCAGGTAAACGATCATTGAACATTTCAAGAGCGATTTGACCTTCTTCAGTCAATTGGATGTAATGGTCAATAATTTCAACAAAGCCATTGTCGTATAACTCTCCTAAATATTGTTTATAAAAAAAATAATTTAAAAATTCATTTTTTAATATGAAGGAAGTTAAATCATCTTCATGAAAAGTGTTAGAAGATTTTTGAATTGTATACAAAATAATTAATTTATTTTGAGCTAATTCTTGTATATTAAAAGTCTCCATATAATCCCTCCTAACTTATTATATCATTTAGTATGAAAGTTTTAAATATTTATTCAATTTGATATAATTAGGAATAATGATTGATATGAAATACAAATTTTTAGGGGTTGTTATATTTTATTAGTGGCCAAATTACATTGAGTAAAATATTGGCAATAATGAAAGATATAAGTTTAAAATTAGATATTATGTTGAGGCAAAAAATGAAGATAAATTTAAAGCGTAGAAAATATAAAAAGAAAAATTTAAATGTTTTGAGTGTAAATACATTTACTCTTTTACTTTCTATATTATTTTTATTGATAGGAAATTACATACAGAGCAAAGATTTTTTTAGAGGAACATTTATAAATGAAATTTTTATAATTTTAATACCAGCATTATTTATTGCAGGTACGGGAAAGTTTACTCATGTTTTGAGAATTAAATACATAAGTTTAAAAAATATATTTAGAGTCATTTTAATGACAATTTTATCATATCCAATAATTTTATTAGTAAACGGATTATTTTTAAGTATATTTTCTAATATAACAGAGTTAAATAATTTTTCTATGGATATAGTAACTAGGGATATGAACTTAGGTGGATATTTATTCTATATGTGTTTAGTGCCGGCTATATGTGAAGAAATATTTTTTAGAGGGGCTCTTATAAATTCATATGATATTTACGGACCAAGGTTTGCGATTTTTATGAGTGCTTTAGTTTTTGCACTATTTCATTTCGATATTCAAAATTTTTTAGCGCCGCTTCTTTTAGGAATAATGTTTGGTAATTTTTTAGAGTTAACAGGTTCTATTTTTGCATGTATGATTGCTCATTTTGTAAATAATGTCATAGCTCTAATCTCATCAAGATATATAAATGACTCTCTCTTTAGCTATTTACAAAGCACTTCGCTGGCTCGCGATATAGGCTCTTTACAACTATATATAATAACTTTATTGATTATCTTATCTGGAATATCAATTTTTATTTTAAAGAATATGTATAGAAAAATGTATTTTGAGAAGAAAAGGGAAGATGAATTTTATGGACTAAGACAGAGAATTAGAGCAGCTCAAACTTTTGACTTTTTTAATTTTGTGCCGATAATAGCGTTATTTATTTTGTATTTTATTTATTATAAAGTTGTTTTTTATTAAAAGGAGTTAAGGTTATGGAAAATATTAAAAAGGCGGCTGAGCTTATAAAAAATAGTAAGAAAGTATTTGCTTTAACAGGAGCTGGAATAAGTACGGAGTCTGGTATACCTGATTTTAGGTCAAGTAGTGGATATTATAAAAAATTCGACCCTATAAGAGCTCTTTCTGTTGATACAATGCTTGGAGACCCTGAAAGATTTTATTCTGAAGGATATTTAATTTTAAAAGATTTAAATGACAGAAAACCAAACAATGGTCATATTGCATTGGCAAAACTTGAAGAAGCGGGATATCTTTCAGGAATAATAACTCAAAACATAGATAATCTACATTTTGAAGCGGGTAGCAAGAATGTGTATGAAGTTCATGGCGAGACTAGAGGAGTGCACTGTATGAAATGTGGCACTAAGTATTACTTTAATTATTTGAAAGATAAAGTTGAAGACGGAGAAATTCCACCAAAATGTGAAAAATGTGGTGGAGTAGTTAGGTCAAATGTTGTAATGTTTGGTGATATGATGCCAGATGATTACACAAAAGGTACTTATGAGTTGCAGGATACAGACTTGTTAATTGTAATAGGTTCGAGCTTGACAGTAAGTCCTGTAAATTTTTTGCCAAGATATGTGGAGAATTTAATAATAATAAATAATACTCCTACTCCAGAAGATGGAAGAGCTAAGTTTGTTTTTAGAGAGAATTCTGGAGAAGTATTAATGAATATTTATAATGAGGTAATGAATGGATAATTATAAAGATTTTGCAGCTGTGTATGATGAATTAATGTGGGATTTTGATTATGAAAAAGTTTATAAGTTTATAAAAGATACGGTTGGGCAAAATGGAAATCTTAAAGGTAAGTGTTTAGAATTAGGCTGTGGAACAGGAAATTTAACAGAATTTTTGGTGAATGACTTTGATGTGGACGCAATAGACTTGTCTGATGAGATGCTTGCCGTTGCATCTAATAAGCTTGTAAATAAGAGTGTTCATTTTTACAAACAAAATATGCAAAATTTAATGTTCGATGGAAAATATGACTTAGTTGTATCAAGTTGTGATTCCATAAATTATATTTTGAAAGAAGAAGAACTAGAAAAATTATTTAAATGGGTTTATGAGCATTTAAATGAGGGTGGATTATTTATTTTTGATATGAATTCAATATATAAGTTCGAAACAATGAAAGAGACATATGTTGATGAAAATGAAGGAGTATTTTATATTTGGGAAAATTTTTATGATGAAAAAGAATGTTTAAATACTTATTCTGTCAACTTTTTTAAAGAAGTAGGCGATTTATATGATAGATTTTATGAAGAGCATATTCAAAAAGCATATTCAACAGATTATATTATAGATAAATTAAAAGAAATAGGGTATAATGTAAAAACTTTTGATAATTATAGCAATGGAGTTGATTTAGCTAAATGTAGCAGATTGACTTTTGTTGCTGGGAGGTAAAATGGATTATTTAGTAAGAGCAATTGATAAAGACGCACAAGTTAGAATTTTTGCTTGTAGTTCTAAAAATATGGTTGAAAAGTCAAGAGAGATACACAATACTTCAAAAACGGCAACTGCTGCATTGGGTAGGAGTTTAACGGCAGCAGCATTGATGTCTGAAAATTTAAAAAATGAAGCAGATACACTTACTCTAAATATAAAGGGTGATGGAGATATAGGGCAGATAGTAGTAACTGCAAAGGCGAATGGAATTGTAAAAGGATATGTCAACAATCCTATGGCTGATGCAGACATAAGAGAATCTGATGGGAAATTAGACGTTGGTAAAATTGTGGGGAAAGGAACTCTTACAGTTGTTGCTGACCAAGGACTTAAAGAACCTTATATTGGGAAAGTTGAACTTATAAGTGGCGAGATAGCTGAGGATTTGGCAAATTACTTCTATAGATCAGATCAAGTACCATCTGTTGTATCATTAGGTGTGCTTGTAGATGTGGACTATTCAGTAAAAGCTGCTGGAGGATTTATTCTACAATTGATGCCTGGAGCTGATGATGAGTGTATATCAAAAATTGAACAGAATATTTCTAAGATAAAATCAATAACATCTATGTTAGATGAGGGAATGACTCCTGAACAAATAGTTGAGGCCGTAATGAGTGGTTTTGAAATAAAAATTTTAGATAAGAAGGGAATAGGATTTAATTGTGATTGTTCTTTTGAAAAAGTAGAAGATTCTTTAATTTCGTTGGGAAAAGGTGAATTAAAGGCAATCATAGAAGAGGATGGAAGAGCTGAAGTAATGTGCCATTTTTGTAATAGCAAGTACAACTTTAGTAAAGAGGAACTTACAAGTATTTTAGAAAGTATGGAATAAAAAATTTATAGCATATAAAAATAAACCCGATTCTCAAAAAGAATTGGGTTTTTAGCTAATTGAATATAAGACCTAAACAAGATCTCTGGTGCCCAGAGCCGGAATCGAACCAGCGACACGAGGATTTTCAGTCCTCTGCTCTACCGACTGAGCTATCTGGGCTTAGTACTTAAGTACTTAAATAAATGAAGATAGAAAGGACTGCAAGAACAGTCCTGAAATTTTAAATGGCTCTTTCAACTTTTCCAGATCTAAGACATCTTGTACAAACATTGATTTTCTTAGGTTGACCATTAACAAGTGCTCTAACTCTTCTTATATTAGGAGACCAAGTTCTGTTACCTCTTTTGTGAGAAAAAGAAATAGTATTACCAAATGATTTAGTCTTTCCGCATATTTCACATCTCTTTGACATAATCGCACCTCCTCAGGTTTCTCATTCCTCGACCATACCGTCGGGTTTTATAACTCATTTATTTTAACATACAATGTATGTAAATTGCAAATAAAATAATAAATAGTTGGAATTTGTTTGTAGTATTACAATGATATAACTGTATGAAGAGCTTAAGTTTAAGATAGGATATAAAAGACATCCTCGTTCCTTGTTGGGCGTATTAAGAAAGCTTAGATCTTTTAAAGATAATGAAAAAGTAAAAAAGCATTATATCCTTAAGTATTAAGACAAACCTAAAGAGTTTGTTAAAAAATGGCAATTAGATGTTAAATATGTTCCTGAAAATGTTATATTGGTGAAATTACTGATAAATGTACAGATATATGCTAATAGATTAGCAGATGGTATATTATTTTTTCCTTTTGGCATTACATTATTTATAAGTGTACAAGAGGCAAAAATAAATCAGAATTTTAAAAGGTATTAGAATATTTATAGAGTAGAATATGTATGAATAGGACCATATTGACCTTGGTAAAATGGAATAATGGAAAGAATCCACGAGATATATAATGAATTATTTTAGAGAAAAAGAGGATTTAAAAGAGAAAAAGACATGTATAAAGCCTTTCAAAGATATAGAGTAAGAACAAATAATATAGCAAGAAGAGTGCTAGGTTTTAAGGCGCCAAATGAGATGGTTGAGAACTATTTCAAAGGGATTGTATAAGATTATAAACAATTCATACGCCAGCCAAGGTATGCTTCGTTTTTCATCTTGAGAAATAGAATTGTTTTTAGAAGACAAGTATGCCCTTTGAAAAATTTTATTAGATTGATTTCTTGTCATATATGTTTGACAACTATAGAAGCAGCATGATATTTCGTATCTAAAAGGTTAATTGTAAAATGAAAATGAACTAAAAAAATTCCATAGTAAATCACATTTGGTATAATTGATTCACCAAAAACAAAAAACCAAAAGGTGATGACTATGGAATATAATAATACTACAACAAATTCAAGAAAAAATAAACATTAAAATGATTTAGAAAGAAGACAAATTCAGCTTTTACACAATAAAGGCTATTCTGCGTACAAGATAGCTAAAGAACTCAATAGATCTTCAAATACAATCAGAAATGAATTAAAACGAGGAACAGTCCCCCAAATTAAAAACGATAAAGAAGTAGAAGTATATTATCCCGATACAAGAAAGAGAGTCTATGAGAAACATAGAAAAAATTCTAAAAAACCATATAAAACTTTGGAATGTAGTAAATTTTTAGAATTTGTTCATACTAAATTTACCAAAGATAAATGGCCTTTAGATGTAATTTGTGGATATGCAAAGAGACATAAACTTTTTTCTGGTGAAATGCTCTGTACAAGAACCTTATATAACTATGTAGACCTAGGTCTTTTAAAAATAAAATCTATAGACTTGCCCCTGAAATTAAGAAGAAAAACATCTATTAAAAGAACTATAAAAAGTAAAAGAAAACTTGGAAAAAGCATAGAAGAAAGACCATTAGAAATAGAAGAAAGGTCAAGCTTTGGCAATTGGGAAATAGACACAGTAGTACCAAAGAAAAATAAAGAAGAACCAGCTTTAATTACTATAAACAGAAAGAAAAACAAGGATGGAAATAATACTAAAAATTGCAACAAAAAATTCATCATCAGTTAATGAAAAATTAGAAAAATTACTATCAAAACTAGAAAACTCCACAGCAATATTCAAAAGCATAACAAGTGATAATGGATTAGAATTTGCTAACTTAACAAAACTAGAAAATAGCTTAGTTAGAGATATATACTATTGCCATCCAAATAACCCACAAGAAAGAGGAAGTAACGAAAAACATAATAGCCTAATAAGAAGATTCCTTCCAAAAGGAAAATCCTTATTAAACTACGATGAAGACCACTATTTAAAAATAATGAACTGGATGAACAATTTACCAAGAAAAATCCTAAATTACCGAACGCCTCTAGAGGTGTTCATAAAAGAACTAAATAAATTAGGGTTAGTTGATATTTTGGGAGAAATAGTTCAATTTGATATTGCAATTTAGGTAAAAAAATATTAAATATATTAATCATTATATTATTGAATTAGAAAAGTCAGTGTAGTATATTAAACAGTAATACTATTCGGAGGGAAGAATGAGAAATTTTAGTAATAAATTGGAAAAAATAGTTATAAAAATAGGGTCATCCTCAATAACTCATAAAAATGGAGCAGTTAATATTGAAAGAATAGAAGAGTTAGCTAAGGAGATTTCAAATATACAAGATAAGGGAATAAATGTTGTATTAGTTTCATCAGGAGCAATTGCGTGTGGAGCGAAACAACTTGGAATGGGAAAAAGGCCAAGAGATACAATAGGAAAGCAAGCTACTTCAGCAGTTGGACAAGTTGCGCTTATGAATACATATAACAGAGCTTTTGGCGAATACGGTTATAAAGTAGGTCAAGTATTACTTACAAAGGTAATAGAAACAGATGAGAAAATGAGTGAAAACGCACGTAATACATTTGATCAGTTGATGAAGATGGATGTAGTTCCAATTGTAAATGAAAATGATACGATCTCAACGTTTGAAATTATGTTTGGAGATAATGACACTTTATCAGCTGTAGTGGCTAGACTTATAGATGCTGATTTATTAATTTTATTATCTGATATAGATGGATTATATACAGATGACCCAAACAAAAATAGTGATGTAGAATTAATTAAAGAAGTAAATATAATCGATGAAAATTTAAAATCTATGGCTAAAGATTCAGATTCAAGTGTCGGAACGGGTGGTATGGCAACAAAGATAAAAGCTTGCACAATGTGTATGGAAAAGGGAATAGATGTTGTAATAGCTAATTCTGATGATTTAAAAAATGTTAGAAAGATAGTTAGGGGAGATGAAATTGGAACAATCTTTAAGAGATAAATTAATAGAAATTGCAAGAGATACAAAAAAAGCTGGAAGAGAGCTTGGAAAATTATCTACGGTAGAAAAAAATAATATTTTAAATTCAATTAAAAATAGCCTATTAAAAAATTCTGAAAAAATATTAAATGCAAATTCCATTGATATAAAAAATGGCAAAGCTAACGAAATGAGCGATGGATTATTAGATAGACTATTGTTAACGGAAGATAGAATAAAAGCTATGGTAGATTCTGTTGATGTAATTATAAAGCTTGACGACCCGGTTGGGAATATGGACCAAGTAAATAAATTACCTAATGGAATTCAAGTTGGAAAGAAAATAGTGCCTATAGGCGTGTTGGCAGTTATATATGAATCAAGACCAAATGTCACTTTAGATGCTGCTATATTGGCGATTAAATCTTCAAATTCCATAATCTTAAGGGGTGGAAAAGAAGCTATTAATTCAAATAAGGCTATTGCAGACTCGATAAGAGAGGGTATAAAAGATGCCGGATTTGATGAAAATATGGTTAGCTTGATTGAAAATACTGAGAGAGAATCTTCAATTGAACTTATGAAACTAAGGGGATATGTAGACCTTTTAATCCCAAGAGGAAGTCAAAGGTTGATAAGCTCGGTAGTTGAAAATGCGAAAGTACCTACTTTAGAAACTGGAGTTGGAAATTGTCATCTATATGTAGATGATTCATCAGATATAGAAAAAGCACTTAGCATTTTTGAAAATGGCAAGACTCAGAGAATAGGAGTGTGTAATGCTCTTGAATCTTTGCTAGTGAGCGAAAATGTATCGGATGAATTTTATAAAGGACTACAAGATATTATAAATAGGTATAATTTAAAAGTTCATGGTTGCAAAAAAAGTGCTAAAAAAATAAAAAATGTTATTGAAGCTACCGATGAAGATTATGGAAAAGAGTATTTAGATTATGAATTTTCCATGAAGATTGTGTCAGGAATTGATGAGGCAATAGACCATATATATAAATATTCAACTCATCATTCGGAAGCTATAGTTACTGAAAATTTAAAAAATGCTACTAAGTTTACAGATGAAGTAGATGCAGCTTGTGTCTATGTAAATGCAAGCACTCGTTTTACAGATGGCTCTGAATTTGGGTTTGGAGCTGAGATAGGCATTTCAACTCAAAGAATGCACGCTCGTGGCCCGGTTGGGTTAAAGGAGCTCACAACTTATAAATATATTTTACTTGGGGATGGACAGATAAGAGGTTAGATATGAAATATTACAGTACAAGAGGAAATAGTTTTGTAGATTCAACTTCAGAAGCTCTCTTAAAAGGGTTAGCTGATGATGGGGGACTTTTTATTCCTGAAGAAATAAGAAAAGTAAATTTTACAGATGAAGAGATAGAGAGATTAGATTATACAGAATTTGTATACAAAGTAATATCTGCTATATTTGATGACTTAGATGGAGAAAAATTAAAAATAGAAATAGAGAAAGCTTATTCAAAATTTCCAAAAGATATACTCCCAATAAAAAATGTAGGCAATTTATATTTTATGGAGTTGTTTCACGGAGAGACAAGAGCATTTAAAGATTTTGCACTTTCACTACTTCCAAGATTAATTAAAATAGCTAAAGAAGAAAATAATATTGAAGAAAAGACTTTGATACTTACTGCAACTTCTGGTGATACTGGCTCTGCTGCTATAAGTGGTTTTTCGGGAGTAGATAATACAAATATAATTGTATTCTATCCAACAGATGGAATAAGTTTGATTCAAAGGGCACAGATGATTAATTCAGGCTCTAAAAATGCAACAGCTGTAGCTATAGATGGAAATTTTGATGATGCACAGTCTGCGTTAAAGAAAATATTTAATGATTTAGAGTTTAAAAAAGAACTTAGAGAAGCAGGACACATATTAACTTCTGCAAATTCAATTAACATTGGAAGACTGGTGCCTCAAATAGCTTATTATTTTTATTCTTACTATAAATTAGTTAAAGAAGGAATTATAGAGAATGGAGAGAAAATATCTGTAGCAGTTCCTACTGGAAATTTTGGGAATATACTGGCGGCGTATTTTTCAAAACTTATGGGACTTTCAATAGAAGACTTTATATGCGCTTCAAATAAAAATAATATACTTGAAGATTTTATAAAGACTGGAGTTTATGATACAAACAGAGAGTTTTATAAGACAAATTCTCCGTCTATGGATATTTTAGTTTCGAGCAATTTAGAACGCTATCTTTCATTAAAATCAGGTGACTCAAATGAAATTTATAGTTTGATGAAGAATTTAAATGAAACAGGTAAATTTGAGTATAAAAATGATTTAGAAATGTTTGGCTTTTCATGTGAAGAGGAAGAAACGCTTAAAGTTATAGATAAGATATATAGAAAATCTGGCTACGTCATAGATACTCACACAGCGGTTGCTGTAAAAGCTGCAGAGAAATATTTGGACGGCAAAGATAAAAAGATATTGATTGCTGCTACAGCGTCTCCTGTAAAATTTGCAATGGAAATTTCAAAGGCTATAGGCTTGGATGTAGACGATGAAGCAAAAGCAATAGAAGAAGTTGCTAAACTTTCAAATGATGTTGAATTTTTAGAAAAAGTAAATACTGATTCTATGCAAGAATTAGTGATTGATAAGGAAGATATTAAAGAATTTGTAAGGGAGAGGATAATGTGTTAGTAAGAGTTCCGGCAACTTCTGCTAATATAGGTCCTGGTTTTGATAGCTTTGGAATAGCTTTTAATATTTACAATGAATTTGAATTTAAATTGGGAAAGGCCAAAGAAAATAATTTAATTTTGAAATCATTTAAATATTATTTTGAAAAACTCGGAATAGATTGCCCTGAAGTTGAAATAAATGTTGTATCCAATGTTCCACGTAGTCGTGGTCTTGGTTCATCAGCTACGTGTATAGTTGCGGGATTAATGGCGGCTAATGAGTACAAGGGGAATAAATTTGATAAATACAAAATTTTAGAGCTTGCCACTGATATAGAAGGTCATCCTGATAATGTTGCTGCGGCAATTTTTGGAGGACATACTATTGCTTTTGGAAGTACAGTTACAAAAGTAGAAGTAGCTAAGAATTTAAAGTTCTATGCTTTAGTTCCGAGTTTTGAAATGTCTACTGAAGAGTCGAGAAATTTAGTTCCAGAATTTATGGATAGACAAAGTGCCGTACAAAATATAGCTGGGGCTGCTATGATAACTAATGCCTTGAGGACAGGGGATTTAAATTTAATCATTAATGCTCCGGAAGATACCATTCATGAAAAGAAAAGATTTAAAATAATAGATGAATATGACAAGATAAAGGAAATATTTAAAGATAGTCATTCAAAATTGTTTTTGAGCGGTTCAGGTTCAACTATATTATTGGTTTCAAATGCAGATGTAGATTTTTCGAATGAATTTGATGAGATGGATAAACTAAAAAATGAATGGAAAATTTTAAGTTGTAAAGTTGATAACGAAGGAGCTACTGTTTATGGAACTATTTAAAAACAAAAGAAGTGCGATATTTATATCGTTATTTTGTATGTTTTTATGGGGTTCGGCCATTCCTATGATAAAAATGCAATATGAAATTTTATCTATTGAAAGTGGTGATATAGGCTCAAGACTTTTAGTGGCTGGCTTAAGATTTTTTGTTGCCGGAATTATAACAATATTCTATTTTAAAATTTTTAATAGAGAGGATAGAGTTGATTTTAAGAGTTTAAATTATAAATTTTTAATAAAGATAGCTCTTTTGCAGATAACTCTTCACTACCTTTTCTATTATACAGGATTGTTTTATACCGAGGGAGTTAAGGCTTCAGTTATACAATCTTTTAATGCTTTTATAATTGTTGTTTTTTCAGCTCTATTAATTAAAGGAGATAGACTTACAAAGAGAAAAATAGTAGCTTTAGTTATTGGAACAATTGGGATTATATTTATAAATTCAGGTGGAAATATAAGTACATCTTTCTCGTTTCTTGGTGAAGGTTCAATAATAATGGCTATAACACTAAATGGACTTGCAACAGTTCTCGTTAAAAAAGAAGGAAACAGTGTTAGTCCATTTATAATATCAGCATTTCAATTTTGCATAGGATGTATACCTCTTATAATTATAGGCATCATATTAAAACAAACAATTTGGACTGTTAATTTTAAAGCTGTTTTACTAATATTGTATGGTGGATTTATATCGGCAACGGCATTTACATTATGGTATATGGTTTTAAAAAATCAATCTACAGGAGAGTTTGGCATATATA
Organism: Peptoniphilus indolicus; assembly: GCF_900454665.1. Taxonomy (NCBI): domain Bacteria; kingdom Bacillati; phylum Bacillota; class Tissierellia; order Tissierellales; family Peptoniphilaceae; genus Peptoniphilus; species Peptoniphilus indolicus. The sequence goes on from NZ_UGTH01000001.1 coordinate 1,829,673, forward strand.
AATTATTTGTGCCAATTTTTGGTTCAATATTATCTGTAGTTATTTTAGGAGAAACATTTAGTATAAGACTTTTAATTGGATTTGCAATGGTAATAATAGGCACTTTAGTGTTAAATAACAAAATATGAAAAATATTATACAAATCAAAAAGAGCTGTTACAAAAGTCCTAAAATAAAAAAGGCGAGGAAATAAAAAATTCTTGTCTTTTTTGATACAATGTAATCATGAAAAAACAAAAAGACACATTTTCATTAACTAATTTTATACTAATTAATGATACAATACAATTAAAAAGGCTCTAAAATATCTGTTAGAGATTTACTTCCCAACAGATATTTTAGAGCCATAAAAAAATTATGTCACAGAGTAGAATCATCTATTCTGCACATCACCTTTAGTTAATTTTTTATATTTAGTAGAAAAGATTCCATAACTGTGGCTAAATTTTGAGTATTTACAGTACCTTCTACTTCATACATATTTCCAGAACTTTTTAGGAATAGTTTTGGGTTTATTTTTTCTAAAATATTTTTTAAATCTATATTTAAGTTTTTAGAACGAGTTACATAGAAATTTGAAACATCACCTAGTGGAAAACCTAATATGGAAATGTAGTTAGGTACATTAGAAATTTCTTTTGCACCTTGAATTATCTCTTGAATGTTTTTGTTTCTAAAAACTTTATAGATAAAGTGTATGCCGTCAACATCTGTTGTAAATTTTGTGAGATTAAAAGCTTTTTCTGATAATTTATTTTTTATAGAGGTGTCTTTTGATATCTCATTTACTTTTTCAACTAAATTTCTGACTTCGGCAGTTTGTTCCACAACTTTTTCTTCTAATTTTTCAGATATTATATATTTATCTTTAGACACTTCTGTTGTATCTTTATATTTTTTAGAATTTTCAGAGTCCTTTTTAGATGAAGGTAAAGTTGAAGTCTTTATTTCATAAGTATCGTCTAATGTAACTTCTTTTTGATTATTTTCATCTATAAAGTTATCGGATTTATTTAAAGTGTCTAATTCTAAGTTAGATTCTATTTTAGGAGCTACATTAGATTTACTAAATTTCAATTCTTTTATTTTTTTTAATATTTCAGATTGATTTACATTTAGTATGCTTTGCAGATTATCAATTATTTTTGATTTTTCAAAATAATCATCAATTGCTCTTTTACCACTGACTATGTGTATGGATATTTTATCATCTTTTTTAGAAGCTGACTTTATCTTCAACAAACCAAGTTCGCCTATTCTTTCGCACACTGGTCCAACTGACTCAATACTACCATATCCACGAATCATCAAAATATTACCTGTGTTATTAGTTGATAGGTTACTCAAAATTAGATGGTTTGCTGTGGATTCAATTTGTTCTATTTGCATAAAGCTTATATCGTTTGAGTCGATTACTATTTGGTTGTCTACAGAATTTATGTAGTAGTTTTCAACTTTTAAATTTGTAGCTTTATTGATTATAATTCTGACTATGGCATTTGCTGTTATTTGTTGAATCAAGTCAAGTCTGTTAGTATAGTCAATTTCAAATTTTAAGTTATTTGAATTTGTTTTAAAATAAATTTTATTGGAAATTTCTTTTGGTTCTGGTTTTTCGTCATTGACCTTAAATTTATCTCCAACTATGTTTTCAGTACCAAAAAACACATTTGTACTCTTTGGTAGGGCATATTTTACACCATTGATTTCTTCTATACCTTCAATGTCTGAAGTATGAACTTTTTCATAAGCTAATTTAATATATCTTTCTTCCATAATTACCTCTTTCCATACTATTTTATCATAGATTATTGTAAAATATAATTAGGATTTAAAAATGAGGTGTAGTATGGAAATTGGATTCTTAGGCATTTTATTTGGATATTTTTTACCAATGTCAAAATATGTAATAGGTATTTCAATTTTAATATTATTATTTGACATTTTAAAGGATTTAAACAAATTGAGTAAGTACATTTTTATATTTATTCTGTTTTATATGATTGTGGGATTTAATGTTAAGACATCTGATATATCTTTTCCTAAAAATATTTCCACAAAGGGAGTAGTAGTTGATGATTATGCAAATGATGAGCTTAAATATGTAGTAAAGATTTCAAATAGAACAAATATAATTTTATATTCAAAACAAAATTTAAGAATAGGTGATGTAATAGATTTTTCAGGGAAGGTTAATAAGCCAGTAGGAAAAATGAACTCTACAGATTTTGACTATAAGGCATACTTGCTCAGTAAAAATATAAAGGCAAATGTATTTTCCAATGGTGAGAAATTAATTGGAGAAAATAAAGTTTTAGGATTTAGAGAAAAATTCAAGTCTCATGTAAATAATAGTTTTTATGGAATTTCAGAAAAACATGGAGAATTTTTAAAGTCTGTAATTTTATCTGATTCGAATTATATTGACGAACAAAATTTAGCGGTTTATAGAAATTTGGGAATAATGCATTTAATTGCCATGTCAGGTTTTCATATAGGAATAGTTCTCGAGGCGTTAGAAATTGTATTTAAGTCTATTAAAATTCCAAAAATCATAAGAAGAGTGACAGCTATTGTTTTGACTTTTATATATATTTGGTTAGTGGGTATGCCTGTAGCTGCATTGAGGGCTTTTGTAATGGCGAGTTGTCAACTGTTAGCTTTTTTAATGAAGAAAAAGTATAGTGCTTTAAGTAGTTTGAAGTTAAGTGCTTTAATAATATTAGCTTTGAATCCATACAATATAGTTTCAAGTTCGTTTTGGATGAGTTATATGGCAGTTTTGGGAATTTTATTATTCTATAAGAGATACGATTATATTTTTAAAAGAAATTTTTTGACGAAGTCATTTGGAGTTTCAGTTGGTGTTTTTGTTGCACTAGCTCCTGTAATGGCATATTTTTTCTATGAAATAAATTTTTTATCAATAGTATCAAATGTAGTCTTGGTGCCAATTTATTCAATTGCTATAATTTTAGCTTTTGTCAATGTATTTACACCTCTCGGGATTTTAGTGAAACCATCCATTGAAGTTCTATTGATGTTTACGGATTTCACTTCTAATTTAATAGAATTAAATTTAAAGATCCCTGTTCCAAAACCAAGTTTGACATACATATTTATTTTATATTTAGGATTGTTCTTTATAGTAAATGATATAAGATTTAAAAAACATGAATTAAATAAATTTGCATTTGTATCAATAGTTTGTTTTTTAATCTTTTTAGGGGCGAAGTCTGTGATAGAAAGTAATACATTGCAAATAAATTCCATATATGTGGGGCAAGGGGATAGCACACATATAAGTTATAAGGGGAAAAATTATATAATAGATACAGGTGGGTCTCATGGTGATTTTAGGCCGGGGAAGATTTATTTATTAAATTATCTCAAGGGTAAGGGGATTAATAAAATTGATAAATTATTTATATCACATTTTGATGAGGACCATGTAGATGGTGTACTTGACCTAATTGGTAATATAAAAATCAAAAATTCTTATGTTCCATATTTAGCTGACAACAAATATGTAAGAGTATTGAAGAAAAATAGTGATTTGCATATATTTACCAAGAATAGTTATTTGAAAACCAACGGCTTAAAATTTGAAAGTTTAAATGATTATTCACCTTATAGAGAAGAAAATGAAAATTCTATGGTGATGCTTATGAATTTTAATGGATTTAATGCTTTATTTACAGGTGATTCAAATTGTATAAAAGAATTTGATAGTAATGTAGATTTTTTAAAGGTAGCTCATCATGGCTCGAAAAATTCCACGTCGGAAATATTTTTGAATTCGACAAGTCCTAAATTTGCCACAATATCTGCAGGTATAGGTAATTCTTATGGACATCCTCATATAGAAGTTATTAAGATGTTAAATTCAATTGGGACAAATTATAAAGTAACAGCAAGTGTAGGCGAAATAAATTTTGAACTAGGAAAAGAAATTAAGTTCAAAGGGTTTTTAGAAAAAAATAATTATATACATGAAGCATTAGCAATTGTAATAGATTTAATTACAATTATATTATTCTTAAAGAAAAATGAAAAAGTGTTAAAGGAGAATTATGGTTTATCAAGAACTTTATAATACTGAAATAAATGGAGCATATTTATTCTACGGCAGCGAACAGCTAATGATGGATAGGATGGTAAATGAGATAATTGAAAGCCAAACTTCGGAAAATTTTAGAAATTTTAATTTACAATATATAGATGGAAAGAACTTGGAAGTTAGTACATTGATTTCAGCGGTTGAGACTTTGCCGGTATTTGACTCTAAAAAAATTGTAATTGTGAAAAATTTTAATGATTTTATAAAAAATATACAAGATGAGACTATTGAAATAATGCAGTATATGAGTGAACATTCTATCCTTATATTTTTAGACTATGAAGATGAAGTTTTAAAGACAACTAAGTTTTATAAATATTTTTCTAAATTGAAGAGAAATGTTGAGTTTCCTAAACTAAGAGAAAATGAATTTAGAAAATTTTTAAATGAATATATTTCTGAAAGAGGATTTAAAATATCTCCTGCTGATGTGAGTTATTTGGCACAGAAGTCTGGATATAATTCTAAAAATTTAAATGTAGTTTTATATGATGTCAAAAATGAGGTTGATAAGATACTTGCGACCGCAAAAGACGAAGTCAATAGACAGATGATAGATGAAGTTTATATTTCTAACATTGATACGAATATCTTTAATTTTTTAGATGCTATGATGAATAAAAATATTTCGGTAATTCTGCTGGAGCTGAATAATCTATACCAAGTGGGGGAGCCGATACAAAAGATTTTTTATATGGTGGCAAGGCAATTTAGATTGTTGCTATCATACAAAAATTTGAAGGAACAAGGCTATCAAGATATGAAAATTATGGAGAAATTAAAAATCAAACAGTATGAATTTTCAAAATTAAAAGTTGCCTCAAATAAATTTGAAAAGGATAAGTTAAAAGAAATTTATATTTCATTGTTGGAGTATGACCACACAATAAAAACGAGAACAGTAGACGAGAGAGCATTATTTGAAAGTTTATTGGTAAAAATATCTATATAAAATAAAAAACCCAGGAATTTCCTGGGTTAATCTATCTGATTTAATTAATTATTTTGCAGAGTTTAATTTTTTAGCAAGTTTAGATATTTTTCTTGATGCATTGTTCTTATGAAAAACATTCTTAGAAACAGCTCTCTTAAGTTTCTTATCAGTAAGTTTTAAAAGTTCTCTTGCTTCTTCAACTTTTCCACTATTAATAGCTGATTCAAACTTTTTAATATAATTTTTAATTTCAGTTTTAACAGACTTATTACGTGCTGCATTTCTTTTTGCAACGTCTATTCTTTTTATTGCTGATTTTATATTTGCCATGAAATTCACCTCCACACTCAATTTGCGCTCTTGTTATTTTAACATTATTATCTTGTAATTGCAAGATTTAATTACAAGGAATCCTTGTAAAGTCTAATTCTACCACATTTGAAATATCTTTTCCAATAGTTGTGAGCTGTATTTTTCCATTATTTAAAGTGATTAATTTATTGTCTAAATTTTTTTTAATTTGAGTTTTGTATTCTTTTTCAAAGTCTATATTAAATTTAAAGTTTATATCTTCTATATCTATTCCTTCATTTAGTCTTAAACCCAACATAGTATATTCATTTAATCTCTCTATCTTATTTAAATTTTCAAATGTATAGCTATAATTTTGATTTAAATAATTTTTCAAAGATGTTACATTTGAATACCTTATATTAGATATATTTGATTGAGCCGAACAACCTAATCCGATATAGTCTTTTAATTTCCAGTATCTCAAGTTGTGTTGGCATTCAAAACCTCTTTTTGAAAAATTGGAAATTTCATATTGGTTTAAATTATTTAAACTGAAAGCATCTACAATTTTTCTGTACATTTTTCTATCCAATATTTCATCAGGGAATTGGTAAGAGTCCATATTATCATAAAGTGGCGTTCCTTCTTCAAGAATTAAAGAATAGTATGATACATGTGGAATGTCATATCTTTTTACAATTTCAAGTGATTCATCTATATCTTCGATAGTTTGGTTGGGAAGGGCTAACATTAAATCTATATTAAAGTTTTTAATTCCGTTTTTTTGAATAGATTCTATAGTATTATAGATTTGTTCAGGAGAATGGATTCTGCCAATAGTTTTTAAAATTTTTTCGTTGAAGCTTTGAGCTCCCATAGAAATTCTATTTATTCCACTTTCAATATAAATCTTTATTGCTTCATCAGTGAGCGAGTTTGGGTTACTCTCAGTAGTAATTTCACAATCGTCTGATAGTTTACATATAGATTGTAGATACTCCATAAATTTCTTTATAAGTTTTGGATTTATTGCGCTTGGAGTTCCGCCACCGATAAAAATTGATTTAATTTCTTTAGAAGATAGATATTCTTTGTAATTTGATAGTTCATAGATTAATGAGTCAATGTATTTTTCGTGAGCCTCTGTAGAAGAAACTTGTGAGTAAAAATCGCAGTAAAGACATTTTTGTTCACAAAAAGGAATGTGTATATAAATTGAAATATCATCTGAACTATGGATGTTTAAAAAGTCCCAAAATTTTTGGGACTTAAAATCTAAAGTATTCATTATTTTTCCTCGTCATATTTTAGAACGGCTAAGAATGCTTCTTGAGGAACTTCAACATCGCCAACCATTCTCATACGTTTTTTACCTTCTTTTTGCTTTTCAAGAAGTTTTCTCTTTCTTGAGATGTCTCCACCATAGCATTTAGAAAGTACGTCTTTACGAAGAGCTCTTATTGTTTCACGAGCAATTACCTTATTTCCTATAGCAGCTTGAATAGGCACAGCAAATTGATGTCTAGGGATTACTTCAGTAAGCTTTTCGCAAATTTTTCTTCCTTTATTGTAAGCTGTAGATTCGTGAACTATTATTGAGAAGGCATCTACAAGGTTAGAGTTAATTAAAATATCAAGTTTAACTAAGTTGCTTTCTTTATATCCTGTCAATTCATAATCGTATGAAGCATATCCTCTAGTCTTAGATTTAAGAGCATCAAAGAAATCATATATTACTTCGTTTAATGGTAAATCATATTTTATAAGAGCGCGAGTTTCTTCAAGATATGTCATATCTATAAATGTACCACGTCTATTTTGACATAAATCCATAACAGCACCAACATAGTCTGTAGGAGTCATAATTTCTGCTCTCACAATTGGTTCTTTAATAGAAGAAATTTCAGTAACAGGAGGAAGATTAGTTGGGTTTTGTATATCTAAATGCTCTCCACTAGTAGTTTCTACTTTATATATTACTGATGGGGAAGTGGTTACGATATTTAAATCAAATTCTCTTTCCAATCTCTCTTGAATTATTTCCATGTGTAGTAGGCCTAAGAAACCACATCTAAAACCAAAGCCAAGAGCAACTGAAGTCTCAGCTTCAAAATCAAGAGCTGCATCATTTACTTGAAGTTTTTCAAGAGCATCTCTTATTTCAGTATATTCTTCGCCTTCTCCTGGATAGATACCACAATATACCATAGGTACTACTTTTTTATAACCGGGGAAAGGAGTTTCGGTTGGTTTGTTTTTATGAGTGATAGTATCTCCAACTGTTGCTTCTTTAACGTTTTTTATGCTTGCTGTTATATAACCTACATCTCCAGCTTGAAGAGAGTTTAAGGCAATATGTGAAGAAGTTACCACACCAACTTCAACAACTTCGAATGTTTTGCCGGTAGCCATCATCTTGATTTCATCACCAGGTTTTACTGATCCGTCATGCACTCTTACATAACAAACAACGCCTTTGTATGAATCATAATAAGAGTCGAAGATTAAAGCTTTTAAAGGCTTGTCTTCAGAACCTTGTGGGGCAGGAATTTCTTCAATTATTTTTTTGAAAACTTGGTCTATTCCAATTCCTTTTTTAGCAGAAACAAGGGGAGCATCTTCAGTATCAATCCCTATGATATCTTCAATTTCTTTTTTTACCTCATCAATTCTTGCGCTTGGCAAATCTATTTTATTTATAACAGGTACAAGTTCTAAGTTTTGGTCCAATGCAAGATATACATTTGCCAAAGTTTGAGCTTCAACACCTTGACTTGCATCGACAACTACAATAGCTCCTTCGCAAGCAGCCAAAGACCTTGAAACTTCATAGTTGAAATCGACATGGCCGGGAGTATCTATTAAATTGAATATATACTCTTCGTTGTTTTCATCTTTATATATAAGTCTAACAGCCTTTAACTTAATAGTTATACCTCTTTCGCGTTCAAGGTCCATTGAGTCTAAAACTTGAGCCTCCATTTCTCTTGAAGTGAGCATTCCCGTCATCTCTATAAGTCTATCTGCCAAAGTTGATTTTCCATGGTCAATGTGTGCGATTATAGAAAAATTTCTAATATTTTTTTGTCTAGACAAATTTAACCTCCAATTGTGCCAAAATCACTAAATGGCCAAAATCTAAATTTAACAATGCCTCTTATATCATCTTTTTTAACTGGACCAAAAAATCTTGAATCCAAACTCTTACCTGGGTTTCTGTTATCCCCCATTACAAAAAATTCTCCATCTCCAAGAGTCCATGAAGATTGGTCATATATTTCTGTATAAACACTTGAGTCAATATAAGTTTCTTCAAGTTTATTTCCATTTACATAAACAACACCATCTTTAATTTCGACAGTATCTCCTGGTTTGCCGATTAGTCTTTTAATATATTCTTTTCCTTTTTCATCAGGAGCATTTATTATTACTATATCGAACCTTTCAGGGTCTTTGAAATGTAATGGAAGTATCATGGCGATTAGTCTATCATTTTCATGAAGAGTTGGTTGCATAGATTCACCAACAACCATATTGGAACTAAAAATAAAAGTTTTAATAAGTAAAGCAAGTATTATCGCAAATGCAAAAGTACTTATGTAACTTAGAAACACATTTTCTTTTTTTTCATTTTTCATTTTATTAACTCCTTTGTTTGCTATTTAAAGCATTTATAGCATTAAAATATTTTACCATATATTATTAAATTTTAAAATTAGAACCGTATTAAACAACGATTAGAACTACAATTTTATTACATAGAAAGTTTCTTAAAGAAAGAAAGTAAAAAACTTTTTTGAAATCTATTGACATTCTTTGACTAAAGGTTTAATATTTAACCATAAGCTTTAGCACTCGAAGAAAAAGAGTGCTAACAAAAGGGTGATGATATGGAATCGAGAAAGGTAGAAATTTTAAACGCGATTGTAAATTCCTATATAAATTCTCCGAGTCCGGTTGGTTCTAGGACTATATCAAAAGATTTTAATTTAGGTGTAAGTTCTGCGACTATAAGAAATGAAATGGCGGATTTAGAAGATTTAGGATATTTAAATAAACCACACACCTCAGCTGGAAGAATTCCATCTGTTAAAGCTTATAGATTTTTTGTGAATGAGCTAAGAAAAAACTTAGATGATGATTTTGAAGTGAGAGATAACTTATTAGATTTGATGCTTGACCAGGCAGAGAGTTTAAATGATGTGTTTAAAAATGCAGCTAAAATTTTATCTGAGAAATCAAATTATATTTCTTATGTTATAGCTTTAAAAAAAGCTGATTCAAGGATAAGACTTGTACAGTTAGTATTAATAGATTCGTTCACAATATTACTTTTAGTAGTAGGAGATAAGGGGGTTGTTGAAAAACATTTCTTTAAGTCTGATATTAAAATAGGTGAAAAAGAATTAGCTGATATAAATTCTTTGCTCAATGAGAATTTAGTAGGTATAAATTTATTGGAAGTTGATAGCTTAGATATAACAGTTACGGGGTCTTTGACAAAATGGACAGCTTTTATAACTCATGTCATAAGAACTATAGCTGAATTCAATGAGGATTCTAATAAGATAGATTTCTTTTATGATGGCATAAAGAATGTGTTCAATTTCCAAGATGAAATAAATAAGAGTCAAGTTATAGATATAATGAATTTGATGGAGAGCAGTCATTTAGTTAATACATTGAATGATTTTGAAGAAGATTTAACGGTTGTAATAGGGAATGAAAATGAAATAGACATAATAAAAGAAAATTCAATAATTGTGTCATCATTTTATGATAGAAAAAGAGAAATAACAGGTAAAGTTGGTATCTTGGGACCTATCAGAATGGACTATAGAACTCAAATTCAAAATGTTAAATTGGTAAGCGATAACTTGAAATTAGCTATAGATAAGATGTTGAGGTGAGATGGTGAACGATAAAGATTTAGAAAATACAGAAGAAAATTTAGAAATTGAAGTAAACGAAGAAGTAGTTACAGAAGAATCTATAGTTGAAGAAGAGATTTCTGAAGAAAATATTGAAGAACAACAATCAGAAAGAGAAACTCAATTAAAAGATCAACTTATAAGATTGCAGGCAGATTTTACAAATTACAGGAGAAGGTCTGAAAATGAAAAGAAAGATTATCTTTCTCTAGGTGCTCAAAAAGTTATTTTGGATTTACTTAGTGTTATAGATAATTTTGAAAGAGCTTTATCTCAAGTTTCAGAAAAAGATAGTTTTTCTGAAGGAATTGAGCTGATACATGGACAATTGATTGAGTTAATAAAGAAATATGATGTAGAAGAAATAAGTGAAACAAATGTAAAATTCGACCCTAATATGCACCATGGGGTGCTTGTCGAAGAAAGAGAAGGCGTTGAAGAAGGCCTTATAATAGAAGTTTTGCAAAAAGGATATAAGATGAATGATAAAGTGCTTAGACCAGCAATGGTTAAGGTTTCACAATAACTAGGAGGAAATTAAATGGGGAAAATTATAGGAATTGATTTAGGAACAACAAACTCAGCAGTAGCAGTTATGGAGGGTAGCGAATCAGTTATTATTCCAAACATTGAAGGGAACAGAACTACACCATCTGTTGTAGCTTTTACAAAAGATGGCGAAAGATTAGTTGGAGAAACAGCTAAACGTCAAGCAATTACAAACCCTGATAGAACAATTCAATCTATTAAGAGACATATGGGAACTGATTATAAAGTTTCAATAGATGGAAAAGATTATACACCTCAAGAAATTTCAGCTATGATTTTACAAAAATTAAAATCAGATGCAGAAAGTTATTTAGGAGAAAAAATCACTGAAGCTGTAATTACAGTTCCAGCATACTTCACAGACGCTCAAAGACAAGCTACAAAAGATGCAGGTAAAATAGCTGGTCTTGAAGTTAAGAGAATAGTTAATGAGCCTACAGCAGCAGCTTTAGCTTATGGTGAAGATAAAGATGAAGATTCACAAACAGTTATGGTATATGACCTTGGTGGTGGTACATTCGACGTATCTATCTTAGAATTATCTGATGGAGTATTCGAAGTACATGCTACAAGAGGTAATAACAAACTTGGTGGAGATGACTTCGACGCTAAGATTATAGATTTTATAGCAGCTTCATTCCAAAAAGAACATGGAGTAGATTTAAAATCTGATAAGATGAGTCTTCAAAGATTAAAAGAAGCAGCTGAAAAAGCTAAGAAAGAACTTTCGTCAACTATGTCAACAAACATCAACTTACCATTTATAACTGCAACAGCAGAAGGTCCTTTACATTTGAATATGGACTTGACAAGAGCAAGATTCGATGAATTGACTAAAGATTTAGTAAAAGCTACAGAACAACCAGTTTTAGATGCTATGAAAGATGCGGGAATGAGCCCATCCGATATAGACAAAATACTTTTAGTTGGTGGTTCTACAAGAATTCCAGCAGTGCAAAGTTTTATAAAAAATCTAGTTGGAAAAGACCCTCAAAGAGATATCAACCCAGATGAATGTGTTGCTTTAGGTGCAGCAATCCAAGGAGGAGTTCTTTCAGGAGATGTTAAAGACCTTCTATTATTAGACGTAACACCTCTATCTCTAGGGATTGAAACAATGGGTGGAGTTACAACTAGATTGATTGAAAGAAATACTACGATCCCTACAAAGAAGAGTCAAACATTCACTACAGCTTCTGACAACCAAACATCAGTAGATATTCACGTACTACAAGGTGAAAGACAAATGGCTGGAGACAATGTAACTCTTGGAAGATTCCAATTAGATGGTATTGCACCGGCAAGACGTGGTATACCTCAAATTGAAGTAACATTTGATATAGATGCAAACGGAATTGTAAATGTTTCAGCAAAAGATCTTGGAACAGGTAAAGAACAACATATTACAATTACATCATCTACAAACTTATCAGATGAAGAAATTGAAAAGAAAGTAAAAGAAGCTGAAATGTATGCTCAAGATGATGCTAAAAAGAAAGAATTAATAGAAGCTAAGAACACTGCAGATTCAATGATTTATCAATCTGAGTCAACTTTAGAAGAAGTTAAAGATAAGATAAAACCAGAAGATAAAGAAAATATAGAAAAAGCAATTGAAGAATTGAAAACAGTTAAAGATTCTGAAAATCTAGATGAGATAAAAGCTAAAACTGAAGCTCTTACAAAAGCTTTCTATGCAGTATCTGAAGAAATCTATAAAAATGCAAATTCTGAAGCAGGACAATCTGATGCACAAAAAGAAGATGTTGTAGATGCTGACTATGAAGTTGTGGATGAAGATGAAGAATAATTAATATCTTAAAGCTAAATCATACACGATTTAGCTTTATTTTTTTTGTTAAAAAGGTTAAAATATTATTTTAGAAATGTGGTGGAAATTTGAGAGACTTTTATGAAATTTTAGAAGTTGGGAGAAGAGCTTCTCAAGATGAAATTAAAAGAGCATATAAAAAACTTGCAAAAAAATATCATCCGGATTTAAATCCTGGAAATGAAGAAGCAGAAATTAAATTTAAAGAAATAAATTTGGCATATGAAGTTTTGTCAGATGAAAATAAAAGACAAAACTATGATATGTATGGAGAAGATGGAATAAATGGTGGAGGATTTGAATCTTCAGGATTTGGTGGTTTTTCAGATATATTCGGAGATATCTTCGATATGTTTGGAGGATCTGGTGGGTTTAGAACCTCTACACAATATAAAGGACCTATGAAAGGCGATGATATAAGATATGACATAACTCTAGACTTTAAAGAAGCTGTATTTGGAGTTGAAAAAGAAATAAGCTTAAGAGTTAGAGAAAAATGTCACGTTTGTGATGGAACGGGAGCTGAAAAAGGTTCTGAAAAGAAAACTTGTGACAAATGTCATGGAACCGGTCAAATAAGAGTTGAGAGCAATTCAGCTTTTGGAAGATTTGTTAGAGTTGTAGAATGTGATAAGTGTCATGGAACTGGAGAAGTAATAGAAAAGCCTTGTAAACACTGTCATGGAACTGGAAAAGAAGTAATAACTAAGAAAGTAAAAGTTAAAATTCCTGCAGGAGTTGACAACAATACTGTAGTTTCAATGAAAGGGCAAGGACATGTCGGAGAAAACGGCGGACCAAATGGGGATTTATTTGTATATATCACAGTTAGGGAAGACTCTGTTTTCAAAAGAAATGGATTTGATTTACATTTAAACATTCCAATAACATACATGGACGCAGTGTTAGGTGCTGAAATAAAGGTTCCTACATTAACTGAATTAGCAGATTATAAAATACCATCAGGGACTGCAGGAGGAACGACTTTTAAGTTAAAGGGCAGAGGAGTTCCTTATGTAAGACGTGAGGGTAGAGGGGATTTATATTTTACAGTAAATATAATTGTTCCTAAAAAAGTTACAGGAGAACAAAAAGAATTACTTGAACAATTGAGAGAGAAGAGTAAGGATACAGTTCAAGAAAACAAGTCATTGTTTGATAAACTTAAAGAGTTTTTTGAATAGGCAAGATCTTAGATTTTGTCTATTTTTTTACAGGAGGTAATTATGAAATATATAGAATTAATCCTAAAAGCAAAAGATGAAAATCGCGACAACATTTTAAACACATTATATGATAACGAAATTTATATTTTTGAAGAAGAAGGAAAAGAAATAATAGAAGAACTTGATAAAATTGAAAAAGACTGGGATTTTGTTGATGAGAGAATTCTAAATTTAGAGCCTGGAATGAGAACTTTTAAAGTTTATTTTCAAGAATCTGAATCAGAGGTTGTTGAAAAATTAAAAACTGACTTGGGAACTTTTGGAGAACTTGAAATAAATGAAATAGATGATGAAGATTGGGCTAATAATTGGAAAAAATATTATGAACCTGTAGAAGTTGGTGATAGTTTGGTAATAATACCATCTTGGCTTGAATACAACGGTTCTCACACTAATAAGATATATATAGAACCAGGAATGGCATTTGGAACTGGAACTCATGAAACAACATATATGTGTTTAGAGGCACTTGAAGATTATGTTATTGAAGATGATGTTGTGTTTGACATAGGATGCGGCTCTGGAATTTTAGGAGTTGCAGCTACAAATTTGGGAGCTAAAAAAATTGTTGCAGTTGATATCGATTCAAAATGTACACAAGTAAGTAAAGAAAATGCAATACTAAATAATGTAGAAGATAAAATAGAAATTCATACAGCAAATTTACTTGATGTAGTAAGTGGCAAGGCTGACATTATAGTTTCCAATATAATTGCAGAAATTATAGCTGAAATGGTACCTGATTTGAAAGCACATTTAGAAGATGATGGGCTGTTTATTTCCTCAGGCATAATTGTAGAGAAAATCTATATGGTTGAAAATGCATTGATTGAAAATGGATTTGAAATAATAGAAAAAAGAGAAAAGAACGGATGGGCTTTATTAGTAGGTAGGATATGTACAGATTCTTCGGAAAATTGATAGAAAGTGATAAGAAAATAATTTTAGATAAGCAAAATTCACATCATTTTATGAGAGTGCTTAGGATATCAGGAAATGAAGAAGTTGAAGCTGTAACTGAAAGTGGAATTTTTAAAGCGATTTTTGAGAACTTTGATTCAGAAAATGTAGTTTTACAAATTTTAAATAAAGTAGAAAGTGAGCATGAAAGTGAAGTACAGTTGACTTTGGTGCAAGCTATTTTAAAAAGTGACAAAATGGAAGCTGCAATAAAAGGTGCTGTTGAAGTTGGAGTAGCATTTATAAATCCACTTATAGCAAAGAGAAATGTAAGTGATATAGATAGAAAGACAGATAAAAAAATAGATAGATGGCAAAAAATTTCAGAAGTGGCAGCAAAACAATCTAAACGAGATTATATACCACAGGTTTCATATCCGATAAAAATTGAGGATTTGGAAAAATTTGATGGAGAATTGATAGTATGCTACGAAAATGAAGAAGACTTAAGATTTTTAGATTTAGATATTAAATCTAAAAATATAGCGCTAGTAATAGGACCTGAAGGTGGATTTGAAGAGTCTGAAATAGATAAGTTGAAGAGTTATGGAGCTCATATAATATCTCTTGGCAAGAGAATATTAAGAGCTGAAACAGCGGCAATCACTGCCAGCTATCATATCATCAATTGTTTGGAAGGAGAAAAATGAAAAGAACATTTTCTATAACTACTCTTGGTTGTAAGGTAAATCAATATGAATCTGAGGCGATGAGCGAGTTATTTGAAGAAAAAGGTTATATGAAAGTTGATCAAGAAACTGAAGTTGCAGATATATATATAATAAATACTTGTACCGTTACAAACTTATCTGATAGAAAATCCAGACAAGTAATAAGAAAAGCAAAAAGAGAAAATCCTGAATCTATTGTTGCGGTTGTTGGGTGTTATTCTCAAGTATCTCCAGAAGAAGTTGCTTCAATTGAAGGTGTGGATATAGTTCTTGGAACTACTGAAAGATCAGATATTGTAAATATGGTTGAAAATTTCCAAAATAATGGAGAATTTATTAACGCAGTTAGAAGTTTGGACGGAGATTATGAATTTCAACCAATAAATATATCAAAAGAATCAGATATGACCAGGGCATATATGAAGGTTCAAGATGGATGTAATAGATTTTGTACCTATTGCATAATACCTTATGCAAGGGGAAGAATAAGGTCGAGAAGCATTTCTGATTCTGTGAAAGAGGCGAAAAGATTAGCTGAAGCAGGATATAAAGAAGTTGTATTGACAGGAATACACATAGGATCTTATGGAAAAGAGTCAGGCAAAAGTTTAATAGAACTAATTGAAAGCATAGCTGACGTTGAAGGCATAGAAAGAATTAGAATGTCTTCTGTAGAACCTATGACAATTACAGAGGAATTTTTACAAAGAGCAATAGCAACGGGAAAATTTTGTGACCATTTCCACTTATCTTTACAAAGCGGGTGTGATAAGGTCTTAAAAGAAATGAACAGAAGATATACTACTAAGGAATACAAAGAAGTAGTTGATTTAATTAGAAAATATATGCCGAAGGCAGGTATAACTACAGATATAATAGTAGGTTTTCCTGGAGAAACTGATGAAGAATTTGAAATAACACGTAGATTTGTTGAAGAAATTGAGTTTTCAAGAATACACGTATTTAAATATTCTATTAGAGATGGAACTCCAGCTGCTGAAAGAACAGATCAAATTCATGGGGAAGTAAAACATAGTAGGTCTCAAAAACTTATTGAATTAAATGAAAAATTAATGAAGAAATTTGCTTCGGAGCAAGAAGAATTAGAAGTGTTATTTGAAGAAAAAATAGAAGATAAATATGTAGGATATTCAACCAATTATTTAAGATGTGCTATCAAAAGTGCAGATGACTTAAAAAATATAACCAAAAGTGTTAGAATAGTATCAGAAGAAAACGAACCTTTCGAAGTAGTTTTAAGTTAGGGGGATATAGTGGATTGTTTATTTTGTAAAATAATTACAGGGGAAATTCCATCTGATAAAATTTATGAAGATGAGTTAATATATGCTTTTAATGACATTGAGCCACAAGCGCCTCAACATTTTTTGGTTGTTCCAAAAGAACATATAACTTCTCTTTATGAAATCGAAGAAAAAGATAAAGCTTTACTAGGACATATAATGTTAAAGATAAGTGAAATTGCAAAAGAAAAAAATTTAAAAGATGGATATCGTGTTGTTATCAATACTAGAGAAGATGGAGGGCAGACTGTTGGGCACCTACACTTCCACGTATTAGGTGGGAGAAGTATGAAATGGCCACCAGGTTGAAAAAGATATTGAAATTTAAAGCTTTAGAGTGTATAATTAATAAGAATTAGCTAAGAAAAGCTACCTTTCTATGAGGGGAGGGGAAACAATGTCAGAAATTAGAGTTGGAGAAAATGAATCTCTTGACAATGCTCTTAAGAGATTTAAGAGACAATGTGCCACTAGTGGAGTTCTAAAAGAAGCTAGAAAAAGAGAACATTATGAAAAACCAAGCGTAAAAAGAAAGAAAAAATCTGAAGAAGCGCGTAGAAAGAAGCGTTCAAGACACTAAGAGGTGTAGTATGTCATTAAAAGACAAGCTCATGGAAGATTTAAAATCTGCAATGAGAGACAAAGATAAGTTGGCTAAAGATACTATCACACTTGTACGTGCCAGCATCAAACAAAAAGAAGTAGATGAGAGAATAGAACTCAATGATTCCGATATACTAAACATAATTTCTAAGCAAGTTAAAGAAAGAAGATCGGCAATTGATGAATTCAAGCGTGGTAATAGAGACGATTTAGTTGAAAAAACCAATGCTGAAATTGAAATACTACTTAAATATTTGCCAAAGCAATTAGATGAAGAAGAACTAACTGAAATCATCAAACAAGTTATGAGCGAACATGAAATCAACTCACCTGCTGATATGGGTAAACTTATGAAGAATGTTATGCCTAAAGTCAGTGGAAGAGCAGATGGTAAGCTTGTAAGCGCAGTTGCTGGAAAATTACTAAAAGCCTAGGGAAATCCTTAGGCTTTTTTTGTAAAGAGGTGTAATATGAAAAAAATTATTTTGGGTATTTTTTTGGCTTTAGTACTATTTACAAAGGTTGATGCTAAAGTTTTGGTTGTACCTATTCAAGGGGAAATCAATTCGGCAAAGACAAATTTTATAGATAGTTCCATAAAAAATTTAAGAAATGAAGATACTGTTATTTTTAAAATTGACACATATGGTGGTTCAATAGCTTCTGCTGAAGAAATAAAAAATTCTATAATGAGGTCTAAAGCTAAGACTATTTCTGTAGTAGATAATAAGGCTGAATCAGCAGGAGTGTTGTTGACTATTGCAAGTGATGAAGTTTATATGGTTGAGGGTTCAACAATTGGGTCTGCAGAGCCGATTCCTAATACAGAGAAGACTTTATCTTATTGGAGATCTATACTTTCAGATACTGCGAGTAGACGTGGGAGAAATATAGACGTTATAGTGGCGATGACAGATTCTGATGTAGTTATAGAAAATGTAGTTGAAAAGGGAAAACTTTTAAATTTAAATGCGGAGAAAAGTAAAGATTTAGGAATATCTGATTATACGTATAAAGATTTTGATGAATTTTTGTCAGAAAGGAATATAAAAGATTATGAGTTAGCAAATATGAATGCTGGCATGAAATTTTTAGATTTTATTTCATCTCAATCTGTTTCATCTCTACTACTTATAATAGGTATGGCAGCTCTTGTTGTTGAATTATTTATGCCTGGTTTTGGAGTAGGTGGAGTTTTAAGCATAATAGCTTTTGGGCTTTTCTTTATAGGCAATATATTTGCGGGAAATGCAAGTTGGTATGCTATAGCAATATTTGTTCTGGGGTTAATATTGATATTTATTGAAATAATGATGCCAGGATTTGGAATTGCTGGAATAGGTGGAATAATATCGTTAGTATTAGGTGTAGTGTTTGCAATGGGTAGTTTAGAAGTTGCTATTAAATCACTATCTTTAGCTATAATTGTTACATTTGCTATAGGAATGTTTATGGTGAAAAAAGGAATGAAAACTAATTTATTTAATAGTCTAAAGCTAAATAATTCCCTTTCTTCTGAAGAAGGGTTTTTAAGTGTAGATACAGCAAATTTAAATGTTGGGGATATTTGCTTAACCAAAACTGTCATGAAACCTACAGGTTTTATTGAATATATGGATGTAAAATATGAAGCGATTTCTGTAGATGGATACATAGATAAAAATGTTGAAGTTGAAGTTTCAAAGGTTGAAAAATCTAAAATTTATGTAAGGAGGATAATTTGATGATGTTTAACAGTGGTGCGATTTTAGGTAGCGGTGTAATAATTTTATTTATACTTGTTTTGATATTTTTCTTTTCTTTTGTTCCAGTAGGACTATGGATAACAGCTTTCTTCTCAGGGGTTAAAGTGAAAATTTCAACTCTTATTGGTATGAAACTTAGAAGAGTTAGGCCAGGGAGAATTGTAAATCCAATGATAAAAGCCACAAAAGCTGGATTAAATTTGAGGATTGAAGATTTAGAAGGACATTATCTTGCTGGAGGAAATGTAAATACATTGGTAGATGCGTTGATAGCTGCAGAGAGGGCTAATATACCACTGCCTTTTGAAAGAGGAGCTGCAATAGACCTTGCTGGCAGAAATGTATTAGAAGCTGTTCAAGTATCTGTAAACCCAAAAGTAATAGAAACTCCAAATATTTCAGCCGTTGCCCAAGATGGTATTGAAGTAATGGTAAAAGCTAAAGTAACTGTTCGTGCTAACATAGATAGGTTAGTCGGAGGGGCTGGAGAAGAGACAATAATTGCAAGAGTTGGAGAAGGTATTGTAACTACTGTTGGTTCTTCTATGACATACAAAGCCGTTTTAGAAAATCCGGATTCGATTTCTAAGATGGTTCTTGAAAAGGGATTGGATTCAGGGACTGCATTTGAAATACTTTCTATAGATATAGCTGATGTTGATGTTGCTAGAAATATTGGGGCAAGACTTCAAACAGACCAAGCTGAAGCAGATAAGAGAATTGCTGAAGCAAAAGCATCTGAAAGAAGAGCTATGGCACTTGCTCGTGAACAAGAAATGAAAGCAGAAGTAGAAGCTATGAGAGCTAAAGTTGTAGAAGCTCAATCTCAAGTTCCACTTGCAATGGCAGAAGCTCTTAAAAAAGGCAACATAGGGGCTATGGATTATTATAAAATTCAAAATATAAATTCTGACACAGATATGAGAAAATCTATATCTAACGCTACAGATGGCAAGGTAGATGATAAATAATGGGAAAAATATTAATTCCAATTGTATTTATTTTAATCAATATTCTTATAGACAAGAAAAAGGTCGATTCTAAAAAAAAATCTGATGAAAAATTAAAATCAGATAGTTTATCGGATAATGCGATGGGCGATAAACACAAAAAGAATATTAAGCCAAAAAAGAAAGAAAGGCAAAGTTCAGTAGAAAATCTAATAGGAAATTTGATTGAGTCTATAAAACCTCATCTTTCTCCAGAAGACCAGAAAAAATATTCTAAGAAGATTGAGAATAAAAAAGAAACTCAAGAGCTTCTTGAGAAGATAAAAGCTGAAAGAGAAAGTATCAAAAATGATAAGTATGAGTTTGTAGAGCCTGAAGTTCAAGATGAAAAAGTAGAGATAAATATGAAAAAAGAATTTACTAGAGATGAACTTGTAAAAGCTATAGTAATGAAAGAAATTTTGGATAAACCAGTATCACTTAGGGAGAGTTAATCTCCCTTTTTCTGTGTCTGTGTAGAATACAGGATTTATTTATGATATAATTTTAGGTTACAGGAGGTATTAATGGCAGAATTAAAAGTTGATATTTCAAAATTAAATAGTGATTTAAAACCAGTCTTATTTGGAAAATTAGATGAATATTTAATAACAATAGAGAAAAATTTTGATGTAAATATAAAAGCTTCAGATCATTTTTTGAATATAAAGGGAGAAAGAGCTGAGTTCGCTAAAATTCTATTAGAAAATTTAATAGAGTTGATACTAAGACAAAAGTCATTAGAAAAAAGTGAATTTGATTATGCACTGAGCTTAGTTAAAGATGGGCATACGGAATCAATTGCTGAATTATTAAATGAAACGATAGTTTATACAGCTATGGGAAAGCCAATAAGGGCTAAGACATTAGGTCAAAAGAAGTATTTAGATGCAATTAAAAAGAATGATGTATGTTTTGGTATTGGCCCCGCTGGTACTGGTAAAACATATTTGGCAATGGCGTATGCTGTAAAAGCTTTTAAAAACCAAGAAGTTTCAAGAATAATTTTAACTAGACCTGCTGTTGAGGCTGGAGAAAGTTTGGGATTTTTACCCGGAGACTTACAAATGAAAGTAGACCCATATTTAAGGCCTTTATATGATGCACTTTTTGAAATGTTGGGCGTAGATAATTACAACAAGTATGTCGAAAAAGGCATGATAGAAGTTGCTCCTCTTGCTTATATGAGAGGGAGAACGTTGGATTCTGCATTTGTAATCTTAGACGAAGCTCAAAACACAACTAATGAGCAAATGAAGATGTTTTTAACAAGACTTGGATATGGTTCTAAGGCAATAATAACTGGAGATATAACTCAAACAGACTTACCAAAATCAAAAACTTCAGGACTAAAGTTGGTATTAAATATCTTAAAGAATGTAAAGGGAGTTGGAATTACTTATTTAACTTCAAAAGATATTGTAAGACATCCATTAGTGCAAAGAATTATAGAGGCTTATGACAAATTTGAAAAGAGAAAATAATGGAAATACTTTTTGATGATAGGCAAGATGATGTATATCTTGATGAAGAAGGAATAGAACTAATAAAAAAAGCTGTTGGAGAAACTTTGAACCATCTTAATATGGATAAAGATGTTATAGTAAGTATTTCATTGGTCAATGAAGACGAAATACAAACTTTGAACAGAGATTTTAGGGGGGTTGATAAAGTTACAGACGTATTGTCTTTTCCTCTTGATGACGAGTTTCAAATACATCCTACAATGCTAGGTGATGTGGTAATTAATACTAAAAGGGTTCTTGAACAAGCTGAAGAATTTGGACATTCTAATGAAAGAGAAATAGCATATTTAACAGTGCATTCAACTTTACATTTATTGGGATATGACCATATGGAAGATGATGAGAAAAAAGAAATGAGAGAAATAGAAGAAGCTGTTATGGAGCGAATGGGAACTTTGAGGTGATAGATTGAAAAAAGGTGGATTTATTGCTTCGTTTAACAACGCAGTTCAGGGGATTATATCTGCATTAAAAACTGAAAGAAATTTAAAGTTTCATTATATAGCAGCATTGGGCACTATTTTTATATCTCTATTTATGGATTTTACAAAAACAGAATTTTTAATACTACTATTATCTATAATATTTGTAGTTGTTGCAGAGATGATAAATACAGCTATAGAGAGAACTGTAGATTTGATTGTGCAAGAATATAATCCAATTGCAAAGTATGTAAAAGACGTTTCAGCAGGAGCGGTTATGTTAAGTGCTATAAATGCATTTATAGTTGGATATTTGTTGTTTTACAATAAATTTGCAATGTATACTGAATTTGGTTTGAGAAAAATTGCAAATTCAAATGAGCATTTAGCCTTTGTAACTATTTTATTAGTTTTAATTTTGACTGTTGGAGGAAAATATTTAAGGGCTAAAATAAATGGTGGAACTTATTTTCAAGGGGGAGCAGTTTCAGGACATTCAGCTTTGGCTTTTTGTGCTGCAACAATTATTTCTCTCTTAACTATTAATGCATTAATTACATTTTCAGTATTCGGAATAGCATTGCTAGTTGCAGAAAGTAGAGTAGAAGGTAAAATTCACACTATAAGCGAAGTGATTTCAGGAGCTATATTGGGAATATGTGTTGCTATTATAATATTTAAGGTAGTGGGATAATGGAAAATAAAAAGTTAATAGAGATGGCTATTGAAGC
This sequence comes from Peptoniphilus indolicus, assembly GCF_900454665.1. Lineage (NCBI taxonomy): Bacteria > Bacillati > Bacillota > Tissierellia > Tissierellales > Peptoniphilaceae > Peptoniphilus > Peptoniphilus indolicus. Next base: position 1,852,509 of record NZ_UGTH01000001.1, read on the forward strand.
AAGAGACAACTCTTCTTATACGCCATATTCAAATTTTAAAGTTGGAGCTGCAGTGGAAATGGAAGATGGTTCCGTTTATTCTGGAGGGAATATAGAAATATCTTCATATTCACCAACTAATTGTGCAGAAAGAACTGCAATATTTAAAGCTGTCAGTGAAGGACATAGAGAGATAAAAAAAATAGCAATTGTATCTAGTGGAGGAGAAACATTTCCGTGTGGAGTATGTAGGCAAGTTATTAGAGAATTTGGGAAAGATGTTCAAATAATAATAGCGACTACACCTGAGGATTATAAAGTTTTTACACTAGAAGAATTGTTGCCACATAGTTTTGGTCCGGAAGATCTAGGGGTGAAAAATGTTTAAATCAGGTTTTATAACCATAATAGGAAGACCAAATGTTGGAAAGAGTACATTACTTAACCAAGTAGTTGGTCAAAAAATTTCGGCTATTTCAAATAAGCCACAAACTACGAGAAATAAGATTACTTTTATATATACAGAAGAAGATTTTCAAGCTGTGTTTTTAGATACACCGGGAATACAATCTCCAAAAAATAAATTGGGTGATTATATGTTAAAAACTTCAGAATCTACACTTAATGAAGTTGATGTAATAACATATATAGTAGATTGTTCTACGACAATTGGTAAGTTGGATTCATATATCATAAAGACTTTAAAGGAAATCAATATAAAAACTCCTATAGTATTGTTGATAAACAAAATAGATGAAATTCAAAAGGGAAATTTGTTTGAGTTAATAGAAATGTATTCAAACTTAAATCTTTTCAAGGAAATAATTCCAATTTCTGCACTAAAGAATGATGGAGTTAAGGATTATATTGAAGTTTTGAGAAAGTATTTACCAGAAGGACCTCAATATTATCCGGAAGACTTGGTAACAGACCAACCTGAAAAATTTATTGTGGCCGAATTAATTAGGGAAAAAGCGCTTAGAAATTTATCTGAAGAAGTTCCACACGGGATAGCAGTTTCTATAGAAAAGATGAAGTATAGAGAAAATAAAGAAATCTGTGATATAGAGGCAAATATATATATTGAGCGTGAGTCACATAAAAAGATAGTCATTGGTAAAAATGGGGATATGATAAAGAAAATAGGGACTCAAGCTAGAATAGAGATTGAAAATTTACTAGATTATAGAGTAAATCTAAAGCTTTGGGTTAAAGTTGAAAAAAATTGGAGAGAAAAAGAAATTAAGTTAAAGAATTTCGGATATCAATGAAAAATTCAATAACAACTGAGGCTATTATACTATCTGAAACTAGATACAGTGAGTCTAGTAAAATTCTTAGGGCATATACTAAAGAAATAGGTAAAGTGAGTATTATGGCAAAAGGAGCGCTTAGACCTAAGTCTAAACTTGTAACTTTTAGTCAACCACATTGTCATTTTCTATGTAATTTATCGCAAGGAAAAAACTTTTATTATATAGAGCCTATAAAAATAATAGATTCAAATTTCTTTTTGAGAAGAGACTATACTACAATTGTATTGGCTGGATATATTTCAGAAATGGTAGAAAAGAGTTTTTTAGAAGGGGAAACTAATGAAACTGTATTTGATTTGATAGTTAAGACACTTAGACTTATGAACGGAAATAAAAATGTTGAAGCATTAGTTTTGGCATTTAGTTTAAAATATATAAGTTATATGGGATATAGACCAAATTTAAAAGAAGTAGAGAATCCATTTTTTTCAAACTATGATGGTGGAGTTACCAATAAAGGTGGAACCATTTTGAGAATAGAAGATATTTACTACCTAAAAAAATTGTTGTATACTTCATTAGATGAATTAGTATTTGATTACGATTTAAGTAGAACGATATTTCTTTTAAATTTAATAGCAGATTATATTAAATATAATTTAGAAATTCACGAATTCAATTCTTTAAAAATTTTATAAGAATTGTAAAAGGAGGAGCAAATGTACTTTCAGGAATTGATACAAACATTACAAAATTATTGGCAAGAAAAGGGATGTATACTAATGCAACCTTACGACATAGAAAAAGGTGCTGGGACTATGAATCCACAAACTTTTCTAAAGGCATTAGGACCAGAAGAATGGAAGGTGTGCTATGTAGAACCTTCAAGAAGACCAGCTGATGGAAGATACGGAGAAAATCCAAACAGATTATATCAACATCACCAATTGCAAGTAATTTTAAAACCATCACCAGAAGATGTTCAAGACTTATATTTAAATTCTTTAAAGGAAATAGGTATTGATCCATTAAAACACGATATAAGATTTATAGAAGATAACTGGGAATCTCCAACTCTTGGAGCTTGGGGGTTAGGTTGGGAAGTATGGTTAGACGGTATGGAAGTAACTCAATTTACATATTTTCAGCAAGTAGGTGGAATAAATTGTGAATTGGAATCTGCAGAATTGACTTACGGTCTTGAAAGAATAGCAATGTATCTACAAGACGTATCCAATGTATATGATATTCAATGGAATGAAAATATTAAATACGGAGATGTATTCAAAGTAGCTGAATATGAACAGTCAAAATATGCTTTTGAAGTTTCAAATACTGAAATGTTAGTTGAACTATTCAACACTTATGAAAATGAATGTGAAAGAATTATAAAAGAAAAATTAGCTCTTCCTGCATATGATTACTGCTTGAAATGTTCTCATACATTTAACTTACTAGATGCAAGAGGTGCTCTTTCTGTGTCTGAAAGAACCGGGTATATACACAGAGTTAGAAATTTAGCTAGACAAGTTGCTAGTTTATATTTAGAGCAAAGAGAAGAAATGGGTTATCCATTAAAGAGAGGTGCTGAAGTTGAATAAATATTTATTAGAGATAGGGGTTGAGGAGTTACCTTCAAGATTCTGTCAAATGGCGATTGACCAATTAGAAGCGAAAGCAAATAAATTGATGAAGGAATATTCTCTAGGATATGAATCAATAAAGGTAAATGCTACTCCTCGTAGACTTACACTTTTTATAAATGGATTAGATGAAAGACAACCTGATGTAGATTTAGAAGTTAAAGGGCCAGCTGCAAAAATAGCCTTTGATGAAGCTGGAAATCCAACTAAGCCACTACAAGGGTTTATGAAATCACAAGGTATTACTGAAAATGAAATATTTAAAAAAGATTTAAAAGGCACAGAATATATTTATGCCAATATTCATAAAAAAGGGGCAAGTTTCCAAGAAATAATATCTCAAAATATGTCAGATTTAATAAAGTCTATAAACTTCCCTAAAAATATGAAATGGGGAGGTAAAGCTATAAAATTTGCTAGGCCTATTAGATGGATTGTTTCTATTTTAAATGACGAAGTAGCTTCATTTGAATTTGAAGGAATTAAAGTATCTAATGTGACATATGGACATAGATTCTTGGGAAAGGGAGAAATAGTTGTAGATAAAGTAGATAATTACGAAACTCTTTTAGAAGAAAACTATGTAATTTTGGATCAAGATAGAAGAAGAGATATTATAAAATATGGTTCAATGAAATTAGCTAAGTCAGTAAATGGAGAAATAGTTCCTGATGAAGATTTAACAGAAGAATTGACATTTATAGTTGAATATCCAACTCCTATTATGGGCGAAATTCAAGAAAGATATTTAGAGTTACCAAAAGAAGTTATAACAACTCCAATGAGAGATCATTTGAGATTTATACCAATTTATAACTCAAATGGAGGATTGCTACCATACTTTATAACTATTAGAAACGGCAATGAAGATTATAAAGATATAGTAATCAGTGGCAATCAAAAAGTTTTAGAAGCACGTTTAGAAGATGCTGTTTTTTTCTATAAAGATGATATTTCTAAACCATTAGAAGAATATAAAGCTAATTTAAAAGGACTAATGTTCCACGAAAAATTAGGAAATATGTTAGATAAAACTTACAGAGATACTAAATTGGCAATCAAAATTGGAGAAGACTTGCAATTAGGAGAAACAACTAAAGAAGATTTAGAAAGAGCAGCAGAACTTTCTAAAGCTGACTTGACTACTAAATTAGTACAAGAATTTACAGAATTACAAGGTGTTATGGGTTCTATATATGCTGAAAATTCAGGAGAAGCTGAAATTGTAGCAAAGGCTATAAATGAACAATATATGCCAAGATTTTCTGGAGATAAATTACCTGAATCAACAGTAGGTTCTGTACTAGCAATTGCTGATAAGTTAGATAGCATTTGTGGTATGTTTGCAGTGGGACTTATACCAACAGGCTCACAAGATCCATTTGCGCTTAGAAGACAAGCTATAGGTATTATAAATATTATTTTAAATAAGAAATGGGATGTGTCACTTAGTGATTTAATTGACTCTTCATTATTCTTATATACAGATGGCTTACAAATAACATTTGATTACGATGTAGTTAAAAAAGAAATTATTGAGTTCTTTAAGGGAAGAGCACAGACAATACTACAAGCTCAAGAAATTAGATATGATGTAATAGATTCTGTTCTAGGAAGCAATGACAATATATTGACCATATTCACAAAATCAGAAGATTTAAACAACTTCTTTAAGGAAGATAGAAAAGATATATTTGATAGTTTTGTAAGACTTGAAAATATGTTGGATAAAGCTGAAAAAATAGAAAGAATCAATGAATCATTATTAACTGAAAAAGAGGAAATTGAACTTTATAAAAATTCAAAAGAAGTATTACCTGAAGTAGAAAGATTAATTGCTGTAGGAGAATATCAAGAAGCAATTTTAAAAATGTCTGAACTTTCACCTTCAATCCAAAACTTCTTTGAAAATATATTTGTATTAAGCGATAATGAAAATTTAAAAAATAATAGAATGAGTTTACTACATTCAATAGATGTTGTGATCAAGGAGATATTGGATATTAAGAAACTTGTCATAAATTGAGGTGAGTTTTGGAACTAACAAGTAGGCAAAACGAAATAGTTGCCATTGTCAAAGAAAGAGGTCCTATAACCGGTGATGAAATAGCTAGAGAATTGAATATATCAAGGTCTACTATACGAAGTGATTTAACTATACTGACAATGATAGAAATTCTTGGAGCAAGACCAAAAGTTGGATATTACTATTCAATGGAAAATAAAGATAATGGGCTTAAAAAGAAAATAGATACTATTCTTGTCAAAGACACTATGAGCGTACCTGTGGTTATGGATGAGAACACTAGTGTATATGACGTTATAGTTGGGTTATTTTTAGAAAATGTGAGTTCGATATTTATATCGCAAAATGGAGTTTTATCAGGAGTTGTTTCAAGAAAAGATTTGTTGAGAACAACTCTTGGTAAAATGGATTTAAGTGTAACTCCTGTAGGTCTTATCATGACGAGAATGCCTAATATAATCTATGTAAAAGAAGATGATAATATATTAGATGCGGCAATAAAAATTTTTGAACATAAGATAGATTCTCTACCTGTAGTAAGAAAAAGTAAGTCGGGATTAAAATGTGTTGGCAGGTTTACCAAGACCAACATCACTAGGATTTTTGTTGATTTGGTTAGAGAGGATTTTTAGGAGGACTAATGACAGATAATACACTTGTAATCTATGTAATTTCAGATTCTGTTGGAGAAACTGGAGAGCTAATTGCCAAAGCCAGTGTAAGACAGTTTGAGACAAACAATTATGAAGTTAAGAGATATCCATATCATAATAGCATAGAACAAATTGAACCAATTCTTTATGAAGCAGCTAAAGAACAAAAATCTCTTATAATTTATACAAATGTAGTTCAAGAAACTAGAGATTTTATAAATGAAAAAGCTGAAGAATTAAATTTAAAAGTTGTTGATGTAATGGGTGAGCCATTAAATAAACTTGAAGATGTATTAGGGTATAAACCTTTAAGAGAACCTGGGCTTATTAGAAGACTTGATGAGAATTACTTTAAAAAAGTTGAAGCTGTTGAATTTGCAGTTAAATATGATGATGGGAAGGACCCAAGAGGCGCTAAAAAAGCAGATATTTGTCTTGTCGGCATATCACGTACATCAAAAACACCATTATCAATGTATTTGGCTAACAAACATTATAAGGTTGCAAATATACCTTTAGTTCCGGAAGTTCCAGTGCCTAAAGAAGTATATGATAAGGATATTAGAAGAGTTATAGGACTTACTTGTAATCCGGAAAAATTAATATCAATAAGAACTGAACGTTTAAAAGCGTTAGGTTTGTCATCATCTGCTAAGTATGCAAATATTGAAAGAGTAAAAGAAGAACTTGATTATTCGAAAAAGATAATGGAAGAATTAGGATGTGTAGTTTTTGATGTTACAAACAGCGCCATAGAAGAAACTGCAGAGCTCATAATTGAACACATGAAGAAAGTCTTTTAAATTTATTTTTAAAATTTTCGACAGTATTCTATATTTAGAATTTCAAAGGGTGGTGGTAATATGAATCCAAGAGAAAATAGAGAAAAACTTGAGCACATGATTTTATACAAGACAGCAACTTTTTCTGATATGTCAAAAGGAAGAGTGAGGATTGAAGAAGATTGTGATATGAGAACGTGTTTTCAGAGAGATAGAGATAGAATTCTACATTCTAAGGCATTTAGAAGATTAAAGCATAAAACTCAAGTTTTTATATCCCCAGAAGGAGACCATTTCAGAACAAGATTAACTCATACCCTCGAAGTTTCCCAAATAGCGAGGACAATAGGTAGGTTGCTTGAATTAAATGAAGATTTGATAGAAGCTATGTCTTTGGGGCATGATTTAGGACACACACCATTTGGACACAGTGGAGAAACTATTTTAAATAAATTGCATCCAAAAGGATTTAAACACAATGAGCAATCTATAAGAGTTGTAGAATTTCTATCAAAAACAGAAAATAGAGTCGGTTTAAATTTGACATATGAAGTTAAAGACGGTATTTTAAATCATTCTGGAAAAGGTAAGGCTGAATCTTTGGAAGGAAAGATAATAAAATATGCTGATAGAATAGCTTATATAAATCATGATATTGATGATGCAATGAGAGCTGGAATAATCAAAGAAACGGATTTACCAGATGATTTAATAAAAATTCTAGGCAATAGTCATTCAAAGAGAATTAATACTATGATAACTTCTATTTACAAGAACTCTTACCACAAAGAATTTGTTAAGATGGAACCAGATATAGAAACTGCAACTTTAGCTTTAAGACAGTATATGTTTAAGAATGTATACTATGATAAAACAGTAAAGTCAGAAAATGAAAAGATATATCACATGATAGAGTCTTTATTTAATTATTACATGAAAGATTTAAATAGAATACCAAGAGAACACTTGAATTTATATGAAAATATAGAACACACAGATGAAGATATTGTAAGTGATTATATAGCTGGAATGACTGATATATATGTAGTCGAGATATATAAAAAATTGTTTATTCCGAAAGGGTGGGCAAATGAGTTATATAGTAGATGATGAAGTATTAGAAAAAATAAGGTCTCAAGTAGATATAGTTGATTTGATATCCGATTATATACCTCTTAAAAAAAGTGGATCTAATTATATGGGACTGTGTCCATTTCATAATGAAAAGACACCGTCTTTTTCCGTTTCTCCAACTAAAGGAATTTTTAAATGCTTTGGTTGTGGGGCAGGTGGTGATCATATAAGTTTTATAATGAAAAAAGAAAATCTTTCTTTTAGAGAAGCAGTAAAATTTTTAGCAGATAAATATAATATAGAGTTGAAGGAATATGACATGCATGAATCTCAACATAGTAAAAAGTTGAGGGAAAAATTATATGAAGCAAACAGAGATGCTGCTATATTTTATATGAATTGTTTGACTAAAAGTTATATGGCTTTAAATTATTTAAAAAGTAGAGAAATTGATAGAGATACAATATTAAAGTTTGGCATAGGATATTCTCCTGATGGTTGGACTAATTTATATAGTTATTTAAAATCAAAGGGATATGATGATGAAACATTAGATAAAGCTAATTTGATAAGTAAATCTAAAAGGGGGACATACATAGATAGATTTAGAAATAGAATTATGTTTCCCATTTTAGACGTATCTAAAAGAGTAATTGCTTTTGGTGGGAGAAGCTTAGATACTTCAATTCCAAAGTATTTAAACTCTAGTGATACACTGATTTTCAATAAAGGAGATAACCTGTATAACGTAAATAAGATAAGAGAAGAAAATAAAAGTGGAAAAATTATCTTAGTTGAAGGGTATATGGATGTTATTTCACTATATAAAAGTGGTATAAATTATACCGTAGCAAGCCTTGGAACAGCATTTACTGAGAATCAGGCAAAACTTATTAAGAAATATTCTGATGAAGTGTATATTTGTTATGATTCAGACCAAGCTGGTATTAGGGCAACAGATAAGGCGATAGATATATTGCTGTCACAAAACATTAAACCTAAGATAATAAGATTGACAGAAGGTATGGACCCAGATGATTTTGTAAAAAAATACGGCAAGTTAGATTTTGAATTAGAAGTTTCTAAGGCAATAAGTTATTTGGATTACAAAATTTCAAAGGTGAAATCTAGATGGAATCTTGAATCTTCTGAGGGTGTTGTAGGATTTACAACTGAAGTTTCTGAAATATTAATTAGACTTAAAAATCCGATAGAAAGAGATGTTTATATTGATAAAATATCAAAACAGTTTGGGATTAAAGTTGAGTCTATAATATCTTATATTCAGTTGAAAAATAGAGATTTTAAAAGCAAAATAAAAAAAGAACAATTTATTAAAAAAAAGAATCTAGAAAAAAAAGAGCAAAGCTCGTTAAGTGTTAAAAAATCACGTGAACAAATTGAGAAGCAACTTATTGCACTTATGCTACATGATAGAAATCTGTTTAATTTAATTGACTCTAGTATAGAATCATATGAATTTACTGGAATAAAAGAACGGGATGCTTTTGAAATAATAAGAAATTTTTATATTGATACAGATTTAGAAAATATAGAGAAGCAAATTTTAGATAGTTGCTTAATAAGTAGAGATTACTTATCTGAACTAATGAGTGTGAATATAGATTTGAAAAATTCCATAGATATTATAAAAGAATTAATAAAGACAATTAGACATTATAATTTAGAAGATAGAAGAGATAAATTATTAGAAAAGATTAAATCTCTAGATAATCAAAATAGAAAATTTGATATGCAAGAATTAAATAGTTTGATAGATGAATTAAATGAGATAAATCTTAAACTAAATCTTCCTAGCTAGGGGGCTAAAAAATGGCAGAAAAACTTAATGGTATAAATAAACCTCATTCAAAAGAGAGTATTGTTGGGGGGTTGAGAAATATAGGCAAGGCTAAAGGTAATTTAACTTATGAAGAGATAGTTTCAGCTCTTGAAGAAATACCTTTAGAAAGTGAAGAAATAGATAAAATCTATCAAGATTTTGAAAGTGAAGGTATAGAACTTTTAGATGATGAAAAAATAGATTTGGAAATTTCGAGTCAACCAGATGACGATGAAGATATAAAGAAAGAAGATTTATCAGTTCCTAAGGGAGTTAGCGTAGATGATCCTGTTAGAATGTATCTTAAAGAAATAGGAAAGATACCTTTGCTTACTGGTGAAGAAGAAGTACTAATAGCTAAACGTATGGAAATAGGGGAAAATTTAGCTAAAAAAGAACTTGCAGAAGCTAATTTGAGATTGGTAGTTTCAATTGCTAAAAGATATGTAGGTAGAGGCATGAGTTTCTTAGATTTAATTCAAGAAGGAAACCTTGGGCTTATGAAAGCTGTTGAAAAATTTGATTACACAAAAGGATTTAAATTTTCGACATATGCAACTTGGTGGATAAGACAAGCGATAACTCGAGCTATAGCTGACCAAGCCAGGACTATAAGAATACCAGTTCACATGGTAGAAACTATAAACAAGTTGGTAAGAGTTCAGAGACAATTAGTTCAAGAACTTGGTAGAGATCCATCACCTGAGGAAATTGCTCAAGAAATGAGCTTAGATGTTGAAAAAGTAAGAGAAATTCAAAAGATTGCTCAAGAACCAGTTTCATTGGAAACACCAATAGGTGAAGAAGAAGATTCGCATTTAGGAGATTTTATACCTGATGAAGAAATCTTATCTCCTTCTGATGCCGCAACATTTACTCTTTTAAAAGAACAGTTAGAAACTGTTTTAGAGACTCTTACAGAACGAGAAAAGAAAGTTTTAACTTTAAGATTTGGTTTAGAAGATGGAAGAGCAAGAACTTTGGAAGAAGTTGGAAAAGAATTTGATGTAACTAGAGAGAGAATAAGACAAATAGAGGCCAAGGCACTTAGGAAGTTACGTCATCCAAGCAGAAGTAAAAAATTAAAGGATTTTTTGGAATGAGATTATCTGATAGATTAAAAACAATTGCAATGATGGTTACAAAAAATTCAAAAATAGCTGATATAGGCACGGATCATGGTCAAGTGCCTATTTTTCTATCTGAAAATAAAATATCTGATTATATAGTTTGCTCAGATATAAGTGAACCATCATTATTAAAGAGTAAGGAAATAGTAAAAAATTTTACTAACATATACCCAAGATTAGGTGACGGATTAAATGTCTTATTTGAAAATGAAGTGGATGAAATAATAATAGCTGGAATGGGTGGGCATTTAATCGTAAAGATTTTGGAAGAAAATTTAAATATAGTGAAAAATTTAAAGTCTATTATATTACAACCTATGCAGGCATCTGAATATTTGAGGGAGTATTTATATAGTAAGTATAAATTTTTAGATGAAAAAGTTGTTTATGAAGATTCAAAGTATTTTGAAATAATACAAGTTGTATATAGTGGAGAAGAAACAGTGGTAGATGAAATATTTTACGAAATTCCAAAATTATCTTATGAGAGAAAAGATATAGCTTGTTTAGATTTTATAGAACATAAGATTCAAAAAAATAAAGAAATAATAAGGAATGTAAAAAAATCAAATAGTGATAGCAACAAAGTAGAGACTTTAGAGTCTAAAAATTTCAATTTAGAGAGGCTTTTATGAGTTACAGAGCTGTAGATATAGTAGAATATATAGAGAAACTTGCAGACCCAAAATATCAAGAATCATGGGATAATAGTGGTTGGCAGATAAAAAGTGATGTTGATGTAAATAAGGTATTAATATGTATGGATCTTACCTTAGAAAGAATTGAATATGCATTGAAAAATGAATTTCAATTGATAATAACACACCATCCAATGTTCTTTTCAGGTATAAAATCAATACAAGATGATTATAAATCTAAGATGATTAAGAAACTTGTTATGAATAATATTTGCGTTTATTCTGCGCATACATCTTTTGATGTTTCAAATAGTGGGGTTAATAAAGTACTATTTGATTTTCTAATGTTAGAAGAGCCAAAAGATTTGATAATTACAGATAGTGGGAAAGGTCTTGGATTAATAGGTGTAAATAAAAACTTTAAGAGTATAAATGAGTTATTAAAATTTCTAGAGAGCAACTTATTAGTTGATAGTTATAAAGTATATGGTAGAAGTATCAAAGATATAAATAAAATAGCTTTGATAGGTGGCTCAGGAGCTAGTGAAATACAATCGGCAATAGACAATGGTGCTGATGTATATTTGACTTCTGATGTAAAGCACCACGATGCTCAAATCGCTTATGAAAATGATTTGATTTTAATAGATATAAGCCATAACGATAGTGAAAAATTAGCCTTGAAATGGATGAGTGAATATATAAAAGAAAAATTTGATATAGAAATTGAGACTATGTTAGATAATGCTTTTACACTAAAACTTGATTAAGGTATTTAATTTTGCTAAAATTGTTAAAGAGTAAGTTATCCAATCGCATCAATCATTTGATGAGGAAAGTCTGCGCTCCATAGAGCAGGATGCCAGTTAACGACTGGTAGGGGCGACCCTAAGGCTAGTGCAACAGAGATATACCGCCTTAAAAAGGTAAGGGTGGAAAGGCGAGGTAAGAGCTCACCAGGTTTTCAGTGATGAAAATGCTATGTAAACCCCATTCGGAGCAAGACCAAAATAGGACAAAACAGATGTTGCTCGCATCTGCCGGTAGGTAGGTCGCTTGAGTTATTTGGTGACAAATAATCTAGATAGATGATTGGACTAGACAGAACGCAGCTTATAAACTTACTCTTTTTTTATTTTAGATAAAAGATTACAAAACATTAAACCTTTTTTAACTTTTTTGTAATCTTTTATTGCTTTTTTGTTACCACTTTGTTATACTTTAAAAAAGATAAGAAGTCTATAAAGTATAAGGAGTGTTTTTATTGTTTAATATAAGTAAGAGGGTGCCTCTAGGAGTTGCAGCTCTAGCAGTTGTTTCCCTATTAGGGCTAAAGGATACCGGAATTTTTATAAGCGACCATGTACAAACTACTTATAGCGGAAATCAAGTTTATTTTGAAGCTGGTGAGAAAGCCGAAATTATAGAAACTTCTGTAAGAGGTTATGTAGTTACAAAAGGCGCAGCTAAAGTAACAATACCGATGTCAAAAATTGCTGTAACAGAAGTTACAACATCAACATATAAAGTCATACAATCAGTAGCAATTAAAAATGATGAAAATCAAATTTTGAGAAATTTATTTTTAGGAGAAATTGTTACTTTAAATTCTAAAAAAGATGGAATATTTAATGTTACTACAGCAGATGGTATAACAGGAAATGTAGCTGTGGAAGCACTCGAATTTAATTCTTCTATTGTTAAATCGATGAATAAGGAAGAAGCAATTGTTAAGGCTAAAACTTTTGGTGAAAATGAAATAAAGATGACTGTAAATAAGAGCAGGGCTAGTGTAGCTAATGTATCAGCAGTTGTGTCATATTCAGCCGAAGCTGTTAGTTCAACAGCTCAAGCAGTTGTATATTCAGCTTCAAATAAACTAGGCGCTCCATATATCTATGGTTCAACTGGATCAACTGGATATGATTGTTCAGGGTTAGTTTATGCAGTATATAAAAATGAATTGGGAGTAAATCTTCCAAGAACATCTATGGAACAATCTAAATATGGAAAGCAAGTATCTAGAAATGAATTACAACCTGGAGATTTAGTATTTTTTAACACTAGAGGAAGCGGTGTTTCTCATGTCGGTATATATAAGGGAAATGGATATTTCATTCATGCTTCAACTAGTCAAGGGAAGGTAATAACTTCGAATTTAAGTGAAGATTATTATAATGAAAGATACGTAAATGCAACAAGGGTATTATAATTTAATATTTATTTAATCCAAGGGTAACCTTGGATTTTTTAATTCTTGGATAAAACGGTTGTTAATGTGATAAAAACTTATGTTATAATAAGAAGTAATATGGAGGTATGGAATTGAAAAAGATCAAATTTACGGCTATAGTATTGGGAGCTGTTACACTATTTAGCAGTTCAGTTTATGCTAAGTCTTTTAGAGATGTAAAACAAAATGGTCAATTTAAATGGATTTATTCTGAATTAAATACACTTTCTGATAGAGGTATATTTGGAGGGTATCCAGAAGGAGATTTTAGACCTAATAATCCAGTTTCTTTTTTAGAAATCATACAAGTTATAAAAAATATTAAACAGCCCTCTATTTCAGAATTAGAAGAAGCAAGGGCTAATTATTTAGAAACAATTAAAAAATATAATATACCTCATTGGGCTTATGATTCAGTAGCATATGCTTTAAATAATAATACAATAACTGAAAAGACTATAGAAGTGGCTGAAAAGAGAGGATTTTTTAGAGATAAGAATCCAACTTATCCTAATAGAAATTCTGTTACAGTTTATTTTGGAAGAGCATTTGGATTTTCAGGAATAGGTAATACTCAAATTTTAAAGCATTCTGATTTGCAAAATGTTCCGCAAGTTACGTTGGGATATTTATCAGAATTAGTTAAAAATGGAATATTTTCTGAAACGGGTAGTGAAGGAAAATTTAATGGCTCAAATTATATAAGAAGAGCGGAAGTTGTATCTATTGCAGCTAAGTCTTTAAAATTCTTAGAAAAAAATAATATTAAAACAGACAATTTAATTGATTATACGTTGATAAATAAAAAAGAAGAGACTGACAATGTTAATTCAAGTACATTGGAAGAGGTTTCTGGAGTTATAGAATCTGTAGACGTTAGTAAGAATATAATCAAAATATCATCTAAAGACTATATTGTTTTTTCGTCAACAAATGTAAGTGGTGTAGAAGGATATAATTTTGAAAATATAAATAAATTAAATGGTGCGAGAGTTACTTTAAAACATATTAATGGTGTTGTGAAAGAAATTAAAGTACATTCACATTTAGAAACTGAAAAATATAATGCTAAATTTGTTGGAAGAGTTACTGGAAAAACAATAGAAAATGATACAAATAAATTAAGTGTTAATATTTTAGTGTCAAATAATACTGAAATAGTTTCTGGAAGTAATGTTGAAATTAAAACAGTAAATAATTTTAGTATAGGAGATATCATAACTTTTGATGCAAGAATTGAAAATGGATATATTGTAGAGGTGAATATAAAGAGGTGAAGGTTTGGCCTTCACCTTTATAGGTTATGAGTTTTTTACAACGTTCAGAGATGATAATCGGAAAAGAAAATATAGGGAAATTAAAGAATTCAAAGGTTTTAGTTTTCGGAGTAGGAGGAGTAGGCGGAAGCTTAGTTGAAAGTCTTACAAGAGCTGGGATAGGACAAATTGATATAGTTGATAGAGATGTATTTGACATAACCAACTTAAATAGACAAGTTATGGCTACTTTAGATTCTGTTGGGAATTCAAAGGTTGAAGAGACTAAGAAGAGACTTTTAAGTATTAATTCTGATTTGATATGTAATTCTTTTTTTAAAGAGCTAAATGAAAATACTATAGATGAATTTGATTTAGAAAGTTATACATATATTGCAGATGCTATAGACTCTGTTAGTTCAAAAGTTCTTCTTGCAAAAACTTGTGAAGATAGAAAAATAAAGCTTATTTCTTCAATGGGGGCAGGAAATAGGTTAGATCCAACAAAATTTATGATATCTGATATATCAAAAACTCACAGTGACCCTTTGGCAAAGGTTATGAGAAAAAAGTTGAAGGAAGCTGGTGTAAAAAAACTTAAATGTGTTTTCTCTACAGAGCTGCCAACAAAACCTATATATAATGTGGAAAAGAGTTCAACACCAGGTTCAATGTCCTTTGTACCACCGGTGTGTGGTATGGTTATGGCGTCGCAAATTGTTAGAGAAATTATAGGGGAATAAAATGAATTATAAAGATTTAAACGATAGACAAAGTGAAGCGCTTTATCAAACGGATGGAGCTGTTTTAATATTAGCTGGAGCCGGTTCAGGAAAGACAAAAGTAGTTACAAATAAGATAGCTTACTTGATAGAAGAAAAAAATATATTTCCAAGTTCTATTTTGGCAATAACATTTACAAATAAAGCGGCTAAGGAAATGTTAGAAAGAGTGGATAAACTCATTGATGAAGAGGCAAGTTCAATGTGGATAGGAACTTTCCACTCAATTTGTATGAGAATTTTGAGAAAGAATATTGAAAGAATAGGATATACATCTAATTTTACAATATACGATTCGGGTGACCAAAATACTCTTGTATCAGACTGTATAAAAGAGCTGAATTTAAGTAAGTATGTTTATAAGAGCAGGGGAATACTAGCTACTATTTCTCATTTGAAAAATGAAGATATAGATCCTGATTCATATATAAAAGAACATTATGTAGATTTTTATGCAAGAAATGTTGGAGAAATATATTCGTTATATCAGTCCAAACTTAAGAGTAATAATGCTCTTGATTTTGATGATTTAATAATAAAGACAGTTGAATTGTTAGAAGAGAATGAAGATATTAGAAAATTCTATAATTTAAAGTTTAAGTATATATTTGTAGATGAGTATCAAGACACTAATAATATGCAGTATAGATTTATCAGACTTATAAGTGGAGAAAATCCAAACCTGACAGTTGTTGGGGACAATGACCAATCTATTTATGCGTGGAGAGGTGCTGATATATCTAATATTTTAAATTTTGAAAGAGATTTTAAAGATGCAAAAGTAATTTTACTTGAGCAAAATTATAGGTCTACAACAAATATATTAAACATTGCAAATAATGTCATAAGTTACAATCCAAATAGAAGGGATAAAAATTTATGGAGTTCTAAAGGCGCTGGAGAGAAAGTAAAATATAGACAATTTAGACATTCTTCAGAAGAAGAACATGGTGTAGTTCAAAGAATACAACAGTTAAATTATAAGGGCTATAATTATTCTGATATGGCCATTTTATATAGAACTAATGCTCAATCAAGAGGGTTTGAAGAAGCTTTAGTAAGAGAAACAATACCTTATAGAATGATAGGTGGCCTTAAGTTTTATGACAGAAAAGAAGTCAAAGATATAATGGCTTATTTAAAACTTATACAAAATACAAGTGATGATGTAGCTCTATTGAGAATAATAAATGTTCCAAAGAGAGGAATAGGAGATAGTACAACGGCTAAAATTGCCGAGTATGCTGCACCAAGAGGGATGAGTTTGTACGATGTTATATCAAGTAACGAATGTATGGATGAATTACAACTAAGAGCTCAAAAGAAACTTAAAGAATTTAGAGATTTAATAGAGTTACTTAGAAATCATATTGATGATTTAGGACTATCTGAATTTATAGAGAGAGTTATCTATGAATCAGGTTATGTGAGAGAATTGGAGGCGGAAAATACTGTAGAAGCTAGAACAAGAATAGAAAATATAAGAGAGCTTTTATCAACAGCTGTTGAAAGCGAAAGAAGAGATGAAACAGTAACATTAGAAGATTTCTTGGCAGGAGTTTCACTGTTATCAGATGTGGATAAATCAAGTGATGACAAGGGTGTAAATCTTATGACCATACATGCGTCAAAAGGTTTGGAATTTAAAGTTGTATTTTTAGTGGGACTTGAAGAAAAGTTATTCCCATCAGCTAGGTCTATCGAAGAAGATGAGGATGTTGAAGAAGAGAGAAGACTTTGCTATGTTGCTGTGACAAGAGCGGAAGAGGAGCTTTATATAAGTTCAGCTGAAACGAGAACTATGTATGGTAGAACAACACCAAGTTTAGAGTCTAGATTTATCAACGAAATGGGAGAAGATTTAGAGAAGACAAAACCAGAAGTTGAATATAAGTCCAGAACCCATTTAGTAGAAGTAAAAGATTTCACACAGTATAAACCTAAAAAGGAAGAGAAAAAACAAGTTGATAAAGCTGTATTGGAGCTTTCAGTAGGTGATAAAGTATTCCATAAAAAGTGGAAAACGGGTATGATAGTATCTAAGACAGAAAAGGGCGACGATTATGAAATAGTGGTTTCTTTTGATGGTAAAGGACTTAAAAAACTTATGCTTTCAATGGCACCACTAACATTGGTGGAATAATGGATAGAATAAAGGAATTAGTTAAGTTATTAAACGAACATAATTATAGATATTATACTTTGGATAATCCATCTATATCTGACAAAGAGTATGATAGATTATACGACGAATTAAAAGAATTGGAAAGTTCTACAGGTATAATTTTAGCTGATTCTCCAACAAACAGAATTGGTGGAGAAGTATTAGATAAGTTTGAAAAGCATGAACACATTAGACAGCTTTATTCAATGGATAAGGCTCAGAGTATAGAGCAATTAGTTTCGTGGCATGAGAGAAATTTTAGAACTGCTCAGTTACTCGGGTTTGAATTAGATTATGTTGTGGAATTAAAATTTGATGGGTTAACTATAAACTTAACATATAAAGATGGTAATCTTTTTACTGCCTCTACAAGAGGAAATGGAAGTGTTGGAGAAAAGATTTTAGAACAGATAAAGACAATATACTCTATTCCTTTGACAATTGATTTTAAAGGAATTATGGAAGTTCAGGGAGAGGGTTTGATGCCACTTCATGAACTTGAAAGATATAATAAGACTCATGAAGAAAAATTAAAAAATGCTAGAAATGCAGCAGCCGGTGCACTTAGAAATTTAGACCCAAAAGTTACAGCACAGAGAAATTTAACTGCTAATTTTTATAACATAGGATATATAGAGGGAAAAGATTTTGAATCTGACCTTGATATGAAAGAGTTTTTGAGAGAAAATAGATTTAAAGTTGACTCTCACTACTACCATTGCAAGAAGATAGATGAAGTTATAGAAATCATAAATAAAATATCTGAAATTAGAAGTACCTTAGACATATTAATTGACGGTGTTACTGTAAAAGTAAATAATTTCAAATTAAGAAATGAGTTAGGGTATACAAACAAATTTCCAAGATGGGCAATAGCTTATAAATTTGAAGCAGAGGAAGTAGTTACAAAACTATTAGATGTGATTTGGAATGTTGGTAGAACGGCAAAGGTAACTCCTTCAGCGGTTCTTGAACCTGTAGATATAGGCGGGGTTACAATTCAAAGAGCAACACTTAACAATTATGATGATATTTTAAGAAAGAACGTGGAAATAGGCGGTAATGTAATTATAAGACGTTCAAATGATGTTATACCTGAAATACTTGGTTCTGTACCTACGGATGAGCCAACTAAAAAAATTGAAAAACCTGTAAATTGTCCTTATTGTGGAAGTGAGCTCTATCAAGATGGAGTTCACATATTTTGCCCAAATACAATGAGTTGTGTACCACAATTGGTCTCAAGACTAACTCATTTTGCATCAAGAGATGCTATGAATATAGAAGGCTTGAGTGAAAAAACAATAATGCAGTTATTGAGTGAGCTAAACATAAGAGAAATTCCTGACTTATATAGATTGAAAAAAGAGGATTTATTAGAGTTAAGGGGATTTAAAGACAAGAAAGTAAATAATTTATTGCAAGCTATAGAATTATCTAAACATGTGAACTTGAATAATTTTATATACGCACTTGGAATAAGAAATGTTGGCATTAAAAGTGCTACAGACTTGGCTAAAAATTATAAAAGTTTTGAAAATTTTAGAACTGCAAAGTATGATGAGTTAGTGCAAATGGAAGATGTAGGACCGATTACAGCTAAGGATATAGTTGAATTTTTAAATGATGATAAAATTTCAAACTCAATAGATGAATTATTAGAGCTTGGAGTAGAGCCTATTTATGAAGAAATTGTTCAAGAAGATTCAAAATTTACGGATAAAAAAGTTGTAATAACAGGTAAATTATCAATGCCTAGAAAAGATTTAGAGTCCATCTTAGAGTCTAAAGGTGCTAAGATAGTATCAGCAGTTAGTAAAAATACAGACTATGTAATAGCAGGAGAAGATGCTGGCTCAAAATATCAAAAAGCGATAGATTTAAATATAAAAGTTATAGATGAACAAGAATTAAATGAAATGTTAGGAGGAAGCTATGAATCTTGAGGAAATTAAACATATAGCGGATATAGCTATGATAGAGTTTAGTGAAGAGGAGTTAAAAGGATTCCAAGATAATTTCAATGAAACTTTTGCATTAGTAGATGAGATTAAAAATTTAAACTTAGATGATTTAGAGATGACTTTTCATGTAAATGACACAACTAATAATCTGAGACCAGATGAAATTAAAAATAGTTTGAAAGTTGAAGAAGCTACCAAGAATACAGCTGAAGAAAAATACGGATATTTTAAGATAATTAAGTTTGTAGAGTAGGAGGCAAAATGGATTTAACCAAATTAAAAGGTCATGAGCTTATAAAAGGATATGAAAATAGAGATTTCAGTTGTAGAGAAGTCACTGAAGCCTATTTAAAAAATATAAAAGAAAAAGATGAAGAAATTAATGCTTATATAACTATAACAGAAGAATTAGCACTTGAGAATGCAAGTAAGGTAGATCAAAAATATGAAAATAGAGAGCACTTAGGTATACTTGCGGGAATTCCAACGGCAATAAAGGACAATGTTGCCGTAAAAGATGTGAGAATGACTTGTGCTTCTAAGATGTTAGAGAATTTTATATCTCCTTATAATTCAAATGTATCTGAAAAGATATTAGAATGTGATGGCGTTATTCTTGGAAAAGTAAATATGGATGAATTTGCAATGGGAGCGACTACAAGAACATCATATTTTGGAAATACAAAGAACCCATTAGACACAAATCTTGTTCCGGGAGGGTCAAGCGGAGGCTCTGCAGCAGCTGTAGCAAGTCATGAGGCAGCTATAGCAATAGGAACTGATACTGGAGGGTCAACAAGACAACCTGCAGGTTTCTGCGGGATTGTAGGGTTTAAACCTACGTATGGAACTGTGTCAAGATATGGCGTGTCAAGCATGGCAAATACATTTGATACTGTTGGTACAATGGGAAGAGATGTAGAAGATGCTCATTTGTTGATGAAATCTATTGCAGGAAGAGACTTAAGAGATGCCACTTCTGTAAAAAATGATTCTATTTTTGATGAAATAAACTATGAAAATTCAAATTATTTAAAGGAAATGAAAATAGCAGTGCCTAAAGAATATTTAGCTATGGATTTAAATTCTACTGTTATGAATAATTATAGAGAAACTATAGAAATTTTAAAAAGAGAAGGAGCTAAAGTTGAAGAAGTTTCATTAAAATCTCTTGAGTACACTATACAAACTTATCATATATTGGTAAATGGAGAAATAGCTTCTAATTTAGCAAGATTTGATTCTCTAAGATATGGACATAGAACTAACAGTGAATATTATTCTTACGAGGAAATGTTTAAGAAAAGTAGAGCTGAAGGTTTTGGAGAGGAAGTTAAAAAAAGAATTATGGTGGGAACTCATATATTGAGTTTAGACTTAGCAAATGAATATTATTATAAAGCATTGAAAGTAAGAACAATGATAAAGAATGAATATGAAGATATATTTAAAAATTTTGATTTGATATTAAGTCCAACTGCACCAGTGTTACCTTTTGAATTGAATTCAGATATGAAACCAGTTGAAATATATCAAGCTGATTTATTTACTATTCCTGCTAATATGTCAGGCTGTCCTTCTATATGTGTACCATTTAAGAATTCAGATTTTCCAACAGGAATAATGTTTACAGCAAGTAGATTTAAAGACAGTAAATGTATTAAAGCTGGAGTTGGATTTGAAAGGAGTGTGAAATAATGAGCTATAAAACAATTGTTGGGCTTGAAATTCATGTTGAACTTTCTACCAAGACAAAAGCTTTTTGTAGTTGTGAAAATACTTTTGGGGGTGAACCTAATTCAAGAGTTTGTCCTGTTTGCTTAGCTCTTCCAGGGGCAACTCCTGTTCTAAATGAACAAGTTGTCAAATATACTGTAATGTCAGGTTTGGCATTAAATTGTACAATCAACCACAATTCTAAGTTCGACAGAAAAAATTATTTCTATCCTGATTTGACTAAAGGATTCCAAATAACTCAAAATTATATGCCTCTTTGTACAGAAGGGTATCTAGAAATAGATGGTGACGAAGGACTGAAAAAAGTAGGAATTTTCCAAATTCAAATGGAAGAAGATACTGGTAAGTCTTTACATTCAGATGATGAAACATTACTTGACTATAATAGATGTGGCGTTCCTCTTATTGAGATAGTTTCAAAACCTGATATGAATTCAGGAAGAGAAGGAAGAGAATTTTTAGAAAAGCTAAAAAACACTCTAAAATATATAGGTGTGTCTGATGTAAAAATGGAAGAGGGTTCTTTGAGATGTGATGTAAATGTCAACATCAAAGATGAAGAAACTGGCAAGAAAACGGCTATTACAGAGGTTAAGAACTTAAATTCATTTAGAGCTGTTGAAAAAGCTATAGATTATGAAGTGCAAAGACATATTAAAATACTTGAAAGTGGAGAAGATGAACCAAAGACAACTAGACGTTGGGATGATGTAAACAATGAAACAGTATTGATGAGAGTTAAATATACTGCGGCGGATTACAGATTTGCTCCAGAAGGTGACTTGGTTTCTGTAGTTATAGATGATGAATATATAGAACAAGTTAGAAAAGAACTTCCTGAACTACCAGAGGCTAAGAAGGAAAGATTTATGAATGAATATGGTCTTTCAGAATATGATGCCAAAATTCTAACTTCAACTAAGCAACTTTCAAATTATTTTGATGATGTAGCTAAGAATTTTAATGACTATAATATGGTTAGTAACTGGATAATGACAGAAGTTCTAAGACGTGTAGATGATTTAGAAAATGGATTTAGTTTGCCGTTTGAAGAAGAAGATTTTATTGAGCTATTAACTTTAATAAAATCAGGTAAAATTAACAATAATGCTGGTAAAAAAGTTCTTAGAGAGATGTTTGAAACTTCAAAAAAGCCTATGGAAATAATCGAAGAAAAAGGACTTATACAAGTTTCTGATGACTCACAAATAGAAATATGGGTTGATGAAGTGTTGGGTGAAAATCCTCAATCTATAGAAGATATTAAAAATGGTAAGGATAGAGCTTTCGGTTTCTTGGTTGGACAAGTTATGAAGAAGTCTAAAGGTAAAGCTAATCCTGGAGTAGTTAATGAAATTTTAAAGAGTAGAGTACAATGAAAGAAAATAAATATACAGTTTTTTTAGTTTATTTTATTGGACTAGCTGCTATTTTAATATTGAATTTATTGCTTGGTTGGATAACTATGAATTATAAGAATGAAAATGGTTTTGTTACGTTTTTGATATTTTTAATACCACTTATTGAAGGTATAATAATTGGTGGTTTATCAATTTTAGTGTATAAGTTACAAATTATTTTCAACAATAGATATTTTATATTTTTGACAGTTGTATTTTTTGGTTTAGTAGTAACTTTACCAACACCTATATCAGGTTTTATAAAGTTATATTTAGGCGTAATGGCTTTGGCAACTTTGATTGGAAATAGTAAAAGAGATAAGTTGATAAGTGATATGCAAAATAAAAAATCAAAAAAGAGAAAAAAGAAATAATATTCCTAAATAAAAAGATGATGTTGCAGAATAGATGACTCTACTCTGCGACATCATTTGAGACTGTAAAATAGTTTGTGTATGACGAATCCTCCTGATAAGATAATACTAATCAGGAGGATTTTAATATGTCAAGGAAAAGACCGGAAACCAGACTAAATAAAATATCAAAGATGCTAATCGAAGAATACCAACCGGAAACTGTACAAGATCTGCAAGATGCATTAAAAGACATTTTAGGGGACACTACGGAGCAAATGTTAAAAGCAGAACTAGATGAGCATTTAGAATATGAATATGTTGAAAAATCATTATCACTAAACACTAGGAATGGTTCAAGTAAGAAAACCGTCAAACCATCTTATGGGAGATATAGATCTAGCTATACCAAGAGATAGAGAAGGCTCCTTTGAACCACAAGTTCTTAAAAAATATGAAAAAGACATATCAAACATAGAAAATCAAATAATATCTATGTATGCCAAAGGAATGACAACAAGAGACATATCAAGTAATGTCAAAGAAGTATATGGATTTGGAGTATCAGAAGGTATGGTAAGTAAAATAACCAATAAAATACTTCCAACAATAGAAGAGTGGCAAAATAGACCTTTAGAAAAAATCTACCCTATGCTGTTTTTAGACACAATCCATTACTATGTAAGAGAAAATGGTATAATAGTAAAAAAAGCAGTATATATAGCCTTAAGATACAATTTAGAGGGCTTTAAAGAGATATTAGGTATGTGGGTTGGAGAAAATGAATCAAGCATACTGGCTCTTAGTATTAAATCAGCTAAAAGAAAGAGGATTAGAAGATGTATTCATAGTTTCAACAGATAACTTAACAGGATTTAGTGAAGCTATAGAATCAGTATATCCAAAGGCAGAAATACAAAAATGTATAATCCATCAAATAAGAAAATCAACAAAATTTGTATCATATAAAGATATAAAAGAACTAATGAAAGACTTAAAATCAGTATATAAAGCACCTACAGAAGAACTTGCCTCAATAAATTTAGATATTTTCGAAGATAAGTGGGGTAAAAAGTATCCAATGTGTGTTAACTCTTGGAGAAATAATTGGGCTGAACTATCCACCTATTTCAAATATCCGGAAGGAATAAGAAAACTAATATATACAACAAATGCCATGGAAAGCTTTAACAGGCAACTCAGAAAAGTAACGAAAAACAAGACAATATTTCCTAACGACTATTCCCTACAAAAGAGCTTGTACCTTTCAATGGTAGATGCATCTAGCAAGTGGGCCACTAGAATAAGGGGCTGGGATAAGATATTGTCGCAATTAACAATATTTTTTGAAGGCAGAATATAATTTTTTGCCTTCAACATAATAAAAAAACAATTAGGCAAAAAAAGGTGGATTTTTAGTATAAATCTTGACCTTTTAATTTAGTTGTGCCAAAATTAGTTTACAAAGATTCTAAAATTGAATTTTTGAATATATTAAATTTTAAGATATTTTTTAGAAAAATATTATCCACATCCTATCAGGAGGGACTGATACACAAAACTTTTCACAGACCCGATTTACGGGATTTTCTATCATATGATGAATAGACTTTTTTAGTTTTGATAAGTTCATTCTCTCAATTATATTTTTTACAAGTTTTAATTTTACATCATCTTTTATATATATTTCTGTATTAAAGTTTATTTTTAATTGTATTGTATCATTAACTGTGTAAAATTAGTTAATAACAGTGTGTCTTTTTGTTTTTTCATGATTACATTGTATCAAAAAAGACGAGGGGTTTTTAGTTTCCTCGTCTTTTTTATTTAGGACTTTTGCAATAGCTCCAAATTTTTGTTATTTTCTATCTAGTAGAGTAAATAGTAATCCAAGTACTACTGCTGGGATAATCCAATAAAAAGATTGTAATGATGCTGGTAAAGTTACAACTAAGTTATCTACTAAACCATGTCCTACTACAGCAGAGAATATTGAATTTATAGCTGGGATACAAGCTCCTAAAACAGCTCCTATATAAGTGCTTGATTTTTTGAATACACTGGGGAACAAGTTTAAGAATATAAGTACCATTGATACAGGGTAAAGTCCAATCAAAATTGGAGCAGCTACGCTTACAATTTGGTCAACTCCCATTATAGAGAAGTATCCGCTTACAAGTGTACTTAATATTGCCCATACTGAGAATTTTATTTTATGATTACTTGATCTTTCAAAGAAATTAGCAACAGTTGAAGTAAGACCAATAGAAGTAGTTAGACAAGCTAAAGACATAGCTAAAGATATAAATATCTTACCAGCGTTTCCAAGTAAGCTTTCAGCAATATACAAAAGTAAGTCTACACGAGAATAATCTTGTAAGTTTAATCCTGAAACAGTTGCACCAGCTCTAGCCAGTCCAAAGTAAACAAGTGCAAGAGCAAAAGTAGCTATGACACCAGATTTTAAAGTTAGAGAAGCTATCTCATCTTTATCAGATATATTGTGTTTTTTGAAGCCATCTATTAGCAATACTGTAAATGCTAAAGCGGCAATCATATCCATCGTTTGGTATCCTTCTTGGAAACCATAGCTGAAAGAATTTTCAAATCCAGTAGGTACAATTTTTCCAATCGGAGTTAATATACTTTTAATTATAATAATTGCAAGTGTGATGAGTAAGGCTGGAGTTAAAAATTTTCCTATGGAGTCAATTATTCCGTTTGGACTAAATGTAAAAAATAAAGTTAAACCAAAAAATATAGCTGATACAAGAACAGGATTTAAATTAGGTAGCAGAGAACCTCTGATAACTTCAAATGTTGTAGCAGCAGTTCTTGGAATTGCAATTCCAGGTCCTATTGACAATAATATTAAAGTTCCAAATAGTTTAGCAGCTGGAGTCCCAAGTTTTTTTGCAACTGAGTCAATTGTTCCACCAGCTTTAATAGTAGATACAATACCGAGTAATACTAAACCAACACCAGTTATTACGAACCCTAAAAATGCAGTTATGAACTGATCTCCAACTAGCATACCAAGTGTTGGAGGAAAAATTAGATTTCCAGCACCAAATAGCATGGAAAAAAGTGCCATCGCGGAAATTAAAATAATATTACGTTTCATATTTTCTCCTTTTTAAATTAATTTCACTATATCATATCAATTATTTTGTATTGGGTAAAGAGATTTTTTATTTGTTAGGGAATAATAGTGTTAGATAATAATAAATATGTGACAAAAAATAAAAGAATAGTAAGCCATCTGATAATATAAATTTAAGCAAAAACAAAACATTAGAAAGAAGGCTTCCTATGAAAACCAGTATAACAGAAGAAATAAGATTTCGTCAAAAAGTAGTAGAATATGCAATAAAACATAAAAATAACGCAAAAGCAGCTAGAAGATACAACACTAGCAGACAACAAGTGCAAAGATGGCTAAAAAATATGATGGGAGCGTAGAATTATTAGCAAATAAATCAAGACGTCCAGATAGTCATCCTAACGAGCATACGAAAGAAGAATTAGAACTACTTAGAAAAAATACCAATGCCATAAACACAAAGGAATGGGTCAAGTATATAGAAAATGCCTTTATGCAGGATATAAACGAAGCTACAACTCAATGTGTAAACAAATAAAAAAGCTTAAAAACTATGAAAAACCAAGGGAAATAAGCTATCCAAAAAGCAAATATAAACCATTAAAAGGAATTTATCCGGGAGAATTTGCAGAAATAGATGTAAAATACGTACCGCTAGAATGCATAGGATTTAAAAGTAACTACGAAAGATACTATCAAATAACAGCAATATACTTATACAGCAGAAAAAGGATTAACCTTTTAGGGACAGAGAAAATAATAAAAACTTAGAAAGGAGGTAATTCTCATGTCAAATACGAAAAGAACAGGACAAACAGCCCTTTATGAGCGTTTAAGCCGTGATGACGAAATGCAAGGAGAAAGCAATTCAATCACCAATCAGAAGCAGCTGCTTGAAAGCTATGCCAAAAGAAATGGCTTTGTAAATATCTATCACTATACCGATGACGGAGTAAGCGGAACAACCTTTGATAGAGAGGGATTTCAAAAGATGATAAAAGCAGTAGAAGAAAACAAAGTATCTACTGTGATAGTAAAAGATATGAGTAGGTTTGGCAGAGATTATCTCAAAGTAGGCTTTTACACCGAAATACTTTTCAAAGAAAAGGGAGTAAGGTTTATCGCCATCAATAACGGAATAGATAGTGAGAAACAAGCAGAAAGCGACTTTACCCCATTTCTAAACATTATGAACGAATGGTATGCAAGAGATACATCAAGAAAAATACAATCTATCTTCAGAGCAAGAATGGAAGAAGGTAAAAGAGTATCACCAAGCGTTCCATACGGCTATTTTAGAAACCCAAAGAACAAACAGGAGTTACTTGTCGATAAAGAGAGTGCAAAGGTCGTAAAACGCATTTACCATCTTGTTATAGAGGGATATGGAGTAACACAGATAGCGGATATATTAACCAAAGATAAAGTCCTTATCCCATCAGCCTATGCCCAAATACATTATCCTGAAAATAACCACAGTTCCAAGAAAAGAGGAATAGAAGACCCGTATTTTTGGACACCAACCACAGTAAGCTATATCTTAGAAAAGCAAGAATATATGGGACATACTGTACTTGGTAAAACAATATGCCTTGATTACAAAACCAAGAAGCGAAGAAAGGCAAAAGAAGATGAACTCATTATCTTCAAAAACACCCATGAAGCAATCATTGATGAAGAAACATGGAATAATGCTCAAAGGCTAAGAAAAACAGTGAGAAGAAGTCCAAAGTATGGTACAACCTCACACCCATTTACAGGACTTTTAATCTGTGCAGATTGTGGAGGAAAGTTAAGTTACAGAGAGCCGGCAGAACATAAAGCAAAGAAATACGATTGTGATTATTGTTTTGTATGTCAACATTACAGACACAGAAAAGGCTCTTGCAGTATGCACTACATCAAAGTAAAAACAGTGAATGAAATTCTCTTAAAATCAATCAAAGAAATCACAGACTTTGCAAAAGAAGAAAAACAAGAATTTCTAAAAGTGATGAACAAATTATCCGATGAAAAAAGAGAAGAAAAATATCAAGGATATAAAGAGAAATTAGAAAAACTGTCCTCAAGGAATGAAGAACTGACAACCCTCATTACAAAGCTGTATGAAGACCACGCACTTGGGAAAATTCCTGTAAAACACTTTGACAGATTATTTAATACCTATGATACAGAGCAACAAGACTTAGAAAAACAAATACAGTATTTTGAAAATGAAATAGAAAGCTACCATCAGAGAAAAGTTGACACCGATAAATTCCTAAAAATGATAGAGAAGTATACCGATATTGAAGAACTGACAGTACCAATGATAAATGAGTATATAGAAAAAGTAGTAGTCCATGAAGCAACAGGAGGAAGAAAAGGAAAAGATAGAAAACAACAAGTTGATGTTTACTTTAACTTTATAGGCAATTGTCAAGTACCACTAAAGAAAGAGATAAAAGAAGCGAGAGTATAATTATAGGTATATGAAAAAGTTGAAAGAGAAAATGAACCAATCTATGATTAATTTCCTTAAAATTTGACTGCTATAAAATATAGTGATATAACTTATAGTAGTTTTTATTTTGGAGGGATAATATGTCAACAATAGATTTAATAGTTTTGGGAATGATTAAAGAAAAAGAACAAAGTGCTTATGACTTACAAAAGAATGTTGAGTATAGAAATATTTCTAAATGGGTTAAAGTTAGCACTCCATCAATTTATAAAAAAGTAATTCAGTTAGAAGAAAAAGGATATATAACAGGCAATTTGTCAAGAGAAGGGAATATGCCGGAAAAGTCTATTTATCGTATTACAGAAGATGGAGAAAAGTATTTTCTCGAACTGATGAAGAAAATATCCGTTCAAATGGTTAATGTATTTTTAGATTTTAATGCAGTTGTTATCAATATGGGAATGCTTTCTAATTCTGAGGAAAAAGAAATTGTAGATAATATTGAAACAGAAATTGAGAAGTATAAAAATGCAGTAAGCAAGTTAGAAATGGAAAGGAAAGAAATTCCTGTATGTGCAAAATCTATTTTAAAGCAACAAGTATTGTTATCTGAGGCATTAAATGATTGGATAAATGACTTTAAAAAAGTATATTTTGAGAGGTAATGCGAAATGAAAAACATAGAAGATGATAAGGAGATACTAAAAGAATTAAGAAAGATAACAAAGAACAAAGAAAATTGGGACATAGTTATTGATCAAGTTGCAACAAAATTAAATGGAAAGTATTCTGTTGATGTAAAGGCAAAGGTGTTATGGTTCATTGGTGAAATGGGACTAAATCATCCTGTGAAAATTAAAAAATATGTTGAAGATATTGCAGCTTACTTAAAGAATGATTCACCTAAATTAAGAGAGCGTTCCGTAAATGCATTAGGAAGAATAGGTAGAGCTGATAAAAATCTGATTATTCCTTTTTTAGATAAAATAATGGAAATGAAAGAAGACGAGGTAGAAAAAGTTAGACTTTCTTTTGTATGGGCTTGCGAAAATATTGCGACTAATGCTCCTGAACTATTTTACGACAAATTGGATACATTTTATAAAATGATATCAGATCAGGGTGAACGAGTTCGTATAGAAGCACCTGAAATATTTAGAGTAATAGGGAAAAGGAAACCATATTATGTCAAACCGTACTTAGAAAAATTACAATGGTATGCAGATAATGATTCACACCCTGTTGTTCGTATTCATAGCTTAGGTGCAATTAGGATTACTAAAAAAGCCTTAGAGGAGTGTGAGATAAATGCCACAAATGACTAAAGGTGGGAAATATATTTTTGGTTGGTCGAAGATAAAAAAAGATGGGAAGTTAAGTTTGCCGACTATGGTAATAAAGGAGTACAAATTAGAAAAAGAAAAGTATATCTATATTGTTTCAGGAAGCAAGCAAACAGGAGGATTCTGTGTTATGCCAGAATCATTACTTTCCGATTCAAAATTAAATAGCATATTAGTTAGAAATAAATGTTTGGCAGAGAGAAGTTTAAAAGAAGGAGAACTTATTTTATATAAGGGAAGAATGTACGGATGGCTATCTTTGAATGGAACAAATGTAAATATTCCTCAGTCTTTAATGGATTCTTTGGGTGTTAACATAGGAGATAAACTTTTGGCAATTAGAAGTAGTAACATTGCTTTTACAATGGGATTCAGAGGTTCGTTGATAGATAAAGCGAACAATTTTACGGGAAAAATCGAAACTTTCTGATGTGAGTATGCTGTTTTGACGATTTTTGAAAAAGATGATAAAATACTACTATATAGCTGAAAGGGGATTGTTATGAGAATTTACTTAAGAAATCATCCTAAGAACAAACTTAACTCTGTACAAATGAAACCGATGAAACATTGTACAGAGTATAGCAAATAGATTGCATTTAAGATTTCATCGGGAAATACAAGAAATCAGGTCATTTAGTTGGCTTTGTTTTTGTACACATTTCTCGATATGTAATTAAAATGTAAAGGGCTATAGGCAATGTTTTGTCTGTAGCCTTTTGTTTTATAAATTATTAAGCAAAAGGCAGATACTATTTTGTATTTATGCCTTTTTTTGTTGCATAAATACTGGAAGTTATAAATTGAGAAAAGGATGATGATTAAATGAATGAAAATAGAATAAAAATTTTAAAGGAAGAAAATATTGATAAAGCACTTTTTAAATTAGGTATTCCTATGGTTATCAGTTTATTGGTAGCCGCTTTATACAATGTCGTTGATACCTATTTTGTGTCCGGTCTTGGGAAAGAGGCAGTAGCTGCCGTTTCAGTTGCATTTCCGATTCAACTTATCTTTTTAGGAATAGGATTAACATTTGGTGCGGGAGCAGGCTCTTATATATCAAGGCTACTTGGAGGAAATAATAAAAAAGAAGCAAGTATTGTAGCAACAATTGCTCTTATATCAAGTGCAATTTTAGGGATAATTACAGCTATTGTATTGTTTTGCTATTTAGAGGGCGTTTTGAAATTTATGGGAGCCATTCCATCTATTATGGAAATTTCTAAGTCTTATACAGGAATATTCATAGTAGGCGGTATTTTGGGATCAATCAATGTAACACTTGGTAACTTAGTCGTTGCACAAGGAGCTGCCAAAATTTCATTAAAAGCTATGCTTTTAGGTTCTATATCAAATATGGTTTTGGATCCGATATTCATATTTGGACTTAATTTAGGAGTGAGAGGTGCAGCTATTGCGACACTTATAGCCAGAGTGATAACGAGTCTAATGTATCTCATTTACTTTATAGGAGATAAAAATTTAATTGAGATAAAAATACCTCACTTCAAACCTACATTTGCAATTTATAAAGAGGTATTGAAGATAGGAATTTCTATGTTAATACTTCAGATTCTACAAACTATATCTATAAGCAAAATATCCTATGCAGCATCCTTTTATGGAGAAGAAGCAATAGCTGCAATGGGTATTGTTCTTAGGATTATAACATTAGGAACAAATGTTGTGTTTGGATATATGAAAGGATTACAACCATTAGCCGGATTTAATTACGGAGCTAAGAATTATGAAAGAGTCAGAGGTTCTATAAAGGCAAGTATTAAATGGACAAATGTATTTTGCATAGTGTGGACTCTGATAATTTATATATTTTCACCAAGTATATTATCTTTATTTGGGACCGATGAAAATGTATTAAATATAGCAGTGCCGGCATTACGAGCAGGTGTCATTATGTTTATAACATTTGGATTTCAGTTTACCTACTCTACCTTATATTTGTCTATGGGAAAGGCATTAGGGGGAGTATTTTTAAACTCATTGCGACAAGGAATTGTATTTATCCCTATCATTTTATTGTTGCCTAAATTTATGGGATTAAATGGTGTTATATATGCTCAAACAATTTCAGATTTGATAACAACGATCATCGCAATTCCTTTTGCTATTAACATTCATAAAAAATTGGGATTAGAAATAAAAAACAGTTAAATAATCTAATAACAGCAAGACTTAATTTTATTGTTATTTTCGGAGGACTTTTTACGCCAAAGTGTAGAAGTCCTCCTTTTTTATTCTCAAAAAAACAAAACAGAAAAATAAAAAGGGAGGAACGCACAATGGAAAAGAAAGAATATTACTTTTATGTAAAAGGCAAAGCTGTACCAGTAAACAAAGAAGTCTATAAAGCCTACTGGAAAATAACGGAGCATGAAAAGTATCTTTATAAGAAAGATAGAGAACACAGCGTATTACCTTTTTCGTCTTTTGATTATGACGGACACTTTGTAGATAACATCATAGATGAAAGAATAGACTTAGAAAAAATTGTAGAAGTAAAAATGAAAATTGAAGAAATAAACAAGGCATTAGCTACACTGACAAAAGAAGAAAGAGAGTTAATGGAAGCCATCTTCTACAAAAGTGTAAATGTCAAGAATGCGATTATATGAAGCAAATAGAGGAGATTTAGAACAATACTATCTAGAAAAAAGAAGAGAAAAACACAAAGAAGAAACAATAATAGAATTAGATGAAAAAGTAAACAAAATAAAGCCATCAACATATAACAACAATTTAGGTGGAATAGAATTAGAAATAATACAGAGAAGTAAAGGAAACTGGTTGAAACAATGGTTAAACGTAGCTATATAAAAAACTGATAAAATATGGGAATTTGTTTTCCAAGAAAAATTTGACACTCTCGCAGATAATTAAAAAATTGAATACATAGTGTATATTTGATATAATTAAGTTTACTAAAGCATGGAGGTGCGAAATGTCTGAAAAGTATTTAGCAAATACAGATATATCTGGAGATGTAAAAATATCAGAAGATGTTATTGCTACAATTTCAGTTCTTGCTGCTGAATCTGTTGATGGGGTAGTAAAGATGCAAGCTAGTTTAAAATCTTCTGTTACTGATATATTGGGCGTTAAAAATATTGGTCGTGGAGTTAAAGTGTCCGTTGGAGAACAAGAAGCGGTTATAGATACTTATGTAACTGTTGAATATGGCAGAAATATAGTTGAAATTGCAAAAGTAGTACAAGAAAAAGTTAAAGAAGCCGTTGAAAATATGACAGGTTTAGAGGTTGTAGAAATCAATGTTCATGTAAGTGGAATTGCGATATCGGAAAAAGAGAAAGTAAGAAGTTAATGAGTAGGAAAAAAGCAAGAATAGGTCAAATGCAGTTGTTATATCAAATGGATTTAACTAATAAATTTGATATAAAAGAAGTTGAATTATTTTTAGATAACTTTTCTTTTAGTGACGATGAAATTGAATATATAAATGTAGCTATTCCGCAACTTATAGATAATATAGAAGAAATAGATTCTGTTATAGAGAAAAATCTTGAAAAATGGTCTTTTAAAAGATTAGCTAAGGTCGATAGAGCTATTTTGAGAATTGCGGTTTTTGAAATGCTCTATAGAGAAGATATCCCAGAAGAAGTATCTATAAACGAAGCTATAGAAATAGCTAAAGTTTATGGAAGTTTAGAATCTCAGAAGTTTATTAATGGAATTTTAGGTAGTATTTATAGAAGTATAAATTAACCGAGGGGTATCTCTCGGTTTTTGTTGTACAAAATAATATAAATAAAATTAGTTTTTCTTTTTAATTTGTGGTGAGTATGAAAGCTATAAAGGTCAGAGAATTAAATAAATATATAAAAAAATATGTGGCTATGGACTATCTCCTCTCTAATATAGATGTAGAAGGTGAAGTGTCTAATCTAACTAAGCACTCAAATGGCAACTACTATTTAACTTTAAAAGATGAAACTTCATCTATTAGAGCTGTTGTATATTATACAGATGTTGAAAACTTGGAGTATGAGCCTTTTGAAGGTGATTCTGTTATAGCTGGTGGTGCAGTTGCAATATTTGAGAAGGATGCCTCTGTAACTTTTTTTATAAGAAAACTTCGCTCAAAAGGTAGTGGAAATATAAAAGAGGCTTATGAAAGGCTTAAAGAAAAGCTAGAAGCGGAAGGATTATTTGTAAAATCGGACAAAAGGTTAAAGGCTTTTCCTCAAAAGGTGGGGGTTGTAACTTCCAAGACAGGAGCTGCAATACAAGATATAATAAATGTAATTAAAAGAAGAAACTCAGCGATTGATATTATATTATTTCCAACATTGGTACAAGGTGATGGAGCTGTTCAAAACATCATGGAAGGATTAAAATATTTTGAACATTCTGATGTAGATGTGGTAATAGTTGGTAGAGGCGGAGGTTCTTATGAGGATTTAGTTGCTTTTAATGATGAGGGAATAGCTAGGTATATACATTCAATGAGTAAAATTGTAATATCAGCAGTAGGACATGAAATAGACTATGTAATAAGTGATTTTGTAGCTGATTTTAGAGCTCCAACACCATCTTCAGCAGCTGAAATAATATCTTTGTCTAAGGATGAATTGAAGCAACATTTAGATTTAAGTTTTAATATTATAAAAAATAATATTTTAGAAAAGATAGAACAGAATAAATCTAATTTATTGCAAGAAAAAATTTATTTATTTGGGAAATGTAATGAAAGATGCAATTTTGAAAGAAGAGAAGTAAACTTCATCAAAAGAATATTAAATTCTAACATTCCAAATATTAATAAAACTAAAGATGAATTGAATGAAAGTTTAATTTCTTTAAATAAAAAATTAGATAAAGTTTATTTTGATAAAAAAAGAGAGTGGCTATCTTTAAGTAGTATTTTAAAATTAGATATATTTAAAGCTAGAAAAAATGAATTAAAATTAATAAATAGATATTTTTCAAATCATAGAATAAAAACTTGTATCTATGATGAACAATATAAGTTAAATTATTTAAAATCTAGAATAGATAGTATAATTTATTCGAAACTTAGATATGAGAGAAAAAATATACTTAATTTAGATTTAATAAATAAGAAAAAATTTTTGTTAAGTAGTATTGAATATAACAAGAAATTTTTAGATAAGTCTAAAGATCAAGTAAATTTGAGAATTGAAGCTAAATTAAATAAGATTAAAAATGAAGTTTTAAAAAATGGAGAAAATTTAAGAAGTACTAAATTTTCGAATATTTATGTATTAGACAACAAAGGTAAGATAATAACTAGTATAAAACAGGTTAAAAATAATCAGATTATGAGTATAAACTTTAAAGATGGAACGGTTAAATCTAAGATATTTAACATAGAGGAGAAATAGTATGAATGAAAGTTATGAAAGTGCATTTCAAAAGCTACAAACTATAATATCAGAGTTGGAATCCAGAGATATCACATTGGAAGATTCTATAAATAAATATGAGGAAGGATTAAAGCTTTATAAATTCTGTTTGAGCAAATTAGATGAATATGAAGGCAGAGTAAAAGTTTTAATGCAAGAAGGAAATGATATAGTGGAGAAGGATTTTGAGAGGCAATAATGACAGCAAGAGATTACAGTGAAGATATAAAAATAATAGAAAATCATATATTTAAGTATTTTACTTCTATTGACGAATATCAAAAAAAGGTTTATGAGTCAATGCTATATTCACTTTCATCAGGCGGTAAAAGGATAAGGCCTTTAATGTCTGTGATGGTTTATAGGGCTATAGTTGGCGAAGATTATACAAAAATTTTACCATTTGCAACTGCAATTGAAATGATTCACACATATTCTTTAATACATGATGATTTACCTTCAATGGATGATGATGATATTAGAAGGGGAAAGCCTACTAACCACAAAGTATTTACAGAAGCAATAGCTATTTTGGCTGGAGATGGTTTACTAAATATGGCTATTGAAGTTCTAACAAGAGAATTAGAGAGTATTGAAGATTTAAGTGAATTAAAACGTGCTTTAAGAGCAATGAGGTATATGTTTACGGCTTCTGGCGTTCATGGAATGGTGGGTGGACAGGTAATAGATTTAGGATTTTCTGAGGTCTGTAATCTAGAAGTATGTGAAACTATGTATAAGTTAAAGACGGCTGCTCTTATAAGAGCAGCGGTAGTTTCTAGCGCAATACTTGCAGGAGCTAGTGATGATGAAATAGCAGAATTTGAAGAATTTGCAAATTGCTTAGGTATGGCGTATCAGATGAGAGATGACTTATTAGATGCAAAAGATGATATTGAAAAAGAAAATAGTACTATATTAAATTACATTAGTGATAAAGATCTTGAAGAAAGAGTAGATGAGTATAGTAAAAAGGCAATGTTAGCTCTTGAAAAGTTAAAATATAACACTGAAGAATTAGAAGAACTAACTAAAAGTTTAATAAAAAGGAATTACTAATGGCTAAAGTAAGAGCTGATATTCTACTTTACGAAACTGGTGGGGCAGAATCGAGAGAAAAAGCTAAAAGATTAATAATGAGCGGAGAGGTTTTTATAAAGACTCAGAGAGTTGAAAAACCTGGTCAATTAGTTGATGAAGACTCTGAAATATATGTCAAGTCCAAAGGAATAAAATATGTTAGCAGAGGTGGGTTTAAATTAGAAAAGGCTATAGAGCTATATGATATTGACCTTAAAGACTCCATTTGTGCAGATATAGGTGCTTCTACTGGCGGATTTACTCATTGTATGCTTTTAAATGGAGCAAAAAAAGTCTATGCGATAGATGTTGGCACTAACCAACTGGACTACAAATTAAGAGTAGATGAACGAGTTGTCAGTATGGAAAAAACTAACTTTAGAACTTTTGATGTCAATTCTATTGAAAAAGTTGATTTTGTAAGTATTGACGTCAGTTTTATTTCACTAGATTTAATACTACCAAATGTCTATAAAGTTTTGAAAGATGTTGGAGAAGTAGTTGCACTTATAAAGCCTCAATTTGAAGCTGGAAAAGATAAGGTTGGGAAAAAAGGTATAGTAAAAGATATCAAAGTACATAAAGAAGTAATTGAGAAAGTCATAGAAATTACTAAAACTTTAAATTTTAGAATAAAGGGTATAACTGCTTCGCCAATTAGGGGTACTACTGGGAATAAAGAGTTTCTAATTTATTTAGAAAAATCATCCGAGCAAAGTATTTCGTTTAGTGTTGACGATGTTGTTAAAGAGGTTGAATGATATGTTACTTGAGCTGAGTATTAAAAATTTTGCAATAATAGAAGATATTAGAATAGAGTTTGGAAAAGGCTTGAATGTACTTACAGGCGAAACTGGTTCAGGTAAGTCAATTATAATAGATGCTCTATCCATGGTGCTTGGTCAGAGAACAAATAAGGAGGTAATAAAAAAGGGTAAAGATTATGCTTATGTTGAAGCGATCTTTACCTGTTATGAGCCATTAGATGAAATAGAAGAACTTGATTTTGAATCAGGAGAACTCATAATTATTTCTAAAGAAATAAAATTAGACAGACCTGCGATTTCAAAAATAAATGGAAGAACTGTAAATAACAATACCGTTATAAAATTGACATCAAAGTTAATAGATATATTTGCACAACATGAAAGTATGTCTTTAATGGTGAATGAAAACCAAAGAGAGCTCTTAGATATCTTTGGAGGGAAAAAACAAGAAAAACTGATAGAAGAATTCGGCGTAGAATTTGAAAATTTGAAACGTCTACAAAAAGAATTAAAAGAAAAGTTATCATTAGAAAACAACAGAGAAAGAGAAATTGATCTTTTAAATTATCAATTTCAAGAGATAGAAGATGCAAATTTAACAGAATATGATGATGAAGAATTAGAAGAAGAATTTAAAAAATTAGACAATTCAACTGATATAATAAATGAACTTTCTAAAGCTAGTTTAATTTTAAAAAACTATGATGAAGTATCTATACAAAAATTAATTGATGAAGTAGTATCTTCTTTATCTCATGTGTACAAATTTGATAATTCTATTGAAAGTGATTACAGAGAGAGTGAAGATTTAAGATATAGAATTAGAGATTTGGCTGACAGATTAGATATTTATGTGCAAAGAATTGATTTAGACCCTGAGAAATTTGCCTATTTAGAAAATAGATTAGACTTAGTGAATAGTTTAAAAAAGAAATATGGCAGAACTGTAGCTGAAATAAAAAAATTCCACAATGATGTAAAAGATAGAATGGAATTTTTAGAAAATTTTGAAGCAAACTTAAGAAGAATAGAATCTGAAATAATGGAAACAGAAAAAAAAGCTACCGAGTTAGCTGTTTTAATTTCTGAAAACAGAAAAAAATCTGCAAAAATTTTAGAATCTCGA
Organism: Peptoniphilus indolicus; assembly: GCF_900454665.1. Classification (NCBI taxonomy): domain Bacteria; kingdom Bacillati; phylum Bacillota; class Tissierellia; order Tissierellales; family Peptoniphilaceae; genus Peptoniphilus; species Peptoniphilus indolicus. The sequence continues at coordinate 1,890,689 of NZ_UGTH01000001.1, forward strand.
GTTAAAGATGAATTGATAGAATTATCGATAAATAATGCTGAATTCAGAGTTGATTTTACTACAAGAGAGTTGTCCAAAGATGGAATAGATAGACTTGAATTTATGATAAAGACAAACATTGGAGAGGATTTTAAACCTTTGTCAAAAACTGCATCAGGTGGAGAAATGAGCAGAATTATGTTAGGTTTTAAATCAATACTTGCTCAAAGAGATAATATACGAACTTTGATATTTGATGAAATAGATACGGGTATAAGTGGTAAGACGGCTATGTTAGTGGGTAAGAAAATAAAAAAATTATCTAAAGATAGACAAATTATAGCTATATCACATTTACAACAGATAGTGGCTTTAGCTGACAATCATTATTTGATAGAGAAGACATCAAACAAAACAAATACAATTTCAACTGTAAGAATACTAAATGATGAAGAGAGAATTTATGAGTTAGCACGTCTTATAGGTGGAATGGAAATAACAGATATAGCACTCAAGGCTGCTCGTGAACTTATTTCAAAAGGAGAAATAGATGGATAATACTGAGATTACGATAAAGACGGATAAAATTTACGATGGTAAAATATTGAGTTTAAAGGTTGATACAGTTGAATTACCAAATAAAAAATATTCTAAAAGGGAAATTGTTGAACATTCAGCAGCTGTTAGCATAGTTGCGATAACAGAAGATGACGAAGTTTTGATAATTAAACAATATAGAAAGGCGATAGAAAAGGAAATATACGAGGTTCCTGCAGGCCTTATAGAAATAGGAGAATTGCCAAAAGATGCAGCTATGCGTGAACTTACAGAAGAAACAGGATACACTGCATCAGATATTCAATATTTAAGTGAATTTTATACAAGTCCAGGATTTTGTACAGAAAAAATACATGTATTTTTAGCTACAGGTTTAAAATTAGGTGAGCAAAATTTAGATTTGTATGAATTTATAGATGTTGAAAAAATAAAATTTGAAGATGTTTTAAAAATGTTAGACAGATGTGAAATAAATGATGCAAAAACAATAGCATCTATATTATATTATAAAGAATTTAGGAGAAAGGATAATGAATAAATCAATAGAGTACATTAAAAGTGTAACTAATATTGAACCTGAAATAGGAGTTATATTAGGTTCAGGACTTGGAGATTTTGGTGAGACAATTGAAGAAAAAATGGTTATTCCATATAAGGATATACCTGAGTTCCCTAAGTCAACAGTAGTAGGTCATGAAGGCAGTTTGATATTTGGAAAAGTAAAGGGTAAAAATGTTGTAGCTATGCAAGGTAGAATTCATTTTTATGAAGGCCAGGGTATGGATAATGTTGTATACCCTATAAAGGTTATGAGTGAATTAGGTATAAAAACTCTAATAGTTACAAACGCTTGTGGTGGTATAAATACAAATTTTAAACCTGGAGATTTAATGCTTATAAGAGACCATATTAATTTCTCAGGTCAAAATCCACTTATAGGACCAAATGACGATAAAGGGCCAAGATTTTTAGATATGACATATACTTATTCAAAAAGGCTTATGGAATTATCTAAAAAAGTAGCTAAAGAAATGAATATAAAACTACAAGAAGGTGTTTATATGTACTTTACTGGGCCAACTTATGAGACACCAGCTGAAATTATATTTGCCAGAACAATAGGAGCTGATACAGCTGGTATGAGTACTGTACCTGAAGTTATCGTTGCAAGACATAGGGGTATAGAAGTTTTAGGTATATCTTGTATTACTAATATGGCTGCTGGAATTTTAGACCGACCATTAGACCACAAAGAGGTTATAGAAGTTTCAAATACAATTAAGGAAGATTTTAAAAAATTAGTTCAAGAAATTATAAGGGTGATGTAATGAATACTTATGAAATTATAGAAAAGAAAAAAAATGGATTAAAACTTACTCCTGAAGAAATTAAATATATTGTAGATGGATACACTAATGGAAGTATTCCGGACTATCAAGTTTCAGCTCTTTTGATGGCAATTTGCTTGAAGGGAATGGACGTTGATGAAACGTTTAATTTGACTAAATCAATGATAGAATCAGGCGACACTATAGATTTGACTAAAATAGAAGGTAAGAAAGTTGATAAACACTCAACAGGAGGTGTTGGAGATACAACTACTTTAGTGTTAGGACCTCTAGTTGCAAGTTGTGGAATTCCATTTGCAAAGATGAGTGGAAGAGGACTTGGTCATACAGGTGGAACTTTAGATAAATTAGAGTCTATTCCAGGATTAAGCATAGATTTGGGAATAGAAGAGTTCATAGACAACACAAATAAAATAAAATTAGCAATATGTGGGCAGACAACAGATGTAACTCCAGCTGATAAGAAAATTTATGCTCTTAGAGATACTACTGCTACAGTAAATAATGTGAGTCTAATTTCAAGTTCCATAATGAGTAAAAAAATAGCTGTTGGAGCTGACTGCCTAGTTTTAGATGTAAAAGTTGGGTCAGGAGCTTTTATGAAAACTGTAGAAGACGCAGTGGAATTATCTGAAATGATGGTAAGCTTAGGAGAAAAAGCTGGTAAAAATACACAAGCTGTAATTACTAATATGAATCAACCTTTGGGTAGAGCTGTTGGAAATAGCTTGGAAGTAATAGAAGCTATAAATACATTAAAAGGACAAGGCCCAGAAGATCTTTATGAATTATCTATGGAACTTGCAGAAAAGCTTTTATTAGTTTCGGGTCATTCACAAACTGAAGAAGAGGCAAGAAAAGTTTTAGAAGAAAAAATATCATCAGGAAAAGCTTATGAAAAATTTAAAGAATTTGTAGCACTTCAAGGTGGAGACGTTAGTTACGTTGAAAATGTAGATAAATTTGACCTATCTCCAATGTTTGAATTATTCTCTGAAGTAGATGGTTATGTTCAAGGTATAGATGCTCTTGGAATAGGTGAAGCTTCTAAAAATTTAGGGGCTGGAAGAGAGACAAAAGAAAGTGAATTAGATTTAGGAGCTGGAATTTTATTAAATAAAAAAATAGGAGATAAAGTTTCTAAAGGAGAATTAATAGCTACTCTATACACTAAGAAAGATAATGTTGAAGAAATTAAAGAACAAATTTTAAAAGCATTTAAATTTAGTGATAATAAAGTTGAAAAAGATCAACTAATTTTGAAAGTGATAAAACATGAACAATAATATTGTATTTGTGTATTTAGTAAGAATTGTTGCATTACTTGTTGCAATAATTCCACATGAATTTGCACATGGTCTTGCAGCCCTTGCTTTTGGAGATGATACAGCCAAAAGAAACGGAAGACTATCTTTTAATCCCATAAATCATATCGATCCTATGGGATTATTATTTATGGTATTGTTTAGAGTCGGTTGGGCTAAAGCAGTTCCGATAAATGTAAGAGAATTTAGAAACAGAAGATTGGGTCTATTTGTTGTTTCGATAGCCGGAGTTGTAACAAATTTTATAATAGGTTTAATTGCAGCTGTTGTATTCGTTAAATTTGCATATACAAATGAAACGGTAGCAATATTTTTTAGGGAGATAATGTGGTACAACGTCATGTTGGGAGTATTTAATTTAGTTCCGCTACCACCGCTTGACGGTTCTAAAATAATTATGTCTTTTTTTCCTGATGATATTCAAGATTTTATATTAGCTAATGAACGATACATTTATATTTTATTAATTATAGGAATTTTCTCGGGATTTATAAATTCAATTATATTTCCTGTTATACAGCTGATATTAGATAAATTTATTACTTTTGGGTTGATGATATGAACTATAATATAGAGCTTGAAGTATATAATGGACCGTATGATTTAATTTTAGACTTGGTAAAAAAGAATGAGTTAGATATATACGATATAGAAATAAACCTTATTACGTCTCAATTTTTAGAGTATATAAAAGCTGTTGAAGAATTGAACTTAGAATTAACGAGTGATTTCATTGTAATGGCGAGTACTTTATTGGAAATAAAATCAAAGATGCTTCTTCCTAAACAAACACAAAAAGAGGATGAAGAAAATGAAGAGGACCCAAGAGATGAATTGGTTCAAAAACTTTTAGAATATGAGCGTTTTAAAAAAGTTACTGAGATATTAATGGAGCAAGAAAAATATGAAATGAAATCTTTTTTTAAACTTAAAGAGGATTTTTCATATTTAGATGACCTAAGTTTTTTAAAAGAAGTTGATGCAAATAAGTTGGCAATAACATTTAACAATATATTAAAAAGATATGGTAAAGATGAGGATATTCGTATAATACCAATGGAAAGATTTTCAGTAAAAAAATGTATGGATGTTATAAATAAAAAATTAAAGTTAAATTTAGAATTTTATTTTTCTGAATTGCTCACTGAATTTGCTATGAGAGAAGAGATAGTTTCATATTTTTTAGCTCTGCTTGAAATGTGTAAGTTGCAAATTTTAACGTTGAGTCAAAATGAAGATTTAACAGATATAAAAGTATTACTTAAGTCTGAAGAAAGTGAACTGAATTATGGAAATTGAAAGTTTAAGTGGGATTATAGAAAGTATTTTATTTGCTTGGGCAGAGCCAGTGTCTATTAAAGAACTAGCTCAAGCTGTTAAAACATCAGACACTAATATATTAGCTGCAATAAATTTTTTAAAAGATAAGTATACAGATAAGAATAGTGGTTTGAGATTAACGGATATCAACGGAGCATATACATTGTCTACAAAACCTGAAAACTATGATTATGTTAATGAATTTGTAACTAAAAAGAACATAAAAAGCTTATCGGGAGCGTCGTTAGAAGTACTTTCAATAGTTGCATACAAACAGCCTATTACAAAAATTGAAATAGAAGAAATCCGTGGAGTAAAATGTGATACAAGTTTAAAGAATTTGGTAGATTTGAATTTGATCGCAATAACTGGTCAGCTTCAAAAAATAGGCAAACCTAATATATATGAAACAACAGATGATTTTTTATTGAAATTTGGATTAAAGAGTTTGGAAGATTTACCAATTATTGATAATGAATCATATGAGACTAATTTTTTGGAGGAACGAGATTGAGATTACAAAAATTTATGGCGCATAGTGGTGTGGCATCTAGAAGAAAATGCGAAGAATTAATTGCTCAAGGAAGAGTAAAAGTGAATGATGAAGTAGTAACTGAAATGGGCAAAATAGTGACTGCTAAAGATAGAGTATATCTTGACTCAAAAAGACTAAAAATTATAAAAGAGCATTCTTATTATATTTTAAATAAACCTATGGGGGTAGTTTCAACTGTTTCAGATGAAAAAAAACGTATTACAGTTGTAGATTTAATTGAATCTAGCGAGAGATTATATCCGGTAGGTAGGCTTGATATTGATACAACGGGGTTACTTATATTGACTGACGATGGAGAATTGACTAATAAACTAATGCACCCATCAAATGTAGTCGAAAAAACATATATTGCTACTGTAGAAGGAACTCCAAACAAAACTGAATTAGATATGTTAAGAGTTGGAATAAAAGTTGGAAAAGAAAAATTTTCTCCAGCAAAAGTAAAAGTTTTAAAGCGATTTGAAAGTGATAGTATATTAGAAATTAAAATACATGAAGGCAAAAATCACGAAGTAAAAATAATGTGTGAAAAAATAGGACATCCAGTTAAAAAGTTAAAGAGAATAAAAATAGGCAATTTGGAATTGGGTGATTTGAGAATAGGAAATTACAGAAGATTAGAAGAAGATGAAGTTAAGTGTCTAAAAGAGTTGATGAAATGTTAGTAAATTCAAAATTTTCAGACGTAGTTGATGATATCTTAAAAGAAATAAATTTAGATGGAAAATTTGCACTTGATGCTACTTGCGGAAGAGGGAATGACTCATTAAAATTAATCCAAAATTTAGGCAGTAATGGATTTTTATATGCTTGTGATATTCAAGAAGAAGCTATAAATTCAACGGAAAATTTATTGTGTTCTAAAGGATATCAAAATTATAGATTATATAAAATTTCTCATGAATATGTTTTTGAGAGAATAGAAGAAAAGTTAGACTTTATAATATATAATTTGGGATATTTACCTAAATCAGATAAGTCAATTTTCACAAAAGCTGAAAGTACAATTATTTCTTTGAGAGAAGCAATTAATAAGATTTCTAAAGAGGGAATTATTGTTGTAGTTTCATATCTAGGGCATCAAGGCTCAACTGAAGAGAGAGAAAAGTTAAGTAAATTTTTAAAAAATCTAGACCAAAAAAAGTATAAAGTGGAAAAAATAGAATTCTTTAATCAAGTAAATAATCCACCTATAGTTTATAAAATAGGAGTTATTTAATGAGAGTTGCAGTGATAGGAGCTGGAGCTGCGGGTATGATGGCAGCTTCTGTTTGTGAATGTGAAGTTGTTTTGTTTGAAAAAAATGAAAAACTTGGCAAAAAATTATTTATAACTGGAAAGGGAAGATGTAATTTAACAAATGCAAAAGATATCTCTGAATTTTTTGATAGCATAAACAGAAATCCTAAATTTTTATACTCTGCTCTTTATACTTTTAGTAATGAAAGTGTAATTAAAAAATTTGAATCATATGGGCTTAAACTCAAGGTTGAAAGAGGAGATAGAGTTTTTCCAGAATCAGATAAATCTTCTGATGTTATTAAAACATACGAAAAGATGTTAAAAGATAATAATGTGGAAATACGACTTAATACAGAAGTACACAAGATAAATAAAATAGATGAGAAATTTGAAGTTGATGGGGAAACATTTGATAAAGTTATAGTAGCTTGTGGAGGTGTTTCATATAGGACAACTGGTTCGACTGGAGATGGATATAAATTTGCTAAAAGCTTTGGGCATAAAATAGTGGACTTGAAACCAGCGCTAGCTCCTATATTATTAAATATAGATTGTAGTGATTTATCTGGTCTAGGCTTAAAAAATGTAGAGTTGAATGCCTTTTCAGGTAATAAAAAAATAAGTTCTGAATTTGGAGAAATGTTGTTTACGCACAACGGAATTTCAGGGCCTATTGTTCTGAGAATGTCGAGCTTAATAAATCGAAAAAATAATATTAAATTATTTTTGGACTTAAAACCTGCACTAGACACGCAAACTTTAGATAAAAGAATTTTAAAAGATTTTGAGGAATTTAAAAATAAAGACATTGCCAATGCTTTAAAAAATTTATTGCCTAAAAAGTTGATAGACTTAATTTTAAAATATGCAAACATACCTTATTACAAAAAGGTGAATGAGATATCAAAACAAGATAGACATAATCTTGTGAAAACAATTAAAAATCTAAATTTAGAATATAAATCAATTATGGATATAAATGCTTCCATAGTGACAAGTGGAGGAGTTGATACTAGAGAAATCGATTCATCCACAATGGAGTCAAAGTTAGTAAAAAGCTTGTACTTTGCGGGAGAAACTATAGATATAGATGCTATGACTGGTGGATATAATTTGCAACTTGCAAATTCAACAGGTTATCTTGCAGGAATTAATGCTTCTAAAATATAGACAACTCATGATAAAATGTATTGTTTAATTTAAACTTTTAAGTTATAATGAAATAATACGAAGTGTATCTTGAGAGCTATAACTGTGTTGAAAAGAATAAGTTTTTAGATCGCTGCGTAAGCAGTGATTTTTTTATGGAGGAAATATGTATTCAGTTGCAATTGATGGACCTAGTGGAAGTGGTAAAAGTACAATAGCAAAATTATTGGCTGATAAACTCGATATAACTTATGTTGACACAGGCGCTATGTATAGAGCTATAGCATTATATTCAAAAAAAACTGGTTGTGAACCAGATGGATTTTTATATGATATAGAGATAGATTATCGTGATAATAAAGTATTTTTAAATGGAGAAGATGTATCTGATAAAATTCGTTCGGAGGAAATTTCTAAGCTTGCATCGAATATATCTAAGGATTTAAAAGTTAGAGAATTTTTAGTACAAAAACAAAGAGAAATATCTCAAAAACGTTCTGTAGTGATGGAAGGAAGAGATATAGGTACAGTTGTGTTACCTAATGCAAATTACAAATTCTACTTAGATGCAGGAGTTGATATAAGAGCTAAAAGAAGATATAAGCAACTCTTGGAAAAGGGTGAAGATGTTGAGTTTGATAAAGTTTTAAGTGATTTAAGAGATAGAGATTTTAACGATATGAATAGAGAAAATTCACCTTTAGTTATGGCTGAAGGAGCAATATTTATAGATAGTGCAGATTTAACTTTGGAAGAAACTCTTGAAAAAATGTTTAACATTGTAAGAGGTTAAAATGCTATACAGAATTGTCAGAAGAATATTATGGCTATATTTTAAATTAGTTTATAGATTTGAAATTCTAAATATAGAGAATTTACCTAGTAAAGGGCCTTATATGATATGTTCTAATCACAGATCAAATTGGGACCCAATATTTATATCGGGAGTTATAAAAGAACCTATACATTGGATGGCCAAAAAAGAATTGTTTAAAAACCGTATTGTTGGTAATGTTATTTCAAAGTTTTATGCTTTTCCTGTAGACAGAGGTGCATCTGATATAGCTGCTGTAAAAACAGCTTTAAGAGTTTTAAAGAACAAAGAAGTTCTTGGAGTTTTCCCTGAGGGCACTAGAGTTAAAGAAGTGGATTTGAACATGGGTAAATCAGGTGTTACTGTAATAGCACATAAATCTAAGTCATTGATAGTTCCGGTCTATGTAGAAGGCTCTTATATTCCTTTTACTAAAATGAAGCTACACATTAGAAAACCTATTGATCTTTCTTATTTATCTAAGCCGACACAATTGGAGTACAAAGAATATACAGTAGATTTACTAAAATCTATTTATTATGGAGTTGATATTTATAGAGATAATAGTGGCGAATAATGCCGGATTTTGTGGAGGAGTAAAGAGAGCTGTAGATTTAGCCTTTAAAAATGCAGAAAATGGCGTTTATAGTTACGGTGAACTTGTCCATAATCAAGTTGTGACTAAAGAACTTTCAGATAAGGGTGTTGTAAATATAAATTGTACCAATGTAAGAGATTCTAAAGTAATTATAAGAAGCCATGGAGTAAAGAAAAGAATTTTAGATGAGTTGAGGGAAAATGGAAATGAAATTATAGATTGTGTTTGCCCGAAAGTCACTAACATATATTCTATAGTAAGAGAGCATTATGAATCAGGATATCAAATTGTTATATTTGGAGATGAAACGCATCCAGAGGTCATAGGTATAAATTCCTATACGAATGATAGTGCAATAATAATAGGTCGAGATTTATCTTTAGATAAAGTGAAAGATAAAAAAACTATTTTAGTTTCTCAAACAACAAATATTCCTGAAAAATTTGAAATATTATCAAATTCTTTAAAAAATATTTTAAATCATGAGATTATAGTTTATAATACTATATGTAATGCTACGCGCTTAAGGCAGAATAGCACAGAAGAGTTGGCAAAAAAGGTAGATGCCATGATTGTATTGGGTGGAAAGAATAGCTCAAATACTAAAAAACTGTATGAAGTTGCGAAGAAGCATTGTAAAAACGTATATTTATTAGAGTCGATCAAGGACCTAAAATATAATATAAAAAATTTTGTAAAAATAGGTATTACCGCGGGTGCATCCACACCTCGTTCGGTAATCGAGGAGGCTGTTAGTAGTATGGAAAATTTTGACAACAATGAAATGATGGAGGCTATTGAAAACTCTTTTAAGAAAATAAAAAGAGGAGAAGTTGTAGAAGGGGAAGTTCTATTCGTTAATGACACTGAGGTAATGGTAAACATTGGTTACAGATCAGACGGAATTATTTCAAGAGATGAACTTTCAAATAACCCTGATGTAAAACCATCAGATTTATTTAAACCTGGTGACATGATTAATGTATTCATCATGAAAATGGATGATGGAGATGGCAATGTAGTACTTTCTTATAAGAGAGTAGAAAGCCTAAAAGTGTGGGATGAAGTTGAAGAATTATTCAATTCACACGAAAGAGTTACAGTAACAGTTAAATCTGTAGTTAAAGGTGGACTAACAGCTGACCTTAATGGATTAAATGCTTTTATTCCAGCTTCACATGCATCAGTTAGATTCCAAAGAGATCTTTCTAAATATGTTGGAAAAGAAATGACTTGTGAAATTATAGACTTTGACAAGTTTAAGAGAAAAATAGTTCTTTCTAGAAAAAATGTAGAATCTGAGGAACTTGAAAAAAATAAACAAGAAGTTTATTCAGCTCTTAAAGTAGGAGATGTTGTAGAAGGTACAGTTCAAAGACTTACTAACTTCGGAGCTTTTGTAGATGTTGGAGGAGTAGATGGACTTATCCATATTTCCGAACTTTCTTGGAACAGAGTTAAACATCCATCAGATGTAGTTGAACCAGGACAAAAAGTTGAAGTTGAAGTATTAAACTTAGATGAAGATAAAAATAGAATTGCTCTTGGATTAAAACAAACAACTAAAAAACCTTGGGATGTATTCACTGAATCTGTAAAAGTGGGAGATGTAGTAGAAGGTAAAGTAGTAAATATTCTTGAATTCGGAGCTTTTGTAAGATTAGAATCAGGAGTAGATGGACTTCTTCACGTTTCTCAAATTTCTAAAGAACACATTGAAAAACCATCTGATAAACTTTCTATTGGTGAATCAGTAACTGCAAAAGTTACTGATATAGATGAAGAAAACAAAAAAATATCTTTATCTATGAAAGCTTTAATTGAAGATGAAGAGCCAGAAGTTGTTGAAGAAGTGAAAGAAGAAGTAGAAGTTGAGCCTAAGGAAGAAGTTGTTAAAGAAAAACCTAAGGCTAAAGCTCCAAAACAACCTAAGGCATCAAAAGAAGTAAAAGAATATGAAGAACAATCAAATGATTCAAATATAAATACAGCACTAGGAGATCTTCTTGGTGGTCTTAAATTTGAAGACTAATAAAAGATAATTCCTTACAAATAAAAGGGGCTGTTGCAAAAGTCCTAAAATAAAGGCTCTAAAATATCTGTTGGGGAGTAAATCTCTAACAGATATTTTTGTAGTATGACGGGCATGCCGTCAGTCTGTGGTGAAAGTCCACAAGAGGCGTAGTTGCCGACGAACTCCATAGTGATTCCCAAGGTTTGCATCGAGAGATGTAGGCGAGAAGAAGAGATAGCAAAATCGTAGCCTGACGAACAGAAACCTAATAATAAGGCTTGCATAGCGGGTAAGCGAGCCACGAGTCGTGAAGCCCTAAAGGCGAACGTAACCTATGCAAGTAGATGTAAATGTCAATATAAGAATGTACATTTTTGCTCAAATAATAATGTACATTTTCTTATTCCTCCTTTTCAAAAATATGGTCTTTTAATCTATATGATGCTCCTGTTATTGAGATGACTGTTGAATGATGTAATAGTCTATCTACTATTGCTTGGGCTATTTTTTCATCATAAAATAGTTCTCCCCATTCTGAAAAGTTTAAGTTACTTGTTATAATTGTACTTTTTGTTTCATACCTTTTATCTATTAGTTGAAATAGCATTCTTTCGTCTCCGTGGTTTAGGGGAAGGTACCCTAGTTCGTCTATTATCAGTAGCTTATATTTTGTGTAATGTTTGATTCTATTGTCTAATCTATTTTCTAGTTTGGCTCTTTTTAGATTGTCTATTAAGTCGTTACATTTGATGAAGTAGGTGCTTATTCTTTTTCTTGCGGCTTCTATTCCTATGGATGTTGCTAAATGAGTTTTACCTACTCCGCTATTTCCTAATATTATTATGTTTTCATTTTTTTCTATGAAACTTAATCCACATAGCATTTTTATTTGATTTTCGTTTATGTTTTCATTGAAGCTAAAATCAAAGTTTTTTAGGGTTTTTATGCTTGGAAAGTTTGCTACTTTTACCATTTGATTTGCTGCTACTATTTTCTTGTTATCTACTTCATAATCTGTTAATCTTAAAAGTCCATCTATTAGTGATATATTTGGATCTTTAAGTTCATTTTCTAAATGTATTATTACCTGCTTTAAATTTAGATATTTTAGGTTGGTTATTAGTCTTTCATAGTTTGTGCTATATTCCATATATTTCTCCAATCTTTTTTAAATTTTCTTTTGCAATTTCTTTTATTGCTACTGAATCTTTGTTTTTTAATGTATTGGATAATATTTCTTCGTAGTCTTCTAAATGATAATTTAATTTTTTATGGCTTATTTTATGAATTGTTACTAATTTTGTGTTATCATAGACGTACAATTTATTATCTAATACTTGTAAGTTTAATGGCTTATTTTCATATTCAGTTGGGACTGAGTATTGATTCTTCTTGTATGTTATCATAGAGGATTTGTTTACTCTTACTTGTGTTAGCTTTATTTTGTAGAGATTTCTTATTTGCTTACTTGGTAGTGGCTTTAAGAAGTCTTTTTCTTTTTCTAAAAGTTTAATTGGTATTTGACCTGTTCCTTGATGAATATCTAAGTTTACTCGGTTATTAATTTTTGGGCTCGATAATATCTGTTGGGGAGTAAATCTCTAACAGATATTTTTGTAAAAAAAATTGCACTTATATGCATTTAGTCCTAAACTTTAATTAGCAAAACCAAAGATTGGAGGTACATATAAGTGCAAAATAATATCATGAATTTGTTTGGTTTTAAAGATGTAGTTTTTGATAGTTTTAATGAGGATAATGAATTTGTCCATGTTCATCTTTTTGTTTCTAAGATGTCTGTCTGTCCTCATTGTGGTTCTAAAAGGATTTGGGTTCATGGTCATAGGACTCAAAGGATTAAAAGATACTCATATTCGTGGTAAGAAGTCTTTAATTCATTTAAGGAAAACTAGGTATGATTGTAAGTCTTGTGGGTGTCGTTTTGAAAGGAATCTTGATTTTTTGCTAATGGTCATACTATGACTAAGAGGCTTGTTTTTGCTATTGTTCATGAGTTTGATGTGGTTTATTCTATTTCTTCTATTGCTAATAGGTATAATGTTTCTTCGAATACTGTTCTTCGTATTTTAAATTGTTTAAGTGTTCCTAGGGGTAAGTTTTCTGAGGTTTTGTGTATTGATTAGTTTAAGGGTGATAGTGGCAATAACAAGTATCAGACTTCTCTTCTTAATGGTGATATTCATAGTGTTATTGATATTTTACTTTCTAGGAGTAAGGATTGTTTGTTTGAGTATTTTAAAAGGATTTCTAATATAGAGAGGATGAGTGTTAAGTTTTTGGTAAGTGATATGTCTAATTTTTTTAAGTCTGTTAGGGATAGGTTCTTTAGAAGTTCGATTCATATTATTGATAGGTATTATTTCATAAGACAGGTTTCTTGGGCTTTGGAGAATGTTAGAAAGAGGATTCAAAGGGATGTTTCTTCTAAGCTTAGGGTGTTTTTAAGAGAAGCAAGGGTTTAGTTACAAAGCCTTCTTCTATGCTTAGTTCTATGCAGGCTAGTGAGGTTTCTTTAATGCTTGGGTTAAGTGAGGATTTAAGGTTAGCTTATCAATTAAAGGAGTTGTTCTACCAATATGTTCTTACTCAGCCTAATAAAAAGATGGCTAGTATATGTTTGAGTGAGTGGATAAGAAGGGCTAAGGAGTCCGGTTTAAAGGAATTTAGTTCTTGTATTACTGCTTTTAATGATTGGTTTGATGAGATATGTAATTCTTTTGATTATCCTTGGTCTAATGGTCCTCTTGAGGGTACGCATACTAAGATAAAGACTTTAAAGAGAAATTGTTTTGGTATGAGGAATTTTGATTTATTTAGAAAACGAATTATGTTTTCGTGTAAGTAGTTGGCAAAAGAGTATTAAATTTTCTGAAAACTCCTAGGAGTTTTGTTTGCTATGCCTATTTTTAGTGGTTTTTGTTTTATTTTAGTTTTGGACTTATTTTAGCTGCTATGTGTTGATTTTTATATAAAATGAGAGGCTCGATTTTATGAGCCTCCCAATGTTTGACATAAAGTCTAAAAAATGATGTCGCAGAGTAGAATCATTTATTCTACAACATCACCTTCTTTGTTGATAAAAAGAAATTATTTTAAAAATTGAAGAAGACACTACAACTCCAGCAGCAAGTGAACCTGCTAAAAATAAGGTTTCTATTGCCTTATTTTGAAAAGAATCATATTGTTGTTGTATTAAATAATACATTGTATAATACATTCCCGCTCCAGGAACAAGAGGAACCAATCCAGGAATTAAAAATATTGTAGCTGGCATTTTTAATTTTCTAGCAAAAAATTCACTAAATATACCAATTATAAATGCCGATATAACTCCTGAAAGAATATAAGATATTTGTAAATTGCGCATAATACTATAGACAACCCAAGAAGTTCCACCTAATAAGGAAGTATAAAAAAGAGACTTCTTAGGGCAATTAAAGTAGTATGCAAATGCCAAAGTGGCAAAAAAAGACATTAAAAATTCAAAAATATAATTCATTACAACCTCAAAAAGCTAAGTGTTAATCCTACTCCTATTGCAATTCCTAAAGCTATAAAAATAGCCTTGGTTAACCCTATGAGACCACTTAGAAAATCACTGTTCATTATATCTCTAACTGCATTTGTAGCTACTAACCCAGGAACTAGAATCATTATGGAACCTATAATAACTTCGTCTACTGATTGTGGTAAATTTAAAAGATACAGTAAAAATGTAAATATAGAAATTAAAAATGCACCTATAAAGTTAGTTACTACAAAATTTAATTTAAAAGGTTCTATTTTTCTTAAGATTAGAGAGGTAGTAAATGTGACTATGTATGCACATATAAACTCTCTAAGTTGTCCGCCAAATAGTACTGAAAAAAATGCTCCACAAAATCCTGCGTAAATATCAAACTTAAAATGTTCTGTGTCATTTTCATCTTCTATATTATTTAAAATTTTAAATGCTGTTTCCATTGACATTGTACTTATAACAAAGTTTCTTGAAAAAGTATTTATTTTATCTATTTTTGACATATTTGTAGTAGATGCACCAACACTTTTAAATACAGTTATTATCTCATCTTCAAATTCTAAAGAGACGAATATGCCGGAAGGGAGAACATGAGCATCAATTTTGCTTACATTTTGGGCAGACTTGCATATTCTAAGAACTGTGTCTTCTGCTCTATAGATTTCTGCTCCATTTTTTATTTGTAGTCTACCTGCGTGAATGGCAAGTTTTATTAGTTGTTTTGCATCAGCTAAGTCATTTAAATTTCTCATAATGTCTCCATAAAATTTTGGGTCTATATATTAATTAAATTATACACTTTTAAATGATTATCATCAATTACCTAAAAATAGCATAATTGAAACAAATACACCACAATGGTATAATGTTAGGGATATTAAAGAAGAGGTGAGAGTATGGAAAAGCCGATTGTTTCCATCATTGGAACTCCCAATGTTGGCAAGTCCACACTTTTTAATAAAATAGTAGGTCGTAAGATTTCAATTACTGAAGATACACCAGGTGTAACTAGAGATAGAATATATTCTGATGCCGAATGGTTAGGGGCAAAATTTCTATTAGTAGATACTGGTGGACTGGATTTAAAAGATGAAGATATTTTTATGTCTAGTATTAAAGCTCAAGTAGATTTAGCTTTAGATATGAGTGAAGTAATTATTTTATTAACAGATGGTGTAAGAGGAGTTACTTCAAGCGATAGAGAAATTTCTAATTATTTGAGGAAGTCTAATAAAAAGGTTATACTAGCAGTAAATAAATTTGACTCAAAAATAGCTAAAAGTAATTTATATGATTTTTATGAATTAGGTTTAGGTGAACCAGTTACTGTAAGTTCCGAACAGGGAATGGGAGTTGGAGATCTGCTAGACCAAGTTATAGAAGGTTTTGATAAAAATTTAGAAGATAGTTTTGAAGATGAAATTCGTGTAACTTTTATAGGTAAGCCAAATGTTGGAAAATCTTCTTTGCTAAATCATATAACTGGAGAAGAAAGGTCAATTGTAACAAATATTCCAGGTACTACAAGAGATTCTATAGACTCTAAATTTAAGTATAAAGATGAAGAGTTTATTTTAGTAGATACAGCAGGTTTACGTAAAAAGAAAAAAATATATGAAAATATTGAAAGATATTCTGTTATTAGAACTTTAACTGCTATTGAAAGGTCATCAGTTTGTGTTCTTTTGATTGATGCAGTTGAAGGAGTCAGCGAACAAGATGCTAAAATAGTAGGTTATGCACATGACAACAACAAAGCTATAATTGTTGCTGTAAATAAATGGGATGCTGTTAAAAAAGACAATGGTTCTGTTAAAGAATATGAAGCTACTATTAGAAAGAGATTACCTTTCATTAATTATGCTCCAATAGTTTTTATTTCAGCCCTGACGGGACAAAGAGTTGAAAAATTATTGGACATGATTTTAATTGTAAACAATAACTATAATCACAGAATAAAGACAGGAGTATTAAATGATATACTTAATAGAGCTGTCTTGATTAATCAACCACCTTCTGATAAAGGTAAGAGAGGTAAGCTGTATTACGGTTCACAAGTTGCTGTAAGACCTCCTAAATTTCAATTATCTGTAAATGATAAAGATCTGTTCCATTTTTCTTATATCAGATATATAGAAAATCAAATAAGAGAAGCATATTCATTTGATGGAGTGCCTATAATTATAAGTTTGAAAAACAGAGGAGAAAAATAATGACTTGGTTGCTGCTATCATATTTAGCAGGGTCTATTTCAGGTTCATATATTTTAGGAAAACTTTTATTGAAAAAAGACGTTAGAAAATATGGATCTGGAAATGCAGGAACTACTAATGCAATAAGGGCTTTTGGAAAGAAAATAGGTATTTTAACTTTTTTAATTGATTTTTTAAAAGGGCTGATACTTATGTATTTTTTAAAAAATAAATTAAATGTAAGTGTTAATCTATTATATGGATGTGCACTTTCATTGATTATCGGCCACGACTACCCTTTTTATATGAATTTTAAAGGAGGTAAAGGTGTAGCAACAACTATAGGTATATACGCAATTCTGGGGTTTAATTTAGATTTAATCTCCGTAATTGCATGGATATTATTTGTTGAAATAACAAAAATGATTTCTTTAGCATCTATACTATATTTTTGTTTAGTCTCAGTTTTATTTATATTTTTTAATGATTTGTCGCAAGTTCAAACTATGATAGTAGTATTTATAGGTGCATTAGGTATATATAGACATAAGGACAATATTAAAAGAATTATAAATGGTTCTGAAAATAAAATTGGAAAGAATAGATTGAGAGGTTGAAGTTATGAAGATATCTGTAATTGGTGGCGGAAGTTGGGGAACTGCAATAGCTCGTCTTTTACACAAAAAGGGACATATAGTGAATTTTTATGTTCGGAATAAAGATGATAGAGATAATATAAATTTTTTAGGTATAAATGAAAAATATCTATCGCAAATTGACCTTTTAGGGTTAAAGGCACAAGATGATATTGGTAAATGTGTAAACTCTTGTGAGATGATAGTTATGGCTGTTCCAACACAAAAATTTAGAAAAGTGGCTCAAAGTATAAAAGATATAGCTGATGGTAAATTAATTGTCAATCTATCTAAAGGATTAGAGCTTAATACTCTTTATAGAGTAAGTGAAATAAGTAAAGAAGTATTGCCAAATTCAAACTTTGTTTCGTTATCGGGTCCATCGCATGCAGAAGAAGTTGGAAGAGAAATACCTACTGCTATAGTTGCTGCTTCAAATGATTATGATTCAAGTAAAGTAGTTCAAGAAGCATTTGCAACAGATACATTTAGAATTTATACGAATAATGATTTAGTGGGTGTTGAAATCGGTGGAGCTCTAAAGAATATAATTGCTCTAGCCGCTGGAATGAGTGATGGGTTAGGTTATGGGGATAATACTACTGCTGCTTTAGCGACTAGAGGAATTTATGAAATGAGTAAACTCGGTATGAAATTAGGTGCCAACCCTCAAACATTTAATGGCCTTTCAGGGATAGGAGATTTAATTGTAACATGTACTTCAATGCATTCTCGTAATAGGAGAGCTGGTATTCTCATAGGGCAAGGTCTATCGTCTGAAGAAGCATCTCAAAAAGTTGGACAAGTAGTTGAAGGTATTAAAACTACAAAATCAGCTTATGACTTAGCTAGCAAGTATGGTGTTAATATGCCTATTACGGAAAAGCTTTATGAAGTCATATATAATAATAAAAACCCTAGAGAAGCAGTAGTAGAGTTAATGACTAGAGGCTATAAACAAGAAATAGAGGAAATATTTTTTGAATAGCGAGAAGGGGTATTTTGAAAGTTAAGTTTTTAAAAAAGAAAAAATATTTTATTAGAAGATTAATAGGCAGCATATTCATTTTGATTTTCTTTATTCTAACATTTCGAGCTATAAATGGGAGAGTGTATAAAGATTATAAAACAGATTTTGCTACTTTAAAAACATATGAAAAGAAAGTTCATGCTATAGGATTTAATATTTTAAATGAGAAAGTATATACAGCCAAAAACAGTGGCATATGTGTATACAATACAAGTGAAGGGGAAAAAGTACCTGTAGGTCATGAAATAGCAAGTTTAAATATGATGGATGATACTTCAGATTTAAATGATGAACTTATAAAAGTAAATTCTGCACTAAGCTATAAGTCTAAAAATCATGTAGAATATAGTTCTGAAAAATCAATTCCTTCTATAGAAAAAATACAAAACTTTTTAAAAGATGAAAATTTTATTGAGGCGATACATTCAGTAGATGGATTGGACTTATATTCAAATAATAATCTGAATATAAGTGAGCTTTCAGAGCTTATAAACTTATCAGTTGATGAGTTGAAAGATAAAAAAGAAAAACTTCAAAATAAAATTTCTGAAAGTAATTATACTTACTCAGCGGATTTTTCTGCTATAGTGTCTTTTAAAATTGATGGTTTGGAAAAGTATTATACTATCGAAGATTTAAGCGATTATACTTATGGATATTTGAATTCACACAAAAATACTGGTAGATTTAAAACTAAAGTTGAAGTGAATAAAGGCGATAATTTATACAAGCTTATAAATAATTTGAACTATAAAATAGCTTTACAAATAGATGATATAAAAAAACTTGATTCTAAAGAAATTGGAGATAATTTGAAATTTAGAAATGAGGATGTTTTATTAGAAGGTAAAATATCTAAGATAAACAAATCTAAAAATGGAGCAGTTGTAATAGTTGATATGACTCAAAATTTTTACAATGTTTATCAAGATAGAATAAAACCATATGATATTATTCTTCAAAATGAAGATTGTTTGGAAATACCAAAGTCGGCGATAATTAAAAGAAAAGGTGAGTTTGGTGTATTTGTACAAGAGATTCATGGTTTAGTTAAGTTTGTTCCTATAAAAGTTGTAGTTCCATTTGAAGATTATTCTTATATTTCTACGGGTGATAAAAATTCAGTTATAAAACTTAAAGATAAATCAGTTAAAACTGTCACTTTAAATGATAAAATAGTATTAAATCCAAAACAGGTTGAAGAATCTAAGATTTTAAATTAAGGAAGTGTTGAGATGTCTATAAAATCAAACATGGAAAGTTTAATTGA
Source organism: Peptoniphilus indolicus (assembly GCF_900454665.1). NCBI lineage: Bacteria > Bacillati > Bacillota > Tissierellia > Tissierellales > Peptoniphilaceae > Peptoniphilus > Peptoniphilus indolicus. The sequence continues at coordinate 1,910,261 of NZ_UGTH01000001.1, forward strand.
AGAAATTAAAATTTTAGAAAAGAATTCTATAAGTGGCGAAAAAGTAAATTTAATAGCCGTTTCTAAAACACGCAATTTAGATGAGATTTTAGAAGCTATTAGTGGAGGCGCTATAGAGTTTGGTGAAAATAAAGTACAAGAATTAAGAGAAAAAATTGAAGTTTTACCTGAACAAAATTTCCATATGATTGGCAATTTACAAACAAATAAGGTAAAATATATCTATGATAAAGTTAGGTTGATACAGTCTCTTGATAGAGTAAACTTGTTGGAAGAAATTGATAAGAGAGCAAAGACTTCAGATATTATTGTAAACTGCCTTATAGAAGTTAATATAGCTGGAGAAACACAAAAAGGTGGGGTAGCTTATGATGAAGTTAGAAGTTTTTTGGAGACGTGCTTAGACTATAAAAATGTTAGCATTCAAGGTTTAATGACGGTTGCTCCAGATACTGATGATGAAGAATTACTTAGAAATTGTTTTAAGAGAATGTTTAAGCTAAGAGAAGAAATAAAAAATAGTTATTCCGAAGTTAGAATGGATATTTTATCTATGGGAATGAGCCAAGATTATAGATTAGCCATAGAAGAAGGTTCGAATATGGTTAGAGTTGGCAGTAAAATTTTTGGAAAAAGAATTTGGAGGTAATGTATGTCAGAAATTATGGATAAAATGAAAAAAGTTTTTGGATTTTCAGAAGAATATGATTATGAAGATTATGAGGAAAATTTTCCCGAAGAAAGAAATATAGAAGATGTTCCTATTAGAACTACTAAAAGGAAATCAGACAGTGGAGTGTTGAGTTTAAATGCTTCTAATATGATAATTTCAGTACATGAACCTCTATCTTACGACGAGTCTCCTAATATTGTTGATGATTTAAGAGCCGATAAATCAGTAGTTCTTAATTTTGAGCAATTGGATTTAGAAGTTAAGAGAAAAATATTTGATTTTGTAAGTGGAGCTCTGTATGCAATGGACGGGAAAATACAAAAAGTAAATAAAGATATTTTTGTATTAGCTCCAAAAAATGTTGAGATTGATGGCTTAAAAGAAGAACTTAAAAATAGTGGAATGTTTCCTTGGTAAAAATAAATAAAGATAAATTATTTTTACACATTCCTGATGATAAATTAATAGTAGTAAAGAAAGTAGTAGATAAGATTGAGATTGTTTTAAATAAGCACGAAATTTTATCTACTGATTTTTTGAGCCCTTATGAAGTTGAATTATCAAAATCTATTTTACACAGATATGATGTAAGTTATCTAATAGATGGTGGATACACTCAAGCTGAGAGAAATATTATATATATTTTTCCAAAGTATTTATATGAAATAGATAAAGATAAAATTTTGTATATTTCGCTAAACAAAGTAGAAGATATACAACACAAAGATGTATTGGGTTCGATTTTAGGTTTAGGAATTGATAGAAGTAAAGTTGGAGATATTATTATTGCTAGTAATAATATCTTTATATTTGTTAAAGCTGAACAATACAACTTTTTAAGATTTAATCTAAAAAAAATAGGCAAACATACCATATTTTTTAGTGATGATGAATTTGAATATCAAGAAACAACTTATGTAGAAAATAAGTTTATAGTTTCTTCTCTTAGATTAGATACTATATTGAGTTCAGTTTTAAAAATTTCAAGATCTAAGGTTGAAATGTTAATAAAGTCAGGTAGAGTTCAAGTTAACTTTAAAACTGAGATAAAAACTTCTATTCAATTAAAAGAAGGGGATATTTTATCGGTTCGTGGACGTGGAAGAATAGTTTTTGAAAAAATAGAAAATACTACTAAAAAGAATAATTTTATAATACGTATTAAGTTTCCTAAGTGAGGTAAAAATGGCAGTTATTTTATTTTCAATGCTACTTATAGTAATTGATCAGTTAAGTAAATATTTGGTTGTTTTAAATTTAAAAGATAAACCCCCTATGATAATAATAGATAAATATTTAAACTTTTATTATCTGGAAAATAGAGGTGCAGCTTTTGGGATGCTACAAAACAAAAGTTGGCTATTTACTATAGTTACTGTAGTTGTGCTTATTGTTCTTTTAAATGTTTTGTTTAAAGATTATAAGAAAAACACTAATATGTTGAATTTATCAATAGGCCTTATATTAGGTGGTAGTATAGGTAATTTTATAGATAGAATTCGTTTAGGATACGTCGTAGATTTTATTTCCACTAACATTTTTGGATACGAGTTTGCAGTATTTAATTTGGCTGATTCATTTATTGTTGTTGGAACTATAATTCTTCTAATTATGGTCATATTGTTTGATAACCCAGGGAAAAAGAGAAATGTATAAGAATAAATTTATTTCAAATTCAGAAAATAAAAGATTAGATTTATTTTTAAATGAAAATCTTGAATTATCTAGAAGCCAAATAAAAAAACTGATAGATGATGGAAGTATATTGGTTAATTCTAAACGAGAAAAAGCAGGCTATAAATTAAGAATAAATGATGTAATAGATGTAGAGTACAATAATGAAATCGAATTAGTTCCGCAAGATATTGACTTTAAAGTTTTATACGAAGATAAAGATATAGCTATTATATGCAAACCACAAGGATTGGTTGTGCATCCAGGGGCTGGAAATTATGACAATACGTTAGTTAACGGATTGTTGTATAAATTTGATTGTTTAGCTGATACAGGAGATTCTTTAAGGCCAGGAATTGTACACAGATTAGATAAAGATACCAGTGGCCTTATGATAATAGCCAAAAGTCAATTGTCTTATTCTAATTTAATTACTATGTTTCAAAATAGAAAAATAAATAAAATGTATTGGGCTATTGTAGAGGGGAAAATACTTGAAGATGGCATTATAGATGAACCACTAGGAAGAGATGTAAAAAATAGAATTAAGTTTTCTGTTACTGAACACAATTCAAAAGATGCATTAACTTACTATAAGCCAATTAAAATTTTTGAAAATCATACATTTTTAAATGTTAAGATAGCAACAGGAAGAACGCATCAAATTAGGGTACATATGAATTATATAAATCATCCTGTTTTAGGCGACCCTCTATATGGTCGAAAAAATAAATATAAAATTGAAAAACAAATGTTACATGCTTATAAATTAGAATTTATGCATCCTGTTTCAAATAAAAGTATGTTATTTGAAGATAGTATTCCAATAAGATTTGAAAAGTTTATGAAGAGGGCTGGTATATGAAAAATATTATTCTAGACGAGATTGCAATAAAACGTGCTATTTCAAGAATTTCAAATGAAATATTAGAGAGAAGTGAAGAACCTTATAATTTAATATTGTTGGGCATAGTCAGCAGAGGAGAAGATATAGCCAAAAGGATATCTTTAAAAATTAAAGAAATTGAAGATATAAATGTTCCCGTTTATGCTATAAATCCAATTAATTTTAGAGACGATAGAGAAAATTCTAGAGAATTGGATTTAAGTATTGAAATTGGCGGAAAGACAGTTATTTTAATAGACGATGTAATTTACACAGGAAGAACTGTAAGAGCTGCTTTAGATGCAATTTTATCAATAGGAAGGCCTAAAGCTATAAAATTGGTTGTATTAGTTGATAGAGGGCATAGAGAATTGCCTATAAGACCTGACTTCGTAGGGAAAAATCTACCTACTGCTAGAAGAGAGAAGGTAATTGTTGAAATATCAGAGGTTGATGGTCAGGATAGAGTTTATATTGAATCTTAACTTGGAAATATTTATTATATGAAATTTTAGTCTGCATATAATAAATTTATTATATAAAATAATACTTTTGGAGGTATGAATGAGAGAAGTTGATGTTGTAATAGTAGGTTCAGGTGCAAGTGGAGTGTTTGCAGCATATGAGTTTACAAAGGTAGACACTGATTTAAAAGTTATCATGATAGATAAAGGTAACCCTATACAAAGAAGAAACTGTCCTATAAAGACTGGAAAAGTTGAAAATTGTATTGGCTGTGAACCATGTAATATAATGAATGGATATGGCGGAGCAGGAACTCTATCTGATGGAAAATATAACATTACCACAAATTTTGGTGGAGATATGCACAAGTTTGTCGGTAGGGAAAAAGCTATAGAACTCATGGAATATGTTGACAGTGTACTTTGCGAATTTGATGGAGCAGATTCTAAACTATATTCAACAGCATCTTCTGACTTAAAAACAACGGCATTAAGACATGATCTACATTTATTAGATGCTAGAGTTAGGCATTTTGGAACAGATAGAAATGTTAAAATTCTAGAGAAAATGTATAACTATTCTAAAGATAAAGTAGAAATGCTATTCAATACCACTGCTTTAGATGTTGAGTACATTGAAACTGAGAAAAAGTATATAGTTACAACAAATAAAAATGAAAGTTTTAAATGTAAAAATTTAGTTTTAGCATCTGGAAGATCTGGCTCTAAATGGGTTTCTCAAATTTGTGGTAAATTTGGTATAACTTGCGAATCTAACCAAGTAGATATAGGAGTTAGAGTTGAACTTCCAGCAGAAGTTTTCAAACATATAACAGATGATGTATATGAGAGTAAGATTGTGTATCAAGCAAAGGCATACAATGAGTTAGTTAGAACTTTTTGTATGAATCCATATGGTCAGGTTGTAGCCGAAAACACAAGTGGTATCATAACTGTTAATGGTCATGCTTATGCAGATCCTAAACTACAAAGCCAAAATACTAACTTTGCATTATTAGTTGCAAATAAATTTACAGAACCTTTCAAAGAATCCAATGAATATGGTGAATCAATTGCAAAACTGTCTAATATGCTAGGTGGTGGTGTATTATTGCAAAGATTTGGAGATTTAGTTAAAGGAAGAAGATCGAATAAAGAAAGAATGGAAAAGTGTTTTACTGTACCGACTTTAAAAGCTACTCCAGGAGATTTATCTTTAGTTATTCCTAAAAGACAACTTGATTCTATAATAGAAATGATATATGCATTAGATAAAATTGCACCAGGTACAGCAAATGATGATACATTACTTTATGGGGTTGAAGTTAAATTTTATAATTCAAAAATAAATGTAGATTCAAATTTCCAAACTATAAAAGAAGGATTGTATGTAGTTGGGGATGGGGGCGGAGCTACACATTCTCTATCTCAAGCATCTGCTTGTGGTGTTTATGTAGCAAGACACTTAAACAATATAATTTAATAGCTATTCAAAAGAATAGCTTAATTTAAATGACATCGATTTCAAATAAGAGGTGAAATATTTTGAAAAAAGATAAAATCCTAAATAGTGAACTATCTTATGCTATCGCTATGTTAGGGCATACACAAACTATTGTAATCGGAGACTGTGGTCTACCAATTCCAGAAAATGTTAAGCGAATAGATTTAGCTGTAGTTGCTAAAATCCCAAGCTTTGAACAGGTACTTGATGCAATATTAAGCGAAATGTGTGTAGAAAAATTCATACTTGCTGAAGAAATAAAAGAAAATAATACAGAAATAAATGATTATGTCTTTTCAAAACTTGGAGATTTAGAAATGGACTATGTAAGTCATGAAAAATTTAAAGAACTTACAAAAGATGCTATATGCATAGTTAGAACAGGAGATATACGACCATATTCTAACATAATATTGCAGAGTGGAGTGTTTTTCTAATGAATAAGATAATATTAAAACTAGAAAATATATCTAAAAGCTTTCCAGGCGTTAAAGCGCTAGATAAAGTTAATTTAAATATTTATGAAAATGAAGCAATGGCACTTTTAGGAGAAAATGGTGCTGGAAAATCTACTTTAATAAAAATCCTATCCGGAATATATAAAAAAGATGAGGGAAATATTTATCTAGACGATGAGATAGTTGATATAAATAGTGTAAATGATTCACAAAAATATAATATAGCAGTAATACATCAGGAATTAAATTTAATACCTAATTTAACAGTTGCAGAAAATATCTTTTTGGGTAGAGAACCTAAAAATGGAATTTTTATTGATAAGAAAAAAATGTACTCTGAAGCTAAAGAAATTTTAAACAAGTTAGGAGTTAATATTTCAGAAAGAGAATATATCTCAAATCTATCAATTGCTTCCCAACAAATGGTTGAAATAGCTAAAGCTCTTTCTGTTAATGCTAGAATTATAATTATGGATGAACCTACTGATGCATTAACGGATAAAGAAGTTGATGTTTTATTCAATGTAATATCAGAATTAAAAAAACAAAATAAATCTATCATATACATTTCTCATCGTTTGCCAGAAATTTTTGAAGTTTGTGAAAAGATAACTGTTTTAAGAGATGGAAAATTTATTTCAGAAGAAAATATAGATAATTTGAATGAAAATAAAATTATAAATCTCATGGTAGGTAGAGAGATTAAAGAACAATTTCCTTATATTCCAATTCAAGGTGAAAAGGAAGTGTTAAAAGTAGAAAACTTGACCAATGAATATATTAAAGATATTTCTTTCAATCTAAAAGGTGGAGAAGTTTTAGGGATAGCAGGTTTAGTTGGTGCTGGGAGAAGTGAATTGGCAAAAACTCTATATGGTTTTTATGGTATAGAAAAAGGAAATGTATCAGTAGAGAATAAAATTTTACATTTGAAAAATACAAGTGATGCTATAAAACAAGGTATTACTTATGTATCTGAAGATAGAAAAAAAGATGGACTTATTCTTCCTATGAATATTTCTGAAAACATCACTATAAGTTCTTTAGAAAAAATTAGTTCTCTGTTTAAAATTTCTAAGAAAAAAGAAATTGATGTTTCAAATGAATTTGTCAAAAAAATGAATATAAAAACTCCATCATTAAATCAAAAAATTAAAAATTTATCTGGTGGAAATCAGCAAAAAGTTTCTATTGCGAAAGGTCTTATGAATAAGACAAAAGTTCTAATCTTAGATGAACCTACTAGAGGAGTAGACGTTGGAGCTAAAACAGAAATTTATGAAATAATAAATTCATTAAAAAAAGAAAAAGTTGGAATCATAATGATATCTTCAGAAATGCCGGAGTTGTTAGGTATGAGTGATAGAATTATGGTAATGCATGATGGCATTAAAAAGGGTGAGTTAAAAAGAGAAGATGCAAACCAAGAAGCTATCATGAGTATGATTTTATCATAGGGGGTAAAGATGAATAAGACAAAAGATTTTTTAAGTAAATTTAGACCTATTATACTTTTAATTTTATTTTCGGTAATTATTACTACATTAAGGCCTAATTTTATATCTCCAAATAATTTACTGAATGTATTAAGACAAACTTCTATAAATGCAATAATTGCAGCGGGTATGACTTTTGTAATTTTAACTGGTGGAATTGACTTGTCTGTTGGTTCGATTCTAGCTTTTAGTTCAGCTATTGGAGCATACATTTTAGTCAGTGGTTATGGTGTAGTGGCGGCAGTTTTGGTTTGTTTATTTATAGGTATTTTAGCTGGTGGGCTAAATGGTGTAATTATAACTAAAGGAAAAGCCCAACCATTTATAGCTACTTTGGCAACTATGACGTTATTAAAAGGAGCTACTCTTGTATTTACTCAAGGAAAGCCAATATCTGTTTTAAAAGTGGAAAATTTAAATGGTTTCAGAATGATAGGTGCTGGCTCAATATTTGGTATCCCAACACCAGTTTATATAATGGGAATAGTGTTTATTGTATGTTATTTTATATTGAACAATACAAAGACAGGTAGATATATTTATGCAATTGGTGGAAATGAAGAAGCTTCAAAGTTATCAGGATTAAATACAGATATTGTTAAAATCAAATCATATATAATCAATGGACTATTCGCCGCTATGGCGGGATTAATTTTAACTTCAAGACTTGTTTCAGCTCAACCTAATGCAGGTGATGGATATGAATTAGATGCTATCGCTGCAGTTGTACTTGGAGGTACTTCACTTGCTGGTGGACAAGGTAGTATACTCGGAACTATATTTGGTGCACTAATCATAGGTATACTAAATAATTCGCTTAATCTGATGAATGTATCATCTTATTATCAGATGGTTGTACGTGCTATTGTAATACTCTTAGCAGTATTATTAGATAGAAAAAACAAATAAGTAGGAGGTAATGTATGAACAAAAAAATCATTGCAATGCTAATGAGCGCTTTAATAGTTGCAACATTATTAGCAGGATGTAATGGAGGCAAAAATGCTTCTGACAAAAAAGATGAAGCAGCAAAAGACAGCAAGACTATAGGTGTAGTTGTATCTACACTACAAAACCCATTCTTCGTAGATTTAAAAACTGGTGCTGAAGAAAAAGCTAAAGAATTAGGTGTAGAAATAATAGCTTTAGACTCTCAAGATGACCCGGCAAAAGAACTTTCAAATGTAGAAGATTTAATTACTAAGAACGTAGATGTACTTTTGATTAACCCTACAGATTCTGATGCTGTTGCAGCAGCTGTTATGAAAGCTAATGAAGCTGGTATTCCAGTTATAACATTAGATAGAGCTTCTAATGGTGGAGAAGTTGTAAGTCACATAGCTTCTGACAATATAGCTGGTGGTAAAATGGCAGGAGAGCACATAATTAAACTTCTTGAAGGAAAAGGTAATGTTGTAGAATTAGAAGGTATTCCAGGGTCTAGTTCAGCTAGAGAAAGAGGCCAAGGATTTAACGAAGCCATTGAAGGTTCAGAATTGACAGTAGTCGCAAAGCAAACTGCAAACTATGATAGAACTGAAGGGCTTTCTGTAATGGAAAATATTCTACAAGCTAACTCTGATATACAAGCGGTATTTGCTCACAATGATGAAATGGCTTTAGGAGCTCTTGAAGCAATTAAAACAAGTGGAAAAGATATCAAAGTAGTTGGTTTTGATGCTACTGATGATGCTGTTAAATCTGTTGAAGCTGGAGAATTAGCAGCTACAATTGCTCAACAACCTAAAGAAATAGGTTCTCTTGGAATAGAAACAGCTGTTAAAGTTGTCAACGGAGAAACTGTTGAAAAATCTATCCCTGTAGAATTAAAATTAGTAGTAAAATAATAAAAAAATAAGAGGAGTGGCTTAACCATTCCTCTTTTTAAGTAGGTGATAATTTGAAAGAAAAAGTAATGGTATTTGGTAGTTTTGTTGTTGATTTAATGTCAAGAGCAACTCATCTTCCAAAACCTGGTGAAACCGTAAGAGGCAATGAATTTAATATTGGACCTGGCGGAAAGGGATTTAACCAAGCTGTGGCATCACATAAATCAGGAGCTGACATTATAACTGTCACAAAAATTGGTAATGATACATTTGGCAAAATAGCACTTCATATTGCAAATGACATCGGAATGAATTCTAAAGGCTTTATAATTTCTGAAAAAGATTCAACTGGTTCAGCATTAATATGCGTAGATGAAATAACAGCCGAAAACCAAATATTAATAGTGCCTGGAGCTTGTAATACTATTCAAAAAGAAGAAATAGATTCTTTAGACGAATTATTAGATGACGTATCATATTTATTGATTCAATACGAAGTTAACCAAGACGCAAATGAATACATCATAAAGAAAGCTATTGAAAAGGGAGCAAAAATTATTTTAAATCCAGCTCCTTATCAAAAAGTAAATGATGAATTTTTAGCCAATGTAAATACAATAACTCCTAACGAAACTGAAGTTAAAGGATTAACTGGTGTTGAAGTAATAGATTTAGAAACTGCAAGACAGGCAAAAGATGTTCTACTCTCAAAAGGCATTAAAAATGTAGTTATAACTCTTGGAGTAAATGGCTCTTATATATATTCTGATGGTAAAGATTTAATTATACCTTCTTATAAAGTTACGGCAGTCGATACAACAGGAGCAGGAGATGCATTTAATGGAGGCCTTTTAACATCCTTATCTGAAGGAAATAATTTATTTGATGCGGCTAAATTTGCAACAGCTGTTTCAGCCTTATCAGTACAGAAAAAAGGAACGGCAATTTCTATGCCTACAAGAGAAGAAATTGATTTGTTCATAGAAAAAAATAATTAATTTTTAAAAATGGTTTAATGAAAAATATTTCATCAAGCCATTTTTTATTTGCGTTCTATTGAATATATATAAAATTAATTTAAATTCTAAGAAATATTAATTATACCTTGCCATAAGTATAGATATTATGTATTATAAAATTAAGTAAATAATAGTTATATAAACATAGGTAGGTGTCTATATTGTTTAGGGGAATGGAATATATATACGAGGTATACAGAGAAAAAAGTTTTTCCAGAGCTGCAAAAAATCTTTTTATATCTCAGCCATCATTAAGTGCAGCAGTAAAAAAAGTAGAAGTTAGTTTAGGATATGAAATTTTTGATAGAAGTACAAAACCAATAGGTTTAACTGAATTTGGATTAGAATATATAAAGTCTGTTGAAAAAATATTAGAAATAGAAGATAATTTTGAGAACTATCTAAATGACTTAGGTGATTTAAAAGCTGGTAAGGTTTCAATTGGTGGAACATCTCTATTCATATCGCATGTTTTACCATTTATTATTTCCGAATTTTCAAAAAAATATCCAAAAGTTGAACTTAATATAGTAGAAGATAATACAGTTGAATTAGAAAATTCTTTAGCTTCAGGGGAGTTAGATATAGTTATAGATAATTATCAATTTGACCCTGAAATTTATGATAGACAAATTCTGATGAAAGACCACATAATTTTAGTCGTGCCTTCATCTTATAAATCAAATAAAAATTTATCTGAATACAAACTAAATTATGATAGCATAATTTCTAAGGAATATCTTAATGATAAATTTAAGTCTGTAAAATTAGATAATTTCAAAGATGAGCCTTTTATATTTTTAAAGGAAGGCAATGATACTAGAATAAAAGCTGACAGTATCTGTCAAAGTGAAAATTTTAACCCCAACATTATATTTGAGTTAGACCAACAAATTACTAGTTATAATTTAAGTATAAATGGAGTTGGAATTTCTTTTATATCTGATATTTTAATAAAGAGTATTGGTAAAACTGCTGAAGTTTGTTACTATAAGCTTCCAAAAGAATTTACATCAAGAGAAATTTACTTTTTCTATAAACACAATAGATATTTGAAGCAAGCTACTCGTGAATTCTTAAAAATGGCGAGAGCTGATATTCAAAACTAATAAACTTAAGTATGGTATAATTATAGCTTGAAAAGAGGTAAAGATGAACGAAAATTACTCATTAGTACATGATTTAAATTATAATATTGACTCATATATAAATAGAGTTAGAAGTGAGATAAGCCCTAATAAAAAAGCTTGTGTCATAACTCATGGTTGTCAAATGAATGAACATGATTCAGAAAAAATAAATTGGATTTTAGAAAAAATGGGATTTCAACTTTGTGACAATTTTGAAGATAGCGATTTAGTTTTAGTTAATACATGTTCTGTAAGACATTCAGCAGAAGATAAGGTATACGGACAACTTGGAGTTCTAAAACATCTTAAGGAAGCAAAACCCGATTTAAAGTGTGGCGTTTGTGGATGTATGATGCAAAGAAAAGAATCAAGAGAATATGTAAAAGAAAAATTTGAAAATGTAGATTTGATTTTTGGAACTAATAATATTTGGAAGTTGCCTGAACTATTATTAGATTCATATGACACTGGCAAACTTCAAATAGATATTAGAGAAAAAACAAAGCAACTCAATGATGATTTAGGTGCTAATAGATTGTATTCATATAAATCATATGTGAATATAATGTACGGTTGCAATAATTTTTGCACTTATTGTATAGTTCCTTATACAAGAGGTCGAGAAACTAGCAGAAAGCCTGAAGATATAATTTCAGAAATAAAAAATTTAGCTAAAAATGGAACACTTGAGGTAACTCTTTTAGGTCAAAATGTAAATAGCTACGGCAAAACATTAGAGGATAAGATTAGATTTTCTGATTTACTATATAAAATATCTGATATTAAGGGAATTGAAAGAATAAGATTTATGACATCACACCCTAAAGATATATCTGATGATTTAATTTATGCATTTAGAGACTTAAAAAATCTTTCTAATTTCTTGCATTTACCAGTACAAGCTGGTTCTTCAAGAGTTTTAAAATTAATGAATAGAAATTATACAAAAGAAGATTATCTACGCAAAATTGATAAAATTAAAAGCATCAATCCTGATATAGCTTTGTGCACTGATTTAATGGTAGGATTTCCGGGAGAAACAGAAGAAGATTTCCTTGAAACATTAGACCTTGTTAAAAAAGTTGAATTTGATACATCATTTACTTTTATATATTCAAGAAGAGAAGGGACTAAAGCTTATAATGCGGTTGATCAAGTTCCTGATAAAGTAAAACATGATAGATTTCAAAGACTTATAGACATTTTATATCCTATACAAAATAAAAAGAATAAAGCTTTTATCGGTAGAGATGTAGATGTTTTAGTTGAAGATGTAAGTAAAAAAGATGCAAATAAATTAAGTGGTAGAACTGAAGAGTTTAAATTAATAAATTTTGAAGGTAATAAAGATTTAATAGGCAAAATAGTAAAGGTACACGTAACAGATGCAAATTCATTTAATTTAAAAGGTGAGTTATGTCAAATTCGTTAACACCAATGATGGAACAATATGTCAAAATTAAAAATCAGTATCCTAATGAAATTTTATTTTACAGGCTAGGTGATTTTTATGAGATGTTTTTTGACGACGCTTTAAAAGCTTCAAAAGCATTAGGCCTTACTTTGACTAGAAGAAGTAATAAAACTCAAGATATACCTATGTGTGGTGTACCGTATCATGTAAGTGAAACATATATATCAAAGCTTATTGAACAAGGTTTTAAAGTAGCTATTTGCGACCAAGTAGAAGACCCCAAATTAGCTAAAAATTTAGTTAAAAGAGAAGTTACAAGAATAGTTACTCCTGGAACATTTACAGACTTAAATTATTTAAATTCTAATGAAAACAATTATTTAATGTCTATTATATACAGTGGCTATAATGTCAGTATATCGTATTCAGATTATAGTACTGGAGAGTTGTTTACAACTAAAAAAACTTTCTTATCAAAAGAAGATTTATTATCTTTTATAATCGATGAAATAGATAAAGTCAATCCTTCAGAAATATTGTTATTATCTAAAAACAGTAAAGAATTGAAAAAATCAATTAGAAATAAAGATATATTTATCTCTGAAGTTGAAGAGAGTTATTTAAAAATTAATAGTGATATTTTAATAACTTTATCTGACGATATGAATGTACAACTTAAAAAATATACTGATGATTATTCATCTCTTAATCTTTTGCTAAACTATCTTGGAATAACTCAAAAATCTAGTCTTGTCCATCTAAAAGATATAATAGTTTATACGGTTGAAGAGTATATGGGCCTTGATGAACATACAAAGAGAAATCTAGAATTAACTCATGGTATAACAACTGGGACTAAAAAAGGTTCTTTATTCCAAGTTTTGGATAGTACTAAAACGTCTATGGGTTCTAGAGAACTAAAAAAATGGATAGAAAAACCTCTACTTGATAAGGGAAAAATTGCAGATAGACTAAATTTAGTTGAAGAATTAAAAGAGAATTTAATATTAATAGATAAAATTAATGGTCAATTAAACCAAATCAATGACATTGAAAGACTGAGTTTTAAAATTTCGAATTCTCAAATTTCGCCTAAAGAAATTAAAGCATTGGCGAACTCTTTCTCAAAAATTAAGGGAATTCAAAAAGAAATTTTAAATTCAAACTGTATTCATTTAAAAGATTATGTAAAAAATATTTGTACTATTGATTCCCTAATAGATGAAATTAATACTACATTAGTATCAGACCCGCCACATATAATTGATGATAAAAGATTTATTCGAATAGGATTTGATACAGAACTTGATGAGTTATTTAATGCTAGTGAAAATGGACAAAGACTTATCTTGGATTTAGAGAATAGAGAAAAAGCAAGAACATCAATAAAAAATTTAAAGATTAAGTACAATAAAATCTTAGGATATTTCATTGATGTAACTAAATCTTTTGTAGACAAAGTTCCTGACGATTATATTAGAAAACAGACTTTGGTAGGCTCAGAAAGATATTACACAGTTGAATTAAAAGAATTAGAGTTAAAAATAAGTGGCTCCAAGGAGTTAGCTTTAAAAAAACAACAAGAAATTTTAAAAACTTTGCGAGATAAAATATTTTTTAATTTAAGAACTATACAATCAACTGCTCAAAAGATAGCTAAGGTAGATGTGCTTACTTCATTAGCTAATGTTGCCAATGAAAATAACTACGTTAGGCCAAAGTTAATAGATGGTTCAAGTCTTGAAATAAAATCAGGTAGACATCCAATAGTTGAAGCGCTTAATAAAGAGGTCATGTTTGTGCCAAATGACACTACTTTAAACGAAGAGAAATTCTTTAATTTGATAACTGGCCCAAATATGGCAGGTAAGTCAACTTATATGCGTCAAGTTGCAATTATTGTAATAATGGCCCACATAGGTTCTTTTGTTCCCGCAGATGAAGCTAAAATATCTATAATGGATAGAGTTTTTACTAGAATAGGAGCTTCTGATAACTTAGCTGGTGGAGATTCTACTTTTATGGTTGAGATGAAAGAAGTTTCTAATATCCTAAAGCACGCAAAACCTAATTCATTAGTAATTTTAGATGAGGTAGGAAGAGGAACTAGCACTTTTGATGGTCTTTCAATCGCTTGGGCAATAAGTGAGTATATAATTAAAAAGATTAAATCTAGGACATTATTCGCTACTCACTATCATGAATTAACAGATCTTTCTAATATATATGATGAAGTTGAAAATCTTACAATAGCAGTTGATAAACAAGGGGAAGATATTGTCTTTTTAAGAAAGATTATAAATGGATTTAGTTCTAAAAGTTATGGTATTGAAGTGGCAAAGCTAGCAGGAATAAACGAACCTATAGTTGAAAGAGCTAAAGAAATATTAGAACTACATGAATCAAAAGAAAATGTGCAAATTAAAATGGAGTCGTTTAATGAAGCTGTAAATCCTAATTACGACGGCTTTGTTAAAGAAATTAGTAAAATTGATATAAATACAATTTCACCTTTAGAGGCTTTGAATTTGTTGGGTAAAATTGTAGAAAAGGCAAGTGATATAAATGACAATTAATATATTAGATGATTTAACCATATCTAAAATTGCAGCAGGGGAGATAATTGAAAACCCTGCTTCAATAGTTAAAGAGCTTGTAGAAAATTCAATAGATGCTGAAGCAAAAAATATAGTTGTTGAGGTCAAAGGAGCGCCTTGGGAATATATTAAAGTTTCTGATGATGGAATGGGCATTTTATCAGATGAAATAGAAAAAGCATTTTACAGACACGCCACTTCTAAATTAAGTAATTTTAAAGATTTGACAGAAATTACTTCACTTGGTTTTAGGGGAGAGGCATTGGCAAGTATCGCAAGTGTTTCCAAAATAGAAGTCCTAACTAAAACTAAAAATGATTTAGCAGGTACAAGAGCCAAATTAGAAGATGGTAAGATTTGGGATAAAAAAAATATAGGAGTTCCAGTTGGCACAACATTTTATATAACTGATGTATTTCACAATACTCCTGTAAGAAAAAAATTTTTAAAAAAAGAGAGCTCAGAATTTAATCTAATTCAAGATGTGGTTAAAAAAATATCTCTTGGAACACCCGAAGTTTCTTTTAAATTGATAAGGGACTCAAGAGTTATTTTAAGTAAATCTGCCACTACAAATATGAATGACCATATATTTAGTATATTAGGCAGGGATATAAGTAATAATCTAATCAACAAAAAATTTGAAAATGAAAGATATAAAATAAATGCTTTCTTTTCAAACAATGCATTATATAGAACGTCTAGGTCAGAACAATATATCTATATTAATGGAAGATTTATCAGAAACTTAGAGATTTCTAAAAGTATAGAAAGAGCTTACTATTCTCAAATACCTCTTGGCAGATATCCAGTTTTTATAATTTATTTAGAAATAGACCCTTCTATCGTAGATGTAAATGTTCATCCTAAAAAACATGAAGTTAAATTTTCAAATGATGAAGTTATTGTTCAATTGTTAAAAGATTTAGCTGAAGAAACATTAAAACCTAATAGAGATTTTATTAAACCAATTGAAGATGAACCTAAAACAGAAAATGTAAATATATTTGAATTGTTTACAACAGAGTCATCGGACAATGATCAAGTAGTCGAATTAGACTATACTAGTAATTTTATAAATTCTAAAAAAGAGTCTATAGAAGAACCTTACAAAGAATTCTTATCTGATAATAACCATGATATGGATAAAAAAGAACCTACTATCGTTTCTTATGGCGAATATAATCAGAATTTAGAAATTGAAACTATAGATGATTCAATAGCTATGGAAAATATAGAACCATTTAAAAAAGAAGTGAATTTAATAGACTCAAGATACGTTGGTTCACTTTTTAATACTTATCTAATATTAGAATCAAGAGATAATAGATGGTTCCTAATCGACCAACATGCAGCACATGAAAGGGTTAAATATGAAGAATTTTTAAATCAATTTAATTACAGACAAGTTGATTCTCAAATGCTATTAAAACCAGAGATATTTGATGTATCAAATGTTGAATTGGATAAGTTTGACGAATTCACAGAAACATTAAATAAAATTGGATTTGAAATTGAAAAATTTTCAGATAATTCTTTGATTGTTAGAGCTATTCCTTCTATAGTTGGATGTAATTTCGAAGACTTTTTAAGACAATCACTTCAGGAAGTGAATGAAAACTTAACTTCTGCATATCAAGTTAACCCATACGCTCTTATGAAAAAAGCTTGTAAAGCTGCTGTTAAAGCCAATGAAAAACTAAGTTCTATTGAAGTTAAACAACTTGTAAAAGATTTAG
The DNA here is from genome assembly GCF_900454665.1 of Peptoniphilus indolicus. Taxonomy (NCBI): domain Bacteria; kingdom Bacillati; phylum Bacillota; class Tissierellia; order Tissierellales; family Peptoniphilaceae; genus Peptoniphilus; species Peptoniphilus indolicus. The sequence continues at coordinate 1,927,144 of NZ_UGTH01000001.1, forward strand.
TAAATTGTGAGGACCCTTATACATGTCCTCATGGTCGTCCAACTGTTTTAGAGCTTACTAAAAGAGATCTAGAAAAAATGTTTTTGAGAGGATAAATGAATTTAATTATTTTAACAGGACCTACAGGTGTAGGCAAGACAGAATTATCTTTAAAAATTGCAAAAGAATATAATGGTGAGATTATTTCCGCAGATTCAATGCAAATATATAAAGAATTTAATATTGGAACAGCAAAAATAGATACTAGTCAAACTGATATCGTGCATCACATGATTGATATAGTTGATGCCAATACGGAATTTTCAGTTTATGATTTTCAACAACAAGTAAAAAAATTAATAGAAGAAATAAATCTTCGAGGTAAGATGCCTATTTTAGTTGGAGGCACAGGACTTTATATAAATTCAATAGTTTATAATTTAACTTTTCAAGAACAGTCAAAAGATATAGCTTACAGAGAGTACCTAAACTTAGTATTGCAAGAAAAGGGATTGGGATACCTATATGAATTATTGCTTGAAGTCGATCCGGAATCTGCAAATCAAATAGATAGAAATAACTCTCATAGAATTATTAGGGCTTTGGAGATATCTAAAAGTGGTAAAAAAGATAATTCAAATTTTAATTCTAAAAATAATGAATACAATTTACTTTACTTAGGGTTAAATATGGAGAGAAGTAAGCTGTATGAAAATATAAATATCAGAGTAGAACAAATGATAAATCAAGGTTTAATCAAAGAAGTTTCTGAGCTTGTAGAAAAATATTCTGAAAATTCTCAAGCTTTTAAAGCAATAGGTTACAAAGAAGTTATATCATATTTTAAAAATGATATTTCATTGGAAGAAATGGTAGAATTAATTAAAAAAAATTCACGACACTATGCTAAACGTCAAATTACTTGGTTTAAACGTGATGATAGAATCATTTGGTTAGATAAAGAAGACAAAAATATTTTTAAAACATTAAAAAAATTAGTAGGAGATAAATTTGGAAAATAATTTTTTTGATTCGTTCAAGATTAATAAAGAAATATTTGATTTTGTATGTAATTGTGAAAATGAACTTAAAGAGTCCTTTTTAGAATTTGAACCAATTTCATTTTATAATCAAATGAAAATATTGAAAGCAATGCAAGATAATAATTTAAAATCAACAGATTTTAATTGGACCACTGGTTATGGTTATGGAGATGAGGGGAGAGATAAGGTTGAAAAAATATATGCCAATATCTTTAACACAGAAGATGCCCTTGTAAGGCCTAATATTGTAAGTGGAACACATGCTATAAGCCTAGCATTAAAGTCTATATTAGCTAAAGGAGACGAATTAATATATATAAGTGGAGCTCCTTATGACACACTTAGAAAAGTTATAGGTATAGATGGAAATGAACCAGGTAACTTTATTGAAAGTGGCATTCACTACTCTCAAGTTGATTTAATTGATGGGAAAATAGATATAGAAAAAATCATTGAAATGATTTCAGAGAATACAAAAGTTATCGCAATTCAAAGGTCTACAGGTTATTCAAATAGAAAAGCGTTCACAACTGATGAATTAAAAATTGTAATTAAATCTATAAAGGAAAAATATCCTAAAGTTATAATTTTTGTAGATAATTGTTATGGTGAATTTACAGATTATGAAGAACCTACAGATTTTGGAGCTGACTATATGGCAGGCTCCTTAATAAAAAATCCAGGAGGTGGATTAGCTTACTCAGGTGGTTATATAGTAGGAAAGCAAGACTTAATAGATAGAATATCTAATAATCTTACAGCCCCAGGAATAGGTAAGGAATGTGGCCTTAGCTTTGGGATGACAAGGCAAATTTTACAAGGACTATTTATGGCTCCCAAAGTTGTAGAAGATGCAATAAAGGTAGCTAGATTATTTAGTCTCGCATTTGAAAAATTAGGATATGAAACCCTACCTAAAAGTTCTGATAAGAGGTCAGATATAATAACAAGCATTGAATTAAACGATCCTAAACTATTAGAAGTATTCTGTGAAGCAATACAAAGTGCATCTCCTGTAGACCATCAATTTACTCCTCAAGCATGGGATATGCCAGGATATGAAAATAAAGTTATAATGGCAGCAGGAGGCTTTATAGAAGGCTCTTCAATAGAATTGTCTGCTGATGGTCCTATGAGAGCGCCATATTATGCTTATTTCCAAGGTGGCTTATCTTATTATCATGGTAAATACGCCTTAATAAATGTATTAAATAATTTTAAAGAACAAATTTATAACTTAAAAAATAAGATGTAAGGGATATCCCTTACATCTTTCTATATAAACCAACAACTACACCCAAAATTTTAAGGTCTTTTACATAAATGGGATCCATAAAATCATTTTCAGGTTGTAACCTAAATCCATCTTTTTCTTTATAAAAAGTCTTAACTGTAGAATCTTCTCCAATTAAAGCTAAAACTTTATCTCCATTTTTAGCAAAATCACGTTTTTCTATTATTACAAAATCTCCGTCCAATATCCCTGCATTTATCATGCTTTCTCCAACAATTTTTAAAATAAATAAATTTCTGTCTTGAGCAAATTCAATTGGAAGAGGATATGTATCTTCTATATTTTCAAAAGCTAGTATAGGCGCTCCAGCCGAAACTTGACCAACAATTGGTATATCAACAGTTTTTTTCTTATTTAAAAATACATCTTCATTATTGCTAAGTATCTCTATAGCTCTAGGTTTTGTAGGGTCTTTTCTTATATATCCCTTTATTTCAAGTTTTTCTAAACTTCCATGAACAGTTGATGTACTTTTTATATTTAGTTGTTGGCAAATTTCTCTAACTGTAGGGGGATATCCTTTTAATTGTAACTGTTGTATTAAATAAAATAATATATCTTTTTCTCTTTGACTCAAATCTTCGTACATACTTATACCTCCTATATACAAAGTATAACAGATGAGAACGTATATTTCAAACAAACGTTTAAAAATACTTGACAAAAAACAAATGTTCAAATACAATTAATTTAGAACAAACATTCAGAACATATATTTGATGAGGTGGATTATGAAAAGTAATTTAAAATTAAAAAAGAATAGGGTATTTATATTTATTATTATGATGTTTTTATTCACAACTGGATTAAAAATAGAAAACTTAGATGGTTTTGAAACTAGACAACCTGAACCTAAATTGATTTATCATTATGTCAATTCAAATGAAACTATTTGGAATATAGCTGATAAATATAACTACAATATGGATAAACGAGATTATGTAGATAAAATTATCAAATTAAATAATAATTCATCCAAAATAACACAAGGTGAAATTATTTCCATACCAATTTATAGATGAAAACTTCCCAAATAATAAGTGTAGGGTAGAGTGTGTAAATATTTAAATTTTTAATTATGAGCATAAAAATAGTCACAAAATAATAATTTTGTGACTATTTTTATGCTCATTTAAAATATTTATCATTATTTTCAGCACTATCATCAACTTCAGTGTAATTTATATTTGACAAAGGATTACTTTCAATAGTGTCTTTTAAAGCTTTATTATTTACATGAGTGTAGATTTGCGTAGTACTAACTGATTCATGACCAAGTATTTCTTGTAGACTTCTTATATCAGCTGAACCATATTGATACATAAGAGTTGCTGCTGTGTGTCTTAATTTGTGTACAGTATATTTATTTGTATCTAATCCTGAATTCTTTATATATTTTTCTACCATATGTTGAATGGATCTATTATTCATTCTATTATTACGCATACTTAAAAATAATGCATCTTCATTATCGATGTCAGGTCTAACTTTTAAATAATCATCTAGAGCTTTTCTACAGGCATTATTAAGGAATATTTCACGTTGTTTACGACCTTTTCCAGTAACACGCAGTATATTAGTCTTAATATCATTTAAATTTAAACTGGAGAGCTCTGATAGCCTCATTCCACAATTTAAAAATAAAGTTACTATAGCATAGTCCCTAAATTTAAATTTAGGTTGTTTTTCTGAATTAGATATCTCTTTCAATATTAACATAGCTTCATCTAAATCTAAATAAATGGGTAATGAACGCTCAATTTTAGGACTATCTATGTCTTCAGCAGGATTATACTCAATCAAATCAACTTTAGTACTTAAATATTTAAAAAATGTTCTAATAGAAGATAATTTTCTATTTTTAGTTCTATTAGAATTTTTTAATTTTCTATCTAAAAAAGAAGTAAACGCGTATATATCTTCTTTTCTTATACTTTTTATAATATCTAGTGTAATTAAATCTATATCAATATTCTTGAATTCTATATCTTTTACAATTTCTCTTCTAATGAGAATGAATCTAATAAAAGTTCTTAAATCATAATAATATTCTTTAACTGTATTCTCTGAAGCTCCTTTAGAGCTAGATAAAAAACCAAGAAAGTCATCTATTAAATTATTAATCATTTTATTCTCCTAAAAATTTTATATTATATATAATAACAAAAAAACCCGCCTTATGGCAGGTTTTATTAACTTATTTAGAATTTATTTAGCATATTCAATGGCTTTAGTTTCTCGTATGACATTTACTTTAATTTGTCCTGGGAAGTCTAATTGTGATTCAATTTCTTTAACAATTTTTCTTGCTAATAAAGTAACTTCAGATTCACTTACAGCTTCTGGCTTAACTATTATTCTAACTTCTCTTCCTGCTTGAATTGCATAAGATTTCTCTATACCTTCAAATGAAGTTGCTATTTCTTCAAGTTTTTCAAGACGTTTTATATATGACTCTACAGTTTCGCGTCTTGCTCCAGGTCTAGCAGCTGAAATAGCATCAGCAGCAGTTACTAAAATTGCTTCAACATATTTGAATTCAACATCTCCATGATGAGATTGTATACAGTTTATAACTATATCATTTTCTTTGTACTTACGAGCAATTTCAATACCTAAATCAACATGAGGAGCTTCAACATCGTGGTCTATACTCTTTCCGATATCATGAAGTAATCCACCTCTTTTAGCAAGCTTTACATCAGCTCCAATTTCTTGTGCCAATATACCAGCTAAGTTTGAAACTTCAACAGCATGCTTTAACATATTTTGGCCATAACTTGTTCTAAATTTAAGCCTTCCAAGATACTTTATGATTTCGGGATGTAATCCATGAACTCCTGCATCATAAGCAGCTTGTTCTCCGGACTCTTTAATCATAATATCAACTTCATTTTTAGCTTTTTCTACACTCTCTTCAATTTTAGTAGGATGAATTCTTCCATCTTGCACTAACTTTTCAAGAGCTATTCTAGCTATTTCACGTCTTACAGGATCAAAACATGATAGAACCACCGCTTCAGGAGTATCATCGATAATTAAATCAACGCCAGTCAAAGACTCTATACTTCTTATATTACGTCCTTCACGTCCGATAATTCTACCTTTCATTTCATCATTGGGTAACTGAACTACAGAAACGGTTGCCTCTGCAACTTGATCTGCAGCTATTCTTTGAATTGCTTGGGCTATTACATTTTGTGCGTATTTATTGCTTTCCTCTTTAATTCTTAGTTCATTTTCCTTAATTATAAGTGCAGATTCTTGGGTTATTTCTCGTTCTAACTGATTTAATAATATGGATTTACCTTCTTCAGCTGTCAAACCAGCAACTTTCTGTAATTCTTCTTCTCTTTTTAGAACTAATTCTTCAGCTTTTTCAACTTTCATTTTAGCATCTTCAAGTCTAGAGTTAAGCTTATCTTCTTTTTTCTCTAAAGACTGAGCTCTTTTCTCGACAGCTTCTTCTCTATTCAAAATTCTATTTTCTAAAGTTTGAAGCTCATTTCTACGAGTTTTATATTCATGCTCATTATCAGATCTAAGCTTGTGTATCTCATCTTTTGCTTCTAGAAGAAGTTCACGTTTTTTGGCTTCAGCATTATGTTCGGCTTCTGTGACTATTTTTATAGCAAGTTCTTCAGCTGTTTTAGTTTTTCCTTCAGCAATATATTTTCGAATACCGTAGCCTATTCCACAACCAAAAATTAGAGATATTATAATAAAAATAATATTTTCTAGCATTACACACCTCCTTATTAAATTTTCAAGTTCCAAATTTTAAATTCATTTCTAAATAAATACTTGCGTACTATACAATTTTATCTCTAAATTGAGCAATAGTCAAGATAAGCTATTTTTCAATTTCTAAATTAGTTACCTTAGATACTGAATTTCTTTGCTCTACTAGGAAAGATTTATCACAAATTTCTGATAAATATTTATTGTGTGTAACCATAATAATCTGTCTATGAAACATAGTTGAAGATTTTCTTAAAAATTCTCCTAAATTAAATATATATTCCTCACTTACGTGTTTACCAGGTTCATCTAAAATCAAAGGGCCTTCGATTTTAGGGTTATAAATTTCTATCATAGCAATTCTAAGTGCCAATGATATAATATCTACAATTCCACCCCCTCTGGAATTCTCAGGTTGAGTTTTAACGGTGTAGCCATCATAATTTGACACTACATAAAAATCTGCTCCAGTAATTTTACCATCTGTAAGCTCTATTACAAATTCAATATCTGTTTCCAAAATAAAGCTCAAGCAACTACTTACCAAACTCTCAACTTGTGTTTTTGCTTGTTCTCTGCCGTACTCACTTGCCATATTTAATAGTATCTCAACTTGTGATAATACAGAGTAATCATTTTTTAAAGTATTAATTTTATCTAATTTAGAATTTAAATTTTTCTCTACTATATCTCGTCTACCCTTTTGAATGTTTAAATTAGTTTCTAATTTTTCTATTTTTTCATTTATAGTATTTATATCCATCATCAAATCTCCGGCATATTGTCGGCAATTTCAGAAAATAGGCTGTCTATTTTAGTTTGTAGTTCATTTATAGTATTATCTAAATCTTCAGGGTTTATATTTAATGCTTCCAACTCCTTATTTAATGCTTCTTGTTGAATTTTTAAAGTCTCCAAACGGCCTTCTGCTTTATTCTTTAATTCTTTTCTGCGGTCTATTTCTTTCTTTAGATAAGAAAGTTTGTCTTCATAATTCATATTTCACCTCTTAAATGCTCTTTTATACTTGAACTATCTATTTTACTGTGACACAAAGGACAATAGCCCAGCTCTATAAAAATCCTTTCATATTCTTCACTTAAATTTAAAATATTTTTATAAATATCATCTATTTCTGCGTTTAAAGAAGTAATCTTTGAATTGATATTATTTAGATTTTCTTTTACGATTAAGAGTTGTGAATATAAATTCAAATTATTTTCTAATTCTAATGTCAAAGAAATATTAAATTCGATATTTTTAAATATCTTTAAATATTCAATTCCTCTACCAATACGAACTTCATTATCTTTTAGAGATTGATTCAATGAACTCAAATTGTTAAAATTAGCAACAATATTTGTTAAATTGAGTAGTTTATCATATATACCATCTATATGTTTTAGTTTTAAAACTTGTTCTTCAGTTGTAAGTATATCATTTCTATTACTCTTTAGATTGTTTGATAACTTAGAATAATACTTTAGCATTTCAATATTACGAGACAATCTTTCAAATTTTTGTTCTAATTCAGATATATTTTCATATTCTTTAAGGTTTTTCTCTAAATATATAATTTCTTCTTTTATATTTAGCTTTGAAGAAGATAACTGTTTCAACTTATCTAGTTGAACAGTATAATTTAAAATCGCATCTCTACATTTTTTTATAAAGTTTAATTTTTTTTCTTCATCTTTTAAATAATCAAAGCTTTCTAAATCTTTTTCTAATATTTCCTTCTCTAATTCAGCTTCTTTTATTTTCTTCGAATTATTTTTATTATCCTTTATAACATCTCTTAAAGCATCATCTATAAAATTTACGCCTATTAGTCTGCCTATTGCACTAGCTCTAGTTGATGAAGACTCCGTGAGAAGAAAAGGTCCATCCAATTGTTCTGCAATGTTGATTCCATTCTTAACAGTTGAGCCTAATTCTACTTTTTGAATATTGATTTCTTGAATTATTTCAAAAGGTACAGCTCTATTAAATTTTTCAAGAACAATTTTTTCTCCATTAGATTTTACAAGAATATACTTATTTTCTTTACTATTCCACAACCTTGTTACAATAGCTCCCGTGTTAAATTCAATTCTAACACTCATTTCCTTAGCGCCATTTCGTATTAGGTTTCCTGGAGGTGGGTCATTATAAAAAACCCATTTTATCGCTCTTAAAATAGCTGTCTTACCACTATCAGATCTGCCAACTATAACATTTAATCCTCTATGCAAATCTAATTTTGTATTCTCATGAGACTGAAAATTTTTAATTTCTATAGAAGTTATATAAATCAATTGTAATCAGCTCCTTCAATTTGCTTTAACTCAACTCTTTTAATTGCCTCATCTCTTACTTCCTTAGAAATATTATTGTTTTTGGCAATCTCAACTAATATATCAAATACATCGAAACTTTTTAAATTAGATGATGACTCGATTGTAGATTTAAAATCATTAAATTGTTGTGTTTTAAATTTATGATGCTCAATTTCGCTTCTGTCTAATACTTCTTCGGCTGGAAGAGCAGTTTTCAAATTTATTTCTCTTATATCTATTTTATTTGTGAGTTCAAGTATAACTACTTTAGGCTTTCTTTTAAATTCACTAAGTGCATTAGATATCCTTACAATTGAACCTGGATTTATAAAATATTTGCCATCTATTTCAATTGTTTTAAAACCATAGTGAATATGTCCTCCAAATGTTACATCTGCAACTGTATCCGATATATCAGAAATTAGAGTATGAGGTATAGTATCAGGAGGTTTTTTATCTGTTAAGAATCCATGAGTGAGGTGTATTGCATAATCAACATCATCCTTTTCTCGTACAATATATCCTTCTCTACTCTTAGGGCTATCCATATCTATACTATAAGGGAAAGACGTCAGTTGAACAGTGACGTCTTTCTTTAAAATTACCTTATTATTTACCATTCTTATAATCCCAAAACTATCTAAAAGACCAAACATAGTTCTATGAACAGTTATTGGATTATGCCCGAATATATCATGATTTCCACTAACTATATATATTGGTGCTTTAAATTTCTGAAAAATTTCTGAAAAATCTGATACTAATGAAATTGGAGTATCGGGTCTATCAAATAAGTCACCTCCATGTAAAATATAATCTACATTTTCATTTAAACTTATTTGAAGAATTTCATTCATTTTATTTTTTAATGTTTCATAAAAATTATCGATTCTATTTTTAGGATTTGTTACCCTTAAATGAGAATCTGTAAAATATAAAAATTTCATCTTATTCTGAATCCATTTCAGTCGAATTATTTTGGATAGATGGTTCTAAATCATCTGCCGGCAAATTTAATGCCTTACGAATTTTTTGGTCTATTTCAAATGTTAACTCAGGATTTTGCTCTAAAAACTCTTTTGAATTTTCTCTTCCTTGCCCCAATTTTTGGTCTTCATAGCTATACCATGCACCACTCCTTATAATTACATCAGAAAGTACCCCCATATCTATAGTAGTACCAGATTTTGAAATTCCCTTTCCATACATAATATCAAACTCAGCTACCTTATGTGGTGGAGCAACTTTATTTTTAACAACTTTTACTTTTACACGATTACCTATCATTTCATCGCCTTTTTTCAAAGTATCAGTTCTTCTTATATCCATTCTTATAGAAGCATAAAATTTAAGGGCTCTCCCTCCTGTAGTAGTTTCAGGATTACCAAACATAACTCCTATTTTTTCTCTAAGTTGATTTATGAATACAACCGATGATTTTGACTTATTTATTGCTCCAGTTAACTTTCTAAGAGCTTGAGACATAAGTCTTGCCTGCAATCCCATGTGGGAATCTCCCATTTCACCTTCAATTTCAGCCTTTGGAACAAGGGCTGCTACTGAGTCTACAACAATTAAATCAACAGCATTTGAACGAACTAGAGCTTCAGTAATTTCTAAAGCTTGTTCTCCTGTGTCAGGTTGTGAAATTATTAAATTTTCAATATCTACACCTAAATTTTTTGCATATACAGGGTCTAGTGCATGTTCTGCATCTATAAAAGCAGCTATCCCATCCATTTTTTGTGCTTCAGCTAACATATGCAGTGCTAATGTAGTTTTACCTGATGATTCGGGTCCATAAATTTCTATAATTCTTCCTCTTGGAATTCCACCTACTCCTAATGCATAATCTAAAGTTAGTGATCCTGTTGGTATAGCTTCTATTTCTAGCTTATTATCAGCACCTAATTTCATTATAGAGCCCTTTCCATAAGCCTTTTCTATTCTAGAGATTGTATTTTCTAGAGATAGTTTTCTTTGATCGTCCATAATTACCCCCTTAACATTAAAATAAGATCTAATATTGCTGTATCACAAACTCTTTTTTGTATTTCATTTCTAGTACCTTTAAATTTATGCTCTACAACTTTATATTTATTTTCATCAAAATAATAACATATATAATTTAAGCCTACTTCTTTTTCACTAGGGTTTGGCCCAGCTTCGCCAGTTGTAGATATGCATATATCTGATTTAGTTAAAGCCCTTAACCCTTTAGCCATTTCATAAGCAACTTCTTTACTAACAACACCATAATTATTTAATGTATTTTCTTTTACTCCAAGAATCTTAATTTTAACATCGTTTGAATACGTGATGTAAGATTCGCTTAATACACTACTCGCTCCAGATATACTAGTTATTTGGCTAGCTAAAAGCCCCCCTGTAATAGACTCTGCAAAACTTATCTTAAGTTCTTTTTCTTTAAGTAATTTTACAAGAGATTCATTTAAAGTTATTTTTCCTTCCGAATATATATTTGTTCCAAAAGTATCATATAGTTTAGAGACTATTAAATCAACTTTTTCAATTAATGAATTTCTATCTCTTCCTTCAGCTATTATTTTAATTTCAGTATCATAAAATTTTGCAAATGTATTTATACTTATATTTTTAGTTTCTAAGTTTAATTTTCTAATTTTATCTTCAACTACAGATTCTCCAAGTCCCGCAACATTTAAAGATCTAATTACTACTTCATTGTTATCTGTTATGTAGTATTTTAGATACTCATCTACCATAGGTCTCAATTCTTTCGGTGGTCCAGGCAATAAAAATATCTTTTTGTCACCATATTCAATAATTTCTCCTGGTGCTATTCCCCACTTATTGTCTAATATAGTTGAATTTTCGATAATCATTGCTTGTTTTAAATTATTTTCAGTCATTTTAAATTTAGATTCTCTAAATCTTTTTAATAATTTTTTATGTTGTATTTCATCTAATATAATACTACGTCCAATAACATTTGAAACAGCTTCTTTTGTCATATCATCAGCAGTTGGTCCTAATCCTCCACACAAAAATATGAGGTCTACTTTTTCTAGTTGTCCCTTAAGAATATTTTCTATTTGTTCTAAATTATCTCTAACAGATATATGATAATCCACATGAACTCCTAAATCATTTAATATGTTGGAAATATATTCAGCATGTGTATTTAAAATTGAACCCACTAATATTTCTGTTCCTACAGTTATTATTGATGCTCTCATTCTTACCTCTTATATATTTTTTAAGTCTAATACTTTCTTGTTTTTGATAAAATAATCTACTCCTGAAATTATAGTAAATAATATAGCTATATAAAAAGATACGATGCCTATTTTGTATATCATAGTTATATTAGTTAGTAAAATAATTAAAGATACTAGTTGACTTACTGTTTTTATCTTTCCTAAAGGACTTGCAGCTATAGTGATATTTTCAGAAGCTGCTATAATTCTAAACCCTGTTACTGCAAATTCTCTAGCAATTATTATTATAACTCCCCAAGCTGGAACATCTCCTAACTCAGTAAGACATATTAAAGCAGCAGCTACTAATATCTTATCAGCTAGAGGGTCTGCAAACTTTCCAAAATTTGTAACTAAATTATTTTTTCTGGCTATATATCCATCTAAAAAGTCTGTAAATGAAGCTATTACAAAAATTATAGTAGCTATAATTCTAGAATTTTCGATATTAAGATACATAAACAACACAAAAATGGGGACCATTAAAATTCTTAACATTGTCAATTTATTTGCGGTATTCATATTACTTCACCTTCTAAATCAAACTCCAATGAGTTTAAAATTTTAACTTTGTAAAAAGAACCCAATTCAAGGTTGTTTTCACTTGCAACGTAAATATTTCCATCAATTTCAGGAGCATCTAAATATGAACGTCCTGAATACATTTCACCACTTATTTTTTCTTCAATTAATACTTCTAATACTGAACCTATTTTTTTGCTCATTATCTCAGAAGAAATCTCTTGTTGAATATCCATCACAGCGGATAATCTTTCATTCTTTAAATCTTCATCGATTTGATTATCCATTGAATACGCAACTGTATCCTCTTCCCTAGAGTATGCAAAAGCACCAACTCTATCTAATTTATATTCTTCTAAAAATGAACTCAGTTCTTCAAAATCTTCTTCAGTTTCTCCAGGGAATCCAACTATAAATGTTGTACGTATTGCAATTTCAGGGATATTGCTTCTAAGTTGATTAATCAACTTTTCAATTTGGTTTTTAGATGTTCTTCTGTTCATTCTCTTTAAGACATTATCTGAAATATGTTGCATCGGAATATCAACATACTTCAAGAGTTTAGAATTTGTTTTAAATTCATTTATAAGTCCATCAGTAAAATTATCAGGATATAAATAAAGTATTCTAATCCATTTTAACAAATGAATCTTAGAAAGCTCTTTTATTAAATCTTGTAGTTTGTACTCTTTATATAAATCTATCCCATAATCTGTTGAATTTTGCGCAATTAAAATTATTTCACGAGTACCATTGCCAGTAAGATATTCAACTTCTTTAACTATATCTTCAATAGGTCGTGATTTATTTCTTCCCCTTAATTTAGGAATAATACAATAGCTGCAATTATTATTACAACCTTCAGCTATTCTAACATATTCTGTAACTTGTACATCTGACTTATAGTTTATATCTTGAGTATATTCATTAAAATCTTCAAGTAAAACTTTCCTATCCCCATCGAAAGCTGAGTTAATTACTGAATTAATATCTTTAAAGCTACCTGTACCAATAATTCCATCAACTTCAGGTATTTCTTCCATTAATTCTTTTGAATAACGTTGGGCTAAACAACCAGCTAATACCAACTTCTTTAAATTACCATTTTCTTTTAGCTTTGCAGCCTCAAGTATGGTATTTATAGACTCTTCTTTTGCAGCTTCTATAAATCCACATGTATTTACAACTATGACATTGGCGTCGTTTGGATTAGGCGTAATTTCATAGCTTTCACTGTTTAAATTAGACTTCATTGTTGTTGTATCTATATCATTCTTAGAACAACCTAATGTTATAAAATGTACTTTATTCAAATTCTTCTCCCAGCATTTCTTTAATTTCTTCTTCTGTTAATAATACTTTCCTAGGTTTTGAGCCTTCATGAGGACCAATTATGCCAGATTCTTCAAGTTGGTCTACAATTCTAGCAGCTCTTGAATATCCTATCTTCAATTTTCTCTGTAAATAAGAAATTGATGCCTGTTCATCAGTCAATATATACTTAACCGCTTCATTAAATAACTCATCTCTATCTCTAGTAATTTCTTTTTTTTCTTGAATTTCTTTAACGATTTTTTCTTCAAGTGCTTTATTCGAAGAACTATTAGCTTTAATAAATTCGACAACTCTCTCAACTTCATCATCATGTATAAATGCACCTTGAACTCTAACTGGTTTAGAATAGAACCCTGGATAGAATAACATATCTCCTTTTCCAAGCAATCTTTCTGCTCCGGGCATATCCAATATAGTTCTAGAATCAATCTGAGATGAAACTGAAAATGCTATTCTAGATGGAATATTAGCCTTTATCGTTCCGGTAATTACATCAACAGATGGTCTTTGTGTAGCCAGTATTAAATATATACCCGCAGCACGTGCTTTTTGAGCAAGTCTTGCTATATATTCTTCAACTTCTTTTTGAGCCACCATCATTAAGTCTGCTAATTCATCTACGATTATTACAATTTTTGGTAAAATAGGTTCTTTTAAAATAGCTGCTTTACTATTAAAAGAATTTAAATCCCTAACTCCTAATTCAGCGAATAAAGAATATCTTCTCTCCATTTCTCCTACCGCCCAGTTTAAGGCAAAAGAAGCTTTTTTAGGTTCAGTAACTACCGGAATCAAAAGATGTGGAATATCATTATATATACTAAGTTCAACTATTTTAGGGTCTATAAGTAAAAGCTTAACATCTTCAGGAGAGCTTTTGTATAAAATACTAGTTATAATAGTATTTATACATACTGATTTTCCAGAGCCTGTTGCACCAGCTATTAATAAATGTGGCATTTTTTCAATAGATGATACTATAATTTCCCCAGCTACATTTTTCCCTAAAGTCAATGGTATATCAGATTTTAAATTTTTAAATTCTAAACTTCCTATCATATCTCGTATGGATACAGAGTCTTTGAACTTATTTGGGACTTCTATTCCAACCACAGCTTTACCTGGGATTGGCGCTTCTATTCTTATATCTGAACTAGCTAAAGCCATTGCCAAATTATCACTCAATGCAACTATCTTATTTAACTTTACTCCTGGAGCAGGCTCTAATTCATAAAGAGTTATAACAGGGCCTTTATTAATTGCCACAATTTTACAATCAATTCCAAAGGTATGCATAGTTTCTTCTATTATTTTAGCGTTCTTTTTAACTAGTTCTCTTGAATCTCCAATATTATTTTGATTTAGTTCTAGTAATTCTTCAGGAGGTTTAATATACTCATTAACTTCTAAATCAGTATTTAAATCTAAATTTAATTTTTCATTTTCTATTTGAATGGTATCATTTATTGAAATTATCTCTCCATTTTCAATTGAATTTTCTTTTTGTTCAGCAACATTAACTATATTTTCTGTTTTTTCATCAGATAATACCCCTCTAATAACTACATCTTCTTCAATAGAATTTTCATTTACTTTATTGTCAATATTAGATCTATCTTGCTTTTTATTTTGTTTTTCTTTATTTTTTAAAATTTTTTCTAACTTCTTTTTTTCTAGTCCATCTGATACATTTTCTTTAATTGCCGACAACTTGACTCCTAATGAACTACCATAATCTGAAAAATTAGAGCTTATATTTTTTAATGTTTCAAAGTTTATTTTAAAAATTAAAAATACACAAACCAATACAATTGTTGCTAATATCATATAAGTTCCAATAGCACCAAAAAATTTATACATAAAAAATCCAAAAATAGAACCTATAACACCACCAGAAGTTGCAATGTCCAAATATTCTATTGACATTGATATTCTATCTACTAATGTCAAATCTATATTCTTTGTACCGTCTAAATATACTAAAATACAAAGACAAATAAGTGAAAATAATGTTATATATTTGAAAATATCTTCTTTATACTTAGGTAATATTATTAAAATCCCACATATTATCATAATACATGGAATTAAGAAGTTACCACTTCCTGACAAAAGAGTAAAAATTTTATATATAAATACGCCAAACAATCCTATTTTATCGCTATACAAGCTTATAAAACTTATAAGACCGAATAAAATTAAAGCTACTCCAAGTAAGGTTTTTTGTTCTGTATTACGTTGTTTTTTCTTAACTTTTTTATTCTTTTTCACCCTTACACCTCTAGTTTATTATAACATAAGGTATTTTTATCTACCACTTAAGAAAGGCCTGTATGCCCAAATCCACCTGTGCTTCTAACAGTTTCTGATAAATCATTCACTTCTACAAAATCAACTTTTTCATATTTTGCAATTACTAATTGAGCTATTCTATCTCCATTATTAATTTCAAAATTTTCTGTGCCTAAATTTATTAAAAGAACTTTTAATTCTCCTCTATAATCAGAATCTATTGTTCCTATTCCATTTGTCAATGATATTCCGTACTTAAATGCCAACCCACTGCGAGCTCTTACTTGAGCTTCATATCCTTCCGGTATTTCAATAAATAATCCAGTTGGTATTGCAGCCCTACACATTGGCTTTAAAATAAACTTTTCATCTAAATTTGCTCTTATATCCATACCTGCAGAACCATTGGTTTCATACTCAGGTGTTGGGTTATTGCTTTTATTAATTAATTTTATATTCATAGTTCTCCTTAAAAAAACAGGATACCAAAGTACCCTGATTTAAAATTTTATTTAGATTCTTCCCTTGAGTTTATATTCTCTGTAGTTTCTTTTTCAGGTTTAGGTAATAATACTTTTCTTGATAGAGAAAGTTTTTTAGTTTCCTCATCAATACCTATAACTTTTACATCAATCTTGTCTCCAACTTTAAAAAGATCTTCAACTTTATTCGTTCTCTCATGTGCAATTTCAGAAATGTGTAAAAGACCTTCTACACCCTTTTTCAATTCAACAAATGCGCCAAATTTCATTATTTTCTTAATCTTACCACTAAATATATCTCCAACTTCAATTTCTTTAACTATTGATTGAATTATTTCTATAGCTTTTTTAGCCTTTGTTGAATCATCTGATAAAATTGAAACCTTACCATCATCGTCAATTTCTATTTTAACTCCTGTTTTTTCTATAATCTTGTTAATAGTCTTTCCACCACTGCCTATTACATCTCCTATTTTTTCAGGATTTATTTCAATCATATGAATTATAGGCGCAAACTTAGAAAGTTCTTCTCTTGGTTTTTGAATAGTTGTGTATAAATGGTCTAATATATATAATCTAGCAACTTTTGCTCTCTCAAGAGCCTCTTCTAAAATTTCTCTGCTGATACCTTCGACTTTAATATCCATTTGTATTGCAGTAATACCTTCTCTTGTACCGGCAACTTTAAAGTCCATATCTCCAAAATGATCTTCTAACCCTTGGATGTCAGTTAAAATTTTAGTTTGTCCATTTCCTTCTATAAGTCCCATAGCAATACCTGCAACCGGAGCTTTTATAGGTACACCTGCATCCATTAATGAAAGAGTTGAACCACATATAGAAGCTTGAGATGATGAACCATTAGATGATAGTACCTCAGATACCACTCTTATAGCATAAGGAAACTCTTCTTCTGAAGGTAGAACTGGTATTAATGCTCTTTCAGCAAGTGCACCATGACCTATTTCACGTCTACCTGGCCCTCTCATAGGTTTTGTATCACCTACAGAGAAAGGAGGGAAAT
The DNA here is from genome assembly GCF_900454665.1 of Peptoniphilus indolicus. Lineage (NCBI taxonomy): Bacteria > Bacillati > Bacillota > Tissierellia > Tissierellales > Peptoniphilaceae > Peptoniphilus > Peptoniphilus indolicus. The sequence continues at coordinate 1,944,413 of NZ_UGTH01000001.1, forward strand.
TATAGTGATGTATATAACGCTTAGGCTTATCATCACCTAATCCATCTATTACTTGCACTTCAGATAGTCCCGCTAAAGTAGTAATTGATAAAACTTGAGTTTGACCTCTTGTAAATAAACCTGAACCATGAGTTCTTGGAAGTAAGCCTACTTCTGATGATAGTTTTCTAATTTCTTCAAGAGCTCTGCCATCCGGTCTTAAATTATCTTCTAAAATTTGTCTTCTTACTTCATTTACTTCTATTTCTTCAAGTATAGATTCTATATCTCTAGAGAATTCTTCCATTTCTAATTCGAAATGTTTACGAACTTCTTCTTTTGCTTTTTCTACTTTTTCAATTCTTAAAAGTTTATCTGCTTCATTAACGGAATTTACTATTATTTCTTTACCAAATTCTACAACTCTTTGTTTTAATTCTTCATTTGGTACGAAAACTTCATAATCCATTTTTTCTTTTCCAATTTCATTTTTGATTTCATCAACAAAAGAACATATCTTTTTGATTTCATCATGTGCTGTAAGAATAGCACCTAACATTTCATCTTCTGTAACAATATTAGCTCCAGCTTCAACCATCATTATGGCAGTTTTAGTGCCTGAAACTACCAAAAAAATATCTGAATTATTACGTTCTTCTTCGTTAGGATTTATTATATATTTGCCATCAATCATTCCAACCATTACAGATCCTGTTGGACCATCAAATGGTATATCAGAAGTGTGTAATGCTATTGAGGAACCAATCATCGCTAATATATCAGGTTGGTGGTCTTGGTCCACAGAAAGCACTGTAGCGACAACTTGTACATCATTTCTAAATCCTTCAGGAAATAAAGGTCTTATAGGTCTATCTATTAGTCTTGCTGAAAGAATTGCTTTTTCAGTAGGACGACCTTCTCTTTTAACAAATCCTCCAGGCATTTTACCCACAGAATACATTTTTTCTTCAAAATCTACAGATAATGGGAAAAAATCTATACCTTCTCTAGCTTTACTCGATGCAGTTACAGTAACTAAGACTACAGTATCGCCATATCTAAGCAAGCACTCTCCATTAGCTTGTTCTGCAACTTTACCTATAGTAACTTCTAATGGTTCACCTGCAAGGTCAAAAGTAAAAACTTTTTGCATATAATCCTCCTCTTAAAAAATAAAGAGCGGTTCCCCGCTCTATTAACCTCTTATACCTAATTTTTCAATAAGTTCACGATATCTGTCAATATCTTTATTTTTTAGGTATCTAAGAAGATTTCTTCTCTTACCTACCATTTTTAAAAGACCTCTTCTTGAGTGATGATCTTTTTTATGTTCTTTAAGGTGAACATTAAGCTCATTTATTCTATTAGTAAGAATCGCGATTTGCACTTCTGCAGAACCAGTATCCTTATCATGTAATTTGTAATCTTCAATAATTTGTGTTTTTGCTTCTTTGTTTAACATTTTATTTCCTCCTAAATTTATATTAGCCTAGACAAAAGTAAGCGTCGAGGAACGACAAACCTGTGTCTGGTAGTACTAAATAATGATAACATAACTAAATATTTTTGGCAATAGAATTATTTCTTATTAGCTCAACATCTTTGCTCATTTGTGAAAAAAGGTCTTCTACTGTATCAAATTTTAATTCATCCCTGACAAATTTATGAAGTACTAACTCAATTTTTTTATCGTAAATATCTTCATTAAAGTCTATTATATGAGACTCTATCCTAAGTCCAGAATTTTCAACAGACGGATTTTTCCCAACGTTTGTTGCAGCTTTATGTTCTACACCATCAATAATTATAGTTGTATCATACACTCCAAATTTTGGAATTACATAGTTTGTATCTATAGCAATATTTGCCGTAGGAATTCCCATTTTAGTTCCTAATTTTTTCCCGTGAATTATTTTTCCACTTATTTTGAAATCAGAACCTAAATAGTCTTTAACATCTTCTACATTACCGTCTTCAATTAATTTCCTAATTAATGTTGAAGATACTATATTTTCATTTATTATTACTTCATCTATTATAACCAAAGAAATCCCTAACTCATCACATATTTCTCTTAAAAGATGTATATCTCCGCTAGCCTTGTGCCCAAATCTATAGTCAAAACCTACTACTATTCCTCGAACATTAAGATTTTTATATAGTAACTCTTCTATAAAATCTCTTGCTGACATCTTCATTAAATCTTCATTAAAAATTATTTCATAGCAAATATTTATACCAATTTCTTCTAATTTAGAATATTTTTGATCATTAGAAGTCAAAAGTCTTTGAGGACTTTTATTGATAATATTCTTAGTATGATTTTTAAATGCAAGTATAGCACTTTTAGAATTACTTTTTTTAGAAGATTTTACTAAATTATTTAAAAGCTTTCTATGTGCCAAATGTACACCATCAAAATTCCCCAGAGCTATAAAACATTCAGCATCTGATTTATAATTTGTTGTTATTTCAATTATTTTCAATAATATTCCACCTAACTAGTTATTTATTAACTTTTTTATTATCTTGATACCCCATACATTGTTATAATACATATATTTTCCAATACCAATGTAATTATTTTTACAATATATATTGTATTCTGAATTAACATCATAAACGTGGTTTACTTTACAGATTACGCCGTTTGTAATCTTAGTGTACATTTCAACTGGGAGTTCTATCTTTTCAAGTTCTAGTGCTTTATCTATTGGTATTAGTTTATTTTCTAAAATATCTAAACTACAATTTTCTAATTGTTCTTTATTTACAGATATATCCAAATTAAATTTACCAGTAGATACTCTTCGAAGCTCCGTCATAGTAGCAAAAGATTTCAATTTTAATCCTATGTCTCTAATTAATGACCTTACATAAGTTCCTGATGAACAGTTAATATATATTATAAATCTATTTTCACTGCTATCTAATAGTTTCATACTATATATAGTACACTGTCTTTTTGGTATTTCAATCTCTTCACCAGCTCTAGCATACTCATATAACTTTTTTCCTTTTATTTTTATAGCGGAATATATGGGTGGTTCTTGAAGAATATCTCCTGTAAAATTTTCTAATTCTTTTCTTAGTGAATCCTCAGAAGGAATCATAGCACTTGCGTGAGTCACATTCCCAGTTATATCTAATGAATCTGTTTGAATTCCAAATTTAAATTCTGCAATATATTCTTTATTAGAAGCTGTAAGTCTATCAGATAATTTTGTTGCTTTGCCTATTAATATAGGCAATACACCTGTAGCTATAGGGTCTAAAGTACCTGTATGTCCTACTTTTTTTATACCTAGTTTTCTTCTAACCATATATACTACGTCATGGCTAGTAACTCCTTTTGGCTTATCAATTACTAGAACTCCATCCATTTAGCTCACCCTCAACAATTTTTACAATATCATTAATTCTATCACTTAATGGTAGTGGTAAAGTTGCTCCTGCTGCTCTAATATGTCCGCCACCACCAAAAGAAGATACTATATTTATTGCATTAATATATTCTTTTGTACGTACAGAAAGTCTAATGTCTTCTTTTTTCTCTTTTAATAAAATAGCTACTTCTACCCCACTAATATCTCTTATAAATTCAACAATACCTTCTGAATCACTTTTGTTAGCTCCACATGATTCTATCATATTATCATCAACATAAGCTATAGCTAACTTTGAATCAAAATAGTATTTAATTGAATTCATAGCCATAATGAGTAGAGAAGTTTTTTCTTTAGAGCGATTTTGATATAAATTAACTCCTATTTTATTTATATCTATCTTTTTATTAATTAATATCCCTGCTGCATTAAATGTAGATTTTTTTACACTGTCATATTTAAAACTTCCTGTATCTGTAGAGATTCCGGTATATAGACAAGTTGCAGCATCAGTATTTATTTCATAACCTAAATCATTAAACAAATAAAATACCAGTTCGCAAGTTGCAGGAGAATTTGAATCTACTAAATTTATATCTCCAAAGTTAGTATTTGTACTGTGATGATCTATGTTTATCTTCTTCTTTGCAGAAAGGTATAAATTTTTTAAATTTCCTATTCTATCTAAATCCGCACAATCCACTGTAATAAATAAATCTGGAGCGTCTAATCCTTCATCGGTAACTATTTCTGAAAGTCTAGGTAAAAATTTTAAATTTTCAGGTATTTCATCTATCACAACAGCTTTAACATCTTTCCCTAATTCTTTTAAAATTATATAAGTTCCCATTAGAGATCCCACATTGTCTCCATCTGGATTCATGTGGGATGCTACATAAATGGTATTAGCAGAACTAATGGCTTTAGCTATCTCTTCTATTACCATGGTTTACCTCATTTATTAATCTATTCATTTCCAAGCCTCTTTCAATAGAATCATCATGAATAAATATAAGTTCAGGCATAGCTCTTAACTTAATCATTCTAGAAAGTTCTTTTTTTATAAAACCTTTAGATGAGTTAATTCCTTGCATAGCCTCTTCTACTTCATTCGTAAAAAATGATATATACACTTTTGCAAATGATAAGTCATTAGTCACATCTACTCTTGATACGCTAACTATATCAGGAACTCTTGGATCTTTTAATTTATTTTGTATTACATCAGATATAGCTCTTCTAACTTCTTCTGATATTTGTTGTGTACGTTTTGAATTCATATTAATCTCTCTTAACTTCTTTCATAATATAACATTCTATAAGGTCTCCATCTTTAACATCGTTAAATCCTTCTATTCCAAGACCACCTTCAAAGCTAGTATTTAATTCTTTTACATCATCTTTAAATCTCTTAAGAGATGCTACTTCACCTTCATGAATAACTACATCTTCTCTTAAAACCCTTATTTTAGCATTACGAACTATCTTACCTGATAGTACATAAATACCAGCTACTATTATATTCCCAGGGAGCTTAAATGTTTGTCTAACTTCACATCTTCCCATGACCTCTTCAACGATATCAGGATCAAGCATACCTTTTACAGCTTTTTCTACATCATCTATAATGTCATATATAACTCTATATGTTCTTACGTCTACTTCTTCATTCTTAGAAAGTTCAATAGCATTAATATTAGGTCTTACATTAAATCCTACGACAATAGCATTTGAAGCAGAAGCTAAAGTTACATCACTTTCATTAATTCCACCAACGCCTGAGTGGATTACATTTATCTTAACTTCTTCATTAGATAGTTTAAGAAGTGATTGAATTAATGCTTCAACAGAGCCCTTAACATCGGCTTTAACAACGATATTTAGGTCTTTCATTTCCCCTTCTTTTATTCTGTCAAATAAATTATCTAACGAAACTTTGCTTCCTGAATTTATTCTATTTTCTCTTAATTCTTCTCTATTAGAGTCGGCTATAGTTCTTGCTGTCTTTTCATCTTCTACAGCATAGATAAGTTCCCCGGCATTTGGCACATCAGATAAACCTAAAATTACTGCTGGCATAGATGGACCTGCTTTTTTAATATTTCTATTCTTATCATCTGTCATAGCTCTAATTCTTCCGCTTGCTACCCCAGATACCACAGTATCACCAAAGTTAAGTGTACCTTTTTGAACTAAAACAGTAGCCATAGGGCCCTTACCCTTATCTAATTTTGCTTCTATAACAGTACCAACTGCCATTCTATTAGGATTTGCTTTTAATTCTTGCATTTCTGCAACTAGATTTATCATTTCTAATAAATCGTCAATACCTTCTTTAGTTTTCGCAGAGACAGGAACCATTATAGTATCTCCACCCCAGTCTTCACTCATTAATCCGTTTTCAAGAAGTTCTTGTTTTACACGGTCAATATTAGAACTAGGTTTATCAATTTTGTTAATAGCTACTATGATAGGTACATTTGCAGACTTTGCATGAGATATTGCTTCTATTGTTTGAGGCATTACACCATCGTCTGCTGCAACTACTAATATAGCTATATCTGTTATTAAAGCTCCTCTTAATCTCATAGATGTAAATGCTTCATGACCTGGAGTATCCAAGAAAGTTATCTTCTTTTTGTTTACTGTTACAGTGTAAGCCCCTATATGTTGAGTTATACCACCTGCTTCAGATTCTTGAACGTGAGATTTTTTAATAACGTCTAGAATAGAAGTCTTGCCGTGGTCTACATGGCCCATAACAGTTACAACCGGAGGACGGGTTTTTAAGTCTTTTTCGCTATCTTCGTAATCAAGTCCTAACTTTTCTTCTATGGAAATTTCTTGTTCTGGTTCTTCTATAACTATTTCTACGCCTAGTTCATCCGCTACTAATATACAAGTGTCTTCATCTATTTCCTGATTTTGACTTGCCATTATCCCTAAAACAATCAATTTAGAAATTATTTGTGTCACTGGCAAAAATAATTTTTCTGCAAATTCCTTTACAGTTATAGGCGCTTTTATTTTTATAGGAGAATCATCACTTTTTATAGCATCAATTTTATCTTGTTTTTTTTGAGCCTTAGATCTTTTTTTAACAGGAGTTTTTTTAGTTAAATCTCTTTGTTTTCTCCTGTTTCCAGATTCATTTAACTCTCCCATATCAATTTTATTGTGTTGATGTTTCTTCTTTTTATTTTTACCTATGCTTATTTCCTCAGATTTAAAATTTTCTTTTGTATTATGTTTTTTACTAAAATTTTTATCTGATTTAAATTCTTTATTCTTTTCAGTGTCTTTGTTTTTTTTATTATCGAAATTTTTATTCAATTGTTGTTGACCACTCTTACCTTTACTATCTTTATTATTTTTTATATGTTTATTCTTCGTATCTGAATTATTAACTTCATCATTTACAACAGAATTTTTATTTTGTGTGTTTTTTTGCTCTTCAGATTTAGTATGATAAGCATTTCTTATCTTTTTTTCATCTTCAGGCTCTAATGTTGACATATGATTTTTTACATCAATATTTAATTCTGCCATTTTTTGTAGCAAATCCTTACTACTTAGGTTTAATTCTTTCGCCAATGCATGTACTCTAATTTTTGACATACGGCCACCTCCTAATTAAGGCATATCTTTAATGGATCTTTTTAATTCTTCAATAGTTTCATCATCTATCTCCATTTCAAATGCTCTGTTTAAAGCTTTAGACTTTATTGCTTTGTCCAAACAATTTTCATCATAGCACAGATATGCACCTCTGCCATTTTTTCTACCACTAACGTCTAGGAAAACTTCGCCTTCTTTATTTTTTACAACTCTTATAAGTTCTGATTTAGGTTTATTTTCTCCACAACCCAAACATTTTCTCATAGGTACTTTTTTTGGTTTTGTCATAAATTCTCCAACGCCTTTAAATATATAATCTAATTTTCATCTTTTTCAATTTCATCTGAAGCATCTACTGAATCTTCAGAATTTTCTATTGCTTCTTCTGAAAAATCAGATTTACAACCATATCTTTCGTATAAATCTTCTTCAGTTATGTTTTCAGTTTCTAAATACTCTTCATACTGAGTTGTACTCTTTATATCAATTTTCCAACCAGTAAGTTTAGCCGCTAATCTAGCGTTTTGCCCTTCTTTTCCTATTGCCAAAGACAATTGATAGTCTGGAACTACTACTAGAGCTGACTTTTCTTTTTCATTTGCAAAAACTTTTTCTACTTTAGATGGGCTTAATGCATTTGCTATAAAAGTATCTATATCTTTGCTATAAATTACAATATCAACTTTTTCATCATGCAACTCATCTACTATAGCTTTAACTCTTGCCCCTTTATATCCAACGCAAGCTCCCAATGGATCTACTTCTTCGTCTTTTGAAAATACAGCTATCTTAGTTCTAGAACCAGCTTCTCTTGCTATTGAATAAACTTCAACTATTCCCTCAGCTATTTCTGGAACTTCTAATTCAAATAGTCTTTTCACTAAGTTAGGATGGGACCTTGATAATATTATTTGAGGTCCTTTAGTTGTTTTCTTTACTTCAACTAACAGTAACTTAAATCTATCACCTTGTTTATACGTCTCACCTTTTATTTGCTCTGAAGGTAACAATATAGCCTCTGTTTTTCCAAGGTCAAAGAATACATTCCCATATGAGACTCTTTGAACTTGACCTGTTATTATCTCATTTTCTCTATCTGTAAAATCGTCGAATATTATATCTCTTTCAGCATCCTTTATTCTTTGAATTACTACTTGTTTAGCTGTTTGAGCTGCTATTCTTCCAAATTTTGCAGGATCTACCATTTTAGAGAAGACATCTCCTACTTCGTATTTAGGGTCTAGTTTCTTTGCTTGACTTATTGAAAGTTGGGTTTTATCGTCTATTAAATCTTCATCTGCAACTATATCTTGTAATGCATAAATGTCAATTTTACCTGTTTCTCTATCTATATTTACTTCTACATTTTGGCTTGTCCCAAAATTCTTTTTATAACTTGAAACCATAGCTGCTTCAAGTGCGGAAAATACAACTTCTTTTGAAATTCCCTTTTCTTTTTCTAGCTCATCTAAGGCCTCTATGAATTCTTGATTCATACTTCCTCCTAAAATTTAATGGTTTGCACCATGTTTGCAATTGCTTTGATTGGAATACTGATGGTATCAGATTCAGATTCGATTTCAACATTTTCTTTATCATAATTAAGTAATGAACCTTCTATCTGTTTTTTACCATCAATTGGTGCATATAGCTTGATTGTTACATCTTTACCAATGTTTCTTCTATAATCATCTTGTGTCTTTAATGGTCTGTCTAATCCTGGAGAAGATACTTCTAGATAATAAGGATTTTCTATTATATCTAAGTTTTCAATATCTTCATCTATAGCCCTACTCATTTTAGAACAATCATCTAAATCTATCCCGTCTTCTCTGTAGATAAAAATAGATAATGAATCATGTTTATTGCCAATCTTATATTCAATATCTACCAATTCATATCCAAGTATTTCAGCATGCTTTAGTGCAACTTCTTTAATTTTGGCAACTATCTCTTTCTTGCTCATTATACACCCCCATTTACAAAAACAAGAGTGGGAAAACCCACTCTTTAGTAACTTTCTATTTATTAATTCAATTATATCACATATAAAAATTATTTCAAGCAACTAAAAATTAAACAAGCTTATTTGGTTAGTTTCTTGAAAATCATCTAATAAATGATTTTGTTTTAATATTTCAGTTGTACTTTTTCCAGTACCTGTTCTCTTTTTAAAGTCTTCAACTGAAATAAAAGGTCCGTTTTCTCTTTCCAAAACTATTTGCTTAGCGACAGAGTCTCCAACTCCTATAAAAGCCCTTAGCGGTAGTAAAACTTTATTATTTTTTATAGAAAATCTACTTGCCTTAGATTCGTATATATCAGCATTTTCAAACTCGTATCCTCTAGCAAACATCTCAAGAACCACCTCTAATATAGTAATTTGTCCTTTTTCCTTAGTTGTTAGAGTATCCGCTTTTTTTAATTCCTCAACTCTATTTTTAACAGCTTCATATCCTTGAAGCACAAGTTCCCCATCAAAATCATTAAGCTTTATAGTAAAAAAGGTGGCATAGAAAGCCAAAGGATAATTTAATTTAAAATAAGCTATTCTAAAAGACTGCGTTACATATGCAACAGCATGTGCTTTTGGAAACATATATTTGATTTTTTCACAAGACTCAATGTACCATTCAGGAAGAGCTAGATTTTTCATTATACTTTTTTGTTCTTCTGTAAGACCTTTCCCCTTACGTACTTTTTCCATAGTATCAAATGCCATTTTATTTTCGGCACCCGCACGAATTAAATATGTCATAATATCTTCTCTAGTACATATAACATCTGATAATTCTGCTCTCCCATCATTTACTAAACTTTGAGCATTATTTGTCCACACATCAGTTCCATGAGATAACCCAGATATTCTGACTAAATCAGCAAAATTTCTAGGCTCAGTTTCTATTAACATTTGTTTTACAAATCCTGTACCAAATTCTGGAATTCCTAGTGTTCCAGTCTTTGTTTCAAAAATGTCTTCATTTAAACATAGAGCTTCTGCATTTCTAAAAAGACTTAAAGTTTCAGGGTCATTTAAAGGTATTTTGCTTGAATTTATACCTGTAAAATCTTCTAACATCTTTATTATTGTAGGACCGTCATGCCCTAGTATATCAAGCTTAAGAATTTTACCATGAATGAAGTTGTAATCAAAATGTGTAGTTATTACAGTTGAATTTATGTCATCAGCTGGATGTTGGATTGGAGTAAAATCGAAAACTTCTTTACTTTTTGGTACAATCATTACTCCTCCAGGATGTTGTCCAGAAGTTCTTTTAATACCTACTAAATTATTAACTAGCCTATCTATTTCAGCTGAATGAACCGATTGGTTTTCAAAATATTTTCGGACATATCCATAGGCTGTTTTATCTGCTACTGTACCTATTGTACCCGCACGAAATACATAGCCTTCACCAAATAACTCTTCTGTATATTTATGTGCATTTGGTTGATATTCTCCAGCAAAATTCAAATCGATATCAGGTTCTTTGTCTCCATTAAATCCTAAGAATACTTCAAAAGGTATATCATGCCCATCTTTTTTCATCTTTGTTCCACATACAGGACAATTTTTATCTTCAAGGTCTACACCCGAGCCAACTTCTCCATTAGTGAAAAATTCTGAATGTTTACAATTAGGGCATACATAGTGTGGCACAAGAGGGTTTACTTCAGTTATAGATGCCATAGTAGCTGCAAATGATGAGCCTACAGAACCTCTAGATCCTACCAAATATCCATCCCCATTTGATTTAGCAACAAGCTTCTGTGCAATTATATACAACACAGCATAACCATTGTCTATAATACTTTTTAATTCTATTTCAAGTCTATCTTCAACTATCTTAGGTAAAGTTTCACCATATATTTCATGTGCTTTGCTATAGCAGATATTGCGTAAATCATCTTCAGCTCCATCAATAGATGGTGGATAAGTGCCATCTGGTATTGGATTTAATTTTTCAATAGAATCTGCTATTTTATTTGTGTTTTCAACAACTACTTCATAGGATTCTCTTTCTCCTAAATAGCTAAAACTTATAAGCATTTCATCTGTAGTTCTAAAAAAGAAAGTTCTCGGAATATTTGCCCCTCTTACTGGCGGTGTTTGGCTCGATAGTATAATCCTTCTAGTTAAATCATCTTCAGGCTCTAAGTAAAATACATCTCCAGTAGCAACTACCGGAATATTTAAATCCCTTCCCAAATTATAAAGATAAGTATTTATTTCCTCTAAATCTTTCTTATCTTTTACCATTCCATTTTGTATAAGCTCTATATTATCTTCAATAGGTTGCAACTCTATATAGTCAAAAAACTTTGCTATTTCTCTTATCTTACTTTCATCTTCCATATTTAGAACAGCTTCAAACAAAGGTGATTTAGAAGTTCCACTTCCAATTAACAAACCTTCGCGATATTTTTCTATTAAAGATTTAGGAACTTTTGCAACTCGATTAACATATTTTAAATGAGATGCTGAAACTAATTTATATAAATTTTTAAGCCCTATATTATTTTTAACTAAAATAGAAACTGGCGACTCAAAGAGTATTGCCGGATTTATATTGCTAGATAAAATATTTAAATTTGAAATTGCATCTTTATCCTTTGCTAATTCAAGTAATTTTATAAAAACTAAAGCCGTAGCTTGTGCGTCATTTACCGCTCTATGGGCATTGACAAGTGATACTCCAAACTTTTTAGAAAGAGCTCCTAAATTAAATCTTTTCATATCAGGTACTAAAGCCCTAGCTAGATATAAAGTATCAACTACATCGAAATTAAATTTCAAATTATATTTAGTCATATCTCTGCGTATAAATCTTGTATCAAATGCCGCATTATGTGCAACTAGTACAGTATCTTTACAGAAATCATAGAAGTCAAATATAACTTTATCAATCATCGGTTCTTCACTAATTAGAGCCGGTGTAATTCCCGTTAATTTTTGGACCTCTTCTGGTATTGGTCTATTAGGGTTTATTAGTTGAGAAAAATGGTCTATTATAACTCCATCTTTTACTTTTACTGCACCTATTTCTGTAATTTCATCAGTTCTTGGAGAAAAACCTGTGGTTTCAATATCAAAAACTACAAACGTTCTGTTTTCTAAAGATGAGTCATTTGTACACATAAGTATTTTAGGGTCATCATCTATATAATTAGCATCCAATCCGTATAAAACCTTCAAGTCATAATTTTTACTCGCCTCCATCGCCTCAGGAAACCCTTGAACATCAGCGACATCTGTAATAGCAATTGAATTCATGCCAAGAACTTTGGCTCTTTTAGCAAAATCTTTAAATGGATTAATTCCATTCATAGTGCTCATTCTTGTGTGCAATCTCAATTCAACACGCTTGATTTCTTGTTGGTCCACCGGGACTTCTTCCGGAACAATTTCTAAATACCTTATAAATAAAGCTTGGTCTCTTAGGAAATTATCATATTGAGGATTACCAGTAACTAGAATTGTAGTACCTACACTTAAATTAGCATCAAATTCTGCTTTTTTATCTTCCGATAAAAATACTTTCGCATAATAAGAACCTGAATGGTCATTTAATGAAATTGTATATATAAATTTTGAATCCTTTATTTCCTTGATGTCAATTTTGAATATCTTGCCTATTATAGTTACCTTAGGTTGATTTAAATTTACATTAGCTATTTGAGAAATCTCACAAATGTCTTTTTTGCCGTACTTAAATTCTTGTTCTACCACAACCTCTTGTTTAGCCACTTCCCTATAGATTTCTGTATTTTGAATTAAATTCTTTTCAAATTCTTGAATTTCATCTAATTTCTTTTCAAGTTCTTCTTCACTACATATAAAATTTTCTTTTGGCTTTATAAATTCTATTTTATATTCCTTAAATGAAAGTAATTTTTCTCTTAACTTTTCACTTAACCCATTTGATGTCAAAGAGTAATATAACTCCTCTTTAGGAGGAGCTATACTTATACTGCTTTCATTTGTTACGATTTCAATGTCTTGTATACAACTTCTAATAGATGGGCTATATTCTATTAATGTATTAATTACTACGTCTTCAACGGATATAAAGTTAGAAATTTCAAAACTGCAATTAACGTTTAAACCAGATAAATACTTTTGTAACTCAGACTCTAGTAAAGATTTATTTTCGCCAGTTAATTCATCATTACAAAGAAATTCAAATTTAACGCTTAAATTATTTTTATCTAATATACACTTTTTGAATTGAACTTCAGTTTTAGGAAAATTATTTTCTAAATTTAATTCTTTTAATAATTTTTTAAATTCCATAATATACCTACATATTTTCGATTTCTTTTACTAACTCATCTAACAAATTTTCTTCAGAAATTTTTTTGAGTATTACACCTTTTTTAAATAAGATAGCCTCTCCTATACCTCCAGCAATTCCTATATCTGCTTCTCTTGCTTCTCCAGGACCGTTAACGGCACATCCCATAAGTGCTATTTTCAAATTTTTCTTTATAGGAGAAAGTTTCTTTTCAGCTTTTCCCACTAAACTTAACAAATCAATATTTGTTCTTGCACAAGTAGGACATGAAATTATCTCAATACCATCTGTCAAAAGATTTAAAGACTTCAAAATTTCTCTTCCCACCTTTATTTCTTCAACAGGGTCAGATGTTAAAGAAACTCTTATAGTATCTCCTATTCCCTCTCTTAGAAGATATCCTATTCCAACAGCAGACTTAACAGCACCTTGAAATGCTGGACCCGCTTCAGTTATTCCTAAATGTAATGGATAATCGCATATTTTTGAAAACTCACTATAAGAATCTATTGATAAATTAACATTTGAAGCTTTCAGAGAAACTTTAATATCAAAAAAGTTTAAATCTTCTAAAACTTCTATTTCTCTCATAGCTGATTGTACAATAGAATTTGCATTTACCCCTCCCATTTCAGAGAGCAAATCTTTGTGAATTGAACCTGAATTAACACCAATTCTAATAGGGAGTCCATAGTGTTTACAAACTTCAACCACTTCTTTAACTTTATTTTTTTCTCCGATATTTCCGGGGTTTATTCTAATACAATCCGCACCCATCTCAGCACTCATAATTGCTAATCTATGGTCAAACTGTATATCTACTACTACAGGAATATGAATAGATTTTTTTATTTTTTGTATAGCTTCTGCGTCATCCCTATCATTTACAGCAAATCTAATAATGTCGCACCCTGCATTTTCTAATTGTAAAATTTGAGCTACTGTAGACTGTACATCTTTAGTTTTGGTATTTGTCATAGATTGAACTGTAATAGGTGCGTCTCCACCAACAGGAATATTTCCAATCATAATCTGTTTTGTTTGCCTTCTATTAATCATAAAATCACCCATTTATTATTCTGTTTAGATCCCCAAAAATCGTTACATATATCATAATTCCAAATAAAAATGATAAACCTATTAAACTAAGAGAATTTTCAACTTTTTCACTTAATTTTTTACCTGTTATAGACTCAATAAGTAAAAATAAAAATTTTCCGCCATCAAGAGCTGGTATTGGCAATAAATTGATTATAGCTAAATTGGCACTTATTATTCCTAAAATATTTAAAAGATTTAAATATCCTTTAGCTGTTTCTTTACCTATTAAATTTATTACTCCTACTGGCCCTGCTAACATAGATACTTTTGCATCTCCATTAAAAAGCATTTTTATTGTTTTAAATACATCTTTTATAACGGATAGAGTATGCTTAAAAGCAGCTGTAAAAGAACTTAAAAATTTTTTTTGAACTTTAGGAGTAATTCCTATTACATATCTTCCGTCTTTTAACTCTGGTTTAACATTAAATGAAATTTCCTTACCGTCTCTATTAACAACTATTGAAACTTTATCTGTTTTACTTGAAATATTGCTTACTAAATTATCCCAATCTATAATCTCGACATTTTCTATTCTTACAACCCTATCCCCTGTTATCATACCTGCCATTTTTGCTGGTGAATTGTCAATTACATCTTCAACTACATTAGTTCTAACGCCTAAAATTGAAAAAACAATCAAGAATGCTACAACGGCTAATATAAAATTCATAACTACGCCTGCTATAACAACAGCCATTCTTTTAAAAACACTGACATTATTAAAAGCTCTTGGGTCATTGGAATTTTCTTCTTCACCTTCCATAGCAACATATCCACCTACTGGCAACAGTCTTAAACTATATGAAGTTTCTCCTTTTGTAGCACTTACTAGTTTTGGTCCCATACCAATTGAAAATTCATTAACTTTTATATTGCAAAGTTTAGCAACTGTAAAATGACCTAACTCATGTAAGGTTATTACTAACATAAATACTATTATCGATCCAATTAATGTGCTCATATTCCCTCCCAAACTATAAATTATTGACTATATTTAATAGAGAATATATAAGTGGAATTATAAATATAATAGAATCTATCCTATCCATAATTCCTCCATGTCCTGGCAATAAATTGCTATAGTCTTTAATCCCCGTAAGTCTTTTTATCTTTGATGCAAATAAGTCACCGATCTGACACATAACAGATGCCAAGACAATAAATATTACACTCAATATACTCAAATTTAGATTAAAATAGATTAAATAAAATATTGAACAAATAAGACATCCGAGAATTCCACCAATAAAACCTTCTACAGACTTTTTAGGGCTCACACTTTCTAATAATTTTATCCTTCCAAATTTAGAACCTGTAAGATATGCAAATGTATCAGTAGAAAAAGCTATGATAAATACCAAGTATAAAAATGGAGTCTTATCTAAGCTTATTAATAGACTTAAATTTAATGGAATATAATAAAATATTAGTATCGTCATTCCACTATCTACTAAGGATATCTTATTCGAGAAAAGATAAGTAATAGCTAAAACAAAAAAAACTACAATTAAACTACTAAAAATATTTAAATTTAAATTCTGCAAGCCTATTATACCAATTAAACCTACCATAATAGCTATAATATTTAGTTTTATATTTATTAAATTAAGAGCTCTGCTCATTTCATAAATAGCTAAAATAATGACTAATAGAATAGCACCTTTAAGTATAACTCCTCCTATAAATAAAACTATAGAAATAAAAATTAATCCTATTAATGCTGTTATAGCTCTAGTACGTATATCACTCATCAATTCCCCCATAACGCCTACTTCTTTTTTGAAAATCACTTATAGCACTTAGCAAAACTTCTTCTGTAAAATCAGGCCATAATACATCTGAAAACCAAAATTCACTATATGCCAATTGATACAACATAAAATTACTTACTCTTAATTCTCCGGAAGGCCTTATCAAAAGGTCTAATTCATCTTGACCGGAAGTATATAAATAATTCTCAAATATATCTGAAGTAATATCTTCAAGTTTCATATTTCCATTTGAAACTTCTTCTGCAACTAACTTGGTAGCTCTTAAAATTTCATCCCTTCCACCATAATTTAGTCCGATATTTAATATCATTTTATCATTATGCTTTGTTTCATTCAATGCACGCTCAACAGATAATTTTACTTTGGTTGGTAATTGAGAAATATCACCTAAGACATTAATTTTAATATTGTTTTTCTTTATTTTTTCAAGTTGATTTTCTATATAATAAATCAATAAATCCATTAGCTTAGATATTTCTGATTCAGGCCTTTTCCAATTTTCTGTAGAAAAAGCATACAGAGAAAGAGATTTTATTTCTAATTTATAACAAGCTTCTACTATTTCAATAACTCTCTTTGTACCTTCTCTGTGGCCAAAAGTTCTATGAAGCCCTCTTTTTTTTGCCCATCTTCCATTTCCATCCATTATTATACCAATGTGTTTTGGAAGATTACTCATATCAATGCTCATTATTCCTCCATATAAAATTAGGACCCTTTTGGGCCCTAATCTCAAATTTCTAACAATTCACTTTCTTTATCTTTAGTAATCTTGTCAACTTCTTCAATATATTTATCTGTTATTTTTTGAATTTCATCTTCAGCTCTTTTTCTATCGTCTTCAGTTATTTCATTAGATTTTTCTAATTTTTTAATCTCTTCCATAGAATCACGTCTGATGTTTCTAAGAGCGACTTTAGCATTTTCGCTGTTCTTTTTTACAACTTTAATAAGATCTTTACGTCTTTCTTCAGTTAATTGAGGAATTACAAGTCTTACTATTTTCCCATCATTAGATGGTGTTATTCCTAAATCCGATTTTAAAATAGCCTTTTCAATTTCAGGAATAGTATTTGCATCCCAAGGTTGGATTGCAAGTAATCTTGGTTCAGGAGCTGAAATTCCGGCAATTTGGTTAAGCGGTGTTGTTTGTCCATAATAATCAATTGCAATTTTATCTAACAACGTTGGATTTGCCCTACCAGCACGAATACTTTGAAGATCTTCTTTGTAAACTGAAATAGACTTAGACATTTTCTGTTCAGAATCTTTTTTTATATCAGATATCATAATTCTCTCCTTAACGCACTTTTGTGCCCATATTTTTACCTTCAACAACATTTAATATGGAATTTTCTTCATCAATTCCAAAAACTACTAGTGGAATTTGATTATCCATACATAATGAGGTTGCGGTGGTATCCATAATTTTTAACTCTCTATTTAAAATTTCAAGGTATGATAATTCTTTAAACTTTTTAGCATTTGAATTTAATTTAGGGTCACTGTCATAAATTCCATCAACACCTTTTTTAGCTATAAGTATAACTTCAGCATCAATTTCTGCAGCTCTTAAAGCTGCAGTAGTATCAGTAGAAAAATACGGACTACCTGTTCCTGCTGCAAAAATTACTACTCTCCCTTTTTCAAGGTGTCTTATAGCTCTTCTTCTTATATATGGCTCAGCCACATCTTTCATTTCTATAGCAGTTTGAACCCTTGTCATTACCCCCAAATTTTCAAGAGAATCTTGAAAAGCAAGAGCATTCATAACAGTTCCTAACATACCCATATAGTCAGAAGTAGCTCTATCCATATCAGCTGAATCTCTGCCTCTCCAGAAATTTCCGCCGCCTACTACAACACTAGTTTCAACACCCAAGGCATGAATTGCTTTAATTTGCTCAGAAATTTTTTTAACGGTCGGAATATCAATTCCAACTCCTCTATCGCCTGCCAAAGCTTCTCCTGATAACTTTAAAACAACTCTTTTATATTTAGGCTCCATGTCGGCTCCTTATTGTCCTATTTGCTTTGCAACTTCTTCTGCAAAATCTTCTTCTCTCTTTTCAAGTCCTTCGCCAACTTCATATCTAACAAATCTTCTTACACTAATTTTTTCTCCAATTTTAGCAGAGATATTGTTTAATAAATCTTGAACTTTAACATCAGGGTCTTTTATGAATTTTTGGTCTAAAAGTACGATCTCTTCATAAAATTTTTCAAGTCTTCCAGCAACCATCTTTTCAACTATCTTTTCAGGTTTTCCTTCATTTAAAGCTTGTTCTGTAAGAACTTTCTTTTCATGTTCAAGAGCATCTTGAGGAACTTCTTCACGAGTTACATATTTAGGGTTTACAGCTGCAATTTGCATAGCTATATCTTTTACAAAACTCTTAAATTCATCATTTTTAGCTACGAAATCAGTCTCAGTGTTTACTTCTACTAAAACTCCAATTCTTCCACCGTGAATGTAAGATTCTACAATACCTTCACTTGCAATTCTTCCTGATTTTTTAGCAACAGAAGACAACCCTTTTTCTCTTAAAAGGTCTACGGCTTTGTTTATATCGCCATTTGCCTCTTGTAATGCTTTCTTACAATCCATCATACCTGCTGATGTCTTGTCTCTTAATTCTTTGATTAATGCTGCTGTTATTTCCATAATTTACCTCCTAAAAAAGAGAGTTCAAAGACAAGCTTTAGAACTCTCAAAATTAATTACGCTTCTATATTTTCTACAGTATCCTCTGCTTGAGATTCTTCATTTTTAACTTCTTCAGATTCTTCTTTAACTGCATCTTCAGAAAAATCTACATTTTGAGTACCTTGTTTACCTTCTAATACTGCGTTTGCCATTGTTTCAGTTATTAGCTTTACAGCCCTAATAGCATCGTCATTTCCTGGAATTGGAAAATCAATTTCATCAGGATCACAGTTAGTATCAATAATTCCTATTACAGGAATTCCTAAAATATGAGCTTCTTTTACAGCTATTCTCTCTTTACGTGGGTCAACTACAAATATAGCGTCTGGAATTCTACCCATATCTTTAATTCCACCAAGGAACTTTTCTAATTTTTCTCCTTCGTGTCTTATTTGTATAACTTCTTTTTTAGGAAGAGCTTCAAAAGTTCCATCCTCTTCCATTTCTTCTATTCTATGAAGTCTATCTATTCTTTTTCTTATTGTTTGATAGTTAGTTAAAAGACCCCCTAACCATCTTTGATTGATAAATGGCATTTCACATCTCTTAGCTTCTTTTTCTATAGCATCTTGAGCTTGTTTTTTAGTACCTACAAAAAGAATAGTACCGCCATCAGCTGAAATCTCTCTAATAAATTCATAAGCTTCATTTATTTTCTTTACTGTTTTTTGAAGGTCTATTATATAAATACCGTTTCTTTGAGTAAATATAAATCTAGCCATCTTAGGATTCCATCTTCTTGTTTGATGCCCAAAGTGAACACCTGCTTCTAATAAGTTTTTCATTGCTACTACTGACAAAAAAAATTCCCCCTTTGTTTATATCCTCCACCTTAATCATCTGTAATTGAGGACATTTCTGCAACTCTCAATACATCAAAAGGTGTGTGTAGTAAATCATCGGTTACAAGTATAGCATATAAGTTAGTATTCATCAAGAAAAAAATCCTGTTAAAAACAGGATTAATAATCTAATTCTTTTGAATTGTAAATAATATACGAAAGTAATACAAATATAATTAAAATCACTAAATTTATTCCTATTCCTGCAATATCAAACTCTTCTTTTACAAAAAATACTGGGTTAAAAATTTCCAAAGTGAATTTTTCCACAACCACTTTAAAAGTAGCGCCGTATACTTTTCCAAAAACTGTTATTAATAATGTAAGTAATACAAATAAAATTGATGTGCCTTCAGTGAAATTAGTGGATTTAGACATAGAACTGAAAAATAATCCTACGCTCATAAACACTAACCCTCCAATAAACATTCCACCAAATATTTTTGCTATTGCAAATATTGCCATTTGCATGTTCACTTCTACTTCCATGTGTATGACATATACTATTCCAAAAGTTACAAGAGCTAATGAGAACAACATAATAAAATATGTTAACATATTTGCTAAAAACTTTTGAGTTACTATTTCACTTCTGGAAATAGGATTTGAGTATATATAACCTATTGAGCCTTGTGCTTGTTCTTTAGCTAGAGAATTTGCACCTAGTTGCATTGCAAACATTACAATAAATACAAATACATATTGAAATATAAATCCTAAATAGTCTGAAATATCTGTATAGTCTATACCCTTTTTAAATCCTAATATATTTTTTAAATTCTCAGAAAGAGATGAAAGAAAGCTATCAAAAATACTTTTCATATTTACATCTAACATCAGTATATAAATAGACATTAACAACCCCGTCAGAATTGAAATAACTAATAACCAAGCAAAAAGTTTTGAAAGATTAGATTTTACTTCTCTAGAAAAAATCATTTTTGCACCCCTTCCTCAGATACATCCTCGGGTTCCTTAATAACCTCTCCATCCTTTAAAATTGTTCCTTTAGGAGCTATTTGGATAGCATCATCATTGATATTTTCTGAAACAATATTAACATCATTTTCTCGATTTTCAGGAACATTTATATTTACTTCAACTTCTGTTTCTGTTTCAATTGCACTTTCTATATTTTCATTTTTGGTCGAAAGGTTTCTATGATAATTAACTTCTATTTCATATGCATTTTCAGTATCATAATAAGCTGCAATTTTATCTCTAAGAGATGAATTTTCAATTGTATAATCATCTATCATATGTCTGTTAATTACATTTGATAATAAATTCATATCTTTATCATAATAAAATATTTTTTCATACGGAGAATTTTTTAATAGAATAGCTCCTATTTCAGTAAATGGAGTTAAATCCGAAATGTTTGTATGAATTCTTATTAATTTATCATTTGAAATCTTATCCTTTAAATATTCTATATCTCTTACCTTTCCATCATACAAATAAGCTGCTCTATCACAATATCTTTGAGCTTCCATTAAACTATCTGTAATCATAAAGACAGTTAGTCCTTCACTTTCTTTTAAATAATTCAAATGATCAAAAAGAATAGAAACCTGGTCACTGGATAATCCTTTAGATGGTTCATCCATTACTATTAACCTTGGTTTTATAATAAGAGAATTTATAACAGCAAAAAGTTTTTTTTCTGATTCTGTCATTTCAGAAAATCTTAATCTTTGGTTAAAATTAAAAAGTTCCAATAATTTATCCAACTCTTCTGTATTTTGTAAATTATGAGCAGATAAAGTTTTCTTAAATAAATATGATGCTCTAACATTTTCATTAAATACAACTTCTTCTGGAATATATGAAACACTTTCCTTTATATATTTAGAATCTTTAGTACAATCCATATCATAAACCATCGCTTGTCCTTTTGCAGGTTTAAGATAATTAAATATTATTCTAGCTATTGTAGTCTTTCCAGCCCCTTCGAGTCCTAAAAGTGCAAAAAATTCACCCTCCAAAACTTCTAAGTCGAGGTTTTGAAATACCTTTTTTTTGCCCATTCTCTTCGTCAAATCACTTATGACTATAGCACTCATTACATTCACCTCTTTTAAATTTATTAATTTTATTATAATATATTTCTTAGATAAAACCAATTAAATTGTAAATTTAAATAAACTAATGAAAGAGGATAAAAATGAAACTAGGAATTGTAGGATTACCTAATGTTGGTAAATCAACACTTTTTAATGCTTTAACAAAAGCTGGAGCTGAAGCTGCAAATTATCCATTTGCCACTATTGAACCAAACGTTGGAGTTGTAAGTGTTCCAGATGAAAGACTTAATGTTCTTTCTAAAATGAGCAACTCAGCTAAAATCATACCTGCACATATAGAATTTTTTGATATAGCTGGACTTGTTAAAGGTGCGAGCAAAGGCGAAGGATTGGGCAATCAATTTTTAGCAAATATTAGAGAAGTTGATGCTATAGTACATGTAGTAAGATGTTTTGACAATGACAATGTTATTCACGTTGATGGTTCAGTTGACCCATTAAGAGATATAGAAAATATAAATTTAGAACTTATTTTTTCTGACTTAGAGCAAATTGAAAAAAGACTACAAAAAACAGAAAAACAATTAAAAGGAGATAGAACTTTAGCCCCTGAAGTTGAATTACTAAAAAAACTAAAAGATATTTTAGAATCTGGTTCACCCGCTAGAAACTTAGATATATCTGATGAGGAGAAAAAAATTCTTAAAAATTATCAATTACTTAGTGATAAAAGTGTTATATATGTTGCAAACATATCCGAAGATGAAGTTAGCAGTGACGAAGAAAATGAATTAGTAAAAAAAGTTAGAGAGTTTGCTAAAAAACAAAACGATGAAGTTGTTGCTATCAGTTGTGAAATAGAATCTCAAATCCAATCTTTAGATGATGATGAAAAAGAAATGTTTATGGAAGAACTAGGCCTTGAAAGTGCAGGTTTAGATAAATTAATTAAATCAAGTTATAAACTTTTAGGTCTTATCTCTTACCTAACTACTGGAGAAATGGAAACACGTGCTTGGACTATAGTAGATGGCACTAAAGCTCCTGGTGCTGCTGGTAAAATTCATACTGATTTTGAAAGAGGTTTTATAAAAGCAGACATAATATCATATGAAGACCTTGTAAAATCTGGTTCTATGACTGAAGCAAGAGAAAAAGGGCTTATCAGAAGTGAAGGAAAAGAATATGTAATGAAAGATGGAGATGTGGTAAATTTTAAATTTAATGTTTAACTTTTTTGAAACACTGTAATTTACTAGGATTGTGATGTCTACTTGATTTGACATCACTTTTCTTTTTCGAAATTTATCGAAATTTGTCGAAATTTTGCGAAATTTTCGAACCCGTTGCACAACGGTTGCACAACATTCTGAAAATAAAAAATAGCCAAAGGATTATTCCTCGGTTTAAATAATTATATTTAATATTCTTAATATTATTAACATATTAATCACCTTAATCTTAATTTAAATTTTCTTTATATCATATATTTATACTTTCTTTTAAAAAACCATCCAAAATAGTTGCACTAATTTTAATTATACTCTCTACTTTGGATGGGTTATATCACTTTGTATTATTTTGCATATTTATATAATTTTACTGAACGTTCTAGAATCCCTGGTGTTTTATTAAAATCTATTGTCTCTATTCCATCATAAAAATTTACAACTTTATAAACTTTTCCCGAAGTATCATAATAATAATTCATAATTTGATTTGATTTTAATTCAGATATTAAGTGTATCCTTCCTCTAAAATCCTGCATAATTTTTATGTTTCCATTATCTATCTTTTTTTCTTTAATATTTACATATTCTGAGTAAGAGTTCACAATGCAGTGAACATCTGTTCCGAACAATAGTTTGCTGTAGTATGCCTCTGTAAATTTTTGAGGAATTGAATAACTAAATAAATTTGAATTATTAATTTGTTTTCTTATGTTTTGTAAATCTATTTCCTTTTGGTCCAATATATTAACAAAAGCCAAATGATCCAACATTTCAAGACCTAGATTTTTTAAAACTATCATATTTTGATACAAGCTCATAAGTCTATCTTTTGATTCTATTTGTACTTTACTTTTCAAAAAATAATTTGTTGTAGTGTTGTAGTATTTTAAAATCCCATTATATTTATATGCTTCAAAATTACTTCTAAGAAGATTATAATTCACTTCTCTTATAAGATAGTCATTTTGTAATATACTAGAAATTAGTAAGTCTGACTTTGCACTTTCTAAATCTCTAACTTTATCATTAAAATAAAAAGAATTTATTATATTATCTTTATCCTGAGCTCCCAGTTTTTTTATGTTTAATACATTAAAATCTAAAGCCATAGGATAGGATATATAATCATCATATTTATTAGCTTCATAGTCATACTCTGGAACTAAATTTTCCATAGTCTTTCTTCTATTGCTAATTTTATTCAATTTTTCCTCCAAGTTAGATAAATTGTCTTTAAATTTATTATTTTCTTTTTTTACCTTTAAAATGTCAGTTTTGTACTTAGCATTTTCTACTGATATATTTGTGTTTACAAATTTAAAATTTTCTTTTGCAAAAAATAATAATACACATCCCGACAATATAAATAAAATACTAAATATTTTTTTAGAAGTACTACTCAGACTTTTCATAAGTTTCACCCGTCAATTTTTCAATTACTGCTTGATTTTCGTAATATTTTTTAACTAATTCTTCTGTTTTATATACAAGCTCATTCAAATTTGTACTAGTCAAAGTTCCTGTATTAAAACTAAAGTCTTCTAAAGTCTTGTATAATTGATATGTTGTTAAAACATTGTTATATAAAGAGTTTAAATTATCTGGCATATCAGTTAAGTCATGAGAAATTTCATACAAATTATCTGAATACATTGTCGTCAAAAAAAGTAGTATGTTATTAAATTTAGATTCATTATTTAAAGAATTTAAATATGATATTGTTCCACTCTTCTTTGCCTCTTTTATAAAATTGTCAATATCTAAACTAGAATATAAATCAGGTTTTAATTGTTCGCTAATTTCTCTACTATCTAATGACAACACTTGAGCAACTAAACCTGTGTAATCTTCTGCCTCATAATATGACCCATCAAAATAATGGATATATTTTTTAAGTTCCTCTCTTAAGTCATTTTTTATCTTGTTATTTTCATCAACTAATCTTTTTACTTCTTCTTGGACTAATTCATCATCTTCTTTTAGATAATCAAAACCATAAATAGTTAAGAATTCTATTGATTTATCATTTAATTCTTTTTCCTTTTCTTTTTTTAATTCTGAATTTAGCTTTACTTCGTCTTCTATACTTTGTAGTTCTTTTTTTAAAGACTCCAAATTATTTAATTCTGACAAATAACTACTGTATTTCATTTTAGAATAAGCAAAAATAACACTAGTAGTTATTAAAAATATTATGGAGAAATTCAATAGAGTCTGAAATGATTTTTTTTTACTCATAACTAATCTTCCTTATTTTTATCTCAGAATTAGTGTTTTTTAAATTTCCATCTATTTTTCTTATTACAGAATAACTAATAGCTATAGATATTAAACCTATTAAAAAACACCAAATTTGCTTTGATTCCCCCAGAATTACAAAGGATGTAATCACACTAATTATAAATGTAATGAGAGGAACTCCATATACTAAACTAATATATCCTAAAACTTTAGACGAATTGATTTCTAATTCTACTCTATCTCCAATTTCAGCTTCAATTGTATTTAATAATCTTAGAGTTTCAGCCTTTGATCCACAATGTGCGCCACAGCTTTCACAACTTCCACCACAAGCACTTTCTCTAATGCTTACTATATCTAAGTAATCTCCATCAACATTTATAACAATGCCTGAATTTTTCAATTCCAACACCTCCTAAAATGTCAGTCTATTACCTTTACATGAACCTCTTTAAGTTGTTTTTCAGATACAGTTGCCGGTGCTCCTGTCAATAAATCTGTAGCTGATTGAGTCTTTGGAAAAGCTATTACATCTCTGATATTTGATGAATCTGTGAATAACATAATTAATCTGTCAAGCCCATAAGCTATTCCTCCATGAGGTGGAGCGCCATACTTAAACGCATCAATTAAGAATCCAAATTTTTCTTCAGCCTCTTCACTTGTAAAACCTAAAGCATTAAACATTTTTTCTTGGATTTGTGGGTCATTTATTCTAATACTCCCACCACCCATTTCATCTCCATTTATTACGATATCATATGCTTTAGCTCTGCAATTTTTAGGGTCTGATTCTAATTTTTCTATATCTTCGTCCATTGGTGCAGTGAAAGGATGGTGTTTAGCTACATATCTCTCTTCTTCTTTATCATATTCGAAAAGAGGGAATTCAGTAATCCATAGTAGTTCGTATGAATCAGGTTTTATTAAATCCATATCTCTTGCAACCTTGTTACGAAGATTACCCAAACTATCGAATACAACTTCTTCTTCATCGGCTACAAAAACTAATAAATCTCCATCTTCTCCTTTAAGTTTTTCTATTAAAGAATTTAATGTATCTTCACTTATAAATTTTACAATGGGAGAAGATACTTCCCCATTTTCAAGTTTTATCCACGCTAATCCTTTAGCTCCATAAGTTTTAACGAACTCTTCAAGCTTCGAAATTTGTTTTCTTGAATACTGATCAGCTCCACCTTTAATGTTAATACCTCTGATAGAACCAGTTTCAACTTGAGAATCAAACACTTTAAATCCTGAATTTCTAACTTGTTCTTTAACATCCACAAGTTCTAGACCAAATCTTAAATCGGGTTTATCTACTCCAAATCGATCCATTGATTCTCTATAACTTATTCTTTTAAGCGGTAAAGTTATATCTACTCCAACCATTTCCTTAAAAGCATACTTTAAAAATCTTTCATTAATTTCCATTACGTCTTCTATGTCAACAAAACTCATTTCAGTATCTATTTGAGTAAACTCAGGTTGTCTATTAGCTCTTAAGTCTTCATCTCTAAAACACTTAGTTATTTGAAAATATCTATCAAATCCAGAGCACATCAAAAGTTGTTTCATCAACTGTGGTGATTGTGGAAGAGCATAAAATTGTCCTTCGTTAATTCTTGAAGGCACTAAATAATCTCTAGCTCCCTCAGGTGTTGGTTTAGTAAGCATAGGAGTTTCAACTTCAATAAATCCTTCTGCTGAATAGAAATCTCTTGTTACCTTATAGAATTTAGACCTTGCAAACAATTTTTTTTGCATTGAAGGTTTTCTCAAATCTAATGACCTATATTTTAGTCTCATATTTTCTGAAACATTGTCATCATCTTTTATATATATAGGTGGAACTTCAGATTTATTTAAAATTCTTAATTCATTTGCTAAAATTTCAACTTTTCCAGTAGGAATTTTAGCATTTATTGAAGATCTTTCTCTTACCGTTCCTTTAACAGCTACTACAAATTCAGATCTCAATCCTGTAGCTTTTGCAAACAATTCTTTATCTACTGTATCATCAAAAACTACTTGAACTATTCCCTCTCTATCTCTTACATCTGTAAATACTATTGAACCTAAATTTCTCTCTTTTGAAATCCAGCCCATTATAACTACTTCATTTCCGATTAGATTCTCTCTAACTTCGCCACAATAATGGGACCTCTTTAAACCAGTTAACTTATCAGCCATTTATTCCTCCATATTAAAAACTCGTCCCTTGGGACGAGTGGTCTTTTATTTCTTAGTAAGCCCTCTTGACCCCTGACGTAGTCAGGTAGGTACTAAACAATTCAATTATATTATTTTATATTCTGCATGTCAATTTTAGCATATTCTATTTTCTACTTTATCTTTAAGTACTTCCAAATCAGTTTTATTCATTTTTGAAAGTTCATCAAATAAAAATCCAGCTCCCTTATCCATTCCTTGACAACCTGCAAGTAATAAAACATCACCATCATTTACATCATCTAAAGTTACTCTTATAGCTTCTGATAAAGTATCTATTATTTCAAAATTCATATCATGTTCAGACATAGTATTTTTAAATACTTCTAATTCTTCATCTAATACAATATCTTTTTTACCCACAACATCTTTACTCAAAGTTGCAATTACTTTATCAAGCCCTAAATCTTTAAACCATTGGACCATTCTCTCTGATGTTTCTCTGTTTAATTCGACCCCTCTACTACCTCTTATTGCATATAAAACATGTAAATTTTTATATTTCATTTGTTTTAAAGTATCTAAGGTTACATCTATATTTCTAACATTGGCAAAATGGTCATCTAGAACTTTAAAAGAACCGTCATAAATCATTTCACATCTTCTCTCAACACCAGAGAATAACTTTAGAGCTTTT
The DNA here is from genome assembly GCF_900454665.1 of Peptoniphilus indolicus. Taxonomy (NCBI): domain Bacteria; kingdom Bacillati; phylum Bacillota; class Tissierellia; order Tissierellales; family Peptoniphilaceae; genus Peptoniphilus; species Peptoniphilus indolicus. The sequence goes on from NZ_UGTH01000001.1 coordinate 1,972,489, forward strand.
ATTATAATTTCCTTATCTATTCCCTCTAACAATGCCACTATTATAGCAGCAACAGCATTCATAACTGATGAGTATCCAGAAGCTGACAATTCAATATCGAATTTTTCAGGCTTAATTTTTATTCCGTTAAATTCTATTTCTTTTAAAACTTCAAACGTAAACTTCCCAAATCCGGTACTTAAATCTAAATCTTTTATAGTACAATCATAAGCCGAATTTTTTAGAGAATACGCTACAACTTGTCCCTTAGTTTCATCTTTTAATTTTGCAATTTCATCAAAATCCATATTTAAAACACAAGCTGTCTTATCTTTAGCCTCTCTTATCAATTTAGATTTAAATTTATAGTAATTTTCAAAACTTCCATGTTGGTCAATATGTTCTCTTGAAAAATTGTTAAAAGTAACAATGTTAAAATCTATATTTTTATTTCTATATAACTCTTGAGCTGAAGAAGAAACTTCCATAGTAACTTTTTTTATCTTATTCTCAACCATATCTGATAGATATCTTTGTAAATCATAAGATTCAGGTGTAGTTAATATTGATGGGACCATTACGTCAGCATATTTTGTATAAACAGTTCCTATTATTCCTGTTTTATAACCAGCTAACCTGTATATAGTATCCAACATAAAAGATGTAGTAGTCTTTCCATTAGTAGCAGTTATCCCAACCATATTTAACTTTTCTGACGGACTATTAAAATATCTATTAGATAAATCTGCTAATGCAATTCTTGAATTTTCAACTTTAATTTGTGGAATATCAACGTCTACATAATCTTCCACAACAGCAACTACTGCACCTTTTTCATATGCATTCTTAACATATTTATGTCCATCAGTTACATATCCCTTAGTAGCAACAAATAAATCTCCAGATTCTACATCATTAGAATTATATCTAATGTTTTTTATATCTAAATTTTCAATTCCTAGTTTACTAAAATCATCTATTAATTGATTTAATCTCATTTCCCACTCCTATATCTATCAAATAGAACTTTTAATTTTTTAGCAGAAACTTCTTTGTTTCTCAATAAATATTCTCGCATACTTCTAAAATTTGATATCTGTTCAAATTTTTTACTATTTATATGAAGTTTAGAAGTTGCTCCCATTCCAAACCCCCATATATCATGTAATTCCTGTATCATCATAATATTATAAACACATTCATGCCTTTTTATAGAATAACCTATATTTTCATTACCACCAATAATACGTTTTTGTCTGTATAAATAATATGGATTATACCTATTTTCTTTTAACCTATTTATAATTTTATTATTAAAGTTTAAATCAAAACTTGATACATTTTGATTATTTAAATAATCTGTTCCATTTTTTAATGCTAACGAATGAACAGTTATATTGGTTGGATTTAATTTTATCACACTCTCTAGTGAATTTATGAAGTCCTCTTCTGTTTCATCTTCTAACCCGATAATCAAATCCATATTTATATCTTTAAATTTTGGCTTGGCTTTATTATAACACTCTATAAGCTCTTCTATGGAGTTTATTCTATTTATCGACTTAACTGTCTTTAAATTCATAGATTGAGGATTTATACTTATTCTATTAACTTCATTATTTGATAGCATTTCAATCATTTCATCAGTGAGTGTTTCAACCCTTCCAGCCTCTACTGTAAATTCTTTTGTATCTCCAAAGCTATCCTTTAGAATTTCTATAATATTATTTAAGTTGTTAACACCTATTGAAGTAGGTGTTCCTCCACCTATATAAATACTACTTGGATTTTTATTCAAATATTTAGATTCGAATTCTATTTCTTCGATAAGTTTATTTACATAATCTTCAACCATACTAGATTTACTATTTAATGTATGATATGAACAATAAGTGCATTTACTAGGACAAAATGGTATGTGAACATACACACTATAATTATCTATATTTTCACTTATTATATCCTTTTGAATATTTAAAATTTCATAAGCTAAATTAATTTTTTCATCTGCTACAGAATATTCTTTCTTCAAATAATTTCTAACACCTTCTTCATCTCTATCCTTAAGAAGATTATAGATTAATTTTAAAGGACGTATTCCATGAAGAACTCCCCATTTCGGAACTTCTAATTGATTTTCTTTCAGTTGATTAATTAACTCCAACTTTAAATATCTTTGTAAATTTGTTGATTTTTTTATAGGAATTATAAAGTTATACTCATCACTATTTATCTTTAATAACTCATCTTCTATTTTTACACACATAAAATTTCCCCTCTCATATGAGGGAAATATTATTCTTAAAAATTCATAAATTTCATGTGCTAAACCTTGGTTTTCTATTTCTATTTTTATCATAGTCTTTGCAAAAATGGATTGTAGATTTTTTCAAAACCTATTTGAGTTTCTTGTCCATGACCTGGTAAAACTAAAATATTGTCATTTAAATTAGTTAGTTTTTTCAATGAGCTCATTAACGTATCGTAATCTCCTCCAGGTAAATCAGTTCTACCTATTGAACCATAGAACAATGTATCCCCTGAAATTAATATATCATCTATTAATAGACAAACTCCACCAGGAGTATGCCCAGGAGTTTCCAAAACTCTTATATCTCCTCCAGAAAAATTGATAATATCTCCTTCAGAATAATAATGTTCAGCTTTTAAATAAGAATTTATTCCTAGCATTCTATTTAATTCCTTAGATCTTCTTTCTAACATTTCTTCATCATTTTTAGAAATGTAAGCCTCTAGTCCAAAATGGTTTCTAACTTCGTCTAAAGCTCCAAAATGGTCTGGATGTGCATGAGTTAAAAGTATTTTTATTGGCTTTAAATTATTGTCTTCTATAGCTTTAATTATCTTTTCAGCCTCTGCTGCTGGGTCAATTATTATAGCTTCTTTGTTTGAAAAAAGAATATAACAATTCGTTGCATATGACCCAAGCGTAAGTCTTAGTATTTTAAACTTTCTCTCCATATATTAAAATTCCTTTCTACTATCTAACAAAATAGTAACTGGGCCATGGTTTAGAAATTCAACATCCATATCTGCACCATATTTTCCACTCTCTACCTTTATAGAATCTTCCTTAAGCTTTTCTATGAATTTATTGTAGAAATTTATTCCTGAGTCAAATTTTGCCGCTCTTACATATGATGGTCTATTCCCTTTTCTTACATCACCATATAAAGTAAATTGACTAACTACTAAAATTTCACCATTAATATCTTTTATACTTAAATTCATTACTCCATTTTCATCATCAAATATTCTCAAATTGGTAGTTTTTTTATAAATATATTCAAAATCTTCATCAGTATCTTCTGCCTCAATACCTAATAAAATTAATAAGCCATATCCTATTTTGCCTATAGTATTTTCTTCAACTTCTACTGACGCTCTTTTTACTCTTTGTATAACTGCCCTCATAATTATGCCTTCATTCTATATACGTCTAATACGTGTTCTATTCGCTTTATCTTTTCAATAAGTCTTGATAATTCTTCTATTGATTTTATTTCAACAGTTATTGTAACAAATAAATCTCCATCTTTAGTTCTGGCATTTAAAGCCGTCATACTCAATTTAGAATCATTTATTCTATTTGCTACATCTCCTATTACATGGGCCTTATCAAGTGCTCTAACTTCAAATTGAGCACTATAACTATCTCCTTCTTTAGTATCCCACTTAACCTCTATAAATCTTGGGTCATTTTCTATATCAGAAACATTTGTACAATCTCTTCTGTGGACAGAAATTCCTCTACCAAAAGTGATGTATCCCACAATATCATCACCAGGAACAGGATTGCAACACTTAGCAAATCTAACTTTTAAATTATCTACACCTTCAACAACAACCCCGCCTTTGGCAATTCTATTAGGCTCAGTTTTTAAAGGTATATCTTCTAACTTATCATTTTTATGCTCAACATTATAGAAATCTTTAATTCTAGTCATTACTTGAGCGACTGTAACTGTTCCGAAGCCTATTGCCGCGTATAAATCTTCAACTGAAAGTAAATTAATTTTCTTTCTAATTTCTTCTAGCCATTCTTCCTTTAAAACTTCAGGAGGTCTATACCCTAATTTTTTTACTTCTCTTTCTAAAGATTCTTTTCCTCTTTCAATATTCTTTTCTCTATCTTTAATTTTAAAATATTGATTTATCTTTTTCTTGGCCTGTGGACTTTTTACAATCTTTAACCAGTCATGCGAAGGTCCTGAATTAGGATTTGTGATAACTTCTATTATATCGCCGCTCTTTAACTTATAATCTAAAGATACAATTCTCCCATTAATTTTTGCACCTGTACAAGTATTTCCTACTTGAGAGTGTATTCTATAAGCAAAATCCAAAGGTGTAGAACCCTCAGGTAAATTTATTACATCTCCTTGAGGTGTAAATACAAATACTTCATCAGCAAAGAAATCCACTTTTAAAGTTTCCATAAAATCATTAGGGTCACTTAAATCTTTTTGCCATTCTAAAAGTTGTCTTAGCCATGTTAAATTTTCATCAAAACTTGTACTCTTTGAAACACCTGCCTTATATTTCCAATGTGCAGCAATACCATATTCAGCTGTTTGATGCATTTCATAAGTTCTTATTTGTACTTCAAAAGTCTCTCCATGATTGTCAATTACTGTTGTATGCAATGACTGATATTTATTAGGCTTTGGCATTGCTATATAGTCTTTAAACCTACCCGGGATAGGTTTCCAAAGAGTATGAACAACACCTAAAACTCCATAACAATCCTTAATATCCTCTACAAGAACTCTAACTGCCGATAAATCATATATTTCTTCAAAATTTTTGCCTTTATACTCCATTTTTTTATAAATAGAATAAAAGTTCTTAGGTCTACCATTTATATCCGCAACTATCCCTAATTTTGTTAAATTTTGTTTTAATTCCGCTATAATCCTATTTATTAAGTCTTCTCTTTCCTGTCTTCTCTTGTTTACCATGTCTACTAATTTATAGTATTTGTCCGGATCAATATATCTTAAAGATAAATCTTCCAATTCCCATTTTATCTTGCTCATACCAAGTCTATCAGCAATAGGAGCATAAATTTCTATAGTTTCAAGAGCTTTTTCATGTTTTTTAGTGTCAGTCATATACTCTAAAGTTCTCATATTATGAAGCCTATCAGCTAGCTTAACAATGATGACTCTAATATCTTTCGCCATAGCCAATACCATTTTTCTAATGTTCTCGGCTTGCTTTTCCTGCTTATTTTTATAATTTAATTTTTTTAATTTAGTTACTCCATCAACTAAGTAAGCTATCTCAATACCAAAATTTTTTTCCACATCTTCAAAAGTTACTTCAGTATCTTCAATAGTATCATGTAACAAACCAGCTATTATAGTTGGAGTATCCATATTCATTTCAGCTAAAATCATAGCAACATTCAAAGGATGTATTATGTAGTCTTCCCCTGAATTTCTCTTTTGTCCTTCATGATTTTTTTTCGCTATTTCAAATGCCAATCTTATTTGTTCAAAATTTGCATTTGGATTGTAAAATTTAATTTTTTCTATTAGTTTATCAATCATACTATCACCAATCTATAACTTCTTTTTGCTAACTCTCATACTAGAAATACGAAGTTCTATATTTTTTACACCTCTAAATTCATTTATAACAGGATTGTATACTAAATCAACTAAAATACTGTTATTTTTATTGTCCACTAGCTTATAAACTTCATCTATTAATCCTAATTCATTACCAAGTTCAAATATAAATTCTTCAACGGTTTTAAAATAGAGTCCCTTCCTGACATTTTTGCCATCAGATACATCAAATTTTAAGACATTTTTATTTTTACCCAGAACAGAAAAATTGAAAATTTTTAAATTTAAACTTGCAAATATAGGTTTAGGATTGCCATTTCCATAAGGCTTTAATATCTCTAAATCAGAAATCATATTAAAATTTACATCCTCTAATGGAACTATACTATCTATATATATTTTTTTTACTAAATCTTCTTTTGATAAATTAGAATCATTATTCACATCTACAATAAAATCTTTTAGTCTATCCTCATCAATACTAAGTCCACAAGCCATTTTATGTCCGCCAAAAGCCCTGAACCTGTCCTTGTATTTTTCCAAGTTTTCAAACATATTATATTCTTCTATGCTTCTTCCTGACGCTTTAAGAAAGTTTCTGCTCTTTGTAAACACCAGTGTGGGTCTATTGTATTTTTCTTTTATTCTACCAGCTATAATTCCTATTATAGATTCATCAATTGAAGTTTCTTTTACCATTAAAATCCTAAGTTTTTTATCTAACTCATATTTTTCTATTAATTCATCTACTTTTAAATATCCTTCTTCAGTAAGTTTTTGTCTTTTCTGATTTAATTCTCTGAGCTCTTTTGCCATTACTATGGCTTGAGAATAATTACTCTCTAAAAACAATTCCAAAGATAACTCTGCACTTTCTAGCCTTCCGCTAGAATTTATAGTCGGTCCAATTATAAATCCAATATGATAAACATCTAAATTTCCTTCTATTTGACAAACTTCTATCATAGCTTTTAATCCAATATTTGATGTTTCATTAAGCTTTTTAATTCCTTCAGCGACTATATTTCTGTTTTCATCAACTAAACTCATTACATCGCAAACTGTTCCTATAGTTGCAAAAGGTAAAAATTCATTCATAAATTCTTCTTCATCTTTACCGTTTATAACATATAGTTGTTGAATTAACTTAAATGCAACAACAGCACCACATATACCATTAAAAGGGTATTTAGAAGAACTTCTCTTCGGATTAATTATCGCTATAGCAGTTGGCAACTGTTCAACACCATCTACATATTGAACTTCATGATGGTCTGTAATTATAACATTAATTCCTAAATCATTAGCATGATCTAAAGCTTTCATAGCCGCTATCCCGTTATCACAAGTTATTATTAAATCAATTCCATCATTTTTAGCATAATCTATTATATTTTCATTAATTCCATATCCATCTTCCACTCGATGAGGAATCTTATAATCGACATTTGCCCCAATATTTCTAAGACCTTTACACAATATAAATGTAGATGTAACTCCATCCACATCATAATCTCCCACAATTCTTATTCTTTTCTCTTCTCTTATATTTTGCATTATTAAATTCGTTGCCTTTATCAAATCAGGCAACAAAATAGGAGAGTGCAGATTTGAAATATCAGGATTCAAAAAAGACTGCACATTTTCTGCAGTACCCAATTCTCTATTTGATAATATTTTCTTCATATAATTTGATAAATTTAAATTATCAAAACTTATATCAGATTTTCCACTTTTTATAAACCATTTTTCCATAATATCACCATTTTCATGTCTTAAAGTATAACATATCTACAATTTAAAATCACTATTTGTGTCAGATAAAACAATTTCAGGTTTATATTTCAAATATTTTAATTAAATATTTGAAATTTTACAATGAAATAAAGGTCCTATAATAAATTATAGAACCTCTAGCTTATTCATTTTCATTTGCAAGAACTGAAATTGCACATTCAATTCTCTTTTTTTCCATTTCACAACCTATTTTATAAGGTTTTTTCAAATTATTGTTTGCATAATGTGAATTGGCATGGCATCCACCACTACAATAATATCTAGCCCAGCAAGTTGGACAATCATCTTTAGTAAATACATTAGAACATTTAAATTCATCTCTTACCTTTATATTATCTATTCCTGTATTTACATTACCTAACTTAAATTCCTCTTCTCCTACAAATTGGTGGCATGGGAATATATCTCCTTCTGGTGTCACAGCTATATATTCACTACCTGCACCACAGCCAACTGTTCTCTTTATAACACATGGCCCCCCTGATAAATCTATCATAAAGTGGAAGAACTTAAAGTCCGGGTCATCTTTTCTAATTTCTAGATAATCCCTACTCATTTTTTCATATTCATCAAGAATTTTTTGAAGATGTTCTTCTCTTATCGCATAAGGTTGACTTTCTTCTGTTACTACAGGCTCAATAGAAGTAGATTTAAATCCTAATTTATAAAATTCTCTTAAATCTTCTGAAAAATCTAAATTTTCGCTAGTAAAAGTTCCTCTTATATAATAATCTTTATCTCCTCTAGCTTCTATTAATTTTTTAAATTTAGGAATGATTACATCATATGAACCTTTGCCAGATATTGTAGGACGCATATGGTCATTTATTGACTTCCTTCCATCTAAAGATAGAACTACATTTGACATATTCTCATTTATAAAGTCAATCTTATCATCATCTAACAATACTCCATTAGTAGTTAAAGTAAATCTAAAATTCTTATTATATTTTTTTTCTTCTTCTCTTCCATATTTTACTAAAGCTTTCACTAAATCAAAATTCATAAGTGGTTCCCCACCAAAGAAATCAACTTCTAAGTTTGTTCTATTTCCTGAATTTTGTAATAAAAAGTCTAAAGCTTTTTTGCCAGTTTCTTCATCCATTAAAAGTCGTTCGCCCTTAAAATCTCCTTGAGATGCAAAACAGTATCTACATCTTAAGTTACAATCATGGGCAACGTGTAAACACATAGCTTTTACTATATTTTGTGGATTGTAAACTGGTGTCTTTATATTTAAATCCTCTGCGAATAACATTTCATTTTCTATCAAATAATCTATTTCAGAAATAGCTTCTTCAATTTTTTCATCTGTGTATTCATTAGAGAATTGTTTTCTTATTCTTTCATATGAGTTGTCTAAATCTTGTGTTTCTACAAAATCTATTGCATTATATACTAACTCATCTACAATGTGTACGGAGCCACTAGCTACATCCAGTACAATATACTTTCCATTTAAATAAAATTTATGAATATCTCTCATTTTTTCCTCCAAAGTTAAATAGGGTTGTTTCCAACCCTATTTTGCTTCGTTTTCACACTTTTGATTACCAACTGTACAAGAAGTCTTGCAAGCTGATTGACATGATGTTTGACATTCGCCACATCCGCCTTTTTCATAAGTATCTTTAAGTCTCTTGTTTGTAAGAGTTTTTACGTGTTTCATAAGTACCTCCTATTATTCTGCTTTATTAGAAGCTAACGAACCAATTCCCCACTTCATAATATCAAGTCTTGTCTTTGTAGATGAAGTTTCAATTACTACGTAGTCTTCTTTGACTAGCAATACTTTTCCCATAATGCCGCCAATTGTGATGACATCGTCTCCGATTTTTATGTTATTTCTCATACTTTGGATCTCATTTTGTTTTTTCTTTTGAGGTCTTATCAATAAGAAATAAAATACTATCATCATAAGTATAAGAGGTCCAAATGTTACTAACATTGTACTAGAATCTTGCATGTTTCTCTCCTCTCTTATTTATTATATCCATATTTTCTATAAAAGTCATCCTTAAATTCTAAGAAATAATCTCCCCTTATAGATTCTCTAATATCTTCCATTAATTTTATTAAGAATCTCAAATTGTGAATTGTGGCAAGTCTTAAGCCTAATATTTCATCAACATTAAAGAGATGTCTTATATAAGCTCTTGAATAATTTCTACAAGTATAACAATCACATTCCGGGTCAAGTGGTGAAAAATCTTCTTTGTATTTTGCATTTTTTATTACCAACTTACCATTTGAAGTCATTACAGTTCCATTTCTTGCAATACGAGTAGGTAATACACAATCTGCCATATCTATACCTCTCTCAACTGCTTCAAATAGATAGTCAGGAGTGCCAACTCCCATCAAATATCTTGGTTTGTCTTGAGGCATGAATTCAGTAGTATGGTCTAATATCTCATTCATCAACTCAAGAGGCTCTCCTACACTTAACCCTCCTACTGCATATCCTGGAAAATCCATAGCAACTAAATCTTTAGCAGAAATTTCTCTTAAATCTTTATACATTCCACCTTGAATTATACCAAATAAAGCTTGGTCCTCTCTCTTATGGTGTGCCTTACACCTTTCAGCCCAACGCGTAGTTCTCATCATTGAGTCATAGATATATTCATAGCTTGAAGGATAAGGTGCACATTCATCAAAAGCCATTATTATGTCTGAACCCAAAGTATTTTGTATATCTATAGAAACCTCTGGTGAGATGAATTTTTTAGAGCCATCAATATGCGACCTAAATTCGACACCTTCTTCACTAATCTTTCTATTTCCACTCAAACTAAATACTTGAAATCCACCACTATCTGTCAATATAGGTTTGTCCCAATTCATGAATTTATGAAGCCCACCAGCTTTTTCTATTATATCCATTCCCGGCTTTAAAAATAAGTGGTATGTATTAGACAATATTATTTGAGCCCCTAAGTCTTTAACTTCTTCTGGAGTCATAGTTTTTACAGTTGCTCTTGTACCAACTGGCATAAATATAGGTGTTTCTATTTCTCCGTGTGGAGTTATTATTTTCCCAAGCCTAGCTTTAGAGCCCTTAGATGTTTTTTCTAATTCAAATTTAAACATATATCTCCTATCTTATAAACATTGCATCTCCAAAGCTAAAAAATCTATATTTTTCTTTTACAGCTTCTTTATATGCATTTAATATTATTTCTTTTGATGTAAAAGCAGCAACCAACATTATCAAAGTTGATTCCGGTAAATGAAAATTAGTTATCAGTGCATCCACAATTTTAAATTCATATCCTGGATAGATAAATATATCTGTATCTCCAGAACCAGAAACTAACATTTCTCCATCGCAAGCACTTTCCAACGTTCTTATAGATGTTGTTCCAACCGCTATAATTCTTCTACCTTCTTTTTTCGCATTATTTATTTTTTCTGCCGCTTCCTTAGTTACTACATAATGTTCTGAATGCATTTTATGCTCATCTACATTATCTACTTTGACTGGTCTAAATGTCCCAAGTCCAACATGTAAAGTAACTTCTACTATTTCTATACCTTTTTCTTTTAACTTTTCTAAAAGTTTTTTTGTAAAATGTAGTCCAGCTGTCGGAGCAGCACTAGAACCATTATATTTTGAATAGACTGTTTGATATCTATCTTTATCTTCAAGTCTTTCTGTAATATATGGTGGCAGGGGCATTTCTCCAAGTTTATCTAGAATATTTTCAAATATACCCTCATATTCTAATTTTATAAATCTATTGCCATCTTCCGAAATATTTACAATTTCACCTTTTAGTTTATCGCTAAAAATTATTTCAGTGCCTATTTTAGCTTTTTTACCTGGTTTAACTAAACATTCCCAAGTATCATTTTTATGATTTAATAAAAGAAATTCAATAAGTTCTTCTTTGTCTTTTCTGTGACCATATATTCTAGCAGGGATTACTCTTGTATTGTTAATTACAAGCACATCACCACTATTTAGCTCATCTATTATGTTATAAAAATGGTCATGCTCTATATTCCCATTTTCTCTATTTAATTTTAATAATCTCGAATTAGTTCTATCTTCCAATGGATGTTGAGCTATTAACTCCTTTGGAAGATAGTAGTTAAAATCTGAAGTTTTCATTTCTCTCTTTTCTATTTTACTAATGTAGTTCCAGGGAAATAAAATTGAAGAATTTCTTCATATCCTTTCCCTTCTTTTGCCATATTTACTGCGCCATACTGACTTAATCCAACTCCATGACCATAACCTTTGCCGTTAAAAACTATATCATTTTCAGTTTGGACTGCATATAATGTACTCTTCATCTTTGCTGCTCCTAAAAAACTTCTAAGTTCACTAGCCTTTATATTGTAGGTTTTATCCCCTAAAATTTCCAACTGTTTTACTCTACCGGAGCTGTCAATTTCTAAAATATTTATACTATATATATCTGTTAATGGATACTTACTCTTTATCTTGTTTATAAATTCCTCTTTAGAAAATTTTAAACTCCATTTATAATCATCAGAATAAGGGTCTTCTTTTCTCTTCAAATATGAATAATCTCCGCCCCACACTTCTTTCGCATCAGCTATTACTCCTCCAGAAGATGCTCCAAAAATAGCAGATATCGGTTTTGAATTTATAGCTAAATACATCCCTTTAGTTTCATCTACTGCTTTTGTAGTTTTTTCATGTTCTGAACTTTGACCTCTATATACTTGAGAAGATGTTGTATCAGTTAGGTTATAACCTTTTTTGATATACTTATTTTTGTTTGACATCGCAAAAGTTCTTGATGTTATAGCTTGAGTCTTTAAGGATTCCATAGGATGAGAATAGTCTAATTCATTATTAACTACTCCCTTTAAATAATCCTCTAATTCTATATAATTGATTGCATTTAATTTATTGTTTTCTACTTCAAAATGAAAATACCCTCTGTACTTATTTTTAAGTTTTATATAGCTTTCACTTGATAGTTTAAATTCACCCTTTGCAGGAAAATTTTCTGATAAAACTTTATCTCCTGACTTTAAAATAATTTTACCATCTACAAATTCTGCACTTATATTTTTTACACCTAAATCATGAATTTCATTTAAATCCTTATCCACTAAGTGAAAATTTTTATCTGATGACAGTTCAAACTTATTCGCTGAATTTCCTATTTTTATTTCGAAATAATTATCTTCAGCATACGCCTTCGCCGGCAAAATAAAAATTAAAGCTAAAATTAAAAACAATCTTTTCATATAAAACTCTCCTGTTCTTTATAATCCAACCCAAAGTGGTCGTAAGCTAATTTAGTTACCACTCTTCCCCTTGGCGTTCTATTTATAAATCCTATTTGTAGTAAATATGGTTCATATACGTCTTCTATGGTTATTCTCTCTTCATTTACTGAAGCTGCTATGGCATCAATCCCCACTGGTCTACCTTGAAAATTACTTATCATGGTCATTATGATTTTTCTATCAAGACCATCCAATCCATAACTGTCAATTCCCAAGAGATTAAGTCCTTTTTGAGCAACATTTTCTGTTATTACTCCACTTTCTCTTACTTCAGCATAATCTCTTACTCTCTTTAACAATCTGTTTGCTATTCTTGGAGTTCCACGAGACCTCTTTGCTATTTCTATTGCACCTTTTTCATCTATCCCTATGTTTAGAATTCTTGCAGAACGCATTATTATTTCCTTTAGAGAATCTAAATCATACATTTCAAGATTTAATATTACCCCAAATCGATCTCGAAGAGGAGAAGTTAACTGTCCGGCTCTTGTTGTAGCACCAATCAAAGTGAACTTTGGTAAATCAAGCCTTATAGATCTGGCAGACGGTCCCTTCCCAACTATGATATCTAAAGCATAATCTTCCATAGCTGGATACAATATTTCTTCTACTGTTCTATAAATCCTATGAATTTCATCTATAAAGATTACATCATTTTCCTCAAGATTTGTTAAAATACTTGCTAAGTCTCCCGCTTTTTCTATCGCCGGTCCACTAGTAACTTTTATATTTACTCCCATTTCATTAGCAATTATATTACTAAGTGTTGTCTTCCCAAGCCCGGGAGGACCACTTAACAACACATGGTCTAATGGCTCATGTCTATTCCTCGCTGCCTCTATAAAAATATTTAGTTTTTCAATTACTTTATATTGACCTATGTATTCATCTAATTTTTTAGGTCTTAAACTATTTTCTACAATAGCATCTTCGTTCCCAAATCCTGGTTCCACTAACCTATTGTTCTCCATAAATTCATCCTTACTTGCCTAAATTCTTCAAGGCATACTTTATTTGTTCAGATATACTTATCGATTTATCCACTCTTGACAGAGCCATTTTCGCCTCATAACTGTTATATCCTAAAGAAACTAAGGCATCTATAGCCCCATCATTATCAACAACTGATGATACACTTTCTATTTTCATATTGAAATTATATTTTGCTATTTTATCTTTCAATTCCAAGACTATTCTTTGTGCAGTTTTTTTGCCTACACCAGGAGCCTCTGTTAAAATATTTGAATCTTCAGCACTAATTGAATATACTATATTATCCAACGATATAGCTGATAAAATTCCAAGTGCAACCTTTGGCCCCACAGATGAAACAGATGTCAATAAATCAAACAGTATTCTACTTTCTCTTGTCAAAAATCCATATAGTGTCAAACTATCTTCTCTTACTATCAAACGTAAAAAAATCTTATACTGCTTATGACTTAGTTCTGTAATTTCTTTTTCTGACATGTACAAAACATATCCAAAATCATTCGTTTCTAATATACAGTGATTTTCGTTTATCTCAACTACTTCACCTTTTATAAAATCAAACATTATTCCATCCTAAATAATTCTTTAAATTTAACTGAAGACGAGTGCGTTATTGCAACAGCCAAAGCGTCTGCCACATCATCTGGCTTAGGGATTTTACTTAAACCAAGTATCATCTTTACCATTTCTTGCACTTGTCTTTTTTCTGCTCTACCATATCCAACAATTGCATCTTTTATTTGTAAAGGCGTATATTCATAAATTTCATCAACGTGTAACTTAACTGCTAAAATTTCCACTCCTCTTGCTTCTGCAACTTGTATGGCTGTTTTCGTATTTTTATTAAAAAATAATTCTTCAAATGCTATATCATTCGGTTTGTATTTTTCTATTAAATATGTTAACTCTACATAGATTTTCTCAAGTCTTTTTGGAAATGTCAAATCTTTATCAGTTGTAATAGTTCCATAAGTAACAGGCTTTAAACTATTCCCAATTACATCTATGATACCATATCCGACAATTGCATAACCTGGGTCTATTCCTAATATTCTCATAATTTATCCTATAAAAAAAACTAAGATCACTCTTAGTTTTTTATTCATTAAATACTCTACAAATTCTATAGATACAAATTTTTATTTATATCTCTTTATAACTTGATCATTAATGCCTTCCCAATAAGCATTTTCAAAAATTCTTATTCCATCTAAGTATAGGAATCTGACGATTTTTTTATTCAATCCCTTTAATTCTCTTCTTGTCAAATTAGAATTGGTTTCTTTAAATTTTTTACCACCGTCTAAGTTAAATACTAACTGCTTATCAACATGAGCATTTAAATTATAAACTTTTCTCTTTAAAACTTTTAAATTGAATTTAAAAACTAAATCATATATTTGCTTCTTTACGTTTGAATCATTTTTAAAATCATTAAGAACTTTAGCTTTTAATTCAAGAATCTCAGGTTTTAAAATTTCTTTATTAAATAACTTTTTCATATTGTATAATTCTTCAATTGTAAAATATTTACAAGTCATTATTTCAAGAAGATTTACAGATTTTTTAGCGTTTATTCCAGATCTATATCCCTCAAGATATACATATAATTCAAATCTATTTACATCATCATGTATAAGACTACTTAAATTATTAGCTATTAAATCTATACCTTCTTTATCCTTCAAAAACTTTAATATATCTTTTTTTAAATGCTTTAAAGATATATATGTCGGGCATATGTTATTAACAGATTCCTCAATTTGATAAATATTGAGAAGTATGTTTAGAGATTCAGAGTCATTATCGTATAAAAACTTTTCAATCAAAAATCTCTTGACATCTTTTAAACAAAATTTATAATTCAATTGTTCTCCATTGATATAAAGTTGCTCCATTAGTTTCCTCCAGATAATATCATTATACAATATTTATCATCTGTTGTGTTGTCAAATTTAAAATAACCTACAATTTTATAAAAGAATTATTCCATTCTTTTTACACTCTTCAATAGTATCCAAATCCCATACAGAAGCTTGTACTTCACCTATGTGTTTCTTCTCAAGAAAATACATACATAATCTAGATTGTCCAATTCCTCCGCCAATTGTAAGAGGCAAAGTATTTTCAAGCACTCCCTTATGATATTCAAGTTCTTTTAAATGCTCTCTTCCTGCTAATTTAAGTTGATTATCTAAAGATTCTTTATTTACACGAATTCCCATTGACGATACTTCCATAGCACTATTTATTACAGGATCCCAAAATAAAATATCTCCATTAAGTGACCAATCATCATAATCTGCACTTCTTGAATCATGTGGTTCTCCATTTGAAAGCTTCCCACCTATTCCTATTATAAATACTGCTTTTTTTTCTTTTACTATCGCATTTTCTCTTTCTTTAGAAGTCATATTAGGATATTTATTCAAAAGTTCCTCAGAAGTAATAAAGAAAATTTCTTCCGGTAGTTTTTTTGAAAGAACATATGGATATACTTGATTTATATATTCTTCAGCTCTTTTAAATACTTCAAAAATCTGTCTAACAGTAGATTTTAAAAATTCTATATTTCTATCTCCTGCTTTTATTATTTTTTCCCAATCCCATTGGTCAACATAAACTGAATGAATAGAGTCAAGTTCTTCATCAGGTCGTAAAGCATTCATATCAGCATACAATCCTTCATAATATTTAAATCCATATTCTTTTAGAGCATATCTTTTCCATTTCGCCAATGACTGTACAATTTCAACTCCAATTCCATATTTTCTGAAATCAAAGCCTACAGCTTTTTCAACTCCACTTAAATTATCATTCATACCTGTTTCAGGTCTTACCATAATTGGAGCTGAAATTCTTGCTAAATTTAATGTATTAGCTAAATCTCTTTGGAAGTAATCTTTTAAAGATTTAATTGCCATTTGTGTTTCTTTTAAGTCTAATTTTTTTACTTCTGAATTATTCCTCATTTTTTCCCCCAAAAAATTCTCCCATCGTCAAGATAGGAGAATTTAACAACAAATCTATTTTATATAAACTGATAACTCATTTCTTCATTATAAGAATGAATTGCTTCAATTATAAATGATGTTATTTTATAAGCTAGCAAAAACCCAAAATTTAAATCGTTCGAAAAACTAGGCTCACTATACATATATTCTGAAACTATTTTCTCAATGTATTCTTCAACAATACTTGTTAAATTTGAATCATTCGATACTTTTAACATTTCAAATTCCAATTTTTCAAACTCATGTGTCGCAGAATATCTATTTAATTCAGACTCATATAGCATATGCTCTCTCATATTCCCCATATATGTCTTCCTATATGCATGAGGATAACAAGTGTAGTCACATAAATAATGAGATATTATCCCTATTTTTCTTGAAAAATAATTATTTTGAATTTTGGTTAAGTCTTCAAGTTTAGAATACCTAAATAAATGTATTAAAAGAACTATTTCTTTTGAAATATACTTTATACTTTCATCTTTGTAATGTCTTATCATTCTATAATAAGGCAATACATCTGGAGCTACAGAGCCCCATGTAAGTTTATCTATATTTAAATTTATTTCGTATTCTTTTTTTATTTCTTCATTAACTCTTCGGACAACTCTTCTGTGTGTTTCAGCTAAAATAATAACACGCTCCTTATCAAGTTATAAAAGTATTTTATATCTCATTAAAGCTTTTGTCAAACAATGAGCTAAACATTTTGAATATCATTTAAAACATTTTTTATTGTTTGCCAAATATCTCCGGTCTCAAATCCTTTTCTCCAACTTGCTACTCCACCTAGTCCATATTTTCCAACTAAAGATGTCTTCCACTTTATTGACTCAGAATTTTCTACCCAAATTTTATAATGTTTTGAATTGAATGTGTATTCGGCATAGTCCTGTTTTGCTTTTTTATCCCAATCTATTTTTGCATTTTTTTCTTGAAGTATTTTATTTACTTGCCCCATTGACAGCGCATCACTCTTTAAAGTTTTATCATCTTCACTCCAAAGTCTAGAATAAAACGGAACACATAATATCAATTTTTCTTGTGGTATTTGATTAATAACTAAGTTTATATTTCCTTCAACCCAATTATACTCTGCAACAGAACCTGCTTTATCTGATGTTGACCAATGTTGATCATATGCCATTAACATGACATAGTCAGCAATCTTACCAAGCTCTCTTCTATCATAAGGTTCCTTCTTAACATTAGATGAAATTTGAGGTGTCACATCTACACTTACAAGTAAATTTTGTGAATGAAATACACCAGCTAATTCTCTTACAAATTGCGTTATTCCATCTCTATCCTCTATCTTTGTATTTTCAAAATCTATATTTATTCCCTTAAGTCCATATTGTTTGGTTAGCGAAAGAACTTTTTCTATAGCTTTTTCTCTTGAAGAACTTTTACTTAAAAATTCAGTAGTTAAATCAGCTTTAAAAGAATTATCTAAATAACCCCAGACATCAATTCCTAAGTCGTTATACTTTTTTACATAATCTTGTCTTCCTCTATCTATTATATTTCCTGAGCTATCAGCTACAGAAAACCATGTAGGACAAATTACATTTACACCTTGAAGTTCTTTAATTCCACTCACAGTATCATCTGATTGCTTAGCATAAGTATAGTCCCATGTTAAATTGAGAGGGGCCTTAGCCTCTCTCTTCTTATTTTCTTTTTCAATTTTAAATCTATTTTTAGGTAGCTTTACTTCAAGTTTAGATTTAGATATATAACCTGCATATCCTTCAACTTCTCTAACTTTGTAAAAATCTCCTTCTTCTCCATAAACATAAACTTTATCATCTTTTTTCAAGATAGATACTATAGGAGATTTTGTGCTATCAGACTCTCTCATATTAAGTCCATCTCCTGGAGAAATGCCTACTGCGTACTCTACATTGTCATAATCCATAACTAATAAATTCTTATTTTCAATGAATTTTAAAGTCACAGGATAATCATATACAAATGCTTCTATCGGAACATAAATTTTTGAATCTTTTTCTATTATAGGATCCCTAAGACCTATTTTTTGTGAATTTAATACACCTTCTTTTGCTCCTACTTTAATTCTTTTAGTTCCTTGTTCATTTACAAAAATAACAGTCTTTTCATTTTCATCATATTTCACACTATTATCTATATATTCTTTTATAAAGTCTAATGATAAATAGTATTGTCCGTCTATTTTGTCAAATTCACCTTTTTTTATCTTATCTCCTTCAACAACAAAGTTAAAACCTTGATAAGCTTTAGAAGTTTCTCCAGAACCTCTTCGGCTCAACATAAATAAACTTCCTCCAATACCTGCAACTATTAACAATAGTAGTATAATAAAAAATTTCTTCATATTCTAACTCCTTTAATGATTATATTATAACTATAATCATTAAAAATTAAAAGCTAAATAAATTCTGAGTATTTTCCAACTTATAAGACATAATCGAGTAGGGACTAACTCGTAGCCCCTCTCACACCACCGTACGTGCCGTTCGGCATACGGCGGTTCAATTCAAGTAATAATCCAAGCAACTTAGAAGTCCTCGCTTTGCGAGGATTTCTTTGCCATCCACTCTGGTGTAAATGTCAATATAAGAATGTACATTTTTGCTCAAATAATAATGTACATTTTCTTATTCCTCCTTTTCAAAAATATGGTCTTTTAATCTATATGATGCTCCTGTTATTGAGATGACTGTTGAATGATGTAATAGTCTATCTACTATTGCTTGGGCTATTTTTTCATCATAAAATAGTTCTCCCCATTCTGAAAAGTTTAAGTTACTTGTTATAATTGTACTTTTTGTTTCATACCTTTTATCTATTAGTTGAAATAGCATTCTTTCGTCTCCGTGGTTTAGGGGAAGGTACCCTAGTTCGTCTATTATCAGTAGCTTATATTTTGTGTAATGTTTGATTCTATTGTCTAATCTATTTTCTAGTTTGGCTCTTTTTAGATTGTCTATTAAGTCGTTACATTTGATAAAGTAGGTGCTTATTCTTTTTCTTGCGGCTTCTATTCCTATGGATGTTGCTAAATGAGTTTTACCTACTCCGCTATTTCCTAATATTATTATGTTTTCATTTTTTTCTATGAAACTTAATCCACATAGCATTTTTATTTGATTTTCGTTTATGTTTTCATTGAAGTTAAAATCAAAGTTTTTTAGGGTTTTTATGCTTGGAAAGTTTGCTACTTTTACCATTTGATTTGCTGCTACTATTTTCTTGTTATCTACTTCATAATCTGTTAATCTTAAAAGCCCATCTATTAGTGATATATTTGGATCTTTAAGTTCATTTTCTAAATGTATTATTACCTGCTTTAAATTTAGATATTTTAGGTTGGTTATTAGTCTTTCATAGTTTGTGCTATATTCCATATATTTCTCCAATCTTTTTTAAATTTTCTTTTGCAATTTCTTTTATTGCTACTGAATCTTTGTTTTTTAATGTATTGGATAATATTTCTTCGTAGTCTTCTAAATGATAATTTAATTTTTTATGGCTTATTTTATGAATTGTTACTAATTTTGTGTTATCATAGACGTACAATTTATTATCTAATACTTGTAAGTTTAATGGCTTATTTTCATATTCAGTTGGGACTGAGTATTGATTCTTCTTGTATGTTATCATAGAGGATTTGTTTACTCTTACTTGTGTTAGCTTTATTTTGTAGAGATTTCTTATTTGCTTACTTGGTAGTGGCTTTAAGAAGTCTTTTTCTTTTTCTAAAAGTTTAATTGGTATTTGACCTGTTCCTTGATGAATATCTAAGTTTACTCGGTTATTAATTTTTGAAACTAAGTCTAAAAGTTCTTGATATGTTAATTTCCCTTGTTAGGCGTTAATTTCTTCTAATAGTTTCATGCTAGATTCTACTTTTCCTTTAGTCTGTGGTCTTTTGGCTGTACATGGTTTTAGATCAAAACCATAATCTTTCATAAATTGATAAAACTTATTGTTAACTTTTCCTTCTTTTCTACCGGTTCTTGGCTCATCCATAATTGTTTTCATATTATCAGTTACTAAGCTTTGAGGAACTCCACTAATTTGTTCAAAGCTAGAATTTAAAAAGTCAAATAGAGTACTTTGTTTTTTGTCTAGTGATACACTAAAAATCCTATATCTTGAATATGAAAGTATGAAAACAAAAATATTTAAATTAATTACCTCTCCATCAGAAGTTATGAACTCTATATTTTCTTTCCAATCAATTTGAGCTTGCTCTGATGGAGATGATTCAAATCTTATTTTAGCTTTGTTTTTTCCTTTATTTTTATCAAAATATTCTTTGAAAACTTCATTATTGTTAATGTATTTATTGAAATTAGAAAGGCTTGTATCTAGAGCATGATTATCTTTTAGATATCTCCAAAGAATTGTTTTAGAGTAGAATTTTTGAACAGAGTTAACATCAAGCAACTCTTTAATTACATCCTTAAACTTGTCTATTTTAGAAGATTTGTTTCTAGAAAAGGGTTTTATCATAATCATGATAATATTTTTTAATAGTACGTCTATCCACACCAAGTTCTTTAGATAAAGCAGAATAGTTTGGTTTTAAATCATTTGAAT
This sequence comes from Peptoniphilus indolicus, assembly GCF_900454665.1. NCBI lineage: Bacteria > Bacillati > Bacillota > Tissierellia > Tissierellales > Peptoniphilaceae > Peptoniphilus > Peptoniphilus indolicus. Next base: position 1,993,733 of record NZ_UGTH01000001.1, read on the forward strand.
CCATAATTATTTTTAATTTTGATAAATCTTTTAACTTTTGTATTTTAATTTTCAAGTTATTTATTAATGAATATTCCATTATTTCCTCCAAAATGTTATATTCATTATTTTATCAAATTGTACATTCCTATTTAATCATTTTTGTACATTCTTATTTTACCGTTTACAAAAAGTATCACCAATAGGGATTGGTTATATATTTTGCTATTCCTTCTTCTCGCCTACATCTCACGATGCAAACCTTGGGAATCACTATGGAGTTTGTCGGCAACTACGCCTCTTGTGGACTTTCACCACAGACTGACAGCATGCCCGTCATACTACAAAAAACTCAGAATCTTCCGATCCTGAGTTTTAATTAATAGTTATTCTTTTCTTTAACTTTAGCTGCTTTACCTTGTCTATCTCTTAAGTAATAAAGTTTAGAACGTCTAACTTTACCTCTACGAACTACAACTAATTTTGCAATTCTTGGAGTATTCATAAGGAAAGTTCTTTCAACTCCTATACCATAAGAAATTCTTCTAACAGTAAAAGTTTTTCTTGAACTTTTTCCTTGAATCTTTATAACAGTTCCTTCGAAAGCTTGAACTCTTTCTCTTGAACCTTCAATTATTCTATAGTGAACTTGAACTGTATCTCCAACGTTAAAAGATGGAAGATCATCTCTTAATTGTTCAGCTTCTATTGCTCTTATAATGTCCATATTGCCCTCCTCTCGTCATATGTCCTTTTTTAAATCATTTAATATATCCAATTCTTCTGAAGTTAATATTTCTTCTTTTAAAAGATCTGGTCGCTTCAAAAGAGTGTTTTTTAGAGCTTCTCTTCGTCTATAGTCTTCAATTAGTTTATGATTTCCACTTAATAAAACCTCTGGTACTTCAAAACCTTCAAAATTTTGAGGTCTTGTATATTGTGGATACTCTAAAATACCTCGATAATGTGATTCATCACTGTAGCTTTCACTACTTGATAAAACTCCTGGAAGTAATCTAGTTATACCATCAATCAACACCATAGATGCCATTTCTCCACCCGTTAAAACATAATCTCCTATGGAAATTTCTTCATCTACATAATTTTCAATGACACGATTGTCAATTCCCTCATAATGTCCATTTAATAAAATTAAATGTTCTTCTTTAGAAAGGTCTACCAATTTTTTTTGGTTTAGTACACTTCCTTGGGCTGACAAATATATCACCTTACTATTAGACGTCTTAACCGAATTAATAGCTTTTTTAATTGGAGGAACTTGCATTAACATGCCCGGACCGCCACCATATGGATAATCATCAACTTTATGATGTTTATTTTCAGAAAAATCTCTGATATTTACTGTTTTAAGATCAATTTGTTTTTCTTTGATAGCCCTTGAAATTATACTATAGTTTTCTAAAATTTCAAAAAACTCAGGAAATAAAGTTAAAATACTAAATTTCACTCTAACATTCCTTCAATAGGTTCTATTATAATTTTTTTAGATTTAACATCTATATCTTTTACAAATTCAGAAACTTGTGGGATTAAATATTCTTTATCTCCATTGACAACATATACGTCATTTGCAGGATTTTCAATAAGGTCTACAACCTCACCGACCAATTGTCCGTCAGTTTTATAAACCTCACACCCAATGATATCAGATATAAAATATTCGCCTTCTTCAAGTTCAATTTTATCTTCATCACTTACATATATATAACAAGTTTTAAATTTTTCGACATCGTTAATATTATTTAACCCATCGAAAAATAAATACACAAATCTTTCTGTAACTTGTACTTTTCTTATTTTTTGATGCATTAAATCATCACCAATATAGACATTTTCAAGATTATTAAATCTTTCATTTCTACTTGTCAAAGGCAAAACTTTAAGTTCGCCTTTAATCCCTCTGGTGTTAATTATTTGCCCTATTACCGTATAATTATTCAAGTTCTTCAATTTCTAAATTGACCCTCTTATTTTCTTTTAGTGATACTGCTTTTAAGACACCTCTTATTGCCTTAGCGATCTTACCTTGTCTTCCTATAACTTTGCCCATATCACTTTGCAAAACGTACAGAGATATATCAATTTGTTCATCATTTTCTTTTGATTCCAACTTGATACTATCTGGATTATCAACTAAAGACTTAGCAATGTATTCAACTAATTCAACCATTTGAACCTCCATCAGAGATTACTCTGCATCTACTTTTGCTTCTTCTGAAACATTCTTTTTTTCTGCGTAAATGCTGTTTTCTCTAAATAGTCTGTCCACTGTATCAGTAGGCTTCGCACCATTTGCTATCCAGCTGTTTACTCTTTCTGCATCAACAACTACTTTTTTAGGTTCAGTTAAAGGATTGTAATAACCAATTTCCTCTATGAACTTACCATCTCTCGGACTACGAGAATCAGCTACAACTATTCTATAAAAAGGAGATTTTTTAGCTCCCATTCTTCTTAGTCTTATTTTAACTGCCATAATTCACCTCCATAATCAAATTAAATTTATATAAATAAATTTTTAACACTAAAACGGAAAAGGCATTCTAAATTTTTTCTTCTTCATCGCCTTGCCTAAATTTCCAAATTGCTTCATCATTTTTTTAATTTCTTTAAACTGTTTTAAAAGCCTATTTACCTCTACAGCATCAGTCCCACTGCCTGCAGCTATTCTCTTTCTTCTTGAAGAATCGATTATTTCAGGTTTTGTTCGTTCCTCTTTTGTCATAGATTTTATAATAGCTTCAACTCTTGAAAATTCTTTTCCGTCAAAATTAATACCTTTTAAAGCTCTACTATTTACTCCCGGTATCATTCCTAGCAAATCTTCGAGAGGTCCCATATTTTTCATTTGTTCCATTTGGTCTAAGAAATCATCTAATGTAAAAGTTTGTGTCCTCAACTTTTCTTCAAGTTCCTTAGCCTTCTTCTCATCTACATTAGCTTGGGCTTTTTCTATAAGAGATAAAACATCTCCCATTCCAAGTATTCTAGAAGCCATTCTATCTGGGTGGAACACTTCAAGTTGGTCAAGTTTTTCCCCCATCGCAATATACTTTATAGGTACATCTGTAACCGCTCTTATTGATAAAGCAGCCCCACCTCTAGTATCACCATCTAACTTAGTGAGAACAACACCTGTAAGCTTTAATAGTTTGTCAAAAGACTCAGCTACATTTACTGCATCTTGTCCTGTCATAGAATCTAATACAAGTAAAATTTCAGAAGGATTAGTCCCTTTATCAATTTCCTTTAATTCTTCCATCAAGTCTTCATCAATATGAAGTCTACCGGCTGTATCTATTATAACGACGTCATTTTGATTTCTCTTCGCATGCTCCAATGCAGCTTTCGCTATATCTACAGGGCTTATTTTATCCCCCATTGTATATACAGGAACATCCACACTTTCTCCAACAACCTGTAACTGTTTTATTGCCGCAGGTCTATATACATCACATGCTACCAATAAAGGTCTATTGCCTGATTTTTTAATCAACTTAGCAAGTTTTGCTGAAGTTGTAGTTTTACCAGCACCTTGAAGACCACACATCATAATTACTGTAGGCTTTTTAGATAAATCTAACTTAGACTCTCCAGTTCCCATCATGTTTTTTAGTTCTTCATTTACTATCTTTATTACTTGTTGTCCTGGAGTTAAACTTTCAAGAACATCTTGTCCTAAAGAACGTTCTTTAACTTTTTTGATGAAGTCCTTAACTACTTTGAAATTTACATCTGCTTCCAAAAGTGCAAGCTTTACTTCACGCATGGCAGCATCTATGTCTTTCTCAGTTAGTCTACCCTTTCCTGTCAATTTAGACAATGTATTTTGTAACTTTTCGGAAAGTGATTCAAATACCATTTTGAACCTCCTCATCATTTATTAAGGAAATAATTTCATTGAACATTTCTAAATTTAAATCACTAGATGAATTCTTTAAGTTTTCAAGTAAATTTAACAACTTTTCTTTTCTACTTATAGACTTATTGTAATTTTCTACAAGACCTAAAATCTTTTCATAATGCTCTAAATTTTGTACAGCTCTTTTAATGTTGTCAGAAACAGCTTGTTTTGTAATATTCAATGTTTCAGCTATTTCATTCAGCGAAAAATCATCTTCATAATACATAGATATAGCTTTCTCTTGCTTTTCAGTTAGGAGCTTAGAATAAAAATCCAACAGCATATTTATTTCTAACACATTTTCAATTTCAATCATATTATCACCTTTGGGTCAAGTTTTCTTATTGACCTTGTTTAGTATACACTCTTAGCTATATAGTGTCAAGTTATTTTTTTGACCCTATTAAAATTAATTCAATCCTAAATTGCAATATTTCAAAATCTTAAATTTGGATAAATATTTATTTTTAATACTTAAAACTCAACAATTCTAAAGATTTTTATTAACAAAATATAATTCAAATTATACTTATAATATTAATTGAAAAAATATATATTTTTTTATAGAAAATTGATATAAAATAAACAATAAAAAACTCCTTTTATTTTCATTCTAACGAGCTTAATTAAAAGGAGTTAATCATTTAATTTAATATTTCATCTGTAGATTTTATTATATTTCCATCTTTAGTATATACTCTGCAAAGTCTAGGACTCAAATGTGTTAAAAATGGTGTATTACATTCTTCTGCAGCTTCTGAATATTCATTTAACCAAATTTTTTCAGAACCTTGCTCTCCAACCAATACTACCTCATCGCCAACTTCACATTCTATTCCAGTTACATCGACCATCAATTGATCCATACATATAACTCCTATTTGGCGACATCTTTTCCCTTTAATAAGCACTTCTATCTTACCTGACATAGCTCTTAAAAGTCCATCTGAATAACCTATTGGTATAGTAGCTACCTTAGTTGGCTTTTCAGCTTTAAATACTAAGCCATAACTAACACCCTCACCTTTTTGAATCGTTTTTACATGAGCAACTTCAGATTTTATACTGGCGATAAATTCTAATCCAAAATTTAATGCTTCTTCTATATTCCCATCATGAGTTCCATATATGGCTATACCAGGTCTAACGGCATCTAATGAATATTCTGGATACGAAAATACCCCACCTGTATTATTTATATGTTTCATACCAAGCTCAATACCTTTAGCTTCTAATCTCTCTGTAAAATCAATAAATTTTGAAAACTGGTTCTTTGTAAATTCCAGATTCTCTTCTGCATCAGCAAAATGAGAAAAAATACCAGTTATATTTGTATTAGGTAGTTTTGAAATATTTTCTATTTCAGCTAAACTTGCATCTGTTGGTTTGAATCCTAAACGATTCATCCCTGTGTCTATCTTTATATGAATATTAGTAGTCATTCCAATTTTTTTGGATACTTCATTTATCTTTTTAGCTGTATCATAGCTATACACTGTGAAAGTCAAATTATTTCTTATTGAACTTTCGTATAGATATTCTGGTGTATATCCTAATACTAATATTTCTACATTTTTAAATTCCCGTCTTATTCTAATTCCCTCTGACATAGCCGCTACTGCAAAATTATAAACACCAATTTCTATTAAATGCCTTACTATTTCGACATCTCCCATGCTATAAGCGTTACTTTTGACTATAGCTATAATCTTAGTTGATTCAGGTATATGACTTCTTATAGCTTCTATATTTCTTTCAAGTTTATCTAAATCTATTTCAATTCTAGATGGTCTACTGAACATATTGCGCCTCACTCTAAAATGGCATCAATAAATGAACCCATTTCAAACTTTTGTAAATCTTCTATTTTTTCTCCGACACCTACTAACTTTATAGGTATGCCCAACTCACTTTGTAGTGCTATTACTACTCCACCTTTTGCTGTACCATCAAGTTTAGTTAAAACAATCCCAGTTATATCTGCAACTTCTTTAAATAACTTAGCTTGGCTAAGTGCATTTTGCCCTGTAGTCGCATCTAGTACTAAAAGTGTTTCCCTTTTTGCATTTGAAAAATCTCTAGAGATAATTTTATTTATTTTTTCTAATTCTTTCATTAAGTTAGCTTTGTTATGAAGTCTACCAGCAGTATCACAAATCAATACATCTATATTTCTTGATTTTGCAGCACTTATTCCATCATATATTACAGCTGCCGGGTCAGCACCTTCTGAATGACTTATTACATCTACATTAGCCCTATCTCCCCAAGTTTTTAATTGATCTATTGCTGCCGCTCTAAAAGTATCTGCCGCTGCAATGAGAACACTCTTGCCTTCGCTTTTCAATTTTGAAGATAACTTACCTATTGTAGTAGTTTTACCAACTCCATTTACCCCTATAACTAATATAACAGTTTGGTTAGACGTTTCTATTGTAGAATCTAAGTCAGGATTCATAATTTTTTTAATTTCTTCTTTTAATAGAGGAATGACTTTACTAGGGTCATTTATTTTTTCTTGAATTATAGTTTCTCTAAGATTGTCAATTAATTTCATCGTAGTTTCCATACCTATATCAGCCGAAATTAATATATCTTCCAAATCTTCTAATAATTCATCATCTATTTTTACATAGGCTCCCAAAATAGTGTTTATCTTTACAGTCATCTCTTGTCTTGTTTTAGAAAGACCATCTTTTAATTTTTTGAATAAATTAAATTTAGGTTTTTCTTCTACTTCTTCTAAAACTTCATTTAAATCATCTACCGAGGTTGGTTCTTCTATCTCTTCTTTATAATCTTCAATTGCAATAAAATTAGAAGTTTCATCTACAGAATCTATACCTACTTCTTCTGTATTTTCTTCAATAGACTCATCAATATTTTCAACTATATCTTCTTTTAAATCTATTTCTTCAATATTTTCAGCTTTATTCCCCTTAAATTTATCTTTTATCCATTTAAACATAGTTCCCCCCTAATCGAGTTTAACAGAAATTATTTTGCTAATACCTTTTTCCTCCATAGTAACACCATATAAAACATTTGCTATTTCCATGGTTAATTTTCTATGTGTAATAATTATAAATTGAATATCTTCCAATGTCATTAAATAATCAGCATATTTTTTTATATTTGCATCATCTAATGCTGCATCTATCTCATCTAGTATACAAAACGGAGCTGGTCTAACTTTTAACAATGCAAATAAAAGTGCCACAGCAGTAAGAGCTCTCTCTCCCCCCGATAACAAAGATAGTGATTGCAATTTTTTCCCAGGCGGCTCAGCTTTTATTTCTATCCCACCTTCTAATGCAGTATCTTCCAATTCAATTTTAGCTCTTCCTCCATTAAACAATATCTTGAAAATTTCTTCAAAATATTTGGAGACCTTATTAAAAGTATTAGAAAATAAAACTTTCATTTCTGACTCTAGTTTAGATATTATCTGCTCTATTTCTTTTTGCGATTCAAGCATATCATCAATTTGTTCTTTAGTAAATCCCAGTCTTTCAACAAGTAGCTGGTATTCTTCAACTGCTCCAAGATTTACATTTCCCAAACTTTCAATTTCTCGTTTTAGTTCATTAATTTTTGACTTAGAAACTTTAGAATCTTCTGGTACATCATCAAATTCAACTATCCCATAAGTTTCAAAAATATGCTCTTTTATTATAGAAATTCTATCCTTAACTCTATCTATTTTGGAACCAATTTTAGCTATTTCTGATTCTAGGACAATACGCTTTTCTTGATAATTTTCCAACTCTTGTCTGTTAGCTTTTAATTCTAAATTATTTTTCTTTCTTTTTTCTTCAACTAAAAAAACTCTATTTTCAATTTCAGATTTTGAATTATTTATTGCCTCAATATCTATATTTGAAGTCGATATTTTTTGATTAAGTCTTTCTATTTCTAAATTAGCATTAATAATACTATTTTTTATATTATCTCGATTTATCTGAGCATTATGTTCTGAAGTTTTTATAAATTCTATTTCACTCTTAATTGAAGTTATCTTTGAAACAAAATCATTTATGGTAAGTGTTAATTGAAATTTTTTCTCTTTTAATTTTTCTAAATCTTCTTTTAAATTCTCAAACTTTTCATCACTTATATCAGAATTTGTCTCATTAATTTTTTGGTTAAGTCTTTCCTTATTATTTGATAATTCTTCAAATGTAAGTTTATCTTCTTCTATCTGTTTTGTAAGTTCAGCTTCTTCACTTTTATATTTTTCAATATAAATTTGGTTTGATTTAACAGAATTTGTCAATCCAGATAAATTATTTTCAACTTTTATTATCTCTTGGCTTAAAGCCAATTCTTCTTTTAGATCTGAATTAATCTCTTCATCAATACTTTTTAAATTCTGTTTAGATTTATCATATTGACTCTCAAGCTGCTTTTCAGAATTTGATAAATTCGAAATTTGTTTTTGTAAGTCATCTAATTCATTTTTTCTAGATATTATTTCAGAACTAAATTTATTTAAGCTTCCTCCAGTTACAGAGCCACCTATATTAAAACTGTCCCCTCTTAAAGTTACAACTCTATACCGAGCCCCAAACTGTTTAGCAATAGTTGTCCCTGAAACAAAATCTTTAACAACCAAAGTTCTTCCCAATAGATTTTTAAATATATTTTCAAATTCAGGTTTAAATTCTATAAGCTCGTAACCTAATCCCAATATATTACTATCTTTTGGAACGTCACCAGATGATTTAAACTTCATACTATCAATAGGTAAAAAAGTTACTCTACCCATCTTTTTAGTGTTTAAGTATTCTATTATTTTTTTAGCAGAGTTTAATTTATCTACAATTATATTCTGTAAAGCTCCACCCAATGCAACAGATATGGCTGTTTCATATTCTTTTTTTACTTTAAAATTCTCTGCAACAGGTCCTACTATCTCTTGCTCAAAATCACCTCGTTTGGTGATATTCATAAGGCTTTTTACACTTTTGTTGTAACCTTCAAAAGAATTATTTAAATTTTTAAGGGCTGTATATTGTGCTTCTGTATGAGAAATCTTCTTTTGCAACTCTTGCAAACTATTATAATTAGAAATTACTTCGCTGTTCGCCTTTTCTCTTTCTCTTTTACTTACTTCCGATTTTTTTCTAAGAGCATCCAAATTTTCTTTAATAGAGTTATATTTTTTCTCAGCACTTTCTCTTAATTCTTCAATTTCTTCATTGTTAGAATATAAAGTTTTTAAATTTTCTTTAATATTGTCAAGCCTACTATTTTTTTCAGACTTCATAACATTCAAAATACTTAATTTTGAATTTATTGCTGACAATTCATTTTCTATATTTTTTATTCCAACATTATATGAATTTATTTCTTCTTCTTTGTTTTTAAGCTCAACTGATAAATCATATATTTTTTTGACAAAATCATTTTGTTCAGTTTTTAATTCTTCAATTTTAAACTCATATTCTGATTTATCTTTTTCTAACTCTAAAATTCTAGAATCAGCTTTTACTGAAGAATCTTCTAATTCTTTTAACAAGTTTTTATCATTTTCTAAATTTTTAGTATAGTTTTCCAACTTCACTAATACAACATCAAGTTCAGACTTTTCTCTTTGAATATTTAATTCAAATTCCTTTAGTTCATTTCTGACAAGTTCTGCTTCTTCTTCAGTTTTTTCACTCTCTAAAGAAATATTTTCTATTTTTGCTTTAAACTCTTCTATATTTTTGATAACATAAGATAAATTTTGTTCATTCTCTGTTAATTCCTGCTCAGCTTCGCCAACTTTTTTATCTAAGTCTACAAGTTCATAGGCTGCTAAATTTATTTCCAATCTTTTAAGTTCTTTACTTTTTTCTAAATAAATAGTTGCATCTTCAGAAGCTTTTTTTAAATCTTTTTCTCTTGATTCAAGCTCAGATAAAATATCATTTAGTCTAAGTATATTTTCCTTAGTCCTCTTTAATTTTAATTCACTTTCGTGTTTTCTTAATTTAAACTTTGAAACACCAGCTGCTTCTTCAAATATCTGTCTTCTCTCATCAGGTTTATTGCTTAAAATTCTATCTATCTGACCTTGACTGATAAGTGAATATCCATCTTTTCCTATACCAGTATCTAGAAATAGTTCTCTTATATCTTTTAATCTACATTTAGTGCCATTTATTAAGAAATCAGACTCTAAAGATCGATACATTCTTCTTGTTATCTGTACTTCTCTAAAATCAAGAGGAATACTTCCATCTGAATTGTCAAAAACTATACTAACTTCTGCAAATCCTGTAGCTTTTCGTTTGTCAGTTCCAGAGAAAATTACATCCTCCATCTTACTTCCTCTAAGATTCTTAATAGAAGTTTCTCCTAAAACCCAAATAATTGCATCAGTTATATTACTTTTCCCGCTTCCATTTGGTCCAACTATAGCTGTTATTGAATTATTAAAATCAATTTTAGTTTTATTTAAAAAAGATTTAAATCCTTGTATGTATATGGATTTTAAAATCATTTACTCACCAGCCTTAAAAGATATAATATTTTCATTAAAAGATATTTGAATCATATCATTTAAATTATTATCTATCTTCATTTCTACATTTTCTAAATTTAGAGCTTCTATTAAATGTTTTTTGCCTACACCTTTATTTCCAGCTATCAACGAAATATTTCTTCCTGAGGCAACAACTTTTATACTATTGACATTTTCAAGTTCTAATAACTTTATTATCTGTTCAGTTATCAATTCGCTTTCAACTAATTGTCTTATAGCCGGATGGAAAGGCCCTGCCACAACATCTTTCCCTAATTGGATGTTGTCAGTAGGTTGTAACCCCACTCGTATAACTTCTATGCCAGCTTTAGTGTACATAGGCAATAATTTCTTTATCCAACTTACAGCTTCTTCAACACTTTGTGGAGTATAAAGCCCAGAGTTATATAACATCTCTAATTCTGTATCTTTTATTACAAGTGTAGGATATATTCGCACAAATTTAGGATTTATTTTAATAAATTCTTCTGCTGTATATATACTTTTTTCAAGTTCATCCCCATATAGGCCTAACATCTGTTGTAAACCAAGTTCAAATCCAAACTTTTTTATAAGCTCAGCCGACTTATAAACTGACGCTACACTATGACCACGTTTTGAAAGTCGAAGTACATCTTTATCTAAACTCTGTACGCCTAATTCTATCGTTTTAACATTATATTTTTTTAATAAATTCAATCTTTTTTCATCTATTGCATCAGGTCTTGTAGACAATCTAATTGAATCAAATCTATTCGGTTCAATATATTTATTTATTAACTTTAAAATCCACTCTTGTGTGTCTATGTCAATTGCAGTAAAAGACCCTCCGTAGAGGGCAATTTCAAATTTATTATCATTTTTAAAATATGATGAATATGTTTCGATAGTATCTCTAATATCTTTTTCAGTTATAGACGTAGAAATACCAGTAATCTTTCTCTGATTACAAAAAACACAATCATTTGGACAGCCTTCATGAGGTACAAAAATTGGTATTATATTTTTTTTACTCATATATCTCTCCTAATTTTATTAAACACTCTTTAGCTGCCATTTGTTGAGCTTTCTTTTTAGACGAGCCCTCTCCTTTAGCTAATAGTTCGCCATTTAAAAACAAGTCATAAAAAAATGTCTTATTATTGTCAGGTCCCTTTTCTTCTCTTAAAACATATTCTACTTCTTTTTTCGAATCTCTTTGAGAAAACTCTTGAAGTAGTGTTTTATAATCAATATTTATTTTATTAGAAAGAGCAGCTCTTATATTTTCATCACATAGACTTAAGACCACTTTTTTAGCGCTAGAAAGCCCACCATCTAAATACACAGCTCCTATCAAGGCCTCTAACGCATCCGCCATTATAGAAGCTCGATAATTCCCATCGGCTTTGTACTCTCCTCTACCAAATTTAATAAACATCCCTAAATTTATATCTTTAGCAATTTTATACAGAGCTTGTTCACTTACAATTTTACTTCTAAGCTGAGATAACTTTCCCTCTCTCATATTCAAATTATTTAAAAATAATTCTTCGGTTATAACAAGTTCTAAAACAGCATCTCCTAAAAATTCAAGTCTCTGATTATTTTTTTGATAAGATTCATTTTCATTTAAATACGACGAATGCACAAGTGCAGTTTCTAAATATAAATCATTATTAAAATTATAATCTATTATAGAACATAATTTTTTTATATCCTTATTATTCACCTTCAATGTTCAATTCTTTTGCGTATTCAATAACATCAGAAATTGTTGATAATTCTTTTAAGTGGTCTTCTTCAAGTTCTATTGAGAACTCATCTTCAATACTCATTACAAGTTCAACTATATCTATAGAATCTGCACCTAAATCATCAACAAATGTCATATCTTCTTCTAATTCATCTACATCTCTTCCAAATTGATCTGCTATTAATTGTAAAATTCTCTCTCTCATTTCCTCACCTATTAAAAATTAATCCTATTTTTTCAACTATTTTTGTTTCATATGCCTGTAAAGCTTGTTTTGTTGCATTCCTAATAGCCTTGCTATCAGAACTTCCATGCGCTTTTATTACTATTTCTTTTATTCCAAGTAACAATGCCCCTCCAATTTCGCTGTAGTCTAAAGATTTTTTAGCTTTAATCATTAAACTTCCTACTTCTTTCAGCATTTCTGATGATAAATTGGCTTTTCCAACCAAACTTTCAAGCATTTTAGAAACAAAATAAGCTGTACCTTCTGTAGTCTTTAAAAGTACATTTCCTATAAAACCATCACAAACTACTAAATCACAAACTCCCAAAGATAAATCTCTCGCCTCTACATTTCCAATAAAGTTTAATCCTGAATCTTTAAGTAGAGGATATACAGCCTTTGTTAAAGTATTCCCTTTGTGTTCTTCAACACCAACATTCAAAAGTCCTACTCTAGGATTTTCGATTCCATTTATTTTTAAATATTGGTCGCCCATCTTTGCAAATTGTAATAATAAATCTTCACTACAATCCATATTCGCACCAGAATCTATAACCAATGTAGAACCTTTTAAATTAGGTATAGAAGTTGGTAACACAGCTCTTTTTACATTATCTATTCTTCCAATTATAAATAGACCACCAGCAAGTAATGCACCTGTACTTCCTGCCGATACAAAAGCATCATATTTTTTTTCTTTTAAAAGACTAAGTCCAACTACTGTAGAAGAGTCTTTCTTTTTCCTAAGAGCAAAAGCAGGTTCTTCATTGTTTTCAATATTCTCGCTTGCATTTACTATTTCAGCTTTTTCATTTAATTTATTAAGCGAACTTCTTATAGAATCTTCATTTCCTACAAAAGCTATTTCAACTCCAAGTTCGTTTCTTGCATCTATAGCTCCTTTCACTATTTCAAAAGGTGCATTATCTCCTCCATTGGCATCGAATAATATCTTCAAGCTACCCCTCCATTCTAAAATAATATATAGTAAATATTATAAAAAATCAATTTCATTTTATAGATTAACCGCACTTATATTAAATATTTTTTAAGTTCCACCATAAATTCAGTTTACATTATAAATGCTAACATTAGCAATAAAAAACCGCTATTCACTAAAAATTAGTAAATAACGGTTGAATTTATGGCAGGGGTAGCAGGACTCGAACCCACGGCACTTGGTTTTGGAGACCAATGTTCTACCAACTGAACTATACCCCTACAACAAAAAATATTTTATCAAAAATTTAATAATCTTTCAAGTATAAATTTTCCAGTTAATATCTTTATATGACAAATTAGAAAATCTATACTTGAACCACTTTACTTACTTAATTCATCTTCTATAAATTGTCTAAACTTTTTCAATGCATTTGACCTATGACTTATTTTATTTTTTTCTTCATTTCCAAGTTCTGCAAAAGTTTTATCATATCCTTTTGGAACAAATATACTGTCATATCCAAATCCTGCATCACCTTTTTCTGATTTAATTATATCACCCTTGCATACTCCTTCAAAAAATATTTCTTCATTATTTTCGCCAATATAAGCTATTACTGTTTTAAATTTAGCTTTTCTATTACTAGATTTTTCTAAATTCTTAAGAAGTAGTTTTCTATTTTCTGTATCATTATGGTCAAATTTTTCATTATACCTAGCTGATTTTACACCGGGTTCTCCATTTAACTCATCTACAAAAAGTCCTGTATCATCTGCTATAACTGCATAATTTGTATATTTTTTCATCTCTACAGCTTTTAAATGTGCATTACCTTGCAATGTATCAGAGTTTTCTTCAACTTCTAAATTTGATTTTAAAATTTCAGATTTAGTTAATATCTGAACATCTAATCCTTCTAGAATTTTGTTTATCTCTTCAACTTTATGTGCATTGTCTGTTGATAAAACTATTTTTTTTGCTTTCTTAGTTGCTTTTTCTTGAATCTCAAATATTTTATTGAAAGATTCCTTTGATAAATCCAATAATTGATTTAATCTATCTAAAGAAAAAGGTCTACCTTCTGCTGTACCTTGAATTTCAATAAATTCAAATTTATCATTTATTACTAAGTTTAAATCTACATCAGCTTTCGAATCTTCTTTATAGCACAGGTCTACTAGATTTTCTCCATTGACTACCCCTACAGACAAAGCTGCAATTTTACTTATAATTGGATCTTCATTAAAAATTCCCTTTTCAATATATTTATCCACTGCTAATTTTAATGCAACATATGCTCCATTTATACTAGTTGTTCTAGTTCCCCCATCAGCAGATATTACATCACAATCAATCCATATTGTTCTCTCACCAATTTTTGAAAGATCTATAGCCTGTCTTAAACTTCTCCCGATTAATCTTTGTATTTCTTGACTTCTTCCGTCAATTTTACCTCTTGAAGAATCTCTAACTTTTCTTGTATCTGTTGAGCCAGGTAGCATAGAATATTCACTTGATAGCCATCCAGTATTTTTCCCCTTTAAAAAGAAAGGTACTTTATCTTCTATCATCGCTGTACATATAATTTTTGTATTTCCACATTCTATCAAAACAGAGCCATCTGGATGATTTAAATAATTGTTTTGTATTTTTATATTTCTCATTTCATTATTATTTCTATCTTTTCTCATATTCCCTCCAAAAAGAAAAGAGGTCGATGACCTCTCTTAATAGAATTTTAAGTTCTTGGTCTAACCATGATTTTATGTTGGTTAAAAACCTCTTTATTCCACATACTTATCTACATAGTTATTTATTCCCTGATAAACACCTTCAACTAATTTGTCTATATATTCATCATCTTTAATTTTATCTAACTCTTCTAAATTAGATAAAAATCCAAGTTCAACAAGAGCCGCTACTGTGTTGGTCTTATTTAATACTAAATAACTGGAACCATCTTTAACACCTCTGCTCTTTGCTCCTGTAGCTGATATTACAGCTCTTTGTATTTCTTGGGCAAAAGGTTTTTGCTCAACAGATTTTATACCAACAGTCTTTTCACTGGCATAAAAAGTTTCTACTCCACTAGCTTCTGTATTTACAGAACAATTGAAATGAATTGATAAAAATAATTCTGCTTCCGAATCATTTGAAATCCCTGCTCTATCCAAAAGTTCAATATATACATCACTATCTCTAGTCATTATTACTTCATAGCCCTTATCTTTTAATTTTTCAGATAATCTTTTAGCAACTTTTAAAGTAGGTACTTTTTCCATATACCCATCTTTACTAAGTCCACCACTATCCTTACCGCCATGACCTGCATCTAAAACTATTGTAACTTTACCTTTTTTCTTAAGAGTCTTTGAAATATTTCTCTTTTTTTGAGGTTCTACAAGTTGTTCTGCCTTATCAAGTTCTTTCATTTGTTTGAGTTCATTTTCTGACCTAAAACCATCTGTCTTTTTAGGTTTAACTATTATACCATTTTTTGTATCATTTATAGTCAATGCAGCAGCTTTTTTTTCAGAA
Source organism: Peptoniphilus indolicus (assembly GCF_900454665.1). NCBI lineage: Bacteria > Bacillati > Bacillota > Tissierellia > Tissierellales > Peptoniphilaceae > Peptoniphilus > Peptoniphilus indolicus. The sequence goes on from NZ_UGTH01000001.1 coordinate 2,009,590, forward strand.
TTTTCCTTATCACTTGTTTTAGAATCAACTTTAATCTCTGTTTTAGTATTATTTTTAGATTCAGATGTCTCTTGACTTATAGGTTTAGCTTCTTTAGTAGTATTTACTATTGCAGTCTGAGATTCTTGATCCCAAGAAACTGAATATCCAAAAGTCTCTGATAAAAATCTTAGTGGTACCATTGTCTTTGTCTCGTATTTAGGAGTTGAGTACGTTGCAAATTTAGGTATAGAATCTTTTGAAATTGTATTTTTAACACTATTTATATAAATCACATCAGAGTCAATCTTCATCTTTATAGACTGCTTTTTATTTTCTATAGTAGCACTATTTGTTTTATTATCCCAAAATACTTTTGCTCCTAAGCTTTCCGTAAGCTCTCTTATAGGTACAAAAGTTCTACCACCTATAGTATAAGCCGTATAATCAACTTTTAAAATTTCTCCATTAACTTTTACATTAACTTTATTTACTTGCGCATTTTTATTATCAATTTTTATATTAAGTACGTTGTTAGCATAAATATTTGTCGGTATAAAAATAGAAATAATAAACACCAATAATATAATTCGTTTATATTCCATAATTCCCCCTTACTCTATAATTTATACCACTTATCAAAAACTTTTTCAAATATTACTTAAAGTATCTTGTATAGCTCATCCACTGTTGTATTTTCTATTAACTCATTCACTTCAGATATTACTTCTATTCCACTTCCCTCAGCAACATATCCTATGTTAGTTACTTTTATATTTTCATACTCACATTTTGACTTGAAATTTTCAAAATCCTTTTCACCAAAAACCATAATTAATGAACCACTTGAGATAAGCCTGTATGGATCTAAAGAAAGTTCACTACAAATTTTTTTACTCACTTTTTTTAAAGGAATTCTTTCTTTCTCAATAATAAATTTTTTCTTTAAGAACTCACTGCTTTCCCAAAGAGCACCATATACACCACCCTCTGTTATGTCATGCATAAATTTAACATTATTTTCTTTTGCTAGCATTGCCTCTTTCACGATAGAAATACTTTCTCCCATCTCATCTATTTCTTTAATTTCCGTTTCAGTTAAATTTAATAAACCCTTCTTTTCGTTTGTCACTATATATGTGCCTTCCATTGCTATATACTTAGATACACAAACTATATCTCCATTTTTAACTAATTTTTTATTTAGCACAGAATTTCTATTTAACTTTCCAACCACAACCGATGTCACTATTATCTTATTCACAGCATCAGTTATTTCTGTATGTCCGCCTATTATGTCAATATTCATTTTTTTACATTCATCGCTAGCTTCTATCATTACTTCTTCTAAATCTTTTAATTCACAGCTTGGTGGAGCTAAAACACTGAGTAATATTCCAACCGGAGTAGCTCCTTCTGTTGCAACATCATTACAAGATATATTTACAGATAGTTTACCTATTCCACAATTAGTCCCGGTAATTGGGTCTACTGATAGAACCACTAAATCATCCTTTAAATCCAAAACTGCTGTATCTATTCCTATATCTGATTTTTTCAAAACTTCTTTTCTACAATTTGAAATGTGTTTAAATATATGCTCTTTTAATTCATCATCTGTTAACTTACCTATCTTCATCTAAATCCCTCAATCCAACTTCAATTTCAAAATACAAGTATCCATTTCTTACAGAACTTGAAATCAGCTTTATATTTTTTTGTTTTTTTAGCAAATCTTCTAAAACTGCTGTAGAATTTGCAGCTCCTTTTATTGTAACTCTATTTTCTAAAAATTTATATTCCTCAAAAAATATATCAGTATTACTTATATTTTCAAAATTCTCAACTAATGATTCAAACTTTTTATTGTATCCTTCAATCCCTTTTTCATCTTTTTCTCTGTCATCTTTTAATGTAGTGTTTTTATCTTTTTCTAAAGCTATTTCTTTTAAAGAATTTGAAAACTCCGTTTTTAATTTATTTTCTCTATTATTTAATAAAATAAATATGCATAGATTTAATAAAATTAATGCTCCAATTATTAAAAATATATTCACGCTATTTTTATTTTTACTCTTTATAAAATTATTTTTTAAATTTATATCATCAATCTCTAAATTTTTAAAAACATATTTTTTTGATAAACTCTCTATTGGCAAGTCTCCAAAGTATACGTATTGTTTTTCACTTGCAAATCTATCAAGCCAATTAATTCTTTCATATTTGAGATTTTGTAATAACTCATCAAGTTTTTCTACTATATCACTATCTATTCCAACAAACTTTTTCAGATATAAATTTGAAATATCTTCACCACTTAAATCATACATTTCAAATTTTTTTGCCAATTCATTTGAGAATATTTCCTTTTTTAAACCATTTTGAATAACTTTTATTCTATTTAACGAATAATTTATATAATTATTTTGAATTAAAACATCATCTATGTAGAATACTCCTTCTAATTTTAAGTTTAAATTTTTTGCTAAATCTTTATATTTATCCAAAAAAGATTTAGCTACCAACCTTACGTTTACTAAATTTTCATCATATTCATATGTAAAATCATATTCACTCATATCTGTAGGCACTAATTTTTGTAGCTCATAATATATATACGACTCATACTCATCTTTTTTTATATTAGATACATCTATATCAAATTTTAAAAACTTAGATGAATTTACTAAAAATAAAACTTTATTTTTTATGTTTAAAGTTTCAATTTTTTTCTTCATCAAATAATATACATAGTTAGTATCTAATATTTCTCCATTTTCTATCAATTGAGGATACAAAACTATCTCATTCCTAAAATTGTTTAATATAAATATTTTTAAATCTTCAAATAAAAAAATTGTGCGTTTATTCATAATATCACCGTAAAAATTGCCATAGAAATAAATGGACAAAATGCGAATTCAAATTTTCTATCTTTTTTGTAAATAAAAATTAGTATTAAAGCATATATTGCAGCAAGTATAAAACTATTTCTAAAAATTAGAAATCCATCCATATATGTTTTTGCATAAAAACCACTTATAAATCCCAATATGACATCAGCTTCTCCCATAACCGAAAATCTAGTAAATATATAAAATATTCCTCCTATTACACAAGAAACTAAAATTGAAACAATTGCTTCTCCTTCAAACAAATTTAATAAACTAATTCCAAATAAAATGCATAAATCTACAGAATATACTTCTTTCATTTTGAAATCAGTAAATGAAATACTTAATAAAAGTAATATTTGCGATAATAATATTATAAAATTATAGCTTAAACCATATTTAATATATGCCAATATAAAACAAATTGGTGTTATAATTTCATATAAAAAATTTATAAAATCAATTTTTTCATTGCAATTTGAGCACTTTCCTTTTAATAAAATAAATGAAGCTATAGGTATATTTTCAAAAGGCTTTATTTTTGTATGACAACTTTCACATTCAGATTTTCCAAATATAAAAGATTTTATGTCATTCCTTCTATAATTGAAACAAGCTAGAGCCGATCCTGCTATAGCTCCTAATATAAATATTATAACTATCATTTTTCTACTGAGACTAATTGGTCTCCTTCTATTTTTACTTCTCCGGGAGTAACTGTAACATTACCATTTTTATCTATAGAAACACTAAATGAGTCTTTCTTAAGTGCTTTAACTGGTTTAGGAAACTTGCCTTCAAAATAAGGCGTCAAATTTTCTTGAGTTATTGCTCCAGTCGATTCCGGATTTTCAATCGAATACATTACTGCAGCATTTTTTAATTCTTTTACGTTTAAATTGTGTGCTGCTGCTTGTGCAGATAGATTTGATTTAGTAAATCTAGGAATAGCTATTGCCACTAAAATCAAAAGTATGGCTATTACAACTACTAATTCAACCAATGTAAACCCCTTTTTCTTTTTTAAATTCTTCATAACTACCTCCTAACCAATATAGTTGACAACATCGAACATAGGAATTGCTATAGACAATACAACAAATCCAACAAAAATAGATAAAATAAGAATGATGATCGGCTCTATTAATGACAAAAACTTCTTTGAATCCATTTCTAATTTCTTTTCATAATAATCTTTCAGAGATTTAATAACTTTATCTACCGACGAAGCTCGCTCTCCTACTTTTAATATAGATAATGATATATTATCAAAAAATACAGATTCTTCTAATGACTTAGATAAATCAATCCCACTGTACAGTCTCTCTATAGATTTTTCTATTTCTTTTTTCATATGTAGATTGCTAATAGAGTCTCTTGTAATTTCTAATGCACTAGACATAATTACTTTTGAATTCAATAAAAAACTCATCATAGAAATAAAATTATGCTCTTGAATTACTCTATACAACTTAAATTTTATTAAAAATTTTTCAAATTTAAACTTTCCCGCTTCCGTTCTGAAATAAGTAAATAATGTTATTCCAACTAAAATTAATAGAGAACTTGTAATGAAAAAATTTGTTCTAAAAAAGTTTGAAAAACCTATTAATATTTTAGTTATTATCGGCAATTCTACCCCTGAGCTATAAAATATTTCAGTAAATGTAGGAAATATATATAAAACTAAAAAATTACTAATTATAATTGTTGATATAAATAAAATAATTGGATATGTAAATGCCGAATAAATTTTCTTTTTAAATATCTCTTTTTCAAAATAGTAGTTAGAAAGCTCTTCCAATATTAAACTTAAACTAGAAGATTCCTCACCTATCTTTATCATATTTTCAGCAAACTGTGGACAAACATTTTCATTGCCTAGAGATTCTGCTAAAGTAAAACCTCCAAGAATATTCTTGTACACATTCTTCAAATGTTTGGCTTTTTGTTTTTCATAGCTATTAGATAAAGTCAAAACCGCATCAGGCACATTTAATTTCGAATTTATCAAAATATGAAGTTGATAAAACATTATATACAAATCTTCATTTTTAAATTTTTTTGAAAATAAATCATCTAAATTTAGTTTAGATACAGGCTCTACTTTTATAATTCTCAAACCCATTGAAAGTAATTTTTCTTCACATTCCGATAAGCTAGCAGCCTCAATTTGGTTAATTAATCTTTTATCTCCATCTAAAGCCGTATATTTGTAAATCATAAATCACCTACTGATTCAACATTTTTATACACTTCATCTAAAGAAGTCAAACCACAATCTACCATTATTTCCAAACTATCTTTTAAAGAAACCATATTTTTAGAGCATAACTCTCTAAATTCTCTTAATGATACTTCTTTTACTATTGCTTCTTTCACCTCATCTGTTAATATTAAGATTTCAAAAACTGCAGTTCTTCCAACATATCCATTTCTACACTTTGAGCAACCTTTTGGTTTATAATGAGTCATTTCTTTAGAAAAAATATCAACATACTCTTCAATTGGTTCAGCACATTCACATAATTTTCTGACTAATCTCTGCGAAATAATTCCTATAAGTCCAGCTGATATTAAATAATTTTCTATTCCCATGTCTTTTAATCTATAGATTGCTGAAGGAGAATCATTTGTATGGATTGAGGACAGCACTAAATGTCCAGTTATGGCAGCTCTAAGAGCCGTCTGTGCTGTTTCTCTGTCTCTTATTTCCCCTACCATTATCTTATCAGGGTCAAGCCTAAGTATACTCTTTAATCCGTCATTAAAACTTCTGCCAAGTTCTTTATTTATTTCAATTTGATTTATTCCATCTATCTTATACTCAACTGGGTCTTCAACAGTTATAATATTTAATTCTCTTGAATATAAGTGATTTAAAATTGTATATAGAGTTGAAGATTTCCCGCTTCCTGTAGGCCCTGATACAAGAAGTAATCCATTTGGTTGCCTTATCAGTTTTTTAACTTTTTCAGCATCTTCTCCAAACAATCCTATTCCATTCATAGTAAAATCTACAGATGTTTTATCTAAAATTCTAAGTACAATTTTTTCTTGTAGTGTAGTTGGAATAATTGCGACTCTTATATCAACAGATCTATCTTCAGTTTTAAAAGAAAATCTCCCATCAAGTGGTTTATTTCTTATCGTATAATCTAAATTTGATATTACTTTTATCCTTGTAGATAACAAATTATAACTTGCTTTAGATATTTTACTAACATCCTGTAAAATTCCATCTATTCTAAGCCTAACAACAACTTCGTTTATTTTAGAATCAAAGTGTATATCAGAAGCTCCTTTTTCAAGTGCGTATTTAATTATATTGTTAAGAGCTATTGCCGCTTCTGAATCACTTTCAAATTCAAGCGAATTTAGATTATAGTTTGAATTTAAAGAAAAATTTAAGATGAGTTTATCTTCATCTAAACTATAAAATTCATTTCTCTTTAAATTTAATAACTTAGAATCAACAACTTCAAATACTATATTTTTATCGAATATAATTTTTAAAGCACTTTCAACATTTCCGTTTAACTCTTCTGTAAAAAAAGTAATACTATCTCTGTCTTCGTTTTTAAATACTACATTATATTTTTCAGAAATTGTCTTTGGAAATTTGACTATAAACTCATCTCTATTCATTTTTATTCCTCTGTTGTTTCCCTATAATCACAATTTTGATTGCTGCACTTTATTCGTTTTTTACCCTTACCTTCCATTTCTGTCAAAATAGAATCACATTTAGGGCACATTTTATCTATTGGTTTATTCCAAGTTACAAAATCACACTCAGGATAATTATCACAACCATAGAACTTTCTACCCTTTTTACTCCTCTTAACTACTATTTCTCCTCCACATTTAGGACATTTTACACCTATTTTTTCAACTAAAGGTTTTGTATTTCTACATTCTGGAAATCCCGGACAAGCTAAAAACTTTCCATATCTTCCCATTTTTATAACCATATTTCTGCCACATTTTTCACATATTACATCAGTTTCTTGTTCTTTTATTTCAACTTTTTCAATATTTTCTTCAGCTTTATCCAAGTCTTCTTTTAGCTTTGAGTAAAAAGAAGATATAACTTCTTTCCATGGTCTTTCTCCATCGGCTATCTCATCAAGGCTTGTTTCCATATTCGCAGTAAAATCTTTATTTATTAAATCAGAAAAATTTTCTGTCAAAATTTCATTTACTGTAACTCCAAGCTCTGTTGGAACAAGTTTCTTTTCATCAATCACTACATAATATCTTGAAAGTAGAGTAGAAATTATAGGTGAATAAGTAGAAGGTCTACCTATCCCATATTCCTCCAAATATTTAATCAGACTGGCCTCATTATACCTTGCTGGCGGCTGAGTAAAATGTTGGTTAGGAATAACTTCTTTAGCTTTTAATATATCTTCTTCGTTTAATTCGGGTAGTATATTATCCTTTTCATTTGAATAATTATATACCCTTAAAAAACCATCAAACTTTATTTGAGAACCTGAAGCTTTAAATATATTATCATTAGATAAAATTTCTAAATTCATTGTTGCATATTGAGCAGGCTTCATTTGAGAACTCACTGTCCTCTTCCAAATCAACTCATATAATTTAAATTGGTCTTTAGTTAAAGAATCTTTTATTAAATAAGGTGTTTTAAATACATCTGTAGGTCTTATACATTCATGAGCATCTTGTACATTAGAGCTCTTATTTTTACTCTTATGAAACTCAAGATATTCTTTACCTATTTCTCCATTTATATAAGCTTCTATTGTTTTCAAAGCTTCATCACTTATTCTAGTTGAGTCAGTTCTCATATATGTTATCAAACCAACTGAACCAACTTTAGGTAAAGTTACCCCTTCATATAAGCTCTGTGCAACCATCATGGTCTTTTTTGTTGTGAACCCAAGTTTTTTAGAAGCTTCTTGCTGCATAGTAGAAGTTGTAAAAGGATTGTAAGGATTCTTCGACCTTGTCCCTTCTTTTATAGAATGTACTATAAAATTTTCCTCATCTATTGTTCTTAAAATTTCCTTAGTTTCTTCTTCATTCGCTAATTCAACTTTTAAACTTTTACCATTTTTAAATTTACCATAAAATTTGGTTTCAAAAGATTTTCTACCTTTTTTTAATATTGCTTCTATAGACCAATACTCTTCTGCTATAAATTCTTCAATTTCTCTTTCTCGGTCACATATAAGTTTTAAAACCACAGACTGAACTCTACCAGCTGATAAACCACTTTTAACTTTTTTCCAAAGTAATGGAGATATTTTATACCCTGCTAATCTATCCAAAACTCTTCTAGCTTGTTGGGCATCTACTAAACTTATGTCAATACTTCTCGGTTTTTTAATATTTTCTTTGACAGTATCTTTTGTTATTTCATTAAAAGTTACTCTTATCGGCTTATCTGGGTCTAGTCCTAAAATATAACTTAAATGCCAAGATATAGCTTCTCCCTCTCTATCGGGGTCAGTTGCCAAGTATATATTGTCACTGTCTTTAGCTTCTTTCTTTAATTCCTTTATTAGAGGACCTTTGCCTCTTATGTTTATATATTCAGGATCAAAATTACCTTCAACGTCAATTCCCAGTCTACTTTTAGGCAAATCTCTTATATGTCCAACTGATGCCATGACTTTATAATTCTTACCTAACATTTTCTTTATTGTCTTCGCCTTTGTTGGCGACTCTACAACGACTAAATTCTTAGTCAAATCAACACTTCCCTTTAAGTATTTTCTTAATCTTTTTATTCATCATATCAAACTACATAAATTCATACAACTTAATTTTAAATATAAGTTGTTAATTGTAAAATGAAATTGAACTAAAAAAATCCCATAGTAAATCACATTTGGTATAATTGATTCACCAAAAACAAAAAAAGGCTCTATAATATCTGTTGGGGAGTAAATCTCTAACAGATATTTTTGTATAAAAAAGCTCCTACGTTTGTAGAAGCTTTGACTGTTAATTCCTTTTATTTAATTATATTATATTATTTTCTTTTCTTTCACCATAAATTCCTTAATTAAATCTATATTTTCTTCCTTAATCTAAAGGAATACTTTATAATACTAATATCCGTTAAACAATAGATACAATTGTGTGATTTAATGTAGTATAATAATATTATGAAAGATATACAAAAACAAATTCAAGAATTAGAAGTAGACCTCAAAAAAACTAATAACAAAAGAGAATATATAAGGATTAAAGCCATAATACTAAAACTTAAAGGCAACAGTGCCAAATCCATATCTGAAAAATTAGATGTTGGAAAATCTACAGTATTCGCATGGTTAAAAGCATACAGAGAAGATTCTGTAAACGCATTAAAAAATAAAAAAAGACAAGGCAATCATAGAAATCTCTGCTTTGAAGAAGAAAAAGAATTCCTAAAGCAATTTGAAGAAAAAGCAGAAAGTGGACAAATAGTAACAGCCAAAGAAATAGAAAAAGCATATGTAAAGCTTGTAGGACATTCCATAGGAACGGGTCAAATATATAGAGTACTAAAAAGACACGGATTTAGAAAAATAATGCCAAGAAGTAAACATCCTAAGAAAGCAAGTAAAGAGGTCATAGAGACCTCAAAAAAATTAACAGCAGATCAAAAGAACTTAGAAACGTTAACCCGGATAAAAAAGTAAGAATAATGTTCCAAGATGAAGTAGGATTCGGTCGCATAAATAAGCCGAAATACTGTTGGGGTAACCATAAAATAAGACCATCAGTACCTTGTCATCATTTAAGAGAATACAGATATACTTATGGAGCAGTAGAACCAACAACAGGAGAAAACTTCTTTTTAATATTGCCGTATTGTAATACAGCCTGTACGAACATATTTTTAAAAGAACTCTCCAAAACCTATAAGAATGATATGATACTACTAGTATGTGATGGAGCAATATGGCATAAATCCAAAGGATTAAGAATACCGGAAAACATAGAAATAATGCATATACCACCATATACACCAGAAATGAACCCCATAGAACAGATTTGGAAACAAATTAGGACTATGGGATTTAAAAATGAATTTTTCCACACATTATCAGACGTAGTGGATATGTTGTGTGAAACGATAAATAAATTAACAAAAGAGATGGTTAAAAGTATCACCAATAGGGATTGGTTATATATATATAGATTTAATAGGATAATAGTATTAGGAACAGAAGCATGAACATGGACAAATTCATTATCCTCATTAAAACTATCAAAAACTACATCTTTAAAACCAAACAAATTCATGATATTATTATTTTGCACTTATATGTACCTCCAATCTTTGGTTTTGCTAATTAAAGTTTAGGACTAAATGCATATAAGTGCAATTTTTTTTACAAAAATATCTGTTAGAGATTTACTCCCCCAGATATTTTAGAGCCTAAAAAAGGGCCTTTCGGCCCAATTAAATTTATTCTTCTACTTCTAAATCTGAATCTTCAAATTCATCGTAGAATAAATCATCATAATCTTCATCGTATAGATCGAAGTCATCATCTTCGTCTTCGTCATATACATAATCTTCAAGATCTGATAAATCTTCATCTAGTAGATCAAGATATTCGTCCATATCTTCTTGTTGGCTTTGAATCTCTTCAACTAAATCTCCAAGTACATCAATAAGTTCAACTAAAATACGTCCTTCTTTTGAAGTTTCATCAATCTCGCATCCATCTGCTAGACCTTCTAGATAAGCAATTCTTGCTTTTAAGTTTTCCATAGTTTCCTCCTAATTCTCTAGATTATACTCTAGACATGTACTCCCCTGTTCTTGTATCAATTCTGATAACATCGCCTGTATTTACAAAGAGTGGAACATTTAGGGTAAATCCTGTTTCAACTGTAGCAGGTTTATTTCCACCTGATGAAGTGTCTCCTTTTACTCCCGGCTCAGTTTGTGTTACTTCTAATTCAACAAAGTTTGCAGGTGCAACTCTAAATGGTTTACCTTTATAAAAATTAATAACAGCTACATCATTCTCTCTCATAAAATTAAGAGCATCTTCTACTACATCTTTTTCCAATGGAATTTGTTCATATGTTTCATTATCCATGAAATAATAAAGTTCTCCATCACTATAAAGATATTGCATTTCTTTAGTTTCTATAACTGCCTTTTCAAATTTTTCTGAAGGGTTAAAAGTTGTTTCTCTAGCTCCACCAGTAAGTACTGATTTAATTTTTACTCTAACAAAAGCAGCTCCTTTTCCAGGCTTAACGTGTTGGAAGTCTATAATTTCATAAACATCTCCATCCATTACAAACGTAACGCCTTTTCTTAAATCACCTGCTGATATCATAAATTTACCTCCTAAATTTTCTCTTCATTTCATTATAACACATTACAAATATCTATTTAAATACTTTTTACTTCTTTTCTTTAGATGTATACTTAACTGTAGGTTTAATAAAATCTTTAAGATTTTTATAAAACATATGCAAATTATCATACTTATAATTTGCAACTATGTAATTTTCAGATACTTGGTCATAATTCAGTGTTAATCCATCAACTTCTATATTATAATGCCCCAACGATTGAATGTCACTTTTTAAATTCAAAATTCCGTTTATTTTTATGTTTGCTCCTAAAATTATATTTTCAACATTAAATAAACTCATAACTTTAATATCACTTAATACAATTAAATTTCCACCTTTTTGTTCTAAATAAAATCTATCAAAAGAAGATACACTATCTACCTTTTCTTTAAATTCACTATCTCTAAAAAATGCTATTGAGCTCCCCTCTTTATGCAAATATATATCTTCGGCAGGTAGAATTATATTTTTAGTATTCCCAATGCCTATATTACTTTTCATTTTTTGAAGTTCATCTATACTAACTTTTCCATTCACATTACAAGTTCTAGGACTTACAACACTTTCCCCTGTTGTATATATCTCATTTACTATATTCCCATAAGCATACCAATTGGACGTTATATTTTTATTAGATGTTTCAGCTTTTATCTCAAATTTTGGAGGTCTATTTCCAATCATAATACCTTTTATATCAACCTCACTGCCAAATATCTCCACTTTATCTGTATATTCTCTTTTTACATATAAATCATTAATTGCATTTTCAAAATTTCCAGCTGACGTAACCATTTCAATTGCAGATTCTGCATTATAGTCGGCTTGTATAGAATCAATAGAATTTTTTTGTACCAAAGCACTTTTAAAAACAGAATTCAAAAGAAAGCTAATTGAAATAAGACCTAAACTCATTATTAATACTGTAACTATAATTGCATATCCTCTTTTCATAATCTATTCCCTATTTCTTATCGCAACTAATATTTCTCTCTTCTTACCATTAATCATTTCCATATCTATTTTTATATAATCATCTGTACACTTAACATCAAAAACTTCAACCTTTGATATCAATGAGTTATTCCCTTTTTCCCCACTAACTACTCTGAGTATATTTTTATTCCTTAACTCAAAGTGTATAGTCTTTTGAACAATTTTTTTATTAACTCTCTCAGTATTTATTATTTTAAATCCAGTTGACACGTCTTGTTTTATTTTCTGAGCACTTAATATTTCATCTCTTATGTAATTTTCAAAAAAATATAATTCACTTGCAACATCTTCTTCAAGGCTAACCTTCTTAGTGACCCCCAATAAATGGCTTACCATTGTAGTTAATAAAGAAAATAAAATCAATGATATTCCTACAACTATAACTAATTCAATCAGAGTAAACCCCTTTTTTGACCAACTTTTTAAGCTCATACTTTTCTCCAAAACTTACTCTCACTTCAAATAAATCATCTGAAACTTTTTCTAACTCTACATTTACATCTTCATATTCTACATTTGAGTTGCTATTTTTTATGCTAACGATTGCATTTTCCATTGCATTTTGCAATTTATTACTCACGTCTTGAATTTCATAAATTGACACTCTTGATCTATTTAGATTTATATATGCTGAGACAATTGAAGTTCCAAGTATTAAAACTATTCCTATTGCTATTACTAACTCTATTAGAGTATATCCTTTCTTATTTTCCACTTCTCAATCTCACCTTTCCACTTACCGGTGATATAGTTACTGTATAAGTTTTTCTTTCAGTTTTAAAATTTATAGTTCTTCCAGCTTCTCTTGACGAAACTCCTTTTCTTGTAAAAACTATATCCTTGTATTCTTTAGTTTCAGGTTCTAAAATAAGCCCTTCCGGTAATTTTTGAAAAATAAAATCATCATTAATTTCATAGCTATAAGAATCTTCTGAAATTTTGACTGAAACTCTTTTATTGTTTGCGACAGCATATCCTCTAGCTGAATTTAAATCTGAGATAAAATTTTTAACTGCTAATTTTTGTCTATATGTTCTAACTCCATTAATGCTTTGTATGGATATTCCCATCAATATAACTAATATCCCTAAAATCACTACTATTTCAATTAAAGTGAATCCTTTTTTCATAATTCACCCTCGATTACAAAAGACAATAAGTTTTCTTCATCACTAGTTAATTTTAAGCTTATCTTATCTATGCTAGCTTCATTTAATTCAATTTCATTTTTCCCTCTAGAGATAATATATTCTTCACCTTTAATCTCCAATAATGCTTTTGTCTCTAAATATGAAGAAACCAAAATTTTTATTTTTTTTAAATGCTCTACTTTATTCAACACAATATCTAAAGTAGACTCTCCTTTAGACTTATAATATAAATTAAATCCATTCTCCATAGCACTTATCATAGCTTCTGATGAATCATCATTTTTTAATAAACTACAATCTTCAGCATTTACATTGAAATTACTGTGTACTTTTTCATTTTCCAAAACTTCAATATTTTCTCTTATTTCTTGTTTTGTTATACTTTCAATTTTATTTTTTTGTTTTGAAGTTGGTAATACAGTTTCTTTTCTCTCTACTTCCTTACTTTCTGATTTATTTACTTTTACACTTTTAGAGTCATTAACTGTAGATACAATTTTATTATTTTTATTTTTCTCATATAATTTTTCTTTAAAAATTTTACTCTTTATATCTCCCTCAGATGCCACTATTTGAGGCAATATAGAAGAACTATTGCTCTTAAAAGTGAAATTTAACCTATATCCTTCAAGATCTTGAGTTAAAGTTGCATTATCATAACTATAATAATCAGATAAATTTAATAACTTAAAAAGTTCTTCTTTCTTTAATGATATGTCTATTATTTTATTTTCTTCGACAGTACTTATTACAGCTTGTGGAAATTCTTTTATAAATCCCTCATTATTCTCTCTTTTTATTACCGTATTTTCTTTGTCAAAGTATTTAACTTCACTATTTAATTTGATGTTTTTTAAATCTAATTTAGTATTTTCTATTTTATATTTATATTCTTCAATATTTTTTACTTTTTCAGAAAACACTATTGAATATACTGACATTTCAAAAATCATAATCATCAAAATAATTAATAAAACCTTTTCCCTATTGTTAAGCTTATTTATAAAATCCATAGTTCACCTCTAAAAATTCTAAAAATACTTTTTTCATATCTTCATGTGTTTTTTCATTAGGATGAATTCCGTCAAAAAGTTCTACCTCTTTCAATAAATAATAAAAATTTAGAATTTTAAAATTATTAAAATTCAATTTTATATATTCATCATATAGTTTTTCTAGTTTTCTATTTATTCCCTCAGGGTTAAAAATAAATCTCAACTCTTTTGTATTCACCATTTGTGGTATGCATAATAAAACTTTTGATTTTGATTTTTGCAAGATTTTTTCAGTATTTTCAACCACGTAATCTACTGACATACCATTAAGAAAATCATTAAGCCCATAAAATAGCACCAATAAATCACAGTCTAATAAACTATCAATTCTATATAATACATTTGATGACATCTCTCCATTTACACCAAAATTATTAAATAATATTTTATCAGACTCTATCTTAGAAAAAGAATTTCCATTAACTATAGAGTCTCCAACAATATTTACTACTATCTTACCCATATATTACTTAATTCTTCTCCTCTATTTTTTCTAGACATTTCCAACAATCCCATTCTAGTAAATCCATACACGGTAGTGTTTTTACCGTCTTGCTTTAACTCTTTCTTCAACAAATTTATAATTTCTTTCTTAATTTGTTCATCTGAGTCTATATAATCTATGATTATAGCTCCAGAAATGTTTCTAAGTAAAATTTGCCTCACAATTTCTTTAGTTGCATCTAAATTTATCTTTCTCACAACTTCATGACTGCTTCTAGCATTATAACCTTTTGAATTTACATCTATTACAGTAAAGGCCAATGTCTTTTCAATAGTTATATTACCTCCATTAGGTAAGGCAACTTCTCTCTCTGTTAAAACATTTAGGTCTTTTACTAATTCAGATATGTATTTAATTCTAAACCCAGCATCTAATTTTGAATTTTTTAGATTTTTATAATGCTTAAAAAGTTCTAAGTCATTAAATAATATTTCTTCATTTTCCTTTAAATTTATTCTATTAGCTATTGTCTCTTTATATAGTAACTTGGGAGTTGGTAATCTGTCTTTTTCCGATTCTAGTAAATTCAATTTTTCTTTTAAATTGGTGTATTCTTCTTTTAGAAATTCAAAAGTAGTATTTTGAGAATCAGTTCTAAATAATACTCCCTTAAAAGAGTTCTCTTGGGCAAAATTTAATAATCTATTTCTCATCTCAGTGTTGATTTTTGATGATACTTTTATAAAATCATCATCAAATAAAATAATAGCATTGCCTGTTACAGAAAGTTTAGTACTTACTTTTAATGCTTTTTCTTTTTCACTTGGAACTTTTATTACTTTAACTATTACACTTTCCCCTTCACTCTGAGATATTTTTTCTTGAGTGTATCCCATATAATCTCCCAAATCTATAAAAACTCCAATTCCCTTTACCTTTTTTTGAACACTACCTCTATAAATATTATTTATTGGGTCATCTAATCTTATAATTTTTTCTATTTTATTGTCATATCCTATGATTAAATTTTCATGTGAATCCACATAATACTTCATATTAATCCATTCTCCAAAAAACTGTAGTAAACTCTATTGCCTATTATTATATGGTCCACAAGTTCAATCCCAACTATATTCCCAACCTCTTTTAATCTCTTTGTTAAAGCTATGTCTTCTTTTGATGGCGTTATATCACCTGAAGGATGATTATGTATTGCTATAATTGTATGCGCAGAGTAATCTATTGCAGTTTTAAAAACCTCTCTTGGGTGTACAACTGTCATATCTATTGAACCAGTTGATATATTTTTTATCACTTCTAATTCTTTTTTTGTATTTAATATTGCAATTTTAAACTCTTCCACTTTCAAACTGCACATATCTTCCATTACATAATCAGCTATTTTAGAAGGTGAATTCACCTTTGTCTTTTTAAATACGGATTCTTGACTCATTCTCTTTGCCAAAGTAACTGCTGCAAGTATCATACAAGCTTTACTCTTTCCTATTCCATTTATAGCAATCAAGTCAGATAACCTTACATTTTTTAATGCACTTATTCCCCTATGCTCGACCCCATATTCATCCTTATAACTAAATTTATTTAATATTTCTTGAGATAATTCCACAGATGTCTTAGATTTGTTCCCTGTTCTTATTATAAGTGCAAGTAATTCAGCATTAGAGAGGGCTTCCGTCCCTAATTTCAAACATTTTTCCTCAGGTCTATCTTCTTCAGGCATTTCTTTAATACTAAAATTCTCTTGCATAATCTACCTCTTTAAAAAATCTACACCAAAATCAGCATCCAATACATAATACAATCTCGAGATTGGAAGCCCTACAACGTTGAAGAAATCACCTTTTACAGATTCTATTAATAAGCTTCCATATCCTTGAATACCATAAGCTCCTGCTTTATCTATATATTCCAAAGTATCTAAATACTTTTCTATCTGTATTTCACTCAATTTTTTAAATTTAACCTGTGTTCTCTCGTAAAATATTTTTTTGTAATTTTCTCCTATGCAAATTATTGCACAACCTGTCAATACATCATGTATAGTATCAGAAAGATTTAACAACATTTTCTTTGCATCTTCTCTATCCTTAGGTTTGCCTAACGGTCCATCTTTATAAACTAAAGTATCCGCTGCAACTACAATGGCATTTTCATTTTCTTTAGCTACTTCATACGCTTTATTAAAAGCTATAGACATAACATTTACATGTTCAGGTTTGCTTTCATCATATACTTCATCTATCACTTTGCTGATAACTTCAAAATCTATAAATTCTGCAAGCATTTCTTTTCGCCGAGGCGAATTCGATGCAAGAACTATTCTTCTATTCATTAATATTCCCCTTAAAAGTAACATTCAAATTCTTAACTGAGTATTCACTGGCTACTCCAACAAAATATCCTGTAAAGATTCCAAGTACTAATAACAACGGTAAATACGAAACGATACTAAGTGTATTAAGCACTATGCATGCAGCTAAAACTTGTCCTATATTGTGAAACGCCGAACCTATCAAGCTAATCCCAACTGTAGATATATATTTTTTTAAGAAGCTGTTTGCCAAAGACATACTTACAGTGCTCAACATAGCTCCCGTAAAAGAAAAGATAAAGCTTGTTACAGAGCCTGTTACTACAACTAATAAAATTGATTTCAAAGCTGCAACTACAATGCCTTCTCTATTACCTAAAAATAAAATAGTTATTAAAACTACCATATTTGAAAGACCTAATTTAGCCCCAGGTATTGCAACGGGTGTTGGCAACATCATTTCAAACAATCCAATGACTAATCCCAAAGAAACAAGTAGTGATAAAAAAATCATCTTTTTAATTCTCAATGTAGCACCACATCCACTTCTTTTGTGTCTTTAACGTCATTGTCTGCATTTGCATTCACTAATGAAATTATCAATCTATTCGGTAAACATATAATAGATTCTCCCGCTCTAGTTATATGCCCCATGTGAATACAAATTTGGTCCTTACAGTCAGATTCTACCATATGTACTCCATCACTAGTTATTGCAAAAGTATTTTTACCATATTTATTATCTATTGTATAAAGTTTTTCTTTATCACTGAGTGTATATCTTCCCTCAACCTTACCATCAACACTTACTACAACTTCTTTTTCGGCAGCTTCTACTACATAATTTTTAGAAACTAAAAAAATTCCTGTTGATAACAATAAAATTAAGGCAACGATAATGTAATCTCCTTTTTTCATATATGCACCTCAATAAAATTATATCACACTAAAAAAATTATTTATATTACTAATAATGTTTTTTAATTTCTATTCAAATAAATAAGAAGTCATTGACATTGAACCCAAATTTCTTATATTATTAGGAATTGTTACTCTTCTACCTGTGCTTGCTCCTAATACATATAGTAATGGATAAAAATATTCTCTAATCGTAACTGCATAGTTATAATTTTTCTTTTGCTTTACTCCATTCATTATTTCACTATAGTTACCATTTAAAATATTCTTCTTCACTTCTTCATCAAATTCATCAGCATATTCACTTCCAAATTCATTATCCCATTCAACCATTGCCAAATTATGAACAACATTCCCACTGTCAATAATTATATATCCTTCATCGCTTAAATTTTTATTAACACTTAATTGAACAACGGGTATATCAACTTTTGGAAACATATGAATTAATACAGACCAAGTTCCGTGCTAAATCCCCAAATAATTATTTACAGATATATCATCACCTAAAATTCCTAAAACTTTTTTAGTTATATTCCAAATTACCTTTAACCTCATACTTAACTTCATACAGTTCTTTCGAAAATTCATACATATCAAAAATTTGCTTAAGTTTTTCTACACTCTGTATTAAATTTCCATCAGTAAACCAATGTGCTGACACCATTAAAATCGCCTTTGTTTTATCGTATTTATCAATTATTTTATCTCCAATATTTTTAAATTTTCTAATTATATCATTATCTTGAATAGCAATCATCAGACTACCATTCCCAACAAATAATGTAGACTTTTTCATCTGTATCTCTTCTTTTTTAAGATTTTATACCATAATTTCAAATATGAAAAAAGGGTGAACTATGTCCACCCTACAAATTTTATTTAATTCCTATTTAACTAAAGCATCTTCTTCAGCTTGTTTTTTTTCTAAAGCTTCTTGCTTTTTCTTTTCTTGGTCTGCTTTACGTTTAGCTTTTATCTTTTCTACTCTTTCAGGATATTCGCAGAAAATTGCACCTGTTGGACAATATGATACACATATTCCACAGTTGATACATTTTTCATAATCTATGCTAGCTAAATTATTTGTTACATGGATTGCATCTTTAGGACAATTCTTTTCGCATAGTCCACAAGAAATACATCCAATTCTACATTTAACTCTTACATCTTTTCCTGCATCATTTGAATGACATTCAACCACCGTCTTTGCTTTATATGGTATTAAGTCTATTAAATTTTTAGGACATATTTCCACACATTTCTTACAAGCTACACAGTTTTCTTTATCAACCTTTGCAATGCCATCTACTATATGTATTGCATCGAATTCACATACGCCAACGCATGATCCTCCTCCAACACAACCATAGTTACAAGCTTTAGATCCCTTTTGGAAATCTGATATAAGTCTACAGTCAGCTAAACCTTCATATCTGTATTTATCTTTGGCAACTCCACAAGTTCCTTGGCAAAGTACATTAGCTACCATCCTATCTACATCTCCGGCATTTACTCCCATAACTTCTGCAACTGCATCAGCTGTATCTTTACCACCTATTACGCATCCTGTTACAGGAGCTTTTCCCTTTGCTATTGCGTCAGCTAATCCATCACATCCTGGAAATCCACAAGCCCCACAGTTTGCTCCTGGAAGTGCATTTCTTACAGCAACCATTCTAGCATCTTGCTCAACTGCAAAAACCTTAGATGCTATTGAAAGTAAAATCCCAAAAATAGCACCTGTTATACCTAAACAAATAATAGGCAAAATTATTTCATTCATTTTTAACCCCCTATACAAGTCCTGAAAAGCCTGAAAATGCTAATGCCATAAGACCAGCACTTATAAGAGCTATAGGAACACCTTGTAATGCTTTAGGAACTTTTGCATATACAAGTCTTTCTCTTAATGCTGCTATAAGTACAAGAGCTATTGTAAATCCTATTGAAGCACCAAGTCCACTTATCACAGTTTCAATTAAGTTATATCCATTTTGTACATTAAGTACTGTAACTCCAAGAACCATACAGTTAGTTGTTATCAAAGGAAGAAAAACCCCCATTGCAGTATAAAGTGATGGAGATAATTTTTTAATTACCATTTCTACGAATTGTACAAGAGATGCTATTACTAATATAAACATTATTGTTTGTAAATATCCCAAACCAAATTTATCTAGTATAAAAGTTTGTAAGCACCATGTAATTGCAGATGCTATAACAACTACGAAAGTTACTGCTATGCCCATACCTGTTGCAGTTTCAACTTTTGAAGAAACTCCAAGGAAAGGACAAATTCCCAAGAATTGAGCAAATATGTAGTTATTAACTAATATTGTAGAAACTAAAATAGTTATAATTGAGCCTAACATCTTTATTCACCCCTTCTTGAAAGTAAAAGTTTAAAACCTGCTATATAGAAACCTAAAAGTATAAATGCCCCTGCTGGTGCACCCATAAGTCCTATACCAGGATAAGATTCTGGTAAAACTTGTAATCCAAGTAAAGTTCCATATCCAAATAACTCTCTTATAAATCCCATAGCTACAACTGCCATAGTATATCCTATACCAGTTCCCAAACCATCTACTAATGAAGGAATCAACTTATTTTTATAAGCAAACCCTTCCGCTTCACCTAATATACAGCAGTTAACTACTATCAATGGTAAGAATATACCAAGAGCTTCATATATTGGTGGGAAGAAAGCTTGTAGCACCATTTGAACTATAGTTACAAAAGTTGCTATAACTACTATAAAACAAGGAATTCTTATCTTTTCAGGTATAACTCCTCTTAAAAGAGATACAACCCCATTACTCATTATAAGTACAAATGTTACAGCTATACCCATAGCAATCGCACTCATAAGTGAATTTGTTATCGCTAATACCGAACACAACCCTATCATTTGTATGAATACGGGGTTATTTCTAAAAATGGCATTAATTAATACTTTAGACAATTTCATTTTTATCCCCCTATTCTGCCTTCAATATATTGTTATACACTTCAGCAACGATCTTATCACCTTCAAAAACTCCCTTGGAACTTACTGTAGCTCCTGAAATTTGCATTATCTCGTTTAGAGCCTTAGGATCTTTTGATAGAACTAATTCTTCTGAAACACTCTTTCCCTTGTATGATGATATATAAGGTTCTTCAGTGATTTGTGTACCAAAACCTTTTGTTTCTTGATGAGTTATGTTTCTATATCCTAAAATTTCATCGCCTTCGATTTTAATTCCAAGAGCATTTGTCATAGCTCCACCAAAACCATTAGTTGTAACATTAACTCCAAATCCTACTTTTTGACCTGCTTTTTCAGCTACAAAAATAGCTTCTATCTCAGGATATTTTTCTTGAATTTTTTCTAATTTACTTTGGTCATATTCTTCAAAGTCATCGGCTTCATCGCCAAAAATCGTCTTATATGAGTTAAGTGTTTGTTCAAGTTGCGCTTGAGCTATTACATCAACAGTCATGCTATTTACAAAAGCTAAAAGACCTGCACTAATAGCGCAAAATAAAAGTAAAATTGCTCCGAATTTAACTGGTTCACTCATTATTTCGCCTCCCCATATGCTTCTGTTCTTGTGATTCTATCAATCAAAGGTGTTGCAACATTCATTAATGCTATTGCATAAGAAACTCCTTCTGGTAAAGAAGCTTTCGCACGAATTACAGCAGTTATAATACCACAACCTATTGCAAATATTATCTTTCCTTTTGTATTCATTGGTGTAGATGAATAATCAGTAGCCATAAAGAAAGCTCCAAGTATTAATCCACCGCCAAGTAATTGATAAGGTATATATTCGAATGAAACTCCGAATAACATAAGTACTACAGCAGTTGTCGCTATAAAGATTACCGGAATAAGTGGAGATATAACTTTTCTAACAATTAGATAAAGAGCTCCTATTAATAGAAGTACTGCTGAAGTCTCCCCTATTACACCACCTATGTTCCCTATAGCCATATCCATCAAGCTAGGTAATTGCTCAAATGTTCCCGCTTTCATCAATGTCAAAGGTGTCGCATAACTTGTAGCATCTACAGTAGCGCTACTTGCTACAACTTCAGAAGTCCACTTAGCCACTTCCGGACTTACATAATTAGTCATTAACTTAGCCCAAGAAGCCATTACTACAATTCTAGCTCCGATAGCAGGATTCATAAAGTTTGAACCTATACCACCAAAACATTCTTTTATAACTATTATGGCAAAAATAGAACCGAATGCCGCCATCCACCAAGGTGATGTAGCCGGCAAATTGAACGCTATTAAAATACCTGTTACAACAGCAGATAAATCAGAAATTCTCATTTCCTTATGCATTAATTTTTGAAAAATAGCTTCAGAGCCAACACATGATATTATACAAACAGCTAAAAGTATTGCCGCTTTACTTCCAAAGAAATAAATACTACCTATCATTGCTGGCACGAGGGCAATTATTACATCCCTCATTATTTTTTGAGTTGTATCATTACTCCTTACATGAGGGGCCAATGATACAAACCTTTCATTATGTGAAGATTGATTTAACTTTGTATTTTCCACAGTACCCTCCTATTTAATAGCTTTAAGTTTAATTTCACGTTTAGCTAATTTAACAGATGGCGCAAGATTTCTCTTTGCAGGACAAACAAATGAACATATTCCACATTCCATACATTGATCAGCATGCAATTCATTACAAAAATCTACATCATTGATTAATATAGCTGCATTTATATCAGTTGGATTTATATTAGCTGGACAATGATCTACACATCTTGAGCATCTTATACATGGAGATTCTTCTGCATAGTTCATTTCTTCATCAGTCAATGCCAATAATCCTGAAGTTGTTTTTGTTATAGGACTTCTTAAATCAAAAACACTCTTACCTGTCATAGGTCCACCACAAACTATTTCTATGGCTTCATCTTTAAGCCCACCACAATAATTTATTATATCTTCAACAGGTGTACCTATTTTAACTAACAAATTTTTAGGTTGTTTAATTCCTTTTCCACTAACTGTAATAACTCTCTCATATGAAGGTCTTCCTTCTACAACAGCTTCATAAAAAGCCAGAGTAGTTCCCACATTAGTTAAGAACACTCCAACATCATTAGTTACACCATTTTGTGGGACAATTCTTCCTAAAACAGCTTCTGATAATCTCTTTGAATCCCCTTGAGGATACTTTGTTTGACAACTTACAACTTTTAAATTAGAAAATCTACTGTTTGAATCTATAATTTCTTTCATTTTCTTAATGGCATCAGGTTTGTTTTCTTCGATAGCCATATATGAAACTTGTTTATTATAAAAGTTAGAAAAAATCTTTAACCCTTCAAGTATTTCAGTTGTCTTTTCTAACATTATTCTATGGTCGCAAGTTAAAAACGGTTCACATTCTGCTCCATTAATTATACATTCATCCAATGGAGGATTTTCTCCCTTTAACTTTGCATGAAGTGGAAATCCTGCTCCACCCATTCCAACAAGCCCCATCTTCTTTGCATATGGAACAAACTCTTCAACTTTCAACTCATCATAGTTTTCTATAGGTTGAAAATCAATAGAAGTATTTAAACCATCATTTTCAATTACCACACACTCGCAGAACCTTCCATCAGCCGTATACATATTTTCTACCTTTGTAACTACTCCAGATACTGAAGAATGAATGTCAGCTGATATAAATGCCTCACTAGTTCCAATAGTTTGGCCAACTTTTACTTCATCCCCTTTTTGTACTGTAGGCTTACAAGGTGCTCCTATGTGTTGACTCATAGGTATGTAAACAATTTTGGGCTCCGGCAATCTCTCGATAGAGATCGCTTCGCTAAGTTCTTTGTGTTCATTCATATGTACACCGCCCACTTTAAAAGTGAGATTTGTAGAACTCATTTAATTCACCTCTTATTAAAAAATTTGATAATAACATAACACACTACTATGATTATAACATCTAAAATATTTATTGTATATTGAGATTGTGAAAAAATAAACTCTTTTTGTTAATCAACTACTCAAATTTATATTTAACCATAATAAACTACCTTTTCATAAAGATAAATTAGTTTTATATAGTGGGTTATATGATTAATTATTGGCATAAAAAAAGAAATAGTTGGCTATTTCACAGACTGTTGACAAAGTAGGTGCAAATACACCTACTTTTTAAATTGAGATGATACAAACATAAAATTTTATGTAAATATAATAATAAGGAGGTTGCAAATGTTACACAAACAAGAAGAAAATAAAACAACGCAAGTTCAAATAGTATCAGTAGAAGAATTAGTTCCTAAAAATCACCTGCTCAGAAAAATAGATAAATACATAGATTTTAACTTCATATACGACATAGTAAAAGATAAATATTGTTTAGATAATGGAAGACCAAGCATAGACCCCGTTGTTTTAATGAAGATAGTATTCATACAATACCTTTTTAATGTCAAAAGCATGAGACAAACAATAAAAGAAATAGAAGTAAACATTGCATATAGATGGTTTTTAGGATTTGGATTTAACGATACAATACCCCATTTCACAACATTTAGCCAAAACTATAGAAGACGATTTAAATACACAGACATCTTTAATGAAATCTTTAATAACATATTAATGCAAGCATCAAAAAAGAAACTTATAGACTCATCAATCCTTTTTGTAGATTCTACACATGTCAAAACACATGCAAATAGACACAAAAACAAGAAGATAGAAATTGAACAAAGCATTAAATCATATCAAAAAGAACTAAATAAAGAGATAGATAAAGATAGAAAAGAGCATAATAAAAAATCATTAAATTTAAAAGAAGAAAAAAAGGAGACTAAGAAGATTATAAAGTCAACCACAGACCCTGAAAGTGGTTTGTTTCATAAAGGCGAACATAAAGAAGTATTTGCATACTGCGTTCAAACCGCATGCGATAAAAACGGTTGGCTACTAGGATATGAAGCATTCCCCGGGAATCTACATGATAGCAAAACCTTTATGCCTTTTTATCAAAATGAAATAAAAAAACTAAACCCAACAAAAATAGTTATGGATGCAGGATATAAGACAGCGGCTATAGCAAGAATGTTAATAAAAGATGGGATATTACCGGTATTACCATATACTGCCCCAAGAAAAAAACCAAATGTTGAAAGTCCGCTATATAAAAGAGACTTTGTTTATGATGAATACTACAATTGCTACATATGTCCAAAAGAAGAAATACTAAAATATTCAACAACAGATAGAAATGGATACAAACTGTATAAAAGCGATCCTAAAAAATGCGAACACTGTCAATACTTACCAATATGCACTCATAGTAAGAACCATCAAAAAGTGGTAAGTAGGCATATTTGGCAAGATTATCTTGATATATCAGAAGAATACAGGTATACAAAAGTAGGAAAAGAAGAGTATAAAAGAAGAAAAGAAACTATTGAACGTCAATTTGGAAGTGCAAAAGAATTTCATGGATTTAGATATACCAACATGAAAGGTATACAAAAAATGAGAATGAAAGCAGCACTTACATTTGCGTGTCTACATATGAAAAAATTAGCAAAAATACTTTGGAAGATAGACCTAAATGGAGGTCTTTTACTGGAAAAATTATCAAGATTTTATACGAATCTAAAAAAATACTTTAAAAAGCTAATAATTACAAAACAAACCCAGGAAAAACCTGGGTTTGTCTTCATGCTGAGAAATAGTTGCCTATTTCAATTTATTTTATGTCTTAAATTAATATTTACAAAATCCAACTTTAATTAAAAAAATAAAATATGGTGCGGAAGGCGGGACTTGAACCCGCACGCGATTACTCGCACATGCCCCTCAAACATGCCTGTCTGCCTATTCCAGCACTCCCGCAAGCTTATAATTTTAGAATATAATTATACAATTTAGTGTTATTTTTGTAAAGTTTAAATATGATTGTGTTGTTAATCTGTGATAATTTTACCCTATAACTATTCAATTAATATTTCATCCCTTATTTATATATTCATTGATAAAATTGAAAGGATGATTTGGAAAGGGAAAATAAAATTCGACCAAATATAGTTCTTTACTAATCTGTAGATGTTTTGAAAACTCTTTTCTCTATCTGAAATTATACTATCTAAAAGACCAGCTATTAAATGTCAATAGATATTTTTAGGTTTATCGCATTTGGATACCAGATGTAAAAAAAGAGGAAGCTTTCACTTCCTCAACATCTGTATATCACAAGTAGACGCTCAGGTTGCTCCCCAGCATAGCCCTATCCTCTTACTTACAAGTAAATAATAAACCAAAAACTTAAATATGTAAATAAGGCTCTATAATATCTGTTGGGGAGTAAATCTCTAACAGATATTATAGAGCCTTTTATTTTAGGATTTTTGCAACAATCCCTTTTTATTTTATTATTTATTTTTGTTCTCCAGAAGATTTTCCCAAAATTGTTTCAGATTTTTGCATATTTAGATAATTGTTATATCTTTCTTTAGCATTTTCTTCTGCAATTTCAAATAATTGTTCAGCACGTTCAGGGAATTGACGAGCTAATGAAGTATATCTAACTTCTCCTTGTAAGAACTCTCTGTATGAGCCTTTTGGTTCTTTAGAATCTAAAATAAATGGATTTTTTCCTTCTTTCTTAAGGTCTGGATTATATCTGTATAGATGCCAATAACCTGCTTCAACTGCAAGTTTTTCTTCTTCTATAGAACATCCCATACCCTTCTTGATTCCGTGAGATATACATGGAGCATAGCATATTATTAGTGATGGACCATCATATGCTTCAGCTTCTTTAATAGCTTTTAGAGCATGATTCTTATCAGCACCTAGAGCTATTTGAGTTACATAAACATATCCGTAAGTTGCAGCCATTAACCCTAAATCTTTCTTTCTTGTAACCTTACCAGCTGCAGCGAATTGAGCAGTAGCACCTGTTGGAGTAGCCTTAGAAGCTTGTCCACCAGTGTTAGAATAGATTTCAGTATCTACTACAATTACATTTATATTTTCTCCTGATGCAAGAACGTGGTCAAGCCCACCGAATCCAATGTCATATGCCCATCCATCTCCACCTATTATCCATTGAGATTTCTTAATTAAGAAGTTTTCAAGGCTCTTTAATTCAACTAATATTTCATTAGCCTCTTCATTATCATATTTCTTTTCAAGAGCTAAAAGAACATTAGCAGCTGCTGCTTTTGAAGTCTTATAGTCAGCCATATTTGTTATCCATTCATTAAATACAGCATTAGTTTCAGAATCAACGTTTAATTCAATAAATTTTTCCATTAATATCTTGATTCTGTCTCTTGTAACAGTTTGGCTGATTGCCATACCGTATCCATACTCAGCATTATCTTCGAATAAAGAATTTGCCCAAGATGGACCATGTCCGTCATCATTTGTACAATATGGCATTGATGGAGCTGAACCACCCCAAATTGAAGTACATCCTGTTGCATTAGCAATGCTCATTCTATCTCCAAATAATTGAGTAACTAATTTGATATATGGAGTTTCTCCACAACCTGCACAAGCTCCTGAGAATTCAAGATGTGGTTGGAAGAATTGAGAATTTTTAACATTGTTTGGTTCGAAATCAGCTTGTTTAGATTTAACTTGATTTGAAGCATATTCCCAATTTATAGCTTGGTCAGCATAAACATCTTCGAATGGTGTCATTACCAAAGCTTTTGTTGGAGCTGGACAAACTTGAGCACAGTTTCCACAACCAGTACAGTCAAGTGATGAAACTTGAATTCTATATTCATAGCTATCTGCGCCTTTACCTTTACCTTTTACAGTTTCAAAAGTGCTTGGAGCGCCTTCTTTTTCTGATTCGTTTAATAAAAATGGTCTTATTGCAGCATGAGGACAAACTAATGAACATTGGTTACATTGTATACAGTTTTCAATTTTCCAATCAGGTATATTAACAGCGATTCCTCTCTTTTCATACTTAGAAGTACCATTAGGGAAAGATCCATCTTCCATTCCTACAAATGTAGAAACTGGTAAGTCATTACCTTCTTGACGATTTACAGGGACTAGAATGTTATTTACAAATTCTGAAGCGCCTTTGATGCTATAATCTGCTACATCATCAGCTGATTTCCATTCTTCTGGCACTTCAATTTTTTGTAGAGCATCTATCCCTTGGTCTACTGCTTTATAGTTCATAGCAACTATTTCATCGCCCTTAGAACCATAATCTTTTACAATTGCCTTCTTAAGAAGTTCTGTAGCTTGTTCTATTGGAAGTACTTTTGATAGTTTAAAGAATGCAGATTGCATTACCATGTTAGTTCTTCCCCCAAGACCAATTTCCGCAGCTATCTTAGTAGCATTTATTGTATAAAACTCTATTTCATTTTCAGCTATATATTTTTTCATAGCTCCTGGTAATTCATTAGCAAGAGTTTCTTCATCCCAAACTGTGTTAAGTAAGAATGTTCCACCTTTTCTAAGTCCTCTCAAAAGGTCATATTGGTGTACATATGATTGTTTTGAGCAAGAGATGAAATCAGATTCAGCTAATAGATAAGTTGATGTGATTTTTTCTTTACCAAATCTTAAGTGAGACATAGTTACCCCACCTGATTTTTTAGAGTCATAGTCAAAATAACCTTGAGCATACATATCTGTATTATCTCCGATTATCTTTATAGCACTCTTGTTTGCACCTACTGTACCATCAGAACCAAATCCCCAGAATTTACATCTAATTGTTCCCTTTGGCTCAGTTGTGATTTTTTCTTCAATTGGTAGAGAAAGGTTAGTAACATCGTCTTCTATACCAACAGTGAAGTTATGTCTTGGACTTTCAGCGTCTAAATGTTTGTATACAGCCAACATTTGTGAAGGATTTGTATCCTTTGAACCTAGACCATATCTACCACCAACAATCTTAGGTGCATTTTCTTGTCCATAATAAATGTCTCTAACATCTAAGAATAATGGTTCACCAGTAGCTCCTTTTTCTTTAGTTCTATCTAAAACAGCAATCTTCTTAACTGTTTTAGGCATAGTTGCTAAGAAATGTTCTTTTGAGAAAGGTCTGTATAAATGTACTTTTAACAAACCAACTTTTTCGCCTTTATCAGTTAGATAATCTACAACTTCTTCTATAGTTTCTGTTACGGAACCCATTGCTACTATTACTTTTTCAGCATTTTCATCTCCGTAATAGTTAAATAATCCATATTTTCTGCCTGTTAAATCAGAAATTTTATTTATATAATCTTCAGTAATTCCAATTACATCTGTGTAGAAGTTGTTTGATGCTTCAACTTCTTGGAAATAAATATCTGGGTTCTGAGCCGTACCTCTTACTTTTGGTGAAGCAGGATGTAAAGCCCTTGCCTTAAATTCTCTAACAGCTTCTTTGTCAACTAATTTAGCTAAATCATCATAATCCAAAACTTCAATTTTTTGAACTTCATGTGATGTTCTAAATCCGTCAAAGAAATGAGTAAAAGGAACTCTTCCTTTTATAGCTGCTAAATGAGCCACTGCTGCCATATCCATAGCTTCTTGCACAGAGCCTGATGCTAACATAGCAAATCCTGTAGCACGAGAAGCCATTACATCTTGATGGTCACCAAAAATAGAAAGTGCATGTGATGCTAGTGCACGTGCTGCTACGTGGAATACTCCTGGAAGTAATTCACCTGCAATTTTATACATATTTGGTACCATAAGTAAAAGACCTTGTGATGCTGTATAAGTAGAAGTTAAAGAACCTGCTTGAAGAGCACCATGTACTGCTCCAGCTGCTCCAGCTTCAGATTGAAGTTCTTTAACAAGAACCTCTTGTCCAAATATATTTTTTCTTCCTTGCGCCGCCCATGCGTCTACGTGTTCAGCCATAGGTGAAGAAGGTGTTATCGGAAATATACATGCCACCTCTGAAAACGCATATGCGACATGCGCTGCTGCTTCATTACCATCCATCGTTTTAAAATGTTTAGCCATTTTAACCCCCTAGTTAGTTTTAAAATTTTTTTCTCTAATAGTCATTATAAATCTAATAATTTATAATTGCAATGAGTTTGAGTATAATAAACGTCAAAAATGTGTATTTTACTTGTTCAGAACCATTTCCAAATTGTGGAATTAATCTAATTTATGCCCTAATATCCTTTTATTTAACTCTTCTGCAGGATTATAGCCTTGCTCTTTTTGTTTAAAATTCTTTGTCGCAATTTCTATGATTAATGCTGAATTTCTTCCAGGTTTAACTGGAATATCAAATTTAACTACCTTTTTATCCAAAATAGTTTCATATTCATTGTCTATTCCCAACCTATCATATTCAACTTCATGGTCCCAAGGTTCTAAATTTATAACCATCTCAACCTCTTTAGAATCCATTACAAAACCTATTCCAAAAATCTTTTCAACATCTATTATTCCAACTCCTCTAATTTCCATGAAATGTTTAGTTATTATTGGAGATTTTCCTATCAATCTATCATCTATTCTTTTTATGATTACTGAATCATCTGAAATTAATTTAGAACCCTTGGATATTAAATCAAGTGCAGTTTCGCTTTTCCCCACACCGCTATTGCCTTTTATAAGAACACCTACTCCATAAACATCAAGTAATACTCCATGCATTCTTATAGTGGGAGCTAACTCTATTTCCATATAATTTTGGAATTTAATAGAAAATTTAGAAAAAGTTTCCTCAGTTCTTAATAATGTAATATCCATTTCTTTTGCAAGTTCAATTATTTCATCATGAATCCATCTATCTCTCATAAATATTATGGCTGGAATTTTACATGAAAAAAGTTTTTTAACAGCTTCATATCTCTCTTCGGAGCTCATTTCATTTAAGAAATACCATTCTTGCTCTCCAATTATTTGCACTCTTTTATCATCAAAAGAATCAAAATGTCCATTTAATTGCAGTCCTGGTCTATTTATGTCCAAAGTTTCTAAATATATTTGATTAAAATTATTAGATTTATATAAAATTTTTAAATTTAAATCATTAATTACTTTGTTTAATGCTATTTTATCCATTTATCCCTCCATGGAAGTGTTCATAGATACTTTCTGCAGCACTTCTATTCATACTTTCAACTATTTCTAAGTCTTCAATTGTAGCTTCCTTTATTTTTTTAATAGATTTAAAATGTTTCATTAAATTTTGTTTTCTAGTTTTCCCTATATTTTTTATATTGTCCAACTCTGATATAAAAATATCTTTTTCTCGTAATGAACGATGATAGTTTATTGCAAATCTATGAGCTTCTTCTTGAATTTTATATACCATTCTATATATGTTGCTATTTATTTTTAAAGAAAATTCCTTATTCTCATATATAATTCCTCTAGTTGTATGAAAATCATCTTTTACCAATCCACAAACAGGAATTTTAATATTCAATTCTTGTAAAACTTTCAAAGCTATATTAACTTGTCCTTTGCCGCCGTCCATCATTATTAAATCTGGAAATTTTGAAAAGGAAGACTTTTTATTTGTATTTTTTTCCTCAATACCTCTAACAAATCTTCTATATAGAACTTCTTTCATAGAAGCATAATCATTAGGCCCTTCAACGGTGCGAATTTTAAATTTTCTATAATCACTCTTTTTAGCAACTCCTTCTTCAAACACAACCATAGATCCAACAGATTCTATCCCATATGTGTTAGATATATCGTAAGCTTCAACTCTATGAGGAATTCTATCTAAGCTTAACAAAGTCCTTACCTCTTCTAAAGTTCTCATGTTGTCTTCTATTTTTCTCTTATATTTGTCAGCATATTTGTTAATCATTTCTAAAGCATTTTGTTTTACAAGTTTTACTAACTTTAATTTATTCCCTCTTTGTGGGATTACTATATCCACATGATATCCTCTTTTTACAGAAAGAAATTCTTCGAGTACTTTTTTATCTTCTGGTTCTGATTCCACAATCAATTCTTTAGGAATAAAACTAACTCCTGCATAAAATTGTTTAATAAACGCACTCATTATTTCACTATTCTTATTTTCAAAATAGTCTTTCATAAAATAATGCTCTCGTCCTATTATTTTTCCCTCTCTAACAAAAAATACTTGAATTAAAACTTCATCAATTCCTCTTGCCAATCCTATAATATCTTGGTTTTCTGAGATATTTGTGTTTGAAATAATTTGTTTTTCTTTTAAAATTTCAAGTGATTGAATATCATCTCTATACAGTGCAGCTTTTTCAAATTCAAGTTTACTTGATGCTTCCATCATTTTCTCTTTTAATGATAGAAGCATCTTTTCATCTTTCCCTTCTAAAAAATTAAATATTTCGTTAACCATGTCATTGTATTTTGATTCGTCTACGTCGCCTTTACACGGAGCAAGGCATTTTCCTATAAAATAATTTAAACAAGGTCTGTATTTACCAATATCTTTTTTTAAATTTAAACTACACGTTCTCAATGGATATGTTCTATTTATTAAATCTATTGTATCATTCACAGCAGTAATTGCCGGATACGGCCCGAAATACTTAGCATGGTCTTTTAGTATTTTTCTAGTTTTTAAAACTCTCGGGTATTTCTCATTAGTTATTTTTATATAAGGGTACTGTTTATCATCTCTTAGCAATATATTATATTTAGGAAGATTGTCTTTAATTAAGTTACTTTCCAAAATTAAAGATTCAATTTCATTTTCGACTATTATATATTCAAAGTCTGCAATATGTGAAACCATAGCTTTTACTTTAGCATGGTTTCTTCCATAACTGCCAAAGTACTGACTTACCCTCTTTTTTAAATTTTTAGCTTTTCCAACGTATATAATTTCGTCTTGAGCATTTTTCATTATATATACACCTGGTAAATCTGGGAGTTTTTTTAGTCTTCCTTCTATATCGTCCAATATATCACCTTTATATTTCTCTAGTATATTTCTTTAACCATTCTTTTTCTTCTTCAGTCATAAATTTATTTAATTTCTCATATACTTCCTTATGATAATTATTTAAACACACTTTTTCTTCATCTGTTAATAAATTAGAATTTACAGCATCTAAATCTATAGGAGCATAGGAAATAGTTTTAAATTTTAAATATTGGCCATACTCATTGTATTCATGTTCAACAACTTCTAATATATTTTCTATTCTAATTCCGTGTTTACCATCCTTATATATTCCCGGCTCATTTGAAATTATCATTCCTGGTTCTAATTTTTTTTCAGCATTCGGATTGAATTGTGGCGGACTTTCGTGAACGCCTAAAACATATCCTACCCCGTGTCCTGTTCCACATCTATAATCTTCATTTATCGCCCAAACTTCTTTTCTAGCAATTGCATCTAGTGCTAAAGACTTAGTCTTGGCAGGGAAAATAGTGTTCATAAGTTGTAGATGAGATTTTAAAACATATGTGAAATGTCTTTTTTCTTCCTCTGTTAACTCTCCAACTGCAAAAGTTCTTGTAATATCTGTTGTTCCATCTAAATACTGTCCACCTGAATCAACTAATAAAAATCCTCTTTTTTCTATCTTAGCTGCACTCTCTTCACTAGCAGAATAATGCATCATACTTGCATTAGCTCCATAAGCGGATATAGTACCAAAACTTAAATCTAAGTATCTATCATCTGTCGCTCTTAATCCGTCGATTTTATTAGCACAAGTCCACTCGGTTTCATTACTTAAATCTGAATTTTTAAGCCAATGCATAAATTTGGTTACATATACACCATCTCTTATGTGAGATTCTCTTATATTCTCGAGTTCACCTTTACTCTTAATGCTTTTCAAATAACCTACAATGTCATCTTTTTCAATTACATTGTTTTTCCCCTCTATAAGTTTATATAATTTTGTATTTGTCTGCGGGCTCAAAATAAATTTTTCATTTTCTACATTTGATAAAATTTCAAAAACATCTTCATATTCATAGATTTCAAAACTTTCTTTTAGTTCATCAATAAAAGATTCTATTTTTTTAGTATCTATAAATAGTTTAGCTTTATTTAAAGTTACTAAAGCATATGCAAAAGTTACCGGTACATTTTCAATGTCTGCACCTCTTGTATTAGATATCCAAGCAACTCCTTCTAAACTAGTCACCAATGTAGCAGTAGCATTTTTCCCCTTAAGATTATCTCTTACAATGGATAATTTTTCCTTTGAAGTTCTATCACTCCACTCACTGTGAGAAAAAGATTTTGTTTCTCTAAATTCTCTATCTGTCCAAATTTGCCTATATAAATCAATATCTACTAATTCAGCATTGACTTCAGATTTTAATGTTTCGTATTGTGAAATTGGCATATATAAAGCATTATATCCAATTCTTTCACAACCATTATCTCTTAAAAATTCATTAACAGTAGGAACTCCATCAACACCTATTTTCATAAGTTCAAATCCAGTTCCTTGTATTTGACGTTCAGCTTGCTCAAAATATCTTCCATCAGCCCATAATAATGCTTCATTTTTTGTTACTACTACAGTTCCTTGAGAACCACTAAAATTAGTTAAATGTTGTCTTTCCTTATAATAATCTGCTAAATATTCACTATTATGTGGATCCGATGTCAAAACTAAATATGCATCGATATTATTTTCATTCATCAGTTTTCTTAACATATCCAAACTCATATTACCTCTCCTTTTTATAATATTAACTTTCATTTAACTGTATATCTAATATACTTATATATTTATTTTACTATTAGTTATATAAAAAAAATAGAGCTTTTCAGCTCTACTTTATTCAGCTATTTTTCAAAGCTATCATTTGATGCTAAATCATATTCTTTGAAAATAGCCTCTTCAAGTTCTTTTCTTGTTTCAGCATTTATAGGATGCGCAATATCTTTAAACTCTCCATTAGGAAGCTTTCTTGAAGGCATAGCTATGAATAAAGATTCTACCCCCTCAATAATTTTGATATCATGAATTACAATTTGATTGTCAAAAGTTACAGAAGCAACAGCCTTTAATTTGCTGTCTTCTGGTAATTTTCTGATTCTTACATCTGTTATCATCATGTTCTTATCACCTCTTCTATAAATTTATTATACATAATAAATTAATAAATTACAAACTTTCAATTAATCATTATTGTATTTAATATTTTAAATTATGACTTTAATTATGTTATAATATTGTTATTATAAGGGGGATTAAATGGATAACTTTAAAATAGATGAACACAAATATAGTCATATACATTTTATTGGAATAGGTGGCATTTCAATGAGTGCTATTGCTCAAATTTTAATTAATTATGATTATTTTGTATCAGGTTCAGATAGAAAATCTTCTTCTATAACTGATAAACTTGAATCTTTGGGAGCTAAAATATATTTCGAGCACAATCAAGAAAATATAAAAGGTGCAGATTTAATTATTTATACAGATGCAATTAACCTTGATAACAAAGAGTTAGAAGCTGCTATTAAATCAAAAGTTGATATTATTGATAGAGCATCTTTCTTAGGGCAACTTATGAAAAACTATAAAACATCTATTGCTGTAAGTGGAACACATGGGAAAACTTCTACTACGTCAATGCTTACAGAAATTTTATTAAATACAAATTATAATCCTACTATTTTATTGGGTGGAAATTTAAATGAAATTGGAGGAAATGTAAAAATAGGTGCTAAAAACTTACTTTTAACAGAAGCTTGTGAGTACAGAGCTAATATACTAAAATATTTTCCAACCACTTCAGTTATTCTAAATATAGATGAAGACCATTTAGATTTTTTTGACAATATAGAACATATAATTTCAACATTTGTGGGACTTGTAAACAATTTAAAAGAAACTGACATATTAGTGCTTAATATTGATGATGAAAAAGTTAAAAACTTAAAAAAAGAAGCTGTATGTAAAGTTATAACTTGTTCAACTATTGCTGAGACCTCAGATTATTTTGCTAAGAATATAAATCTTTCAAATGAGTATCCTACTTACGATTTATATTATCAGGGTAAATTTATGGGTAATGTAAAATTATCAGTGCTTGGAGAACACAATATATATAATTCATTATGTGCCATAGCAGCTGCACATGAAAATAATATAGACTTTTATACTATAATTGAAAACTTAGAGAAGTATAATGGCGTTCACAGAAGACTCGAATTTAAAGGGACTTATAACGGAGCTACTGTTGTAGATGATTACGCGCATCACCCAACTGAAATAAAAGCATCTCTAAAAGCTTTAAAGATTCAATGCAAGGCTAGATTGTTTTGTATATTTCAACCGCATACATTTACCAGAACTAAACTTTTATTAGACTCTTTTTCACAATCTTTTGATGATACTGACTTGACTATAATCACTGATATATATGCAGCAAGAGAAAAAGATTATGGTGATATCCACTCTAAAACACTTGTCAATGCAATTAATAATTATGAAGACTGCGCTGTTTATATGAGTGATTTTCATGAAATAGTTACCTATTTAAAAAATGAATTGCAATCTGGTGATATAGTAGTTACTATGGGTGCTGGAGATGTATATAAAATAGGTGACGAGTTATTAAATTTTAATTTAAATAAAAAGGCTCTATAATATCTGTTGGGGAGTAAATCTCTAACAGATATTTTTGTAAAAAAAATTGCACTTATATGCATTTAGTCCTAAACTTTAATTAGCAAAACCAAAGATTGGAGGTACATATAAGTGCAAAATAATATCATGAATTTGTTTGGTTTTAAAGATGTAGTTTTTGATAGTTTTAATGAGGATAATGAATTTGTCCATGTTCATCTTTTTGTTTCTAAGATGTCTGTCTGTCCTCATTGTGGTTCTAAAAGGATTTGGGTTCATGGTCATAGGACTCAAAGGATTAAAAGATACTCATATTCGTGGTAAGAAGTCTTTAATTCATTTAAGGAAAACTAGGTATGATTGTAAGTCTTGTGGGTGTCGTTTTGAAAGGAATCTTGATTTTTTGCTAATGGTCATACTATGACTAAGAGGCTTGTTTTTGCTATTGTTCATGAGTTTGATGTGGTTTATTCTATTTCTTCTATTGCTAATAGGTATAATGTTTCTTCGAATACTGTTCTTCGTATTTTAAATTGTTTAAGTGTTCCTAGGGGTAAGTTTTCTGAGGTTTTGTGTATTGATTAGTTTAAGGGTGATAGTGGCAATAACAAGTATCAGACTTCTCTTCTTAATGGTGATATTCATAGTGTTATTGATATTTTACTTTCTAGGAGTAAGGATTGTTTGTTTGAGTATTTTAAAAGGATTTCTAATATAGAGAGGATGAGTGTTAAGTTTTTGGTAAGTGATATGTCTAATTTTTTTAAGTCTGTTAGGGATAGGTTCTTTAGAAGTTCGATTCATATTATTGATAGGTATTATTTCATAAGACAGGTTTCTTGGGCTTTGGAGAATGTTAGAAAGAGGATTCAAAGGGATGTTTCTTCTAAGCTTAGGGTGTTTTTAAGAGAAGCAAGGGTTTAGTTACAAAGCCTTCTTCTATGCTTAGTTCTATGCAGGCTAGTGAGGTTTCTTTAATGCTTGGGTTAAGTGAGGATTTAAGGTTAGCTTATCAATTAAAGGAGTTGTTCTACCAATATGTTCTTACTCAGCCTAATAAAAAGATGGCTAGTATATGTTTGAGTGAGTGGATAAGAAGGGCTAAGGAGTCCGGTTTAAAGGAATTTAGTTCTTGTATTACTGCTTTTAATGATTGGTTTGATGAGATATGTAATTCTTTTGATTATCCTTGGTCTAATGGTCCTCTTGAGGGTACGCATACTAAGATAAAGACTTTAAAGAGAAATTGTTTTGGTATGAGGAATTTTGATTTATTTAGAAAACGAATTATGTTTTCGTGTAAGTAGTTGGCAAAAGAGTATTAAATTTTCTGAAAACTCCTAGGAGTTTTGTTTGCTATGCCTATTTTTAGTGGTTTTTGTTTTATTTTAGTTTTGGACTTATTTTAGCTGCTATGTGTTGATTTTTATATAAAATGAGAGGCTCGATTTTATGAGCCTCCCCAATGTTTGACATAGAGCCTTAAAAAATACTAGCTGATTTTTCAACTAGTATTTTTCGTTTATATATTCTTCTATAAGAGAAGATTTTTCTATATCTTCAAACACTCTTTCACTTTTCAATATTTCTAAAAGCCACATAGCTTTAGAATGAAAAATAGCCTCTTTTTTATCTTCCAAAACTATTTCATATAGAACATGATTTAATTTTTTAGATTCACATTTAATGTAATAAGATGAAACATTTTCAAAATTTTGTAATTTTAAAATTTTGAAAGCTGTCTCGTCTTTTTCGTGATAAAACTTATTCCCTAAATTTAAGTAATAGTTATAGTATCTCGAATGTTTTTTAGTGTTCTTAACTTCTCTAGCTAACATCTTATAATATTTTGCCATACCATTGTAATATTGATAATTGTACATTCCCTTTTCATAAGAATCTATCTTGATAAAAGGTCTGGCATTTTCACCTGCAAAATATTCATAATTATATTGTAAAAACTCTCTTTTACTTATATCGCCATTGTCATACTGCATAATCAAAAAAGATCTTCGTTCAAAAAAATCTTCAAACTTATCTTTTTTCCTAAGTGGTGTCACTTTTGCCTCAAATCTAATTAAATAATCCAGTAAATACTGGTAATATCATTAAAAGTACCAATATTATGGCAATTATTTTTACAGCATTCTTATTCAATTATTTCTCCTTACCAAGTTCTACTATGTTTTCTTTTAATTCATCTGTAATTTCAGAAACTTCTGTATCTATATTGATAAAAATTTCCTTACTTTCTATATCTTTTATTTTATCCAATTTCTTCTTTAAAAATTCTAAATCTTCTATATTCAAATTCAAAATCTTATAAATTCCATCTATATATATCTTTTCAAGGTCATAATCCATAGCTAATAAACCACATATAAAGCCATAGAATGATTCTTTATCATTAAGTCTATAATCAGTTGCATTTATTAATCTTACATTATAATCAAGACTAAAAATATGATCATCATCAACTTCTACAAATGCAATATTTCCATTTCCGCTTTTAAGATCTTCATTAGCGTTTTCAATTAACCATCTAGTTTTTCCAGATCCTTTTGGGCCTAAAATATACTTAACCATAATTACCAATCCTTTCCTTTACATTGCCCTTGATGAAATCCTTTTTCTTTCATCTCTGCCACTATCTCATCTCTTATTTTCCACCAGGATGTGTTCCAATTACAGAATAAAGAATTTTTCTCAGGAGCTCTACCTATTATTCTCTGAACGACTATAGACGAATCTAAATGTCGTAAAAACAAAATAGTTCTTCTTTTATATTCCTCTAATGAGATTATATCAATTTTACCCTCTTGATACAATTGTCCCATTAAAGTTCCCTTTAAAATATATAATGCATGAATCTTTACTTCTTCCACATTTAAAGCATTTAATAGATGAGCTGTTTCAATATTATCCAACTCGTCATCATAAGGTAAATTTAAGATTACATGTGCACAAACTCTCAAATTCCTCTTATGTAATCTTATTGTGGCATCTACAAATTCAGCTACTCCATGTCCCCTATTTATTTTTTTTAGAGTTCTATAATTTGCTGTTTGCAACCCTAACTCAACAGTTACAAAATATTTTTTATTTACTTCCTCTAAAAAGTCTAATATTTCATCACTTAAGCAATCTGGTCTAGTTGAAATAGATACCCCTACAACTCCATCTATTAGCGAATCATTTATATTCTGCACAAACTGCTCATAGTCTAAATAAGTATTTGTAAAATTTTGAAAATATGAAATATACTTATTAGCTTTATACTTTTTCTTAACAATATTCATATTACTAATAAGTTGATTTTCTATAGAACCACAACTATTTTCGAAACTTCCCCCTTCTTCTCCACAAAAAGTACAGCCACCTGCGCCAAGTTTACCATCTCTATTTGGGCAGGTCAAATCTAACTTGATAGGCAATTTATAAACTTTTTCTCCAAATTTATTATACAGGAAATCTGAATAATTGTTATATACCATATTACATCTCACATTCTAAAATTTTATAATTCTTAGGGGTTTTAACAACCCCTTAAAAATTTCTATTCTTCATCGTGTAATTTACTGAAAGTTTCAGATACTTTAGCAAATTCTTCATCGTCTTCTATTTCAGTAAGTTCAACTTCTTCTTCTGAGAGTTCTTGATATTTAAAAAGTATAAGTTCTCCATCTTCAATCTCATCTTCCGGAATTAAAGCTATATAATTTTCTCCTTCTACATCAAAGATATCTATTACTATACAGTTTAATTCTGTTCCATCTTCCAATGGAATACCTATTACATCGTATTCAAATTCTTCT
Organism: Peptoniphilus indolicus; assembly: GCF_900454665.1. NCBI lineage: Bacteria > Bacillati > Bacillota > Tissierellia > Tissierellales > Peptoniphilaceae > Peptoniphilus > Peptoniphilus indolicus. The sequence continues at coordinate 2,050,064 of NZ_UGTH01000001.1, forward strand.
TCGTGATTGTGTTCATTTTGCATAATTTATGCCTCCTAATTTTATTTCAAGTTTTTCAAGATTTGTTTTACAAATTCATAAACTCTTTCAGTAGATGCTATTTCTAAATTTTCACCTGGTGCATGTGGACCTCTTATGTTAGGCCCAATAGATAACATATCTATATCTCCTATTGTGTCTTTAAAAATTCCACACTCAAGTCCTGCATGTATAGCTTCTAATTCAAGATCTTTTTTATTTAATTCTCTATATACTTTTATAGCCACTTCTCTTAATGGAGAATTAGCCTTGTATTCCCAAGCTGGATAATCATTCTTAATTTCATAAGTTGCTCCAACTAATTTAGCTATTTCAAGATTTCTTATTCCAATTTCATTTTTTAATGAAGTAAGAGCAGATCTTATATTAGTTAAAATTCTAATTTCGTCATCATCTGACTCTATTACACCAACGTTTATAGAAGAGCCTACCAAACCTTCTATATCGTTACTCATTGATTGTACTCCATTAGGAAGTATCAATAATGCCTGTACAATTCTTTCTGCTAACTCATCTTTTAAAGCTTTATCATAAATTGAAGTTGCTTCAAAATTCAATCTAACATCAGGGTCAGTATTTCCAAATTCTTTTACATAATCCCTATTTAATATAATGACTTTCTTTTGAATCTCAACTAGCTCATTTTCATCGACTGCTATAATAGCTTTTGCATATCTAGGAATTGCGTTTGGTTTCGCTCCTCCAGAAATATCTACTAAGTCTATATTATCCCTTAATTCATAAAGAGCTCTTGCCAAAAGTTTATTAGAATTTCCAAGACCTTTTTGGATTTCTTGTCCTGAGTGTCCTCCCTTTAAACCAGAAATAGATAATTCATAAAATGCTCTTCCTTTTGAAATTTCTTTAAAATCTTTTTTAAATGTTAATACGTCTCTTCTACCACCAGCACACGCTATACAAGCAACTCCTTCAGTTTCAGAGTCTAAATTTAATAACATTTTACCCTGTAGAATGCTTCCGTCTAAATTAGACGCACCTGTCATTCCACTCTCTTCATTTGAAGTTATTAATACTTCAAGAGGTGGATGCTCAATATCATCAGATTCTAAAATAGCAAGTGCCATTGCAACTGCAATACCATTGTCTGCTCCAAGTGTTGTTTCATGAGCTATTATTTTTCCATCTTCAACTGTAAATTCAATAGGGTCAGTATCAAAGTTTATGTTTGATATTTCACTTTTTTCACAAACCATATCCATATGCCCTTGAATAATTAAAGTTGGAGATAACTCATATCCTTCAGTTCCTGGTTTTCTTATAATTACATTATCGTGGGAATCTCTTGTATAATCTAACCTATGCTCTTTTGCAAAATCCACTAACCATGTAGCTATCTTATCTTCATTAAATGAAGCTCTAGGGATTTTAGTAATTTCTTCAAAGTAATAAAAAACTCTCTTTGGATTATAATTTTCTAATTTATTCAAAATAGTCCTCCTATTTACTTTATTATATCCTAATACAGATAAATGTTCCAAATATTTTTATGAATGATATTTTACTAAATAATTTCTCACTGAATAAGCCTATTTTTAAAATCTTCTAGTATCAAATCGTAGCTAACTTTATTAATAGTTTTCAATATATTAAATTCATCTTCTAATTTTTCAAAACTTTCTTTTACAATTCCATAGGCAGAATATCCATCTTTAAAATTTTCAACTATTATATTTAACAAAGTTTTTTCTAAATTTACAGATTCTTCATAACTCAATTCAAAATTTTCTGATATATTTAAAAATAACATTGAATATTTGTACCTTAGATAACTTAGAAAATCTTCTAAATTTTCCTCATAAGATCCACCTTCTATCCTGTGAATTATCTTTATCAATAAATTCCAATAAAAATCTTTCTGTATTATCTTTTCTATTTCAGTTCCTATATTATTTGTGAATTCATCAGAAAAACTAAGTTTTCTATTGAATATAATTTGCTCCTGTAAATTCATATCAAGAGTTGAAATGTTATTTATTTTATCAATTAATTGAACAAAACTTTCCCCGTATGAAAGTTCTCGTTCTTTAGAAGCTTTCTCTTGTAAATATTCAACTATAATATCTGTTGTTTTTTTAAAGTTGAATACAAACCCTAATTCATCTTGTATTTTAGAGCTAAACACATCATGTATAATCTTTGAAAGTAGATAGTTCAATTGATTGCTTGCAGATGAAACTGCACTTGCATCAAATCTTTGTACATGATCAAATAAAATTTGTAATTGTTTATCTACCATATATAATGAATCTTTTATGGAAGCCATCATTTCTTTTATAAAATTTTCACTCATCATATAATTATAATTTTTATATAATATTCTATGGTCTATTTCGCCCCAAAAAACATTAACCATGGATTTAATTTGTAATTCAAAATTAAATTTATTTTTCCCATATTCGTAAATTCCATCTATCTTATATATTTCGAAACCATTTTTTTGTATTTGAGGCTGCTTATCTGAAAGTTTTAAAGAAATAGATGAATTCTCATCAACTTTACAGTACCCATTTCCTAAATCATATTTAAACATATCTTGAATACTTTCAAATAGATTTCCTTCTTCTTTTAAAAATCTACACTCAATTCTAACTCCTATTAAATCAGATATATTCATCAACATCTGTTCAGGGTCTTCTGTATGTAAAAAATAATTATTTTTTACAATTTTCTCTCTTAAACTTGATTCTGATTTTGTTCTAAATGTTATATTAGTAATTACACTATTATCCAAACTATCCCAAAGATAGTCTACAATATTTTCCGAAATTTCTTCTAATATATTTCTATAATAATTTAAAAGTTCTGCACTCTTATCTATATAGTCAAAAAGTTGAAGTTTCATATTATCACCCTATCTAAGTATACATTAGAATAAAAAAAATCCCAAGGCTTTACCTTAGGATTCTTGAATATTTATAACTTCAACTTTATGTTTTACTGAAAGTTCTTTAATTTTATTCACATAAGTTTCTTGTTCTTTTCTTCCTTTAAGTTCCGATTCTACACTTCCCTTAATTTTATCAAAATCAAGTTCTTCATGTTTATCATCTAATTTAATAATATGATATCCAAATTGAGTTTTGACAGGTTCAGAAATTTCTCCTACATTCATTGAAAATACTTTTTCATCAAACTCAGGAACCATTTGACCCTGTGAAAATTCACCTAAGTTTCCACCATTGGCACTTGAAGGACAACTTGATTTTTCTTTAGCTATCTCAGCAAAATTATCTACATTTACCTCTTTAAAAATACTATTTGCCTCTTCTTCTGTTTCTACTAATATGTGAGAAGCACTAACAGTAGGTCCTTGGTTAAAGTGTTCTTTATTTTCTTCATAATACTTCTTTATTTCATCTTCACTTACTTCAATATTTTCTAAAGTTTTCCCAAGAGCATATGTCATAAGCAATGAATCTTCTGTAGCTTTTAAAACTTCAATAAAATCTTCATTTTTATCATATCCCTTTTCTCTAGCATCTATTACTAAAAGTTGTTGACTAATTAATTCATCTAAGATTTCCTTTGAAAATCCTTTTTTATTATAATAGTCTCTTAATTGTGGATTTAATTGTCTTAAAAAATTTTCATAATGAGCTGTAGTGATTTCTACACCATCAATTTTTGCAATTATATGTTTTTCCATAAATTTTCCTCCTCATAAAAAAAAGCAGCCTAGGCTGCTCAATAATTTATAATTCTACGATATTTTCAGCTTGAGGTCCTTTTTCGCTTTCAACTACGTCAAACTCAACCGCTTGACCTTCATTTAAAGTTTTGAAACCTTCTTTTTGAATTTGTGAGAAATGGCAGAATACATCTTTTCCATCTTCTCCTGTTATAAATCCAAATCCCTTTTCACCGTTAAACCATTTTACTGTACCTTTCAAAATTTACCTCCTTGTTACTCTAATCATTTGTAAATGTATAGACTTTGAGGTTTACTCTAAAAGATTCAATCATTTTCAAATTCATAAAGTTGTATTACTTGACTAAGTATATCATTTTTAACCCTATTAATCAACTAAAATAAAATTATATTACCCTTAGCGTGTAAATCATCGCCATATATTTCAAAATAATCCCTAGTTTCACTACAATTTATATCAATTTTGATATTACTATTTATTTCTTTTGAATACACTATTTCTAAAAACTTTATATGTCTTTTCATTTCTAAATATATAGCCTCTTCTATCCATCTTATATAAACAGAATTATTTATATGTTTATTTTGGTCAAAATCTGAACCAGATATACTAACAGACACTAGTTTATTAACATCACTTCGACTTATCCTAGTAGATTTAAAAAGCTCTTTTTTATATATTTCAAAATAATTTAAAAGTTCTTTTGGCGCAACAATTGCCTTTCTGCTTTTAAGCTCTATAATTAAAAATTCAGCTCTACATTCCCCAATTACATTACCTTCAATTTCAATCACAAATTCTCTACTAATTCTTAATTTTGATATATTTGAAACCCAAGTAGCAACCTTTATATCTTCTCCAATTTTTATATTTCTACTGAGTTTAAAGGTCCAGCTGTAAATCATCCATATCAAATTATTCTCTTCCATAAACTTATCAGCAACATTGGACTCTAAATTTGAAACTTCTAGTAAAATTTTGGAAAGTTGTTCTATTTTTAAAACTCCATCTATAGTTCCAATATTATCTATTTTAAAATTTAACTTTTTCATAAACTCACCTTCTGTAAAATAGTCTATCACATTTGTTTAGATTTTACATACATTCTTAGATATGTTATAATTTCTCAAAGACAAAAATTAGTTAAGCGCCAGATCCACACAGGGATGACGAGGAACGGAGTTATCGAAATTTCGGCGGATGCTCCGAAGGTATCACAGCCTAAGTGTTCTACAAAAATCAAAAGAAATTTTGATTACAAACAGAACAAAGTGAGTCTTAAAATATATTTGGAGGTAAAAATTTAATGTGCGGAATCGTAGGTTACTGTGGCGACAATAGCGCTACAAAAATTATTTTAAATGGATTAGAAAAATTAGAATACAGAGGATATGACTCTGCTGGTATTTCTGTAATAGGTATTGAAGAAATAAAGACTTTAAAGAGAGCTGGAAAATTAGAAAACTTAGTTAAATCAGTTGAAGAATCACCATTTGATGGAAAAGTTGGTATAGGGCACACTCGTTGGGCAACTCATGGGATTCCAACAGAAACAAATGCCCATCCACATTTGAATAAAGAAGGTTCAATTTCAGTTGTTCACAATGGAATAATTGAAAACTTTGTTGAATTAAAAGAAAAGTTAACAAATGAAGGATATATATTTAAATCTGACACTGATACCGAAGTAATTGCTCATTTAATTGATAAATTTTATGAGGGAAATTTATTAAATGCTCTAATAAGAACTCTAAAGGAACTTGAAGGTTCTTATGCTATTTGTGCAATAGCAAATGATAATCCAAGTGAATTAGTAGCTGCTAGGAATAAATCTCCACTATTACTTGGAGTAACTCCTACAGGCAATATAGTTGCTTCTGATGCTGCTTCAATAGTAGAACACACACAACAAGTTGTCTATTTAGATGATATGGAAGTAGTACATTTAAAAATAGGAAAAGCTCCTACTATATATAATTTAAATTTAGATATTCTTGAAAAACCAATTTCAAAAATAGATTGGGATGTTGAAGCTGCTTCTAAAGAAGGCTTCGACCACTATATGATTAAAGAAATTTTTGAGCAAGAAAAAACTTTATCTAGTACTCTAGACCGTTTATTGAAAAACAATAAAATTGATTTGGGTGAAAATACATTCACAAAAGAAGAGTTTGAAAGTTTCGAAAATATATATATCACATCTTGTGGTACAGCACTTCACGCTGGACAAGTTGGAAAATTTTTAATTGAAAAATTGATACGCAAACAAGTTAGAGACGAAATAGCATCTGAGTTTGCATATAGCGACCCTTTTGTAACAGATAAAACACTAGTTATCGTTGTTAGCCAGTCTGGAGAAACTGCTGATACTTTAAATGCAATAAGACTAGCTAAAAAACGCGGTGCTACTGTCTATGCTATAACTAATGTTGTTGGTTCTACAATAGCTAGAGAGGCTGATAAAGTTCTCTATTGCCATGCAGGGCCTGAAATTTCAGTAGCTTCTACTAAAGCTTATACTTCTCAAGTTGTCAATCTATATTTGTTCACACTTGACTGGGCTCTTAAAGTTGGTAAAATTACAAGTGAAGAATTAGAACATGCTATAAATGAAATTAAAAAGACACCAGCTATAATAAAAGATTTATTAAAAAAATCAGATATTTATAAGACAGTTTCTCAACATATTATAGATGCTGAATCCGTGTACTTTATAGGTAGAGGTGTTGACTATATTACTTCAAAGGAAGGTTCTTTAAAACTTAAAGAAATTTCTTATATACACTCTGAATCATTTCCAGCTGGAGAGTTAAAGCATGGTACTATAGCTCTTATTGAAGAAGGTACAAAAGTTTTTGCTTTGGCTACTCAAAGGAATTTAATTGATAAAATGGTTTCTAATATACAAGAAATTTCAGCAAGAGGTGCTGAAGTATTTGCAATAGGTTTCTACAATGAAGGACTTAAAAAGCATACTTATCAACTAATAGAAATACCTGAAATAGATGATTTGGTTGCACCACTTATAAGTATAGTTCCTTTACAAATAATTGCATATTATGCATCAGTTTTAAAAGGAAATGACGTAGATAAACCTCGTAACCTTGCTAAATCAGTTACAGTAGAATAAAAAATTAGGACGTACTAAATTAGTGCGTCCTTTCTTTCTGCTTCTTTAATTTTAAATATTAAAAACTTTGTTACGGGATAAAATACTATCTCATAAACAGTTTCAATTATTGTCATAGTAATTGACATATAAATTATTTGACTAATCGGTATTATACCTAAAAATGCTATGTTACTAAATATTATATTATCTACAAATTGACCTAATATCGTAGACACTATTGCTCTATATAGTAAACTGTTATCACCTTTCATTTTCAAGTAATACATTACCTTTACATTTAATACTCCACCAATCAAATATGCTATTAAACTAGCTAGCAAAATTCTCGGAACATTACCCAATACAATTTCAAATGAATTTTGAATTTCAATTGTACTGACATTTGGAAGTAGAATTGCAAGTTGTGAGCAAGCAGCTACAATTATATTTAATAAAAACCCCCAAAATATCATTGTTTTAGCACTACTATAGCCTCGAGTTTCTGTTTCTACATCTTGTGCTATAAAAGTTACAGGTTCAAAAATATAGCCAGCAGGAGCTTGTATAATTCCAATTCTCCATCTCTTAGTTGCAAAAATATTTTTCATTATTACTGCAACTGCATATAAGCTCCATAACATAAGCCTATATAAATCTGCTTTTTTATCTTTATTATAAGAATCAATCTTCTGCATAATGTCCTTCCCTATCAAGTCCATTTGCTAAAAATGCTTTTTCTCTATCTATACAAGTTCCGCATTTACCACAAGGAGGATTAGTTCCATTATAACAAGAATAAGTCAAATGATATGGCACTCCTATGCTTTTCCCATAAGCTACAAGTTCAGTTTTAGTCTTGTTTAAAAATGGAACTTGTAAACTTACTTTGCCTCTTGAACCAACGTTTATAGCCTCTCCCATAGCTTTTACAAACTCAGGACTACAATCAGGATAAATTACTCCGGAGTCATCTTTATGTGCTCCAAAGTAAATTTCATCCACCTTATATTGCATTGCTAATGAAGCTAACACAGATATAAATATTCCATTTCTAAACTCAACCTCTGTATTGGCATTTTCTTGTTCTGCATAATCTCCTTCACTGACTTCTAAACTCAAATCTGTAAGTGATGAATTACCGTGTTTAAAAATATCTTTTAAGTCAATATTTATCTGTTCAACATCATAATACTTAGCTACCTTTTTTGCAGCTTCAAGCTCTTGTTCATTATGTCTTTGTCCATAATCAAAAGACACTGTCATTACAGAATCACCTGTTTCCTTAGCCATTGCAAGACAAGTTGAACTGTCTACTCCTCCACTAAATAAAACCATTTTCATAATTTACACCTACCTGTTGTCGATATTTTCAGGATATAAATCATGATTGCTAAGTCTATTCCAAGCTACCTCTTCCCATTTTGTTCCAGCTTTTCCATAGTTGCAGTATGGATCTATTGAAATCCCACCTCTTGGTGTAAATTTACCCCATACTTCTATATACTTTGGATCCATTAATTTTATAAGGTCTTTCATAATTATATTCATGCAATCTTCGTGAAAATCTCCTCTATTTCTAAAGCTGAATAAATATAATTTTAAAGATTTACTTTCAACCATTTTCACATTTGGAACGTATGATATATAGATAGTTGCAAAATCAGGTTGTCCTGTTATAGGGCATAATGAAGTAAACTCAGGACAATTAAATTTTACAAAGTAGTCATTGTCTGTATGTTTGTTGTCAAATGCCTCCAAAACTTCTGGTGCATAATCTCCAGGCATTTTAGTTCCTTGGTTGCCTAAGAGCGTTATATTTTTCATTTCTTCTCTTTCTCTCATAATTCTCCTCTTTGAAACAAATAAAAAAAGGTGTCGTAACACACCTCGGTAAAAAATAAATTAATCTAATTTTTATTTATTTCTATCCCTAGTTTTATTTTAAGACAGGATGGTTACGAACTGTCTACAGCAATTATAATGTATAATTTAAAATCTTTCAAATAAAAAACTATTTAAATAGGATTCTAAAATTTTTCCCTATTTAAATAGTTCTTTTAAAAGTTTAAAATTCTATTTTAGACTTGAATAAATCTCCGTCAATTTCAATTTCAAAAGTACCTTTTTGAACATTTACTAAACTCTTAGCTATAGATAGGCCTAATCCACTACCTTCGGTATTCCTTGAAGCATCTCCTCTTGTAAACCTCTCCATTAATTCATCTTCTGAAATATTTAAAGGATATTTTGAAATATTTTTTATAATTAATTGTACTTTTTCATTCTTATATAATCTTACATAAACTCTAGTCCCTTCCAAAGCATATTTATATATATTAGAAAATAAGTTATCCAAAATTCTTGAGGTTTTAACTCCATCTAAGTTTAACATTACTCTTTCTGGAGTGTATTCTTCTACAATAGTTATATTTTTTTCTTCAAGCTTATCTTCCCATTCCCCTATAATTTGTTTTATCAGCTGTTTAAAATCAATTTCTTCTATCTCTAAATCAATATTTTCACTACTAACTTTTGCCGCTTCAAAAAGATCTTCTATTAGTGTCTTTAATTTTAAAGACTTCTCATTTATAACTTGAGCATATTTCTTAATATTTTCTACATTTTCTTCTTCAACTACTAATTCTGAATAATTTATAATTGAAGTCAATGGTGTTTTTAAATCATGTGATACATTTGCTATTAAGTCAGTTTTCATTTTTTCTGATTTAATAGCATTAGATATAGCACCATCTAAATTCAAAGTTATCGCATTCAAATTATGTGCTAATCCTTTAAAATGCGAGTTGTTTTCCTCTATTTTTATGTCGTAATGTCCTTCAGATATTATTTTTGCTGTTTTTTCTATATCCTCAAGTTCAGTAATATATTTTTGAACTCTTACAAATATAACACCTATTAAGCAAACCCAAATTAATAACACGATTAGTTGTAAAGAAGATACCACAACTATATTGGATGCAACTACACCAAGAATTAATAAAGCTAAAAAAAATAGCATTAAGTTTCTTCTCTTTCCCGGATCAAAGTCTTTTAAATATTCCGTAGATACATTCTTTGATTTCATAAATAATCCAATTGATTTCTGACCAAAAAAGTTAAATACTTTAGACACAATTGAATTATTTACAACTTTAGATGAAAACCCATTATAAAATACATCTTTTAAACAATATAACAAGTACAATTCTGCAACACCTATAGTGCTTATAGCTAATATCTGTAATAAATAAAATGGAGATAACAGACTCTTAATTAAATCAGTATTTATACTAAAAAAATCAGCTGCCATCATTGCACACATAAACCAAAGAGGTATTGCTCCAAATACAACTATTTCAAAAGGTACTTTTAAAATGCTTTTATAAAAATTACTTTCTTCCATTTTTTCAAAGTTAGAAAATAAACCTAATAGTAATATTAAAACTGCTCCAGTTACAACTCCTAGCGCAGAATTTGGCAATAAATTTTCTTCATAATTCATTGATGACTCATACTGTTTAAAAGCCATTGAGTTTGTATCAATTAAATACGTAAAATTTAATTTTTGTATCCCACTATTCTTTATTGATGCATAAACCTCTCTAATAGCTTGTTTTAAATTTGTTGCATACTTTCTATTCTCATTTTTTACTTGGTCTATATCTTTTGTAAATTTAAGAACTCCATCTTCCCATACACCACTTAATATAATGTTATTTGGGCTTTCACTTAATTTACTATCAGCTATATATTGTGGATCAAACTCATCGACACTATTATCATTAGTCAAATAATACGTTCTGTATAATGGTTCTTCAGTTACATTAATATTTATCTTAGGATCGTTTATTCCTCTTGCTTTAGCAGCATCTATTGCTGCACCATAGCTACTGTATTGTTCAAACCCCCCATCATACTCATTTAAATCTAAAATAACTTTATTAGAATGCCTTTTAAATTCTTCTGTAAAAGGATAGTTGGCAATTTTATAACTTCTGACATAAAATTTAATAAATTGATCTCCATAAATATTATCTATATATTTAAAATTTGAATTTCCAGCACCATCTTTATATAGAGAATTATCCACTTGATTATAATAGTCATAATATGATTCTCTATTGGATTTATATGAATTAAATAAATTATTTTTAGAGCCATAAATCCCAAGTAACACTCCTACAATTGATATTACCAAAAATGCTATTAATAATCCTTTTGTAGAATATCTTATATCAACATCTTTCATAACTCCTCCTATTTTGTAACGAACTTATATCCTAATCCCCAAGCAACCTTTAAGTAAATAGGCTTTTTAGGATCAATTTCAATTTTTTCACGTATTCTACGTATGTGTACCGTTACAGTTTTAACATCAAATGCTGGCTCATCCCAAACTTTTTCATAAATTTCATCAACTGAAAAAACTCTATTAGGATTTTTCATCAATAATTCTAAAATTTGATATTCAATTGATGTGAGATGTGCCTTTTCATCTCTCACATAAACCGATTTTTCAGGTATTACAAGTTTTATATCTCCATACTCTAAAATATCGGAATTCTTATTGGGTTGATACTCATAAAATCTTCTTATGTTGGAACTAACTCTTGCCATAAGTTCTAAAGGATTAAAAGGTTTAGTTATATAATCATCAGCGCCTATATTCAACCCTATTATCTTGTCATAGTCTTCACCTTTAGCAGACAAAATAATTATCGGAACGTAAGTAATTTCTCTTAACTCTAAAATAGCTTCCTCTCCACTTAAATTAGGCATCATAAGATCCATAATAATTAAGTCTATCTTTTCAGACTTAAACTTATGTATCGCTTCTTCACCATCTTTGGCTTCAATAACATCATAATTTGCATTTCTCAAATATATTCCTATAGAATCTCTTATGGCGTTATCGTCTTCTGCTACCAATATCTTATACTTCATATCCAACCTCCATATATATATTACATCACATTTATTAAGATATTACTTTAAAACTCTTACAAAAATCTTAAATTTATTATAACAAATCTATGCAAATATTAATTATTTTTGAACTTATGTCTTGATTATAAAGCCATTCCAATTTGATAATTTGGTTAATAATATTATTTAATCCAATGTAAAAAAGTAACTGATTAGATTCCTTTTAAAAATACTACAAATAAAAATAGCTCAAGATTTCTCTCAAGCTATTTTCTATAGTTTTTAATCTAAAATATCATGTGTGCGAATAACACAATTATCGGAAGTGTTATTAATGTTCTTTCAAGGAATAATATGAATAAATCAAGCAAAGTTACTGGCAAATTAGTTCCAAGAATAACCGCACCTGTTTCAGACATATATATAAGTTGAGTTACAGAAACTGCTGCAACTATAAATTTTGTCATTGGGTTAGCTATTTCAGCTGCCAATATAGATGGAACAACCATGTCAGCAAATCCAACTACCATAGTTCCACTTGCTGCTTCAGCTTCAGGAACTTGAAGTAATTTAAGTATTGGTAAGAATGGTTTACCCATTATATCGAAGAATGGTGTTGCAACTGATACTACTAATGCTAAAGTACCTGCTGCCATAATAATTGGTATAACACCTAACCATAATCCTAAAACTGTTCTAGCTCCACTCTTTAAGTATTGTCCAACTCCAACATTTTCTTCAGCTTTTTTAACTGCAAGTTGAAGTCCCCATTCTGATTTTGTAAATCCTGCAGGTATTGCTTCCGGTATAGCTTTTCTAACTCCATTGTTATACTCATCTTTCTTAGATGATAGAGGATAAATCCTTGGTAAAATCAAAGCTGCTATTACACCAGAAAGTGCAACTATAAAATAAAATTGTCCAAAGTAATCTGTCATAGATACATTTTCAAGAACTACTAAGCAGAATGTTATGGATACAGCTGAGAAAGTAGTTGCGATAACAGCCGCTTCCCTTGCAGTATAATAACCATCTTCATATTGTTTGTTAGTTAGAGCAACCCCTATTGTTCCATCTCCTATCCAAGAAGCAACACAGTCTATTGCTGAACGACCTGGCAAATTAAACACCGGTCTCATAAATGTTGTTAAGAATACTCCTAAAAATTCTAACAAACCAAATTCTGTTAAGAACGGTAATATAAATCCAGCTACTAAGAAAATAGTAAATAGACCACATATAAGGTCATATAATATAAGCCCACCTGTATCTCCGCTATAAATTATTTCAGGACCAACTTCAAAAGCTGTCATAAATCCAATGCAAAGTCCCACTAATCTAGCAAAAAGCCAGAAGTTTGAAATGTCAGATATTTCTTTTAATAATTCATTATTTTCAATCCAAGCCGGTTTGGCTAATTTGTAAATAATTGCTAAAGCACATGATATAACGATACATATTAAAACTAATACATAAATAGGAACTACTGATTCTATTCCCTTGTTGATACCCTTAGATATTACAGATACCATTATTGTTGAGGCACCATCTTTTTTAAATGGCACCATTAAAAGTAGAACACCTATGATTGAAGGAATTAAGAATTTCATAATCCTTCCAGTGGTCATTTTTTCTTTTTTAACATTTTCCATATAAATACCCTCCCTTTTTTAGTAACTTATATTTAAATGTCTTCTCTCCATAGAGGCATGGACATACATCTTGGGCCACCTCTACCTCTTGAAAGTTCACTTGAAGGCATAATATGAAGTTTTATTCCGTATTCTTCTAAAAGCTTATTAGTAACCTTATTTCTTGAATATACTACAACTTCTCCTGGAGCGATTGCCAAAGTATTAGCTCCATCATTCCATTGTTCTCTAGCTCCCGCTATTGGATCATCTCCACCACAACGAATTAAAGTTACACTTTCAAGACCTAAAGCTTCTGCCAAGACTTTATCAAGCTCTTTATTCTCTTTTTCTATATTGATTCTGCCATCTTCTCCTTTAGTTAAAGAATATACAGATAGTGGTCCTTCAATTTCAGGATGTATAGTAAACTTATCGTAATCAACCATTGTAAATACAGTATCAAGATGCATAAAAGCTCTCTTGTTTGGAATGTAAAGAGCTAAAATCTTTTTGAAAGATTCATTCTTTTCAAAAATTCTTTCAGCTAATTTTTCTATAGAAGCTGCATCTGTTCTTTCGGAAATCCCCACTGCCAAAACTTCTTTTGATAAAACTAATTCATCTCCGCCTTCAATAGCAGTTGAATCCGTTCTATCATACCACAATTCCAAATCAGCATCTTTAAATCTTGGGTGATATTTTAAAATATATTTTGCAAATATCGTTTCCCGTTGTCTAGTTAAGTTTCTCATCTTATTTAAAGAAACTCCATATCCTATATTTGCCGCTGGGTCCCTTGTGAAATATAAGTTAGGCATTGAGTCAACTATAAATGGATATTCAGAGTCAACCATATCAGTTAAGCCCAATTTCTTAAAATCAGGTAGTTCGTCCTTTTTTATACCTTCCATCATCTTAAGAACCATTTCAAAGTTACTTTCAAAACTCATCAACAAGTCTTTTACAAGCTTCTTCTTAGTCTTGCCTTCGATGTTAGCTTCAGAAATAAATTCATCCACAAATTCATTCTTGATTTCTTCTGAAGTAATAGCTTCCGCTACTAATTCTTCCAAATAAAGAACTTCTACTCCATTCTCTCTTAAAATATTTGCAAAAGCATCATGTTCTTGCACTGCTACTTCTAAAAATGGAATATCATCAAATAAAAGTCTGTCTAATAAATCTGGAGTTAAATTTTCGATTTCTTTTCCAGGTCTATGTAGCAGTACAGTTTTTAATTTTCCAATTTCACTGTAAACGTGTATCGCTTTCTCTCTACTCACCTTCTAAGTCTCCTTAAAAATATATATTTAGATTTAAAGTAAATCTATAAACTACTAATTTTTAACAAGCTATTTAACTTGTCTTGGATAAATAATTTCAAAATATAAATTCGATTCCATTTGATATTAACATTATTTTACCATAATTTTTATGTGTTATGTAATTAATAAAGAAAACCTTTTCAAGATATATACATTATATCTTTATTCAGCTATGCTTTTGAATTCCTTTACCATTATTTTATCATAGTACCATTATAAATAGTATATAATAATTATTTTATTTTATTAATTTTATCTATTTTTCTCCCTTTATATAAGGATTTTACTATACTTGAAAAGTTTATAATTAATTTGTTAAATTAATTTAACAAATTCAAATCAAAAATATACTATTTTAAAAATTTTTCCATTCTGTAGTTTTGTTCCACTTCATTAAGTCTACTATCATTGTTTTTAAATCGATATCCCATCTCTTTATAAAATCCAACGGCTGTAATGGATGATGCCACTTCTATTCTATTGCCCCTTAATGCGTATTCATCTTTTTCTAAAGTCTCAACTATGTTTCTACCAATACCCTTTCCAATATATTCAGGTAAAACAAAAACACTCATTATATAAGCCTCATCTTCTTTACCACAATATGAACCTATGCCACCTATCCCAACTATCTTTTCATTTTCTTCACATATGTAATAATTATTTTTTTCAGCTCTTTCTATCAAATCATTTTCTGAAAGTTGTATAGAACTGTCTTCTAAAAATCTATCTTCATAATCCTTAGAATTGACTTCATATAAAGTTCTTTTTATCAGCGCTGAGCCTTCTTTAGCATCTTCAACTTTAAATCTTCTAATCATAATATCCTCCATCAACTCATAAATAGTTTTGTTAAAATAATTATTTATAATTTTATTATAACAAATTACATAGTTATATATATGGTATAATTTACTTTGAGGTGAAATATGGCTTACGATGGAATTGTTTTGAAAGCAATCACTAAAGAATTAAAAGACAACTGTTTAAATACAAAAATAGAAAAAATATATCAACCAACAAAAGACTCAATAATTTTTCAAATGAAAGTTAATGGCGAAAAAAAGAAATTACTTTTAGATGTATCTAGTCAAGCTCCTAGAATTCATTTTACCGATGAGGAGTTTGAAAATCCTAAAACTCCGCCTAACTTTTGTATGCTCTTAAGAAAGCATCTTGAAGGCTTTAAAATTTTAGACTTCAAACAATATGAGATGGATAGGATTTTAAAAATAGATGTGCTAAGTAGAGATGACTTAGCATTTGAAATTAAAAAGAGTTTAATAATTGAGATTATGGGAAAGTACTCAAACATTATACTTATAGAAACGGAAACAAATAGAATTATAGATTCTATTAGACGTGTAAATCACAATATGTCTTCTGTTAGAGAAATATTGCCAGGTTTAACTTATAACACCGACTTAATTTCAAATAGACTAAATCCTTTAAAAGAAAATTCATTTGATAACATCGAAATAAATAATCTTACAATTAAAAACAGCTTTATAAAAACATTTATGGGACTTAGCCCTATAGTAATAAGAGAGATATGTTACAGAGCTAATCTTGATGAAGACAGACCTTTAAACAGTCTTTCAGATACAGATATACAAGTACTAAAAGAAAGTTTTTATGAGATAATGAATTGTGTAAAAAACATTGAATTCACTCCAACCTTAGTTAAGGATTTAGACCAAATAATTGATTTTTCTGTAATTGATTTACGAATGTATACAAAAGAACAAAAAATAAAATTTGAAAATACATCAAACCTTATCGATACATTTTATTTAGAAAAATTAAAAAATCAAATAGTATCTGATAAGTCTAGTGAACTCAAAAAGAAAATCAAAAACTTAATAAATAGAGAAACTAACAAATTACAAAAACAATTAAAAGAATTTGAACAATCAAAAGATAGAGATAAATATAAAATATATGCAGATTTAATATCATCTAATCTTTATCGAATAGAACCCGGTGTAAAATCTATAGAAATTGAAAACTTTTATGATGAAATGAAACCTATAACAATTTCTATGGACAATAAAATTTCTCCACAAGCAAATGCAAATAAGTATTATAAAAAATTTGCAAAACTTAAAAATGCAAATTTAAAACTTAAAGATGAAATTGAACGAACTGAATCTTCAATTGAATATCTAAAATCTGTTTTATTTAGTTTGGAACTTAGTGAATCTTCTGATGATATAGATGAAATTCGTGAAGAACTATATGAAATGAACTATTTAAAAAAACGTAATTCAAAAAATAAAAAAGGTAAATTAAAAATCTCACAACTAACCAATGAAAATGGAGATACTATTTACTGTGGTAAAAACAATAAACAAAATGAATATTTAACTTTAAAATTCGCAGGACAAAATGATATATGGTTCCATGTTCAAAATGCACCTGGTTCACATGTTATTTTAAGAAATAATTCTGGTGATTTTCCTGAATCATCAATACTTCAAGCAGCTAAACTGGCAGCTACTAATTCATCATTAAAATCATCTAATAATATTCCTGTAGATTATACTCTAAAAAAATATGTAAAAAGACACCCTTCAAAAATACCAGGTCTTGTAACTTATACTAATTTTAAAACAATTATCATAAAAATAGATTAAAACACCCCTAAAAAGAGGTGTTTTAATTTTGTTTTTAAATTAATCTTCTTTATCTAAAAAATTTAGTTTTTCAAGAACTACTTTGTAGCCATCAGATCCATAATTTAAGCTTCTATTAATTCTTGAAATTGTTGCTGTACTTGCTCCTGTTTCAGATTCTATCTCATGATATGTTTTATTTTTTATCAATAGTTTTACTACTTGTAGTCTTTGTGCTATTGCTTGAACCTCTTTAACAGTACAAATGTCCTCAAAAAATCTATAACATTCTTCAGGCGTTTCTAAAGTTAAAATTGCTTCAAATAAGCCATCTGTCTGCTCACTTTTGATCTTTGAATTATACATATGTGACCTCCTAAGCTTTATCGCTTTTCAATTATTCTTTCGGTATTATAGTAACAATTTCACATATTAAAGTCAAGGCAAATTATACTAATATAAAGCTATATTATATATAAGTTTTTATATGTAGTATATTAAATTTAAATAAAATAATTTAAGGAAAATAAATTAGTACCTCAATTTAAAAAGGCTCTATGTCAAACATTAGGGATGCTCGTTAATTTCGAGTCTCTCTTTAGTACCATAAATAGTGTAAGAAATAGTAAACTCTTACTTGCACTATTTTTTTATATAATGAAAAGGTAGTATGACGAGTCGCTTTTTGGATTTGTTAATGTCAACATAAAAATGTACAAATTTGATTATATAAGAATGTACACTTATTCCTCCTTTATATACTCTTTAAGTCTGTATGAATTTCCAGTAATAGATAGACTGTTGCGTGGTGTAACAGTCTATCTATAATTGCTGCAGCTACTTTTTCATCATAAAATAACTTTGACCATTCATTGAAGTTTAAATTTGTAGTTATTATTGTACTTTTCTTTTCGTATCTTTTATCAATAAGTTGAAATATCAATCTTTCATCGCCATCATTTAGTGGTAAATAGCCCATTTAGTCAATTATTAATAATTTATATCCTATGTAATGTTTTATTCGTTGTTCTAACTTATTTTCTACCTTTGCTCTTTTTAAGTTTTCTATTAAATTATGACATTTAATGAAATATGTGCTTATTCGTTTTTTAGCACTTTCTATTCCTATCGATGTTGCTAAATGAGTTTTTCCAACTCCGCTATTTCCAAGAAATATTATATTTTCATTATTTTCTAAAAACTTTAATGAACAAAGCATTTTTATTTGATTTTCATTTATTTCTTGCTTAAATTGTCAAATCAAGTGCAACTCTGTTGAATGATATACTTCATAAAGAGTTTTCCAATTCAAGCATTTGCGAGGTAGTAAGTTAATTTATTGCACCTTAGATTCAACGTACTCATCTGTTTGATCGATATCTTTTATTTTAGGAAAATATTCTCTTAATAAACCATTGGTGTTTACATTAGTTCCTCTTTGCCAAGGATGATGTGGAAAGGGGAAATAAAATTTGACCAAATGTAGTTCTTTATTAATCTGTAGATGTTTTGAAAACTCTTTTCCTCTATCTGGAGTTATATTTTCTACGGAGTGATCTTTTAGTAGTTCAATCATCGCATTCTTCACTTCTGTAGATTTTTTCTCTGAAATCTTCTTGCAAAGCAAGTATCTACTTTTTCTATCTGTTAGGGTAACTAAACATGCTTTTCCTACTTGTCCTAATACAGTATCAGCTTCCCAATCTCTTAGACGTCCTCTGTTATTAGTTATCTGAGGTCTATATGTAATTAAATTACTAATGACAATTTTACCTCTTCTCTCTTCATAATTTTTTGTATGGCGACTTTTTCCTCTGTGCCTAAGTTTACGTATAGCTCCTCTATTTGTCCCGATTCATCAAATAAACCATTATAGATTCCTCTATAAATTGTGTTATAGCTGATTGTGTATGAAAAACCTTCCATTTTTAATCGTGCAGAAATTTGTTTAGGAGACCACTGATGGTTTAGAAAAAGATTTTTCACGCATGTTAATAGAACAGGATTATCTAACTTTTTCTTAGGCTTGCAGCTATGTTTTCTATGGTGATAAAGAGAATGGGCATCACAAGGAAAATATTCTCCATTAAAACTATTTCTTTTTAGCTCTCTAGAAATTGAAGATTTATTTCGTCGTAATAGTACCGCTATTTCAGACTGATTTTTTCCAATATCCAAATAATGTTTTATAATTTCTCGTTCTTTTAGTGTAAAATGATTATAGTGATTCATAGTTTCTCCTGATTTTTTATTTCTGTTTTCAAATACTATTTTATCAGATAACTATGAATCATTTTTTGTTGCACTTAGATTATAAATTCAAGACAAAAATATCTGTTAGAGATTTACTCCCCAACAGATATTTTAGAGCTTTTAAAAAAGAGTGTAGAACTTCTATACTCAAACCCTTAGTTAATATTAATTAATATTCTACGAAAATAGAACCTTTTGCTCCACAAAGAGGGCACTTTTCTACATTTTCAAATCCGATGTATCCACAAACTGGGCAAAGTAATACTTTTTCTACATCAAGATCTTTTCCAACTTCAACAGCTTCAATTGCTGTTTGATATCTTTCTGCGTGTATTTTTTCAGCTTCAATTGCGAATCTCATTGCTTTAACTGCTTCTTTTTCTTCTTGCATTTCAGCAACAGCTATATACGCTGGATACATTTGAGTATATTCAAATACTTCTCCACCTTTAGCCCCTTCAAGGTTTTCTTTAAGTGTACCAATTCCAAATCCAGCCATAGAAGTTACAGGAAAATCTCCAGCTACATCTCTAAGAGCATTGAAATGCAATGTAGCATGTACTTGTTCAGCATCAGAAGTAGCTTCAAAAAGTCTAGCTATGTTTTCAAAACCCTCTTTTTTAGCTAAGTTACCCCAGATTCTATATCTCATGTGGGCTTGGCTTTCTCCACCAAAAGCTGATCTTAAATTATCACTTGTCATATGATTCATAATTTTACCTCCTATTTACAGTTGTTCATTCATACACATTTATTATATATTCAAATAGTCTAAAATTCTACATTTTTATTATAACTTAGAGTTTATTTAAAATTTTCTATCTATAGAAAAAAGATGTCTTAATTATAAAACATCTTTTTAAATTAAAATATGTTTATATAGATTGCTATATTGAGCTAAATTATGCTTTATTTATATTTGCAGCTTGTTCGGCACTTGTTAAAGCATCTATTATCTCGTCAATATCACCATCTACTATCTGGTCTATCTTATGCAATGTTAAAGAAATTCTATGGTCTGTTACTCTACCTTGAGGATAATTATATGTTCTGATTCTTTCGGATCTATCACCTGTTCCTATTTGAGCACTTCTTTGATCTGACAATTCACCTTGTTGTTCTCTCATTTTTAAATCATATAATTTTGTTTTTAAAACCTTTAGTGCTTTTTCTTTATTCTTTAACTGACTCTTTTCATCTTGACAACTGATTACTAAACCCGTTGGAATATGAGTAAGTCTAACTGCAGAGTCTGTAGTGTTTACACATTGTCCTCCATTACCTGAAGCTCTAAACACATCAAATTTTATTTCTGTTGGATCTATTTCAACTTCTACATCCTCAACTTCTGGAAGTACCGCAACAGTAGCTGTAGAAGTGTGAATTCTTCCGGATGATTCTGTTTCAGGAACTCTTTGAACCCTATGAACTCCTGATTCATATTTTAACCTTGAATATGCTCCCTTACCTATTATCATAAAGACAACTTCTTTATATCCACCAATACCTATTTCATTAGTATTCATGATATCTGTTTTCCAACCTTGTCTTTCTGCATATCTGACATATTGTCTATAGAGTACTCCTGCAAATAAAGCTGCTTCATCACCTCCTGCTCCGGCCCTAATTTCCATGATTACATTTTTGTTATCATTAGGGTCCTTTGGTATCAATAATATACGAAGTTCTTCTTCAACTCCCTCAAGCTTATCTTCTGCATCTTTTAACTCTTCTTTTACTAAATCTCTAAGTTCATCTTCTATGTTATCACGTAACATATCTTTATTGTCTTTTATAGTTTTAACTAGAGTTTTATATTCTCTATATTTATTTACAATTGGTTCAATTTCTGCATGTTCAATGGCTGTTTTTTGATACTTTTTAGAATCACTTATTATGTTAACATCCATTAAATCTTGCTCTAAACTTTTAAATTTTTCCTCAAAAGCTTCTAAATTTTCGTACATCTATATCTCCCTTTGTAGCTATTACAACTCTATCATGTCCGGACAAATCTTTTAAAACCAGTGTATTATAATCTCCTAATAAATTTGTAATGTCCTTTGCTTGCTCATAACCAATCTCTAAAATTAAAAAACCTTGTTTTGTTAAGTATTTATCCAAATCTTTAATTATTCTTCTATAAATACTTAATCCATCGCAACCACCATCTAATGCCAATATAGGTTCACGTTGAACTTCTATTTGTAATTTTTCTATTTCCCTTGTTGGTATATATGGAGGATTAGAATAAATAATATCATATTTATCAGTTACATTTTGATAAATATCACTTTTAAACACTTTTATATTTTCACAATTATATTTTCGTACATTTTTTAAAGTATTTTCAATTGCATAGTCAGAAATATCTATACTATCTATTTTAACATAATTACGTTCCAAAGCTATACTTATAGAAACACAACCTGTTCCACATCCAATTTCTAAGACTCTATCATTTTTCTTTATAGCTTTTAAAATTGTTTCAACACTAATTTCAGTATCGTATCTTGGAATTAAAACATTTTTATCAACTACAAAATCATGTTTATAGAAAAACTGATGTCCTAATATATACTGTAGAGGTTCTCCATTTTTTCTTCTATTTAAAATTTCAAAAATCTTTTTTTCATCGTCTGAGTTTACTTCAATATCATCATGTACAGTAATGTATGATTCTTCAAGGTTTAACACTTCAGAAATAATCATTTTTATTTCTCTATTTACATCAGCATATTGACTATCTAGATAATATTCTTTTCCTAATTTAAAAATTTCACTTATTTCCATAAATCACTTTCTCCATCTGTTGGAAGAACTGCTTTTAAACTAGTTACAGCAACTTCTATCATATCCTCTGAAGGTTCTCTAACTGTTGCTATTTGTTGAATCTTTAACCCAGGTATCCTTATTATTTTGCAAATTCCAGAATCACTTTTCCCTATGTATCTATTAACCTCATATGCTATACCAGCTATAAGTGGCATCGCTAAAATTCTTGTCAATATTCTCACAATAGGATTAGGCCATCCAAAGAAAGACAAAACTATTATGCTTATAATCATAACCATAAATAAAAAACTGGTTCCACATCTTGGATGTTCTATGGGATATTTTTTAACATTTTCTACAGTAAGTTCTTCTCCAGATTCATAACAATGAATTGATTTATGCTCACTTCCATGATATTCAAATACCCTTTTTATATCATCTAATTTGGAAATATATTTAATATAAATAAAAAATATGAGTAATCTCAATATTCCTTCAAATAGATTTAAAGCAATTGAAGACTTAAAAAAATCTTTTAGAAATCCAGCCGCTACTGATGGAATCACCATAAATATCCCCACAGCTAATAACATAGAAACTGCAACTGTTGTAAATACCTCTAAATTATTATTCTTATTATTTTCTTCTTCATCCCAAAAAGATGCAGAAAACATTAAGGCGTTAACACCTACTATCATTGCATCTATCAATTTATAAGCGCCTCTTAAGATAGGTAATTTTAATATTTTATATTTTTCTGAGAGATCTTTAGCCTTTTCTACTTTAAGTTCTATATCTCCCGTAGGTTTTCTAACTGCTACAGCTATTTTAGACGGACCTCTCATCATAACTCCCTCTATAAGAGCCTGCCCACCTATGGTTGTCTTAAATGCTGTTTTAGTGTTCATATTTATCTCCTATTTATAAAAAATGGTTAGCTTTTGCTAACCATTTTTTATTTTTGTCTATATTTTTTGTTGAATTTTTCTATACGTCCACCGTGTTCAGCAGTTTTTTGCTTACCTGTGAAGAATGGGTGACATGCAGAACAAATTTCAACTTTTAAATCTTCTTTTACAGAACCTGTTTTGAATGTGTTTCCACAAGCACAAGTAACTGTCACTTCTTTGTATTCCGGTTGAATGTCTTTTTGCATTTTTACTTCTCCTTACTTATTTTTCATATTTAATATATATTCTTTAATATTAATCTCTTCCTTATCAGCTGTAACAATTTTAAAATCATAATCAGCTATAAGTCCTGAGCCCATCCCTATAAATGTAGCAATTGGAGCTAAAATTGCTCCTAATGATGCTGCAGTAAGAGAAATATTAATCACTGTTTCGCCATCTTTTTCAACTAAAATTTTTGTTGCATTTGTAGTGTTCCAAATATCTTTTATAGCTCTTTTAATGTCTTCAAATTTAATATCCTCAAATTTAAAGAATTCATCTTTTTCTTTTTCATTATATTTGTAATTACTTACAGAAGCTCTTATGATTTCAACTGCTTTTTCAACATCTCCATCTGAATCAAGTAAAGCATTTTTAACTACTTGATACTCAGCTCCAGTAACATTCATTACATAGTCTACTTTTTCTATAGTTATCATGAAATTTACCTCCTTATTTAGGAAACTACTTTAATTATACACTTAGTTTCAAGCTAAGACTTTTTCTCAACCATCTTTATATCTTCATCTTTACCCACAATGATTAAAATATCATCATTTTTAAGAACTGTATCTGGTGCTGGGTTTACTTCAACTTCACCATTTTTTTCAATTCCCAATATTGTAATTTTGAATTTATTTCTAATCTCCAAATCTTCAATAGTTTTATCCCACCACGATGGCAGTGCTCTAATTTCAGCTATTGATAATTCTTGTGAAATTTGTATATAATCAAGCAAATTTTTTGAGGTTAAATTATATGCAACTCTAGACCCCATGTCTTTTTCAGGATAAACAACTTCATCTACCCCAACCTTTAGTAAAATTGTGCCTTGTCTTACAGTATTAGCTTTAGCTATTATCAAAGGTATTCCAGCCTCTTGAGCTACAATTGATGACATTATTGCCGCTTCAAAATTTTCACCTATTGCAATAACAGCTCCATCAAAATTTTTTAATCCCAAATTTTCAGTTGCATTTTCATCCATCATATCTACTTGCATAGCTGTGGTAACTTTATCTGCAACAGATTGTACTCTGTCAAAATTTGAATCTACAGCCAAAACATCATATCCTAACTCAGAAAGAGTTATTGCTACCGTAGATCCAAATCTACCTAAACCAAAAATTACATATGATTTCATAAATCCTCCTAGCCAACAACTATATCACCTTCTGCATATTTATAAAGTATAGTTTTTCTACTTTTCATAATTGCAACAGCTAAAGTTGCAGGACCTACTCTACCTAAATACATTGAAACTGTAATAATAATTTTTGATGCCGTAGATAGTTCTGGAGTTATACCCCTTGAAATGCCAACTGTTGCAAAAGCCGAAATGCTCTCAAATAGTACATCTAATAAATTAAATTTATCTATTTCTACTATTGTTATTAGTAGCGTAGTTATTATTACTGCTCCTAAATAAATTACAGTTATTGCTATTGCTTTTGAGACTGTATCTCTTGGTATAGTTCTCTTTAAGAAAACTACATCTCTTTCTCCCTTACAAACAGATATTGTAGTAGCTAAAATAACTCCAAAAGTCGTTGTTTTTAATCCACCTGCTGTAGAAGCTGGTGAACCTCCTATAAACATCAAAATCATTAATATAACTGCTGTAGAATAGTGAACTGAAGCCATATCTACAGAGTTAAAACCAGCCGTTCTAGATATTGTCGATTGAAAAAACGATATAAGCCATTTTTCAGTTCCAACATAATTGGCTAATGTACCTTTATTTTCAATTAAATAAAACAATATTGTACCTATTACCAAAAGTATTGAGGTTACAATCAAAACCATTTTTGTATGAAGACTAGTATGTTTAATACTCTTTTTTCTTAATATATCTCTAAAAACTGTAAATCCTAACCCTCCTAATATAATTAAGATTGATATGGTAAGATTTAATATCAAATCGGTTGGATAACTCATAAGAGAACTACCTATTATATCAAATCCAGCATTACAAAAAGCAGATATTGAATGAAATACGGAAAAGGCAATGCCTTTTTCCATACCATAAATAGGTATAAATCTTATGGATAAAACAATAGCTCCAACTAATTCTATAAATAAACTTATCTTTATTACAGATTTAGTAAGTTTTACTAGTCCTGTTAATGTATCTTGATTCAACTGCTCTTTAATTAAAATTCTCTCTTTCAAGCCAATTTTAAAATTAAATAACATTGCTATTAGTGAAAATAACACCATTGTACCCATTCCACCAATTTGTATTAGGACTAATATTACAACCTTACCCATAACTGAAAAATACGATGCTGTGTTAACAACAATAAGTCCTGTTACACAAGTTGCTGAGCTGGCTGTAAAAAGAGCATTTACAAATCCAATTCGCTCTCCCGATATACTTGCCTCAGGCATGTTTAAAAGCACTGCACCAAATAATATTACAAATAAGAAACTTAATCCTATAATCATTGGTGGATTATGAAATAACCTATACATTAAAGAATGGAACTTTGAATTTAAAATATTCACTTCAAGACACGCTTTTCTTTAATTATTCACCTTTTGCAACTTTTACAAGTTCTGCAAAGCCATTTGGATCATTAATCGCCATTTCTGATAGCATTTTTCTGTTTACTTCTATATTTGCATTCTTAAGTCCTGAAATAAATTTAGAATAGCTCATTCCATTTAATCTTGCAGCAGCATTTATTCTAGCAATCCATAATTTTCTGAAATCTCTTTTTCTTTGCTTTCTACCAGCAAACGCATAGTTAAGTGATTTCATAACTGCTTGATTAGCAGGTCTGAATAACTTTGATTTTGCTCCGAAATATCCTTTAGCTTGTTTTAAAATCTTTTTATGCTTTTTTTTAGCGTTAACCGCTCTCTTAATTCTAGCCATCTATATTTACCTCCTATGGAATCATGTGATCAATTCTTCTTTGATCACCTTTGCTAACTGTTTGTGATTTTCTAAGACTTCTAACTCTTTTAGCTGTTTTCTTTCCAGTTAAATGCCCTTTGTATGCTGTGTATCTTTTTATCTTTCCTGAGCCGGTTCTCTTGAATCTCTTTGCTGATGCTCTATGAGTTTTCATTTTTCCCATAAGTATAATCCTCCTAATTTTCTTCTTTATTTGGAGCTAAAAACATGATCATGTTTCTACCTTCCAATTTAGGTTTTTTATCCACAGTTCCACTTTCTGAAACCATTTCAACAAATCTGTCTAAAACTTCTTTTCCAATTTCAGTATGTCCCATTTCTCTTCCTCTGAATCGAACTGCGACTTTTACTCTATCCCCATTTGATAGAAATTTTTTAGCATGCTTTACTTTAGTCTCTAAATCATGTTTTTCAATATTTGGAGTTAATCTAACTTCTTTTATATTTATTACACGTTGTTTCTTTTTAGAGTCTCTTTCTTTCTTTATCATTTCATACTTATATTTTCCGTAATCCATGATACGGCATACTGGTGGTTTAGAGTTAGGCGAGACATTGACTAAGTCAAGTTTCTTTTCAAAAGCCATATCTAAAGCCCTACTTCTAGGAACGACTCCAACTTGATTACCTTCGTCATCAACTAATCTAACTTCCTTATCTCTAATCTCTTCATTAATTTGAAGTTCTTTAATACTAGCACCTCCATGCAAAAATTTACAATAAAAAAGCGGGCATAGAAACCCGCAAGAATACAAAATCAATTCTTAAACAACCTCAAAACTTTAAGTCGTAAGGTGAGAAGCGGACTTCTACTTAAACAATACTGATATTATACTTTATATTCAATAACTTGTCAAATTAAATTATTCTTCATCTAAGAATTTTTTATTTTAGAGTATATAAGATCTATTGCAACTTTATTGTATCCACCTTCAGGGATTATTATATCAGCGTATCTCTTAGATGGCTCTACAAACTGAAGATGTGCAGACCTTACTGTTGACATATACTGTAATATTACAGAATCTAAACTTCTACCTCTCTCTTTCATATCTCTTAAAATTCTTCTTATAATTCTAACATCACTATCTGTATCAACAAAAACTTTTATATCCAATAAATCTCTTATTTCTTTTTCACTTAAAATAAGTATTCCCTCTAAAATTATTACCTCTTTAGGCACAACTTTTTCAGTTATCTTTTTTCTATTGTGAACTTCATAGTCGTAAATTGGCTTTTCTATACTCTTTTTGTTTTTTAACTTAGTTAAATGTTCAATTAAAAGATCATGGTCAAAAGCAAAAGGATGGTCATAATTAGTCTTGACTCTTTGTTCAAATGGCAAATTTGATTGATCTTTATAATAACTATCTTCTTCTATTACAGTTACTCTTTCAGTATCAAGCATTGACACTAATTCATTTGTTACAGTGCTCTTTCCAGAACCTGAGCCACCTGCTATACCTATAATAATTGGTTCTCTCATATCTCTTTCCTCAATAAATACCCTGGCTTAACATCTTTGTCAAGCTTTAAATAAAAAATCTGTTTAGCTTTATTTGCCACTTCTATTTCATTTCCCTTTTCATCTGTCATATATTCTAATTTTTGAGTAAAGTGTTTAACAGATGGTCCGAATATTTCTACAGATTCTCCTTTAAAGATTCTATTTCTTTGTTCTATCTTTGCAAGTTTAGTATCTTTATCATATTCTAAAACTATTCCAACAAAATCATACCCTCTAATATATGAATTATCGGTATAGACTTGAGAATCTTCATTTGCCTTCCCATAAAAAAATCCAGTAGTAAAATCCCTATGGCTTACTTTCTTAATCTCATCTAACAGCGAAGAATCAAATTTATAATTTTCAGGGTCTTCATAATAAGCATCTATAGCCATTCTATAACTTCTTATTACTGTTGCTAAATAATATTCACTCTTTACTCTACCTTCAATTTTTAAGCTAGCTACTCCAGATTCTATTAAATCATCTATGTGTTCTATCATAGATAAATCCTTTGAATTTAGAATAAATGAACCTTCTTCATGCTCTTCTATAGGGAAATATTCTCCCGGTCTTTTTTCTTCAACTAAATAATATTTGTACCTACAAGCTTGAGAACAATCACCTTGGTTTGCATCTCTACCAGTCATATAATTAGAAAGCAAACACCTCCCAGAATAAGACATACACATCGCACCATGAGCAAAAGTTTCTATTTCTATCTTATTTCCTACTTCATTTACAATTTTTCTAACTTCTTTCAAAGATAATTCCCTAGCCAATACAACTCTTTCAGCGCCCATTTTAGCCCAAAAATTAACTGTAGATGAATTAGTTACAGAACCTTGTGTAGATATGTGAATAGGTAAATTTGTTGCTTCTTTTATTCTCATAAACATACCTGGATCAGAAACTATAACTGCATCTACTCCTATTTTTTCCAGTTGTTTCGCATATTCTTCCACCCCAACTATATCATCTTCATGAGGTATTATATTCATAGTTACATGAACTTTTTTTCCTCTTTCATGAGCATATTCAACACCCTTTTTTATATTTTCTATAGAGAAATTCTTCGAAGCTTTTCTAAGCCCAAAGCTTTCTCCACCTAAATAAACAGCATCCGCACCATAATCTATTGCAGTATAAAGTTTATTTAAATCTCCTGCCGGTGCCAGTAATTCTATTTTTTCCAAACTTTTCTCCTAACTAATAATAATCCATCTCCTATTGGAAGGATACTTGATATAAAACGTTCGTCATTTTTTATATAGCTAATAAATTCATTTAATCTTTTAATTATAGTCTTCTTTCTTCTAACAGCTAACTCTTTTTTCGTAACCATTCCTCTAAATAAAATATTATCACAAATAATTATTCCTTCATCACTCAAAAGTTTTTCGCATTCATCAAAATATTTTTTATATTGTCCTTTCGCTGCATCTATAAATATTATATCATACACATCCTGTAAAGTTTTTACTACTTCATAAGCATCTCCATTTATTACTTCTATAACATTATCAACATTATATTTTTTAATATTCTCTCTTGCTATTTCTGTGAAATCTTCTCTCAATTCAACAGTTGTATATGATTCAATGCCAGAATTTAAAGTAAAAGAAATTGCTGAATACCCTATAGCAGTACCTAATTCCAAAACCTTTTTTGGTGTAGTTGTGTTCAATAAAAATTTTATAAAGCTTTCTGTTTCCCTCTCTAATATAGGTACATGATTTTCTTCAGCATAATCTCTCATATCTTTTAAATATCCTGGATCATTAAATGAATTTATATAATCTATTACATGATCGTAAACTACTTCTCTATAAACTTCGCTTTTCATATAATCCTCATAAAAAAAGGAAATCTTGCGATTTCCTTAAATTTCCATAATTATTGGAAGTATCATTGGGTTACGCTTAGTTTGACTAAATAAGAATGACTTTAGGTCATCTCTTATTGATGTTTTAACCGATGCCCAGTCCCCTAACTTCTTGTTTTCAAGTTCTTTCAATGTGTTCTTAATAACATTTCTAGAATCTTCTATTAAATCACCAGATTCTCTTACATATACAAACCCTCTAGATATAATGTCCGGTCCTGAAATAACTTTTCCATCTTTTTTAGAAATTGTAACTACAACAACGATTAAACCATCTTCTGCTAAGTGTTTTCTATCTCTTAATACAATATTTCCAACATCGCCAATTCCAAGTCCATCTACTAAAATATCTCCTGATGGAACATCTGCAACTAACTTAGCACCATCTTCTGATATTTCTAACACATTCCCGTTTTCCATAATATAGATATTTTCTCTAGGGACACCCATACTTTCTGCCACTTCAGCATGTCTTAAAAGATGTCTATATTCTCCATGATTTGGAATGACATATTTTGGCTTAACTAATGATTGAAGCAATCTATGCTCTTCTTCGCAAGCATGACCTGAAACGTGTATTTCTCCTAGAGACTCATAAATAACTTTTGCACCTGATTCTAACAATTTGTTTATTACACTTGAAACATCTTTTTCATTGCCAGGTATTGGTGTAGCAGACAATATTACAACATCATTTGATGTCAATTGTATTTTTCTGTGTTCATTGTATGCGATTCTAGTTAATGCACTCATAGGCTCTCCTTGAGAACCTGTAGTTATTAAAACCAACTCATTATCATCATACTTGCCCATCTCTTTGACATCAATTATAGTGCCCTTCTTGACATTCATATATCCTAATCTAATTGCAGTATCTGTTACATTCAACATAGATCTACCTGAAAGAACAACTTTTCTCCCAAATTTTTCAGCTGCATTTATGATTTGTTGAACTCTATGCACATTTGAAGCAAATGTTGCAATGATTATTCTGGCATCTGGCGTACTCGCAAATATTCTATTAAAAGTTTCCCCAACAGAGCTTTCACTCATTGTATATCCTTCACGTAGAATGTTAGTAGACTCTGTAATCATAGCCAACACTCCAGCATCTCCTATCTGAGCAATTCTATTTAAGTCTATAATTTTACCTGAAATAGGTGTGAAATCTACTTTGAAGTCTCCTGAATGGAATACATATCCAAGTGGAGTCTTTATAGCTAAGCAACACGCTCCTGGAATTGAGTGATTAACATGAATCCATTCAACTTCCATTTTACCAATCTTAACATTGTCTCCGTCATTTACTACATGTAAATCTACTTTCCCAATATTATGCTCTTTTAATTTATTTTCAAGTAATCCTATTGTAAGTGCAGTACCGTATATAGGCATTTTTATTTTTCTCAAAACATAAGGTATGGCTCCTATATGGTCTTCATGCCCATGTGTTAAAATCATAGCCTTAATTCTGTCTTTATTTTTAATTAAATATGTTACATCAGGGATTACTGCATCAATTCCTAGCAACTCATGCCCTGGAAATGTCATCCCACAATCAACAATCAAAATTTCATCTTTATACTCTACTAGAGTTAGATTTTTACCAATTTCAAGCATCCCTCCAAGAGGAATTATCCTAACTCTTCCATTATTTTTCATCTATTCTCCTTTTAACTTTTGATAGCAGTCTTTGCAATGTCCATAAAATTTAAGGCTGTGGTCAATTATTTTGAAATTTTCCTCTTCTTCTATTTCTTTTTCTAAATTATCTAATAAATCTATTTTTACCTCAGTAACTTTTCCGCAATCTACACAAATTAAATGATGGTGTCTATGTTCTTCTCCAGACTCGTGCTTTAATTCGTACCTAGTTACACCGTCATCAAAACTTATCTTATCTAAAATTCCTACTTCTTCAAATAAAAGCATTGTTCTATATACAGTTGCTATACCAATATTTTTATTTTTTTCAGAAACTTCTTTATAAACTTCTTCAGTAGACAAATGAGCACCTTGATTGTCTGCAAAAACTTTATATATTTCTACTCTTTGTCTAGTAAACTTATGTCCATGTTCCTTTAATATATCTTTTACATTTTCAACACTATTATCCATTTAAAGCACCTCACTGAAGTGTATCATTTTTTACTTTTTCATATGCCTTAAAGGCGTCATATAACTCTGAACGTTCCGGCATTGTAATACTCTCACTACCATATGGGTCAATATCTATCTTGTATATATAAGTTTTTGAACCCGGGTCATCAACAGGAGCTATAGCAACATATCTATTTTCATCAATGTTAAACTCAGCTTTTACTATGAAAGCAACTACATTGTCATATTCATCAATAAAGAGTTGCCTCTGCATTATTCCTCCTCAAAATATCAAGATGAGTCTGCAAAATATATGTAGCTGCTATCTTATCTACATATTTTTTACGATTTTCACGCCTGACATTTCCTTCTATTAATACTCGTTCTGCAGAAAGAGTCGTCATTCTCTCATCAATATAAATAATTTCAACTTTATATTTATTTTTTAACTTTTCAGAAAATTTTAATACTTTTTCAGCTTGAGGTCCAACTGTATTATTCATATTTTTTGGCAATCCTACAACAACTGTTTCTATTTTATTTTCTAAAACTATCTCATAAATTTTTTCGTATGTTTTTTTATTCGAAACTCTCTCTATAGTAACTAACGGTTGAGCTGTCATAAGTAACTCATCACTTATCGCAACACCAATCCATTTATCTCCTACATCAAGTCCAAGTATTTTCCCCATAACCACAACCTCAAAGGTACATATTGGCTATTAAACTTCAATATGTAAATGAGATGGAAATCCATCTCATTATATTTAACAGCTTATTATTTTTTAGTGAATTACTTAAGATATAATCTTAATAATTCACCTAAAAGTTCATCTCTTTCAATTTCTTGAATGATGGATCTTGCATTATTATGACTAGTTATATATGTTGGATCTCCGGATAAAATATATCCTATTATTTGGTCTATTGGATTATACCCTTTTTCTTCCAAAGCTACATAAACTGTCTTTAAAATATTTTTAAATATTTCTGATTCTAAAGCTTGCTTTTCGAAAATCTGTGTTTGATTTTTATCGTTCATATATTCCTCCTGTAATTATAACATAGAAATACTTACATTAAATCAATTCCTCTAATTTTGACAATGCTTCTTGCACTTTACTAACATCTTTAGCTCCTGCAGTTGCCATATTTGGTCTACCGCCACCGCCACCTTGAGCTATTTTAGCAACTTCTTTTACGATATTCCCAGCAGAATATCCCTTAGAAATTAACTCTTTAGAAACAGCGCATACAAAATTAACTTTTCCATCTACAACCGTAGAAAGTAATACTATAATATTACCCATTTTTTCTCTAACATCATCTGCTATATTTCTAAGAGTATTAACATCTACTCCTTCAAAACTATAAGTTACATATGATACTTCATTCTTAATCTTTACATTCTCTATTATACCAGATAATTCATCTTTTGCTGATTTAAGTTTAAGGCCTTCTATTTCCTTTTCATATTCTTTTACAGAATTAACTAGTGCTGAAATTTTTGATATAACTTCTGTCTTAGTTGTCTTTAAAATTTGAGCTGATTCATCTCTTAAGTTTTCTAATGAATTTAAATATACATAAACAGCCGGTCCAGTTATAGCTTCTATTCTTCTAACCCCAGATGATATACCACTTTCTGAAACTATTTTAAACATTCCTATTTCAGAAGTATTTCTTACATGTGTTCCACCACAAAGTTCCATTGAGTAACTTCCCATGCTCAATACTCTAACTTCATCAGAATATTTTTCTTCAAAAAGTCCTATAGCTCCCATTTCGTATGCACCTTTAGGGTCTGTTATAGTAGTCTTAACTTCTAATGAGTCAAATATTTTGCTGTTTACAATTTCTTCTATTTTATTTAAAATTTCAGCATTTACTGGTTCAAAATGAGTAAAATCAAATCTCATCCTATCAGGGCCAACTTCTGAGCCTGCTTGATTTACGTGATCTCCTAAAGTATCTTTTAAAGCTTGATGTAATAAATGAGTAACCGAATGATTACGTCTTATATCTTGTCTTCTTTTTAGATCTATTTTGGCAACTACATTTTCTAACTGACAAAGACCTTCTTCAACTTCTACTAAGTGAATATTCACTCCATTTTTTGCCTTCTTAGTGTCTAACACTTTAAGTTTAAAGTTATCAGAACTGATAATTCCTGTATCTCCAATCTGTCCTCCAGATTGTGCATAGAAAGGAGTTTTATCTAGAATTACAGCACCCTTTTCACCTTCATTTAATTCAGAAACTTCTTTTCCTGATGATAAAATATGAGTTATTTCTGTTTCAACTTCATTTAAATCATATCCGACAAATTCATTTTCAAAACCATCATAAATTCCTTCAGATTCGTTACTTGACCATCCCACTTCATCAGAATCATCTCTAGCAGCTCTAGCTCTGTTTCTTTGTTCTTCCATCAATGCAAAGAAACCGTCTCTATCTAACTTTAACCCGTTATCATTTATAATTTCCTCAGTTAAATCTATAGGGAATCCATAAGTATCATATAATTTAAATGCTGTATCTCCATTTAAAGTGTCTAATCCATTTTCTTTTAGATTCTTTATCTCTTCATCTAACATAAGAGTTCCCTTATCAATAGTTTGAGCAAATTTTTCTTCTTCAAGTTTTATAACTTGTTTAATTTTTTCTTTATTTGTTTCAAGGTCTTGATAGTGCTTACCCCATGAATCTATTACTTCATCTGTCAATTGATGTAAGAAACTTCCATTTATCCCTAAATTCTTGCCATGTTTAGCTGCTCTTCTTATAAGTCTTCTAAGAACATAGCCTCTTCCTTCATTTGAAGGTCTTATAGAATCTGATATCATAAAAGTCATAGCTCTTATGTGGTCAGTTATAACTCTCATAGACTCGTCTTTTTTAGCATTTTCTAGATAAGTAATTCCAGATATATTTGAAATTGCTTTTATTATATTTTGTAGCGCGTCTATTTCAAATATATTATTTGTTCCTTGAAGAACTGTAGAAATTCTCTCCAATCCCATTCCTGTATCTATATTTGGATGAGATAATGGATGATAAATTCCTTCTTCGTCTTTATCAAATTGAGTGAATACAAGATTCCAAACTTCTATAAATCTTTCGCAATCACAACCCGGTTTACAGTTAGGGTCGTCACAGCCATATTTTTCGCCTCTGTCTACATATATTTCAGAACAAGGTCCTGATGGTCCAACTTCAAGTTCCCAAAAATTATCTTCTTTTCCAAGTCTTACTATTTTCCCCTCAGGAATACCTATTTTATCTCTCCATATAGCAAAAGCTTCATCATCTTCTTCATAAACAGTAACCCATAGCTTTTCTTCTTCTATCTCAAGTCTTTCAGTTAAAAATTCCCAAGCCCAAGTTATTGCTTCAGTTTTAAAATAATCTCCAAAAGAAAAATTACCTAACATTTCAAAGAAAGTTGCGTGTCTATCAGTTTTCCCTACATTATCTATGTCGCCTGTTCTTATGCATTTTTGACAAGTTGTAACTCTACTATGTGGGGGTGTCAATTCTTTAGTAAAGTATTTTTTCATTGGCGCCATACCTGCCCCAATTAGTAAAAGTGATTTATCCCCTTTTGGAATTAAAGAAAAACTATCTAATACAAGATGTTCTTTACTTTTAAAAAATTCTAAAAATTCACTTCTAATTTCTTGGAGTTTTAAATTCTTCATCCTTTTTTTACACCTCAATTATAAAAATCCTCCCTAAATAGGGAGGTTATTAAACTATATCTCTATTTCTTTCATTGTACTTTATTTTTAAGTAGTCAACAAGTATTAAGATTATAGAAAATACAGGAACAGATAAAATCATTCCCAATACTCCAAAAATCCCTCCTCCTATTATAATGGAAATCAAAACTAAAATTGGATTCAATCCTGTTTTGTCTCCTATTAACTTTGGCGCAAGAATATTATTTTCAGCCCATTGTAACAGCACAAATAATATCGCTACCCAAAGAGCTTTAAACGGAGATACTATAAAAGCAAATAATACTGCTGGTACAAATCCCATAAATGGTCCTATATAAGGAATTATATCAGCTATCATAGTTATAATTCCTATTACAACAGCAAAGTCGACCCTTAAAATTAAAAGATAAATCATTGTGAAAAAACCTACAAAAAATGCTAATAACAATCTTCCTTTAACAAAATTAAGTAATGCTTGATTTATCCTCATAGAAAGATACAGTATGTCTTCTTTGTATTTTCTAGGTAAAATTTTTACTATTCCATTTTTGAATTTATCCTTATCTACAGTAAAATAAAATGCAAAAATAAACATTAAAACAATTCTAAGTAGCTTTGAGAATATTGCTCCAACACCACTACCTACATTTTTCAAACTGTCTACAAATGAACCTTGCAAATTATTTACAAGTTTCATTACAGAATCTCTAAATCCATCTCCTATTTTTTTTAAATCGAAAGACTGATAAATTGTAGATGTATTATTCTTGCTTAAATTCTCCATTATTTTAGAAAAATCAGTACCTAATTTTTCTAAAATAACTGGTGTTCTAAGCAATAAATTTGTAATTTCTTGAACAGTTTTTGGTATTACAATTACCATTAATAGTCCAAGTATTAATATAATACTAACGTATACAATCAATACTCCTACTTTTCTGTTTACATTTTTTGTTTCCAAAAAAGTTACAATCGGATTAATAACAAATGCAATTACTGCACCAAAAAATATGGCCCATAAAGTATCTGCCACTATTCCGTATTTTTGTAAAATTATTCTAAATATGTACAAAACTATTATTGCAAATAACACATTTATAATAACTTTTAAATCAACTCTTATTCTTTTATCAGATTCTATATATACGTTCCCTATATTTATAAGATAGTATATCGTTAAAAATAATAATAGTAGGAAAAGAGTTGCTGTACCGATTACTAAAAACTCAGGTGTCAAATTCACCACACCCATATTTTGTAATTTTGTCGCTTGCATATCACACCTCTATCTAAGAGAATTTATACTATCTATTATTATAGCAGAAGCTCTGTCTATCTGCTCTTCTGAATTTTCTTCATTTAATGTAAGCCTTAAACTATTTTTAGATAACTCATCATTTCTACCAATAGCTTTTAAAACGTATGATGGATTAATTGAGCCTGAATTGCATGCACTTCCAATTGATGCCATAATACCTTCCATATCTAATTTCATCAGTAAAATGCTTGAATCAACATTTTCCATAGATATGTTTATATTTCCTTTTAATCTATTTTCAAGGTCTCCATTTAAATAAACTCCTTCTAAACTCAAAAGATTTTTTAAGAGTTTATCTCTCAATTTTTCTATTTTTGAATTTCTTACATACACATTTTTTTGAGCTATTTCAACAGCTTTTGCAAACCCAACTATTCCAGCAACATTCTCTGTTCCAGCTCGTTTATTCCGCTCTTGTGAACCACCATTTATCATAGAGTTTATTTTTGTGCCCTCTTTAATATAAAGAGCTCCTACTCCCTTTGGTCCATGTATTTTATGCGCCGAAAAGCTCATCATATCTACATTTAATTCACTTAAATTAATTTCAATAGAACCTAAAGCCTGAACTGCATCTACATGAAACAATGTATTTTTATCTTTTAAAAATTCTCCTATTTCTTTTATAGGTTGTATAGTGCCTATCTCATTATTCGCATACATGACTGAAATAAGAGCTGTGTCATCTCTTAACTTACTTTTTAAAGAATCAATTTCAACTATTCCATTACTATTTACATCTAAATATTCTATTTCATAGCCTAAATCTTTCATATATTCTAAGCTTTGTAAAACAGCTTCATGCTCTATTGGCGTAGAAAGTATGTGTTTAGATTTTAAAAGACTACCTTTTATAGCCCAATTGTCAGCTTCAGAACCACCTGATGTAAAAAATATTTCTTTACTCTTACATCGCAATGCCTTTGCTATTAAATCTCTAGCCTCTATTATAGCTTCCTTAGATTTTTTCCCTATTGAATAAACACTTGAAGCGTTACCATAAAATTCTTTTAAATATGGCAACATTGCTCCAAATACTTCATCACTAATTTTTGTTGTAGCAGCATTATCTAAATAAATTTCCATACCTACTCCATATCGGCTAAAGTGAGTGAATCTAAAACTCCATCAAGTTTTTCTTGTAACGTGTCCAAAATATTTTTTGTTGCACAAGAACTTCCTTCACAAGCATTGTATCCCCTACAATCAGAGCTATTTAAATTTTTACAAGATATAGATATATTTCCTTCAAGAGAGTTTAAAATTTCTCCAATTTTTATTTCATTAGGAGCTTTTTTTAATTGATAGCCGCCTTTAGCTCCTCTTGAACTCTTCACTAAATCACTTTTTTTCAATAATGTAAAAAGTTGTTCTAAATAGGCTTCTGACAGATTTTCTTCTTTAGCTATCTCGCTAATAGATATTGGACCTTTCCCATAATTTATAGAAAGCCTATGCATTGCCATAAGTCCATATCTACCCTTAGTAGAAAGTTTCATTTTTTCACCTACACACTAAAACTCTTTTTATCAATATCCGTCTCTATCATTTCTTTCAAAGTATACCAAGGTAGTACTGCGCATTTTACACGCGCCGGTAAATTTTGAATACTTTCAAATGCTATAGCATCTTCTAAATCTTCCAGATCAGCTTCATCTGAAATTTCTCCCTTTACCATAGCTATAAATTTATTGCTAAGTTCCAAAGCTTTTTGCGTGTCCAATCCTTTTATAGTGTCTATCATTATAGAAGTAGAAGCTTGAGAGATAGCACAACCTATTCCAGTATAAGAAGCATCTTCTATTTTTTCTTCTTTAACTCTTAGCTCTAGTGTTATTTCATCTCCACATGAAGGATTGTGTCCCAATTCAACATGAGTTGGATTTTCTAAATGTCTTCTATTTCTCTTATTTCGACTTTGTTCTAATATTAGTTCAGTGTATATATCATTAAGATTCAATTTGTAACATCCTCCTAACTTCTTCTAAATGCTCGATAAAATAATCTATCTCTTCAAAAGTATTGTAAAAAGCAAATGAAGCTCTACAAGAAAAGTTATTTCCTAATTTTCTGTGTAATGGTTGCGCACAATGATGTCCACTTCTTATTGCTATTCCATAATTATCCAAAATAGAAGCTACATCGTGTGGATGAGCATCTTTAAAATTAAAGCTTATTAAAGGACTTCTTTCTTTAACTGGTGTAGTATACACTTCTATAAATGGTAGTTTTTTCATTTTATCGTAACAGTAAGTTGTAAGTTCAGACTCATATTCATAGATATTATCCATACCTATTTTTTCA
Source organism: Peptoniphilus indolicus (assembly GCF_900454665.1). NCBI lineage: Bacteria > Bacillati > Bacillota > Tissierellia > Tissierellales > Peptoniphilaceae > Peptoniphilus > Peptoniphilus indolicus. The sequence continues at coordinate 2,089,345 of NZ_UGTH01000001.1, forward strand.
ATATATTCTATGGCAGTTTTTAAAGATTTTGCTCCTCCTACATTTACTGTACCCGCTTCAAATCTTTGAGGAGATGGCATGTATGAGCTTTTATCTTCATACACATATTCAATCATCTCTCCACCATACATATATGGGTTCATAGAATTTAATATATCCTCTCTTCCATAAAGGACTCCTATCCCCATAGCAGAAACCATTTTATGTCCTGAAAAAACTAAAAAATCGCAATCTAAGTCCTGTACATCAACTTTGTGGTGTGGTGCATATTGAGCTGCATCAACTATACAAATTGCCCCAGAACTACTCTTAGCCTTCTTTATAAATTCTTTAACATTAGGCATAGTCCCAACTACATTGGAAGCTGCTGTTATACTAAATAGTTTTGTATTCTTATTTAGTTTACTTTCAAATTCTTCATCTGTTATTTGCATATTTTCATCTAAATATAAATATACAAGCTTTGCTCCTGTCTTATTAGCAACATATTGCCAAGTTACAAGGTTAGAATGATGCTCCATAATTGAGATTAAAATTTCATCTCCAGTAGATAAGTTTTCTAAAGCCCAACTATATGCTATCAAATTTAAAGCTTCTGTTGCATTTCTCACAAATACAATTTCATTTGATGACTTGGCATTTACAAATTCCCTAACTTTATCTCTAGCACCTTCGTAAACATCTGTAGCTTCCATAGCAAAATGATGGGCCCCTCTATGAGGGTTCCCATTTTCATAATTATAATATTCTTCAAGAGATTCTATTACTTGTCTTGGTTTTTGAGTAGTAGCTCCATTGTCAAAATAAATATATTTTTTATCTGATTTTAGATAAGAAAAATCTTCTCTAATTTTTTCAACTTGTTCCCTATTAAGCATATTATCTCCTAACTATTTCTTGAACTCTATCATTGATTAAGTCTTTTAACTCTTGATTTTCAATTGAATCAATTGCCTTAGCAAATCTTGATAAAATTATCAAAGATTCTGCTTGTTGTTGGTCGAGTCCTCTTGACATCAAGTAAAATAATAAATCGGTGTCTATTTTCCCTGCACTAGCAGCATGATTACCTTGTACATCATCTTCATGAGCCAGTAAAACCGGTACAGATAAAGCTATAACATCATCAGATAATAGAGTTGCATATTCTTCCTCTGAACCTATAGATCCACTAGAGCCTTCTTTGAAATCTAATGTTGATTTAAAGTTCTTATAGCTTTCATCTCTAAGAGCTCCATTTACCATGATATCTGAATTTGATTTTTTAGCATGGTGATATATGTCATAGAATAGATTCAATTCATTTTTTCCATACCCAAAATAAATACTATTTATATTTATATTTGAATCTTCACCAATTAAATTACCCTTTAAGTTAGTGTATAGTTCAACACTTCCTATTTCATATTGGAACAAGTTTAAAGTTGCGCTTTCATCAATATCTGTGATTATTGATTCAATAACTTTTTTGTTTTCTTCCATTTGAACTATAAATAAGTTCACTATTGAATTCTTTTCAAGCTTTAACCTTATAAGCGAACTTCTAAAATCAGATTTTGTATTTTCATCATATTTTAAAACTAAGTTAAGTTTTGCTCCATATTCAGCATAAATATCTGTCAGCTCAACTAGAGTTTCATTTGAGTCGTAAATGATTGTTTTATTTAAACTTTCACCATTTTCAACCTTTATTTTTTTATAATAATTATAATTATTTATATTTAATTCTTTTATTTCTTTAGAAAAACCGTAATCAGATTTAAATTCTCTTTCCTTCAGTTCTATCTTATCAACTAGATTAATCGGTAATTCCAACTCTACTTGATTAACATTTGAAGAATCAAATGTTCTAAAAGACAAGTTATTTCCGTATATCTTATTTCCCATTCTATCCTCCTAGCCTATAGAACCTTCAAGTTCTAAGTTTATCAAGTTATTCATTTCTACAGCATATTCCATAGGTAACTCTTTAGCTATTGGTTCTGCAAACCCTCTAACCACCATAGCCTTAGCTTCAGACTCTGGGATGCCTCTACTCATCAAATAGAAAATTACTTGGTCTGATATTCTACCAATTTTCGCTTCATGTCCTAAGTCAACATGCTTATTTTTTATATCTATTACTGGTATAGTATCTGACCTTGATTCACTATCAAGCATTAATGACTCACAAGATACAGAACTCTTAACATCATGTGCATTTGAAGAAACACTTACCAAACCTCTATATACTGCAACTCCTCCTGATTTGGAAATTGACTTTGAGTTTACCGTTGATTTTGTATGAGAAGCCGTATGGATTGCTTTAGCTCCTGTGTCTATATTTTGACCTGCTCCTGCAAATGAAATACCTGTGTATTCACTGCTTGCATATTCCCCTCTTAAAACAGAAGTTGGGTACAACATAGACACTTTAGAACCGAAAGAACCTGAAACCCATTCAATTTTACCATGCGCATCTACTATAGCCCTCTTAGTGTTTAAGTTGTACATATTTCTTGACCAGTTTTCTATTGTAGAATATCTAAGAGTTGCGTTTTTGCCAACAAACAACTCTACTCCACCAGCATGTAAATTCAATACATTGTACTTAGGAGCTGAACATCCTTCTATAAAATGACAATACGCATTGTCTTCAATGATTATAAGAGTGTGTTCAAATTGTCCTGCTCCAGGAGCATTAAGTCTGAAATAAGACTGTAATGGCACATCAACCTTTACACCTTCCGGCACATACACAAAACTACCGCCAGACCATACAGCATAGTGAAGAGCTGCATACTTGTGCAAAGTTGGAGTTATACATTTTTGGAAGTATTTTTTTACTATTTCAGGATATTCTCTAAGACCAGTTTCAAAATCAGTATAAACTACACCTTGGTCTAAAAGATATTTTTGAATGTTGTGATAAACAACCTCACTGTCATATTGTGCACCTACCCCTGAAAGTAGAGCTTCTTTTTCAGCTTCAGGAATACCTAATTTATCAAATGTATCTCTGATTTCATCCGGTACATTTTTCCAATCATCAGTTAGATCAGCATCCGGTCTGATGTAAGTTGTCACCTTTTGTATATCAACTTCAGATAAATCAGGTCCCCAAGTAGGATTTTCTTGTGAGTTGAATATTCCCAAAGCCTTTAATCTATACTCAAGCATCCATTCCGGTTCATTTTTTTCGCTTGATATTTGTCTTATAATTTCTTCAGATAAACCTTGTTCAGTTTTAGATCTATATGAAAAAGAATTTTTGATGTCATAGATCCCTCTATCCATTTCATCAATTTGAGTTTTCTTGGTAACCACTTACTTCACCTCTTCTCTTATCCAATTAAATCCTTTTTCTTCTATCTCATCTATTAAACTTGCATCTGATTCTTTAACAATTTCACCATTTATAATCACATGTACATAATCAGGAACTATACTCTTTATAAGCTCTCTATGGTGAGTTATTATAATTACAGCATTATCTTCAGAAGCAAATCTTGCTATTCCTTCAGACACAACTCTTGTAGCATCTACGTCAAGTCCAGAGTCAGTTTCATCCAAAATAGCTAACTTAGGATTTAATATTAACATTTGAAGAATTTCATTCTTCTTCATTTCCCCACCTGAAAATCCTTGATTTAAATATCTTAAAGCATAAGATTCATCAAAATCTAACTTGTCCATTTCATTTTTTAATTCTTTTTTAAATTTTAAAATAGATATATTTTCATCTTGGATAGTTGATTTAGCAGTTCTTATAAAATTCTCAACAGTTATTCCACTCACTTCCATTGGAGTTTGGAAAGACATAAACATACCCTTTTTAGCTCTCTTATCAGTTGTTTGTTCTGTTACATCTTCACCATCTAAAAATATCTTTCCAGAAGTTACACTATACTCTGGATTATTCATTAAAACATTGGCAAGTGTTGATTTACCAGAACCGTTTGGTCCCATAATTACATGCACTTCACCATAATTAACTTTCAAATTTATATTCCTAAGGATTTCTTTATCCTCTACACCTGCGCTTAAGTTTTCAATTCTTAAGAGTTCACGACTCATAATTTCCTCCTACAATATTTATTACAAACCCAATTCATAGTAAACCACTACGATTAATACTTTAAGATTATAACATAATTTTTTAAAAACTCATATAGAATTACTAGGATTTTAATATAAATCTGTAATTTTCTTATTTTGACAAAATAATTTACTAAAAGTATAATTACTTTGAGGTGTTATATGGCTCGGTATTATTTTGCAGCATTGTCTGTAATATTTTTATTTTTTTCATTTGAATATACTTTAATAGAAAATTCTTACTTAACTCTTTCGAGTTTTAAATTAAAAAGACTAGAAGAAGAAGATTCAATAAATTTTGAACTTGTTAAAAATTTGTATGAACATCCTAAACTGTACCATTCAATAATGTTCTGCGATTACGTTTCAAATATATTAGCTTCTGTTTCTCTTAGTTTATTCTTATATAATTTGTATGATTACATAGGTTTTATAGTATCAGCAGTACTATCTCCTATGTTGATAATCATAATTGGAGAAACTTGGCCAAAATCAATGGGTATTCAAAAATATGAAACAGTTATAGCTAAAAAATCTTCTTTCTTAAAAATTTCTATTTCAATAGCTAAACCATTTATATTTATAATAGGATTTCTTTCAAATGTACTTATTAAAATAACCGGTGGAGATAAAGACTATAAAGAACCATTAATTACAGAAGATGAACTATTTGATGCTGTGTCTTTGGGCTATGAAGAAGGAATTTTAGATAAAAGTGAATCTTTAATAATTGAAAATGTCATGGATTTTAGAGGAAGTATAGCTAAAGATACCATGACTCCAAGAACTGATATAGTTGGACTTAGTATAAACTCAACTTACGATGAAATAGTGAGAGTAGTTCAAGAAGAATCTTTTTCAAGAATGCCTGTTTTTGGTGATGATTTAGATGATGTATACGGAATACTTCACGTAAAAGATTTATTGAAGTTTGACTCAAACTTTATATTAAAGGATAATTTGGAAATTTTAAAATCTCCATTCTATACTTTTGAATACAAACCAATTGGTCCTCTTTTTAATGAAATGAGAGCTAAAAGGGTCTCCGTTGCAATCGTCACTGATGAGTATGGTGGTACTGAAGGCATGATAACTATTGAAGATTTAATAGAAAAAATTGTCGGCTCTATATCGGATGAATTTGATGAAGACGAAGATGAGGAAATAATAAAAATTGCTCCTAAAGAGTATCTTATAGATGGCTCTATGAATTTAGAAGAAGTTGACCGTTTACTAGGTCTCAATTTAAAAAGTGATGAAAATGATTCAATTGCTGGATTTTTAATTGAAAAGCTTGACCGTTTCCCAACTCAAGGAGAAGTTATTTCCGTTGATAATTTAAAATTTATAATTCACAAATGTTCTAAGAATAGAATAGAAAAGTTAATATTAAAAATATAGTAAAATTAATGCACCTAATTCCTTTATAGATTTAGGTGCATTTTAAATTGTATTTAATTTTATAATTACATATTTAGTTGAATTCTTTTTCCATTAACTGTCAACACTTCTTTAAGCTCTAAAATAGTTAAAAAACTACTTAGTTCTGAAACATTCATGAATAAATTTCTAGCCAAATCATCTATTTCATTGACACCTTTTTCTATACACTCTACAACTTTTATTTCATCTTCAGATAAATCCACTTCAAAAGTTTTCTTTTTCTCTACCTTTGGAAGTATTGCCAACAACTCATCAATAGAACTCAATATATTAGCCCCATCTCTTATTAATGCATTTGTGCCTTCTGAATAAAAACTATTTATATTTCCCGGAACTGAAAAAACTTCTTTACCTTGCTCAGCTGCAATCCTTGCAGTTATAAGACTGCCACTTTTATTCCTAGCCTCTACAACAATTATAGCCAAACTAAGACCTGAAATTATTCTATTTCTAAGAGGAAATCTATAAGGCTTTGGTGCGGTTCCAGGAGGATATTCTGAACACACAACTCCATTGTTTATTATTTCAGAATAGAGATGAGAGTTTGCTTTAGGGTATATCACATCTACCCCACTTCCAAGAACAGCTATTGTCCTCATATTGTTAAATATTGCCCTATTATGTGACAGTGCATCTATTCCATAAGCCATCCCTGAAATTATTGTTGCCCCTACTGGCTTTAAATTATCCACTATGTAGTTTACAACAACTTTTCCATAATCTGAGTGATTTCTAGAGCCAACTATACCTATGCTAAAAAAGTCATCTTTAGAAAATTTGCCTTTTGTATAAAGTACTCTCGGAGAATTTTCTATGTATCTAAGTCTATCTGGATAATCATCATCTATGTAAGTTAAGATATTTATATTTTCTTTAAAACAATATTCCTCTAAAAGTTTTAGTTTTTCCTCATCAAATTTTGATAGTCTATTTCTAACTGCTTTTGAAAAATTTTTTTGAATTGCTTCAGATGAAAATATTTCTGAAATATGTATATCATTTATAGATAGATAATCTTGAATTTTTTCTATTTCAATATTTTCAACTCCAATTAAATTTAAATATAATATATAGTCTCTGTATTCCATATTAACTCCAATATTTAACATCCATTGTCCTATATCTTATAGCTTCTAATATATCAGTATCTTCTATATCTTTATGATTTTCTAAATCTGCTATTGTTCTTGAAACCTTTAGTATTTTATTATAAGTTCTGGCGGAAAAAGAATATTTTTTAAATGCCATATCCATAATTTTTTTAGATTTTTCTTTTAAATTACAAAATTCTGCCATCATATTTTCTTTAATCTCAGAGTTGCATTGGAAATTGAAATCTCTATATCTATCTTTTTGTAATTCTCTTGCTCTTTCTACTCTCTCTTTTATAACTTTTGAACTCTCCGATTCAATTTTTTCATTTGATAATTTATCATATTTTACAGCAGAAACCTCAACATGAATGTCAATTCTATCCAAAAGAGGATGTGAAATTTTAGATAGATATCTATTTATATCAGCTGCACTACAATTGCACACATGGTCCTTAGAATTATGAAATCCACAAGGACAAGGATTCATGGCTGCAATCAAAATAATATCTGACGGATAAGTTAAACTTGCATTTGCCCTTGATATACTTATAGTTTTATCTTCTAAAGGTTGTCTCAGTACTTCTATAACAGTTTTTTGAAACTCGGGAAGTTCATCTAAAAAAAGTACACCATTGTGCGAGAGCGATATTTCCCCCGGTTTTGGGATTCTCCCCCCTCCAATTAAAGAGACTGCCGATGCAGTATGATGAGGTGCTCTAAAAGGAGGATTTGTAATTAATTTTGATTCTTTCAAAAGACCCGCTATTGAATATATTTTTGTAACTTCAATTGCTTCATCAAAATTCAAACTCGGTAGTATAGTTGGAAATCTTTTAGCTGCCATACTCTTGCCACTTCCCGGCTCACCAACCATAAGTAAATTATGCTTCCCAGCGGCAGATACCTCTAAAGCACGCTTTAAAAATTCTTGACCTTTCATATCTGAAAAATCTATATCAAAAGTCTTATCTTCAATATGATATTCTTCAGTATATCTAGCTACTTGTTCTTCGCCATTTAAAAAACTAACAACTTCTCTTAAAGTTTTAACTGGGTATATTTCAACGTCTAAAACTACTGAACATTCTTCACGATTTTCATAAGGAATTATAAACTTTCTAAATCCTTTTTCACGCATTGAAATTACCATTGCTAGACAACCGTTTATCTTATTTACAGAACCGTCTAATGACAATTCTCCAATGTATATATATTCTTCTTTAATATCAACAGATTGATTTGCAGATAGTATTGACATTGCTATTGCCAAGTCCATTTGCGAGCCATCTTTTCTCAAGCTTGCAGGTTGCAAATTTATAGTTATTCTACTCAAAGGAAACTCTAAACCTTCATTTTTTATCCCCGATCTAACTCTCTCTATAGACTCTTTTATAGCTGTGTCCGGCAATCCAACTATTGTAAATTTGGGTAAACTTCTCATTAAATCCGCTTCAACAGTTACTAAATCTCCTTCTAATCCTTGTAAAGAACAAGTCAAAACTTTAGAATACATAATTTCACCTCATACTACTTCAAATGCATTTTCTATGTGATTAATCTCTCCCGTTGAATAATACTCAACAACGTCAAACCTAACTTGCAAATGTGTATAATCATACTTAATTAAATAATTCATTGATGTTTTTATTATGTTTTTAATCTTTCTTTCATCCACAGCTTCAAAAGCATTCCCAAACTTTTTAGACCTTCTGCTCTTTACTTCTACAAATACAATTATATTTTTATCTAAACATATTATGTCTATCTCAGTCCCATTAGCTCGATAATTCCTATCTAAAATTTTACATCCTTTGCTCACCAAATAATCTGTTACTATCTGTTCACCGTAATCTCCAAACTCTTTGTTATTCATTTTTTAACCTATTAAATTTCTCAAAAAGGTAAGCCTATGCATAGGTGTATATCCTACTTCTTTTATTGCATTTCTGTGTTCAGTAGTCCCATAACCTTTATTTTTTTTTAGATTATATCCAGGATATAACTTCTCCCAATTATCGCAAAGACTATCTCTATATACTTTTGCAACTATTGAAGCACAAGCTATTGAATAGCACCTATCATCACCCTTTATTATGGAAACTTGTGCTATTTGAGTATCAATTTTTTCTGCATCTATCAACAATAAATCAGCATATACTTTTCGCCCTTTTTGATCCCTCATATTTTTAATTGCTTGTTCCATCGCCAAGTGTGTCGCATTTTTTATATTTATTTCATCAATTTTCTTAGAATCAATCCTTCCTATACCTACTGCTATACACTCATCAAGTATTTTTTCGTATAGAGACTCTCTTTTTTTTACAGATAATTTTTTAGAATCAGCTACTCCTTCTATTCTGCTATCCGGCATTATAATAGCACAAGCTAACACATCTCCAAAAAGAGAACCCCTGCCAACTTCATCTATTCCAACTATATTAGTGTAGCCAATTTTTTTGTACTCTTTTTCAAATTCTTCCATCAATAGTCTCCAATGTAATATTTCCTAAGACACCTTTCCTGAATTCATCAAGAACAATATTTGCAACTTTTGAGTAGTCAATTTCCCCACCTTTTACAATTGCGCCTCTTTTTCTTCCTATTCTTTCCATCACTTCAATAGGCTCTCCATCTACTTCAACATTATATCTATTTTTCAAAATATTTTCGTCTATACTAATCAATCTTTCAATCAATCTAAGCACCAATGTTTCAATATCCATTATTTCATCTTTTATAGCTCCAGTAAAAGCAAGATTCAAACCAACTTTTTCATCTTCAAACTTAGGCCAAAGAACTCCCGGAGTATCCAAAAGATGTAACTTAGGATTTAATTTAATCCATTGGTTAGTTTTAGTCACTCCCGGTCTATTGCCTACCTTAGCCGACTTTGTCTTTGAAATACCATTTATAAATGTAGATTTTCCAGAATTTGGAATGCCAACTATCATAGCCCTTAAAGGTCCCATATTTATACCTTTTTCTTCTTTTTTTGCTATTTCGTCTTTCATAAAATTAAGTGCTTCTCTTACTATAAGAGATGAATTAGGCTTTGCTGCACTATAGAGAACAGCTCTGTTATTATCATCTGATAATTTCTTTTTCCATAATTCATTCTGCTCAGAATTAGAAAGGTCTGTCTTATTTAAAATAAGTAATCCTTTTTTATTTTGTAATACCTTACTAAGTATAGGATTTCTACTAGCAATTGGAATTCTTGCATCTATTATTTCTATATAAAAGTCCACTAGTTTTGACTTTGCTTGTATATCTTCTATAGTTTTTTTCATATGTCCTGGATACCAATTTATGTTCAAAATATCACCTTCTCTTTAAAATATAATATCATAATTGGCAATATATTTATACATAATAAAAAACCTCCTGTAATACAAGAGGTTTGATAAGCTTAATTTAGTTATGTCTTTGGTATGGAATACCGTCTGCACTAGGTGCATTTGAACTCTTTACAAATAAAATCAAAGCAAGCAATGTTATTACATAAGGTAGCATTGATAAAAGATTTGTATCTAATTGAATTCCTAAATTTCCCAATATAACTGAAAATCCTTGTGCTGCACCAAATACTAAACAAGCAATAAATGCACCTTGAGGTCTCCAGTTACCAAATATTACGGCTGCAAGAGCTATAAAGCCTTGTCCTGAAATTAGAGTTTGTCTGTAGTTAGAAACTATTGCCAAACTCATACTTGCTCCACCAAGTCCCGCTAAAAAACCTGAAGCTAATACACAAAAATATTTTATTCTATATGCATTAACACCAAGTGTTTCTGCTGCTCTAGGATGTTCCCCGACAGCTCTTATCCTAAGACCTAATTTAGTTCTATATAGCACATACCACATAATAGCTACAAATGCAAAAGCTATATAAACTATAACATATTGTTGAAATAAAACCTTTAAATATCTCATCCACGGATATTGTGATATCAACTCTTTTGTAAATACATTAGAAAAAAGTTGAGGCAGTTTATTTTTAAATGGAATTGACTTAGACATTGCAGCTCCGTCAAAAAATATTCTACATAAAAATAATGAAAGTCCAGGTCCTATTAAGTTTATAGCTATACCACTTACAACGTGGTCTGCTTGGAAATTTATAGTGGCTATTGCGTGGAATAGAGCTAATGCCATTCCTCCTAAACCTCCACATAAAAATGCAAGCCAAGGATTCCCTGTATAAAAACCAACAGTTGCTCCCACTATAGCTCCTATCGTCATCATACCTTCAAGTCCTATGTTTACAACCCCACCATTTTCACTTATAACTCCACCAAGCGCTGTAAAAATAAGAGGAGCTGAATATAATAATGTAATGCTTATAATACCTAAAATTGTACTCATTATTTTGCCTCCTTCTTTTTATATAGAGAACTTATAAGTTCTAAAAGTCTTGGCATAGCAATGAAGAATATTATTATACCTATTACTATATCTACTACTTCAGAATAAGTATTTAGAGAAGAGTTTAATTTTCCTCCACCATATTTCAAACCTGCAAATAAAAGTCCTGAAGGTATACAAGCTAATGGATTGTTACCAGCTATTAGAGCAACTGCCATACCATCAAATCCATATCCTTGTTGCGATGCCATAAGCCCTATGTTTCCTGCAACACCTAGAACCATAATGGCTCCTGCAAGTCCTGATATAGCTCCTGAAATAGACATTGAAGTAACCTGATTTTTTTGTATGTTTATTCCACCGTACTCAGCAGCATCTAAATTGTATCCAACAGCTTTTAATTGATATCCTAAAGTTGTATTCTTTATAATATACCAAACTAAAATTGCAATAACTATAGCTATTACAATACCCCAATTCAATGGAGGTCTTAAAACTTGCTTCAATATGCTGTGGTTCATTAAGAAATCTATTCCAGCATCTGTTCTCTTCCAGTTTCCTAAAATTTCAATATTTGCAGTTACATTTATTGGGTAAGTTGTATCAGTTCCAACTTTTCTCAATGCTTTTAAACTCAACATATAATTACTTAAATAAAATGCAATCCAATTGAACATTATAGAAGAGATTACTTCGTTTATTTTGAACTTACTTTTTAATAAACCAACAATTCCTCCCCAAATAGCTCCAAAAAGAGTGCCAACTAAAAGAGCAAATATAGGGTGAATTACTGGTGGTAATTTCAATAAATAACCTATTAAGAATGCACCTATTGAACCAACTATATATTGTCCTTCACTACCTATGTTAAATAGTCCTGTTCTAAATGCGAAGGCAACTGAAATACCTGTCAAAATTATAGGGATTGCTTTAACTATAACCCATGAAATATATGATGGCTTTCCTAAAGCTCCTATTACAATTACTTTAAAAGCTTGTAAAGGATTGATGTCGTTAATTATTAAAATAATAGAACCAAACAAAAATCCAAATAGTATAGATACTACAGTATAAAATAATCTATTTTTACTTTTCATCTGCAGCACCTCCAGCCATTAACAATCCTATTTCAGTTTCATTAGTTTCGTCTTTTTTCATTACCTTTGATATCTTCCCATCATAAATAACAGCTATTCTATCAGATAGAGCTAGTATTTCATCAAGCTCAAACGAAATCAATAAAACAGCTTTAAAATTATTTCTTTGAGTTACTAAAAATCTGTGAACATACTCAATTGCCCCTACGTCCAATCCTCTCGTAGGTTGAGCCGCTATCAATACATCAGGATCATTAGTAATTTCTCTTGCAATAATTACCTTTTGTTGATTCCCCCCAGATAAAGCACTTGTCTTTTGATGTATATCTCTTGGACGTATATCAAATTTTTCAACTAATTCTTTAGCAAAATCTTCTATCTCTTTAGATTTTAAAATTCCCTTATTAGAAAATTTTTCTTTGTCGTAATTTTCTAGAATTAAATTTTCTGAAATATCAAAATCTAATACTAATCCTCTTTTTTGTCTATCTTCCGGGATATTATATAATCCAGCTTCATGAATATCTCTAGGTGTTTTATTGGTTATATCCTCACCATTTATTTTAACAAGGCCTGACTCTATTTTTCTAAGTCCTGTAATAGCTTCTAAAAGCTCTGATTGCCCATTTCCATCTACTCCTGCAAGTCCTAAGATTTCCCCTTTATATAAGGTTAAATCAAGTCCTTTTACCATATCAACATTTCGTTGATCTTTTACTACAAGATTTTGTATTTCAAGCACAGCTTCGCCATGTTCTTGGTCTTTTTTATCTACCTTTAGTCCGACGCTTCTTCCTACCATCATGTCTGCTAAATCAGATTCAGTAACTTCTTTTACATCTACAGTATCTATTTTTTCTCCACGTCTTATAATAGTACATCTGTCTGCCATTGCTTTAATTTCTTTTAACTTATGAGTTATTAAAATAATAGTTTTTCCTTGTTGTGACAGATTGTTTATTATATTAATAAAATCATCTATTTCTTGAGGAGTAAGTACTGCTGTTGGCTCATCAAAAATTAATATATCTGCACCTCTGTAAAGAGCTTTTAAAATTTCAACTCTTTGCTGCATACCAACAGATATATTCTCTATTTTTTCATCTGGATTAATTTCTAATCCGTATTTTTTAGACAGTTCGATTACACTTTCTCTAGCAAATTTAATATCCAGTGCCAAACCCTTAGTTGGCTCCATTCCTAGAATTATATTTTCAACTACAGTAAACGGTTTTATAAGCATAAAATGTTGATGCACCATTCCGAGTCCAACTTTGATAGCTTCATTAGCATCCTTAATATCTACTAAGTTCCCATTTATATAAATGCTGCCACTTGTTGGAGAATATAGTCCGTATAGTACATTCATAAGTGTACTCTTACCTGCTCCGTTTTCACCTAAAAGTGCATGTATTTCACCTTGTCTGACATCAAAGTTAATATTATTATTAGCTGTAAAATCTCCAAATTTTTTTACAATGTTTCTCATATCTACAGCTAATTTGTAATTATCCTGATTTTGCACTTCTTCACCACCCTTTTGTTAATTATACTATAAAAATCACATTTAGTAATTAAAAAAAGAGTTTGGATAAAACCAAACTCTTCAAATACTTAAATTACTTTGCTGCTTCGTAAGATTCTTTATCTTTAGGAACTGTTAATTCACCTTTTACAATTTTTTCTTCAATATCTTTTACAGCTTTAAGAACTTCTGGTTTAACATTCTTATCTGAAGTTGGAGCTATGCCTACTGCGCCTTCATCTTTAAGACCAAGCTCAATTGTAGTTCCACCTTCAAACTTATTATTTTCAACAAATTCTTTAATTACCTTATATATAGCTACATTAGCATTTTTCATCGCTGATGTTAATACATTTTCAGGAGCCGCTTCAGATTGGTCTCTATCTACACCGATAACCCATTTATCAGCTTCTTTAGCTGCTTCTATAACTCCGTCTCCTGCCCCTCCTGCTGCATGGAATATAACATCTGCACCTTGTTGATACATTTGAGTTGCAATTGCTTTACCTTTTTGAACATCACTGAATCCACCAACATATTGTACTGCAGTTTCGATTTCTTTGCCTAGTTCTTTTGCTGCATAATCAACACCAGCTCTAAAACCATATTCAAAATGCCCTATAAGTGTTCCTTCTTGTCCGCCTACAAAACCAACTTTGTTAGTTTCAGTAGTTTTACCAGCAATGTAACCTACTAAGAAAGATGGTTCTTCTTCTCTAAAAGTTATGCCTAGTAAGTTGTCTATAGGTTCAGAAGGACTATGGTCAATCATAGCATATTTGACATCCGGATTTTGTTTAGCAACTTGCTCAATAATATCCCCCATTTTAAATCCTGCACCTACAACCATGTTAGCATTTTCATCTAACATACTTTCAAAGTTTGGAATAAAGTCATTTGCATCAGATGATTCTTTGTAAACCCTCTTAATTCCCAGTTCAGATTCAGCTTGCCCAATACCTTCATAAACACCTTGATTAAATGAAGCATCGTTAATTCCACCTTCATCAGTTACAAATCCTACAATTAAATTACTAGCTTCTGTCGCTGTTTTTTCTGAATTTGCAGCAGCATCATTCTTTGGTTTATTACCACCACAAGCAACAAGTAGCATTGTTGTAGCTATTGCTAGAACAACAAGTAAATTTCTCTTTTTCATACTTACCTCCTATAATTTCTTAAGACCATTATATAATATTTAGATAACCTTTTCAAATAAATTGAAAATGTTTTCTAAGTTTTATTTTAAATTTTAATTTTTAATTAAAGCTTTCACATATATGCTATAAAAAAGACACTATAAAAAAAGCTTTTAAAGTGTCTTAGATATATCTATATTTAAAAGTTATATTTTCTCTCCAAAAAGTTTTTACCAACTTCTGGGAATAGTGCATAAGTTAAAACATCTTCTTGTGATTGTGCAACATCAGCTATCTCTTCAATTATTTTTGGAAGTCCATCTGATAAATGGTTTGCCGGTCTATCTGTTATCACTTCTGCATCTTGAATAATACTCTTCCTAAAAGTTTCATCCACTGGAACAGGAGTTTGACCATAAAGTCCCTTTAAATAGTCTTTTACTTCATTAGGAACCATCTTATATCTTTGTCCTGTTATTATATTGAAAGTAGCCTGAGTTCCAACCATTTGACTCATAGGAGTTACTAGTGGTGGAAACCCTAAATCCGCTCTAACACGTGGAACTTCTTTTAGAACTTCTTCGTACTTATCAAGTTTTTTAAGACCTGCAAGTTGGGTATACAAGTTTGAAAGCATTCCACCCGGAACTTGATAAATCAATCCCTTAGGATCAATAGATAACATTTTTGTAGGTAGAGTCCCTTCTTTCAAATACTTTTCCTTAACATTTTGGAAAAAGCTTGCCAATTCTTCTAATACCTTCATATTAAGTCTTGTATTATTGCCGCTCTCTCTTATCAAAACATCTAAAGTTTCTGTTGAAGGCTGTGATGTTCCTCCTGAAAATGGTGATATTGCAGTATCTATTATATCAATTCCAGCCTCAACTCCCTTTAAATAAGTCATTGAACCCATTCCTGTTGTCTCGTGTGTATGAAGTTCTAATGGAAGATTAGTATTTTTCTTTAGTTCAGTAACTAATTCATAAGCCTTATATGGTGTCAATATCCCTGCCATATCTTTGATAGCTATTGAATCCGCTCCCATCTCTGTAATTTTAGAAACAAGATTTGAAAAATATTCCACAGTGTGTACTTCAGAAGTTGTATAGCTTATTGCAACTTGAGCTTCTGCTCCATATTTCTTTGTAGCACTTATTGAAGTTTCAAGATTTCTTATATCGTTTAGTGCGTCAAAAATTCTTATTATATCTATACCATTGCTAATAGATAGTTCTATAAATTTTTCCACTACGTCATCAGGATAATTTTTATATCCTAATAAATTTTGACCTCTTAAAAGCATTTGAGTCTTAGTGTTTTTTAAATTTGATTTTATAAATCTCAATCTTTCCCATGGGTCTTCATCTAAAAATCTTATACAAGAGTCAAAAGTAGCTCCTCCCCAACACTCTAGAGCCCTATACCCAGCATTATCTAAAAGATTTAAAGCATCTTTAAAATCCTCAGTTCTCATTCGTGTTGCCATCAAACTTTGGTGAGCATCTCTGAGTACCGTTTCTGTAAATTCTATTGTTCTTCCCATTCTTCCTCCTAAAAATAACTTACTCTATAAATTTATAATTATAAAATTATTATTCCTATAAATATTTTCTTTATTAATGATATTACAATATATACCCTTTCTCAAGCGGCCAAAAAGCTTTTAATATTCAACTTACCTATGCACAATATAGATAAATTGATATAAAAAGCCTCTTTCTATAGAAAAAGGCTTAACATTGTTTTTTTATTGTTTTTTAATATCTTCCAATTGCTTTTTAGTTAGCTTAATTTGCTCCTTAACAGACTTAGCTGAAGGACCACCAAAAACTTTTCTTTCATTTAATATATAATCTAAATCTATAAACTTATAGTAATCTTCTTCAAATACTTCTGAAAATTCTTTATATTTTTCTAAAGGTATTTCGTTTAAGCTAAGGTTTTCGGAAATTCCATATTTAACAATACTGCCTGTTATATAGTATGCATCTCTAAAAGCAAGACCTTTTTTTACAAGGTAGTCTGCTGTATCCGTTGCATTTATATATCCCTTATGTGCCATTTCTCTCATTCTATTTGAATTGACTACCATAGTATCCAACATACCTTTTAAAACTTCTATAGATATTTCAAATGTTTCAACACTGTCAAATAAATATTCTTTATCTTCTTGCATATCTTTATTGTACGCAAGAGGTATTCCCTTTAGCATGGTCATTATTCCCATTAGATTTGAATATAGACACGCCGATTTTGCTCTTAAAAGTTCTGCCATATCAGGATTTTTCTTTTGAGGCATAATTGAAGAACCGCTTGAATACTCATCAGCTATAGTTATAAATTTAAATTCTTGTGATGAATATATTATAAGTTCTTCTGCCAATCTAGAAAAATGCATTCCAACATTAGCTAGACAATATAATAATTCAACAACATGGTCTCTATCTGATACAGAATCCATCGAATTTAGTGTTGGAGCTTTAAAGCCAAGCTCTAATGCCGTAAAATCTCTATCTATCTCATAAGTTGTTGTGGCTAAAGCACCTGCTCCAAGTGGACTAGTCATCATTCTATCTCTTGCATCAGATATTCTTGAAATATCTCTTAAAAACATTTGAGCATACGCCATTATATGGTGTGCAAATGTAACAGGTTGTGCAATTTGTAAATGTGTATAACCCGGCATTACAGAATCTAAATTTTCTTCAGCAACTTTAAATATTATTCTTTCTAATTCAACTAATAAATCTATAGCTCTTTTAGAAGCTTCTATTGTAAATAGTTTTACATCTACTGCGACTTGGTCATTTCTGGACCTTGCAGTGTGTAATTTCTTACCTGCATCTCCAATTCTATTTGTCAGCTCAGATTCTATAAACATATGAATATCTTCAGCATCTTTAGAAAATTCAAGGTTACCATTTTCAATATCTAAAAGTATTGAATCTAGTCCTGAATCAATTTTTGTAAACTCTTCATCAGATATTATACCACACTTATTCAACATTTTTGCATGTGCTTTTGAGCCCTTTATATCCACTCTATAGAGTTTATAATCCACTCCAATGGAGCTATTAAACTCATGAGCAATTGAAGCCGTTTTATTATTAAATCTTCCTTTATATAAATCCATTACCATTCATTCATTCTTTCTGCTTTGTATAGCTTCTATTTTTAAAGGTAGAGCAAATAAATTTACAAAACCTTGAGAGTCATATTGGTCATAAACTCCATCTTCTCCAAAAGTTGCAAACTCTTCTGAGAATAGAGAATATTTTGACTCAACTCCATTAGGAATTATATTTCCCTTGTATAATTTCAATTTTACTGTACCACTAACTCTTTTTTGTGTCTCATCTACAAATGCTTGAAGAGATTCTCTTAATTTTGAATACCAAAGTCCCTTGTAAACTTCATCAGCATACTTAAGAGATAACATTTGTTTAAACTTCAAAGTATCTCCGTCAAGTGTTAGAGACTCTAAAATTTCATGTGCTCTATATAATATTGAACCTGCTGGATTTTCATATATACCTCTTACCTTTATTCCTGTTATTCTGTTTTCTATAATATCATCTATTCCAATTGCATGTTCTCCACCAATTTTATTCAACTTCTTTATTAGTGAGACTCCATCCAACTTTTCTCCATTTAAAGAAACTGGAACTCCTTCTACAAATTCAAGTACAATTTCTTCAGTTTCATCTTTAGCATCTTCAAACTTTTTAGAAAGAGTTAAGAAATTATCATATTTAGGAGCATTAGCAGGATTTTCTATTTCCAAACCTTCGTGAGAAATATGCCATAAATTTCTATCTTCTGAATATGCTGAGCCATTATTTTTATTTATAGGAATATTTCTTTGTGCTGCATAAGCTTCTTCTTCTTCACGAGATTTTATTTCCCAAAATCTCCAAGGTGCAACTATTTTTATTTCAGGATCAAAATGTCTAATTGTAGTTTCAAATCTAACTTGGTCATTCCCCTTGCCTGTACAACCGTGCACAATAGCATCTGCACCTTCTTTATGCGCTATCTCTATCATACGTCTTGCTATAATAGGTCTTGCAAAAGCTGTTCCCAATAAATATTGATTCTCATATTTAGCTCCTGCCTTTAGAGTATTGAATACAAAGTCTTCTACAAATTCCTTTTGTATGTCTTCTATATATAACTTTGAAGCTCCTGAATTTAATGCTTTTTCTTCAAGACCATCAAGCTCTGATTCTTGACCTACATTTCCTGAAACAGCTATTACTTCACAACCAAAATTTTCTTTTAGCCATGTTATCATAACTGATGTATCCAATCCACCAGAATAAGCTAACACTACCTTTTTGAGTTCTAAATTTTTCATTGTATTGTATTCCATATTTTCCTCCCTATAATAAAAAACGTCCCTTTCTATCATCTAAAGATAGAAAGAGACGAATATCCGCGGTACCACTCCAATTGGGTTAAAATAAATAACCCCACTTATAGTTTAACGACAACTTTACGTGCAATGCTCGAGCTCTCACATTGCCATCTCCATGGCCCTACTGCTTACTCTCACTTCAATTTTCTGACTCACACTCTACTCAGATCGCTTTTAATCTATATGAGAAGCACCCATTTCATAGACTTTTTTATATTTTGTATATATTAAACTCTATATCTTTTTCTGTCAAGTGTTTAATTTAAATCATTTATATATACTAAATTGCAATATCAAATTGAACTATATTACCCAAGTGATCAATTAATCATAAATTATTAAGTTTCTAACAAAACCCTCTAAAGGAGTTTTATAATTTAGGATTTTTCTAGGTAGTTTATTCATTCAGTTCATTATCTTAAGATAATGATTTTTCCCATAGTATGTTAAAGATTTTCCCTGTTTTCTTTTATTTAGTCTAGTTTTACTCGATTTTGTCTTCCTGTGTAGCTTTATCGGCAAATCAATAGATTTAACACAAATCAGACTTAAGTTTACATAGTTATATAATGTTTTGTAAATACTCTTTTTTCATCAATATTGATTAAATTGAATTTCTTCTGTTATACTAAATTTCATAAGAAGCCTTTCTTTCTGATAATTTGTTTTTGCTTAAGCTTATATTACCAGATGGTTCCCTAATTTTTTATTTTTTGTCATATATCTATTTATTACCTAACAAATATGATTGCTTACTTATTTTTAGAAAATTTCTTTAAAATTTCACTTTCTTCTTCACCATATACTTGTCTAATATTCCAACTACTTATTTTTAAATTAACCAAGTAGTTTCCATTTTTTAATTTTGTAAATTTTAAATCTCTAACATCATCCCATCTGACAAATATAGAGATAAATAGTGAATTTGGAGTTACTATTACTCCACTTTTAGAAAATCCTTCTGCAAAAAATCCTGATACAAAAAATAGCCATCCAACTATTCCAACTATTAAATTTATTTTCTCTAATGTGCTGAATTTAAAAAATATAACTAAAATTGCCACCAATAAAAATCCTGATATTAACATCTTATGTAACATAATTTTAGCATGATGTTCATTTTTAAAATAACCATATCCGTTGTATACTATTCCTAAAACCATTGATATTAACAAAATATATGATACCATTTTTATCTCCTTATCCATTTTTCTTTTAACTTAATTTATAATTTTTAATTTAATAAGTCAAGTTTTGAATTTATATTTATTAAAAGTTGAGGTAAATTTTTAAATGCCGTATAATATATTAAAATTCAATTTAGAAATATTAGGTGATTTAATGGCAAAAGTTATATCGATAAATAAATCAGATACAAAGGGAGTAGTAAAAATACCTCAAGATTCAGGAGAATTTATAGAAAATTTTGGTCTTAAGGATGATGCCCACGCAGGCAACTGGCACAGACAAGTTAGTTTATTAGGTGTTGAAAGTTTTAATAAAATGGAAGGCTTAAATCTTAAGTATGGAGATTTCGCAGAAAATTTGACTACTGAAGGAATCGTCTTATATGAACTTCCTATAGGAACTTTATTGAAAATAGGAGAAACTATTCAAGAAGTTACTCAAATAGGAAAAGAATGTCACAAAGGTTGTGCAATTAAGCAAACTGTAGGTAAATGTGTTATGCCACTTGAGGGTATTTTCACAAAAGTTATTAAAGGAGGTTTAATCTCTGTGGGTGATTTTATCGAAATTATGGACTCTAAATGAGTCCTTTTTTCTTTAATAAAAGCTTGATTTAATAGCTTTTATGTATTAGATTTATAATGTATAAACTATATTTGAGGAGGAAAAAGTTTATGGTATTATTTTTAATCGGCGTTTTGATTTTAATAGTATGTGGATTTGCTTATGGAAAATATTGCGAAAATGTATTTGATCCAGATGATCGTGTCACACCTGCTATTGCTAAAGCTGATGGTGTAGATTATGTAGGAATGAAAAAATGGAAAAATCAACTTATTGAACTTTTAAACATTGCTGGTACAGGACCTATCTTAGGACCTATACAAGGTATCCTTTTTGGACCTATTGCATTTTTAACAATACCTATAGGCTGTGTTTTTGCAGGTTCTCTACATGATTACTTTGTTGGTATGATTTCTATGAGAAATGATGGGGCCCAAGTTCCAACGCTTATAAAAAAATATGTTGGTACAGGAACTAATAAAATTTACAATATAATTATTTGGATACTAATGCTTTTAACTGGTGTTGTTTTTATTTACACTCCTGGAGATTTAATTGTAAATAATATCCTTCGCATGGACATAAACTCAAATGTAATATGGATAGTGTATGCTTGTATTTTACTTTACTATATCATAGCTACACTTTTCCCTATTGACGCCATTATAGGACGTGTATATCCAATCTTCGGAGCATTCCTTGGAATTTCTGCAATTGGTGTTTTCATTGGAGTTCTTTTAACTGGTGGAGCCGATCTTCATCCTATCACTTCAGGAGCTTTAATTTCTGAACACCCTACTGCTCAATCATTCATACCTGTTTTCTTTATAACAGTAGCTTGTGGTATAATGTCAGGTTTCCACGGTTCACAAGCAACTCTAATCTCTAGAACTGTTAAGAGCGAAAAAGAAGGTCGTCAAACTTTCTATAACATGATGCTTGCTGAAGGTTTTATTGCTATGTGTTGGGCTGCAGGTGCTATGGTTTTATTTAACACTACTGCCCCTGTTGATACTACTGCAACTTTAATGGTTGGTGAAATTTCTAAAAGATTTATGGGTAGCATAGGTGGTCTTCTTGCTATAATCGGAGTAATAGTGCTTCCAATAACAAGTGGAGATACTGCTTTTAGAGCTCTAAGACTTATGATTGCAGAACAATTTAATATTGACCAATCAGTTGCTATAAAGAGAGTAATCCTTTCTATAA
This sequence comes from Peptoniphilus indolicus, assembly GCF_900454665.1. Taxonomy (NCBI): domain Bacteria; kingdom Bacillati; phylum Bacillota; class Tissierellia; order Tissierellales; family Peptoniphilaceae; genus Peptoniphilus; species Peptoniphilus indolicus. The sequence goes on from NZ_UGTH01000001.1 coordinate 2,111,466, forward strand.
TAATCTTTATTCCTGCAGTTTTAATTTTATTCTTTGCTAAAACAAATGCAGGTGGATTCAATATGCTTTGGAGATACTTTGGTTTTACTAACCAATTAGTAGCTGTATTTGCATTATTAATGATATCTATCTACTTGAAAGCTCATAACAAAAACTACTATATTTCTTTAATACCCGGTATATTCTATACTTTCATAGTAACAAGTTATATATTCCACGCTGACCTTGGATTCTCTTTGGATACAAGATTAGGTATTGAAGGATACACAGCTAGCTATATTGTTGGGGCTATAGTATCAGTTCTTTTCGTATGGTTTGTAATTAGTAAATCAAATTCAAGAAAAGAATATATTCAAAAATTAGATAACTAATTTCATATTAATTTATATTTTGATGTAAATTTATAATTTAAAGCGGATTGCCTCTATGTATTTAGAGAACTATCTGCTTTATTTTTTATTTGTGTCGCTTTCAATTTTAAAATTATCATAAAAACTCAATCGAATATTTTTGACAAATAACTCGTTTGAATTTATAATAAATTTATATTAAAAATTTAAGTAATGAGAATTTTATTTAGGTGAAAAATGAAAACAAATCTTATGATAAGTTTAAAAAGTGGAGTGGGAAAAAGTACTTCTCTTCTTCAATATCTATTTGAAAACAGAGAAAAATATAATAGTATTTCCGGATACACAACAAGAAGAGTCTACAGAAATAATAAAGTCTATGGATACATACTAATCGAAATAAATAAAGCACTTGATTTGTACTCTTGTAACCATTCTTCAGATAGTATTTTAAAATGCGATTATAATGAAATCGTTATAGATGAGGTTTTCTTAACAACTCTTGATAGTAAATATGTATTTAATCAAGATATTTTTGAAAAATACTTTTTTGAGTATATAGACCTAAATTCTGATCTAATTGTAATAGATGAAATCGGAGGAAAGGAGCTATTGAATCCAAAAATTTTTGATACTCTTTTAGAAATTTTTAATTCTAATAAAAATTCAATTGTTGTATATAAACTTCAAGAGCAATTTAACAATATGTTGAAATCTTCAAATAAATTAGCTGATGAAATTCTTTCTAAAAGAAAAATTTTAGAGGAAAATCTTTCAAGTTTTAATTCTATTACTCCAATTAATGTAAATAAACCTTACTTAACTTTTGAAATTTTAGAAAAATATTTAAATCATGGAGAAACAAATGAATAAACAAAATTTAAAAAAATATCATTGGATGTTTATTATACTTTTAGTTATTTTAATTTTTGTTATATCTTTTTCATTTTGCATTGGAAGATATAATGTTTCTCTTAAAGATTTATCAAAAAGTATTTTAAATACTCTGTTCGGATTTAATTTTAATTTAGAACCAAATATACATACAGTTCTTTATAATATTAGACTTCCCCGAATTTTAGTTGGAATTTTAGTTGGAGTTGGACTTTCTATATCTGGAGCTACACTACAAGCAGTCTTTCACAATCCTATGGTGTCCCCTGATGTTTTAGGAGCTTCAAGCAGTACCGGATTTGGTGCGGCACTTGGTATTTTATTAGGGTTTAATAGATTCTCAACAACTTTAATTTCTTTTGCTATGGGTACTTTGTCCATCTTAATTGTTATATTCGTTTCAAAAAAGATAAAGAAAAACAGAGACGTTGGACTTGTACTCACTGGAATGATGGTAAGTTCTATCTTCTCATCTGCTCTATCATTGTTAAAGTTAATAGCAGACCCTACAAGCGAACTACCTGCCATAACATATTGGTTAATGGGTTCTTTAAACTCATCAAAATTAGACGACTTCTTTTTTTGTCTACCCATAATATCAGTTGGTGTGTTAATTCTTTTGTTAATTAGATGGAGATTAAACCTACTTACGTTTGGAGATGAAGAAGCTCATTCTCTTGGCGTTAACCCAGAAAAGTTACGAATTATAGCAATTCTATCAACTACATTAATAACAGCTGTGTGTGTTTCTGTAAGCGGTGTAATTGGTTGGATAGGACTTGTTATTCCCCATATAGCAAAAATATTTTTTGGTAGCGATATGAGAAGAGTTCTTCCTGCTTCCATGCTCATTGGCAGTTCATTTTTGTTAATAGTTGATAATTTTTCAAGAATACTTTCAACTAGTGAAATACCGATAGGAATTTTGACATCATTTATTGGCGCTCCATTTTTTATATACCTAATGAGTCGGGAGGTGAATTAATGAACCTTAAAGTTGAAAATATCTCTTTTAAATACAGAACTAATGAAGTTTTACAAGATGTTTCTTTTGAAGCCAATTCAAATAGCTTGGTAGCTATACTCGGTAAAAACGGCGTTGGCAAAAGCACTTTATTCAAAATAATATTGGGAATTATTAAAAATTATCTAGGAACTATTTCAGTTGATGGTGTAAATATAAAAAAACTATCCGCAAAAGAATTAGCTAAAACTGTATCTTATATCCCACAAAGTCAAAATAAAATCTTCACTTTTACTGTAGAAGAAATGGTGCTTATGGGAACTAACTCATCTCTTAATACTTTTGAGATGCCCAATAAAAAATCATATGAATTAGTTGACTTTGCCATCAATTCATTAAATTTAAACTATCTTAGATATAGAAAATTTAATGAATTATCCGGAGGAGAAAGACAGTTAGTCTTAATAGCAAGAGCTATTGCCCAACAATCAAAAATCATAATTATGGACGAACCTTGCTCGAGCTTAGATTATGGTAACCAAATAAAAGTGATGGAATATATATCAAATCTTTCTAAACAAGGATATTTGATTTTATTTTCTACTCACAACCCCGAACACGCTCAAATATTTGCTGATAAGGTTTTAATTTTAAACCGCGGCTCTACAATAGCATATGGTAACACCAACGATATTCTAACTGAATCTTTATTATCAAATATATATCAAATACCAATACTTATACGAAACGTAGAAGATACAAATCAAAAAGTTATTCTGCCTGATTTGAAAACTTATAGACAATATTAAATTTTCATTAAAACGATTTATCGTTTTAAAATATATTTTAAAGGAGTTATAAGATGAATAAAAAATTATTATTAAAATTGTTAACTATCACTTTACTTTTTAGTTTTATAGTTACCGGATGTCAAAAGAAAGAATCCGCTAATAATTCTAAAGAGCCTGAAAAAGCTACCGAAGTTGCTTCTGAAACAAGAAAAATAACCGACTCAGTTGGCAGAGAAGTTGAAATTCCAAGCAAGATAAACACTATTGCCCCATCTGGTCCACTTGCACAAATAGTTCTATACACTTCAAACTCTGATAAATTAGCTGGATTGGCTAAACCTTTATCAGACAAGCAAAAAGAATACATAGACGATAAAATGGATACCCTGCCTGTTTTTGGACAATTCTACGGTAAAAATTCTGATTTAAATATGGAAGAACTTGTTAAAAATTCACCTGATGTAGTTATGGACATTGGAGAAGCTAAAAAATCAATTGTTGAAGATATGAATAACTTACAAAGTCAAATAAATATACCTGTAGTTTTCGTTGAAGCAAAACTTGAAACAATGTCAGATGCATACAATAAAATCGGAGAAATCATAGGAGATACTTCTAAAACTAAAAAGCTATCTGAATATTGTAAAAATGTTATCGATAACTCAAAGAAAACTCAAATTCCAGAAAATGAACAAGTTTCTGTATACTGGGCTATGGGAGATGCCGGACTTAATACTAATGCTAAAGAATCTTTCCATGCAGAAGTCTTAAATTTAGTAGGAGCTAAAAACATTGCAGAAGTAGAAGCTCAATCAAAAGGTGGCGGAAGCGAGATATCTATGGAACAACTTATAGGTTGGAATCCTCAAGTAATTCTTGCAGATAACCAAAATCTTTACGACATGATAACTACAGACCCAGCTTGGAGCAATCTTGATGCTGTTAAAAACGGTAAAATCTATAGAGTTCCATCCGAACCATATGGTTTCTTAGCAGACCCTCCATCAGTAAACAGAATAATTGGAATAACATGGCTTGGAAATCTTCTATACCCTCAAAAATACAATGTTAATATAAAAGATGAAGTAAAAGATTTTTATAAATTATTCTATAGCTGTGAATTAAAAAATGAACAAATAGATAAAATTTTGGAAAACAGTATATCTAAATAAACTTAAAACCAGGAGCTTTTAATCTCACTCCTGGTATTTTTTATCTTGTGAAACTGTCTTAATTAAGACAATATGCCTTCCATTAAAAATATTCTAAAATCAATTTCACGATTCTTACCTTCCCATAATATTTCATAATTTAATGGCTCAAATTTTGCATTTCTAAAATACGTTTCCATCTCTTCCCTAGAAAATCCATCGTGCCCGTCAAAATCCGGTAAATTTTTATGAAAAGAAGCTGGCACAGTATCTAAATCCATCAATATAAACTTACCATTTGGTTTTAAATGACTCTTTACTAAATTGAGTTCAGACTCTATATCCACTATATGATGAAAAGCTGTCAAAGAATATATAAAGTCATATTTTTTTGATGTTGTCTCTAAATAATTTTCATCATATACCTTTACATTTTCTATTTCTAATTGCTCCAACCTCTTGTCAGTCTGTTCTCTCATCATTTCAGAACTGTCTATGCAATCAATTTCTTTAAGTTCTTTAGACAAAAGACTTGCCAATAATCCATCTCCTGAACCAATTTCAAGAGCATTCTTTTCACTACCATCTTCAAATATATTTATAATTTTCTTATAGATTGAGAAAGTTCTATTTTCCCTCTCTTTTGTATTCCAAACTTTAGCTACTTTATCAAAATAATTATTAGTCATATATTCTCCTATTATGTTTATATTTTATAAATACTACACAAACTAATTACTTACATTTAATATACTACCCCTTTTAAGCGTAATTAAATAAAAAACAGTAAACCATTTGATTTACTGTCTCCAGTTTAAATTTTAACTCTAAAAATTATAGTTTTTAATAGATTTTCTTTTACCGTTCTATTTGAACGCATTCTAAAATCTACTAGATAAAATGCATAAAACCCTCCTTCCATTAAAATCATATCAATTTATAAAAATATTAACACGACATAAAGCGAGAACTGTATTATTATTCATCAGGACATACATAAACTTTTCAGTTCGTATTGTTATGCTCTCTTCAGAAATAGACTCTACAAAACTAAACATATAAGTATCCCCTCCAAAATAACTTCTCCTATCTACATAGGCAGTACATTTTCCAAGTTCAATACTATTATGTTCGATATTGATTTGTCCTGTTTAGCATATCTGTAAATGCATGATTTCTTCTTCCGCCATTAAAATTTTTTCTTCTATATTTTACATTTTCTTTTTTTCCTCTCTCTGTTTTTGAGCAAAGAAAAAAATAAACCTAACTTGATTTACTGTTTCTGTGTTAGTTTTCATTAAATTGTCAACTAGTTAAAAATGGATTAACCAGTTTTATCCACTCTAACGGTAAATACGCTGATAAATATCCATGATTATAACCTTTAGCTTCATAGAGAATACAATCAGGATGCATTTTTTTAAATAGTTTAGCTGATTCCTTAACACAACGCATTTCTTTCTCGCCATAAATATATAAAACCTGTGCTTTGCTTTCTGTAATACTTTCTTTCAATCTATACTTTCCCATATATGTTTTATACATTTTCACTAATGTTTTCATTGGTAATATTGGCATATCTTCCATATAATAATTTTCTATCTCTTCCGGATAAGCCATATTAGGATAAATTTTTTTCATCAAACTTAATTGAATTTTGCTGGCTGATTTACTAAACATAAGTTTTCCAAATATTTTTACAACAATCGTACTAATTCGTGATAAATTTGGCTGAGGAATACAAATGCTACCATCTATTATTGCTTTCTGAGCTATATCACTATCTAATGATAATAACTCAATTGCAATTTGACCACCTAAAGAAACACCGCCTATAGCAAACAATTTCCCATTACAATTGTTTTTTATATAATTCATGATTTGTTGAGCAGAATTTTCAGTTGAAATATAATCTCTTTGATATTCTTCTCCATGACCATCAAGTGTTGGTAAAATCACATGGAATTTATCTGATAATATACGAGCTTGTCGAAGATAATTCCACCAAGAATTACCTCCACCATGTATCAGTAATATATGCGGAAAATTTTTATCTCCAAATTCATGAAACCTCATCTTTCATTACCTCTAAATTTAAACTTTTTTTGTTTATATTACTTAATATTATACCATTTTTAAGCCGTTTTTTGTATATCGGCTTTGTGGTCTTGACAGTTGCATATAAAGTTAAAGTAAACATAAATTTGTTGTTTTCTTTCTTTTCATTTTCTTCCTCCTGTTGTTTCACGGACAACAACTTATCAGATAAATAAAACAGTAAACCTTTTTTGATTTACTGTTCTTTGAATGACTTTTTTATTATTTTTAATCAGAAAGTTTACTTAATACTCCCTCCATGATAATAACACTCATAAATAACTTGCCCATTATATTCAATTGTTTCATATCCTTGAAACCAATTAAAATTTCCATTTTCAAAAGATTTATATGTGTAACCTGAACTTTCATAGGTATGTGGACCTCTAAACGGTCTTTCTTGAGTAACATTCATTAATGCTTCTTTCAAAAAATTATATTCAAATTTGTCATCAAGCTTCCTCCCAATATAATTCATGCTCCATATAACATTACTATCAATCAATATAATTTCTTCTCCGATAAATGGATTTGTTCCAAAATATGAATCATAATACATAAATTTACCCTGTGAATAACTCAAATCAATTGAACAAGGTCTTGATGACTTAATAGGATTTCCATCGCTCGCATAAGTCGACTTCTTCGCTTTTATTAAAAAATTTATAATTTCTTGATTATCCACTTAATCACCCCTCACAATCTTATTTTGTTTAATATCATACCATTTTTAAGCTATTTTTTGTATATCGGCTTTGTGGTCTTGACAGTCGCCTATAAAGTTAAAGTACACATCAACTTGTTGTTTTCTGTCTTTACCTTGTCTTACCCCTGTGGCTTCATAGACTACAACTTTTTCTATATACTCATTTATCATCGGTACTGTCAGTTCTTCAATATCGATATATTTTTTATCATTTTTAGGAATTTATCGGTGTCAACTTTTCTCTAATAATAGCTTTATATTTCTTGTTCAAAATACTGTATTTGTTTTTCTAATCCTTGTTGCTCCGTATCATAGGTATTAAATAATCTATCAAAATCTTTTACGGGAATTTTTCCAAGTGCATGGTCTTCAGATAGTTTTGTTATAACTAAGCACCTCTTCAACCTCTAAATAATAGTATTCAAAAAACCAAGACCCAGATTACAAATTCAAGACAATAAAAAAATAAGAATATTATGTCTGTAATAACCATGTCCAACCAATTACATATTATCCGTAAAATCTTTTTCGGTTAAATCACATCTAATTTTTTTTGAAAAAGAAGAAAAGTAATTTTTGTTTTAAATAAAGCCTACTCCTGCCCATAACAACAAGTGCAACCTTATCATGATAATTGAAAACAATAATGTAATAATCATAATATTCCCCTAAAAATTTATATATTTTTGTAAAAGTTCTATGTAATTAACTTCAACATTATTCCTTTCCATAATTTCTAAAAGTTCTCCAATGTCTTTATTATAATAATAAAGATAACATGGATCAACCCAATTGACATTTAAAGCAACAAAAACAAAATATTCATTTTCATCTTCCATAATTTTACATTTTATAATATTGTGCTCAATATCTTCAGCGACTTTCTTTATAATTGCATTCAATATATCGTTATCTTTTACTCTTTCTCCATTTTCATTTGTTATAACAATATCTTTTAAAATATTTTTTACCTTATTGTCTACAATCTCAGGCAAAAAACTTTCTACAGTATCTAAATTATATATCTTTGAATTATCCGCTTTAAATTCATTTATTTTTCTATTCTTACCATATTTATCAACTTCTAAATATTGATCTGCACCATTTTTATCACTAATGCTAACTTTAACGAAGGGATTAAAACTTTTGCCACATCTCAAGAATATAAAGCATAAAGCAGTAATTAAAATTGCTGTCCTTTTCATTATATTTTCTCCTTATTAAAAATATTATATTATTTTCCATTTTTATATCATATCTCTAAATCTAACTAAAAAATGGTATAAAAAAAGCACCTGCTCAGGTGCTTATCCTCTTAACTCTTGTCTATTTTCATTTAGCATTTTGATTATTTCTGAAAGATTAACTTGAGTGTTTTCAAGTAACTCATCTGCATAATCTCTAGCGCCTTCTCTTATTTGACTAGATTCTTCATTTGCACTTCTTAAAATTTCATCTGCTCTTGCATTTGCTTGCATAACTAATTCATCATGTGAGATTATATCTTCTGCATGGGCTTTTGCTCCAGATATAATTCTGTTAGCTTCTGCCTGTGCATTTTCAATTATAAAATCTTTTTCTGAGCTAATTTGCTTAGCTTCCCTTACTTCTGTAGGGATTTGAGCTTTCATTTCGTTGATTACTTCAAGAAGTTCTTCTCTGTCCAACATTAATTTACCTGTTAGTGGTATTTGGCTTGAAGTTTCAATTAAATCTTCAAGTTCTTCAACTAATTCCATTAAATTCATTGTTTGCCTCCTAATTTTTCTTTCATAGCTTTACCCACTATATCGGGTACAAAAAGCGACAAATCTCCATCAAATACGGCTACTTCTTTCGCTAAAGTTGAGCTTACAAATAAGTGTGTATTTGACCCAAGTAGAAATACAGTTTCTACTCCATCTTTATAGTGCATATTTGCCATTGCCAAACTATATTCATTTAAATAGTCGCCTGCTGATCTAAGTCCTCTTACAATTGTAGTACAATTTTTAGATCTTGCATAGTCTACTAATAATCCTTCAAAAGAATCTATTTCTATATTATCTTCATCTTTTAGGACTTCTCTCAATAAATCGAGCCTTTCCTCTACCGTAAATAGAGAATTTTTCTTTGTATTTTTTAAAACAGCTACTATAACTTCCCCAAAAATATCTTTAGCTCTCTTTATTATATCTAAATGCCCATTAGTTACAGGGTCAAAACTCCCCGCATATATGACTTTCATCTCTTTCTCCAAAGTTCAATAGTTGTCGAGCCGTACTTTTTATTTCTTATAAGTTCAAAATATTCACTGAAATCATGCTGCGCTTCAGTCCTCTCCTCAACAACTAAAATTCCATCTTCTTCCAATAAATCTAATTTGTATATTGATTCAGCAACCTCATCATACAACTCACTGTCATCATAAGGTGGGTCCATATATATATAATCAAACTTATTACCAACACCATTTAGAGCAAGTAAAGCATCTTTTTCAAGAATTTCCGCTTTAAAAGAAGCTTTATTCAAATTTTCTTTTAAAACTTTAAGTACTTTTTTATCTTTTTCTACAAATATTACACTCTTAGCTCCTCGAGATAAAAATTCAATCCCAATTTGCCCAGTACCTGAAAATAAATCCATCACTTTCGCATCATAAAACATCTGTCCCAAAATATTAAATATATTTTCTTTGACTCTGTCCTCTGTTGGTCTTGTTCCATATCCAATAGGAGTTTGAAGTTTTAACCCTCTTTTACTTCCTGAAATAACTCTCATAGCTCCTCCAAACAAACATATTTTATCATAATTAAATGTGTATAACAATTATTAATTAAGCATTTTAAAGGATTTAGAGTACTTTTCAATTTCTTTTTTTAGCATTAAATTCTCTTTTAATTTCAATTCAGGGTCCATTCCCAAAATCTCTTTAGCATCGTTTGTAGCAACTTTTAATATTTTATAGTCTCTCATAATATCCGCAAATTTAAAATTCATAAGTCCTGATTGTCTAGTACCAAATAAGTCTCCTCCACCTCTTAAGCGAAGATCCTCATTTGCTATATAAAAGCCATCTGTTGAATCAGTCATTACTTTCATTCTCTCCCAAGAAATTTCAGACTGTGAGGAATTAAATAAAATACAATAACTCTTATGCTCTCCTCTTCCAACTCTTCCTCTTAGCTGATGTAATTGCGCCAATCCAAATCTCTCTGCATTGTACACCAACATTACTGTTGCATTAGGAACATTTACACCAACCTCTATTACAGTAGTCGAAACTAATATATCAAGTTTTCTCTCTTTAAACTCCAACATTATATTTTCTTTTTCGACCGGTGCCATTCTACCATGTAAAAGCCCCACTCTAACGTCTTTAAAGTGTTCTTTTATATCATTGTATACATCCGTTGCTGAGTTCAAATTGAGCGCCCCCTCTTCGATTAGAGGACATACTATATAAGCTTGCCTACCTTTATTAATTTCAGACCTTATAAAATCTAGAGCTCTCTCAAGCATCCCAACACCAATTGCAGTAGTTTCTATCTGCTTTCTATTTGGAGGCAATGTATTTATAGTTGAAATATCCAAGTCAGAATACAATACTAGAGCCAATGTTCGTGGAATAGGCGTCGCAGTCATAACTAAAACATGGTTTGTATCTGATTTTGTATTTAGTTTTTCTCTTTGTCTTACTCCAAATCTATGTTGCTCGTCGGTTATATTAAGCCCCAAATTATAAAACTCAACATTATCTTCAATAAGCGCATGAGTTCCTATTAAAATATCTATCTCTCCATTTGCTATTCCCGATAAAATTCTATTTCTGTTTTTAGTAGAAGTACTTCCTACTAACAACTCAACCTTTATTCCCAATGGGTCAAATAAACTTCTAAAAGATTCTAAATGCTGTTTGGCCAATATTTCAGTAGGGGCCATAATTGTTGATTGATAGCCATTAATACACGCGACATACATGCTTATAATAGCAACTATAGTTTTACCGGAGCCAACGTCACCTTGAAGTAATCTATTCATCTTTTTACCGGATTTAAAATCGTTAAATATTTCATCTAAGGCTTCTTTCTGACCATCTGTAAGTTTAAATGAAAGTGAATTTATAAAATCCGTAACCCTCTCATCAATCTTGTAAGGTTCTATTTCTATTTCTTCGCTGTATATTTTTTGTGAAAGTATTTTTAATTGAAAAGATAAAAACTCTTCATACGATAATCGTTGCCTTGCAGCTACTAACTTAGTCAAATTTTCAGGAAAATGTATTTGTTTTATAGCCGCATTTTTATTCATTAACCCGTATTTCTCAATTAACCTACTTGGAATTATTTCATTAAACAAATTCAAATCAACTATTTTATTTACATTGTTTAAAATATCCTGATTGCTAATCCCTTTCGTTAAATTGTAAATAGGTATTATACTCCTAATAGTATTAGCTGTTCGTTTAAGTTCCATCTTAGGAGAGCTTATTTGTACTGTATTTTTGAAAAAACCAACTTTTCCATACACTAAATATTCTTCGCCTATTCTTATACTCTTTTTTAAAAATGGTGAATTAAAAAAAGTTATTTTCGCTTCCCCTGAACTATCTTCAACGACAAAGGTCAACATATGCATTTTTCTTTTTACATATCTATCATCTACAATTGCCTTTACAGTTACTATAAAAGTAGCCTTTTCACCGTCATTAGCTGCTCTAAGTTTTTTGAAATTAGCTCGATTTTCGTAATCTCTTGGAGAATTTTCAAGTAAATCTTCTAAAGTTTTTATTCCCAACTGTTCAAACAGTTTTTGTTTTTTTGGTCCTATACCTTTTAATTCTATAAGTTTAGTATTTAAATTCATAATTATCCTAAAAAAGCCCCACTAATGGGGGCTAATTACTCAAGTGATATTAAATAATAATAAATAGGTTGTTCCCCTCTTACTAATTCAACTTCACATTCTTCATATATTTCTTCTAGTTTGTCTCTTAATTCTTCTGCTTTTTCTTCTGTAATATCTGCTCCGGCATAAAGAGTTATAATTGAATGTTCATCATCAATAAGCTCAGATATTAAATCTTTTGTAACAGCTTCAATTTCTTTTCCGCTAGCTACTATATTCTTTCCACTAAGTCCAATTATATCTCCTACTTTTATATCCTTGCCATTCATATTTGTATCTCTAACGGCATAAGTAACTTGCGCAGATATAACATCAGACATAGCATTTGTCATAATTTCATTATTTTCTTCTGGACTCAAGTCTTCTCTAAAGGATAAAATTGCGCTTATTCCTTGAGGAATTGTCTTTGAAGGTATTACAATTATATTCTTTTCACTAATTTTAGCTGCTTGTTCAGCCGCAAGAATTATATTCGAATTATTTGGAACTATTATTACATTTCTGCCTGCTACATCATTTGCCGCATTTACAAAATCTTCTGTACTAGGATTCATGGTTTGTCCACCCTCAACAATTTTGTCCACGCCAATTGATTCAAATAGTTCAGAAAGTCCACTTCCCATTGAGACAGATACAATTGAATATTCTTTTTCTTCAACTACTTCAGTCTCTTTTTTAGTAGAAGCAACCTCTTCTTTTGAAAATAAAACTTCTTCATGTTGGAATCTCATATTATCTATTTTTATATCTTGTAAATCTCCAAGTTCAATCCCGTATTGAAGAGCTTTACCAGGGTTATTGGTATGAACGTGCACTTTTATAAGGCCTGTGCCACTTCCGCCAACTACCAATAGGCAATCTCCCAATGGAGATAATTTAGATTTAAAAGCTTCTAAATCTTCATACTCAGTATTTATTATAAATTCAGTACAATATCCAAACTCAATATTTTCATCAGCTTTTCCCAAGTGTACTTCTTTTTGTTTTTTCTTGTTTAGTACGTCATCATCTTCAGAAACTATTTCTTCGCCTAATAACGCCTTATATGCACCTTCCATGAGAACGCAAAGCCCTTTTCCTCCGGCATCAACAACTCCGGCTTCCTTTAAAACTTGAAGCTTTTCAGGAGTCTTAGAAAGTGATACATTTGCCGCCTCTATAATATCTTTTAAAAATTCTAAAATATCATCATACTTTCTGTAATTTTTTATTGCAAAATCAGAAAGTTCTCTACCAACTGTTAAAATAGTACCTTCTGTAGGTTTCATTACAGCATTATAAGTTGTTTCAGATGCTTTTTTCAGAGCTTGTGCTAACTCTTGAATATCTAAAGTTTCTTTTCCTTCACAGCCTTCTGAAAAACCTCTTAAAAATTGAGAAAGTATTACTCCAGAATTGCCTCTAGCTCCCATAAGCGAGCCTCTCGCAGCTGCCTTTGAAACATTGTAGGCAGTTAAGTCTTCAACAGATTGGACTTGTTTTAACGCCGATTTTGAAGTAAGAGACATATTAGTGCCTGTATCTCCGTCAGGAACTGGGAACACATTTAAGGAATTTACTTCTTCCTTATTTATAATAAGATAATTGACTGCCCCATTTATTGCACGAGACATCAATTCCCCATTTAAATTTTCAATCTTCACTACACTGTTCCCCCTACTCTGTCCTTATTCCTTCAACTAAGACTTCTATTTTATCAACTGTAAGTCCTGTTAAATTTTCAACATTAAATTTTACTCTATCTATAATATTATTTCCAACCGTAGAAATTCTCACACCATATTCTAAAACAACATGTAGTGTAATATTAATCATTCCATTTTCTGAATTAACCTGAATACCTTTAGATAAATTATCAAGTTTTAAAATTTGTAATAACCCATCTGCCGCATTTTTAGACGCCATACCAACTATCCCGTATGATTCCATAGCAGATATACCCGCTATATGCGCTATAACATTATTTTCTATCACAATATTACCTAAATCAGTATTTATATTTGCAGACATAGAGCACCTCCTATGACACTTTAATTGTCTAATTATCTTTATAATTATACCATTAATTGAAACTTTCTAAAACTCTTAATAGAATATATCTGTAATTTATTAATATTTGTTAACTAATCTTGAATATAAATTTCAATTATTTATTTTTGTAAATTTATAGATGATATAATAGCAAAAGCAAAAAAATAAATATCACATATGTTAATATATTATTGGGAGATAGCCACAATAATATATTTCTTTTTTCAACAGGACTAATCTAATTTAAAATCTGCACTTTAAGCCTATTAGATCTATACAATTATCTTTTCATTTGAAGATTTAGATCATAGTAACTATAGAAATATAAATATTTATAAAATCTTTCATTATAATTCTTATAATTTCTTTCGACTTTTCCATTATTTCTTGGTGTCCTAGATCTTATTATTTGAAATTTTATACCTAATTCACTACATAGCATATTAAATGAATTTATTCTTTTTGCTTCCTTAAAATGAGTAAATTCAAATCCGTTATCTGTTTGTATTATTTCAGGATAATATCCAAAATAACTAATAGCAATTTTTACAAATTCTACAGTTTAATATGAAGACGACTCCTTAATTGGATATATGAATTTTTCACAACTTATATCATCTATTATCATATCTTGGTAAATTTATCAGCAATTCCATCAACATAACATTTTTAGGAAAATATTTAACATCTAATTACCACTTTTTACCAAGCTGTTTAGATGTGTAGGAATATAAGGTTTTTTAGGTGTGTCACAATGCTTAAGGATATATTTTTTCATTATCTTTAAAACATCCAAGCTTTCTTAATCCCCTAAACAAAGAACAAGGATTTCTTTTATATCCTTTCTTAAGCTTTTCATACAGTTTTATCATAGAAATATTAGGATTTCTTTTAGTAAAAAGACCTTATCTATAATATCAATAAAATTTCCTAATAATTATGAACATTAGTATCTTACTTAAGGGTCTATTGGACTTATCTTTAAGAGATTTTTTTCTTCCATCAAGTTTTTTATTCCATCTCATTTAAAGATGTTTAAAACTTTATGTATTCTTAATGCAAAACATAGAGCATATCCACTCCTATAAGATTTAACAACATAATATCTTGTATCTACAGTATGCAGCAAATATCTTTATTTTTTGTATAATTGTATTCATAGGAAGTATACTTTTCTTTAATTTTAGTTAATTTAATTATATAGGATATCTCTCTATTTTTATTTTATTTGGTCTCACATCTATTGTAATAGTATATATTTTTATAGGTTTTTAGCTATATTGATTGTTATTTAAAATTCTAAGAAGTATAATATAATAGTCTAATTTTTAAAAGAGGTGTTTTATGTATAAAATAATGCGAAAAGAGCTTTTAGCTCCTAACATTTACTTAATGGATGTATATGCTCCAAGAGTTGCCGCATCAGCTCAACCTGGACAGTTTATAATAGTCATCACAGATCAATACTCAGAAAGAATTCCACTAACAATATCTGATTACGATATGCAACGTGGAAGTGTTCAAATTGTAGTTCAAGCTTCAGGACCATCTACTCAAAAACTTTGTGCCCTTGAAGAAGGTGCTGTCCTAAAAGATTTCGTTGGACCATTAGGTGTTCCTTCAGAATTTTTAAAAGAAGATTTAGAAGAACTTAAATCTAAAAAATATCTTATGGTAGCTGGTGGTGTTGGTACTGCTCCAGTTTATCCTCAAGCAAAATGGCTACATGAGCATGGTGTTCCAGTTGATGTAATCATAGGTGCTAAGAATGAAGAATTTGTAATTCTTGAAAAAGAACTTGATTCTGTATGTGACAATCTATACATATGTACTGATGATGGTAGCTACGGATTCAAAGGTCTAGTAACAGATAAAATTGTAGACTTAATTGAAAATGAAAATAAAAAGTATGACCAATGTGTTTCTATCGGACCAATGATAATGATGAAATTCGTATGCCTTACAACTAAAAAATATGAACTTCCTACTATTGTTTCATTAAACCCTATTATGGTTGATGGTACAGGTATGTGCGGAGCTTGTAGAGTTGCTGTTGATGGAGTTATGAAATTCGCATGTGTTGAAGGCCCTGAATTTGACGGTCACTTAGTTGATTTCGACTCTGCTATTGCAAGACAAAGACAATTCGCAGATAACACTGAAAACTACCTAGACTTAAAGAAAAAAGACCACGACTGTAATATTGATATAGCTATTGCTAAACAACACAAAGAAATTCTTCACGATTTAGAGAAAAGCTTAAATGGTGAAGGCAATAAATCAATTGATGAAATTGCAAAAAATGAAAAATTTGATAGATTTACAAGAACTCCTATCTCAAATCAAGACCCTGAAATCAGAAGTAAAAACTTTGAAGAAGTTTGTCTTGGATATACAGAAGAAGAAGCTGTAATTGAAGCTAAGAGATGTTTAAACTGTAAAAAACCTCTATGCGTTGGCGGATGTCCTGTATCAATTGATATTCCAGGTTTTATAAAAGAAATTGCAAACCAAAACTTTGAACAATCAGCAAAAGTATTGTCACTTTATACAGCACTACCTGCAGTATGTGGTAGAGTTTGTCCACAAGAAACTCAATGCGAGCAAAGATGTATCCTTACAAATAAAGGTGATGCCGTTGCAATTGGAAAGCTTGAAAGATTTGCAGCTGACTACGCAAGAAATAACAACGTAACTCTTTCTGAAAAGCCAAGATCAAATGGACATAAAGTTGCAATAATTGGTTGTGGCCCTGCTGGTATCTCTTGTGCAGGAGAACTTGCTAAGATGGGATACGACGTAACTATATTCGAAGCCTTGCACCAAAGCGGTGGAGTTCTAGTATATGGCATTCCTGAATTTAGACTTCCTGATGAAATAGTAAAACACGAAGTTGAAAATTTAATCAAAATTGGCGTTAAAATTGAAAACGACATCGTCGTTGGAAGAACTGTGACAATCGATTCATTAATCGATGAAGAAGGTTTTGAGGCAATATTTATAGGCTCAGGAGCCGGACTTCCAAGATTTATGAATATTCCTGGTGAAAATTTAAATGGTGTTTATTCTGCAAATGAATTCTTGACTAGAAATAATCTTATGAGATCTTTTGAAAGTGAATATGATACTCCAGTTGTACTTGGTAAAAAAGTTGCCGTTATAGGTGGCGGTAATGTTGCAATGGATGCTGCAAGAGTTGCAAGAAGACTTGGTGCAGAAGTTGACATTGTATACAGAAGAACTGAAGAAGAACTCCCAGCAAGAGTTGAAGAAGTTCATCACGCAAAAGAAGAAGGAATAAACTTTAAAATGCTAACTGCTCCAGTTGAAATACTTGGAACAGAAAATGGTTGGGTTCGTGGCCTTGTAAATGTTCAAAATGAACTTGGTGAACCAGATGAATCAGGTAGAAGAAAACCTGTAACTATTAAAGGTTCAGAATACGAAACTGAATACCAAACAGTTATCATGGCACTTGGTACAAATCCAAATCCTCTAATAGCTTCTACTACAGATAACTTAGAAACTAGCAAATGGGGCGGAATTGTAGCTAACGAAGATGGTCAAACTTCAAGACCAGAAATTTTTGCCGGTGGAGACGCTGTAACTGGTTCGGCTACAGTTATCCTTGCAATGGGAGCTGGAAAAGATGCTGCAGCGGCAATTGATAAATATATAAGAAATAAAAATAACTAAAGGCTGATCTTACAAAATAGATAATTTTATTCTGCTCATCACTTTTGAGAATACTAAAAAATTTGTTTTAAAAACTATTCCTGATAGGATAACATTAAAAACTAGAGTAATCCCAAAAAGTTGTACCAGAGAGATGAATACAATACAATTTTTATAGATCCTATGTCAAACATTGGGGAGGCTCAATAATTCGAGCCTCTCATCTCATCAAACCAATTATTAAAAGCAGTAATACAAGAACTAAATTCCTTTAAACCGGACTCCTTAGCCCTTCTTATCCACTCACTCAAACATTTACTTGCCATCTTTTTATTAGGCTGAATAAGAACATATTGGTAGAACAACTCTTTTAATTGATAAGCTAACCTTAAATCCTCACTTAACCCAAGCATTAAAGAAACCTCACTAGCCTGCATAGAACTAAGCATAGAAGAAGGCTTTGTAACTAAACTCTTGCTTCTCTTAAAAACACCCTAAGCTTAGAAGAAACATCCCTTTGAATCCTCTTTCTAACATTCTCCAAAGCCCAAGAAACAATGATACCTATCAATAATATGAATCGAACTTCTAAAGAACCTATCCCTAACAGATTTAAAAATATTAGACATATCACTTACAAAAAACTTAACACTCATCCTCTCTATATTAGAAATCCTTTTAATACTAATATCCGTTAAACAATAGATACAATTGTGTGATTTAATGTAGTATAATAATATTATGAAAGATATACAAAAACAAATTCAAGAATTAGAAGTAGAACTCAAAAAAACTAATAACAAAAGAGAATATATAAGGAGGAATAAGAAAATGTACATTATTATTTGAGCAAAAATGTACATTCTTATATTGACATTTACAAAGTTCGGTATAGTTTCTTCCAAACCTCGATAGGTCTTTTACAACAATGCAGTTGACTTTCCCCATTCGTACTTCATCCATCAAGTTTTCAAAGTCCGGTCGTTCAAAGTCCGTTCCCGTCTTTGCAATATCTTTATAGATTCCTGCTAAACTGAAATCCTCACTTTTTTGAATGAAGCTCTCGCAAAGAGCAATTTGATTTTCAATGGAGTCGCTTGGTTTCTCTTTCTTATCCCTTGAGGTTCTTGCATAGATTGCCGTTTGAAAGCTGTTTATACTTTCTTTGTTTATCAGTTGTTCTTCCGACTTCATTCTTCTATTTGCTGTTCTTGCCATCTATACCACCTCCCTGATTTCAGGAGTTTGAGCGGTATAGCTGCTTAACTTATCCAGAATCTCGATCGTTTCATCATAGTTAAACTGAATTTCTATCTTCTTATCTTCCGAAACATAGATTTTATCGACGAGTCGAACGAGAAGTCCTCTTTCTAACGTACCGATGTTTTGATACTTTTTAATGTCTGCAATGAAATTCTGATTACCCAAACTCTTTTTGTAGAGCCTTGCAATTTCTTTGCTCTGCTTTTCTAAAATCAACTCACTTTCTACGATACGATTCGTGTAAAACTCTCTCATATCATAAAATTCTTCTTCCGCAATAATGCCTTCCTTCAGGTCTTGATAAAGGGAAGATTTTAAAAGCTCAAATTTCGCCTTGCTTTTCTTGGTATATTCCTGTCTTTTATCTATTTTTTGAAACAGTTCATAGGATACTTCCATCTCTTTGATTTTCTCTGAAACACTTTCGTATTCCCCAAGATACTGAATATAATGACGAATCATTTCAAGCACTGTCCTTTGCAATTCTTCTTGCTTTATGGAGTGCCTGCTGCAATCCTGCCCCTTATTGTATGAGGAGCAAATATAATATACCGTCGGTGTTTTCCCTCGTTTATCGACTTTCTTTGTCATCTGAGCGTTGCAGTCTTTGCAAAAGAGAAGTCCGGAAAACAAATCCGCTTTTTCTCCGACCGTTTTCGCCTTAATGTCGCATTTCAGAAGTTTTTGAACGATTTCAAAATCATGGGAATCAATAATCGCTTCATGGTTATCTTCAATTTCAATCCAATCGCTTTTATCTTTGGAAACCACTTTATCCAGCTTATAATTGATTTTTTCTCGTTTTCCCTGTTGAAGTGTTCCAATATAGACCTCATTGGTTAAAATGCGATTGACCACAGGCGTATCCCACTTGGCAAACGCCTTTGTGCTGAAGCCTGTCTTATACCTTATTCCCTTTGCCTTTTTATGCTCCATCGGTGAGGGGATTCCATTATCGTCTAAGTGTTTGGCAATCGAGTAGGAACTATATCCTTCCAGTTTCATGGAGAAGATTTTTCGCACCACATCTTCCACTTCTTTATCAATTACTATTTTGTGCTTATCTTCTTCATCTTTCTCATAACCGTAAGGAGCATAGTTTGATATAAACTGTCCTTGTTTTCTCTTTACTTTACAAACACTTCTGACCTTTGCGGAGGTATCCCTGCAATAGTTGTCGTTGATGAAATTCTTGAAAGGAATCACCAGATTCTTTTCCGTTTCACTGGCTGTGAAGCTGTCATAATTGTCATTTAAGGCAATAAACCTGATGTCAAGAGAGGGGAACACTCTTTGCAAATATCTTCCGCTGTCAATATAATCTCTGCCAAAACGGGATAAGTCTTTTACCACAATGCAGTTGATACTGCCTGTGATTACATCCTCCATCATTTCTTTAAATGCCGGTCGTTCAAAATTGATTCCTGAATATCCGTCATCCACATATTCGCCTGCAAGCTCCATCTCCTCGTTTTTATCAATGTAATCTTGGATCTGAAGTTTTTGATTGAAAATACTGTTGCTTTCCGCCTTGAAATCTTTATCGTATTTTTCATCATCCTGAGATAGCCGAAGATACATGGCTACCCGATAGGTATCTGAAATTCTTTTAGACATAACAAAACCTCCAAACTTTCATATTCTTTTTCAAGAGAAATATGATAACTTGGAGTCTTTTCAAGCACTTATTTAAGTTGTATCCCTATTTGATTCGTATTATACCATAAATTCGAAAAAAGTCTTCCTCTTTTATCATATTTTTAATCAAGCAGCATCGCTTTCTTTTCTAAATAGGACAAAAAGCAATCCGCTAAACTTCTTCCGTTTCCTGCATAACTGCATTTGACGATAACATTTCCGACTTTCATAAAATACATGGAAAGCGGATCCATATTCTTCTTGTTCTTTATATCTTCAATGTCCGGAACGAGTCTTTGATCAATCTCATCCACCGACACATTTTTGTATCTTGTCAATTCTTCTGTGTCCATAAAAAACTCCTTTCTTCATTTTAAGTTTTATGACATTGGTAGGTGTCTTGGCTGACAACATAGGAATCTCACCTCCGCCTCTTCTTCCAGACGAGCCGGCATAAACTATTGAAGTATCATTATCACTACTTATTTCAACGAACAGATTGCCACCTCTGTTTTTTATGTATTCTTATTTCTCGCTCGCTTTTTTATATCCTCATATACAATGGTATTCATCCAAACCGAAACGAACTGCGATAAATACTTGTGAAAACATCTCGCTTCAGCAAAAAGGTCATGGCGTAAGTCATAATCCTCCATAAGTAGATAAAGTCCTACCTTGGTCTATTCAGTTGTCAAAGTACAAATACCAGAAAGGGAACTTTCTTTTTATCTTCCAATTCGCCTTAACCGGCATTCTCTTCTTCAAGAAAGTAAAAGAGGTCAAACTCCCCTTCACTTTATATAAGGAAAATTTGACCCCTTTGGTTACCGAAATTCTAAATTTCTTCGATAAATTTCTTCAGCTTCGCTAAGATTTTGTTTCTTTTCTTAATCAAAGCCGGGTGTGTGATACTTTTTAGCCTTGCTACCGAGCGAACGGTTTCATCCTGAAAGTACAACCGCTCTATGATGTCCCTTTCTTCTGCATTGAGCTTTGATATAGCGTTTCTGACGGTTTCAATCATCATCTGTGTTTCCACAATCTTTTCGACATCAACGCTTTCATCAATGATATTCTCTGCAAAATGTCCATCCTGATCTAAGGACGAAAAAAAGAGCAAGTGGTTTTTTCTGTCCACCTGCTCTAAATACTTTTCATGTTCTCTTTCCCGCCAGTAGACTTTGTAAATATCCTCACTGACTTTGACCTTTTGTCCGCCTACATATAGATAATATTCTTTTTTCATTTTGAAGTCCTCCGTTTCTTTTGACTGACTGTTTTTCAGGCAAAAAAAAGGAGGACTTCTACACTTAGGCATACGAAGTCCTCTAAAACAGAAAATTAAAAGTATTTTACTAACTGCACTTGATTGTTTCAGTTTGCATATGAAACAATAATCTGCTATAAAGATTATAAAAAAGGGAAGTTTTTTGTTTTTTTGGTATTTTTAACACTATATGCTTAGATTTCTCCATGTTTATTTCCTCCGTTTCTTTTGACTGACTGTTTTTCAGGCAAAAAAAGGAAGACTTCTACACTTAGGCATACGAAGTCCTCTAAAACAGAAAATTAAAAGTATTTTACTAACTGCACTTGATTGTTTCAGTTTGCATATGAAACAATAATCTGCTATAAAGATTATAAAAAAGGGAAGTTTTTTGTTTTTTTGGTATTTTTAACACTATATGCTTAGATTTCTCCATGTTTATTTCCTCCGTTTTATCTATAATCTAAATAGCCAAAATCTCTATCTCCTTCTTGCATAATTGATTTTTTTAAGTGTCTATTCTATCAAATAATTTGACAATCTCAGCATTCGAAAATCCTAACTCATACAGTTTTTCCAAAAACATTTTTGTTAGCGTGTTCAAATCCTGATTTCTTAACTCAATTATTTTCTGTTCACTTTCAATAACAAAATATCCTTTACTTCCTCGACTAACAATAAAACCCTGCTTCTCAAGAACTTTTAACGCTTTTTGAACTGTTGCAGGATTACATCCCTCCCTCTGTGCTAAAGCTCTTATAGGCGGCATCCGTTGTCCCGGAGCATAATCTCCTCTTAAAATAGTCGCTCTTAACACTGATGCAATTTGTAAATATGGATATATTTTCATTCGTTTTTATTTTTCCTTCCTCGTACAAATTTCCAATATGCAGAGTATGGAATAACTGTAGCGAATAGAAGATAATATTTATTAGCAAACATATCAGGGGTTCCTTTTGCATTGAAATGAACAGGAATTTTCTCTGGAAGAAATATGCAAATAATAAATATTACAAACATCATTCCTATCAGCACTAATACATCTTTCAAAAATCTTTTTTTCATGGCAAATCTCCTTTCTATTTGTCAATAGCTTTCTATTTTCCTAAAATTTATCTAACCACCTTATAACTTCTACAAATGTATCCCTATTAATTGAATAATAGATATAATTTTTATATCTACTGTCGGTAATTAATTTACTCTTTTTTAATAAAGATAGATGATAAGATATAGTTGCTTTTTCTAATTTAAAATGACTTGCTATTTCTCCAGCAGTTAAATTTTTATTAGAAATAATTAATAAAATATCCATTCTAATGGGATTTGATAGGGAATCAAATATTCTAACTAAATCTATCATCTTTTATTCCTGAAATATTGCAAATAAACTTAATATTGAAATAAACACCATTATATCTTTTAATAATTTTTTTCATAGAACATCTCCTCCTTAAACTAAAAATTTAATCTACAAGTTTTTATATAAACGCCACCCGCAATAACGAGCAAAATAAGTGCTACTCCCAATAATGTAGGTACTATAGAAAAATGCAAAAACCAATGGAAAAGAATTGGTATAACTAATGCAGCCATTCCAATAATTGCAGATACAATAACAGGCATACTCTGTTTTACTATCATCATCTCACTTTCCCATTCAAAGTTAGGGAATTTTTTATTCAAAGAAATTCCAATCACTGTTATAAAAATGGAATAACAAATAGGAACAATTATTAAGCTGATAGTTTGAATAATATCCATATCAAGCTTTACCAAAAATATAAACACAGAAATAATATATCCAATTAAATGAAGCGTAAGATTTACTGCAATCTTAGAATTCAAAATCGTTTTTACCCGAATAGGAGAACTTTGCAAAATCCAAACATTTTTACCTTCTAAAGATATGGAAAACGCTGCCGGACAACTAAGTAAAAACATTGAAGCAATACACATTGGAGCAAAATTCGAAAGATATTCATTAATATTTTCGATTCCCGAATATTCTCCTATTTGTTGTAAAGAATTAAAAAGAAGAAATATACTAAAAACACATAAAAGTATTACACCAAGACCTGCATTCAACACTGCCATATATGAGTTTAGAAACCGTCCCATTTCTTTTTTATATAGGGCAAAAAATACTGATTTTCTATTATTCGAATTTTTGTTGTCGGAATATCTTTTTGTTGTTTTAGCAAGAGTATTAAGCAATCCATACTTCAATGAAACCATTTTGGCAAATATATAAAAAAATACTATTGAGAGAACAATAAATAATCCTACTCCAATGTACATTGGAAAATTATAGTATTCCATAAATAGCTTAGATAGTGGGTACAATCCGGTAATTTGCTTAGAAAGCATAATCCCAATACTATTTTCATTACCTGATTTCATAGCTGACACTGCAATATATCCAATTATCCCTATCATTGCAAATGAAAAAATTAAAGCAATAACATTTTTTCTCTTAAAGAAAGATGAAGCAACAACAATAACGATTCCCATACATGCTGCTATACACATAGGTATCAACGGAACAAAAATTATGGAAGTAAAATACAATATAATCTGTAATACATTTAAACTTCCGTTTAACACCCAAACAATTCCTCCCGGAAGCATAAACATCAATCCCATTAAAAAATTCAATAAATACATAAACATAAACTTGCTGCTTATAATATCCGAACTTTTTACAGGCAACGACAAAAGATTTTCCATATCACGACTGCCAAATAAAATCCCATTCGAATAAAATATTGTCAAAAATAATATTGCAAGGCTTGATACCGACACCATATATGCCGGTATCAATTCCTGCTGTCCCACTTGTACCAATGTTTTAGCTGTTATGATGTTATAAAAAAAGAAAAATATGGCAAGAGTTATTATTCCAAAACTTGCAATAACAATTGAACTTTGTTTTTTATTTCCCGGCTCTCTCATTTCGTTGATTGGAAAGAAATTCATTAATTGTGCTTTAATTAGTATCCAAATTTTGCTCATTATCCTGCACCTCCATGAAAAAAGTCTCCAAAGATTTATTCCCTTTGACTTCTTCTGTATTTCCGCTCGCTATTAACTTTCCATTTTTTATAATTGCAATTTTGTTACATAATTTTTCTGCAACATCCAATACATGTGTTGAAAAGAAAATAGCTCCTCCATCTGATACGCATTCGTGCATTATTTTCTTTAGTAGAAAAGTTGCTTTCGGATCAAGTCCAACAAAAGGTTCATCTAAAATTAGTAACTTTGGAGAATGCACCAATGCAGAAATAATCGCCGTTCTTTGCTTCATGCCATGTGAATACGAAGATATCATCCCCGAAAAATGTTTCGTCATTTCAAATAAATCGCCGTATCTCTGAATTCTTTCTCTGCGTATCTCAGTAGAAACTTCAAATAAATCAGCAATAAAATTGATGTACTGAAATCCTGTCAGATGTTCATATAAATCTGGATTATCCGGAATGTATGCCATCATTTTTTTACAAATAACAGGCTCCTCTTTAATGGAATGCCCGTCAATCGTTATACTTCCATTCTCAAAATCATGAATCCCAACTACCGCTTTTATCGTTGTAGTTTTTCCGGCTCCATTTGCACCAATGAATCCATAAATATCTCCAGACTGTACTGAAATGGATAAGTTTTCAACAGCCTTTTTGTTTCCATAGAATTTACTAAGATTCTTTATCTCTAACATAATTTCCGCCTCCATTGACATTTTGTCAGTTATTCTTTGAAATAAAACCGATAACTTGTGTATCAGTAGCTATCGGCAAATTATTCTCCTTGCAAACATTCTATTCTTTTTTTAATTACTAAAGAGCTTTTTCGTATTTAAGCTTTGTTCAAGCATTATCTTAAATGCATTTAAGTAGTTATCAACAGGTTCTTCCTTTAAATATCTTATACTTATGTTATTTGAAACAAAAACATAAGCTGTCATAAGCAACTCTGCTGCTTCTAATGGATATTTTACAGAAAAAACTCTTTCCATTATTCCTTGATTTATAATCTTTTCAAAATATATTGTCAGTTTTTCAACAAGCTTATGGGATAACTTATCTATCATATATTGATTTTCTTTAAGGTCAATTGTTTTTTGTAGCACTGTACCCTCTGCTGAAATATTTTCTGAAGATATAATTGTAACATCTATAAATGATCTGATTTTTTCTATGGCAGTTTTATCTTCATCATAAGCAATAATATAAATATCTTTCAGTAGTCTATCTGAATATTGTTCTACAAGACAATATAAGATATCCTCTTTATTCTTAAAGTGATAATATAACAACCCTCTTGATATATTTACTTTATCAACTATATCCTGAGTTGTTGTATTAGTATATCCTTTCTCCATAAAGAGTATCATTGCAGCATCCATAATCTCTGCACGTCGTATTTCAGGTTCTTTTACATCTCTCATTTTATACCTCCTATTTAAAGGGTATTACACAACTGACAATTTGTCAATTATTTTTTCTCCTTTCTCTTGAATTTTATGGTATAATATATTTACAATTTTAGAGAAATGCTTAATGCTTGCTTGACTTTTGTAGCAATTTTAGAGAAATGCTTAATGCTTGCTTGACTTTTGTAGCAAGCACAGTAAGTGTACGGACACTTACGAAAAAATTGATGAAGCAGCCCTCTGGGAACTGCTTCTTTTTTTATCAATTTTTAGCTTGTTAGGGAGAACCCTAAGACCCCGAAATACATTCAAAGGAGGAACTACCTATGGCAAATAGAATACGAAATGAAAGACTTGAAATTAAACTAACAGAAGAAGAAAAGGCTCTTTTTGAGGAGAAAAGAAAACTTGCAAAGTGTAGAAACATGAGCCATTTTATCCGTAAATGCGTTTTAGAAAAGGAAATTTATCAAGTGGATTTAGAGCCTTTCCGAGATTTACAAGGCTTGCTTTCAAATGCAACAAACAACATCAATCAGATTGCAAAGCGAGTAAATTCGACAGGTGTAATCTATAAGGATGATATAAATGATATGAAAAAACAAATTAAACATTTCTCAAAAGAGCTATGGCAAATTCATTCACTGCTGCTTAACAGGACTTCCGGAGGTGATTAGTTTTTATGGCTATTACAAAAATACATCCAATAAAATCGACTCTTAATCTTGCAATCGAGTACATTGTAAATGGAGATAAGACAGACGAGCGGCTTTTAGTAAGCACTCATAAATGCCACGAAGCAACTGCTCACACTCAGTTTTTAAGGACACGAAATGACGCAGGAACAAAAGGAACCGTTCTTGCAAGACATCTCATTCAATCCTTTTTACCGGGAGAAACAAGTCCTGAAATGGCTCACCATATTGGTATGGAGCTATGTAAAAAGATACTCAAAGACGAGTACGAATTTGTCTTATCTACTCACATAGATAAGGGGCATATTCACAATCACATCATTTGTGCGTCCATAAGGTACGAAGTAAATCCATTTTAGCAAAATGGTAGAATAGTAGTTTTAATATCTAAGGTCAATAACTCACTTAGAGGAGAAATCCAAAGAGGACAATAGCACGTTATTAAAGTCATAAGTTGGATAGATATCATTCCACGACTGAATGGCGAGACCTAAAGCTGATATGAGGATAAAATCTAAACTGATTGAATGCCAGTCCGAGGAACATTTGTGGTGGTCATAACGAAAGATATCTATATACGTTATGTTGAGTGTACCTATGTAGTGAAAATGAATGCATTAGGCAAAACTTTAAACTCAATCCGCTTGTATAAGCATGAAAGGACGAAAAGCATATCCGACAATCAACATTGCTTTTTACTTCGATACTAAATGGAGATTACCTAAGTCAGAAAGCAACAAAATGCTATGGTTTTTAAGAACCTGAATATCTGATATGGTAACGGAGCCTTCGTAGTAATCCGAGAGAGATAACGACTCTTACATGGTAAAGGAAGGCAGTTTATTCATTCAATTCAGAGGAAAGGAAGGTGCGAGAGGCACTATGAGAAATCCCAACAATGTATTGATTAGTTTGAGAAAACATTCAAAAGAAGAAAACTACACTTACAAAAGATTGTATCATAACCTTTACAATACAGACCTGTTCTTGCAAGCATACCAAAATATTTATGCTAACACAGGAAATATGACTAAAGGTGTAGATAATCAAACAATAAGTGCAATGAACTTAGAAAGAATTAACAAAATCATTGATTCACTAAAAGATGAAAGTTACTCACCCACACCAACAAAAAGAGTATATATTCCAAAGAAAAACGGAAAATTAAGACCATTAGGCATACCAAGCATTGACGATAAATTAGTACAGGAAGTATGTAGAATGTTATTAAATTCTATCTATGATGAAAGCTTTGAGGACACATCTCATGGCTTTAGAGATAATAGAAGTTGTCATACCGCTTTAAGACAAATTCAAAATAGATTTGTAAGATGTAAATGGTTCGTTGAAGGAGACATTAAAGGTTTCTTTGACAATATAGACCATAACATTATGATAGACATTCTATCCAAGCGTATTGAAGATGAAAGATTCCTAAGATTAATAAGAAAGTTTCTTAAAGCCGGATACATGGAACAAAACCAATATCACAACACTTACAGTGGAATGCCACAAGGGTCAATAATAAGTCCCATACTTTCAAATATTTACTTGGATAAATTTGACAAGTATATGAAAAGTTACAAGGAAAGCTTTGATAAAGGCAATAAAAGAAAGCAAAACAGGGAATATAAAGCTCTCTATGATAGAAGAAAAAGACTTGAAAATAAGTTAAGCAAGAAAACCAATAAAATTGAAATAGATGATATTAAATCAGAAATTGAAGAAATAAACAAAAGATATTTCAATATACCTTGCTTAAATCCTATGGATGAAAACTTCAAGAGAATACAATATGTTAGATATGCTGATGATTTCATTATTGGCATTATCGGTTCTAAGGCAGATGCTGAAAAGGTAAAACAAGAAATTGGTCAATTTATCAAATCAGAATTAAACCTCGAACTATCTGATGAAAAAACGCTAGTAACAAAATCAACAGATAGAGCCAAGTTCCTAGGTTTTGATATCAGAGTAACTCCTGGAAGTAATCATACAAAAAGGACAAAAACAGGTATAAAAGCAAGAAATTTTGGTGGTCATGTAAGACTTGAATTATCAACTTCAACAATACAAAATAAACTAACAGAGCTTGGAGCATTAAGAATTAAAAATCTAAATGGAAAAGAAGTATGGTTTCCTAAAGAAAGAACAGAGCTAACATCAAGAACAGACTTAAGTATATTAGACCAATATAACGGAGAAATTAGAGGATTCTGTAACTACTACAGACTCGCAAATAATTCTTCAAAGCTCCATAAATTTAGATATATTATGGAATACAGTCTGTATAAAACATTGGCTTGCAAATATAGGACAAAGGTAACGGATATTATAACTAGATACCGCAATGATAAAGATTTTGGTATAAGTTATACAGATAAAAATGGTAACAACAAAACTCGTTTACTTTGGAAAGACAGCTTGGCTAGAAAAGAATTTCCCCAAGATGATAATGCTGATGTGATTCATAAGCAAAAGTTCTATCTTAAGAAACCAACGCTAGGTTTAAGATTAAAAAATAATAAGTGTGAATGGTGTGGGAAAGAAACTAATAATCTAAAAGTGTATCAAGTAAAAAAGCTTAAAGACTTAACTGATGAATATGCTTGGCATGTTTTTATGAAAAGCATTAATAGAAAAACGCTAGTAGTTTGTAATGAATGTTTTGAAAAAATTAACAACTCAAATGAAGAATAAATGGAAAGCCGTATACATCGAGAGGTGTACGTACGGTTTGGGGGCGAGTATCTAAAAACCTACATTAGAAATAATGCAAGGCGTTGGATACTTAGCCTACTTAATAATGTTAATTACAAGACTGGCAA
This sequence comes from Peptoniphilus indolicus, assembly GCF_900454665.1. Classification (NCBI taxonomy): domain Bacteria; kingdom Bacillati; phylum Bacillota; class Tissierellia; order Tissierellales; family Peptoniphilaceae; genus Peptoniphilus; species Peptoniphilus indolicus. Next base: position 2,141,135 of record NZ_UGTH01000001.1, read on the forward strand.
ATGCTACCAATCTAATAAAAAATCTTATCATAAAATCAGGTTTCAAAGTGACGAATTATGTAAAGAAAATAAGCTTTCAGTCATTGATGAATATTATGAAGCTTACAAAAGAAAATATAAAACTGCTGGTAAATCTTGGTACGAATATGACCAAAAAAAGAAAGGAAATTCTTGGAAGTCTAAACTGCAATTTGATATAGACAGAATGATTAATAAGTCTAAATCGTGGGAAGAGTTTTTAGAAAATATGAAGAATCTTGATTATGAAATTAAGTTTGGTAAACATATTGCTTTTCGTCATAAAGATAAGCAAAGATTTACAAGATCGAAGACTATAGGAGAAGATTATACTGAAGATAAAATTAAAGAAAGAATAGATTTAGCTATTATGAACAAAGCTAATCCTATTAAAAAAAGAGTAGGAAATGTCATTGATATATCTACTAATACAAAGGCTAAGTCCTCTAAAGGTTATGAAGTTTGGGCAAGAAAACACAATATCAAAACAATGGCTGATTCAATAATAAAGTTAAGAGAGCAAGGCATTAATTCAATTACCCAACTCGATGATCTAATCAAAAAATCTGCTGATGATAGACAAGACTTGTTAGATAAAATAAAGAAAATTGAAACTGAGATGAAAAGTTTATCCCAAGATATGGAAAATATAAATACTATAAATAAATATCGTGAAATCTATAAATACCACAAGAAAAATCCTGATGATAAACAATTTGCAGAGGAGTATTATAGTGAACTTTCTGTCTATAAAATAGCAGCTAAAGAAATTTTAGAAAATTATAAAAAGCTACCCAATACAAAAGAAATACTATCAAGCCTCGATAAATTGCAAGAAAAAAAGAACACCCTTATTCAAGAGTATTCTTTGAATAAAGAACAATTTTCTGACCTTGTTCAGTATAGGAAAAACTATGAAAATTATTATGGAAAGGAAGTAGAGAGGTAAAAAGCTATAAGCAGATAAACTTATAGCTTTGGTCCACAATAATTCCCCTATATTAGTAATCCTATTGCACGAGTGCTGTTACTTTCGGTATTATATTCTGCTTAGTTAGAACTTACTGATTCTAACAATAAACCTTGAACAATAACTACTAAACTTTCCTGATTATTTTTTGCTTTTTGATAATCAAAATATAATCTATCATTATCTACAATATTTTCTATGGCATTTCTTTTATTTATGAAATAAAGATCTCTATATTAAATAAACTATAAAAAATGGTGCTTTAAGTAAAATATATATTAATGGCTGAGAGATAATTTGCCTTCTTTTAAAATATAAACATTTTTTACATATTTAGTAAATTCAATATTATGTGTAACTATAACTATTGTTTTTCCAAAATTATCATTTAAATATTTTAGCATTCTAATTATCTGTTCTGTATTTGCACTATCTAAATTACCAGTAGGCTCATCAGCAAAAATGATGTCTGGATCATTCATTAATGATCTAATTATAGCTACTCTTTGTAGTTCTCCACCGGAAATTTCATAAGAGTATTTATTATAAATATTATATAACCCAAATTCTTCTAAATATTTTAAAGCTTTCTTTTTAGATTCCTCTGGAGATTTCTTAGCTATAAGGCTTGGTAGTATGATATTATCCAATATGGTAATTGACGGTAATATTTTAAAATCCTGAAAAACATATCCTATTTTATTTTTTCTAAGTTTTGCAACTTCAGAAAAAGTTATTTTTCTGATACTTTTTCCGAAAAATAATACTTCTCCTGAATCTATATTATTATCAATTAGCCCAATTATCTTTAGAAGAGTGCTTTTCCCGCTACCTGATGGTCCCATAATAGCTATAAAGTCTTTGTCATATATGTCTAGGTTTAAATTATCTAATACCTTTTGACAATAAATTCCCTTTTCTCCTTGACCATATGATTTACATAAATTTTCAACTTTAATAATTTCATTCATTTAATCATTCACCTCAATACGCTTTAACTTCAATTTTTTTGTAAGATTTTTTGAAATTTTCAAATAGACAATTATTTCAAATGATATAAACAACATTAATATAATTCCAAAACCACAAACTCCAAACTTTGTAAGTTCTAAGAAACTTGCAAGTGATTTTTCCGTTTCAATATCAATGTAAAAAGGAAAAATAGCAATCAATGGAACTACTAAATAAGTAATTATTGCCGGTTTGAAATATATTAAAAATATTTCTTTGCGTAACAACCTATATCGACTACCACCCATTCCAAGTAAATCTAATAATTGATATTTTTCTAAAATAAAATTAAAATCGTTTCTAATTTTTATCTTATATAAATATAAAATAAATCCTTTTATTGCAATTACTATTAAAGCAACTGTGATAACCATTAACTTTTGAGAACTTTTCAATAAATTTACTATTACATCTTTATAATATACAGATATTTTATCATTTTTCTTGGCTATGTCATTTATTTCATTGTTTAATGTTCTCCCATAATTGGCATTATATCTAATCAATTCTGAATAATGAATGTCATCTACATTTTCTGGAGTCAATTCTTTGAAGTCTTCATCTGACAATATTACCCAATCGTTCCATTCAACTAATCCTCTAAACACATATCTACCATCTAAGGAATTTATTAATATGTCTTTATTTTTTTCGCCACTACTTATATGAAAATTCTGTTTTTCTCCCTCATAAACAATCCAATTGTCATTATTTAATGTTGTTTCAATCAATTTCCCATGTCCATTATTTAAATGTAATTTTTCATCAAGTATCTTATTATAAAAAGATTCAGAGGTTACATTATATTCAGTAATACCTAGTTGTACTGTGTAAGATGGAAATATTACTGATTTTTCTACTTTATTTGCGTCTATATTCAAATCTTTTAAATCTTCTATCTTATCACCAACAACTAAAGCGTCATAAATATATGGTTTTTCTATATCTTTATCTAAAACACTGCCCCAGTAGGAAAGTAAAAATATGCTAAATACATACATCAGTATAAAGGCACTTATGGTATTTGAATTTACTACAATCTTATTTAATTTTCTATGTCTATTAAAACTACTATCTAAGGCGATACTTTCTATAACTTTATTATTTTTACGAAGTTTCACCGGATAACTAAATATGGCTGTATTCATTAAAATTGTATAGCCTAAAATGAAAGAAAATAAATAAAACACAATTCCTATACTAAAAGGAATCACTCTTAGAGAATATAAGGTTGCAAAAATAAAGCTGATTATTATCAGTAAAATAGCAAATATTTTATCTTTTTTATAATTTTTATTATAATCTTTCTTATCTACTTTACTCTCTACATAAAGTCTATCTCCTTCATTTAAAAGTATATAAGCGCTATTATATATAGATAAAAGTAAAATAATAACTCCCAATATTATAATAGTGCTTATATATATTGAAAAATCTATCTTGATTGGAAAGGAATTTATATCAAACATTGAATTTATTGCTATATAAAGTATTTTAGTAGAAAAATAAAGAAATAATGTACCTAACAGAACACTTAAAATATAAACAATGATTCCAAATGTTAAATTTAAGGCTATTATTTCTGATCTATCTGCTCCAAAAAGTTTATAAAGATAAAATAAATCTCCTCTACTCTTCACAAAATTAAAATATGTATATAAAAAATATCCTATAAATATAATTTTTATAAACTTTATTATTGTCTTATAAGTATAATATTCCATCAGAAATGCACCATATTTATTGAAAGAGTAAAATATTGATTGCAAAACCATCGGTAAAATATTAAAGATCATTACTGTTAAAGCTCCTATAAATAGGACTGATATACAATCTTTTTTCTTTATGTTTGTTCGTAAAAATAATTTTGTTAAATACATATAAACCTCTATTAAATTAATACTTAGATTTTCCACTACATGAACTGCTACATGTATACATACAATCAGATTTACAGGACCATGAACATTCTTCTGAGCAATGTCCAATACAATTGTATCTACATCCATCTTTACAAGTTAATCCGCAAGTAAAAATTGAGAAATTCTCATTGTTTTTATACTTAAATAAATTATCACTTTATCGCCTTTAAAAGTCAAGTCCATAATATTATAGACATATTAAGATTTAATTTCAGCTAACTTTTGTGTATTAACATCTATGATAATGATATAATGTAATTATACAGTCTATGAAAATATAGCAAAAAAATAAAGGCAGTCCGAAGACTGCCGATATTTATCTCTCTGTACCTTTGCTATGGTCTTTCTTATTTGCCTTAGCTTTATCATCTGTCTTAAAGCTTTTTATTTGCCCTAATATGGACTTTTTATCTTTATCTTGACTCTTTACTTGTTCTTTTGCTTTTAAGAGCTTAGAAGACAAAATACGGACATTCTTATATTCCTTCCCGTTGTTATCGATACTTGTTTTTACTTGTCCGAAGATTTTAATAAAATCCCCTTGTTTAAGATTTTCTAAATCTTTTGTCTAATCTCCATAGGCTGAACAATTGGTATAAATTTTATTCCCATCGTCATCCTTTAAAACGATTGAAAAATTACTAACTTTAAACTTTTCTATAGTATACTATTTTACTTCAACGTTGATTCAATTTTAAATATCTTCTTTGTTTAATTTAAAATGTATATAAAAGGATAATTTCTTATACCTCTTCTATATAAAAATCTTCTAGTAATTCATATTTTGATTTTCTTACTTCACTCTTTTTATACACATATTTTGCTATGTTATCAGGATCGTTAAATAATTTTTTTCTATTTATACCTAATAAATCTAAATCTTTTACAATTTCTTTTTTATTTTCAATTTCTATAGAAATATCAGGAATTATTTTCTGTATATAGTCTCTCTTTTCTTGTCTATTCAAAATATTAAGTGGTGAATATAAAATATTTTGATAAATAAATCTACCAGATTGTAATGTCATTCTATCAAAATTAATATTAGGGTAATATAATATCATTGGAAAATCAGGTACTTCATAAATATTATTACTATACTTTTGAATTAACAAATATATAAAAGTTGTTAGATATATCATTACATAATCTTCTAATTTCTGTACTTTTAGTTCAAATGAATAATTTGTTAATTTTGATAATTGAATAAAAATATCCCTCCACATATTCAGCTCTTCATTTTTATCATTAAGAAATACTTGAAGTAGCCTTTGATTTAATTCATTTGGTCTATCCATAATGTATCCTTCTTTAATCCCCTTATCATACCAATCTACAGATTTTATTATTTCAGACGTATATACATTGTGTTTACTTTTTTTTAATAAAACTTTGATCATATTTAAATTATTAGATAATGAAATTATGAATCCTTTTCTATTATTCTTATAAAATTCTAATAATTTATTATAAAACATAACTTTTGATTCATTTTGTTCGATTAAATCATTATAAAAGTATTGTATTTTTCTTCCTGAAATTTCATCACTAAATTTTATAAAATTATTTTTCTTAAATATATGAATATATCCTGTGTTTTCAAAGTTATCACAACACGAAAAGTATAACGCAACTAAAGCTGACCTTGTAATATCTATTAAATTTGTAAGCAACCCATGGTGTTGCGAATAAGATATGAAATTTGACTTTTCAATATCACTTAATTGCGCACTAACTTCATAGAAATATTCATCTATCATCTCATCAATTATAAATCTATCTGAATCGTTAAAATTATCTCTATAACATGATGCCGCAATATTTATATACTTCCTCGATTCCCCCTAAAATATGCATCCAATAAATTTTTTTCTTTAAGAATTTTAATATAATCATATAAACTGCGAGCTCTTAATACTTCCATACTACCTCCTTATTGTTAAAAATTTTTTATCTACATAGGCTGAACAATTAACATACAATTTTTTACTTTTAAATACTATAATCAAAAAGTAAAAAAGAAATAAAATAATTTCACTTCTCTAATACTTAATATTTTCTTGTCTACAATTTGCCAGACAGCGTCCGTTAAATTACATCTCATTAATTCTATTTGAAATAATTCTCACTACACCAAGAACCTTATCAAACTTCAGATCTCCAATGTACTTATTTTCACTGAGATATACTTCCCACAAGGATCTTAGGTATGAATCTTCTTTTATGTCCTCGATTATTTCCTCATAGTCTTGCATTATCTCATGACTTCCTCTTTTGTCGGAAGTTCTTTCTATTGCTTCTTTTAAAATTTTATAATTTATCTCATCTTTTTTTAGTTTGTAGAGGGTGTATAGATCGTAAAAGTCTCTCATTCGTGTTGTTGTTATATTTCTTCTGATTATGGTTTCGTATTTTTCAGCTACAATTGTTTCTACCGGATATGCCATTATTTTTATAGATTCTTTGCTAAAAATACATGGATAGGTGTATTCTATTTCTCTTGGTGTTATTGCATCTCCTGTTGTTAGGTCTAGTTTCATAGGGTTTTTGGTTTTTCCAACATTTGCTATTAATGAAATTCTAAAGTTCTCGTACTCATCCTCTTCTCTAATATAGGAGATGTTTTTTATTTCAAATTTTATTCCATCATCGACATCTATATTTGTAATTTCTTCTACGATTTCTTTTATTTTCTCTTCTTTTAGAGCTATGCCTTTTATGGTTGTGTCCATGTCCATAGTTGTTCTATTTTCAATCCCGATTAAAGATGATATAAGGAATCCTCCCTTTATTACAAAATTATTTTTGTACTTTGATTTAGATAGCCTTTCTAAAAATCTTTCAAAAAAATATATTTGCAGAACTTCTTGCGACTTTAGATTTTTCTTCTCTGCTAGACTTCTTATCTTGCCCTTTATACTCTCGATATTAATCACTATAATACCTCCATGTATTTTCTAATTTCATCTTCTATTTTAAATAATCTACCGTATTTTATTAATCGTCTTAGGTTTTTATTTTGTGATTTAAAGTATCTTTTTATTGCTTCTGTGAAAATTTGCTTATCTATTCTTTCTCTGTCGATTATGATATCGCATATTGTTCTTTCAATATCGTAAACTGGGATAAGATTGCCTTGTGGTGATTTTATTTCTGTCTTTCCTATTTTGTATAGGTCTTTTTTTACATAGTGAACTTGTAGATCTTCATATCGCTTTTTTATATGGCTTGCATTGTATCCTTGGGGTACAGATATATGAAATACATTTGGAGTCCTATCGGATAGGTCGTGGAGGTAGAGGGCTGTTTGATGGGAAAATATAATTCGATTACTATTAGATGATATTAGAATAAAATCATCTATTACTTTTCCTTTTAATTGATATAGTCCTGGTCTTAATCTTTCTAATTGTCCGCTTTTTGTTAATTCTGATAAATTATGCCTAGTATATCCAAGTTCTTCTGCTTCTTTGTTGGTGATTACTAAATTTTCTTGGATATATTCTTTAAGTGTATTCATAGTCCGCCTCCTCTCGTTTACGCTTTTATTATATGTTATAAAAGCGAATATGTAAAGTTGGCTTGTAAGTTTTCTATTTTTGAAAAAGGATGTAACGAATCCTTACTCCCTTTCTAAAATTATTCTTTCTTAACTCAATATTACTAATATTATTATAGTTACTCTCCGATTTTCGGATTTCTAGAAATCTGTTATTCGGAGTTCTTGAATTCCGATTTTCGGAAGTCTGGACTTCTGATTTTAGAGATCAGATTTTGTATTATTAGTTATATTTAAAATTTATATACACTCACTTCTTAGAAAAAAAGAGCAGCCTTTTAAGCTACTCTTATAGAAAGTACAAAATGAGTTAATTATATTTTTTGTGTTTCCTCATACCAGTTGTAAAACTACTCTTACATCCATGTAGTTTTTTTGAGTCTTTTTTACATATCCTTCTTCATCTTTATCGAAGACAAAATGCTTATAAAACTGCTTAAAATGCAGGATTTCTAAATTTATATCTTTTGTATCAACGCTATAGTCTCCACATGAACGCTGTTGCAGAACATATCAACTGGCTGGATTTTTTCAATTTTATATCCTTTAAAAAGTTTTAAATCTCTTGCTTGTGTTGATGGGTTGCAAGATATATATACTATTCTCTCTGGCATGACTTCATTTATTTTTTCTATAACTGTTTCGTCCACTCCTGCTCGTGGAGGGTCTAACATTATTTTATTAAATTTTGTTCCTTCTTTTATTAAGGAGTCTATAATGTCTTCAACTCTTCCGGCAATAAATCTAGTGTTGTGTTTATTGTTTAATTCTGAATTTTGTCTTGCATTTTCAACTGCCGCTTCAACAACTTCAACTCCAACAACTTCTTTGGCGTCTGTCATCAATAAACTTATAGAACCTATCCCACTGTATAAATCCATAATCACATCATCTGGTTTTATCCCCATATATTCTATTGCCGTATTGTAAAGTTTTTCAGTCTGTATCCTGTTCACTTGGAAAAATGATTCTGGCGATAGTCTAAACTTAAGACCAAAAAGTTCGTCTTCTATATAATCTTCGCCATAAATTTTCTTAAACTCTCTACCAAATCTAAATCTTTCATTTTTTCTATAATTTACGAACAGACTTCTTAAATTCAAATCTAAAAGCTCACTCAAAAGACCATTTACTTTTTTCACTTCATTTTTGGTTATCAAAACAATCATTAGCTCAGCTTTTTTATTCTGTCTTATGACTATTTCATCTACGCTTCTAAGTCCTTTCCAATTTTTCAAGACTTCAATTGCTCTATTTATTTCTTTTTCGGCTATTATACATCTTTTTACTTCGACCAAAGTCTTGCTATTCTTTGAAAAGTAACCGAGTTTTCCATCTACTACTTTAAGTTGAATATGATTTCTATAGTAAAAAGGATTTTCCATACCAATAGTGTTTTCTACTTTTGTATCTATTCCGCCTATTTTATTCATAGTGTCTGAAACATTATCTCGCTTCCATTTTTTTTGCATTGAATATTTGTATTCTAAAAAATCACATCCACCACATTTTTTAGAGTATGGACATTTTGAAACAACTCTATCTTCAGATTCTTTTACAATATCTAAAATTTTTGCTACATCAAATTTCTTTTTAGACTCCACAACTTCAAAAGAGACGGTGTCTCCTATTACGCCACCGTCTAAAAAAACTGATTTACCATCGTATCTTCCAAAGCCTCTGCCTTTATGGTCAAAATCTATAATCTTAATTTCCATTTTTCAACTCTATCTTGTTAGGATATAAATCCACCTTTCTCTGTCTATAAAGGTTCCCTTCTGCTCTTTTAAATGCTGATTTTGAAAGCCCTGTAACTTCTTTTATTATCTCAGGGTCAGTCTTATCACCAATGTTTAAAACTCCGCCGTTGTCTTCTATCATCTCAAGTAGCATATCTGCATCTGAGTGCATTTGTTTATATGCTTTTTCTCTCAAAGTTAAAGTAATTCTGTCGTCTTTTAAAATTCTCTGGATTCTAGCTTCAACTACATCCCCAACTTTATATATTCCTTTTACTTCTTCTTTTAGTACAAGTCCGTCATATTTTCCATCTATTGCAACGTGTGCTCCTCTTGAATCTAAAAGATAAATTGTTCCCTTTACAATATCATTTACTTTAAACTTGTCATTTCTCTTAAGTTTTTCTTTTATATCCATACTCACGCAATATCTATCAGATTTATCTATATAAAGCGTCATTAAGTAGCTTTCTCCAACGTCTATTCTGCCTGCCCTCTCTTGGTATGGCAAAAAGATATCTTTATCCAAACCTATATCTACAAAGTATCCAACGCCTGCCTTGCCGACAACTTTTAGTTCTTTAACTTGACCTACTTCTATATATGGTTTTTCTAATGTTGCAACTCTTCTGTCTTTTGAAGTGTCATATATAAATGCACTGACCACCTCTCCAACTTCAAGATTTCTCTTTTCTTTTAATTCTATTTCTTCTCTACCATCTGTTAATATAACTTTTGGTCTTGATTTCTTCACTGTTAAATTATGTCTACCTAATCTCATAGTCCCTCTTTCTGTCTATACTATCTCTTATCACCGGAAAAATTCTAACGTTTTTTAAAATTTTTATTCCTAAATCATAAAACTCATCTAATACGGCTAAATCTGCAACAATCTTAAATGCTGCCGGAACATTGTCGAGTATATATAATTGAGTTAGCAACATCCCAAATTTTATACACTCAATGCTGTTCGTATCTCTCATAAGTAAAATTGACAATCCAACTAATCTATCTTCTTTAAATTCTTCTAATGAAAATAGCCTTGCGCTGAATTCGTCCCATATATTTTCTGCTATATGATATCTAAAATACTCTGTAAACTCTGCTATTGATTCTTTATCTCTCTCATAGTAATCCATTACAGCTTTTAACAACTCTTCCGTCCCTGTTCTGTCTTCCTTCGCTCTATACTCTGTAATGTCTCCTATTTTATTCTCAATGAGCCTTTGATATATCGAATCTTTTCTACTCATCTAACTTCAATCCTTTTAAAAGATTTCCCAATGTGTTATTTATGCTCGTGTCTTCTTGTTTATTTAAAAACTTTTTAACTTCACCCTTTTTAGGTTGATTTGCCTTTTCTTTAAATTTCTTTTCCATGGCTTCTTTTGAAGTTCTATACCCACAAGTTTCACATACATATTGTCCACTTCCCATTAATAATTTTAATCTCTTGTGACAATTTGGACATCTAGATTTTGTCATAACTGAAATAACTTTTCTGCCGCTGCAGTTTGGGTCCTGACAAACCAACATCTCTTTTTCTTTTCTATTAACTCTCAACATGGATTTTCCACACACATCACATTTTGTAGAGGTTAAGTTTTGATGTCGATATTGTTTGTCTGAGGTAAGTATTTCTCCAACGCTCTCTTTAGAATAATTTTTGATTTCTTTTAAAAACTCTTCTGCCTTGAGCTCGCCCTTTTCTATACTTAAAAGTTTTTGTTCCCAATCAGCTGTCATCTTAGGACTTTTAAGTTTATCAGGCACTATTTCTAAAAGTTGTCTACCTTTTGAAGTTATCTTTATTTTTCCGTCCACATTTTCTATTAAATCAGCACTATAGAGTTTCTCTATTATATCACCCCTTGTGGCAACTGTCCCTATTCCACCGGTAGATTTTAAAATTTTTGTCTCTTTTCCCGATAAATCTTTGATGTGTGAAGTTGGGTTTTCCATTGCAAGTAAAAGAGTACCTTCATTATAATATTCAGGTTGTCTGTTGTGATGTGTGTTGACTTTTAGTTCGTCTATGATAATTTTTTTATCACTAATTTTATATTCATCAACTTTTGCTCTAAGTTCAATATCTCCTGCTTTAGCTGTTACTGTAGTTTCATAGTATTCTTCCGGCGGGAGTAGATTTTCTATAAATCTCTTTGCTACTAAATCAAATATTTTAAACTCTTTGTCGGAGAGCTCTTCAATTCTCAACGGCTCTTCTGTCGGAATTATTGCGTGGTGGTCAGAAACTTTTTTATCATCCACAAATCTGTTAGATGCCTTTATTCCATTTTTTCTTATCTCTCTTATATCTTCTCTATAATTTTTTATATTTATTGCACTCAACCTGTCTTCAAGTGTTGGCACTATATCTTCAGTTAAATATCTTGAATCGGTTCTTGGATAAGTCAACACTTTGTGTCTTTCGTATAGAGTTTGCATTAAATTAAGTGTTTCCTTAGCTGAGTATCCAAACTTTGCATTCGCATCTTTTTGTAAATTTGTTAAGTCATATAGTTGCGACGGGTATTTCTTTTTCACTTTTGTATCTGTGTCTATAACTTCTATGCTTCTATCAAATTTATTTTTTAAATCTTCTATTTCACTTTTATCTTTATAATTTACGTTTTTAACAGGTTTAAATTCAACTCCACCTGCCATTATACTTAAACTATAGTATTCTTCTTGTTTAAAATTATTTATTTCATCTTCTCTTAACTTTATTAAATTTAAAGTTGGAGTTTGCACCCTACCACATGACAGGCTCGCATTGTGCTTAACTGTTAAAGCTCGGCTGGCATTTATCCCAACAATCCAATCAGCTTGGCTTCTAGCGTCTGCTGAGCTATATAAATTTAAATAGTCATCGCCTGATTTTAGATTTTTAAATCCTTCTTTGATAGCTTTATCCGTAACCGATGAAATCCACAATCTCTTCAAAGGTTTTCTATTTCCACTCATCTTCAAAATCAGCCTTGCAACTAATTCGCCCTCTCTTCCGGCATCAGTTGCAATAACTATTTCAGAAACATCTTTTCTATTTATAAGTTCTTTTACAATATTAAATTGAGCTTTAGAAGATTGTATTACCTTTAATTTCATATGTTCAGGAATTATTGGCAAGTCTTCTGCTCTCCATTTTTCGTAAGTCTTGTTGTATTCCTCAGGTGTAGCTAAAGTTACAAGATGCCCAAGAGCCCAAGTTACAATTCTTTCGTCAGATTCTAAATATCCCTTTCTATTCCCCTTCACATTTAATACTCTTGCAATATCTCTTGCCACTGAAGGTTTTTCAGCTAAAATTAAACTTTTTCCCATGACATCCTCCTAATCTCTACTAATTTTACCATATTAAACATCTTCTTTAAAAATTTTTTATATTATGTTAAATTTAAAGTGAAAGGAAAAATAAAAATGATAAAAATTTTTGCAACTACTGATATACACGGGAAGTTATATCCCTATGATTACAGGACTATGTCCGAATCAAATTCTTCAATATGCCATGTCAAAACTCTTATAGATTCTCTTTCAGATGAAAATTCTATAATTGTTGATAATGGAGATTTAATACAAGGGAATTTTGTAGAAAATTTTGTAGATAAATATAATCCTGCAATCATGTCTATAAATGAAATTGGCTATGATATATGGAACATGGGCAACCATGAATTTAATTTCGGCGAAAAAAATCTTCTTAAAAATGTAGCTGCTTTTAAAAATTCTGCGCTAATAGCTAACATAGACCATCCGATTATGAATAGCTATAAAATTATAGAAGTAAACGGAATTAAGATTGCCTTTATAGGAATAGATACGCTAATGGTAAATTCTTTTGGAAATGATTTGTTAAACCATCCTCCAATAGTAGACCCTGTGGAAACTTTAAACGAACTAATGCCAAAAATAAAACCTATTTCAGATGTAATAGTCGGGCTTTTTCACGTTGGTATGAAAGATGAAAATTCAACGCTTCACACCGGAGTTGAGTCCATTTTAAAAGATTTAAAAATTCCATTTGATGTGATTATAGCAGGCCATACACACGAAGAAATAGAAAAAAAATATATTGGAGAAACTTTGATAACTCAGCCGGGAGCTTATGCTAAATCCGTCTCTCTTGTTGAACTTGAATTTTTAAATAAATCTTTAATAAATAAAAACTCTAAGCTTATACAATCAAAGAATTTTTATCCTGATATTGATTTACTTGAAAAACTTCTACCGTTCCACCGTAACATATATGACAATATTTGTCGAACTATAGGTTATTTGGAAAATGTTGAGGGAGATTATGACTACGACTTAGAAGATGGACCGCTTATTCATCTGTTTACAAATGCCATATCTTCTTACTATCCATGTGATGTGATGGCTTTTCAATTCGATTTTAAAAATCCAGTTTTAAAAAACGGACCTTTGACACTTAGCGAGCTTTCAAAAATATATTCTTATACCGGTGGAGAAGTCACTGTTTATAAAATCACTGGTGAACAACTTAGAAAATATATAAATTGGAGTTACAGATACTTTTCTTTAATTAATGGACATGTTGAAGTTTCAAAAAGACGTGCTCGTTTTAAATATAAAACATTAGATATTTTTGGAAATATTCAATATACTATTGATTTGGATAAAGAAGATGTTGTCTACGATTTAAAATATGCTTCAGGTCAACCAATTTTAGATTCAGACTTTTTGACAATAGGTATGAACCAATATCGAATGAACTACCTAACTTGTGATAGAGGCCCTTTAAAAAATACATTTGCTCAAAAAATAATTTCATCAACAGAAACTAAAAACAATGGCAAATTTGGAACTATCAGAGAACTTGTGGAGCAATATTTAAAAAGCTTACCTAACGAAACTTTTGTATACAATGGAACTAAATTATTTAAAGTTCTTCAGAAAAAAAAGACAATGGAAATTTAATTCTCCACTGTCTTTTTATTCTTACTCTTTTCTTTACTTGCAACCATTTCTTTTGCACTATCTTTTTCTTTAGTGCCAACTAAAATAACCTTATCTTTAGGCAAGTAATATGAGTTTGAAATTTTTTCAGTTGTCTCTGTTTCACCTTTTTTTAACTTTTTATAAGTTGCATAAGAATAACCTTTTGCTCCAGAAGATTCAACTTCTTCTTCATTTTCATATAATTTATATGTGAATTTTTTTACAGTCTTTGGGCTTTCAACTCCCAATAATTTCGTAAATATTTCAACATCATATATCTTATCTGCTTTATTCCCAAAAACTTGGAATGTTAGTTTCTTTCCATCAGCCTCTGACTTTAAATAAATTCTGTGCGGCAAATTATTAGTAAATTTTAAATCCTTATATCCTTCAACAACGGCTGCGTCAGTTCCTATATCTACATAAGCTATCGGTCTTGTGTGGTTGTGTCTTTCATCTATTTGTAAGTTTGATAATAAAAGTGCATTGTATAGAGTTGTAGACACTTGACAAATTCCGCCGCCAACTCCTTGTTCAAGTTCCCCATTTACTAAAACTCCTGCCTTTTGAAATCCATTTTTTACAGAAATTTCACCAACAGTTCCGTTAAAAGAAATATTTTGTGATGGTTCTACTACCAGCCCATTAAAAAATTGTGCTCCAATTGCCACATTTGCTTTTCTTCCAGCTGCTGAAGTAGAATAGTCAGTTGTAAATTCACTTAAAATTGCATCTATCCCCTCAAATTTTTCTTCTGTAACTTTTGGATATGAAATATTTACTTTTAGAGGGATAACTTCGTTTTTACTTATGTTTGACAATATACTATCTCTTGTTGTGTTCACATCTAAATATCTTCCGGTTTCAGATTTTAAAACTTTAAACTCTTTTTCTTTTGTAGTTACAACATCTGCATTTACAGGTTCTTTAAATACTTTGTCTGTCAAATATGCCAAAGACTTATCTAAACTACTAACTTCAAATCCTTCATTTAATGTTATATTTTTTTGATAAAACGGTGTAACTATATTTATATAATCTATAAACACATTCCCAGTTCTACCAACGTCATAAGCCCTTTCAACTGCCGTCTTTATATCTGCATTATATCCCAGTTGTTCATAAGGAATTTCTATAGTTTTATCTTCTAACAAGAAAGACATATTTTTATTTTTTAAATCTTCCGTCTTTTGTTTTGATAATTTTTCATAAGCCTCTTGTTTTGATAACTTAGAAAGGTCTATATCGCCTACCCTAACTCCTCCGTATATGTTAGTGCTTTTACTTACATTTCCATAATAAAGAAGTGAAATTAAAAATATAACACCCACACACATAGCAGCTACAACTCTCTTGTCCTTCATCTTTTCTGAAATTTTATTACCCATTATTTCCTCCCAAATAATGTCTACAGTAATCAATTATATTGCAATTCTCACATAGTGGTTTTCTTGCTTTACAAACTCTTCTCCCATGAAAGATTAAAGTATGATGCGCTAAAGTCCACCTACTCTTATCTATCTTCTTTTGAAGTGCTAACTCCGTCTTTTCAACGTCCTTTTCATTTACAAAACCAATCCTATTTGACAATCTAAATACATGAGTATCTACAGCAATTGCCGGCACTCCAAAACAATTAGATGCAACGACATTTGCAGTTTTTCTACCCACACCAGGCAATTGCATCAATTCTTCAATTATATTTGGAACTTCCGAATTGTACTCGCTTATCAAAACTTCAGACGCACTCAAAATATTTTTGGCTTTATTATTATAAAATCCACATGGTTTTATCCATCTCTTTATCTCTTCAAGCCCCATCTCCACAAATTGCTCAGGAGTGTTGGCAACTTTAAAAAGTTCTTCAGTAACTGCATTAACTCTAACATCAGTACACTGAGCCGACAATATGGTGGCTATTAACAATTCAAACGGAGTTCTATGCTCCAATTCACATCTCGCATCCGGATGTAATTCTTCTAATAAATCTAAAACTTCATCAGCTTCTTTTTTAGTTAAAATCTTTCTCATCAATACATCTCTATATCCATTTCCACAATCTCTACATCTCCAAACACATCTATATAATCCACACACTTATTTATTATTTTATCAGCGTGCTTTGAATCATTAGATACTACCGCAATCCCTATAACAGCACTTTGCCAAAGGTCATTATCTCCAACTTCGGCTATTGAAATATTTTTAAATTTGCTTTGCATTTTTTGAATTAGAGATTTTAAAATTCTTCTTTTCTCTTTTAAACTGTTTGTCGAAAATATTCTAAGTTTCACCTTACACCCTACTATAACCATAAATTTATTATATCACAAACGTAAATTTTATAATTATAAAATTAATGATTGACACCAGTTATAACTGTTATTATAATTTAATCAATAACAATAACAGTTATAACTGAGAGGTGATTTTATGGACAAATTAAATAACGAAAAATTACCTATATACATGCAGATAGTTGAAAAATTTAAACATGATATTTTAACGGGACGTTTGAAAAGTGATGAACCTCTTCCATCTATGCGCAGCCTTTCAAAAACTATGAATGTTTCGCTGGTAACAGCTAAGAAAGCTTATGACACTATGGAAGAATTAGGACTTTCATATACGATTCCCGGCAAAGGTACTTTTGTAAATTATCAAAATTTAGAAACTATCAAAGAGTATAAGATGATGGAATTAGAAGAAAAATTATCAGAAATGCTAATTGATGCAAAAAATCATGGTATTTCTAAAAACCAAATTATCGAATTATTAAATTTATTGTGAGGTGTATGTACTATGTTAGAACTTTTAAATGTATCAAAAGATTATTATGATTTCGAATTTGAGCTTAAAAATGTAAGTTTTTCTCTTGATGAAGGATATGTAATGGGTCTTATAGGTCCAAATGGCTCTGGTAAAACTACCATAATCAATTTAATTATGAATATAATTTTTCCTACGGGAGGAGAAATAAAAATATTTGGCTTAGATAACATTCCTGCAAATAATGTAGAAATTAAAGACAAAATTGGATTTGTATTTGACCAAAATATACTCCCTACGAATTTTAATCTTTCAAAAATGGAAGCAATTCATAAAGTAGTGTTTTCAAATTTCGACCAAGAATATTTTAATGAGTTAGTAAAACGTTTGAATATAAGTAAAGAAAAGAGCTTTAAAGATTTATCTAAAGGACAAAATATGAAAGTTCAAATCGCACTTGCTCTGAGCCACAATGCCAAATTAATAATTATGGATGAGCCCACTGCCGGACTAGATCCTATCGTAAGACGTGAAACTTTAAAAATATTGCGTGAGTACAGAGACAGAACAAATTGCTCAATTCTATACTCAACACATTTGACAGAAGATTTAGAAACTTTTGCCGATTATCTAACTTTTATAAATAAAGGAAGATTGGTCTTCTCTCAAGATATTGAATCTATTAGAGAAAACTATAAAATAATTAAAACTTATCTTTCTGAAGCAAAGGTATTTAACAAAGACTTATTCTTAGGTTATGAAGAAGATGAATCTTTCTTTGTTGGGCTTGTTTCAAAAGAAAATTTACCTGAAGGGGTTCCTTTTAGCGACGCAACAATTCAAGACATAATGTACTACGGAGGACGAAAATAATGTCTGACTTTAAAAAAATGTATAAAATAATTCTTATAAATTCTGAATATGTCTTTAAAGTATTTTTTTCTATATATACATTTTTTTTAGCTATTAAATTTTTTCAGTGGGTTGGAAATCCAGAACAGCTATTTAATTTCTTCACTGTAGAATTTATTCTTATACTGTGTATACTTGGGCAAGTATCTCTACCTGCTATTTTAAATTATGATTTAAAAGTGCTAAAAACACTTCCTTTTTATAATTTAAACTTGTATCCACTTGCAAGCTTTCTAGGATTGTTGACAACGGTAATGCCTTATATAGTAATATACATAGCTTTTCAGAAATTATTAGGACTTACAGTTAACTATAACTTTATGTTACTATTAATAAATTCTGTGCTATTTTTATTCATTTACCAAATATTTGGCAAACTTAAATCTGAATTTTTATTTATAAATACCTTAGCTATCTATATTGTAGTTTCAATCTTTTTTATATTGTCATTAATACATCCTTTTAGTAGTGATATTTATAATGTTATATTTTATGTACAAATTGGTTTAATTATATTGGCAGTAGCGAGTTTTATATACGCTGGTGCACTAATTAATCCTTGGAAAGATAATTATAAAAAAATATCTAAAATAGAAAATTATAAATCCAAGAAAGAATTAAATAAACTTAATGCCGATGTCCTAAAGATTGAAAATATGAAATTGACAAAACTCATAGCCTATTTGAAATGGACTTCACATTCAAATATTCTATTTGTTTATTTACTATTTATGGGAATTGCTGTTGCTATAACTATATTTAATAAATCTTCTATAACCAGTGGAAATAACTTTTATCTTATGTATACTATATTACTCTTTCTCTTCATCTATGAAAACGGGAGTAGTATGTTGTCGCTAATTGGACTACCTATAACTCCAAGACAAATATACATAACCACTCTTAAAATGAGAATATTAATTATAGTGTTAACTTCAATCCTGTATATATACGTGGAATATTTGCTCATTGGCAAAATATTTTTAAGTGCATATTTAGTTCAATATATGATACTGCTACTATTTTTAATGCTACTTGAACTTACTTATATACCAGTCAGAGCAAATTATGAAATCTTTTTTAGAATTTTTATAATACTTGCTCCTACATTTGCTCGTATCCCTATTGTAAATGCCAATACTAAAATTTTTCTTAGATTAGATTTTGTGGTCTTGCTTATTTTGATAAGCTTAATTATATATAAAATTAAGACTATAAACAAAAATTGTGCCGATTTAAATTTGAAAAAAGAAAAGACAGGAGATAAAAAATGAAAGATTTAAAAAAATTATTAAAAATTTGTTTTTATCCTTCTCTATATTATGCAAAAATAATTTTCTTAATGTATTTAGGATATTTAGCTTTAAATATTTTTGGATATATAATTAACCCTGAACTGAATAAAGAATCAGATTTGTTAAAAATTGTGTTGCATATAGCTTTGATAGGTCAAATGTTATTTATAACAACTCTGCCTTATAAAAAAACTATATTAGCAACCATGCCAATTGAAAAAATCTATCTTTATCCAATAGCAACTACAATTGTATATTTATTCATTAATCTTTTATATATAGTTCCTTTTTGGATTTATGAAGCTTATCTTGGATTACAAATCTCATGGTATCTAATCATAAGATTTCTAAATATTTCTATTATAATAGAATTTTTTAAGCTGATGAATATGAGGTTTGAAAAATCTCCATTCATAGACAACAGTTCATTTGGTATATACTTAATGTATCTTATAATAAATCCAATACTTATATTTATTACAAGATACACAAATAGCTCCATTATATTAATGTTTCCGTTAACTATGTTTGGTATCTTAGTAGCTTATATCATTTTAAATTGGGGTTGGATAAAAGAAAAGAAATCTAAACGCAAAAAATATAATGTAATGGAAATTTTTAAATTAAATTTTGATAATAACAACATAAGTTCTTTAATTAGCAAATTAAAATGGACATCAATAGACCCTATACCATTACTGCTTATGGTAATTTATATACCTTTTAAAGGTTTTGATTATTTGACATCAGGAGCTAACTACAATCTTCTATTTTTTAGTATTGCCATTATAGGATTTTATGAAAATGGCAACAATATACTATCTATAGTTGGACTTCCAGTAACTCCAAGAGAAATTTATTTGGTAAATTTAAAAACCAAAATAAAAATTATATTCTCTGTATTAGTAGTATCTATGCTTTTTGATATATTTTTCAACGGTGTAATAATCCCTGAAACTTACCTATTAAATTTCGTATGGATATTTGGAATAATCTTAGCTAATGAATTATTTTACTCTATCTATAGAGTAATCAATACTTCCTACGCAGTTATAAGCGTAGCAATTCTTCTATTCGCAAAAAGCTCTACTATGAATACTAATGTATTTTTATTAATATTTTTAAATTTAGCATTTCTTATTGGTATTTATCCAATTGTTAAATTTAACCTTAAAAATATAAATACATTAAGGGATGATTTGACAGACGTATTAAAATTAAAATCCAACTAGGAGGCTTGATATGAAAAATTTAAAAAATATGTATTTAATGAACTTAAAAGCTTCTACTTTTAACGTTAGAGTTATATTTTCTATATTCTTTGTATTTATGCTTATTAATGCAATCAATGTATATAATGGAAATAGTTCATCTAGTGAATTGAACACAATCTACCTGCTTGGTGTAATTTTTCAGTTTATATCACTTAGAAGATTGCCCTATGACAGAAAAATATTGTCAACTATTCCATTAGAGAAAATAAATCTCTATCCTATAGCTTATACATTATTTACAGTAACTTTATTTTTAATTTACACTGCTGTATTCGCTATATGTGGATACATTACTGCTGAGACAATAGAAATTAATTTAATTTTAATTTTGGCTATATTAGTATTAATCTACTCAATATTCAAGCTTTTTAAGAAATTTAATATATTTTCTATGTCAATTGGAATAGTGATATTCTATTATTTAAAAAACACAAATTTTATTTTAAATGAGAAATATTTGGTTATGGGAATTTGTTTGATTTTAATTTTTATAATTTTGTTATGTTTTATAGATATTAATTATTTAAATGTCAAAAATAAAAAATCAAAATTTAAAAATAATTTTAAATTTTCTATATTTAAAAACAGTGAAACTAAGGTTAAAAATATAAATGATGCTATTAATTTAAACTCTTATACTTCAGAACTAAAATATATACTTATTTGTTCAGTGCTGTGTATTTTTATTAAGCCTAGACTATTTACATTTATAGTGTCTATGGTAATTATGCTTGATAATCCTATTAACTCAATGGCATTGTTAGGGCTGCCTATTACAAAACAAAAAATTTACATTACTAAACTAGTTAATAGAATGTATTTTGTCGTATCAATCTTAGCTATTGGATTTGTATTGAGTTATTTTAATCTGTTTAATATAGATATCAAATATATGATTCTAACATTAACCGGCACACTATACTTTATGATGTTTTATGAAAGGTCTTATACTGTTTTTAGATTAAAACGTCCTTTTTGGTTAGTACCGTTAATAATAATTATATATTATTTTTTACTTATGTTGCTAATAAACATAAATATAGATAGACTTTTAATTATAAATGGTGGTAATTTGCTTTTATTGACAATTATAATATTTTTTAAATATAAGCTTTTAAAAAAAGAAATGGTCGATATGAATCTATATTCTAATTAGGAATTAAAAATTCATCACAAATAAAAATTTTTAAAACTTTCACAAGACCTCATAAGATATTAAACTCATAGAATTTTGATCATAAATAATACTAACTGAGCGATTAAACTCAGTTAGTTAAGTAGGCTAATATAAATTTTCAATTAAATCTATTAATTTTTCTTTTTACTAATAATATCTAAAATAGAATTTGATTCCATAAAATTAATAGTATTAATTAAATTATCAACATTTATTTTATCTACATCGTCAATATAAATATATTTAACGGTTATATCTGTTATAAGATTGGAATATAGAGTAGATAGAGTACTTATGTTAAGTAGTGGATAAGATTCATTATGGTCAAATCCTATGCTATTTAATAAGTAGTGGATAATCTTTTTTACTGATTTTGTAAAAGAATTTTTAAAAGAATTTAACCCTTCTACTTTGAAAGCTCTTCTATACAACTTTATATCGCTAAATATAAACATAAACACTAATTTCATAGCTTCATTGTACATATAGACATCAATCAAAGATATAGCATTAGAAACTAACTCAGTTTCTAGAATATATTCAAAAACTTCATCTTTATCCCTAAAATGATTATAAAAAGTTGGTCTTATAAATCCCGCACCATCTGTTATCATTTTTATGGTGATTTTTTCATAATCAGTAGTTTTAACTAACTCCTTAAAACTATCCACAATCAAGTCTTTTGCAGAATTTCTATTCATTTTCATCACCATTTTTATTATATCAAATAGGGTTGCACTATCAATAATATAATATAAATTGCTAATTTATTTATCAGACTTGTACTGTGGACTATGTACTTTATTTATATAGTATTTATTCCATAAATTATTAGCAGTTTCCTTCCAGTTTTTAGCATAGGGAATAGTTTTAGCTTGAAGTTCTTCTGGTGTTTCTTTACTTTCGAAATCCGTTGAGTTTGCACTTGTCTTTGACAATATTTTCTTTAATTCATAAGGATTTTCCAACATAGGACATGGCATCAAATGATTTTTATTAAATGGTTGACCTTCTCTATAGGTACTAAACAAAGGCGCCTTTAAAATATCAATTAAATCCATATTTTTTATATTTGAGTCTGAGTAATGAATAAATACACAAGGTTCTGCATCTCCATTTGAATTGATGTGAAAATAATTTCTTCCACCAGCTATGCAACCATCCATAGTTGGTCCATCATTTTGAAAATCCATTGTGAAAATAGGTTTACCAGAATTAAATGCTCTTATTTCTTTAATTCTCCAAAAAACATATTCTCTCTGTTCAGGAGTTAGAAGCAATTCAGTGTTAGCTCCCTTTCCAACTGGCATATAATGGAAATACCAAGCAAAAACCGAACCCTTGCTTACTAAAAAATCCAAGAACTCATCGGATGTTATGGTTCTATAGTTTTTAGAAGTATATACTAGAGAACTTCCATATGGAATTCCATATGATTTTAACAGATCCATTGCATGACTAACTTCAACAAAAGAACCCTTTCCGCGTCTAAAGTCATTATCCGATTCAAATCCCTCTACAGAAAGAGAAAATGTAATATTACCAACTCTCTGTAATTCAGAACAAAGCTTCTCATCAATCAATGAACCATTAGAGAAAATATTAAAATAACATTCAGAATGTTCTTCTGCAAGTCTAATTATATCGTCTTTCCTAATGAGAGGCTCCCCTCCTGTCATCATATAGAAATATATTCCAAGTTCTTTTCCTTGAGTTACTATCTTATTCATTATGTCATAAGTTAAATTTAATTTATGTCCGTATTTAGCAGCCCAACATCCTATACATTTTTTATTACAATCTGAAGTTGGATCAAACAGTATTGTCCATGGAATTTGAGTACCAAATTCCAACTTCTTATTTGGTAAATCTTTATTTTCAATAATCATAGATTGAAAGCCTAAATTCATAATTATCTGCTTTCTGACATTTGGATGTGTATTTTTTAGTGTACTAATTATGAGTTTTGTCCATTTATTTTCCGGATTCTTTAACATCTCTCTTGCTGAATCAAAAGCTTTTTCCGAACCCTCAAACTTATCTCCTATATTCCTTTGAGTAAAATCTATTATCTTTAAAATAGTCGATGTGTCAAGTTCATCTCTATCTACTTGACTAAGAAACTTATCAATCAATAGACCAAATGCTTGCCTTTCTACAGTTGTTTTAATTTTCATAATATCCCCCTTAGTTAAAATCGACTAAACAATATATAAATTGCTACGAAAATTGAAATTAATAAGCCTATAAATGAAAAGTGTTTTTGAAAGTATAGCCCATATCTAAAACCAACTATATTTCCAACAGTTGCAATTAAAATTGAGATTAAAAGAAATATATAAAATACTTTATTCGTAATAAACACATCCAAAAAAGCCATGGATAATCCCAAAATAAAAGCAATTGAAATTGTTATTATACCTGTTATCACCAAAGATTTTATAGGTAGCTTATCTATTCTGCTCTCATACCTATTTTTTAGCTTAAAATGCCTATATAGAATATATAATCCTACAACAATGAATAAAACGCTTGAAACTATATGTAATAAATTTGTCAAAGAAACCTCTCCAGTGAAAAAAGTTCTCGACAAAATATTATTACCGAAGTGCAGAGAATTTGTCTGCCCAATTGCAAATATAAAACCTACAACAACTAACTTCCATAAATCTTTTTCTACAAACTGAGATGCAGCTGCCATTGTTGATATTATAAGATCAATTGAGAGTATAACACTAACTATTACTATATATAAAAAACTATTCATTATATCACTTCCTCTTATATTTTATATTTATTATAGTTTTAAATTTTCTTAGGTCAAATATTCAAATTTCATAATTTATTGCCTTATATACTACAAAAAGTTAAATATGTAGTTTTATAAAAACAAATACAAAAACTTGTATTATAAAACAAACAATAACAGACTAATGAGCCTCCTCAATATTTGACATAGAGCCACAAACGCAAAAATCCCTTCAATAATTATATTTCATATTATCAAAAGGATTTTTTAATTAATTTTTTATTAACTATATACTTTTTAAATTTGTTTAATCTAAAACTTTGGCTGGTAACCCAACTGCTGTCTTTCCAGCTGGAACATCTATCAGAACTATTGCTCCTGCTCCTATCTTAGCACCATCCCCAATTGTAACCGGACCTAAAACTGTGGCGCCGGTTCCTATAGTTACGTTGTTCCCCACTGTAGGATGTCTCTTTTCTTCTTTTTCATTCCCAGTTCCACCTAAAGTGATGTTGTGGTAAAAGTGGCAATTATCTCCTACAACCGCTGTCTCTCCTATTACTACTGCCATTGCATGGTCTATAAATAAATTTTTGCCTATCTTAGCTCCAGGATGTATCTCTATTCCAGTTTTCTTTCTACTCCTTTGAGAAATCCATCTTGCTATTAAAGTATTTCCATTATTATAAAAGCGATGTGCAATTCTATGGTATACCATAGCTTTTACTATTGGATACATAAATATCGCTTCAAATCTACTTTTACAAGCAGGGTCTTCTTTTAATATGAAGTCCCCATGTTCTATTAATGTTTTAAAAAATTTACTCATATTCAAATAACTCTGTAGATATATATCTTTCTCCAGTATCAGGTAGTACTGTGACAATAGGCCCCTCTAATTTTTCTAACATTTTCAAAGCACCTACAACATTTGCACCTGATGAAATGCCTACTAAAAGTCCCTCTTCTTTTGCCAATTTCCTTGCCATTTCCATTGCTTCAGAGCCTTTTACAGTAACTACGTCATCTAAGATTTCTCTATCCAAAACTTTTGGCACAAAGTTTGCCCCAATTCCTTGAATCTTATGAATTCCTGCAACATTTTTAGTCAACAATGGAGATTCTTCCGGTTCAAGTCCCCAAATTTTGATATTTTCATCTTTAGATTTTAAATATCTTCCTACTCCTGTTACAGTCCCTCCAGTCCCTATACCTGCAATAAAACCTTTGACTTCTGGTATTTCAGAATATATCTCAGGACCTGTTGTCTTTTCGTGAGCAACTGCATTGTATTTATTTTCAAATTGATTAGGCATAAAATACTCTCCTGTAGTTTCAAGCTCTTTCGCTCTATCTACAGCAGCTTGCATTCCACCTTCACCAGTTAAAATTAGTTCCGCTCCATATGATGCCATGAGCTTTCTTCTTTCGATTGACATAGAAGCCGGCATTACTATTGTAACGTCATACCCTAAGTTCTTACCTATCATTGCGATTGCTATTCCAGTATTTCCACTTGTAGGTTCTACAATTTTCATACCTTGTTTTAAATTTCCATCTGCAATTGCTCCCTTTATCATTTCATAAGCTGGCCTATCTTTAATTGAGCCTGCAGGATTTTGTTTTTCAACTTTTACATATATATTTCCGTTACCTATATTATTTAGCCTTATTAAATTCGTGTTTCCTATTGTATCTAAAATATTTTTCATCTCAATACCTCCACAAGTTACTATAGTCTTAGAACTATGTTATCTTCATATACCCGAATTTTTTTATAAATAACTATTCATCTTTTTTATATATTTGATGATTTTGTTTTTTTGATGTATTAAAAAGGCTCTATAATATCCGTTGGGGAGTAAATCTCTAACAGATATTTTTGTATAAAAAATTTGCACTTATACGCATTTAGTCCTAAACTTAAAATAAGTAAAACCAAATTTAGGAGGTGCATATAAGTGCAAAATAATAATATCATGAATTTGTTTGGTTTTAAAGATGTAGTTTTTGATAGTTTTAATGAGGATAATGAATTTGTCCATGTTCATGCTCATGTTTCTAAGATGTCTATCTGTCCTCATTGTGGTTCTAAAAGGATTTGGGTTCATGATCATAGAGTTCAAATGATTAGGGATACTCATATTTGTGGTAAGAAGTCTTTGATTCATTTAAAGAAAACTAGATATGATTGTAAGTCTTGTGGTTGTCGTTTTGAAAGGAAGCTTGATTTTATCGCTAAAGGTCATACTATGACTAAGAGGCTTGTTTGTTCTATTATTTCTGAATTTGATGAAGTTTATTCTATTTCTTCTATTGCTAATAGGTATAATGTTTCTTCTAATACTGTTCTTCGCATTTTAAATTGTTTAAGTGTTTCTAGGGATAATTTGTCTGAGGTTTTATGTATTGATGAATTTAAGGGTGATAGTGGTAATAACAAGTATCAGACTTCTCTTCTTAATGGGGATACTCATAATATTATTGATGTTTTGCCTTCTAGGAGTAAAGTTTCTTTGTTTGAGTATTTTAAAAAGATTCCTTCTAAAGAGATGATGAATGTTAGATTTTTTGTAAGTGATATGTCTAATATTTTTAAATCTGTTAAGGAAAGATTCTTTAAGTTGTCTGTACATATTATTGATAGATATCATTTTATACGACAGGTTTTATGGGCTTTGGAGAATGTTAGAAAGAGAATTCAAAAGGATGTTTCTTCTAAGTTTAGAAGGTATTTTAAGAGGAGTAGAAGTCTAATTACAAAGCCTTCTTCTAGGCTTACTTCTGATGAGGCTAATGAGGTTTGTCTAATGCTTGAGTTAAGTAGGGATTTAAAATTGGCGTATGGGTTAAAAGAGTTGTTCTATCAATATGTTCTTATTCAGCCTACTAAACCTGCTAACAAAAGTCAAGCCTACTCCGAAATTAATTTCAGAGTAGGCTTGTAATATTTAGTATTGAATTTAAGCATAGCAAATAAGCCGGTTGATATCGGCTTGTTTTAACTATTCTATTCCTAGCTCTAAGCTACTTTTAACGCCTCCTTTTCTTGTTTTGATGCCATAACTTTTGCATAGTAGATTCTTAAGAACTTATTTAAGCCTGCAAATTTACATACTTTTTTTGCTTTTCCATCTTTTTCTTTTTTTAGCATATATAGATATATTTCATTTTCTGGATTTTTAACACTCATCATACATTTCATAGATTGGTATCCTATTTTTCTAAGTATTGCATTACCTCTTTTGGTTATTTTTCTCTGATCTGCTTTGAAATTCCCCGATTCATATGGAGGTGAGTCTATTCCTACAAAGGATATTAGGCATTTTTTATTTTTAAATTTTGATAAGTCTCCAAATTCTGCTGTTATTTGTACTGCTAATTTGTCTGATATTCCTGAGAATTTTTTGGCTTCTTGATATTCTTCTAGAGGCTCGGCAATTTCTATCATTTGTGATAAAATATTATATAGAATTTGATTTATATGTTTGATCAATTCTATCCCTTCTTGTAGGTTCATCTTTATGTATGAGCTATTGGAAGGTTGAGTTGAGATACTTTCCTCTGCAAGCTTGTAAATGGATTTAGCTTTATCAGCATTAGGATGGTATCTCTTTTCTTTTGCCCAGTTCTTAAAGTCTTCTATGAATTTTTCTTCTGTTTTTTCTAAAACTAGGTCTTTGTGCCACCATGTTTCTAAGAAATCTAATAGTTTGTCTTTTGAGAAGTCTTTAGATCCATGAGATATTAATTTTTTTATTCCTGGAAATGTTTGACTGATTGTTTGGTCTATGAAGTTCATTTGATTGATTCTTAGGTCCATGTAATGCTGATAAGATCTGTTTAATTCTTTTAGAGTTCTAAAATTTTCTGTATCTACTTTGTGTTCTTGTAATTCTTTCCAATACATCAACCCATATTCTGCTATTTGTGTGGCATCTATATTATCATTTTTTGCTTTTCTGAAGTTTAACACTCGGCAGAACTGTTTCATTTTTAATGGATTAATTACTGCTACAAAGTATCCTTGTTTTTTTAATTCATAAAGAATTGGCAAATGATATTTTCCTGTTGCTTCCATGACTATTTTGATTTCTTGATTTAAATCTTTTAGTTTATTTAAGAATCCTTCTACTTCTGGTTTGTTAAGATTTACATCAAAGGGCTTCCAAATAATTTTGCTACCTTGTTCTAAGGCACAGGCTGTAAATTTTTCTTTTGCTATATCTATTCCTATAGATATCATTTTCTTACCTTCTTTCTTTTAAATTTGTAGTTCCTACCTGCACCATTACACTCATTTTAGCTCGTGACACGGACGTTTTGCCCAACCTGCTTAACCGAATATGAATAATGAAGAGGTAGATGACAGTTTTTATTGCGGATGTTTTAACCCTAAAAGACGATCGTCATACTACTTCTTCATTATACAAAAATAGTGCAAGATAGAAATCACTTTCTTTCTTACACTATTTATGGTACTAAAAAGAAGATGTTAATTTAGAAGAGCGATACATGGTTGGTGGTTCTAAAACAACTGCAGGTATCAATCGAATTGTTCCTATCCACCACAAGATATTACCAATAATAACTGCTCTTTATGCAAAAAATAAAGTATACTTGATAGAAAATAAATTAGGTAAACAAATGAAATATTCTAATTTCAGAAGAGAAAAATGGGATAAAATTATGAGCGATTTAGAGATGAAACATCTCCCTCATGAATGTAGGCACACAACCGCAACTCTACTTGATAGATTTGAAGCTAACAGTAATTCTATCAAAAAAATTCTCGGCCACTCTTCTACAAATATAACAGATAAAACCTATATCCATAAAGACTTAAGCCAGTTAATTACAGCGATTGAGAAGATAGAGATATAATACATTTTGTATATTGCACGTATATTTCGTGTATATTACGAGCTGATTTTTAATGATTTCTAGTGATATTTATTGATACGATAAAAAAAGAGAACCCTTGGAAGTTGGTGTTTCCAAAGGTTCTGATTTTTTGTATGAAAAATATTTTTATCTCTTTGAGAATTGTGGAGCACGTCTTGCTTTCTTTAAACCATATTTCTTTCTTTCTTTCATTCTTGGATCTCTAGTTAAGAATCCAGCTTTTTTAAGAATAGATCTGTGTTCTGGGTCCACTTCAAGAAGAGCTCTAGCAATACCATGTCTGATAGCTCCTGCTTGACCAGTGTATCCACCGCCTTGTACTTTAACAATTACATCAAATTGAGCAACTGTTTCAGTAAGTTCAAGAGGCGCCTTAGCAACTGTTATAAGCGTTGCATAATCAAAATAATCTTCAATATCTCTATTGTTTACAGTAAATTTACCGTTTCCTGGTAGAAGTCTGACTTGAGCTATAGATTTTTTTCTTCTTCCAGTTCCTCTATATTGAGTTCTTTCCATTTCCTACCTCCTCAGTTGATTTCCAATACTTCAGGTTTTTGAGCTTCGTGAGGATGTTCCGCACCAGCATATACCTTTAGCTTAGTAAACATCTGTCTTCCAAGTCTTGACTTAGGAAGCATACCCTTTACAGCATATTCTACCATTCTTTCAGGGTGTTTTTCTCTGAGTTGTTTGTAGGCAATTTCACGTCTTCCACCTGGATATCCAGTATGATAAGCGTGGATTTTTTGTTCCCACTTATTTCCTGTAAGTTTTACCTTATCAGCATTGATTACAATAACATAATCACCTGTATCCACATGAGGTGTATATATTACCTTATTCTTTCCTCTTAGGATAGACGCTATTTCAGAACTAAGTCTTCCTAGCACCTTATCAGTTGCATCTACTACATACCATTTTCTATCTACTTCATTGGCTTTAGCCATATAAGTTTTCATAGATTTCCTCCTGTTTTAAAATTTTTCCGGGGCTTTTAAAACACTCCTGTTATTTTAATACATAAACATCCAAAGGTCAAGTATTTTAGGGAATTTAATTTACAAATTTACAATTAAATTAATTATAAATTTAATTACTTATTATTTTCCTATCTTTTCATTTTCAAGCGGAGAATATATATCAGATTCTTTCATAAACTTTTGAACATCTTTTTTAACTCTTGTTACAGATGCCATAGTACCCACACCTGCTATACATCCACCAGGGCAAGCCATTCCCTCTAATAAATAGCCATTGTATTTTCCAGCTTTGGCTATTTTAACCATTTTTACACACTCTTGTAGTGTATTAGCTCCTAATATATTAATTTCTCTATCAGGTTCTAATTCCAATGCAACTTGTTTTACAGCTTCTGCAACTCCACCAGCAATTGGATATCCTCTTCCCAATGCTGATGCATCTTTGACATCATTTTCAATAACTATTTCTGAAGGCTCTATTCCTTTAGCTACAAACATACCCATAAGCTCTTCAAATGTTATTACAAAGTCAACATGTGATTTAACTTTAGTATCTAAAGCTTCTAACTTCTTAGATGTACAAGGACCAATAAAACAAATTATTCCTTCAGGGTCTTTTTCATGTATATATTCAGCAGTATATCTCATAGGGGAACCTGAATCTGAAATTTGCCCAGAAAGTTCTGGGAATTTATTTTTTACCATTAAAGCCCAAGAAAAACAGCATGATGTTCCCATAAATGGAATATCATTTGGTACTCTATGTATATACTCTTTAGCTTCATTCATAGTTGTAACGTCAGCTCCAAGAGAAACTTCTACTACATCTTCAAACCCCAATTGTCTGATACCTTCAACTATTTGTGCTGGAGATGAGTTAGCACCAAATTGTCCAACAAATGAAGGCGCAACTGCAGCATAAATTCTCTTTCCTGATTTTATAGCTTTTATAAGTTGATATATTTGAGTTTTATCAGCTATCGCTCCAAACGGACAACTTGCTATACATCTTCCACAAGCTACGCAGTTATCGTGATTTATTTCTGCTCTACCATATTCATCAGAGCTTATACAATCTACCCCACAAACGGCTGCGCAGGGTCTTTCATACATAACAATTGCATTGTATGGACATGCTTCTTTACATCTTCCACAATTTATACATTTTTCTTTGTCTATATGAGCTCTTGATCTTCCAACAGACACTGCATTTACAGGGCATACATTTGTACATGGATGCGCCATACATTTTCTACAGTTG
The DNA here is from genome assembly GCF_900454665.1 of Peptoniphilus indolicus. Lineage (NCBI taxonomy): Bacteria > Bacillati > Bacillota > Tissierellia > Tissierellales > Peptoniphilaceae > Peptoniphilus > Peptoniphilus indolicus. The sequence continues at coordinate 2,172,641 of NZ_UGTH01000001.1, forward strand.
TCTGTAACCACATGAGCTTTTGTAGGACATGCTTCACAAGCAAACTTTATTACATTAATCAATGGTTTTTCATAGGCATTAGTATCTATATCTACTTTATCAAAACCATCTGTGAGCTTTTTATAAACAGATATTTCTCTGGCATCCATTCCCATTGCAAGCCTTAATCTCTCGTCTGCAACAGCTCTTTCTCTAAAGATATCTTCCCTATACTTTGCGACTTCACCGGGTACAATTCTATAAGAAGAATCTTCAAGTTCTGAAATATCTACATCATAATAAGCAATTCTAGCTACTTCAGCAAATACCTTTCTTCTAATGTCCACAATACTTTGATATGTCTCTTTCATTCTTACCTCAGCTTCTTAATTTGTTTATAATTTTTTCACTTACTTCTTGTGGAGTAGCTCTAAAAATAATTTCATCATCTATTATCACAACCGGAGCATTAGTTGATTCCTCTTCAGGATTGCAATACTCACCATTCAAACATTGTCCCAATTCTATCTCTAGATTTTCAGCTGAACAATAATCTGACTCCGGTCCACAAATATCATTTTGTAGTAATTCTACTGCGTCATATATCGTGCTTGCCCCCATAAGTGTACATCTAGATCCCATACAAATAGTAACTTTCATCTACATTCCTCCTATTTTTGACGTGTATGTGCTATTCTTGCAGCTGCTGCAGCAGCTATAGCTGCTATTAAATCATCTGCAAATGTCTCTACATTCTTAAGTGAATCTGATTTTTTCTTTCTCTTATCTAATTCATCAATAATACCTATTTTCTTTTTATCTAAGTATCCAAAATTAGTAAGCCCTATAGTTCCATATAAATTTACAATTCCAAGTGGCAAAACTTCATCTATACCATACAATTTTTCGTCTTTTGCAATAATTGTTTGTATAGGTTCTGGTAATAGTTGTTTTTGTGCCATTTCATCTATAGCAAGTCCTGTTAATACAGCATGAACCACTTCTCTTTTCTTTAGTACCGCTTCTATGTTTTCTAAACATTCATCTAATGTTAAATCTTCAACATATTCTTTTTGTAATAAAAGTACTATTTCAGCAATATCTTTAAGTTTAACTCCTATTTCTTCTAACTTTGCTACAGTTGTATCATATAGCATTTGTTGGTCATAATTATAATTCATAAAACCTCCTTCATTCTAATGCATTACCTCTTGTAGTGCCTTCAATTGAATATTCCCACATTCCATTCTTTTCTTTTATAGCTTTCTTTTGTATATTATTAAATATTTTTTGATATTTATCATTTGGCTTAAAGGTGTATACCCTAGCAAGACCATATCTTAAAGCTATACCAGAATAATTTAAATTTTCTATAGTATCCCTATTTAATTCATTTGGTATTTCTAACCATATATATCCAAGTATTCTACCATATTTATCTCTTGTTTCTACATCTTTTTCTATAAAAACTTTTTTATTGAGCATTATCTTTTCAGCTAAATCTTTAGCCTCTAAAGATAGATATTCTTTTTTAGAAATTTCTGGAGCATTTATACCTATTATTCTTATTTTTTCTCCATCACTTGTTATTACTGTATCTCCATCTACTACTTTTGTCACAATAATTTCATTATAATTATCTACTATTAATTCATTACTGCTTTGTAAATATATGTAGATTATAATTAAAATTATTAGAAATATAAAAGATAGATACCTGTTATCTCTCATTTTTTCTTTTTCTCATTTCCATCATTTTTCTACGTCTATTAATTTTGACTCTCTCTCTTTTTATAGATATACCAAATACTATAGTTGGAATCAATGAACTAATGAAAAGAACTAAATAATTTGAATCTATTCCCAATACTTCCATAGGGTATACAAAAGGAAACATAAATAAATCCATTGGTAATCTCCAAAGATTACCTGCAACTTCAAATCCATCTTTTGAATGTGTTCCTATTAGTGAAATTATAGCTAATATTAAAAACAATAAAACTATAACATTTCCAGAAAAGAAATCCAACTTAGAGTTAGCTTTTTTAGAAAGACCCTTTCCAAAATTGTAGTATAATATTAAAGGAATGATTGAAATTATAATTTTAAATATTAAATTGCCATAAAATATTTTTAACAAAGTTTGATTTAGATTTATCAGTGTTGCAATTCCAAACATAAACCCTACAATAATTAGATGTATAAATAGTCCTCTAGTATTATTTCTCATTCTTCACCTTCTAACATATGCCCAGTTTCTTTTAACTCACCAGAAAGTGTATTCCATATAACTTCAACATCTTGTTCTTCACTAATCTTTTTTATTTCATCTTCTGTGCTGAGAAATAGTGTTGTTGATAGGTAGTCGCTTAGTCCTGAGTCTTTTGTGATTATGCTTATTGAGTTGTATTCTCCTTCCGGGTATAGTGTCTTAGGGTCTATTATGTGGTGATATTTTCTTCCGTTGTATTCGAAGTATCTTTGATAGTCTCCGCTTGTTACTACTGATGTGTCGTTTAGGTTTAGTACGGCTAGGAATGTGCTGTTGTCTCCTTTGTCGTTTGGGTTTTGTATGGCTACTGTGTATGTTTCTTTTATTGGGTGCTTTCCTATCAGTTTTACGTTCCCTCCTGCTGATATTAGTCCGCTTTTTACTCCTATTTGTTTTGCGTATTCTCCTATTTTTTCTGTTGCGTATCCTTTTGCTACTGCTCCCAGGTCCAATTTCATTCCTTTTTCTATATAGATTGTTTTGGTTTTTTTGTCTGTTTTTATTTTTGTTGTGTCTGTTAGGTTTCTTAATGCTTCTAGTTCTTCTCTTTCCGGTAATGGGTGTCCGAATTGTTTTATTGCTTCTGCTTCTCCTCCGTCTAGATGGGCTTCTCTGTATTTGGCCCATATGTCTATTATTGGTCCCATTGCTATGTTCACTTTGTTTGATATTGTTTTTTCTCGCTCTAGTGTTGTTTCTATTAGGTTGTATAGGTCGTCTGATACTTCTACCGGTTGTACTCCTGCATTGTCGTTTATTATTTTTAGGTTGTTTAGGTTTTCGTAGTTGTTGTATCTGTCGAATTCTCTGTGTAGTCTAAAGTATTCGTTTCTCATTTTTTCCAGTTTTTCGTTTGCTGTTTTTTCGTCTGTGTCGTATATTTGAAATGTTGTTACTGTGTCGAATGCCTCGAAAAATTGTATTTCGTATTTTTGCATTTTTGTGTTATTTTCTTCTATTTCATTTGGTTTATTGCCTCCGCATGCTGTTAGTATGAGTAAACAAATTATAATAAATATTTTTTTCATTTTATCACCACATATATCTTACCAAATAAGACTATCAATTAAAAGATAATTAAACTCTCTATTCTTAGCCATTTTCATCTTTTTTTGTAGATTTTTTTAAATCTCTAATGTATAATAGTACAAGGTTTTAGATAGGAGGTCAAAATGACTAAGAAAGGCACTGTTGTACTCGGAATGAGTGGAGGTGTTGATTCATCCGTCTCTCTCCTATTACTTCTTGAACAAGGCTATGATGTCACTGCGGTCTTTATGAAGAATTGGGATGACACTGATGATGACTATTGTACACAAGCTGATGATTATCTTGATGTACAAAGAGTGTGTTCAGCTTTAGGCGTAAAATACTACACTGTAAATTTTGAAAAAGAGTATAGGGATAGAGTTTTCTCTTATTTTTTAGAAGAATATAAAAAAGGCAGAACACCTAATCCTGACATTATGTGTAATACTGAAATTAAGTTTAAAGCTTTTTTAGAATTTGCACTTAAATTTAATTCCGATTATATAGCAATGGGACATTACGCACGAACAAGAATCAGTAACGGTCGAACTTATTTACTAAGAGGTTTAGATCAGAACAAAGATCAATCCTATTTCCTCTCTAGAGTTCCTGAAGCAGCTCTTTCAAAAACAATATTCCCTGTTGGTGAACTTGAAAAATCTGAGGTTAGGAGAATAGCCGAAGAAAATGGACTCGCTACAGCGCATAAAAAAGATTCTACTGGAATTTGTTTTATTGGTGAAAGAGACTTCAATAAATTTTTAGATCAATTTCTTTTTACTAAAGAAGGCGACATATATTCTTATGAAGGTGAACTTCTTGGAAGACACTCTGGACTTATGCACTATACTATAGGCCAAAGAAAAGGCATTGGTTTAGGTGGTATGGGAAATGGAGAACCATTTTTTGTTCAAGATAAAGATTTGAAAAATAATCGTCTTATAGTAGCACAAGGATTAAAACATCCTTCTCTATACAAAAAAAATACGATTGTCGAAAAACCTTTCTGGATTACTGAAACTCCGAACTTACCATTTGAGTGTTCAGTAAAAATAAGGTATAGGGCTAAAGATGAAAAAGCATTAGTCGAAGAAATAGGCTTTGACAAATTAAAAGTTACGTTTGAAAATCCCCTAAAGGGAGTTACTCCAGGCCAAGCTCTTGTATTTTATCAAGATGAAATATGTCTAGGTTCTGGTATAATAGAATAAGGAGGCATTATGTCAATGATATTAAATTTAAAAAACAGAAGTGAAAAAGGAAAAAATCAAGTAGATAAACTAAGAGCAGAACAAATTGTTCCAGGAGTTATTTACTCAAAAGGAAATGAAGCTAAAACAGTTTCAGCTGTAGAAAAAGATTTACTAAAAGCTTACCAAGAAAATGGTACTTCAAGTATTTTCAAAATTGATTTTGAAGGAACATCTCAACAAGTTCTAATTAAAGAACTTCAAATGCACCCATTCAAAAACCAAATTCTACATTTTGATCTATACTTAATAGACATGAGTGAAAAAATTAAGGTTAATATACCAGTTGTATTAGAAGGAAGAGATGAAATTAAAGTACAACCTTCTGTATTATTACAAGTAGTTAACGAAATTGAAGTTGAATGTCTACCAGCTGATCTTCCTGCTGAAACTGTTGTTAATGTAGTAGATATGCAAATTGGAGATTCTATACTTGTTAAAGATCTTGATGTAGCTAACAACAGCAAAATTGAAATTTTTGTTGATCTTGAAGAAACTATAGCTACTCTACAAGAGCCACAAGAAGAAGTTCTTCCTGAAGAAGGTTCTGAAGAAAAATCAGCAGAAGTTCCTACTGTATCTGAAACAGAAGCTGAATAGTTTTAAACGAGAAGGCAAGCTAATCGCTTGTCTTTTTTTATTTACATTACTTATGGGTATAATTAAATAAAAATTAAAGGAGAAAACAATGGCTGTTATAAAAAACTTATCTTTAGATTCAACCTATGAAATATTAGATGAAAGTGAATATGGTGTTTTAAGCGTTTTTGATTTTTCTATACACTCTGTTCCTTTTTCTTTTGTAAGATGTGATGACAAAATATATTTTTCCTCGTCTAAAAAAGGAACTAAAGTAGATATTTTTGAAAGAGAAAAAATGATTAAATTGGTATTCGTATCAAGAACTAATGTTGCTGATGAATATTCCTTAGATGAAATTCAAAAAGAAGTTGACTCAGGCAATATATCTTTCTTAAATAAAAATGTTTTTACTAATGAATATGAATCTGCTATTGCCGATGGTAGGCTTGAAAGGATAAATGAAGATTCGGAAAGAGAATATGCTATTAGATTGCTCTACGGAAAATACTATTCTGATAAGATGCAATGGTTTGATTTAATTAAAGATGATGTTTTAAAAAATTCAAATATTTATAAAGTGTATCTTACTAATGTTACTGGAAAAGAAAAATATATTGAAATTTAAAATAGAAAAATACTGAAACAGAATCATTAAATATTCTTCACTACTTTTTTATATTTTTAAACTTCAATATAAAAGGGCTCTATAATATCTGTTTGGGAGTAAATCTCTAACGGATATTTTTGTAAAAAAAATTGCACTTATATGCATTTAGTCCTAAACTTTAATTAGCAAAACCAAAGATTGGAGGTACATATAAGTGCAAAATAATATCATGAATTTGTTTGGTTTTAAAGATGTAGTTTTTGATAGTTTTAATGAGGATAATGAATTTGTCCATGTTCATCTTTTTGTTTCTAAGATGTCTGTCTGTCCTCATTGTGGTTCTAAAAGGATTTGGGTTCATGGTCATAGGACTCAAAGGATTAAAAGATACTCATATTCGTGGTAAGAAGTCTTTAATTCATTTAAGGAAAACTAGGTATGATTGTAAGTCTTGTGGGTGTCGTTTTGAAAGGAATCTTGATTTTTTGCTAATGGTCATACTATGACTAAGAGGCTTGTTTTTGCTATTGTTCATGAGTTTGATGTGGTTTATTCTATTTCTTCTATTGCTAATAGGTATAATGTTTCTTCGAATACTGTTCTTCGTATTTTAAATTGTTTAAGTGTTCCTAGGGGTAAGTTTTCTGAGGTTTTGTGTATTGATTAGTTTAAGGGTGATAGTGGCAATAACAAGTATCAGACTTCTCTTCTTAATGGTGATATTCATAGTGTTATTGATATTTTACTTTCTAGGAGTAAGGATTGTTTGTTTGAGTATTTTAAAAGGATTTCTAATATAGAGAGGATGAGTGTTAAGTTTTTGGTAAGTGATATGTCTAATTTTTTTAAGTCTGTTAGGGATAGGTTCTTTAGAAGTTCGATTCATATTATTGATAGGTATTATTTCATAAGACAGGTTTCTTGGGCTTTGGAGAATGTTAGAAAGAGGATTCAAAGGGATGTTTCTTCTAAGCTTAGGGTGTTTTTAAGAGAAGCAAGGGTTTAGTTACAAAGCCTTCTTCTATGCTTAGTTCTATGCAGGCTAATTAGGTTTCTTTAATGCTTGGGTTAAGTGAGGATTTAAGGTTAGCTTATCAATTAAAAGAGTTGTTCTACCAATATGTTCTTACTCAGCCTAATAAAAAGATGGCTAGTATATGTTTGAGTGAGTGGATAAGAAGGGCTAAGGAGTCCGGTTTAAAGGAATTTAGTTCTTGTATTACTGCTTTTAATGATTGGTTTGATGAGATATGTAATTCTTTTGATTATCCTTGGTCTAATGGTCCTCTTGAGGGTACGCATACTAAGATAAAGACTTTAAAGAGAAATTGTTTTGGTATGAGGAATTTTGATTTATTTAGAAAACGAATTATGTTTTCGTGTAAGTAGTTGGCAAAAGAGTATTAAATTTTCTGAAAACTCCTAGGAGTTTTGTTTGCTATGCCTATTTTTAGTGGTTTTTGTTTTATTTTAGTTTTGGACTTATTTTAGCTGCTATGTGTTGATTTTTATATAAAATGAGAGGCTCGATTTTATGAGCCTCCCCAATGTTTGACATAGAGCCTATAAAGAGTCTGTTAGAACTTATTCATTCTAACAGACTTTAAACTTCCTAAAAACTATATTCTAAATAAATGACTAATTTTTTTATAAATAAACATTGTAACAATTGAAACTAAAAATCCCTTTATTAAATTAAATGGTACGAGAGAATAAATCATCATATCCCATAAGCTATTAATGTTTGAATTAACAGCTTTTCCTGCATTTATAATTGCTTCCATAGGCATAAAGTTTGCATATAGTGGAAAAATTACAAAATAATTTGAAATTGTTGCCACTATTGTCATTAATACAGTACCAATTAACATACCAACGATTGCGCCTTTAAAGGTATTATCTCTCTTATAGATTATACCTGCTGTTCCTGTTAAGACAGAGGCGATTATAAAATTAGACAATTCTCCTACTCCCCCAGTAGAAGTCCCCTTTAGCGCTATGTGAAGTACATTTTTAACCGCACTTATTATAATTCCAGCCACCGGACCCATTGTAAATGCTCCAACCATTGCCGGTAAATCAGAAATATCAAGTTTAATAAATGATGGTGCAATAAATGTCAATGGAAATTCAAAAAACATAAGTAAAAATGCAACTGCACTCAACATTCCGATTCTACTCATCACTTTAGTATTACTCTTACTGTTAACTTTATTCATAAATAACCCTCCCAAAAATTTGGGCTCAAAAAAAGCCCCAAAACTTCGGGGCATTCAATCACAACTTTAATTGCAATTTCTTCTTTCATCCAGACTTTACTGTCGGTACTTGAATTTCACAAGTTCAATCCTATTTAAAAGGATTCGCGGACTTTACCGCCGGTCAGGAATTTCACCTTGCCCTGAAGATACTTACTGTAATTAGTATACTATACTTTTTCATACTTTACAATAGTTTCATTCTAATAATCCCTATTATAATTAAGTGTAATGGATAAAATGCGTAGAATAAATATTTTAAATTCAAACCTCTTTTCCCATTATAAAAATAAACTAATGGGATTGACAGAAATACTGCCGGCATATGAATTTCAAAAGCAAAGGCTGGCAATATGGATATAGCTCTTGTCTCCCTACTCTTACTAAATGAATACATAATAATAGCTGCCACTATACCATACATTCCATAGTCTGCCTCAATAACTTCAGACACTACTGCAAATGTAAACACAGTTATTATACCCAACAATATACCTTTAAACCTACTAAACTTTTCTTCTGAAATTTTTATACAATATAACATTGCTAAAATCAAAGATAGTTCTACATATACATTTTGACTATGAGCACTATAATATCCTCCATTTAAAGCCATATCAAATGGAACTTCAGATATAATAGCAAAAATTACCATTCTAAAAAAATATTTTTTTATATTTTTAGTTTTATTAAAACCCTCGATAAGTAAAAATAGAAATATAGGAAATGCAATTCTTCCTATACTCCTCATGGCATAATATAATTCATTTACATTTAACCCTAATAAAGATATATTATTTACATTATTTATAATGCCTGCTGCAGTATGGTCTATAGCCATACATAACATAGCTATTATTTTTAATGTGCTGGAACTCAACAAATCCTTTTTCATATTATCTCCTAACTTACCATTTGAGTATTTGAATCATAGACTACAACTGGCATATTATAAAAAGAATTTGAAAATAAAGTAGGCATTATTGAAGGCGGTGTATTTACACAACCATGTGAACCATTATGTCTGTATATGCTCCCTCCATATGTGCTTCTCCATACTGAATCGTGTAATCCACATCCAGTCCAATCAAAAGGCATCCAATAGTCTACATGTGATTCCCATGTTGCTCCCTTTAATATCCTGTCTCTTTCCTTGGCCCATACTTTTTGAGTACCTGTTGGAGTTGAATTTCCCTTTGTAGGGTCTCCTGACACAATTGGAGTTTCTAAAACTTTCTGTCCATCTTTATACATCCACATATGTTGTCTTCCAAGGTCTATTTCAATATAAGAATTTCCTATATCATTAGTCTCTCTTCTATATCCTTCTAGTCTATATACTGGTTTTATAGTTACAGTCTTAGTGTTTTCTAAAGCCTTAACTAATTCATCTGTGCTTGATTTTACATCTGTCATCCAACCATATATTCCTCCGCTGACTCTTGCAATTCCAAGCCCTGTAGTTTGAAAATCTCTTGTTGCCTTGAATGTATCGTATTTACCAGCTATATACTTTATATATTGCTCAACTTTTTCTACATCTGGCACCAATAAATTTTTTTCATTTGGAGAATAAAGGTTTATAAGCGAATCATTCTTCAATACTTCTTTTCTATCTGCAAAGTCATAAGTTATTTCAAATTTATTCAAATTATTTTTTTGTTCAAGTTGTGAAAGTAATTTTTCATCATCTTTTTTTATTTTTGGATTATGGTAAATTCCCTCTTTTTCTAAATCCAATACTTCATCTCTATTTTGAACAGCTTCCAAAACTTTTTTCGCAAACAATTCACTATTTATTTTATTTCCATAAACTTCCGGTTTTACTACAAATTTATCCCCTTCAAAAACCACTTTTGCATCTTGTGGTTCAATTCTTGGCGCTGTATTTATCTTTAAACTTTCCAAAACTTGATTAAACTTCTCGAAGTCATACTTAGCTGTATTTTTTAATTTATATTCTTTTTTTATTAAAATATATGCTGGCCAATAGAGAGAATTTTGCTCAACACTCTGCCCTTTATTCAAAGTATCTGAATAATCAAAACTTTTTGAATACAGAGTTTCTTCTGAATCTCTTTCAACAATTTTTAACTTATATTCTCCATATTTAGAATTATAATTTTCATACAGTTTCGACTTATTGGTTAAACTAAAATCTTTCCCATTTATAAATGTGTTAGGCATAAAATTATCTTTAAATATATTCACTCCAACCACATATATTGTCAGTACAACTGACAAGATTAAAAAAATTGTCACTTTAAATAATTTCTTCATCTATTTTCTTCACCTATAACTACTTTTGTATATCCTTGCTTATATCCATAAGCTTATGAAATAGCTCGCTGATTTTTTCTTTATACTCTTTATTTACCAATGCTTCTATAGCTTTTTCTATTACTTTTTCTTCTCTTTTAGAGTCAAAAATTTCTATCTTATTAGATTTTTTCCACTCCCCTATCTTAACTGCAATATTTATTCTCTCTTCAAAAAGCTCTACTATTTTTTTATCAACTTCATCTATTTCTCTTCTTAAATTTTCTAAATTATTCATGTCTACACCACCAAATTACAATATGTAAACTAATTTAATCTATTTTTACTAATACCATTAAATACATATATTTTATTTCATAATATAAAGTAAAATTAATTTATACTTTCATTAGATAATGATACCACAGAGCAATTTATTTTTTATTACAAATTAAATACAATTTAGCAACAATATTTTAATTTTTATAATCTTAAAAAAAATAGAAGTTTCGCAACTTCTACTTCTCATTCTATAGTCTTGACTTTTACAAAGAAATAATAACAATGTGCCAAAAATACAACTACTAAGCATATTCTTCCATGAATATTGCTCATTACTAAAAAAGAAATTCCTAAAAATAAAGTTATCATGCCCATTATTTTCAACTTCTTTTTAATAGTCATACCTTCTTTCTTTTTTAAAGGTTCTATATTATTTTTATAAATTTCTGTCTGCAAAAACCAACAATTAAATTTTTCTGAACCATTTGCAAAGCAAGCTGTTGCCAATAATAAAAATGGTGTAGTTGGAAGTACCGGTATATATATCCCGAAAATACCTAATCCCAGCAATATAAAACCTAATAATATATATAATGTCTTCAAAATTTACTCCTTTTCTATTTTAAAATTTCGGCAATACTATTAACCTATTCTTAAATTTTTCTATACTCAATTTTGTATCATAAATCCTACTTATAGATTCTTCTGTCAATTCAACTTTAGGATCTCCTTTGAATTCAACTTTACCATTATACATTCCAACCACTTCATCTGAATACTGTAGCGCTTGATTTATATCGTGAAGTACCATTATTATGGTTGTTGATAATTCTTTATTTAATTTTTTTACCAATTCTAAAATTTCAATTTGATATTTTATGTCTAGATATGTTGTAGGTTCGTCCAAAAATAATATCTCTGTCTTTTGTGCAATTGACATTGCTATCCAAACTCTTTGCAATTGCCCTCCAGATAATTGACTAATAAACTTTTTTCTAATATCTTCTAATCCACATAATCTTATTGCAGTTTCTATTTCATAATTATCTTTTTCATCAAGTCCTTCCATAAATGATAGATATGGATTTCTACCATAACTAACCAAACTTTCAACATCTATATCTCCCACAAACTTATTCTGTTGATGTACTATAGCAACCTTTTTTGCAAAATCTTTTCGATTTATATCATCTATATTTTTGTCATTGAGTTTAATAATTCCGTGTCTTATTGGGAGTTCTTTAGTACATAGTTTAAAAAGTGTACTTTTCCCACACCCATTACTTCCAAGCAAAGTAGTTATTTTACCATTATCAAAAGTTAAAGATAAATCTTTTATCACGTGTTTACTTCCATAGTAAAAATTTAATTTTTTAATTTCCATATTTTTTACCTCTTACTTTTAATAGAACTATAAAAAATGGTCCACATATTGTAGTCATAATTATAGACGGAGATATTTCATATGGGTAAACTATAATTCTTCCCAGAGTATCTGCTCCAAGTAAAATAAAGCCACCTAATAAAGCTGAAAAAGGTATTAGGTATCTATGATTACTACCCACCACTATTCTTGCTATATGAGCTACTAATAGACCTAAAAAACCTATTACTCCAACTATAGCCGTTGCGACAGACGCTAACGCAACCGCTATTATTGAAATTATAAATCTATCTCTATTTACATTTACTCCTATAGCTTTCGCCGTCTTATCTTCTAAGCATAATAAATCACAACTTCTACCCAAAAACATTGATGCTACTAATCCAATTCCACCATATATTTCCATAATTTTTACGTCTTGCCAAGTCTTTTGAGCTACATTACCTTCTACTATCGCTTGAACTGTATTTAAATTCCCGCCTGAAATTGCGCTAATCGCTTGAGATATCCCCGAAAATGTCATACTCAAAGCTACCCCAACAAGTATTAATCTGATTGGATTTGTTCCTCTGTCCCATGCTAAGCTATATAGAATTAAGTACGCTAATATCCCTCCCATAATTGAAAATATAGGAGCTATAAAAAATAATGTTGGTGTAATTAATATAACTATTTTAGAGGCCAAGGAAGCTGCTGCGGAAATTCCTATTATTCCTGGGTCAGTAAGTGGATTTTGCATAACCGCTTGCAATAAAACTCCGGATACTGAAAGAGATGCTCCAGCTATAATGGCTATTATAATCCTTGGAAATCTCAAATCATAAACCGCAGCAACATCAGGATCAAATTCAACAAATAATCCTTTCGCAATTTGTGTAAAACTTAAATCTATACTACCTGTTTTACACGAATAAATAACTAATAACACTAACCCAAAGATTAAGATTAAATACTTAAAAAGTTTACCAACATTATTTTTCATAGAATATCTCTCCTAAATCATCTAAAGCCTCAGGATAATTAAACTTTGCACTCATTCCAAATTTAGAATGCTCTAAATCGTAAACTTTTTTATTTTTCACAGCTCCAAAATGTTTCCATATATCATTTGTTTCAAAATCTTTCTTAAACATTTCCTTAACTTGTTTAGGCATTGCATGAGATGTTCTCAAGATAATATCGGGTTCTTTATTTAGTATATCTTCTGTATTTATCGTCAAAAATTGTTTATTAGAACCTGAATACACATTTTCACCACCGGCTAATTTTACAAGACTCCCAACGTAAGAGTTTTCTGTAGCCACCACATAAGAACCCGGCAAACCCATTAAAATTAAAACCTTTGGAGATTTTTCTTTATTATATTTCTCATTAAAATCATCCACATTCTTTTTATATTCAGCTATTAATTTAGATGCCTGTTCCTTTCTTCCCAATAAATCGCCTATATCCGCTATACTTTTGTACATACCATCTAAATTATTTAAATTTAGAAATCCATAATTTAAGTTAGCAGCTTCATATTTAGGCAACAAATCAGAAATCAAACTCACAGGACTAAAAATATAATCAGGTTGCATCGATTTTATCTTCTCCATATCAGGAGTCATTGCAACGCCTATCTTCGGCAGATTTTCATATCTCTTTGGACATTTATCAATCTTACTATCCGCAACGGCTATAAGCTCTACTTCAAGCTTATCCATTATATATGCTGTTGCCATTGATGTTACAATAACTCTTGGTTTTTCCGGCGAAGCTAAATTATTCAAGTTTCTATTTTCTCTTTTTTGGTCAACACATCCTAATAATAGGAAAATACTTAAAAATATAGTAAAAATTTTAGTCTTCATCTTCTTCCACCATTCTATAGTTTTCTAACTTCAATCTTTTTAAATATAACATAGATGCTAATGCTGCACATGCTAAGAAAACTGTAATCAACGAAATTACACCTAAAATCATTCCTATAAATGCTTTTGTAATAAAACCCAATGGCCTTTTATCTAAATCTTTTTTTTCTCTTAAATCATCCTCTTCTCCAAGTAATTTTTTTAATTCTGGAGAATCTTTCATCAATAATCCGTGACTATAACCAAGTTCTTCAGATGATAAATTAGAATTTACAGATTTAGTTTCTATTTTTTCTCCAATTGAGTTTGAAGTTCTCTCAAAATTCCCCGTTGATTCAACTTTTAAATTTTCTATTTCACTCTCTCCATGAATTTCATTATTCAAACTCTCTTCCTCTAAAAGATTATTTTCATCCATTGCTATAAAATCTGTATTACCTTCAACAAAATTATCTACATCAAAATAAAAAATTATATCCCTTCCCATCGGTTCAACAAAAAAACTAGACCTTATAATCACATTTTTTGAAGGAATTTCAAATCTGTAGTCTCTTGTATCTCCATTAGTTTGAACTACTTCAGCTATAGCTGAGTAAAAATCAGAATCTCCTTTAACTTGAACTGCAAAAGTTTCATTTTTTATGTTAGACGCTAAATTAAATCTAACAGTCAAATAATATACTCCATCAACTTCTTCCAAAAAAGCTTGTTTATGTAATACATTTTCAGTCATTCCCTGACCAATCTCTGGATTATTCCCAGCATCCTCTATAATCCCTGTAATCGGATGAGAATAATAAGGCGTAGCTCTTCCAACTTCACTTCCGTAAGCAAAAATTTTTGAATTAAAAGTCACTAAAAAAACAAATAACAAACATATAAAAATTTTTTTCATCTTATTTCTTCCTCGCTCTTAATCTGCTATTTTCTTGAAATTCTTCAAGTATTATTTTGTAATTCCTGCTTAAAATAATTATTGAAACAACATTTATAAAAATTACTAAAACTCCTATTAAAAATATAACTAATCCATTTTCTCTTGCTTCTTGGTTATTTATATTTCTAAAAGATACTGCATCTACACTTGAAACCTTTTCTTGTACATTATTTATTTTTGAAGAAGTATTAATTGGAATATTTTTTGAGCTACTATTTTCATTTTTAAATTCACTTCTCTTTTTAGTTTTTTTTATTGGCATACTTTTACTAGATTTTTTCTTTATTTCATTTTTTTTAAAGTCACCAATTTTATTCAATTTATCTACTTTCTCTTCTTTAACTACTACAAATTCACCTAAACTATCACTTTCTATAAAAAAGCATCCATCTTTTATTGAATAATTTAAATTTACTTTAATACCATCTTTAATTTGATAAATATTAGGATTATCTTCCGGTTTTATACTCTTTACAGGTATCCCGATATTCATAATACCTTTAGGTAAGATATTTTTTCTCAAACTTTGAATATCTTCTCTCCCATAAGGTATTTCTTCTAAATTCCCTAATGTTTCTAATTTATAAATTTCAACTATATCTAAAGGACTGAAAAGTTTATTTATTTCTTCTGACCTATCTGAAGTCAGTTTATTTGCATAAAAATTAAAGTCTTCATCAAATGTATTTTCTCTAAATTCTAAAATAAATGATTTATCTATCTTTTTCCCAGCTAAATTACTATTAAACAAAGGCTTTTTAATGCCTGTGTTAAATTTTTCTATAATTTCAGACTCTTTTAAATCTATCTTTTTAATTTTATCTAAATCTATATGTAGTCTAGCTTTTATCGGTTTATCTCCCATAGGTTCAACTTTAGGATCTACAAGCACTTCTAAATCATACGAATATTTTTTTATCGAAATCTTAAATACACTCGGTCGTCTTTCTAAACTCTCATCAACTTGAATAGAATAGTCATTTGCTTCAGCAGATATATAATTTTTTTCGTCCAAATAATATAAATTAACAAGTCCTGCTGTAATATTTTGTATCTGTATCTTATTCACATTAATGAATAAATAAGCTTGACCATTTTCAACCAATAACTCTCCAGTCTGATTTAATGCTACATTTCCCATAGATAGTTTATCTTCAACTGCATGCATTAATTTAATAGGAACTTTATAAATTCCATTTTCTAACTTTATAAATTCTTTTTCACTACTTTTTTCATTTAACTCCGATTGAAATTCAATTTTCTCATCACATTCTTCTGATAAACTTTTAGCTTGTATGAAATTTAAATTAACAATTATAAATATAAAAGAAATTAAAAAACATACATTTTTTTTAATCATATATCCCTCCCATATTTAATTTTGATTCTATCTACCCTTTTGATAATAAATATCATTCATTTACTTTTAAAGAATAAACTTCCTGCTCAAACTTTTAAATACTTTCCCATAAAAAAGAAAGTTAACTTACATTAACTTTCTTTAAATTTTTATGCTCTTATTTTTAATCTAACTTTTACAAAGCCTAAATTATAGTTGTTTTTAATTTAAAATCGTCCTTATTTCTTTGTTAATAAGAGTTAACATAAACTATATTAATTTAATTCTAAATTTAATAGATCAATTATTATTATAAAATTAGCTTTTTCTTTATGAATTTTGCTAATTCCTATTTTTGAATTTAAATTTAAATTTATAGATGACTTTAAAATATGACCTCCCATTAAATGCCATTCTTTAAATATATTGATTGGTATGTAAAATTTTTTGTTTTTATACTCAATTATATGTTCTTCACCTTTAAGCGTATAATATAGTTCAGTCGCGATCCCAGTTTTGGTATATCCTTGTATAGGTCTTTTTATTGATTTAGGTTTTAACGTAATAAATGATTCATGTGACACTATTATTGTTGCTTCATCTTCAAATCCCATCATAGCCATTGATAGAGGATTAAAAGATTCTCTTTCATCTAATTTATATTTCTGTATGGAGAGCATAGCCCTATACTCTCCACTTGGAAATACATTGATTAAATCTTTATAATCTACATTACCATTTTTCTTAAATCCATTTAATATACTAGCTTTATTTACTATCTTCTTATTAAAGCTCTCTAATGAGCTTGCAAGTAGTGCATATGAAATTTTCTCGCTCTCTTCTAAAGAAAATTGAAGTCCTCTATTTAAAAACAATTCTATAGCAAATCTATTTTCGTCTAGTTCTTGCGCAATACTTTCTCCAATTTTTGTAAGCTTGTATTTGTTTACTTCTCTATATAAAAGACCCTCTTTAATCATATTATCTAATATATTTTTTGAATTAGGTTTAGTACAAGAAAAGGCTCTAGCTACAGAAGTAATGTTATTTTCTTTTTCATTATTTTTTAAATGTAAAAGATATAATTTTTGTATGTTTGTAATCTCTAAATTTCCCATATCAACCTCTAAAATTTAATCTCTTGCCATTTTCTGTATTCTATTCGCAATTCTAAGAGTAGACAATTTATGACTTACTATTATAACTGCTTTATCCTTTGTCTCTTCCCAAAGGGATTTTAAAATTATCCCTTCATTCAAACTGTCTATATTTGAAGTTGGTTCATCTAACAACATCAATTTCCCGCCATGTAAAAATCCTCTTGCTATTGAAATTCTCTGTTTCTCTCCTGTTGAAAGAGAGCTTCCTAAAACCTCAACTTCTGTATCATAACCATTTGGTAAATCTTTTATAAAATCATGTACAGAAGCTTTTTTACACGCTTCTAAAATTTCATCGTCAGTCGCATCCTGCTTTGCTATTCTCAAGTTATCAGCTATAGTACCTTTAAATAAGTGTGTACTTTGAGTTATATACGTATGATTTTTTCTCAAACTTTCAGTATTAATATCCTTTATGTCTATCCCATTTTCTAGTATCTTTCCAAATTTAGAATCATAAAATCTCATTATCAACTTTAATACCGTAGATTTACCGCATCCACTTTTACCTGAAAGCCCTAATATATCACCTTTTTTTAATTCTAAATTAAAATTATCTAAAACTTTCTCATCTTTATAAGAAAAAGATATGCCTTCAACTGATAAATCATTAAATTCTATATTTTTGCCTCGGCTGTTCGATTCAACCATAGGCTCTTCTTCTAATAAATTTATAACTCTCTTACCGCAGGCAAAAGTAGTAAGTAAATTATTTGCCAAATTAGATAATGCCGATACAGGCCCAAATGAGCTCATAAATATTATCATCGGAACTACCATTGCTACTAAATCAACATTTTTATTTTTATATAAATAAAGTGCTGTAACCATAAAAATAATATTTCCAAACATAATAACCGAGCTTGATAATCCTAAATTCTCACCATATATTTTACTCAACTCTTTTGAAGCTCTATTTAACTTTTTTGTCTTCAATATCATCTCATCTCTTCTATTAGAACCTGTGAAATATTGAGTTGATTCTCCTATTCCATAAAAAGTATCCATTATTGATGAATTCAAATCACTTACTGCTTTTCTCTGAACATCTCCAATATTCCTAGCTCTATTAGATGTTATTATCGGAATTAATATAGCCATTATAATGTGAAAAATTAATAATATAAAAGAATATATAATATTAAATTTCGATAAAACTATTGTATAAAATATAGTGTGAATAAAAGCTATTAAAACTGGAGATATAGTGTGTGCATAAAATACTTCTAGTAATTCTATATCAGAGGTGATTATAGATACCATTTCTCCGCTATCTATGCCTTCCATTTTTGCAGGTGCTAATTTTCTAAGTGCTTTAAAAATTTTATCTCTTATAATTTCTAAAACTTTAAATGCAACATAATGATTACATAGTTGTTCAAAATACCTCAACAAAGACCTTAAAATAGCAAAAGTAAATAAAATTATTACCAAGTTTTTTATTCCAAATTCCATTTCCTTTACTTTTATAATTCCATAGCCGCCAACAAATGGAATTGCTGTTGCAATTATATGCCCTAAACTTCCGAATAAAATTGCAAGTACCATTACTCCTGTTAATGGCTTTACAAGCACAATTAACTTTTTCACTAATATCAAATACTCTTGTAATTTTTTCATTTAATCCTCCAATTTTCAAGCGCCACTTGAGAATTATAGAGTTTTGAAAAATTACCATTCAACTCAATTAATTCTTTGAAAGTGCCTTTTTCTTTAACCTCAGAATTTTCCATATAATAAATACAATCTGCACTAACAGAATGTTTTAAACGATGGGATATTATAATTATCAACTTATTTTTCTTCAACTCTTCAATAAATTGCATAATTATATCCTCGCTCTCAGCATCTATGTTTGAAGTCGCTTCATCGAAAATATAAATTGGAGAATTTTTTAGTATAGCTCTTGCTATAGCTATTCTTTGTCTTTGACCTCCCGAAAAATTATTTCCTTGTTCCGATATCAAAGTATCTAGACCATTTTCAGAAATAAAGTAATCTTTAAGACTTAACTTTTCCAATATACTCCACATTTCAGATTCTTTAATATCTTCATTTCCCATTTGCAAATTGTATCTTAATGTACCTTTAAATAGATATGGGTTATTCGTAACCAATGTAGCATTTTTTAAAATTTCTTCTTCCTTTAAATTTGTTTTACCACCATAACTTATTTCTCCAGTATTTGGAATTATTGAGTTCATAAGTAATGCTGCTACTGTCGACTTACCACAACCAGATTTTCCGACCAAATAATTTAATGTTCCAAATTTAAAATCCATATTTATATTATTTAGAACTTGTCTAATACCATCGTATGAAAAGCCGATATTATTCATCACTATACTCGGTGTTTTAGTATCTATATACTCATTTCCTTTAAGTTCTTCTTTAGTTTCCATAACTCTAAATAGATGGTCCACTGCCCCCATTCCATTCATAGCTATATGAAAGAAAGAACCTAATAATCTAAGTGGTAAGAAAAATTCAGAAGAAATTAAAATAACTACTAAAACTTGCTGAATATTTATTTCCCCTAAATCATAGTAATAAGCACTAAATAATATACCTAGAACAGCTCCTGAATAGGCTATTATATCCAGAACTGTTATGTTATTAAGTTGCATACTCAATACTTTCATAGTTTTTATTCTAAATTCTTCAGCATATTTATTTAATTTTTTGTTTTGTGCTTCATCTGCATTAAATATTATAAGTGTCGTAAGACCTTCTAAAAAATCTACAAACACCTCAGATAAGTCAACATAACTTCCCCAATATTGTGAATTTATTTTCTTAGCTAATTTTTGAACAAGTATAATTGCCATTGGAATTAACGGAACTAATACAATTAAAACTATAGCTATTACCTTATTTATATTTAATAAAAAACAAAACAATATTATCGGAGATACTATTGAATACACCAGTTGAGGAATGAATGAACTAAAATAAACTTCTAAATTTTCAATCCCATTCACTGACAATTGAGAAATTTCAGCTATATTAAAATTCTTTGAATATCTCATTCCATAGCTGTAAACCTTGTCAAATAATTTAATTCTTATTTTTTCTTTTACCTTACATGATAATTCATTAGAAATAGCACTAATTAGCCTAATTACACCTATTTGGAGTAATAAAATCACCCCTAATACAGCTATTAATTTATACTCAATGATATTTAAATTAATCACACTAGTAACTGAATTTGCTATACAATATATCATTCCAACATTCAATAATAGCGCAACAATTTTTAGCATAATTAAATAAAGTATATATACTTTCTCTTTTTCCATAAGCTTCAGTAACTTTTTATTAATCATCAGCTACCTCCGTCTTTAACTCCGAAATTAGATTGTATCTTATACTTTCTTCATAAAAAATATTTGGTGCAAAAATTTTAATTCGACACCAAAATTTTCTTTCATTTTTTAAAAGAAGTGTTCCACTTAAAAAAATAGGTTTCAATTTTTTTCTCCTCTCTGTCGGGTAGACAGAACCTATTTTTCACATAACCTAATTATAACAAAAAATATTTAATCAGCAAGTAATTTTGATACTAAATATCGTTTAATCTTTAAATTTATAATCTAACTAAAAAAAGAACTAACTACTTGAGTCAGTTCTTTATCTTAAATATCAAATTTATTTAGCTTCTTTTTTAGCTTTTGCTTCAGCTATAACTTTTTCTGCAATGTTAGAAGGAACTTCTTCATATCTTGTAAATTCCATAGTGAATATACCTCTACCTTGTGTCAACGCTCTAAGATCGATTGAATATTCAAACATTTCAGCTTGTGGTGCTTCTGCAATTAACAGTTGTGTACCATCACTTTGTTGGTCCATTCCAAGTATTCTACCACGTCTCTTGTTCATGTCTCCCATTACATCTCCAAGATATGTGTCAGGAACAACAACTTCAACTTTTACAATTGGCTCTAATAAAACCGGTTTTGCTTCTTCCATACCTTTTTTAAATGCTATGTTAGCTGCCAACTTAAATGAAACTTCATTTGAGTCTACATCGTGATATGAACCATCATATAAGACAGCTTTAAAGTTTGTCACAGGATATCCTGCAAGCACACCATGTTCTTTAGATTCTATAATTCCCTTTTCAACTGCTGGGAAGTAATTCTTAGGAACTGCTCCACCAAATACTTCTTCATCAAATATAAAATCTTCATCAGAAGGTTCAAATCTAATCCAAACATCTCCATATTGTCCTGCACCACCGGATTGTTTCTTATGTTTACCTTGAACTGATGCAGTTCCCTTTATTGTTTCTCTATATGGTATTATGAACGGAATTATATTTACTTCAACTCCAAATGTATTCTTTAATTTTTCAAGTATTACATCTAATTGAACTTTACCTTGACCACCAATTGTCAATTGTTTAGTTTCAGGATTTCTTTCAATAACTATTGATGGATCCTCTTCTTTTAATTTTCTCAAAGAAGTTGAAAGTTTTTCTTCATCACCTTTTGTCTTAGCTTCTATTGCATAGTAAAGAACAGGTTGCGGGAATTTAGTAGACTTAAATTTTACAATATGATTTTTATCGCAAAGAGTGTCTCCTGTCTCTGTATGAGCAAGTTTAGTAGTAGCCCCTATGTCCCCTGCATAAACTTCTGATATTTCACTTTGAGTCTTTCCTCTTACCAAATACAATCCACCCAATTTTTCATTTTGTTCTCTTGTTGAATTATACAATAAAGTATCTTTTGTTAACTTTCCTGAAATAACCTTAAATATTGTTATCTTTCCAACAAATGGATCAGTTATAGTTTTTATTACACCTGCTGAGAAAGGTTCTTTATCTGATACGGTTCTTTCTTCCCCTTCAACGTGTCTAAATCCTAGATGAGCTCTTTCATCATCTGGAGCAGGCATATAATTTATTATAGTATTTAAAAGAATGTCTATTCCTATTCCCTTTTCTCCAGAACCAACTAATAGCGGAACTGCATCCCCTTCTAATAGCGCAGTTGTAACACCTCTTAATAAATCATCTCTACTGAATTTTTCTCCAGAGAAATACTTTTCCATTAAAACTTCATCAGAACTTGCAACTACTTCTGCTATTTCTTCATACATTCTTTCAGTAGCTTTTACTTGGTCATGAGTGAGTTCTATTTCTTCAGGAGCTCCATTTTTATACTTGAATCCTTTTTGATAGATAACGTCTGTAACTCCTATAAAGTTTTCACCTTCTCCTATAGGTACTGAGAAAGGAATTACTTTTTTCCCAAATCTGTCTTCAAGCTCTTCCATAATCCTTCTGAAATTTACGTTTTCCCCATCTATTTTATTAATGAATATTATTCTTGGAAGCCCTATTTTTTCAGTATATTTCCACATTCTCTCTGTTCCAACTTCAATTCCAGAAGTTGCATCTATAACCATAAGAGCTGCTTCTGAAGCTCTTAACGCCCCATAAGCTTCTCCTATAAAGTCAAGATATCCGGGAGTGTCAATGATATTTACTTTTGTATTTCTCCATTCAACAGGTATTATTGATGTTCCTATTGAAGTGCCTCTTTCCATTTCTTCTTTAGAAAAATCACTTACTGTGTTTTTTTCTGAAACACTTCCTAATTTTTTAGTAGCACCACTTTGAAATAACATAGCTTCTGTCAAATTTGTCTTACCGCTTCCACTATGCCCAACTAATGCTAAATTTCTAACCTGTTCAGTTTTATATACTTTCATATCTATCCTCCTATATTTGAAATCGTTTTACCATGACATTATATCATAAATTTATGATTTTTTATATGTTTTTAATTCATTCAGATATCATATAACAGTAAAAATATTTTATCTATTTCATATTTATTCTTCCTCTAACTCAAATCTATATTTTTGTTCAACATTTGGATACTTTTCTCTGTCTACTTCTGAAATAAACATCTCATAAGGTCTTGCATATATACCGTAATCTCCATACAATGCTTGATATACTACTAATTTTTCTCTAGTTTCACTATGTATTGCTATGTTTAAAACTTTATACATTTTACCTTTAAAGTGTCTGTATTTTTTATTTACTATAAGTTCTCTCACTTTTATTCTCCCTGACTTATGTATAAAAATTAGGCCGAGATTTCGACCTAATTTTAATGCAAATTAAATTATTTTGCTTCTGTTTTTGTCTCTATTTTTTCTTCAGCTTTTGGTTCAGCTTTAATTTCTTTTTTAGCTTCTTCTTTCGCTTCAGGTTTTACTTCTTTTTTAGCTTCTTCTTTCGCTTCAGGTTTTACTTCTTTTTTTGCTTCAGCCTTTTCTTCCTTCATTTCAGGTTTCATTTCTTTTTTAGCTTCTTCCTTCATTTCAGGTTTCATTTCTTTTTTAGCTTCTTCAGTTGAAATTAATACTTTATTTTCAGCTTCATTATATTCTACCTTTACCATATTAAGAGCTTTAGCTACATCTCTTAAACGATAGTAGTTGTTTCCTTTTATTTTATAAGCTTTTACTTCTAAAAGTTTTTCTTCAGCTTTTGGTTCAGTTTTAATTTCTTTTTTAGTTTCTTCTTTTGTTTCAGGCTTTACTTCTTTTTTTGCTTCAGCCTTTTCTTCCTTCATTTCAGTCTTTGCTTCTTTTTTAGCTTCTTCTTTCGCTTCAGGTTTTATTTCTTTTTTAGCTTCTTCCTTCATTTCAGGCTTTGCTTCTTTTTTAACTTCTTCTTTCGCTTCAGGTTTTACTTCTTCTTTTGCTACTACATAAACTTTATCATTAGTTATTTCAGCTGTAACATTTTCTTCTAAATCTTCTACTTCTTTTCCGTCATTTTTATATTCTTGACCTAATGTTAAAAGAACTTTACCTTCACTGTATTCAACTGAGAATTTTGAAGATGTTTGATTTAAAACCATTGCTAAATCACTTAATTTGAAATAATTTTCTCCATCAATATTATAACCTGCGATAGAAACATCTTTTCCATTTAAGCTAACTTTTTGTGGTGACACTACAACTTTAGACATAGTCATCATAGGTTGTTTTTCTGCATCTTTATTAAGTTGCTCAACAACAGCCTTAACATCTTTTACTTCCTTAACTTCTTTAGCCATAACTGGCATAGCAGAACTTGCTAATACTACTGTTGCCAATGCTACTGGTAATAATTTTTTCATTATAATCCTCCTAAAATTTTCTTATTTCCATATATCATCTAACAATATTAACTTTATGTCAAGTTATAGCTACTTAATTTAAATATTTTTGATTTTACTTAAATTAATATTTGTTATATCTTTGATTTATAGTTCTAAAATCTACATAGCAAAAATTAATTAATGACTCAAATAAAAAAATGTCGTAGCTACATAACCAAGCTACGACATTTTTTTATCTATTTCATTCCTACAATAAAACTAATTAATTCCCATTTCTTCCAGGTACTTTTTTAAATATACCTGTTACCATAAGCGCAATAGCTCCATCTCCAGTTACATTACATGCAGTACCGAAAGAATCTTGTAATGCAAATATAGATAACATAAGAGCTGTTCCGGCATCATTAAATCCTAAAACTGAAGTAATTAGCCCCAAAGAAGCAACGACAGTTCCTCCTGGAACTCCAGGAGCAGCAATGGCAAATATTCCTAAAAGGAAACAGAATAAAATCATACTTGAAATTTCCGGCATTTTCCCATATAAAATTTGTGATACCGTCATTACAAAAAAAGTTTCAGTTAAAACTGAACCACATAAATGAGTATTTGAACAAATCGGTATTACAAAATCTCTAATTTCCGGGTCTAATGTTTTAGATTTTCCAGCTGATTTTAGTGCAACAGATAGTGTCGCTGCTGAAGACATAGTACCAAGTGCCGTTAAATAAGCTGGCAGATAATGTTTAAATACTTCTTTTGGATTAGTCTTTGAAATTAAACCGCCTATAGTATAAAGCAATGAAAGCCATATAAAGTGTCCAACTATTACAATCAATATAATTTTTAAGAATACTGGCAACTCTTTAATTATAACGCCTTCATAAGAAAGTTCAGCAAAAGTTGTTCCAATATAAACCGGAAGTATGTTAATTACAACTTTATCAACTATTTTTAAAACCATTGCATTAAAATCTACTAAAAGTTCTTCCCAAACTTTTGATTTGGTCCATATTACTGCAAGACCTATTAATACAGCTGTTACAAGTGCCGTCATTACAGGCATTATAGGGCTAAAACTAAGAGCAAAAACTGACTCCGGTATAGCCTTTCCTGTTCCAACATTACTTGCTATGTCTAAATTTGGAATTATAATTCTCCCAGTAACTAAACTAAAAAGTGCAGCTCCAACTGAAGATACATAGCAGATAATAAGTGTTGTACTTAGTATTTTCCCAGCATTGTCTTTTAAAGATACTATAGCCGGCGTTATAAATCCAAGTATTATCATCGGCACTATGTAACTAATAAGATTGCTTAAAATAGATTTAATTGCATCTATTACTACTATCGCTTCAGCAGACGCAATACTACCTACTAATATCCCAGCCACTAATCCAACTATTAGTTTGAAAACTAATGTGTTAAAAAAAGACTTCTTTTTCATATTTCCCCCTCATAAAATAAAGTTATTAGATAATAATATAATTTTCTAATAATATTTACAACTTAATTTATAATATATATAATTTTACTGTGAATATTATTTCTTTAGCATCTCATTTAAGATCACTTCATCAGTAGTTTTCATACCATATCTTGCAATATGCCCTACAGTTTCTATTGTTTTATCCAAAGTTTCTTTTACTATTCCATCACCCGGATTAAAAGAATTATTTGTCTTAGCTTGCTCATAAGCTAAGAAAGCATTTCTTAAACTCGAAGCTATTTTCATTGCACAGCTAGGTTTTGCACCATCACATATAATTCCTGAGTTTACAGCTAATGAATTTGATAAAGTTTCTTTTAAAACATCTATATTTTCATTATTTAAATAACCAATTCCACAAACTGAAGCTGAAGCCGCTGAGACAACTCCGCAATAAGCAGATAATTTTCCTATTCCTTGTTTCAAATATAGGCCTATTAAATTTGCAAATACAAGAGCTCTGTAAAGCTCATCTTCCGAAACTCCTTTGTCTTTTGCGTACAAAATAATAGGCACAGAAACTGTTATCCCTTGATTTCCACTCCCCGAATTAATTACAACCGGTTTTTCAGACCCAGACATTCTAGCATCCGAACCCGCTGCAGCATAAGCTACTAATTTTTCATTGTAATTATCAGAATAATTTTTTAAAATTATCTTTCCAATATTTGAACCCCAATCATTTTCAATTCCATCTTTTGCAATTTCGGTATTATATGATATTTCTAAATCTAAAATATCCTTTACTTCGGAGTAATCACATTTTTTTGCAAATTCATAAATTTTTTCAAATGAAAAGTCAACTTCGCAATCATCCTGACTCTCTAAAGTTTTTTCATAAATCACTTCATCGTTCTTTTCTTTTAAAATTATATTTGTATGAGCGCCTTGTAAGACTACTCTTGAAGATTGATCTTTCGCAAGTAATTTTATATCTATGTATAAATTAGAAACATCCGGTTTTAATTTAATTTCAATTATTTCATTTTCAATTTTTTCATCACATTCATCTAATTTACTCTTATCCACATCAGATAAAACTTCCAATTTTTTAGAGGCGTCACCTAAAAAAGCTCCCGCAACAATAGAAATTTCCAAGCCCTTTCTTCCATCAGTTCCCGGAACTGTTACAGAGTTGGCATTTTTTATTATGTTTCCAGAGACATTAACTAATATCTTCTCAGGTTCTATCCCAAGTATTTCTCGTGCAACAGCTGAAGCGTACGCCAAAGCTATCGGCTCAGTACACCCAAACGCCGGCACCAATTCTTTCTTCATATAACTTATATAATCCATATCATAACCCCTTTCACTAATATTATTAGCAAATTCCATGCCAACTATATTTGCAAAAAAACACAATAAATACAATTTTTATTTACTCATTTTGCAAATTTGAGAAATTTATTTGCATTTACGCAAATTTATAGATACTATTTATAAAGGTGATAAAATGTTTGAAATTGACCAAATAAAAAATTCTGTTCAAGATATTGCAGATGCGATATCATCCATACTTAAAATCGAAGTTACAATAGTGAATAAAGACTTGCGCCGTATAGCAGCTACCGGAAACTATAAAGATTTAATCGGCGAACAATTGCCAAAGGGCTGTTCTTATGAGCACATTTTAAATAGTAAATCATTTGAAAGTATAATTGAAAGAGATATAAGTGATAGATGTAAAAATTGCACATCATCGGAAAATTGTGAAGAGATGGCTTCAATCGGCTACCCTATTTTAAATGATAATCAAGAAGTTTTGGGAGTTATAGGTCTGATTGCATTCACTCAACAACAACGTAACTCTATTTATCAAAACTATGACAGCATAACAAAATTTTTATCAAAACTTAGCATATTGATGTCTCGAAATTTACAATATGAACAAACTATAAATGATATATCTTTGAAAAATCAGGAAATATCAAATATAGTAAATTCATTAGATAGCGCCATATTATTTACTGACAAAAATATGATAATTCAAAATTATAACTACAAAGTGTATGATTTTTTAAAAATTGAGCCTAAAAAAATACTAAATAAAAATATGACTGAAGTTTTTGACAATTTCAATAGCTCTTCTACAACTCAAAAACTTTCGTTGAAAAACACTAAAAATACCAATGAATACTTAGTAAAAACAATTGAAAACTATGTGAATGGAAATATAGAAAGCTATATTTTTCAAATTTCTAAATACGGAAATGTCGTAAAAAATGCTTACAACTTAATAGAAAGCAATTCATCTCTTAATTTTGATGCCATACTCGGAGATAGCATTGCAATAAACAATACCATAACATTAGCTAAGCAAATTTCTAAAGGTAACTCTTCCGTTATGATACGAGGAGAAAGCGGCACTGGAAAAGAACTTTTTGCAAGAGCAATTCACAACGCTTCAGATAGAAAAAATAATCCTTTTATCGTAATCAATTGTGCTTCTATACCTGATAATCTATTAGAAAGTGAACTATTCGGCTATGAAAAAGGAGCTTTTACCGGAGCAAATTCATCTGGAAAAATCGGTCGTTTTGAACTTGCAAATGGTGGAACTTTATTTTTAGATGAAATCGGAGACCTACCAATACATCTTCAACCAAAACTACTTCGTGTTTTACAAGACGGAAAATTTGTAAGACTTGGTGGTAAAAAAACTATTGAAGTTAATTTCAGACTCATAACTGCAACTAATCGAAACTTAGAAAAAATGGTTAAAACCAATGAATTTAGAGATGATTTATATTTTAGATTGAGCGTAATCCCAATAAATATTCCTCCATTACGAGAAAGAAAAAGTGACATCCCGTTAATAGCAAACTGTAAACTAAGTGAATATTGCACTAAGTTAAATAAACCTAAAAAAAGTTTTTCAGATTCAATACTTAACGTATTTCAAAATATACCTTGGGAAGGAAATATACGACAATTAGAAAATATAATTGAGTTTTTGGTTAACATATCAGAAGATGATGTAATAGATGAAACCTTATTACCAAATCATTTACTATCTAAACAACAAACAACAAGTTTTGAAATCAATCAAAATATTTCTACATCACCTTTACAAGAGCAACTCGATGAATATGAAAAAATCATTCTAAAAAATATGGTAGAAAAATATGGTTCGTCAACTAAATCAAAACAAATGATAGCTGACATTTTAAAAATTAATTTATCAACTCTCTACAGAAAACTCTATAGATATAATTTATAGACAAACTCCTAATAAATTTTTTAATCTATTAGGAGTTTTCAAATTAATTATTTAATTACTAAAATTTTTGAGATTGTAAGTCCGATTGCTTTTTCTCTAAAAACATAATTATTATAGAAATAAACATAGTCATTAAGAAAAATAAAACTGCTTTTGGCAATCTAATTCCTATAAATGTCGGTAGCTCAGTTAAATATCCATAATTGCTATGCACTAACATATTTGCCGACATCAAAATTGTGTTCATTATAAATGTTAAAGCTAAAGTATCTTTTGGACTAAGATACACATTATTTTTACTTAGTATAATTACACCGCTAATCATCAGTAAAATATGACTTCCAACAAAAGTTACATTGGTAACATGAGGCCAAACATATGGCGAAGGGTCCGGAAAAGTAAATGCAATTATCGCCCCTATAACACCTAACCAAGAAAAATACTTTAGAATTTTTTGACTATTTGTATAATATCCGAAAAACATCATAATAGCTGATAATCTACAATGAAATAAAGGCAATCCTTCTTTTAAAAACAACTCTGCATTTCCAAGATACCAATATAACATCAAAAGCTGTATTCCCGTTCCCAAATTTAAAGATGCTTTTAACAATGTTTCACTATTTCTAAAACGATACGCAAATATTATTGAAACTATTAAAGCCAATCTTATTAATGTAATATTTATACTCGCACTACCATCAACATTGTAGCGAAAGAAATTTTCCATACTATTTCTCCATTCTAAATATCTACTATGTATAATAACACAATATATATTTTATAAGAAATATGTCAAATATAAAACAATTAATTTAAAATATTAGTTTTTTAGCTTGTAGCCTTACAATAGATGTTAGATTTATAAAAAGAAAAAAGAGAGATAATAGACGATAGCTCCATTAATCGATTAACTTATTGGATATTTTATCTTTTTAGGTCTCACATCATTTACAAGTGTATAATTATTAAACTTATTATCTCAATGCTAAAAAGGAATGTAGTGCTCTGCAAAACTTTATATATCTCTAATCTATATTTTAATATTCTACATCCCGCCCCCCAAAAAATTAAACTCATACAAAATTTTAATTAGCTCATGGATAATTTTGATTCCATTATAATTCTTTCCGGTATATCTTGTTCCATTTCCCAAACAATTTCTATTGGTTGAGAACCTTTATAGCTATACATTTTTGCTTTTCCTATAAATGTGTATGGTTTCGTTGAGCCGTATTCTTTTTTATTATCTCTCACAAAGAGTAAAACTTTATGACTTGTATCTCTCGATATATATCTTTGTCCTGTCGGACTGCTTATTGATGTTGTACTTTGAGATTCCCAATTAAAATACTTAGAACTTATTGCGTAGTCGTTATACATTGTAGTTGGTAAATAATCATCTTCATTTTTATTTATCGTTATAAAGAACAAATCTGTATTTGAATCTTTTACATATAAAGTTCCTTCTCTTAAAGGATGCCTGTGCTTTTCATCTGATTTACCTACAGCTGCTGTTATCTGATCTAAAAAATAATCTCCATATAATTCTAAAGGAATGCCGTCTTCATTATACTCAATTTCTTTTCTATCAATTTTTTCTAATTTGTAGTCCAATATTTCTATAAATTCTTTTACCAGTAATGGCTCTTTATTTTTTAATTCAGAAATACTTTTTTCATAAGAAACTTCCGGTTCTTTATTGAAAAGTGTGTAATAAAACATTCCCATTCTTCTCTTTTTAATTTCACTGCCTAACTCAAAATCGTAATCACTACTCAAAACTTTTTTTGAAAATTTTATTAACTCCTTAGAGTTCATATTAGATAGCCTTTTCAATGAAATATCATACTGTTTTTTGTGGTCATAATTATCTATATAACCAGCAGAACACATAAGTTCATTAAAAGAAGTTTTTGTGTAAAATTGCTTTATGTCTATTCCGTATGAATTAATAAAATTCTTTAAATTTAATTCCAAATCAAAATTATTTTTGAAATTTATTAACATCCTTTTTAAATTTGTGTTATTTAAAATGGTAGATTGAATATTGTCGAGTACATACTTCATAGCTTGTTTTTCAAATTTTATATGACAGCCTGCTGGTAAGTTTGGAAACTCCTTTTTAATTTCTTTTTCAATACTACCCTTGCTCTTTCCTATCAATGCTCTTAATTTAAAAGAGAAATCATAATTTTTATTAGCCTGTCCTACATAATCTAAAACTGTTAGCACATCTTTATTTTCAGATAGTCTCAACCCTCTACCAAGTTGTTGGATAAAAACAGTTAGTGACTCGGTTGGTCTCAAAAACAAAACTGTATCAATTTCCGGGATATCTACTCCTTCGTTAAATAAATCAACTGTAAATATACATCTTATTTTACCTTCTTTTAATGAATTTATAGCACTATTTCTCTCATCCTTACTACTTTTAGAGTGTAACGCTATAGATTTAATCCCTGCTATGTTAAAAGAATTCGCCATATATTCTGCATGGTCTATACTTACACAAAAACCTATTGCTTTAAAATCTTCTATATCTTTTAAATATCTTTTTAGCGAATCAATTATAACTTGAACTCTTTGTTTTGACTTAGTGAAAACATTAGTTAACTCAGCTACATCATATTTCCCCTGTTTCCACTTCATATGACTTAAATCAACCGGGTCAGTTACTCCAAAATAGTGAAATGGTGTTAAAAGTTTTTGACTTATTGCATCGTATGACAAAAATGACAATCAAAAGCTGACAAAATTGTAACTCCAAGTTCAAACAAATTCAGATCTTCCCTTACATACAATACCCTATAAAATCTTTTTGGAGCATCCACACTACTCACTTTAATTTTTTTATAATTCATAGTTCCTCCTAATTATTTGTTACTATACAATATACAATTAAATATCTAATTGTATTATGTCTAACATTTTTGATAATTGCGAATCAGATTTTTCAAACTAATAATATATTTCTTCACACAGTTTCCTCTCGCTATTTTCAAGCTTTCTATCCTTTACAAATTGAAAATTGTTTATTATGATACTCATCTATTTTGTATATATATTAATTCAGAAGTTGTTTAAAAAACTTTTCATTCTTTGATTCCCTAACTTTTTTCCAAAGGATAGCTGAAACTTTCAACTTATTAGAATAATTATTACTGCATTCATCCGTACAAAATTCTTTTAGAAATTGATTCCATTGACAATCCAAATTATCATATTTGGCGTAATCTGACTCTCCATAATATATTTTAATCATATCTTGGATCGTAAATTTTATATCGTTATCCTTCTTTATTTTTCTCTCATCAGTTACCATATCGGCATTAAGTTTAAACGGGCTAATGCCTGTTACAGATGAAAAATAATTTCTAAATTTTTGGTATTTTATTTACTTAGTTTGCGCAACCCTTGTCATCAAAACAACAGACTCACGGTGCGTTGTCTTTTGCTTGGGAACATAATTTTTTATCCTCGTCATTCTTGTAGGAGCACAATTTATTAATGTCATTGTCTTTAGCATTTTTTCTTTTATCTTTAAAGTTATTAGAATCTTGATTATCTTTAATTCCTGTTTTGAAGTAGAATGTCAGGTCATATGGGTGGACTGTTCCGTCTTTGTCAATTCTTCCAACCACGACTTTATCAACTATGCTTTCAAATACTGTTCTGTTAAATTCTTCTATAATTCCTTTGTTTTCTAAGACCTTTTTAAATTACTTTAGTCTTTCTTTAATAAAGTTTTCATCTTTTATTGTTAGCTCTAGGGTTTTCTTTTCATCGAGTAATTCTTCTTTTTGTTTTATCAGTTTTTTATATTTTTTAGCATAAACTTCTTCGTCTATACTGTCTTCTAAATGAAGATCAACTAACTTTCTTTCTTGGCTAATGATTCTATTTAATTGGTTTTCTATCTTTTTCAAATCTCTGACTAAAGTATTATCATTTATTTCTTCTTCAACAATTTTTAAAAAGTCATCTATTACTGTTGAATCTGCATGGCATAATTGCCTATAGCTTTCAACAAATGTTTTTTCTATTGCTGCTTCTTGTATTCCTTTTGAATGAGGGCAATATTTTTTACCTTTTTTAGTTGACCTTACACATTGCCAGTTAATTTTTTTATAAATTGAACTAGTGTGCCATGTTCTTCTTGAAAGTATTTCACCACAAAATCCACATTCCAGCATACTTGAAAAAGCGTATTGTCTTGATAGTTTTTCTCTTTTTCTATCCTTGTTAGCAATAGTGTTTCTGTTTTGTGCTCTCCTGAGTCTAATCTCCTGTGCCTTTTCAAAGTCTTCTCTTGATATAATTGGCTCATGATGATTTTCAATATGATATTTATCAGATTCACCAAAGTTTGCTAGTCTTCTTTTTGTTATGGGATCAACTGTGAAGGTCTTTCCCATTAGTATATCTCCAATATACTTTTCATTTTTAATTATTCCTAACACTGTAGTGTCAGACCATTTTGTTTTACCTCTAGGGGTGAGATATCCTTGCTCTTCTAGTTCCCTGCCAATGACTGAGCCGCCATTGCCCTCTAAATATCTTTTAAAGATGTATCTAACAATCTTAGCTTCTTCTTCATTTATAGAGATGCTTTTTGTTGTAGGATCATAGTCGTATCCAAGGCAACCTTGAAAACCAATAAGCTCCCCCTTTTCCATTTTCATTTTTAGTCCTTTTTTTACATGGGCTGAGGTATTTTCTACTTCTTGTTGAGCTACTGAACTTAATATTGTTAGTAATAGCTCTCCATCCATTGTCAAAGTATCTAATGTATTTCTAACAAATCTTGATATAGATTTAGTGATTATCATGTATATATCTCCATTTTGACAATCGCTTATTAGTCTCATGAAATCTGCTCTTTTAGTAGCAGTTGTTCCTGTTGTTGCTTCATCTGCGTATATACCAGCCAAAGTCCAGTTTTTATTATTTTTTATTAGATTCGTATAATAATCAACTTGCGATTTATATGATTCAAGTTGGTCTTTACTATCTGTACTTACTCGACAATATGCTGCAACTCGTTTTAAATCTATATCTAGTGCATTTCTATTTCTAGCTCCTGTATTTGAAGCTTTAATTAATTTTACTTTAGTATTCATTTTACCTCCTTCCCATTTTGTATCTTTCTACAGTGTTATTATATCGCAAGATTAATTACTTTCTATTCATCTTCTTATAATCATTTTCTAACCTGTTCTTAATTTTTGTATATTCCTTCTCATTAATTAATCTAAGATCATAAAGCCTACATAACATAGCAACTCTCATACTATAAATCTTTATTGCTTGCATTTTAACCTCCTATATAAGTTAATTTTTTACCTTGATAAGTGAATTAAATTTGAAATATGCTAATCTCACATAATCAATTTCAAGAGTATTCACACTTCAAAGTATTTTGATTTTTATAGAAAGATGACAAAATACCCCTCACTTTATAAAGTGAAATTTGCCCTCTTTGGTAACCAGATTTTTTGTTTTTCTATAGTATTTTTGAGTTTTAATGATTAATTTGAACATAAAAAGAGGACTCATGCTATTAGGCATAAATCCTCTTTTCTAAATTTTACTGTTTAAAGACTTTAATATTTCTTTATATCAATTATTTAATTTCCATGATTCTGCCTTAGCTTTTGCATTGATAAGGTCAGAATAAAGTCCATTATTTTTGATCAGTTCTTCATGATTACCACGTTCTACTATTTCTCTATCTTTTAAGACTAAAATCTGGTCAGCATTTCTAATTGTCTTTAGTCTATGAGCAATCATTATTACTGTCTTATTTTTTGTTAATGATTCTATTGCTTCTTTAAGCTTATCTTCATTTTCCGGGTCTATATTTGCTGTTGCTTCATCAAAGATTATGATGTTCGCGTCTTTTAGCATGGCTCTGGCTATGGAGATTCTTTGTTTTTCTCCACCAGATAGGCTTGCTCCACCTTCCCCAATGATAGTGTCATATCCTTCTGGTAAAGCTTCTATAAATTCATGGCACCTTGCCTTCTTTGCAGCTTCTACAACTTCTTCATGGCTTGCATTTTGTTTTCCAAATTTTATATTGTTTTCAATTGTATCTTCAAAGAGATAGACGTCTTGAAATACCATGGAAATAGAATTCATTAAGTTTTCTATCTTATAGTCCTTAATATTCTTTCCACCTATGAAAATTTCTCCAGAGTTTATATCCCAAAATCTTGCAATAAGATTACAAAATGTAGTCTTGCCAGATCCAGATGGTCCTACAATAGCAGTCATGGTATTTTCTTTTATCTCAGCTGATACGTTTTTTAAAATTTGTCTATCATCATAGGAAAAAGAAATATTTTTAAAGGCTATATTGTGATTTTTTATAGGCTCTGAAACCTCTCCTTCTTCCATATCTTCCATATCATTTACATAGGAATAAGAATCTATTGCATTCTCAACCATTCTTAGCATTGCCATAGCAGATCCAGATGTAATAAGCCCGTCAAATATTACAAAACTTGCTATAAGTATCATAATAGTATTGACTATTTGACCATTTTCAACAAAATATAATTTTATTGAAATAAACAACATCAAACAAATTGTTATAGCTATTATGATTTTAGCTAATAAACTATATGGCATTATAGTTTTTTCTAAATCAAAAGAATATTCACTAGCACCATCAAAGCTCTTGTCAAGTTTTTTATTATTACTTCCTCGTAGATTATATGATTTTATAATTTGCATTCCTTGTAATGTTGATAAGACTTCTTTGGTAAGTGATACCTGAATCTCATGAATCTTATCTGCATTTTTACTTGACCTTTTTTGCATACGAGCAATGATCATTAAAAATACAATAGAACCAACTATTGCTACAATACCTACCTTATAAGAAAACAAAAATAAGGATAAGATAAAAACAATAGCATTAAGCATGCCACCGAAAACCATAATACACAAAGTTGGAACCCAAGTCTCTACATTATCTAAGTTAGTAGTCGCAATAGTTGTTAAATTTCCTAAACTTAAACTTGAGAAGAATCCCATGGGAACTTTTTTTATTTTTTCACCTAATTCAATTCTCTTGTGTCCAGCCATAAAATATCCGGCATGTGTTTGTTTGAGCATAGAGGAATTTTTTGAAATAATTACTCCGGCTATACTAATTAATAAAAATAAACTTGATATTCCTATTGTTTTGAAGCTTATATCCTTGTTTACTATCCCAAAAATCGCATAATAAATGGCTGCAAATTGTAGAGCATTAAAAATAGAACCGAAAAAATTAGCAAAGATTGATTTTTTTATATACACTTGTTCTTCAATAGAAAAATTCCATATTTTTTTAAAAACACTAAGCATTTTCTTCTCCTTTCAAGGCAGTTTCCCAAAGATCGTGATAATCTTTTGATTCCTTCAAAAGCTCTTCATGACTTCCTTTACATGCAAGTTCTCCATTTTTAATTACAAATATATTATCTACATCTGTTATTGTCTTTAAACGATGGGCAATTATAATTAGAGTTTTCCCTTTGACCAATTCTGATATTGCATCTTGAATCAAGGCTTCATTTTCAGGATCGATATAAGAGGTAGCCTCGTCTAAAATAACTATTGGAGCATTCTTTATCATAGCTCTTGCAATTGATATTCTTTGCCTTTCTCCTCCAGATAAATGTTTGCCAGCTTCTCCTACCCTTGTATCATATCCATCTGACAAGTTCATTATAAAATCATGGCAGGCTGCTTTCTTACATACCTCAATTATTTCCTCATCACTGGCATTTTCATTTCCTATCCTGATGTTATCTTTAATTGACATATCAAAAAGAAAATTATCTTGTGCTACATAGGAAATAATAGTAGATAGCTTTTCAAGGGACATATCTTTAATATTTACATTTCCTATACTTATAGAACCACTATCTACGTCCCAAAATCCTGAAATTAGTTTTGCAATAGTCGACTTACCTGAACCCGATTCACCTACTAAAGCATTCACACTTCCTTCTTCTATGTTTAAATTTATATTGCTTAGGACTTGCTTGTCTTTTTCATAAGAAAAATCTACGTTTTTCATCTCTATATTATGATTTTTTATATCTAAATTTGCATTTTTATGAGATAGTTCTCTCGCATAAAGTATATTTTTAATCTCCTCGAAAATAGTTGACATTCTTCCAATATCATCTTCAAAAGTCATTACTCTCATAATATTTTGGATAGTCCCAAAAGAAAGAATTATCAATGTTAAAAATACACCACCATCTAGTGAACCATTCATACAGAAATATAAACCAAATGGTATAATTGTCAAAATACCAACTGGAGCAATAGACATACTTATCGCATAGTCTCTTGTATTTTCTCCCATCCAATTATAATAGTAATTTGCCTTTTTATACACATTGTCCCTGTATTTTCTATAAGATTTTTCGCCTTGATTAAATGTTTTAATAACCTCTATTCCATTTATATATTCAACCACGGAATTATTCATATCTTGGCCAATTTTAACTGCTTGTGGAAACTTTACCTTCATTCTTTTCATCGGCCCTGCCATAAAAAATCCACCAATAACTAATGGAATTAAAGATATTAAACTTAGTCTATAATCTAAAATTAACATGTAAACAAATAATATTATAGGTCCGACTAAATTAGCTGTCATCTCAGGAATCATATGAGCCAATGTTGTTTCAGTATTATCAACTTGATTTACAATTATGTCTTTTAACTTACCGGTAGACTCATTCAATATGTCTCCTAGTGGCATATTAAATAATTTTTCCATAAGACTTTTTCTTATATCTCGTATTATTTGATAGGCTGTTTTATGAGAAATCATTGTTGACAAAAACATAAACACTTCTTTGATTATAAGACATGAAAGTATCAAGAAAATTTTATTTATATAGTAATGAAAATCTTGGCTACCATCAATTAATGATATAATCATCTTACTTAGAATAATATATACAAAAAGATTTGAAATTACTCCAAGTATTGCAAATAACACAGAAATAAAATATGGTGTTTTATTTCTCTTAATGTATTTTTTTAATAGATCCATAAATTTAACTCCTTTCGTCATCTTTTTTCATAACATTTGTAAAATAAGTCTCTATAATTTCAGTTAGATATTTCTTATTTTTTACAAAATTCTCACGTGCATTCAAAATTTCGCAAGCCATCAATCCAGAATTCATAATATTAATCATAAATTCAAATATTTCATCAGAAGGTAACTCGTTAAACAAAGTAGAAAACAATTCTTTAAATACTTGTATGGACTCTTTTTTTATTTTCACATATAGTTCTTTCAGATCATCATTTTCTTTTAACTCACATAAAAACATAACATAAAGCTTTACATAATCACTATCTGCAAGTATCTTGTCTATAATCATTCTCGAAAACAACTGTGGACTTAATATTAATCCTTCGTCATAACTTGATTTTTGAACAATATCTTTTCTATTTAAATTACCTTCCATCATAATGTCGTATAAGATTTCATGCGTAGAACCATAATGATGATACAAGCCACCTCTAGAAAGCCCAGTAGCTTCCATAATGTCATTCATAACTGTATTTCTAAATCCCTTATCCAAAAAGACTTTAATAGCTGCTTGTCTAATCTGCTTTTTTCTTTCATCAGCTTCCATTTTCATTTCAAAAATAACCTCCAAGCCGACACTCTTGTCGGTATTATTGTATCAACTCTGATAATCATTGTCAATAGCTTCGCTTATACTTCTTTATTAATTTTTTTAAATGCGGTATAATTAATAAAACCTAATAAACGCTTAACGCTTATAACTTTAATAGCTTTAATAGCAAGCACAGTAAGTGTACGGACACTTACGAAAAAATTGATGAAGCAGCCCTCTGGGAACTGCTTCTTTTTTTATCAATTTTTAGCTTGTTAGGGAGAACCCTAAGACCCCGAAATACATTCAAAGGAGGAACTACCTATGGCAAATAGAATACGAAATGAAAGACTTGAAATTAAACTAACAGAAGAAGAAAAGGCTCTTTTTGAGGAGAAAAGAAAACTTGCAAAGTGTAGAAACATGAGCCATTTTATCCGTAAATGCGTTTTAGAAAAGGAAATTTATCAAGTGGATTTAGAGCCTTTCCGAGATTTACAAGGCTTGCTTTCAAATGCAACAAACAACATCAATCAGATTGCAAAGCGAGTAAATTCGACAGGTGTAATCTATAAGGATGATATAAATGATATGAAAAAACAAATTAAACATTTCTCAAAAGAGCTATGGCAAATTCATTCACTGCTGCTTAACAGGACTTCCGGAGGTGATTAGTTTTTATGGCTATTACAAAAATACATCCAATAAAATCGACTCTTAATCTTGCAATCGAGTACATTGTAAATGGAGATAAGACAGACGAGCGGCTTTTAGTAAGCACTCATAAATGCCACGAAGCAACTGCTCACACTCAGTTTTTAAGGACACGAAATGACGCAGGAACAAAAGGAACCGTTCTTGCAAGACATCTCATTCAATCCTTTTTACCGGGAGAAACAAGTCCTGAAATGGCTCACCATATTGGTATGGAGCTATGTAAAAAGATACTCAAAGACGAGTACGAATTTGTCTTATCTACTCACATAGATAAGGGGCATATTCACAATCACATCATTTGTGCGTCCATAAGGTACGAAGTAAATCCATTTTAGCAAAATGGTAGAATAGTAGTTTTAATATCTAAGGTCAATAACTCACTTAGAGGAGAAATCCAAAGAGGACAATAGCACGTTATTAAAGTCATAAGTTGGATAGATATCATTCCACGACTGAATGGCGAGACCTAAAGCTGATATGAGGATAAAATCTAAACTGATTGAATGCCAGTCCGAGGAACATTTGTGGTGGTCATAACGAAAGATATCTATATACGTTATGTTGAGTGTACCTATGTAGTGAAAATGAATGCATTAGGCAAAACTTTAAACTCAATCCGCTTGTATAAGCATGAAAGGACGAAAAGCATATCCGACAATCAACATTGCTTTTTACTTCGATACTAAATGGAGATTACCTAAGTCAGAAAGCAACAAAATGCTATGGTTTTTAAGAACCTGAATATCTGATATGGTAACGGAGCCTTCGTAGTAATCCGAGAGAGATAACGACTCTTACATGGTAAAGGAAGGCAGTTTATTCATTCAATTCAGAGGAAAGGAAGGTGCGAGAGGCACTATGAGAAATCCCAACAATGTATTGATTAGTTTGAGAAAACATTCAAAAGAAGAAAACTACACTTACAAAAGATTGTATCATAACCTTTACAATACAGACCTGTTCTTGCAAGCATACCAAAATATTTATGCTAACACAGGAAATATGACTAAAGGTGTAGATAATCAAACAATAAGTGCAATGAACTTAGAAAGAATTAACAAAATCATTGATTCACTAAAAGATGAAAGTTACTCACCCACACCAACAAAAAGAGTATATATTCCAAAGAAAAACGGAAAATTAAGACCATTAGGCATACCAAGCATTGACGATAAATTAGTACAGGAAGTATGTAGAATGTTATTAAATTCTATCTATGATGAAAGCTTTGAGGACACATCTCATGGCTTTAGAGATAATAGAAGTTGTCATACCGCTTTAAGACAAATTCAAAATAGATTTGTAAGATGTAAATGGTTCGTTGAAGGAGACATTAAAGGTTTCTTTGACAATATAGACCATAACATTATGATAGACATTCTATCCAAGCGTATTGAAGATGAAAGATTCCTAAGATTAATAAGAAAGTTTCTTAAAGCCGGATACATGGAACAAAACCAATATCACAACACTTACAGTGGAATGCCACAAGGGTCAATAATAAGTCCCATACTTTCAAATATTTACTTGGATAAATTTGACAAGTATATGAAAAGTTACAAGGAAAGCTTTGATAAAGGCAATAAAAGAAAGCAAAACAGGGAATATAAAGCTCTCTATGATAGAAGAAAAAGACTTGAAAATAAGTTAAGCAAGAAAACCAATAAAATTGAAATAGATGATATTAAATCAGAAATTGAAGAAATAAACAAAAGATATTTCAATATACCTTGCTTAAATCCTATGGATGAAAACTTCAAGAGAATACAATATGTTAGATATGCTGATGATTTCATTATTGGCATTATCGGTTCTAAGGCAGATGCTGAAAAGGTAAAACAAGAAATTGGTCAATTTATCAAATCAGAATTAAACCTCGAACTATCTGATGAAAAAACGCTAGTAACAAAATCAACAGATAGAGCCAAGTTCCTAGGTTTTGATATCAGAGTAACTCCTGGAAGTAATCATACAAAAAGGACAAAAACAGGTATAAAAGCAAGAAATTTTGGTGGTCATGTAAGACTTGAATTATCAACTTCAACAATACAAAATAAACTAACAGAGCTTGGAGCATTAAGAATTAAAAATCTAAATGGAAAAGAAGTATGGTTTCCTAAAGAAAGAACAGAGCTAACATCAAGAACAGACTTAAGTATATTAGACCAATATAACGGAGAAATTAGAGGATTCTGTAACTACTACAGACTCGCAAATAATTCTTCAAAGCTCCATAAATTTAGATATATTATGGAATACAGTCTGTATAAAACATTGGCTTGCAAATATAGGACAAAGGTAACGGATATTATAACTAGATACCGCAATGATAAAGATTTTGGTATAAGTTATACAGATAAAAATGGTAACAACAAAACTCGTTTACTTTGGAAAGACAGCTTGGCTAGAAAAGAATTTCCCCAAGATGATAATGCTGATGTGATTCATAAGCAAAAGTTCTATCTTAAGAAACCAACGCTAGGTTTAAGATTAAAAAATAATAAGTGTGAATGGTGTGGGAAAGAAACTAATAATCTAAAAGTGTATCAAGTAAAAAAGCTTAAAGACTTAACTGATGAATATGCTTGGCATGTTTTTATGAAAAGCATTAATAGAAAAACGCTAGTAGTTTGTAATGAATGTTTTGAAAAAATTAACAACTCAAATGAAGAATAAATGGAAAGCCGTATACATCGAGAGGTGTACGTACGGTTTGGGGGCGAGTATCTAAAAACCTACATTAGAAATAATGCAAGGCGTTGGATACTTAGCCTACTTAATAATGTTAATTACAAGACTGGCAAATGCTACCAATCTAATAAAAAATCTTATCATAAAATCAGGTTTCAAAGTGACGAATTATGTAAAGAAAATAAGCTTTCAGTCATTGATGAATATTATGAAGCTTACAAAAGAAAATATAAAACTGCTGGTAAATCTTGGTACGAATATGACCAAAAAAAGAAAGGAAATTCTTGGAAGTCTAAACTGCAATTTGATATAGACAGAATGATTAATAAGTCTAAATCGTGGGAAGAGTTTTTAGAAAATATGAAGAATCTTGATTATGAAATTAAGTTTGGTAAACATATTGCTTTTCGTCATAAAGATAAGCAAAGATTTACAAGATCGAAGACTATAGGAGAAGATTATACTGAAGATAAAATTAAAGAAAGAATAGATTTAGCTATTATGAACAAAGCTAATCCTATTAAAAAAAGAGTAGGAAATGTCATTGATATATCTACTAATACAAAGGCTAAGTCCTCTAAAGGTTATGAAGTTTGGGCAAGAAAACACAATATCAAAACAATGGCTGATTCAATAATAAAGTTAAGAGAGCAAGGCATTAATTCAATTACCCAACTCGATGATCTAATCAAAAAATCTGCTGATGATAGACAAGACTTGTTAGATAAAATAAAGAAAATTGAAACTGAGATGAAAAGTTTATCCCAAGATATGGAAAATATAAATACTATAAATAAATATCGTGAAATCTATAAATACCACAAGAAAAATCCTGATGATAAACAATTTGCAGAGGAGTATTATAGTGAACTTTCTGTCTATAAAATAGCAGCTAAAGAAATTTTAGAAAATTATAAAAAGCTACCCAATACAAAAGAAATACTATCAAGCCTCGATAAATTGCAAGAAAAAAAGAACACCCTTATTCAAGAGTATTCTTTGAATAAAGAACAATTTTCTGACCTTGTTCAGTATAGGAAAAACTATGAAAATTATTATGGAAAGGAAGTAGAGAGGTAAAAAGCTATAAGCAGATAAACTTATAGCTTTGGTCCACAATAATTCCCCTATATTAGTAATCCTATTGCACGAGTGCTGTTACTTTCGGTATTATATTCTGCTTAGTTAGAACTTACTGATTCTAACAATAAACCTTGAACAATAACTACTAAACTTTCCTGATTATTTTTTGCTTTTTGATAATCAAAATATAATCTATCATTATCTACAATATTTTCTATGGCATTTCTTTTATTTATGAAATAAAGATCTCTATATTAAATAAACTATAAAAAATGGTGCTTTAAGTAAAATATATATTAATGGCTGAGAGATAATTTGCCTTCTTTTAAAATATAAACATTTTTTACATATTTAGTAAATTCAATATTATGTGTAACTATAACTATTGTTTTTCCAAAATTATCATTTAAATATTTTAGCATTCTAATTATCTGTTCTGTATTTGCACTATCTAAATTACCAGTAGGCTCATCAGCAAAAATGATGTCTGGATCATTCATTAATGATCTAATTATAGCTACTCTTTGTAGTTCTCCACCGGAAATTTCATAAGAGTATTTATTATAAATATTATATAACCCAAATTCTTCTAAATATTTTAAAGCTTTCTTTTTAGATTCCTCTGGAGATTTCTTAGCTATAAGGCTTGGTAGTATGATATTATCCAATATGGTAATTGACGGTAATATTTTAAAATCCTGAAAAACATATCCTATTTTATTTTTTCTAAGTTTTGCAACTTCAGAAAAAGTTATTTTTCTGATACTTTTTCCGAAAAATAATACTTCTCCTGAATCTATATTATTATCAATTAGCCCAATTATCTTTAGAAGAGTGCTTTTCCCGCTACCTGATGGTCCCATAATAGCTATAAAGTCTTTGTCATATATGTCTAGGTTTAAATTATCTAATACCTTTTGACAATAAATTCCCTTTTCTCCTTGACCATATGATTTACATAAATTTTCAACTTTAATAATTTCATTCATTTAATCATTCACCTCAATACGCTTTAACTTCAATTTTTTTGTAAGATTTTTTGAAATTTTCAAATAGACAATTATTTCAAATGATATAAACAACATTAATATAATT
The DNA here is from genome assembly GCF_900454665.1 of Peptoniphilus indolicus. Classification (NCBI taxonomy): domain Bacteria; kingdom Bacillati; phylum Bacillota; class Tissierellia; order Tissierellales; family Peptoniphilaceae; genus Peptoniphilus; species Peptoniphilus indolicus. The sequence goes on from NZ_UGTH01000001.1 coordinate 2,216,904, forward strand.
CCAAAACCACAAACTCCAAACTTTGTAAGTTCTAAGAAACTTGCAAGTGATTTTTCCGTTTCAATATCAATGTAAAAAGGAAAAATAGCAATCAATGGAACTACTAAATAAGTAATTATTGCCGGTTTGAAATATATTAAAAATATTTCTTTGCGTAACAACCTATATCGACTACCACCCATTCCAAGTAAATCTAATAATTGATATTTTTCTAAAATAAAATTAAAATCGTTTCTAATTTTTATCTTATATAAATATAAAATAAATCCTTTTATTCAATTACTATTAAAGCAACTGTGATAACCATTAACTTTTGAGAACTTTTCAATAAATTTACTATTACATCTTTATAATATACAGATATTTTATCATTTTTCTTGGCTATGTCATTTATTTCATTGTTTAATGTTCTCCCATAATTGGCATTATATCTAATCAATTCTGAATAATGAATGTCATCTACATTTTCTGGAGTCAATTCTTTGAAGTCTTCATCTGACAATATTACCCAATCGTTCCATTCAACTAATCCTCTAAACACATATCTACCATCTAAGGAATTTATTAATATGTCTTTATTTTTTTCGCCACTACTTATATGAAAATTCTGTTTTTCTCCCTCATAAACAATCCAATTGTCATTATTTAATGTTGTTTCAATCAATTTCCCATGTCCATTATTTAAATGTAATTTTTCATCAAGTATCTTATTATAAAAGATTCAGAGGTTACATTATATTCAGTAATACCTAGTTGTACTGTGTAAGATGGAAATATTACTGATTTTTCTACTTTATTTGCGTCTATATTCAAATCTTTTAAATCTTCTATCTTATCACCAACAACTAAAGCGTCATAAATATATGGTTTTTCTATATCTTTATCTAAAACACTGCCCAGTAGGAAAGTAAAAATATGCTAAATACATACATCAGTATAAAGCACTTATGGTATTTGAATTTACTACAATCTTATTTAATTTTCTATGTCTATTAAAACTACTATCTAAGGCGATACTTTCTATAACTTTATTATTTTTACGAAGTTTCACCGGATAACTAAATATGGCTGTATTCATTAAAATTGTATAGCCTAAAATGAAAGAAAATAAATAAACACAATTCCTATACTAAAAGGAATCACTCTTAGAGAATATAAGGTTGCAAAAAAAGCTGATTATTATCA